>CAVRHL010000007.1:0-494703 GCA_963720985.1 uncultured Alphaproteobacteria bacterium
CCTCGACCTCGGTGTCGAGCGCCGCCGGCTCGACCACGCGTTCAACCAGACCCCAGCTCAGCGCGGTTTCGGCGTCGATGATCTCGCCCAGCATCAACAGCTCACGCGCGCGGCCGAAGCCGATCAAATGCGGAATGAGGGCCGCTTCCACCACCGAGGGAATGCCCACCTTCGTTTCCGGCATGCCGAATTTGGCCCGGCGTGTGGCCACACGCAGATCGCACGACACCGCAACTTCTAACCCAGCGCCGAGCGCGTAGCCGTCGATCGCCGCGATCACCGGCACTGGCAGGCGGCGCAGGCAATCGCAGGTCTGGTGCACCACAGTGATGAAGTCGTGCGCGGTGTCGGGGATGAGCGCCGCCATCTCCGGAATGCTGGCGCCGCCGATGAAGGCTTTTTCGCCCGCGCCGCGGAGCACCAGCGCGCGCAGGTCATCGCGCGACGTTAGCGTTTCGACCTTGCCGATGAAGTCGGTCATCAGCGCGCGGTCGAGCGTGTTGAGCTTGGCGCGGTTGTCGACGGTGAGAAAGGCGACGGTGCCGCCTGCGCGTTCGTCGAGACGTAGGTCGACGCGGCTCGCGCTCATCGCTTGCCGTAGACCGCCTTCGGATCGAAGGTCTTGTCGGCGTCGCGGAATTCCAGTTTGACCGCACCGCTCTGCCCGAGCGGAACCGCGCGGTAGAAGCACGAGCGCCGCCCGGTGTGGCAGGCGCCCTCGCCCGTCTGTTCGACCTTGAGCCAGAGCGCGTCCTGGTCGCAGTCGACGCGCAACTCGATGACGCGCTGGACGTGGCCGGAGCTTTCGCCTTTTTTCCAGAGCTTCCGGCGCGACCGGCTATAGTACCAGGCCTCGCCGCTGGCGATGGTCTTGGCCAGCGCCTCCTGGTTCATGTGCGCGACCATCAGAACGTCGCCCGACGTGGCGTCGGTGACGACAGCCGTGATCAGCCCGTCGGCGCCGAATTGCGGCGCGAAGGCTAGGCTTTCCTCGATCTCGGGCTTGTCAGCCAAATTCGCCTCGCGGGTTGACGCGGGGCTTAGCGTTGCGACCCGCGCAGCATGGTCATGAAACGCACTTGCTCGTTGACGTCGTCGCGGAAGGCGCCGGTGAAATGCGTGGTCACCGTCAGCGCGCCGGCCTTTTCCACGCCGCGCAGCGACATGCACATATGCTCGGCTTCGATCATCACCGCCACGCCGCGGGGTTTCAGGATCTCGTCGATCGCGGTCGCCACCTGCGAGGTGAGGTGCTCCTGCGTCTGCAGGCGCAGCGAGTAGACGTCGAGCAGGCGCGCCAGCTTCGACAGCCCTACCACCCGCTCGGTCGGCATATAGGCGATGTGCGCCTTGCCGTAGAACGGCATCATGTGGTGCTCGCAGTGCGAATTGAAGCCGATGTCCTTGACCAGCACGACATCGTCATAGCCGCCGGTCTCGCTAAAGGTGCGATCGAGCACCTCGGCCGGGCATTCGCGATAGCCCTGATAGATTTCCTCGTAGGCGTCGATGACGCGCTTGGGCGTCTCCAGCACGCCTTCGCGGTTGGGGTCGTCGCCGGTATAGGCGATCAAGGTGCGCACCGCGGCTTCGGCGGCCTCGCGCGACGGTCGGGGACCGGGAGGCGTCGGCGCCGCCCGCACGTGCTCGGAAAGCCCCTGCTTGGGCCACGGCTTGATGATCGTATTCTTGGCGTCCATTGGCGGTCTCTCCGTTCGACCGGCACCCACCCATCTTGGGCTGCGCCGGGAGTGTCACCGGGGTGGCCGCGTCAGTAACCCTTCGGACTGCCTGAAGTCCAGTGCAGGGCGTCGGACGCCGCATGCCCGTTCGGCATGGCTTAAACCATGGCGGGCGCGGGAACCCCTTCTCGCACCGGCGGGCTGCTCCCTATATATTCAGTTGAACGGCGGAGGCAATCCGGGCTTCTACGACGATCTGGAAAACATCAATGATCAACGAGGTTTATAACGAGCAAATCCTCGATTTAGCGGGCAATATCCCGCGCCTGGGACGACTCGATCAGCCCGACGCCAGCGCCATAGCCCATTCCAAACTGTGCGGATCGACCGTCACCGTCGACCTCAAGATGAACGGCCCGGTGGTCGGCGATTTCGCCCATGACGTGAAGGCCTGCGCGCTCGGCCAGGCTTCGTCCTCGATCATGGCCCGCCACGTCATCGGCGCAAAGCCGGCCGAGCTGCGCGAATTGCGCGAGACCGTGCGCAAGATGCTGAAGGAGAACGGCCCGCCGCCCGCCGGCAAATGGGCCGACATCGCCGTGCTCGAGCCGGTGCGCGACTACAAGGCGCGCCATGCCTCGACCATGCTCACCTTCGATGCCGTGGTGTCGGCGCTCGATCAGATCGAGGCCAAGAAAGCGCAAAAGCAGGCGGCGGAGTAATTCTACTTCGCCGCGATCCCGCCGGTCTTGGGCGCGACCAATTCGGCGCGATTGCCGATGGCTTTGGCGCAGCCGGCGGCGAGCCGCGGCAGGCTCTGCTGCGCGCCGGTATTGCCGAGCCGGATGCCGGTGACCATGCCGGCGCTTGCGGTCTCGATCATCATCGAGTGGCTGCCGATGGCGGCGAATCCGTCGATCAATGAGGCCGGCATCGGTCCGGAGGCAAACGTGACGAGTTCGTCGGGATCGGTACGGCGCTCGGACGATACCACCTTGAGCGGGGCCGACAGCCGGCCGACCGTCACGGTCACGGTCACGGTCAGGCCGAGCGCGGCCGGCACCTGGACGCGGCCGCCGTCATGGCGGCGTTCGACATAAGTCACGTCATAGCTGTCGGGGCCGGCGCCGCATGCGAGCATGAGATCGAAGCTGCCGATGTCCTCGCCTTCGACGGTGAGCGGCTGACGGCGCGCCAGCGCAGCAACTCCGGCATGATCGACCACCGCCCAGCGCCGCTCGCTGATCGCAGTCGCGCGCACGCCATCGGTCACGCGCGGGATCGGCCGCTTGACGACCGGCGCCGAAGCGACGGTGGGCGCCGCAACGACAGGCGACGACGAATCGGTCGCAAGGTGCGTGAGGCGCGTCTCCTCCGCCGTCAAGGCATGCATCGGCTCCCACGGCGGGATGCGCAACGCCAGATCGAGCAGTTCGATCGAGCCGCCCATTTCGACGGTGTATTTCGCCAGCCGGCCGATATCGCGCTGCACCAGCACGAGGTCCTCGGCGCTGTAGTTTGCCGCGGTCGGATCGTCGCGCCGGTCACCGAGCCAGATCTGGTGCACCATCACGCGCGCTTCCGGCGGCACCGTGCGGTGCACGCCGCCGAGCAGCACAAAGCCGCACATCGATTCGCAATCGGCGCTCGGCACGTAGTGGCCGCGCGGCCTCTCCTGCCCGCTCGGGATATCGACGATACGGCCGACGGTGGTGTCGAGGCCGAAGCGGCGCATGTCGCGGCCGAGATCGATGGCGCCGTGCACCGAGCCGCCGTCGGAGTCGAGCACGACCGTGGCGCCGTTGAGGTTGTGGCCGCGCGCGAACATTTCAAAATCGCGCGGCGTGTCGGCGGTGATGGCGCCGGTCGCCGAGATCCAGAGCTTGCAACTATCGCCGCAAGCGTCGGCGGGACCTTGCAGACGCAATTCGAAGCGCATCGGCAACGTACGATCCGCGACTTCCGCCGATCGCAGGCAAAAGTGTCACCTGCGCCGCCAGCAGCAAGCGCCAAGGCAACCACAAGTGATCGAGCCATTCTTCCCCTTTTACGCCGCGGAGCCCGTGTTCTTGGCGTGTTCTTCCCGCGTGCTGCGCCGGGCTTAAGCGGGTTGTACCGCAACACCCCGACTGTGTCAGTTTTAATGAGCACGCAGAGTTGGGTCTAGTGTAATAAAGCCGCTGTCGACTGTGGTTTTAGATCAAGAACTCCGGTTCCATTCTGCGATGGAACTTTTTCGGCGATTGGAACCGTGCCAAGACCATGACTGACGAGCGCGCGCCATTGCTGCGACTGGCTCATTGGCCGCGTCTCTTCGGGCGCGGCATGGTGATGCTTTACCGCTATACGCTGGCGCCGCTGATCGGTCCGCGCTGCCGGCATTTGCCGTCCTGCTCCGAATATGCCGACGAGGCGGTTTCCCGCTTCGGACTATGGGCCGGCTCCTGGGTGGCGCTTGCCCGCATCCTGCGCTGCCAGCCGTGGGGCACCTCCGGGCTCGACTTTGTGCCGGCCGAATTGCCGGCCAGCGCCCATTGGTGGGCGCCGTGGCGCTACGCCCGCTGGCGCGGGACAACGAAATACCGCCAAGTGGGCGCAGACAGGCGGGTGGGGAAAATCGGTAGTTGTTTTTGCCGGGGACAAGCCAGCGAATGAACGGCGCAGATATGTTGCGTCTTCGCGCCTTATTGCTATATCCCCTGCCAAATCACGCTTACCTGCGTTCGTAGGCAGCGAGTGAGCAAAGGAGCCGCGTCATGGTCGCATTGACCTTCCCCGACGGCGCGCGTCGGGACTACCCCTCGGGCACAACCGGCTTGGACATCGCCAAGGGCATTTCGCCCTCGTTGGCGAAGCGCACCGTCGCCATGGCGCTCGACGGCGGGCTCGCCGATCTCGCCGACCCGATCGAGCGCGACGCCAAGATCGAATTCGTCAACCGCGAGGACCCGCGCGCGCTGGAATTGATCCGCCATGATGCAGCGCACGTGCTCGCCGAAGCGGTGCAGTCGCTGTGGCCGGGCACCCAGGTCACCATCGGCCCGGTGATCGAGAACGGATTTTATTACGACTTCGCGCGCAACCAGCCGTTCACGCTGGAAGACCTGCCGGTTATCGAGAAAAAGATGAAGGAGATCATTGCCCGCGACAAACCCTTCACCAAGGAAACCTGGTCGCGCGGGCAGGCGAAGAAAACCTTTGCCGACATGGGCGAGAGCTTCAAGGTCGAGCTGGTCGACGCCATTCCCGAAGACCAGCAGATCACGATCTACAAGCAGGGCGACTGGTTCGACTTATGCCGCGGCCCGCACATGACGTCGACCGGCAAGATCGGCAACGCCTTCAGGCTGATGAAGGTGGCCGGCGCTTATTGGCGCGGCGACAGCAAGAACCCGATGCTCACCCGCATCTACGGGACCGCCTTCGCCAAGCAGGAAGAGCTCGACGCTTATCTCAAGCAGATCGAGGAAGCCGAGAAGCGCGACCACCGCCGTCTCGGCCGCGAGATGGACCTGTTCCACTTCCAGGAAGAAGCGCCCGGCTCGGTGTTCTGGCATTCGAAAGGCTGGACGCTATTCCAGCGGCTCGAGGGCTATATTCGGCGCCGCCAATTTGAGGCCGGCTACGTCGAGGTGAACTCGCCGCAGATGATGGACCGCGAGCTGTGGATCACCACCGGCCATCTGCCGACCTACAGCGACATGATGTTCCTGACCGCCAAACGCGAGGAGGACGAACGAATCTACGTCATCAAGCCGATGAACTGCCCGGGCCACGTGCAGATCTTCAAGAACGGCCTGAAGTCGTACCGCGACCTGCCGCTCAAGATCGCCGAATTCGGCAAGGTGCACCGTTTCGAGCCCTCAGGCGCGCTGCACGGGCTGATGCGCGTGCGCGCCTTCACCCAGGACGACGCGCACCTCTTCGTCATGGAAAGCCAGATTGCTGACGAAGTCCTGAAGGTGAACAATCAAATCCTGTCGATCTATGAGGATTTCGGCTTCACCGACGTGCGCATCAAGTTTTCCGACCGGCCCGACAAGCGCATCGGAGACGACGCCGTGTGGGACAAGGCGGAAGCCGCGCTGATGGCGGCGCTGAAAGCCTCCGGCCGGCCGTGGACGCTCAACAAAGGCGAAGGCGCCTTCTACGGGCCGAAGCTTGAATACGTGCTGCGCGACGCCATCGGCCGTGAATGGCAATGCGGCACCGTGCAGGTCGACCTCAACATGCCCGGGCGGCTCGGCGCTTTCTACATCGACGAGCACTCCAATAAGATCACACCGGTGATGCTGCACCGCGCGATGTTTGGCTCGATGGAGCGCTTCATCGGAGTGATGATCGAACACTATGCCGGCCATTTGCCGCTGTGGTTGTCGCCGCTGCAGGCGGTGGTCGCAACGATCACCCTGGACGCTGACGATTATGCGCGAGAGGTGGTCGATGCGGCGCGCAAGCTTGGCCTGCGCGTCGACAGTGACCTGCGCAACGAGAAGATCAACTACAAGGTGCGCGAGCACTCGCTCGCCAAGGTCCCTGCCCTGCTGGTGGTCGGCAAGAAGGAAGCGGCCGAGCGCACCGTGTCCATCCGTCGTCTCGGCAGCGAAGGCCAGCAGGTGATGCCACTCAATGCGGCGGTTGCCGCGCTCGCCGGTGAGGCGGTGCCGCCGGACGTCAAGCGGTCGAAGGCTACGGCCTGACGGTTATTTGCCGTCGTACGTCGCCTGCTTGAGTGCGCGCATGACGTCGCCGCGCGAGATCATGCCGACGAGCTTGCCGTCGTCGACCACCGGGAAGCTGCGGATGCGGTGATTGACCATCATTTGCAACACGCGGGTCAGCGGCGCGTTCGACGCGACGTCGATGACGCCTTCGGTCATCACCTCGCCGACGGTCCTCTTCATCTGCTCGTCGTAGCTTGGCAGCAATTGGCCGGTGGTGAAGGCGAAGGCGCGCAGGAAATCGAACTTGGTAACGATGCCGATGAGCTTGCCGTTCTCGACCACTGGCAGCGTTTCGAAGTCGTATTTTGCAAACAGCGACTCCAGGTCTCCCAGCGTACACGCCCGCGTCACGCTGGTGACTTTGGAGGTCATGTACTGTTTGGCCGTCAACTCCAGAAAACGGAACATGGTCGGTCCCTTCGAATGATCCCGGATAGCCACCTGTAACTGCATTTCCAAGTCTCCAATTCATAGAGCATGATCAGTCCGAGTGGAATCAGATCATGCTCCAGTTTTTGTGAAAGTCTTGCGATGGACGCCGGCGGTTCCCGCCGCCGACGCCGTTACGGCCGGATCTTTCCGCTCATGCTGACGCCGGCCTTGCCGCTCGCGGCCAGGCTGTCGAGCGAATCGTACAGCAGTTGCAGCACATAGCGACCATTGTGATAGGCGCCCCCCGGATCGCGCACCGAGTAGCTGTAGTTGTAAACGGCTTGCATCAGGCGGGGCGTATAGGCCGGATACTTGTTGGCCATCTTGATTTCTTCCGGATCGATGCGGCCGTTGCCGTTGCTGTCGGCGTACCAATAGGGGAACGCGGCCTTGGTGAAGCCGATCGGCGTGCCGCTGACATTCTTGGCGTAGGTCTGGATCGCGGCATAGAGCTGTGTTTGCAGACCGGCGATCTCGCGGGCGAGGCCCTCTTCCTTGCCGTTGCCGTCGAAGTCGCCCTTGGTAGACATGCGGATATTGGCGAGACCGGCGACCGTGTTAGCGCCGGTGTGGCAGCCGCCGCAGCGGTCGATCTTGACCTCGCCGGTGTGCGGCGTGTGGCAATCGGTGCATTTGCTCACGTTCGGCATGTGCGCGAAGCGGCCGACGTATGTCTTGCCTTCGTATTGGTAGCCGACTTTCGCCTCGTCGCCGTAGATGGTCGCGCCGGCCGGGAAATAGTGCACATGCAGGAAGGCGAGCTTCGGATTGGGCGTATCCGGCGCCAAGCCGGCGATAGCCTTGTTCACGCTCGCGGTCAACTCGCGGCCCTGGTGGCAGGTCATGCACAGATTGGCGTCGTTGTTGCCGCTGTCGACGACAACGCCGCTCGGGAATGTGACCTTGGCCACGGTGTGCCGCGCGTAAGTCAGCAGGTCGGCGTGGCAATTGGTGCAGGCAAAGCCGTTCTTGACGTGCGGGGCCGGCGTGTTCTTGCCTTCCTTGACGTATTCCGGAAGGCTGTTGGCGCCGTGGCAGCGCGCGCAAACCGCGGGAATTTCCTTTTCCTTGTCCCAATCGTGGAATGCCTCGGCGCCGCGGTCGAAATGACCCTTCCAGAATTCGAGTTTGATGCCGGTCTCTTCGGCACGCGCGGGTGCGGCGCCGGCGAGAAACGTTGCCGCCGTGACGGCAATTGCGAGTGTGGTGAATGTGCGCGCGCGCATGGCTTGCTCCGTATTGTCGCCAATCGACCAACGCAAGCGGCGTGTCCTCGCCAGGATTTTTTCGAGCCTTATTGGCGGCGGAGGGTGCGCCACACTCTCGCGCGCGCATTGATCTCAGTCAACGCTCGCAGCTACGCGGAGCGCGTCACAATTAAGCGAGGTAAGCACGGCAACGGGTTAGCGGTCCTGGCTGACGATATAGGCCGCGAGATCGGCAGCCTCGCTGCGCGAGAGCGACATATCCGGCATTTTCGGATGCGGCGTCAGCAGGTAAAGCGCGAGCTTCGCGGCATCGAAGTTCGGCACTTTGGCGATGGCCGAGAACGGCGCCACCTGGGTGTTACCGCTTTTCTGATCTGCGGCGACCACATGGCAGGCCGCGCACCAACGCTTGGCAAGCTTTTCGCCATTCGCGACGTCAGCCGCGAACGCGGCCTGCGAAAGCGCCACACCAAGCAAAACCAAACCGGACACTATACGACGCATGGGCGACGACCTCCTTGACAACAATTCAGCCTAGCGCAGCAAGCCGGCACCGTCATGACCTAGATCAAGCGCGATGTTCAACCGCCAGCGGCCGCGCGCATTCGCTCGTTGCCGGCATGCGGCGGTTGTTCCAGCATGCCCATAAATCGCTCCGCCCAATGCGCTATATCGTTCGCCACCAGCACTTTGTAAGTTGCCGCATGGCGCTGCCGGCGCTCTTCGAGCGGCATCGATAGCGCCCGGTTGATGGCGATGGCGACGCCCTCCGGATCGTACGGGTTGACCAGAAGCGAGGCGGCGCATTCATGCGCGGCGCCGGCAAAGCGCGACAAGATCAGCACGCCGGGATCCTCCGCGTTCTGCGCCGCGACGAATTCCTTAGCCACCAGATTCATGCCGTCGCGCAGTGGCGTCACCAGGCCGGCGCGCGCCGCGCGGTAAAGCCCGGCGAGTGCGGTACGGCTGTGCGCCTTGTTGATGTAGCGCAGCGGCGTCCATGACGCCTCGCCATAGGTGCCGTTGATGCGACCGACCGCCTCGCCCACCAGCCGGCCGATATCGTTATATTCCGGGATGCCGGTGCGGCTGCGCGGCGTGATCTGCAGATAAGTGACCTTTCCGCGCAAGTCCGGGAAATTGGCGAGGAAGCGCTCGAACGCGTTCATCCGCTCGGGGATGCCCTTGGAATAATCGAGCCGGTCGACGCCGATGATCATGGCGCGGCCCGACAAACTGTCGAGCACCTCACGCACGAAGACGGTCTCGATGGCGCGCCGCGCCAGCCGCGCGAAGGCTTCGGTCTCGACGCCGACCGGGAAGGTGCCGACCCGCACCACCCGGTTGCCGTAATGGAAGCTGTTGCCGCCGGCCCAGGACAGCCCGCACTCGTTGGCGATATAGCGCGAGAAGTTGGCGGCATCGACCTCGGTCTGGAAACCAACGAGATCGTAGTGGCACAGCGCCGGAATAAGCTGGTCATGGTTGGGCAGCGCGGTGACGATTTCCGGCGGCGGGAACGGGACGTGGATAAAAAATCCGATCTTGTTGCCGTGACCGCGCTCCCGCAGCGCCTTGGCGAGCGGGATCAGGTGATAGTCGTGCACCCAGACGATGTCGTCGGGTTTGAGCAGCTTTTCGAGGGTCTTAGCGAAAAATTCGTTGACGCGGACATAGCCGCCGAGATCGCGCCGCGTGAATTCGGCCAAGTCGAGCCGATAATGCAGGATCGGCCACAGCACGCGGTTGGCGAAGCCGTTGTAGAATTCCTGGTAGTCGTCCTTGCGCAGATCGGTGGTGGCGTAGGTGACGTTGTCGTGCTCGACGATCCTGGGCGGTCCCGGATCGTCGTCGGTGGCGCGGCCGCTCCAGCCGAACCACAGGCCGCCGCGCTTGCGCAGAGTCGGCCGGATCGCAACTTCGAGCCCGCCGGCGCGCGCGTTGCGATCGGGAACGCCAACCCGGTTTGAGACTACGACGAGCCGCGCCAATACCGGTCTCCCCAACTCCGCGACAGCTTGATCGCGGTCAATATCAATCCCGACATCGAATAAGTCTGCGGAATGTTGCCCCACAATTTTCCGGTCTGCGGGTGCACGTCTTCCGACAACAAACCGTAACAATTGCGCAATTTCAGAGCATCGACGAACATCTCGCGGGCCTCGTCGCGCCGCCCGATCTCCCACATTGCATCGATCAGCCAAAATCGGCAAATCAAAAAAGCCGTTTCCGGGAGGCCGAAATCGTCCGCGGCGACATAACGCATAACGTGGAAGTCGCGCCGAAGTTCATGCTCGATCGCCTCGACGGTAGAGACAAAACGCGGATCGTCGGGCGCGATCAGGCCGATTTCGGCGAGCAGCAGGCAGCTGGCATCGAGGTCGTCGCTGCCGAACGCCGCCGAAAACGCCTTGCGCTTGGGATTCCAGGCGCGCGTCAGCACCTCCTCGCCGAGCCGCTTGGCGATCGCGCCCCAATAGGCGGCGCGCTCCGGCAGACCGAGATGGGCGGCAATCGCTCCCAGCCGCTGGCAGCCGGCCCAGCACATCGCCGCCGAATAGGTGTGCACACGCTTGCGCCCGCGATATTCCCAGATGCCGGCGTCCGGCTCAAGCGCGAGCCGCGCGGCCTGTTCGCCGAGCGGCTCGATCACCCTGAACAGCGCGGCATCGCCCGGATTGGGCAGCCGGCGGTCGAAGAACATCGGCGTCGCCGCCATGATGATGCTGCCGTAGACGTCGTGCTGATCCTGATCGACCGCGGCATTGCCGATGCGCACCGGCTGCTCGCCGTTATAGCCGGCGAGCGCCTCGGCGGTGCGCTCCTCGAGCGTGTCGGTGTGCACGACGCCGTAAAGCGGCTTGATCCGGTCGGCGCGGCCGGCCGCGATGCTCAGAATGTAGGAGATGAACTCCTCCATCGTGCGCGTCGCGCCGATGCGGTTGAGCGCACGCACGACGAAGAAGGCGTCGCGCATCCAGCAGAAGCGGTAGTCCCAGTTGCGCCCGGAGCCCGGTCCTTCCGGAATCGAGGTGGTGAGCGCCGCGACGATCGCGCCGGTCTCCTCGTAGGTCGACAGCTTGAGCGTGATGCCGGCGCGGATGATCTCGTCCTGCCAATCGTTGGAGAAGGCGAGCCGGCGCACCCATTCCGTCCAGTAGTCGCGCGTGCGCTTGCAGAATTCGCGGCACGTGGTCTCGAGCGCGCCTTCGAACGGCTCGTCCATGCCCATCACCATGTGCACGGGCCGCGTGAGCACGAAGGAGGCCTCACTTTCCACATGGGCGAGCGGCGCGTCGGTGGTGAGCCGCACCGGCACCTCGTCGCGCCAGTAGCGGATGTGGTTGCTGCCTGAGGAGCGCCGCGTCACCGGCACGCCGTAGCGATGCGCGGCGCGAAAGCGAATGGTGATACGCGGCATGCCGGAGATCGGCTCGACGATGCGTACGAGCTGCGGCGGGCGAAAGATGCGGCCGTAGTTTTGGAAGCGCGGCGCGAAATCGGTGATACGCACGGCGCCGCCACTGCCGTCGGCGAGCTCGGTCACCACGATCGCAGTGTTGCGCATATATTCCGAGCGACTCTCCGTTTGCCTGTCGAGCAGCACGTCGGTGAAGCCTTTTTCCTCCTCGCCTGCGAGCAGCCGGCAGAACGCCGGGTCGCCGTCGTAGCGCGGCAGGCACCACCAGACGATCCGTCCGGTCGGTTCGACCAGCGCCGCGGTGCGCCCATTGCCGATGACCGCAAGATCGAGCGTGGATTCGCTCATGACTGCGCCTTGGCCGCCAGCCGCTGCAAGGCGCGGCGCACGTCGAGCGGCGAGTCGAAAATGCCGGCGAGCCCGGTAAAATGCCGGCCGACCGAGAAGC
This sequence comes from uncultured Alphaproteobacteria bacterium, assembly GCA_963720985.1. Classification (GTDB taxonomy): domain Bacteria; phylum Pseudomonadota; class Alphaproteobacteria; order Rhizobiales; family Xanthobacteraceae; genus Pseudolabrys. Next base: position 11,916 of record CAVRHL010000007.1, read on the forward strand.
CCTTGCCGCCCATGCCGGTAAGGACCGCGAACACCAATTCGTCGGTGACGTCGTCGCCGACGAACACCGGTATGCGGCCGGCGAAAGGCGGATGTTGCATCAATTCGCGCACGCCGTCGCCTTTGCTGACGTCCGGCCGCTTGACTTCGAGCATCGCCTTGCCCGGCAGCACCTCGGTCGCCTCGCCGGGATGGGCGGCCTGGCCGGCGGCGATATGCGAGCGCAGGCGGTCTTCCTGCTGCGGCGCCTGACGGAAGTGCAGCGCCAGCGAATAGCCCTTGTCCTCGACGATGATGCCGGAGCCCGGCGTCGCCGCCGCCGCGAGATGGCGGCGCAGATCCGGCGACAGCGGCGGCGCCGAACGCGCCGGCTCATTCGCGTGCAGACGCAGCTCGGCGCCATGGCCGCCGACCGCCGGCAGCTTGAGCGGTGCGAATAGCGCGTCGAGGTCGGCGATCGGACGCCCGCTCACCAGCGCCAGCGCGCCGCCGGTCGCGCGCGCCAGGCGGGCCAGCGAATCGCGCAAATCGTCGGCGACATGCACGGCATCAGGCGATGGCCCGATATCGATAAGCGTGCCGTCAACGTCGAGCAGCAAGGCGATCGATGGGGCATCGAGCTCGGCGAAAATGGTTGAAGCCGTGTCGTTCGCAATGAATTGCGTCGCCATAATCTATTCCAACAATCAGGTTTGCGGATTGGTTCCCGCAGCTCGATTTGCTTGACGCTTACGCTATTGCGCTAGCACTTCGACGTCGCCGTCGACCCCGGTGACCACCTTGAATTCGCGCTCGAAGACTTTGCCCTCGTTGCGGGCAATGGCGCGATACTCGCCTTCGGCCAGGATCACGCGCGGAAAGGCGCCGATCGATTCCTTGATCACGTCGCCGCCGGGGGTGAGCACCGACCAGGCGGTGTTGGCGACCGCCTCGCCACCCTTCTCGCTCACCAGTTTGAGCGTGATGGCGGCGGCGCGGTGGGTGACAGTGATGTCGGTGAGCCTGCCGGCGGCAACGCGGATGTCAGAGCGCACCACCGAATTGGCGTCGCCGTAGTTCGAGACGATGTAATAGGTGCCTTCCGGCACCGCCACGACATTTCCGGTCATCAGGTGCTCAGCGATCGGCCGGCGGTCGCCAGGCTCGAACTGGCTGCCTTTGTAGACGTCGAACGAGACCTGTCCGGCCGGAATGCGCGCATCGCCGACGCGCGCCTCCAGGCGCATGCCGCCGGCCGGCAGGTCGAAGTCCTCGCGCAGGGTCTGCCCGCTCAAGGTCACGGGCTTGACCGCGGTGGCGAGCCCAAAGCCTACATGCACGATGTAGCTTCCTGCCGGGAGCACCAGCGTCGGCGCCGGCGACTTGTCTTCCTTGATGAGCTGATATTGGCCGGCGGCGTCGCGCTTGGCCGCATAGACCCGCCAAGTGAGGCCGCCCTCGATCTGCGGCGCGGTTTTGCCAAAGCGCGCCGAGAGCGCCAGCGCCGCCTGCCCGGCCGGCACCACCGGCACGGCGGTCGGCGCGGGGGCGCGCGGATTGGCCGGCGGCCACTCCGGCTGCGGCTGCGGCGCCAGCACGCCACCCGAGCCGAAGGCGTCGCCGCGCGCAGCCGGCGCCGGCGACAGCAGACCGCTGCCGGTCCCCGGCGATAGCAGCGACTCCCCTCCCGCCGCCTGCGCGCTTGCCGGCTGCGGAGCAAGCAACGAAAGAATGATCGCCAGCGCCAGCCACGGCAGGCCGCGGACGGCGATTGCGGTTGCATTGCTCATGACGACTGTCTTTTCGGCCCAAATCGCGGCGATTTCAAGCCAGTTGCCCGGTTTGTCACCCCGGAATCCCTATGCTAGGCGCAAACGGCTTTTTGATTGCGCATGAACTTATCCGGAAACCGGTACCCACTTTTCGAGATCATGCGCCGCACGAGGTGGCCATGCCCGATGCCTTGCAGCTCTTGAAGACCCGCCGTTCGGTGAAGCCGATGGAACTGACCGGCCCAGGGCCGACGCTTGCGGAAATCGACACCCTGCTTGCCATCGCGTCGCGCGTGCCAGACCACGGCAAGCTCACGCCTTGGCGCTTCATCGTGTTCGAAGGCGAAGCCCGCCTCGCCGCCGGCGCGGCGATTGCCGCGGCCTTTGCCGCCGACCATGCCGACGCCACCGCCGACCAGCTCGAATTCGAGCGCAAGCGGCTCGCCCGCGCGCCGCTGGTGGTCGCGGTGGTCAGCCGCGCCGGGCCGCACGTCAAGAATTCCGGAATGGGAGCAGCAATTGTCGGCCGGCGCCGCTGCCATGAGCCTGGTGCTCGCCGCGCATGCGATGGGCTTTGCCGCGAGCTGGATCACCGAATGGTATGCCTACGACCGGCGCGTGCTGGACAGACTGGGCATCGGAGCCAACGAGCGCATCGCCGGCTTCGTGCACATCGGCCGCTCGGCCAAGCCGCCCGAGGATCGCGACCGGCCCAAGCTCGAGACCATCGTCACGCGTTACTCGGGACCGAGCAGCGCATGATCCCGAAAAGTGGAAACCGGTTTTCGGAAAAGATCATGCGCCAAATGGACAATCCTTAATGTTCTACGAGCCTGACAAGCGCGACAAAAGCTTGCTGCCGAACGACCCGTTCAAAGCAATCGTGGCGCCCCGCCCAATCGGCTGGATCACCTCGATGAGCTCGGCCGGCGAGGTGAATTGCGCGCCCTACTCCTATTTCAACGGCATCAACAGCCGGCCCAATCTGGTGATGTTCGCCAGCGAAGGCAAAAAGAATTCAGTGAGCTTCATCGAGCAGGCCGGCGAGTTCGTCTGCAACCTCGCCACCTGGGATTTGCGGGAGGCGATGAACGCGACGTCGGCACCGCTGCCGCGCGGCGTCAACGAGATGATCCGCGCCGGGCTCGAGCCCGCGCCATCGCGGCTGGTCAAGCCGCCGCGGGTGAAGGCCGCGGCCTGCGCGCTCGAATGCAAGCTGGTCAAAATCGTGTCGATTGGGGAGGTCGACGGCAGGCCTGTCGACTGTCACGTGACTATCGGTCATGTCGTCGGCGTGCACATCGACGACCGCTTCATCGTCGGCGGCAAGCTTGACACCGCGGCCATGAAACCGATCGCGCGCTGCGGCTACGACGAATACGCCGTGGTCGAGCGCGTGTTTACGATGCAGCGGCCGCTGAACTAATCCCGTTCTGCCGCATTTAACCAATATGTAACCGGCTGGGCGCACGCTTACGTCACGTTTCGGTCACAAGACTCCGCCAGCGTTTTCACCATATCGCGGTGGAGCGCTTGTCGCGCGGCCGGCCCGATCGGATGATCGGGGGACCGGGGAGAATAGATTGGTGTTTGAGGGTTTATTCGCGCGCGTGCGCAACAGCGACCGGTCGGCGGAGGCGACAACTGCCCCGTTGCAGCCGACCGCAACGCGCCCGACCATCGGGCTTGCGCTCGGCGGCGGCGCGGCGCGCGGCTTTGCCCATATCGGCGTGATGCGCCGGCTGGAGGCGGCGGGCATCGTGCCGGACGTCATCGTCGGCACCTCGATCGGCGCCGTGGTCGGCGGCTGCTACGCCGCCCGACAGCTCGACGGCTTCGAGGAATGGGCGCGCGGCCTCAGCGTGCGCAGCATCCTCAGCTATCTCGACGTCAGCCTGTCCGGCTCCGGCCTCATCCGCGGCAGCCATCTCGCGGCCCAACTGGAAAAGGCGCTCACCGACAGCCGCATCGACGACCTGCCGATCCGCTTTGCCGCCATCGCCACTGAATTCAACACCGGCCATGAAATCTGGCTCACCCGCGGGCGACTAGCCGAGGCGCTGCGCGCCTCCTACGCGCTGCCGGGAATCTTCCCGCCGGTATTGATCGGCGGGCGCTGGCTGGTCGACGGCGCGCTGGTCAATCCGGTGCCGGTCTCGGCGGCGCGCGCGCTCGGCGCCCGGCTGGTGATCGCGGTCAATCTCAATTCCGACCTGTTCGGGCGCGGCACCATCATCGCCGACCACGGGTCCGACGAAGGCGATGACGCCGCCACGGACGCGCCCAAGCCGAACGGCCTGCGCGGCCTGTTCAGTGGCGAACGTTCGCTGCGCCGCCAATTCCTCGGTCGGCGCGGCCGCCCGGGCATTCCGACCGTGATGATGGAAGCCTTCAACGTCATGCAGGACCGCATCACGCGCGCGCGGCTCGCTGGCGACCCGCCCGACGTGCTGATCAGCCCGCGGCTCGGCGGCGTCGGCTGGTTCGATTTCCATCGCGGCGCCCAAGCGATCGCCATCGGCGCCGAGGCGGCCGAAAAGGCCATCGACGCGGTGACCGAAGCGGTCGCCGCGCTGTCGCAGCCGTCTGACGGCAACGCCAGTCGCGAAATAGCCGGGTTAAGCGGTGCGGATGTAATCGCGCATCGCTTCGGATTCTTGCTCGACTTCCTCAACCCGCTGCTTGACGACGTCGCCGATCGACACGAGGCCGATCAACTTGCCCCTGGCCAGCACCGGCATGTGACGGAATTTTCCTTCCGTCATCCGCTCCATGATGGTGGCGACAGTGTCGTCTTCGCCGCAAGTCGCGACGTTGCGCGTCATCACCTGCCTGACCGGCAGCGTCAGCGCCTCGGCGGCTCGGAAATCGCGCGCACGATGTCGCGCTCGGACAATATGCCGGCGAGGCGCGCCCGCCCGCGCCGCAGGATCACCACCGCCGATCCGGCGCGCTCCGAGCAGGCGCGCCGCCGCGAGTCGGATCCGCCGTCGGTTCGATGCTGATAACCTCGCCGCCCTTGGCGGCCAGAATTGCCTTGACGTTCATGGCAGCCTCCTTGGGTCCGGGCCGGCGGATTTGACACCCGCTCTCTCAAGTCCGGGCCCTGCTCAACGATCCTGCCGTGACACCGGTTCCGTCAACGGTATTCGGAATGCGGCCGGTATGCCGCGACCGCATTGCTTAACGCGACCTTGCAAGCCGGCTTATTGGGGCGGCGCAATATCGTCGGTGTGCGGTTGCTGCGGCGCCGGATCGAACCAGGAAAATAGTACCAGCCCGGCGAGAAAGCCGCCGATATGGGCCTGCCAGGCGACCACCTGGTTGTCGCCGACGCCGGGCAACGGCAGCGAGCCGAGCCCAAACAAAATATTGATGCCGAACCACACCACGACGAAGGCGATCACGCGCGGGTCGCGCAGCACGGCGATCAAGCGGGATCGCCGGCACGCAATAATCGCTGTCGTCGCCGCTGCGGTGGAAACTGAGCGGGCCGCCGCGCTGGAAGGCAAAGCGCATCGCCGCCGCCATGGTGCCGGAAATCGCCGCCGAAGCGCCGATCACCGGCACTTCCTCGCCGGCATGCGTCGACCAAATGCAAAGCGGCGCCGGCCGCCGCCGTCACCGCGAAGAACAACAAGAAATCGCACCGGCCCAAACCGCCGCGCCAGCGCGCTGCCGAAAGGCAGCAACCATACGGCATTGACGCCGAAATGCGTCCAGTCGGCGTGGATGAAGGCGTAGGTGACGAAGGTCCACAATTGCGCGCCGAAGCCGCCTGGCAAGACGCCGCCGAGCACGATCGACGTGTCGTAGCGCGCCGGGATGAAGGCGAAGGTCGAGCAGGACCTCCATGTCCTGCTGCTCGGTAAGCAGATAGGTACGTATGGCGTGCACCGCTGCCAGCACTGCCACAAAGCGTCACAATGACGGTCGGAATATTGAAGAGAGGTTCGCGCTTCACAACGGTCCGGGGGCTGGCCGAAAGACGTGAGTTACGCCGCCTGACCGTCCCGCCGCAAGCGCCGCCGACAATAAAAAAGGAGGGCTTGCGCCCTCCTGAAAGCCGTGTGGATGGTTCGACGGCGATCCTAGCAGCGCTTTGCGCCGCGGCAATGCGATTGCGATTTTAACGCTAACGCGCGGCGCCCCGCCCCTGCCCCGGCCGGCGGCACGCCGCCTGCTCCACCGATGACGTCGCGGCGAGAAGCCGGCGCGGATGTCCCAGCCGGGGACACCGAAGCGCGGCGCCGTCTCGCGGCGGAACAGGTGGCGTCCATGAAACATCAATCCACACGGGCCGTGTTCGACTACTGGACCAAGAAACGCGGCAGCCGGGTGGCGCCGGCGCGCGCCGACATCGATCCGACCGAAATCCGCCACGCGCTCGGCGACACCTTCATGCTGGCGGCCGATTTCGTCGGCCAGCTGCGGTTCCGCCTCGCCGGTACGCGCGTCTGCGCGCTGTTCGATCGCGAGCTCAAAGGCGAGCCGTTTTCCGATCTGTGGAGCGCGGACAGCCGCGTTGCGATCGACGAGCTGCTCGCAATCGTCACCGACGAAGCGGCCGGGCGTGGTCGCGGGCGTGACCGCGCAGGTCGAGGACGGCATCACCGCCGACCTCGAACTGCTACTGCTGCCGCTCGCCTCGACCGGGCATGCCCGCGATCCGCGCCATCGGCGTGCTGGCGCCAAGTGCGCCGCCGTGGTGGCTCGGCGCGAAACCGGTCGCCGAGCTCACCCTCGGCACACTGCGCCATACCGGCGCCGATAACGATATCAGCATCGCGCCGCGCCTCACCGCAGGGGCGCTGCGGCAGCCGCGTCCGCCACGGCTTCGTGGTCTATAGCGGCGGCCGCGAGAACGCCGCCCGGCGAGCGGCCCGGCTAACGTCGCCGTTAACGATAGCTGCCATAGGGTCATGGACTGCGGGGAAAACGTCCCCGAACGCCCGTGCGCCTATGGCCCTGCCGCTGCCCAAGCCGAAAATCCTGCCGCTGGCGCAAGAGCGCCGGCGCCACCAGCGCGTCAAAGTCAACCTGCTCGGCCGCTATATGCTGGCCGATCGGCGCGAATTCCCCTGCCAGGTCGTCAACATGTCGCCGGGCGGCATGGCACTGGTCGCGCCGGTGCCGGGCAATCCTGGCGAACGGGTGATCGCCTATGTCGACCATCTCGGCCGGCTCGAGGGCAAGATCGCGCGCATGCTCGATAATGGCTTTGCCATGACGATCGCGGCGACCTTGCGCAAGCGCGACAAGCTCGCCGCCCAGCTCACCTGGCTCGCCAACCGCCACATCCTCAATTTGCCGGAAGACCGCCGCCACGGCCGTTTCATCCCGCGCAGGGCCATGGCGCGGCTGATCCTGCCGAACGGCAACAACGTCACCTGCCGTGTCATCGACTTGTCGGAGTCGGGCGCCGCCATCGCCATTTCGCCCGAGCTGCGGCCGGCCGTCGGCGCAATGGTTACGATCGGCAAGACGCCGGGCCGGGTGGTCCGTCATATCGACGACGGCTTCGCCATCGAATTCACCCGCCTGCAGCACGCCGACTTCGTCGAAGAAAACGTCACCGGCGAATAGGCGTCAACCGCCGTTAAACGCCGTCGCGCTAAAATTGCGCGCATTCGTGCCGGCCAATTTGCCGTGCTGGCGCCGCCCCAACGGTAACGAAAAACCAATATCGCCCGATCCGCTACAGGTAAACCGCGCACGCGCCGCATCGCGTCAGACGCGGCAATGCTGCGTTTTGCCCATTAATGTATAAAATTTTAGACAAATCGTATTCTGTAAGATTTTAATCGAATTCTATTTCAAGTTTTACTGTATTCGCCTCTTTATTTACTCGGGTTCTCTTCAAAATGACTGACACGACTTAGCCGCGATGAAAATGCTTTGTGCGAATTGTGGTCCCAACAAGACGGGCAGGGGCCACGACAATGGACTGGGGTTTCAAACAGGTTGCGACCGGCGGAATGCTGGTCGTTGCGGCGGCGCTCTTGCGCCGCGGCAGGCAGCGCTTCGGCGACCGAGCGGCTCGCTTATGGCGGGCCGGTCAATCAACCGGACCGGGCGCCTATATCGCGGTCGGGCAGCCGACCCGCGCGCCGATCGGCTGGGTCGAATTCTGCATCCGCTACAAGCCGGAATGCGACACCAAGCCATCGCAGGCGCGCGACGTGGTGCTCACGCCCAAGGCCTGGAACGACATGGTCAAGGTGAACAACTGGGCCAACGGCAACATCAAGCCGATCACCGACCTCGAACACTGGGGCGTGGTCGAGCAATGGGATTATCCCGACGACGGCTACGGCGACTGCGAGGACTACGTGCTGCTCAAGCGCCGCATGCTGATGCAGGCCGGCTGGCCGCGCGAGGCGCTGCTGATCACCGTGGTGCGCGACAAGAATGGCGAAGGCCACGCCGTCCTCACGGTCAAGACCAACCGCGGCGAATTCATCATGGATAACCAGGAAGCGGAAATCCTGCCCTGGTCCAAGACCGGCTACCGCTTCGTGAAGCGGCAGTCGCAATCCGATCCGAATATCTGGGTCGCGCTCGGCGAGCCGCGGGCACCTGCCACGGTTTCTGCACGCTAGCACGATCACGACACGCTGCCTGACTGAGCACACGAGAAGAAAGGAATTCGCGCTCCCGGTCACGTCCCCACCCCTCCCCGTCCCCAGACCGGGTTCGCGAGCGGCCGGCCTCCCCCAGGGCCGGCCGCACCTTTTTTGGGCGGACGGAACCCGCGCGCCGCAAACGTCACGCGAATGTCAACGCGGCGCCGGACCCTCGAACTCTTTTCCAGCGCAGTTTTGTTGCGGGAGCGGCGAAGCCGAGCAAGGGAGCGGGCTCATGCAACAGCGCATCGACGTGACCAAGGTCAATCCGGCGGCCTACAAGGCGGTGGCCGCGCTGCAAACTTATGTCGATCAATCCGAGCTCGACGCCAAGCTGCGCGAGATCAACGGCTGCGCCTATTGCCTCGCCATGCATACGCGCGACGCGCGCAAGCTCGGCGAAAGCGACGAGCGCATGCACCTGCTCGACGCTTGGCGCGAGGCGCCGATCTTCACGGCGCGTGAACGCGCCGCGCTCGCCTGGACCGAAGCGGTGACACTGGTTGCGCAAACGCACGTGCCCGACGACGTCTATGCCGAGGTGCGCAAAGCAATTCTCCGAAAAAGAAATCGTCGACCTAACCGCCGCGGTCGCCGCCATCAACACCTGCAACCGGATCGCGATATCGCTGCGTGCCACGCCGCAAGTCGAGAGCGCCAAGATCGCCGCCTAGCCGATCCGCTTCAGGCCCTTGGCGTATCGCTGCGAGCGCTCCACGTAGATGTCGGCGCCGTCGCGGATCATCGCGGCCAACTTTTCGTCGAGCGGTGCGGACGGCGCGCGCCGGCGCGCCGACGATCAGCGAATTGTCGGGAAACGTCTTGCCTTCCGTCACCACGCGCCGGCGCCGACCAGGGAGTTTTTCCCGATCTTGACGCCGTTGAGCACGATCGCGCCCATGCCGATAAGGCTGTTGTCGCCAATCGATGCAGCCGTGCAGGATGACGTTGTGGCCGATCACGCAATTCGAGCCGATCACCAGCGGTAAACCGGGATCGGTGTGCAGCGTGGCGTTGTCCTGGATCTGCGAACGCTCGCCGAGCTCGATCCACTCGTTGTCGCCGCGCAGCACGGCGCCGAACCAGACGCTGGCCTCGCGCTTCAGGCGCACGCGGCCGATCAGCGTCGCCGTCTCCGCCACCCAATACTGGCCGTCGCCTGGAAACTCCGGCGCCTGTCCGTCGAGTTCATAAATCGGCATTCCCGCCTCCTGATGAAGGCGACAATCGCAACGAAACAGGAGAATTGGAAGCGGTTAGCGCGTGATCCCGAAAAGTTGGCACCGGTTTTCGGACAAGATCGCGCGAAAATTACGCCAGCAGCAGGCCGCAGGCGTGCAAGGCCGACACCAGCGTCAGCCCCGACATCAGGCTCCAGAAGCCGGCGATCAGCGTCGCCACGAACACGAATTCGAAACGGCGGCCTTCCTGCCGGCTGCCGGCCAGGGTGTTGCGCATGATCAGAAACGGCGCCGCCACCAATAGGAACGGCACGGCGGCGAAGGTCGTCGCTTTCGGGCCGGCATTGAGCAGGCCGAAGCTCGGCAGGCGGCTGGTGAAGAGCTGGTAGGCCGAACAGCACAGGCCCGCGACGGCAAAACCAAGAGCGAGCGCCAACACGTTCTGAACGGATTCCGGGGACATGTCCGCCTCAACGCAATACAGGAGGCGATGTTTCGCAAAGCAGGCAGCGCGGCGCCAGCAAATCCTTAACTAATGGTAAACGCGGGCCGGCCGGGGCCGCGTGCTGGCGTGCGTGGCATAATCGCGTTGATTCGTTCGGGAACCCGCCATGGCCCATGTCGCGCAGCAGCACGCTCAAAGGCGCCGTCATGCCGGACGCAGCCCGCTGACGGCGCCGCTGATCCTGTTCGCTGCCGCGACGCTGACCGCGGCCGCCTATGTCGCCTACGTGCTGTGGCCGCGCTGGCCGGACGCGCCTGCGGCGCTCAACGCACCGCTCGTGCCGGTCATCGTGGCGGACGCGACCTTCAACATCGAGCCGGCGGCGATCCGCATGGCCGTGCAGCGCCGCCCGGGCACGCAGGAACGCGTCGACCTCGCCTATCTGTGGCCCTCGCTCACCCCGCCCGACCCGGCGCTGCGGCCGAGCGTGGGCGCGCCGGTCGATCCCAACGAGCGGCTGTTCGTCACCATCGCCTCCGGCGACGACACGCTGCCGCTGATGGAGCGCGTGCAGACGATCTATCCGCGTTATCTGGTGGCGGAGCCCGCCGGCGGTCCGGACGGGCTGACGCTGCGCGGCTTCCGCGACGGCACGCCCTATCAGGGCGAAGAACTGGTGTTCGAGCAGGCCGCGCCAGAGCATTTCCTGGCGCGTTGTTCGAAGAAGGGCGTGGTCAATTCCGGCGAGTGCCTTTTGGAGCGGCGCATCGGCAAAGCTGACATCACGTTCCGCTTTCCGCGCGACTGGCTCGCCAACTGGAAAAGCGTCGCCGCCGGCGTCGATAAATTGATGGCGCGGCTGCATCCGAAATAAAAGCTTGGCGTGCCCCGCCTTGCCGCCCCGGCACAGCGATCTTCAAACCGTCAAACAAAATCTGCCGAAGGACTGAGCCTCTGCCGATCAGGGACCATGTGCTAGAAAAGGACAAAACGCCCACCCTGTCGGGATAGTCCATGACAAACCGTCACCACCAGCAACTGGTCATCAAGGCGCGCGGTCTGCGGCCCATCCGTACCGCCGTCGTCCACCCGGTCGACACCGTGTCGCTTGTCGGCGCCATCGAGGCCGCCGTATCGTCCAAGATCAAGTCGACGATCGACGCAGCGGCTTTGTACAAGATGGCCGACCGCGGGCAAATCACCGGCGGCATCCTCGACGGGCCGCTCGCCTTCGACAACGCCGTCTCCGAGGAAGCCGCCGAGACCAAGGGCATCGTTTCGCCGGTCGCCGGCAAAGCCGACATCCTGGTGGTGCCCGATATGGAGGCCGGCAACATGCTGGCCAAGCAACTCGAATATCTCGCCGCCGCCGAGGTTGCCGGCATCGTGCTCGGCGCACGCGTGCCGATCATCCTGACCAGCCGCGCCGACAAAACACTGGCCCGGCTCGGCTCGTGTGCGATCGCGGTCCTGCTGACGCAGCACAAGGCGGAGCCGAAGCTTTGACCGATGCCACCCTCGTCCTCAATGCCGGCTCGTCGAGCATCAAGTTCTCGCTGTTTCCCGGCGAGCACGAGCCGGCGCGCCACGACATTTATTGCGAGGGCCAATGCGCAGGGATCGGGCACAGCATCCGTTTCACCGCAAAGAACGGCGCCGGCGCGCCGCTTCTCGACGAGCATCTGCCACAAGGCGCGAGCCATGAGGACGCGTTGGCGGCGGTTCTGCGCTGGATCGAGCGGGAATTTCCCCAGCACCGCCTCGTCGCCGCCGGCCACCGCGTCGTGCACGGCGGCACGATTTACAAGGGCCCGGTGCGGATCGACGACAACGTCGTCGCGGACTTGACTAGCCTCAATCCACTGGCCCCGCTGCACCAGCCGCACAATCTTGCCGCCATCGCGGCGCTGACAAAGCTGCACCCCGCTTTGCCGCAGATCGCCTGCTTCGATACATCTTTCCATCACACGCAGCCGATGTCGCGACTACGTTCGCGTTGCCGCGCGCGCTGACCGCCGACGGCGTGCGCCGTTATGGATTCCACGGTCTCTCGTACGAATACATCGCCGGCGTCCTGCCTGACGTCATCGGCGCGACCGCCGCCGACGGGCGCGTGGTGGTCGCCCATCTCGGCAGCGGCGCCAGCATGTGCGCCATGCGGCGGCGGCAAGAGTATCGCCACCACGATGGGGCTCACCGCGCTCGACGGACTGCCGATGAGCCGCCGTTGCGGCAGCCTTGATCCCGGCGTCGTGTTGTATCTGATGGACGAAAAGCGCATGACGTCTCGCCGCAGTTCAAGCGATCTGCTTTACAATTCGTCGGGGTTGCTTGGCGTTTCCGGCCTGAGCGACGACATGAAGACCCTGCTGGCGAGCGACACGCCGCAAGCGGCCGAGGCGGTCGACTTGTTCGTGTATCGCATCGGCCGCGAGCTGGGTCGCTCGCCGCCGCCCTCGGCGGGCTCGACGCCCTGGTCTTCACCGCGGGGCATCGGCGAACACGCGCCGGAGATTTGCTCCCGGGTCTGCGCGCAGGCGGCGTGGCTTGGCTTGGAAATCGACGAAACGGCGAATGCCGCCGGCGGCCCGCGTATCACGACGGACAGCAGCCGCGCTTCCGCCTGGATGATTTCGACCGACGAAGATCTGGTGATTGCACGGCACGCGCGGCGTCTTATTGCCGGCGGCAGCGAGCGCGGGAACTAGCCGACCAGATCGACGTCCAGGATCGGCAATTCGAAAATATACGACTTGCGGCCCTTCTCGACTTCCAAGAACAGCACGCCGAGGAATTCCTCGCCGATATAGACCTCGAGCGAATCCGTCTTCTTCGGCCGCACCACGACGCGGATGTTGTCGTTGTCGAATTTGCGCCGCAGGTAGGCGTTGAGCGTCGGCACCGGCTGGATCGAGGGATCGCTGCCGACCTGGATCACCATGCGGAAATTGTAGGAACGGTCGCCGTCTTCGTCGTCGACGGTCAATTCGCCGAGGTCGTCCTCGCCGACGAAGATCTCGGCCATATCGCCCGCCTTCGGCACCACGCGAATGGTCGCGTTGCCGAACAGCTTCTTGAGATAGGCATCGAGCTTTCTGACTTCCGTTACGTCCACCGGCCGCTCCTGGTTGATTGCGACGCCTAGTTGCCCGATTGGGCGCGGATGCGCAAGGCGTCCAACTTAACCGTCGAGCATGATGCCGTAGAGCATCTGGTCCATGACGCGCGACGGCTCGGGGCAACCGGCCTCGCCGACCACCTTGGCCGGCACGCCGGCCACGGTGACGTTGTTCGGCACCGGCTTGATCACCACCGAGCCCGCGGCGATGCGCGCGCAATGGCCGATCTCGATATTGCCGAGGATCTTGGCGCCGGCGCCGATCATCACGCCGTGGCGGATCTTGGGATGGCGGTCCTCGTGCTCCTTGCCGGTGCCGCCGAGGGTCACGTCATGCAGGATCGAGACGTCGTCTTCGATCACCGCGGTCTCGCCGACCACCAGCCCGGTGGCGTGATCGAGGAAGATGCCGCGGCCGATCTTGGCGGCAGGGTTGATGTCGCATTGGAACGCGGCCGACGAGCGGCTCTGCAGATAGAGCGCGAAGTCCTTGCGGCCTTTGCCGTAGAGCCAGTGCGCCAGGCGATGCGTCTGGATGGCGTGGAAGCCTTTGTAATAGAGCACCGGCTCGATGAAGCGGCTGGTCGCCGGATCGCGGTCGAAGATGGCGACAATGTCGGCTCGGAAGATTTCGCCGAGCGCCGGTTGGTCGTCGAGCGCGTCGCTGTAGGCCTGGCGGACCAGATCGCCGGACACGTCGGCATTGCCGAGCCGCTCACTGACGCGGTGGACGACGGCGGCTTCCAGCGTGTCGTGATGCAGGATGTTCTCGTAGATGAAGGTGGCGAGCTCCGGCTCGCGGCGCGCGACGTCTTCCGCCTCGCCGCGGATGCGCGCCCAGACCGGATCGACCTTGTCGAGGCCCTTGGCGGGCCGCGTCTGAAACTGAGCCATAGAATATTATTCTCCAGCAGCACCTCTCGAACCCCTCACATAGTCTTTTATCACAAAGTCTTTTATCACAAATTTGCAGCGGCCAAGAGGGGCGCGAATAGCCCCCAGCGCATGGCTCAATTGCGCTGGTTAAGGAAGTCGAGCACGCCGGTTTTGAACACTTTGTCGCCGACCGCCAGCATGTGGTCGCGGTTGGGGATATCGAGGGCGCGCGCGCCCGGGATGAGCGCGGCCAATTCGTGGGCGCTGCCGGCGACCTCGTCGGCGGTGCCGACCGCGACCAGCATCGGCACGTGAATGCCGGCCACCTGCTCGCGGCTCAGCGGTCGCGGCGGCGGCGCATGCAGGTGGCGAGCGCCTTGAGATCCGACTTGGTCTGTTCGGCAAAGCTGCGGAATGAGCGCCCGACCGGATGCGCGACATCGGCAAGTGAGGGCGCCTCCAGCGCCGCGACGATGGTCTGCGCCAGACCGGTGCTGTGGCCGTCGACCAGATTGACGCCGAGGCCGCCGAGGATTGCCGAGCGTACGCGCGCCGGGTGGTTGACGCGAGGAGAAGGCGGTGATGCGCGCGCCCATCGAATAGCCCATGATGTCGGCGCGCTCGATGGCGAGATGATCGAGCAGCGCGCGCACATCGTCCGCCATCAGCGGCATGGCATAGTCGGCGGGATCATACAGCTTGCTGGAGGCGCCGTGGCCGCGGTTGTCGAGGGCGATGGCGCGGCGGCCGGCGCCGGTGAGCGTGCGCACCCATCCGGGATTGACCCAGTTCACCTCCTTGGTCGAGGCAAAGCCGTGCACCAGGACAATGGGCTCGCCCTCACCTTCGTCGAGATAAGCGATCTCGACTTCGCCATGTCGGAAATTTGGCATCGCTTCGATCCGTTGTCGGAAGGCGCTTGGCGCGGCCGTCTCAGAGCGACGGGCGATAGCAGAGTAAGATGCGATGCGGAAGGTCGGACAAATCGCCGTTACTGCCTGCGTTGGTCGTGGCCGCGAGGAGGCGCCGCCGACGCATTGCTTTACGGTGGCGCAGCACATGCGCGGTAACGCGCTCGGTCATGCCCTTGAGCGCAGCGACAAAGGACAACGCGCTGAGCAGCGCGCCGAAGATCCACAGCGCCAGATCGACCACAGCGGCCGCGAGCGCGATGGCGTCGCGGCCGAGCAGCTTGAGGATGGCGCGCGTCTTGCTGCCTTCTTTTTCGGCCAGCTTGGCCACCCGCGACATTTCCTCGGGGCTTCGCGCGAGCTTGAGGCCGTCGAGCGCGGCCTGCGTGCCGGCCTTGCTTTCGATGCGGCTGACGTCGCCGATGAAGCGCATCAGCCCGCCGCTACGCTCGACCTTCACCGTCTCGCGCGCGGCACGCACCGCGACCGCCGATTCCGATCCGTCGACCCCCGCGCGCCGCAGCATGCGGCCGAGCGTCGTCGTGAGATCGACGCTGATACGCCCCGTGCGGACCGCGGCCTTGATCAATGTGACGCCAGCGCGCAGCGGCACGGCCACGCCGAGCGTGGCGTAAGTGCCTGCCGTGATCACGACACCGGCCGCCGCTAAACCGACCATCAGTTTGTCCACGGATTCTCCGCGCGCGGCATGAACGCCCTCATGCGTGAGATCGCGAAGATCGCCGACCACGAAGAGATCGCCTACCGCAGTTCCGGCAAGCGCCGCGCCGTCGGCCGGCACGCCGGTGATCAGCCCACGCGCGAAGCTCGCCGCCCTGCCCTTCGCGGAAGCCGCCTCGGCCGCCGCTGTTTTCGTCTTGGCGGCGAGCGCCGGATCGACTGTCACATGCCGCGCGACGGCAAGGTCGACGAAGCTCTGCGCCAGATCGCTATCGCCGGCGGCGAGCGCTGCCGCGATTTCTCGATTGGCAACGGCGGCGTCGAATTGGACGTCAAGCACGCGCTCGGCGATGGCCGCGGGGTTGTCCTTGATCGCCAGCAGGCCCTGCGCCTCGAATCCGCCCGGCAGCAGCAAGCCGGCGGACGCCGCGCATAGGGCAAGCGCGAGCGCGGCCGGCGTCAGCCGCCATTGCCAAATGCCCACCTGTTCCACCGCCATCCCCACGCCGCAGACCCTGCGCAACCGCCAAACGCGGTATGCCGGTGTGCATCATAGCGCATCGATCGCGGCGAGTTGGCGGCGTCCCCAGCCGACCGTGACAGGGCCGTGCGGCCCCGCTATGTTGCGTAGAACTTCCCGCGCCATCCGAGGTCGGAACAATGGCTGAGCACGTCGTCCCCCATTTTCACAACGATCCGGGCGTTCCCGTGATCGAGATCGGCGCCAAGGAATTCATGTGCGTCGGCGCCACGCCGCCCCACGATCATCCGCACGTGTTCCTCGACACGGGCGACGAGAACGAGATCGTCTGCCCCTATTGCTCGACACTGTACCGCTTCGACGCCAAGCTCGATTCGCACGCGGCGCGGCCGGCGGAATGCGCGCTGCCGATGTCCGCCGCCGCTTGATCCACCTCGGAGTTGTTGAGTCTTGGCGTCCGCGCGTCACGTCATCATCGCCGGCGCCGGCATCGCGGGACTGACGGCGGCGTTGGCGCTGACGCGCATCGGCCTGCGCGTGACGGTGATCGAGCAAGCCGCCAAACTCGAAGAAACCGGCGCCGGGATCCAGATCGGCCCCAATGCCGCGCGCGTGCTGATCGCGCTCGGGCTGCGCGAGCGCCTTGCGGCTTCCGTCATGACGCCGCAGGCGATCCGCGTGATGGCCGGCGGCTCCGGCCGCGAGATCGTGCACATCCCGCTCGGCAGTACGGTCGAAGGCCGCTACGGCGCGCCCTATTGGACCATCCATCGCGGCGACTTGCAGGCGGCGCTGGCCGACGCCGTGAAGACGACGCCGGACATCGCGCTCAAGCTCGGCACGCGAGTTGAGGACTTCGCCGAGCATGTCAACGGCATCACTGTGCACGCGCACACCGATCAGCGCGTGGCGGTGGACATGGCATTCGCCTTGATTGGCGCCGACGGCGTTTGGTCGACGCTGCGCGGTCGACTGCAGGCGCACCACCCACCCAAGTTCCGCCACCGCACCGCCTGGCGCGCGCTGATCCCCGCGGAGCAAGTGGCCGAGGAATTCCGCCAGCCGCTAGTGCATCTCTGGCTCGGGCTCGGTGCGCATCTGGTGCATTATCCGGTGAAGGCGGGTCGGCTGATCAATGTCGTCGCCATCGTGCACGACGACTGGCATGAGTACGGCTGGTCGGCGGCGGGCGAGCGCACCGAAATCATGCGCCACTTTTCCGGCTTTGCCTGGGACGCCAGCGCGCGCGCGCTGGTCGCGCTGCCCGAGCGCTGGCTGAAATGGGCGCTCTACGACACCGCCGAGCCGTTCCGCGGCGGCACCGCACCCGTGACGCTGATCGGGGACGCCGCCCACCCGATGCTGCCGTTCCTGGCGCAAGGCGCCGGCATGGCGATCGAGGACGCCGCGGTGCTCGCTGCCATGCTGGCGGACTACGGCGACGATCCGGTCGACGCGCTGCGCGCTTACGAGGGGGCGCGCTGGCATCGCGCCTCCCGCGCCCAACAGGCGTCGCGCCGCCAGGGCCGCATCTATGGGATGAGCGGGCCGGAGGCTTTCGTGCGCAATATCGCGATGCGCGCGATGGGCGGAGAAAAGCTGCTCAGCCGCTACGATTGGCTTTATAGTTGGCGGCCGCCCGAGCGGTTCGAACGTACGAGTTGAGAGATGCTGTTTCCGTCGACCGTCGCCGGCAGCCTGCCGAAACCGTCCTGGCTCGCCGAACCGAACAAGCTGTGGCCGCAGTGGCAGCTATCCGGCGAGGAGCTCGCGCAGGGCAAGCTCGACGCCACACTGCTCGCGGTCAAGCTGCAGGAAGACGCCGGCGTCGACATCGTCTGCGACGGCGAAATGTCGCGTCAGCATTTCGTGCACGGCTTTCTTGAATTCGTCGATGGCATCGACTTCGCCCACAAGGTCGAGATGGGCATCCGCGCCGACCGCTACAAAGCGATGGTGCCGGTGGTGCGCGGCGCGCTGTCGCTCAAGGGCCGCGTGCACAAGGAAGAGGCGCGCCATGCGCGCGCGCATACGCAACGTCAGTTGAAGATCACCCTGCCCGGACCGATGACCATCTCCGACACCATCGCCGACGCGCATTACGGTGACAAGGTGAAGATGGCCATGGCCTTCGCCGATCTGCTCAATCAGGAAGCGCGCGCGCTCGCGGCCGACGGCGTCGACGTCATCCAGTTCGACGAACCGGCTTTCAACGTGTTCATGGATGAGGTGCCCGGCTGGGGCATCGAGGCGCTGCACCGCGCCATTGACGGACTGACGTGCACCACCGCCGTGCACATTTGCTACGGTTACGGCATCAAGGCCAATATCGACTGGAAAAATTCGCTCGGCGGCGAATGGACGCAGTACGAGAAGATTTTTCCGGCGCTGGCCAAGAGCCGCATCAAACAGGTGTCGCTGGAAGCGATCAATTCGCGCGTGCCGCTACGATTGCTGTCGCTGCTCGAAGGCAAGGACGTGCTGGTCGGCGTCATCGACGTCGCCACTGATACGGTCGAGACGCCGGAGCAGGTCGCCGGCGTCATTGGCGATGTGCTGAAGTTCGTGCCGAAGGGACGCGTCGTCGCCTGCACCAATTGCGGCATGGCACCGATGCGGCGCGACATTGCCGAGGCCAAGCTCAGAGCGCTCGGCGCCGGCGCGAAGCTGGCGCGGGAACGATTTCGGTAGAATTGGAATGCCGCTCAGTAGCGGCTGGGGATGGGTTGGCCCGCGCCGAGACTTTCGACAGCCCGTTTGGGCCGTGGCTGCGTTTTGGGAATTTTCGGCAGGTCTATGTCGACTTTTTTATATGGTATGCTGTCGAGCAGGTGCCGGATCAGGTTCAGTCGGGCACGGCGTTTGTCGTTGGCCGGGACGATGTGCCAGGGCGCATCCGGCGTGTGTGTTGCCTCGATCATGCGCTTATAGGCGGCCGAGTAATCCCACCAGCGCCGCACTGACTCGGTGTCCATCGGGCTCAGCTTCCAGTGCTTGACCGGATCCGTGATCCTGGCCTCGAACCGGCGGCGTTGTTCGTCCTGGCTGACGTCGAGAAAATACTTGCGGAGAATGATGCCGTTTTTGACGATCAGCTCGCGCTCAGCCGCAGGCGCCAGCGCCAGGAAGCGTTCATATTCTTCGTCACTGCAAAAGCCCATCACCCGCTCAACGCCGGCGCGATTGTACCATGAGCGGTCGAACAGGATTATCTGGCCCGCGGCCGGAAAATGGGCAATGTAGCGCTGCATATAGAGCTGCGTCTTCTCGCGGTCGGAGGGCGCTGGCAATGCGACGTGCCGGTACACCCGCGGGCTGGTGCGCGCGGTGATCCGGCTGATCACGCCGCCTTTGCCCGCCGTGTCGCGGCCCTCGAAAATCACGATGACGCGCGCGCCCTTGGCCTTAACCCAGGTCTGCAGCCGGACGAGCTCGACTTGCAGCTTGCCAAGCTCCTTCTCGAACTGTTTTCGACTTAACTTGCCGGACGCGCCGCTCGCGTTGGCCGCGTCGGAGTTCTTTCGCTTGTCTTTGGCCAACGCAACCCTCCTCACGCACGACCAGAGGCATCAAGGGATTAAACAGCTTTATAGCCTGAGGCCGCAAGCCTGTCTCTCGGTACAATAGTCCAATCCGGCATAGTCATTTACCGGTTACCGTTAGGAACAACCAAACCAAGAGAGTGGAATGAGCGGTAGTTCGGAGGTACCGGCGGCCTTGCCGTCCACGGCCGGCGCCGGTGGACTTCTCGTGGGCATCGCACCCGGCGTGCCGGCGCTTCTGAACTATCGCTTCGCAGAGGACTTCCGGCACGATCTGGTTGCCGGCATTTCGGTCGCCGCTGTGGCGTTGCCTGTGGCAGTCGCTTACGCGCAGCTCGCCGGGTTCAACCCTGTCGTTGGACTGTATTCGAGTATTTTGCCGTTGGTCGCCTACGCAATTTTTGGCACATCACGGCAGCTCATGGTGAACCCGGATGCGGCGACTTGCGCCATGCTCGCCGCCGCCGTCACGCCGCTCGCCGCCGGCGACGCAAATTTATATCTGTCGCTTTGTATCGCGTTGACGTTTCTCACCGGCTTCCTATGCGTTGCCGCCAGCTTCTTCCGTCTCGGTGCATTGGCGGACTTCCTGTCCAAACCAATCCTGGTGGGTTTCCTGAACGGCATCGCCATCAGCATTCTGCTTGGGCAAGTGGGCAAGCTTTTCGGGTTTCAAACAACGGCGAGCGGCATCGTTCCTCGACTGGTCGAAATCTTCGCCAAGCTGCCGCAAACCCATTTGCCGACGCTTGCGGTGGGAGCGGGCAGCTTTGCGATACTGTTTATCTCACTTCGATTGCTGCCGCGCGTGCCGGCGGCGCTAGTCGTGTTGATTGCCGCGGGTGCCGCGGCTGCGTTGCTGAAACTCGATGCGCACAGCATCGCAATTCTGGGATCGGTTCCAGCGGGGCTGCCACGATTGCGCTGGCCGACCTTCCCCCTTGACGACCTGCCAGCGCTGGCGGGCAACGCGGCCGGGCTCGCACTTGTATTGTTCACCAGCGGCACGTTGACGGCACGCAGTTTCGCCGCGAAGGGCGGTTATGCGATTGACGTCGACCGCGAACTTGCGGCCTATGGCGCGGCCAACATCGCGTCCGCTCTGTCGCAGGGATTTGCCGTCACTGGCGCCGACTTACGAACCGCCATGGGCGTCGCGGCGGGCGGCCGCACACAGGTTACCGGGCTGGTCGCCGCCGCTGCGATCATGATGGCGCTCCTGTTTCTGACGGATTTCTTACGATACGTGCCGAATGCCGCATTGGGAGCCGTCCTTGTATTTGCGGCTTTTTCGCTGTTCGACATGCAAACGGTCAGAGAATTCTGGAAGATCGATCGCCTTGAGTTTGCCCTGGCGATCGTGACCACGCTCGGGGTCGTGGCGGTAGGCGCGATCAACGGTATTCTGATCGCTGTCGCGCTGGCGGTAGCGCGCTTCGTCAAACAGACCGCCCGTCCGCGCGACGAAGTCCTGGGCAAAGTGGAAGGCCTGCCCGGCTTCCATTCGATCAAGAGGCATCCGACCGCGAAGACTTATCCGGGGCTCGCGCTCTTCCGGTTCAACGGGCCGCTAACGTTTTTCAATGCCGATTATTTCAAGCAGCGCGCGCTCGCCGCGGCTGATGCCGCCGGCCCGGAGTTGCGATGGTTTGTCGTCGACGCCATTCCGATCAGTGACATCGATATCAATGGTCTTTACGCCATTCGCGACCTGCGCCAGGCGCTGGAAGCGCGCGGCGCCACCCTGATATTTGCCGGACGTAGGACCGAATTTCTCAACTGGCTGCAGGAGATCGATCTCATCCGAGCCGATCATGAGGATCGCATCTTTCCGACCCTGCGGCAGGCGCTGAAGGCCTACCGGCGGCAAGCACTGCCGTCCGATATGCCGCCCGACGACGAATAATTGACGGATTGATCTCGCGCGCAGACGTCACCGCGAAATCCGTCCCATCACGTCCATCAGTTCCTTGACCTTGCGGCGCTGGTCGGTCTTGTCGCCGCTCGAAATCGCGTGCGCGACGCAATGCGCGACATGGTCGCGCAGAATTTCCTCTTCGACGCGGCGCAGCGCCGCGCGCACCGCGCCGATCTGCGTGACGATGTCGATGCAGTAGCGCTCGTCCTCGACCATGCGGGCGAGGCCACGCACCTGGCCCTCGATGCGCTTGAGCCGTCCGAGCGTCGGTGTCTTGCTGTTCTTGGCCATGCGGTCTATATACCCCCAGGGGGTATTGAAGGCAAGAGCCGCCGGATACCGCCGGGTGAAAGTTGCGCCATGAGCACGACCGCCGATCATCATCACCACCATTACGGCGCGCCGGCCGCAGGCGGCGTCATCGATCCGGTCTGCGGCATGGCGGTCGATCCGGCAACGGCGAAACACCGCGCCGACTATCGCGGCCAGACTTACTATTTCTGCGCCTCCGGCTGCCGCGCCAAATTCGTCGCCGATCCGCAGAAATATCTGGGCAAGCGCGAACCCGAGCCGGTGATCGAAGGCGCGATCTACATCTGCCCGATGCATCCGGAGATCCGCCAGCAGGGCCCCGGCGCCTGCCCGATCTGCGGCATGGCTTTGGAGCCGGAAATGCCGACGGCGGACACCGGCCCCAACCCCGAGCTCGCCGACATGAGCAAGCGCTTCTGGGTCGGGCTCGTTCTCACGATCCCGGTCATGGTGCTGGAGATGAGCGGCCATTTCGGCCTGGACCTGATGCGCCCGGCGCTGTCCAACCTCTATCAGTTCGCACTCGCCACACCGGTCGTGCTGTGGGCGGGCTGGCCGTTCTTCGTGCGCGGCGCGCAATCGCTGGTCACGCGCAATCTCAACATGTTCACGCTGATCGCCATGGGCAGCGGCGTCGCTTACGTCTACAGCGTCATCGCCACCTTCGCGCCCGGCATCTTCCCGGAAGCCTTCCGCGGCCACGGCGCACCGGCGGTTTATTTCGAGGCCGCCAGCATGATCACCGTGCTGGTGCTGGTCGGCCAGGTGCTCGAACTGCGGGCGCGCGAGGCCACTTCCGGCGCGATCAAAGCGCTGCTCGACCTCGCGCCGAAGACGGCGCGCCGCGTCAAGGACGACGGCAGCGACGAGGAGATCGCGCTCGATTCCGTCGCCGTCGGCGACAAGCTGCGCGTGCGTCCCGGCGACAAGGTGCCGGTCGACGGCATCGTGCTCGACGGCCATTCCTCGATCGATGAATTCATGGTCACCGGCGAATCCATGCCGGTGAGCAAGGACAAGGATTCGCGCGTCATCGGCGGCACCATCAACAAAAGCGGCAGCTTCACTATGCGTGCCGACAAGATCGGCCGCGACACGCTGCTCTCACAGATCGTGCTGATGGTGGCGTCGGCGCAACGCAGCCGCGCGCCGATCCAGCGTCTCGCCGACCGCGTCGCCTCCTGGTTCGTGCCGACGGTGATCGCGGTGGCGCTGATCGCCTTTGCCGCCTGGGCAACCTTTGGCCCGGAGCCGCGCTTTGCTTATGGGCTCGTCGCCTCGGTGAGCGTGCTGATCATCGCCTGCCCTTGCGCGCTCGGCCTTGCCACGCCGATGTCGATCATGGTCGGCGTCGGCCGCGGCGCCCAGGAAGGCGTGCTGATCAAGAACGCCGAAGCGCTCGAGCGCATGGAGAGCGTCGACACGCTGGTCATCGACAAGACCGGCACGCTCACCGAGGGCAAGCCCAAGGTTGTCGCCATCGTTCCCGCAGAGGGCTTCGATGGGGCGCAGGTGCTGCGCTTTGCCGCCAGCGCCGAACGCGGCAGCGAACATCCGCTGGCGGCGGCGATCGTCGCCGCCGCGGCCGAGCGCAAGATCGACCTCGCGCCAGTGCGCGGCTTCAACGCGCCGGCCGGCAAAGGCGTGGTTGGCATGGTCGAGCGCAAGCGGCTGGCGCTCGGCAATGCGGCGTTCCTCATAGAACTCAATATCGACACTGCGGCGCTTACCGAAGAGGCAGAACGCCTGCGCCAGGACGGCGCCACGGCGATCTTCCTTGGCGTGAATGGCAAGCTCGCCGGCGTCATCGCCGTTGCCGATCCGATCAAGCCCTCGACGCCCGACGCGCTGAAAGCGGTGGTGGCCTCCGGCTTGCGCATCGTCATGCTCACCGGCGACAACCGCACTACCGCGCTCGCGGTCGCCAAGCGCCTCGGCATTACCGAGGTAGAAGCCGAGGTCCTGCCCGACCAGAAAAGCGCCGTGATCGAGAAGCTCGCGCGCGAAGGCCGCGTCGTCGCCATGGCCGGCGATGGCGTCAACGACGCGCCGGCGCTTGCCGCAGCACAGGTCGGCATCGCCATGGGCACCGGCTCGGATGTGGCGATCGAGAGCGCCGGCATCACGCTGCTCAAGGGCGACCTCACCGGCATCGTCAAGGCGCGCGCGCTGTCGAAAGCGGTGATGCATAACATCCGGCAGAATTTGTTCTTCGCCTTCATCTACAATTCGGCCGGCGTGCCGATCGCCGCCGGCGTGCTCTATCCGCTGTTCGGTTTGCTGCTGTCGCCGATCATCGCCGCCGCGGCGATGGCGCTGTCGTCGGTCAGCGTCGTCGGCAATGCGTTGCGGCTGCGCCGCGCGGTGCTTTGATCACCGCGAACTCTATCTGTTCCTCTCCCCCTTGTGAGGGAGGGAAAAGGAGAGCGCGCTGCTTTAATGCTGCCTTAGCGCTTCGTCGCAACGGGCGGTGGCGCCGCCGGCGTGACCGCCGGCTCGGCGCCCGGCACGAAATTGCAATTCTTGTCGCGCGCCGCTTGGCGCAGATTCCGCAGCTGGCCGCGGATAGTCGCGAGCTCGGTGCCGTAAGTGGCGTCGCCGATCAACTGCCCGGCCGTGCTGTCGCTCGCCTTCGCCATCAACTGCTCCAGTTCCTTTTGCCGCACCACCGCGCCCTTGGCGGCGCGATCGATATCGTCGCACTGGAACAGCACGTATTGGCCTGGCGCGACAAAGAACGAGGACGCGGCGTCCTCCGAGGCGCAACCGGCAAGCGTGGCAACGCCGATCGCGGCCGCCATCAGATGGAAGAGCTTGGTGCCTCGCAAATGCGTCCCCAATTCCGCCGCGTCACGCCCCCACGTCCCGCCCGCACCGCTTCATGACCGCCCTCATTGTGGCGCCGGTTCGCCCGCGGCGCAGGTTCCCGGCCGGCATTAACGATTCTTAACCCGGCCAGCCCCACTCTGTCATCGAACGCAAACTTCAAAGCCCGGACACGGGGCGACCGTCAGGCCCAGTTTTATTAAGCTTCATGGCCGAAACTGACGAACGGCTGTCGGAATCAGGGGGTAGAATCATCTTATGATTCGTTCTGGGGGGAACATCGGCGGAACGCCGTTGCGGCATCGCCTGCGCGTGCAATTCGCGCTGGCTGCTGGACTCTGGCTTGCGGCGAGCGCGCCGGCCGCCGCCGATTTCTTCGGCTTTCCCGACCAGCCGCGTTTCCGCTCGGACGATTGGCCGCCTCGCGCCGCCAAGCCGCATCCCAAGCGGCACCACGACGCCGTGCGCCGCGAGGACGCGCGCGAACTCAGGCGCGAAGAGCACCCGCAGGGTCCGTTCCAGATCGTCGTCGAGATCGCCAAGCAGGAGGTCGAGCTCTACGGCCAGAACGGCTTCATCGCGCGCGCGCCGATTTCCACCGGCATGCCGGGGCACCCGACGCCGCTCGGCGTCTTCACCGTTCTGTCCAAAGCCAAGTGGCATCAATCGAACATCTACAGCGGCGCCCCGATGCCCTATATGCAGCGCATCACCTGGTCGGGCGTCGCCATGCACGCCGGCCCCCGCCCCGGCTACCCGGCCTCGCACGGCTGCATCCGCCTGCCTGAGGATTTCGCCGTCTGGCTGTTTCAGACAACCAAGGTCGGCGCGCGGGTGATCGTGACGCGCGAGCCCGCGCCCCCGGTCGGCATCGAGAACGCAAAGCTTTTCGTGCCGGCGACGTTTGCCAGCGACACCACCAAAGTGGCGATGGGCGCGGCAGGCGCCGTCCAGCCGGACGCCGCCGTGATCGTGGCCGATGCGGCCGACAAGATCGCCTCGCCGGCCGAACAACAGCCGAGCGAGCCGCCGCGCCCGATCTCGGTGTTCGTGAGCCGCAAGCAGGGCAAGGTCTTCGTGCGCCAGGGCTTCACCGAGCTGTTCGACATGCCGGTGACCATCGCCGATGCCGACCGCCCGCTCGGCACGCACGTCTACACCGCCATGGCGTTGAAAGACGGCGGCAAGGCGCTGCGCTGGACGGTGATCTCGATTCCGAGCGCCTATGCCCATCCCAAGGTGAAGCGCCGCGCCAAAGGCCAGGACGCCCAGCCGGAGCCGCAGGCGGCGTCGAACCCGGTCGATGCGCTCGACCGCATCGCACTGTCGCCGGAAGCGATCGAGAAGATCTCCGCGCTGATTTCGCCCGGCTCGTCGCTGATCGTCTCAGACAATCCGCTGAGCGAAGAGACCGACGAAAGCACCGATTTCATTGTGCTGACGCCGTAGTCCGCCTGAGCGTCGGAGCTTTTTGCGAGTGCGTTTAGTACTCGACATAGCGGGTCATGCGCTGTTGCAACGCGACAGGAACCTGGTTTTTGCCATGCGGCAGCCGCGAGCCTTGGGGAGCGGCGACGCAACCGAACAACAGAAAACCAGCGAGGTCCTGCCACACTCCAGGCCGTTATGCGGGAAGCCGTCGGCGCCGGGCTGAGATCGCGCTACAAGCCGGAGAAGGAAATTCCTCACGAGCTGATGCAGATGAAAGAGAACCAGCGCCCTCGCAAAAACGCCTCATAGTCGCGTCGCCGACGCTATCCTTTGCGATTGAGATCGGGCGTCCACAATGCAACTCGCGGTTATTCCTTTTCTATCATGGTGCGGGCGGCGATTCGAGCACATGTGGCAATAATGTCGCACCGAAATGCCACATACAAACCAAAAACTCTTGAGTTCGTTTCCGACGGTATGTGATCCGCGCGCTACAGCCGACGCTTCTGATAGCCGCTATTGTGCACGGTGCTAGGCGCTACAGTGAGTACCAGCGATGATGGCGTATGTGGTTAGTGACGGCAGACTGCTTGCGTTGAAACCTTCGGAATGGTCGGTGCTACTCGTCGGCGTGGCGCTCTGCGGGATGCTGGTGCTGCTTTTCACGGCCAATTAACTTACAGTCCGAGGTCCAGGCACCAATAGCGCCGTCCCCCACTGGTGGCCGATGCGATCCCATAACTGCGGATGCCGGAAAGCAGCGTGTTTGCCCGGTGTCCCGCCGAACCTTCCCAGATACTGATCGTACAGCTTTTCGTCGCGCATCCCCAGGCCACGTTTTCGGCTCTTGCGCCGCGTGGCCCACGCTCGGCGAAAAATCCAGTGTGATCCATCGAATGCCGTGCCGCCATACTGTTGGCTCGGGTTCGGAACCCACGCCGTGAATTTGCAGGGCACTCAATGCGCCCAGTTTTTTGGTCTCCAGCCGTCATGTGCGTCAACCGTCAGGTCTTTCCATTGTCGAATCGTTGGACGACGCAATTGCCACGCTTCGCCCTGAAAGCGACGCAGTTGCTGCGTCGCCGCAAAACGTCGCTTTGTGCCATGTGTGGACGGCTCCGAGTTGGCAAGAGCTTTCTTCACGTTTGCAGCATTGGTCGGTGCAGCCATGTGTTCGGCCTTTAAGTGCGGCACACAGGGCCGCTGGCCATAATGCCCTCCGCGGATCAGGTCCCGGTCACAAGCACGCATTCGACAATGCGCTGGCACAAATGGGTTGTCCTGATCGCCGGATCGACCGGCACTGCATTACGTGCTGTTCGCCCTTTCCAACCTTCACATCACGTCGGATGTTCGACGCGATCTCGTTTACGCCGCAAGCGCGACGGGTTCCCTGTAACGCTCGCCCCTGGCCATCATGGCCCAGGCCATGCGGGCGATCTTGTTGGCAAGCGCGATGGCGGCGACCTTGGTGGGCCGCCGCGCCAACAATGCCGCGAGCCAGGGCCGATGCTTGGTGCCATTTATCTTGGCATAGCGAATGACGGCGAGCGCCCCGGCCATGAACAGGCTGCGCAGATAGCGATCGCCTTGTTTGCTGATACTGCCGAGCCTGTCCTTGCCGCCGCTCGAATGCTGCTTCGGCACCAGCCCAATCCAGGCCGAGAAGTTGCGGCCTGATCGGAAGACCTTTGGGTCAGCAATGCTGCCAACCAAAGCAGTGGCAAGCATCGGACCGACGCCGGGGATCGCATCGAGCCGCCTGCTCGTCTCATTGGATCGGTGCCACGCCACGATTTGGCGGTCGAACTCCAGAATCTGCTCCTTGAGCCTGCGCAGTTGAATCCCAAGTGCTGCGAGACACGCACGGGCTATCGCAGGAACTCGCTTGTCACTTGGATCGGCGATGACATCGAGCAGTTCCTCGACACCCTTGCGTCCGACCGGCGCGACGATCCCGAACTCGGCAAGGTGGGCCCGGATCACATTGATCACCGCAGTCTGTTGGCGGATAAACAGATGGCGCGTGCGATGGAGCGTCAGACAGCTCTGCTGCTCGGGGGTCTTGGTCGCAACGAACCGCATGTTCGCTCTGGTAACCGCTTCGCAGATTGCCTCTGCGTCCGCCGCATCGTTCTTCTGCCGTTTGACGTAAGGCTTAACATAGGCCGGCGGCATCAGCCGTACCGTGTGGCCGAGCGCCTTGAGCTCACGCGACCAATGGTGCGATGAGGCACAGGCTTCTATTCCGATGAGGCACGGTGGCAGTTTCTCGAAGAACGCCAAAACGTACCGCCGCTTCAACTGTCGGCGGATAGCTACTTGCCCTTGTGCATCAATGCCGTGCACCTGAAACACCGACTTGGCGATGTCGAGACCGATTGTCGTGATTGCTTGCATGTTTGGCTCCTCCAAATTGTGGGGGCCTTAACAGCGCCCACTTTCATGGCACTCACGTGCCGGTGGAGGAGCCGTCCACAGCATCAAAAGCGGACATTCATGAGCGCGCGGCTCGCGCGTCCGTTGCAGACAATGGGTCGCGAGATCTCAACGTCCCAAAGCAAATCGATAATTCACGCCAATAAGCACCTTATCCAAGCGTTGCGTAATGCTCTCATCAAGGGGGGCAACCAGGCGGGCTGGCGAAGGTCAGCGTTTTATTGCCGAGCCACATATGATCGTATTCGCCAAACACGTCCCAGTTAGGCGCGAACATCCGAGGGTCATGGGCAGTATGTCAACCATTGCAACGCCTCGATAAGCGTCGGGTCGTCACCGGCGGCACGCGAGCTGTTAACGCTGCCGGTAGCGCCGAATATCGGCTTTTGGGCTAACAGCGGACAAAGTTGGATTTTAGCCAGCAGCGGCCATGACGCGAATGACCCAAAGCGGATATGGCAAATGCCCTACAAAATGTCCCTCAGGACTTACGTGTCGCTTAGCGTCGCGCCTCTTACGGCTTCGAATTGTACACCACGCGCACCCAATTCTTGCTGGCCTGTTCGTTTGCCGCCCATTTGGCGTCGAGATCGGCAAACGGTTTGAGTGCTTGCGCTTCCACTTCGCTCTTCACTTTGCCTTCGGCGATCAGCTTCGCCATGCGATCTCTCGAAGTCACCAGCATGTCATGGAAGACAATGATGTCGGCCTTGCTGGAAACCGGTCCATGGCCGGGTACGACCTTGGTCCCATCATTGATTATGCTGAGGAACTTTTCGTTGGCGGCGATCATGCCCTTGATGCTGCCGCCATTGAGGAAGTCGCTATTCGGATAGCCGCGATTGCCGAAAGCGTCGCCGGTCGCCAGCACGTTGGCGTCGGGGAAATACACATAGGTATCGCCGTCGGTATGCGCGTTGAGCGGATGCGTCAGTTGCGCGGTGCGGCCTTTTACTTCTAGTGTCATGGAATCGGTGTAGGTCTTTTTTGGCAGCGCGGCCTCGGGCGCGGGCGGCGAGGTCACACCGGAAAGATTGTGTATCCATGTGGTCGCCAGCCGCTTCCGCAGGTTTTCATGCCCGACAATGATCGCGCCGTCGGCGGCGAACTGCACGTTGCCCCCCGTATGGTCCCCGTGCAAATGCGTGTTGACGAGATAACGGATTGGCAGCGGAGTGAGCGCCGCGATGGCCGCCTTAAGCTTGTCGTGCATCGGCGCGAATTGGCTATCCACCATAATCACGCCGTCCTCGCCAATCGCGATGGTGATATTGCCGCCGAAACCCTCCAGCATGTAGGTGTGATGGCCGAGATCGAATGTCTTCACGACGACCTTGGAAAAATCCGGTCCGACCGGCGGTGTGGGCTGCTGCTGGGCGATTGCTGGAGCAGAAAGGCCGACGATGGCAGCGGTCAGCAAGCTGGCGCTGAATTTTGTCATTGCATTTCCTTATCGAACGAGGCTCGTTATCGGCGGAGGAGAGAACACCACACCCCGAAAATCAATCCAACTAGGCGCGCAATGGTCTATTTCGAATTTATGCGGCGTTTATTCGAGAGCCGCGACGGCGCGTGTTCGTACAAGGGCCTTGTACATTCGCTGGCACCTCTGCACGATAAACGGTGCGAAATTTAGAAATTTAAAATTGGGGCACAGAGAAGGAGCGATCTCATCTGCAGGCTACAAGCGGTTCCTTTCAAAAACCTCTGATTTAGTTGGTGCGGACGCCCGGAGACAACCGACACGCACAAAAGTAACTGAAAAACCTGAGTTTCTGAGCAACCCCTCGCCACCGCTTGTACTAGGTTTTTGTACTGAGCCAAAGACGGGCAGTGATAAAATCAGCGGATAGTTGATTGCCCGCACCGAGGCCTCGCATAGGAGTCCTCAGATGGCTCCTATTGAGTGCGCTGAGAGGCGTGGCTACCCCGTACCCGTGACGTATCAAATTGACTCTGTGAGTCCCGAGAGTCATTGCGAGGCAAATTTGGCGGAGTGTTGTCGCAAGCGCTGGTCGGCCCTTGTGCCCTTCCTAAATTGATACCGTTATATGCCTCGCCGCGGGATCAACAAAAAACGTTACCAGTTATGGTTAGGACACCCGCGCCCCTCCTCCGACTCTCTCCCATACCAATCCCGTCGGCTTTTGGGCTAACAGCGGACAAAGTTGGATTTTAGCCAGCAGCGGCCATGACGCGAACGACCTCAAGCGGACATCACGATTCTATCTTAGGATTTGCTCGGGGCGATTAGGACACGTTGCATTTGAACCCAGTTTTCCTATGTTGATCAACTGCACGCGCCGGTTCTCTGCAGCTTTTGGATTAGCGGGATTGAGCAAGTTCTCCTCTCCAAGGCCAACGGCTTCGATACGCGCCGGTTTGATTGCAAGCGGATTGATCAGCGCGTCCCGAATAGCATCCGCGCGTTGTTGGCTCAGCTTGAAATTGTATTCGCGGGTCCCCACCGCATCGGTATTTCCCACGACCAGGAAACAATATCCCTGCAGGTAGGGCGAATACAAAGCGTCCGCGATGAGCCCAACTGCCTGAAATGACCTTGGGCGAATTCGCGCCGAGTTGAAGTCGAACTCAATGGCTACTGTCATCTGCGCTAGATTGGAAAGTTGAGCCATTAAGGAAGGCCGATTGACAGGGTTTGCGCGAGCTGGGTCATGCATCGATTGAATGGCAAGCTGTCGTAATTTTGCGGCCGTAATGCCCATCGCTGCCGCGTCTTCAACTCCCTGGAGGCTGCTGACAATGTCATTCGAGCTCAGGTGGATTTGATTTGAAATCGGACCAGTAGCAAGCGGAGTTTCATAGCCTGCATCAAGTACCGCTTGCCGACATGCGGCACTTATATTTTGCCTTGCTTTTTCGAAGCACTCCAGAAGATTCGCATCACCTTCTTGAACGCTGCCGCATAACTGTAGGCGATCCCTCTCGCACACGCGCGGAACCACGGCACGGGCATCATGTCTTTTAATTAAAAGGTCGCGGACGACTGTTGTGGCACTTTTGCAGCTTGGCGATACGTTCGCCCAATGTTGTTCCAAACAATCCGCAATCCGACCTCCGCCAAGATTTGCGTTGCTGCAGAATTTGTCGAGATCTTTCCCACAAGACCTCCCTAGTGCACCGAGGGCTTCGGAGTAACCGATCGTCTGCGCGCGTGCCGGCAATGTTGATGCTATGAACAGCGCGACGAAGAGTGCGATACCCACAGAATTACTGACCTTATTCATGACAAAGCGCCCCTTCCCAGGTTCAAAGATGGAAATGATACCTTGATTAGAAAGGATCGAAAAGCGCGAATTTGAACGAATTTTTGACCGCCTACGCTGCGCAACAGTGACGCAAGGGTCGCGAGCGCTTCGGCCCGTCCGCCTAATCCTCCCAAAAAACTTCCAACGAATTATTCCGAGTTTTGTTGAAGTGCGTTGGTCGCGATTGGCACTTCGCGGCCTTCGCTGCATTGCCGCGACGGCGGTCGCTATCGGGGGCATAGCGAACACGCCACGCGTCATCTCCTTCCCGGCGGTTACCTCAACTCTTCCTTTGAGTCGTACGTCAGCTTGTTGGCCCTTAGCGGACAGTCATTGGTCACCGGCCAATGCCCGCTTTCGAGGCTAGAGCGGCGCGTAAGCCTAATATCGATTGGTCTCGCGTCCGAATAGTGGTGTGGGTTTGTCAAGCTGCTGTGAGTACAGGAGACGGGCTGTCTTTTGATGGCACCGAAGACAGCGCGTTTCATGGGGATACGCAATGTCGGCTAGCACTTCGCAGCCTTCGCTGCATTGCCGCAACGGCGGTCGCTATCGGGGGCGTAGCGGACAAACGGCCGTCGGGGGCTTGAATTGCTCGGGCGCGAATGACCCAAAGAGGACATCGCCCGACCCTCAACGACCTGCGCCTGAACCTACGCCGGCCCTTTCCCCCGAGCTGGTTTCCGCCGGTACGATGCTTTTTGCTAGCCTTTGCTCATACCCGACCAGCGAATAACGCAAGACTAGGTTGACCGCCTCGGGCTAGTGTGCGGCAATATGTGGAATGTTCCGGTTTGGCCGCCTCAGGCAATTGATCGGATGAATTGGTTTCGGACACCGGTCGCGGTTTCTTTGATACCCGGTATCCTGGCTTTTGCGACAAGGCTGTACGGCCTTTCCGATAAGCCGCTGTGGCTCGATGAAGTCATCACCCACGTTCGCGCCAATTTGCCGATTTTGGATCTGATCACCAGTTCACTCCATAACAAACATTTTCCGGCTTATTTCTTCCTCGCTCGCGCGTTCGACGCCCGCATTATCGACGAGTGGATGCTGCGCCTACCGTCCGTGATTTTTGGCACGGTCGCCGTCATGCTTGTCGCGATAGTCGCAACCGAAATAAAATCACCGCGGGCGGGCTTGGCAGCCGGCACCCTCATGGCGCTGGCACCGCTTGACGTGCAATTAGGCCAAGAGGCTCGCCCCTATACGCTCGCCTCCTGTCTGGTCATGCTTGCGTTGTGGGGATTGGTGCGCATCGCGCGGCAGTCGGTAATCACATTTCAACTACCGGGCCGATCGAAGGGCGAGCGCGTGTCCTGGGCCGTCTATGCGATCGGAACGATTGGCGCGCTAAATGTTTTATTAGTGACGGCATTTTGGCTCATCGCGTCGAATATCGCCATTGCCGTCATCGTTCATCGCACGGTAGCTGAGCGGTGGAAACTAATTCGAAATTGGGCGATTGTGCAGACCATCATCGTCCTTGCCTGGTTGCCCGGACTGGTCGCAATCTATCTAGCCGCCGAGCGGGATCCCTTCTACACCCATCGTTGGATACCGGCGTCTACGCTTGAACACATTTGGTCAGTGATAGCGGCTGCCTATTTATATCGCGCTTCGAATGTCACAACCTTCGTGTTGCTCCCGACATCCGTTCCATGGCTCGGTGTGGCGTTGGTCGGCTTGGCTTTATTAGGCGCTTGGCGTCTTAAGGCCGATGCAAAGCTGCTGAGCGTCTTCGGGCTCGCCGCGATCACTATGCCGCTAGCGTTGGCTATACTATCGATTTTTACACCGTTCTGGATTACCCGCTATCTGTTGTGGAGCACCGGCCCGTTCTTTGTACTAGCGGGATTTGGCTTCGCCGGCTTATCACGACCGATGGTCCCGGTTGCTGCGACGGCGCTGGTGGTCGCGGGATTCATCAATCTGGCGCCGTATTACCGATCAGAGACTAAGCCGCGCTGGGACCTCGCCGCCGCCTACTTAGCCGAAAATGTTCAGTCCGGCGATTCAATCATCACTAATGACGGAGCTGCACGCTACGTTCTCGCCAATTATGCCGATCGGTATCGTCTTGACCGGACGATAGTCAGCACCACTCAAGATGTATCTACTACTGCCACGCACTTTGCGTCGCCGCAGCAACGCCTTTGGGTTGTCTATGGCCGCACTGGGCAGGGGACAATGGCCGGCGCAGACGTCTACCTACAAAAATGGTTGGCCTTCGGTGATCCCGCTTTCAAGGTCAGCTTCGGCAATGACATCGTTGCCGTGCGCTTCGACCTGCGAAGCACCCGCTCGGTCAGCCGGCAGGGCCAGATAAAATAGAGCTGGGTGTTGCAAAACTCGGCGACGAGCAGCAGCCGAGACGTAAGGAACGTAGGCGCTCAGGGCACCAGATGCGCCATCGCCTTCGCTGACATGACCGGCCGCTGCGCGGCTTCCGCTATGGCAAGGCTGAGGCCCTTGGCCATGCAAGCATAGCTCCAGTCATTCATGTGCAGCCCATCGGGCGACACGAACGAGTCGAACGCCATATGATCGGCATCGCGCCAATGCTTCATCACGTCGAAGCGGTGGAACAGGTCGACATTTTCCGCCTTCGCGGTCGTGGCTATCAATTCGACCATGTGCTCGGCTTCCGCCTTCACAATTACCTTCGGCGCGAATTGCGGATCGATCAGTACGACGTCGGCGCCGATGGCGCGGATTTTGTTGAGGCCATCGCGGATCGCAGTGCCTTGGTCGGTGAACATCTGATCACGGATGACCGAATTGGTACCAAGCTGCCACAGGACCAGGTCGGGCTTGGCAGCTAGTACATCCTTATCGAAGCGCTTGAGCATGTCGTCGACCTCTTCGCCGTTGACGCCGCGATTAAGTACGGTGATCGAATGGGTCGGGAAAAGCCGCTCGAGTTCGACGGCGAGTTGGCTCGGATAATTCTTAGCCATCGAACTCGCGCCCGCGCCCGCCGTCGACGAAGAACCGATGGCGACAATTGTGATTGGGCCGCCGCTTGCGAGCTTTTGCGCAAAGCGCGTCAGCGAATTGGCAAGTCTGAGAAGATGGAGAGGCGCATCGCATTTGGGCGCTGCTGTTTCAGCGTGGGCTGAAAACGGCATCCCAAGCCCGACGATGAGCGCGGCGACAGCGATGGGTTTCATCGCCCGATGGGCGAGATCAATGACTTGCACAGCAGTTTCCTCCACCCTTATTAACGGCCGCCTTCGGTTTGCGGCTCGCTTTGCTTGGTCGTCTCGATCAAGAAATCGGCCAACAATAGATTGTCTCGGAGCTTCATGATGGGATCGGTCGAATAGCGGACTTTTTGCTGCGCTGCACAACAAAGAATGCTTTCAGCATAAATAGCACCGCAGCGGCTGCGTTGAGTTAAATCAAAACCGGCCAACAAGCATCTGTCTATCAGTTCGCCATTTTATCAGGGGGCGTCAGTTTAATTGATATCTTCGCCCCAACGCTTTGGCAAATGGCCTGCAAGTGCGTTTTTGCCGGTCGAGGGTCAGACATTCAAGGCCCGCGGCGGGTGATTGCGGCTGACGTGTTCGCGTGCCGCGAGTGGCGCGAGACCGTCAGCGCAGATGGCGCCCGGTCGCAGGTGAGCACGCTGTTGCAGCGCGCCCTGGTGAATTGACGAGCGGATCAATAAGTTGATGGTCTTTTTGCGATTTCGATCTTATTTTGGCAGACACGTCTGCATTCGCGGAATCGAGCGAAATGGCTTCCTTGAAACACTTCATGATAGAGTTGCTCAATTCAAATCATGTTTACGGGGTAATGGCGATCGGCGTGGGCCTGTATGCAATTGTCAAAGGAAAAATGGGAATTGGGACCGCCACCCCGGCGCCGCAGTTTTATATCAACGGGCTGCCTGCCGTATTGATGGGCATTTTCGCAGTGGGAATTGGAGCTTTCCTACTATTAAGTGCCAAGTAGACGGTCAGTCCATTCCGCCTCCGAATTGACATGCACGCGGCCCGATCACGCCGTTGCCTGCGCTCGGCTCGCGAGTCATTTCGCTCAGGTCAATGCTGCCGGTAGGCCCTATGCAGCGCCAAGTCGGCTTTTGGGCTAACAGCGGACAAAGTTGGATTTTAGCCAGCAGCGGCTATGACGCGAATGACCCAACTGCGACATTGCAGAGCCAAATAACCGCGCGCACTTCGATCAATGCTGCCAGGCTGCCCTTTGGTTCAGTGCACCTAGGTACAGTCGAATCTGTGAGATTAGGCGTCTAGGCTTTTTCTAGATCCCGTATCATTAATTACGCCGAATGATGTTATGCATATAAAGAACTTCACGCTGAGTTCGCTCCCATATTTAGTGGGCGTCGCAAGTTTAGTAGTTGCGGCACACGAAGCCGCTCCCGCATTTCGCTTCGAAAATACAAGTACCGAGAGCACACATATTTCTGACCAAATCGTCAATCGTTCGGCTAAGGGCAACAGGTTACCAATCAAACAGTCGGCACCTCTGGCTAATGACAAAGTGCCAACACCAATTACCCCAAATCCAGAAATCAAAAATGAGGTTGGGGGTCCAATTCGGGTGGGATAGTAGCGAAACCGAAAAAACAGCTTTTGCGTGAATACTTCCAAGAAGTGCACGGCACAGCGAAAGCTGTCCGACGCGTAGGGGAGAGTTGCGTCATGCTCGATTACCGCATTTATTTCCTGGGACCAGACGGCCATATTCATAGCCCGCCGCAAATAATTGCCTGCTCCGACGACGCCGAGGCGGAAAAACAAAGTCGGGAGCTTTTGGAAGGAAACGTAATCGAAGTATGGCAATGTATGCGCCAGGTTGCAGTCCTCACGCCAGGTAAAACCCGAAATACGCCGCCTTAGTTGGCGGCCTTTTTCATATCAAACCGAACACCTGATCGGATTTCGGAGAGACCGCCGCAAGGCGGTCTTTCTGTTTCAGTTCTGAGTAAGTTTGCGGCGTTGATTTTGCAGCCAGCATTGGACAACAACATAAGCAACGCTTGATGCCTTCTAGGGCAATCAATATCCGACACTAACTTTTGTTGCTCTCGTAGTTGGTTGACGGCGTCTTGGAGGCGTTTGTTGATATCGGCCAATTGAGAAATGTAAGATTGCATTGCAACTCCTCGAAAGAAGTTGCGATACCGATTGAAACCACGCTTGTCTCGCAAATGTCCCAAGTAACCATAAGCGGCACAGTAAATCCGGTCGCATCGGCGGTGGCGGAGTAGGGGTTCCACCGCACCTTAAAATCCGCCATCGCCCTTCACCGCGGCGCTCCCGTGCCGCTTTAACACCGCCAAAAAAAACCGCCGGACGGTCGCCCGCCCGACGGTTACAGGAGTCGTTAACATGCGCACAAGAATTCTTGCTTAAGCGCGGCCGGTACCGCAACTAAGTAATGTTCCTTAGCCGCCTTCCAACCGGCAACAGGCGCAAGCGGTCTTTCTTTTTGTGCGGCCCAACTGCCAACTGGCGTCTCGCCCAAGTCAATGCTGCCGGTAGGTCCTGTGCAGGCCGGATGTCCGCTTTCGACGTAAAGTTGTCATGGCTTGGACCTTGCCGAATTGCGCTTTTGACCCAAGCGCGAGACGGCGATGGCGGATTTCAAGTCGAGGTGGGCGGTTAGTCATCCAGGACGTTCCTAAAGACACCCGAACGCCAAGCTAACCAAACGACCGCAAGCAGCCACGCAATTAATAAAACGGCGATTCCATCTAGAAAAGTCATTTAACCAATACCGAAGCCAAAAAATGATCTTATCCAAATACCAATTTGATTGCATCGATCAGCTCTTTTGCCGGAAATGGCTTATGTAAAAACGCAAAGCCGCCTGCAGCAGCTGCTTGACTGCGAATCACGACATCGTTGAGCCCACTCATAAACATAATTGGGAATTTGAACCCGTCCGCCGCCAATTTATGCGCCAACTCTATACCAGAGATATCGCCCAGCTGGATATCGAGCAAAAGACAAGTCACCTTGCTTGTCGAAGCACGAACAAGAAATGTCTCTGCAGAATTGAACGTTTCCGCGCCATATCCGAATACTGACAAGAGTCTCGCCATCGCGATACGTATTTCAGGGTCATCATCAACGATTCCCACAATCGTCTCCTCGTTCGACATCAGGGCCTTCCCAATCTACTTGCAGGCACACGGGTCCTTCGTTCCGACACTGAAGTCGGAGCGATTTACCGTCCGGCTGTGAGGTTTTCTGCGCGCTTATGCGCTGGCAGCGTCGGCTTGATATACGCGACATTCCATCGGCGTCTTGTTTCTATCTGCCAAAGTTTTGTCGGCGCATGCCAGATGTGAAATTTAGTTGGAGATCAAACCATTACGGCCACTTCGCCATTCCATTTGTTCATACCGGCCATCACTCGGCGCTTTTGCAAATCTTTTTATTGGCAATTCATTTGTTGTAATGTAATACGCGCCTTCATATCAAAACGAGGGATTGTTAGATGGCAAAGTCTACGAAGCGCGCGCGGTGGACTAAAGGTGACTATCGCACGCTGAAAGCGCACTCAAAGGCAAAGACGCCGGTTGTTAAAATCTCTAAGCAGATGAAGCGCACGGTTGGTGCGCTGCGCCAGCAGGCACTCAAGTTTGGTATTGGGCTCGGCCACCAGCGCTAGCAAAAAACACCTGATCGGATTTCGGAGAGACCGCCGCGTTGGAGGTCTTTCTGATTCAGAAACGCTGCGCGGGAAGCAGGGCGACATTCGTTGCTATGCACCTAAGGACAATATCTACTTAGTGTCGAATCCAGTAGGAAATAACATGGGGTACATAACAAAGGTTCTGCGGCCAGACGAGAAGCTTCTTGCGACTGGCAAGTTGCATTGGATAGTTTATCGGCTTGCAATAATCTCGATGCTTCTAGCTGTTATTTTATGGTTCGTTATAGGCGAGGCCGCACCAATTTTAAGGATAACCGCGTTTGTTCTGTTCGCCGGTTTTGCTGTCCTCACCGCAATCAAAGAATGGCTCGAACAGTGGATAACCGAAATAGCCATCACTGATCGCCGTGTAATCTATAAAACTGGACTTATACGTAGGCAGACGGCTGAAATGAATATGGATAAGATAGAGTCAGTTAAAGTGGATCAGTCGTTGCTTGGCAGACTATTGAACTATGGTTCGATACATATCCGCGGGACCGGCGAGGGATTGGAGCATTTAGACTACATTAGCGCACCGATCTCACTGCGAAATGCAATAACAACTAAATAAATCTCAAATACTTTACGGCATCGCAGCAATGCCGGGGAGCTAAGGAAATAATTTCAACGGGACTCCCGATCCAATACGCGGGCCTGGCGGGGATTTAAGACCCCAATTCTGGAATTGAGCGCATCGCATGCGCTTACTCTCAAACAGAAAGACCGCCTCGCGGCGGTCTCTCCGAAATCCGGTCAGGTGTTTTGATTTGGTTGCAGAGATAGTTTGGCCTTCCGCTTCATGCGGGGCGTTCAACTCGGCTGTCGATTTCATTGCGAAGCGGCAGGTCCATAACTAACGTCGCCCCGACCGTCCCCATCACGATAGATGGCGAGCCTTTGTTACAAAAAGGCGGCGGCCCCAAGCTTATGAAAATGAGGGAACGGCAATCATACAAGATTTGGCAATTCAGTGATGCATTCGCCGCTGCGGGGTTCGTTACAATCGACGCGCGAGCCAAGCTGCTTGGGCTCTGTCGAAGCACGACTTGGACTATCCTCAAGGGCAATCACAAAGGTTCTGGACTTTCAGCGACAACCATTAATCGCATTTTGCTAACACCGCAGTTGCCTTCGGGCGTGCGAGCCAAGGTCATTACAACACCAAATCGCTGCCCGCCTAGGAAATCGAAAAGATCAATGCACGATGGAATTGAGGCTGGCTGCGCCGTCCCCCTGTGCAGTCGCTGCGGCCGGTGATTTGGAGACATGGATACTGAACATAGGGCCAGGGGGGGAATGGTTTCGAGGAGGACCCGGGGGGTATGCGGAACGGTGCCTTACATTTTGTGTTGTAATCGTCCAGATTTCCTAGAGGTAAAAGACCATGCAACAACGTGGTAGAAAATCGGCAGCAGACTTTGTCACACTGCATGTTGATGGCAGGCCAAGCCGGCTCGAACCGCCGGCAGACCTGAGCGATGACGAGCGATCGCTGTTTACCGAACTGGTTGCCGACTGCGCGCCGGAACACTTTGTCGCATCAGACCGCCCGCTGCTCACAAGTTACGTGCAAGCCACATTGATGTCCCGCCGGGCGGCCACTGGCATGATCAATGATCCTGATCAGATCACCACCTTCGAAAAGGCCGTCAAGTTGCAAGCAGTATTGGCGACCCGGCTTCGCTTGGCGCCGCAGGCCCGGACCGATCCGAAAACTATCGCCCGGCACGCGCCATCGCTGGAGCCAAAACCTTGGGAGATTTGGGGAGCCTGAAAAATGCCACGCATGTCGGGCCTGCGATGAACGAAGGCGAACGCAAAGCCAATTGTTTTGCACTGATGGAGCGTTACTGTGAGCTTGGCCGTTTGCTTCCCACAGAGGCAGATCTCGACACCGATGACGCGGTTGTGGTAGCCGAGGCCAAGGTGGTCCTCGCGGAGATGAACAAGACAAAATCCGAAATGGATGCGCTGCTTGAATTGGAAGGACGGTGGCGGCAATGACCAACGACGAACGGCCGCTTTAGATTATCGATAACAACCGCGGCGTTAGCGGTGCAACGGCGCAAGTTCATTACGCTTGTCGGCGGCGCGGCGGCACATCGGGGATTAGATTTGCGCGGATCGTCGCGAGTTTGATTTAGCGTTCAACTTTGGAGGAGATCGCCATGTCGAAAATATTTGGCACGCTGGCCGCAATTTTTGTGCTTTGCATTATGACCATGGGGGGCCCTGCTGGCGCAGAAGGAATCAGAAATGTTGATCA
This sequence comes from uncultured Alphaproteobacteria bacterium, assembly GCA_963720985.1. GTDB lineage: Bacteria > Pseudomonadota > Alphaproteobacteria > Rhizobiales > Xanthobacteraceae > Pseudolabrys. Next base: position 52,669 of record CAVRHL010000007.1, read on the forward strand.
ATATGAGGTTAGGGCCGAGCGCCGGTGTGTGAGAATGCCGCCGCGTTCCTATCGACCATACTGTTATTACTATTACCCGTCTTACCAATCCGATTCTTACCGCTCTTATTATCACCGCCCTTATGATTGGACTTGGTGGCCGTTCAGGTAAAACTTCTTGCTCGCCGCGCAGTTGACGACCAATTAAGCTCAAGCCGCCGCCTGATCAAATCACCTGATTGGATTTCGGGAAAGCCTATTGCACCGAGCTGGTCCGGCACCCTGGAATACGGCGGCATTGGCACCAACAGCGATCCGGCCTCGCGTCGGCGCGCACTGCAGGAAGCCGAGGCCGAGGTCAGCTATCGGCGGCAATTGCTCGAGGATCTCGAGGCATGAGCGACGTGATCGGATCATCCGCGCCGACAAGCAATTCATCTGCGAGCACCAATACTCTAATTGGCAATCCTGACGCAGCAAGCGCGATGGCGAGCATCGTTTGCCCGGAGTTGGAAACACCGGCGGCGGCATGGAGCGTCGCGCCGCTAGGCCCCAACCGGCATCGCGGTCAGGTCAATGCTGCCGGTAGGCCCTATGCAGCGCCGGATGTCCGCTATTGGGCTAACAACGGACAATATGCGGTTTTTGGCCAGCTGCGGTTTGTCCGCTTATGACCCATAAGCGACATCGAGCTGGCTAAAACCGCCAGCCGACACCTTGCCCAGCACGCCCCATTCGCGTTGTAATCTTCCCGCCGATATTACACCGGATTTCCCGGAGACATCGGCGAGGGAGATCATATGCAGGGCTACGCCATCGAGGCGGTGAAAATCCCGCTGTTGAGATCGGTGGCAGGCTTCGCCGGCGACATCGGCGCGGTGCTAACAAGGCAAGATATTTCGACTAACCTTCAATGCGGGCCATCAAGGCTGGGCAGGACAGGGCCCACGAGAGGAGATCGATGAGCACAGTAAAAAGCGCTCTGGCCCAGAAGAGTGGCGCCCTGATCCATGTTCGTTCCGGCGACATGGTCGTCGAAGCCTTGCGCCAGATGCGCGACAACCGGGTCCGGTCGGTGCTGGTCATCGACGACGACGTGCTGGTCGGTATCGTGACCCAGGGCGACTGCGCGATCAAAGTGCTGCTGCCCGGGCTCGATGCGAAGCAGACGCCGGTGGGCCAAGTGATGACGGGCAACCCGGTGACGGTCAAGCCGGACGATCGGCTGGAAGGCTGCATGGCAATGATGGCTAACCGCGGTTTTCGCCATCTGCCAGTGCTGGACGCGGGCAAGGTCGTGGGCGTGATCTCGATCGGAGACGTCGTCAAGGACATCATCCGGGATTTGGAGCACAACGTGGACGACCTAATGGGCTACGTCATGACGGACGGCCCCGGGGGCTGACAGACGAACCGCGGTGCTGTCGCGCCCCGTCCTCGATCCTGCGGCGGGCCCAGTTCTTGTGCGATCGAAAACCGCTCGCCGAGGTGGTCTATCCGCCGCCACGCGAAAGGTAGTTTTCTCCTCTCGCGCAACAGACTTTGGTTACCCCCCGGCCCCTGCGGCCGGTTTTTCTAAGTCAGCAATGCGTCAGGCGGTCGCCGCGAATCGCCCGCTTCACCGTCATCGGATGCCACCGCTTAATTTGAGTGACCTGCTGAGAAATGACCGCTTGTGATGCTGTGGACGGCTCCTCCACCGGCACGTGAGTGCCATGAAAGTGGGCGCTGTTAAGGCCCCCACAATTTGGAGGAGCCAAACATGCAAGCAATCACGACAATCGGTCTCGACATCGCCAAGTCGGTGTTTCAGGTGCACGGCATTGATGCACAAGGGCAAGTCAGCTATCCGCCGACAGTTGAAGCGGCGGTACGTTTTGGCGTTCTTCGAGAAACTGCCACCGTGCCTCATCGGAATAGAAGCCTGTGCCTCATCGCACCATTGGTCGCGTGAGCTCAAGGCGCTCGGCCACACGGTACGGCTGATGCCGCCGGCCTATGTTAAGCCTTACGTCAAACGGCAGAAGAACGATGCGGCGGACGCAGAGGCAATCTGCGAAGCGGTTACCAGAGCGAACATGCGGTTCGTTGCGACCAAGACCCCCGAGCAGCAGAGCTGTCTGACGCTCCATCGCACGCGCCATCTGTTTATCCGCCAACAGACTGCGGTGATCAATGTGATCCGGGCCCACCTTGCCGAGTTCGGGATCGTCGCGCCGGTCGGACGCAAGGGTGTCGAGGAACTGCTCGATGTCATCGCCGATCCAAGTGACAAGCGAGTTCCTGCGATAGCCCGTGCGTGTCTCGCAGCACTTGGGATTCAACTGCGCAGGCTCAAGGAGCAGATTCTGGAGTTCGACCGCCAAATCGTGGCGTGGCACCGATCCAATGAGACGAGCAGGCGGCTCGATGACATTCCTGGCGTCGGTCCGGCGCTGGCCACCGCCTTGGTTGGCAGCATTGCTGACCCAAAGGTCTTCCGATCAGGCCGCAACTTCTCGGCCTGGATTGGGCTCGTGCCGAAGCAGCATTCGAGCGGCGGCAAGGACAGGCTCGGCAGTATCAGCAAACAAGGCGATCGCTATCTGCGCAGCCTGTTCATGGCCGGGGCGCTCGCCGTCATTCGCTATGCCAAGATAAATGGCACCAAGCATCGGCCCTGGCTCGCGGCATTGTTGGCGCGGCGGCCCACCAAGGTCGCCGCCATCGCGCTTGCCAACAAGATCGCGCGGATGGTCTGGGCCATGATGGCCAGGGGCGAGCGTTACAGGGAACCCGTCGCGCTTGCGGCGTAAACGAGATCGCGTCGAACATCCGACGTGATGTGAAGGTTGGAAAGGGCGAACAGCACGTAATGCAGTGCCGGTCGATCCGGCGATCAGGACAACCCATTTGTGCCAGCGCATTGTCGAATGCGTGCTTGTGACCGGGACCTGATCCGAGCGGAGGGCATTATGGCCAGCGGCCCTGTGTGCCGCACTTAAAGGCCGAACACATGGCTGCACCGACCAATGCTGCAAACGTGAAGAAAGCTCTTGCCAACTCGGAGCCGTCCACACATGGCACAAAGCGTCGTTCGCTGCGTCGCAATATGTTCGGTCGCTATTGGGTGTACAGCGGACATCGGACGGCCGCGGCGCTGAATTGCTCGGGCGCTAATGACCCGAAGCGGACATTGCTTCGGCGCGGTGATGTATGGTGCTATTGCTGCCGACTGATCCCCAGAGGTTCGTCCCATGGACGCCCTCATTAACGTCGTTCTTCCCGTCTTCGGCATCATCCTGACCGGTTACCTCGCCGGGCGCTTCGAGGCACTGGGGCCGGAATCAGCCGCTGCTCTCAACCGCTTCGTGTTTTATTTCGCGCTGCCTTGCGCTCTTTTCATCTTCACGGCCCGGGCGCCCAGCGACAAGATTTTTAACTGGCCTTTCATCGGCGCCATCGTCGGCGGTGCGCTATTGACGATTTTCGTTGCACTCATTGTTGGACGCCTTTGGTTTCACCATCATGACGTGGCGACGCTCAGCATGGTCGGGCTGACCGCTGGATGGGGGAATTACGGATACATGGGATTGCCGCTCCTTCTTACGGCCTATGGACAGGATGGAGCGCTGCCGACAATCGTTGCCTCCTTCAGTTCCATCATATTGTTTGTTGGCAGTACCATTGCCGTTTTGGAGGGCACACGCGCTTCAGGGGCATCGTCACTTCGTGTGGCAGCGCACTTGGCCGGTATGCTATTGCGCAACCCGCTGGTGATCTCGCCACTGCTCGGCATCCTTTTTTCAATGGCCGCACTCCCTCTTCCCAAGGCGGCCAGCAATTATCTCGATCTTATGGGCGCCGCCGTAGCGCCGGCGGCCCTATTCGCCTTGGGGCTTTCGCTCGTCGGTCACAAACTGATCGGCAATATGGGTGAGGTGATATGGCTTGCAACGCTGAAGACCGTCGTCAATCCCATTTTGACGTTTGCACTGGTCACCTACGTATTTGCTATGGACCCATTATGGTCACAGGCGGCAGTCATACTCTCGGCAACGCCTGTTGCCGTAAATACCTACGTCATCGCTCAGCAATACAATGTGTACTTCAAGACCGTGTCGTCAGTCATCGTCATGTCAACGGGTATGTCGATAGTCACGATTTTCTTCTGGCTGATCTGGTTCGGTGTTGGCTGAGCGAAGATGCGTGGTTTGCAGTCGCGTGATCAAATCTCCGGTATTGCACTTAGCGGACACTAGGTTCAGCGCCCAGAATGTCAGCTTTCGGGGGTAAAGCGGACATGCACCCGGCATCGTGGTTTGTCCGGCCGGTTTCAGCCCCTATCAAAGTACACGTTTGAGCAGTTACAATGCTGCCTCCTGACCTTAGGGGCCGACATGCGGCGGCGCGAGTTCATCACGCTTCTCAGTGGTGCGGTGGCGGCGTGGCCGCTTACTGCGCATGCGCAGAAGTCAGAGCGAGTTCGGCGGATCGGCGTGCTGATGCCGTATCGCGAAAGCGACCGGGAAGGACAGGCCAATGTCGTGGCGTTCCGCGAGGGCCTTCAAAAGCTTGGGTGGGTGGAGGGACGCAATACCCACATTGACATTCGCTGGGCGTCGCTCGACGCGGAGACAATACAGCGATCGGCAAAGGAACTCGTCGCGCTGCAACCAGAGCTCATTCTTTCGCCAAACACACCCTGCACTGCCGCGCTACTGCAACAAACGCGCACCATCCCTATCGTTTTCGTGAACGTAGGCGATCCGGTCGGCAGCGGCTTCGTCGCGAGCTTCCGACAGCCGGGCGGAAACGCCACTGGTTTCATCCCTATGGAGGGCTCGGTGGCTGGAAAATGGCTGGAGTTGCTCAAGGAGATTGCACCGCGCGTCAATCGGGTTGCTTTCCTGTTCAACCCTGCAATGGCGCCAAACTGGGAACACTTTCTGAATCCTCTCAAAGCTGCCGCTAAATCTATTGCAGTGGAAGTAATTGCCGCACCTGTTCGCGACAAATCCGAACTCGACTCGGTCATTGCCGCACAGGCTCGCGAGCCGAATAGCGGCCTTGTCTTGATGCCGGATAGCTTCAACATCGCCAATAGCGAGGAGATAACGTTGGTAGCGGCTCGCTACCGTCTCCCTGCCGTTTGTCCGTTCCGGTTTTTCGCTGAGCAGGGCTGCTTGCTATCCTACGGAAATGATCGGCTCGAAAATATTCGAAGCGCGGCGGCTTATGCCGATCTCATCCTTAAGGGTGAGAAGCCGGCTAACCTTCCGGTGCAGGCACCGACCAAGTACGAGCTGGTAATCAACCTCAAGACTGCCAAGGCGCTCGGCCTCGACGTGCCTTTACTTTTCCAGCAACGCGCCGACGCGGTGATCGAATAGCGACCTATTTGCTGCGCTGCATGAGTTCGCTTTTGATGCTGTGGACGGCTCCTCCACCGGCACGTGAGTGCCATGAAAGTGGGCGCTGTTAAGGCCCCCACAATTTGGAGGAGCCAAACATGCAAGCAATCACGACAATCGGTCTCGACATCGCCAAGTCGGTGTTTCAGGTGCACGGCATTGATGCACAAGGGCAAGTCGCTATCCGCCGACAGTTGAAGCGGCGGTACGTTTTGGCGTTCTTCGAGAAACTGCCACCGTGCCTCATCGGAATAGAAGCCTGTGCCTCATCGCACCATTGGTCGCGTGAGCTCAAGGCGCTCGGCCACACGGTACGGCTGATGCCGCCGGCCTATGTTAAGCCTTACGTCAAACGGCAGAAGAACGATGCGGCGGACGCAGAGGCAATCTGCGAAGCGGTTACCAGAGCGAACATGCGGTTCGTCGAGACCAAGACGCCTGAGCAGCAGAGTTGCTTGATGCTTCACCGCACACGCCATCTGTTTATCCGTCAGCAGACCGCGGTGATCAATTCGGTCCGCGCTCATCTTGCCGAGCTCGGGATCGTCGCGCCGGTTGGCCGCAAGGGAGTCATGGAATTACTTCATGTGGTTGCCGACCCGAGCGACAAACGGGTGCCCGAGGTTGCCCGCGCGTGTCTTGCTGCACTCGGCATTCAACTGCTCAGTCTCAAGGAGCAGATTGTAAGGTTTGATCGGATGATCATGGCCTGGCACCGGTCCAATGAGGCGAGCAAGCGCCTTCAATACATTCCCGGGGTCGGCCCGATGCTCGCCACGGCCTTGGTTGCCAGCCTTTCCGATCCGAAGGCCTTCCGATCAGGGCGCAACTTCTCAGCCTGGATCGGGCTGGTGCCAAAGCAGCATTCGAGCGGCGGCAAGGACAGGCTCGGCAGTATCAGCAAACAGGGCGACCGCTATCTACGCAGCCTGTTTGTGGCAGGCGCGCTGTCCGTGATCCGCTATGCCAAGATCCACGGCACCAAACATCGGCCCTGGCTCACGGCATTGCTAGCTCGAAAACCGACCAAGGTCGCAGCCATCGCGCTTGCCAATAAACTCGCCCGGATGGCCTGGGCCATGATGGCCAAAGGCGAGCGCTACAAGACCCCGGTCGCGCTAGCGGCGTAAACGAGATCGCGTCGAACATCCGACGTGATGTGAAGGTTGGAAAGGGCGAACAGCACGTAATGCAGTGCCGGTCGATCCGGCGATCAGGACAACCCATTTGTGCCAGCGCATTGTCGAATGCGTGCTTGTGACCGGGACCTGATCCGCGGAGGGCATTATGGCCAGCGGCCCTGTGTGCCGCACTTAAAGGCCGAACACATGGCTGCACCGACCAATGCTGCAAACGTGAAGAAAGCTCTTGCCAACTCGGAGCCGTCCACACATGGCACTTAGTCGCTGCGCCGTAAAAATCGGTCGCTATTGGGTGCATAGCGGACATTGACCGGGACTGGCAGCAATTGGCTCGATCGCTAATGACCCAAAGATGGGGTAATCGGCCGGCAGCTTGTGGATAGCTGAAGATTTTGGGTGCTGCGCTTCAGGCTGATGGTGAAACGAGGTCCGTGGTCACGGCCTCAAGCATCAGAAGGAGAAGCGCAGCATGGACCATTTTGCTGGATTGGACGTGTCAGTCAAGGATACGAGCGTCTGCATTGTGGACGACACAGGCAGGATCGTGCGGGAAGTGAAGGTGGCGAGCGAGCCGGAAGCTTTGCTGCAGGTGCTGATGAACCCCGCCTACCACTTCAAGCGGATTGGACTGGAAGCCGGGCCGCTGTCGCAATGGCTTTTCAATGCTCTCGCCGAAGCGGGCTTGCCGGTGATCTGTGTCGAGACGCGGCACATGCGGGCGGTGCTGAAAGCGCAGATCAACAAAACGGACCGCAACGATGCGCGCGGCATCGGGCAGATGATGCGGGCGGGGCTTTATCGCCCGGTGCATGTGAAGACGTTACGCAGTCAGAAGCTGCGGATGTTGCTGACCCATCGCAAGCTGCTGCAGTCGAAGGCCATCGCCATCGACAATGACCTGCGCGGGACCCTGCGCAACTTCGGCCTCAAGGTTGGGATGGTCGGGACGGTGAAGTTCGAGGCCCGCATCAAGGAACTTGTCGAGAACTTCCCTGACTTGGCGGTGCTGGTCGAACCGATGCTTATTGTCCGGCGAGTGCTGCGCGAACAGATTGTCATTCTGCATCGTCGCCTGCTGGCCATCGTTCGGGATGATGAGGTGTGTCGGCGTCTGATGACGGTCCCTGGCGTTGGCCCCGTGGTGTCGCTGACCTATCGCGCCACTGTCGACGTGCCGGCGCGCTTTCGTAGGTCCAAGTCAGTCGGGGCGGTGTTTGGTCTGACGTGTGCCAAGTATCAATCGGGCGAGGTGGATTGGAGTGGCAGAATATCACGCTGCGGAGACGAGATGATGCGGGTCATGCTCTACGAAGCAGCTCAAGCCATGATGCGTTCGAAGAAATGGTCCTGGCTCAAGGCATGGGCGATGCAGATCGCCAGGCGCCGCGGCATGAAGAAGGCGATCGTGGCGCTGGCGCGCCGGTTGGCCGTGATCATGCATCGCATATGGGTTGACGGCACCGAGTTCCGCTGGACCCGGGAACAAGCCGCGGCAGCAGCATGACAACCGTGCAAGATGAGATCCGATAGGCGAAAACCCGAGCTCCACCGAGCGGTGGAATGATGTCCCTCGCGGGACGATGGATGAGGTGAGTTCGCATGTCCGCTTGGACCTACCGTCATTCAGACGGCAAGGCCGCCCCAAAGATTGTTCCGCCTCGTCTTCGAATCCCATGATGGAAGGGCCTTGGTGCCGATTCCGAAGAGAAGCACGAGCCCGCGAGTGACATCGACACTGCAGTGGTGGAAAGTCTGAAAGTGCTTGACCCAGAACGGCCGATTAGAGAAGCGGACATTGGCCGCTGCCGGCTTTTCAGCGGTAATTCTAATTGCGATGTAGCTTGAGCACGATGTAAACGGCATCGCTCGCTGGCGTTGGAATGCCAAGCCTGCGTCCGAGTGCGCGCACTTTGCCAGTAAGCCAATCAAGCTCAAGCCGTTTGCCGCGTTCGAGATCGTACGCCATCGAAGCCTTCCTGCCGGGCTCGATCTTATTGACGACGAACCTCATTTGCTCGTCGAGAAAGGCGGTATTGAGCGCGACGCCTTTGGCTTTGCCTACCGCGAAAGCCTCCTCCATCAGTGCACGGAAAAAGCCGCGCAGCTCGGGGTCAGCGATGATTGGCCCGATGGAAGAGCGTAGACTGGCGGTCGAGCCGGCCAGGGCAGTAAGGAAAATGAATTTTTCCCACAACTCTCGCTGAATATCGGTAGCCAGCGCAATGTCGAGCTTGGCCGCTTTGCTGGCATCAACAAAAGCATTGAGCTTATCGTCAGCACGTTTATCGGGGTGCCCAAAACGCAATTTGGCCGGTTGGCTGGTGTGCTTGATTACGCCTGGGGCGACGATTGAAGCGGAGATAGATGCCAAGCCGCCGATAGTCTGTTCAATACCGAGAATAGGTGCGAGGCGCTCGACACTATCGACGCCGTTCTGCAACGTGATGATACGGGTATTTTCATCGACCAGCGGGCGAGCTTGTTCAGCGGCCTTTTCGGTATCCCACAGCTTGACAGCAAACAGTACAATATCGACCGGTCCGACCTTGGCAGGGTCAGCCGTGACGTTCGGTTTTGGCAGGTGCAAATCGCCGAGCAGGCTTTCAATTTTAAGACCGCCTTTGGCGATCGCATCACGATGCGCGCCACGTGCAATGAAGAACACATCATGGCCCGCCGCCGCCAGGCGCGCGCCGAAATAGCCACCGACCGCGCCCGCCGCCATTGCTGCAATGCGCATGTGCATATCTCCTGCGGCCGACTAAATTAGCTGTCATGCTGACAAGGCGATAGTGAGGTTTCGATGTCGGCTAATGGCACTTCGCGTCATTTCGTTACGCCGCAAAAACCGGTCGTTATTGGAGTAAGAGCGGACATTGGTCGGAGCTGGCGCGTTATTGCTCGGTCGCGAATGACCCAACTGCGACATTGGCTGTGCACTGCGGCAATGGTTTTGATGCCGGTATCAGCCCCTATCAAAGTACTCGTTTGAGCCGATAGAATGCTGCCTCCTCAGGGGACCGGCTGCGACTAACAACATGGAAAAACGTCATGAGCATTGTAAACCGCGGTGAACCTAAACTAATCTTCCCCGGGCTCGCCGGATTTTACGCCGCGGTGTCCGAACTCTGGTATCCGATGATCCGCATCACCGTCGGCGCCATCTTGTTCGTCCACGGGTGGGGCAAGATCAAAACCGGCATCCCCGGGCTTGCGGGTTATCTCGGCAAGGTCGGCCTCGCGCCGCCGGAACCGCTCGCTTATGTGGTCTTCATCAACGAGACGATCGGCGCGGTCTGCATCGTCCTCGGCCTGTTCACCAGGTTCTTTGCCGCCTCGATCGCAATCGAATTGGCCGTTGCACTTTGGATTGTTCACTATGCAAAGGGATTTGGCGCGTCCGCTGGCGGATACGAATACGTGCTGATGTGGGGCATCATCATGTTCGCCATCGCCTTGCGCGGCGGCGGCCCCTATTCGCTCGATCGTGTTATCGGCAAGGAACTTTGAAAGTCAATCGCGGCGGGCGGGCATAGCCAACGCGCCGACGAGGTAATCGAATAAGAACGCTGCTTGCTGCGGTGCATAAGTCCGCTTTTGATGCTGTGGACGGCTCCTCCACCGGCACGTGAGTGCCATGAAAGTGGGCGCTGTTAAGGCTCCCACAATTCGGAGGAGCTAAACATGCAAGCGATTACGATAATCGGTCTCGACATCGCCAAGTCGGTGTTCCAGGTCCACGGCGTTGATGCCGAGGGCCAAGTAGTCATCCGCCGACAGTTGAAGCGGCGGTACGTTTTGGCGTTCTTCGAGAAACTGCCACCGTGCCTCATCGGAATAGAAGCCTGTGCCTCATCGCACCATTGGTCGCGTGAGCTCAAGGCGCTCGGCCACACGGTGCGTCTGATGCCGCCGGCCTATGTTAAGCCTTACGTCAAACGGCAGAAGAACGATGCGGCGGACGCAGAGGCAATCTGCGAAGCGGTTACCAGAGCGAACATGCGGTTCGTTGCGACCAAGACGCCCGAGCAGCAGAGCTGTCTGACGCTCCATCGCACGCGCCATCTGTTTATCCGCCAACAGACTGCGGTGATCAATGTGATCCGGGCCCATCTTGCCGAATTCGGGATCGTCGCGCCGGTCGGACGCAAGGGTGTCGAGGAACTGCTCGATGTCGTCGCCGATTCAAATGACGACCGGCTGCCCGAGGTTGCGCGGATGTGTCTCGCAGCTCTCGGAACTCAACTGCACCGGCTCAAGGAACAGATCCTGGAGTTCGACCGGACGATCATGGCCTGGCACCGGTCCGATGAGGCGAGCAGGCGGCTCGATGCTATCCCCGGGGTCGGTCCGATGCTGGCGACCGCTCTGGTTGCCAGTGTTGCCGATCCGAAGGTCTTCCGATCAGGCCGCAACTTCTCGGCCTGGATCGGGCTGGTGCCGAAGCAGCATTCAAGTGGGGGCAAGGACAGGCTTGGTAGCATCAGCAAGCAAGGTGATCGCTACCTGCGCAGCTTGTTCATGGCCGGCGCGCTCGCCGTCATCCGCTATGCCAAGATCCATAGCACCAAGCATCGGCCCTGGCTTACGGCATTGCTGGTACGGCGCCCGACCAAGGTGGCCGCCATCGCGCTTGCCAACAAGATCGCCCGCATGGCCTGGGCGATGATGGCCAGGGGCGAGCGTTACAAGGAACCCGTCGCGCTTGCAGCGTAAACGAGATCGCGCCGGACCTCCGGCGTGATGTGAAGGTTGGAAAGGGCAAACAGCACGTAATGCAGAGCCGGTCGATCCGGCGATCAGGACAACCCACTTGTGCCAGCGCATTGTCGAATGCGTGCTGTTGACCGGGACCTGATCCGCGGAGGGCATTATGGCCAGCGGCCTCGTGTGCCGCACTCAAAGGCCGAACACATGGCTGCACCGACCAATGCTGCAAACGTGAAGAAAGCTCTTGCCAACCCGGAGCCGTCCACACATGGCACTTAGCGACATTTCGCGGCGAGGCAGCAATTTCGGTCGCGATTGGACAACAACGGACATTGACGGGGCTCACCGGCCTCGATGGGACTTCCGGAAAATCATGCGCGAAATATCGCAATCCCTCCGCGACAGGCGAAGCTATTTCACCGACGACACCCTGCGCACAATCGGCTTGTTCGCACGAGCGACGAGCGACGCTGAACCAGAGCCTGAAATTGGAACCGGACCGAACACGGTCAGGCCAGATCGGCCGCATTTTCGAAGACGCGCCGACTGATAGCCGCTTGCCTTCCTCGATCACCACTGCCGGGTCGCTCTCTAGCTGCCTGTAATGGTCGGAGCAAAGGCGCGCCGCCCTCCTCGGGCCAGATTAGGGGCCGTCGACCGGTATCATGATTTGTATGTTGGATTTTCGGTAAGCGGTTTGATGGTCACATTCAGGGCACGTCGCCTGAAACGGATCAGATAGATCTTCAACTCTACTAGCGTCCGGTCGCGCCCGAGATAACGTGAATGGCTCACCGCACTGCGCACATAGAAGGCCGGGACGAGTGAATCCAACCACGCTCATGGCTTTCGCTCCTAGCTGGCCGCCACGTTAAAAAAACAGGCCGCAAACGAGTACGCGCGGCCCGGTCGCCGTCAAAGGGGGGAATGGGGGTGAGGCGGCGATTAGGCTCCATAACTCTACTCAGCGTCTCAGGTTCCAAGCCCCATCCGCTTTTTGTCAAAAAAAACGCCGCCGAGAGAAACTGCAATGCGGGCGGACTCTGGAGGCTGCAAAGGCGATCGCGCGCAAGCCAATTCCGACGTGCAGTAACTAATTCAGGCTTGGGGGCCAGCCACGCTCCGAATTTGCTGCCCTACAGTGATCGATCCCGCCCCCGCTATTCACGCTGACGGACACCGCGGGCCACGGGGGGGGGGGGGGGGGGGGGGGGTAGCGGGCGGGTGCTGAAAACGCGCTAGGGGCCGTTTTGCGGATATGGCGCGGATACGGCTCCAAACCCCCGAGCGCGCCGCGACGCGCCATTCACATAACTACTTGTTTTTATTGGTGCGGACGCCCGGACTCGAACCGGGACGGGATTTCTCCCAAGGGATTTTAAGTCCCTTGCGTCTACCATTTCGCCACGTCCGCGTAACACATGCGTTCCGTTCCGCGCCGGCGCGCGGGTGAACGACCACGCGGCGGCGTTCTCAGTTATTCAGCTAATAAGGCGCCCCAGGCCTGATCCCAGTCCTTGCCGGCGGCATCGACCACGCGGCCGTCTTTTTCGAAGAACTTGTTGGGGATCTGGAAGATGGCAATGAAGGTGCCGCCCTGCGGCGCCCAGGCGGTGTGCCGGCTGCCGGCGGGACGCCAGACGAATTCGCCGGCCTTCACCTCGACGCCGGCGTCGGGGCCTTCTTTGTCGACCAGCGAGCCCTCGAGCACGTAAGTCTGCTCGATCAGCACGTGCTCATGGTCTGGCAATTCGGCGCCCGGCGCCATCTTGAACAGAAGCGTGGCGAGCCCGCTCTTGGCGTCGACCAGCAGCGGCTTCATCTCGCAGCCGGGAAAGCGCGTCTTCTGCCACGCCATGTCGGCGGGCTTGAGATGATGCGAGCGCAGGTCGTCGATCTTCTGCTGGACGTTCATAGCTTCCTCCCAGGCGGAGTTTCGAAGAGCATACATCAAAATCCAGGTCAGTCCGCCACTTTAATATTGGCCCGCACGATGATCTTGCCGAACTTCTCGCTTTCGGAAGCCACGAACTTCTTGAAGTCCGCCGCGTTCATCGGTCGCGGCACAATGCCCTGCGGATTGAGCTTGTCGGCGATCGCCGGGTCCTTCAGCGCCGCGTTGACGATGTCGTTAAGTCGGTCGACGATCGGCTGCGGCGTCCCGCCGGTCGTGAACAGGCCGAACCAGTTGAGCAGTTCGTAGCCGGCAAGTCCTGGCGCGCCCTCCTGCAGCGGGGCGACATCGGGCGACTGCGGCATGCGGTCCTTCGAGGTGACGGCGACCGCACGCAGCTTGCCCGCCTTGAGCAACGGCAGCGCCGCGGCGAGGCTGGTGAAGCTCATGGTGACGGCGCCGCTCGCGACGTCGGTCACCGCCGGCGCCGCGCCGCGATAGGGCACGTGCAGCACGTTGGTGCCGGCCATCATGTTCATCAACTCGCCGGCAAGCTGCTGCGGATTGCCGACGCCCGAGGAGGAGAACGACAATTTTCCGGCGTTGGCCTTGGCGTAGGCGATCAATTCCTTCGGATTGTGCACCGGCGTCGAGTCGGCAACGACCACCACGCAGGGCACGATGCCGATGAGCGCGATCGGCGCGAGCTCGCGCTGCGGATCGTAGGTCATCTTCTCATGGTAGAGATGCTGGGCGATGGCGATCTCGCCGGAGGTCGCCATCAGCAGCATGTGGCCGTCGGGCGAAGCTTTCGCGACGGTGTTGGCGGCGAGCATGCCCGCGGCGCCCGTACGGTTTTCCACGATCACCGTCTGGCCGAGCGCGTTCTTGAGCGGGTCGGCCACCAGCCGCGCCGAGAGGTCGATGCCGCCGCCCGGCGGAAAGCCGGCGATGATGCGGATGGTCTGCGTCGGATAGGTTTGCGCCAGCGCCGGCCCGGCCAGCAAGGAAGCGCTCGCGCTCGCCAGAAATGTGCGTCGGGTCAGCATGCCGTCCTCCCTGAAATTCTTCTTATGGGGCGACTATGCGCCGCTCGTTCGGGCCGTTCAATCGCCGCCCTCGCGGATCGGCGGCGAGAACGCCAGCGCCGTATCCCACGGAAAATAGATCCAGGTGTCCTGCGACACCTCGGTGATGAAAGTGTCGACCAGCGGCCGGCCCATCGGCTTGGCGTAGACCGTGGCGAAATGCGCGGCGGGCAGAATGTCGCGCACGATGCGCGCGGTCTTGCCGGTGTCGACCAGGTCGTCAACGATGAGCACGCCTTTGCCTTGCGTGCGCATCGAGGTCACCTCCGGGCCGACGCCCTTGATCACCTTCAGCTCGCCTTCGTTGTTGTAGTTCTGGTAGCTGGCGATGCACACGGTCTCGATCAGCCGCACGTTCAACTCGCGCGCCACGATCGCCGCCGGCACCAGCCCGCCGCGGGTAATGGCGACCACGGCGTCGAAGGGACCTGCCTCGTGCAGCCGCCAGGCGAGCGCGCGCAAGTCGCGGTGGAACTGATCCCAGGAGACGGGAAAGATTTTTTCCGGGGACGGCGGGCTGGCTCGCGGATTCGGCATTATCAGCGCGCCGCCGCGGCGAGTTGCGACTTCACCTGCGCCAGCATCGCTTCGACGGCCGCCTTGGCGGTCGCGAGCTTATGCGGGTCGCGCGAGCGCACCACGATGTTGGTGTTGGGCCCGAGCTTCTCGTCGAAGAACGGGTAGCTGCCAATGATCGTCTCCGGATTGTCCTTGGCGATGGCGCCAAGTTCGGTGCCGACATCGCCTTCCTTGGCGTCGGCGCGGATGGTCTCCGACAACAGCTTGGCGCCGGTCTTCAGCTTCAGCGCCACCTCGTCGACCATTGCCTGCATGATCGACGGCACGCCGGCCATCACGATCACGTTCTCGATCCAGAAGCCGGGCGCGCCAGAGACCTTATTCTTCACCAGTTCGGCGCCGTGCGGGATACGCGCCATGCGCAGGCGCGCCTCGTTGAGCTCGCCGCCGATCTTGGCCATGCGTTCTTTCAGGATGGCGACGGCTTCCGAATGATGGCTGATGCCGACGCCGAAGGCCTTGGCGACGCATTCGGCGGTGATGTCGTCGTGCGTCGGGCCGATACCGCCGGTGGTGAAAAGGTAGGTGTAGCGCGCGCGCAACGCGTTGACCGCCTCGACGATCGCCGCCTCGTCGTCGGAGATGACGCGCACCTCCTTCAGGTCGATGCCGATGGCGGTAAGATAGTCGGCGATGAAGCCGATGTTCTTGTCTTTGGTGCGGCCGGACAGGATCTCGTCGCCGATGACCAGCACTGCCGCGGTGACAATCTCCGGATTGGCGCTCATGATGGTCACGGTATCCTTTCCAGTGCGTGCGAACACCTAGCGTGGCACCGCCGGTCACTCAAGTTGCGGTGACGTGGCGGCGACGCCGGCCGCCCATTATTTAGGCATAAAGGGATCGGCCCGGCTTGCGTAAATGCGCGGTTTTCCTGGGTTTTTTTTGGCCTGAAGCTTGCAGCTTGGTCCTCCGGGACGGCGTCGCCCGCGTCCCACGCAGCAAAGGGCAACGCGGTCGGGCGCTCGAGCGTTGTAACAAGGGCCGAAAGCTGGGGGCCAAATGGTTGTCGCCTTCGACGAAATGACGGGAGCCGACGGTGGCGTGCGCCCGGCCTATGGCGAGTTGTCGCGCTGGCTCGACGAGGTGCCGCCCGACGTGCTCGATTACCGGCGGCGCGAAGCCGAGCTTCTGTTCCGCCGCATCGGCATCACCTTCGCGGTCTACGGCGAGGCCGAGGCGCAGGAACGGCTGATCCCCTTCGACGTCATCCCGCGCATCATGTCCGGGCCGGAATGGCGGCTCCTGGAAAAGGGCCTCACCCAGCGCGTCAAAGCGCTCAATCTGTTCCTTAAGGACATCTACGGCGCGCGCGAAATCCTGCGCGCCGGCGTCGTGCCCGACGATCTGGTGTTCCGCAATCCGGCGTTCCGCCCCGAGATGAGCGGGCAGAGCGTGCCTTACGACATCTACGTCCACGTCGCCGGCATCGACATCGTGCGGGTCGACGCCGAGACCTTCTACGTGCTCGAGGACAACGCGCGCACGCCCTCCGGCGTCTCCTACATGCTGGAGAACCGCGAGATCATGATGCGGCTGTTCCCCGAGCTGTTCTCGCGACACCGCATCGCGCCGGTCGAGAACTATCCGGACCAGTTGCTCGCCACGCTGAAGTCGGTGGCGCCCTCCCGCGTTCCGCGCGACCCGACGGTGGTGCTGCTCACGCCCGGCGTCTACAACTCGGCCTATTACGAGCACTCGTTCCTTGCCGACAAGCTCGGCGTCGAACTGGTCGAGGGCCGCGACCTCTTCGTCAAGGACGAGATGGTCTACATGCGCACGACGCAGGGACCGCGCCAAATCGACGTCATCTACCGGCGCATCGACGACGACTTCATCGATCCCCTCACCTTCCGCCCCGATAGCGCGCTCGGAGTCGCCGGCCTGATGTCGACCTATCAAGCCGGCAACGTCACGCTCGCCAACGCCGTCGGCACCGGCATCGCCGACGACAAGGCGGTCTACAGCTTCATGCCGGCGATCGTGAAATTCTATCTCGGCGAAGAGCCTATCCTGAAGAACGTGCCGACCTGGCGCTGCCGCGAGGAGGAACACCTCGCTTACGTGCTCGATCACCTGCCTGAGCTGGTGGTCAAGGAGGTGCACGGCTCCGGCGGCTACGGCATGCTGATCGGACCGGCCGCGAGCAAAGTCGCGATCGAGCAATTCCGCGCCAAGCTCAAGACCGCGCCGAAGAATTTCATCGCCCAGCCGACACTGGCTTTGTCCACCTGTCCGACCTGCGTCGAGCAGGGTGTCGCGCCACGCCACGTCGATCTGCGTCCCTTCGTGCTCACCGGCAGCAACGGCACCCGCATCGTGCCGGGCGGCTTGACCCGCGTCGCCATGAAGGAAGGCTCGCTGGTGGTCAATTCCAGCCAGGGCGGCGGCACCAAGGACACCTGGGTGTTGGACGGCTAAGCATGCTCTCGCGCACCGCCGATAACCTCTATTGGCTCTCGCGCTACGTCGAACGCGCGGAATATCTGGCGCGCATCCTCGACGCCACGCAGCGGCTGTCGGCACTGCCGCTCGCCTATGTCGGCTCCAGCAATGAGTGGGAATCCGCCGTCTTGACCGCCGGCTGCGCCACCGCCTTTTTCAAGCATTACGACGAGGCCAACGAGGAAAACGTCACCAACTTCCTCGCCTTCTCCACCGCCAATTCCTCATCAATCCGCAATTGCTTCGAGCTCGCGCGCTCGAACGCGCGCGCCGTGCGCACCGCGCTAACCGTGGAGATGTGGGACGCCATCAACGGCACATGGCTCGAGCTCAAGCGCTACGGCAACGGCCCGACCTCGCGCGAGGAATTCTCGCGCTTCCTGCGCTGGGTGCAGGAATCCTCGCTGCGCTTCGACGGCTCCGCCTACCGCACCATGCTACGCAACGACGCCTACTGGTTCTCGCGCCTCGGCGTCTACATCGAGCGCGCCGACAACACCGCGCGCATCCTCGACGTAAAATATCACTTGCTGCTGCCCGACAACGAACGCATCGGCGGCCCGCTCGACTATTTCCAATGGGCGGCGATCCTGCGCTCGGTGTCGGCACTCACCGCCTATCACTGGGTCTACCGCGAGAGCCTGCAGCCCTGGCTGGTCGCCGACTTGCTGATCCTCAAGGAGGAAATGCCGCGCTCGCTCGCCTCCTGCTACGAAGCGATCGTGCGCAATCTCGATTCCATCGCCGGCGCCTACGGCCGCCAAGGCCCGGCGCAACGCCAGGCGCGCGGCATCCGCGCCCGCCTGCAGAACAGCCGCATGGACGGCATCTTCCAGCGCGGCCTGCACGAATTCATCGGCGAATTCATCACCGAGAACAACCGGATGGGCGCCGCCATCACCGAGCAATTCCTGCTATGAGCGCCCGGCCGAAGCTGTGGTAAAACCTCGTCGGCCGAATTGACCCCCGCGAGCGCATGCACATCCGCATTTCCCACGCGACCACTTACCGCTACGAAATGCCGCCCTCCGGCGTGATCCAGATGCTGCGGCTCACCCCGCGCAACCACGTCGGGCAATACGTTCTCAACTGGCGCATCGATCTGTCGGAGGATTGCCTTTTGCACCAACACGAGGACGCCTTCGGCAACATCAGCCACTTCTTTACCGCCGACGGACCGTTCACCGAATTGTCGGTCACGGTCGAAGGCGAGGTCGACACCCACGGTACCAAGAGCGTGATCGCCGGCGCCGTCGAGCGCTTTCCGCCGCAAATGTTCCTACGCGAGACCGCACTGACCGCGGCGGACGCCGCCATCGTCGACTTCGCCGACGGCGTGCGCGCGGCCGCGGGATCCGATCCGTTGATGCTGTTGCACGGACTGATGACGGCGCTCAATCGCGAGATCGTCTTCGACACCGACCCAACGCACAGCGCGACCACGGCAGCGGAGGCTTTCGCGCTGCACCGCGGCGTCTGCCAGGATCTCACCCATATCTTCATCGCGGCGGCGCGCCAGTCCGGCATCCCGGCCCGCTACGTCGGCGGCCATTTCTGCCGCAACGACGGCGTGACCGCGCAGGAAGCCGGCCATGCCTGGGCGGAAGCCTATATCGAGCACCTTGGCTGGGTCGGCTTCGATCCAACCAACGGTATCGGCATCACCGAAGCGCATGTGCGGGTCGCCATCGGATTGGACTACCTTGGCGCGGCCCCGGTGCGCGGCACGCGCACCGGCGGCACCGGCGAAACGCTGAAAGTGGCGGTCAACGTCGCCCAGGCGCGCCAGCAGTCGCAAAACTGACATGGCGCGCACGGCCTTATTCGGACACCGGGCCTGTCCGATCCCGCGATCGGACCTTACTGGACAAGGGCCGGTGCCGTTGTAACCTTGCTGCCGAGCAAGACAGAAGCCCAACCCCATGACCTATTGCTGCGAAATCCTGGTGCGCGACGGTTTGGTGATGATCGCTGATACGCGCACCAATGCCGGCCTCGACAACGTCTCGACCTTTCGCAAGCTGCACATTTACACCGAGCCGGGCGAACGCATCATGGCGATCGCCTCTTCCGGCAACCTGTCGCTGTCGCAATCGGTGCGCTCGATCCTCACCGAGGGCGTCGACAATCCGGAAACCGGCGAGCGCGAAACGCTGATGAATTCGCCGACCATGTTCCAGGCGGCGCAGCGCATCGGCCGCACCATTCGCACCATCCAGGCGGCGGAAGGCAAGGCCTTGGAGGCCGCCGAGATCGACCACGACGTCGCCTTCCTGTTCGGCGGCCAGATCAAGGGCGGCCGCGTGCGGCTGTTCATGATCTACTCGGCCGGCAATTTCATCGAATGCACCACCGACACGCCCTACCTGCAGATCGGCGAGCACAAATACGGCAAGCCGGTGCTCGACCGCGCCATCAGCTTCGACACCGACCTCTACGACGGGCTCAAGATCGGGCTGATCTCCATGGACTCCACCATGCGCTCCAATCTAGGCGTTGGCTTGCCCATCGACATTTTGGTTGTTCGTCGTGACGAATTCAATTCTGAGGTGAATTACCGCATCGAGCCGGGCGAGCCTTATTTCCAGGACCTGCGCGAGCGCTGGTCGGCCGCGCTGCGCGCCGCCCATATCGCGATTCCGCGCCCGCCCTATCGCAGCGGCGGCTGAACCCGCGGCCGCGCGGTCGTTTACCAGCGGTTAACACCATCGCGCGAATTGCGGTATCGGGCGGCCAGTTGGCCCGGCCGCCGCGACGTACCGAAAGCGAAAAGCAAGCTTTCGGCCCTAGTTTCGGCGGCAAAAGTTCAATGGGCAGGACAACTTGAGGGGCTCAGACGTGGCGGCTAAGATGCAACCCCGTGCATCCGAGCGAACGTACACAAGTTGGGATCGCGCACGGCTGAGCGTGGTGGTCCCGATCGGTGTGATCGTCGCCGTGGCGATCGTTTGCATCGTCGTGGCGGTGATTTCCTCGGCGCAGCGCGCCGACGAAGTCGCCGTGCAGCACGAGAAGCTGTTGTTCTCGCGCGCGCTCACGAGCTACGGCGAGCGGGTGATGCGCGAGGTCAAGAGCGTCGCCACCTCCGAGCGCGCCATCGAGAACATCCGCGCCAAATGGAATGCGGATTGGGTGGAGACCCGCGTCGGCCACTGGCTGAAGACGTTCTTCGATCACGATCACGTCGTCGTCTTCGACGGCGCCGACAAGCCGCTTTATTCGCAGTTCGATCGCCGCCTCGATCCGTCCTGGATGGCAATGGCGATCCCTGACATGAAGGCAGTGCTCGACTATATGCGCGGCCGTAACCCGGACCTGCACGGCACGATCCGCCTCACCGAAGCGAACGCGCCGGGCGAAGGCTCGCACGCGCAAGCCGCGGTGATCCGCAACCTCGCCGGCCGCCCCGCCGTCATCGCCGCGGTCGCGGTCGGACCGGTCGACGGCGCCACCACCGCGCCGATCGTCGTTTCGGTGAAATTCATCGACAGCGAGACGCTCGCCGGCATCGCCGCGCAATTGCAGCTGACCCACTTGCGCAAGTTCGACGACGAGCCGGCGCCGCCGGGCGACCTGACCTACGCGCTGCTTGGGCCGCAAGGCAAAACGATCGCGCGCTTCGCCTGGACGCCGAAGCAGCCCGGCGCCGAGATCGTCAACAGCGTCATCCCCTTCATCGCCGTCGCGCTTGCCGGCTTCGCGCTACTCGCCGCCTTCGTGCTGCGCTACATGCGCCGCACCGCCGTCGCCATCGCCGCCGGCGAAAGCCGGCTGCGCCATCTCGCCATGCACGACCCGCTTTGCGGCCTGCCCAACCGCATCTTCTTCGGCGAGCGGCTGCAGGCGGTGATCGAGGAAGTGCGCGCCGGCTCCACGCCGGCCGCGGTGTTTTACATCGACCTCGACCACTTCAAGGACGTCAATGACACGCTCGGTCATCCGGTCGGCGACGAGCTGATCCGCAACGTCACGCTGCGGCTATCGCACGCGCTGCGCGGCGACGACCTGGTGGCGCGGCTTGGCGGCGACGAATTCGCGGTGATCTCCTCGATCGGCAACGACAGCGCCAACATGATGGCGGTGGCGCAGCGCATCATCGCCGCGATCTGCGCGCCTTACGCGATCAACCAGCAGAGCATCGTGATCGGCGCCTCGATCGGCATCGCCGTGATCGACAAGAAATGCGGCGGCGCCGCCGATATCATGCGCTACGCCGACATGGCGCTCTACCGCGCCAAGAACGAGGGCCGCAACCGCGCCTGCCTGTACGACGCGGCGATGGACGCGGATTTGTCGAACCGCAAGCTGCTCGAAGGCGACCTGCGCGAGGCGATCGAGAACAACCAACTGCGGGTGTTGTACCAGCCGATCGTCAACAAGAGCGGCGAGATCGTCGTCGGCGTCGAGGCGCTGTGCCGCTGGACGCATCCGACGCGCGGCGAGATCCCGCCCACCGAATTCATCGCGGTCGCCGAGCACTCGGGGCTGATCATCGAGCTCGGCGCCTGGGTGCTGCGTCGCGCCTGCCTCGACGGCAAGGCCTGGCCCGGCCTCACCGTCTCGGTCAACGTCTCGCCGTTGCAGTTCCGCCGCACGGACTTCTTCGACGCGGTCCAACGCACCTTGGCGGAGACCGAATTCGACCCGGCGCGGCTCGAGATCGAACTCACCGAGAGCGTGCTGCTCGGCAACGCCGACCCCGCGGAAGCGGTGATGCTGCGGCTCAAGGAGCTCGGCGTGCACCTCGCGCTCGACGATTTCGGCACCGGCTATTCCAGCTTGCTTTATCTGCGCCGCCTGCCCTTCGACAAGCTCAAGATCGACCGCAGCTTCGTGCTGTCGATCGAGAAGGCCGCCGACGCCGCGGCCATCGTGCACGCGGTGGTCAGCCTCGGCCGCGGCCTCGGCATGAAGGTGACCGCCGAGGGCGTCGAGACCGCCGACCAGCAATTGTTCCTGCGCGCCGCCGGCGTGCATTTCATGCAAGGTTACCGCTTCGGCCGGGCGGTGCCCGCCGCCGAGATCAGCGAGCGGCTGCGCTCGCCCGGCGCCTTCAGGCCGGTCGACGTGCCGCAAGCGCTGGCGGGCTGATCTCAAGCCACAATCGCCGTACCGGCTGACGCGCCGCTGATGGCGCGCGCGCGCTTTTATGATATGGCGATCCTTCCAAAACGTCAGGGAAGGAAGACCCCATGAGTGCGTCCGCGAAAATCGCGCTGGTGACCGGGGCCGGCACCGGCGTCGGCCGGGCGGTGGCCATTGCGCTGGCGAAAGCCGGCTACAGCCTGGTGCTCGCCGGCCGGCGCAAGGAGATGCTCGACAAGGTGTCGGGCGAGATCAATGCCGTCGGCGCGCAGGCGCTCGCGGTGCCGACCGACGTGTCGAAACGCAACTCGATCCTTTCGCTATTCGCTACCACCAAATCGACCTTCGGCCGGCTCGACGTATTGTTCAACAATGCCGGCATCGGCGCGCCGGCTGTCCCGCTCGAGGACCTGCCCTACGAGACCTGGTCGAACGTCGTCGCCACCAATCTGACCGGCATGTTCCTGTGCACCCAGGAGGCGATCAAGATCATGAAGACGCAGACGCCGCGCGGCGGTCGCATCATCAACAACGGCTCGATCTCGGCGCACGCGCCGCGGCCTTATTCGATCGCCTACACCTCAACCAAGCACGCGGTCACGGGTCTCACCAAGTCGACCTCGCTCGACTGCCGGCAATACGACATCTGCTGTGGCCAGGTCGACATCGGCAACGCGGCGACGCCGCTCACCGAGCGCATGGTGCAGGGCGAAGGCGTGCTGCAGGCGGACGGCAGCAAGAAAATCGAGCCGCGCATGGAGGCCGAGCATGTCGGCAACGCCGTGGTCTACATGGCGAGCCTGCCGCTCGACTCGAACGTTCTCTTCATGACGGTGATGGCGAACAAGATGCCGTTCGTCGGACGCGGCTGAGCCGTTGACGATGATCGCCGAGCTCGAGCACTGGCACGATTTCTACGTCCTGGTCGGCACCGCCGGCGCGACGCTGGTCGCGTTGTTGTTCGTTGCGCTATCGCTCGGCACCGGATTTCTGAACGACAAACGGGCGGCGGCGACGCGCGCCTTCTACAGCCCCGTGGTCGTGCATTTCAGTGCCGTCTTTTTTCTTGCCGCCATCGCCCTGGTGCCCGCGCACCGGACCGTTTTCTTCGCGGCGATGATCGGCGCCTGCGCGGCCATCGGCCTTGGCGTCTCTCTGTTCGTGACAATCCAGCTGCTGCGTCACGACTGGACGAACTACAAGCAGGACCACCTCACTTACGCGATTCTGCCGACGATCGCCTATGTGGCGCTGCTGGCTGCGGCGGCGATGATCTGGTCGGAAAACGACTTCGCGTTTGACGTGCTTGCCGGCTCGCTGCTTCTCCTGCTGATCGTCAATATCCGCAACGCCTGGGACCTCACGCTGTCGATGGTGCGCCATCAGACGGAACGGCGCTGACACCAGCTCACCGCCGGTCGAGCACGGTCTTGAAGTCCGTCCTGTTGCTCGCACAATCCGCCGCCTCGCCCCAGAACACCAGCACGGCCTTGCCATCGCTGACGCGCCAAATGGCGTGCACGCGGCAGACGCCCGATTTTGCCGGATCCCAGAACATCGAGATCAAGTCGGGCTTATCGCCGATGAAGACGCGCTCGGCAAGCAGCAGGTCGGTCCTCGTCTCATGCCCGTCGGCGTCGAGGATCGGAAACGTCAGCCGCCGCGGATCGTCGCCGTCGCGGTCGCGCGTGACATAGACGTGCGCCTGCTCCATGCGCAGCATGTCGGCGCTCGCGTTGCGCGACTGCATCTGAGCGGCGGTCGGGTTCGCGTTGCCCGGGCAGCCGAGCACGACGAGCCGGCCGAGATCGAAGCGCTGATTGGTGGAAAACATCGCCGCGCCGTCTGCGGCGCACCGGTGTACGGCGGCGAGCGGCTCCGGCAGCTTGTCGCGTGTGACGCGCTCGACCACGGTCATGCGCACGCGCACCATGCCCGGCCGCGCCGGGCACCATTTGTTGTAGGCCTGGTTCGAGGCCTCGATCACCTCGTCGGCGTCGCGCACCGCGCTGGTCCGATTCTTCGGTCCCTCGCAGCGCGCGAAGCTCTCGCGGATTTTCTCGGCAAGATCGAGGTGCTGCGACAGCGCCTTGCAGCGCTCCGCCCCTGACGCCTTCATGCCGCTGTCCACCAGCGCCGCCGATTCCCGCATCATCTGCTGCGTGGCTTGCATTTCGCGCTTGCAGGCGGCGCTGCCCACCTCGATGGCGGCGGCCTGCGGCGCGAGCAGCGCGCCAGCTGCAGCCATCACGACTACGATTACGATGAGTCTAGGCACCGAACCCCCACCGACCTTCAGGCAACGAGACTGACCTCAACCGTCTCGCCGGACTTCACTTTTGCCAACGTCTTCACATCGCCGAGCGCCTGGGCGAACACGTTGCAGGGGCTGGCGAGCCGCGTCTCGTCGCCTTTGGAGATCGGCGTGCGGCCGAAGCCAATGGCAATGGCGGGCCCTTCCGGCCAATAGGCGATCTCGCCCGGCACGATTACTGCGCGGGCATCTTTGTCGCGCGCGACGTTGACCGGCACGTCGAAATAGACCTCCTCGCCCCAGGTGAGAACCGAGGAGGTGACCGGCAGCGTCGCGGCGATGGCCTTGGCGGTCGGCGTGTCGAGCAATTCGGCCTCGAGCGTCAGCGTTGCAAATTCGAAGCGGATACGGGCCATGTGCGGTTGCCTCGGCGTTGCGTTTGCTCGAGTTTACGCCCATGCGCGGGACGTTGAAACTCTTGTCGGCGGGCCTCTTGTCGGTGGCGCTTTTGGCGCCGGCGGCGCAGGCCCGCCCCGTCCACATTGTCGCCTATGGCGACAGCATGACCGCCGGCTGGCTGGTGGCGCGCAAGGAGGCCTATCCGGCGCAATTGCAGGCCGCTCTGCGCAAGAAGGGCCATGACGTCGTCGTCGACAATGCCGGCATCAACGGCGGCAATTTCACCGACGCGCTGCTGCATTTCGACGAAGCGATCGCGCCGGACACCGACATCGCACTCGTCGAATTCGGCACCAACGACCTGCGCGCACATGCATCGACGAAAACCGTGCGCGCGCGGCTGAGCGAAGTCATCAGCGCGCTGCGCGACCGCAAGATCGAGGTGCTGGTCATTGGCTTCAAGAACCTGAATCTCGGCGACGTCGCCCGCGCCGAGAACGTCGCCTATGCCGAATGGAACCTGCCGCCGGGCCAATACCGCGCCCGCGACCATGCGCATTACAACGCGCAGGGCTACGCCATCGTAGTCGAACGCATGTTGCCGCAGATCGAGGCGCTGATCGCGCGGCTCAAGGCGCGCTGACCGCAACCCGCGGCTGCCGCTCCCAGGTCGCCGCCACCAGCGCCAAGGCTGAAGCGACGAAAGCGACGCCGATATAGCCCATGGCGTGCAGGAAGCTGGCCGCGAACAGAAAGCCGCCGATGCCGGAGCCGATCGCCTGGCCGGTGTAGAGGATCGAGGTGTTGAGTGCGATCGAGGCGCTGGCGAGATCGGGCGCCGCTGCCGCGAGCCGCGCCTGCTGCATCGAGTTGATGGCGGCAAAGCCGAGTCCCAGAAGAATATGCCGGCGCCTATCTCCGGCAGCCAACCGGACCCGAACGCCCACAGCGCCATGCCGAGCAGCGTCGAGGTCATGAACAGCGCGAGCGTCTTCTGCATGCCGAGCGGCGTCACCACCGCGCTGGCGATCACATTGCCGCACAGCCCGACGATGCCGTAGAGCGCGAAGAATCCGCTGACGATGCCGGGGCCGGCGCCGGCAAAGCTTGCGAGCAGCGGCGCGAGATAGATGAAGACCGTGAACTGCCCCGAGGTTTGCAGCAATGTGACCAGCAGGATCAGCACGATCCGCCGGTTGCGGGCGATGGTGGCGAAACTGGCAAGCGACAGCGGCTTGCCTTGCAGCCCCGCCGGCAACGCCGCGAACAAGAGCGCCGCGATGATCGCGGCGAGCGCCGCCAACGCGGCGAAGGCGAAACGCCAGCCGAAATGCGTCGCCAAAAGTGTCACCACCGGCAGACCGCCGGCGATTGCCAGCGACCAGCCGAGGAAGACGAAGGCGATGGCGCTCGGCCGCTGTATCACCGGCACGATCAGCGCGACCGTTGCCGCCGCCTGCGGCGTATAGACTGCGGCGACCGCCAGCATGACCAGGCGCAGCGCGAGGATCACGGCGTAGTCCGGCGCCAGCGCCGATGCCGCCTGCCCCGCCGCCAGCAGCGCCAGCGTGCCGACCAGCAGCGCGCGGCGGTCGATGTGCGTGGTCAGCCAGGCCATGATCGGCGAGCCGACGCAAAGGATCACGGCGCCGTAGGTGACCAGCAGCCCAGTATCGTGGATGCCGACACCCAGTCCGGCGGCAAGCTCGCTGAGCATGCCGGCCGGGCCGAGAATGGTCAGCCCGATGACGACATTGCCGAGCATCAGGACGAAGGGCGGAAAAAATCGGCGCACGGACTTGGGCCCGGTGGAATGTCGGCCCTAGGTAGTACGGGCGCTGCCGCGGCGCCATGGCGCGCAACGCGCGTCAGCGCGGAAACATTCGATGGATGCGATGACCGTTATTGATGGTTCGCGTGAGCACCAAACACGCTTCACCCTCCCCCTTGTGGGGAGGGGTTGGGGGTGGGGGTCATTGTTGTTGATCGCAGTCACCCCCACCTCGACGTGCTTCGCACGTCGACCCTCCCCACAAGGGGGAGGGTAAAGGCTCGGCGGAGGGGAGCGACTAATGCAGCCGGAACTCGCCGTTGACCGCGCGAAGTTCGGCCGGCTTGATCAGCTTGCAATGGGCGACCTGCACGGAGTGCAGCGGGCCTTCCAGCTTCTCCTGCCAGAATTCCAGAAACTTATGCAGCTCGGGAAATTCGGGGAACAGGTCGTAGGCCTGCCAGATGTATGACTGCAGCAGCCAGCGGTGATCGGGCCGGCGATACAGGATGTGCGCAGTGGTCAGGCCAAATCCAGCCACCTGCTTGCGGAAGTCTTCCGAAACCATCGCGTCCCCCTTTCGAGTCGGACGTAGAGTTTCCAATTCGGGCCTTAGGCATTGCAAGCCGAAATGGTAAACAAACTGTTTAAAATCAAGGCGATAGCAGCAACCCTACCGGACTGCTGACAGCGCCTGCCGGGAGCCTGTCGCGGCAGCCGAACCTAACTCGGCGGTCTTTGGGGCGGTTCCGCGGGCCTGGCCGTTAACCATTGATCGGCAAGGAGTTTCCGTGCATCTTGGCACTCGCCCCAAAGGAGTGCTAAAAAATCCGTCCATGCCCCTTGCGGGCCGGAATGCCTGCACCACCTGCTACTCAGGTGCCGGCACAAGGGACGCCGGCGACCAAAACCGCAAAATCTTTCAATAACCCGAGGAGGACTGCCATGAAGTTCCGCCCGCTTCACGACCGCGTTGTCGTCAAGCGCATCGATGCCGAGGAAAAGACTGCCGGCGGCATCATTATTCCCGATACCGCCAAAGAGAAGCCGAGCCAGGGCGAGATCGTCGCCGTCGGCCCCGGTGGCCGCGACGAAGTCGGGCAAGCTCATCCCGATTGATCTCAAGGTCGGCGACACCGTGCTGTTCGGCAAATGGTCGGGCACCGAAGTCAAGATCGACGGTCAGGATCTCCTGATCATGAAAGAAAGCGACATCATGGGCGTGATCGAAGGCGGCCAGGCCGCCAAGCGAAAAGCCGCCTAAGCGCTTAGCCGACATCAAACCGAAGGAATTCCAACTATGGCTGCTAAAGACGTCAAATTCTCCGTCGATGCGCGCGATCGCATGTTACGCGGCGTCGACATCCTGGCCAATGCGGTGAAGGTCACCCTTGGCCCGAAGGGCCGCAACGTGGTCCTCGACAAGTCGTTCGGCGCGCCGCGCATCACCAAGGACGGCGTCACCGTCGCCAAGGAGATCGAGCTCGAAGACAAGTTCGAGAACATGGGCGCGCAGATGGTGCGTGAAGTCGCATCGCGTACCTCCGACCAGGCCGGCGACGGCACCACCACCGCGACCGTGCTGGCCGCTGCGATCGTGCGCGAAGGCTCCAAGGCCGTGGCCGCGGGCATGAACCCGATGGACCTCAAGCGCGGCGTCGATCTCGCGGTCGACGCCATCGTCGAGCACCTCAAGGCCAACTCCAAGAAAGTCACCTCGAACGAGGAGATCGCCCAGGTCGGCACCATCTCCGCCAACGGTGACGCCGAGATCGGCAAGTTCCTCGCCGATGCCATGAAGAAAGTCGGCAACGAGGGCGTGATCACGGTCGAAGAGGCCAAGAGCCTGGAGACCGAACTCGACGTGGTCGAGGGCATGCAGTTCGATCGCGGCTATATCTCCCCCTACTTCATCACCAACGCCGACAAGATGCGCGTTGAGATGGACGACCCCTACATCCTGATCTACGAAAAGAAGCTGTCGGGCCTGCAGGAATTGCTGCCGCTGCTCGAAGCGGTGGTGCAGACCGGCAAGCCGCTGCTGATCGTGGCCGAGGACATCGAGGGCGAGGCGCTTGCCACCCTCGTCGTCAACAAGCTGCGCGGCGGCCTCAAGGTCGCGGCGGTGAAGGCTCCGGGCTTCGGCGATCGCCGCAAGGCCATGCTGCAGGACATCGCGATCCTGACCGGCGGCCAGGCGATCTCGGAAGATCTCGGCATCAAGCTCGAGAACGTCACCATCGCCATGCTCGGCCGCACCAAGAAGGTGATGATCGACAAGGAAAACACCACGATCATCAACGGCGCCGGCAAGAAGGCCGACATCGAGGCGCGCGTGGCGCAGATCAAGGCGCAGATCGAGGAGACCACTTCGGACTACGACAAGGAGAAGCTGCAGGAACGTTTGGCCAAGCTGGCGGGCGGCGTTGCGGTGATCCGCGTCGGCGGCGCCACCGAGATCGAGGTCAAGGAGCGCAAGGATCGCGTCGACGACGCGATGCATGCGACCCGCGCCGCGGTCGAGGAAGGCATCCTGCCGGGCGGCGGCGTCGCGTTGTTGCGCGCCACCGAGGCCCTCAAGCGGGTTAAGGTCGCCAACGAAGACCAGAAGCACGGCGTCGACATCGTCCGCAAGGCGATCCAGGCTCCGGCGCGTCAGATCGCGACCAATGCCGGTGAAGACGGCTCGGTCATCGTCGGCAAGATCCTGGAGAAAGACCAGTACAACTGGGGCTTCGACGCGCAGCTCGGCGAGTACGGCAATCTCGTCAGCAAGGGCGTGATCGATCCGACCAAGGTCGTGCGTTCGGCGATCCAAGGCGCGGCATCGGTCGCCGGCCTCTTGATCACCACCGAGGCGATGGTCGCCGAAATTCCTCAGAAGAAGTCGGCCGGCGGCATGCCGGGCGGCGGCGGAATGGGCGGCATGGGCGGCGGCGGAATGGACTTCTAAGTCCAATCGCCTCAACCACCAAAATTGCGGAGGCCCGGGAGCAATCCCGGGCCTTTGTCGTTTTACCTATCCCCGCAGCCGTCGGCCTGTGGCAGGTTTCGGGTCGCAAAAGGAAGCTGTCGCGCTTAGGCACCAGGTCATGAAATCCGGAACCATCTACACCGGCATCGGCGGCTGGACCTATGAGCCGTGGCGCGGCGTGTTCTATCCAAAGGGATTGCCGCATGCGCAGGAACTTCGCTACGCGGCCGAACACCTGACCTCGATCGAGGTCAACGGCACTTTCTACAGCACGCAATCACCGAAAACCTTCCGCAAGTGGGCGTCCGAGGTGCCGCGCGACTTCGTATTCGCATTGAAGGGCCCGCGCTACGCGGTCAATCGCCGCGAACTCAAAGGCGCCGGCGACTCAATCAAACGCTTTCTTGAGTTCCGGCATCACCGAGCTTGGGCCGCATCTCGGCCCCCTGCTCTGGCAGTTCGCGCCAACCAAGAAACTCGACGAAGCCGATTTTGGCGGCTTCCTAGAACTGCTGCCGAGAACCTTCGACGGCCGCGCGTTGCGCCATGTCGTCGAGCCGCGGCACGACAGCTTCAAGACGCCGGCCTTCGTCGTGCTGGCGCGCAAGTTAGGCGTCACCGTCTGTTACGCCGAGCACGACACTTACACCGAGATGGCCGACATCACCGCCGACTTCGTCTACGCGCGGCTGCAGAAAGGAAACGAGAAGCTTAAAGCCGGCTATCCGCCGAAGGCGCTCGATCAATGGGCGAAGCGCGCGAAAACCTGGGTGCAAGGCGGCGAGCCGAAAGACCTGCCGAAAGTCGGCAATGCGACCGCGGCAAAGCAGCCGCGCGACGTCTTTATCTATTTCATCCACGAGGCCAAGCTGCGCGCGCCGGCCGCGGCGATGGCGTTGATCGAGCGGCTCAAGGCATGACGGGAGCGCTGAAAATGGAAACGACCACGAACGAGAGGGCGCGGGTACATCCGCCGTCGCCAATTCTCATCGTGGCCGTCAGGCAAACCGGTTTCCCGGCTCGTCACTTGCTGCCTTTATATCGGCAGTTCGTGTCAACCTTGTGACAACCCTATGCGTCCTTTGTTTACGATTGGTTACGAGCAGGCCAAGCCCGAAGCGGTATTGAGGGAACTCAAGTGCGCGAAAATCGATCTTGTGGTCGACACTCGCGCGGTCGCGGCCTCGCGCCGGCCGGGTTTTTCCAAACGTCAGCTCGCGGCTTCGCTCGACGAGGCCGGAATTGGTTACCTCCATCTGCAAAAGCTCGGCACGCCGGCGGAAGGCCGGCAGGCGGCGCGCGCCGGCGATCTCGACAGGCTGTGGCGCATCTACGACAAGCACATCAAGACGGCCGAGGCGCAGGATGCGCTCGGCGAGTTGCTGGCGCTGATCAAGTCGGGACAGCGGATCGCCCTGCTCTGCTATTGCCGCGATCCGAAGGCCTGCCATCGCAGCCGCATCGTGGCGACCGTCAAAAAGCGCACGCGCGTCAAGGTCGAGGACCTAATTCCACCGCTGTTTTAGCCGGCTCTGCCAAGCCCCTTTGTCGGTGGCCCGATGTTCGGCTAGCCCCGCGCGGGGTGCAATCAGGGGGAGCAGCGACAATGCGTATTTTGCTGGCTGGGTTGATGGTGATGTTCGCGCTGTCATCGGCGCAGGCGCAGGTCCGGACTGGCGCCCATGTCTTGCACACGGGAACCTACGAGGTCGAAAAAACCAAGGAGATCGAGGATCCCAATATCTCCTCGGGCCATCGCTATGAGGCCGATGCCACGCTGCTTCACGAATCGACCACGATCACGGCCAAGCTCAACGCCGCGTTCGGCCTCGAAATCATGCTCGAAGGCACACCGCGCGGCAAGGTCGTTCCGGTCCGCATCGTGTGGCATCCCGATCCGGGCTTGCAAAATCCGCAAACCGGCAAGACCAAATTCGTCGACGACTACATGGACCGGCGGGAAATTGGCAAGAAATCCACCTCCTATTGGATGCTGGGCCAAGAATGGGCGCTGGTGCCGGCTTCGAGCTATGGTACGAAAACCGCGCCCTGGTCCGTCAATCGTTCAGGCTGGAGCGGGAATAGCCGCTATTCCGCAGGCTGCACGGCGGCGTTGCGCGCCTCGATCGAGACTATCAACGACACCAGGCCGAGCGTCGCCATGAACATCACCAGCGCGATGATCGAATTGACGCCGAGCACGAGGCTGAAGCCGCCGCCATTGTGCAGCAGCGAGATCAACGCGATCGCGGCGCCGGCGCTGACGAACAGCGTGAAGTAGCGCACAGCGTAAACGCGGCCGCGCCAGGCGTCCGCGGTGTAGCGCGCGAGGATGATGTCGTTGACGGTGACCTGGCCGTAGATCGCGGCGATGGCGAGCGACAGCGCGATCATCAACGACACGCCGCTCGCGTACGTCGCCCACAAATTTCCAATAAAGCCAAGTCCAGTCACCACGGCGAAGATCACGTACGGCGGCACCCGCTCGACCAGCCGGCCGACGGTGAGCTGCGCCAGCGCGCCACACACCAGCACGGCGGTGGCGATGCTGCCGACCAGCACCAGCGGCACCGAGGCGGCGATGCCCTCGTCGACGATCTTGGGCAGCGCGATGGTCAGCACGTTGAAGACAAGCCCGGCGCTGATGGCGATCACTAGAAACAAGCCGAACAGGAGAACCGCGAGCCTGGCCGTCAGCGGTACTGCCGGTTTCGATTGACGCTTGCTGACGTGGTGGCGGTCGTCCGGCGTCAGCCACAGATAGACGAAGCCGGTAATGACGCAGAGCACGGCGGGCGCCAGAAACGCGGCGCGCCAGCCGAGCCAGGTCGCCAGCGCCGCGCTGATGCCGGCGGCAAGCGACACGCCGAGATTGCCGCACACGCCGTTGAACGCCAGCGTCCGCCCGCGCGCGCCCGAGGCCTCGATCAGCATCGCCATGCCGACCGGGTGATAGATGGCGGCGAAAACGCCGAGGAAGAACATGCCGACCGCCAGCATCGGCAAATTCGGCGCAAAGGCGGTCAGCGCCAGCGATACGCCGCAGCCGAGGTAGAACGCCGCCATCATGTTGCGGCGGCTCCAGTGGTCGGCGAGCCAGCCGGCCGGCAGCGAAAAGACGCCGAAGGCGACGAAGGCCGAGCTCGATAGCGCGATCAGCTCGTTGTACGGGCGCCGGTAAACAACTTCGAGGCCAATCACCACGGTCGGATAGATCAGCAATACGAAATGGTCAATCGCATGCGCCCAATTGAGAAAGGCGATGGAGCGGCGGCGAGCCGCATCGTCGCTTGCGGGAGCCGGCATTGCGGTCGGGTTCATGGGCGTTCGACTTTTCCTTGCCAGTCTAACTTAACCCTTGCCATTTAGCGATGTTCGGCCGATTTTTGTCGCGATCGTGCCATGAGCAAAACCAGGCCGGTTTACCGCCGCAATATGGACAACGCCCCGCGCCAGGTCGCGGTAATGGCGCGCACCTTCGCGGTCGGCCACACGATCCCGCTGCACATCCACCGCCGCGGGCAATTGCTGCATGCGGTCAGCGGCATCATGCGGGTCGAGACGGCGGAAGCCGCTTGGATCGTGCCGCCGGCCCGCGCGCTGTGGCTGCCGCCGAAATGGCCGCATAGCGTCACCATGCGCAGCCAGATCGAAATGCGCACGGTCTATATCGACGCCGCCGGCTGCCGGTCGCTGCCGCAACAGCCGGTGCTGGCGGAGATTTCCGGCCTGCTGCGGGAGCTGATCCTGGCGCTCTTGGAAGAGCCGGTCGACTACGACGAATGCGGCCGCGGCGGCATCGTCGCGCGGCTAATGCTGACCGAACTCGCCCGGCTGCAGGAACGCCGTTTGGCGGTGCCGATGCCGCGTGACCTGCGCGCTCTGCGGGTCGCCCGAGCTCTCTTGGACGATTCCAGCATCGACTTCGACCTCGACCGTTGGGCCGACGAGGCCGGCGCCAGCCGCCGCACGCTGGCGCGCATCTTCCGCAACGACACCGGGCTCGGCTTTGCCGAATGGCGGGCGCGGCTGCGCGCCATCGACGGCCTCGCGCGCCTGTCGGACGGCGCCTCGGTGGCGGAGACCGCGGCCTCGGTCGGCT
Source organism: uncultured Alphaproteobacteria bacterium (assembly GCA_963720985.1). Lineage (GTDB taxonomy): Bacteria > Pseudomonadota > Alphaproteobacteria > Rhizobiales > Xanthobacteraceae > Pseudolabrys. The sequence continues at coordinate 86,484 of CAVRHL010000007.1, forward strand.
ATGCCAGCCCGAGCGCCTTCTCCGCCATGATCCATCGCACTTTGGGGTACCCGCCGCGGCGGTTGGCCAAGGCGCCGGATTGAGCCCGCCCGCCGAAACGACTCGACAACAACCAAAGACACGCTGTAGTTGCATTTCCGGCTAGTACCGATGTGCCGGGTGTGCGGGGCGCGGGGGCTTCCATGCGTTGCGTTCCGCGTGTCGGCGCGGCGGCTGTCGCCGCCGCGGGTATCCTCATTTGTTGCGTTGGCGTGTCCGCTAGACCTGCCCAGGCCGGCGAAGACGGCGCGCGGTATCTTTTGTTTTCCGGCGCCGATCTGTGGCGCGACGGCCAGTTCCTGCACGGCGGCCTCGTGTGGTCGCCGGACGGGGCTCAGCGCGAGGGTTTCACCCTCAAAGCCATGATCTCGGGCGGGGGCTAACGCTACACGTCGGGTGCGCTCAACAATGCCTGGGTGACCGGCGCGGACGAGAATTTGCAACTGCTCCCGGGCTGGCGTTTCACGCGCGACCGGTTCGAGGCCAAGATCTTCGTCGGTCTTGACGCCAAGCATGGGGCGACGTCCCCGGACGATCCCGACAACCGCCTGCGCGGGACTCATGTCGGGCTGCGCACCGCAGTCGATGTTTGGTACGAGCCGACGCCATCCACCATGCTGCGGCGGCTATCGCCAGCTGCGGCTCGGCGCCCACGTGACCGCGTTGAAAACCGGGCTATGGGAATGGTCGGCGGCGGCCGGCTGGTCCGATGACAGCGATAGGCGCACCGGGCCGTATCTACGCTTGGGCGTCTTGACGCGGCGTTAATCGAGCGTGCGGCGGAAGCGCCTGACGGCGATGGTCATCGCGATCAGCATCAGAACGAACAGCGCGATGCCGTCGTAGCGTAGATCGCCGAGCGAGGAGCCCTTCAGCAGGATCGACCGCACGATGCGCAGATAATGCGTGAGCGGCAGCGCCTCGCCGACATATTGCGCCCAAACCGGCATGCCGGCGAACGGAAACAGAAAGCCGGACAACAGGATGTTGGGCAGAAAAAACATGATGGTCATCTGCATCGCTTGCAGCTGGTTCTGCGCGATGGTCGAGAAGGTGTAGCCGATCGACAGGTTGGTGGCGATGAACAGCGTCGACAGCGCGGCGAGCATGCCGAGATTGCCGACGACGGGCACGCCGAACAGGGTCACGCCGACGCCGATGATCAGCGCCGCCTGCACGAAGCCGACCATGATATAGGGCACGATCTTGCCGAGCATGATCTCGGTCGGCGTGATCGGCATCGACAACAGGCTTTCCATGGTGCCGCGCTCGATCTCGCGCGTCACCGACAACGCGGTGAAGATCAGCATGGTCATGGTGAGGATGGTGCCGACCAGGCCCGGCACGATATTCAGTTGCGTGACGCCGGCCGGGTTGTAGCGGGGGTGGGTGCGGATCTCGAACGGCATGGTCGGCGCGGCCGGCACATCGCGGTCGTGCGATAGCGCGGTCTGCAACACCTGACCGAGCGCGCTCAGCGCCGTGCCGGACGGCAACCGGGTCGGTGGCGTCGGCCTCGACCAGCATGGCCGGCTTGTCGCCGCGGCGCACCGCGCGCTCGAAATTGGCCGGGATTTCGACGGCAAAGAGAACCGTTCCCGACGCCAGCAACTGGTCGACCTCGGCCTCGGTGTGGGGCAGCTTGGTGACTTTGAAATATTTGGTGTTTTCGAGCGCGGCCAGGATCGAGCGCGACGAGATCGGTCTGTTCCTGCAGCAGCACCGCCGTCGGCAGGTCGCGCGGCGTGGTGTTGATGGCGTAGCCGAACAGCATCAGTTGCACGAGCGGAATGATGATGATCATGGCGAACGACACGCGGTCGCGCTTGAGCTGAATGAATTCCTTGAGCAGCATCGCGCGCGTCTTGCGCCAGAAGCCGTCGCCCGGCAGGCGTCGCGGCGCTTGTGTCGGCAACAGGTGAGTCATTGGAAATTGTCCCGTGCCTTGCCCATCAGATCGATAAACACGTCCTCGAGCGAGGGCTGCGACGGCTGCCAGTCGAGATTCTGGTTCGAACGGTAGGGCGCGATCGCCGCCTCCAGCGCGCCGGCGTCGCGGCCGGAGACGTGCAGGCTGGTACCGAACGGCGCCACCATGTCGACGCCCGGCTTGCCGGTGAGCTCGTGCGACAACTGGCTCAGGCCCTCGCCGTATTCGGCACTGACGACATAGGTCGTCAGGTGCGCCGGACTCGATCACGTGCTCGACGCTGCCATGCACCAGCAGATCGCCATAGGCGATATAGGCGATCTCGTGGCAGCGCTCGGCCTCATCCATGTAGTGGGTGGAGACCAGCACGGTGAGACCGTCGGCGGCGAGCGCGTGGATCTCGTTCCAGAATTCGCGCCGCGCTTTGGGATCGACGCCGGCGGTCGGCTCGTCGAGCAGCAGCAATTGCGGGCTCGGCAGCGTGCAGGCGCCGAGCGCGAGCCGTTGCTTCCAACCGCCTGACAGTTCGCCGGCGATCTGCTCCTCGCGACCACCCAGGCCCAGCCGCTCGATTGCCGCGCGCGCGGCGGCGACCGGTTTGGCGATGCCGTAGATGCGCGCGATGAATTCCAGATTCTCGCGCACCGACAGGTCCTGGTAGAGGCTGAAGCGCTGGGTCATATAGCCGACCTGGCGCTTGATCTTGTCGGTCTCGGTGCGGATGTCGTAGCCGAGGCAGGTGCCCTCGCCTTCGTCCGGCGTCAGCAGCCCGCACAACATGCGGATGGTGGTGGTCTTGCCCGAGCCGTTCGGGCCGAGGAAGCCGTAGATGGTGCCGCGCTTGACCTGCATCGACAGGTCGCGCACCACCGCCTTGCCGTCGAACTTCTTGGTCAAATGCTTGACGTCGATGACGATGTCTTGTGCGCCTGTTTGGCCGTTCATGGCGGCGCCCCTTTCGCCAGCGTGACGGTGACCGGCTGGCCGACGCGGAATTTCTCCGGCTGTTCGGGCCGCGCCTCGATCAGAATAGACGAGCTTGGCCCGTTCATCGAGGCTGTAGATCACCGGCGGCGTGTATTCGGCGCTGCGGGCGATAAAGCTAATCTTGGCGGTCAGCCCCTTCTCGCAGCCGTCGCAGGAGACCGCGACGCTCTCGCCGTATTTGATCTGCGGCAGAGTAGGCTCCGGCGCGAAGAAGCGCATCTTGAGATTTTTCGGCGGCAGCATCGCCACCACCGGCTTGCCGGCCGATACCGTCTCGCCGACGCGGAAGTAGACCTGCTCGATGGTGCCGTCGGCGGGACTATGCGCGTCGCGGCGAGCAAGCCGCGTCTCCGACCAGGCCAGATTGGCCTGGGCCTGGCGCAAAGCAGCCTCGGCATCGTCATAGGTCTTCTGCGTGCCGGCCGCGGATTTCAGCAATTCCTTGGCGCGGTCGAATGCCTGCTGCGCGGTAGTGACGGCGGCCTTCTTCACCACCACGTCGGCCTTCTGCAGATCGTCGTCGACGGTGAAGAGGAGATCGCCCTGTTTGACGTGGTCGCCTTCGCGCACTTTCAAGGCTTCCACCCGGCCCTGCTCGTCGGGCGACACGAAAATCAACTCGGCTTCGACCCAGCCCTGCAGCTTATGTTCGTCATGGTTGTCGCAGCCGGCGAGCGCAAGCGCGGCAAACGCCAGCGCGGCGAATTTCGTTTTCATGGCGCACTCCTTGGCGCGAACAACAACGCGAGATGCGTCTTCATCATTTTGCGAACGTCGAGCGGCTCGAAACGCTCGAACAAGCCGCTCCAGATGATGGCGACGAGGCCTGGCGCTGCGACGATCTGCGGAAACTCGGCGAGCGCTTCGGGCACCTCGCCGCGCGCGGCGGCGCGCCTGAGCAGCGCGCGCACCGCGGCGATGATGCGCGACAGCACTTCGCGGTAGTAGAATTCGGCAAGTTTGGGGAAGCGGCGGCCTTCGGCGATCATCAGACGGATGACGTCACGGCGCCGCGTCTCGTAGACCTCGCGCACAAACAAGTCGACGATCTGCTCGCTGAGCACGGCGATCGGCACTTCGGCAGCGCTCAAGCCCTCGATGGTGCCGATGATCGGCGTCAGCATGGTGCGGATCAGTTCTTGGAACAGCGTCTCTTTGTCGCGGAAGTAGAGATAGATCGTGCCCTTGGCGACGCCGGCGCGCTTGGCGACGTCGTCGAGGCGGGCCGCCTCGAACCCTTGAGAGGAGAATTCGTCAAGCGCGGCCGAGAGGATCGCCTCGCGCCGGGCGGCGCTGCGTTCCTGACGGGCGCCGCTTTTCGGCTCCAGGCCGCCGCGACTTTGCAGCGTTGCCGCGCGCCGGCGGCGCGGCGCTTTGCGTGAGGAGCGGGGATGCGGACCGATCATGGCGCTTACCAAATACTGACTGACTGGTCAGTCATTATTTAGTGCAAAAAGCGCTTTCGCTCAAGACAAAATAAGTAAAGGAAATTCAAAGTGTTAGGTTGAGGGCCGTGAGTTAGCCTTTGGCGTCGCAGAAAAAGGTGCGGATCATGCATTCCATGCCGCCAGCTTTGTAGCAGGTGCGCTTTTGCGCGCTTGATCGATGGTGCCGAAATCATACGCCTCGCCGAACGCGCCGCACCGGCCGATGGCCAGCGCGCCGGCGGCGCGCGCGGTGTTGACGGCAACCAGCATCAGCGTCGCGGTGGCGAGCAACAGAGACGCCGCCACGAGCGCGCGCATCACCGACGTGAAGCGATCGGTCATCGCCCTTTCCTGCCCAAGCATGGTTCATGCTAAGGGCTGAGTTGCAGACGCGATCAATGATTTCGAAGTCTTAAGCGCGCTCGATTTCCGCCTTGACGGCGGACAGCGACTCGGGCGTGTCGACGTCGGTCAACGCCGCCTCGCCCGCGACCGGGACTTCGACGACCGCTTCGGCATAAGAGCCGATCAGGTGGCGGGCGCCGATATCGCCTGAGATCGCCGTCAGGTCGTGGAAGAAGCGGCGCGACCACACAACTGGATTGCCGCGCCGGCCGTCGATGCTCGGGACCACGACTAGCCCGCCGCGCTCCGGATCGATGGCGGCGATCAATTTGTCGATCAGTCCGGCGTCGACTTGCGGCATATCGCCGAGGCAGACGACGACGCCGTCGGCATCCGCGGGCACGGCGGCGATGCCGGCTTTGAGCGATGTGCCGAGGCCGTCGGCATAGTCCGGGTTATGCACGAAGCGGACCGGCAGGCCGGCGAGCGCCGCTTCGACGCGCTCATGCTCATGGCCGGTGACGACGATCACCGGCTTGGCGCGCGAGGCCAGCGCCTGCTCGGCGGCGATGCGCACGAGGGGCTTGCCGCCGATCTCAGCGATCAGCTTGTTGATCGCGCCCATGCGTGTGGAGCGGCCGGCGGCGAGCACGACCGCGGCAATGCGGTATTCTTTCTTGACGGCTTGTTCCGGCGGCACCGTGCGCGGCTGCGGCCGGGTGACGATTTCCATCAGCAGGCCGCCAACGCCCATGCCGGTGATGTCTTCGCGCGACACGGGCAACCCCGCGAGCAGCCGCATCAGCACCCAATCGAAGCCGTTCTCTTTCGGCGAGCGCGCGCAGCCGGGCGCGCCGATCACTGCCTGGCCGTGCAGGCGGCCGATCAGCATCAGATTGCCGGGATCGACCGGCATGCCAAAATGCTCGATCTCGCCACCGACCGCTTCGACCGCGGCCGGGATCACGTCGCGGCGGTCGGCGATGGCCGAGGCGCCGAACACGATGACCAATTCGGCGCCGGCCTTGAGCACTTCGTCGATTGCCGCCGCTAGCGCTTGCGTCGCATGCGGCACGCGCTTCTCGGCGACAATGGTGGCGCCGGCCGGCGCGATGCGCGCGGCGGTGATCTTCAGTGTCTTGTCGACGACTTTCGGAGAAAGCCCCGGCAGCAGAGTCGAAACAATGCCGATCTTGCGTACCGTGTAAGGCGCAACGCGGATCACCGGCTTCGCTTTTGCGGCTTCCGCGACCGCCTTGTCGCGCGCATTGCGTGAAACCGCGAAGGGAATGATCTTCACGGTGGCGATCATCTCGCCTTCGACCACCGGCTTGAACGCCGGCAGCGTCGCCAGCGTTACCGCCTCATCGATGCGGTTGAGCCGGTCGATGCCGTCCTTGTCGAGCACCAGCACGCCGGAAGGTTTCCGCGAACAGATTGCAGCGCCCGGTGAAAGCGCGGTCGGTCCGCACGCCCTCCCCAGCAACGGCCGCGGCGATATCGGCGGCGGCCTCATCTTCCGAGACGTCGCCGGGCTCGAGCCGTGCGACGACGAGCTCCTTAACCCCGGCGGCCTTGAGCGCGGCGGCTTCAGCCGGCCCAATCAGCGTGCCTTTCTTAAGCACGAGGTCGCCCTGGCGGATCGAATGCACCGCGGTGGCGCCGAGCGCATCGGCCGGAGCGACAGGGCCGAATTTCATGCCGCTTCCGCCTTGTCCGCTTTCAGCCGCAGCCGGCGCGGTGATCTCGGCCATGATGGAAATGGCGATCTCGGCCGGCGACACCGCGCCGATATCGAGCCCGATCGGCGCATGGATGCGGGCGATGTCGGCGTCGCTGAGCCCCGCCTCCTTCAGCCGCTGAACCCGCTTGGCGTGCGTTTTCCGCGAGCCGAGCGCGCCGATGTAGAAGCAATCGCGCGACAATGCATGCTTGAGCGCCGGATCGTCGATCTTCGGATCGTGGGTAAGCGCGACGAACGCCGTGTAGTGATCGACGTTGAGCGGCGGCAGCGCAATGTCGGGCCACTCCGCGATCACCTTCACATCGGGAAAGCGTTCGATCGAAGCAAAGGCCGTGCGCGGATCGACGATAGTCACGTCATAGCCGAGCAATTGCCCGACCGGCGCCAGCGTCTGGCTGATGTGCACGGCGCCGGTGATGACGAGCTGCGGCGACGGCACGTGCACGGTGAGAAACATGCGCCCTTGCGTGGTTTCCTCCATGCCGCTTTTCGCCATCCGGATGCGTTTTTCGATCAGGTCACGCAGCGGATCCTTGGCGATATCGGCCGGCCTGACCAACCGCTGCTCGCCGCTCGCCACGTCGGTGACGACGACGACGGCGCGGCGCGCGGCGCGTTCGGCGTTGAGCGCGTGCAGGATGTCGAGTTTCACGAGACCTTCTCCACATAAACGCGGATGGTGCCGCCGCAGGACAGCCCGACGTTCCACGCCGCTTCGTCGGCGACGCCGAATTCCAGCATCTTCGGCTTGCCTCAGTCGATCACGTCGATGGCTTCGGTCACCACCGCGCCTTCGACGCAGCCGCCGGACACCGAGCCGAGAAAATTGCCCTCGTTGTCGATCACCAGATTGGAGCCGACCGGCCGCGGCGCCGAGCCCCAGGTCTCGACCACGGTCGCCAGCGCCACGCCGCGCCCGGCTTTGCGCCAGTCCTCGGCGGCTTTGAGAATGTCTTCGTCGCGTGAGAGCATGTGAACCTCCGTCAGGCCGCGCGCGGCAGCCACTGCTTCGGATCGTGATCCTTGCCCGGCGCGTCCGCCAAGGAGCGCACCAGGTCGCTCATCGAGTCCAGATTGTGGATCGGCCGCAGTTCGTCAACATGCGGCAACATGGTTCGCACGCCCTTGGCGCGGGCCTCAAACCCCTCGAAGCGAAGCAGAGGATTGAGCCAAACCAGCCGGCGGCACGAGCGGTGCAGCCGGTCCATTTCGAAGGATAACGTGTCGTCGGCGTCGCGCTCAAGCCCGTCGGTGATCACCAGCACGACCGCGCCCTGCCCGAGCACGCGGCGCGACCAACGCTTGTTGAATTCACGTAAGGACGAGGCGATACGCGTGCCGCCCGACCAGTCGGCCACGTTGGCCGAGCACGCCGCAAGCGCCTCGTCCGGATCGCGCGCGCGGATGGCGCGGCTGACGTTGGTCAGCCGCGTGCCGAACAGGAAAGTGGTCACGCGCTTCTCGCGCTCGCCGAGCGCGTGTAGGAAATGCAGGAACAGCCGCGTGTACTGGCTCATGGAGCCGGAAATATCCAAAAGCGCCACGATCGGCGGTGCTTTCTGGCGCGGCCCCAGATATTTGAGATCGATCACCGCCCCGCCCGCCTTCATGCTGGCGCGCAGCGTGCGGCGGATGTCGATCAGATGCCCGCGCCGGCTGGCGGCGAGCCGCCGCGTGCGCAACAGATCGAGCGGGAACGTCAGGCGCGCGATCGCCTGCCTGGCCTCGGCAATCTCGGCTGCGGTCATCTGCGCGAAGTCTTTCTTTTGCAGCACTTCCCGGTCGGACACGGTCAGCCGCGCGTCGACCTCGACTTCGGAAGTCTCCTCTTGCCGATCGAGCCCGCCGAACAAAGCCTCCTGGATGCGCTGCGCGCCGGGCGGCGGCGCTTTCGGCTCGCCGGGCGGCGTACCCGGCAGCATGGAGGCGATCAGCTTTTCGATATAGCCGCGCTTGCGGAAGAAGATGCGGAACGCCTGGTCGAACAGCGTCGTGTGCTCGTGCCGTTTCACGAACACCGCGTGCAGAGTCCAATAGAAATCGTCACGGTCGCCGACTTGCGCCACCCGCACGGCTACCAGTGCGTCGAGCACGCTGCCGGGGCCGACAGGCAAGCCGGCCGCGCGCAGCGCCCGCGCGAAGTAGAGGATGTTTTCGGCGAGGCGGCCGTCAGCCATGAAACTTACTCCGCCGCTCTCAACTCCGACTTCACGTCGTCAAGCAGCGCTTTGACCTTGGTGCCGTCGAGGCGGGCAATGTCGTCCTGATATTTCAACAGCGCGCCAAGCGTGTCCGACACCGTCGCCGGATCGAGCGCGACCACGTCGAGTTCGGTGAGCGCGCCGGCCCAGTCCAGCGTCTCGGCGACGCCGGGCGACTTGAACAGGTCCTCCTTGCGTAGCGCCTGCACGAAGGCGACCACCTGCTCGGACAATTTCTTGGCGATGCCCGGCACCTTGGCGCGCACGATTTTCAATTCGCGCTCGGCATTCGGATAGCCGATCCAATGATAGAGGCAGCGCCGTTTCAAAGCGTCGTGCACCTCGCGCGTGCGGTTCGACGTGATCACGACGATAGGCGGTTGCATCGCCTTGATCGTGCCCAGTTCGGGAACGGTGACCTGGAAGTCGGCGAGCACCTCCAGGAGAAATGCCTCGAAGGCTTCGTCGGTGCGGTCGATCTCGTCGATCAGCAGCACCGGCGGGCCGGCCGGATCGGGCTCGAGCGCCTGCAGCAGCGGCCGCTTAATCAGGAAACGCTCGGAAAAGACATCGTGCTCGACGCGCGCGCGGTCGCCTTCGTGCTCAGCTTCGGCCAAACGAATGGCGATCATCTGCGCGCCGTAGTTCCACTCGTAGACGGCGGACGAGATATCGAGGCCCTCGTAGCATTGCAGCCGGATCAGCCGGCGGCCGAGCGCCTGGCTCAGCACCTTGGCGATCTCGGTCTTGCCGACGCCGGCCTCGCCCTCGAGGAACAGCGGCCGGCCCATCTTCAGCGCGAGATAGAGCACGGTCGCCAGCGACCGGTCGCCGACATAGTCGGCCTTGGCCAAAAGATCGAGCGTGGCGTCGATGCTGCCGGGTAGCGGTTTCACAGCCATTCCTAGGTCACCTCGATGACACTTTAACCGGCGCGGGGTCGGTCTTACATCTATAGCTCAAGACCACCGGCCACCAGCCCAGGATAGCTGCCATGACCAGCTCCGCCACCGCCGAAAAGACCGGCCTGCGCCTGCCCACCATCGATCCGGGCGTGCGCATCGGCCATGTGCATCTGAAGGTGGCCGACTTGGCACGCGCCCTCGATTTCTATTGCGGCGTCTTGGGTTTCACGATGACCACCAGCCGGCCCGGCGCCGCCTTCATCTCGGCCGGCGGCTATCACCACCATCTCGGCCTCAACACCTGGGAGAGCCTGGGCGGCTCACCGCCTCCTCCCGGCGCCACCGGGCTTTACCATACCGCGATTTTGTATCCTATGCGGCGGCTCTTGGCCGATGCGCTGCGCCGGCTGATCGTCGCCAAGATCCCGCTCGAAGGCGCCAGCGACCACGGCGTCTCCGAGGCGCTCTATCTGCGCGATCCCGACGACAACGGCGTTGAATTGTATTGGGACCGGCCGAAGGATCAATGGCCGCAGACGCCGGACGGCTCGCTGCAGATGTTCACGCATCCGCTCGATCTCCACGATCTGCTGGCCGAACTGGACAAGAACTAGCCGGCAAGACCGCGGCGCGGTTGCCGCAGCAACAGCGTCAGCAGCAGCGCCAGCAGCGAAACCGCCAGCATCATCGAGAACGCGATATTGTAGGTGCCGGTGGCGTCGAACACCGCGGCGCCGAGATAAGCGCCGATGCCGCCGAAGATCTGATGCACCATGGTGATCAGGCCGGTGAGCGCACCGAGATGGCGGGTGCCGAAGCTCTGCGATACGAACACAATCGTGAGCGGCGCCGTCACCAGGAAAGTGGCGCCGAACACCAGCGCGAATACGGCGACCGACAGCGCCGACTGGTCCACCATGACCAGCGCGAATACCGCGACGCGGGCGCCAAACGCGAGCGCGGTCGGCCACACCGGGCCGGCGCGTTCACTCAGGGCGCCGCCGGCAATCACGCCGATGAGGCCGGTGAGCCCCATCCACGCCAGCAGATTGCCCGCCAGAAACACGTCGACGCCGCGATCTTCCGCGAAAGCGACGACGTGGGTGGTGACGAAAAAATCGTCGAAGCCGCAGATCGCATAGATCGTCAGCAGCAGCCAGAACTGGCGCGTGCGGGCGGCCTCAAACACGCCCGCGCCCTCGCTCGGCCGAGCCGCCTTGGCTTGCGCCGGCGTTGTTTTGGGGACGACCCAGATCAACAACGGCACGATCGCCAGATTGACGACGCCGAGCCACAGGTAGACCGCGTGCCAGCCGACCCCCACCAAGACGGCCGCCAGCGTGGCGATCACGACGAGCTGGCCGGCGCTCATGCCCGACATCGCCAGCGCGTTGGCGATGCCGGCGCGTTCGGGCAGCACGCGCGTCACCATGACGCCGACAGGCACCATCGAGGCCGCACCATTGCCGAGCGCAAAGATCACCCCGTAAAGAGCGAGCGCATGCCAGGGCGCACTGATCGCGCTCATCAGGCCGATGCCGATGCCGCTCACCAGCAGGCCGCCGCCGAGCACGAGGCGTGGGCCGGTGCGGTCGGCCAAGCGGCCGGCGAAGAACATCGCCGCCGCCGACACAACCTGGAACAGCGCAACGGCGAGGCCGAGGTCGCTGCGTCCCCAGCCGAAATCGTCGACGATCGACCGCAGCGTCAGGCCGACGGCGAAGCGCGCTCCGCCGCCGATGAACAGCACGAAGAAACCGGCGGCGAGAACGAGCCTCGCGCCCTTGTTGAATGACTTGCCCGGCAAGGGATCCGAAACGACAGCGCGCTCTACGTTAAGCCGTCGCCTTCGCCACCGCGCGGCGCGCCAAGACGCCGACCAGATGCGCGCGATATTCGGGGCTGGCGTGGATGTCGCTGTTCATGCCGGTCGCCGGAATGCTCATACCGTCGAGCGATTTGGCCGCGAAGCGCTTCTTCAGCGCCTCCTCAAACGACTTCACCCGGAACACGCCGTTCGAGCCGGCGCCGGTAACCGCCACGCGGATGTCGGCGCCGCGCTTGCTCACGAACACGCCGACGAGGGCAAAGCCCGAGGCCGGATGCTTGAACTTCTCGTAAGCCGCCTTCTTGGCAATCGGGAAACTGACCTTGGTGATGATCTCGCCCTCTTCCAGCGCGGTCGAGAACATGCCGGTGAAGAAATCGTCGGCGGCGATGCGGCGCTTGTTGGTGATGATAGTCGCGCCGAGGCCAAGGCACGCCGCCGGATAGTCGGCGTTTGGATCGTTGTTGGCGATCGAGCCGCCGATCGTGCCGCGGTTGCGCACCTGCGGATCGCCGATCGAGCTCGGCACCATGGCAAGCCCGGGCAGCGCCTGCTGCAGCACCGGCGAATTGGCGGCGTCGGCGTGCCGCGTCATGGCCCCGATCACGATCGAGCGGCCCTTCTGTTCGACGCCGGTGAGGCCCTCGACCAGTGCGAGATCGATCAGCGCCGACGGCTGTGCCAGCCGCTGCTTCATCACCGGGATCAGCGAGTGGCCGCCGGCCAGAAGCTTGGCTTCCGGATTGCGCGCCAACAGGCCGGCCGCTTGGCGGACCGTGGTCGGACGATGGAAGGTGAAATTGTACATCGTGTTCTCCCGTGATTACGCGGCAATCCTTAGGCAGCTTGGCGTGGTTTGGCGCTTTGCAGCGCCACCCACACCGCATTGGCGGTCGCCGGCATGGCCAGATTTTCGGTTCCGATCGCGTCAGTGATGGCGTTGATCACCGCGGCGGGCGCGGCGATGGCGCCGGCCTCGCCGCAGCCCTTGATGCCGAGCGGATTCGACGGCGACTTGGTCTCGGTCAGGCCAACGTGGAACGACGGCAAGTCGTGCGCGCGCGGCATGGTGTAGTCCATCATCGAGCCGGTCAAGAGTTGGCCGTCTTTGTCGTAGACCGCGCCCTCAAGCAGCGCCTGGCCGACGCCCTGCGCGATGCCGCCGTGCACCTGGCCCTCGACGATCATCGGATTGATCACGGTGCCGAAATCGTCGACCGCCGTCCAATTGACGATCTCGGTCCTGCCGGTGTCGATGTCGACCTCGACCTCGCAAATATGACAGCCGGCCGGGAAGGTGAAATTGGTCGGGTCGTAAAACGAGGTTTCCTTCAGGCCCGGTTCCAGCTCCGCGCCCGAGAATTTGTGCGCGATGTAGGCGTTCAGCGCGACGTCGCCGAAGGCTGCCGACTTGTCGGTGCCGGCAACCGTGAACTTGCCATCCTTGAACTCGATATCGCCTTCCGCCGCTTCGAGCATAAAGGCAGCGACCTTCTTGGCCTTGGCCTCGATCTTGTCGAGCGCCTTGACGATAGCCGTCATGCCGACCGCGCCCGAACGCGAGCCGTAGGTGCCCATGCCGAACTGCACCTTGTCGGTGTCGCCGTGCACGATGGAGACACTCTCAAATGGAATGCCCAGCCGTTCCGACACCATTTGGGCGAACGTCGTTTCGTGGCCCTGCCCGTGTGAATGCGAGCCGGTGAGTACCTCAACGCTGCCGGTCGGATTGACCCGCACTTCGGCCGATTCCCATAATCCGACGCCGGCGCCGAGCGAGCCGACCGCCTGCGACGGCGCGAGGCCGCAGGCTTCGATATAGGTCGAGAAGCCCAAGCCCCGCAGCTTGCCGTGCCGCGCCGCATCTCGCCGCCGCTTGTTGAAACCCTTCACGTCGGCGAGTTCGACCGCCTTCTTCAGCGAGGCGAGATAGTCGCCGGCGTCATAGGCCATGATCACTGGCGTCTGGTGCGGGAAGGCTTTGATGAAGTTGCGCTTGCGGATTTCCGTGGGCTCGATGCCCATCTGCCGCGCCGCGACTTCGACCAGCCGCTCGACCACAAAGGTCGCCTCCGGCCGCCCGGCGCCGCGATAGGCGTCGACCGGCACGGTGTTGGTGTAGACGGCGTCGACCTCGCAATAGATTGACGGGATGTCGTATTGCCCCGACAGCAGCGTGCCGTAGAGATAGGTCGGCACCGAGGAGGAGAAGGTCGACATATAGGCGCCGAGATTGGCGATGGTCTTGGCCTTCAACGCCAGGATTTTGCCGTGCTCATCAAGAGCCAGTTCGGCATGGGTGACGTGGTCGCGGCCGTGCGCGTCGGTGACGAAGGATTCCGAGCGGTCGGCGACCCATTTCACCGGCCGGCGCACCTTGCGCGCGGCCCACAGGCAGACGACTTCTTCGGGATAGATGAAAATCTTGGAGCCGAAACCGCCGCCGACGTCGGGCGCGATGACCCGCAATTTGTGCTCCGGCGCCATGCCGACGAACGCGGCGATGACGAGGCGCGCCACATGCGGGTTCTGCGAGGTATTCCATAGCGTGAGGTTGTCGGTGCCGGCGTCGTATTCGGCGAGCGCCGCGCGCGGCTCGATGGCGTTGGGCACCAAGCGGTTGTTGACGATGTCGAGCTTGGTGACGTGCTTGGCGGCGGCGAAGGCCGCATCCGTCGCCTTGGCGTCGCCGAGCGACCATTCGTATATAGTATTCTTCGGCGCCACCTCATGGATCTGCGGGCCCGACTTCGCCTTGGCCGGATCGGTCACCGACGGCAGCACCTCGTAGTCGACTTTCACCTTCTCGGCGGCGTCGCGCGCCTGCGCCAACGTCTCGCCGATCACCACCGCCACCGCATCACCGACACAGTTCACGTTGCCGGAGGCGAGCGCTGGATGCGGCGCCATCTTCATCGGCGTGCCGTCCTTGGAATGGATCATCCAGCCGCAGATCAGATTGCCGATCTTGTCGTTGGCGAGATCGGCGCCGGTGAGCACGTCAACCACGCCCGGCATTTTCTTCGCCGCGCTCGCATCGATGCTCTTGATCTTGGCGCGGGCGTGCGGCGAACGCAGGAACGCGGCGCGGGTCTCGCCCGGCCGCACCACGTCATCGGTATATTGTCCCTGGCCGGTAATAAAGCGGAAGTCTTCCTTGCGGCGCACCGCCGCGCCGATCCCTGTCGCGCTCATGGCGGTCTTCTCCCGTTGTATTTTTTAAGTTCTATTCGGCGGCAATTCTACTCAGCAGCTTGACGCGCGCCGCCTTTGGCCATCGCTTTTGCTCCCGCGGCGATCGCCTTAACGATGTTGTGGTAGCCGGTGCAGCGGCAGATATTGCCGTCGAGCTGCTCGCGGATGGTGTGCTCGTCGAGATCGTTACCCCTGCGGCGCACGATATCCAGCGCCGCCATGATCATGCCCGGCGTGCAGTAGCCGCACTGCAGGCCGTGGTTGTCGCGGAACGCTTCCTGCATCGGGTGCAGCGGACCGCCCGGCTCGGCCAGGCCTTCGATGGTGGTGATCTTGGCACCCTCACACTGCAAGGCGAGCAGCGTGCAGGATTTTGCCGCGATGCCGTCGAGATGAATGACGCAGGCGCCGCATTGCGAGGTGTCGCAGCCGACATGCGTGCCGGTCAGCCGGAGATTTTCGCGCAGGAATTGCACCAGCAAGGTGCGCGCTTCGACGTCGCCGGTGACGGGTTTACCGTTCACCGTCATGGACACGGCAGGCATGGTCGTCCTCCCAAATTCGGGGCCAAAAGCCCTCTTTTCGCTTCGCCCGGCGGGGGCGGCGGCGGCTCGGGTTTGAAATTAAGCCGAATTCGGCCCGAATGCGCCTTGGATCGATAACAACTCTGAACCCCGATGGCCGGCCCGGTCAAGGGAGTCCCAAGCAGGAGAAGGCTCAAACGGCTGTGATCGGGGCATTTTGGCGCAGGATTTTCGCCAAATACGGGCCCGTCATTCGGCCTCGCGCTAGCCGGCGGTGACGTTAGCGGCAAAGTTTTTGAAAAAATCGTCGGCGATTTTCTTGGCCGCGCCATTGACCAGACGCTGCCCGAGCTGGGCGAGCTTGCCGCCGATCTGCGCCTCGACGTTGTAGGTGAGCAGCGTGCCGCCGTCCTTGTCGGTCAGCGCGACCGTAGCGCCGCCTTTGGCGAATCCGGCAACGCCGCCGTCGCCTTCGCCGGAAATCTTGTAGCCGTTGGGCGGGTCGAGATCGGTCAGGTGCACCTTGCCTTTGAAGCGCGCCTTCACCGGTCCAATCTTGGTGACGGCGACCGCCTGCAACTCGGTGTCCGAGATCTTGTTGAGTTCCTCGCAGCCGGGGATGCAGGCTTTCAGCACCTCGGCGTCATTGAGCTTCGCATAGACAACCTCGCGGCTGGCCGGGAGTTGAACCTCCCCCGTCATGACCATCGCCATCGGCGTCTCCTCTTCACACAGCCATACAGACCTAGGGCCACGGCTTAAGCCCTCGCGGGCCCGCTGAAAAGAGCTTTGCAGCGGGCGCGCCGCCCTTTATGGGTGTCGACCGGCAACACAATAAATTACGGATTGAGGGAGGATTTTCATGCCGACGATCACCGCCGAAGACGGCTGCCCGCTCAACGTCGAGATCGAAGGCCGTGAAGGCGCGCCCGGTTCTGATGCTGTCGAATTCGCTCGGCACCAACCTGCACATGTGGGACGATCAGGCTCCCGAATTCGCCAAGCATTTCCGCCTGGTGCGCTGGGACCGCCGCGGCCACGGCAAGTCGGGCACGACCAAAGGTCCCTACAACTTTGCCCTCTTCGGCCGCGACATCATCAAGATCCTCGACACCCTCAAGATCAAGAAAGCGAATTGGTGCGGCCTGTCGATGGGTGGCATGGACGGTCAGTGGCTGGGCGCCAACGCGCCGGATCGGGTCGAGAAGCTCGTCCTCGCCAACACGAATTTCTACTATGCCGACAAGACGCCGTGGGCCGATCGCATCAAGACCGTGCGCGAAAACGGTCTCAAGCACATCGTCGGCATGAACATGGAGCGCTGGTTCACCAAGGGCTTCATCGAACGCGCGCCGCAGACGATTGCGCGCATGACCGAGATGTTCCTCGCCAGCAACCTTGACGGCTACATCGGCTGCGTCGAAGCCGTCCGCGACATGGACTTCCGCGAATCCAACCCGCGTATCGCCACGCCGACTTTGGTGATCGTCGGCAAGCACGATCCGGCCACGCCGCCGGTGGCCGGCGAGACCATCGCCAAGTCCGTCAAAAACGGCAAGGTAGTCGCGCTCGACGCCGCACACATCTCCAATGTCGAGCAGCCCAAGGCCTTCACCGACGCAACGCTCGACTTCCTGCTCAATTAGAGGTCTCGCCATGGACGACAGCGAACGCCACCAGCGTGGCATGGCCCAGCGCAGCAAGGTGCTGGGCAACGAATGGGTCGATCGCGCCAATGCGAAGAAGACGCCGTTCAACGCGGAATTCCAGGACCTCATCACCCGCTACGCCTGGGGCGAGGTCTTGACGCGGCCGCATTACGACGAGCGTACCCGCCGCGTCCTGGTGATCGGCACCATGATCGCGCTGGCGCAGTGGGACGAATTCCGCCTGCACATGCGCGCGGCGCTCGCTCGAGGCCGACATCAAAGAGGTGATCCTGCAGCAGGCGATCTATTGCGGCGTGCCGGCGGCCAATCATGCCTTCAAGGAAGCCGCCGAGGTGATGGCGGAGCTGGCGAAAGCAAAGTAACCCGTCCTTGCGGACGAACTACGGCAAGATTCGAAATGGAATGAGTTCGGCGTCCCGTCCCTAGCGGAACGGCGAGAACCAGGGCGCGCCGCGTGGCGTGGCGGCGAGCTCGGTCGCCACGGCAGGCGTGGCCGCTTTCGACGAGGCGCTGCGCTCGAGCAGGCACAACGCGGTGGCGACGGCGGCCAGCGCCAGTTGGATGGTCGTTTCGCGCACCAGCTCGGCGTTATGCGCCCATACCGCGGGGCCGACCGAGGTGATGCTAATCAACACCACCAGGATCAAGCCGCCTTCGAGGATATCGTTGTCCGGCTTGCCGCCGATCAGGACGCGCAGCCGGTCGAGAATATGAGCCGCGCAAACGGCGGCGACCGCGAGCTTCACCGCGCCGAAGAAGGCGGCGAGCTTGATCAACCCGATCGGGCTCAGGCCGAAGATGCTGCCGATGCCAAAGATAAATTGCGACCGCCAGACGTCGTCCAGGCCGTAGCTCGGCGACGTGAGCACGCGCACGCCGTCGTAGCCCCAGGCCAGGGTGAAATAGAACGCAACCCCGATGATGATGGCAGCCGACGCGGCGGACAACTTACGCATGGCATCCTCCTTACACAGACAAAATGCGTAAGCCCCTCAAATGCTAATTTCAAAGGAAACCATTCTTTTACCTTACTTGTTAGCCGCTTAACCAAGTCAGCGCGCGGTTCCGCTGTGAATAGCGGGCAGAATTCGGGTGGGTTCCATGCACCTCGCGACCTATGTCGGGCGTTGCAACGGGAGCGACTGAAAAAGGGACTCGCAATGACGATGACTTCAATCTTGCGCAACGGCGCGACGGTCCACACGCGGCCGCGTCTGGTGTTGATCGCTACTTCGCTCGGTGTGTTGTTTGCGCAAATCGACACCTCGGTGGTCAATCTCGCGCTGAAGAGCATCGCCGGCGACTTGCATGCCGGCGTGTCCGCGATGCAGTGGGTGATCGATTCCTACAATCTCGCCTATGCGAGCTTGCTGCTGACGGGCGGCACGCTCGGCGACCTGTTCGGCCGCCGCCGCATCTTCATCCTCGGGATCGCTCTGTTCGTCGCCGGCACGCTGATTTGCGCGCTCGCGCCCAATGCCGAAATTTTGATCGTCGGCCGCACGGTGAGCGGATTGGGCGCAGCCTTCGAGGTAGCGATGTCACTGGTGCTGCTGGCGGAGGCCTTTCCCGATCGCAAGGCGCGCGCGCATGCGTTCGGCGTCTGGGCGAGTTGCAACGGCATCGCCTTCATTATCGGCCCCACCTTCGGCGGCTGGCTGGTCGACAGCATCGGCTGGCGCAGCATCTTCTACGTGATCCTGCCGGTGTGTGCGGCGGCCTGGGTGCTCACGCTCTACGGCGTGCAGGAAAGCGCCGATCCGAAAGGCCGCAGGCTCGACCTGCCCGGCCAGGCGCTGGCCATCCTCGGCTTGAGCGCCTTCGCCTTTGCCGCGATCGAGGGCTCGCGCTGGGGCTGGACATCACCGGTGATCTTGACGATCGCGGGCGCCGCAGTCATTGCGCTGGCGCTCTTCGTCTGGGTCGAGGGGCGCACGCCGGGACCGCTGCTGCCGCTGGCTTTCCTGCGCCAGCCGGTGTTTTCGGCCGCGCTCGCCTGCGCCGGCCTGATGACCTTCGGCATGTACGCGCTGTTGTTTCTCATGCCGCTTTATTTCCAGACGGTGCGCGGCGGCAGTCCGTTCATCGCAGGCCTTGAACTCTTGCCGATGTCGGCGAGCTTTGTCGCCGTCTCGCAATACGTCGGTCACCTGAACAACCGCGTCGGGCCACGCGTGGTGATGACCGCCGGCATGGCGTGCATGGGCGTCGGCGCCCTCGCCTTGGCCTTCATCGGCGAGGCGACGCCGCTTGTCATCGTCGAATTCGAGTTGTTCGTGGTTGGCATCGGGCTCGGCCTGAACACCGCGCCGGTCAATGGCGTCGCCGTCGCGGCGCTGCCGTCCGAGCGATCGGGCACCGCGTCCGGCCTGGTCAACACCGCGCGCATGGTCGGGGCCACGCTCGGCGTCGCCATTCTCGGCGCGTTGTTTGCCGCCTATGCCGGACAGGAGGCCGCGGCCGGCGCCAATTTCCTGCCCGGCCTGCAAGCGGCCATGATCGGCGGCGGCGCGAGCGAATTCCTCGGCATGGTCGTGGCGTTTGGTTTCATCCGCCATGACTCGCTCAAGGCGAAAGCCGGTTAACCGCCCCGCCCCTCGCGGAAGGCCTGCGGCGTCATGCCGGTCTGCTTGCGAAAGAAGCGGGTAAAGTGCGAGGGATCGGAAAAAGCGAGATCGTAGGAAATCTCGTGGATCGGCTGGTTGGTGAAGACGAGTTGGCGCTTGGCCTCGGTCAACACGCGCTGGCGGATCAGATGGCCGGCGGTGACGCCGGTCGCGCGCTTGACGTGATCGTTGAGCCGGTCGGCGGTCATCGCCAGCTTTTCGGCGTAGAAACTGATCAGCCGCTCTTTGCGGAAATGCTCGTCGAGCAGCTTGCGCAGTTCCTCTACTCGCGCGTCGGCGCGCGTGAGCGTCACGGTGCCCGAGCGCGCGCGGCTCACCGCCAGCCGTACCACTTCGATGGCGATCAAGGCCAATAGCCCGCGCATCGCCAGCCGAAAGCCTTCGCGCGCGAGCGAGGCCTCCTCGTTGAGGTCGGCGCAGAGCGCGGCGAGACGCTTGGCTTCTGCCGCCCCGGCGAGAGGTACCACCGGATCGGCCGCCACGGTTTTCAACCGCGCCAGCGCCTCGCCCGACTGATCGCCGAGCGCGTCGGCGACGTCTTCGGTGAAGCTCACCACCCAGCCGTCGGTGACCTGCGGCGTGAAGCGGAAGCCGTGCGCCGTCGTCGCCGGCACCAGGATCGCCGACGGCGCGGCAAACGGCACGGTCGCAGCCTCAAAATTCATCTCACCGCCGCCCTTCTCGATCAGGAGGATCTGGAACAGGTTGCGGTGGCGATGCGCGCGGATCGTCCAGTCGTGCACCGAAGAGCGCGAGGAAATCGTCTCGATGTGAATGAAGTCGAACGCGCTGTCGTCCGGCGGGTCGCCGTAAAGATGAAACAGCGGAAGCGTAGAGGAGGCCATGGCATGAGCATATGCGAGGCGGCGCCTCAGGCCAACGCAATCGATGACCGCCAAAACGAGAAGCCCCGCCATGCGGCGGGGCTTCTGACCATCGTGTTGCGCTGCGTCAGCGGTTCTGCTGGCTCTGCTGACCGCCCTGGCCCGGGCGGTTCGGCTGCTTGTTGCTGCTGACCGGGCGTTCTGGCCGGGCTCGGCTGCTGTTGCTGCTGACCGGGCTTCTGGCCGGGCTGGCCACCCTGCTGCTGGCCGGGCTTCTGGCCCGGCTGGTTGCCCTGCTGCTGTTGGCCGGGGGTCTGGTTGGGATTTTGGTTCTGGTTCATTCTCTCTTCCTTCCAACGTTGGTCGTTCGCGCTCCCCACCCGAACAACGAGTTAACGTCCGGCGGTTACGTCCAGTTCCGAACAAAATCCGCGCGGTGCCTGGGAACCGTCGCGCGATGCCGGAAGTTCCCTTGCCAAGTTCAACACAGGACTGAGGGACATCGCGATGGGACGCTATTTGTTGCTTTGGCTGTTGGGAATTCCGCTGCCGATCCTGCTGCTGATCTGGGTGTTCGGCGGATTGCACTAACGTGCGCTGCGGAACGGCTGCGTGAGCAGCCGCCCGATCTTCAACTCCGCCACATCGCGAAAGACCGGCAGGCCGACGGTCATCGCTTGCTCGCCGGCCGCCGGCTTTCCACGATAGGTGCCGAACAGCCGGTCCCACCATGGCAGATTGAAGCCGAAATTGCTGTCGGTCTCCGCGCGCTCGATCGAGTGATGCACCTGGTGCATCTGCGGCGTGACGACGATCCAGCGTGCCAGCCGGTCGAGCCGCGGCGGCAGCGCCACGTTGCTGTGGTTGAACAGCGACGTCGCATTGAGCAGCACTTCGAAAACCACTACGCCGAGGGCCGGCACCCCGAGCGCCACCGCCGCCACGATCTTGATCAGGATCGATAGCACGATTTCCAGTGGGTGAAAGCGCACGCCGGTCGTGACGTCGATGTCGAGGTCGGCGTGATGCATGCGATGGAGCCGCCACAACCACGGCACGTGGTGAAAGACGACGTGCTGCATATAAATCGTCAGGTCGAGCGCGACCACGCCGCAGAGAACCGCCGCCCATGCCGGCGGACCGATCGCTGGAAATAATCCCCAGCCCTTCTCCGTCGCAATCAGCGCGGCGCCAACCACGGTGACCGGCCCCAGGAGCCGCACCGCAACGGCATCGATCAGCCAGAACTCCGAGATTGCCCGGCCAGCGCGGCCGCCGGCCGACCGCAAGTTGGCGTCGCGGCGCTAGCCATTCCCATAGCGCCATGGCGGTGAAAACCGCCGCGGCCGCGCCGACGCGGATGGCGATGGTCGTACCGGGGGACATGGGCGAGCGATCCTTTCAACAGAGGAACGTCATAACACACCGCGCGCGGCGTTGCCGCTGCGGCAAGTCCCTGTTAATCGTTAAGAATCGGCCGGGCGACGTCGGAAAGGCGATGGGGACAATGGAAGTCTTTCTCCAGCAACTCATCAACGGCATCACCCTCGGCTCGATCTACGGCCTGATCGCCATCGGCTACACCATGGTGTTCGGCATCATCGGCATGGTCAATTTCGCCCATGGCGACGTGTTCATGGTCTCGGCCTTCATCGCGCTGATCGCCTTCCTCATCCTCACCACCTGGCTCGGCATCACCTCGATCGCGCTCGCTTTGTTCATCGTGCTGATCGTGGCCATGCTGTTCACCTCACTGGTCAACTGGGTGATCGAACGCGTCGCCTACCGGCCATTGCGCGGCTCGTTCCGCCTGGCGCCGCTGATCTCGGCGATCGGCATGTCGATCTTTTTGTCCAACTTCGTCCAGGTCAGCCAGGGCCCGCGCAACAAACCGATCCCGCCGATGGTGCAAGGCGAGTTCGTCCTGCTCAACAGCAATAGCTATCCGGTCACGCTGTCGGTCAAGCAACTGATCATCTGGGGCGTCACCGCCCTACTGCTGGCGGCGTTCTGGTATCTGGTCGCCAAGACCAGGCTTGGCCGCGCCCAGCGCGCCTGCGAGCAGGATCAGAAGATGGCGGCGCTGGTCGGCGTCAACGTCGACCAGACCATCTCGATGACCTTCGTCATCGCCGCCGCGCTCGCCGCCGTCGCCGGCACCATGTACCTGATGTATTACGGCGTGGTGACCTTCTCCGACGGCTTCGTGCCGGGCGTGAAGGCATTCACCGCCGCGGTGCTCGGCGGCATCGGCTCGCTGCCCGGCGCTGTGATCGGCGGCATTCTCATCGGCCTGATCGAGACCATGTGGTCGGCCTATTTCTCCATCGACTACAAGGATGTCGCCGCCTTCTCCGTGCTGGCGATCACGCTCGATCTTCCTGCCGCAGGGCCTGTTCGGCCGGCCGGACGTCGAGAAGGTCTAAGATGACAGACGGCGCGCCAGGCGAGCGCGTCCCCATCGTCGCCGCGTTGCGCGACGCCGGCTTCACCGCGCTGCTGACCTTCGGGCTGCTCCTGCCGCTGATCGGCTTCCAGACCTACACCGATTTCCGCAATGAACCTGGTCGTCACCTCGCGCTGGCCGCTGCTGTTGTCGATGGTCGCCGTCGTCGCCGTCGGCCGGCTGGCTTACGCGCTGGTCGTCGAACCGTGGCTCGAGCACCGCGCGATGCAACCGGTCGCGGCCGCGCCATCGCGCTTTCGCGCAGCCGTCGCCAAATGGTTCGTCCCCTTCGCCATCGGTTTTGTCATCGTCTATCCGCCGCTGGTCATTGCCATCAACGGCTTCGGCGGCGCGGTGAAATGGATCGACAATTTCGGCATCCAGATTCTGATCTACGTGATGCTCGGCTGGGGGCTCAATATCGTCGTCGGCCTCGCCGGCCTGCTCGACCTCGGCTACGTCGCCTTCTACGCGGTCGGCGCCTATTCTTATGCGCTGCTGGCGAAGAACTTCGGCTTCTCGTTCTGGCTGCTGCTGCCGCTCGCCGGCATTCTCTCCTCGTTCTGGGGCATCCTGCTCGGCTTTCCGGTGCTGCGCCTGCGCGGCGACTACCTCGCCATCGTCACGCTTGCCTTCGGCGAAATCATCCGCCTCGTCCTCATCAACTGGGTCGATCTGACCAACGGCTATGCCGGCATCACCGGCATTCCGCGCCCGACCTTCTTCGGCATTCCGTTCAACGCCAACGATGACGGCTTCGCCGCCGTGTTCGGGCTGGAATTCTCGCCGCTCTACCGCGTCGATCTTTCTCTATTACATCATCCTCGCGCTGGCGCTGCTCACCGCCTTCGTCACCGTGCGGCTGCGCCGGCTGCCCGTCGGCCGCGCCTGGGAGGCACTGCGCGAGGACGAGATCGCCTGCCGCTCGCTCGGCATCAACACCACCAACACCAAGCTCACCGCCTTCGCCATGGGCGCGATGTTCGCCGGCTTTGCCGGCTCGTTTTTCGCCACGCGGCAGGGCTTCATCTCGCCAGAATCCTTCACCTTTCTCGAGTCGGCCACCATCCTGTCGATCGTCGTGCTCGGCGGCATGGGCAGCCAGATCGGCGTCGCGATTGCCGCCATCGTCATGATCGGCGGCACCGAGATCATGCGCGAACTCGATTTCCTCAAGCAGATTTTCGGCGCCGACCTTCGATCCGACCCAGTACCGCATGCTGCTGTTCGGCTTCGCCATGGTGCTGATCATGATCTGGCGGCCGCGCGGCCTGATCTCGACCCGCGAGCCGTCGGTGTTCCTGAAAGAGCGCAAGAGCATCTCCGCCGATCTGATCGGAGAAGGTCACGGCTGATGGCGAGCGACGGCGATAACCTGCTCTGCGTCGAGCACCTGACCATGCGCTTCGGCGGGCTGGTCGCGGTCGACGATCTGTCGTTCGATGGCCGAGCAAGGCAGAATCACCGCGCTGATCGGGCCGAACGGCGCCGGCAAGACCACCGTATTCAACTGCATCACCGGCTTCTACAAGCCGAGCGAGGGCCGCATCGGGCTGCGTCACGGCGACGCCGCGATGTGGAGCGAATTGGAGGCGCTGACCGACAGCGGCGAGCGCCGCCTGACGCGCGCAACCGGCACGCTCTACCAGCTCGAGCGCATGCCGGAATATCTGGTGACGCAGCAGGCGCGCGTCGCCCGCACCTTCCAGAACATCCGCCTGTTTCCCGGCATGACGGTGCTGGAAAATCTGCTGGTCGCCCAGCACAACCGGCTGATGCTCGCCTCCGGCTACACGCTGCTCGGCATTCTCGGCTTCCCCTCCTATGGCGCCGCCGAACGCGCGGCGATCGACAAGGCACGCGGCTGGCTCGACCGCGTCGGTCTGCTGGCGCGCGCCGACGATCCGGCCGGCGATCTGCCCTATGGCGCGCAACGCCGGCTCGAAATCGCGCGCGCCATGTGCACCGATCCGCTGCTGCTGTGCCTCGACGAGCCGGCGGCCGGCCTCAATCCGCGCGAAAGCGCCGAGCTCAACGAGCTGCTGCGCGCGATCCGCGACGAGCACGCCATTTCGATTCTGCTGATCGAGCACGACATGTCGGTGGTGATGGAGATTTCCGACCACATCGTCGTGCTCGACTATGGCGTCAAGATCGCCGACGGCGCGCCGGAGGCGGTGCGCAACGACCCGAAGGTGATCGCCGCCTATCTCGGCGTCGCCGACGAGGACGTCGAGAAGGTCGAAGCGGAGGTCGGCCTATGACCGCCCTCCTCTCCGTGCGCGGCGTGAAGACCTTTTACGGCCGCGTGCATGGCGCTCAAGGGCGTCGACCTCGACGTCAACGACGGCGAGATCGTCACGCTGATCGGCGCCAACGGCGCCGGCAAGTCGACGCTGATGATGACCATCTGCGGCAATCCGCGCGCGCGCGAAGGCAGCATCACCTTTGCCGGCCGCGACATCACGCGCATGCCGACGCACGAGATCGCCCGGCTCAAGCTGGCGCAGGCGCCGGAAGGCCGCCGCATCTTCTCGCGCATGACGGTGCTGGAAAACCTGCAGATGGGCGCGACGACCGCGCGACCCGACCGCTTTCGACGCACGATCTTGAGCGCGTGCTGGCGCTGTTCCCGCGCCTCAAGCAGCGCCTGCACCAGCGCGGCGGCACGCTGTCGGGCGGCGAGCAGCAGATGCTGGCGATCGCGCGCGCGCTGATGGCGCGGCCGCGGCTGCTGCTGCTCGACGAGCCTTCGCTCGGCCTCGCGCCGCTGATCGTGCGGCAGATTTTCGACGCCATCAAAACGCTCAATGCGCAGGACGGGCTCACCGTGTTCCTGGTCGAGCAGAACGCCTTCCACGCGCTCAAGCTCGCCCACCGCGGCTATGTCATGGTCAACGGGCTGATCACGCTCTCCGGCAGCGGGCGCGAACTGCTGGAGCGGCCGGAGATCAAGTCCGCCTATCTCGAAGGCGGCCGGCAACAGGTCGAGCCATGATGACAGTTCCGATTCTCATTGCTCTACGAGGAAGGCTCGTCGGCGTCTTCATCCTGGTCACCATCATCCTTGGCGGCGGGGCGGCGGCGCTCGCCGGCCGCGCCATCGCCCAGACCTGGCGGCCGTGGTGGCAGGTGATCGCCTATAGTTTGATCCTGGGCGGCGGCGGTGCGCTTCTTCCATTTCGCCCTGTTCGGCGGCACCCTGTTGTCGCTGCACTATCTATCTTGGTCGACAGCGCGGTCTGCCTCGGCCTCGGACTTGCTCGGGTTCCGCGCCGCCCGCGCCGCGCAGATGGTCACGCAATATCGCTGGATCAACGAGCCGCACGGCCCGCTGCGCTGGCGCCGCAAGCCGCCGTGACGTAATATTGCGGCACTATCTGCGACTGCCGGCTTCACTTGAAGGGGAAAACGCGATGAAGAGGATCACCACGCTCGGCCTCGCGCTGGGCTCTCGGGTTCGCCCTGGCGGGAACCGCCTCGGCGCAAGTCAAATTCGGCATGGCCGGCCCGATCACCGGACCGAGCGCCGCCACCGGCGCGCAGATGAAGAACGGCGTCGATCAGGCCGTCGACGACATCAACGCGGCCGGCGGCATTCTCGGCCAGAAGATCATCGTGTCAGTACGGCGACGACGTCTCCGATCCCAAGCAGGGCGTCTCGGTCGCCAACAAATTCGCCGGCGACGGCGTCAAGTTCGTGATCGGCCACTACAATTCCGGCGTCACCATCCCGTCGTCCGAAGTCTACCAGGAAAACGGCATCCTCGAGATCACGCCCGCCTCCACCAACCCGACCGTCACCGAGCGCAAGATGTGGAACATCTTCCGCGTCTGCGGCCGCGACGATCAGCAGGGCACGGTGGCCGGCGCCTACATCCTCAAGCACTTCAAGGGCAAGAAGATCGCCGTCGTCCACGACAAGACGACCTACGGCAAAGGCCTCGCCGACGAGACCAAGAAGGCGATCAACAAGGGCGGCATGAAGGAAGTGCTCTACGAAGGCATCAACACCGGCGAGAAGGACTATTCGGCGCTGGTCTCCAAGATCAAGCAGTCGGGCGCCGATCTCGTTTATTTCGGCGGCCTGTACACCGAAGGCGGCCTGATCGTGCGGCAGATGCGCGACCAGGGCGTCAAGGCGCCGCTGATGGGCGGCGACGGCATCACCTCCGACGAGTTCGCCTCGGTCGGCGGGCCCGGCGTCGAAGGCACGCTGATGACCTACGGCCCCGATCCGCGCAACAACCCGGCGGCCAAGGAGGTCGTGCGAAGAATTCCGCGCCAAGCCAAGTTCGAGCCGGAAGCCTACACGCTCTACTCCTACGCCGGCGTGCAGGTCATCAAGCAGGCGGCGGAAGCGGCCAAGTCGCTCGACCCCAAGAAGGTCGCCGAGAAGATGCACTCGGGCATGAAGTTCAAGACCGTGCTCGGCGACCTCTCCTACGACAAGAAGGGCGACATCACCAGGCTCGACTACGTGATGTACATCTGGAAGAAGGACGCCAGCGGCAAGATCACTTACGTCGAGTGCCCCGGCTCGGACTGCACGCAAGATGAAATAGCGCGCTTCGCGCTGACATCGGAAACGCCCGCCCTCAATCGGCGGGCTTTTTCTTTCTCAGCCGATGCTTGCCCAGCGCCGGGAAACGCCTCCAGCAGCCACACGCTCACCTGGTTGATGCTGCCGGTGAGAAAGGCGATGCCGGTGAGCACCAGCAGCGCGCCCATCGCCTGCTCGACGCGGTGCAGATAGTGCTTGAAGCGCGCGAGAAACGCCGCGAACGGCTCGATCGCGAAGGCGGCGATCATGAACGGAATGCCGAGGCCGAGCGAATAGACCGCGAGCAGGCCGGCGCCCTTGGTCACCGTCTGCTCGGACGCCGCCACCGCCAGAATGGCGGCGAGGATCGGCCCGATGCACGGCGTCCAGCCGAAGGCGAAGGCCAAGCCCGATCACATAGGCGCCCCACAGCCCGACCGGCTTGGCGACCTCCAGCCGCTTCTGCCGGTGCAGCAGCGCGATCGGCGTGACGCCGAGGAAGTGCAGGCCCATGACGATGATGACGATGCCGGCGATGGTCGACGAGCGGCCCCGAATAGGCGCGGATCAGCGAGCCGATCACGCTGGCGCTGGCGCCGAGCGCGACGAACACGGTCGAAAAGCCGAGCACGAACAGCAGCGCCGCCAGCACCGTCTCGCGCCGCACCCGCGGCGTCCGGCTCCGGCGTCGGCGAAGCGCTCCAGCGAGGTGCCGGCCAGATAGACGAGATAGGGCGGCACCAGCGGCAGCACGCAAGGCGAGAGGAAGCTGACCAGCCCGGCGATCAGGGCGGCGAGGATGGTGACATCGCCATGCATGGCGCCTAGATGCGACGGCAAGTGTGGCAATGGCAAGTCGGCATGCGGCCCTGCTGGCTTTGACGTGATCTGGCGTGATAGACTGCCGCCCATGACCTTGCGCAACCTCATCACCGATATTCGCCGGCCTGCGCGTCGGCCATGCCGAGCGACGCCAAGCTCGGCTCCGGCGCCACCGTGGTCGTGTTCGACGCCCCGGTGGTGGCGAGCGTCGACGTGCGCGGCGGCGGGCCCGGCACGCGCGAGACCGCGCTGCTCGATCCGGCGCAGACGGTCGAAGGCATCGACGCCATCGTGCTGTCGGGCGGCTCGGCCTTCGGGCTCGATGCCGCCTCCGGCGTGCAGGCTTATCTGCGCGAGCAGGGCCGCGGCTTCCAGGTCCGCGACGCGCGTGGTGCCGATCGTGCCGGCGCGCGATCATGTTCGACCTGCTCAACGGCGGCGACAAGAATTGGGGCCGCTATCCGCCCTATCGCGAGCTCGGCTACGAGGCGGCGAAAGCCGCCGGCGCCGATTTCGCGCTCGGCAGCGCCGGCGCCGGGCTTGGCGCGACCACGGCGACGCTCAAAGGCGGCGTCGGCTCGGCCTCGGCGGTCAACGCGCGGCGGCATCACCGTCGGCGCGCTGGCGGTGGTCAACGCCGTCGGCACGACGGTGATCGGCGACGGCCCGCATTTCTGGGCGGCGCCGTTCGAGCAGAACAAGGAATTCGGCGGCCGCGGCTGGCCGGCGACAGATCACGCGACGCCGACCTCGCGATCCGCGCCAAAGGCGGCGCCGCAGCGAAAACACCACCATCGCCGTGATCGCCACCGACGCGCAAGCTCAACAAGGCGCAATGCAATCGCCTCGCGGTCATGGCGCAGGACGGCCTCGCGCGCGCCATCTATCCGGTGCACACGCCGCTCGACGGCGACGTGGTGTTCGCCGCCGCGACCGGCGCCAAGCCGCTCGCCGATCCGTATTACGGCCTCGCCGAGCTCGGCATGGTCGCCGCCAACGTGATGGCGCGCGCCATCGCCCGCGGCGTCTATGAGGCGACGGCCCTGCCGTTTCCCGGCGCGCTGCCGAGCTGGAAGGACAAGTTCGGCAGACGTCTAGGACAGAAACCGCTCCGCCCGATACGGCGCCGGATCGCAGAACGGCGTCTCGCCCGCCATCATGTCGGCGATCAGACGCCCGGTCGCCGGCCCGAGCGTCAGCCCCCAATGCGCGTGCCCGATGGCGAGCCACAGGCCGGCAAGCCCCGGCGCGCGGCCGATCACCGGCCGCGAATCGGGAAAGCACGGCCGGCTGCCGAGCCAGGTCTTGTCGTCGGCGCGCTCGCCGAGCGGAAACAACTCGCGCGCCTTCGGCATCAGGCGGTCGAACTGCACCGGCGTCGGCGCCGCGTCGCGCGCGGCGAATTCGGCGCCGGTGGTGAGGCGGATGCCCTGCTCCATCGGCGTGATCAGATAGCCGTAGTCGACATCGACCACCGGCCGCGACAGCGCGGCATTGCCTCGCGCGCGGAAATGCCGGTGATAGCCGCGCTTGACCGCCATCGGCAGCTTGAGCCCGAGCGGCTCCAGCAGATCGGGCGCCCAGGGCCCGAGCGCGACCACGACTTCGGCGCGCATCGACGCCGCCTTCGTTGGTCTCCACCCGCCAGCGATTGCCGGCGCGGTGCAGCGAGCGCGCGTCGCCGGTCAGCGTGACGCCGCCGAGCGCGGCAAAGCGCGCGGCATAGGCCCGCGTCACCGCCAGCGGATTGCTCAGGCTCGCCGCCTTCGGCCAGAACACCGCGTGCGTGAACACCGGCATTGAGCGACGGCTCCAGCGCCTGCGCGCCGGCGGCATCGAGCGGCTGCAGCGGCAGGCCGAATTCGCGCGGCCAGATCGAATTCGCGCTGCAGCGCCGGCAAAGGCGCGTTCGCTGCGATAGAGCTTGAGCCAGCCGGTCTTGCGCAGATAGCGCGTCGCGCCGGACTCCGCCATCAGCGTCTCGTGCTCGGCGAGCGCGCGCGCAAACAGCGGGCGGTTGAGCCGCGCGGTCTCCGCCAGATGCGCTCCGGCTGCGAGGCGGCGCGGAACGCCAGCAGCCAGGGCGCGACCTGCGGCAGGAACGACAGATGGTAGTTGGCCTCGCTCGCGCGCTTGAGCGCGACCCGCATCAGCGCGCCGAGGCTCGACGGAAACGCCGGCGGCAGAATCGGTGCTGCCCTCGATCACGCCGGAATTGCCATAGGAGGTCTGCTCGCCGACGCCGGCGCGATCGATCAGCGCGACGCTGAGGCCGCGCTTGGCGAGTTGCAGCGCGACCGAGGTGCCGACAATGCCGGCGCCGAGCACGATGGCGTCCGTGCGTGCCATGATTGGATATCTCCGCGTCCGCCCCGTGGCGGCGTCTTTTATATGGAATGGATGGGCCGCCGGCGCTATGACCTTCCGGCAATACCGCGCCGGAGTTGCCGTCCATGCCGATTCTGATGGCGCTTGCGCGCCGCGCTTGGCGTGGCTCGGCCGGCAAGGCACGCGCGCGCTCGCCGCTTCGGTCTTTGTCGGCCTCGCGCGTGCCGCAGCTCGCGGCCTATGTGCAAGCCGTACCTCGGCGAAGCGGTGTTCGTGCTGCTGCTGTTTTCTTATCTGCGCACCGACCCCGCCGCCTTCATCCGCTACGTGCAGGCGCCGGAGCTGACCATCGTCGCCGCGCTGTGGGTCATGGTGGTGGTGCCGCTGCTGTTCGGCATCGGTCTACACGGCGGTCGGCCTGCGCGAGGGCATGCCGGCGCTCTATACGATTCATGATCCTGCAGATCGCGACCACGCCGATCACGTCGCTCGGCGGCCTTCGCCGCGCTGATGGGGCTCGACGTCGCGTTCACGCTGGTGACGCTGATCGTCTGCAACGCGCTGTCGCCGGTCACTACCGTCGCCTTCAGCTATCTATTTCTCGGCACGTCGCTGTTCTCGCCGATCGAGCTCGGCATCAAGCTGTTCCTGTTTTTCGCCGGCTGTCCGGCGTCATCGCCTATGCCATCCGCCGCATCGCCGGCTGGCGACTGGATCGAGCGGCAGAAGGAGCCGCATCGACGGCCTCAACGTCGATCGCCGTGTTCATCTTCGCCATCGCGGCCATGGAAGGCGTGCCGCGCCATGTGATGCGCCGACCCGGTGTTCGCGCATCGAACTGCTTCGTGCTGGTCGTTCGTGCTGAGCTGCCTGCTGATCGGCGTCAGCATGCTGATCTTCCTGCGCGCCGGCGCCGACCGCGCGCTGGCGATCGGCCTGCTCGCCGCCTTCCGCAATATCGGCCTGGTGATGGCGACGCTCGGCTCATCGCTGCCGG
Organism: uncultured Alphaproteobacteria bacterium; assembly: GCA_963720985.1. GTDB lineage: Bacteria > Pseudomonadota > Alphaproteobacteria > Rhizobiales > Xanthobacteraceae > Pseudolabrys. The sequence continues at coordinate 117,866 of CAVRHL010000007.1, forward strand.
ACCTCGCCTGGTTCTATTTCGCGATGGTGCAGTTTCCGATCTATCTGCTGCCGGCTCTGCTGCAGCCGCTGGCGAAGCGACTGCACCGAAAAGGCTAGGCGACGGTCGAGGTCGTCGACGCGGCGGTGTTCAGCAGTTGCGCCTGCATCTGGATCAGGCGCTCGATGCAGATTGGCGGTGTTCGGGTCGCTCGGAACCGCGCCGGGGATTGCGGAGCCGCTCGCTGTCGCCGGCGAGGTCATCTCGACTTTGCTGCCGTCGGCGTAAGTGATGGTCGTTGTGCTCGAACCATCGGTATTGCTGGCGGTCTGCGTCGTCGCGCCGGTGGCATCGGGTGCCGACAGCAACGAAGCGATCGCCACCTTGTCCGGAGGAGCCGCTGCCCTGTGCGCCGCCCTCGGTGTGCATGTGATGATGGTGGCCGCCGCCATGTCGCGCTTTCGCAAGTTCGGTTGGATCGATCGAGCCGTCGCCGTTGGCGTCGAGCTTGTCGAACAGGGCGTCAGCGCTGGATTTGGTCGACGCCGGCATTGCCGAGCGTCGTCTCGAATTCGGTCTTGCTGATCTGTCCATTGCCGTCGGTGTCGAGCTTGGCGAACAGCGACGACGAACCTTGCGGCCCACCTTGGCCTTGCAGGGAGATCAGTGCGGCCATGGTGCCGGGGTCGAATGACGGCGTCGGAGCCGCGCTGCCGGTCGAGCCCGCAGGAGAATTCGAGGGTATCGCCGTCGGATTCCGACCCGGACAGGCCGCCGAGCAGACTTGATAGCGGATCGGCATTCGCGGTGCTGCCGGTGCCGGCCGTACCTTGCGGCCAACAGCGACTGCAGATAGGACAGCGCATTGGACGCTGCGCCGACGGCCATGAACATGACGCTTCACTCCAACACAGGTGCCGGCGATGCCGGCGGACGGTGCCCCTGGCCGGCGAGACGCAAGAGCTGCGCCAATTCCCGGCGCCTCTCGCAAACTCGCGCTGTTATTGAGGTTTTCCACAGTTTCCACCGCGCCGCGGCGGCCGAGCCGTTGCCGCTTCTGGGCAAATCTTGCCGGATGGGGCGACGTTCGTGCCTGGTCGCACGCCGGCGGCCGCGCGTTGCTCCGCGCGTTCTGGCGTGTTAGGCGAACGGCGTTTGGAGGCCGTCATGCGCCCGTTACTCATCGCGCCGTCGATTCTGTCGGCCGATTTCGCCAAATTGGGCGACGAAATCCGCGCAGTCGAGGCCGCCGGCGCCGACTGGATCCATGTCGACGTGATGGACGGGCACTTCGTGCCCAACATCACCATCGGCCCCGCGGTGGTGCAGGCGATCCGCCCGGTCACCAAGAAGACGCTCGACGTGCATCTGATGATCGCGCCGTGCGATCCCTATCTCGAAGCCTTCGCCAAGGCCGGCTCCGACATCATCACCGTGCATGTGGAGGCAGGCCCGCACGTCCACCGCTCGCTGCAGGCGATCCGCGCGCTCGGCAAGAAGGCCGGCGTCACGATGAACCCGGCGACGCCGGTGTCGAGCATCGAGCACGTCATCGATCTGGTCGATCTCATCCTGGTGATGTCGGTCAATCCCGGCTTCGGCGGCCAGGCGTTCATTCCCGCCGCGCTCGACAAGATCGCGCGCGGTGCGCGCGCTGGTCGGCGCGCGGCCGATCGACATCGAGGTCGACGGCGGCGTCACCGCCGACAATGCGGCCGACGTCGTGCAGGCCGGCGCCAATGTGCTGGTCGCCGGCACCGCCGTGTTCAAGGGCGGCAACTACAAGGGCAATATCGCGGCGATCCGCAACGCCGCCGCCCTGGCGCGCGGGGAAGCGGCGTGATCCCGCGCTACTCCCGCCCCGACATGGTCGCGATCTGGTCGCCGGAAACCAAGTTCCGCATCTGGTTCGAGATCGAGGCGCACGCCGCCGACGCCATGGCCGAGCTCGGCGTCATTCCGAAGGATGCGGCGAAGAAGATCTGGGAAAAGGGCAAGGCCGCCAAATTCGACGTCGCCCGCATCGACGCCATCGAGGCGGAGGTCAAGCACGACGTCATCGCCTTCCTGACGCATCTCTCCGAGATCGTCGGGCCGGAAGCGCGCTTCATGCATTCCGGCATGACCTCGTCGGACGTGCTCGACACCTGCTTCAACGTGCAGCTCGTGCGCGCCGCCGACATCCTGATCGCCGACGTCGACGCGCTGCTCGCCGCGCTCAAGCGCCGCGCCTTCGAACACAAGATGACGCCGACCGTCGGCCGCTCGCACGGCATCCATGCCGAGCCGACCACGTTCGGCCTCAAGCTCGCTTACGCTTACGCCGAATTCGCCCGCGCCCGGGAGCGGCTCGTCGCCGCCCGCAAGGAAGTCGCCACCTGCGCGATTTCCGGCGCGGTCGGCACTTTCGCGCAAGTCGATCCGCGCGTCGAAGACCATGTCGCCAAGGCCATGGGGCTTGAGCGTCGAGCCGGTCTCGACCCAGATCATCCCGCGCGACCGCCACGCCATGTATTTCGCGACGCTCGGCGTCGTCGCCTCCTCGATCGAGCGGCTGGCCACCGAAATCCGCCATCTGCAGCGCACCGAGGTGCTGGAAGCCGAGGAGTTCTTCTCCGAGAAGCAGAAGGGCTCCTCGGCGATGCCGCACAAGCGCAATCCGGTGCTGTCGGAAAACCTCACCGGCCTCGCGCGCATGGTGCGGGCTTATGCGCTGCCGGCCATGGAAAACGTGGCGCTCTGGCACGAGCGCGACATCTCGCATTCATCGCGTCGAGCGCATGATCGGGCCGGACGCGACGGTGACGCTCGACTTCGCGCTGGCGCGGCTCGCCGGCATCATCGACAAGCTCGTCGTCTATCCCGCCGCCATGCAGAAAAACCTCGACAGGCTCGGCGGCCTGATCCATTCGCAGCGCGTGCTGATCGCGCTGACGCAGAAGGGCGTGCCGCGCGAGGACGCCTACCGCCTGGTGCAGCGCAACGCCATGCAGGTGTGGGGCGGCGAAAAGGATTTCCTGGCGCTGCTCAAGGCCGACAAGGACGTGCGCGCGAAACTGAGCGACAAGGAACTCGAGGCCAATTTCGACCTCGACCACCATTTCAAGCACGTCGATACGATTTTCAAGCGCGTGTTCGGGACAGCGTGATAGGCCTGCCTCGGCCCGTTATTGCCAACTCAGAATGTATTCTTCCGGAAACGGGCCGTCGGTGCCGGTGCCGGGACCATCGCCGTAGAGGGCGCCGTTGCGACGGCTGATCGCGCCTCGGTGTCCCAATTCTGATAAATTTTTGCATAGACGAGCCGTGCGATTGCGCGGACCACCAAGCTCGGAATGCCCCAGCGCAGCAGATAGGGGCGACGCTTCAAAAAATCGACAGATTGGACAAACAAGCTGATAGAGCATGGCACATCCCCTCCGCGCGGCCCTGACCACGGCCCGCCCATTGGCAGCGCATATTTCGATCGTGGCCGGTTGGCGCGAAATCTTGTCAGACGCCGGTCCTCATGATTTAGCTCGTCCATCATGTCCGCCGCCGCCCCGACAATCCTGATCTTCGACTCCGGCGTCGGCGGCCTCACCGTCTACCGCGAGATTGCCAAGGCGCGGCCGGACGCGGCTTACGTCTACCTCGCCGATGACGCCGGTTTTCCCTACGGCAATCAGCCGGAAACGGTGCTGATCGCGCGCATCATCGACGTGGTCGGCCGCGCGATTGCCGATCACAAACCCGATCTGGTCGTCGTGGCCTGCAACACCGCCTCCACGATGGCGCTTGTGGAGTTGCGCGCGCGTTTTGTCGTGCCCTTCGTCGGCACCGTGCCGGCGATCAAGCCGGCCTGCGCGCAATCGAAAACGAAACGCATCTCCGTGCTCGGCACCCAGGCGACGGTGTCGCGCGAATATACCCGCGCGCTGATCCGCGAGTTCGCCGCCGGCTGCGACGTCGCGCTCGTCGGCTCGTCGCATCTCGCCTCCTACGCCGAGGCCGAGCTTGCCGGCAAGCCGATTGCCGATGCCGCGATCAAGGACGAGATCGCCGGTTGCTTTATCGACACCGACGGGCGGCGCACAGATACGGTGGTGCTCGCTTGCACGCATTACCCGCTGCTGATTGAACGCTTCAAAGCCAACGCGCCCTGGCCGGTCGATTGGCTCGATCCGGCGCCGGCGATCGCCCGCCGCGTTGCCGATCTCATGCGCGACAAGCCGGCGGGCGAGCCGCCGCCCGCCCCGAAGATCGTTTTCACCACGGGGCGCACGCCCTCGCCGGCGTTGGCGGCGGCCCTCACGCGTTACGGATTTTAGCCGAACAGATGCGGCCAGACTTCGTGTCCGCCGCGCCAGATCATGTCGCAGGCCACGTAGAGGACGATGACCAAGCCGACATAGGCGATCCAGCGCTGCCGGTTGAGCAGCCGCGCGATCAGGTTGGCGGCAAAACCCATCAGCACGATCGACAGGCCGAGCCCGAACACCAGCGCCTCGAGATGATCGCGCGCGGCGCCCGCCACCGCCAGCACGTTGTCGAGCGACATCGACAGGTCGGCCAGCACGATCTGCCAGACCGCCTGCGCGAAGGTCTTACGCGGCGCGCCGGGCACCGCGTGTTCATCGTCATGCGGCTGCGCCTGCAATTCGCGCCACATTTTCCAGGCGACCCAGAGCAGCAGAATGCCGCCGGCCAGCAGGAGGCCGATGATGGCCAACAGCCTGACGGCGATCAGCGCGAAGCCGATACGCATCAGCGTCGCCGCGACGATGCCGACCAGGATCGCGCGCTGCCGCAGCCGCGCCGAAAGTCCAGCCGCCGCCAGGCCGATGATCACCGCGTTGTCGCCGGCCAGCACCAGGTCGATCATGATGACCTGGAGAAAGGCGGCGATCGCAGGCGAGGCGAATTGATCCATGGTCGCTGAGTTACCATCGCCGACGCGGTTTGGCACTCCGCCCGGCCGTCGTTTGGCACTCCGCCCGGCCGTCGTTTGACAGCGGCGCCGCCAGCCCATAGATAACGCGCGCCCGGCGGGTTTAACGGCCCGGCCGGGCGTTTCGCGACCCGTGGTAAAGCCTTGCGCTTACGAGGCTTTTCCTGTCGGTCCCGGGGAGACCTGGGACAGAGGAGGGCGCGGTTCCTCACCCTTTAATCGCACTAGCGAGGACGCGATGACCAAGCGCATGGAATCCAAGTACAAGATCGACCGCCGGATGGGCGAGAACATCTGGGGCCGCCCGAAGAGCCCGGTGAACCGCCGCGAATACGGCCCCGGCCAGCACGGCCAGCGCCGCAAGGGCAAGCTCTCCGACTACGGCGTGCAGCTCAAGGCCAAGCAGAAGCTGCGCGGCTATTACGGCAACATCTCCGAGCGCCAGTTCCGCGGCATCTACGACGAAGCGATCCGCATGAAGGGCGACTCGGGCGCGCATATGATCGGCCTGTTGGAGCGCCGGCTCGACGCCGTCGTCTACCGCGCCAAGTTTGTGCCGACGGTGTTCGCCGCGCGCCAATTCGTGAACCACGGTCATGTCCTGGTCAACGGCAAGCGGGTCAACATCTCGAGCTACCGCGTCAAGGTCGGCGACGTGGTCGAGGTCAAGGAAAAGTCGAAGCAGATGAATCTGGTGCTGGAAGCCCAGGCGCTCGCCGAGCGTGACGTGCCGGATTACATCGAGGTCGACGGCGCCAAACTGACCGCCAAGCTGACGCGCATCCCGGTCATCACCGACGTGCCCTACGCGGTGCAAATGGAGCCGCACCTGGTGGTCGAATATTATTCGCGCTGACGCGCAACGGACTTTCTGAGGCAGCCATCCCCCGCCGCGAGGCGGGGGATTTGCTTTTTGCACCCACGCCTGACCCCGGATTTTGCCGCAGCGCACAAAACTTGGTAGTGGGTCTGCCCTTTTTTTCTACATTTGGTGTTGGCCGTGCGGTAATTTTAGGCGTGCCCGAATCGGGCACAGCTGGGGAGAAGCGCTATGAAAGGCATTGAATCCATCAAAGGTTGGGTTGCGGAGTTGACCGAGCTTGGCTTGTTGTTGATCGCGCTGGCGATCGTGCTCGGAATACTGGTCGGTGCGAACCTGCCGTTCTTCGGCGCCGTCACCGCCAACATCATGGCGTTGGTGAAGGATCTCGGTGCGAACGGCCTCATTGGCCTGATCACGCTCGGGATCATCTTATGGCTGTTCTCGAACCGGAAGCTCGCCTGAACAAGGCGCGCGACATCTGAGCTACTTCGGTGGGGAACGTGACGGCTCCCCACCGCTGTCCTGCGATCTTCGCCCGCGGACTTTCGCGCCCGTCAGAGGTCCCGTGCCATGTGGAAATTCGTCGCCAACGCCAAACGCGCGTTGTGGGAATTCGTCGAACTCGCCTTTCTCACCGTGCTCGCGCTGATGCTGATCTTCCTGCTGCTCGGCAAGAGCGCAGGCAGCTATGTCGAGTTGGTCGCCGATAACGTGACCAAGTTCGCCGCCGGCGCCAGTTCCGGGCTGCTCGGCATCGTCGTCGTCCTGGCGATCATCTATCTGGCGCTGCGGCGCATGAAGCAGGAGAACGGTCCGGCGCCACGCGCGCCGCGGCAGGCCAAGCGCTCGGGCGCCTAATAGGGCGGCGGCAGCAGCATCGCGGCGAGCGCGCCGGCCGGCGGCATGAAGGCGAGCGCGAAGCCGAGCGGGGCCTTGCCGCGCGCATTGAGGACAAATCCCGCGACCGGCGCGGCAATGCAGGCGAGGATCGCCGCCACATAGGCCGCGGTGAACCCCGGCCCGGCGTGCATGCTTTCCGGACCGGTGCCGACGATAAAGCCGGACACGGCGACGAGCAGCGCGGCGAGCGCAACGTCGATGAGTGCCGCCAAGCTCAGAAGAACCTTGCCCACGGCGCGAGGTCTTGTCGAAGAGGGGATGGGTCAGGCGCTCTGCTTGAGCGCGACGCCGTTGTCCTTGAGCGTCTGCTGCAGCTCGCCGGCCTGGAACATCTCGCGCACGATGTCGCAGCCGCCGACGAATTCGCCCTTCACGTAAAGCTGCGGAATGGTCGGCCAGTTCGAATAGGCCTTGATGCCGTCGCGCAACTCCGCGGAGTCGAGCACGTTGAGGCCTTTGTAGGTCACGCCCAGATGGTCGAGGATCTGCACCACTTGGCCGGAAAATCCGCATTGCGGGAACTGCGGCGTGCCCTTCATGAACAGCACCACGTCGTTGGCCTTCACTTCATTGTCGATGAATTGCTCGATGCCCATGAGATTTCGGTCCTTTTCAACGGCGATGCCGCGTCGTCCGTCGATATATGTAGCGCAGATTCCGGCGCCAGCCCAAGTAGGGAAATCCCTTAACCGCAAGGCTATTTCGGGGCGTAAAACGTGCCTTCCACCTCGAAAATGTCGTCCTGATTGAGCCTGGCGACTTCGACGATGGTGCGCGGCGGATAGGGCCCGCCCGCCCAGAGTTCCTCCTGCGCCTTGTTCACCAGCGGCCGCAGCCGCTTCATATCGGTGACGAATATAGTCAGGCGGACACAGGAGGCCAAGCTCGCACCCTCCGCCGCGGCGATCGTCTCCATGTTCGTGAACGCCCGCCGAATACGCTCTTCCTCGGTGCCGAGGATGGTATTGCTCGCCGGGTCGACGCCGCGCATGCCGGCGACAATGACGAAATCGCCGGCGCGGGCGCCGAGGCTCCAGGGGCCGGTCGGCGTGATCGCGCCCGGCGGCGATAAAATCTTGACGTCGCCCGGCATCAAGTTTCGGGCGTCGCGGTCTGCAGCGCGAGCGCGTGCAGCACGCCGCCCATCTGGGCCTTCAGCGCCTCGTAGACCAATTGGTGCTGCTGCACCCGCGACTTGCCCTTGAACGAAGCGGAGATAACGGTCGCGGCATAATGGTCGCCGTCGCCGGCCAGATCGCGAATCGTGACCTGGGCGTCGGGCAGGCGCGCCTTGATCAGCCGTTCGATCTCGCCAGCATCCATCGCCATGTATCGACCTCCAAAAGCCGCGGCGGCCCTTATCTCATGCCTCTAGCAGAGTTGCCCGCTCTCGGGAACCGCGCATCGCCCACCCCGCATCCCGGTGTGGATGAACGGCCGGCGGCGGCACGCCGCAGTGTCCAGGACCGGCGGTCTTGATATCCTGCGGCTTCATGACGATCCTCTTGCCGCAAAGCGATGGAACCGTTGCTCGAAGCGCCTGCCGCCGCGCCGCCGCCGGCGCCAGCCGCCGAGCCGCGGCCGCTGACGCGCGGCGCATTGCTGATCGCCAAAGCCTGCGCGCGCTGTATCGTCTTGCACTGCCACGGTGTTGAACCCGGCAGCGGTCGCGAAGCCGAGTGCCTGGTCGGTTACGTGAAGTCAGGCAAATTCGTCGGGCCGCGCTGCAAGGCGGCGCTGACGGTGAGCGGTCATCTGCATTGAGCGTCGCGCGCGCTACACCGAGGCGGGCATTTCGCCCGCCATATAGGCCGGCAGCCAGGCTTCGAAGGTGGCGCGCAGCTTGGCGACCGGCAGCGCGGGCTCGCCGGACAGCGCCAGCGCATCACCGCCGGTGGTGCCGATCGGCGACACCAGCACGCTCGCCGCGCGGGCGCGTTCGAGCACAGCTTTGGCTTTTGCCGCCGGCACCGTAACGAGGTAGCGCGCCTGATCCTCGCCGAACCAATAGGCATGCGCCGGGATATCGTCGGGCGCGGCGCCCAGTCTGGCGCCGATCCCGGACGCCATCGCCATTTCGGCGAGTGCCACCGCCAGACCGCCGTCGGACAGATCGTGCGCCGCCGTCGCGGTGCCGTCGAGGATCAGCGCGCGGACGAAATCGCCGTTCTCACGCTCCTCGATGAGGTCGACCGGCGGCGGCGCGCCCTCTTCCCGCCCGCACAGCTCGCGCAGGTACATCGACTGGCCGAGCCAGCCGGTCGTCTCGCCAATGAGCAGGATTGCCTCGCCGTCGCGCTTGAAGGCGAGCGAGGCCGACTTGGTGAAATCGTCGATCAGCCCGACGCCGCCGATCGACGGCGTCGGCAGGATCGCCTTGCCATTGGTCTCGTTGTAGAGCGAGACGTTGCCGGACACGACCGGGAAATTGAGCGCCTTGCAGGCCTCGGCGATGCCGCGGATCGCTCCGACGAATTGGCCCATGATCTCCGGCCGCTCCGGATTGCCGAAATTGAGGTTGTCGGTGACCGCGAGCGGCTTGGCGCCGACCGCGGTCAGGTTGCGCCAGCATTCGGCGACCGCCTGCTTGCCGCCCTCGAACGGATCGGCTTCGCAATAGCGCGGCGTCACGTCGGTGGTGAGCGCCAGGCCCTTCGGCCCGTTCTCGACGCGCACCACGGCGGCGTCGCCGCCGGGGCGCTGCACGGTGTTGCCGAGGATGATGTGGTCGTACTGCTCCCAGACCCAGCGCTTGGAGCACAGATCCGGCGTGCCGAGCAGCTTCTCCAGCGCGTCCGCGATGCCCATCGGCGGTGTCACATCGTCCGCCTCGATCGCCCTGGGCTTGGCCGCGCTGACGAAGGGCCGCTTGTATTCCGGCGCCTGGTCGCCGAGTTCCTTGATCGGCAGGTCGGCCATCACGTCGCCGCCGTGGCGCACGATGAAGCGTTTCGACGGCGTGGTTTCGCCGACAATGGCGAAGTCGAGACCCCATTTGCGGAAGATCGCCTCGGCTTCTTTTTCCTTTTCCGGCTTGAGCACCATGAGCATGCGCTCCTGGCTCTCCGACAGCATCATCTCGTAGGCGCTCATGCCCTCTTCGCGGCACGGCACCTTGTCGAGATCGAGCGTGACGCCGAGATCGCCCTTGGCGCCCATCTCCACCGCCGAGCAGGTCAGCCCCGCCGCGCCCATGTCCTGGATGGCGATGACGCAGCCTTTGGCCATGATCTCGAGGCAGGCTTCGAGCAGGAGCTTTTCCGAGAACGGATCGCCGACCTGCACGGTCGGGCGCTTGGCCTCGGAATCCTCGCCGAATTCCGCCGAGGCCATCGAGGCGCCGTGGATGCCGTCGCGGCCGGTCTTGGAGCCGAGATAGACGATCGGCATGCCGACGCCGGAAGCGGCGGCGTAGAAGATCTTGTCCTTGGCGCAGATGCCGACGGCCATGGCGTTGACCAGATTGTTGCCGTCGTAGCGCGGATGGAAACGCACCGAGCCGCCCACCGTCGGCACGCCGAAAGAATTGCCGTAGCCGCCGATGCCGGCGACCACGCCGGAGACCAGATGCCGCGTCTTCGGATGCTTGGGATCGCCGAACGACAGCGCGTTGAGGCAGGCGATCGGCCGCGCGCCCATGGTGAACACGTCGCGCAGGATGCCGCCGACGCCGGTCGCCGCGCCCTGATAGGGCTCGATGTAGCTCGGGTGGTTGTGGCTCTCCATCTTGAACACGCAGGCGAGCCCGTCGCCGATGTCGATGACGCCGGCGTTCTCGCCCGGGCCCTGGATCACCCAGGGGCCCTTGGTCGGCAGCGTGCGCAGATGCACCTTGGAGGACTTGTACGAGCAGTGCTCGTTCCACATCGCCGAGAAGATGCCGAGTTCGGTCAGCGACGGCTCGCGCCCGATCAGGTCGAGCACGCGCTGGTATTCGTCGGGCTTGAGGCCGTGCTCGGCGACCAGTTCGGGGGTGATGGCAGGCTCGTTTGAGGTCACGCTCATGCCGCCCGATCAAGCGCCTCGACCAGCCCGGCGAACAGCCCGCGCCCGTCGGTGACGCCGAGCGCGGCTTCGACGTGGTTCTCCGGATGCGGCATCATGCCGAGCACGTTGCCGCGCTCGTTGACGATGCCGGCGATGGCGTTGGTCGCGCCGTTGAGGTTCCAGGTCGGATCGATCATGCCGTCGGGCGCCGAATAGCGGAAGATCACGCGCCCCTCGCCCTCCAGCCGCGCGATGGTCTCGGCGTCGGCGATGTAATTGCCCTCGCCATGCGCCACCGGCACGCGGATCACCTGGCCGGCATTGTAGCCGCGCGTGAACGGCGTATCGGAGCGCTCGACGCGCAGATAGACGTCGCGGCAGATGAAGCGCAGGTTCGCGTTGCGCATCAGCACGCCCGGCAACAGCCCGGCCTCGCACAGGATCTGGAAGCCGTTGCAGACGCCGAGCGTCAGCCCGCCCTGCGCCGCATGCGCGCGCACCGCGTCCATGATCGGCGCGCGCGCGGCAATCGCGCCGCAGCGCAGATAATCGCCATAGGAAAAGCCGCCGGGGATCACCACCAGATCGGTGCCGGCCGGCAATGCGGTGTCGGCGTGCCAGACCATCGCCGGCTCGTTGCCGGAGACGAGTTTCAGCGTGCGCGCCATGTCGCGCTCGCGATTGATGCCGGGGAAAACGACGACGGCGGCTTTCATCCCACGCACCTCGACCCGGTAATTCTCGATCACCGTGTTGGCCAGGAGCTTGTCGGCGGCCTGCTTGAGCAGCGCTTCGGCCTTGGCGCGGTCGCTGCCCTCGATTTCGATGTCGAACACCTTGCCCTGGCGCACGCTGGCGACGCCGTCGACGCCAAGCGAGCGCAGCGCGCCTTCGATCGCCTTGCCTTGCGGGTCGAGAATGCCGGATTTCAGGGTGACGGTGACGCGGGCTTTCATGTTTCGCCGCTTATGCGCATGAGTCGCCGGCAGCGAACGGGCGCTATCCGGATTTCCACGCCTAAACTAGAGACGCCGAAGCCCGGCACAAGGCCGGGCTTCGGGTAATTCACGGCGCAAAAAGGCCGAAATCGGGCTCTTGCCTAGCCTTTCACCAGCACCGGGCCGGAGCCCTGCGGGCGCTCGCCCTCGTTCATGATGCCGAGCCGCTTGGCGACCTCGGTATAGGCCTCCAAGCAGCCCGCCGAGATCGCGGCGGAAGCGGTCCTTGTCGAGCTTGTCGTTGGTCTTGATGTCCCACAGCCGGCAGCTGTCGGGCGAAATCTCGTCGGCGACGACGATGCGCATCACGTCGTTTTCCCACAGCCGGCCGGTTTCCATCTTGAAGTCGACCAGGCGGATGCCGACGCCGAGGAACAGGCCGGAGAGGAAGTCGTTGACGCGGATGGCCAGCGCCATGATGTCGTCGATTTCCTGCGGGCGACGCCCAGCCGAAGGCGGTGATGTGCTCTTCCGACACCATCGGGTCGTTGAGCGCGTCGTTCTTGTAATAGAACTCGATGATCGAGCGCGGCAGCTGCGTGCCCTCGTCGATGCCGAGGCGCGTCGCCAGCGAACCGGCGGCGACGTTGCGCACCACCACCTCGAGCGGGATGATCTCGACCTCGCGGATCAACTGCTCGCGCATGTTGAGCCGGCGGATGAAATGGGTCGGAACCCCGATATCGTTGAGGTGCTGGAATACGTATTCGGAGATCCGGTTGTTGAGGACGCCTTTGCCCTCGATCACTTCGTGCTTCTTGGCGTTGAAGGCGGTGGCGTCGTCCTTGAAGTGCTGAATCAGCGTTCCCGGCTCGGGGCCTTCATAGAGGATCTTCGCCTTGCCTTCATAAATGCGGCGGCGGCGACTCATCGGGGTGTACCGTGGTTTTTGAAAGTCCATGGGATGCCGTGGCTCCTGTTCGTGACGTCTCGAGATCCGCGGCGGCGGGACCGGACATTTGCAATTGCGCTAAAACGCTCCGGGCACGAGGTCAACCTAGCCGATCGGTTGGGGCAGCACAATCGCGCGCGCCAGACGTTTTCCACTTCGCAATATCAGCGTCATCAACGCTGCCGCATGTTGCCTTGACGCTTGGCTGGCGATATGCAAGGCGGCAGCAATTGCATGTGTCGCGTACCAGAGTGAGGGCGGCATGACCACGACATTCGACAAGCGCGAGGAAGGCTTCGAGAAGAAATTCGCGCACGACGAGGAGCTCCAGTTCAAGGCGAGCGCCCGGCGCAACAAGCTGCTCGGCATGTGGGCGGCCGAAAAGATGGGCCTTTCCGGCGCGCAGGCCGAGGCCTACGCCAAGGAGGTCGTGATGGCCGACTTCGAGGAGGCCGGCGACCACGACGTTTTCAGGAAAATCCGCAAGGATCTCGACGGCAAGAAGATCGCCGTCTCCGACCAGGACATCCGTCGCGCCATGGACGAGCTGATGGCCCAGGCGATCGCGCAGATCAAGGCGAGCGGCTGAGGTGGCGGGCTTCTCCCTCGCCCGGCGCCTGCGCGCGGGCGAAACCGTTTATGCGGCTGGTGCGCGCTCGCCTCGCCGATCGTCGCCGAGGCGCTGGCGCGCGAAGGCTTTGCCGCCGTCGTGCATCGACATGCAGCACGGGCTGTGGGACATCGGCCGCGACCGTCACCGGCATCGGCGCGATTCATCACGCCGGCGCCGCGCCGGTCGTGCGCGTGCCGCTCAACGACTTCGCCTATCGTGAGCCGCGCGCTCGACTTGGGCGCCGAGGCGCATCATCGCGCCGATGATCAACACCGCCGCCGATGCCCGGGAATTCGTCGCGGTCGCGAAATTTCCGCCGCTCGGCGAGCGCAGCTGGGGCCCGCAGCCGCGCCATGACGCTGCGGCAAGACCGCGACCGGTCGATCTATCTGCGCGAGGCCAACGACGGCACCGTCACCTCGCCATGATCGAGACGCCGACGGCGCTGGCGCAACGTCGACGCGCATCGCCGCGACGCCGGGCATCGATGTGCTGTTCATCGGCCCCTCCGACCTGTCGACTCGCTGATCGGCGGCAAGGCGCAGGACGTGCAGGCGGCGGAAGTGGAACGAGCCATCGACCAGATCGTCGCGGCGGCGAAAAAGGCCGGCAAGATCGCCGGCATCTATTGCCGCAATGCCGAGCGCGCGCTGGCCATGGCCAAGCGCGGCTTCCGCTTCCTCGCCGTCGGCAGCGACCTCGGCTATTCTGCGCGAGGGCCTGGCGGCGCACATGAAGACGCTAAAGGGCTGACACCACGCCGCGAGTCGTCGAGCACGGCCGCACGTCCTGCTCGGCCTCCTCCGCCTTCACCTCGATCACCCGGTAGTCGTGCGCCTCCAGCCACGACGCGCTTTTCGGCGCGCAGCGCGCTGCCGCCGCCGCGTCTTCGGCCGCCGGCACCAGATCGATCACGCATTTGAGCGGGAACGAGACGAAATCGGCGATGTGCGGGCCGATCGGCACCTGCCGCTTGAAGCCGCGGCCGGCGAAGCGGCGGTCGTTGACCAGCGCCTGCCACAGCGCGCGCTCGGCATCGGTCGGATTGCGCCGCAGCAGCCGCGGCAGGCCGCGCAACGGCGTGCGCTCGGACGGCGCGCGGCCGGCGCCGTGCTCGGCCAGCAAGATCGCGCAGCTTCTCGGCGCCGGCGCCATCGAGCACGCCGCCGCGCGCCGGCCCTTTGCGCCCCTGCGCGAGCGCCGTGACCACGCCGTGCAGCGTGCGCACGTCCTGCTGGGTCGGCGCCATGCGCTGGAAGATATTGCGCAAGTTGACGCCCATGGTGCCGCGCTTTTCGGCCGGGCGGAAGAATTCGACTTTGTCGAGCTCGCGCTCCAAATCGGCAAAGAACGCGTCGAGCTGCTGCTTGGCGGCCGGCGGCGATTTCTGCGGGCTGGCAAACGGCAGTTCGCCGCCCTGCTGCTTGAACCATTCGTAGCCGACGATCACCACCGCCTGCGCCAGATTGAGCGAGGCGAAGGCCGGATTGACCGGCAGCGTGAGGATGCGGTCGGCGCGCGCCGACCTCGTGGTTTTCCAGCCCATTGCGCTCGCGCCCGAACACGATGGCGACGTTTTCGCCGGCCGCCACACGCGGCGCCATTTCGGCCGCCGCCTGCGCCGCGCCGATCACGGGCTTGGCCTGGTCGTGATTGCGCGCGGTCGCCGCCAGCACGAAAGTGCAATCGCCGATCGCGTCGGCAAGGCTGTCGTAAAGCCCCGCGCCGTCGAGCACGCGGTCGGCGCCGGCCGCCATCACGCGCGCCTTCTCGTTCGGCCAGCCTTGCACCGGCTTGACCAGCCGCAGCCGCGACAAGCCGAAATTGGCCATGGCGCGCGCGGCCGCGCCGATGTTCTCGCCGAGCTGCGGCTCGACCAGGACGACGATCGGCGCCGGCTGCTACGATCCAGCGTTTGGTCTTGTCGGTGCCGGCGCCCGGCATGACGTTTAGCCCTCCATACCGTTGCTCGTTACCACCGCAACGGCGCTCTGGGAAACCGTCGATTTTCTATGGCTTGGCGCCGCGCCCGGCTTGAGCCCCACCGCGCAACGCACCTATGTACTTATCCGTGCTTTGCCTCTCCTAATGGCGGTGCTATAGGCTCGCCCGCCGGCGACCACTTCCTGCTGTCCGCGCCGAGAACAATTCATCTGAAGGCCCGCGGGAGAAGCCATTCCACCGCGCCCGTCCATGTCGGCTTCCGACGCGCCAAGCCGGCCCCCAAGAACTGAAGGCAGCTATGTATTTATCCGTGCTTTGCTCCCTTCGGGGGCGGATGCTATAGGGCGCGCACTGAATTCCCTGTCAGTCGAATTCTCGGCGACCAAAGGTGCAAGCATGCCAGATCTCGAAATCATGTGGACAAAGGTCGATGAAGCCCCGGCGCTCGCGACCTATTCCCTGCTGCCGATCGTCAAAGCCTTCGTGGGCGCGGCAGGCGTGTCCGTGAAGCTGAAGGACATCTCGCTGGCCGGCCGCATCCTCGCCAATTTCCCCGAGAAGCTCACCCCGGCGCAACGGATCAACGACGAACTCGCCGAACTCGGCGCGCTCACGCTGAAGCCCGAAGCCAACATCATCAAGCTGCCCAACATCTCCGCCTCGATCCCGCAGCTCAAGGCCGCGATCAAGGAACTGCAAGGCAAGGGCTACAACGTTCCGGACTATCCGGACAACGCCACGACGGACGCCGAGAAGGACATCAAGTCCCGCTACGCCAAGGTGTTCGGCAGCGTCGTCAACCCGGTCTTGCGCGAGGGCAATTCCGACCGCCGCGCCGCCGGCGCCGTCAAGCAATACGCCCGCAACAATCCGCACAAGATGGGCGCCTGGAGCAAGGACTCCAAATCGCATGTCGCCTCCATGTCGGGCGGCGATTTCTACGGCTCGGAAGTCGCGACCACCGTCGCGTCGGCGACCAACGTCCGCATCGAGCTCGTCGGCGCCGACGGCGCCGTCACGGTGCTGAAGGCGAAGACGCCGCTTGACGCCGGCGAGATCATCGACGCGGCGGTGATGAGCCGCAAGGCGCTGCGCGCCTTCTTCGCCGAGCAGATCGAGGCCGCCAAGAAGGAAGGCGTGCTGTTCTCGCTGCACCTCAAGGCGACCATGATGAAGATCGCCGATCCCATCGTGTTCGGCCATGCCGTTTCCGTATTCTTCGCGGATGTGATCGAGAAGCACGCCGCCACGCTGAAGCGTCTCGGCGTCAATCTCAACAACGGCTTCGGCGATCTGCTTGACGAAGATCGAGACGCTGCCGGAAGCCGAAAAGAAAGCGATCAAGGACGACATCGCGGCCGAATACGCGAAACGGCCCGGCCTCGCCATGGTCAATTCCGACAAGGGCATCACCAACCTGCACGTGCCCAGCGACGTGATCGTCGACGCTTCGATGCCGGCGATGATCCGCGAAGTCCGGCCGCATGTGGGGCGCCGACGGCAAGCTGCACGACATCAAGGCCGTGATCCCGGACCGCGCCTACGCGACGCTGTACCAGACGGTCATCGAGGACTGTAAGGCGCATGGCGCGTTCGATCCCAAGACCATGGGCTCGGTTCCGAACGTCGGCTTGATGGCGCAGAAGGCCGAGGAATACGGCTCGCACGACAAGACGTTCGAAATTCCCGCGGACGGAAAGGTCCGCGTCGTCGCCGATGACGGCAAGGTGCTGCTGGAGCGGCCGGTCGAGACCGGCGACATCTTCCGCATGTGCGAGGCCAAGGACGCGCCGATCCAGGACTGGGTCAAGCTCGGGGTGCGCCGCGCGCGCCTCACCAACACCCCGGCGGTGTTCTGGCTCGACGCCAAGCGCGCGCACGACGCCCAGGTCATCGCCAAAGTCGAGAAGTACCTGAAGGATCAAGACACCAAGGGGCTCGACATCCGCATTCTGGCGCCGGTCGACGCGATGAAGTTCTCGCTCGAGCGCATCCGCAAGGGCCAGGACACGATCTCCGTCACCGGCAACGTGCTGCGCGACTATCTGACCGACCTGTTCCCGATCATGGAGCTCGGCACCTCGTCCAAGATGCTGTCGATCGTTCCGCTGTTGGCGGGCGGCGGCCTGTTCGAGACCGGCGCCGGCGGCTCGGCGCCCAAGCACGTGCAGCAGTTCCAGGAAGAGGGCTATCTGCGCTGGGATTCGCTCGGCGAGTTCCTCGCCCTCGGCGCGTCGCTCGAACATCTGGCGCAGACCTACAAGAACGCCAAGGCGCAGGTTCTCGCCGAGACGCTCGACACGGCCATCGGCAAGTTCCTCGAGTTCAACCGCAATCCTGCGCGCAAGGTCGGCGAAATCGACAATCGCGGCAGCCATTTCTACCTCGCCCTGTACTGGGCGCAGGCGCTGGCCGCGCAGACCAAGGACGCGGAGCTGCAAGCCCGCTTCAAACCGCTGGCCGAGACGCTCGCCAAGAACGAGGCCAAGATCAATGGCGAACTGATCGGCGCGCAAGGCAAGCCGGTCGACATCGGCGGTTACTATCTGCCCGACGCTGCCAAGGCATCGGCCGCGATGCGGCCGAGTGCCACGCTGAACGCCGCGATCGCCGCGCTCTGAGGCTTAAGTCCGAGCGGCACGCTTCCTCGACAAGGTGGACGATCGAACTCTGAAGAAGGCGATGGCGAGCTCCGACTCCCCGCATGCGGGGGAGGGCTAAGAAGAGCTACTCAATCTCCTCCGTCACGATGTCGCCCTTGGGCGACACCACCTCGCGGCCGACGCGTTTTTCCACCACGTCCTTGATGCGCTGGGCGACGCGCGGGTTGCGCTGCATCAGCGCGTGCAGGTCCTGCGCCGAAAGCACCAGCAGATTGGTGCGCGTGAGCGCGGTCGCGGTGGCCGAGCGGCGCGCGCGGCGCAGCACCGCCACCTCGCCGAAGAACTGGCCGACGCCGAGCCGCAGGCGCTCCTTCTTGAGCGCCACCTCGACCTCGCCGGCGGCGATGAAATACATCGAATGGGCGGGATCGCCGGCGCGCACGATGGTCTCGTCCGGCTGTCCACCACCTGCGCGCGCAAAAGCTCCATGATGTCGGAGATGGCGGCGGCATCGAGCTCGGCAAACAGCGGCACGCGCGCGATCATGCCCCAGGTGACGATGAAATCGCGGCGGTGGATCTGTTCGGCGAAGGCGGTGGCGATGATGCCGATCGGCAGCGCCATCATGATCAGCCCGGCGAAGATGGTGCCGGTGGCGATCAGCTTGCCGAGCGCGGTGACCGGCACCACGTCGCCGTAGCCGATGGTGCCGATGGTGACGATCGCCCACCACAGCGCGTCGGGAATGGTGCCGAGCTTGTCCGGCTGCACTTTGCCCTCGGCGAGATGCATCAAGGCGGCGGCGACCAGCGCGGTGCCCAAGGTGATCACCAGGCAGCCGAACAGCGCGCGGCGCTCGCGGTAGAGCACGTCGAGCAGCGAGCGCATGGCCGGCGAATAGCGCGCGATCTTGAAGAAGCGCACGATGCGGAACACCAGCAGGAGCCGCAGATCGTCGGGCAGCACGAAGCGCGAACCAGAACGGCAAGCACTGCGATCAGATCGACGATGCCGGCCGGGCTCAACGCGTATTTGAGCCGCGCGCGCAGGCGGCTGAGATGGCGGTGCGGGCCGTGCTCGACCGCGACCCACAGCCGCAAGCCGTATTCGACCGTGAACACGACGAGCGAGAAAATCTCGATGGCGACGAAGGCGGCCGCATAGCGCCGCGCCGAGCTCCGGTACCGATTCAAGCGCGACTGCGATGAGATTGATCAGGATGAGCGCGACCAGCAGCCGGTCGACGGCAATGCCAGCGTATCGCCCACCGGGCCCTGCTCGAGGACCAGATAGACGCGGCGGCGCAGTTCCTTGATCCTGTCGCGTGGCATCGCTGTCTCCGCCGGGAATCGGTCGGATATTAGACCATTCCGGCCGGCCGGCCGCTTTGCGGTCGATCAATTCGCCGTCAGTCTGGGACGGCCCCGCAGGGGCCGCTCGCGCCCCACAATGACAGGGCTAGATCAGCCGCACCGCGTAGACCGGCGGCAGATGGGCGTTGACCAGCTACCAGGCCTCGCCGGCGTTGTCGCTCACCCACAGGCTGCCGGTGGTCGAGCCCATGGCGAGCTGCGTGCCGGTTGCATCGACGTCGAGGCCGTGGCGGTAGATCGAGATCGTAGGCGTCGCGCTGCGGCAGGCCGGTGCGGAAGCTCTCCCAGGTCTTGCCGCCGTCGCGGCGTGCGCGTACGGCGAGCGCGCCGTCGCGCGGCACGCGCAATTCGTCCTTGATGGCGGGCACGAACCAGGCGGTGAGCGGGTCTTTCGGATGCGAAACAACCGCAAAGCCGAAATCGTCCATCGGCAGTTTGAGCTGGCGTCCAGGTGCGCGCCGGCATCGGTCGAGCGGAAGATGCCGCAATGATGCTGCATCCACATCACGTCGGGCGCGGCAGCGCAGCGCGCCACGCGATGCGGATCCTGCGTTTCCTTCTGGCCCGCTAGCTCCGGCGGCATATAGGCGGCCACCATCCCGTCGCCGCGCAGGGTCCAGCTCGCGCCGGCATCGTTCGAATCCCAGACGCCGCCGCAGGAAATCGCGACAAATACGCGGTTGGCATCGCGCGGATCGGGCGAGACGGTGTGGATGCCGGCGTCGTCATAGCCGCCGCCGAACCATTTCTCGCGCTCCGGCACGTTCCACAACGCGCTCACCTGGCTCCAATGCTCGCCGCGGTCGGAGGACACGAACAATCCGGCCGGCAGCGCGCCGGCCCATAGCCGGCCGGGCTCGCCGGCGCTGCCGGCCTCCAGCGTCCAGACCTGGAACAGCGTCGGGGAACCCGCAGCATCGGCGGCAAAGGCCGGCGCCGGCAGCTCGTTCCAATAGGCGCCGCCGTCGTCGGAACGGTGCAGTTTGGAGCCGAAGTGGCCGTGCTTGAGCATCGCATAGAGCGTGCCGTCGCGCGCATCGGCGAGCGCGGCGGTGACGGCGACGCCGGGGAAATGGGTGCGCGCGATGCGCCAGGCGCCGTTGCCGCGCTCGAATTGCAGCAGCCCCTTGCGCGTGGCCAGCAACATGCGGTCCGACATGGATCAACCTCCTGACAGCGCCTGCATCACGTAAAGCTTGGAATCCGGGCGGATGCCGTGGCCGAGCGCCGCCTCGCGCGGCAGCCGCTTGCCGTCGGCGAAAACGCAGACGTGCTTGCGCAATTGCCCGCGCTCGTCGAGCACGTAGCCGCGCACGTGCGGCAATTCGGCGAACACGCCGTCAAGCGCGGCAGCGACCGTGTCGCCGCCCGCGGTCAGGGGCCCATTGGGCACGACCTCGCGCAGCCAGGAGGTGAAATGGAGTTCGGCCATGATCCGCTCCGTCGTACAAGATGATAACGCCAGAGCCGCCCATTCGGTATCGGCTCTTTGCTGCAAGAGACGGCCATGCCCCGCTAGCCACGATGCCGGTTATTGTAAATCATAGTTACCGGCCGCCATGCCGCGCCGCCGCGGCCTCGGACGGCAACGCTGCACGCGATGATCGGTTCGTTCGAGACCGCTGTCGCCCGGAAATTATCGCCATGCGTCAGCGGCTTAGCGTCGCGACGCCTGGTACTGCCGCAGCTCCACTTCGCTCAGCGAATAGTGGCCGTGGGCGCGCGACATCAGTTTTCCAGCGTGCTCCATACGGTGCAGGCGGACGACCAGCGTTTTGCGTTTGATCTCGATTTCGGCCTCGTTGAAACGGTCGAAAATTTCCTGGACCGAAAGCCCGGCCGGGCTCGTCGCAAGATTATCCAGAATAAATTCTTCGACTTCGTCTCCCGCGCCGGGCCGCGACGCAACCAGGACCGGCGGCCGACCGGGGAGCGGGGTCTGGCCGCTTGCCAGCGAGCCGTGCAAATGATCGGTGATTTCCCGCAAAATGCGCGCCGCAAATTCCGGGTCGGTCCCGGCGAGGCCGCGCAGGTAATGGCCGATGACGTCGGCTTTTTGCAGGAGGTCCTGTTCGATCGACCTTGCCAATTCAGCGGAAATCATCAGGCCCCCAAACGCGAAATACTCTTTGAAAAATGTAAATTATAACTACGCTAGTTGCAAGCATTGATTGTTTTGGATACCGGCGAGGCTGTGAATAGTTAATCTGCAGCTAATTCGTTGACACTCAGCTACTCGTGTGTAACTATTAGTTACAGACGGGAGGGTGCGATGATTTTCGATATGCCGATGCCACTCTACCTCTTGGGCGCGGGCGTCATTGCGGCGCTGACCTACTACCGCGGACCGAAAATCGGATTGAAAGCGCACAGCGAAAGACACGCGACGATCACGGTCATCGACGTGGCGTTGAGTTTTTCGCCGTGGCGGCGCCGCGACCGCATCGATCCCGCTGCTTCCGCGCGGGAGCTGGTCATCTACGTCACCTTCAAGACTTAAGCCGCCGGCGCCGTTATTTCGCGCCGAGCGCGGCCTCGATCGCCTTGAGCGCGGCCTCGGCCTTGGAGCCGTCCGGGCCGCCGGCCTGCGCCATGTCGGGGCGGCCGCCGCCGCCTTTGCCGCCGAGCACGGCGGCGCCGGCTTTGACCAGATCGACCGCGTTGAAGCGCGCGGTGAGATCCGCGGTGACGCCGACCGAAATCCCGGCGCGGCCCTCCTCGCTGACCGCGACGATGGCGATGACGCCGGAGCCGATCTGCTTCTTGGCCTCGTCGATCAGGCTCGGCAACTCTTTCGGGCTGATGCCGGTGACCGACCGCGCGATCAGTTTGACGCCGTTGACCTGGCGCACGCCGTCGTCGGCGCTCGTTGCGCTCGCCGCCGCCGCCCATGGCGAGCTTCTTCTTCGCTTCGGTCAATTCGCGCTCGAGCTTCTTGCGCTCGTCGAGCAGCGACGCGATGCGCGCCGGCATCTCCTCCAGCGGCACTTTGAGTTCGGCAGCCGCCGCCTTGGCGAGCTGCGCCTGATGTTCGGCGGATTTGCGCGCCGACCTTGCCGGTCAGGGCCTCGAGCGGCGCACGCCGGCGGCGACGCCTGAATCGGTGACGACCGCTGATCAGGCCGATATCGCCGGTGCGCCTGACGTGGGTGCCGCCGCACAATTCGATCGACCAGCCGAGCGTATTGCCGGTGCCTTCGCCCATCGCCACCACGCGCACCTCGTCGCCGTATTTCTCGCCGAACAGCGCGCGCGCGCCGGAAGCGCGCGCGTCGTCGAGCGCCATCAGCCGCGTCGTCACCGGCGCATTCTGCAGCACGATGTCGTTGGCGATGTCTTCGACGCTGTTCGAGCTCGGCCGCCGTCATCGGCTTGGGGTGCGAGAAGTCGAAGCGCAGCCGGTCGGGCGCGACCAGCGAACCCTTCTGCGCCACGTGATCGCCGAGCACCTGGCGCAGCGCCTCGTGCAGCAGATGGGTGGCGGAATGGTTCTGCCGGATCGCCGCGCGCCGCGCGTGATCGACCTCAAGCAGCAGCGGATCGCCGACTTTCACCGTGCCCTCTTCGACCTTGACCAGATGCACGAACAGGTCGCCGGCCTTCTTCTGCGTGTCGGTGACGGTCAAGACGCACGCCCTCGCGGCGCATCTCGCCGGTGTCGCCGACCTGGCCGCCCGACTCGCCGTAGAACGGCGTCTGGTTCATCACCACCGCGCCGCTCTCGCCTTTTTTCAGCTCGCTGACGCTCCTTGCCGTCCTTGACCAGCGCGGCGACCACGCCTTCGGCGCTCTCGGTCTCGTAGCCGAGGAATTCGGTGGCGCCGGCCTTCTCGCGCAGGCCGAACCAGACCGTCTCCTGCGCCGCCTCGCCCGAGCCCGCCCAGGAGGCGCGCGCCTTGGCGCGCTGGCGCTCCATGGCGTCGTTGAACGAGGCGAGATCGACGCCGATGCCGCGCGCGCGCAGCGCGTCCTGCGTGAGATCGAGCGGAAAGCCATAGGTGTCGTAGAGCGTGAAGGCGGTTTCGCCGTCGAACATGGCGCCCTTCTTCAGGCCGGCGCTCTTCTCCTCGAGAATGGCGAGACCGCGCGTCGAGCGTGGCGCGGAAGCGCGTCTCTTCGAGCTTCAGCGTCTCGGTGATCAGCGCCTCGGCGCGGATCAGTTCCGGAAAGGCCTGGCCCATCTCGCGGGTGAGCATCGGCACCAGCTTCCACATCAGCGGGTCTTTGGCGCCGAGCAATTCGGCGTGGCGCATGGCGCGCCGCATGATGCGGCGGAGCACGTAGCCGCGGCCTTCGTTCGATGGCAGCACGCCGTCGGCGATGAGGAACGACGAGGCGCGCAGGTGGTCGGCGATGACCCGGTGCGAGGCCTTGTGCGGGCCGTCGGGCGCCGACCTTGGTGAGCTCGGCGATCGTGCTGGATCAGCGTGCGGAACAGGTCGATGTCGTAATTGTCGTGCGTGCCTTGCAGCACCGCGGCGATGCGCTCGAGCCCCATGCCGGTGTCGATCGAGGGCCGCGGCAGGTCGACGCGCTTGCCGCCTTCGAGCTGCTCGTACTGCATGAAGACGAGGTTCCAGATCTCGATGAAGCGGTCGCCGTCGGCGTCGGGCGAACCGGGCGGGCCGCCCGGGAATATGGGCGCCGTGGTCGTAGAAGATTTCCGCGCAGGGGCCGCACGGGCCGGTGTCGCCCATCGACCAGAAATTGTCGGCGCCGGCGATGCGCAGGATCTTCTTGTCCGGCAGGCCGGCGATCTTCTTCCACAGTTTGAAGGCCTCGTCGTCGTCGATATAGACGGTGACCAGGAGCTTGTCGGGCGAAATCGCGTAATTCCTTGGTGATCAGCTCCCAGGCGAGCGCGATGGCGCGCTCCTTGAAGTAGTCGCCGAACGAGAAATTGCCGAGCATCTCGAAGAAGGTGTGGTGGCGCGCGGTATAGCCGACATTGTCGAGATCGTTGTGCTTGCCGCCGGCGCGCACGCATTTCTGCGAGGTGGCCGCGCGCACGTAGGGGCGCTTTTCAAGGCCGGTGAAGACGTTCTTGAACTGCACCATGCCGGCATTGGTGAACATCAGCGTCGGGTCGTTGCGCGGCACGAGCGAGGACGACGCCACGACCTGCGTGGTCGTTGCGCGCGAAGAAATCAAGAAAGCTTTTGCGGATGTCGTTGACGCCGCTCATGCGCTCGCTGCTGCCTGCCGCCCCGTTTAGCCCGATGTTCGGGGCTAAATCCCCGTCCGGCTTGTGGTTTCGGGTTGCTATTTAGCGACGGGGGTGGGGTAAGTCCAGGAAGGCAATTCTCAACTGTCATCGCCGGGTTTGACTCGGCGATCCCGATAAGGAGCGCAGTGCCTCCCTAAGCGAGATGGCCGGGACAAGCCCGGCCATAACAGATCCCCCAAAACGTCCTCGCCCCCGTCCTCGGTGGCGGCCGCTTTACGCAGCCGGGTGCCGACGGGGGCGATACGCGCGACGCGTTACTGGTCTTATTTGCGCATGATCTCATCCGCAAACCGGTTCCCACTTTTCGGGATCATGCGCGATTGGTGCGGCGAAGAACCGGCGCCGCCGCTGCGCCTCACACGCTTTGAGTGGGGCTTAAGCCTCCGCGGCCTCGTCGTCTGCGTCCTTCTCGCCTCGCCGGCCAGGATCGCCTCGGCGACGATGCCGGAGTTCTGCCGCACCTGCGCCTCGATCTTGGCGGCGATGTCGGGATTGTCCTTGAGGAACTGCTTGGCGTTCTCGCGGCCCTGCCCGATGCGCTGGCTGTCGTAGGAGAACCAGGCGCCCGACTTCTCCACCACGCCGGCCTTGACGCCGAGGTCGATCAATTCGCCGACCTTGGAGACGCCCTCGCCGTACATGATGTCGAACTCGACCTGCTTGAACGGCGGCGCCAGCTTGTTCTTGACCACCTTGACGCGGGTCTGGTTGCCGACCACCTCGTCGCGCTCCTTGATGGCGCCGATGCGGCGGATGTCGAGGCGCACCGAGGCGTAGAACTTCAGCGCGTTGCCGCCCGAGGTCGTCTCCGGCGAGCCGTACATCACGCCGATCTTCATGCGGATCTGGTTGATGAAAATCACCATGGTGCGCGACTTGGAGATCGAGGCGGTCAACTTGCGCAGCGCCTGGCTCATCAGCCGCGCCTGCGAGCCCGGCTGCACGTCGCCCATCTCGCCTTCGAGCTCGGAGCGCGGCACCAGGGCTGCGACCGAATCGACCACCAGCACGTCGACCGCGCCGGAGCGCACCAGCGTGTCGGCGATTTCCAGCGCCTGCTCGCCGGCGTCCGGCTGCGAGATCAAGAGGTCGTCGACATTGACGCCCGAGCTTGCGCGCATAGACCGGGTCGAGCGCGTGTTCGGCGTCGACAAAGGCGCAGATGCCGCCGAGCTTCTGCGCTTCGGCAATGGTATGCAGCGCCAGCGTGGTCTTGCCGGAGGATTCCGGCCCGTAGATTTCCACCACCCGGCCGCGCGGCAGGCCGCCGACGCCGAGCGCGATGTCGAGCCCGAGCGAGCCGGTGGAGATGGTCTCCACATCCATCGACTTGTCGTTCTTGCCGAGCCGCATGATCGAGCCCTTGCCGAACTGGCGCTCGATCTGGCTGAGCGCGGCGGACAGGGCTTTCGACTTGTCCATGGACGATCCTTCGACGATACGCAGGGCAGGCTGACTCATGAGTGCGCTCCTATATGGCCGGGAATTTCACCCCCCGACAACGAAGGCCCCTCGCCTGACGCCGCCGGAATCGACTGAAAGAACAATGTACACTATTTGTTCTCTGTTCGCAATATGTTCTTTTGGGGTCCGGGTACTGGCCCCTTTCGACCCCTCTAAGTGCCAGTGGCCCCTATAGAATTACCGAGTGACCCCTTTTTGACTGGTCAATTGTCTGACTGTGCTGAATTTTCACAATCTAGATTGAGAACATCGGGATACCAGCGCGAACGCTTTGCGGCATGAAGGTCTGGCCCCTATTGCAGGCCTGCCGCCGCCTCAGATCTCGCATTGAGGCACAGCAGATAGCGGCCTTTCGTCGAATCTAAGCGATCGGGAACACCGCCTTTTAAAGGCTGATCGCCGCCGCCATCTCGGTCGCCATCATCGCCGCGGTCAACGGCCTCGGCACCAAGCTCAACGACACCTTCACCAGCGTGTCGACCCAGCTTAAGTATGACATCCACCCGCGTTTGTCCGAACACAGAAGCCGCCTCAGTTGGCGGCCTCTTTCTGTTGAGCAACCCGCACTAAGCAAGCCCGCCTCAGGTGGCGATACTGGCTTGTTTGGGCCCCCTCGTCGCCGGTTTTGACTCCCGCAGCGGCCGAATTTCTTTGCGAGTGACCCCGATAGTCGAACGATGGTGCGGCTCGTACATCCCAATCGAGCACGGGCAGCGCGTTATTTGATCGCGCGCGCAATGCCGCTGAAATTCTCCCCACCATTGTTCCATGGCCGCACAAATGCGAGGACGGTGGTGCATGCGCACAATCACCGCGGCTTCAGGAATGATGCCGGCATTATCCGGAAAACCTTCGGCGAGGTAGTGCTAATATTGAAGATTCATGACCTCGAGCGGGGCTTTGCCCGCCTGCCAGCAAGCTTGAATTTCCGCAGCGACCGATGGACGGGATTCACCGTGGCGGAAAAACGCGATGTCCGCATGCGTGAGCGCTATTCTGCAAAATTCGGCGAGATCGGTGCGGATGCCAATGTGTCCATCAATCCAAATACTGACGTCGTAGTCTCTCAGAAAGCGATGCGGTAAGATGTTGGGCAGACGTGAAAGTCCAATTTGATCAAGGTCGTTCTTGGGCAACGCCCGGATGCTCCACCCGGACTTTGGCGCGAACGGATCATCTGTGAAACACACATAATCCCATCCGGGCACCGTCATTTCTGGTGGAAGTAAATCGTCGGTAATGGCCGACTGTTTTTGGCGCCGTGAATGTCTCTCTCACGATGCCGCGCCATGTCCTTCCTAG
Source organism: uncultured Alphaproteobacteria bacterium (assembly GCA_963720985.1). GTDB lineage: Bacteria > Pseudomonadota > Alphaproteobacteria > Rhizobiales > Xanthobacteraceae > Pseudolabrys. The sequence continues at coordinate 144,901 of CAVRHL010000007.1, forward strand.
ATTGCCCCCCATCTGATCCTATTTCGGCGCTCAATAGCTTCGGTTCGCCGCCCCTTTCATTATTCAAAAAGAACGCATGTTCAAGGCCGCCCCACCGGGCGGCCTCTTTGTCGAATAGCACTCATTTGCGCGCCGCAATCGCCGGCAACCAAAATCGCAACCGAGGACGTTCAAATCGGGTTGTGAGTAGGCGGCATCGAGTCGGAGCCGACCGCGCTCGCAGCCCGCCAATCGCGCCAATGGGTCGGGCGCACGTCCAACCGCTCCTTGGTTTCCGCTTTCATCCAGCCGTTGAGAATGCGGCGGCAGGGGAACACCAAAGCATGCGGGCCGTCATCGTCGATGACGGCGAGTTCGAGGTCGCGATCGAAAGGCGCGGTGGATACATGATGCCACATTGAATAAGTTTGGGCCCACCGTCACCAAACGCATTGACCTAAATCATGTCGAGCGTGCTGCGTGGCCGGCGCGGGCGCGCGACCGCGTCCGGCGCGCGGCGTGCCGTTTGCCGCGACGTGGAACCGCATTGATCTAGATCAAGTTCGCTCGACGGTAGTTGGCGATGCTGGCGTTTCGCCGCCACGTCGCCGGATCGGACATTGACAGCAACCTCGCGCCCCCGCATTCGCCATTGCCCGATCTGTGGTGTCGCCATGCAGGCTCGTAAGTCGCGGGATGACCAAGTGGAATTCGACATTTTCGAGTGCCTGAGTTGCGGCACGGTGGTCCGCGAAGCGCAACCGTCGTCGCCCGGCAGCGGCGGCGATCAGAAGGGCGGTAAAGCCCCGTCTCAAATGGCATTCTCATTTTGAGGAACGGCGCCGATTCGGCCGTCGGCCGGACGCGCCACCAGGATCATCGCCACATGACGACGATCGAAAGCAACCCGCCCCGAGATTCATCGCCGCCCCCGGCTGCCGTCAAATGGCGCCGCCAGGCTCGCCAGCGCCGGATCGCGCGGCGTGTAAATTGCCCAATAAAAACAACCACTAAACGGACCGATCCCCATGGCCTCCGGCTTGCCCCTCAACACGCGGCAAAGCCGGGCGTCATTGTGGATGCCGATTTGATCTTGCTCAATTACGGGGCGGTAATCTCCCGGCATGGTGTTCGCGCATTCGGTGCAGGCGTCTTCCGCCCGCCGTTGGAAACCCGCTGAGGACACGTGGAGACACCATGAATTCCGCCAACATCAAACGTTCGATCGTGCGTAACGGGCAGAAGACCAGTGTATCGCTTGAAGACGAGTTCTGGGACGGCCTGCGCGAGATCGCCAACGCGCAAAAAGCCAAGTTGTCGACGCTGGTGCGCCAAATCGACCAGGGACGCCAGGGCAACAATCTGTCCTCGGCGATCCGCGTCTTTGTGTTCAATCAGCTGCGCGCACAGGCGTCCTCCGGCGGCTATGCCGTCGCCCAACAGGCCGCCGAACACGCCGAGATGCGCTGAAGCCTCGCGGCAAGGCCCGCTCCCGGCGGGCCTTGGCATCGCGGGTTGCTGCCATTAGCGTCGCTCCCGTCCAATGACGGGAGCGCTGTTTGGCCGACACGATCATTGCTGCTTCGCCCGCGCGCGTCGGCGCGCCGTTGCGGCCCGCCTACATCGCCGCCGCCGTCGCCGCGCTTGTGGCGATGATCGCGGCGATTCTCGGCAGCAGCCTCTGGTTCCTCAATTTCGTCCACGTCATGGCCGGCGCGCTGTGGACCGGCATCGACCTGTTCATGGGCTTCGTCATCGGCCCGGTGCTGCGCAAGGTCTCGCTCGACACCCGCCGCGCCATGATCGCTGGCATCATCCCGCGCACGCTCGATCCTGATGCCGACGCTGTCGGCGATCACTTCGACCGCCGGCTGGTTCCTGGCGGTGCGGCTGGGCTTTCTCGACCTCGGCTATCCGCAGTTCTGGTGGGTGATCGCGGCGCTCGCCATCGTCAGCGTGCTCACGGTGCAGGGCCTCGGCTATCTGCTGCCGATGAACCTCAAGCTTTATTTCGAGATCCAGAAGCCCGCGCCCGATCCGGCCAAACTACAGCGCTGGATGCGCACTTACGTGCGCGTGGTCGCGCGTGCAGGGCGTGATGCAGGTCGCCATCATCATCGTGATGGCGCGCTTTGCCACCGGGTTCTAGCGCCCGCATGCCGTTTGCCCACGCCATCGACGACCGTTATTTCGACGACTATGTCGAGGGCGATGTGCATCGCTTCGGCAGCGTCGCGGTCGAGACGGACGAGATCGTCGCCTTCGCCAAGCTCTATGATCCGCAGAGTTTCCATACCGACCCGGAGGCGGCCAAAGACACCCAGTTCGGCGGCCTGATCGCCAGCGGCTGGCACACTTGCGGGCTGATGATGCGGCTTTATGCCGAGCATTATCTCACCCATGTCGCCAGCCTCGCCTCGCCGGGCCTCGACGAGTTGCGTTGGCTCAAGCCGGTGCGGCCGGGCGACCGGCTCACGGTGCAGGTCACCGTGCTCAAGGCGAGCCCATCGAAATCCAAGCCCGACCGCGGCGCGGTGACCTCGTTCATCGAGGTGTTCAATCAGGCCGACGAGGCGGTCATGTCGATGAAGGTCGTCAATATCATCGCCCGGCGGCCCGCGGCATGAGCCATAACGGCGAGCGGCGCCTGCTTGACCGCCGACGCGCGGCCCCGGCACAGTGCTGTCGCCGCGACGCGGGCCGGGCCCGAACATGCAGCGTCAACCCAATGCGGTCGACTTCTGGCGCGGCTTCGCGCTGATCACGATCTTCATCGACCACATCCCCGGCCTGGTCTACGCCAAATACACGCTGATCAATTTCTCCATCTCGGATGCCGCCGATCTCTCACGCCCCGGTGCTGGTCAAGGCCTGAATGCGACGGCGGGTCGTCGTGCCAGCCGTATCGTGCGTTTTTTGTATTCGAGCGCCCCAAACCGGAAACGTGCCGTTGCGGTGTCCCGCGACAGCGAGCACCGGCAATGGCCGACAATGCACCGTCCCGCAAGGGCGTTGCCGCCACTTTCGTCGAAGACGCCGCCGATAAATGCTAGCGCCGCTTCAATACGCGACACTGCGGCAACTCGTCACAGTGCCGTGACGCGCCGCGCTGTTGCGGCGCACAAGCGTCGTCGAGACTCATGTGCGAGATTAATGTCTGAGACGAACGTCTACGCCGCCTTGGTGATGGCGCCGCCTAAGGCATTGTCGACGATCACCGGCGTGTCGAAATACGTCACCTGCGGCGCGTTGCCGTAGAGCTTGGCGACGCGCTCGCGCCATTCGCCGCTGTAAACTTTTTCCGCCGCCGCCTTCGACACCCAGAGATAAACGCCGCCGGCCGTGCGACCGTCCTCCGAGCGCAGATAGTACTTGCGCACCAGGCCGGGCAGGTTCTGATATTTCGACGCCGTCGACTCGAACATGCGCGCGGCCTCCTCGAGCGACACCGGCTTGGGCAGTTGGAATTGGACGATCGCGGTGATCATAGGCGTGCTCCCTTGGCTTGTTGGGGGAATGCTAGCCCAGATTTCGTTCTTCGTCATTCGGGGACGAGCGCTAGCGCCGGGCCCGGAATCCAGGGGCGACACGGAATACGGCTCTGGATTCCGGGTTCGCGCCCCGGAATGACAGCTAGCCCAAATTCAATTCCTTGAAGAAATCATTGCCCTTGTCGTCGATGACGATGAAGGCGGGGAAGTCCTCGACCTCGATACGCCAGATCGCTTCCATGCCGAGCTCGGGATATTCCTGCACCTCGACTTTCTTGATGCAGTGCTCGGCCAAGTTGGCCGCTGAGCCGCCGATGGAGGCGAGATAGAAGCCGCCGTGCTTCTTGCAGGCCTCGCGCACCTGTGGCGAACGGTTGCCCTTGGCGACCGAGATCATCGAGCCGCCCGCCGCCTGGAACTGATCGACATATGAATCCATGCGCCCCGCGGTGGTCGGCCCGAAGGCGCCTGAGGCATAGCCCTGCGGTGTCTTCGCCGGACCCGCGTAGTAGACCGGGTGGTTCTTGAAATAATCCGGCAGGCCCTTCCCTGCTTCCAGCCGCTCGCGCAATTTGGCGTGCGCCAGATCGCGCGCCACGATCATCGGCCCGGACAGCGACAGCCGCGTCTTCACCGGATACTTGGAGAGCTGCGCCAGGATTTCTTTCATCGGTCTGTTGAGGTCGACCTTGACCACCGCGCCGCCGAGCTTCTCCTGGTCGACGTCGGGCAGATACTGCGCCGGATGATGCTCAAGCTCCTCCAGGAACACGCCGTCCTTAGTGATCTTGCCCAGCGCCTGGCGGTCGGCCGAGCACGACACGCCGAGCCCGATCGGCAACGACGCGCCATGTCTTGGCAGCCGAATGACGCGCACGTCGTGGCAGAAATATTTGCCGCCGAACTGCGCGCCGACGCCGGTCGACTGCGTCATCTTCAAGACTTCCTGCTCCATCTCGAGATCGCGGAAGGCGTGGCCGTCCTCGCTGCCTTTGGTCGGCAGCGTGTCATAATAATGCGTAGAAGCGAGCTTCACCGTCTTCATGGTAAGCTCCACGGAGGTGCCGCCGATGACAATCGCCAGATGGTACGGCGGGCACGCCGCGGTGCCCAGCGTCAGCACCCTCTCCTTGAGATACGCCAGCATGCGGTCGTGGGTGAGGATCGACGGCGTCGCCTGGAACAGAAACGACTTGTTGGCCGAGCCGCCGCCTTTGGCGATGAACAGGAACTTGTAGGTGCCCTCGCCTTCGGCGTAGATCTCGACCTGCGCCGGCATGTTGTTCTTTGTGTTCTTCTCCTCGAACATGCTGATCGGCGCGAGCTGCGAATAGCGCAGGTTCTTTTTCAGGTACGCGTCGCGCGCGCCTTCCGACAGCGCGCCCTCGTCCGAGCCGTCGGTGAACACCAGGCGGCCCTTCTTGCCCATGATGATGGCGGTGCCGGTGTCTTGGCACATCGGCAGCACGCCGCCGGCGGCGATGTTGGCGTTTTTCAGGAAATCATAGGCGACGAACTTGTCGTTCGCCGAAGCCTCCGGGTCGTCGAGGATGGCGCGCAGCTGCTTGAGGTGCGCCGGCCGTAGCAGATGATTGATGTCGGTGAAGGCGGCCTCGGCCAGCGCCCGCAGCGCCTCGTGGCTGACCACCAGCATGTCCTTGCCCATCACCTTCTCAACGCGCACGCCATCGACCTCGAGCTTGCGGTACGGCGTCTTGTCGGGGCCGAGCGGAAACAGCGGCGTATGGTGGTACGGGGGGACGGTGGGGGGTGTGACGGGGGCGTTCATGGGGGAGCCTTTGCGACGTGTAAGTGCCGAACTTGATTATACAGTCACGAATTTTACTAGCTTACCCGAAGAGATAAGAGACAAACGACACTAGTTACAAGCGCATTACACGGTGAACAAAGTGGATGGCGCCGACAAATGGTGCTACCAGGTCGAAGGCAGCGTGCCCGGCGATACAGTGCGGCCCGGCATCGAAACGCCCGACGACCAGCCTGTGCTGTTCGTCGATGCGGGCCGCAATCTCGGCCCGGTGTGCTTCTTCCCCGGCGTCGGCCGGATTTGACATAACGTTAAAAAGCGTAGGGTGGGCTAAGGCGCGGAACGCGCCGAGCCCACCGCTTTGACAGTCTTCAAGTGGTGGGCTTCGCTTTGGTCAGCCCACCCTACAATTCCCCGCTACCGCGCGCGCTTGATCACGCCGTTCCAAACCCCTTGCCCGGCTTTTTGTACTCCGGCCGCGGCGGGCTGAAGATATCGAGCACGCGCGCGCCGTTAGGCCCCGCGCGCATGGTGTGCGGCACGTTGCCGGGCGTGCGCCAGAAGTCGCCCTGCTTCACCGCGATCTCCTCGCCGCCCTGGAAGCGCACCGCCGAGCCTTCGAGCAGCACGCCCCACTGCTCCTCGGGGTGATGATGCATGACGCCTTCGGCGTTGGGCGCGATGGTCACCACCGACAACATGGCGTGCTCGCCGGCGAAGATGCGCGTCGTCACGCCCGCGGCAAGCTCGCGCAGCAAGCCGTCGTCGGGTTTCTCCAGATTGTGGAATTCGGCCTTCTGGCTCATCGTTTTCTCCCGTTTTTGTTCGCTTCGCTTACTCTCATGCCCGGCAATGACAGCGGAGGGCTCTACACCACCCTGCACTTCCCCGGTACGCCGATCGCGCACTCCAGCGCGGCGCGGTCCCACTGCGCCAGATCGGCCGCGGCATCGTAGGTGCTCTGCAGGAAGTCCATCAGCGCGGCGTCGGGATCGCGCGCGGTGCGCACCGCGTCGTAAGGCAGAATGAATTCGCCGAGATCCTTGGAGAAAAACGCCGCATCGGGTTTCACCTTGGCCGCCGCGAAGCCGTCCGGCGCCGGATAGGCATAAGAATAGAACGCGGCATCATCGATCGGCCCGCCGCCGCCCGGCCAGAAGCCGGCGCTCGACACATCGTGCGAATAGGCCTCTTGCGCCACCGCGTTCGGCAAATGCGGCACGCCGCCGGGGTGGCGCGGCGCGCGCCCGTCCGGAAAACCGCGTCACCGCCAGATCGAACGAGCCCCAGAAGAAATGCACCGGGCTCGCCTTGCCGAGGAAACCGGTGCGGAAGCGCGCGAACACCTCGTGCGCGGTGAGCAGCACGCGCCAGAAGCGGTTGGCGGAGTCGCGATCGTAGGCCGCGTGCAAGCTGTCCTGATCGAACGGGATGCAGTCGGCGATTTCGCACGGCGTGGTGCGGATGGAGATGTCGACGCCGAGTTCGACCAGCGCGATGAACAGATCGGCGTAGAATTTCGCCACCATCATCGGCCGGAGCATCAGCTGGCGGAAACGGCCGTCGCTCAGGCGCACCCATAGCACGTGATCGACGAAGTCGAATTCGATCTCGAGGCTGCCGCCCCGCCACGGCATCGGCGAGGTGGTCAGCCCACGCGCGGTGACGTAGAGCGCGACGTGCCAGGAATGATTGAGCCAGGGCGCCAGCGCGAGGCGGATCTTGCCGACCACTTGCGTCCACAGATGCAAGGTGTCGCGCGTGTCCCGCCACGCGGCGAGCGGCAGTTCGGGCCAGCGGTCGGAACTCGCGGTCATGCCGCCATCATGAAGCGCGACGGCGGCATGCCGCAATGCTTCGTCACTCGTGCGCGAGCACCTTGAACGGCTGCTTGTAGGGCTCGACGCGCAGCGACGACGCCGCCAGCACGGCGACTTTGGCGCGCGGCGCGACGAAACGCTCGCCATCCTTCTGGCCAATGGCGTATTGCCACAGCGTCAGCGAGCCCTTGGCGGCAATGGCTTTCGCAATGCTGCCGGCGTCGCCGCCGAATTCCTTCAATTCGGCGTCGTTGAGACCGACCACGATCTCATCGTTCACGGTGATGATCTTGAAGAGCGTCTCGGCGGACACGGGGGCCGCCGCGAGCGTGATGAAGGCGGCCGGCAGCGCGGCCCTGGCAAGGCATTGAGCTGTGGTCATGGGATTTCCTGTTGGTGGACGTTTCGGTTGCTCTTGAGTTTCACGGCGCCTTGCATTCGCGCGCGGACTGCGCCATGCCGGTGGGCATCTTCACCTTCAGCGCGTAGGATTTCGTCGCCGGGGCGCCCTGATGGCCGCCGTCAAGCAGCAGCGTCGCCTCGCCGCGGCTCGCGCCGCCCGCGGTTTCGCCGTTGAGGTAGACCCGGCATCTCATGCGCTGGGCGCAGGCGTTCTGCAGCATCATCTCGTAGACCGGGGTCTTGCCGTGCATCTTGAAGCCGCTGGTTCAGTAATGCAGGCGGGTTTTGCAGCCTCCTCGGCTTTCGCCGGCGCTTGCTCGGCGAAGGCCGATCCCGCAAGCGACAAGACGCCGGCGGCGAGCGCCGCGGCGGCAACAATCCTGGCAGTCGGCATGGGACACCCCCTGTTGGCATGACGATTTGCCATGGGTCGCGCCGAATCACGCCGGGTTCAATTCGTATTGCATTATATCCCACTGAGGCGGCGGGAACCGTTGCGGCTGCTCCCGCTTTATGGTCTGGTCCGCCCCGCTCTAACCAAAGGTCAGGGAGAAAACTGCATGCGCGTCCAGCTCACATTGCTCGCGGCGATCGCCACACGTTCATGACCGTCGGCGCCCAGGCCATGCCGGATGCGGCGCTGCACAGCGTCGTCAAGGCCACCGGCCAGGTGATCCAGGTACGCGACGGCTGCGGCCCGCACCGCTGGCGTGGCCCGCACGGCCGCTGCCATTGGGACCGCGGCTGGCGCCGCTAAGCCGCCCGATCCCGGCGATCGACAATTCTTGGCCCGGCTTGTCCGGGCCAAACGTTCTTTGGCGTTGACGCACGCGCGGCCATCTGGCATCCGCAACGCCCGTTCCGTTGGACTTAAAGATCCCCACACAATGCCCAGGAGACCGTTCCGCATCGGCCGCTCGCGCACCGGCCTCGGCCTGTTCGCCACAAGGCCGATCCGCAAGGGCGCCAGGATCGCCGAATACAAAGGCCCGCTGCTCAAGACCAAGGCCGCCGAAATCCTCGAGGCGCGCGGCAACCGCTACCTCTACGAGCTCAACAGCCGCTGGACCATCGACGGCTCGCCGCGCAGCAATATCTCGCGCTACTTCAACCATTCCTGCAATCCGAACGCCGAAACTTACGACGTCCGGCACCGCGTGTTCATCCGCACGCTGCGCAACATCAAGCCGGGCGAGGAAATCGTCTACGACTACGGCATCGACTACCTGAAGAACGTCATCGGCCGCTCGAACTGCCAATGCAGCCGCTGCCGCAGGCGGCGGGCGACGCAAAGCGAGGCTGAACGCCGCGCCCGGCTCAAGCGCAGCGGCGGCGCGGCTGCGCGCCAAGCGGCGACGCAAGTAGCAGGCCTGAACGGCCTTTCGCAACGCCGCCATTCCGTTTTGCCCCTGCCCGCTCGCGCAACGCCGTGCTAGGCGGGGCATCCCCTCCGCCAGAGGCCTGACACCCCGGTGACCACCGAGCAGCCTCGACCAGCGCCTGCCCGCCGCGCGCGCCGACCGCGTGCCGCGCGGCATTCTCTATATGCTGAGCGCCACCGTCATGTTCGCGGGCTCGATGGCGATCGCGAAATGGCAGGTGGCCAGCTATTCGTTCGCCGAGGTGCTGTTCTTCCGCGCGGTCGGCTCGCTCGCCGTCTGCGCCGTGTTGATCCTGCCGCGCACGGGCTTGACCGTGTTCCGCACGCAGCGCCTGCGCGATCACCTCGGCCGCAGCGGCACGCAGGCGGTGGCGCAGAGCCTGCATCGTCATCGCCTTTTCGCTGATGCCGCTCGGCGGCGCCATCGCCATCAATTTCTCCGCGCCGCTGTTCGCCACGCTGTTCGCCGCGCTCTGGCTCAAGGAAAAAGTCGGTCTGGCGCGCGCCTGCGCGCTCGGTCGCCGGCTTCCTCGGCGTGCTGCTGGTGGCGGCGCCCGGCGCCGACAGTTTCCGCATCGGCGCGCTGTTTGCGGTCGCCAATGCGGTGCTGTTCGGCAGCGTCACCGCGGCGGTGCGCGGCATGACCTCGACCGAGTCGGCGGAAACGCTGACCATGTATCAGATGGTGTTCCTGATGGCGTTCTTCGCCGTCGCCATGCCGATCTTCGGCTTCGCCTGGCCGAACGGCCTCGCACTGGCGGCCATGGTGGTCAACGGCCTGCTCAACGGGATCGGCCAATATTGGTGGACGCGCTCGCTGTCGCTCGCGCCGCCCGCCGCGGTCGGGCCGTTCTATTATTTCTCGCTGGTCTGGGCGATGGGGCTCGGCTTCCTGTTCTGGGGCGACATCCCGACGTTGCCATTGCTCGCCGGCTCCGCCATCGTCGTCGGCTCCGGGCTGTTCCTGCTCTGGCGCGAGACCGGCAAGAAGCCGCTGCCCGCAGCTGCGTAAGTCTGATCCCTCCCCGCTTCGCGGGAAGGAATAAAGAGTTCACTCATCCAATTCCGGGTAATGCCGGAAGATACCCCACTCGTTGAACGCCAGCCGGCGCTTCGACGCCAGATAGGCCTTGATGCGCGGGCGCGCCGCAACTTTGCATGCACCGCGACGACGCCGGGCACTTTGCGCTCGATGCGCTTCATCGCCTTGGGAAAGGCGTAGCGCAGGCCGTCGATAAGCTGGAACAGCGACAGGTCGATATAACTGAACTTGCGCCCGAGCACGAAAGGCCCGCCGCTTTTCTCCAGCACGTCTTCGAAATAGCCGAGATATTTCGGCACGCGGCTTTTCAGGAAATTTTCGGTGAAGCGCTTGGCCTCCGGCTTGGCATCTTCGTAATAGAGTTCGCCGCCGAGCGGATGATGCGTGTCGTGGATTTCCTTGACGAAGTCGGTGACCGTGAGCTGCAACTGATGCAGCCAGAGCCGGCCGGCCTCGTCGCGGGGCGCTAAGTTTCAGCCGCGGCCCGAGATAGAACAGGATATTGGCGGTCTGCGCGATGACGAGCTTGCCGGCCTTGAGGAACGGCGGCGCGAACGGCGGGCGCTTTTCGCCGCCGCCATTCATCATCGCCATCATCTTGTCCATGCCGCTCTTTGCGCGCGACGTCGTCGTAAGCCGCGCCGGCATCCTCCAGCGCCAGCCGCACGAATTCGCCGCGGCCCTGGATCTCCGGCCAGTAATAAAGCTGATAGCGCATGGGCCACCTTTAGTGTCTGTGCCCTAGTCAAACAAAATAGCGCCGGTCGGGACAAGCCCGGCCGGCGCGAAATATGACCTGTCAGGTTCAGTTGACCGCGAAGCAGTACAGCAGCCCGTCGCCGCCGGTCGAGCGCAGGTCGGCCTGCGAGCAGCCGCCTTCGGCACCGCGCGAGGGATGCGAGGAGTTCCACGAATGCGCCGCGTCACTTTCGTCGAGGCCCTGCCGGTCGTTGTGGCCGAGCATCACCGCGCCTTGCGTGCTGCTCGTGTAGTTCTTGCAGGTCATGTCCTTGTCGGGCGGAAACGCTTTGCCGTCCGGGGTGCGAGCCGGTGATGATGTCATGCCGGTTCGGCTTGTCGCCGCGGCCGTTGATGATCTCGCCCTTCTCCGACAGGTTGTTCTGCTTGTTGAGCTTGTTGTTGGCGCTGTGCAGGTCGGCGACGCTGGTGGCGACGACCACGCCCTTGGCATTCACCCACGGCCCCTTGCCGATGCGGTCGCGCGCGTTCACCGCGCCGGCGCCTTGCGTCGACAGATACGCATGCCAGGTCTTGGCCCCGGCGCCGGCCGACGCTGCGAGGTCCTGGCAATGCTTGTCGGCGCCGGCAAGCCCGCCGAGATCGGCGCCCTTGCCCGGCCCGGCGCTGGTGACGAAGAAACTCATATTGGCCTGCTGCGCCTGCGCCGGCGCTGCGCAAAGTAGCGCGAGCATGCCGCCAGCGGCACGCTTATCCGATAGCCAGTCATTGAAGTCCTCCCGACATTGGCGGAAGCCCGTCGCCCCGCCTAAGCAAGACAAAACCCTTCAACGTGGCGCTATTCCGGCGCTTCACGCGCGCTTGATCGCAGCCTTGGCTCAAGCCGGTCTTGCCTTGTATTGCTCGTCGGTCACGGCTTCGAGCCAGGTGACGTGCTCGCCGTCCTTGGCCTCCTGCATGGCGATGTGTTCCATGCTGTGCTCGGGGGTGGCGCCGTGCCAATGCTTCTCGCCCGGCGGAATCCACACCGTGTCGCCGGCGCGCACCTGCCGGATCGGCCCGCCCCAGGTCTGCACGTGGCCGATGCCGGAAATGATATGCAGCGTCTGCCCGAGCGGATGGGTGTGCCAGAAGGTGCGCGCGCCGGGCTCGAAGCGCACCCGGCCGGCGCGCAGCAGCGCCGGATCGGGCGCCTGGATGATCGGGTCCTGCCACACCGTGCCGGTGAAGCTCGAGGCCGGCAGCGCGCCGCGACGGCCGCGATCCGCAAGCAATGATGTCCATGAGCGTCCTCCCGTTTCGCGTTTGTTGTGCGTGCCATTGTTACACCAGCGCCGCACATGCAAAAAGCCCGGCGTCGCCGCCGGGCTTTCATCTTCGAAGAAGTTCTTCAGCTCTTGTTGGCGAACTCAGGCCGACTGCAGATTGCCGGCCGCCTGCTTGCCGCGCTCGGTGACGATCTCGTAGCTGACCTTCTGGCCCTCGTTGAGCGAACGCATGCCGGCGCGCTCGACCGCGGTGATGTGCACGAACACATCCTTGGAGCCGTCATCCGGCTGAATAAAGCCGAAGCCTTTTTGGGTATTGAAGAACTTCACAGTTCCGACAGGCATCATAGTTCCTTTCACGCTTCTTGTTGAACGCCCGCGCGCTCATCGCGTTGGCGGCAACAATCCAAGTTTTGGGAGATCACTTGAGGCGCGGCCCAAAGCCGGCAGCGTGTCAGCAAGATGAGGCCGAAAACCAGGTTGCGGGCGGCGACATAGACGGAAATCGCCGCAAGGTCAACGCCCGGACGCATGGGCGGCGCGGCAAATGCGGGCGTGCAATACGCGCTTTATGAATTGGTAATCGCCAACCGATAGAGTTCGGCGTTGCGTTCAGCCGAACGTTAACGGACGGTGAATGGATTCGATGCGCCGGCCCGGCCGGCCGGCAACGAGGCTGCATGAGCAAGGAAAAACGCCGTATCGCGCCGCCAGCCCTTGCGCTACACCGCCTGGGTGGCGCCGACGCCGCCAGCAACGGTTCGATTGCGTCGTGTCCGACATTTCGGAGACCGGCGCGCGCATCGAAGTCAACGACGGCGCGTCGGTACCGGATCGTTTCGTCCTGCTGCTGTCGAGCAACGGCGCGGCGCGCCGTTTCTGCCGCGTGGTGTGGCGCAAGCCGACCCAGATCGGCGTGAAATTCGAACGCAAGCTTCGCCGGCGGCGGGCCAAACCCCGCCGCGCGCCATCGCCCGCCGACGAAACGAGCCGCGCCGGCGCCGCTCGAAGCCGCCTGAGCCGGCCGCGACCGCCTGATCCGCGCGCGGTCACTCCGCCATCGTCTCTTTGACTTTGGAGACCAGCTGCTTGAGCGTGAACGGCTTGGCGAGGAATTCGTACTGCTCCTGCTCGGCAGGTTTTTCTGGAACGCTTCCTCGGCATAGCCGGAGACGAAGATGATCTTCACCTTCGGATCGCGCCGGCGCAGTTCCTTGAGCAGCGTCGGCCCGTCCATTTCCGGCATCACCACGTCCGACACCACCAGATCGACGTGGCCCTGCTTTTCCAGCACCTCGATCGCCTCGACGCCGTTGCCGGCCTCGAGCACGGTATAGCCGCGCGAGGTCAGCCCGCGGGCATTGAGCGCGCGCAAGCCCTCCTCGTCCTCGACCAGCAGGATGGTGCCGTGCCCGGTCAGATCGGCGCTGCGGCGCGCTTCGCCATGCTGCCGGCCGCCGACATGGCGCCGGCGATCGCCGGCGCCTCGGCGCCGGGAATCTGCGGCAGCGCCTCCTCGGCGCCCGGCACGTGGCGCGGCAGGAAGATGCGGAACGCGGTGTTGCCCGGCTTTGAATTCGGCATAGACGAAGCCGCCGGTCTGCTTGACGATGCCGTAGACCGTGGACAGGCCGAGGCCGGTGCCCTTGCCGACTTCCTTGGTCGAGAAGAACGGCTCGAAGATCTTGTCGATGATGTCGGGCGGGATGCCGGTGCCGGTGTCGGCTCACTTCGACCAGCACGTAGTCGGCGCTCGGCATGCCCTTGTAGGCGAAGCTTGCCGCTTTCGGCGGCCGGCACGTTGGCGGTGCGCATGGTGAGCTTGCCGCCGTCCGGCATGGCGTCGCGCGCGTTGACCGCGAGATTGACGATCACCTGCTCGAATTGCGACAGGTCGGCCTTCACCGGCCACAGGTCGCGGCCGATGCACGACGTCGAGCGTCACCTTCTCGCCGATCAGCCGCTTGAGCAGCATGCCGAGGTCGCTCAGCGTCTCGCCGAGGTCGAGCACCTGCGGCCGCAGCGTCTGCTTGCGCGAGAACGCCAGCAGCTGCCGCACCAGCGCGGCGGCGCGGTTGGCGTTCTGCTTGATCTGGATGATGTCCTGGAACGACGGGATCGGTCGGCTTGTGCGCGTTGAGCAGGAAGTCGGTCGCCATCATGATGGCGGAGAGCACGTTGTTGAAGTCGTGCGCGATGCCGCCGGCGAGCTGGCCGACCGACTCCATCTTCTGCTGCTGGTAGATGCGGTTCTCCAGCGTGCGCTGCGCGGTGGTCTCCAGCGCGTAGACGATGGCCGCCTCGCCGTCGCGGTCCTCCTCCTCGACCGCCGACACGAAGAAACGTCGCCCAGCGTTCGCCGCGGCCGGCGAGCGCGGCTTCGACCGGCGCGATGTCGCCCTGCCCCTCGCGCCGCCTTGCGGATCGCGGCTTCGAGCGCCGGCGCGGTCGCGCTCGGCCACGACCGAGAGGATCGAGCGCTCGTCGCCCTTGAGCATGCCCTCGAAGGCGGAGGCGAAGCGCGCATTGCTGCGCGCGATGCGGCCGGTCTTGTCGACGGTGGCAATCGCCATCGGCGTGTTCTGGAAGAAGCGCATGAAGCGCACTTCCGCCGCGCGCTGCGGATCGCTGCCGTCGTCCTTGGCGCGGTTGAGCACCAGCGTGCGCGAGGCGCCGGCCGCGCCGTCGGCGCCGAACGCCACCTTGTGGAACAGCCGCACCGGCACCGGCTTGCCGCCGCGCGTCTTGAGGTCGAGGTCGAGCACCTCGGTTTTCACTTCGCCGGGCGCGGCGTTGAGCGTGGTCGAGCAGCGCCGCGCCCTCGCCGGCGACGATATCGGTGAGCTTGAGCGAGCCGGCGCCGACCTGCGCGAGATCGTGATCGAGCCAGGCGGCGAGCGTGGCGTTGAGATAGACGATGTCGCCCGCCGCATCGACCGAGAAGAAGCCGGCCGGCGCGTGGTCGAGATAATCGATGGCGTGCTGCAGTTCCTGGAACACGTTTTCCTGCGCGCTCGCGGTCGCGCGTCACGTCGGCGATCGACCACACCGTCATGCGCGCGTCGCGCTTGCCCTCGCCGAGCGGGCGCACGCGCAGGCGCAGCCAGCGCGCCGCCTGCGGCGTCGGCGCCGGGAACGCGCACTTCCTCCTGCAGGCGGCGGCCCTCGCGCGCGGCCTTGAGCAGGCGGTAGATCGCCTCGGAGACGTCGGGATCGCCGATGAAGACCCGCTCGATCGGCCGCACATCGTTGTCGTCGGCCGCGCCGATCAGGTCGAGATAGGTGGCGTTGGCGTAGAACACGCGGCCCGCCTGGTCGGTGACCACGATGCCGTCGAAGGCGTTGTCGACCACCGCCTTGAGCAGCGGATTGCCCTGGCTCGCGGCCGGCAAACTGCAGGATGCCGGAGGCCAGCGCGAACAGCGCGAACACGCCGACGGTGCCGAGCACGCGCCAGCAGCGCCAGAATATAGGTGTCCGGCGTGGTCGCGGCCGATATAGATCAGGCCGGCGGCGGCGCGCGATCAGCGCCAGCGCGACCAGCAGCACCAGGCCGACGAGCCGCCGCGCGGCGCGCTCTGGCTCTTGTCGAAGGCCGGCCGCACCGCCGCCGCGGTCGCCGGTTCCGGCGCTGCATTGCGGCGTTGCTCTGGGCTGCCATGACGGTCTGAGCCTGTCATCGACTCCTGAGTGCCTTAAGGCCAGCCCCATCGGCGCCAAGAGCCTGCCCAGCCGGCCCATCCGCAGTGCTTATGCGGCAAATGCACCGCTTTGGCCAGTTACCGGCGAACCGGCCCGGCGCAGCCGCATGACGTAGCCGATCACCTCGGCCACCGCCTTGTAGTGCTCGGGCGGGATCGCCTGGTCGACCTCGACGGTGGCGTGCAGCGCGCGGGCGAGCGGCGGATTTTCGACGATCGGGATCGAGTGCTCGCCGGCCACCTCCCGGATCTTCAGCGCCAGCGCATCGACGCCCTTGGCGACGCAGACCGGCGCCTCCATGCCGCGCTCGTATTGCAGGGCGATCGAATAATGGGTCGGGTTGGTGATGATCACCGCGGCCTTCGGCACGGCGGCGATCATGCGCTTGCGCATGCGGCGTCTGGCGCACCTGCTTCATCTTGCCCTTGATCGCCGGATCGCCTTCGGTCTGCTTGAACTCCTCCTTCAATTCCGCAGCGACATTTTCTGCCGCTCGTACCATTGCCGGTACTGGAACAGATAATCGGCGGCCGCGACGATCGCCATCATGGCGACCACGGCGCCCATGCAGCTTGAGCGCCAGCGTCTTGGCGAGCGGCAGCACCGCGGCCGAGATCGGTGCGCTCAGCGCCATGATGCGGCCGCGCTCGGGCCACATCAGCGCGGTGAGCACGCGCGCCGACCAGCAGCAGCTTGACCAGGCCCTTGGCGAAATTGGCGAGCGCCTGCTTGCGAGAACAGCCGCTTGAAGCCGGCGGCCGGCGAGATCTTGCGACAGCTTCGGCGCCAGCGCCTCGAGCGACCAGACCAGCCGGTGCTGGATCAGGTTGCCGCCGAGCGCCGCCAGCATCAGCAGCAGGAACGGAATGGCGACGGCCGCGATCAGTTCGACGCCGATCTTCTCGAACAGCCGCGGCAGCGCCGGCCCGTCCATGTCGGATGTCATGCGCGTTGGCGATCAGCCCGCGCATGGTGGCGGTGAGCTCGGCGCTCATGCCGCCGGAGAACGCGCATCAGCACCAGCGTCGCGCCGGCGATGATGAACCAGGTGTTGACCTCCTGGCTCTTGACCACGTCGCCGCGCTGGAGCGCCTCGTCCAGGCGCTTTTGCGTCGGGTCTTCTGTTTTTTCGGTGTTGTCGGGTTCGTCGTCGGCCATGCGCGTCTCGATCAGCCGTGCGGCGCGAGGTCGCCGAGCACGCCTTCGATATAGCCGACGAAGGTGCCCATCATGGCGCCGATCACCAACAGCAGCAGCAGCAGGCCGAGCATGATCGACAGCGGCAGGCCGATGAAGAACACCTGCATCTGCGGCATCAGCCGCGACAGCACGCCGAGGCCGAGATTGAACAGCAGGCCGAACACCAGAAACGGCGCCGACAGCTGGATGCCGATGCGGAACGCGGTCGCCGACGATGCGGGTGACGTGCTGGGCCGCGTCGCCGACCAGCGGCATCTCGCCGGGCTGGAACAGCGTGTAGCTGTCGTTGAGCGCCGCGATCACCAGATGATGCAGGTCGGTGGCGAAGATCAGCGTGATGCCGAGCAGCGTGAGGAAATTGCCGACCAGCATGCCCTGCTGGTTCTGCGTCGGATCGACGGCGGTGACGAAGCCGAGGCCCAGTTGCTGGGCGACCACCGAGCCCGCGACCTGCAGCGCCGAGATCGCCAGCCGCGCGGTCAGCCCGAGCACCGCGCCGATCATGAGTCTCCTGGACCAGCATGGTCAGCACCGGCGCCAGCGCCGTCGAGATCGATCGTGTAGGCCTTCTGGTGCGACGGCAGCAGGATGGCGGTGAGCACCAGCGCGATGGTCAGCCGCACCCGCGCC
Source organism: uncultured Alphaproteobacteria bacterium (assembly GCA_963720985.1). Classification (GTDB taxonomy): domain Bacteria; phylum Pseudomonadota; class Alphaproteobacteria; order Rhizobiales; family Xanthobacteraceae; genus Pseudolabrys. The sequence goes on from CAVRHL010000007.1 coordinate 162,283, forward strand.
GGCAGGTTCAATTCGCCGACGCCCGGCAGCAGCATGACCATGGTGCCGACGCGCGCGAAGGTCAGCAGGAATGCCGCGGCGAGCGCCGGCAGGAATGAAACGTCGACGCGCATCGACTGGCTTAGCCGCTGACGATGCGGGCGGCGATCCGCAGCATCTCCGCGTGCAGCTGCTCGGCCATGAACGGCAGCGCGATCAGCAGCGAAACGAAGATCGCCAGGATCTTCGGCACGAAGGCGAGGTCATTTCCTGGATTTGCGTCAGCGCCTGCAGCAGCGAAATCGCCACGCCGACCGCCAGGCCCACCAGCATCACCGGGCTGGCGACGACGATCAGCGTGTAGATCGCGTCGCGCGCGACATCGAGAACTTCCGGTCCGGTCATTGTCTTCCTTTACGCTCTCCCCTGCGCGGGAGAAAATCAGATCGGCATCTTCATGATTTCTTCGTAGGCCGCGATCACCTTGTCGCGCACCGCGACCACGGCATCGACCGCGACCTCGGTCTCCGCCACCGCGGTGACCACGTCGACCATGTTGGACTTGCCGTTGGCCATGGCCTGCGTCTGCGCGTCGGATTTCTTGCCGGTCTCGCACGACCGAGCCGATCGCGTCCTTGAGCAAGGCGGCGAAGCTGGTCTCGCCGTTGCCGGCGCCGGCGCCCGGCGGCGTCGGCGAGCGCGCGCGACGGATCGTGGCGAGGCGCGCGATATTGGCATAGGCGCTGGCGGCGGCGAGCGGTGAGGCCATGATCGATTAACTTCCTGCTTTCAGGCTTTGAGGATATCGATGGTGCGCTGGAGCATGCGGCGCGTGGCGCTGATGACGTTGATGTTGGCTTCGTAGGAGCGCTGGGCCTCGCGCATGTCGGTCATTTCCAGCAGCGGATTGACGTTGGGATATTTGACGTTGCCGTTCGTGTCGGCGGCCGGATGGCCCGGCTCGTATTTCAGCCGGAAGTCGGACGTGTCGGTCGCGCGTCTTGCCGAGCTCGACCAGCTTGCACGTCGAGCGTGCGGTCGACTTCGGTCTGGAAGCGTCGGAATCTTGCGCCGGTAAGGATCGGCGCCGGGCGTGGTCGGCGTCGAATCGGCGTTGGCGATGTTCTCCGAGATGATGCGCATGCGGCCGGCCTGCGCGCGCAGGCCGGAGGCCGCGATCGCCATGGTCTTGAGGAAATCCAAGATCGGCCTCCTTCGTTTCAGCGCGCGCGTTACGCGCGGTGCAACGTCAGCTCTTGCCGAGCGCGGTCTTGATCAGGCTGAGGCTGCGCGTGTAGAGCGCGGTCACCGCCTGGTAGTCCATCTGGTTGGCCGCCACTTTCATCATCTCTTCCTCGAGGTTCACCGCGTTGCCGGTCGGGCGCACTTCGTAATCGGCTGTCGGTCTTGGCTGCGGAACGGCGAACCGCTCTGCCCGATCCCGGCGATGTGGCCGCGCTCGGTGCGCGCGAGCGAAACGGTGGTCGACGCGGCGCGCGGCGCGCCTGCGCCGGCGCGTCGAATTTCAGCGGCGCCAGATCTCGCGCGCGGTAGTTCGGCGTGTCGGCGTTGGCGACGTTTTCGGCCAGCACGCGCTGGCGCTCCTGCGCCCATTGCAGCCGGGTGCGCAGCATCGACAGGATCGGGAGATCGGTGATGCGCCATGAGCTAACCCTCGAAATTCGCCGGTCGCGGCAGCGCCGCGCTAGGCAGACTTTGCCGGGCGTATGGTTAATGGCGGGTAAAAAGATAGGGCCGGAACGGCCGTGCCGCGGGCGCCGTTTACCATGCGTCAGCATAGCGGAACCGGCGGTGGGATGGCAAAAGGCCGAATATTTGTTAATGCTCTGTTAGTATTCCGGGCGGCAAATTGTGCCTTACGGAGTTAACCATTCGGGCGATTCCCGCCCGATGCGCCGCGGCGCGAAGGACGGAGCGTATTGATGTTCGAGACCTGTTCGGCTCGGAGATGCCGCTGGCCGCGAAGTTCTTCATCGCATTCGCGGTGGTGCTCGCGCTGATCGGCCTGACCGCCTGGCTGGTGCGCCGCTTCGGCGCCAACCGCCTGGGCGGCGGCGCGCGCGGACGCCAGCCGCGGCTGGCCGTGATCGATGCCGCCACCGTCGACGGCCGCCGCCGCCTGGTGCTGATCCGCCGCGACAATGTCGAACATCTGCTGATGATCGGCGGCCCGACCGACGTCGTGGTCGAGCCCAATATCGTGCGCGCGACCGTCGGCGCCCGCGAAGCAGCGCGCGAGCCGCCGCGCGTGACGAGCCGACGCTCCGCGCGCCACGCCGTCGCACGGCGAAAGCACCTGGCCGCTGCAGCCGGTCGAGCGAGCCGGCGCCGATCCCGCCGCCGCGTCCCTACCGCTCGTCCGCGACCGAAGAGCCCTGGCTGCCGCCCGAGCCGGGCGCGACGCGCGCGCCCCGCCGACAGCCTCACCGGCCTTGCCGCCGAATTGTCGACGCCGGCTCAATCCGCCCGATCTCGCAGCCCCGCGCCGCGCAGCGAACCGGCACCGCGGCCAGCGTGGCGCCCGCGTGCCGCCGCCCGCCGAGCCGCCACCGTCGCCGCAGACCGATCACAACCTCGCCGAGATGGCGCAGCAGCTCGAAGCGGCGCTGCGCCGCGCGCCGGTGCCGGAGAGCCGTCCGCCGGTGACCGATCCGCTGGCCGCAGCGCCGCCGAAGCCAGCGCCGCCGCGCGATTTCAAGCCGCGCGTCGAGCCGAAATTCGAACCCAAGATCCGCGACGACGCAAGCTCGAACCGAAGATCGAGCCGCAAAGCCGAGCCGAAGGTCGAACCGAAGCTCGAGCCCAAGCTCGAGCCGTCGGCGCCGCCGGCAAAGGACCTCTACGACAATCTCGAAGAGGAGATGGCCAGCTTGCTGGGCCGTCCGCCAGGAAAGACCGTGACAGGCATTTCCGACCGCCGTGTCCGTCTTTTGACGGTGGTGGTCGGAGTAGCCGGGCTGATCGCAGCGGCGGCGACGCCTGCCGGCGCGCAGGACATCAGCGTCAATTTCGGCCAAGGCAGCGGGCTGACCGAGCGCGTGATCCAGATGATCGCGCTGCTCACGGTGCTGTCGCTGGCGCCGTCGATCCTGGTGATGATGACGTCGTTCACCCGCATCGTGGTGGTGCTGTCGCTGCTGCGCACCGCGCTCGGCACCGCCACCGCGCCGCCCAACGCGGTGATCGTCTCGCTCGCGCTGTTCCTCACCGCCTTCGTGATGGGCCCGGCGCTGCAGAAAGCCTACGACACCGGCGTGCGGCCGCTGGTCGCCAACGAGATCACCGCCGAGCAGGCCTTCGAGCGCGGCGCGGTGCCGCTGCGCGCCTTCATGGAAAAGAACGTCAACGAAAAGGATCTCAAGCTGTTCGTCGACATGTCGAAGGAAGCCGCACCGGCCAAGCCCGAGGATATCTCGCTGCGCGTGCTGGTGCCGGCCTTCATGATCTCCGAGCTCAAGCGCGCCTTCGAGATCGGCTTCCTGTTGTTCCTGCCGTTCCTGATCATCGATCTGGTGGTGGCTTCGGTGCTGATGTCGATGGGCATGATGATGCTGCCGCCGGTCGTGGTGTCGCTGCCGTTCAAGCTGATCTTCTTCGTGCTGGTCGACGGCTGGAGCCTGGTGGCCGGCTCGCTGATCCAGAGCTACGGGACGTAGCGGCGAACCGCTCAGCGCGCGCACAGCGCGCTCCAGCGACACAATCGACCCGGTCGGCGACTGATCGGCCTTGAGCCCGCGCTTTCGCGCGGCCGGCGGCAGCGGTTAGGCCGCGCGATCGATCCGGTCGGCATGTTGTCGGGCTTTGGCCGGCGCCGACGCGGCGCGCGGCCTGGGCTTTCGGCGCTGCGGGCGCGGCCGCGGGCGCCTTGTCGGCGGCGGCCGGCGAGATCGCCGCAGCATCCGGATAGCGCGTGCGCATGTCGCGCAGGAAGGCATCCAGCGAATCGACGCCGGCGACCTTCTTGGCGATGTCCTGGAATTCCGCGCTGGCGGTGCCGACCGGCGCGCTCACCACCTCGAAGGCGCGGCGGTCCGGCGTGTCCGCCATCTTGGCGACATAGCGCTCGCGGAACCGCGCCAGCCCGATCGGCTCGTCGCCGAGCGAATAGCCGATCGCCGCGCGCAGGATGTCGAAGCGCTCGGTCTCGGTCAGCGGCGTGAAGTCGCTTCCAGCGGTCGCCGTAGAGCAGTTCGATCTGCTCGGCGGCCGCGCGCCAGCGCTTGCGCCGCCCACAGGATGTCGGAGCGCAGCCGGATCGCCTCGTGGCTGTTGATATTGGCGATCAACTCCAGCGCCAGGTCATGGCGGCCGGTGTCGGACAGCGCGCGCGCCTCCAGCAGCAGGCGCTGGTCGCGCAATTCGTTGGACAATTCCGCCGTGCGCGTCGTCTGCAAGCGTCGGCGAGCGCGCGGTCGCGGCTTGCGGTTCATCAGATAGATGACGGCGAGCCGGGTCGCGACCTGCGCGCGCGCAGCGCCCTGCAGCCGGTGATCGACCTGGTGCTGCAGCAGTTCGGCGGCCTGATCGAGCAGGTCGACCGACACCAGCCGGTCGGCGAGCCGGCGGATCATCTCGTCGCCGCGCCGGCCGATCGGGGTGAGATCGCGGTAGTCGTAGAACAGGCCGAGCGCCTCGATCGGCGGCAGCGCGTCGCCCTTGCCGCCGAGGAACAGGCTGTCGAAGGTCACGCGCCGCCTCGTCCTGGATCTGCGCGGGTGAGATCGGAATTGGGATGCGCCATGCAGCGCCGTGCGCATGACGTGGAAGGCGTCGCGATAGCGGTTGTCCTGCGGTATAAAGATGCGCGAGCAGCTTGAGGCCTTCGGCCTCGGTCTCGTCGCCGCGCCAGATCGTGGTGAGCGTTTCGAGCGCGGTGATCGCGTCCTTGCGCGGCATGTCGCCGATGGCGTAGCGCAGCACGATTTCGCGCAGGCGCCCTTGCGCGGCGGCGCGCCGGTCGCGCGAAGTCGGCGGCGACGCGGTAGTTGGCGCAGCGCGTCGCCGTTGCGGCCCAGCGCCTCGTCCAGGCGCCCGATCAGCACGGCGATCGCGGGCTCCAGCTCGATGCGGCACGCCGATGCGTCTCGAACTCGTTGACGATGCGGTCGGCGCCGTCGAAATCGCGCACCTCGATCGGCGGTTCGCAGCGCCTCGCGCAGCGCCATGCGCTGCAATTCGATCGGCAGCGCGGCGATCGCGCTGTCGACGTTCTTGAAAGCGGCTTGCGCCTGCGGCCATTTGCCGGGTCGGGCATAGGCGATCGCGCGCCAGATCGGCGCATCGAGCTGGTTGCCGACGCGCGGATTGGCCAGATTCCTTGAGCGCCTCGTCGGGCCGGTCGAGCATGAGTTGGCGACCGCCTTGAGCACGGTGCCGGTGACGTCGTCGTCGGCACTCTTGTCGGACGAGCGCGACGTCGAGCACGCGCCTTGGCCTCCGCCGCCATGTCGCGGGCGAGATAGAAGCGCGCGAGATTGAGCCGCGCCTGTTTGCGCTTGCGCGACCGGCGCCATGGCGGCGAGCTGGATCAGTTCGGCCTGCCGGGCGTTGAATTTGGCCTGCGCGGTCGAAGCTCCAGAGCTGGGTGTCGAAGCTCAGGCCGCGCGGAATTGCTGGCGAAGTTGCGCCGTTGGCCGATCGCGCGTCGGCGACAGCGACAGCCCGCTCGGACGGCGTGATCGGTGATCTTGTCGACGGCAAGCTCCGGCGTGACGTCGTCGGCGAGCGGCTGCAGCACCACGCCCTGGGTCGACGGCAGCGCGCGCAACTCGACGAAATTCTGCGCCCTTGAGGAAGCCGCGCGCCGGCCCGAGCGCGGTGACCACCAGCAGCCGGTCGCCGACGTCGCGGTCGGTGAGACGATGGAGTTTGCGCGGGCTTGTCGAACGGGATGACGATGCTGGCGCGGTTTTTGCCGACGACGTTGCGGGCGATGGCGAGCGGCTGGCTCGGCACCGTGACGGTGTCGCCGATGGTCGACGACCCAGCCCGGGCCGTCGGCCTCGCAGGCTGACCAGGCGCGGCCGCTCCAGCTTGATGCGCACGATCGCTTCGCCGTCCGCGCCGCGCGTCGAGCGTGGCGCTGCGGATCGACGTGGCTGCTGTCGCCGTCGAGCGCGGCGAGATCGATCTTGGCGGCGCTGTCGAACACCAGCCACAGCATGTCGGCGCGGCTGGAACACGGCGGCCGGCGTCGGCGACCGCGAACGGGAATTCGGCGCGCAAGCGCGTCGCCGGACTGGCGCAGCATCGACGACGACCGGCGCATTCGGATTGGGCGCCGGCCGCTTGGCGTTCGGCGGTGGCCGGCTTGGCGGCTGGCGGCGCGGCGGGCCGCGGCCACCTTCGGCGCCGGACTTGGCGTCGCCGGCGGCGTCGCGGCGCGGCGGCTTGGGCGGCCAGCTTCGGCGCGGCGGCGGCGCGGGTGCGGCCGCAGCTTTCGGCGGCGGCTCAGCCGCGGCCTCTTTGGCCGGCACGGTCTCGGGCGGCGCGATGGCCGGCACGGCGGCGGCCGCGGCTGGCGCCGGCTTGGGACGCTGCTCGGCTCGGACGTCACCGTGCTTGGGCTTTGGCTTGGCGTCGCATGGCTCGACATCGACCACGATGCTGCGGTCCTCGCGGAAGGTGCGCACCTTCGGCGTGCCGTTGAAGGCGAAGACGTGACGGCGGTCGGAATCGTCCTCGACGTCGGTATCGATCGATCGCAGCGTCGGCGGCATCGCCGCCTTGGCGTCCGCCAGATCCCATTTGATCGGCTGATCGAACTCGAGCGTCAGCTTTCCGTCGCCGCGTCTCGGGAACGACATTGGCCAAGTCCGGCATCGCGAAGACGTAGCGCGTGAAGGTCGGCTGGGTCGCGACCTTGACGCGGATCGCCGACGGCTTCTTGCGTCTTGGCGGCTGAACCGCTGCTGGCGCAGCTGGCGTTCGGCGTCGAGCGCGCGGTTGGCGAGTTCCTCGACCACCTCGCTGCGGCAGACCGGGCATGCACGCCGGTCCAGGTCTCGGGCAGCAGATCGACATAGAGCCGTTCGGCGGCCGGGATCGAGTTGAGCTTAACCTTGTGCGCCAGCGCGATGCGGATCGACATGCCGTCGGGATCGAGCCGCGCGGCGCTGATATACGTCCGGCGCGCCGGCATTGAGCCGGTCGACCGCGATGGCGACCGGCTTCTTGAACGTCACCACCATGATCGGATAGGTGAGCTCGATGGTGGCCGGCACTTCCTTCTCGAAGCGGAACGCCAGGCGCACATAGCCGCCGTCGGTCGATGACCTTGACCTCGCCCTTGACCGGTCCTCGGCCTGCGCGCGGCCGCCGAGCGGCGGCGCGACAGCATCAGCATGCAGCAGACGGCGACAGTCGCCAGCGCGCCGCGACGCCATAGCGGGCGCGCCCGCATGCGCTCGCGCGCGCGGGTCTCCACCGGGCTGAATGGCGATGCCGTCATGCAGCCGTTCCAGCCGGCGACAATGCCGGCCGCGACAGCCTAGGGTTCGGCGTTTAACGTCGCGTTAACCGTGAGCGTTTTGCCGGGCGATAATGATCATCGCGCTCAGCCGCCGTCGGCTTGCCTTCGATCTTCGGCAATTGGTCGGCGCTTCTGCGGCTTTCCGTCCGCGCGGCGGGCGAGCTCGACGGTGAGCCGCTCGGCCGCCTCCGGCGTCATCTGCGCGAGGATTTCCGACATCTTGGCCGGCTTGATCTGGGTCGCGACCTCGACCAGAATCTTCATGTCGAGCCGTTCGAAGATGCGCGCGGCGTCCTTCGCCTTCATGTTCTCGTACATCGACGACGATGCTCTTGAAGCGCTGCGCCTCGGCCTTGTCGCGCGTGCCCATGGCGGTGTTGACGCGCGCCTCCACGTCCTTGAGCTCGGCGACCTTGGCTTCCAGCCGCTTCTCGGTCGCCTTGAGCAGGCTCTCGCGCATTTCCAGTTCGCGGCCGCGCGTGTCGAGCTCCTTGCGGCGCTCCTGCAGGCGCTCGAGGATGGCGCGCTCGCCGGCCGAGGCGATGTGGCCCGGCTTCCATCGGCACCGTCGACGTTGCCGACTTCCAGCTTGGGCGGCTCCGGCGGCTTGTCGCTCGGTCTTGAGCGCCGGGCCGCTCGGCTTGTCTTCCTCGCCGCCGACCGAGCCGGTGATGTCACCGCTGTCGCCGCCGAAATTGAACATCTCCTGCGCCCAGGATTGCTTGGCGCGCGCGGCCGCTCCGGCGGCGCGCTGCCCGTCGGCGACGACGATCTTGGGATAGTCGGGCACGCTCTCGCGCGTCGTGACTCTGCATGCGGTTCTTGTCGAGGCCTTGCAGCCGCTCGGCCAGCGTATAGCCGCCGTCGAACACCAGGCCCGACACTTTGAGCGCGAACAGGCAGATCGTCGCCAGCAGGACGACCGGGATCAGCCGGAAATCGCGCGCCCAGCGGATCATGCGGCAAGGCCGCCGCAGACCGCGCAGCTCGCGCGCGCGTTCGGCGAAGGCTTGCGCCGCGGCGGCAACCGCCTTGGCGTCGGGAGCGCGGCGACCGGCTCGTCGGCCGGCCGCGCGGCGCCGGCGATGCGGGTGAGCCGCGCCAGCAGTTCCTCGCCGGCGGCGAGCTGGCGCTCGATGTCGGCGGAGAAGGTCTCCGCCCGTTGCAGCCGCTGCGCCCAGGCTCTGCTCGCCTTCGCGCATGGTCGCCTTCAGCCCGGCGATCGCGCGTTCGGCGATTTCGGTGGCGGTGATCAGTTCGGAAATGGTCGCGCGCAGCGTCTGCTCGTCGGCCTTGAGCAGGCGAAGCTGCTTGTTGAGCCGGACGCAATAGAGGATCGTGAGCAGCAGCAGGATCGAGACCATGCTCTCGACCAGAAAGCCATAATGATAGCTCACGGCGCCTCCATCCGATTGGTGGGCTCGTCCGCCTTCTCGAACATGGCGAACGTCGTCCGCGGTTTGCGCAAGGGCTTGGCGACGCGCACCGCGACGCGGTCGCCGACTTTGCCCATGCGGCCTTCGGTCAGCGTGACGTCGCCGCAGCGCACCGTGACCAGCGCGTCCGGCTTGAGCTCGAGCGGCAGCGTGTCGCCGACCTTGAGCTTCATCATCTTGCGCAGCGGCAGCCGCGCCTCGTAGAGCACGGCATCGACCGCGATCTGCGCCTGGCCGATTTCGGTCGCGAGATGGCCTTCCCAGATCGGGTCGCGGCCGAACTTCTCGCCCATGAACATCTGCAGCAAGCATGGCGCGGATCGGCTCGATGGTCGCGTAGGGCAGCAGCAGCTCGATGTTGCCGCCGCGGTCTTCCATGTCGATGCGCAGCCGCACCAGGATCGCCGCGTTGGCCGGCCGCGAGATCGCGGCAAAGCGCGGATTGGTCTCCAGCCGGTCGATGTTGAACTTGACCGGCGACAGCGGCTTGAAGGCGAGCTCGGCGTCGGCCAGCACCACCTCGATCATGCGCTTGACCAGGTTGGTCTCGATCGTGGTGTAGGGCCGGCCTTCGACGCGGACCGTGTTCTGCCCGCGCCGGCCGCCGAGCAGCACGTCGATGATCGAATAGATCAGGCTGGAATTGACGGTGGCGAGGCCGAAATTGTCCCATTCCTCGGCCTTGAACACGGCCAGGATCGCCGGCAGCGGGATCGAATTGAGATAGTCGCCGAAGCGCACCGAGGTGATGCGGTCGAGCGAGACTTCGACGTTGTCGGAGGTGAAGTTGCGCAAGCGATCGTCGTCATCAGCCGCACCAGGCGGTCGAAGACGATTTCCAGCATCGGCAGGCGCTCGTAGGACACCATCGCCGAGTCGATGATGGCGCGGATGCCGGAATTGTCGTTCAGCGAGACATCGGTCAGGCTGAAGCCGAGCAGGCTGTCGATTTCATCCTGATTGAGGATGCGCTCGGCGCCGCCCTTGGCGGCCTGGATTGCCGTCGTTGCCGTCGTCGACCATCGCCGCCCATTGCGCGGCGGCTTCGTCGGTGCCGGGCGTCGCGACCGCGTCCGGCGGCTGCGCCGCCGGCGCGGCGGCCTCTTCCTCCAGCGCCAGCCCCCATTCGGCGGCCAGCGCGTCTTGATCGATTTGGTCTTTGTCTGCCATGGGCTAGATCATCGTCTTGTTCCGATGATCGCGTCACTGGACGACGATTTCCTTGAACAGCACGGCGGTGATGCGGTTCGGCGCGATCGCGGCATTGACCCGGCGGGTCAGTTCTTCCTTGAGCCGGTAGAGGCCGGCGGAGCCGTCGAGATCGGTCGGCCGCAATTCGCGCAAATAGGTCTGGAAGGCGTCCATGACGCGCGGCATCAGCGGCTGGATCTGCGGTCACCACTTCGGGATCGGGCAGTTCGAGCACGATCTTGACCTTGAGATATTGCGTGCGGTCGCTGCCGGCGTTCGACAGATTGACCAGCACGTCGGGCAGATCGACGAAGATCGCGGGCTTGGCGGCGGCTTGCGCCGGCTTTTCGTGCTCGGCGCGCCTGAAGAAGTAGAAATAGGCGCCGCCTCCGCCGCCGCCGACCACCAGCAGGCCGGCCGCCGACGATGATCATCATCTTGAGCGACGGCAGTTTGACGACTTCAGCTTGAGCCAGGCTTTGCCTTCGGCGCTTCCGCTGCGCTCTTCGCCGTCTTCCGGCTCGTCCTCGACTTCGTCTTCCGCCTGTTTCGCCTTGGCTGCCATGATGACCCCGATCGCAACGTGACTGGAGCCGCACGCGGCTGTCCCGAGCGAAACGCCGCGGATGCGCGGCCCCGCGCTCCCCTTGCGGTCGAAGGTAGGTCGGTATGGTTAACAGATGCTTTCCCGGACGCTCCGGCCGGAAATTTTTGCCGGGTGCAGCGGCCAAAACGGCGGTTTTTGCCCCGCTGGCGACCCGCCGCTTTCATCTAAGCTACTGATTTTACTGACTTTTTCGACTTGGCACGGCGGCTGCAAAGACACTCGCCAGCCGCCGGCTTGGGAGAGCTTGCGGCGACCGTTCGGCAAGGCCGGCCTCGGGAGGGCGCGGCCTTGCCGACTGAGAAGGGGAGAATGCCGATGCAGAATGCCTTCTCGTCGGACTGTCGCGGCAGATCGCGCTCGCGCGCGAACTCGACGTGGTCGCCAACAACATCGCCAACCTCAACACCACCGGCTTCAAGGCCGACGGCTCGCTGTTCGAGGAATATCTGTCCGTCGCCGGCGCGCGCCGACCAGACCGGCAGCCGCGTCAGCTTCGTGCGCGACCGCGGCATCTGGCACGACATGAGCCAGGGCGCGATCGAGCGCACCGGCAATCCGCTCGACGTCGCCATCGACGGCAACGGCTTCCTGGTGGTGCAGACGCCGCGCGGCGAGCGCTACACCCGCAACGGCTCGCTGCAGATCAACGCCACCGGCCAGCTGGTCACCAGCGACGGCTATCCGGTGCTCGGCGACGGCGGCCCGATCACGCTGCAGCCGACCGACCGGCAAGTCTCGATCAGCCGCGACGGCACCATCAGCGTGCGCGAAGGCACCTCGAAAGTCGGATTCCGCGCGCGGCAAGCTCCGCTGGTGACCTTCGCCGATCCGCAGCAGCTGCAGAAAGACGGCAGCAGCACCTTCAACGCGACCGGCGGCGCGCACGCCGCAACCGGCGACGACGGCGCGGCCTGATCCAAGGCGCGATCGAAAAATCCAACGTGCGCGGCGTCGTCGAGATGTCGCGCATGATCGAAATCACCCGCAGCTACACCCAGATCGCCGACCATGCTGCAGCAGCAGAGCGATCTCGGCAAGTCGGCGATCGACAAGCTCGCCGAAGTTCCGAATTGACGTTGAAGGGGAGTTGAATCCATGCGCGCGCTCAGTACCGCAGCGACCGGAATGATGGCCATGGAGCTCAACGTCCAGGTCATCGCCAACAACATCGCCAACATGACCACCACCGGCTACAAGCGCCAGCGCGCCGAATTCCAGGATCTGCTGTACGATCACGTCAGCCGCATCGGCACGCAGACCTCGGCGCAGGGCAACATCCTGCCCGTCGGCATCGATCTCGGCTCCGGCGTCAAGACCGTCGGCACGCCGCGCCTGATGACGCAAGGCACGCTGGCGCAGACCGGCGGCACGCTCGACGTCGCCATCCGCGGCGACGGCTTCTTCAAGATCCAGATGCCCGACGGCACCTACGCCTACACCCGCGACGGCTCGTTCCAGATGGACGCGCAGGGCCGCATCGTCACCGCGCAGGGCAACGTGGTGCAGCCGGCGATCACCATCCCGCAGAACTCGACCGGCCTGACCATCAACGCGCAGGGCCAGGTCTCGGTGATACCGCAAGGCATCGACGACGCCGACCGATCCTCGGCCAGCTCACGCTCACCCGCTTCATCAACCAGGCCGGCCTGCTGCCGATCGGCGACAACATGTTCACGGAGACGCCGGCCTCCGGCACGCCGCAGGACGGCCTGCCCAGCACCGACGGCGCCGGCGACCTGCAGCAAGGCAACCTCGAACAGTCGAACGTCGACTCGGTCACCGAAATCACCAATCTGATCGCCGCGCAGCGCGCCTACGAGATGAACGCCAAGGTGATCACCGCCGCCGACCAGATGCTGCAATCGACCTCCAACCTGATGCGCTGAGGCACAAGCCATGATCCGCAATCTCGTCGCTCGCCGCCGCCGCCCTCGCCCGCGCTCGGCGCCGCCGCCGCCGCGCCGATCAGGAGCGTCCCAGGCTCAAGGCGGAAGCCACCGTCACCGGCGAGCATCGTGCGCATCGGCGATCTGGTCGACAATGCCGGCATCATCGCCAAGGTGCCGATTTTCCGCGCGCCCGATCTCGGCTCGACCGGCACGGTGTCGGCCGACGCCGTGGTCGAGGCCGTGCGCGCGCATGCGCTCATCGGGCTCGACACCGGCGACGTCAGCGAAGTGGTGGTGACGCGCGCGAGCCGCACCATTCCCGCCAAGGACATCGAGGACCGCATCGCGCAGGCGCTGTCGGCGCAATACGCGCTCGGCCCGGCCAAGGACATCGCGGTGACGTTCGACCGCGAGCTGCGCAGCGATCCACGTCGAGCCGAGCGCCAAGGGCGAGCCGCGCGTCGGCTACGCTCAATTACGACAGCCGCAGCGGCCGCTTCGACGTCACGCTCGATATGCCGACCGGCGCCACCACGCGCGGCACGCTGCGGCTTACCGGCCGCGCCGCCGCGACCGTCGAGGTCGTCACTGTTGGCGCGTCCGCTCGAGCGCGGCGAGGTCATCAAGAGCGGCCGACATCGTGATCGAGCGCCGCCCGCGCGCCGAGATCGGCCGCGACGTCGTCGACAGCGACCGACGCAGGCGATCGGCTTTGCCGCGCGCGCGTCGCTGCAGCCGGGCCAGCCGCTGCGCAGCGCCGACCTGATGAAGCCCGAACTGGTTCAGCGCAACGAGACGGTGACGCTGGTCTACGAGGTGCCCGGCATCACGCTGACGGTGCGCGGCAAGGCGGTCGAAGGCGGCGCCGAAGGCGACGTCATCGCCGTGCTCAACGAGCAATCCAAGCGCACGGTGCAGGGCGTGGTGGCCGGCCCCGGCCGCGTCGTCATCAGCACCAGCACGCCGCGGCTCGCCGCCAATCTGCCGCCGACCGCGATCGACGCGAGCGACTAGCGAATTGAACGCGTAGACAGTCGCGTTATCGATCGATGCCAAAACGTAACGGCGCAGTCGCGCCATTTGTGAAAGTGATGTCGATGAATGTCCTCAAGCTGACGCGTCACGCGGTGCTGGCCGCGCTCGCGGCGTCGCTGCTCGTCGAGTTGCGCGGCCTTCGACCGCGCTCAAGAATATCGGCCAGCCGCCGCCGCTGTCGGCGGTCGACAATCCGACCGCGCGGCCGGGCTACAAGCCGGTGCAGATGCCGATGCCGGCGGCGCAGCCCGCCTCCTACAATCCCAATTCGCTGTGGCGCAACGGCTCGCGCGCCTTCTTCAAGGACCAGCGCGCGCACCAGATCGGCGACATCCTCACCGTGCAGGTCAACATCACCGACAAGGCCAATCTCTCCAACGAGACCCAGCGCAGCCGCGACGACCACGGAAGATTCCGGCATCACCAATTTCTTCGGCAAGCCAAAGTGCCGATCATGAACGCCACGGCTGCCGACGCGCATCCTCACCGACCGACTCCAACTCGTCCGGCGACGGCAAGGGCTCGATCAACCGCTCGGAGGCGCTGCAGACCAACGTCGCCGCGGTGGTGACGCAGGTGCTGCCGAACGGCAACCTGGTGGTCGAGGGCAAGCAGGAGATCCGCGTCAACTTCGAAATCCGCGAATTGATCGTCGCCGGCATCGTGCGGCCGGAGGACATCCAGAGCGACAACACCATCAATTCCACCAAGATCGCGCAGGCGCGCATCGCCTATGGCGGGCGCGGCCAGATCACCGACATCCAGCAAGACCCGTACGGCCAGCAGCTGATGCACGTTCTGCTGCCGTTCTAATGGTTGAGTTCAGTGGGTACCGGTTTTCAGTGATCATGCGCAACCGTTGCATCTTGTGGCTTAGTCAACGAGCTCCCGCGCCGTTTGCGTCTCGCGAGCGAGACGGCGTCAACGACGCGGCCTCCGGATGCTCCCCAGCCGGAGGCCGCGTGCGTATTGGGGAGCGCAGAACAAAACTTTCCGCAACGTCCGTTACGTCTGTATGATTGGAACCTTTTCGGCTCTACGCGTGTTGAATTATGTATTCAGCCAATCGACTAGGGTCTGAAACGGCGCCAGTCATCGCGGACGCTGTTGATAACACGTCTCCGCGACGCCTCACCCTAAAGGAGGCTTCCAATGGATTTACTCTTGATTGTCCTTGTGCTCTTTCTGCTCTTCGGTGGCGGAGGATACTTTGGTCGCCGTCGCGGCTACTGGTGAAGCAATTTTTCCATCGGCAAGTTGATTCGACCAAGTCTTGACGGTTCTACTCGGACCTCTCTTCTCGTAGAATCTTCTAACTTGAGCCGCCTCAATAAGGCGGCCTCATTCTTATCTTGACCCATCGAATGCCGCCTTATGGCACCAGGCGGACATCCCGCCTACCGGAGGCCGCAAAGAATACGGGCGATGATGCTTGGCTGTTTGAAATTTAAATCAGGGAATACGGGCATGGCGCTCAGCGCCAGACAATCAGCGTCTCGCTTTGGCCATCGATGTCGAGAAATACATCCGAGCGCGGATCGACGTGCGGAAAGTCGGCGCCCGGATCGCAGCGCACGCGGCACTTGAGGGTGCGGCGATGAACCGGGCAAAATCGACGTCGGACCGCCAAACGGGACTCACCACGCAGCCAGACGCTGACGAAGCCGCCTTGCATGTTCGACGTGATAACGGGTTTGCTGTTGCCGCAGGAGACGTGCAGCCCATCATCATTCGTGCCGCCGGCGACGAATGGACCGCTTGCTTCATTCAGCAAACGGATGATGTCGACCGGCGCGACGCCGGCCAGATAGACTTCGAGGTCGGGTTCGCCGCTCAATCGTCGCGATAGACCCGCTCGCGCCGCTCGTGGCGCTCCTGCGCCTCGACCGACAGCGTCGCGATCGGGCGCGCTTCCAGGCGGCGCAGCGAGATCGGCTCGCCGGTCTCCTCGCAATAGCCGTAGGTGCCGTCGTCGATACGGCCAGCGCCTCGTCGATCTTGGCGATCAGCTTGCGCTGGCGGTCGCGCGCGCGCAGCTCGATGGCGCGGTCGGTTTCCGAGGATGCGCGGTCGGCGAGATCGGGGTGGTTCTGGTTTTCCTCCTGCAGATGCAGGAGCGTTTCCTTGGCCTCCTTGAGAATGTCCTCCCGCCAGGCGAGCAGCTTGGCGCGGAAGTAGTCCCGCTGGCGCTCGTTCATGAACGGCTCTTTGTCGGACGGCCTATAAGTCTTGGTCTTGGCCAACATCCCACTGCACTCCCTGTCTTTTTATGTTCTTGGATACGAAACCCGTCCTCCCGGTGCGGCAGGCTTATATACGGGCGCCGCGCCGACGGACAACATCCGAGTAAGGGTACGGTCGTTTGCAGAATTTATTATGACAGTTCAATGACTTGAGCTGATTGGCCGGAAAATCAGCCGCCGCGCGGGCGGCCGCGGCAGCTTTTAAACATGGCGAAGGTATGCCTGCGCTAGCGGATGCCGGCCTTGGCCAGTTCGACCGCGACGCGCAGGTCGATCTCGCCCAGGACCGTGTCGAGGCCCGGGATCGCCGGTTTCCTCGTCGAGCCCCTCGGCCGCAACCTTGAGGCGCGCCAGCGTCGAACTGTCGACGCTGCCGTCGAGCAGCGCGAGCTTGAGCGTGTCGAGCACGTCGAGCGCCTTGCGGCCTTTGGCGACCGCGCGCTTCTTGCGCTCGCGCGGATCCTCGACGCCTTGCAGCGCGATCAGCGCGTCGACCGTCGAAACCGCGCGCAGCGAGCCGGCCGCGGCGGTATTGCGCGGCGTCTCCTGTTCGCTGACGGTGAAGGTGCCGCCGGCGCTGCGGCGCGCGGCTGCCGGCGCCGTGGCCAGCGCAGTTCCGTTCGGTCCGTAAATGCGCATGGCTGAAAACCCCAACCGGAACTGTCGCCGGTCCCCGAATACCGTAAAGCCTCGCCGGTTATGGTTAACCGCCGGTAAACGCCCCGGCAAAATTTGCCGCCGGCGGCCGTTCCTGCCGGCCTGCGCGGCCCGGCGCGTTCAGCCGCGCCGAATTAAAAATCGCAGCAGTCGTCAGAGTCTTGAGGCGCGCGGCCCGGCTTGGCACGGCGTTCGCATAAGAGATGCAGTCAACCGTCACATTGGGGAGCAGTGATGACGAGGACGTTGCGGGCCGCATTACTGGCGGTGCTCTTGATCGCGTTCGCCACGCCGAACGCGGGCGCGACGTCGCGCATCAAGGACCTCGCCAATATCGAGGGCGTGCGGCAGAACCAGTTGATCGGTTACGGCCTGGTGGTCGGCCTCAACGGCACCGGCGACACGCTCAACAACATTCCCTTCACCAAGCAGTCGCTGACCGCGATGCTCGAGCGCCTCGGCGTCAACATCCGCGGCCAGACGCTGCGCACCGGCAACGTCGCCGCCGTGATGGTGACCGCCAACCTGCCGGCCTTCGGCACGCAAGGCACCCGCATCGACGTCACCGTGTCGGCGCTCGGCGACGCCAAGAGCCTGCAAGGCGGCATGCTGCTGGTCACCCCGCTGCTCGGCGCCGACGGCAACGTCTACGCGGTCGGCCAGGGCTCGGTCGCGATCGGCGGCTTCCAGGCCGAGGGCGAGGCCGCCAAGATCGTGCGCGGCGTGCCGACCGTCGGCCGCATCGCCAACGGCGCGCTGATCGAGCGCGAGATCGAATTCACCCTCAACAAGCTCAGCCAACTGCGCATGGCGCTGCGCAATCCCGGATTTCACCACCGCCAAGCGCATCGCCGCCGCGATCAACGACTTCATCGGCGTCGCCGACCGCCGAGCCGCTCGATCCGGCGACCGTCGGCATCACCGTGCCGCGAGCAATACCACGGCAACGTGATCTCGCTGCTCACCGAAATCGAGCAGCTGCAGGTCGAGCCGGATCAGGCCGCCAAGATCGTCATCGACGAGCGCTCCGGCATCATCGTCATGGGCCGCGACGTGCGCGTCTCGATGGTCGCGGTGGCGCAGGGCAATCTCACCGTCACCATCACCGAAACCCCGCAAGTGAGCCAGCCGGCGCCGTTCTCGCGCGGCGGCACACACGCGAGGTCGTGCCGCGCACCAGCATCGGCGTGCAGGAGGACGGCAAGAAACTCGCGCTGGTCAAGGACGGCGTCTCGCTGCAGCAACTGGTCGACGGGCTCAACGCGCTCGGCATCGGCCCGCGCGACCTGATCGCCATCCTGCAGGCGATCAAGGCGGCGGGCGCGATCCAGGCCGACATCGAGGTGATGTGATGGCGAGCGCCCTGCCCATCGCCGCGCCTGGTCTTGAGCGCGCTCGATCGTCAGTCAACCTGCCGCAGCCGGCGGCCACCGCGGCAAGCTGCGCCGCCGGCCGGCCAAGGACCAAGGCGCACGCGGCGGCGCAGGATTTCGAGGCCGTGTTCCTCAATTCCATGTTCCAGCACATGTTCACCGGCATCGACGGCGAAGGCCCGTTCGGCGGCAGCGGCGCCACCGGCGTCTGGCGCTCGGTGCTCACCGACCAATACGCCAAGTCGATCGCCAAGGCCGGCGGCATCGGCATCGCCGACCAGGTCTACAGAAGCCTGATGGCGCACCAGGAGATGCGCCCGTGAGCGCGCACGCGCGGCAAACGCGCCACCGATCGCCAGCGTCGGCGAGGCCGAGCAGGCGATCGCCAACCTTGCACACGATCACTGGACCGCCTGGTGGAGACGATCGAGGAAGAGACCGAGCACGTGCGCGCCGGCCGCCTGCCGCAGCCGCCGAGCTCGGCGAAGCCAAAGCCGAGCTTGGCGCGCCGTTACGCCGCCGAAAGCCAGCGCGTGATCGCCGCCAGCAGCTGATCGCCCGCGCGACTGCCCGACGCGTTCGCCGCGCTGCGCGAGCGCCACGCCGCCTTCCAGGCGCTGCTGCAGACCAATCTGACGGTGCTGGCGACCGCCCATGCGGTCTCCGAGGGCATCATCCGCGGCGTGTCCGGCGAACTTGCCCGCAAGCGGGCGCCGTCGACCTATGGTGCCTCCGGCCGCGCCACCATGCCCGGTCCTAGGGCAAATCAACCGATGGCGATCTGCCGATCGCTTTAATCCAATCTACAACAAGTCGTTAACGTCTCAGCCGCGCCCGTTCTTGCGGGCTCCCGATTAGCTGCTGATCCGTCGATTGAATTTGCTCTGCTCCGCTGCACCCTGACGGCGGAAAAGCCTTAACAAATCAATCCACTGGCCCCGCAAAGCCAGCATTTTTTAACCATGTTCTTTTACGCTGCGTTACGCGGCATTGGATAGTTTGCCGCATCACGCGTTGGTCAAGGACCGGACACCGGCGCCTCGTGCCAGCACGACACAACCAGAAAGGTTATGACTATGTCGCAAATTGCTCTCTCCGCCGGCGTGCGGGCGAACCTCCTCTCGTTGCAGAACACCGCTGCGCTGATGCAGAAGACCCAGACCAACCTTGCCACCGGCAAGAAGGTCAACTCCGCTCTCGATAATCCGCTGAACTTCTTCACCTCTCAGAATCTGAACAGCCGCGCCGACGCGCTCAACGGCCTGCTCGACGCGATGTCGAACGGTATCCAGACGATTCAGGCGGCCAATAACGGCATCACCTCGATCACCACGCTGGTGAAGCAGCTCGAGTCAGTGGCTAGCCAGGCCCGCGCCGATACTACCGGCCCGCAGGCGGTGAGCACCGTGACCGGCGGCACTGCAGTTGGTACCGACGCTACCGGTGCGACCATGACTGTTAATGACGGCAGCGGCGCCCCCGCGGTAACCGTTACCTTTGCCACAACCGACACTACAACCGCCCTGAAGGTTGCTGCTATCAATACGCAGCTCGGTGCTGCCGGCTCGACGGTGACAGCTTCGATCAACGCCGGCAAGGTAGTGTTCACCAACGCCTCCGGCCAATTGACTACAGTCACCGCTAGTTCCGCTATCCAGACCGACCTCGCCCTCGCCGCGTCGACCGTCTCGACCGACGGCAAGCCCATGAGCACCGTCCGCCAGAGCCTGATGAACCAGTACAACAATCTGCGCACGCAGATCGACCAGCTGGCTGGCGACGCGGGCTACAATGGCACCAACCTCTTGAGCGCCGACAAGCTGACGCTGAACTTCAACGAGAACGCCACGAGCTCGATTGCCATTCAGATGGTCGAACTCGACCGGTGCCAAGTTCGCCATCAACGCTACCAATCTCGGTTTGACCGCACAGACCGACTTCTCGAAAAATTCCACGCTCGATGCCCTGACCTCGACGCTCAATGCAGCCCTGACGACTTTACAGACCCAGTCGACCGCGATTTCCTCGTCGCTGTCAGTCGTGCAGACCCGTCAGGACTTCACCAAGAATATGGTCAATACCCTGCAGACCGGCGCCGACAACCTCGTCCTCGCCGACCCGAACCAGGAAGGCGCCAACCTGCTCGCCCTGCAGACCCGTCAGTCGCTGTCGACGACCGCGCTGTCGATGGCCTCGCAGGCCGACCAAGCCGTGTTGCGCTTGTTCCAGTAAGCAAAAGCGTATCGCTTCCGAGACGGCGGGGCCCCAAGCCCCGCCGTGTTTCTTGGCGGTCGGCATCCGCGGCGCAAATTAACGCGCCGTTAATCATGCCGTCACAAGGATGGGGTTGGGAGAAAGCCATGTCCCTCAAGGTCGAATTGAAGCCCGGCGAACGCATCCTGATCGGCGAATGCGTCATCAGCAACTCCGGTCAGCGGGCACGCTTCGTCATCGATGGTAAGAAAGTGCCGATTCTGCGCGAGAAGGACATCATGACCGCGGAGCAGGCCGATACCCCGGCCAAACGCATCTATCTCGCGGTGCAGTTGATGTACACGTCGCGCGATCCGCGCGAGCACTATCCAACTTATTTTTCGCTAGTGCAGGATCTCGTGCGGGCCGCGCCCAGTACGTTGATCCACATTGAGATCATCAATAATCATATCTTAACAGGGAATATGTATAAGGCGCTGAAGCAAGTTAAACAGCTGATCGAATACGAACGGGAGCTTTTGCTCAATGAAGTCGGCCGCAAAAACCTACGAAAAAGTAGCGAACAAAATCTCCAGCCCGCGTGAATTGGAAGCCAATCTCTTACTGGACGCGGCGTGCCGCCTGCAATCCGTGCAAGACTCCTGGGATCGGCGTGGCGAAAATCTCGACTCCGCCTTGCATTACAATCGCAGGCTCTGGACGTTTTTCCTGTCCGCGGTCACCCACAGCGATAATCCCCTGCCCATCGACATCCGCCAGAACGTCGCCAATCTCGGCCTGTTCGTCTGCAAGCAGACGATGGCGATCCTGGCCGACCCGAAGCCGGAAAACCTCGGCTCGCTGATCAACATCAATCGCGAAGTGGCGGCGGGCTTGCTCGGCCGCGCCTGATCCGATACCCGCGACGCAAAACGAAAAGACCGCGGCCCGGCCGCGGTCTTTTTGTTGGGCGAAACGGATGCGAACGGCCGCGAGCCTTAGCCGCTCACTGGCGCGAGATAAGTGACAAGGTTGAGCTGCGACAATCTGGCCGTCGTCGACAGCGACGCCGACAGGCTGGTCTGCAGCGACAGGATTTCCGCGCCGACTTGCGTCTGATCCACGCCCTCGATCGATTGCAGCATGTTGGTCAGCATGTTCGACGTCTGCTGGTGCTGGTTTTGCGTCGACTGGCATGGCGGTCTGCGCATTGGCCAGGCTCGCCTCGATATCGGTGATATTCTGCGAACGCCGGCGGGGATGCCGAGCCCCGTGTAGACGCGGCTGATTGAGCGCGCTGTAGCTCGCCGCCGCATTCGGATCGCCGGCGGAGTAGGTGGTCGCCGCAAGCGCCGCCAGGTTCTGCACGATCGCAGCGGATGCCTTGTTCGTTGGCCTGCGTGCCGTAGGAGATCGTCGTCGTCGGATCGATGCGCGCCGTCGCGGTCGACCGTATCGATGCCGGCGCTGTTGTCGCCGGTGTACCAGAAGACCGTATTGGCGGGCGTTCCGTCGACCAGCGCCGTAGCGGTCGCCGGCGCGCCGTTCACGCGCTGCGGCGGATCGTCGAAGAAATTATTGGACGCGGCCAACGGCGGAGGCGGCCGACAGCGACGTGCTTGCCGATCTGGGTGACGCCGGCGGTGAGCGCGGCCTGCAGGTTGGCCGCGGTCGCGGCCGGCGTCGCGCCGATCGTGAATTGGTTGGGGCCGGGCGTCGCCGAGGTCGTCGCCTGCAACTGCAGCGTCTGGGTCGTGCCGTCGGGCAGCGTGAAGGTAAAGCTGATGCTGTCGCCGTCATTGGGATTGGTCGCGCCAAGGTCGACGGAAATCGCCGGCGGCGACCCGGTGGGGCCGGTGACGGTCGCGCCGGTCAGCGACGAATTGACCGCGGCAAGCTTGAGCCCGAACGGCGAGCTGGCGGCATCCTCGCTCACCGAAACGGCCGTGCCGGCGGCCGCCGGAATGACCAGGCGGCCAAGCCCATCGGCGCCAAGATCGGCCTGCATGACGCTCGGCGATCACCTGCTTGAGGCCGGCCTGCGCGCCGTTGCCGTTGAGAATGTGATCGGCGGTGTCGACCGAAGGCTGGTTGAGCGCCGCATGCCGGAGAACAGATAGCCGTTGCCGCCCTGCGTATTGAGCAGGCTGAGAATCTGGTCGAGCTGGCTGGCGGCGGCTTTCTGCGCCGTGGTCTGGCCGGTGCTGTCGATGGCAAAGCTCGGCTGCGACGGTGGACGTCTGCACTGTGCCGCCGATGCTGGCGATTTGCTGGAGCACCTGCTGCTGCAGGCTGATGGTGGTGCCGACATTGGTCATCGTGTCGTTGATAGCTGTTGAGCGCGGACAATTGCGCGTTCAGCGCGACGGCAATGCCGCTTTGCGTGCCAAGCCCGGCATAGGTGTCCGACTTTTGCCCGGTGCCGAGCTGCCTGCTGCAGATCGTCGAGCTGCTTGTTGATGTCCAGCGTCGACTGAATGAGCGGAGCGACATTCGATGAAATGCCAGAAACCGTCATGGCAGCCTCACATCACATCTGCATCAACGCGTCGAGCATCGCCTTCACCGTCGACATCACCCGCGCATTCGCCCCGTAGGAGTTTTGCAGCGTGAGCAAATTCGCCATTTCGGTGTCGATATTGACCGCCGAGGTTGAATTGAACCGCGATTGCAGCGCATTGACGACGACGTCCTGGCCCGCTTGCAGATTGGTTGCGGCGTTGGCCGCAGTGCTCTGCGTGCTCACCATCTGGCTCAAGTAATCGGACAAGCGTGCCCTGGAACGGCGCGGCCGCGCCGCCGATGCCGGTCGCGGGAGAATATTGCAGCGAGGCATTGACCAGCTGATTGTAGATGAAGTTCGGCCGGGTCGCGTCGCCAGACGCGTTGGCGGCGTCGTTTGATAGGTCGACGAGCTTGGAGGGATCGGCGAGCAGCGCGCTGTTGACCGGAATTCGCCCGGCATAGCCGTGGCTCTCGGCGCCCGCCGCCGTGAAGGCGCCGGTATAGGGCGTCGAGCCGTCGATGAAGAGCGGAAGCGCGGCGGACCCGCCGGTCAACGACGTCGCGGTCGGTCGTCGACCGACGCCGCGTTCACGGTGATCGCAGGGTTGCCGCTGTCGAGAATTCCAGAGCTGTGCCCGCCGGATTGGAAAATTGCAGCCCGGTCGCGCCGAGCGCGGTATTGAGCTGCGCTCGCCACCGCTGCCGTGCCGCCGGAAAAATCGACGCCGATGACGGTATCGTTCGGGTCCGCCGTCGCCGAATTCGACAGCGGCAAAGCGGACGGGTCGTCGACCCGCACGATCGTGATGTTGTGCTGCACGTTGGACTGCGTCGGTATAGGTGAGCTTGGATCGTGTTGCCGTTTGACAGGCCGCCGATGTCGGCGTCGAAGCCCGATTGTGCCTCCTACCATGACGCCGGTTCCAGGCGTGGTGGTGTCGGACAGCGCGCTCGACATCTGCGCGGCGATTTGGTCGAGCTGGCTTGCGCCTGCACCAGGACGTTATCGCGCATGTTGAGGTAGCCGGCGATCTCGCCGGAGCGAATGCCGCCGTTGGCGACGAGATCGATGCTCCGCCGCCCGGCGGATCGACAAGGGTGATGGTTCCGAGCCCGCTTTTGCGTCGGATCGGCATTCCATTGCTGCGCGGGGTAATCGTGCCGGTTGGGTTGAACCTGAGCTGACCGACGCCTGGTTGCCGACGAGTTGGGCGCCGGAGCTGGTGAATATCGTGATCTGGTTGTTGCGTTCGTGGGTGACGCGAATGTCCATCAGTTTCGACAGTTGATCGATGTATTGATCGCGCTGATCCTCGAGCGTGGCCTTGGTGCTATCGTTCTGCGGCGCCGCTGCCAGCTGCTGATTGATGTTCGCGATCTGCTGCAGGGCGTTGTTGGCCTGCTGCACATCGTTGGCGATGCCCTGGTCGGCTTGGCTGCGCAGCGACTGGATGTTGGCAGTCGCGCTATTGAGCTGCTGCGCCAAAGGTCTGCGCGGCGCTGATCGTCTGGCTTTGCGCCGCGATAGGAATTTGGGCATGTCGACAAGGCCTGCACGGCGCTCGTGAAATTGTTGAAGGCCGAATCGAGCGAGGTGTTCGAACCGGGCTGGCCGTAGACCTGCTGCAGCTGCTGATAGAAATTGGCCTTCAGGTCGGCATAGCCACCGCCGGAGCTTTCCGTCCGCAATTGCTGTTGCACGAATGTGTCGAGCAGGCGGTTGATCGACGTAATTTGTACGGCTATTGCCGCCGTCGCCGGTCGAGGTCGCGATCTGGGTGGCTGATTTGGCGACATAGCCGGGCGTCTGCGCATTGGCGACGTTGCCGGCGACGATCGACAAGTCCGGTCTGCGTCGCGTTCAGACCCGGACAAGCGACGTCGCGAGCGCTTGCGTCAGACCCATGGGCTGCCCCGATCACGCGCCTTGCTGATTTAAATCGGGTGCTCATCGAGCGCTAGCGAATGACGTTCAGCAGGTCTTGCGACATCTGGTTCGCCGTCGTGATCACCTTGGTATTCGCCGAATAGGCCTGCTGGGTCACGATCAGCTTGGTGAATTCGGTGGCGATATCGGTGTTGGAGCCTTCCAGCGATTGTCCGACGATCTTGCCGGATGCGCCGGCGAGCGCCTGGCCCGAATCTGTCGTCGCCTGGTAGGCGCCGCCGTCCAGGCTTTGCAGATTGTCTTCGGCTGTTGAAATGCACCAGCGGAATTTCGGCGAGAGCGACGTTTTGTCCGTTGGAAAACGTGCCGGTGATCGATGCCATTGTTACCGACAGAAATCGTCTGCAGCTGACCGGCCGCATAGCCGTTCTGCTGCATGTTGATTGACGGTCGGCTGCCCGCTGGTGCTGGCGAATTGTGTAACGCTGCCGGTCGGCGTGATCAAGCGTGAGGTTGCCGAGCGACAGTGCCGTTGATGCTAACACCATTGAGCGCCATATTGCTGATAGGTGCGGTTAGTTGTCCGGCCGAGTTGAAGGTGAAATCGGTGCCGGCATTTTGCCAAGCGACTTGCGTGCCGGTTGCGTTTGCATCGGTCTGATAGAACAGTTCCCAGGTATCGGTGCCGCCGCTGGCGACGCTGTCGGTCTTGGCCCATCTGAGCTGAAGATTGGCCGGCGTTCCGGCCGCGTCGTAGACCGTGACCGACCCGCCATCGACCGATTCGTTGACGAAAGTTGATGCGTCGCTGCCGATGACCTGTCCGGTTCCGGCGACTGTGGGGTCTGTGGGTGAAGTTAGCGGGATTGAGCAGTTCGGAATTGGGGGTCGCCGAATTGTACGACGGCGTCGACGGCGTCGCCGGAAGGTTGATGCCGTAGTTGATTTGCGTCGTCGCATTGGCCGGCAGAAAGTTGTTATGGAATTGCAGGGGCGCGGCGACGTTGCCGGTCGGGTTGCCGGTCGTCGGATCGATCGGAATGCCTTCGAGATAATATCCGGCGCCGTTGACCAGGTAGCCGTTGGCGTTGAGCTCGAAGTCGCCGCGCCGCGTGTAGCTGTCGACGCCGCCGAAGATCGGCGTGTTGCCGGTGAAGCTGGTCGGCTTTTGGACGATGAAATAGCCGTCGCCGTTGATGGCCATATCGGTTCCGGATGTGCGCCGCCTGGATCGCGCCCTGAACGGTCATCGTTGCAAGGGAGTTTGCGAAGACGCCGCCGGCGGGTTGCTGCGAGGCCACCGAACCGCCCGGGATCAGATCCTCGAAGCTGGTGTTGATGCCTTTGTAGGCGATCGTCTGAGAGTTCGCGATATTGCCGGAAATGTTTTGCATGGCGAAGGCTTGCGCCTGCAAACCACTGACCGCGGTGGTAAGAGCGTCGAACAAACCCATGACATCATCTCCACGTTCGCAACACGGCAGCCCATAGGGCGCACGCGGACAATCCCGCGAATGGCACATCGCAATCCCCGTGCCAGGTAAATACTATTTAATTTTCAATATGTTAGTGGTACGCCCTGCGGCGAAGCGGCGCAAATTCTGCCGCGAGACGGCAGATTTTGCCGGGCGCGGTGTGAAAAACGCGACGCAAATCCGCCCGGCAGGTTTTCCGGCCGGGCGGCGAAACTCTCGGTATTCCTTGCGGCTGACGGTTACGACTGGCCGGGCGTCTGCGGCTCGAATTTCAGCGCCACGCCGTTCATGCAGTAGCGCAGGCCGGTCGGCTGCGGGCCGTCGTCGAACACATGGCCGAGATGGCCGAGGCAGCGGCTGCAATGCACCTCGGTGCGCGTCATGAAGAACGAGCGGTCGGTCGTGGTGCCGACCGCGTTCGGCAGCGGCTGATAGAAGCTCGGCCAGCCGGTGCCGCTCTCGAACTTGGTATCGGACGAAAACAGCGGCAGGTCGCAGCCGGCGCAGGCGAAGGTGCCCTTGCGCTTCTCGTGATTGAGCGGGCTGGTGCCGGCGCGCTCGGTGCCGTGCTTGCGCAGCACGTCGTAATGCCTGCGGCGTCAAGCGCTTGCGCCACTCGGCGTCGCTCAGCTTTTGCCAGTCGATGGTGTCGGTCGTCGTCGTCATTGTTTCTGCCTCGCTAAATTTGCTCGTGGCCATCAGCGCGCCAAGCGCCACGCCGGCCGTCAACAGGGCTCGTCGGTCGATCATATCAACTGTCTCCCTTCGCTTTGCCCCAAAGCTGCTCCAGCCGCTGGTCGCGGCCGCAATTCCAGCGGTAGAATTTATATTTCGTCGGGGTTCTTCAGATAGAAATCCTGGTGATATTCCTCGGCCGGATAGAACGCGCCCGGCGTGCACGATCTCGGTATAGATCGGTTTCTTCAGCTCGGCCTCGACCTTTTTCTTCGAAGCTTCCGCGAGTTTGCCGCTCCTCGTCGTTGTGCACGAAGATCGCGGTGCGATACTGATGGCCGTGGTCGCAGAATGGCTGGTCCTTCACGGTCGGATCGACGTGGCGCCAGTAATAGGTGAGCAGCTGCTGGTAGGAGACCTTGCTCGGATCGTAGATCACCTCGCACCGACTCGGCGTGCCCGGTGCCGCCGGCCGAGACCTGCTCGTAGGTCGGATTGGCGACGTGGCCGCCGGTATAGCCCGAGGTGGTCGAGATCACGCCCGTGCACATGGTCGAAATCGGATTCGGTGCACCAGAAGCAGCCGCCGGCGAAGGTCGCCACCGCCTGCCCGGGACCGGGCTTGGGCAGCGGCGCCATTTGCGCGCGGCGCTCGCCAGGCCGAGACCCGCAAGCGTCAGAAACAAAGCCAAGCAGCAGGCGGCGCATCCGTATCCTCCCGAATTCGTTTCTCGCGCCATCACATATACGCTTTGCGCATAATAGCCATTCAACTTGCCATCACTCGGCCATCACGTTGTGCGAGGCACAAATCGTCTTGCCCGTGCCCTGTGCCGCCTGCCTAGTGTCGCAGAAAAGCGAGGAATTACATGCGTTTTGAAGGCACCAAGGCCTATGTGGCGACCGACGACCTCAAGGTCGCGGTCAATGCCGCGATCACGCTGGAGCGGCCGTTGCTGGTCAAAGGCGAGCCCGGCACCGGCAAGACCGTGCTGGCGCTGGAGATCGCCAAGGCGATCGGCGCGCCGCTGATCGAATGGCACATCAAGTCGACCACCAAGGCGCTGCAGGGCCTCTACGAATACGACGCGGTGTCGCGCCTGCGCGACAGCCAGCTCGGCGACGCGCGCGTGCAGGACATCCGCAACTACATCAAGCGCGGCAAATTGTGGGACGCCTTCGTCGCCGACGAGCGCCCGGTGCTGCTGATCGACGAGATCGACAAGGCCGACATCGAGTTCCCCAACGATCTGTTGCTCGAACTCGATCGCATGGAGTTCTTCGTCTACGAGACCGGCGAGACCGTGAAGGCGCGCCGCCGGCCGATCGTGGTCATCACCTCGAACAACGAGAAGGAATTGCCGGACGCCTTCCTGCGCCGCTGTTTCTTCCACTACATCCGCTTTCCCGATCCCGACACCATGACGGCGATCATCGAGGTGCATTTCCCCGGCATCAAGCAGCGGCTGGTGAGCGAGGCGCTCAAGCTGTTCTACGAAATCCGCGACGTGCCGGGCATGAAGAAGAAGCCATCGACCTCGGAACTGCTGGACTGGCTGAAACTGCTGATGGTCGAGGACATCGGCCCGGAAATTTTGCGCGAGCGCGATCCTAAGAAGCTGATCCCGCCGCTGCACGGCGCGCTGCTCAAGAACGAACAGGACGTGCATCTGTTCGAGCGGCTGGCCTTTATGGCGCGGCGCGAGGGGCGCTGACTATCTGCGGCCGGCGGAGCCGTGTCCGGCGGCTCGTCGTCTTCCGGCGCGCAGCTCTTGCGGACGCTTCGAGCGACGGCACGCACCAGTTTTGCGCCGGCTTCGGCTCGGCATCGCACTCACGCTCATCCGGCTTGCTTCGGCGTCGCCGCAGCCAGCCCTGCTCTTTGGCATAGGCCACGACCTTCTCGCCACCGCGCGGCCGAGCCGGCGCGCCTGCGCTTCGCATCGGGCGAAGCTCGGCGTGTCTTCGGCCGAGCACCGGCGATCGCCGCATTGCGCCGCCGCCTGCTTGCCGGCGAGCTTGCCGCGCCTTGCACGCGTGAAGGCGGCAGCTGCTTCCGCCGCCGGAGAAATGACACCGTCATGTCGGCGACGCGCCGTGGCCGGGCCGAAGCCGCCGGTTCTTCGCGGCTGCCCTCGCGTCGCGCAACCGCCGTCACCACCGCCGCTCGTCGTGAGCGTAGCCCTCCTCGTTGCCGGGCTGCGCCTCGAGCCCGGCCTCGCGCAGGGTGACGACGAGGCCACGATCTCGTCGTTGACGCGCGCGAGCGTGCGCTGCTTGCGCTCCAGGATCGGGTAATTGCTGCCCGTTGCGATCCAGCCGCGCGCTGAAGCCGCGGTCGATGGCGTCGACTTCGGGCGCCGCCACGAAATCCGACACCACGATGGTCTTCGGCCGCCGGCGCGTCGCCGAACATGCTGCGCCGCCGGTATTGGCGCAGCCGCGCAAGCGCGGCGACGCCGAAGACCAACGGCGAACGAAACGTGAAATCGATGGCGTTCATAGCGACAGAACTCTAGCACAGCCCGGCGGGCTGAACGAACAGGCAATGGCACGTTCAAGCCGGCGGCGCAGCGGGCGGCTCGTCGGACCGGCGGAGCGGCGCTCGGCCGGCGCAGGCACATCTGGCGCGACCGCATGCCCATTGCGCGCCGCAAGCCGCGCCGCTTTGCGCGTGCGCATCTGCTCGCGATAGCGCGACAGGCCCTGCTCGATCCGCTCGATCGGCCGCGCTGCCCCAATAGATGCCTTGCGCCAGCGCGCGGCCGAGCACGCCGCCGGCCCAGACCAGTTCGTA
This sequence comes from uncultured Alphaproteobacteria bacterium, assembly GCA_963720985.1. Taxonomy (GTDB): domain Bacteria; phylum Pseudomonadota; class Alphaproteobacteria; order Rhizobiales; family Xanthobacteraceae; genus Pseudolabrys. Next base: position 191,718 of record CAVRHL010000007.1, read on the forward strand.
GGGCGCAAACAGCCGCCAGGTCTGGTCGTTCTCGACGATGCCGCGCGCGATCAGTTCGCCGCCCATCGCCGTGGTGTTGAGCCCGTGGCCGCCGAAGCCGCTCGCCACCCACAGGCCGCTCTCGATCTCGCCGATCTGCGGCATGCGATGGATCGCGCGGCCGAGCGTGCCGCGCCACAGATGCGCGATCTCGACCTTGCCGAGCGCGGGAAAATTGCGCCGGATGTCGGCGACGAGCCCGCGGCGCGACCCAGCGCGGATCGGCCTGCCAGGCCCGCATGCGCCCGGACCACTGCAGTCGCGGTCGCCGCCGACGATGCGGTAATGATTGTCGGCGCGGTTGGTGTCGCTGACCGCGCCGCGATAGCGCACGACCTCGCTGCAGACGCGGCCGATCGGCTCGGTCACCAGCACGATAGGTGGTGATCGGCAACAGCGTCGCGCGCGAGCCGCGGCATCAAGTCGCCGAGCTGCACATTGCCGGCGAGCACCACATGCGCCGCGCGCACGCGCCCGCTCGGGCGTGTCGATGCGCTTGCGCACGCCGGCCGGATCGATCGCGATCGCCGGCGTGTCCTCGAAAATGCGCGCGCCGGCTTTCTCCGCGTCGGCGGCAAGCCCGAGCGCGTAATTGAGCGGATGGATGTGGAAGCGCGCCGGGAAAATGCAGCGCGCCGAAATAGCGCTGGTTCGGCAGCACCTCGCGCACGCGCTCGCGTCGGCCAGGCTTCGACATTGGCGCCGATCCAGCGCAGCCGCTCGACCTCGGCGTGCGATTTCGTCGGCATTGTCGGTCTTCGAGACGTGCAGCCAGCCGGGCACCGGATCGACGCCCGGCATGCCGGTCTCGTCGATCGTGCGGCGCACATAATCGAGGCCCTGCTCCGACAGCGCCCAGAGCTGCTTGGCGTGATCGAGCCCGATGCGCTCGACCATGCTGTCGATGTCTTCGCGAGAAGCCCGGCAGCACGAAGCCGGTATTGCGCCCGGAGGCCGCCCAGGCCACGCGGTTGGCCTCCAGCACCGCCACCGACCAGCCGCGCCGCGCCACCTCGCGCGCGACCGTCAAGCCCGGCAAGCCCGGCGCCGATCACGCAGACATCGACGTCGAGATCGAAATTCAGGCGCGGGCGCTCCGGGCTTGCCACCCGGGTCGCCTCGTACCAGCCCGCCGCCGTGTTCTCGTCGTCGCTCATCGGTCCACTTGTTCACATCGCTGCGGCGCAGCTCTGGCCGCGGCCGCGCATGCTAGACTGCCGCAGATTCGAAATCGACGCTTCCGCGTCGCCCTGCACCCACATCCTGATACACCATGCGCCGCCTTTTGCTGCTACGCCATGCCAAGGCCGAACGGTCCGAGCCCGGAACGAAGGACCTTGCCCGCGTCCTGATCGAGCGCGGCCGCAAGGATGCCGCCAGGATCGGCGCCTATATGGCGGCCCATGCGCTCATCCCCGACCGGGTGGTGCTGTCGCCCGCCGCGCGCACCCAGGAGACCTGGAAATACGCCGCCGCCGCGTTCCGCCCGGCGCCGGCGGCGATGTCGGCGGAGCGCATTTACGACGCCACGCCGCACTGCCATCCTCGGCGGTCATCAAGGACACGCCGGCCTCCGCCCATACGCTGCATGGTCGATCGGCCACAATCCCGGCCTGCACGAACTGGCGCTGATGCTGATCGCCTCCGGCGACGTCGATGCGCGCGAACGGCTGCGCGAGAAGCTGCCGACCTCGGGCCTGGTCATCATCGATTTCGCCTTCGACAACTGGGGCAAGCTGCATCCGCAATCCGGCCGGCTGGAGCGCTTCGTCAGCCCGAAGTCGCTGGAAGCCGCGGCCAGTTAAGACCGATTCGCGCAATCGCCCTCAACCCGCGCTGCCAAAAACGTGTCATGATCGCCCCCCTGCAGCGGAAAAGAGGGGCGCTGTCATGTACAAGCAGATCCTGGTCCCGGTCGATCTGGCCGACACCGATCTGGCCAAGCCCGCGATCGAGACCGCGGTGACGCTGGCCCGCTCGTCCGGCGGCACGGTGCGGCTGGTCAACGTGCTGCCGATGACGCCGGTGATGCTGGCGGAATACGTGCCGCCGGATTTCGACGTGCAGCAGCGCAAGTCGGCGGAGGAGGCCATGGGCATCATCGCGCGCGAATGCGGGCTCGATGCCGCGCATGTCTCCGGCACCGTGCGGCAAGGCGGCATCTATCACGAGGTGCTGGAAGAGGCGAAAGCGATCAACGCCGACCTGATCGTCATGAGTTCGCACCGGCCCGCCATGCGCACTTATTTCCTCGGCTCCAACGCCGGCCACGTGGTGCGCTACGCCAAATGTTCGGTGCTGGTGGTGCGCAATCCAGGCTGACGCCGCCGCTGCCGTCAACCTTTCGGCATCAGCGCGGCGGGGGTGCTCCGGCCGATAGAGGCCGGGCCGGTTGCGGCGAAAGAAGTTGCCGCCCTGCCAGAGAAAGAGCGCAGAAAACGCCGCGACGAAGGCCGCGCCGCGCTCAGGCATGCGCCTGCAGGGCCCGCACGCAAGCAAGGCCAGCGCGAGCGACACCGCCGGCGAAGACGACAAGCCCCGGCCAATAGAGCAGCGGGTGGCTGCCCTGCTCGAAACGCACCTGCGGCGCCGGCCTGCGCCAGGCGCCGGTGCAGTTCGGTGACGAATGCCGCATAGGGCGGTCGAGCCGCTCCTGCTCGACCATGCTTTTCCATGAACTCGAGCAGATCGTCGAGCTTGGGCGCGCCCTCCGCCCAGATCTCGGTCAGAAAGCGGTGCGACTGCATGTTGACCGGGCGAAACGACAGCCGCAGGCGCCGTGATCGCGCGCAACGCGACGCGGCCGGATCTTGCGCCCGTCGGTCCATTCGATGCCGTCGCCGTCGAGCGCGAATTCCCACGGCGCGCCCAGCAGGGACGGCCGGTAAGCATACGCGAACGTGTTCGCCGCCCCGCGCGGTTCAACGGCTCATGCGCCGAGCGCCAGCGCGGTACCGGCGAGCTCTTGTCCGTTCACGCATGGTTTCAGCCATAATCGATCCAATTAAGCCGGGATCGGCGCACGCTGCGCCGGCATTCGGCACTGGGCAAAGGCGATGTGTTCCAATAGACCAATGCTATATAATATCTTAACGTGGCATTGGCCGTACGTGTAGCGTTAGGGCGTTGGAGGCCTTGTCATGGCTAAGTTTTCGAACTTGTTCGGCCGCAAGGCGGCGAAGCCGGCCCGGCCGGCGATCGCCGCGCGGCAACGGCAATGGCCACGGCGGCCACATCAGTGTCGAAAGCCTGTCCGACATCGGCTCGCGCATGGGCGAGGAAAACGAGGCCCTGCGCAACCTGCTGTCCGATACCGGCCGCAAGATCGGCGAACTGGACGAACTCAAGGACGCCTTTCGACAAGATCGTCGCGCCATTCAACAACACGCTGCGCGCGCTGGAACAGGAAAAATCGCAGGCGCCAGCCTCACCGGCATGCTGGATGAATCGCGCACGGCCTACGAGACGCTGCGCACCGAATTCTACCCCATCGAAAAGAAGGCCATCGCGCCCGGCACCGAGGCCGAGAAATTGCGCGAGTGATCTTGAACTCGCGCGCGAAGCCAACCGCGCGCTCGAAACGACGACCGTCGAACTCACCAATGAGATCTCCGCCCGCAGCGCCCAGATTGTCGAGATCGAGCGCCAGCTGACGCAGCGAAACCACGGAACGCCGTACGCTCGGCGAGAACCGCCGCACGCTGCAGGAGCAATACGACAGCGCCGAAAAGCGCAACATCGAACTCGACGGCGAGCTCGCCGACACGCGCGAAAAGCTGGCGTTGCTCGAAGACGAAAAGCGTTCGCTGCAGGTCGCTGTCGATCAGGCGCTCAACGAGGCCGCCCGCCTCACCCGCGCCCCTACCGAGAGCGAGAACAAGCTGACCGCGACGCGCGCCCAGCTCGGCAAGGTCGAGACCAGCTTCGCCGAAGCCTATGCCGAACGCGGCCGGCTTGCCGCCGCCTCGACGAGATTCGCGAGCAGCATCAGGCCGACCACAACAGCCTCAACATGCGGCTCGATGGGTTGCAGTCGCGCGCCGCCACCGCCGACGCTGCCTGCAAGGCAGGCGAATCTGTCGCCCGCACCGAGGGTGCGCGCCTTCGACCGCAAATCGGTGGAAGCCACATCGCGCAACAATGCGACAAGCGCTGGCCAGAGGGCATGCACGAGATGCGCGAGAACCAGATCAAGGATGTCGAGAAAGCGCGCGCGGCGCTCGCCGAGCGCACCGATGCGACGACGAAAACGCTGAAGGCACGCGAGACCGCGCTGGCGCGCGCGGAGGAAAAGATCGCCGCGCTGACCGAGCGCAACGGCCACCTGGAGGCCGACGTTCAGGTCATCCGCACCGGCATCGAAAAGCGCGTCGAAGAGCTCAACTCGGCCCTGCAACGCGAACACATGGAGCACGCGATGGTCGCGGGCGCGCTGGAAGCCACGCGCAAGGATAACTCGCGGCTGCAAAGCGAAGTCGCATCGCTGCGTTCCATCCTGCGGCGCGGCATGGCGCTCGACGAACCGCCGATCGCGCCGGACGAACCGGCAAACGACGAGGCGATCATCAAGACCCAGGTGGGCAAGAACGCGAAATCGGCGTGACAGAGATTGTGCCGCGGCGGCGCTTTTCAATGTGACGTCGCGTTCGAAGGCGCGGGGCTTCGGTCCCGCTTTTTCCTTTTTTGCGGTGCGCCACGGTGACAACACGAATCGCGCATCTTATATGCGCTCGATGCGCACTCCTCGTCCTTGCATTGTTCGCCTTGCTGGCATGTCCGTCTGGTTCGCCGGCGCCGCCTGGGAGCGCTTCGGCGGCGAGCCCATGCCGTTCTACGGCTATTTCGCCATTGCCGGCGGCGTGCTGGTGTCGCTGCTGGTCGGCGGCGGCCTGATGGGGCTGGTGTTCTATTCGAGCCGCCATGGCTACGACGACATGAACGACCGCGAGTCGCGGTAACCACCGTCGCTGCAGTGCAGCGAACGCGGTCGATATCTGTCAATTGTATTTTTGCGCCAATTGCAACTTGAATGGCAGCCGTGTTTAGCTATTTGCGGCCGCGCCGGGCAGCGCCGGCTTCTAATATTGACGGGCAGGAAAGCCGCGCCCTGCGGCGGGGGGAGAAACGATGTGGAATCAAGTCTACAATCCGTTCGGCAATGCCGCGTTGTCGACCTGTGCCGCGGCGCTGCCGGTGGTCACGCTGCTGGTGCTGATCGCATCCAATAAAGTGAAGGCGCATATCGCGGCGGTCATCGCGCTGATCGTCGCCAATCTCGTCGCCATCTGTCATCTTCACCATGCCGGCGGACATGTCGCTGCGCGCGACCGTGCTCGGCGCCGTCACCGGCTTCTTCCCGATCGGCTGGATCGTGCTCAACGTCATCTTTCTCTACCGGCTGACGGTGGAGAAAGGCGCGTTCGAGACGCTTGCAGACCACGATCGGCGGCGTCACCGAGGACCGCCGGCTGCAACTGCTGCTGATCGCGTTCTGCTTCGGCGCGTTCTTCGAAGGCGCCTCCGGCTTCGGCACGCCGGTCGCGGTCACCGCCGCGATCCTGATGGGGCTCGGCTTCTCGCCGCTCGCGGCCTCCGGCCTGTCGCTGATCGCCAATACCGCGCCGGTCGCCTACGGCGCGCTCGGCACGCCGATCGCCGGCCTGGCCAGCGTCACCGGCATCGATCCGTTCCTGCTCGGCGCGATGGTCGGACGGCAATTGCCGTTCTTCTCGCTGATCGTGCCGTTCTGGCTGATCTGGGCCTTCGCCGGCTGGAAGGGCATGAAGGACATCTGGCCGGCGATCCTGGTCACCGGCGTCTCCTTCGCGATCCCGCAATTCCTGATCTCGAACTTCGTCAATCCGTGGATCGTCGATATCGGCGCTTCGCTGATCTCGATGGCCTGCCTGATCCTGTTCCTGAAGGTCTGGAAGCCGAAGGTGATCTGGACCTCGCCGGCGCTGCGCAGCAATGACGATTCCGCCGCCACGATGGCCGCAGACGCCGGTCAAGCGCCGAAGCCAAGCCGACCACCGCGCAGGTGTGGTTGTCGCTGATGCCCTGGATCATCGTCTGCGTCGTCCTGCTGCTGTGGGGCACCAACTCGATCAAGGCGATCCTGAACGCCTACGCGACCTGGAACTACGCGGTTCCCGGCCTGCACAACATGATCAACAAGGTCGCGCCGGTCGTGCCGACGCCGACCAAGGAAGGCGCGGTGTTCTCCTTCACCTGGCTGTCCTACACCGGCTCCGGCATGCTGATCGCGGCGATCATCTCCGGCTTCCTGATGGGCTTCTCGCCGGTCAGGCTGGTGGTTGAATACGGCAAGACCATCAAGGTCTGCGCCTATTCGCTGATCACCATCTCGGCGATGCTGGCGATCGGCACCCTCACCCGCCTGTCCGGGGTCGACGCCACGCTCGGCCTCGCCTTCGCCGGCACCGGCGTGCTCTATCCCTTCTTCGGCACGCTGCTCGGCTGGTTGGGTGTCGCGCTCACCGGCTCGGACACCGCGTCGAACATCCTGTTCGGCAACTTGCAGAAGATCACCGCAACGCAGCTCGGCCTCTCGCCGATCCTGATGGGCGCCGCCAACTCCTCCGGCGGCGTCATGGGCAAGATGATCGACGCGCAATCGATCGTGGTCGCCTCGACCGCCACCAACTGGTTCGGCCACGAAGGCACGATCCTGCGCTTCGTGTTCAAGCACTCGATCGCGCTGGCCTGCCTGGTCGGCATCCTGGTCATGCTGCAGGCCTACGTCTTCACCGGCATGATCGTGCACTGAACGCCCTCGCCATGGGACTTCAATACAGCAAGGCCCTGCATCGAAAGATGCAGGGCTTTTTTGCGATGCTCGGGTCTATAGTCCGGCCGCCAAAACCATCCGGAAAGCGCCATGAACAAGACCCTGGTCCAGGAACAATTCGGCAAGACCGCCGCCAGCTACCTCACCTCGACGCCGCACGCGCTCGGCAAGAGCCTGGAGCGGCTGGTCGCCCTCACCTCGCCGCAGAAGACCTGGCGCGCGCTCGACGTCGCCACCGGCGGCGGCCACGTCGCCTACACCTTCGCGCCGCATGTCGAGCGCATGTGGGCGACCGACATCACCCAGGAAATGCTCGACATGGTGAAGGGCGAAGCGCAAAAGCGCGGCCTCGCCAATGTGCGCACGGCCTACGCCAAGGCCGAGGCGCTGCCGTTCGAGGACGCGAGCTTCGACCTGGTCACCTGCCGCATCGCGCCGCATCACTTCGATTCGATCCCGGAATTCCTCGGCGAGGTGCACCGCGTGCTCAAGCCGAGCGGCCTGTTCGCGGTGGTGGACAACGTGGTGCCGGCCGGCAGCGTCGGCGATTACGTCAACGCCTTCGAGCGCTTCCGCGATCCCAGCCATCTGCGCGCCTGGACCATGGAGGAATGGCGCGCGGCGCTCAAGCCAAAGCCGGCTTCGCCATCGCGCACGAAGAGCAGCTTTACAAGCAGATGGAATTCAAGAGCTGGGCCGCCCGCCACGACGCCAATATGCAGGCCTTCCTGCGCGCGATGCTGGCGCGGCGACGCCCGAGGTGAAAGAGGCGCTGGAGCCGAAAGGCGACGGGTCCCGAGCTCACCTTCCGCCTGTGCGAAGGCCTGTTCATCGCCAAGCGGGCGTAAGCTCGACACCGCGGCGGTGCCACCAAGGTAAGCGTAACCCGCTGGCACTATGCGTTTTTCGGCCGCCGTAACGAAGTGCGTTAACGTCCGCGATCGCCGTCGCGGTGCGGGTTATTCATTCCGCTAATATCGCTTGCAGCAGTGTGATTCGGCGTCGCTTCGGCCGGGCGGATCGGCGCAATCAAGGGAGTCACTGCCATGAGCAGATTTGGCTTTCTCCCCGGAAACCGGGCTCGGCCGAAAAGCCGGACGAGCCAGCCGCGGCCAGCGATAACCCGCTCGAACTCGACGAGGAATTGTTCTCCACGGCTCGGCGCCCAGCTCGGCGGCGAGAACGAGGCGCTGCGCAACCTGCTGCTCGACGCCAACAACAAGATCGGCGAACTCGACACCATCAAGGCCGCGGTCGGCAAGCTGGTCGATCCGGTCAGCAAGGCGTTGCGCGAATTCGAGGCCGAGAAGACCGAGAAGGTCGGCCTGCAGACCGTGCTCAACAATACCCGCACCGCCTACGGCAAATTGCGCAACGAGGTCGGCGACCTCGAAAAGAAGCTGGCCGCGTCCGACCGCGAATGCCAGACGCTGCGCCAGGACCTCGCCGCCACGCAGAGCCTGCTGCACACGCTGGAAACGACCAAGACCGATTTCTCCATCGATGTCGCCGCCGCGCGCGCGCAGATCGCCGAACTGGAAGCCAATCTGGCGCAGCGGACCGGGGAATGCATCGCGCTTGCGCGAGGAAAACCGCCGCTTCGACGAACGGCTGGTCGCCGCCGAAAAACGCGCGATCGCGCATCGAATCCGACCTCGACGCCGCGCGCCAGCGGCTGCTGGTCGCCGAAGACGAAAAGCGCTCGCAGCAGGCCCAGCTCGACAAGGCGAGCACGGAAAGCGCGCGCATGTCGCGCAAGCTGACCGAAACGGAAGCGAGCTTCAACGCCGTGCAGGGCCGCCTGCGCCACGCGGAGGCGAACTCAACGAAGCGAACATCGAGCGCGCCCGGCTCGTCACCAGCGATCGAGGAGATCAACGAGCGGCACGAGCGCGAGCGCAGCGGCCAGAACATGCGTTTCGACTCGCTGCAGGCGCGCGCGACGACGCTCGAAAAGGTGGTGGCCGATGCGCGCGAGCTGCTGCTCGCCCGCGCCGAACAGATCCGCGAATACGACCGGCGCATCGGCCGACATTGCGCCCGAGCGCGACGCCTTGCAGGAGCGCGGCATCCAAACTGCAAGCCGCGCTGATCGAAGCGCGAATCCGAATACAAGGAGGCCGATCAGACCCGGTCGAGCCTATATGGAGCGCAACGAGACGCTGGCGCGCGCCTTCACCGCCAAGGAAGCCGCGCTCACGCAGGCCGAGGACGCCAACGCCTCGCTCGCCGACCGCGTCGCGCGCGCTGGAAGAGCCACGCGGCCGCCGAGAAGCAGGCCACCGAGCAGAAGATCGAGGACCTCGAGGCCTCGTTGCGCCGCGAGAAACTGGCGCGCGCGGTGGCGGAAGGCGCGCTGGAGGCCGCCCGCAGGGACTATGCCAAGGCGATGCGCGAGGTGATGGCGCTGCAGCGCACCAGGCGGCGCCAGCCGAGCCGACCCGGCCGCGCGCCGCCAACGCCGCCTAAGGAATTCTCGGCCGGCCTGCCGCTGGCGGCGATATTTTTGCGCGCCTCGCGCCTGAACCAAATCGCGGCGCGATTGATTTACCGCAAGGCGGGCCGGCGCCGGTTCCGCTAGCTTATCCCGCATCATCCCGGCGGGGGCCGAGCATTTGTCGCTATGCCGTATCGCGTCAATGGCGACCTGCCGCCGTCCGTCCGCAACCATCTGCCCGAGCACGCGCAGGACATCTACCGCGAGGCGTTCAACCACGCCTATGCCGCCCATGCCGGGGAACTCGATCGCGAAAAGCGCGCCCATATGATCGCCTGGGCGGCGGTCAAGCGCAGCTACGTCAAGGACGGCAATGCCTGGGTGGCGCGCTAATCACGTCCACGCAAGATACCATCGGTTTCTTACGCTCGCCGCGCGGCAACATGCTAGCGGATTTGAAACTTTTCCCAGCCTTTTGACTTAAATCATGGCAAAGGGCCGCCCGAATCCGAGGATGGCATACCTTGGGTGAAAGTCAGCGAGATCGGCGGTGCCTTCACCCATCACGCACGAGCGGCAGCCGGCACAGATCCTGGAAATGATGGAGCGCCTCGGCATCCGAAGGCGGCGTCGTGGCGCGTCTGGGCCTCAGCTACACAACCGCGTTCCATCGCTGCGAAAGCTGCATCTGCAAGACCGAGTGCCGCGCTTGGATCGACAAGGCGCCGGCGTCGGCGTTATTGGCGCCGCGCTTTTGCCCGAACTCCGACATCTTTTTCGAGTTAAAGTTCGACGCGCTGAGTTGCAATCGGGCGTTTGTCGGTAACGCCTGAGACCGACGACGAAACGCGACACCGTTTCGCAGGGAGCGGAGGATGACCATGCCAACGCCGGCCACCGTTGCCGATCTCGTCCGGCTCGAGGATGAAATCGATGAGGCACTGCTCAATATGCTCAACAAGCCGGCGAACCCATCGACCATCGCCGATCTCAAGCGCCGCAAGGACCATTTGCGCGACGAGATCGCCTGGCTGTTGCACGAAGTCGAGGGGGCTGGGCGCGGCCCGCACTGACGCTGACGTCAGTCGCAAAAAACCGGCGGCGAAACGATTGACTTGGGCGAGTGCAGCGGCCAATCCAAGTGGAAGTCGCGGCGCTGACAGGCGTTGACGGCGTGCGCGAGAGCGGAAACCCCGGCCGGCCACGCGGCCGGAACGGTCACCAGCGTGACCGCGCCGCTGACCGCCGCGATTTTGCGGTCGGTAGCTGGCTGCATCTGCAACGCCAGCGGCGGCAACTGAGGTTCTTTAATTTGCTCCATTTTTATAGGATCAACCGATTTCGCGTGCGTTGCATTGATCCAGAGCAACGGATAAGTCCGCAAAACTTACGCAAAACTACGTAACGTTCGCCGCGTCGAGCCAACGCGCACATCGAATCAGTGTCGGCTACCCGCTCTGAGCTCGCCGTGACGGACGGTGCGCGAGCTGGTACTATCGCGCACAGAAAATCACGCGAGACCCCGCCATGCCGCGTTACTTCTTCCATCTCACCGACAGCAAAAACGTCCTGAACAATCACAAGGGCGTCGATCTGCCCGGCAACGCCGCCGCGCGCGAGGATGCCGCGGACCTCGCCCGCGATCTGCGTCACGAGAAGATGCCGCATTGGAATTGGGCCGGCTGGTTCGTCAACATCGTCGACGAGCACGGCCACAAGGTCGACGAAGTGCCGATCGCGGATACGCTGGAAAAAGAATAGCCGTCGATTTGAACGGCGGACAACAAAGAAGGGCCGCCCTTGCGGGCAGCCCTTCCATTGTCAGGCCGCGGCCCGGTTGCGCGGGCGATCTCCTGCCAGCGCGCGTGAGCCGTTGACGGATTAGGTCAACTGGCAGTTACCGGATGTGGACCTCGGTTGAGGCGAGGATCCAGTTCACGAGTGCCGGCGACCGCGGCGATAGACAATGAGACACTGGATCACCTCCTTTCGGTTGTTAACGGTGCGATCAGTATAAGGGAGCCGCGGCGATTCGGAAGGGCGTTCCGGCCGGTGGCCGCTATCGCACCAACTCCCGCATCGCGCGGTCCAAGCCCGTCCAGCGTCAGCGGATACATCCGCCCGCCCATCAGCTGCCGCACCATGCGCGATCGAATGGGTGAAATCCCATTCGCGCTCCGGCACCGGGTTGAGCCACACCGCCGCCGGATAGGTGCGCGTCGACGCGCTCCAGCCACACCGCGCCCGGCTCCTCGTTGTAATGCTCGACCGAGCCGCCCGGCGCGCGTGATCTCGTAAGGCGACATCGAGGCGTCGCCGACGAACACCACCTTGTAGTCGTGCGGATAGGTGTGCAGCACGTCCCAGGTCGGCGTGTGTCTCCTGGAAGCGCCGGCGGTTCTCCTTCCACACTTTCTCGTACAGGCAATTGTGGAAGTAGAAATGCTCCATGTGCTTGAACTCGGTGCGCGCCGCCGAGAACAATTCCTCGGTCGCCTTGATGTGCCAGTCCATCGAGCCGCCGATGTCGAAGAACAGCAGCACCTTCACCGCATTGTGCCGCTCCGGCCGCATCAGGATGTCGAGATAGCCCTTGTGCGCGGTGCCCTTGATGGTGCCGTCGAGATCGAGCTCGTCGGGCGCGCCGGTGCGGGCGAACTTGCGCAGGCGGCGCAGCGCGACCTTGATGTTGCGGGTGCCGAGTTCGACCTCGTCGTCGAGATCCTTGAACTCGCGCTTGTCCCACACCTTCACCGCGCGGCAATTGCGGTTGCTCTCGCCGGCCGATGCGGATGCCTTCGGGATTGTAGCCGGTAGTTGCCGAATGGCGAGGTGCCGCCGGTGCCGATCCATTTCGTGCCGCCCTGGTGGCGGCCCTTCTGCTCGGCCAGGCGCTTCTTCAGCGTCTCCAGCAGCTTGTCGAGCCCGCCCATGGCCTCGATCTGCTTCTTTTCTTCCTCGGTGAGATATTTCTCGGCGAGCTTCTTCAGCCACTCGGCCGGGATCTCGCGCCTCGACGCGCGTCGCTGAGCAGTTCAAGGCCCTTGAACACGTGGCCGAACACGCGGTCGAACTTGTCGAGATTGCGCTCGTCCTTCACCAGCGTGGCGCGCGACAGATAGTAGAAATCCTCGACCCGGCGCGAGGCGAGATCGGCCTGCATCGCCTCCATCAGCGTCAGGTATTCGCGCAGCGTCACCGGCACGCCGGCGGATTTGAGCTCGTGGAAGAAGGTGACGAACATAGGCTGAGAATTCGCCCTAGCCGCGCCGCCGTCAAGCGCCGGTCGCGTGGACTGACAGCCGCCGATGCTCGATCAGGCCCTTACCCTCCTCGACCAGGTCTCCGCCCCTACGACGAAGGCGTACTCAACATTATCTGGCACACCTACAGCATCATTCAGCGCTATACGGCGCAGCTCGTGCCGGCCATGCGCGCGGCGCGCCAGCAGCAGGGCGAAATCTCGTTCACCAGCATCAATGCGTTGCAGTATCCGCTGGCGCTGCTGGCCATGGCGCTGTTGCCGGTCATCATCTGGCTCGCCTGGCGCAAGGAACTCCCGCCCCGATCGGCGAATTGGCCGCGACGATCGCGCTCACGCTTCTGGGCAACGCCGTCGTCTGCGGCGTGCTTGCCAGTCCGCACGACCGCTACGGTGCGCGCGTGGCGTGGCTGGCGACATTGGCAGTCATCCTTGCGCTGGCGCAACAGCGAGCGACCCGCCTTGGGGCACCGGCAAAATCCGCTTAAACTTCCCCGCTGGCCAGAATTTCCTCGGAGACCCGCGTCAATGTCCAATGCTCCCGCTGAGCTTGCCCCCACCGGAAAACTGCGCGTCGCCATCGCGATTGCGCCCGCGCCGTCCGCACAATTCGCCGTCAAGGACGACGCCGGCAATTACCGCGGCGTTGCCATCATCTTGGGCCGCGCGCTCGCCGAGAAGCTCGGCGTGCCGGTCGAACTCATCGCCCACGACGGCTCCGGTGAAATCCAGAATTCGGCCGCCGACAACAAATGGGACGTCGCGTTCCTGCCGGTCGACGCAGAGCGCAAGAAATTCGTCGACTTCGGCAACGCCTATCACCTGCTGCAAAGCACCTACCTGGTCGGCCCGGCGGGCAAGATCGCCTCGGTCGCCGCTGCCAATACGGCCGGCGTGAAGATCGGCGGCGTCGCCAACACCGCGACCTTTCGCACCTCCAACAGGACCGCGCCCAACGCCACCCACGTTTCGTTCGACAAGACCGACGCCGCCGTTGCCGCGCTGAAGGCCGGCGAGGTCGACGCACTCGCCTTCTCGCGCGAGTCGCTCACCGGCCTTGCACCCAAAGTGCCCGGCTCGCGCATTCTCGACGGCGGCTTCCTGAATTCGACCACCTCGGTCGCGGTGCCGAAGGGCCGGCCCGCCGCGCTCGCTTACGTCACCGAATTCATCGAGGAGGCCAAAGCCTCCGGCCTGGTGCGCAAAGCCTTCGACGAGATGGGACTGACGAGTTCGCAGGTCGCTCCGGCCGGGATGAAGTCTTAAAACCTCGCTTCCGGCGTAGCGATATGCTCCGGCCGTACGCCGAGGCCGATGATGCGCGCCGGCAGGCGCTGCAGCGGCGGAAACCAGTTCAGCAGCCTGACCGCGAATGGCGGCGTCGGCCGCGCGGCGCTCTTGAGCACCGGATTGAGCACGTTGTTCTGGATCTGCACCTGCAGCCACTGGATCACGCGCGTCGGCAACGTGCGCCGCCGCTGCACCGCCTCGAGCTGCGCGTCGGTGACGCGGCCCTCTTTTAACGGCGCGGCCAGGATATTGGCCGCGGCCACCGCGTCCTGGATGGCGAGGTTGATGCCGACGCCGCCGATCGGCGACATCGCGTGCGCGGCGTCGCCGATGCAGACGAGCCCCGGCCGGTGCCAGCGCGACAGCCGGTCGACCGCCACCGTCAACAACTTGACGTCGTCCCAGCTTTTGATCTCGCCGAGCCGGTCGCGCAAAAACGGCGACATGACGGCGATGCCGCCGCGAAACGCCTCCAGGCCCCTCGCCTTCACCGCGTCGATGCCGCCTTTCGGAATCACATAGGCGCATTGCCAATAGTCGGTGCGGTTGATCATGACGAACATGCGGCCGGCTTCCATATGGCCGAAGGTCTCGCCGGTGTCGCTGTCGCGCCGCGACATGCGGAACCAGAGAATGTCCATCGGCGCGCCGATGTCCTCGACGTGGAAACCGGCGCGCTCGCGCAGCGTCGAATGGCGGCCGTCGCAGCCGACCGTAAGATCGGCGCGGATCTCGAGCTCGCCGTCCGGCGTCTTGGCGCGCACACCGGCGATGCAGCCATCCGCCTCGATCAGATCGGTCGCCTCCGTCTTCATGTGCAGGTCGAAGGCCGCATATTTCTTGCCGTGCGCCGCCAGAAAATCGAGGAAGTCCCATTGCGGCATCAGCGCGGCGAATTTGCAATGCGTCGGCAGATGGCTGAAATCGGCAAGCGCGATGGTGGTGTCGCCGACCTGCCCGCTTAGCCGCGTGACGCGGGAATGCGGCAGCTTGAGGAATTCATCCAGCAGACCGAGCTCGTGCATCAGCTCGAGCGTCGAAGGGTGGATGGTGTCGCCGCGGAAGTCGCGCAGGAAATCCTTGTGCTTTTCCAGCACCGCCACTGCCACGCCGGCGCGCGCCAGCAGAAAGCCGAGCATCATGCCGGCCGGCCCGCCGCCGACGATGCAACAGGTGGTTTTGATCTGAGCCATCGGATGACAAACGGTCCCGGCGATGGTTCGGTTCCGACCTCGGCTTACGCCTGCTTCTCCGGCGTACGCACGATGAGGCCGTCGAGTCCGTCCGAGACCTTGATCTGGCACGACAGCCGCGAGTTCGGCCGCACGTCGTAGCCGAAGTCGAGCATGTCCTCCTCCATCGGCGATGGCTCGCCGGTCTTCTCGCGCCAGGCCTCGTCGACATAGACGTGGCAGGTGGCGCAGGCGCAGGCGCCGCCGCACTCGGCCTCGATGCCGGGGATATTGTTCTTGAGCGCCGTCTCCATCACGGTCGAGCCGTTCTCGCCTTCGACGGTACGGGCAGCGCCGGTGAAATCGACGTAAGTGATCTTCGGCATACTGGACTATTGCGGGAAATCGCGCCGGAATTGGCGCCAGACGGCGCCCCGTATATCGTCATTCCGGCGGCGACGCTATCCCTTCATTGTCCGCAGTCAGCGGTCGGCGAGCAGCACGGCGATCGCCGCACAGGCCTCTTCGATGGCCGCGGCGAGGCGGTCCAAGGCGGCCTCGCGTTCGGCGCCCGACGCCTGCTCGACCGCCGCGGCGGCGACGGTCACGACGGTCGCGCCGATGCTCGATGCCGAGCCCTTGAGCGTGTGCGCGAGCGGGCCGATCGCCGCCAGCTCTCCGCTATACATGCGCGACAGCAGCAGGCCAGCTTGCCGATCGAACAATTGCAGCACCTCGCGTTCGAGGCTGCGATCGCCAAAGGTCATGCGCGCGAGCTGGCCGCGGTCGATGGCCGCGGCCGGCGCGGACGGCTCATGGTCGACGATCAAAGTCGCGAGTTTGACCATACGCACCCCCCGGGGCTCTGTGGCCCCTCTTGTAGGAGCCGAGTTTGACCCACGTGGGACCAAAACTCGGTAAATGCGGGGCGGTACGCGGCGGCGTTTCGTGCCGTATCCCTGCGGCGCAGTTAATGGGCGCGGCCGGCGCCCGCGTGGAAGCTGAAAATCTTATGGTTAATAGCAAGTTAACGATGATGAAAAAGTCCTTACCGTCGCGGTTTCTTTCATGATGCCAAGCCGATAGGATGCCGCGAGGGCGCTGTGGACGGTTTGGGCGGCAGCCGCGGCTGCCGGGGATTCCGCGCTGCAAACGCGATCCGCGCAAGGCGCCGGTTCGGGCCGCAGTTGCCCGGCGTAACGACGAGGCGAGCTCCGAATGGCGAATATTCCGCAGGAATCTCCGGATCCGGCCGAGGACACCTTCAACGCCATCAAGGAGGCGATGGCCAACGGCGAGGCCGAGCGCCGCGCTCCGCCGCCGCCCTTAAGCGAAACGCCCCCGGCCGCCGCGTCCGCCGACCTGTTCAAGCGGCCGATCGAGCCTGCTAGCGCGGACTCCGACACGCAGCCGCCGCGCCGCGCCGCCAATGACGACCGCGCCGAACTCGGCTTGATGCTGCAGACCCTGCACAAGCGGCCGACGCGCACGCCCTATGTGCTTGCCAGCATCGCGGCCGTGGTCTGGACCGCCGGCGGGCTCGCCACCGCTTATCTCTACGGCGGCCCGTTGCAGGCCTTGTTCGCGACGCCGCGGGTCGGCGTCGCCGCCGTGATCGGGCTCGCCAGCGCCATCGTCGTGCCGGTCATCTTCTTCTACGTGCTCGCCCACATGCTACGCCGCTCGCAGGACCTGCGCGTCGTCGCCGAGGCGATGGCCGAGGTGGCAATGCGGCTGACCCAGCCGGAGGACGCCGCGCGCGAACAAATCGTCAACGTCGGCCAGGCGATCCGCCGCGAAGTCGCCGCCATGGGCGACGGCGTCGAACGCGCGCTGGCGCGCGCGGCGGAGCTCGAATCGCTGGTACACAACGAGGTCTCCGCCATCGAGCGCGCCTATAACGACAACGAGGTGCGCATCCGCGACCTGCTCAACGGCCTCGCCAACCAGCGCGAGACGCTAGTCAATCAGGCCGAGCACGTGCGCAACGCCATTTCCGGCGTGCATCTCGATCTGTCGCACGACATCACTTCGGTCGGCGACCTGGTCGCCGACAAGGTCAGCGAAGTCGCCCAGCGCGTCACCCGCTCACTCACCGAGAAAGGCGAGCACATCACGCTGGCGCTCGGCCATGTCGGCGATTCGATGATCGATACCCTGACCGAGCGCGGCTCCAATTTGCTCGACCGGCTCGAGACGACCGGCGACCGCGCCACCAATGCCATCACCACGGCCAACGAGCGCCTCACCGCCGCCCTCACCTTCAAGACCGAGAACGTGCACAACGAGTTCGCCGACCTTGCCGCGCGCGTACAGGAAACGATGAGCACCCGGCTCGGCCAGGTGGCGCAGACCTTCTCGCAGGACGCCGCCAAGACCGTCGAGACCATGGCCGGCCGTTCCAAGGAATTCACCGACAACCTGACCCGGACCGGCAATCAAATGGCCGAGACCATCGCCGGCCGCGCCGACCAGGTGAATGCGGCGCTGCGCTCAACCGGCGACATCCTGGCGGCCCGCTTGAGCGAACGCGGCAACGAAGTGATCGCCAAGCTGGAACAGACCAGCACGAGCGTCACCGACAATCTGGTCAACCGCGGCGACGCGGTGGCCGGCACGTTCCGCGACAACGCCGAGGCGCTGGCGCAGACGCTCGGCAGCCGCTCCGACGCGGTCAAGGACATGCTGACCGCCCGGCTGCAGGCCTTCGAGGAGATGTTCGCCCAGGGCGGTACCGCGCTCACCGAAAAGGTGTCGCGCGATACTGTGACGCTCGGCAGCCTGATCAACCGCCACATGACCGAGTTCGACCGCACCGTGAAGACCTATGGCGGCGAACTGGTCGAGCGGCTCGGCCAGCGCACGCAGGACGTGGCCGAGGCAATGCGCAATTACGTCGATACCTTCGATCAGCGGCTGACCGGTCACTCCGGCGAGCTGACCGGCCCGATCGACGTGCGCCTGTCGCAGTTCGAGGCGAGCTTCGCCTCGCGCATCAACGATTTCGCCGCCCGTCTGGTCGACGACAGCCAGCGCGTCGTCGACACGCTCGACGGCCGTATCGGCGCGGTCGGCGGCATTATCGCGACGCGCGGCGGCGAGATCGCGGACGCCATCAGTGCCAAGACCGCCCAGATCGACGAGCGGCTCGGCGTGCGCGCGACCGAGGTCGCCAACATGCTCGACAGCCGCATCGGCCGCTTCGAGGACCTCTTGATCGGGCGCGCCGAAACCGCCGCCAATCGGCTCGAGCTGCGTACCAAGGACGCCGCCGACGCGCTGCACGCGCGGCTCGATGAGGTCGGCCAAGCGATCAAGACCAACGCGTCGGATGCCGAGCGTTCGCTCGGCCAGCTCGCCGCCACCACCGCCGAGACGCTGCGCGCGAGCGCCGGCGACGTCGAGCGCAAGCTGGTGGCCGTGAGCGCCGAAGTCGCCGCCACCATCACCGGCAAGACCGACGAGATCGCCGCCACGGTGGCCGAGCGCACCGCCGAGATGGCGATCGTGCTGTCCGACAAGAGCGGGGGCGTGATCGCCGCCCTGACGCAGAAGGGCCAGCAATTCGCCACCGAGATCGGCAGAGCCACCGAAGAGGCGGTGCGCTCGATCGAGAACAACGGCTACGCCTTCACGCACGCGATGCTGGACAACGGCTCGGAAATCACCCGCATGATCAGCACCGCGGGCGAAACCGCCTCCAATTCGATCAACCGCAGCCTGGACGACCTGCACGCGACTGCGCAGAAGGCGATCGAACAGTCGAAGTCGACCGCGGCGTCCACCGTCAGCGAGATGATGGAAACGCACAATATGCTGCGCGCCGACACCACCGCGCTGTTCGAGCGGCTGCGCGAAGCCAACATCATGCTGCAGGAGGTGCTCACTGGTTCGCACGCCAACATGAGCGCGCTGGAAAACACGCTGATGCTGCGCGTCTCGGATTTCGTCACCGCGATGACCGAGATCACCGCCGCGACCGGCACGGTGACCACCCGGGTGGAAACCAACGTGGCCGACTTCCGCGACGTCACCGCCCGCGTCGTCGCCGATCTCGGCCAGCTTGCCGGCCAGTTCGACGTACACGGCCGCGAACTCGCCAGCGCCGCCGAGCGGATCGAACGCAGCAATCAACGCGCCGACGAAGGCGTCGGTCAGCGGCGCGCCGCGCTCGAAGCGCTGGTCGCCACGCTCGATGCCCGCACCGAGGATATCGACCAGCGGCTGACGCGCTTCTCCGGCCTGCTCGACGAATCGCTCGACGCGGCGGCCGCCCGCGCCCGCGAGATCGCCCGCGTGGTGTCGGAATCGACCGCCGAAGGCAGCCGCGCGATCGGCGAACAAGCCGAACGCGCGCGCGCCAGCGCCGAGGGCATCGTCCAGGTGGTGGCGGAATCCGGCGCCAAGAGCGCGCAGATCATCGGCGAACAATACGAGCGAATTCGCGCGCAAGCCGACGACGAACGCCGCCGCACCGCCGAGGCGATGCGCTCGATTTACGACCGCAGCACGGCCGAAACCCACGCCATGTTCAGCGACGCCAGCGAACGCTTCACCGAGACGGTGCAGGACATGAAACGGATGGCGGCCGAGATGCAGCACGAGCTCGAGGCCACGCGCGAGGAGCTGCGCCGCGGCACCCTCGAATTGCCGCAAGAGACGGCCGAGAGCACGGCGCAGATGCGCCGCGTCATCGTCGACCAGATCGAGGCGCTGGCCGAACTCAACCGCATCGTCGCCCGCCACGGGCGCAATCTCGACGCCGTCGAGCCGCGGCGGCCGCAGCGTGAGGACGTCGCGGTTGTCGCCGCCGGCAGCCGCGAACCGCTGCCGCGCCCGGCGCCGCCGCGCGCTGACGTCGGCAACTTCGCGCCGGCCGCCCGCCGCAACGAACCGCCGCCGGCGGCGGCGCCGCCCGGCGCCGCCGCCAGCCGCAACACCGGCTGGCTCAGCGAGGTGCTCAGCCGCGCCTCGCGCGAGGCCGACGACTCCGAGCGCGAGACCGCGCGCGGACCCCAGCGCGGGCCCGAGGAGCGTTCGCCCCGCCACAGCATCGAGTCGCTCGAATTCGCTGTCGGTCGACATCGCCCGCATGATCGATCACGACGCCGCGGCCGATCTGTGGGACCGCTACAAGCGCGGCGAGCGCAACGTGTTCACTCGCCGGCTCTATACCTTGCAGGGTCAGCAGGCGTTCGACGAGATCCGCAAGAAGTACCGCAGCGACCGCGAATTCAAGATGGCGGTGGACCGCTATATCGGCGAGTTCGAGCAACTGCTCGACGAGGCCGCGCGTGGCGACCGTGGCCAGCTGGTGGCGCGCACCTACCTCACCTCGGAAACCGGCAAGGTCTATACCATGCTGGCGCACGCCGCCGGACGGTTCGATTAACGCGACGGGCAGCGACGGACCGTTATTCCGGCGCGGCGCGCCGGCAACCGCGCTTACTTCGCCGCCGGGGCGCCGCCGAACAGCAGGCGGCTCGGGTTCTGGTTGATGTTCTTCACCGTCTTTTCGACCTCCGCCACCATGCGGTGGGCGTCGGCACCGATGGCGTTGATCTGCTTGGTGCCGGCGGCGGTGAAGGTGGTGATGCCCTTGGTGATTTCTGCCGTGCGCTCGTCCAGATGATCCGACAGCGTGCGGATCGAATGCACCGCTTCGAACAATTCGCCGCCCTTGCCGTCTTCGCCGGCGGCGAGGCTTTGCAGCCCCTGCGTGATCTTGTCGATGCGCTCGGTATTGCGCGCCAGCGATTGGCTGAACGTATCGAGATTGCTGAGCGCGCTATGGAAGGCTTCCTTGTTCTCGTCGATGAAACTGTCGAGCCGGCGCAGCGTATCGCGCGCGCCTTGCGTGACGTCCTGCGCAGCGCCTGGCGCCGCGGTCAGCAGCGGCGGATTGGCTTTGTCGCCGGCGAGCGCCGGCGACGCCGGGCTACCGCCCTTGAGCGCCACCGAGGCGATGCCGGTGAGGCCCTGGAATTCCAGCCCCACCTCGGTGTCCTTGCGCACCGCCACCGATTTATCGATGACGACGATCGCGACCACTTGCTTCGGCCGTTGCGGGTCGAGCTTGAGATCGGTGACCTCGCCGACGCGGATGCCGTTGAACAGCACGGTCGCGCCGGTGCGCAGACCGGACACCGAGCCGTCAAACACGGCGCTGTAATAGGCGCGCTCGGCGTGGCCGCCGATATTCTGGAACCAGTACACGAACCCGAACCCGCCGAACACGACCGCCAGCGTGAACAATCCGATGATGAAGTAATTCGCTCTGGTTTCCACCGACGCAAACTCCGACTAAACGTTCAAGGCTTCGAGATGGCCCGCGCGCGACCGCTTGCCGTGGAAATAGGCGCGCAGCCACGGGATGGGTGGACGCCAGCATGGTGGCCATGGTGCCGGCGGCGATCACCTTGCCGTCGGCCAGCACCGCGATGCGGTCGCAGACCGTGTGCAGGCTGTCGAGATCGTGCGTCACCATGAACACGGTCAGGCCCAAGCGTGCGCTGCAGGGTCGCGATCAGCGTGTCGAAATCGCCGGCCCCGATCGGATCGAGGCCGGAGGTCGGCTCGTCGAGAAACACGATTTCCGGATCGAGTGCGAGCGCGCGCGCCAGCGCCACGCGTTTGGTCATGCCGCCGGACAATTCGGACGGGAATTTGTCCAGCGCGCTGACGTCGAGCCCGACCATTTCCAGCTTGGCGATGGCGAGTTCGTCGAGCAGATGCTGCGACAGCTTGAGATATTCGCGGATCGGAAATTGCAGGTTCTCCCGCACCGTCAGCGAGGAGAACAGCGCGCCCTGCTGGAACAGCACGCCCCAGCGCCGCTCGACCGCCTGGCGCTCGCGCATCGGAAGCCGCCGCCAGATCGACATCGAACACCTTGATGGTGCCCGCGCGCTTGTGCAGCAGGCCGATGATGGTGCGCATCAGCACCGACTTGCCGGCGCCGGAACCGCCGACGAAGCCCAGGATTTCGCCGCGGTAGACGTCGAGGTCGATCATGGTCGAGCACGATGTGGTCGCCGAAGCCGACGATCACGCCGCGCACCTCGATCACCGTCTCTTTGCTGCCGTTGCCCGTTGCCATCGCCTACATCCCGATCGAGGCGAAGAAGATCGCGAAAAACCCGTCGAGCACGATCACCAGGAAGATCAACTCCACGACCGAGGCAGTGGTCTGCAGCCCGAGCGATTCGGAGGAGCCCTTCACCGCCATGCCTTCGACGCACGCCACCACGCCGATTACCATCGCCATGAACGGCGCCTTGATCAGGCCGACCTCGAAGGTGTCGAGCGTGATCGCCTCCTTCAGCCGCGACAGGAAGATGTCGGGGCTGATGCCGCCATAGAGCCAGCACATCAGCCCGCCGCCATACAGCGCCGCCATCGAGCCGAGAAAGGTGAGGATCGGCACGCCGATGATCAGCGCCACGATGCGCGGCAGGATCAGCACCTCGACGGGTCGAAGCCCATGGTGCGCAGCGCGTCGATCTCCTCGCGCATCTTCATGGCGCCGAGCTCGGCGGTGTAGGCTGAGCCGGAGCGGCCCGCCACCATGATGGCGACGATCAGCACGCCGATCTCGCGCAGCACCAGGATGCCGACCATGTCGACGACGTAGATGTCGGCGCCGAATTTGCGGAAATGGAAAATGCCCTGCTGCGCGATGATGGCGCCGATCAAGAAGGTGATCAGCAGAATGATCGGCACCGCGCGCCAGCCGACATTGTCGAGCTGGTGCACCATCGAGGTGAAACGAAAGCGGCGCGGATGCGCGACGACGCGCGCGAGCGCGACCGACCAGCGCGCCCAGCATGTTGACGAAGGCGCTTGAACGAGCCGCCGACCGAGGCGATGCTCACGCCGACCGCGGCGAGCGCGTGAGCCGAGCGAATTGCCGCGGCGGCGCTCGGGCGCCGGCTCGCGCTTGACGCCGTGCACCTCGTCCATCAGCGCGCGGTAGTCTTCCTTGAGCCCGGTCACTGCGGTGTCGCAGCCGCGCGCGCTGAAGGTGCGCGTCAGCCGCTCCAGCAGCCAGGCGCCGAACGTATCGAGCCGGTCGACCCGGCCATGTCGATGTCGACGCGCTTGACGGCGCCGCTCGCTCCGGGCCGCGGCGTCGATCTGTGCCTCCAGGCATGGGCGTTTTCGGCAATCCAGGCGCCGGTACCGGCCAGCTTGAGCCGCTCGCCCTCCGCCGTGGCTTCTAGCAAAACGCCGCTCATACGACCAAGCCTTTGATTGCTGCGGTATTTCCGCGCCGACAAGGGATCGTCCGCGCGGCGGCCTTGACCCAAGGCCGCTGAAACTGTCGAGGTTTTGGCGGTTGCCGCTATCCTATCCCGGCTGGATACCAGAATTTAGCCCTGAAAATGCCCTTAACCCTCCCGCTGCCGCCGAAAACTGGCCGATCGCCGGCTCCTTCGCCATCAGCCGCGGCGCCAAGACCGAGGCCGTGGTCGTGGTCGCACGAATTGGGCGACGGCAAGGCGCGCGGCCGCGGCGAATGCGTACCCTATGCCCGCTATGGCGAGAGCGTCGAGAGCGTCTGGCGCAAATCAAGGCCATGGCGCCGCCAGCTCGCCGCCGGCCTCGACCGCGAGGCCTTGCAAAGCGCCATGCCGCCGGGCGCTGCCCGCAATGCGCTCGACTGCGCCTTCTGGGACCTTGAGGCGAAACGAGCGGGCGCCCGGTCCATGCCCTTGCCGGCCTGCCCGCCCCGCAGCCGCTCACCACGGCCTATACGATTTCGCTCGCGCCCGCCCGCCGCCATGGCCGCGGCCGCCGCCAAGGTCGCCGCCCGCGACCCTGCTCAAGGTCAAGCTCGGCGGCGATGAGGCCGACGGCGGCGACGCCGCGCGCATCGCCGCGGTCCGCGCCGCCGCGCCCGAAGGCCACGCTGATCGCCGACGCCAACGAGGGCTGGAGCGAAGGCAATCTTGCCGCCAATCTCGCCGCCTGCGCCGCGGCCGGCGTGGTGCTGGTGGAGCAGCCGCTGCCGGACGGCGGCGATCGGGCGCTGGCGCGAGATCAAGCGGCCGATGCCGGTCTGCGCCGACGAAAGCGCGCACGACCGCGCCTCGCTTCGCGCGCTCGCCGGCAAATACGATGCCGTCAATATCAAGCTCGACAAGGCCGGCGGGCTGACCGAGGCGCTGGCGATGGCAGCGGAGGCCGAGGGGCTGGGCTTTGACCATCATGGCCGGCTGCATGGTGGCGACTTCGCTTGCCATGGCGCCGGCCTGCTGCTGGCGCAGACGGCGCGACTATGTCGACCTCGACGGCCCGCTGCTGCTCAGCCAGGGACCGGCCGGACGGTCTGCGTTACGAGGCAAGCCTGGTCTATCCGCCGGCCGCCGCGCTCTGGGGCTGAGTTCCCGCGGGCCGACGCGGCCGGCTAGTGCCGCGCAGATCCGAGCCGGGGCCGCAGCACGTCGGTGATCGGCCTTTCGATCAGCGATAGACGACCAGTGCGGCAGCAATCGCCGCCAGGCGCACAGCGATCATGTAAAAGCGAAGACGGCAGCGCGCTGCCGTCGAGCGCCATCCAGATATTGCGCATCGGCCGGATGGCGAAGGGATGCGTGAGATAAAGGCTGTAGGAGGCGTCGCCCAGCACGACCAGCGGCGTCACGATCCACGACGCCGACAGCCGCGGCCCGAACGCCGCCGCCGCCACGATCAGCGTCGCCGGCAGTCCGCCGGAAACGAAGCGCGGTAAAAACTGGTCGACGCCCCAGAACGGGCCGATGGCGACGGCCAATGCCGCTGCCGGCGGCAATCAACGCCAGCGCGGCGCCGGACCGATCGTGACGCAATTGCGCGCGGCAGGCGAGCGCCAGCAAGCGCCGAACAGAAACTCCAGGATGATGGAATTCGGTCCAATAGGCGAGCGCGACCGTCGGCAGCTTGACGCGTGGCGCCGAGAATGGAAATGCCGACGAAAAATCGCGATCAGGTAAAGCACGGCCCGCTTGAGCGGCAGCCATCAGGCAAAGGCGAACACGCATAGAAGAACATTTCGTAGTTCAGCGACCAGCCGAGCGCCATGATCGGCCGGATTTCGCCATTGCCGCGCAAGATCGGGAATGAAAAAGAACGAGGTGACGATCGGAGCGCCAGCCTTCGATCGGCACGTTGAGCAATTTGGGCGCCAGCGAGAAAGACCAGAATCAGCCCCGCCGTCATGATCCAGTAAAGCGGCACGATGCGGATGATCCGCCGCATCAGAAACGTGCGCATGGCCCCCGGCTGACCGAACAGATCGGCGGTCGTGTAGATCATGATGAAGCCGGAGATGACGAAGAAGATATCGACGCCGATGCCCCAATCGATGAACGTTGACGTTCAGCGGTGGCCGACCGGTGCGCGCGGCGATGGTCGGCGGTTTCGTGCAAGGCAATGACCGAACACCACCAGGCAGGCGGCGACGCGCACGCAGAATCTGGATCGAGACGTAACGGAACGGCCTGGGACACGCGGTGGTCTCCTGACACCGCCGACATGACAGCAGCCGAAACCTCCGATGTGGTCATCCGCTGCTCGATTGATTTTGCTCAATGCACCAATCGCCGGTTGAAGGCATAAAGCCGGCATGAAGCACCCGCCGGCCATCGTCGAACGCCTGCTTGCGCATGCCCGGATCTGCCGGGACATCGCCAATGCGACGTTTAACGAGGAAACGGCGCGCAAGCTCGATCGCATGGCCGAGGAATGCCTTAAGGCCGCCAACGAAACCGACCCCGAGACGTGGAACCAAATGTTCCCGACCGGCCGCCGGCGCACGGCTTAATCTTAATTCCGGGCTGTCCCCATTTTCTTGGTTAACCACGTCTTTCCATAGGCCGCCCATTTAGCCTAGACTTGCGTTTAATTCGTGCAGCCGCCGGGACAGGCGGGACGAACGAACGTGGGGACGTCAGATGGGTATTCGGGGTCTGGTGCTTTGCGCCGCGCTGTTGGCATGCGGCATGTCGTCCGCGTCGGCAACGATGCGCATCGCCGGAGACCGCGGCGGGCAGATCGGCCAATATCTGCAAAACTTCGCCGCGGTGCGCGTAGAGCGGCGAACGCGTGGTGATCGACGGCAACTGCCTGTCGGCCTGCACGCATGGTGCTCGGGCTGATCCCGGCGGACCACGTCTGCGCGACACCGCGCGCGCGTTTCGGTTTCCACGCCGCCTGGATGCCCGATGAGAACGGCCGGCCGGTCACCAGTCCGCATGGGAACGCAGGCGCTGTGGAATATCTATCCGGACGCCGGTGCGGCACTGGATCAGCCGGCACGGCGGTCTGTCGCGCAGATGATTTACATGCAGGGCAGCGCGCTGCACCGGCATGGTGGCGAGCTGCGATCGTCTGATCGAACGGGCGCGCGTCCGCTCAGAGCGCCGCTTCACGGCGCGCCCGGTGCGCGACATGCCCGAAACGCCGCCAGCGACCGCCGCTAGCGCCATGGCCACGTAGGCGCCGCTGCCGAAGCGCCGTAAAGCCAGCCCGACAGTCCGGTCGCGCGCCGCCATCGTCACGCCGAGCGGCGATCGCCAGATAACCTTGCGCGGTCGCGCTTTGGCCGGGCGGCGCGTGGCGCGCGACAAAACCGAGCGCGCCGAGATGGGTGGCGCCGAAAGAAGACGCGTGCAGCAATTGCAGCCAAGGTAGCGCGAAAGGCCGGCGGATCGAGCGCCATCGCCGCCCAGCGCAAGCGCACCGCCCGCCGCCCCGATCATCAGCAGCACCTCGGCCGGAAAGAACGGCGGCAGCCGTCCTGACACCGCGAACAGCACGATCTCGGCGAGCGACGCCGAGGCGCCCACAGCGCCGCGATCGTCGTGCCGTCGAGCCCGGCGCCGCGCCATTCCAGCGCCGAGAAGCCGTAATAGAGCGCGTGGCTCGCCTGGATCAGGCTCGCCGCAATCAGCACGGCGACGAATGCGGGATCGCGCAGCAAGGGCTTGCGCGGCGCCGCCGGCTGCGCTCGCCGGCGCGGCGCCGGCGGCGAGCGGGGCCAGCGTCAGCGCCGTGAGCGCGCTGATGCAGACTCGCCGCGGCGATCAGCCAGATCAGATGGCGCGCCGCGATCGTATCGGCGGCAAAGCCAGCGATGAAAGTGCCGAGGATGAAGGCGACCGAGCCCCACAGCCGCACCGGCCCATAGGCGCGCCCGCGCGCGGCTAAGGCCCTTGAGCGCATAGGTCTCGGCGAGCGGCATCACCGGCGTCAGCGCCAGCGAAGCCAGCGCATAAGCAATCAGGATCGCGCCGCGCCCCTTCGGCCAGACCGACGGCGACATAGCCCGCGACGCCAAGAAAACTGGTTGCGATAATGGCCGCCCGCAGCGCCTCGCGCCGGTCGGCGAGGCGCGCGACCAGCGGCACCGCGATCATGCGGGCCACGATCGGCGCCGCCAGCACCACGCCGATCATTTGCGGGTCGAGCCCCTTGGCCTTGAGCCAAACCGGGAAGAACGGCAATTGGATGCCGCTCATGACGAACAGTCCCGCATAAAGCCCCGCCAGGCGCGCCGCAAAACCGACTTGCAACTGGCTGAAGGGCCGCATTTCGCTGTCTTTTGCCGCCGTGGAAGGCTTGTTGGCGGGTGCATCCGGGAACCGGCCTGGCTAGCCGAATCAGGCGCCCTGATTCATAAACGGCCAGTCACGGATTGCCCATGGCGAACGAGCCGTTAGCGCTGGCGATCAGACCGCCGGACGCGACCAACGACGACGAGTTTCTCACGCTTTGCGCCGCGCTGTCGCAGAGCGCGCGCGGCCGCGCCTTCCTCGCCGAGCACGCCCGGCGCAGCCGCAACGCCGACAACGAAATGCTGCTGACCGCGATCGGCCGCATCGAGGCGCGGCTGCAGGCCGACGCCTCCGCCGTGCAGCGGCTGCGCGACGACCTGCGCATGCTGGTCACCGCCATCCGCCTCGCCCGCCCCGAGATCGACGGCGCCGCTCCGCCGGCGCGGCCGGCGAAGCTTTCCAAGCTGCTCGATCTGTTCGAACGGCGCATCGACGCCATGGCCGAGGCGCGGCCGTCCGAGCTGCCGGCCGATGCCGCGCCGCGCGCCCGCATCGCGCTTGCCGAATCCGAGCCCGCGCAACTCATCGTGCTGCCGCTGCCCGAGGCACTGGCCTTGGCGCCGATTCCCGCGGCCCCGGTCGAAACAACGCCGCAAGCCGCCGCGCCGCCGGTCGCCGAAACCGTTGTGCCCGCCGCGGTGCCGCCGGCCAATCCGCTGGCCGCGCTGATGGCGCTAAGCGAGGACGAGCGGCTGGCGCTGTTTACGTGATCGTTGGCTGCGGGTTTTACCGGTCAGGGAAAGTCAGCGGCCACCAGTGGCTATATCGTCAGAATGCCCAGCCTTCAGACGCGACCACTGGGCGATCGGACGTCCATTGGTCCGGAACTGAGTGCCGTGTTGACGCGGATGACGTTCGTCCTTGGCGTCGAGCTGTTGCGGCCACTCGGCGGGCAAGTCCTCCCACGACTCCTGCCGCCCGTAAACGGTCAAGTCGAGGAGCCGATAGCTGTTGTCCATCGCCTCGACACCGCGAGCGGTCGTCCATTTCATATTCCAGCCCATCAAGTCGCGGTACCGCGCGCTCTCTTCGTACGGGCCTTGGCAAAAAACAGCGAAGGTGACGTCGCGAGAATGAATATAGGATAGCTCGCGAACCTGCGACGTGACCCACGTGCACCCCTCGCATTGTTCCGCAGCTGAATGGCCGGTGTGCCACATGAAATAGTAGGCAATGAGCATCCGGCGGCCCTCAAACGCGTTCAATAGGGTCACCGAGCCATGTGTGCCGATGAGCGGTGTCGCCGCATCAACCTCGACCATCGGGAGCCGTCGGCGGGCTGCCGTAATGGAGTCGCCTTCATTCATATGGGCCTTCTCGCGAAGCCGCAGCGCGTCCAACGCGGCCTGGAAGGTGTTCCGATCGACCACCGCAGGGACTGCAAATTCATCCCGCGCCTTGTCTTCAGTATGATGACGAACGGCCTGCGCCATTTTTGCCTCCATCTCTGGTGGCAAGAAAACGTCCGACCTGACGACGCGGTTCCGAGGGCCCGCTCGATCTAACCTGCACGCGCTGCACCGCTCATCACAGCGCGGACAGATAGCGTGCCATGGCGTCCCACTCGCTCTCTGTCAGAGCTTTCATGAATTTCGGCATGTCGCCGTTATTGGTCCTTTTATCGGTGGCGAAGCTGCGCATCGATGCGACCAGGCGCGTCTGCGATTGAGCTGCCTGCTAAGCTGCGTTCGTAATAAGAAAATAATGGCCCCGTTTTTGGGGCCATTATTATTCTGCGATCCAATGAGTTCGGGCTTCTAGCTTAAAATCAGCTTCGCGAACAAATCCGGGTCGACATTGCCACCGGACAAGATGCCGACCACGACCTTGTCTTTGACGTCGAGCTTGCCGGCAAGCAGCGCGGCGAGGCCGATGGCACCGCCCGGCTCGACCACCAGCTTGAGCTCCTGGAACGCATAGCGCACCGCGGCCGCGACTTCGGCGTCGCTCGCCGTGATGCCGGCGCCGATCAGTTCGCGGTTGATCGGAAAGGTCAGTTCGCCCGGCGTGTTGCTCATCAGCGCGTCGCAGATGGTGCCGCTCATGCGTTCGTTGTGCTCGCGCTGGCCGCTGACGAAGGAGCGCAACGTGTCGTCGAAACCTTCCGGCTCGACGGTGTAGAATTTGGCCATCTGCACCCGCGCCTTAACGCCGAGCGAAATGCCGGCGGCAAGCCCGCCGCCCGAGGCGCCGACCACCACGATCTCCGGCTCGAGCAGCAGCTGGCCGAGATCCTCGACGATCTCGCGGCCGATGGTGCCCTGCCCGGCGATGATCATCGGATCGTCATAGGGCGGCACCAGCGTCGCGCCGCGCTCGGCGACGATCTTCTTGGCGATCGCGGCGCGGTCCTCGCGGTCGCGGTCGTACAGCACGACCTCGGCGCCGAGCGCGGCGGTGCGTTCGCGCTTCAGGCGCGGCGCGTCGGCCGGCATGACGATCACCGCCGGCATGCCGAGCAGCCGCGCGGCCGCCGCCACGCCTTGGGCGTGGTTGCCGGAGGAATAGGCGACGACGCCGGCGCGGCGGCGCTCCTCCGGTATCGAAGACACTTTGTTATAGGCACCGCGGAACTTGAACGAGCCGGTGCGTTGCAGCGTCTCGGCCTTGAGAAACACCCGCGCGCTGAGGCGGTCGTCGAGCACCGGCGCGTTGATCAGCGGCGTGCGCACGGCGACGCCGTAAAGCCGCTTGGCGGCGGCCTCGATATCGGCGGCGGACGGATGCAGTGCGGTGTCGATCGCGCCCATGCGGCGCAAGGCTAGCGCCGCAGCGCGGCTCAAGGCAAGATGGGCGTTTTACGGCGCGTCCTTATAAACCCGGGCGGCGGCCTAACGTGATGGCCGTAGGCGAATATTGCGATTAGACCGAAACGAAAGAGGCCGCCACATGAGGCGGCCTCCGGCCTCGGCAATTCGCGACTAGAGCGATTCGGACGCCAGTTTGCTGAACTCGTCCGGTGTAAACCCACGCACCGTGGTGGTCCGGGCGTTGCCTGACGCGGCGAGCGCGGTGACAAATTTCACCATTGCTTCCCCATTCGGCAGGTCCAGCGTAGCGACGACATCGTATTGTCCGGTCGTGATGTACGCGCTTAGTAATCGACCGCCAAGCTTTTCGGCCAATTGTTTCGATGCGGCGTACCGCTTGCCGGCGTCCTTGGCGCTCTTTGCGCCCTGATCCGTCCAATTGATGTAGCAGATGAAGGTTGGCATTTTCGTTCCCCTGTTTGTTTTGAGCAGCAAGGATAGTCAGCACCGGTCGTCTTGAACAGGCATCGCCGGCGCAGGATTGTTTCCAACCAAGGTCAGTGAGGCTGACCGATCGTCCGCGACGCCCCTCGCGTTGACGCGGAGCGCGTCCTACGCCGCGTCTTTCTTTTGCCGCCGGAACCGCGGCAGCCGCGGCAGCCCCCGCCGCTTCAGCGGCTCCGGGATCGGATTGTTGGTGGCGTTCGCCACGTGTTCGAGAAAGACGCGGGCGCTCGCTTCCCAGCTCATGCTCAGCGCGAATTCGCGGCAGTCCTCGCGCGAACAGTCGAGTGCGGCGAGGCAGGCGCGCGCAAGATCGTCATCCAACGCGCCGACCGGGGCTTCGCCGATCACGTCGCGCGGCGCCGGCGCCGGAAACGCCGCGACCGGCACGCCGCTCGCCAGCGCCTCCAGAAGCACCAGGCCGAACGTGTCGGTCAGGCTCGGAAACACGAAGACGTCCGCCGCGGCGTAGATCGCGGCCAGCGCCTCGCCCTGTTTGGCGCCGAGAAAGACCGCCTTGAGGTAATCCTTTTCGAGCTGCGCGCGCGCCGGGCCGTCGCCGACCACGAGCTTGGTGCCGGGCAGGTCGAGCCCGAGGAAGGCTTCGACGTTTTTCTCGACGGCAAGCCGGCCGACGGTGAGGAAAATCGGCCGCGGCAGATCGAGCGCGCCGCCTGCGCGCGGCCGGAACAGGTCGGCATCGACGCCGCGCGGCCACAGCTTGACGTCATGGAAGCCGCGGCTTTGCAGCTCGCGCTGCAATGTCGGCGTCGCCGCCAGGATCGCCGCGCCGGGCGCATGAAAACGCTTGAGCCAGGCCCACGCCGTGTTGCTGGTCCAGCGTTCCGGCAACGGCCGCAGCCGGCTGGCGATGTAATCGGGAAAGCGGGTGTGAAAGCTCGTCGTGAAAGGCGTGCGACGGCGCATGCAGATGCCGCGCATGGCATGGCCGAGCGGGCCTTCGGTGGCGATGTGAACCGCGTCCGGCTTGGCCACGTCGAGACGCCGCTCGATCGCGCCGCGCGGCGGGAACGCCAGCCGCACTTCCGGATAACTCGGCAGCGGCAGCGTGCGAGAATTCCGCCGGCGCCAGGAATTCGATGTCGACGCCGAGGGCGCCGCGCCTCGCGCGCGACGTGGCCGAGCGTGCGCACCACGCCGTTGACCTGCGGATGCCAGGCGTCGGTGACGACCAGGATTTTCATGCGATCGTTTCTCCGTCATCCTGAGGTGCGAGGCGCGTAGCGCCGAGCCTCGAAGGATGAGCGGCCAGGGATTCTCGGGCCGTCGCCCCTCGAGGCGCGCCTGCGGCGCGTACCTCAGGGTGACGGGGCACGAGCTTCATGCCGCGGCCTGCACGCCGTCGGCGGCCTCGTCGCCGGCGCCGGCTCGGCGTCGTGGCCGACGCGGCTCCAGTCGATGATCTCGAAGCGGCCGTCGCGACGCTCGACCACCGCGGTGCAGCTTTCCACCCAGTCGCCGCAATTGATGTAGCGCAGGCCGAAGTCGTCGTGCATGGCGGCGGTGTGGATATGGCCGCAGATCACGCCGTCGACGCGGTGGTGCTTGGCTTCGGTGGCGAGCGCCTTCTCGAAGGCGCCGATGTAGTTGACCGCGTTCTTGACCTTCAGCTTGGCCCATTTCGACAGCGACCAATAGGGCGCGCCGAACACGCGGCGCAATGCCGTTGAAGACGCGGTTGGCGGTGAGCGCGAATTCGTAGGCCTTGTCGCCGAGCAGCGCCAGCCAGCGCGCCTGCGTCACGACAAGATCGAAGATGTCGCCGTGCACCACCAGATAGCGGCGGCCGTCGGCGCTCTCGTGGATGGTGTTCTCCACCACCTCGATGCCGCCGAAATGCGTGCCGTAATAGCCGCGCAGGAATTCGTCGTGGTTGCCGGGGATGTAGACGACGCGCGAACCTTTGCGGCCCTTGCGCAACAGCTTCTGCACCACGTCGTTGTGCGCCTGCGGCCAGTACCAGGACGAGCGCAACGCCCAGCCGTCGACGATGTCGCCGACCAGATAGATCGTCTCGGCTTCGTGATGGCGGAGGAAGTCGAGCAGTTTGTCGGCCTGGCAGCCGCGCGTGCCGAGATGCACGTCGGAGATGAAAAGCGCGCGAAGCCGTCGCGTGTCGGTCACGATGCGATGAGCTTTCTGCCGTTGCTCATGGGCAAGCGCATAGCAAGCTTCGCGTCTCGGTTTTATGACAGCGGCGTTAACCATTCGGTGGGGATTAAGCCGCCGCGCTTTGCGGCTCGGAGCGGCGGAACCGCACCAGCGTATAGACGCCGAACGGCGGAACTTTGCGCCGCTCGATCAGTTCGGCGCCGCCGTGGTTCTGCGCCCAGGCGGCAAGCCGCGCGAACGGGAACTCGGGCCGCAAGCCGAGCGCGCGCGCCTGCTGCGCCAGCAGCCGCTCGATCGCGGCGGCGACGCCGCGCTCCGAGTAGAGATGGTTGACCAGCACGATCTGCCCGCCCGGCTTGACCACGCGCGCGCATTCCGACGAGCACGCGCTCGGGATCGGCGACCAGCGTGATGACGAACTGGCCGACCACGCAGTCGAAGCTGGCGTCGTCGTAGCGCAGCTCGATGCGCGTCCATCACCGCGAGGCCCTTGACGAACGGATAGCGCCCGCTCGCCGCGCGCAGCCGCGCCCGCGCGATCATCGGCTCGGAAATGTCGATGCCGGTGATTTCGGTCGTGGCGTCGTAGTCGTCGAACGACAGCCCGGTGCCGACGCCGATCTCGAGGATGCGCCCGCCCACCTCGCGCGCGGCGCGCGCGGCGGCGCGCCGGCCGTTGAGGAACACCGGCCCGCACAGCACGTCGTAGACCGGCGCCCAGCGCGCATAGGCCTTTTCCATCACCTGTTTGTCGGGATCGCGCAGCATTCTATCCCTCGCGAATCGAGTGGCTGTCGTTCGCAGCCGGATACCAAGCGATTGCTACAGTTGCGCGACACGGGGTGACCAATCGCGCGCCAAGCCGCTATGCTGTTCCACTCGCCCTCCAGGGGAGGGTGAAGATTAGTCCAACGACCAAGCGAGGCTCCCATGGATCTCGGAATTGCCGGCCGCAAGGCCATCGTTTGCGCGTCGAGCCGCGGGCTCGGCAAGGCCTGCGCCTGCGCGCTCGCCGAAGCCGGCTGCGAGGTGGTGATCAACGGCCGCGACGCCAAGCGGCTGGAGGCCACCGCCGCCGAAATCGCCAAGGCGACCGGCGCCAAGGTGATCGCCGGTCGCCGCCGATGTCGCTTCGCCGGAGGGCCAGAAGGCGCTGTTCGCCGCCTGCCCCGCACCCGACATCCTGGTCAACAACAATGCCGGCCCGCCGTTGCAAGCGATTTCCGCGAGCTGACGCGGCAGCAGATGATCGACGGCGTCATCGCCAACATGATCGTCGCGGTCGAACTGATCCAGAAGGTGATCGACCCGATGAGCCAGCGCAAGTTCGGCCGCATCGTCAACATCACCTCCGGCTCGGTGAAGATGCCGCTCGCCGGCCTCGATCTGTCGTCGGGCGCGCGCGCCGGCCTGACCGCGTTCCTCGCCGGCGTCGCCCGCTCGGTCGCCGCCAACAACGTCACCATCAACAACATCCTGCCCGGCGCGTTCGACACCGACCGGCTGCGCGGCACGCTGACAAGGCCGCCGAGCAGAAGGCGGGCATCACCGAGGAGGAGGCCGCCAAGGCGCGCATGGCCACTATCCCGGCGCGGCGCTTCGGCGATCCGGCCGAGTTCGGCGCGGCTTGCGCCTTCCTGTGCTCGGCGCATGCCGGCTACATCACCGGGCAGAATTTGCTGATCGACGGCGGCATGTTCAACGGCGCGTTCTGACAAAGAAAAAGGCCGGCGTCGCCGCCGGCCTTTTCGCGAAGTTTTGTCGTCGTGCTTACTTGGCCTTGAAGTAGCCCTGCTTCGACGGCGGCGGCGGCGCCGGCTCGTCCCAGCGATATTTCAGGCCACCGAGATGATGTCGACGTGCGACGTCGACAGTGCCGACGTAGGCGAAGCCTGTGAACCACGGATTGCCGGACCGACGTGACGTTGATCGGCGTGTCCTTCACGAACAGATGCGAATAGGCGACGTCGAACGTGATCTTCGGCGATCAGTCTGATAGGTCGCCGCCGACCGACAGCCCAATAGCGGTCGTTGTCCGGCAACAGCGGGATGCGCACGTCATCGGTGATCGGCGACTTCTCGTAGCCGACGCCGGCGCGCAACGTCAGCTGCTCGTTCCACATGATATTCGGCGCCGCCGGAGAAGAACCAGCCGTCTTTGTACTGGAACGGCAAGGTGGTTGGCAGCGGCGCACCGGATACAACGGAGGTGCCGATCCGGCTCCAGTTCGTCCACTCGATCGTGGCCAGCGCCGTCCATTGCGGCGTCAAGCCTTGGCGCAGGCCAATGCTGACGGTGTCGGGCAAATTGAGCGTCGTGCTCACGGGGAACGATCCAGGATCCCGGATATTCCGAGCGAGCCGTCGATCTTTTGGTTGATGGCCGAACGATAGCCGATGCCGATGGTCGTGGTGGGTGTCGGCGTCACGGTGACGCCGGCGGTAAAGCCGTAAGCCCCAATCGTGGCCCGACAATTCCGCAAGCGGCGGCCCAAGACCGCAAGGCGCGGTAACGCAATGGCTCAGGTCGGCCTTGGCATATTGAATCTGCACGCCAACGCCGACGCTGATCATATCGTTGACGCGGTAGGCAAAGCTCGGCGTCGAAGTTATAGGTCTTCAGGTAGGTGCTGCCGGCCGCATATTGACCGCCGGCCCAGTTGATCGGAAAGTTCACCGACAGGCCGAACGGCGCATTGACCGCCATGCCGAGCCACATGTCCGGCCTGATCTGCCAGGAATAATAGCTGCTCGGCACGATCGCGTCTTCGGCCGTATCGCCGGTGCCGGGCAACAACGCCAGAGCGGGAGGAAAGGTGCCTGCGCCGGGTGTGTTCGTCGCAGAAGGCATGATGCCGCTCAGCACCGCCTGAGCTCTGCATGCCGGGGATCTGCGTCATCGTCGCCGGATTCCAGAACATCGCGGACAGGTCACCGCCGGCTGCGACACCGGCAAATGATGTGCCCTGACCCCAAGCGCTCTGCTCGCGAACGGCGAAGCCGCCGGCATTCGCACCGCTCATCGTCGCGATCAACGCGCCGGCGCCGGCGCTTGCCAACAGCGCAACCTTCAATCCACGGAACCGACATCCCCAGCCCCCTATTATTTCCGCGCCATTGTCCCAGCGGCGCATGTCATGCAATATCGTGCCCGCGGAGTCGGCCGCCGACAATGGCCGATGGCCAAATAGCGGCGCAGAACAGGCACTTTGCACAAATTTTGGCGCGATGTGACAACTGCGCCACAGCCGCCGGCAACCTGCGGTCGAGGCCGCAGCCGAGAAAAACATAAAGTGATTTCAGATGCTTAGCCCCCAGATCGGGCGCAACCGAGGCGGCGCGCACCGGATTAGCGCGTTCAGACGCGCGCACGTGGTGCCCGCTTTGCATAAACCCGCGCCGCCTCAGCCGTTGAAGGCGACGCCGAGGCGCGTGGCGGTACGCCAGATCACCTGGCAGGGCGCCTTCATGTGGTCGGTCTCGGCCACCAGCACGAACTCGTTGGGAATGCCGATCTGGCTCGCCACTTCCAGGCACGCGCCGGCGGGCGACAAATTGCGTACGCGGCAGTCGACGCCGCCGGCGCGGTTGAAATTGATCGTCCCCGCTTTCAGCGTCCTGTGGCGCTGGGCTTTGCGTCTCTCCTCCATGACATCCTCCGTCGTGACCGGTATGCGTGCGTTCGCGCACCCTTGCCGGTGTCGGTCAGACGGTTGACCGAAGCCATGGTCATACACCCACGGATTTAGCCGAAGGTGAAACTGATCGTCTAAATACGAGGGTTTCCGTTGGTATTCGCTAACCATAGCGCCGTGCGGGGACGCGGCTTTTCCGCATAATCCCACACATTTTATCCGCAATTTACGAAAGGGCAGCGGCGACGCGGCCTAAAATGGCGCGCGTTTTCGCATC
Organism: uncultured Alphaproteobacteria bacterium; assembly: GCA_963720985.1. Lineage (GTDB taxonomy): Bacteria > Pseudomonadota > Alphaproteobacteria > Rhizobiales > Xanthobacteraceae > Pseudolabrys. The sequence continues at coordinate 228,624 of CAVRHL010000007.1, forward strand.
CGAGATAGATCGGCGCCATGCTGCATTGGCTTCTCAGCGACTTCTCCTTGTTCGGTCTGCCGCTGCAGAACTGGATGTGGGCATTCCCCAGCGTTCTTCTGCTCTACGCCGCGATCATGATCTATCTCCGGTCACGGCAGGCGGACCTGCGGCGGTAGCGGGCGCTCCGCGTTGCATCCTTCCAACCGCGACTCGCGCGCTGGCGCTGCGCGCCGGATGTCGCCATATTGCCGGCATGGCCACGCGTCCCTGCAAACCCGGCGCCGACGTGAAACGGATCTGGCGATTGCTGCTGCCGGACACGCCGTTCCCGGCCTGCGGCACGCAACAGAACACGGACGCCGCCGAGCAAACGCCGTCGCAAAGCGAGCCGCCCACGCAGGCGCCTCGCGATGACGCGCCGGCGCGGCGCGACTGACGCCGTCCCGGCGCCGGACATTTTGCTTGCAAAAAGAAGGGGCCGCCGACCGGGCGGCCTCTGCGCAACGTTCACACGTGTGGAACTTACTTCAGCTGCGTCGAGACCGACGTGAACGTCGCGTTGAGTTGGGTGCCCAGCCCGTTGACGACGGCAATGATGGCGACGGCAATGCCAGCGGCGATCAGGCCGTATTCAATGGCGGTGGCTCCGGATTCGTTCTTCAGAATTTGCACAATCTTACGCATCGATAGCTCCTGGACCATTCGCTTCTGCACACAGGTTTATCAGCACCACTCTTAAGGCAAAGTGTGCACCGATTTAAGGATTGTTACGTAGCCGGAGTTGCAAATAATTCGCACAAAGTTGCATGCGCGCGTCAGGGAACCGGGTTGCCCGCCGCCCTGCGCTATCGCATGATCGGCGTCCGATCCATCCTTCAAGCCATCTCACAAAAAACAAACGCCCCAGGGAGACCTCCATGAAACTCGTCCGCTACGGCGCGCCCGGCCGCGAGAAGCCCGGCATCATCGACGCCGACGGCAAGATCCGCGACCTGTCGCGCGTTGTGAAAGACATCGACGGCGAGACGCTGGCCGCCGGCGGCCTCGCCAAGATCAGGAAGACCAACCTCAAGCGGCTCAAGGTGGTCGCCGGCCGGCCGCGGCTCGGCGCTTGCATCGGCAAGGTGCGCAACTTCATCGCCATCGGCCTCAACTACGCCGACCATGCCGCGGAATCCGGCGTGCCGGTGCCGAGCGAGCCGGTGGTGTTCAACAAGGCGCCGTCCTGCATCGTCGGACCGAACGACAACACAATGGTCCCGAAAGCATCGACCAAGCTCGACTACGAATGCGAGCTCGGCGTCATCATCGGCCGGCGCGCGCGTTACCTCGCCAAGGACAAGGCGATGGACGCGGTCGCCGGCTATTGCCTCGCCAACGACGTGTCGGAGCGCGCGTTCCAGATGGAGCACGGCCAGACCATCTGCAAAGGCAAGGGCGCCGAGACCTTCGGGCCGCTCGGCCCTTGGTTCGTCACCAAGGACGAGATCAAGGACCCGCAGAATCTCACGATATGGACAAACGTCAACGGCGAGAAACGCCAGCACGGCTCGACCAAGACCATGGTGTTCGATGTCGCGCACCTCGTCTGGTACCTGTCGCAATTCTTCGTGCTCGAGCCGGGCGACGTCATCGCCACCGGCACGCCGCCGGGCGTCGCCTACGGCATGAAGCCGGCGCCGGTCTATCTGAAGGCCGGCGACGTGGTCGAACTCGGCATCGAGGGGCTCGGCACGCAGCGCCAGAAGATCGTGCCGTTCAAGGCGTGAAATTCCGGCGCGCTAACTCTGGCGGCTTTCCGCATGACCGTTATGTGGTACGCCCTCTAGGCGGCGCGGCTGCGGGAATTGCAGAATAGCCGCCGGGAGCGGGACCACCATGTCGCAGCGTCAGCCTTTCTCGGCCGTTCGCGGCATTGTCCACGTTCCGGTCACGCCGTTCACGCCGGACAACAAAATCGATCTCGATACTTTCGCCCGCGTCATCGAATTTCTTCTGCGGCAGAAGGCGTCGTCGCTGTGCGTCAATCTGCATCTGGCGGAATCGCTCAATCTGACGCTCGACGAGCGCAAGGCGCTGGCCAAGGCCGCGGTCGAGGTCGTTGCCGGCCGCGTGCCGGTCATCGTGCATGTCAGCACGCCAGGCACCGACCAGGCGGATCGAGCTCGCGCGCCACGCCGAACAGATCGGCGCCGACTGCGTGATGGCGATCGCGCCCTATTACTGGAAGCCGTCGCAGGAACAGCTCTACGATCATTTCGCCGCCATCATCGACGGCGACCGCCCTGCCCTTCATCGCCTACAACTCGCCCACCATCATGGACGGCGTCGGCATCGCGCCGGCGACGCTCACCCCGCTGATGCAGCGCTTTCCGCAATTCATCGGGCTCAAGGAAGCGAGCCACAACTGGGAGAAATATCTCGAGCTCGGCCGGGCGGCGAAGCTCGTGCGCGCCGATTTCGGCCTGTTCGTCGGCACCGAATGGATGCTGCCGTGCCTGACGCTGGGCGGCACCGCCTGCATGTCGATCTTCGGCGGCATCGCGCCGAACTTCATCAACGCGCTCTATGATGCGATGATGAGCGGCAGGCTCAAGGAGCGCGCTCGCAGCTGCAATACAAATTTTCCGAGCTCTACCAGATCGCCAAGGTCGAATATCCGGCGCCGACCAAGGCGATGTGGGAGATCATGGGCCGGCCGGTCGGCGCGCCGCGGCTGCCCAACCGGCCGCTCACGGCGGAAGCGCAAGAAGGAGATCAGATCAACGCTCGAAACGCTCGGGCTCTTCGATACCGAACCGCACGGCTGGTAGCGGGCGGCTTGGCCCAATAGAATTCTCGGCAACAACACGAACGTGAAAACAAGGGAGGCGAGATGAGAAAATTACTGACGGCGGCCGCAATCGCCGCCGGACTTTTGAGCGTCAGCGCCGCGCCATCGCCGGCGCAGGAATGGCCGACGCGCGGCACGATCCGGCTGATCGTGCCCTATCCGGCCGGCGGCGGCACCGACGTGGTGGCGCGCATCGTCGCCAAATATCCTGTCGGAGCGGCTGCAGCAGACCATCATCGTCGAGAACCGCGGCGGCGCCAACGGCCAGGTCGGCCTGCAGGCGCTCAAGCAATCGCCGCCGGACGGCTACACCATGGCGATGACGTCGGATAGTCCGATGACGGTCAACAAATGGGTCTACAAGAATCTGCCCTACGACCCGATGAAGGACTTCATCCACGTCACCTCGGTGATCCGCCTGCCGTCGCTGCTGGCGGTGCATCCGTCGCTGCCGGTGAAGAACGTCGCCGAGTTGATCGCGCTCGCCAAGGCGAAGCCCGGCTCGCTCAACTACGCCTCCGCCGGCGTCGGCAATTTCAGCCATCTCGAGGCCGAGCTGTTCGCGCAGGCCGCCGGCATCAAGCTGGTGCACGTGCCCTACAAGGGCACCGGCCCGTCGTCGCTCGGGCTGATCGCCGGCGAGGTGCAGCTGTCGTTCAACAACGTGTCGACGCTGTGGCCCTACGTGAAGGAGAAGAAGATCGTGCGCGCTCGCGGTGATGGAGCCCAAGCGCATGCCGGAACTGCCCGACATGCCGGCGATCAGCGAGACCATCCCCGGCTTCGACATGGCGCCGTGGGTCGGCATCATCCTGCCGGCGGGCGTGCCGAAGCCGATCGTCGAGCGCCTGACAAAGGAAATCCTCGCGGTGATGAAGGAGCCGGCGGCAGTGAAGACCTTCACCGATCAGCAATTGGTGGTGATGACGCTGCCCGGCGAGCAATTCACCGCGCTGATCAAGAAGGATTCCGACAAGTGGGAGAAGGTGGTGAAGTCGGCGGACATCAAGATGGATTGATGCGCGCTGACGCTCACACCTGAAATTCCGCGCCTGAAAAAAAGCCCCGGGCGATGAGCCCGGGGCTGATCTTGTGAGTCGTGCAGGCCGTGGCGCGGTTGGACGCGACCACGCCGGCCAGGCGTTGCACCAGGTTGGCGAGCGGCCTCAGAGCGGAGCTTTGACGAAACTCAACCCCTACCCCTTTAAGCGCAGACGAGGCCTCTTGCCCTCTTTTATTTCCTGCACCTTAATGCACACGACTGTCAGCCATGTGATGTCGAAGGCATTGCCGAGCGGCTCGTCGTCCTGGTGCTTCATCCGGCTATAGGTGTCATCGATCCCCACCGCCCATATTTCTTCGCCGGCTTGCCGCAGCGCCACGACGACATCGGCGCAATAACGATCGGCAGTGGCACACCCAGCAGCCACAACAGCGCTCCGCGACCAGCCCGGCTGCGAGAGCAAAGCCTTTCCGGCGCCGCCTAGCCATGAAGCATCAATGCTTGGAAGACGTAGCCGGTTCCGTTTTTTGTGAAGCACGACGGCAGGAGCCCGGGCTATTTATCTTGGAACGAAAAATAATCTGAACGATTTGTCCGAGGCACTGCATTCCAGAGGAAAGGAAACGTCTATGTTAAAGAAACTGGCCTTAGCAACCGCTACCGTAGCGATTCTCATGTCTACGGCGAGCGCCGACTACTACATCGTTCAGGAGAAAGCCACCAAGAAATGTAAGGTCGTCGAGACCCATCCGACAGAGACGACTTGGATCCAAATCGGTCCGGCGGCCTTCAAGACCCAAGACGAAGCCGAACGACAAGTCAAAACCGTTTGTGTGGAAAAGTGATCCGGCAACGGCATCGGTAGAATGCCGCAACTGATCTGGGAGGCAGAGGCGCCGCGCGTGTTTCTCGCGGTGCCTCTGTTCGAGCGCGCCGTACCGTTTTTTTCCGCCCCCCGGAAAATTCCCAATTATTCATGGAACGTTCATCTTGCAGATTAGTTCTCGATGCATGAGCGAGCGAGCAAACACGCAATTATTCGGTCTAGCGGCTTCCGGCATATTTTTTGTCATGCTGATGCTCAACGCCATCTCGCCTTAGACTCAATCCGCGGCCGAAGCCGGGCCTCCAATATCCACGGCAAAAAAGCCCCAGGCTCATCGCCCGGGGCTTCGTCATTTGTGGCGGTGAGGGGCCGCAAGCGAGGGAATATCACCCCACCCCGCTTCCCCTCCAGGGGAGGGTGAAGCGCGCCCTACTCCGCCGCCTGCTGCTGCGTGCGGCCGAGAGTCGCCCGCGCCACGTCGCGGAATTCGGCGTGGCTGAGCATCTTCTTGTTCTTGAGCGAATGCAGCTTCACCGCCTGCAGCACCTTCATAGCGTCCTCTTCCGACACCTGCATGCCGACGTCGCGCAGCCAGGCATTGACCGAGTCGATGCCCGAGCCCTTGCCCATCACGATCTCGGCCGGCGGCTGGCCGACCGCCGACCAGCGGATCGGGAACAGCTCGGTGGCGTTCTTCTCGCCGCAGTTCTTGAACCACGAGGCGATGATGCCGGACTCGATCTGGTAGAGCCCCGAGCCGACGATCGCCTTGTTGGTCGGAACCAGCACGCCGGTGAGGCGCTGCACCAGGTTGGCGAGCGGGGTGAGCTTGGTGGTGTCGATGCCGACGTCGACGCCGTACATGGTCTTGAGCGCCATCACCACGTCTTCCATCGGCGCGTTGCCGCTTCTCTCGCCGATGCCGAGCACGGTGGTGTGCATCACCTCGACGCCGAGCGAGAGCGCCATGATGGTGTTGGCGACGCCCATGCCGAAGTCCTGGTGGAAGTGCGCTTCGAGGCGCTTCTTGATGCGGCTCTGCACCTGCTGCACGAAGTACTTCATGGCGTGCGGCGAGACGACGCCGAAGGTGTCGACCAGCGCCAGCGCGTCCATGTGGCCTTCCTTGCCGACCTTCTCGATCAGGTCGAGCGCCCACTTGATTTCGGCGCGCGAGAAGTCGATCGGGAAGAACACCACTTCGAGGCCGTTGTCGTGCGCGAACTTGGTGGCCTCGACCGAGGTCTCGATCGCCTTTTCCAGCGGCCAGCGATAGGCGAGCTCGAGCATGTGCTTGCTCGACGGGATCTCCATGACGATGCCGTTGACGCCGGTGTCGACCGCGCGCTTGACGTCTTCCTTCATGCAGCGCGCGAAGGAGAAGATCTGCGGGCCCGAGGTTGCGCTTGACGATTTCCTTGATGGCGTCGTTGTCGGACGGCGACACGATCGGCATGCCGGCTTCGATGCGGTGGACGCCGGCTTCGGCGAGGCCCTCGGCGATGCGGATTTTTTCGTCCTTGGAAAGAATAATGCCGGTCTGCTGCTCGCCGTCGCGCAGCGTTACGTCGTGGATCTTGATATTCTTGGCGAACTTAAAATCCTTCGTCACCTCCGGCGCATAATTCCATTCACTAACGAACCAGTCGTTGGTTTTCCAGGGGGTTGGGTTGGCCATCCGTGTAACTCCTCTGCATGGCTTGGTCGGTTGTTGTCACGGCCGGGCTGGGCCGATGGCAGACCGCTTTTGGCGGCGGCAATGCATTGATATTTCGCAAGACCCGGCCGAAATTCCTTGTTTGCCAACGCCTTTATAGTGGGTCGGCGCGCCTCAGACTATCGGGTTAATGAGCTCGCCGATGCCGGAAATGGCGATGCGGACGACGTCGCCCGGCCTTGAGATAGCGCGGCGGGTCGAAGCCGATACCGACGCCGGCCGGCGTGCCGGTGGCCAACAGGTCGCCCGGCTCGAGCGGCACGTAGGCCGTGACCGTCTCGATGAAGGTCGGCACGTCGAAGATCATGTCCTTGAGCTTGGCGAACTGCCGCCGCTCGTCGTTGACGAACGTCGCAAGCTCCTGCTCGGCCGGCACGCCGAACTCGTCGCGCGTCACGAGGTACGGGCCCACCGGGCAGAAGCCGTCCAGGCTTTTGCCGAGGAACCACTGCTTGTGTTTCTGCTGCACGGCGCGCGCGGTGACGTCGTTGACGATCGTATAGCCAAACACATACTCCAGCGCGTCCTCGCGCTTGACGTTCTTGGCCGGCTTGCCGATGACGACGCCGAACTCGCCCTCGTAGTCGACGCGTGTGGGTCGGGTCGAGCGCGGCGACGATCTTGTGCCCCGGATCGGCGAGCGAGGACGGCGACTTGGTGAAGATCACCGGATCGGCCGGCACGTCCTGCTTGTCGCCCGACTGGTCGACGCCGCTCTGCGCGAATTCGCGGGCGTGGTCGTAGTAATTCTTGCCGACGCAGATCACGTTCTTGCTGAGCGGGCCGACCGGCGCGGCGAGCTTGGCGCGGGCGAGCGCCGATGGGCTCGCCGTAGTCGGGGGCCGAGCCGGCGGCGAGCAGCTTGATGACGTGGCGCAGGTCGCGCAGCGCGCCGCCGCCGACCGAGAACGGGCGGAAGCTGTCGCCCTCGACGGCGCCGAAAACCTTGCCCTTCGGGGTATTGATCGCTGCGATTTTCATGGGCGGTATGCTGACCTTACTGGAATGCCGGCGTGGCGGGCGGGACGCGGGCAAGGCGCTAGCAAAGAGCGCGGCGGCGGGCAAGGCATGGGTCGTCATTCTGGGGCGAAGCGCGCCCCTTCACCGCTCATTCCCGCGCAAGCGGGAATCCAGTTCTTTGCGACAGAGCAAGCCGCCCCTGGCTCCCCGCTTTCGCGGGACGAGCGGGGGATTTCTCACGCCTGCGTCATTCGGGGGTGCGCCGAAGGCGTGCGGCCGCTTATTCCTTCTTCAAGCTCTTGATGGTCGCCACGCCGTTGACGGTTTCGGTCGTGACCGACACCTGGTCGCCGATCTTAACGGCGTTGAACAGCAGCGCATCCTGCACCTTGAACGGCGTCGGCGCCACGGTCGCGTCGGCATTTGTCGTGCCGCTGCCCGCGGTCCCCGCGGTGCCGCTGATCTGGATCGAGATCTTGCCCGCGGCCTTGTCGATGGCCGCGATCTTGCCTTTGATCGTCTGCTGCGCGTCAGCAAAGCCGCTCGCGCCGACGAGGAGCGCCGCGGCTAGAAGCGTTCGGGCGTATCGCATGGTAGCCCTCCACCAATGGTGATGGGAGACAACCCGCGAGGCGCCGAATGGGTTCCGATGCTGCCTCTTATCCTCTCCTGGACGGGAGGGTGAAGAAAGCTATCCCCTCGCCCGCAGCACCGCCTCGATCGACACCCGCGACCAGGGCGCGGTGCGCTCGCGGAACTCGTCGTAGGAGCCGGAGATCTTGCCGCGCATGTCGCTGCGGACGGCAAACATTTCGCCCATGACGTCGCGCGCCTGCTCGCGCGCCGCCGCGACCAGGTCGTCCGGGAACGCCGTCGAGCTTGACGCCGTGGTCCTTGATCAGCGCCGCCAGCGCCTGCGCGTTGAGCCGCTCCATCTCGGCCAGCGCGTAGTTCGCCTCCGCCGCGCAGGCATGCGCGACGATCGCCTTGAGCTCGTCGGACGAGCGCGTTCCACGCTTTGAGCGCGACGATGCATTCGCCGGTGCCGTTCGGCTTGTTGAAGCCGGGATAGTAATAGAACGGCGCCACGCGATAGAGCCCGAGCGCGATGTCGGTGCCGGGGCCGACGAATTCGGCGCCGTCGAGCACGCCCGATTGCAGCGCTGGTGAGGATTTCCGCCGGCGGCGTGGTCTGCGGCGTGGCGCCGAGCCGGCGATAGACTTCGCCGCCGAGGCCGAGCGAGCGCAGCTTGAGCCCGCGCAGATCGGCGAGGCTCTTGATCTCGCGGCGGAACCAGCCGCCCATGCAGACGCCGGTGTTGCCGGCCATGAACGGCTTGACGCCGAACGGCGCGTAGAGCTCGTCCCACAGCGCCTGGCCGCCGCCGGCCTCGATCCAGGCGACGTGCTCGGCGGGCGTCAGCCCGAACGGCACGGTGGTGAAGAAGGCCGCGGCCGGCATCTTGCCCTGCCAGTAGAACGAGGCGGTGTGGCCGATGTCGGCGACGCCGTTGCCGACCGCGTCCAGCACCTCGAAGGCCGGCACCACTTCGCCGGCGGCATAGACGGTGATGTCGATGCGGCCGCCCGACAGCGTGCGGATGCGCTCGGCGACGCGCTCGGCCGACATGCCGGGGCCGGGCAGCCGCTTCGGCCAGGAGGTGACCATGCGCCATTTGACGCGTCTGCGCGCGCGCGATCGACGGCGCGGCGAGCAGGCCGGCGGCGGCGCCGTGCCAGCGTGAATTTGCGGCGCGTGGTCATGGTCTCGCTCCATTGCTCATAGAAATGATGCAGCGGCCCGTGGCCGTGGCCGACTTGCGAGTTCGTCGGCGTGCGGCGATCGCCGCGGTGACGTAAGCCTTGGCGTCCTGCACGGCCGTGACGACGATCGCGGCCCTTGGCGAGCCCCGCCGCGATCGCCGACGACAACGTGCAGCCGGTGCCATGGGTGTTCTTGGTCGCGATGCGCTTGGCCGACAGCCGCACGACCTCGCCCTGCCCGATCAGCAGATCGACGCTGTCTCGCCGCGCCTTCGCCGTGGCCGCCTTTGATCAGCACGCGGCGCGCGCCGAGCGACAAGATCTCGCGCGCCTGCGCTTCCATTTCGCTGCTCGTTGCGCGCGAGCGATCGCGCCGGTGAGCGCGGCGGCTTCCGGCAGATTGGGCGTGACGACCAGCGCGCGCGGGATCAGCTCGCGGCGCAAGCGCGTCGATGGCGTCGGCGCGCCAGCAGCGCGGTCGCCGGAGGTCGCGACCATCACCGGATCGAGCACGATGTTTTTCGCGCGGTGGCGCGCGAGGCCCGCGCCACCGCTTCGATCGCGGCGGCGCGCGACAGCATGCCGATCTTCACCGCGCGCGACGTCGAGATCGGAAAACACCGCGTCGATCTGCGCCGCGATGAAATCCGCCGGCACGTCGTGGATGGCGGTGACGCCTTGCGTATTCTGCGCGGTCAGCGCGGTGATCACCGACGCGCCATAGACGCCGAGCGCGGCGAAGGTTTTCGAGATCGGCCTGGATGCCGGCGCCGCCGCTCGAATCCGAGCCGGCGATGGTGAGGGCGATCGCGGTCATGCGCGCCCCGCCGTTCCAGCGCCGCGTCGACGACGGCGCGCAGGTCCCGCGCGGCCTGCGCCGGATCGGGCGCGAGCGACAGCGCCGAGATCACCGCGACGCCGTCGGCGCCGGCCGCGATCACCTCGGCGGCGTTGCCGGCATTGATGCCGGCAATGGCGCAGATCGGAAATTCCGCGATCGCGCGCGCGCACCGCCTGCACGATGTCGCGCAGGCCGGCGACGCCGATCGGCGTCGATGGCGTTGTCCTTCGAGTCGTGCCGATAAACGCCGCCGATCGCCGACATAGTCGAGATGATCGAGCGGCGCGGCCTGCGCCTGCTGCACGCGTCTTGATGCTCAGCCCGATGATCGCGGTGCGGCCGAGCAGCAGCCGCGCATCGGCGGGCGACATGTCGTCCTGGCCGATATGCACGCCGTCGGCTTCGGCGGCGAGCGCGACATCGACGCGGTCGTTGATCAGCAGCGGCACGCCGAGCCGGCTCCAGCACGGCGCGTCAGCGCGCGCGCTTCCTCGACCATGGCGCGCGTGCGCGCCGTGCTTGTCGCGCAGCTGCACCAGCGTCGCGCTGCCGGCGATCAGCGCGGCGAGATCGGCAAGCGCGCGGCCGCCGGCGACGGCGGGATCGACAATCGCATAGAGGCGCAGATCGACGTCCATCAGGTCACCTTTGCCGCGCGCGATGAGCGTCGGCTCATCGAGATTGTAGCAGCGCATCGATGATCGCGACCGCGAAGCTGCCGGGGCCCGTGCGCCTTCTCGGCCGCCAATTCGCCGGCGACGCCGACGATGACCAGCGCCGCCGCGGTGGCGCGCCAGGCATCCGGCTTCGACCGCAAGGCAGGCCGCGACCAGCGCCGAGGCGGCGCAGCCCATGGCGGTGACCTTGGCCATCAGCGGATGGCCGTTGGCGATGACCGCGAGGCGCTCGCCGTCGGCGACCAGATCGGCCTCGCCCGACAGCCCGATCACGGCTTTGTGTGTCGCGGGCATAAGCCGCGAGCGCGTCGCGCGTCGGCTCGCTGCCGGCACAGCGCGGCAAATTCGGCGCGATTGAGCCGCATCGCCTTCGGCACGCTCGCGACCAGCGCGCGGGCGAAGGCCGCGCGCGCGGTGCTGCGGTCGATGAACACCGGATCGAGCACCCAGGGCACGCTTGCCCCGGATGGCGGTTTCGACCGCGATCGCCGGTCGCCTCGCGGCGCTCGCGGTCGAAGGTGCCGAGATTGACCAGAAGCGCGTCGGCGCCGGCGACGAAGGCGCCGATCTCCTCGGCCGACAGCGTCATCGACGGCACGGCGCCCGCCGCGAGCAGCACATTGGCGGTGAAATTCTGCGCCACCGCGTTGGTGATGCAATGCACGCGCGGCGAGCGCGCGCGCAGGCGCTCGAGCAGCGCGGCCGCGATCTGCGGCACGTCGTCGCGCGTTGCTTGTCCGGGATGGCGCATCTCATCTCCCTCCGCCGGCATGACCCGGATCAGGTTCGTTGGGTTGGCCTTGAGGCCTCTCAGCCCGGCATCGGCCGGACACCCCACGAGATTGCTGCCAAATAACTAATCCGCGCGGACCGCCAAGGCAAGCGCTGTGGCTCCTGCTGCCTTGCAAGCGGGACCGCGTTTTTGCTGGATTGCTGACAAACCGGAGGATCGCGATGACCCCCTTCTTCGTCCAGATCAAATGCGAGCTCGGCAAGGCCTATCAGGTGGCCAACGAACTGGCCGAAGCCGAGATCGCCTCCGAGATCTATTCGACCGCCGGCGACTACGACTTGCTGGTGAAATTCTACGTCGATGCCGGCACCGATATCGGCCACTTCGTCAACGAGAAGGTGCAGTGCATTGCCCGGCATCAAGGACACCCACACCATCATCACCTTCAAGGCGTTCATGGCCTAAATTTCCGGCCGGCGCGGCCCTTCGGCTTCGCGCGCGCGTTGCAGACCGAGCTGGCGTTCGCGCCAGATCACGAACAGCCCGGCGCCGGCGACGATGGTCGCCACCGACATAGACCAGCGCGCTCGGCAATTCGCCGAACACCCAATAGCCGAGCAGCAGCGCCCACAGCATCGAGGAATAGTCGAACGGCGCCACCACCGAAGCGGTGGCGTGGCGGTAGCTTTCGGTCAGAAAAATATGCGCGATGCCGCCGAACACGCCCATCGACGATCAGCATGACGCAGTTCCGACGCCGGTCGGCGTGTGCCAGGCGAACGGCAGCGTCACCGCGCCGGCGAGCGCGGTGACCAGCGAAAAATAAAACACGATCGACGAGCGTGGTCTCGCTTTGCGTCAGCCGCCGCGTCTGGATCACGGTGCCGGCGTTGCAGAAGGCGGAAGACGAGCGCGCAGCATCGAGCCGAGCGTCGCCGTCGCCGCGGCGCCGGCGGCGGCGTAGTGGCTGACGTCGAAATGCGGGATCAGCATCACGATCACGCCGGCAAAGCCGACCAGCACCGCCGTCCAGCGATAGACGCGCACGCGCTCTTTCAGAACGACCGCCGCCAGCGCCACCGTGATCAGCGGCGAGGCGAAGGAAATCGCGGTGGCGTCCGCCAGCGGCAGCCGCGTCAGCGCGGAGAAATTGGTGAACATGCCGGCGACGCTGAGCAGCGCCGCGGCCGAGCTGGCCGAGCGGCCGGCTGGTGTACACCGCGCTCGCCAGCTCGCCGCGCTAGGCATAGATCAGCAGCACCGGCAGGATCGCGAAGGCGCTGCGGAAGAACACCATCTGGCCGACCGGCGCGACGTCGCCCAACTGGCGCACCAGCGCCGACATGCGCGGCGAACAGCAGCGCGGAAATCAGCTTGAGGCCGATGGCCTTGAACAGATTCATCGCCGGCGCTTATAGCAGCCCGCGCATCGCCGCAGCGGCATGTCCGCGAGCGCGATTATTTCTGCTTCTTCGGCGGCTGGCTTGCGCCCTTCGACCGCCGGCAGCGACTTGATATAGGCCGCGATCGCCGGCGGTCGGCGGCGGTCAGCTTGCGAGGTATTGCGCACCACCTCGACCATGTTGCCGCCGACCCGGTCGGCATCCGGCGTCATGCCGTCGGTCGAGCGTGTCGGCGATATCTGCCACCGTCCAGGCCTTGAGCTTGAACTGGGTGATGTTGGGAACGCCGCCTTGCCGTCCGGGCTCGGCCCGCCGGTAAAGCGCAGGCCGTTCGATCACGCCGCCGAGCACATTGCGCGGCGAATGACATTCGGCGCAGTGGCCGGGTCCGTTGACCAGATAGGCGCCGCGATTCCATTGCGCCGACTGCGCACGGATCGGGCTGTGAACGGCTTGCCGTCGAGAAACAGCAGCTTCCAGCAGCCCGAGCGTGCGCCGGATATTGAACGGGAACGGCAGGTCGTGATCGCGCACGCGGCCCTGCACCGCCGGCAGCGTCTTGAGAAAGGCGAACAGATCGCGCAGGTCGTCGAGCCGCATGTGCTGATAGGAGGTATAGGGAAACGCCGGGATAGAGATGCTCGCCCGACGGCGAGGTGCCCTTGGTCATGGCGGTGACGAATTGCGCCTCGCTCCAGCCGCCGATGCCGTCCTTCGGGTCGGGTGAGATATTGGGAACGTAGAACGTGCCGAACGGCGAGTTCAGCGCCAGCCCGCCGCCAAGCTTGGTGCTTGTCGTCCTGCTTGGGCACCGCGTGGCAGGACGCGCAGCCGCCGAGCGTAGAACATCTCCTTGCCGTTGGCGAGATCGGGCGTGTGCGGCCGCGAGTGCGCTCGCCGGCACCGTCGCGGGATGGTCAAGACCCAGAACGCGCGCAAGCGCCAGCATGGCGGCGACGGCCGCCAGCACGATCAGCCTGCGAATCATCGGCGCTCCCCCGGCACGCCGGACGACCTGTCATACAGCAAACAAAACGCCGCCGCGACGGCATCGCAGCGGCGTCACCCATCGACGTGGACCGAGCTTACTGCTTGGAGAGGCGGTAGTCCTTATGGCAATCGTCGCAGGCCTTGCCGACCACCGGGATGGCGGCTTTGAGGCCGTCGAGCGAGGATTTCGCTTTGTCGTGGGTTTCCGCCACCGCCTTGCCGAAGCCGCGGCCTTCTCGTCGAAATCCTTTTCGTTGACCCAGATCTTCGGCGAGGCGCGGTTGTCGCCGCCGGTCTTGGAATTTTCCGGGAACAGGCTCGGCAGATCTGGGCCGTGTCCGCCCATTGCGCGAAGGCGGCGTCGACCGCGGCGGCGTCGAACGGCTGCCTGCCCGCGCATCATCTTCACGACGGCCATGGCGTGGTCGTTATTCTTTTTCATCAGATCCTCGCGCGTCTTCACGGGATCCTGCTGAGCCATGACGGCTCGCCAAACCAAACCGACGGCGAGGACGGCAAGCATGATGCGAACGAACATCGGAACTCGCTTTCTGTTGTGCGCAGAACTGCCTCGACAGGAACCCTAGCGCTGACCTGCTTATTCCCCGCATGCGCTGTCGGATTGGCCGCAAGCGACCGCCATTGCGAGCCGCGATCACAAACTCGTGATCGGCTAAGCTACTCAGATATTCGGCTTTTTGCGCCGCCTGCGATCGCGGCCCAGACCCTCTGCGGCGTCGCCGGCATGTCGATGTGGCGGATGCGATAGGCGCGCCACAGCGCATCGAGGATGGCGTTGATGACCGCCGGGCAGGAACCGATGGCGCCCGGCTTCGCCCGCGCCTTTGACGCCGAGCGGATTGTTCTTGCACGGCACGTTGCGCGTCTCGAACACGAAGTCCGGCGCGTCGGCCGCGCGCGGCATGCGCGTAGTCCATGAAGCTCGCGCTGAGCAATTGCCCGGAGGCCGGATCGTAGACCGTGTCTTCCATCAGCGCCTGGCCGATGCCCTGCACCGCGCCGCCATGCACCTGGCCGGCGAGCAGCAGCGGATTGAGCGTGGCGCCGAAATCGTCGACCACGACGTAATTGAGGATCGCGGTCGCGCCGGTTTCGGGATCGATCTCGACTTCGGCGATGTGCGTGCCGTTCGGGAAGGTCGGCTGCTCGGTGCCGAACTCGTTCGCGGCGCGCAAGCTGCTCGGGCGTCGCCTGCGGGCGCGCGGCAAGATCGGCAAACGAGATCACGCGATCGGTGCCGGCGACGCGCACCGCGCCGTCGGCGATTTCCATATCGGTCGGCGGCGGCTTCCAGCGCGTCGGCGGCAAGCTGCTTGAGCTGCTCGGCCAGCGTCTTCGACGGCGCGGTCGACGGAGACGCCGCCGACGGGGATCGAACTCGATCCGCCGGTGCCGGCGCCGGTCGCGATCGCGATCGGTGTCGCCCTGCACCACGCGCACGCGCTCCGGCGGCAGATCGAGCCGCTCGGCGACCAGCTGCGCATAGGACGTGGCGTGGCCCTGCCCGGTCGACTGCGAGCCGATCAGCACGGTGACGCCGCCGTCGCGCTCGAGCCGCACGTTCGCCGTTTCCGGCCCGTTATTGCCGCAAGCCTCGATATAGGTCGCAATGCCGATGCCGCGCAGCTTGCCGGCGCGCTTGGACGCGGCGGCGCGCTTGTTGAAGCCGTCCCAGTCGGCGATCTCCTGCGCGCGCGCCATGCGGCCGGCGAAATCGCCGGAGTCGTAGATCTTGCCGGTCGGCGTCGTGTAGGGCATCGCCTTCGGCTTGATGAAATTGCGCCGGCGCAACGTATCGGGCGCCATGTCGAGATCGCGCGCCGCCGCATCGACCAGCCGCTCGATCAGATAGGACGCCTCCGGCCGCCCGGCGCCGCGATAGGCGTCGACCGGCACGGTGTTGGTATAGGCCGCGCGCAGGCGCACATGCGCCGCCGGAATATCGTAGGCGCCGGTCGCCATGCCGACGCCGAGCCAGGGAATGTAAGGCGCATAGCAGGACAGATACGCGCCCATGTCGGCGACGATATCGAGGTCGAGCGCGAGGAAGCGGCCCTTGTCGTCGAGCGCCAGCCGCGCCGTGGAAATGTTGTCGCGGCCGTGGCTGTCGCCGAGAAAATGCTCGGTGCGCTCGCAGACCCATTTCACCGGCTTGCGCAGGCGCTCGGCGGCGACCGCGGCCAGCGCATATTCGCGATAGGGAAACAGCTTGGTGCCGAAGCCGCCGCCGACATCGGGCGTGATCACGCGCATCTTGTCGGGCGGCAGCTTGAGCACCTCGCCGCAGATGATGTCGCGGATGACGTGGCTGCCCTGGCTGCCGAGCGTGAGCGTGATAGCGCTTGCCGTCGTATTCGGCGATCACGCCGCGGGTATCCATATAGTTGGTCACCAGCCGCTGGTTGACGATGGTCAGCTCAACCGTGCGCGCGGCCTTGGCGAAAGCCGCCTTGGTCGCGGCGCGTCGCCCAGCTCGGTTTCGAAGGCGAGATTGCCCGGCCGGTCGGCCCACACCTGCGGCGCGCCGGGCGCGAGCGCCGCCACGGCGCCGATCACATGCGGCAGCGGCTGCCAGTCGACCGCGATCGCTTCGGCGGCGTCCTTTGCCGCCGCCAGCGTATCGGCGACGACAAAGGCGACGGCGTCGCCGACGTGGCGCACCACGTCTTTGGCCAGGATCGGATAGGCCGGAATCTTGATGTCCACGTCCGGCAATCACGCCCGGCGTCGGCAGCGGCCCGAGCTCGGCGACATCGGCGGCGGTGAGCACCAGCCGCACGCCCGGCATGGCGCGCACGCGATCGAGATCGTCGATGCCGAAGCGCGCATGCGCATGCGGCGAGCGCAGCACCACCGCATGCAGCGTCGCCGGCCGGCGCGACGTCGGCGACGTAGCGCCCGGCGCCGCGCAGCAGCGCGTCGTCTTCCTTGCGCGTGAGCGGCTGGCCGAAGCCGAATTTCATCGTCATGGCTTCGCCGCCTCGCGATTGCGTGCCGGCGCCGCGCAAAGCGCAGCGCGAGCCAGCGCGTGACCACGTAGAACACCGGCGTGAAGATCAGGCCGAAGAGCGTGACGCCGATCATGCCGGAGAACACCGCCGTGCCGAGCGTCTGGCGCAGTTCGGCGCCGGCGCCGACCGCCCAGACCAGCGGCGTCACGCCGAGGATGAAGGCGAACGAGGTCATCAGGATCGGCCGCAGCCGCAGATGCGCCGCCTCGACCGCCGCGGCGAAGCGGTCGCGGCCGGCGTCCTCCAGCTGCTTGGCGAATTCGACGATCAGGATGGCGTTCTTGGCGGCAAGACCGATCAGCACGATGAAGCCGACTTGCGTGAGAATATTGTTGTCCTGGCCGCGCATCACCACGCCGACGATCGAGGCGATCAGGCACATCGGCACGATCAGGATCACCGCCAGCGGCAGCGTCAGGCTCTCGAACTGCGCGGCCAGCACCAGGAACACGAACACCACCGCCAGCACGAAGGCGAAGATCGCGGTGTTGCCGGCGCGCAATTGCTGGAAGGCGAGCGTCGTCCACTCGTAGGAGAAGCCCTCCGGCAGCGTTTGCGCGGCGAGCTTGCTCCATGATCTTGATCGCCTGGCCCTGGCTGTAGCCGGGCGCCGCCGCGCCGTCGAGTTCGGCCGCCGGATAAAGATTGTAGCGCGGCACGCGATAGGGCCCGGTGATGGTGCGCACCGTGGTGAAGGCGCCGAGCGGCACGGTGTCGCCGCTGTTGTTGCGCACGCGGATGTTGCAGCACGTCCTCGGTGTCGTTGCGGTAGTCGCTCTGCGGCCTGCGCCACCACGCGGTAGGTGCGGCCGAACAGATTGAAGTCGTTGACGTAGGCCGAGCCGAGATAGATCTGCAGCGCGGCGAACACGTCGGGGATGTTGATGCCGAGCAGCTGCGCCTTGATGCGGTCGATGTCGAGATAGAGCTGCGGCGTGGTGTTCTCGAACAGCGAAAACACCTGCACCAGACCCGGCGTCTGCGCCGCGCGTCCCATCATCGCGTAGACCGCGCCCTGCAGGGCCTGCGAGCCGCGCCCGGCGCGATCCTCGACCATCATGCGGAAGCCGCCGGCATTGCCGATGCCCGACACCGGCGGCGGCGCGGCAACGAAGATCAAGCCGTCCTGGATCGCCTGCAGGCTGCATGAACAACTGCCCCTGGATCGCGGCGGCGGATTGCCGCGGATCCTTCGCCCGCTCCTCGAACGGGTCGAGCGTGACGAAGATCGCGCCGGCATTCGGCGCGTTGGTGAAGGTCGCGCCGGAAAAGCCGACGATGTTCACCGCATGCGCGATGCCGGGCATCTTCAGCGCGATCTCGACCGCGCGCCGGTTGACGTCGTCGGTGCGCGCAAGCGACGCGGCCGGCGGCAATTGCGTGATGATGATCAGATAGCCGCGGTCGAGCTGCGGGATGAAGCCGATCGGCGTCTTGCGGAATTCGTTGAGGCCGAAGGCGATGACGCCGGCATAGACCACCAGCATCAGCACGGCGATGCGCACCAGTACGCGCCGACAGCCAGCCGTAGCCGCGCGTCAGCGCGTCGAAATAGCGGTTGAAGCCGCGGAAGAAGCCGTGGATCGGCTTGCTCCACCAGGTGTCGTCTTCCGGCTTCGCCGTGCGGCTTGAGCAGCAGCGCGCACAGCGCCGGCGACAGCGTCAGCGACACGATCAGCGAGATGATGGTCGCGCCGGCGATGGTGAGCGCGAATTGCCGGTAGAACTGCCCGGAAATGCCGGTGATGAAGGCCGACGGGATGAACACCGACGACAGCACCAGCGCGATCGCGATCAGCGCCGCGCCGACTTCGTCCATGCTCTTGACCGCGGCGTCGTGCGGATTCAGGCCCGCCTCGATGTTGCGCTCGACGTTCTCGACGACGACGATGGCGTCGTCGACGACGATGCCGATGGCGAGCACCAGGCCGAACAGCGACAGATTGTTGAGCGTGAAGCCGAACATCGACATCACGAAAAAGGTGCCGATCAGCGACACCGGAATGGCGACGATCGGAATGATCGCGGCGCGCCAGGTCTGCAGGAACAAGATGACCACCAGCACGACCAGGATGATCGCCTCGCCGATGGTCGATTCGACGGCATCGACCGACTGCTGGATGAACTGGGTCGGGTTGTAGACGATGGTGTATTTCAGGCCGGGCGGAAACCGCTTGGACAGGTCCTCCATGGTCTTCTCGATCGCCTTCGCGGTCGACAGCGCGTTCGAGCCGGGCCGCTGGAAAATGCCGATCGCGATCGCCGGATCGAGATCGAGATAGGAATTGGTCGAATAGTCCTGCGCCGCCAGTTCGACCGTCGCGATGTCCTTGACCCGCACGACCGCATTGGCGGTCTGCTTGACGACGATATTGCCGAACTCGTCCGGATCGGCGAGACGGCCTTGCGTCTGCACCGAAATCTGGAACGCGCCCGGCTTGTCCACCGGCGGCTGGTTGAGCACGCCGGAGGCGACCTGCACGTTCTGGCCCTGCAGCGCCGTAACCACGTCGGCCGCGGTCAAGCCGACCGATTGCAGGCGGTCGGGATCGAGCCAGACGCGCATCGCGTAATCGCGGCGCCGAACACGATGAGCGAGCCGACGCCGTCGACGCGGGTCACCGCGTCGGTGATTTCGAGCGTCGCGTAGTTGGAAATGAACAGCGTGTCGCGCGACTTGTCCGGCGAATAGAGGTGCACGACCATCATCAGGTCGGGCGAACTCTTGTTCACGGTCACGCCGATGTTGCGCACGTCGGCCGGCAGGCGCGGCTGCGCGATGGCGACGCGGTTCTGCACCTGCACCTGCGCGATATCGAGATTGGTGCCGATGTCGAAGGTCACCGAGATCGTGAACCGGCCGTCGCCGGTCGAATTCGACGACAGATAGATCATGTTCTCGACGCCGTTGATCTGCTGCTCGATCGGCGTCACCACCGTCGAGGCGACGACGTCGGCGCTGGCGCCGGGATACTGGCCGGTCACGGTGATGGTCGGCGGCGCGATCTCCGGATATTGCGCGATCGGCAGCCGGAAGAACGCGACGCCGCCGAGGATCACGAACACGATCGAGACCACGGAGGCGAAGATCGGCCGGTCGATGAAGAAGTGCGAGATGCGCATCGGTTTCGGCCGCGGTTATTTCGGCGGCGGCTGCGGCGCCGCGCTGCGGCGGCGGCGCCGCGCCCTCTTCCTGCGGCGTAACCTTCTGGCCCGGCCGCGCCCGCATCAGGCCGTTGACGATCACGCGGTCGTCGGGGCCGATGCCCGCTCTTGATCACCCGCAAATTGTCGCTGGTGGTCTGGCCGAGCGTCACGTATTTCGGAACGACCGTGTTGTCGGCGTCGACGATGAGCACGAACTTCCGCGTCTGCTCGGTGCCGATGGCCGCGTCCGGCACCAGCAAGGCTTCGTAAGGCGGCGAGCCCGGCACGCGCACGCGGGCGAACATGCCGGGCGTGAACAGATCGTTGGCATTGGCGAATACCGCGCGGCCGCGAATGGTGCCGGTCGAGCGGTCGATCACGTTGTCGACGAAATCCATATGGCCCTGGTGGTCGAAATCCTGCTCGTCGATCAGCTTGAGCGCCACCTGCACGCCGGCGCCGCGGCTGGCGATGTCGTTGCCGGTCTTCGCCATGCGCTCGTAGCGCAGGAACGAGGCCTCGTCGAAGGTGAACTCGAAATAGATCGGATCGGTCGACACGATGGTGGCGAGCAGCGTGGTGTTGCCGGCGGTGCCGCCGGTCACCAGGTTGCCGGGCGACACGCGCCGGTCGCCGATGCGGCCGTTGACCGGCGCGCGCAATTCGGTGAATTCGATATCGAGCTCGGCCTGGCGCACCGCCGCCTCGTTGTTGCTGACGGAGGCTTGCGCATTGCGGAAGGCCTGCGCGCGCTGCTCGAAGGTCTGGTCGGTGATGGTCTTGTCGCGCACCAGTTGCTGGCCGCGCGTGTAGTCGGCTTGGGTGAAGGCGAGATTGGATTTCGCCTGCGCCAGATTGGCGCGCGCCTGATCGAGCGTGTTCTGGAACGGCCGCTTGTCGATGGTGAACAGCAGATCGCCCTGCTTGACGATCTGCCCGTCCTTGAAATGCACGCCGTCGAGATAGCCGGACACGCGCGCGCGCACTTCGACCGAATTGATCGCGGTGAAGCGGCCGACATATTCGTCGTAATCGGTGACGCGTGCGCTTGACCGGCTTGGCGACAGTGACCGCCGGCGGCGGCGGCGCCGCCGCTTGCTTCTGCTTTCGCCGCAGCTTGCGACCAAAGTTGCAAGCGCGCACAGCACGACGGCATGCTGCGGCCATACGCATCAATGAAAATGATGGAATTGCCCCGCGCCGAATTCATGAATACCTGCGATATCGGCCAACCACGAATAGCCCGGCCCGTCCCCATAGCGTCGGGCAGGCAGTTATGTCCACCGGACGCCAGTCCGGCAATAGCCGAGCAGCTGCAAAAGAACTGCGCTTCAGCCGCGCTGCCGAGCGCGAAATGCGGCAAGCCAGCGCGGGCCGAACAGTGCCAGCACGATGCCGCCATAGACGACGCCGCCGATCGCGGCCAGCAGCGCTAGGGCCGCGACATCGCGCAGCCGCTGCCAGTCCGCGAACAGATGCGCGACCGGCGCCTCGCACAGCCACAATGCCGCGGCCAGCACGAGCCCGGCGGCGGCGAGCTTGATCGTCGATTGCCGCAGCCGCTCGTCGAAATGGATGTGGCCGGCGCGCGCCGCGAACCAGACCACCAGGCCGAGATTGATCCAGGCGCCGATCGAGGTCGCCAGCGCGAGGCCGACCTGCGCCAGCGGGCCCATCAGCAGGAATTTGAAAGCGATATTGACGGCGGCGGCGATCAGCGCCGCCTTCACCGGCGTCGCGGTGTCGCCGCGCGCAAAAAACGTCGCGACCGTGCTGCGGATCAGCACGAAGGGCAGCAGTCCGAACGCATAGGCGGCAAGCGTGCGGCCGGCGGCGACCGCGTCGGCGGCGGTGAAGGCGCCGCGCATGAACAGCGCCCGCATGATCAGCTCGGGGATGACGAAGAAAGCGGCGAGACAGGGAATCGACAGCAGCAGCGTGAATTCGATGGCGCGGTTCTGCGCGTTCGCCGCGCCGGCCTCGTCGCCGGCGGCGATGCGCCGCGCCATTTCCGGCAGGATGACGGTGCCGGCGGCGATGCCGATGACGCCGATCGGCAGCTGATTGATGCGGTCGGCGTAATAGAGCGCCGACAGCGCGCCGGCCGGCAGGAAACTCGCGATGATGGTGTCGGCGAACAGCGCGAGCTGCACGCCCATCGAGCCGACGGTCGCCGGCCCGAGCGCGCGGAAGAACTTGCGCACGTCGGCGTCGAGTTCCGGCCAGCGCAACGCCGGCATGCGCGCCGGCGCGCCAGGCGTCGCCGCCGACCAGCATCGCCTGCAGCACGCCGGAGATCAGCACGCCCCAGGCCGCGGCATGGCCGGCGGTCGGGAAGAATGCCGCGAGCGCCAGCGTCACGATCATCGACAGATTGAGCAGGATCGAGCGCGGCGGCGGCGGCGGCGAAGCGCTGCAGCGCATTGAGGATGCCGCCGTAGAGCGTGACCAACGTGATCAGCAGCAGATAGGGAAAGGTGATGCGGGTGAGATCGACGGCAAGCGCGAAGCGCCCGGGGTCCTTGGCGAAGCCCGGCGCCAGCACATCGATCACCGCCGGCGTGAACAGCAAGCGCGACCGCCAGCAGCACGATCTGGCTGGCGAGCAGCAGCGTGAAGATGCGGTCGGCGAACAGCGCCGGCGCGCTCGGCCCCGCCCTGCTCGCGGATGCGGGCATAGGCCGGCACGAAGGCGGCGTTGAAGGCGCCTTCGGCGAAGATGGCGCGGAAATGATTGGGCAGGCGGAAGGCGACGAAAAAGGCGTCGGCCGCCGGCCCGGCGCCGAGGATCGCGGCCAGCACGATGTCGCGGACAAAGCCGGTGATCCGCGACAGCAGCGTCAGCCCGCCGACCGTGAGGATGCGATCAATCATCCGATGAACCTGCCTAGCGCCGACGCAAAAACCGAGGAAGTTGAATGGACTTGGACTATGGGCAACGATAGCGATAGTCAGCAGCTGAACTGCCTTAAGACGATTCCCGCCCTAAACATAGAGCCCGGACCAGACCTGCCATAGCCATGCCCTCGCCGATCATCCCCATTCTGCTCGCCGGCGGCGCCGGGACGCGGCTTTGGCCGGTTTCGCGCGACGCCCTGCCCAAGCAGTTCCTGCCTTTGGTCGGCGACCGCTCGACCTACCAGGAAACCCTGCTGCGGGTGCAGGACCCGATGTTCGCCCCGCCCATCGTCATCACCGGGCCGAATTTCCATTTCTTCGCCCGCCGGCAGGCCGAAGAGGTCGGCGTCGAGGCGACGGTGGTGATCGAGCCGCTGCGGCGCGATTCAGGCGCCGGCCATCGCGGCCGCGACCGCGGTCGCGCGCCAGCGCGATCCGCGAGGCCGTGGTGCTGGCGCTCGCCGCCGACCACATCATTCTCGACGTGCCGCAATTCCGCGCCACCTGCCTCGCCGGCCGCGAGGCCGCCGAGGCCGGACGCATCGTCACCTTCGGCATCAAGCCGAACGAGCCGAAGACCAGCTACGGCTACATCCTGCCGGGCGAGGCCATCGGCAAGAGCGGCGTGCATGCGGTCAAGCGCTTCGTCGAGAAGCCGGACGCCGCCACCGCCGCCCGCTACGTGCGCGACGGCTATCTGTGGAATTCCGGCAACTTCCTGTTCCGCGCCGACGTGCTGCTGTCGGAACTCGACGCGGCTCGAGCCGGCGATGGCCGAAGCGATCGAGGCCGCGGTCGCCAAGGCCACCACCGATCTCGGCTTTCTGCGGCTGCAGCCGGAAGCCTTCGCGCGCGCGCCGCATGAAGTCGATCGACTACGCGGTGATGGAAAAGACCGACCGCGCCGCGGTGGTCGCCGGCGACTTCCGCTGGTCGGACATCGGCAGTTGGGATGCGCTGTTCGACATCACGCCGCCGCGATGCCGCCGGCAATGTCGTGCATGGGCCGGCGGTGACCATGGACGCCAGCGGTTGCGTGGTGCATTCCGACGGCCGGCTCACCGCCGTGGTCGGCGTCAAGGACCTGGTGGTGGTGAGCACGTCCGACGCGGTGATGGTGGTGCCGCGCGCGCGCGCGCAGGAGGTGCGCGAGCTGGTCGCCAAGCTCAAGGCCGCCAAGCGCGCCCGAGGCGACCGACCACAAGCGCGTGCACCGGCCCTGGGGCTATTACGAGTCGATCGACATGGGCGAGCGCTTCCAGGTCAAGCGCATCGTCGTCATTCCCGGCGGCATGCTATCGCTGCAGAAGCACCGCCACCGCGCCGAGCATTGGGTGGTGGTGCACGGCACCGCCGAGGTCACCATCGGCGACAACGATGCACCGCGGTGCACGAGAACGAGTCGATCTATATCCCGATCGGCAGCGTCCACCGCCTGGCCAACCAGGGCAAAATCCCGCTCGAACTGATCGAGGTGCAGACCGGCAGCTATCTCGGCGAGGACGACATCGAGCGCATCGAGGACATCTATAAGCGCAACTGATGCAGCCGATCAGGCCGGCGCCAAAACCGGCTTGGTCGCCGCTGTCTTGAACTGCTCGAACGCCTCGAGCGCGTGATTGGCGTACATCACCGACGGGCCGGCGCCCATGTAGATCGCCATGCCGAGCGCCTCCATGACCTCATCGCGCGAGGCGCCCTGCTCCAACGCCGCCTTGACGTGGAAGCCGACGCAATCGTCACAATGGATGGCGACCGCTATACCCAGCGCGATCAGTTCCTTGGTCTTGCCATCGAGCGCCTTGGGCGCGAGCGCGGCCTGCGCCATACCAGAAAAGGCCTTCATGACGTCCGGCGCCCCGCTGCGCAAATTACGCAACTGCGCGGTGCGTTCTTTGATGTAATCGGGCCAATTCTTCATCGAAGCATCTCCATGTCCATGCACCGCGCGGCCGGTGGCCCACGCGATTTCATATTCATAAGTCGATATTCGATAACGCAGGCTGCACCGCCGGGTATTGATTTCGATCAATCGTCCCGCGCGGCCCAAGGGCGCCGCGTTACAAAATCTTTCGCTGCAGCAACGCGCGGAAAATTTAGCCTCCAAACGTTCACGAAACTAGGGCGCGGCGCACGGCGTCGATGATGCGGTCCTGCGTCGGCTGCGTCGAGATAGGCGTGCATCGGCAGGCTGATGACTTCGGCGGCCAAGCGGTCGCTCACCGCGACGCCGCCCTCGCCGACCGGATAATGCTTGTAGGCCTGCTGCCGGTGCAGCGGGATCGGGTAGTAGATCGCGGTCGGAATGCCTTCCGCCTTGAGCGCGGCGGCGAAGCTTGTCGCGCCGGCCGCCGGCGACGCGGATGGTGTATTGCGCCCAGACCGAGGTCGAACCGGCCGGCACCGTACGGCACGATCGCCGACGTCGCCGAGCGCTTCGGCATAGCGGCGCGCGACGCGGTTGCGCGCCTCGATCTCGTCGGGGAAGATCTTCAGCTTTTCGATCAGGATCGCCGCCTGGATGGTGTCGAGGCGCGAGGCGAGCCCGATGCGGATATTGTCGTATCGGTCGCTGCCCTGCCCGTGCATGCGCAGGCTGCGCAGCATATCGGCCATCGCGTCGTCGTCGGTGATCACCGCGCCGCCGTCGCCGTAGCAGCCGAGCGGCTTGGCCGGGAAGAAGCTGGTCGCGGTGGCGTGGCCGAAGCTGCCGAGCCGGCGGTTGTTGAAGGTCGCGCCGAAGGCCTGCGCGGCGTCGTCGAGAATGAACAGGCCTTCCGCCTTGGCGGCGGCAGCGACCGCGTCGTGGTCGGCCGGCAGGCCGAACAGATCGACCGGGATGATCGCCTTCGGCGTCAGCCCGGCGCGCTTGGCCGTCGCGATCGCGCCGGCAATGCCGCTTGGCGTCGATATTGAAGCGTGCGCTGCGTCGACATCGACGAACACCGGCGTCGCGCCGACCAGCGCCGCCACTTCGGCGGTCGCGCAGAAGGTGAACGACGGGCAGATCACCGCGTCGCCCGGGCCGATGCCCTTGCGCCCGCAGCGCCAGCACCAGCGCGTCGGTGCCGCTGGCGCAGGTGACGGCGTGGCGCGCGCCGCAGAACTTCGGCGAGCTCGGCCTCGAACGTCGCGCACTTCCGGGCCGAGGATGAACTGGCAATGGCCGAGCACGCGCGCGACCGCGGCATCGATGGCGCCGCCGAGCCGGCGGCGCTGCGCGGCAACGTCGATGAACGGAATCATGCGGCGGATTGGGTCGCTGATTCATATCACTTCCAAGCGTGGCGCCGGTCAGCCGACGACCACGCGCGGCGCCTGCCGCTGTGGCGAGCCGCGGCCGCCGGGCGAGACGCAAGGCAGCGGATGGCGATTTCGAGGCTGGCGACGCCCTCCTCGCCGGTCACCGCCGCGCGCCGACCCGGAGCGCACCGCGCGCAGGAAGGCCAGCAGCTCGGAGCGCAACGGCTCGGCATGGCCGACCGAAAGATGGCGCATCGAATAGCTGCCGTCCGGCTGGAAGCCGAAGCATTCGGTCACCTGGCGGGTGAGCAGATCGCCCATCACGTATTTGCCGCGCGTGGCGACGGTGACGTTGCGCGCCTTGAACGGCGTCAGCCAGTTGGTGTTGATGTGCGCGAGCACGCCGGAGGCGGTGCGGAACTGCAGCAGCGCGATGTCCTCGCGCTCGGCCACCGCGCTGGAGAGCTGCGGCTGCACCTCGACGATGTCGGAGTCGGTGAACCAGCGGATCAGGTCGATGTCGTGCACGGCGAGATCGATGACCACGCCGACATTCGACATGCGCGGCGGGAACGGCCCGACCCGGGTGATGGCGATCGAAAGAATGTCCTCGTTGCGGATCGCTTCCTTGATCGCCTCGACCGCCGGATTGAAGCGCTCGACGTGGCCGACCATCAAGGTGACGCCGGCGCGGCGCGCCGCGGCGATGATCTCGCGGCCTTCCTCGACCGACGAAGCGATCGGCTTTTCCACCATGACGTGGACGCCGCGCGCGATGCAGGCAAGCGCGATGTCGCGGTGCAGATGGGTCGGCGCGGCGATGGTGACGGCATCGACCTTGAGGTCGAGCAGTTCGTCGACGTCGGCGACGGCGGCGCAGCCGAGCGTGCGCGCGACGAATTCGGCCTGCTTGCGGTCGGGATCGGCGACGCCGACCAGCTCGGCGCCCGGCAGCCCGGCGAGCACGCGGGCATGATTGCTGCCCATCACGCCGACGCCGATGACGCCGATACGCAACGAACGCTCCGCGTCCGGTTTTACCGCTTGCGTCATGTTCTGACGGATTTCCCCTGACCCTGACCCTTAGCCAAGCCTTCCCCTAGCACGCTCGACGGCGGCTGGCGACCACCCCGGGAAAACACGGCGAACACGTTTTGATTCAAAGCGTTACAGCAATATTGCGGCGCAAAATCCAGGCCGCGGCGAGTCCGTGCCGTCGAATCATTCGGCGGCGCGCGAGGCGGGAACCGACAGCCGCAAGCCCGGCGGCCAAGCGCGTCTTCGCGGAACGATTTCACCGCGCCGAGCGAGAGCTCCGCCGCCGACTTGGTGCCGAGCGCCGGGCAGCTTTTTCAGCACGTCGGCCGGCGCGGTGATGATGTGGCAGCCCATGTCGTCGGCTTCCACCACGTTGAACACCTCGCGCGTCGAGGCCCAGATGATCTCGACATTCTTGCGTCTTGCGCGCGCGCGCAACCGCGTCCTGCATGATCGGCCGATAGTCGATGCCGAAATCCGCCAGCCGTCCGGCGAACACCGAGACGCAGGCCGGCGCGCCGCCGTCGAGCGCGTCGATCGCGCGTGCGCGACCTGCTCGGGCGTGAAGATCGCCGTCATGTTGATCTTGACGCCGTCGCGCGACAGCGAGCGCACCACGTCGAACAGCGGCTCGTTGCGCGTCGTGGTCACCGGCAGCTTGACGTAGACGTTCTTGCCCCAGGTGGTGATGACGCGCGCCTGCGCGACCATTTCCGGGATGTCGTCGGAGAAAACCTCGAACGAGATGTGGCGGTCGGGCACCGCGGCGACCAGATCGCGGCCGTAAGGCTCATAGTCGCTCACCCCGGCTTTCTTGAGCAGCGACGGATTGGTGGTGAAGCCGGCGATCCAGGCCTGCTTGGCCATCTCGACGATCTGCGCCTTGTCGGCGCCGTCGGTGAACAATTTGACTTTGAGATCGGACAGTTTCGGCATGCCGGTCACCTCTTTTGGGCCCGCGCCCGGTTCGGCCCTTATCCCATTCCCGGTCGACGGCAATCAAGCGAGGAGCGCGCAAACGGCGAGATTTCCCCCGTTAAGCGGTTAACCCACCGCCGAGGTTCCATCCGCTCAACCGCCCTGATGGTATTCCTTGTACCAGGCGACGAAGCGGGTAACGCCTTCGGCGATCGGCGTCGACGGCTTGAAGCCGACGTCGCGCATAAGGTCGTCGACATCGGCGAAAGTGGCCGGAACGTCGCCGGGCTGCATCGGCAGCAACTCGCGAACGGCTTTCTTGCCGATCGCCTGTTCCAGGAGCTGACACCAGTTCGAGCAATTCGACCGGACTGTTGTTGCCGATATTGTAGACGCGCCACGGCGCCGAACTGCGCGCCGGATCGGGCGCGTCGCCGGACCATTTGGCATCGCCTTGCGCAGGCTTGTCGACCAGCCGCACCACCGCCTGCACGACGTCGTCGATATAAGTGAAGTCGCGCCGCATGTTGCCGTGATTGAACAGCTTGATCGGCTTGCCGGCGCCGATCGCCTCGGTGAAGATCCACATCGCCATGTCGGGCCGGCCCCACGGGCCGTAGACCGTGAAGAAGCGCAAGCCCGTCGTCGGCAGCTTGAACAAATGCGAATAGGAATGCGCCATCAGCTCGTTAGCCTTTTTCGTCGCGCCGTAAAGGCTGAGCGGATGGTCGACGTTGTCGGAGGTGCGGAACGGCATGTTGGTGTTGGCGCCATAGACCGACGACGACGAGGCATAGAGCAGATGCCGGCAGCCGTTGTGGCGGCAGCCTTCGAGGATATTGAGGAAGCCGTCGAGATTGGCCTCGGCATAGGCGTAGGGCTCGACCAGCGAATAGCCGCACGCCCGCTTGCGCGGCGAGATGCACGACGAGCGGAAATTTGTGTTCGGCGAACAGCGTTGCGGTCGCGGCGCGGTCCGCCAGATCGAGCCGCACGAAGGTGAAATTCTTGGCGCCGGCAAGCTGCTTGAGCCGCGCCTCTTTGAGCTTCGGATCGTAATAAGGCGACAGATTATCGACGCCGATCACCTGCGCGTCCGGCCTCCACCAGCCGCCGTGCGGTGTGGAAGCCGATGAAGCCGGCAGCGCCGGTGACCAGAACGGGGTTTTCAACTGCCACGGATCGATGCCTTCTGGCCTATGGTTTGCCGCCGAGCCCTCGACGATCACGCCGTTAACAGCAAGATTGTTGCGGGACGTTGAGCAGGTAATGAATATCCGCAATGACGGGTCTTGATCAAATGGGCATTCTGGATGTGCGGCAGCGCGGGCCGGATGATGCCTGCGGCCCTTCGCGCGCCGTTGGCCGACGCGGCGGCATAGGGTATCGGCCCGATGGCGCAAACAATTCTCTATCTGGTGTCGGAAGACTGGTATCTTCGTCTCGCACCGTCTGCCGATGGCGCGCGCGGCGAAGGCCGCTGGCTACGACGTGCATGTCGCCGCGCGCGTCGGCGATTGCGCCGACCAGATTAGCGCGAAGGATTCATCCTGCATCCGATCAGCTTGGCGGCGCGGCAGCATCGAACCCGCTTCCGCCTCTTGGCGGCCGTTCTGCGAAACGCGGCGGCTTTATCGGCGCGTTACGCCCGATCTCGTCCATCATGTCGCTGTATTGCCGGTCGCGATCGGCTCGCTCGCCGCGCTCGGCCTGCCGTTGCGCGTGCTCAATGCCTTCGCCGGCCTCGGCTTTACCTTCGCGTCCGCCACGCCGCGGGCGCGGCTGCTGCGCGCGCTCGCCGGCATCGTTCTCGGCTGGCTGCTCGGCCGCGGCGCAATTCTACCGTGCTGGTGCAAAATCCGGACGACCGCGACGTCATGCCAAATTCGGCGTACCGGCGACGGATCGAGACCATTCCCGGTTCCGGCGTCGATATCGATGCGTTCACGCCGCTGCCGCGAGCCCGCCGACTCGATGATCACAGCGGCTTTGTCGGCCGGCTGCTCGACGGCAAGGGCGTGCGGACGCTGGTGCGCGCTCATGAGATCCTGATCCAGCGCGGCATCGCCGTTCGCCTATTGATCGCCGGCGCGCCCGACCCGCTCAACCCGACCTCGATCCCGGACGCATTGCTCGAGGATGGCGCGAAATCCCGAACCTGGTCCTGCTCGGCCATGTCGACGACATGCGGAGCGTGCTGGCGACAAGCGCATATCGCCGTTCTGCCCTCACGCGGCGGAGAGGGAATGCCGATGAGCCTATTGGAAGCCGCCGCCTGCGGCCGGCCGCTGGTCGCGACCGACGTGCCCGGCTGCCGCGAAGTCGCGCGGCCCGGCAAGACCGGTCTGCTGGTTCCGCCGGACAATCCCGAAGCGCTGGCGAACGCGCTTGCGGCCTTGGCCGCCGATCCTGTGATGCGGCTGCGCTTCGGCCAAGCCGCGCGCCAATTGGTGAGCGAGCAATATTCCAGCGCCCGGATTCAGCGCGAGATCGTCGCGCTCTATGCGCGCCTGCTCGGCCCGCCGGCACCGTCGCGGAGCGCGGGCTCATGAGCGCATCGCTCGCATGGTTGGGCTCGATCGGCTGGGTCGTCTTTGTCGCGGCCGCGGCGGCGAGCTTCGTCCTGCTGTTGCTGCTGCGGCCGTTGCTGGCGCGCCGCGCCCTGGTCCAGCCCGTTGCGCGCTCCTCGCACAAGGTGCCGACGCCGCAGGGCGGCGGACTTGCGGTGGTCGCCGCGACGCTCGGCGTCGTCGTCGCCTGCTACCTGTTCGGTGTACCCAGAGCCGGCGGATTGTCGCTCTGGCTGGTCTTTGCGGCCACGGTCTTCATCACGATTGTCGGCGGCATGGACGACATTCATTCGATCGCGGTCGCGCCGCGGCTGTTGCTGCAGGCCGTCGCGGTCGCGATCGTGATGATCGCACTGCCTGACGAGCTGCGCGTCGCGCCGTTTCTTCCCGTCTGGATCGAGCGCATGCTTGAGGGCCTCGCCCTCCTCTGGTTCGTCAATCTGACCAATTTCATGGACGGCATCGACTGGATGACGGCCGCCGAAGTCGTGCCGGTGAGCGCCGGCCTCGCTCTGGTCGGCCTGATGGGCGCGCTGCCGCGCGAGGCGACGCTCGCCGCGCTGGCGCTGTGCGGCGCGATGCTCGGCTTCGCGCCGGTCAACCGCCCGGTGGCGCGGCTGTTTCTCGGCGACGTCGGCAGCCTGCCAATCGGGCTGTTGCTCGGCTGGCTCTTGATCGTGCTCGCGGGCAGCGGCCATGTAGCCGCGGCGCTGCTGCTGCCGCTTTATTATCTCGCCGACGCCACCATGACGCTGCTGCGCCGCGCGGCCAAGGGCGAGCCGGTCTGGCAGGCGCACCGCACCCATTTCTATCAGCGGGCGACCGACAACGGATTCAGCGTCATGCAGATCGTCGGCCGAGTGTTTCTCTTGAACATCGCCTTGATCGCGCTTGCTGCCGTGACCTTGCTGACGAACTCATATCTCGCCCACGCCGCCGTTGTGCTGGCCGGCGGCGCGCTGGTCGCACTATTGCTTTACCGCTTTTCCGCCAAGGCTTGATCGGCCGCGGCGATGACCTGCTCCGCCGGCAACTCGATCAGGCATTGGCTGTCGCTGTCGAGCCGCCGCTCGCAGCCCTCGAGCTGGCACGGCATGCAGGGCAGCGGATTCTGCACCAGCCAGACATTGCCGCGACGCTGAATCGTGCCGGACGCCGCCCAAATTTGCTCCATGCCGCCGACCGGCCAAGGCCCCCAGAGCCGCGGATCGGTCGGCCCGTAGATCGCGACCGTCGGGCAGCCGGCGGCAGCGGTAAGATGCGTCACCGACGTATCGGGGCCGACGTAGACGCGCGCCTGCGCCAACAGGCCGGCGAGCTGCGGCCACGCCAGTTGGCCGTCGCGCCGCGTGACGAGAGCGCCGTCCCACACTTCATCGAGATAGCGTCGCTCGGCCTCGGCCGGGCCGCCGGTCGCGACGACGCGCAGACCTCGCGCGGCGAGCGCGGCGGCGACGTCGCGCCAACCCTGCATCGTCCACCGCTTGTAGCGGAACATCGGCGCGGCGTGGATTACGGCATAGGGCTCATTCGGCAACTCAGCCGGCTCGCCGCGCGGGCAAACCAATTCGGGCACGCGGCCAATGCCGAGCGCGTCGGCGAGCCGCAACATCTCCTCGACCCGATGCAAGCCCGGCGTGACGGCAATGCTGCGGGTCAGCAAGGCTTGCTTGGCGCGGCCGTTGAAATCCGCCGGCACCGGCGCGACGCGTGCGCGGCCGGCGACGATGGCAAAGCCGATCGGACGGTCACCGCTTTGCGTCGAGACCGCCAGATCGTAGCGGCGGAACAGCCGCGCGCCGAGGCTGAGCGTCGCGCCCGCCGACGGCTGCGGCGGAACGGTGACAATACGATCAAGATCGGGATTGCCGGCAAGAATGCCCGCGGTGTCGGCGAACACCAGCGCCTCAATGCGCGCCTGCGGCCAGGCGCGCCGCAGGCTGCGGATCAGCGGCGTCGCCAACAACACGTCGCCGAGACGGCGCAAGGTGACCACCAGGATGCGCGGCATCCCCGGAAGATCGAGCCGGGTCATGGGCCTTGCGCTGCTTTGGCGGCCGCGTCCGACGGCCGCCGCACCATGCCGGCCGCGACGCCGACGCCGAAAACGTAGATCCAGCCCTCGGTGAAATCGAAGACGAAGGAGTTGAACAGCGAGCCGACGATATTCGAAGCGACGACGACCAAGCCTGCCCACGCCACCAAGCCGGCGCCGCGGAACAGCAGCGCATGCGAGATCCACATCGCCCACAGCAAGGTCATGCCGACGAGGCCAAGCTGGATGCCGACAGCGAAGGTCTGATTGTGCGGGTTGGCCGAACCGATGGCGCTCGCGCCCTTCCCGACTTCGGCCTGTGCGAATTGCTCGACGATCGAGCCGGTGCCGTGACCGAAGACCGGCGCGCTGGCGATGAAGCGGAGCGACTTCTTCCAGAATTCGACGCGCACGCCCGACGACGAATCGTCGTTCTGCCGTTCGTAACTCACAAACTCGGTGTAGATCGCCGTCACCCGCTCGCGCACGAAGGGCGAGGCGAACCACACGATCGACGCCAGCACGGCGGTCGCGAGTGACGCGCCGAGGAACCCCTTCCAGCCGGCGCGCCAGATGCCATAAACGACGATCAGCGCCGGGATGATGACCAAGGCGGTCCGGCCGGTGGTGACGAAGAACACATCGACGAGAAACGCCAGGCCAAGGACGGCGACCGCCGCCGCGCTTTTCCATTCGTACGCCGACGCCTTGATGCAGGCGATCTCGAACACGGCCGCCGCGCACATGGCGAACTCAAGGCTTTGCACGATGTAGCTTTTGACCGGAACGCCCTCGATGGCGGGCGACCGCAGATGCAGACCGGGCCACACCGTCACCAGGAACGAGGCGATCAGCAGAGCGACGCAAGAGCCGAGGAAGCCGACGAGCACGCGCCGCCCGCCGTCCGAGCGGGCGAATTGCGTCATCACCATTGGGATCGTCAACAGCCGCACGAAGCCGCCGAATCCGCCCAAACGGTCGTGCCAAGTGACGTCGGCCCAAATCACGCCGAGGGCGCCGAGCAGGACCAGCAGAACCGGCAAGCCGCCGGCCGCCGTCGTCAACTGGCCGCGCAGCGCATTCCATTGCAGCGTCGGAGTCAACGCGATCAGCCACAGCACCAGAAGGATGCTCGTCGCCGAGGTCGACCAAGGCAGCGACACCGCGACCGCGACCGCCAGCCAATCGGCGGCGACGGTCAGCCGTTTGAGATGGATGCCCGACGCGATGGCCATCGCTCACCCTGCCAATGCGGGCGACGGCGCGCCTTGCAGCGCCGACAACCCGCGCCGCGCGCGCACACGGTCGCTCGCGAGACTGTCCGACAGCTTGCGTTCGTTCTCGACGAGGCGATCGCGGCCGTAATCGGCGTGCCACAGATGCAAGACGCCGGTGGCGAACACGCCGTCCTTGCGCGCGAGCCCGGCATGCAGCAGCCGCACAATGATGTCGGAATCCTCCTTGCCCCAGCCGCTGTAGTCGCCATCGAAGCCGTCGACGCGATCGAGATCGGCGCGCCAGATGGCGAGATTGCAGGAACGCGCGCCGCGCCAGGCGTTTCTGCGCAGCCGGCGCAGCGGCCCGAGCGGCAGATGCAGCAGCGCCGACAGCCGGTTGACGCCGCCGCGCAGGCGTTCGGCGAGCCAGCGCGCCGCGGTCCAGGTTTCCGGCGCAAGTCTGTCGCGCAGCACTTTGTCCGTCAGCGCCGGCGACAGCAAAATCCGGTTGCCAGTGACAAAGCAGCCTTGTTCGGCGAGACGCCGGTGCGTGGCGACGAAATCCGGCCGCGTGATGCAGTCACCGTCGAGGAAAATGCAGTAGACGCCGCGTGAAGCGAGGATGGCGCGGTTGCGGATTTCGGCGGCGCGGAAGCCGCGGTCGTCGTGCCAGACGTAATCGAGACGGCGGCCGACCTTGCCTTTCCAGGCTTCAACCGTTGTAGCGGTTGCGGCACGCGAACCGTCGTCGGCCACGATCACCTCGAAATCCGTATCGTTCTGCAGCGCCAGCGAGCGCAGCACGGCGTCGAGCGCGTCTTCGCGGTT
This sequence comes from uncultured Alphaproteobacteria bacterium, assembly GCA_963720985.1. GTDB lineage: Bacteria > Pseudomonadota > Alphaproteobacteria > Rhizobiales > Xanthobacteraceae > Pseudolabrys. The sequence continues at coordinate 263,279 of CAVRHL010000007.1, forward strand.
ATAGGTGGTCACAATGACGGAGATCAGGCCGCTCGGCATCACGGCAGAAAACATGGAATCCGCACCGCCCGCAAGACCAGCAAAAGCGGGCCTATTCAAGCCTTGCGGCGAATACGCTGTGCACCCGACAAGGGGAATGTTAATTTTGCCCGCCAATGTCCAAAGACATTCGAGTCCTGCCTTTGCGGTGTTCCGTCGTCATCCCAAGCTTTAACCGCCTCAACGTGCTGCCGCGCGCGGTCGAAAGCGTGCTGGCGCAGGACGAGCCGGACTTCGAGCTGATCGTGGTCGACGACGGCTCGAGCGACGGCACGAAGGCCTGGCTCGCGGCGCAGACCGATTCGCGCCTTCAGGTCATTGCGTCGGAGCGCAATCGCGGCGTCAGCGCCGCGCGTAATCTTGGCCTTGCGGCGGCGCGCGCGCCGGTCGTCGCCTTTCTCGATTCGGACGATGCCTACCGGCCGCAGCGGCTGCGCCGCGTGCTGCAAGTCATGGATGCAGAACCGGACGTCGTCTGCACGCTGTCGTCGTCGATCAAGCAGGTCTGGGATGAAAATCGCACCAATCTCGTGCCCGACGTGAAGCTAGCCCCGGCGGCGTTCGAGTGGGCGCTCTTCTGCGACCTCATTGGCGTCGACGGCAGCGGCATCACCGTGCGCACGCAGGCCGCGCGCGACGTCGGCGGCTTTTGCGAGAAACTGCGCCGCACCGAAGACCGCGAATTCCTTATTCGCCTGGCGCCGCGCGGCGCGGCGCGCCTGCTGCCCGACGTGCTGTGGGAAAAATCCTGGACCCTCGATAGCGAATCCAACGAATGGAAAGGCGCCGGGCGCGACCTCGTCGCCTATTTCGCGCAGCGACCGGAATACACCTCGCGCTTTCGCAAACTGGCGAGCTATCATGCCACCAAGATTCTGGTCGCCGATCTGCGCCGGCGCGATCTGAACACCTTTTTGGGGGACCTCAAAAGCTTCCGGCGGATCGGGCTGTTGCACGGCGGGCTCGCGCGCATCTGGCGCGACCACCGCGAGGTCCGCCACTATCGCCGCACGATGTCGAACCGCGACGCGCTGGCGCAACTTGCCGGCGCGCCGGCCGAATGGGCTTGAGTTCAATGCAAAAAGTGTCGGCATATATCCTGACCTACAATGCGGCGGAGAAGATCGCGGCCGCGGTCGCGAGCGTGATATGGGCCGACGAAGTCGTGATCGTCGATTCCAACAGCACGGATGGCACCGCGGAGATCGCCACCGCGCTCGGCGCCCGCGTCGTGCAGGTGCCGTTCAAGGGCTTCGGCGATTTGCGCAACCGCGCAGTAGAAGCTTGCGCCTACGATTGGGTGTTCAGCCTCGATTCCGACGAGCGCTGCACGGCGGAGGTGCGCGACGAAATTCTCGGCCTGCTTGCCGGCACGCCGCCGCATGAGATTTATCTGGTGCCGCGGCGCAGTTACATGATGGGCCGCTGGATCAAGGGCTCCGGCTGGTATCCAAATTTCCGCCAGCCGCAGTTGTTCCGCAAAGGCGCGATGCGCTACACGCTCGAGCCGGTACATGAAGGCTACGAGGCGATCGGCGGCCGCTCGGTCGGCACGCTGACGCACGCGGTCTGGCAATTCCCGTTCCGCAATCTCGACGAAGTCATCCAGAAAATGAACCGCTATTCCTCGCTCGGCGCGCCCAAGCTCGCTGGCAAGCGCGTGTCGATGGCGAGCGCGCTCGGGCATGGCCTCTGGTCGTTCCTCAAACACTACATCTTCAAGCGCGGTTTCGTCGACGGCTGGGCCGGCTTCGTCATCGCCTTGGGCAATTTCGAGGGCACCTTCTACCGCTACGCCAAGCGCTACGAACAGACGCAAGCCTGGCGGCCGCCGGAGGAAAAGCCGCTGAAGCGGGAGTAGTTCTTCTCTCTTCACCCTCCCCTGGAGGGGAGGGTGAAATAAGCGCGCGCAGCACCGTCGCGCGCCTCTCTCCGATTCAGTTGTCAAACAGCCCTTAGCCAACGCTCCGCCGCCCCTATTTTTTGCGGCCCGGGGCAGGCCGCTTTCCCTTTCGCCTCCCTCGGGCAAAGCCTGAGGGAATGGAGCGCCGAGCGGCGCACCAGTCTTCCGTCTTGCCGCGTTCCCGTTGCCAGGAACGCGGGCGCCTCACGGCGCTCCATCGCGGCGTTCTCCTTCCGGCGCCGGGCCGCGCTTTCGGCTCAAGCTCTTGGCGTGCCTTTCGGTGTCATGGCGCCAGTTCGCCTCAACGGCTTGTCGCGCCGCCACACCTACTCTGCGGGCCGAGCCGACCGCCGTCAGGGAGCTCCTCGCGGGGACTCATAGTGGTCCCGGGCGCCGCATCCGGCCCCTTCATCAAGACGCCTCTAGTTGCCCTCGAACGAGCTGGACGCTGCTAGGAATATATTGATATAGGAATCCCGTCGAGAGGCTGGGGCGATGCCTTTTCCCGCTCATTCCCGCGCAAGCAGGAATCCAGGGGCCACGACTGACAGCGCACGGGTACAGTGCTGGTTCCCCGCTTTCGCGGGGCCGAACGGGGGAATGTTTACCGCGCCTTCGGCGCGCGGGTGCGCTCGACCATGGCGGTGGTCGAATGGCCGGGCACGATGTCGATCAGGACCACCTCGCCGCCCAGCGCCTCGACGATGTCGCGGCCGACCACCTGCTCGCGCGTATAGTCGCCGCCCTTGACCAGCACCGTCGGCTTGACCCGCGCGATCAATTTCTCCGGCGTGTCCTCGTCGAACACGACGACGAGATCGACCGCTTCGAGCGCCGCCAGCACCTCGGCGCGCGCCTGCAACCGGCTGCACCGGCCGCCCTGCCCCTTTGAGCCGCGTCACCGAGGCGTCGCCGTTGAGGCCCACCACCAGCCGGTCGCAGGCGCGCGCGCGCGCCAGCCAGCAATTTGACGTGGCCGGGATGCAGCAGATCGAAGCAGCCATTGGTGAAGCCGACGCGCAGGCCCTGCCGCCGCCATTCGCCGAGATGCTCGTCGAGCAGCGCCCAGTCGAACACGATCTTTTCTTCGGGCGCGAGCGTCGCCGCCGGCAGAATGCGCGAGCGCAATTCGGCGACCGACAGCGTCGCGGTGCCGCGTTTTCCGACCACCACCGCGGCGGCGGCATTGGCCGCGCGCATGGCGGATTCGAAATCGGCGCCTCATCGCCAGCATGGCGGCGAGCACCGCCACCACGGTGTCGCCGGCGCCCGACACGTCGCGCACGCGCACCGGATAGGCCGGCACGTGCACGGCGCGCCCTCGCTCGACCAGCGTCATGCCGGCTTCGCTGCGCGTCACCAGCACCGCCTTGGCGCCGAGCTCGCGGCCGAGTTCGGCGGCGGCCGCGCGCGACCTCATCGTCGGTCTGCGCCGGGCTGCGCGGTCGCGTCGGCAAGTTCCTGCCGGTTCGGCGTGATCATGGTCGCGCCGCGATAGATGCCGTAGTCGCGGCCCTTCGGATCGACCACCACCGGCTTGCCGGCCTTGTTGGCGGCCTCGATCACGGCGCGGATGACGCGCGGGGTGAGCGCGCCCTTGGCGTAGTCGGACAGCACGACCGCGCCGGCGCGCGGCATCGCCTTGACGACATGGCCGATCAGCGCGTCCTCGGTCGTCTTGCATCGACCGGGCGAAGCCATTTCCCAATCGGCGCGCAGCATATGGGTGGAGTGATGCTCGGACACGAAGCGCACCTTGCGCGTGGTCTGCCGCGCCGCATCGACCACCAGATGGGATTCGATGCGCGGATGGTCGGCCAAGCGCCTCGCTCAGCGCGCGGCCGGCCTCGTCGTCGCCGACCACGCCGACGAAAATGCAGCGCGCGCCGAGCGCGACCAGATTGCGCGCCACATTGCCGGCGCCGCCGATCATCATTTCGCTGCGCTTGACCGCGATCACCGGCGTCGGCGCTTCCGGCGAAATGCGCGACACCTCGCCATAGACGAACTCATCGAGCATCAGATCGCCGATGCAGAGCACGGTCTGCCCGGCGAGATCGGCGAGATGTTTGTCGAAATCGAACATGGTTATCGGTACCGGTCTTCGCGGTCGAGATAGCCGGTGACGTATTGGCCGACGGCGGTCTCGAGCGGGGTGAAGCCGGCGTTATAGCCGGCGCGGCGCAAATTCTCGACCGCGCGCTTGCGTGAAATACTGGTACTGGCCGCGGATCGCGTCCGGCATGTCGATATATTCGATATTGGCCGGCCGCCCCAGCGCCTTGAACATGGCGCCGATCATGTCGCGGAAGCTTTCCGCCTTGCCGGTGCCGACGTTGAAGATGCCGCTGACCGCGGGCGCGTCGAGCAGCCAGCGCAGCACGGCGATGGCGTCGTCGACATAGATGAAGTCGCGGCGCTGGTCGCCGTCTGCGATGCCGTCGCGATGCGACTTGAACAGCTTGACCGGCTTGCCGGCCTTGGCCTGCGTCGAACACCTTGGCCAGCACGCTTCGCCATGTGGCCTTTGTGATATTCGTTCGGGCCGTAGACGTTGAAGAACTTCAGGCCGGCCCAATGCGGCGGCAGCTTTTCTTTTTTGACGTAGCGGTCGGCGACCGCCAGATCGAACAGATGCTTGCTCCAGCCGTAAAGGTTCATCGGCTTGAGCTTGCGCAAGCGCCTCGGGCGACCAGTCGTCGTCGAAGCCTTCGCGCGCCGTCGCCATAGGTCGCCGCCGACGAGGCATAGATGAACGGCGTGCGCGTCGCCGTGCACCAGTCGAGCAGGCGCAGCGACAGGCGGAAATTGTTCTCCATCACCAGGTCGCCGTCGGTCGCGGTGGTGTCGGAAATGGCGCCCATGTGGATGACGGCGTCGAGCTTGCGGCCGTCGAGCCAGGCCATCAATTCGGCCGGCGGCACCAGGTCGGCGACCTGGCGCTTGGCCAGATTGCGCCATTTGGCGTCGTCCTGGCCGAGCAGGTCGTTGACCACGATATCGCTCGCGCCCGCCTCGTTGAGGCTGGCGACCACGTTCGACCCGATGAACCCGGCCCCGCCGGTGACCAAAAACATGCCCAACCCTTCGTCCCGGCAAAGCTTTGCCCCAGTCCGTGGACCGGCGCAATGTTGGAGGCGTCTTGTCCCGTAAATGGCTCAGGATACGGTAAAAATCGTGGCTGGACAGGCTCGCGCTCCCGCAGGCTAACGCCTGTCTGCAAGGCTGGAACGCGAAGGACGCTATGCGACGGGCGGCCGCCGGAACGCATGAGCCCTGAATTGACCCCGACGCCGAGCCGATCCTGATCGTCCCCTATGTCTGGATCGGGGACTTCGTGCGCTGCCATTCGGTGGTGAAGCTGTTGCGCGTGCAAGCGCCCGAGCGGCCGGTCGACATCGTCTCGAGCACGCTGTGCGCGCCGCTCGCCGACTACATGCCGGGCATGCGCAAGGCGATCGTCGCCGACCTGCCGCGGCGGCGGCTCGGCCTCGCGCAGCAGCGCAACTGGCCGGCGCAGCTGCGCGGCAGCCAATTACGCGCAGGCGCTGGTGATGTCGCGCAAGTGGAAAGCGGCGCTGGCGCCGTTTCTTGCCGGCATTGCGCTGCGCACCGGCTTTGCCGGCGAAGCGCGCTTCGGCCTCATCAACGACGTGCGCTGGGGCGAGCGCAAGCTGCCGCGCATGATCGACCAGATGGGCGCGCTGGCGCTGCCGAAGGGCGCGAGCCTGCCGAGCGAATGGCCGCTGCCGGAATTGAAAGTGCCGGCCGATGAGGTCGACGCGCTGGCGCGAGCAGCGCGGGCTTGCCGGCGACGCGCGGCCCATCGTCACGCTGTCGCCCGGCGCGGTCGGCGAAGGCAAGGCCTGGCCGGCCAGCCATTACGCGCGCAGTTGGCGCGCGCGCTCGACCAGGACGGCGCGTCGGTCTGGGTGCTGGGCGGACCGAACGAGACGCCGATCGCCAAACAAATCGCCGAGGCCGCCGGCAGCCGCGTGCGCGATCTCACCAGCAACGATTTGCGCAACGCGATCCTGGCGCTCGCCGCGGCCGACGCCGCGGTCACCAACGATTCCGGATTGATGCATGTGTCGGCCGCGATCGGCACGCCGACGGTTGCGATCTTCGGCCCGACCAGCCCGTGGCACTGGAAGCCGCTCAATCCCATCGCCGCCATCCTCGAGCCGCCCGGCGATGAGGCGGCGCGCGAACGCGCGCGCATCGAGGGCAACGCTGCGGTCGCCACCGCCGCACCGCCGATGTCGCGGTCGAGACCGTGCTGGCGCGCCGTGCGGAAGGTGCTTCGCAAAAGCCGCTAATTCGGCATAGCCGCGGCATTAACGTTTGGCTCGCCGCAAACCTGACGCGCGGCTCGATCCGTGCTATCAAAACCGCGAATGAACAAGGACCGAACTTTATATGGCCAGACTTAAACCAGCCGACATCGAGCAGCGAACGGACGCGCAAGCGGCGATCGAATTCCGCGCTGCGCACGCTCGACGCCGAAGGCGGCGGCATCGACGCGCTCGCCACCGCGCTGCGCGACGGGCTCGGCGCGAGCTTCGCCGCCGCGATCGAGCTGATCCGCGCCGCGCAAGGCCGCGTCATCGTCACCGGCATGGGCAAATCCGGCCATGTCGGCGCGCAAGATCGCCTCGACCTTCGCCTCGACCGGCACGCCGGCGCTGTTCGTGCACCCGAGCGAGGCGAGCCACGGCGATCTCGGCATGATCGCCGAGCAACGACGTGATCATCGCGCTGTCGTGGTCGGGCGAGACGGCGGAGCTGAAGGATCTCACCGATTATTCGCGCCGCTTCCGCATCGGCCTGATCGCGATGACCGCCAACGCGGACTCGACGCTGGCCAACGACCGCCGACGTGGTGCTGGCGCTGCCGCAGGCGCGCGAAGCCTGCCCGCACAATCTGGCGCCGACCACCTCCTCGCTGATGCAGCTCGCGCTCGGCGACGCGCTCGCCATCGCGCTGTCTGGAAAGCCGCGGCTTCACCGCGGTCGATTTCGGCCTGCTGCATCCGGGCGGCAAGCTCGGCGCGCTGCTCAAGACGGTGCGCGAATTCATGCATCAGCGGCGAGGCCGTGCCGCTCGCGGCGCTCGGCACGCGCATGGCGGACGCGATCCTCGTGATGTCGGCCAAGGGCTTCGGCTGCGTCGGCATCACCGATCCGCGCGGAAAGCTGGTCGGCATCATCACCGACGGCGACTTGCGCCGGCACATGCGCAACGACCTGCTCGACGCCCGCGTCGACGACGTCATGACGCGCGCGCCGAAGACGGTGCGGCCGGATCAGTTGATCAGCGAGACGCTGGAACTGCTCAATTCGACCAAGGTGACCGCGCTGTTCGCGGTCGAGGCCGGCAAGCCGGTCGGCGTCATCCACATCCACGATCTGCTGCGCGCCGGCGCGGCGTAAGACGCGGCAGCCCTAGCGCGGCCACATCTTCTCGATCCGCCGGTCGGGCACCAGCCAGACCAGCGCGACCAGGGCGTAGATCGCCTGCGCGGACCACTGATTGACCAAGAAGCAGAGCGCGATCGCCACGACATAGGCGGCGGTCGAGAGGTTGCCCTTGAAATCCCGGCCGACCGCCTTCGCCAACAGCGAGTCCGGGCCCTCTTCCCTGATGATGGTGGCGACGAGAATCTGGTAGGCGATCGCCGCCATCAGCAGCACGCCGCCGTAGAGCGCCGTCGGCAACCGCGCGAAATGATTCTCGCCCATCCAGCCGGTGACGAACGGCAGCAGCGACAGCCAAAACAGCAAATGCAGGTTGGCCCACAGCACGCCGCCGGAGATGCGCGTCACGGCATGCATCATGTGGTGGTGGTTGCTCCAGTAGATGCCGATATAGACGAAGCTCAAGACGTAGTTGACGAAGACCGGCAGCAGCGGCGCCAGCACGCTCAAATCCTCGCCGTGCGGCACCTTCAGCTCCAGTACCATGATGGTGATGATGATGGCGAGCACGCCGTCGCTGAACGCTTCAAGCCTTGTCGTCGGCATCTTTCAAGGCCTCTCTGCTGCGATCGTTTGTACGCTCCGCGTACCGGCATCGGCCGCCCCTTTGCGCGTAGTGACGATGCGCACCGCATTGTGCGCGATGCTCACCTCGCCGTCCCAGCGGTCGCCGAGCGCGACGCTGCGCAGCACCGTGAGATTGATGCGGCGATAGCGCTTGCCTTCGCCATCGAAGGCGCGCGCCGCGGCGACGTCCAGGATGTGCAGCGTGTAGAAGGTGCCGGAACCGCCGCCGTTGTAAGTCGCGAGCACGGCCAGCAGTCCGTTGTCTGTCGCGCCGATGAAGGTGTAGCTCGTTTCCTCGCTGCCGTTCAGGCTCTGGTTGGCTCGCTTCTGGCTCAGCCACTTGCCCTCTGTCTTGATGTCGTCGGCGTAGAGATTGCTGCCGATGGCCGCCTCGATGTCGACGGTGACCCAGATCGAGCCCGAATTCGGCGAGGTCGCCGTCGCCGAAATCGCGGAAGCTCTCGGGCGGGATTGGCTTGCCGTGCAGCGTGAAGGCGCGGCGCACCTCGTTCAACAAGGCTGCGTCATCGCCGGCGCTTTGCGCCATCGCGGGCGCACCGACGCCGATCAGCAACCAAGCGAGCGTCTGCAAACAGCCGGGTCAGCGATTTCGTCGCCATGAGACACCCAATGATCAGCGCTCGAAGGCCTGCGCCGCCGCGACAACTTCGTCAACCGACGGCGGCGCACCGTGCGTGCCCAACACGGTGATCGGCCCCGAGCCGACCGGGCCGGTCAGGCCCGGCTTGCTGCCGGCAAAGATCGCCACCAGCGGCACGCCGAGCGCGGCGGCCAGATGCATCAGCCCGGTATCGACGCCGACCACGAATTGCGCGCCGGCGATCAGCCGCGCGACCGTATCGAGCGGCGCGCGCTCGGGCACACGCGCGCGCGGCAACGCGGCGGCGAGCCGTTCGCTGCGCGCCCGCTCGGCGTCCGTGCCCCAGGGCAGCACCAAAGTCAGATCGCCGAGCGCCTTGCCGAGCGCGATCCAATTCGCCTCCGGCCATAGCTTGCGCGGCTCGGCGGTGGCGTGCAGCAGCACGGCGTAGCGTTCGCCGGCTGCCGGCAAAGCGCGCGCGGTCGAGCCCGAAATCGGGCGCGCCCTGCGGCGCGTAGCCGAGCGCAAGCCCGCTAGAGGATGCGGTTGCGCTCGACCGCGTGCAGATCGCGGCTGACGCGATGGCGCACGTCGTAGAACATCGCGGCCAGCGGCTCGCGGATGCTTGCCGGCGTCGTAGCCGTGCCGGCGCCCATGCGCGCAGCGCGCGAGAATGCGCGGTGCGCAGCAGGCCCTGGCTGTCGACGATCTCGTCGTAGCGCCGCGCCCGGATGGCGCGCAGGCTGCCGGCTGATCTCGCCGAGCGTCGCCGGCGCTAGCATCGATTTCCGCCAGCGCCGCCAGGCGACCGGGATCGACCTCGTCGACCGCCGGATGCAACCGCACCAGCGGCGCAAAGGCCTCCTCCACCAGCCAGGCGAAGGCCGCGCCGGGCCGCGCCTTGCGCGCCTCGGTCAGCGCCGGCATGTGGTGGATCACATCGCCGAGCGACGACGTCTTGATGAACAGAATATCGGCCATCGTGCCTCTGTTAACGGCGTCATATACCGAGCATTAAGCATGACCGCCATAACCCTGCCCGCTTGCCGCACGGCCTAAGCGCTCTTTCACGGTCATTCGGCTAAAACGCGCGGCAAATTCGAGGGACGGGATTCATGACGATCCTGGTCACCGGCGGCGCCGGCTATATCGGCAGCCACATGGTGCACGAGCTCAACGACGCCGGCGAGCCGGTGGTCGTGCTCGACAATCTGTCGACCGGATTTCGCTTCCTGGTGCCCGGCAAGGTGCCGTTCGTCGCCGGCTCGACCGGCGACCGCGAACTGGTCGGAGCAGACGATCGCGCGGCACGGCGTCGACCGCCATCATCCATTTCGCCGCCTCGATCGTGGTGCCGGATTCGGTCGCGCGACCCGCTCGGCTATTACGCCAACAACACCATGAACACCTGCGCGCTGCTCGATACCGCCATCAAGGCGGGCGTGCGGCAGTTCATCTTCTCCTCGACCGCCGCGGTCTACGGCAATGCCGAGCACGGTGCCGGTGCGCGAGGATGCGCCGACCGCGCCGATCTCGCCTTACGGCACCTCGAAGCTGATGTCGGAGATCATGCTGCACGACGCCGGCAAGGCGCACGGCCTGCGCTTCGTCGTGCTGCGCTATTTCAACGTCGCCGGCGCCGATCCGAAACTGCGCACCGGCCAGTCGACGCCGCACGCGACGCATCTGATCAAGGTCGCCTGCGAGGCCGCGCTCGGCAAGCGCGCCAAGCTCGACGTGTTCGGCACCGACTATCCGACGCCGGACGGCACCTGCGTGCGCGACTACATCCATGTCAGCGATCTCGCGCGCGCGCATTCGGCGGCGCTCGCGCTATCTGCGGCGCGGCGGCGCCAGCGCGACGTTCAATTGCGGCTACGGCCACGGCGCCTCGGTGTTCGAAGTGATCGAGGCGGTGCGGCGCGCCAGCGGCCGCGACTTTCCGGTCGAAATCGCCGGGCGCCGCGCCGGCGATCCGGCCGCGCTGGTGGCCGACGTCGCGCGCATCCGCTCGACGCTCGACTGGCGCCCGCAATTCGACGACCTCGACACCATCGTCGGCCATGCGCTCGCCTGGGAGCGCCGGCTGCCGGGCCAGCGCGAAAGCGCCTCGGCCTGAAACGCCGGCGAAATCGGCGTCGTAAGTCCGCCTTTTAAATCAGCTTTTTGGCTTGAAAATTCCGCCGTCAGCAGGCAAGGAAACGCCTGCTCCGGCCAGCATTTGACCTGTGCCATAATCAGTAAGCCCGATAGAGGGCGGATGAACGACCAGACTTTGCCATCGGCCGACGACGCAGCGATACGGCACCTTCGCCCTGATCCGGCGATTGCTGACCGAGCAAGGCCTTGTGCATTGGCGCAAATACGCCGTTCGCCTTCATGCTGATGGCGGTCTCGGCCGGCTGCACGGCGCTTAGCGCCTATCTGATCGGCAACGTCATCAACGAAGGCCTACGTCAAGCAAGAACCTGACCGGCATCTTCATCCTCGGCGGCATCACCGCCGCGCTGTTCGCCACCAAGGGGCTCGCCACCTACGGCCACAGCGTGTTGCTGTCGCAGATCGGCAACCGCATCGTCGCCGACAATCAGCGCGCGCGTGTTCGCCAAGCTGCTCAACGAGGGCATCGGCTTCTTCTCCGACCGGCATTCGACCGAATTCATCGCGCGGCTGTCGACCGGCGCCGCCGCCTGCACGCAGGTCATCAACCTGCTTGATCACCTCGCTCGGCCGCGACCTGCTGTCGCTGATCGGGCTGGTTGACCGTCATGGTGGTGCAGGACCCGCTGATGTCGTTCTTCAGCTTCGTGGTGGCGCCGCCGGCGTTCTTCGTCCTGCGCAAGCTGATCCGCCGCGTCTACGCGCATCGCGCGCAGCCAGTTCCAAGGCGGCACCCGCATCCTCGAGACGCTGCAGGAAACGCTGCAGGGCATCCGCATCGTCAAGGCCTTCACGCTCGAAGACATCATGCGCGAGCGCTTCGACCGCAACGTCGCCGCGGTCGAGCACGAAGCCAACAAGATGGCGCGCGTCTCCAACCGCTCCAGCCCGCTGATGGAGACGCTCGGCGGCTGCGCCATCGCCATCGCCATCACCTATGGCGGCTATCGCGTGATCGAGACCGGCGCGACGCCCGGCCAGTTCTTCTCCTTCATCGCCGCCTTCCTGCTGGCCTACGAGCCGGCCAAGCGCCTGGCGCGCCTCAATATCGAGCTCAACAGCGGGCTGGTCGGCGTGCGCATCCTGTTCGAGGTGCATCGACATCGCCGCCGAGCGAGCCGTCCGACGTCGGCAAGCCGGCGCTGCGCATCAAGACGCCGCGGCTGGAATTCGACGACGTGCATTTCGCCTACCGCCAACGACGAGGCGGTGCTCGACGGCATGTCGTTCGTCGCCGAGCCCGGCAAGCTGACCGCGCTGGTCGGGCCGTCCGGCGGCGGCAAGTCGACCGATATTCAACTTGATCCTGCGCTTCTACGACGCCGAGCGCGGCAAGATCGTCATCGACGGGCAGGACATCACGCAGGTGTCGCGCCGCTCGCTGCGCCAGCACATCGCCTATGTCGGGCAGGACGTGTTCCTGTTCCGCGGCACGATCCGCGAGAACATCGCCTTCGGCAAGCCGGGCGCCAGCGAGGACGAGATCGTCGCCGCCGCCAAGGGCGCCTACGCGCACGATTTCATCATGTCCTTCCCGCGCGGCTACGACACGCCGGTCGGCGAGCACGGTCTGCAACTGTCCGGCGGCCAGCGCCAGCGCGTCGCCATCGCCCGCGCGCTGATCAAGAACGCGCCGATCATCCTGCTCGACGAGGCGACCGCCGCGCTCGATTCGGAATCCGAACTTGCCGTGCGCGAGGCGATGGAGCATCTCTGCCGCGGGCCGCACCACGCTCGCGATCGCGCACCGGCTGCACACGGTCTCGCATGCCGACCGCATCTACGTGGTCGAGGAAGCGGCCGCGTCGTCGAATCCGGCCGGCACGACGAGTTGCTGCGCAAGAGACGGCCGCTATGCCGCGTTCTACCGGCTGCAGCTCAAGCAGCAGGAAACGCCGCGCGCCGGTCGTAGCGGTCGCGAAATAGGCGCGGCAGACGCGCCGCTTTTTCCGCCTTGTTCAGGCGGCGTGGAATGCGATACCGGATGGGCCCGCCGGCCATCGCATTCCATCGTCGCAATCGCAAAAGGCAACATTCCTCATGAGCGCGGACTACGTCATTCCGCCGCCGCCGCAGGCGACCATCGCGGTCGCCGGCTCGAGCAAAGTTTTTCCGGTCCGCCGCATCTGGTGCGTCGGCCGCAATTACATCGAGCACATCCGCGAGATGGGACAGGACGAGCGGCTGCCGCCGTTCTATTTCGCCAAGCCCGCCGACGCCATCGTGCCGGACGGCGGCACCGTGCCCTACCCGTCGCTGACCAAGGACATGCATCACGAGGTCGAACTGGTGGTCGCGCTCAAGAGCGGCGGCCGCAACATTCCGGTCGCCAAGGCCAATGACTGCATCTACGGCTACGCCGTCGGCATCGACCTCACCCGCCGCGACCTGCAGATCGCCTCGCGCGACCTCAAGCGGCCGTGGGAGATCGGCAAGGCCTTCGATCATTCCGCGCCGTGCGGCGCGCTCGAGTCGAGGCGAGCAAGATCGGCCATCCGACCAAGGGCAAGATCACGCTCAAGTGCAACGGCAAGCTGCGCCAGGACGGCGATCTCAATCAGCTGATCTGGAACGTGCCGGAAATCATCTCCAATCTGTCGGAGATGGTGGAGCTGGTGGCCGGCGACATCATCATGACCGGCACGCCGTCGGGCGTCGCCGCGACCGTCGCCGGCGACAAGCTCGAATGCGAGGTCGAGGGCGTCGGCAAGCTGACCGTGACCATCGGCCCGCCGCTGAAATAGCTATCTGGATTACCAGTTCGAAATAGCGGCCGGCGGATGGAACCGCCGGCCGCTTCGCTTTGTTGCGACATGCGCAGCCGGCGCTGACAAACTGAGGACGCCGAGGCAGTTGCCGGCCATATGCTTCACCGCAGGGACTTAGACGCATGGGCCAAGCCTTCGAATCGACGCACGTTTCGCCGTCACCGATCCGGCCGCCATGGCCGAGCAGGTGATGCTGTTTGCGCCGGCGAGCGACGCCGAAGCGCTCAAGCTGCTGCGCGCAAGTTTCCCCGACTGCACGCTGAGCGCGCGGGTCGCCGCGCTTGCCTTCCTGATGCGCCGCAGAACCCCCCCCCGGCTACAGCCCGAGATAAGCCTGCCGCACGCGGTCGTCGCCGAGCAGCGCTTCGCCGCTGCCGGAAAGCGTGATGCGGCCGTTCTCCAGCACATAGGCGCGGCTGGCGAGCTTGAGCGAGACCGCGACGTTCTGCTCGACCAGCACGCAGGTGAGGCCCTCGCGGTTGAGGTCGCGCACGCAGTCGCAGCACCTCTGCACGACGGCGGGCGCCAAGCCCAGCGACGGCTCGTCGAACATCACCAGATCCGGCGCGCCCATCAGACAGCGGCCGATGGCGAGCATCTGCTGCTCGCCGCCCGACAGCGTGCCGGCGAGCTGGTGCCTGCGCTCGGCCAGCGCCGGAAACAGCGCGTAGACGCGATCGAGATTGCGCGCGCGCGTGCCTCGCGCGCGCGGCAGCATGGCGCCCATCGCCAGATTTTCGGCGACCGACAGCGTCGGGAACACCTGGCGGCCTTCGGCGACCTGGCCGATGCCGAGATCGCAGACCTTGTGGCTCGGCCAGCCGGCGATGTCGACGCCGCGAAAGAGAATGCGCCCGCGCGCCGGCTTGTGCATGCCGGCGATGGTGCGGATCAGCGAGGTCTTGCCGGCGCCGTTGGCGCCGACGATGGCGACGATGGCGCCCTCCTCGATCTCGAGCGAGACGCCGTCGAGCGCCTGGGCGTCGCCGTAGAAGACGTCGAGGTTTTCGACCTTCAGCATCATGAGATCGCCTCCACGCCGAGATAGGAGTCGATCACCGCGCGGTCGCGCACCACCTGTTCGGGCAGCGCCTTCGGCGATCGCCGCGCCGTGGTGCAGCACCAGAATGCGCGAGGCGAGCGCCATCACCGCGCGCATCACGTGCTCGATCAAGCAGGATGGTGAGCCCGGTTTCGCGGTTGAGCTCGCGCAGGATCGCCACCATGCGGTCGGTCTCGGTCGGCCGCAGGCCCGCCATCACCTCGTCGAGCAGCAGCAGTTTCGGATCGGTGGCGAGCGCGCGCGCCACTTCCAGCCGCTTGCGGTCGGGCAACGTCAGCGCCGAGGCGCGCTGCTCGCGCTTGTCGTAGAGGTCGAGCCGGCGCAGCACCTCGTGCGCCCGGTCGCGCGCGGCGCCGACGTGGCGGCGATGCAGCAGCGCGCCGACGATGACGTTGTCCTCGACGCTGAGCGCCGGAAACGGCCGCACGATCTGGAAGGTGCGGCCGATGCCGCGCCGGCAGATGCGGTCGGGCGACAGCCCGTCGATGCGCTCGCCGGCGAACGAGATGGTGCCGGCGTCGGGCGGGAACACGCCGGCGATCATGTTGAACAGCGTGGTCTTGCCGGCGCCGTTCGGGCCGATCACCGCGAAGATGCCGCCCTCCGTCACGTCGAAGCTGACGCGGTCGACCGCGACGAGGCCGCGGAAGCGCTTGCTCACGCCGTTGACCGACAGGAGCGCGCTCATTTTTGCCGCTCCTTCAGTCCGATGCGCGTGCGCAGCCACGGCCAGACGCCGTCCGGCAGCGCCACGATCACCAGCAGCAGGCAGACGCCGTAGAACACCTGCTTGGCGCCGGGCAGATCGACGCCGAGCGCGGCGAGCGCGGCGGTCAGCGTTTCCGCCAGGCCGGTCAGGACGAAGGCGCCGAGGATGGGCCCGAACAGCGTGCCGATGCCGCCGACGATCGGCCCGAGGATGATCTCGATCGAACGCAAGATGTGAAACACCTGCTCGGGAAACAGGTTGTTGTAGTAGAACGCGTAGATCACGCCGGCAAACGACGTCATGCCGGCGGAGATCACCACCGCGATCATCTTGTAGCGGAAGGTGTCGATGCCGGACGAGCGCGCGGCTTCCTCGTCTTCGCGGATCGCCAGCCAGAAATAGCCGACGCGGCTTTGCAGCAGCGCGCGGCAGAAGATCAGCGCCAGCCACGGTCGCGGCCAGCAGGACGTAATAGAACATCGCCGGATGGCCGCGCAGATGCCAGAGATCGTTGTGCGTGTATTGCGCGACCGGCAGGAACAGGCCGGCGGAGCCGCCGGTCCAGCTCAAATGGTCGAAGCCGACGCGCGCGAATTCGGCAAAGGCGATGGTCAGAATGGCGAAATAGACGCCGGCGACGCGGAAGCGGAAGGCGAGAAAGCCGATGAAGGCGCCGGCCAGCGCCGCGACCGGCACCGCCACCAAGAGCCCGAGCCAAGGGCCGATGCCGAAATGCACGTAGAGCGCCGCCGCGGTATAGGCGCCGAGCCCGACATAGAGCGCATGGCCGAGCGACAATTGCCCGGCAAAGCCCATCATGATGTTCCAGGCCTGGCCGATATAGGCGAAGTACAGAATCAGGATCAGCACGGTGAGCAGATAGTCGCTGGCAAACAGCGGCGCGGCGATCAGCAGCGATCAGCAGCGCGCCGAGCAGCAGCAAGGCGCGGCGCGGAACGCCCTCGATCAGGCGCGCGATCATGCCGCCTCTTCATGTGTTCTCTTGCCCATGATGCCCTGCGGGCGGAACAGCAGCACCAGCACCAGGATGCCGAAGGCGAACATGCTCTTCGCCGACGGCGTGAACAGCAGTCCGGCCATCGCCTCGGTGAGGCCGATCAAGACGCCGCCGACCAGCGCGCCCGGCATCGAGCCGAGCCCGCCGGTGATGACGATGACGAAGGCGAGCAGCGTATAGGCCGGCCCGAGCGTCGGCGTCACGTCGACGATCAGCACCAGCATCACGCCGGCGGCGCCGACGCAGGCGGCGCCGAGGCCGAAGGTCAAGCGCATAGAGGTGCTTGACGTCGAGGCCGACCACCAGCGCGCCGGTGTAGTTGTCGGCGCAGGCGCGGATCGCGGTGCCGATCTGGCGTGTATTGGAAGAAGGCGAACAGCGCGGCCGCGACGACGATGGCGGCAAGCCCGGCATAGAGCTTGGTGGCGTCGACGATCAGCGGGCCGAGCTGGAAGCTGTCATAGGCATAGGACGCCTGCACGGTGCGCGCGTCGGGGCCGAAGACGATCAGCAGCACGTTGACGATGATGATCGCCACCGCGACCAGCAGCAGGAACTGGCTGTGCTCGGGCCGGGTGATGAACGGATTGATCAGCCGCGCCTGCAGCACATAGCCGAAGGCGAACAGCACCGCGGCGATCGGCACCAGCATGACCAGCGGATCGAGATGGAAGGCGGCAAACAGCGTGACCGCGATATACATCGCAATGGTCATCATCTCGCCATGGGCGAAATTGACCACGCGCACGACGCCGAAAATGACCGACAGGCCGAGCGCCATCAGCCCATAGACGAGGCCGGTCAGGATGCCGCCGACGGCCACGTTGAGATAGATGTCGAAGGACACAAGTGAAATCCTACCGCTACTCGATCCTATGGCGGGAACTCTCGATCGTCATGCCCGGCCTTGTGCGGGGCATCCACGTCTTACTTTCTTGCCAAGACGTGGATGGCCGGGACAGGCCCGGCCATGACAGTTTTGCAGACGTGAGCGCGCACTAGCCGCGCTTGTCGTAGGGCTTGAGCGGCCATTCCGGCTTGCCGTTGGCCGCTTCCTTGGGCGCCACGGTGACCAGCTTGCCGCCGCGGTTCTGGATGCCGCCGCCCACGATCTTGTCGTTCTGGCCCTTGGCGTCGAACTGGATGCCGGGGCCGATGGCTGACATTGTCCTTGATGTTGGTCTTGCGGATGGCGTCGGCGAGCGCCTTGGGATCGGCGGAGCCGGCGCGCTTGTAGGCATCGGCGGCGATCAGCAAGCGCCTCGAAGGTGTAGACGTGGTTGGTGTTCAGGTTGACGCCCGGGATGCGCCTTGGCGAGCGCGGCGTCGAGCTGCTTCGACAGCTTCTTGTTCGGATCGTACCAGGGCGCGAAGCTCAGCGGCCCGTCGGACAGCTTGCCGAGCGTCTTGAGATACTGGTCCTCGTACCAGCCCGGCCCCATGCTCATGATCGCCATCGGCGTCCAGCGCTGCTTGACCAATTCGCGGGTGAGCAGGATGGCGTCGTTGAGGCGGCTGACCATCAACAGCGCGTCGGCGCCGGTCGCCTTGGCCTTGGAGATTTCGACCGACAGGTCGCGCGCCGCCGGATCGTAGGCGATCGTCTCGACGATCTTGTACGGCATATCGAACTTCGGCATCACCGCGCCGATGCCACCTTTCATCGCGGTGCCGAAGGTGTCGTTGACGTGCATGAACACCGACGGTCTTCGGCGCGGCGCCGACCTCGGCGAAGATTTCCTTCTGGTCGATGAAGGCGTCGCGCAGGATCATGCCGGCGGTCGGGAAATTGCGGAACACGAACTTGTAGCCCTGCTCGGTGATCGGCGGGGCGGCGGCGATGTTGATGACGAAGGGGATGCCCTTCTGCTCGGCGACCTGGGCGATGGCGGAGCTCTGCCCGGAGTCGAAGGCGCCGACCAGCAGTTGCGCGCCCTCGCCGATCAGCTTCTCGGCGCGCGAGCGGGCGATCTCGACGTTGGATTCGGTGTCGGCGTTCATGATCTCGAGCGCCGGCAGACCGAGGTCCTTGAGGAGGCCGGCGGTGATATCGACGCCGCGCTGGCAATCCTGGCCGATACCGGCCTGGAAGCCGGAGCGCGGCAGCAGCACGCCGACTTTGAGCGGCGCCTGCGGCGCGCACGATGTTGAACGGCGCGGTGCCGGCGAGAAGCCCGGCGGCGCCAAGCCCAGCGGTGAAGGTGCGGCGGCTCACGCGCGCCGTCGGCGATTGCGATTTGCGTTTCATTGGCGGTCCCTCCTGGCCCAGCACGAGGCCGTTATTTCGATGATGCCGGATTTGCTCCGGTCCTAACAAGCTCGAAAAACGCGGCAACGCGGCAGCCTATTGTTGACGTGGACAACAATTTCGTCAACAGCCATATTGGCGATGAGGAGCCCCCGATGCCCGCAAGGCGACGCCCACTCCAAGCCGGCCAAGACCTTGCCGCTGCGCAAATCCCCACCGTTGCGGCGGACGAGCGCGCCGGTGATCGACCTCGGCGATCTCAATGAACGGCTCGGCTATTTCGTACGACGGGTGCAGATCTGGATCTTCCAGGATTTCATCCGCCAACTCGCGCGCATCGATATTAGCCCAGCGCAGTTCTCGGTGCTGGTGGTGATTGGCGCCAATCCCGGACTGTCGCAATCTGAAATCGCCGGCACGCTCGGCATCGAGCGGGCGCGGCTGGTACGCCTGCTGCACGGGTTGGAACGGCGCTCGCTCACGCAGCGCCTGCCCTCCTCCGCCGACGGCCGGCGGCACGCGCTGCAACTCACCCGCGACGGGCAGAAGCTGCTGGCGCAGGCGAAGGCGCTGGCCGCGCAGCACGAGGCGGCGCTAAAAGAGAAGCTCGGCGGCGAGCGGCATAAGGCGTTGCTAGAAGTGCTGCGGGAGTTCTGACGTCAGCTCGTGAACAATTTCTCCACCGCCGCGGCGATGCGGAACAGCCGGCGGTCGTGGCCGTTGCGCACGACCAGCATCAGCCCGGTGGGCAGGCCGCCCTCGCGCGGCAGCGGCAGCGAGATAGCGCAGAGATTGAAGAAGTTGACGATCACCGTGTTGCGCAGCGCCATCGCGTTCTTGCGCGCGAAGTCCTCCACCGTGGCCACTTCGGCCATGGTCGGTGCGACGATGGGCGTGGTCGGCAAGCACATCACGTCGACGATCGGCGAGCCGCGCATCCATGGTGCGGATCAGCTCGGCGCGCTCGCGCACCATGGTGATATAGTCCGCGGCGCCGATGTTGCGCGCGCGCTCCAGCCGGGCGCGCACGTTGGGGTCGATGTCGTCGGCGCGGCGGCCTAGCAGATCGCGGTGGATGGCGAAGGCCTCCGCCGGCTGCACGCCGCCTTTTGCATTCACCCGCGCCATGTCGTCGAGCAGCGGCAGTTTCTCGTTGGACAGCCGGCAGCCGGCTTTTTCCAGAGCGTCGATCGCGCGCGGGAAGCTTTTGCCGACCGTGGCGTCGAGATTCTCCAGCACCGGGCCCTGCGCGATGCCGACGCGCAGATTGGCAAGCGGCGCGGGCTCGAGCGGCACCCAGCCGTCGCCCGCCATCACCGCGTCGGCCTTGGCGCAGGCTTCGACCATCTTCGCCAGGGGGCCGATGGAGTCGATGCTGTAGGACAGCGGGAACGCGCCGTCGGTCGGGATGCGCTCGCGGCTCGGCTTGAAGCCGACGATGCCGCAGAACGCCGCCGGGATGCGGGTCGAGCCGCCGGTGTCGGTGCCGATGGCGACCTCGCAGAAGCCGTCGGCGGCGGCAACCGCCGCACCCGAGGACGAGCCGCCCGGCACGCGCTGGCGGTCGGCCGGATTGCCCGGCGTGCCGTAGTGCGGATTGGCGCCGATGCCGGAATAAGCGAACTCGGTCATGTTGGTCTTGGCGACGATCACAGCGCCGCCGGCACGCAGGCGCCGCACCGAGCGGCGCGTCCTGCGCGGCAGGCTTGCCCTCCTCGGCCAGCACCTTGGAGCCGGCGCGGGTGACTTCGCCGGCAACGTCGAACAGGTCCTTGATGCTGACAATGGCGCCGTCGAGGGGCCCAAGCGAAATGCCGGCCTTGGCGCGCGCATCGGCGGCGTCGGCAGCGTCGCGCGCGGCTTGGGTATAGACGGTGAGGCAGGCGCGCGCCCCCTCGCCCTTGGGATCGGCGATGCGCGCCAGCGCGGCCTCGAGACGGTCGCGGGAGGATGCGGTGCTCATAAGATCAACTCTCCGTTGCCGACAATAAATCTCCGATCTTGTCGGCGGCCTCGCCCCCGCGCAAGTCACGCTCATCGTCGGCCCTGTTTCGTTTCGCGCGCCGTCACGCTGGCCTTTCTGCAAGGCCGCGCACAGGCTGCAAGGGAGATCGCCATGTCAGTGAAAGGCAAGCATTCGCCGCCGGGCGAAGGCAATATCTACGCCAAGGCCAACGAGGTCATCGTCAAGATCACCGGCGGCGACACCGGACAGACCTTCGAAGTCGTCGAGGAGAACTGCAAGCCCGGCTTCCAGTCGCGCGCGCATTACCACACCAAGGCCTACGAGACGTTCTACGTGTTCGACGGCAGCGCCGACTTTATGGTCGGCGACGAACTGTTTCACGCCACCAAGGGCTCCTGCGTGCATATTCCGCCCGGCGTGCCGCATCAGGTGACGGCGCCGAACGGCGTGCGCATGCTGATGATCTACTCGCCGGCCGGCACCGAGGGCATGTTCGCCGCCATGCACAAACTTTCGCAAGACGAACTAATGAACGCCGAGCTCACCAAGGCGCTCGCGCTCAGGCACGACACCGTGATGATCGAGCATAGCAAGGACGGCCGCGGCAAGGGCACCATCCTCGGCTGAGCGTCACGGCCGGTCGATCTTCTCGGGCGTGACGATTTCGACCTTGCGCTCCGCCACAAACTCCGGGCTGGCGGCGCGCCAGGCCTTGAAGTGCGGCGTCTCCATGTGGCGCTTGAGCGCCTCGGGCGTCTCCCAGCGCTCGACCAGCACCAGGCGCGACGGATCGGTGACGCTCTGGTGCATGTCGTAGCTGATGCAGCCGTTTTCCTTGACGGTTTCGGCGACGGACAAACGCGCCGCGGCGATAGCCTTGTCGGCGGTGCCCGGCTTCACGCGAAGGTCGGCGATGACGTAGATCACGGACGTTTCCTTTCCCGGTTTTTGCGCAAGAGTTCTAGAACAGGGAACGATGCTGCGCCATCGGCGGCGGGCCCGAACATGTTTGCCTCGGCCGGGCCGTTTCATTGTGGCCGCCATATTATCCCCAACGTTATCAACCGGCGATTTTAGGCCCTTGCCAGCGCCACCTACCCGGATAGGCTTCGCGACAGGTCAGCCATCTCCGGTTCACGCCGGACACGGATGACCGCCATGACCGGAGCGGGCATGGGACGTGAATGCTGGCAACGGCGTTTGTGGTCCATGGCTGCCGGTCCGGGCTCTCAGTAACTGGGTACGGCTGCCGCGAGCTTCGGCTCGCGCGCCGGAAATGGATCCGAGAGCTTGTGACGGGTGGACGACGGTCCGCCCGTTATGGCTTTTTGGACACCCCTTCGCTCACAACAACTCGTCGATCGCCATTCGGCGCGGGATCAGCCGCTGCTGCACGGCGTAGCTCGTCAGCAGCTCGAGGCAGGCCCTATTGGCCGCCTTGCCGAACGGCGCCATATCGATCTCGCCGGCAGGCGAGCCGGCCGCGGCTTTGCCGGCTTCAAGGAGCCGGTAAAGCTCGGCAACCGCCTGCGGATTTCCCCGCGCCAGGGCCTCGGTCACCACCACCATATGATTGACCGGCACCAAGTGGTGCTGGCCGTACCAGGCGCGCGCCGCCGTCGCCGCCTCAGGGATCACGCTTTGCAGGCGCGGGTCGCTCGGCAGATCGGCGCCGTAGATCCCCGCATCGAGCTCGCCGTCGATCAGCATCTTGGTCATGTCGCGGCCGGCGGCGGCGCGGATGACACCGGAGGGATCCTTGGCCTCGGCGACATGGCCGTCCTCGAAGGTCACCCACTGCACGCGCGTGAGATCGGCCGCGTAGTCGTTCTGCAGGATGCCGCGCAGCCAGGCGCCGGTGGTCTGGCTGTAGGAGCGCACGCCAACGCGGCAGCCCGGCAGATCGGCCGGATCGAGCTTGCCGCGCGCGGCGTTGTAGACCATGCAGCCGTGCTGGAAGCGCGCCAGCATCGCCGCCGGCAACAGCCGCAGGCCCTTGCCGAAGGCCTTCGCCTGCAGAAAAGTCACCAGCGCCATCTCGCACGCGTCGTAGGCGTGCTCGCGCACCATCGGCTTGAACGCCTTGTGCACCGGCTTGACCTCGACGAAGTCGAGCTTGAGCCAGGGCGAGACGATGTCGCCGCGCTTGAGCGGCAGCGTGTGCGGATAGTCGCCGATGGCGATGCGAAGGGTGGTCACTTCAGCCATGGCAAATCGTCTCTTCGCAATGCGATAGGCGCGCAGGCGCAAAGCCTTGACCCGGCTGGCCTCTTGCTAGTTTAAAGAGCGACCGCGAAAAAGGGAGTCGTAACGTCCATGGCGGAGCAGAAAACGGGCCTTGTCGTCACCGCCCACCCCGGCGATTTCGTCTGGCGCGCCGGCGGCGCCATCGCGTTGCACGCCAAGCACGGCTATAAGGTGAAAATCGTCTGCATGTCGTTCGGCGAGCGCGGCGAGAGCCAGTTCGCCTGGAAGGAGCCGGGCGCGACGCTGGAGAAGGTCAAGGCCGGTCGCAAGGACGAGGCCGAACGCGCCGCCGCCCTCCTCGGCGCCGAGATCGAATTCTTCGACTGCGGCGATTATCCGCTGAAACTCAGCGAACAGCATTTCGACCGCATGGTCGACATTTACCGCGAGATCAATCCGTCCTTCGTGCTCACGCACGCGCTGGAAGATCCCTACAATTTCGATCATCCCAACGCCGCGCATTTCGCGCAGGAGACCCGCGTGGTGGCGCAGGCGATGGGCCACAAGCCGGGCGCGCAATACAAATATTCGGCGCCGCCGGTGTTCCTGTTCGAGCCGCACCAGCCGGAAATGTGCAACTACAAGCCCAACCTCATTCTCAAGATCGACGAGGTGTGGGAGACCAAATACAAGGCGTTCCAAATTCTCGCCGCGCAGAAGCACCTGTGGGCCTATTACGAGCGCGTCGCGCTCAACCGCGGCATCCAGGGTTCGCGCAACACCGGCGTGCCGATGACCTACGGCGAAGCCTATCAGCGGCTGTTCCCGACGGTCGAACTGGAGTTGAAGTGATCCGTGTCCCGGACGCGGTGCAGCGCGCCCGGGACAAGAATTTGGAGGAACCGTAGATGAAGCCCGTCGTCGTCCGCAATATTCAACGCGCCGATTCCAACGCCGTCGGCACGCTTGCCGCCTGCGGCGTCGCCACTTCGCACGAGGCGCTCGGCCGCTCCGGCCTGATGAAGCCCTACATGCGGCCGATCTGGGCCGGCGCGCAGATCGCCGGGCCGGCCGTCACCGTGCTGGCGCAGCCGGGCGACAACTGGATGATTCACGTCGCCGTCGAGCAGTGCAAAAAAGGCGACGTGCTGGTGGTCGGTTGCACCGCCGACAACACCGATGGCATGTTCGGCGAACTGCTGGCGACCGCGCTGATCGCGCGCGGCGTCATCGGACTCGTCCTCGACGCCGGCTGCCGCGACGTGAAGACGCTCAAGGAGATGGGCTTCCCGGTGTGGTCGAAGGCGATCTCGGCCAAGGGCACGGTCAAGGCGACGCTCGGCTCGGTAAATATTCCCGTGGTCTGCGGCGGCGTGAATGTGGAACCGGGCGACGTGGTGGTGGCCGACGACGACGGCGTGGTGGTGATCCCCAAGAAGCTCGCGGTCGAGACCGCGCAAAAGGCGCAGAAGCGCAAGGACGACGAGGACGGCAAGCGCAAGCAGCTCGAAACGGGCGTGCTGTCCCTCGACATTTACAAGATGCGCGAGGGCCTGGAGAAAGCCGGCCTGCGCTACGTCGATAAACCGGACGACGTTTGATGACGGCGTTGACAAAGCGTTAACGCGGCACCGGACGAAAACGTGATACAATTCAGCGTCTTGCGCGACCGCCTTCGCGGTGTTGCCATCGCGTCAAACGCGGGCCCGGGCGCGAAAAATTCCCATAAACATTTAGTTGTGAAATTGAGGCGATCTTTAAAGCCGTGGAACAAAAGTTCCCAGGCAATCAAACGCGGAGAGTTCCATGTCGAAGTTCGTCGCTTTTCTGAAGAACGAGTCCGGCGCCACCGCCATCGAATACGGTCTGATCGCTGCCGGCATCTCGGTCGCCATTATCGCCGTGGTCAACGGCCTCGGCACCAAGCTCAACGACACTTTCACCAGCGTGTCGACCCAGCTCAAGTAAAGCTCGGCATCCACGTGGCTAGAGCAAAGCCGCCGGCGACGGCGGCTTCTCTTTTTTGGTTCGCGGCGATGGCGCTAGGCCGTCGGCGTCGGGTGAAACTTACGCGTCGCGATCACGCCGAGCACCAGCGGCAAGACCAACATCACCCCCTGGGCGACGGCGAATTGGGTATGTGAATCCTCCCAGTTTCTCTTCTTCGTCTGCCCCAATTGCCCCACGCTATCGGACAGACCGCGGATTACCCGCCGGAGGCCGGATATTGCCCGATCGGCCTGTTAAAAACAACGAACCTAGGCCGCTTAATCCCGCGCCGCCCTTTCGCCTTTCTTGCCGCCTTTGACCGCGGCGGCGCGCGTAGGTTAATTGCGCCGCGCAAGCAAGGTTTCAGCCATGGCGGAATTCGTCGTCGAGTTCGGGAAAAAGGGCGCAGCGCCCAATGGCGGGCTGGACGCCCCGGCGTTTCACCGCAACCATGAGGCCATCTGGTCGGCGATCGCGCCATCCTTGAGCACGCAGACCGGCGACGTCCTGGAGCTTGGCAGCGGAACCGGGCAGCACGTCACGACCTTTGCCGCGCGCACGCCGCAGCTCACTTGGTGGCCGAGCGACATCTACCCGTCGCATCTTTCCAGCATCGAGGCTGGCGGCTTCACAACGGGCTCGCGAACCTGCGCGCGCCGCAACGCATCGATCTCGACCGACGCCGCGTGGTCATGGACGGCGGACGGGCAGACCTGGGCCACTCGCTCGCGGCCATGCTCTGCATCAACGTGCTGCACATTTCGCCTTGGGCGGTGGCGCAAAACCTCATCGCCGGCGCCAGGCCATTTTGCGCGACGGCGGCCGGCTGTTCGTCTACGGCCCGTTCAAGCGCGACGGCGAACACACCGCGCCGAGCAACGCCGCCTTCGATCAGAGCCTGCGCGCGGAAAATCCCGAATGGGGCGTGCGCGACGTCGCCGATCTCAATGCGCTCGCGCATGACGCCGGCCTGACCGCGGCGGAGATCGCGCCGATGCCGGCCAACAATCTGGTCCTGGCCTTCACGCGCGCCGTCCGGCAGAATTGAACCTCCACCCATGCAACAAGGCAGCCATGACGCCGGAACCCAATCTCGACATCGCCCATCTCGGCCATCTCGAAATCCTGACGCCGAAATTCGAGAAGAGCGCGCGCTTCTTCATCGACGTCATGGGCATGACCCAGAGCGGCGAGAAGGGCGACAGCGTCTATCTGCGCGGCTGGGACGATTACGAGCGCTATTCGCTCAAGCTCACCGCGTCGAAGACCTCCGGCATGGCGCATGTCGCCTTCCGCACGCGTTCGCCGCAGGCGCTGGAGCGGCGCGCCGCCGCGCTGAAGGGCTCCGGCTTCGACGTCGGCTGGACCGACGGCGATCTCGGCCACGGCAAGACTTTCGTCTGCAAGGATCCGGACGGCCACGTCATCGAGCTTTACTACGACACCGAATGGTACGAGCCGCCGCCGCGACTAGAAACCGGCGCTGAAGAACCAGGCGCAGCGTTACCCGGCGCGCGGCTGCAACGTGCGCCGCATCGACCACTTCAACGGCTTGGCCGCCGACATCAAGGCCTACCGCGAATTCTTCGAGAACTATCTCGGCTTCAGGCTGACCGAGCAGATCGTGCTCAACGACGGCAGCGAGGCCGGCATGTGGATGACCGCCACCAACAAGTCCTACGACTTCGCCTATACGCGCGACCACACCGGCGCCAAGGGCCGCTTCCACCACGTCACCTATGCGCTCAATTCGCGCGAGGAGGTGCTGCGCGCCGCCGATATTTTCCTGGAGAACGGCGTGTTCATCGAGACCGGCCCGCACAAGCACGCCATCCAGCAGACCTTCTTCCTCTACGTCTACGAGCCGGGCGGCAACCGCGTCGAGGTCGCCAATGCCGGCGCCAAGCTGATTCTGGCGCCGGACTGGAAGCCGATCACCTGGACCGAGGCCGAGCGCAAGAAGGGCCAGGCCTGGGGGCTGCAGACCATCGAGTCGTTCCACACCCACGGCACGCCGGTGATTCCGGCGCGCGCCAAGGCGTGACGATGACGACCCGCCGCAACACGCCGCGCGTTTCCTTCATCGGCTTCGGCGAGGCCGGCCAGGCGATCGCCTCCGGCCTGCGCGAGGCCGGCATCGAGCGCATCGCCGCCTGGGACATTCTGTTTCCGGTAGCGGAAGGCGCGCGGCTGAAGGCGGCCGGCGAGCAGATCGGCGTGCGGCTGGCGAATTCCGCCGCCGACGCGGTGCGCGAGACCGACATGATCATTTCCGCGGTCACCGCGGCCTCGAGCCTGGAGGCCGCCCGCTCGGTCGAGCCGCATCTCAACGGCTGCGCCCTATTATCTCGACATCAATTCGGTGTCGCCCGGCCGCAAGCAGGAGACCGCCAAGCTGCTCGGCGAGCCGCGCCCGCTACGTGGACGTCGCGGTGATCGCGCCGATCCATCCGCTGCGCCACAAGACGCCGCTGTTGATCTCCGGGCCGCATGCCGAGGCGATCTCGCCGCTGCTCAGCGAATTGGAGATGAAGCTGACGCGTGGTCGGCGCCGAGACCGGCCAGGCCGCCGCCATCAAGATGATCCGCAGCGTGATGATCAAGGGCATCGAGGCGCTCACGCTCGAATGCTTCCTCGCCGCCAGCCGCGCCGGCGTGCTGGAGGAAGTGACCGCCTCGCTGAAGAACAATTATCCCGGCGCTCGATTGGCCGAAGATCGTCCGAATACAATCTCGAGCGCATGGCGAGCCACGGCGAACGCCGCGCCGCCGAGATGGAAGAGTCGGCCGCGACCTTGCGCGAACTCGGGCTCGACCCGCTGATGGTCGATTCCACCGTCAAGCGTCAGCGCGAGATGGGCGCGCTCGGCAAGGACGACAAGGTGCGCGCCTCGCTCAAGCCGGCCGCGCCGCCATGCTCGACGCCATCAGCGCCGCCGCCAAGGACCGCACTGAGCGCCGCGACTGAACGCGCGTTCAGGTTGGTGCGCCGCATGGCGCAAATTTCTTGTAATCGCGGTGTCCCTCCTAGTATGGCGCGTCAATAATGTCGGGAGGAAACGATGAAACTGAAGAATATCGGTTACGTTCGTTTATCGCCGTTACGGCCGCCGCTTTCTGATCGGCTCGGGCGGACGAGCGAAGCCAAGTCCAAGAAGATGATGGCGCCGCCACCGCAGCCGGCCCGTGCTGGCCGAAGCCGGTGTGCGGCGCAAGGCGGCATGAAGTTCACCTACGCGAACGCATGCTGCGGCAAAGGACGGCGCCCGGTGTCTCGCAAGGCTGCCGGCAAGAAGGCCGAAGCCCAAGAAGACGGCAAGAAGAAGGGCCAAGCCGAAGACGAAGAAGAAGATGTAGCCGTCGCAATCGACGCGAAAAAACGGGCCGCTGCAGCAGCGGCCCGTTTTGACGGCGCTTACGTTTATTTCTTGCGCGGCGGAATTTGCAGCAGCTCGGCGATCTGCTCCTTGGTCAGCGGCTTTTCGAGGAATTTGAGCTTCACCGCGTCGCGGATCGCGCCGTCGAGATCGGCGAACTTATCGGTCTGCAACGCTTCCTTCGGCTGGAATCTTGGCCATCAACTCCTTGAGCAGTTCGACCGGCCGGTTGATTTTCTCGGAATACATCTCGACCGCCTTCGGATCGGAATACATCCAGTCCACCGCCTCGCGATAGGCCGTCCATGAAGCGCATGATCGCGTCATGCTTGGTCTTGAGCGCATTGGCGTTGACGATCAGCACGCGCACGGTCTGCCCGCGCAGCGAGGGCACGTCGCTGCCGTGCGCGATGATGCGGATCTTGCCTTCCTTGATCTCCTGCAGGCCGAACGGCGGCGCCGCCCAGCCGATATCGATCTGGCCGGACATCACCGCGGTCAGCGTGGCGGCCGGACCGCCGGTCGCGGTCGGCTTGGCCTTGGCGCCGAGCTCGCTGACGAAGGCGACGACGATGTTGTTCGAGCTCGAGCCGTTGGTCGAATAGGCGATGGTGGTCTCGGGCGTCGCGTCCTTCAGGCTTTTGATCTTGGAGTCGGCCTTCACGTACCAGTACAGATCGCCGGTGCCGGTGAACGCCGGCGCGAGAATGCGCACCGGCGCGCCCTTGGCGAAGGCGCGCATGGCGCCGGCGGCGCCGACGCCGGCGCCGATATCGGCCGAGCCGGAGATCACCGCCTGCATGGTCTCGCCGGCGCCTGCGATGCCGGTCATTCTCCAGCACCAGGCCGTGTTTCTTGAAGATGCCGGCGTCCTGGCCGAGCGTCGGCGCCTGGTTTTCCCAATTGTTGATCTGGCCGATCGCCAGCTTGAGCGTGTCCTCGGCCGACGGCGCGGCCGCAAGCGCCAGCGGCACAACGAGCCCGAGCGCGGCGGCGAAGGTCTTGTAGGCTCTCATCGCGTTCCTCCCTTATCGATTTTATCGTTGTGCGTCGCCGTCGTGGTGCCGGCATTCAACACCGAGCGCCGGCCCACCGGGAAAGCCCAATCTAGCGCCGCCGCGTCTTGCGCGCCGCGGCGCGGCTTGGCCGCGCGGTGGCCTTTTTCTTGGCCGTGCGCGGCAGTCCCGCCGGCTTTGGCCACCCGCATCGACCAGTATTCCCACGAGCGCATGAGCCCGGTGGTCTTGGCGCTGATCGCGCCGGCGAGCTCCGTTTCGCCCGGCGTCAAGCGAGGCGATCGTGCCGCCGATGCGTCAGGGCCCGCACCTGATACTCGGCATTGCGCGCCGAGAAGATCGACAGCGGAACACGCAATCCTGCACGCTGGTGCCGGCGACGGTGACGCCGTGCCGCTTCATCAGCACCATCCAATGGCGGCCGAGCGCGCGGGCGAGCGAGGCGCCCTCCTCCGGCTTGACCACCAGCATGTTGGTGTCGCCGAACTCGTCATGCTGGTCCCAAACGGCGGCTTGATGCCGCCGACCGCGCCGAGATGAAACACCGGCACGATAGTCGGTGCCGGTGGCGAGCAGCGGCATGAAGGCCGGGCAATGGTGATGGCACACCGACATCACGTCCGGCCGCGCCTTGTAGATTTCGCCGTGGATCACCCGCTCGGAATATTGCCCGACGCCGGGATCGCGCACCGGCTGGGAATCGAGGTCGTATTCGATGAAGTCGTCCGGCCGTCACCAGTTCGGGCGCGCGCGAGCGCGACAGGAAGATAGCGGTTCGGATCGTCGGGATGGCGCATGCTGACGTGCCCGAAGGCGTCGATGATGCCTTCGTTGGCGACGATGCGGTTGGCGAGCGCGAGTTCGGCGCGGGCTTCGGTAAGTTCTTATTGGGCACTGACGTTTCCTCTCGATGCAGGGATGGTTTGATGTCCCACATTATAGGACAACGACGCGTGCTGTAACAGCGCCGACGGCGCTTGACAGACGCGCGGCCATTAGGGACGCTTCATGCCGCCATGACCGGTCCAGCGCAAATCGTCATCGACGGCGTCAGCCACCTCTATCGCCCGCCGCGCGGGCGCGAGGTGCTGGCGCTCGACCAGGTCTCGCTCGAGGTGGCAAACCGCGAATTCGTCGCGCTGCTCGGGCCGTCCGGCTGCGGCAAGTCGACGCTTGCTCTACCTGATCGGCGGCTTTCTGCCGGTCGAGACCGGCACCATCGCGGTCGACGGCAACGCGGTCGCCGGCCCCGGCCCCGACCGCGGCATCGTGTTCCAGCATTTCGCGCTGTTTCCGTGGAAGACCGTGCGCGGCAACATCCTCTACGGGCTGGAACGGCAGGGCATGCCGAAGGACGAGCGCGAAAAGCGCGCGCATGGAATTCATCGAGCTGGTCGGCCTGCACGGCTTCGAGGACAGCTATCCCTCGCAACTCTCCGGCGGCATGAGGCAGCGCGCGCGATCGCGCGCACGCTCGCCTTCGATCCGAAAATCCTGCTGATGGACGAGCCGTTCGGCGCGCTCGACGCGCAGACCCGCGGACTGATGCAGAGCGAATTGCTGCGCATCTGGCAGCGCACGCCGAAGACGGTGATTTTCGTCACCCACGACGTGCAGGAGGCGGTCTATCTCGCCGACCGGGTGGCGGTGATGTCGGCGCGGCCGGGCCGCATCAAGACCATCGTCGACACCAAGTTCGACAAGACCGATCCGCAACATCCACAAGGCCAAGGCCTTCGTCGAGAAGGTGGACGAGATCTGGAACCTGGTGAAGGACGAAGCCATCAAGGCGCAGGGAAAGCGCGCGCCATGAAGACAGTTCATCCGCTATCTGCCGCTGCTGCTGCTGGCCATCGCCTGGGAAGCTGGCGGCGCGGCTCGAACTGGTGTCGACCACCGCGCTGCCGCCGCTGTCGCGACGTGATCAGCGCCTGGATCGACATGATCAAGGACGGCGATCTCATCACCAACGGCGCTGTCCTCGCTTTACCGCGCCGGCGCCGGCCTCGCGCTGGCGATCGTCGTCGGCGCCACGCTCGGCATCGTCATGGCCTGGTGGAAGCCGGTGAACGTGCTGCTCGCGCCGCTGGTCGAGATGTTCTATCCGCTGCCGAAATCGGCGCTGATCCCGGTGACGGTGATCTGGCTCGGCTTCGGCGACGGCTCCAAGATCCTGCTGATCTTCCTCGGCTGCATGCTGCCGGTCACCATCGGCGCCTTCAACGGCGCGCGCTCGAGCGAGCAGGTGCTGGTCTGGTCGGCGCGCAGCATGGGCGCGAGCCGCCTGCGCATGCTGTGGGACGTGGTGCTGCCGAGCGCCATGCCGGAATTGCTCAACGGCATCCGCACCGCGCTGGCGCTCTCCTTCATCCTGCTGGTGTCGTCCGAATTGATCGTGGCGCAGAAGGGCTTCGGCTATCTGATCGGCTCTCTCGGCGCCAACGGCTCCTACGATGCGATGTATGCGGTGGTGCTGACCGTGGCGTTCCTCGGCTTCGCCGCCGACCGGATTTATCTCGTGATCACCAAGCGGACGCTGGCATGGCGCGAGTAGTGCAAACCACGCCGGACAGACTGCCGAACGGCTGCGCCGGAGAAGGCAGCGCGCGTCGTGTACGCGGTCTATCGGGCGCTTCGCGCGCGTCTTCTCGATCGTGCTGCTGCTGGCGGCGCTGGGAAATCCTGGCGCGCAGCGGCGCGTTCACGCACTATCCAATTGCCGGCGCTTCAGCGAGGTGCGTCGAGCGCATCTGGAGCGACGCCGTGTCCGGCGATCTGTGGATCAATACCGCGCTCACGCTCTACCGCGCGCTGGCCGCCTTCGCCATTTGCGCGGTGTTCGGCGTGCTCATCGGCATGGCGATGTCGCGCAACGTCATCGCCAACTGGTTCTTCGATCCGATCATCTCGGTCGGCTTCCCGATGCCGAAGATCGCCTTCCTGCCGGTGGTGATCCTGTGGCTCGGCGTCTACGACGTCTCCAAGATCACCATCATCGTCATCGACGCCATCTTCCCGGTGATCGCCGCGACCGTCATCGCCATCCAGGGCGTCGAGCGCGAGCTGATCTGGTCGGCGCGCAACATGGGCGCCAACAATCGCGAACTGCTGACGCAGATCGTGCTGCCGGCGGCCAGCGCCGCAGATCATGACCGGGCTTGCAGGTGGCGCTGCCGCTGTCGCTGATCGTGGCCGTGGTGGCCGAGATGCTGATGGGCGGCTACGGCCTCGGCGGCGCCATGATGACGGCCTCGCGCTTCGCCAATTCCACCGGCGTGTTCGCCGGCATCGTCGAGATCGCCGTGGTCGGCTATTGTCTGGTCAAGGCGATGGCGCTGGTCCGCCGGCGGCTGTTGATCTGGCACCAGGAAGCCAACGAGCCGACCACGGCCTAGGCATGTACCGTATCGCGGGTAAAACGCCGCGACTCTGAGGCTTGCCAAAATCGGTTGGACGCCCGACAATCTTTCGAGTTCGCGGCGTGAAGCTTGCCACATCGAAGCGCAAGCCCGGCGAAACTGAGGAGGAAACAATGCGCTTTTCGAAACTCGCGCTGGCCGGCGTGTGCGCGCTCGGCCTGATGGGCGCCGGCACCGCCAACAGCGCGGAGCCGGTGAAAATCCGCATGTCGTGGGTGGCCCCGATCGCCAACTGGGGCTCGATCATTCTGGAGAAGAAGGATCTCGCTCAGCACATGGGCAAGTCCTACACGCTCGAGGCGGTCGCATTACCAAGGCACGCCGCAGACGATCACGGCGATCGCCAACAACGAGCTGGAAGTCGCCAGCCTCGCCTATTCCTCGCTCGCCATCGCCATCGAGAACGCCGGGCTCGACGACATCCGCGTCATCGCCGACGAATTCCAGGACGGCGTGCCCGGCTACTACAGCGAGGCAGTATTACGTGCGCAAGGATTCCGGCATCAACAAGGTCGAGGACCTCAAGGGCAAGGTGATCGGCACCAATGGCGGCGGCAGCGCCGTCGACGTCGCCATCCGCGCCATGCTGCACAAGCACGGCCTCGAAGAGAAGCGCGACTACACCATGCTGGAAGGGCCGCTGCCGGCGATGCCGGCGATGCTGCTGGAGAAGAAGGTCGACCTCATTCCGGCCGTGCTGCCGTTCTCGTTCAATCCGAAGCTGCGCGAAGACGGCAAGGTGCTGTTCGACCAGCGCGAGGCGCTCGGCGTGACGCAGATGATCATGCTGGCCGCGCGCAAGCCGTTCATCGACAAGAACCGCGCCGCCATGGTCGATTTCATGGAGGACATGCTGCGCATCGTGCACTGGTATCTCGACCCGAAGAACCACGACGAGGTCGCCAAGATCGCTTCCAAGATCACCAAGGTGCCGCCCGAGCGGTTCGGCTGGCTGTTCACCAAGCAGGACACCTACCGCGATCCGAACCTGATGCCGAACCTCGAGGCGCTGCAGCGCAACGTCGACACCACGCGCGACCTCGGCTTCGTGAAGAAGAAGATCGACATCACGAAATACGCCGATCTGAGCCTGGTGCAGCGAAGCGGCCAAGCGTCTCAAATAGCGGCCGGACACGACAAAGCCGCCCCGGCCGTTTGCCGGCGGGGCGGCTTTTTGTCGTCCGCTTGCGCGCTAGGTGCGCTTGATCGGAATGGCGCCGAGGAAATCGCGCTTGCCGACCTCGACGCCGCAATGCCGCACGATGGCGTAAGCGGCGGTGAGGTGGAAATAGAAATTCGGCAGCACGAAGTGATTGAGATAGTCGCCGCCCTGCATCTGGCCCTTGCTCGGGCCGAGCGGAAAGGTGATGTCGCGGTCGGCCGAAGCATCGATCGCCTTGGCGTCGAGCGTCTTGAGGAAGGCGACCGTCTTGGCGATGCGCTCCTTGAGCTGGTCGAGGGTCGTTTCGATGTCCTCGAATTTCGGCGGCTCGACGCCGGCGAGCCGCGCGGTCCCGTTCTTGGCCTGGTCGCAGGCGACCTGCACCTGGCGGGCAAGCGCGAACATGTCGGGCGCGAGCCGGTAGCCGAGCAGCACCGCGGGGTCGACTTTCTTCGCCGCGGCAAAGGCCGCGGCCTTGTCGAGCACGCCCGAAAGCGCGGTCAGGCCGATCTCGAAGGTCGGCAATGCGGTTTGAGACATCGAATAAGACATTGGGGGCGGGTCCTTGCAGGATAAACGCAACCGGCTTCGCCGGCGCGGCGGACGATGGCACGCTGGCCGGCCCCGTTCAATCGGTCCCACCGGCCTTGCCTTCGCCGCGTTGCGGCCGTTATCTGGGGGCGGCGCTTGGCCAACTCAAAAACGGCTGTTATGGAAGCCATCCGCGAAACCGTCATCGTGCCGCGTCCGCGGGATACGCGGTGGTGGGCGATTTGTATCACGCTGGCGCTCGGGGTTCATGTCGCCGCGGCGGCAGTCGTGATCGCGCGGTGGAACGCCGAACCCGACCAGGTGGCGAATGCGCCGCTGATCATGGTCCAGCTCGAAACGCTGCCGGTCGCGCCCGACGTGAAGCCGACGCAAGCGCCGCCCGGCCCGCAACAGCAGCAGGTCATGGCCGAGCCGGAGCCGCCCAAGCCGCTCGAAAAGGCCATCGAACAGCCGCCGCGGCCTGCGCCCCAAGAGCCGGTTGAGCACACGGCCGCCATGCCGCCCGCGCCCGAGGCCGAACTGCAACTCGCCGCCCTGCCGCCGGAAAAGCCGATCGAAAAGCCGGTCGAGAAGGCAGTTGAAAAATCCGCTGAAAAGCCCGCGGAAAAAAGACACCCGCAAAAGCATGCAAGCCTCGCCAGCGCGCCGAGTCCGGCGGAAAAACGCGCAGCGCACGCCGCGGCGCCGGCGCCGGGCGCGGCGTCGCAAAATTCGAGCGCGTTGCCGAGTTGGAAATCGGAGCTGGTGTCCCGGCTCGAGCGCTACAAGCGCTACCCGCCGGAGGCGCAGGCGCGCGGCGAACACGGCGTGGCGCAGCTCGCCTTCAGCGTCGACCGCAGCGGCGGCGTGCATCACGCCCGTATCGCGCGCAGTTCGGGCTCGAGCCTCTTGGACAGCGCGACGCTCGCCATGGTGGAGCGCGCCGCGCCCCTGCCGCCCCCACCCGCCGAGCTGGCCGGCACGCAAATCGCGGTCTCGGTGCCGATCCGCTACGACACGCGCTAAGGCTTAACCGGCCTTCTGGCCGGAGCGCGTGGCGGCTTGGGCAATGGCTTTGCCGCCGAACACATGGCCGAGCATCACCAGCACCGGACCGGATAGCGCGGCAATTGCAAGCCGCGTCGGCAGGTCGCCGATCGGCGCCTGCACCACAGCCTGGTTCGGCCGCGTGGCGTTTGCGATGGCGAGCGCCGGGGTTAGCGGATCGAGTCCCTTCGGCGGTCGCCTTGGCGACCAGCGCGGTCAGCGTGCGCACCGGCATATAGATCGCCGACGTCGTCGCCGGGTCGGCGAGGCTCTGCCAATCGAGATCGGCCGGCAGCGCGCCGTCGTGGGCGTGGCCGGTGACGTATTGCAGCCGGCGCGCATGCTCGCGGTCGGTCAGCGGAATGCCGAGCCGGCTCGCCGCGCCCTGCGCCGCGGTGATGCCGGGCACCACGTCGACCGGGATCGCCGCCGCCTGGCAGGCCGCGATTTCCTCGGCGGCGCGGCCGAAGATCAGCGGGTCGCCGCCTTTCAGCCGCACCACGCGCTTGCCCTGCTTGGCGAGCGAGACCATCAGCGCGTTGATGTCGTCCTGCTTGCAGGACGGGCCGAAGCCGGTCTTGCCGACCAGCATCTTGCGCGCCTCGCGGCGGGCGAAGTCGAGCACGTCGCGCGACACCAGATCGTCGAACAGGATCACGTCGGCCGATTGCAGCGCGCGCACCGCGCGCAGCGTCAGCAATTCGGGATCGCCGGGGCCGGCGCCGACCAAGGTCACCGAGCCGTTTTCGACCGCGGCGCCGAGGCCCTGCACTTCGGCGACAAAACGATCGAAGTCGTTTTGCGTCGGCTCGCTGTCGGGATTTTTCACCGCGTGCGCGGTGAACAACTGCCAGAACTTGCGCCTGCCGGCGAACGGCAGGCCGGTCGCCTTCACCGCCGCGCGCCAGCGCGCCGCCGCCGCGGCCCAGGCGGCAAAGCCCTTCGGCAGCAAGGCTTCGAGCTTGGCGCGGATGGCTTGCGCGAACACCGGCGCGGCGCCGTCGGTGGAAATGCCGATCACCAAGGGAGACCGATTGACGATGGCGCCGAAGGCGAAATCGCAGAACGTCGGCTTGTCGATGACGTTGACCGGAACGCCGGCGGCGTGCGCAGCGGCGGCAAAAGCCGCCGCGCCCTCGTCATCCTCGAAGGCGCCGATGGACGACCGCGGCGCCCATCAAGTCGTCCGCCGTCCAACCGCGCCGGTGGATCGCAATGCCGCCACGCGGCGGGTCGCCGGCGATTTGCATTAAGTTCATCCGACGGCGTCTCCGCATAGACGTCGACACGCGCGCCGGCGGCCGACAGCAGCTCCGCCTTCCAGGCCGCCGCAGCGCTGCCGCCGGCAACGACCGCTCGCTTGCCGTCGAGTGCGAGAAACACCGGCAGCCGCGCCAGCGGCTCCATTTTTCCCGAGCGGGTTTCGGAAGGGGTGCGAATGAGGTCCACGGCATTTGTCCTTTAGTAGACGTCCGCCTGATAGCGGTCGTTCTTCTTCAACTCGGCAACGTAGCGCGCGGCGTCTTCCGGCGAGCGCTTGCCGTGCTCGGCAACGACGTCGATCAGCGCGCGTTCGACGTCCTTGGCCATGCGCAGCGCGTCGCCGCACACGTAGATGTGCGCGCCCTTGCTCAGCCAATCCCACAGGTCGCGGCCGTCATCGCGCATGCGGTGCTGCACGTAGATTTTCTCCTTGCCGTCGCGCGACCAGGCGAGCGTCAGCCGCGTCAGCAGGCCGCTCTTGCGCATTTCTTTCAGTTCATCCTCGTAGAAGAAATCGTAGTCGCTGCGCTGGTGGCCGAAATAGAGCCAGTTCGGCCCCGGCGCGTTGGTCGCCTGGCGCTCCTGCAGGAAGGCGCGGAACGGCGCGAGCCCGGTGCCCGGGCCGATCATGATGATCGGCTTTCCCGGATCGGCCGGCAGCGCGAAGTGCTGCGCCTTCTGCACATAGACTTTGATCTTGTCACCGGGCATGGCGCGGCCGGCGAGGAAGGTCGAGGCGACGCCAAGCCGGGTGCGCTTCTCGACCTCGTAGCGCACGGCGTCGACCGTGAGCGAGACGCGTCCGGGATTGCGTTTGAGCGAGGACGAGATCGAATAGACCCGCGGCTGCAAGGGATCGAGCGCCTCGATGAAGGCTTCCGGATCGGGCCTGATGCCGGGGAATTTGCACAAGGCCGCCAGCACGTCGAGCGTGGCGGCATCGCCGTCCGGGTCCTGGCCGTCGGCCAGCGCCTTGGCTTTCTGCTTGCGCTCGCCGCCGGTGAGATACGAAATGAACTGGAACAGCATGTCGGGCGCCGGCGACAGCGACACGCCGTCGGTCAGCACCTCGCGCAGCGTGCGGCCGCCGATCGGGAAATCCGGCGGCGCCTGGAGCGCGGCTATCACGGCGTCGACCAGCGCGGGGTCGTTGGCGGGGTAGATGCCGAACGAATCGCCCACAACGTAATCGAGCCCGCTCTCGGCGAGATCGAATTCGACGTGCCAGGTTTCCTTGGCCGAGCCTTCTTTGTTGAGGCGGCGGCGCGACACGAAGGTGGCGACGGCCGGGTTGTCGCGCGAGCGGCCGGGCGCCGCGACGACAGGTGCAGGCGCCGCTTCGGCCGGCGCCGCGGCGGACGCGCCGAGCTCGGCATAGAGGTTCTTGAGCATGCGGGCGGTGTCCTTGCCGCCCGGCACGCACAAATTCAGGCGCAATTCCTTCTTGTTGAACAGCGCCTCGGCGTAGTCCTTGCAGTTATAGCCGCACTGGCTGCAGTCCTGCTGCGCCATCGCCGCCATCATGCGGCGCGGCAGCGGCTTGCCCTCGGCGAGCTTCATGCGGTCCGGCATCGGCATCGCCGGATCGTGCCAGGGCGAGCCGTCGTCCACCTCGGCCGCGGGCGCGACCATGTCGGGCAAAAGCTTCGCCGCCTCGGCGTTCGACAGCGGCGTCACGCTCTCGTCGAGCGAGATCATGCCGGCGAACAGGCCGTTCAACCAAATGCGCTGCTCCGGCGTGAACGGGGCGGATTCGGGGATCAGTGAAGGGATGCGCGGCGAGATGCTCATTCGGCCGCCTCCAGCTCGACCATCGACTTGAGCGCGTCGATGTCGTGGCGGCGCGCGAAAGCGATGAAGCTCTCCTGCGGCGACTCGCGGTGCAGCAGATAAGTCTTGAGCACGCGCTCGATTGTTCGCGGCGCGTCCTCGGCTTTGACGTCACGATAGAGCTCGCGGCCGAGCGCCGCGTAGGGCCCGAAGCCGCCGCCGATCAGGAGGTGATAGCCTTCGACCGGATCGGCATCCTCGTTCTCCTGCACCTTACAGGCGAGCAGGCCGATTTCGCTAACGAAATGTTGCGCGCAGGAATGGTGGCAACCGGTGAGATGGATATTGACCGGCGTGTCGAGGGACACGCGCGTCTCGCACCAGGCGGCGATCTCCTCGGCGTGGCGCTTGGTGTCGGAGGCGGCGAACTTGCAGCCGGTATTGCCGGTGCAGGCGACGAGGCCGGCGCGGATGGCGTTGGTTTCGATGGCAAGGCCGAGCGCTTCGATTTTCGCCCTCGCCTCGTCGAGCTTTGCGGTCGGCACGCCGGAGATCAGCAGGTTCTGCCAGACCGTGAGCCGGATATCGCCGTCGCCGAGATCGCCGGCGATTGCCGCAAACCCCTTCATCTGCGCGGCGGTCAGACGGCCGACTGGCACGACGACGCCGATCCAGTTGAGCCCCCCTGCTTCTGCGGATGAATGCCGAGATGCGCGGTGCGTGAAAACGCCGGCCGCGGCGCCAGCGCACCGGGCACGGCGCGGACGAGCTTGCGGCCGAGCTTTTCTTCCATCAGGCCGAGGAATTTCTCCACGCCGAGTTTGTCGAGCACGTATTTGAGCCGCGCCTTGGTGCGGTCGGTGCGGTCGCCGGTATCGATGAACACGCGCACCACGGCGTCCGCCACCATGGTGGCGTCGGCCGGCTTGACGATCACGCCGGTGTCGCCGGCGAAACTGTGGTGGCCGGTCAAGCCGCCGAGGCAGAGCCGGAACCAGACCCCCGGCTCAAGCCCGAAGCCGTCGTTCACCTGCACCGCCTGGAAGCCGATATCGTTGGTGTCTTCCAGCACCGGGATGATCCCGGCACCGTCGAAACCGACGTTGAACTTGCGCGGCAGGCCGTAGAGCGAGCGGTCGTTGAGGATGTGGAAGTGCCATTCGCGCGTATAGGGCCGCGTATCGATCAGTTCCTGTGGGTCGATGCCGGCGGTCGGCCCGCCGGTGACGTTGCGGATATTGTCGGCGCCGGAGCCGCGCGAGCACAGGCCGAGATCCTGGATCGCCTCGATCATGGCGACGGCGTTTTTCGCCTCGATCTCGCGCACCTGCAGATTGGCGCGGGTGGTGACGTGCGCGTAACCGCCGCCGTAGCGCTCGGCGAGATCGGCAACGCCGGCAAATTGCGCCGCCTTGAGAATGCCGTTGGGCATGCGCAGCCGGCACATGAAGGAATTCTGGTTCGGCGCCACGTAGAACAGGCCGAAGAAGCGCCAGCGGAAATTATCCGGCGGTTTCGGATAGGCGTTCTTGGCGGCGTGCTCCTTCAGCCGCTCGTAGGTGTCGAAGGGATGCTGCTCGCGCTTGAACCTCTCCGGGTCCGACAGCTTGCCGCCGGCCTTAAGCACGCGGTCCTGCGCCTTGAGCCCGGCGGCATCGGGGCCGACCGGCTCAGGCGCAGGCGCGGCCGCCGCTCCGCTCAGAGCGGCGGCCGAGCCAGCAAGGCCCT
The DNA here is from genome assembly GCA_963720985.1 of uncultured Alphaproteobacteria bacterium. Lineage (GTDB taxonomy): Bacteria > Pseudomonadota > Alphaproteobacteria > Rhizobiales > Xanthobacteraceae > Pseudolabrys. Next base: position 303,288 of record CAVRHL010000007.1, read on the forward strand.
TGGCGGTTCGCGCGATCTGCAAACCGGCGGCGAAGCCTTCGAGGTAACGCTTCTGTTCGGGCTCGAAGTCGCCAGTTGCCGCCTCCGCCGGCTTCAGGGCGACTTCCGTCGTCATTCCGCCGGCACCTGCGATGGCATCGTCAGCGGCGCGGGCGCCGTCCTCGGCTTGTGCGTGATGTAGAGCGCGAGGCCTGTGAAGATGAAGCCGCCGACCAGATTGCCGAGGGTCACGGGTATCTGATTCCACAGCCACCATTCGGCTACGGTGACGTTGGCGCCCATCATCATGCCGGTCGGGATGATGAACATGTTCACCACCGAGTGCTCGAAGCCCTGGGCGAAAAAGATGAACACCGGCATGTAGGCGCAGGCGATCTTGCCGATGGTCGAATTGGTGGTCATCGCCGCGACGATGGCGAGGCAGACCATCCAGTTGCACAAGATCGCCTTGACGAACACCGTGATCATGCCGGCAAAGCCGATCATTTCGTAACCGGCGGTCTTGGCCTGCGCGATGGCGATGATCCTGGCGGCGACGCCCGCCGGCGCCAGGGTGCCGAAATTGGTCAGCGCAATCGCCAGCAAGCCGCCATAGGCGACGCTGCCGATCAGATTGCCGAGGAAGATCCAGCCGAAATTGGCGAGCAGGCTGGGCGCGCTGGCATCGCGTTCCACCCACGGCAGCGGCACCAGGCCGAAGGCGCCGGTGACCAGATCGAGGCCGAGCAGCACGATGAGGATCAGGCCCACGGGAAAGATCAGCGCGCCGACCAGCAACTGATTGGTTTGCACCGCGCCGGTGATGGCGAGGCTCGTCGCCGCGGCCAAAATCGAACCGGCGAGCGCGCCGCGAATGACGAGATCGACCGGCGACAATTTGAGTTTGTTGCGGCCAGTCTCGACCATCATCTTGGCGACGTCGACTGGCTTCACATAGTCCATATCTCGACTCCCTGATTTGGCGGTCGCCGAGTTCGGTGCGCAAGACAATCCGGCCGGCCGCAGTCTTATTCTCGCTGCAAGGCAGCAAGGAGCGTGCCAGCGCATAAGATATTGAAGTATTTACTGATTTTTTATGTGACGGAATCTCCCGCGAATTCGTTGCCTCGCAAAGCAGCAAAGCGCGTCGAAAAACTGAGCAGCAAATCGCCGGCGCTTTGCACGGGGATCACCGGCCCGCGCGTTCGGCTTGCCTGCCCACATTGGCGTGGAAGTCGCGGCCGTTGCCGGTCGCCGCGACAAAGCCGGCGCGGATGGCGAAGTCGCCGAAGCGCTCGCCCTTCTGCCGATCGCGCGCGTAGGCGGCGAACACCGGATCGAGCGCGGCGATAATGCCGGCGTGATCGAGATCCTCGGCGTAGAGCTTGTTCATGCGTGAGCCGTCGAAGGCGGCGCCGAGATAGAGGTTGTAGCGGCCGGGTCCTTTGCCGACCAAGCCGATTTCCGCAAGGTATGGCCGCGCACAGCCGTTCGGGCAGCCGGTCATGCGGATGACGATGTCGTCGGCAGAAAGTCCGTGCGCGGCAAGCCGCTCGTCGAGCGCCGTCATCAGATCGGGCAGATAGCGCTCGCTTTCGGCGAGCGCCAGGCCGCAGGTCGGCAGCGCGACGCAAGCCATGGAATTGCGCCGCAGGCCCGAGACGGGCGCCAAGAGTCCTGCTTCTTTCGCCAGCCAATGGATCTCGGTGCGCCGCTCGGGCGGAATATTGGCGACGATCAGGTTCTGGTTCGGCGTGATGCGGAATTCGCCGTCGTGGCTTTGCGCGATCTGCCGCAGCACCGACATCTGCTTGGCGACGGCGCCATCGGCGAGCCGGCCATTCTGCACGAACAGCGTGAGATGGCTGCGGCCGTCGGAGCCGTCACTCCAGCCGTAGCGGTCGCCGGTCGAGGTGAACGCGAACGGTTTTGGCGGCTCCAGCGACACACCCGCGCGGCGTACCACCTCGGCGCGGAAGACATCGAGCCCGCGGTCCTCGATGGTGTATTTGAGCCGCGCGTGCTTGCGGTTCACCCGGTCGCCCCAATCGCGCTGCACTGTGACCACCGCTTCGGCGACTTTCACGACATCTTCGGTCTTGCAGAAGCCCATCACGTCGGCGGTGCGCGGATAGGTGTCCTCCTCGCCATGGGTCATGCCCATGCCGCCGCCGACGGTGACGTTCCAGCCGGCGATGTCGCGCTTGCCGTCGGGGATGGCGATGTAGCCGAGATCGTGGGCGAAGATGTCGACGTCGTTCGACGGCGGCACCGCCACCACGATCTTGAATTTGCGCGGCAGGTAAGTCTTGCCGTAGATCGGCTCGATCGCCTCCTCCTCGCCGCCGGCGATTTTCTCACCATCGAGCCAGATTTCGCGGTAGGCCGGGGTGCGCGGCAACAGATGGTTCGAGAGCGCGCGGGCAAGGTCGATCGCGGCGGCATGCGCCGCCGACTGTCCCGACAGCACGTTGCACATGACGTTGCGGTTGATGTCGCCGCAGGCGGCAATGGAGTTGAGCAGCACCGCGTCGATCGCTTGCAGCGTCGCCTTCAGATTCGACTTGATGACGCCGTGCAGCTGCACCGTCTGCCGCGTGGTCAGCCGCATGGTACCGTTGCCGTAATCGCGCGCCACAGAATCGAGCGCGAGCCATTGCTGCGGGGTGAGCACGCCGCCCGGAATACGCACGCGAATCATGAAGGCGAAGGCCTTCTCCATCTTCTTGCGCGTGCGCTCGGGCCTAAGATCCCGGTCGTCCTGCAGATACATGCCGTGGAATTTGACCAGTTGCTGGTCGTCCTCGACGATGGCGCCGGTGATCTCCTCGCGCAGGCCTTCGGCCAGCGTGCCGCGCAGGTAATCGCTCGCCTCCTTGATGCGCTCATTGCGCGAGACTTCGTCGGTCATCTGCCTTCCAGACAATGCAGGCTCAATAGGTGTCCTGCAGATAGCGCTTGTCGCGCTCCAGCGCCGCCACGGCCTGCTCGGCGGCCTCAGGGGCAAGCCCTTTCACGTCGGCATAGGCGCGCACGAGGGTTGAGCGCACGTCCTTCGCCATCGCCTTGGCGTCGCCACAGACGTAGAACAGCGCGCCGCCGTCGAGCCATTCGATGAGGTGGCGGCGCTTTTCCCACATCTTGTCCTGCACATAGAGCTTCTTCGGCGTATCGCGCGAGAAGGCGACATCCATGCGGGTGAGCGCGCCGTCCTTCAGCGCCTCCTGCCAGTCGAGCTGGTAGAGGAAATCGTGGGTGAACTGGCGGTCGCCGAAGAACAGCCAGCTGCGGCCCTTGGCGGCGGTGGCGCGGCGCTCCTGGACGAAAGCGCGGAACGGCGCGACGCCCGTGCCGGGGCCGACCATGACGATGTCCTTGTCCGCCGCCGGCAGCGCGAAATGCTTGTTGGGCTTGAGCTTCACCCCGACGCGGCCGCCCTTCTTGAGCCGCTCGGCGGCGTAGTTCGAGGCGACGCCTTTGCGGGCGCGGCCGTGGCTGTCGTAACGCACGGCGGAGATCAGCAGATGCGCCTCGTCGCCGACTTCGCGGCGCGAGGAGGCGATCGAATAGGCGCGCGGCGCCAGCGGCCGTGTCACCGCGCGCAGGTGGTCGGCGGTCAGCGCGATCGGGAACATGGCAATCAGATCGATGAGCTGGCGGCCGGCGATCCATTCCTTCGCCTGCCCGTCGGCGATCAGCGCCTTGACGTAGTGATGGCCGGTCTTCTCGGCGTAGGTTTCGACGGTCTTGATCGACAGCGTCGTGACGTCGCGCGATTTGATCAGCTCGGCGCGCAAGGCGTTGTCGCCGGCAAGCCCGGCGAGTTTCAACAGTTCGTCGACATAGGCCGGATCGTTCTCGGCGTAGAGATCGAGCGAATCGCCCGGCTCATAGGCCGGCATCGCGCCGTCGAAGGTCAGCGCGAGGTGGATGGTTTCCTTGTTCGAGCGCGACGAGTTCAGATTGACGTGCTCGCTGACTTCGGCCTCGACGATCTCGGTGTTCGGCGCCGCCTGCGGCTTGCCGAAATCGACCTCGATGACCTGGCCGTTGCCTTGGCCGCGGACGGCATCGGGCGGATTGAGAACTTTCAGCGCGTCGCCGATCCACTTCGAAGCAGGCGCGGCGAAATCGAGATCGCAGTCGATTCGGTCGACCACGCGTTTTCCGCCGAGCGCCGCAAGGCGTTCGTCGATCTTTTTGCCGATGCCGCAGAATTCCGCGTAGGCGGTGTCGCCGAGCGCCAGCACGCCAAATTCGACGCCGTCGAGGCGCGGCGCGCCCGCGCCCATCAATTCATTATAGGCGCTCACCGCACGCGCCGGCGGCTCGCCCTCGCCCCAAGTGGCGGCGATGAACACCAGCCGCTTCGCTTTGCCGAGCGTGGCGAGCTCGAGATCGGCCATGTCGATGATATTGGGCTTCAGCCCGTTCTTACGCGCGGCCTTGGCGAAATCGTTGGCGAGCTTTTCGCAATTGCCGGATTCGCTGGCGTAGACGATGGTGATCGGCTCGGCCGGACGCGCCGGCGCGGCCGGCTGCGCCTGGCCCGTGACGGATTCGACGCCGGCGAGGAAGCCGGCGAGCCAGGCGCGCTGGAGCGCGTTGGCCGGTCCGACCACGCGGTTGAGCAGGTCGATTTCCTCCTCGGCGAAGGGCGCGGTTTTTGGGATGGTGGCGAGGCCTGACATGAATTCACCAGAACAGTCGCGGCAGCACGCCGAGCAGCACCAAGGCCAACAGCGCGGTGGCGATGGCGACAATCCAGTCCTGCGGCGAAACTCGCGGCAGGATATGGCGCTGCTCTTGAGGGAAATCGGTCACCGCTGAAGGCTCCTTTGCCAGCAGCCGTTAAATAGAAGCTTATTCTGCGCAATCGCAATAAGTCATGGAAAATAAGAAGATATTTCCTGTTTGAGGTTGCCGAGAGCGCAACAATTTCCTTCCCCGGCAGGTCAAAGCAGAACGCCGATGCTGCCGGTTTTGGCGAAAAACGGCGGCAACTTAGCTGTGGAGGCGTCGGCGCCCGATCCCCCCATAGCGGGCGTCGCCGGATAAAGTCGCCGCGGCCATGATCACCGTTGCTTACAGGAATTGCCTCCGCGCGCTGCTCACCCCCGCCGAACACCGCGCCTTCGCGCGCCTGAAGACCGCGCAGATCATCCAGACCTTCATCGACAGGCTGCCGCCGAATTACGAACTCGACGGCGACACCACGATGTCGCCGCGCCGCGTGCTGAAGACGCGCACTGCGCATTGCTCGGAAGCCGCCATCCTCGCCGTTGCCGCCTTCATCTATCACGGCAAGCCGGCTTGGTTGATGGACATCCAGGCGCTACCGAGCGACCAGGATCACGTGGTGACGTTGTTCCAGGAGCGCGGTCTGTGGGGCGCGATCAGCAAGACCAATCACGCGGTATTGCGCTGGCGCGATCCGATCTACAAGAGCGCGCGCGAAGTGGCGATGAGCTACGCGCACGAATACTGCCTGCCGGGCGGCAAGAAATCGATGCTGGCGTTTTCGCGGCCGTTTTCGCTGACGCGCTATCCGCCGCACCGCTGGGTGACAGCGACGGACGAACTCGACTGGATGCTCGAGGAGCTCGACGACTCGCCGCACCTGCCGGTGGCGCCGCGGCACGCGCTGCGCAAGCGGCGGCGCATGAGCCGCGTCGAATTGAAGTCGCAGGACGTCACCGAATGGCCGGTGCCGCGGAAGCACAGGATTCCGCCGACGAAGTAGTGCTATGATTTGACAAAGAGCGGGGGATTTCGGGCGTGGCGACTTTCACTTTCCGCAGGCAATTGACCGTCGAGTGGGGACACTGCGATCCCGCCGGCATCGTGTTCAACAGCCGCTTCTTCGAAATGTTCGACGTCAGCACCTGGATGCTGTTCGAGACCGCGCTCGGCGTCACCGCGCATGAATTGGCGGAGACCTTCGACATCATCGGCATTCCGCTGGTCGACGCCCGCGCCAACTTCCTCAAACCCGCGAAGTTCGGCGACGTGGTGGAGATCGCTTCGCGGGTGACCGAGTTCCGCCGCTCCAGCTTCGACGTCGAACACCGGCTCACCGTCGGCGGCGAATTGGCGGTGGACGGCGGCGAAACCCGGGTCTGGGCGACACGCGACAAGACCAATCCCGACAAGATTCACGCCGTAGCGATTCCGAATGACGTCATTGCCCGCTTTGGCTAGGGCAATCGTCCTAGCCATTCCCGATTAAGGGTCTGGAGGGGGTGAGCGCGCTGGTGTGTCGTAACGGGATAATCAAGCAAGGCGCGAATCGCCAAAACGCGCCGACCAGGGAAGAAACAGCTTGACCCGGCTTCTGGAGTTCACGCTCAACGGGCGTGACCGCGCCGACGCGGTCGCCGACAACATCCTGCTGCTGGATTTCCTGCGCGAGCAGATCGGCCTCACCGGCACCAAGACCGGCTGCGACGGCGGCGAATGCGGCGCCTGCACCGTGCTGATCGACGACAGACCGGCGCTGTCCTGCCTGACGCTCGCAGCGACGGTTGCCGGCAAGCGCATCGACACCATCGAGTCGCTCGGCCACGACGGGCAATTGTCAGCGGTGCAGCGCGGCTTCCACGAGAAGCTCGGCTCGCAATGCGGCTATTGCACGCCCGGTTTCATCATGGCCTCGGCGGGGCTGCTGCGGAAAAATCCCAATCCGAGCGACGCGGAAATCCTGGAAGCGCTCGGCAGCAATATTTGCCGCTGCACCGGTTACGTGAAAATCATCGAAGCGGTGAAATACGCCGCGGCGCTCGGCGCGCGAGGCGTGGCGCCGTGAACAAGATCGTCCCCGCGCACAATATCGGCGGGTATGTGCCGATGATCGACGGTCCGGAGAAGGTTTCCGGACGCGCCAAATACACCGCCGATATCCTCAGCGTCGGGCAACTCGCCGGACGCATCTACCGCAGCCCCTATTCGCACGGCGACATAGTCGAGGTCGATGTGTCGGAAGCGCTGAAGCTGCCCGGCGTGCGCGCTGTGGTCACCGGCGCTGACTGCGACAAAGGCTTCGGCGTGCTGCCGATCGCGCGCACGGAATATCCGCTGGCGCGCGACAGAGTGCGCTATCGCGGCGAACCGGTCGCGGCGGTCGCGGCGGTTGACGACGCCACCGCGCGCGAGGCGCTACGCCGCATCAAGTTCACGGCACGCGAATTGCCGGCCTACTATACGGCGAAAGACGCGCTGGCGCCGGGCGCCGTGCAACTGCACGACAAGAAGCCCGGCAATCTCGAGCGCGACGTGCTGTTCGAGCTGGGCTCGACCGCGCAGGGCTTCGCCGAGGCCGACCTGGTGCGCGAGGGAACCTATAACTGCGCCGAGGTCTGCCAGAACCAGATGGAGATGCACGCGGCGATCGCGGAGTACGACGCGCTGCGCGAGCGCATGACGGTGCACGCGTCGACGCAGGTGCCCTACTACGTGCACCTGATGCTGGCGCAGATCCTCGGCATGGAAATGTCGCGCATCCGCGTGATCAAGCCGCATGTTGGCGGCGGCTTCGGCTGCCGCACCGAGACGCTCAACGTCGAACTGATCGCTGCACTGCTCGCGCGCAAGTGCAACGGCACGGTGCGCATCGTGACCAACCGCGAGGAAACCTTCATCACCCATCGCGGCCGGCCGGAGACCGACATCAAGCTCAAGATCGGCATGCGCAAGGACGGCCGTATCACCGCGGTCGAATGCGATTGCGACCAGCGCGGCGGCGCGCATTCCGGCTACGGCGTGGTGACGATCCTCTATGCCGGCTCGATGCTCTACGCCATCTATGACCTGCATAATGTCAAATACGTTGGTCGCCGCGCGCTCACCAATACGCCGCCGTGCGGCGCCTTCCGCGGCCACGGCACCGTCGACATTCGTTTTGCCTTCGAGAGCCTAGTCGATCAGATGGCGATGGAGCTCGGGCTCGATCCCTTCGCGGTGCGCCGCGCCAATTTGCTCATTGCGCCAACGTTCACCGACAACGATTTGATGATCAATTCCTACGGCCTGCCCGAGTGCCTCGATTGGGTCGAGCGCGAATGCGGCTGGAACGCACGCAAAGGCAAGATGCCGAAGGGCAAGGGCCTTGGCATGGCCTGCTCGCATTACATTTCGGGCGCGTCCAAGCCGGTGAACTGGACCGGCGAGCCGCACGCCACCGTCAAGATCAAGCTCGATTTCGACGGCTCGATCGTGGTGCTGTCGGGCGCCGCCGATATCGGCCAAGGCTCCACCACGATTTTGGCGCAGACCGTCGCCGAAGTGCTCGGCCTCGATCTCGCGCGCGTGCGCGTCGTGACCGGCGACAGCGAGGTGGTGCCGAAGGACAACGGCTCCTACTCCTCGCGCGTCACCTTCATGGTCGGCAATGCCGCGCTCGACGCCGCGCGCAATCTCAAGAGCGTGCTGGTCAACGCCGCCGCGCGCAAGCTGGAAGCGCGGCCGGAGGATATCGAGTGCCTTGGTGAGGTCTATCGCGCCGGCGCGCAGGACAAAGGCGCGACCTTCGACGAAGTCGTGACCGAGGCGCTGAAGGATTCCGGCACCATCACCGTGACCGGCAACTATTCGACCATTCCGGAATCGCACGGCGGCAAGAAATATCGCGGCGCCGCCATCGGCGGCACCATGGGCTATTCCTATTCGGCGCAAGTGGTCGAGGTGACGGTCGACGAGGAGACCGGCGTCGTCACCGTCGACAAGGTGTGGGTGGCGCATGATTGCGGCAAGGCGCTCAACCGTCTCACCGTCGAAGGCCAGGTGCAGGGCTCGGTGTGGATGGGCATGGGCCAGGCCATGAGCGAGGAAGCCGCCTATCACGACGGACTGATGCTGACCGCCAACATGCTCGACTACCGCGTGCCGACCATCCAGGATTCGCCGCCGATCGAGGTCGGCATTGTCGAGAGCAATGACCCGCATGGTCCGTTCGGTGCGAAAGAAGCCGGTGAAGGCTCGCTCGCCGCGTTCCTGCCGGCCCTGACCAATGCCATCGCCGCCGCCATCGGCATCCGCTTCAACGACCTGCCGGTGACGCCCGACCGCGTGTTCGAGGCGATCGAGAAGCAGCGGCGCAAGAGCAGGGGCGCCTGATGGACGCCCTGCCCGATTTCCGCGTGCTCAATCCGGCCACGCTTGACGAGGCGCTCGCTGCGCGCACCGCGCATCCGGACTCAAAGCCGCTCGGCGGCGGCACCGATCTCGTGGTCAACATCCGCCGCGGCATCGTCGCGCCGCCGATGCTGATCGACATGAACGGCGTCGCGGAACTGTCCACGATCAAGGCGGACGCGCAATCGCTCGAAATCGGCGCTTCGGTGCGGCTCCGCGACGTCGCGACGCATCCCGCTATTGTCGCGCACTATCCGGTAGTGGCGCAGGCGGCCGCGCACATCGCCGGCCCGACCCACCGCAATATGGGCACCGTCGGCGGCAATCTCTGCCTCGACACGCGCTGCATTTTCTACAATCAGAGCGAATGGTGGCGCGACGCCAACAATCATTGTCTGAAGACCACCGGCACCATGTGCCACGTCGCGCCGAAAAGCCGCGGCGTCTGCTTCGCGACATTTGCCGGCGACCTGGCGCCGACGTTGCTGACGCTCAACGCCGAACTCGACATCGCCGGGCCGGCCGGCAAGCGCACGATCCCGCTCAACAAACTTTATATCGGCTTCGCGCGGCAGAACGTCCCCGTCACCGAGACGCAGGGTGACGGCAAATATTATCTGTCGCTTCGGCCCGGCGAGATCGTCACCGCGGTGCGTGCCAGGAATACGCCCGGGCTGCGTTCGGCCTACGACAAGATCCGCATCCGCAAGTCGATCGAATATCCGGTCGCCGGCGTCGCGGTGGCGCTCAAGCGCGACGGCAACACCCTCGCCGAGCTGCGCATTGCGTTCACCGGCACCAATCCGCGCCCGGTGCTACTTGAGGGTACCGCGGAATTGTGCGGCGGCCCGCTCGACGCGCGCGTCATCAAAGGCCTCGATGCGCTGGTGCGCGACCAGATCATGCCGATGAAGACGACGTTCACGCCCGGTCACTACCGCCGCCGCGTGGCCGGCGTGCTGGCGCGGCGGCTGCTGACGCGACTCTACGAGAACTGACGGTGGGGGCCGGCGTGGACGAATTTTACGAACGCAGGCCCTACAATGCCGTTTCCGATTTCGTCGACGCCAATGTCGCGCGCGGGCTAGGCAGCAAAATCGCCTTCATCGATCCTGAACGCTCGCTGACCTACGGCGAGCTGCAGGCGCGCTCGATCCGTTTCGCTCACGCGCTGCGGGCGCTAGGCATCCGGCAGGAAGAACGCGTCGCGCTGCTGCTGCACGACACGGTCGACTATCCGGTAACGTTTTGGGGCACGATCCGCGCGGGTAATATCGCGATCCCGCTCAACACGTTCCTCACCGTCGCGCAATACGCCTATATCCTCGGCGATTCCCGCGCCTCAGTGCTGGTGGCGGATGCGACGTTGGCGCGGGCGATCTGGCCGGTTATCGAGCGGTTGCCCTTTCTACCCACGGTGATCCTGGTGGGCGCCGACGATCTCGCCGGCTTTGCCGGCCGCGATGTCCACTATTTCGAGCACGTCATCGCGCAGGCGAGTGATGCGCCCCTCACCGCCGGCACCGTGTCGGACGAGGTGGCCTTCTGGCTCTACACGTCCGGCTCGACCGGCGATCCGAAGGGCGTCAAGCACGTCCATTCCAATCTAATGGCGACCGCAAAGCTGTTCGGCCTGGGCGTGCTCGGCATTGGCGCAGACGACGTCGTGCATTCCGCGGCGAAATTGTTCTTCGCCTACGGGCTCGGCAACGCCATGACTTTTCCATTGTCGGTCGGCGCCACTGCTGTGCTGTGGCCGCAACGGCCGACGCCGGACGGCGTGCTCGCGATCATGCGGCGCCACCGCCCGAGCATTTTTTATGGCGTGCCGTCGCTCTATACCGCGCTGCTGGCGCATCCAGACATCTGCAAGGGCATGGGCTCCGACCGGCTGCGGCTCTGCGTCTCGGCTGGCGAGGCGCTGCCCGCGCATATCGGCGAGCGCTGGCGGGAAGTCGTCGACTGCGACGTACTCGACGGCATCGGCTCGACCGAACTGCTGCAGACGTTCCTGAGCAACCGCCCCGGCGACATTCGCTACGGCTCGACCGGCAAGCCGGTGCCCGGTTACGAGACGCGCATCGTCGATGAGACCGGCCGTGACCTTGCCGCCAACGAGATCGGCGAACTGATCGTGCGCGGACCGTCGGCCGCCGAAGGCTACTGGAACCAGCGCGCCAAGAGTCGACGCACCTTCGCCGGCGAGTGGACGCACACCGGCGACAAATTCCGCCGCGACGCCGACGGCTACTACTATTACTGCGGCCGCACCGACGACATGTTCAAGGTCTCCGGCATGTGGGTGTCGCCGTTCGACGTCGAGGCAGCGCTCACCTCGCACGAAGCCGTGCTCGAGGCCGCCGTGATCGGCAAGCAGGATGCCGATGGGCTGATCAAGCCGAAAGCCTTCATCGTGCTCAAGAACGGTTACGTCGCCGACGACAGCCTGCTGGAAAAGCTGAGGCTGCACGTCAAGGAGACCGCCGGCCCGTGGAAGTATCCGCGCTGGATCGACGTGTGCGCCAACCTGCCGCGCACCGCGACGGGCAAGATCCAGCGCTTCAAGCTGCGCGACGAAGATACGCTAACGGCGCGGAGCGACTAAGCGTCCGCGATCTTCACGTATTCGAAGTCGCCCGGTTTGTTGTCGATGCCGACCCGCGGCGGCGCGATCCAGCTGGCGAACTTGCCGGTCTCGAATTGCGGCTGCATCAGGCTCTCGATGAATTCGCGGTCGCTGTCGGACGGCAGGAATTCGCCGCGGCGCTTCTGCCATTCCGCATCGCTGAGGATGTTGCCGTTCACGTCCGCCTTAATCGAGGCGAACTCCCCGATGTGGCGGTGGAAGGCGACGTGCGGCAGCTTGATCTCGAACGGGATGCCGTGTTCGGCAATCACCTTGTTCCAGCGGCCGACGCCGATATTGGCATCGACGACGTAATCGTCGCGCAGCCGCATGTTGAGCGCGGACAGCGCCGGCGTGTCCGCGTTCTGGATCTTGCCGTCGATCAGGCGCAGCACCGGATAGGTGACGCCCTCCAACTGGTGGTCGTCCTTGAGCCGGTCCTCGCGATAGCGGCCCTTCAGGCCGGCGTGGAAAGCGTTCGCCGCGTTGGTCGAGATCTCGTTGCCGAACAGATCGAGCGTTAGCGAGAAATGCATATTGGCTTTTTTCTGGATGGTCGGCAGGTCGATGACGCCAAGCTTGCGCACCCCCTTGATATTGTTGGGATCACTGATGCCCGCCGCCTTCATCGCTTCGCAGGTTCGTTGCACGACGCGGGTGACGCCGGTCTCGCCGACGAACATATGGTGGGCTTCCTCGGTTAACATAAAGCGGCAGGTGCGGGACAGCGGATCGAAGCCGGATTGCGCCAGCGCCTCGAGCTGCATCTTGCCGTCGCGGTCGGTGAAGTAAGTGAACATGAAGAACGACAGCCAGTCCGGAGTCTTCTCGTTGAAGGCGCCCAGCATGCGCGGCGTGTCGACATGGCCGGAGCGGCGCTGCAGCAGGGCTTCCGCTTCCTCGCGGCCGTCAGCGCCGAAATATTTCTGCAGCAGATAGACCATGGCCCAGAGGTGCCGGCCCTCCTCTACATTGACCTGGAACAAGTTGCGCAGGTCGTAGAGCGAAGGCGCGGTCTTGCCGAGGTGGCGCTGTTGCTCGACCGAGGCCGGCTCGGTGTCGCCCTGGATCACGATAAGCCGGCGCAGCATGGCGCGGTATTCGCCCGGCACCTCCTGCCAGGCGTCTTCGCCCTTGTGCATGCCGAAGGGAATCTTGCGGCCTTCGTGCTGCGGCGCCAGCAAGACGCCCCAACGGTATTCCGGCATGCGCACGTAATCGAACTTGGCCCAACCTTTGGGATCGACGCTGATCGCGGTGCGCAGATAGACCAGCAATTCCTGGAAGCCCTCAGGCCCCATGTCCTTCCACCAGTTGATGTAACCGGGGTGCCACTTCTCGAGCGCGCGCTTGACGCGCGGGTCGTCGCCAAGCCCGACATTGTTGGGGATCAAGCCGTCGTAGTCGACCTGTGCGATGTCCATGACTACACCCTTTCCTTATTGAAGGTCGGCGACACGCCCGAGCCGTAGAGCTTCAGCGCGCCCTGCTCGCCGATGGCGTTGGGCCGCTGGAAGATCCAGTTCTGCCAGGCGGTCAGCCGTCCGAAGATCTTGGTTTCCATCGTCTCAGGACCGGCGAAGCGCAGGTTCGCTTCCATGCCGGTCATGGCGTCGGGCGAGAAGCTGGTCCGCTCCTCCAGCATGACGCGCAATTCGTCGTCCCAGTCGAAGTCCTCGTAGGCCATGGTGACGAGGCCGAGTTCGGCGGCCGCCTCGCCTTCGAGCGGCTCGCCGATCTTGCGCTTTGCCGCATCGAGCGTCTGCGGCTCGCCGAGAAACCGCGTCGCCAGCCGCGTGAGACTGTTGCCCATCGGATAGAAGACGAAATTGGCCTGGCCGAGCGTGATCGCCGCGGGCTTTCGGTTGTCGCCCTCGCGCGTGCCGATCAGCATCAGCGAACGGTCGGCGGCAAAGGCGAGCTCGGCCAATGTGCCGGCGAAGCACGAGCCCGGCTCGATCAGCGCGATTATGCTGCGCGGCGTCACGTCCAGGCGCTTGAGCACCCGCTTGAGGTAGTGGCGGATCTCGCGCATCAGCCAATCGCCGTTGGCACGCCCAAGAAAATCGTCGTGATCGAGCACGCCTTGCGCGTTGCCGTCGGTGCGCAGCAGCCAGACGCCGATGGCCGGCTCGTTGGCGCGCAGATGCAGGACGGCGTCTTCCAGTTCGCGCGCCACCGTGAGCGGCCAGAACTTGGCGCCGAGCGCGTGCGCGACTTCGACCGAGGCCGGCACGTTCTGCGAAGGACCGCGCACGGTGATGCTGGCGAGGCCGCGCGCGCGGTCTATCTCGACCTCGACATGCGAATAGCTCACCCGGTCGGTGTCGATCTTGCGCTCGAGCGGTGTGAGCGCGACGCCTTTGACGCCCTTCGGCCGGTCGGAGTGCTCGGCGATTTCGTGCGCCCGCGCCGCCACCGCATCTTTCCACTTCGAATTCGGCACCACCTCGTCGACCAGCCGCCATTCGACCGCCTTGGCGCCGCGAATGCCTTCTTCGATGGAGCAAAACACGTCGGCGCGGTCGCGCCGCACTTTGCGCTTGTCGGTGACGCGAGTGAGGCCGCCGGTGCCCGGCAGCACGGCGAGCAGCGGCGTTTCCGGCAGCGCCACCGCCGAGCGGCGGTCGTCGACCAGCATGATGTGGTCCGCGGCGAGCGCCAGTTCGTAGCCGCCGCCGGCGGCGTTGCCGTTGATGGCGCACACATAGGCCTGCTTGGAATTCTCCGACGCATCCTCGATCGCGAGCCGCGTCTCGTTGGTGAACTTGCAGAAATTCACCTTCTGGCCGTGCGTCGACTTGCCGAGCATGCGGATATTGGCGCCGGCGCAGAACACGTTGTCCTTGCCGGATTTGATGACGACGCAGCGCACCTCCGGATGCTCGAAGCGCAGCCGCTGCACCGCGTCGTTCAGTTCGATGTCGACGCCGAGGTCGTAGGAATTGAGCTTGAGTTCGTAGCCATCGAACAGCCCGCCGGCCTGATCGACGTCCATGATCAGATAGGCGACGTCGCCGTCGTACTCGAGGCGCCAATGGCGGTAACGCCCGGGCTCGGTCTGGAAATCGATGGTTTGCATGTTCAAATCGGCGCCAGCTCGAACCGCTTTGGCGCCCATCTCCCTGTATGCATTATTTTTCATCCTACTAGCACGGCGGCCGCGGCTGCACAACAGCAAAACTTGGTAGAGCGGCCACAGGTTCCACAGTCTGTCGGCACCCATGCGGCATATCTAAACAAAACAAGGTTCCTGTAGCCGCTGCCGCGAACCGCCGGAAAACTCATATGCCTCCCCTTGTCTCGCATTATAATGCATGTTAGCTGGGCAATGATGAAACCGAACCGCGCCAAGCCGGTGCAGAACCACACCGCCGATGCCTATTTGCACCGGCTCGGCGAGCGCGTGCGCACGCTCCGCCATCAGCGCGGCATCACGCGCAAGGCTTTGGCGCAGCATGCAAAAGTTTCCGAGCGCTACCTCGCCCAACTCGAGGTCGGACGCGGCAACATCTCGATCGTGCTGCTGCGGCGGATCGCCCGCGCCATCGGCCTGCCGGTCACCCAGCTCGTGCACGAGGGCGCCGAGCCGCCACTCGATCTGGTGCTCCTGACGCAATTCCTCGAACGTCTGCCTCCGGAAAGCCTCGCCGAAGCCCGCAAGCTCGTCACCGAGCATTTCTCCTCGCCCACCGAGGATCGCCGGCGCGTCGCGCTGATCGGCCTGCGCGGCGGCGGCAAGTCGACGCTCGGCCGCATGCTGGCGGAGCGCCTCGACGTGCCCTTCATCGAGCTCGACCGCGAGATCGAGCGGCGCAGCGGCGCCAACTTGAGCGAAATCTTCGACATGTTCGGTCAGGAGACCTTCCGCCGCGCCGAGCGCGAAGCGCTCGACGACGTGCTACGCCGGCATAAGCATTTCGTCATCGCCACCAGCGGTAGCATCGTCACCGAGCCGGGCACGCTTGAATTGCTGCTCGCCTCGTGCTTCACGGTCTGGGTGCGCGCCGAACCCGAAGAGCACATGAAGCGGGTGATGGCGCAGGGCGACATGCGGCCGATGGCCAACAATGCCCGAGCCATGGAGGACCTGGTATCAATTCTCAAGAGCCGCGAGCCGCTGTACGCCAAAGCGGAAGCTGTGCTCGTCACCACCGATAAAACGCCCGAGCAGAATTTGACGGAACTGTTGCGTCTGACCGCGGTTCCCACTATGGGCATGGCCCGCATATCCGCATGACCATTCCCGTAATCCGGCAATTCAATCTGAGGACCGGCCAGGACCGGACAGCGTGACCATGAGTGAGACGATCAAGACCGATGTCGTCATCATCGGCGCCGGGCCGGTCGGCCTGTTCGCGGTGTTCGAGCTTGGCCTGCTCGACATCAAGGCGCACCTCATCGACATCCTCGATAAGGTCGGCGGGCAATGCGCCGAGCTTTATCCGGAAAAACCGATCTACGACATTCCCGGCATCCCCTACATCACCGGGCACGGGTTGACCGACGCCCTGATGCAGCAGATCAAGCCGTTCAATCCGACCTTCCATCTCAACGAGATGGTGACCACGCTCGAGAAGATCGGCGACCCGCTGTTCCGCGTCGGCACCGACCGCGGCCGGGTGTTCGAAGCGAAGGTGGTGGTGATCGGCGCCGGCGGCGGCTCGTTCCAGCCCAAGCGTCCGCCCATTCCCGGCATCGAGCCCTACGAGAATAAGTCCGTGCACTACGCCGTGCGCAAGATGGACGCCTTCCGGGACAAGAAGCTCCTCATCGTCGGCGGCGGCGATTCGGCGCTCGACTGGACGCTCAATCTGCAGCCGCTCGCCAAGCGGCTGACGTTGGTGCACCGGCGCGACGAATTCCGCGGCGCGCCCGATAGCGTCAACAAGATGCGCGCGCTGGTCGCGGCCGGCGACATGGATCTCAAGATCGGCCAGGTTGCGGCGCTCGAAGGCGCCGAAGGCCAGCTCGCCGCCGCCTCGATCAAGGGCAAGGATACCGTGGAGCGCGTCGAATGCGACGCCATGCTGCCCTTCTTCGGGCTTACCATGAAACTCGGCCCGGTGGCGGATTGGGGCCTGAAGATGGACGACGAATTGATCCCGGTCGACACCGCCGCCTTCGAAACTAACATTCCCGGAATCTTCGCCATCGGCGACATCAATACTTATCCGGGCAAGCTCAAGCTGATCCTGTCCGGCTTCCACGAAGCGGCGCTGATGGCGCAGAAGGCCTATCACTACGTCTATCCCGACAAGCGGCTGGTGTTTCAATACACGACGTCGTCGACCAGCCTGCAGAAGAAGCTCGGTGTCGCATGAGCGACGTGCAAGCTGTTTCCCCTTCCACCGCGGCGAAAAGCGCAACCATGCCCAAGATCACGTTCATCGAGCATGACGGCACCGTGCATACGGTCGAAGCGGAGACCGGCGCGACCGTGATGGAAACGGCGCAACGCAACAACGTGACGAGCATCGTCGCCGAATGCGGCGGCGCCTGCACCTGCGCGACGTGCTTGGTACACGTCGACGAGAAATGGTTCGAGAAAGTCGGTCCGCCTTCGGCCGAAGAAGAAGACATGCTCGACTTCGCCTTCGAGGTGAAGCCGACGTCGCGGCTGTCCTGCCAGATCAAGGTCACGAAAGAGCTCGACGGCCTGGTCGTGCGCACGCCGGCCTATCAGGGCCGCTGACGACGGCCGTCACAAGTCCTATCATTCGCGGCCCCACCGGCAGCCGAGGATCATCCGATGGCGCTCCTGACCATACTTGCCATCGCCGCGTTCGCGGTTTGGGTTTATCTGATCGCCTGCCGCGGCGGCTTCTGGCTCGCGGCCGAGCGCGATGACGGCGGGCCGGCGCCGTCCGCATGGCCGGCGGTCAACGCCGTCATTCCAGCGCGCGACGAGGCGGAGAGCGTCGGGCAAACGGTCGCCTCGCTTCTGCAACAGGATTATCGCGGCGCCTTTTCGGTCGTGCTGGTCGACGACCATAGCAGCGACGGCACCGCCGCCGTGGCGCGGCAGGCCGCGGCTACGGCGGTGGATCGGCTGACCGTCGTCCAGGGCGCCGATCTGCCGGCGGGCTGGACCGGCAAGCTCTGGGCGATGCAGCAAGGCGTCCACCGCGCGCTCGCGAACGAACCCGGCTATCTCCTGTTCACCGACGCCGACATCGTCTTCGCGCCCGACACGCTCGCGCGTCTCGTCGCCCAGGCGGAATCAGAAAAGCTCGTGCTCAATTCGCTGATGGTGAAGCTCCGCTGCGAGAGCTTCGCCGAGCGCGCCTTCATTCCGGCCTTCGTCTTCTTTTTCCAGATGCTCTACCCCTTCGCCTGGGTCAACGACCGTGCGCGATCAACCGCGGCTGCGGCCGGCGGCTGCATGCTGGTGCGCCGCGAGGCGCTGGCCGCGGCCGGCGGCATCGAGGCGATCCGCGGCGCGCTCATCGACGACTGCGCGCTGGCGCGTGCGCTCAAGCCGCAGGGGCCGATCCGGCTGAGCCTGACGGAACGCGCCCACAGCATTCGCCGTTATCCCGGCCTGGAGGACATCCGCCGCATGGTGGCGCGCTCGGCCTATACCCAGCTCAACTACTCACCGCTGCTGCTTGCAGGCACGCTCGCAGGCATGGCGCTGGTCTATCTCGCCCCGGCCCTGCTCGCGCTGTTCGGCTACGGGGCGGCGCAGACGCTTGGCCTGTTGGCGTGGGCGCTGATGGCGGTCGCCTTTTTGCTGATCCTGCGATTTTACCGGCTGGCGCCGCTCTGGGCGCCGGTCCTGCCGCTGATCGCGCTCGGCTACATGGCATTTACGCTTGACTCCGCCTATCAATATGCCCGCAAGCGCGGCGGCCTGTGGAAGGGCCGCGTGCAGTCGACGGTGAACGGCGCGCAATGATGGATGCCAGCGAATTCCGGACCGGCAAAGCGCATCGCGACGAGAATTTTCCCGTCGCCTCGTGGCTCATTGCGCCGAGCCACCGCGCGCTGATTTTGGCATTCTACAATTTTGTGCGCAGCGCCGACGATATCGCTGACCATCCGTCGCTGTCGGCGCAAGAAAAGGTCGATTGGCTCGACCGCATGGAAGCCGATCTCCTCGGCAGCGGCGACGGCAATGCCGCGGCGGTCGCTTTGCGCGGAGCGCTGGCCGAGCGCGCCATGTCGCCACAACACGCGCAGGATCTGCTCAAGGCTTTCCGGCTCGACGCCACCAAGCTGCGCTATCGCGACTGGGACGACCTGATGGGCTACTGCGCCTATTCGGCGATGCCGGTCGGCCGTTTCGTGCTCGACGTGCACGGCGAGAGCCGCAGCACCTGGCCGGCCTCGGACGCGATCTGCGCGGCGCTGCAGGTCATCAACCACATTCAGGACTGCGCCGACGATTACCGCAACCTGAATCGCGTTTATCTTCCGCTCGATGCGCTTGCCGCGCAGGGCCTCGATGTCACCGCACTCGCTGCGCCCAAGGCGTCGCCGCAATTGCGCGCCTGCCTCGCCGGCCTTGCGCAGCGCACCGACGCGCTGCTGCAACAAGGCGACGTATTGCCGAGCCTGGTGCAGGATTGGCGGCTCTCTCTCGAACTCTCGGTCATCCATACCCTGGCGCAGCGGCTCACGCGCATCCTTATGCAACGCGATCCGTTGAGCGAGCGTGTGCATCTCGGCAAGCCTGCCGTCGCCGGCATTAGCCTTTTGGCCGTGCTCAAGGGCCTGACCAGGCGGGCCGGTCACCAGGCGACATCGGTGGCACGGCCGTGAGCACAATCGCCGAGGCCGAGCCGCCTGCCGCCGCGCGGCGCGCCAGCGGCAGCTCGTTCTATCTCGCCATGCGCATTCTGCCGAAGCCGCAGCGCGAGGCCATGTACGAGATCTATTCGTTCTGCCGTCGCGTCGACGACGTCGCCGACGATGGCGGCCCGCGCGATCGGCGCCTCGCGCAATTGCAGGAGTGGCGCGCCGACATCGACGCCCTCTATGCTGGCAGGCCGCCCGCGCACCTGCGCGAACTTGCAACCGCGGTGCGGACATTCGATCTACAACGCGAAGACTTTCTCGCCGTCATCGACGGCATGGAGATGGACGTGGTCGCCGACATCCGCGCGCCCGACTTTGCCACCTTCGATCTTTATTGCGACCGCGTCGCCAGCGCGGTGGGGCGGCTCAGCGTGCGCGTGTTCGGAATGGAACGCGAAGCAGGCCTGGCGCTGGCACATCACCTCGGCCGCGCGCTGCAGATGACCAATATTCTGCGCGACCTCGACGAGGACGCGACAATCGGCCGGCTCTACCTGCCGCGCGAGGCGCTGGGCGAAGCCGGAATTGCCAGCGACGATCCTGCGGCGGTGCTGGCGAGCCCTGCAATCGACAAAGCCTGCGCGCCTGTCGCCGCGCGCGCCGAGCGCCACTTCGCCGAAGCCGACAGGATCATGGCGAATAGCCCGCGCCGCGCCGTGCGCGCCCCGCACATCATGGAAAGCGCCTACCGCATCATGCTCGACCGCATGACGGCGCAAGGTTGGCAGGCGCCGCGCCGACGGGTGCGGCTCTCGCGTTGGCAATTCCTCTGGATTTTACTGCGTTACGCGATCGTGTGATGGCGCGCTCTTTCCACATCATCGGTGCCGGGCTTGCCGGACTTGCCGCCGCCGTGCGGCTGTGCGCCCGCGGCGAGCGTGCCATCGTCTACGAGGCGACCAACCAGGCCGGCGGCCGCTGCCGTTCATATCACGATCCCGCGCTTGGCATCACCATCGACAACGGCAATCATCTGCTGTTGTCCGGCAACCGCGCCGCGCTCGGCTATCTCGACCGGATCGGCGGGCGCGATCGCCTGGCCGGTCCGCCTGATGCAAGTTTCCCATTCGTCGATCTCGCCACCCACGAGCGCTGGACGCTGCGCGCCAATAACGGCCGCATCGGTTGGTGGATTCTCGCGCCGAACCGCCGCGTACCGGGCACCCACGCCCGCGATTATCTTTCCATTCTGCGCCTGCTGCGCGCCGCGCCGAACGCCACCATCGGCGAGGTGCTCGACTGCAAGGGGCCGCTGTATGACCGGCTGCTCCACCCGCTGCTGCTGGCCGCGCTCAACACCGAACCGGCGGCAGGCTCCGCCAAACTCGCCGCGGCGGTGATCCACGACACGCTTTTCGCCGGCGGCCGCAATTATCGGCCGCTGTTCGCGCGCGACGGATTGTCGGCAGCCTTCGTCGAACCGGCCCTGCGTTACATCGAGGCCAAGGGCGGCAGCGTCGTCTTCGGCGAGCGCTTGCGCGCCTTAACCTTCGAAGGGGCGCGGGTCAGCGCGCTCGATTTCGGCGACCTCACGGTGCCGCTGCGTCCGGGCGACGGCGCCGTATTGGCGGTGCCGCCGGTGGTGGCGTCCTCGCTCATCCCCGATTTGTCCGTGCCGACCGAATTTCGCGCCATCGTCAACGCCCATTTCCGCATGGCGCCGCCAGCCGGACTGCCGCCGATGACCGGCATCGTCAACGGCACGGCGGAATGGCTGTTCGCCTTTCCCGACCGCCTATCGGTGACGATCAGCGCCGGCGACCGCCTGCTCGACACGCCGCGCGAGGAGCTCGCCGCCCTGATCTGGCGCGAAGTCGCCGAGGTTGCGGGCATTGCCGAGCCCCTGCCCCCATGGCAAATCGTGCGCGAACGGCGCGCCACTTTTGCCGCATTGCCGGCCGAAGACGCCAAGCGACCGGGTCCGTTCACGCGGTGGACCAATCTGATGCTCGCCGGGGATTGGACCGCAACCGGCCTGCCGGCGACGATTGAAGGCTCGATCCGCTCCGGCGACCGCGCCAGCGAACTCGTCGCCATTATGTCCGAACCATAGGCGTCCATGTCCGACACTCTCACCGACAGCAAAACGGAGACCTCCGGACTGGAGCGCGCCATCGCTTCTGCGACCGACGCCCTGCTCGCGCGCCAGCGTCCGGACGGCCATTGGGTGTTCGAGCTCGAAGCCGACGCCACCATCCCGGCCGAATACGTGCTGCTGCGGCACTATCTCGGCGAGCCGGTCGACGCCGCGCTTGAAGCCAAGATCGCCGTCTATCTGCGCCGTATCCAAGGCGCGCACGGCGGCTGGCCGCTGTTTCGCGACGGCGACCTCGACGTAAGTGCGACGGTGAAGGCTTATTTTGCGCTGAAGATGATCGGCGACGATCCGCAGGCCGCGCACATGACCTGCGCGCGCGAGGCGCTGCGGGCGCGTGGCGGCGCCGAACGCGCCAATGTGTTCACCCGCATCATGCTGGCGCTGTTCGGCTTCATTCCGTGGCGCGCCGTGCCGATGATGCCGGTCGAGATCATGCTGCTGCCGACATGGTTTCCGATCCAACTCGACAAGATGTCGTACTGGAGCCGTACCGTCATCGTGCCGCTTTTGGTGCTGATGGCGAAGCGGCCGGTGGCGCGCAACGCCAAGGGCGTGCGCATCGACGAATTGTTTCTCGGATCGCCGGCGGACCTCGGCCCGGCGCCGAAAGCGCCGCAACAGAAGGCATCGTGGTTCTGGTTCTTCCGCGGCGTCGATAACATTCTGCGCGTGCTCGAGCCATTGCTGTTGCGGCGGCTGCCCTCACACCAGCGCGCCATCGACCGCGCCGTTGCCTGGGTCGGCGAGCGCCTCAACGGCGAGGACGGCCTCGGCGCGATCTTTCCGGCGATGGCCAACAGCGTGATGATGTACGACGTGCTCGGCTATTCGGAGGTCCACCCGCAGCGCGCCATTGCGCGAAAGTCGGTGGAGAAGCTCCTCGTCGTCAAAGAGCATGAGGTCTATTGCCAACCCTGCGTGTCGCCGATCTGGGACACCGGTCTTGCCTGCCACGCGCTGCTCGAAGCCGGCGGCGCGCGCGCGGCCATGCAGGTCAAGCAGGGTCTCGACTGGCTGGTGCCGATGCAGGTCCTCGACCTGCGCGGCGACTGGATCGCACGGCGTCCCGACCTGCGCCCCGGCGGCTGGGCGTTCCAGTACGCCAACCCGCACTATCCCGACGTCGACGACACCGCCGTGGTCGCCATGGCCATGGATCGCGTGCAGAAGGAAACGGGCCGCGCGGATTTCCGCGTCCCGCTCGAGCGCGCGCGCGAATGGATCGTCGGCATGCAGAGCGAGAACGGCGCCTGGGGCGCCTTCGACGCCGACAACGAGTTTTACTACCTCAACAACATCCCCTTCGCCGACCATGGCGCGCTGCTCGATCCGCCGACCGAGGACGTCACCGCGCGCTGTCTGTCGATGCTGGCGCAGTTCGGCGATACGGTCGCGAACAGTGAAACCGTCGCGCGCGGGGTCGACTATCTGCGCCGCGTGCAACTCGCCGACGGCAGTTGGTACGGCCGCTGGGGCATGAACTACATCTACGGCACCTGGTCGGTGCTCTGCGCGCTCAACGTCGTCGGGCTCGGGCCCGGAGAGCCGATGATGCGCAAGGCGGCCGACTGGCTCGTCTCTATCCAGAACCCGGACGGCGGCTGGGGCGAGGACGGCACAAGCTACAAGCTCGATTACCGCGGCTACGAGAGCGCGCCGAGCACCGCCTCGCAGACTGCATGGGCGCTGATCGGCCTGATGGCGGCCGGCGCGATCGATTTACCGGCGGTGCAGCGCGGCATCGATTATCTTCAGCGTATGCAGGGCGCCGACGGACTATGGACGGAAGAGCGCTACACCGCGACCGGTTTCCCGCGCGTGTTCTATCTACGCTACCACGGCTACGCCAAGTTCTTCCCGCTGTGGGCGCTGGCACGCTACCGCAACACCACGCAGCAGCTTTACGCTAAGTTCGGCATGTGACGCCGCGGCTCAGCGCGGCGGTTGATAGGCATTAATGCTGCCGGTGCGGCCGAACGTCCCGCCGGTTTTGTCCGATCCGTTCGACGACTGCAGGGCCAGCCAATAAGGCAGCAGATTTGGCGGCACCTGGTCCTGCGACAGCACGTTATTGGGCAGGCGTTTCCACACCTGATTTTGCCCCAGCAGCTCGAAACCGAGATAGCCGCGCACGGTGAGCTGCTGTCCGTCCGGACTCAGCGTCATCTTCGCATGATAGACCTGACCGTCGCGCGGATCGAGAATGCTGCCGTGCTCGTAAACCAGTCCGTTGCGTTGCATGCCCTTGATGATGACGAGACCGAGCGACGGCGCATTTTTCTGGTCGCCGGTGCAATGGGTGCAGATCGGATTGGGATCCTCGCCGGGCTTCATGAACATCTTGGCGATGGCGCCTTTGTACACGCCGCCATCTTCGAAGATGAGAAACCAGCCGCCGATCCGGCCGTCCGGATAGACCTGCGCCCACATGCCGGCCGCGGAAGGCTCGGCCGCCGGCGTCGGCGCCGCATAAGCGAGCCCCGTCAACAATGCGGCCACGATGACTGTGAGCAACCTACATTTCATCATGCAGCATCCAATTCGCGCCGCCGATTTCCAGCCTCTACATCGTTCCGTAATGTGGTCTTTTCACGGAATTGACCGGAACCCGCCTGGTATATTCATCCGCCGCCGAGAGGTTCCGCCTGCGGCGGGCATTTCCTTGCACGTTTTTTGCGGCACCTCTGTTACGTCGACGCTGCGCTCCGCTACTGTCCGTGACTTTCCAGCACCGCGCGGCAGGCGCGGCGAAGTTTCGCGCGATGCTCCTGCAGACAAGCAAGAAAGGCGCCATCTCCCGATCCCGGCGGGATGGAGTGGCAGAATTGGCGCACGTCCGGACGGCACGCGGCCTCTTCCTCGGGTGTACCGCCGGCCTGGGCCATTGTGGCTGAAGCGGCAATGGTCAATACGGTCGCCAGCACCAGTTTGCGGATCATGTTTAGTTCTCCCTGCTTTTATAACCCCACGCGTCGCGTGCGGCAGGCGTTCCCAACCCAACTTGGCATCGGCTCGTTTGTTGCGCTCGATTTGTTTGCCTTCCTCGTTGCTAGCATAACGACATCCCGTTGGCGCGCGGCTCAGTCATCGCGCGGCTTGCCCATCAACACCGGCTGGAACAGTACCGCCGCCGCCAAGGTGCACATCAGCGACAGCGCCAACAGTTTCCCCATGCTGGCGGTGCCCGGATGGCTGGAAAACCACAGGCTGCCGAACGCGGTCGCCGTGGTCAGGGCGCTGAAGAACACGGCGCGCGTCAGGCTCGTCTGCAGCAAGTTGGTCTGCCCCTCACGCCAAGCCATAATGTAATAAATCTTGAAGGCGACGCCGACGCCGAGCAGCAGAGGCAGCGCAATGATGTTGGCGAAATTGAGTGGCAGCCCGATCAGGACGCAGAATTCCAGCGTCACCACGCCCGCCGTCAGCAGCGGAATGAGGGTGAGCAGGACGTCGCCGATC
This sequence comes from uncultured Alphaproteobacteria bacterium, assembly GCA_963720985.1. Taxonomy (GTDB): domain Bacteria; phylum Pseudomonadota; class Alphaproteobacteria; order Rhizobiales; family Xanthobacteraceae; genus Pseudolabrys. The sequence continues at coordinate 328,382 of CAVRHL010000007.1, forward strand.
CGCCGCAGCACCAGCCACAGCAGAATGCCGATCGACAGCATCGCCCACAGGCCGGCTTGGATGAAGGCGTAGATGATGGTGTCGCCGGCATCGAGGATCGAGATCGGGCCTTCGACGGCGTTCGGCTCGACCGCCAGCACCGAGCGCGCGAACTGGCGCATCTCCTCGTTGTCGTTGGCGCGACCCTTGGCCGCCACCTCGACGCGCGCACGGCCGTCCGGCGTCATCCAGTCGCGCACGAGCTCGGGCGGCAACGATTGTTGCGTCACCGGCCCGGCCTGCAGCGACGCCTGCAGGCTCACCAGGACGGTCTTCAGCGGCTGGACGAATGCGGCCTCGACCCTGCCGCGCAGCTCGGGGCTTCCTTGCGCGACTGTCGTGAGCGCCGCAGCGAGCCGCCTGGCGGCGCCGGAGCCGTTTTGCTTGCCGGCGGCCTCGATGAGGCGGCTTGCCCCCTCCCTCAGCGCCTCGATGTTGTCCGCGTCGCTCGGCGGCGGCTCCGCGTTCTTCGGATCAAAAGCGCCAGCGAGCTTTGCCGCCGCATCATGAATGAGCGGCAGTTTCTCCTGCTGGCCCCCGGGGATGAAGCTCGTCAGCGTCATGACGCGCGCGACGTCCGGCACCTTCGACAGCCGGGCGGCGACGGCGTTCGCCTCGCCAAGCGACGGCGCCAGGACCTCGGCCGCGTTGCTGTTGGTGTCCGGATCGCGGGTGAGATCGAGATAGGTCGCGATCGATTCCGAGTGGGGGTCGCGCAGGTTGATCGGATTGAAGTCGAAACGCAGCCAATAGAGCAGCGGCAGCCCGGCGATCACCACCAGGGCGGTGCCGAAGATGATCGGGACGCGCTGGCGTTCGAGAAATCGGTCGACCGGCGCCAGCGAGGAAAAACCGAGCTCGTGCGGTTCGCCCGGCGGGTTGAACAGGCGGATCAGCGCCGGCAGCATGGTGACGCTGGTGGCGAAGGCGATCAGCATGCCGAAGCCGGCGATCAGCCCCAGTTCGGAGACGCCGCGGTAATCGGTCGGCAGGAATGAGAGGAAGCCGGCCGCGGTCGCTCCAGCGGCAAGCGTGAGTGGCGCGCCGACATGTTTGCCGGCGGCGAGCACCGCGGACCTGAGATTGTCGACCTCGTGACGCTCGGCGCGGTAGCGCACGCTGTACTGGATGCCGAAATCGACGCCGATGCCGACGAACAGGACGGCAAAATAGACCGAGATCAAATTGAGCGTACCGACCATCAGGAGGCCGAGTGCCGCGGTCAGCGCCAACCCGATGAACAAATTGACGAAGACGGCGACGATCAGCCGTTTCGAGCGCAAGGCAAGCCACAAAATAATCAGCACGATGACGATCGTGACCGTGCCGTTGCGCACCGCGCCTTCCTTGATGGTGGCGAATTCCTCGTCCGCCATGGCGACTGGGCCGGTCAGCCGCACGGTGGCCCGATAGTTCGGCGCGATCTTGGTTGCGACCTGGCGGATCGCCTCGGTTGCGCCGTGGCCGGCTTCCAGCGCGGTGAAATCGAGCACCGGGCGGACGTCGATGAAGCCGCGCAACTCGCTCGGCTTCGCCGGATGGCCGGCGACCAGCACGCGCCAGGAAAAGCTCGCCAGCTCGCCCTTGATCGCCTTGTCCAAGGTGTCCGACGTCGCATCGAAGACGCGGGTAAAATCGTCAAGCTTGAGCTTGCCCGACTGGATGCCGAGCAAGCCGTCCTCGAGCCCGGCGATGAGGCCGCGCAAGCTTTGGTCGGTCGCCATATCGCGGATCAGCGGCTCGGCCTGGACCATCAGCGCAGTATTTCGCTTGAGATCGTCGACAGACTGGAACAGCAAGCCGTTCTCGGCGAAAAATTCGCCGCCGCCGAGTTGCGCCACCGACTGGAAGTGCTGCTTGTCCTTCGCCAGTTCCTTTGCGAGCGCGGCCGTGGCTTCGCCCGCCAACTCGGGCGTCGGCGCCTCAACGACGACAAAAATCCGCTCGAAGCGGTTGAACGCCCGCTCAAAGGCTAGCTCGCGTTGACGCCAGCCAATATCGTTCGACAGAAGATCGCTGATATCCGAATTGATGGCAAAATGCCGCGCGACATAGACCCCCGAGACCGCTGCCAGCACCATTCCGACGATGACCACCTGCCACGCGTGACGCGTGCAGAAATCGATGACCCGGACAATGAATGACGTCAGCATGCGGTGGGGATTATCCAGTCGCCCGAGCGTAGTCTATGGGGACATTGGGGCCCGCGCACCTTGCACTCACGGGCAGCCTGGCATGGATCGACGGGTACGCCCTACCCGGCTGCTGCCGGCACGTTGGGCTCGGCGGGCTTGGCGTGCGACGCATCGGCGCCGGCGTCCGGCTTCGCCGACTGAATGTCGTGCAGCATCTTGTCGACGTGACGGGAGAAGACGTATTGCGCGGGCCGCTGGTGCTCGAGCGAGATCTCCGGCGCCATCGGACCGCTGGTGCGCACGCCGCGCAGCGCCGTCCACAACGCGCTCAGCGGATTGCCGATCGAGGCGTCGGCCGCGGTCGGCTCGTAGCCGCAATGCGCCATGCAGTTCGCGCACTTCTCGTAGCGCCCGGTGCCGTAGGAATCCCAGTCGGTAGTTTCCATCAGCTCCTTGAAGGTCTTGGCGTAGCCTTCGCCGAGCAGGTAGCAGGGCTTCTGCCAGCCGAACAAATTGCGCGTCGGCATGCCCCACGGCGTGCAGTGATATTCGCGGTTGCCGGCAAGGAAATCGAGGAACAGACCGGAGTGCATCAGGTTCCACTTCTTGCCCTTGCCGAGCGCAAAGACGCGGCGGAACAGCTCCTTGGTCTTGCGGCGGTTGAGGAAGTGCTCCTGATCCGGCGCGCGCTCATAGGCATAGCCGGGCGAGATCGAGACGCCGACGCCGAGCTCCTTGGTCTTGTCGAGGAAGGCGGCGATGTCCTCGGCGGAATGGCCGTCGAAGATGGTCGCGTTGACGTTGACGGCGAAGCCCTTGTCCTGCGCCGCCTTGATGGCGCGCACCGCCTTCTCGTAGACGCCCTTCTGCGACACCGATTTATCGTGATGCTCCTCGAGCCCGTCGAGATGAACGGAGAAGAACAGATACGGCGATGGCTCGAACAGATGCAGCTTCTTCTCAAGCAGCAGCGCGTTGGTGCAGAGTGAGACGAACTTCTTGCGCGCGACGATGCCTTTGACGACCTCGCCGATCTCGCGATGGATCAGCGGCTCGCCGCCGGGGATCGCCACCATTGGCGCGCCGCATTCGTCCACCGCGTCGAGGCAGTCCTTCACCGACAGGCGCTGATTGAGGATCGGGTCGGGGTAATCGATCTTGCCGCAGCCGATGCAGGCGAGATTGCAGCGGAACAACGGTTCCAGCATCAACACGAGCGGATAGCGCTTGCGGCCCATCAACCTCTGTTTCAAGAGGTAGGCCGCGATGTGTATTTCCTTGAAGAAGGGAATGTTCATAAGCTGTATATTCTCGTTCGGACCTGTCTCGCGCCCCGCGCAACATGAAGAATGATTTGGACTAGACTAGACGGTCGCCAACTCGGCCGGCAAACGGAACTCGATCGTCTCTTCCCGACCTGCTAGCACGGAAACTTCGACCGGACCAAGGCGTCCCAGCGCGTCGATCACGCCGTCCACCAGCACCTCCGGCGCCGAGGCGCCCGCGGTAAGCCCTACGGTGCGCACGTCCTTGACCCATTCCGGCTGCAACTCGCTGCTATCGGCGATCAGGTAGCTCGGAATGCCGGTCTCCAGCCCGATCTCGCGCAGACGGTTTGAATTCGAGCTGTTTTTCGCGCCGACCACCAGGATAACGTCGACCTGGCGACTAAGTTCGCGTACCGCCGCCTGGCGATTCTGGGTGGCGTAGCAGATGTCCCGCATCTCGGGACCGACGATATCGCTGAAGCGCTGCTCGAGCTTGGCGATGATGCCGCGGGTGTCGTCCACGCTCAGCGTGGTCTGGGTGATATAGGCGACCGGCTTGTCGGCCGGGATGTCGAGCTTCTCGACGTCTTCCTCGGTCTGCACCAGGACGACGGGACCGGCGATTTGGCCGATCGTCCCCTCGACCTCGGGGTGACCGGCGTGTCCGATCAAAATGAGGGTGCGTCCTTGCCCGACATAACGTTTGCCTTGATTGTGCACCTTGGTGACCAGCGGACAGGTGGCGTTGAGCACGGGAAGGCCCCGTCCGGCCGCCTCCTCCTCGACGCTTTTGGCGACGCCATGCGCGCTGAAGATGGTCACCGCATCTTCCGGAATCTCGGAGAGCGTCTCGACGAAGCGCGCGCCTTTGGCCTTGAGGCTGTCGACGACGTGTTTATTGTGCACGATCTCATGGCGCACATAGACCGGTGCGCCGTATTTCTGCAGCGCGCGTTCGACGATCTCGATCGCCCGCACCACGCCGGCGCAGAAGCCGCGTGGCTGCGCCAGAATAATCCGCAATGGCTTTTTCTGTATCATCGGTTTCTCCGGCAATCCGAACGCGTCACGCAAAACCGAGCTTCGGCAATGCCGCGCCGGCGTCCTTGCCGAGGGCCTCGAACACCTTGGCGACGATGCCGCGGGTGTCGAGGCCGGCCTTGGCGTACATGGCGGCAGGCGCGTCCTGGTCGATGAAGATGTCGGGCAGGATCATGCAGCGAACTTTAAGGCCGGTGTCGAGTACGCCGTTGTCGGCGAGCGTCTGCAGCACGTGCGCGCCGAAGCCGCCAATGGCGCCTTCCTCGATGGAGATCAGCACCTCGTGCTCGCGGGCAAGCCGCAGCAGCAGGTCGGTGTCGAGCGGCTTGGCAAAGCGCGCGTCGGCAACGGTGGTCGACAGACCATGGGCGGCGAGCTCGTCGGCGGCTTTGAGACACTCGCCAAGCCGCGCGCCGTAGGAGAACAGCGCCACTTTGTGGCCCTCTCTGAGGATGCGGCCCTTGCCGATCTCCAAGGGAATGCCTTCCTCGGGCATCGCCACGCCACGGCCCTCGCCGCGCGGGTAACGTAGCGCAGAGGGCCGGTCGTCGATGGCGACTTGGGTGGCCACCATGTGGACGAGTTCGGCCTCGTCCGCCGCCGCCATCAGCACAAAGCCCGGCAGGCAGCCGAGATAAGCCACGTCGAACGAGCCGGCATGCGTCGGCCCATCGGCGCCCACCAGCCCCGCCCGGTCGAGCGCAAAGCGCACGGGGAGCCGCTGGATGGCGATGTCGTGCACCACCTGGTCATAGGCGCGCTGCAGGAAGGTCGAATAGATCGCCGCAAACGGCTTGAAGCCTTCGGTGGCGAGACCGCCGGCAAAGGTCACCGCGTGCTGCTCGGCAATGCCGACGTCGAAGGTGCGCTTGGGGAACTCCTTCTCGAACAGGTCCACCCCCGTCCCCGACGGCATCGCCGCGGTGATCGCCACGATCTTGTCGTCCTTGCGCGCCTCCTTGATCAGGCTCTCGCCGAACACCTTGGTATATTGCGGCGCGCCGCCTTTCGACTTGGCCTGGGCGCCGGTCGCCACATCGAACTTGACCACCCCGTGGTACTTGTCGGCTGAGGTCTCGGCAGGCGCATAGCCCTTGCCCTTTTGCGTCACGACATGGACCAGGACCGGCCCGATCTCGGCGTCGCGCACGTTGCGCAGCACCGGCAGCAGATGATCGAGATTGTGGCCGTCGATCGGCCCGACGTAATAAAAGCCCAGCTCCTCGAACAGCGTGCCGCCGGTGACATAAGTGCGGGCGTGCTCGATGGCCCGGGTAATGGCGCGGTCGAGCGATTTGGGCAAATGATGCGCCAACTGCTTGCCGACGTCGCGCAGCTTGAGATACGTGCGCCCCGAACCGAGCCTGGCGAGATAAGCCGACATGGCGCCGACCGGCGGCGCAATCGACATGTCGTTGTCGTTGAGGATCACGATCAGCCGCTCGTTGCGGGCGCCGGCGTTGTTCATGGCCTCATAGGCCATGCCCGCCGACATAGCGCCGTCGCCGATCACGGCGATGACGTTGTTCTTCTTGCCGGCGAGATCCCGCGCCACCGCCATGCCCAATGCGGCCGAGATCGAGGTCGAGGAATGCGCCGCGCCAAAGGGGTCGTATTCGCTCTCCGCCCGCTTGGTGAAGCCCGACAGCCCGCCGCCCTGCCTCAATGTCCGGATGCGGTCGCGCCGCCCGGTCAGGATCTTGTGCGGATAGGCCTGGTGGCCGACGTCCCAGATCAAGCGATCCGCCGGCGTGTCGAACACGTAGTGCAGCGCCACCGTCAGTTCCACCACGCCCAACCCCGCCCCCAAATGCCCGCCCGTCACCGCAACCGCGTTGATCGTCTCCGTGCGAAGCTCGTCGGCAATTTGCTTGAGATCGGATTCGTCGTGACGCCGCAGGTCACATGGTTCTTTGATCGCATCTAACATTTGACTTCCAATCTGCGTGGATGGTGGAAAACGCGATTTCCGGGAGCTAGCCGATTTTCTGTACAAAAAGTATGGGGCAAGAATTATACCAACGCCATGTCACTGTCTCCCAGTCAACTTTCACGTAATTAAGGGCTAAAAAGCCGTTTTTTAGATGGGTTAAGTGGCCATTTAAGCCCATCGCGTATCAGGAACCAAGATATCCGGCGTCGCGAAACCAACGCACTGCGTCGTCAATTCCCTCGGTATAAAGCCTTGAACGATATCCCAGTTCCCGTTCCGCCTTGGCCGAAGCGAAGAACATGCGGTGCTTGGCCATATGGACCCCATCCCGAGTCGCGAAAGGCTCGCGTCCGGTGACGTTTGCTACGGCTTCGGCGAGAATTGCGACCGGAATGAGGGCACGCCAGGGTAGCCGCACGCGCGCCGCTCGCCGGCCCACCAGACCGGCTATATCGCGCAACATTTGCGAGAATAAGACATCCTGACCACCGAGGATGTAACGTTCGCCGATCGTGCCATGCCGCAAGGCCGCGAGATGACCGCTCGCCACATCGTCCACGTGTACGAGGTTGAGCCCGGTATCGATGAAGGCCGGAATGCGGCCCCTGGCGGCTTCGACGATGATGCGCCCGGTCGGCGTCGGCTTCACGTCGCACGGACCGATCGGCGTCGAGGGATTGACGATCACCGCTGGCAAACCGCGCTCCGCCACCATGGCCTCGACCAGCCGCTCGGCGGCGATCTTGCTGCGCTTGTAGGCGCCAATCCCCTGCTCTTCGCGTAGCGGCATGCTCTCGTCGGCGGCCGTGCCGTCCGACCGCACGGCAATCGTCGCCACGCTACTGGTGTAGATCACACGCTCGACGCCCGCCCCCAGCGCCGCCTCCATCAGGTTGCGCGTGCCCTCCACGTTGGAAGCGAAGATTTCGCGGCGATCGCGCGCCCACAGACGGTAGTCGGCGGCCACGTGAAAGACATAGCGCACACCGGCGCTCGCGCGCTCGAGCGATGTGCGGTCGCGCAGATCGCCTTCGAGGAACTCTATGTTGAGCCCGGCCAAATGCCCGCGCGGGCTCGCTCCGCGCACCAGGGCGCGCACCGCGTAGCCGGCCTCGGCCAGCTGGCGCGCCACCGCCGAGCCGACGAATCCGCTTGCCCCGGTAATGAGAATCTTTTCTTGATGGCTCATGCGAGCGGCCAAGCAATCCAAGCTGATTGGTCGTCTAGTCGAGTTACTGGTAAAGGGAAAGCGCAATCCAATCTTCGGGTAGAGGCGCACCTGATGACGGCACGAAATTTGCTTGATTTGACGGCATAAGCCCAGGAGGATGACGTGGGCTTAGGGGGGCAAATGGCGCAAATCGGATCGAGCGACGCCTGGACTTTGGATTACTCCGCGGCCGAGGCCTATTCGTTTGCGTCGGGCGGCAGCGCCGCCGCGCTCGCCCCGCCGACCCACGTCAAGGCGGATGCCACAGCACCCGGTCGCTCCGTCATCGCGCTTGTTGGCCTGGCCTTCGAGGCCCGCATCGCGTCCGGGCCGGGCGTGGTCGCCATCTGCCGCAACTCGGAACGCGAGCTTGCCGCCTCGCTCGATCAGGCGCTCAAGCAGGGCTGCCGCGGCATTATCAGCTTTGGCGTCGCCGGCGGACTGGCGCCGCATCTGCGCCCGGGCAACTGGGTCGTCGCCTCCTCGATTGTCGACGCGCAGCACACGCGCTCAACTGACCGCGCCTGGTCGGAGAAAATCCTGGCGATGATTCCGGGCGCCGAGCATAGGCCCATCGCCGGCGTCGACTGTGCGGTCGCGACCACGGAAGCCAAGCGGCGCATGCACGTCGAGACCGGGGCTGCGACCGTCGACATGGAATCGCATCTCGCTGCCCGCATGGCCTCGATCCACGGCCTGAGCTTCGCCGCGGTCCGGGTGGTCATCGATCCCGCGCATCGCGCCATCCCAGACGCGGCGCTCGCCGGCATGCGCCCCGATGGCGGCACCAGCATCACCGCGGTCCTGCGTGAATTGATCGCCGGGCCTTCGCAATTATCCGGCTTGCTCCGCCTTGCCTGTGATGGCTATGCGGCGCGCCGTGCGTTGCTGCGCGTGCGCCGCCTGCTCGGCCCGGATTTCGGCCATCTCGGTCTCAGCAAAGCCTGATCCGCCGCAAAATAGCCTGTTTCGGAACCCTTCCCGGCCATCCGTCGTGTCGGCGTTGACGCGCCGACGAAGGATGGCGATATAGTCCCTTTGGGGCCGAAAATGGCCGGCACGAAAGAAACTTTTCATGGGCACCGCGACACACGAGCGTCATAAATCGGTCGCCGTAGACGTCGGCGGCGTCACCGTCGGCGGCGGCGCGCCGATCGTCGTGCAGTCGATGACCAACACCGACACGGCCGATGTCGAAGGCACCGCACGGCAGGTGGCGGCGCTCGCCCGCGCCGGCTCGGAGTTAGTGCGCATCACGGTCGACCGCGACGAAGCGGCGGCCGCGGTGCCGCGCATTAAGGAGCGCCTGCTCAAGACGGGCGTCAACGTCCCCATCGTCGGCGACTTCCACTACATCGGCCATAAGCTGCTCGCGGATCATCCGGGTTGTGCCGAGGCGCTCGACAAATATCGCATCAACCCCGGCAATGTCGGTTTCAAGGACAAGAAGGACCGCCAGTTTTCCGCCATCGTCGAAATGGCGATCAAGCACAACAAGCCGGTGCGCATCGGCGCCAATTGGGGCTCGCTCGATCAGGAATTGCTCACGCGATTGATGGATGAGAACTCGCACGCAGCCGAGCCGCTCGACGCCCGCGAGGTGACGCACGAAGCCATGGTCCAATCGGCGCTGCTGTCGGCGGCGCGCGCCGTCGAGATTGGGCTGCCGAAGAACCGCATCATCCTGTCGGCCAAAGTATCGGCGGTGCAGGACCTGATCGCGGTCTATACGATTCTCGCCAGCCGCTCCGACTACGCGCTGCACCTCGGCCTGACCGAAGCCGGCATGGGCACCAAAGGCATCGTCGCCTCCAGCGCCGCCATGGGCGTACTGCTGCAGCAGGGGATCGGCGACACCATTCGCATTTCGCTTACGCCAGAGCCGAACGGCGACCGCACGCGCGAAGTGCAAGTGGCGCAAGAGCTGTTGCAGACCATGGGGCTGCGCACCTTTGTGCCGCTGGTCGCTGCCTGCCCCGGCTGCGGCCGCACCACCTCGACCACGTTCCAGGAGTTGGCCTCCGATATCCAAAGTTTTATCCGCGACTCGATGCCGGCGTGGAAAACGCGCTATCCCGGCGTCGAGACGCTCAACGTCGCGGTGATGGGCTGCATCGTCAACGGCCCGGGCGAGTCCAAGCACGCCGACATTGGCATTTCGCTGCCCGGTACCGGCGAGCAGCCGACCGCGCCGGTCTTCATCGACGGCAAGAAGGCCGCCACGCTGCGCGGGCCGACGCTGACGACCGATTTCAAACAGATGGTCATCGACTACATCGAGCGCCGCTTCGGCCACGGTGGCTCGCCTACCGCCACCGCCAAGGCTTCGCAACTCGATGAAGTCACGGCGGCGAAGTAGAGTTTCTGGGGCCGCCGTCAATCCTTTTCGTTCATGCCGAGGGGGGCTGCAAAGCTCGGAAGTCATGGGTCTGCCGTCTCGTAGTGCGATAGCGCCTTCCGTCAAACGTAAAGCGGCGGCCGATCCCACCGATCGCTTCAAGCAGAGTCTCGATTCGGTTGCTTCCGATACCGAACGCCTGCTCGACCAATTGCTGGCGCCCAAACCGGTCGCCGGCGAGCTAGCGCGCCCCCGCCGCCTGCTGGATGCCATGCGTTACGCCAGTCTTGGCGGCGGCAAGCGCGTACGGCCTTTCCTGGTGGTCGAGAGCGCGCGGCTGTTCGCGGTGCCGCGCCGCCAGGCGCTGATGGTCGCTGCCGCGCTCGAGTGCGTGCACTGCTATTCGCTCGTCCACGACGACCTGCCGGCGATGGACGACGACGCGCTGCGGCGCGGCCGCCCGACTGCGCACAAAGCCTTCGACGAGGCGACCGCGATCCTCGCCGGCGACGGCCTGTTGACCTTCGCCTTCGACGTGCTGTCGCGCCCGCAGACCCACGCCAAAGCCGACATCAGGGTCGAGATCGTCTCGGCGCTGGCGCGAGCCGCCGGTATCGGCGGCATGGCCGGCGGGCAGATGCTCGATCTTGCGGCGGAGGGCCGCTTTGCCAATGGCCGCATCCGGCCGCTTGATTTCGCCGGCGTCAAAACCTTGCAAGCCATGAAGACCGGCGCGCTGCTGAAGTTCGCCTGCGTCGCCGGCGCCATGCTCGGTGCGGCGCCGAAAAAGGCCCGTGTCGCGCTCGAACGTTATGGCGCGGCGGTCGGCGAGGCCTTTCAGGTCGCCGACGACTTGCTCGATATCGAGGGCGACGCGGCCACCGTCGGCAAGGCGACCGGCAAAGACGCGGCCGCCCACAAGGCGACCTTCGTCAGCCTGCTCGGGGTCGACGGCGCGCACAAACGCCTCCAGGCGCTGGTCGCCGAGGCCGAACAGGCGGTCGCCCCGTTCGGCAAAGATGGCGCCGTTCTGCGGGCGGCCGCGCATTTCATCGCCAATCGCCGCAGCTGAGGCTTGAGCCCTATACTTGCGCCGGGGCGCGTGCGATTGTCGTTCGGCGTACAACGAGGGACGACCCGCTAGAGCGCCGCCGTGACGAACCCGCCGCCAGAACTTGAATTCCTGGAAACGCCGCGCAACGTCGTCCCGCGAAATCTGGCGCTGGGAATCGAACGCATCGGCTTCTTCCCGTTGTCGCACCGGCTCATTTCCGTCGTCGTTTTTGTCGTCTTGTGCGCGCTGGCCGCGGTCGGCTTTACGCGGCTCAAGGTCGACGATTCGCTCAGCCAGCTGTTTCGCTCCGACACCGCGGAATTCAAGACCTACGAAGACGTCACCCACAGCTTCCCTTCGACCGAATTCGACGTCTTGGTGGTGGTCGAGGGTCCGACGTTGCTCGAGCGGTCGTCGCTGGAAAAGCTGCGCGATCTCGTCATTGACCTGCAGCTCATCGACGGCACGCGCGGCGTCATCTCGCTGTTCTCGGCGCGGCAACCGCCGGAGAACGGGCAGATTCCGGCGCCGCTTTTTCCCAACCCGCTGCCGAGCGGCGAGGACTACCAGAACCTCATCGCCAAGGTGAAGGCGAACGAGATCATCCGCGGCAAATTACTGTCGCCGGACGGCCATCTAGCGCTGATCGTCTTGGCGCTCGATCCGGCGGCAACGCAACACAACTTGTCCAAGGTGATCGGCGAGGTTCGCCAGTCGCTCAACGAACACCTGGCCGGCACCGGACTAAGCGGCGAATTGTCCGGCGTGCCGGTGATGCAACTCGAGACGCGCACCGCGATCGAGCGCGACCGGCTGTATTACAACGCGCTCGGCTTTCTCGCCGGCTGCCTGATCGCGGCGCTGTTCTTCCGCCGCCTGGCGTTCATGATCATCGCCGCCGCCCCGCCGCTCGCCGCTATTCTGCTCGCGCTCGGCACGCTCGGCTGGCTCAACTTCAGCCTGAATATTTTCTTGAACGTGATGACTCCGCTCATCATGGTGATCAGTTTCTCCGACAGCATGCAGCTCACCTTTGCGGCGCGCGATCGCCTGATTATGGGCGACGACAAGTTCACCGCCTTCCGCAACGCGCTGCTGATCGCCGGTCCGGCCTGCGTGCTCACCCATGCGACCGCCGGGATATCGTTCATCGCCCTGCAGTTCTCGTCGTCCGACCTGATCCGCACTTTCGGCGAAGCCGGCCTGATCGCGACGTTGATCGCGCTGGTGGCGGTGATCATGCTGTTGCCGCTGCTCGGAGTCCTGCTCATCCGCAACGAGGCGGGATTTGCCGCGAGCGTGCGCGGCATGGACAAAGCGCTCGACGTTCTGCGCCGCTTCTGCAGCTGGATCGCCGTGCGCATGGTGACCCATCCGGGGCTCTATACGCTGGCCGGTCTGCTCGTCGTTGTCGCGTTGTCGGTCGGCTATTCGCAATTGCAGCCGCATTACCGCCTCGCCGATCAGGTGCCCGACCGCCAGCAGGCGGTTGCCGCCAGCCGGCGGCTCGACGCCAAGCTCACTGGCGCCAACCCGATCGACGTGCTGATCGAGTTTCCGCAGGGGAAATCGCTGTACGACCCCGAGACGCTCGCCGCCATCGCCGACGTGCATTCCACCCTGGAGCACCAGGAAGGCGTCGGCAATGTCTGGTCGACAGAAACGCTCCGGCGCTGGCTTGCGGAAAAGTTGGGCAAGACCGACGTCGCCACGCTCAAGCAATATGTCGACATGCTGCCGCCTTATCTGACGCGGCGTTTCATCTCGGCCAAGCAGGATGCGGTCATCGTTAACGGCCGCGTGCCCGACGCCGACGCCAACAAGCTGTTGCCGATCGTCGACGAACTCGACAAAAAGCTCGGCGCGCTCAAAGCCAAATATCCCGGCTATACCATCGCGGTCACCGGCCTGTCGGTGATCGCCGCGCGCAACAGCGCCATCATGATCGACAAGCTCAGCGACGGGCTGACCATCGAGATCGTTTTTGTCGCCGCGTTTATCGGCCTCGCCTTCCGCTCGTTCATCGTCATGCTGACGAGCATCCTGCCGGGCCTGTTCCCCATCGTCCTCGCCGGCTGCTTGTTGCTGGTGAGCGGCCTCGGCTTGCAGTTCGCCAGCGTCATCGCGCTCACCGTGTCGTTCGGTCTGGGCTTGAGCGCGACGATCCACTTCCTCAACCGGCTGCAGATCGAAGACACCGAGCCTGACCCGGCTGTGGGCGTCGAGCGCGCGACCATTCTGGTCGGTCCGCCGCTAATCTTGACCTCAGCGGTCCTCGCCTGCGGACTGGCAATGACGGTTTTTTCCAGCCTGCCGTCGCTGCGCCTGTTCGGATGGCTCAGCGCGTTTGCGATGATCTCGGCTTTGGTCGCCGACCTGCTCATCCTGCGGCCGACCGCGACTTTCCTCGCCAAGGTCGCGCGCCATCTCTCGATGCGGCGGTCGAGCCGCTCGCCGGCCGAATAGACCGGGGCTCAATCGGAGCCGGCTAGCCGCGGCGGCGCAAGTTGATCGTCGCACCCTTGATGCCAGCGCTCGGGTCCGGAGTTCTGATCAAAACCGATTGCCGGTTGCCGTGCGTGGTCAGGCTTAAATTGGCCGTGAAGCCGGGACTGTCGGCGCGCACTTGAATGCGGTCGCCTTCGGCAGTGCCGGAGATGGTGCCGGACGCCGCATGAGTGGATTCGCTCCAGGTGCCGCTGACGGCATGGCCGGACAATACCGCGCTGCCGAACAAATCGAAATTGTAGCTGTCGCTGGCGCAACGGATGTTGAGTTCGAGCTTGTTCTGATCGGCGGGTAGATCGTACGACGCCCGGCAGCGCAGCGGCTCGTGGGTGCCGTTCGAAAGATCGATCGTGCCCGACCCGGCCCACTGGCCGGTCAGGCGCCCAAATGCGCCGCCGCCATGCTGCGCGTGCGCGGCGCCGGAACAGAAAACCAGGAGCGCAAAGACGAAGACGATGCTCTGCGCAAGATACGTCGTCTTCCGCGCAGGCTTTGGCATGATCGAACCCAACGTCATCTTGTTGTCCTTGGCCCGGCGATTGCTGGCACAGGATGGTCTCAGTGGTGCTCGTCCGCACAGGCCGTCGACACGCGCACCGATCCATGTTTCCATCTCGCCGCAACACTAGCAACAGAGTCGTTTGAAAAAGCACGTGCCCGGCGGCGACCACGTTTCCAGTCTATCCACGGGCAGGCGTGTCTTGAGCCAAGCGAGAGCGATGCACCGCGATGACGAAGGGCGTATGACGGCTCTTTCGTCTAATATTCTCATTATTTTTCACGCGCTACACTTATCTCCAAGACACACACTGATGCGACCTGGCCGCGCTTAGTTGGCGGGGAATGCGGTAGACCGCCGACCGCGAGCCCGGTCGCCGACGCCAATCGGGGGACAGCCACTTCAACTGCTCGCTCAGACATGCGGCTTCAACTTATGAGGCAAAAACGGCGGAAGCCGGCAAGGGCACACGGGAATTTTAAACAAGCTTGGGCACCTCCGCTGGCGAAGAAAGGAATGGATCGACTTTCCAGACCATGTGCGAGGATCAGCTGCCGCACGTGTGATTCGCAATCCGAGGCCATAATAGCGACAGGAAAGGGAATTGATTAGCGCCGACGCGTTGATTGCAACCGCTCAGGCAGCCTCTGCCCTTTCGGCGATTACAACAGATAACCGCTGCACTTCGCCAGACCTGACCTTTATGGCCGACATCATGAAATCCCCGCGGCCGTGAACGGCCTCATCGGCGAGGGGCTACTCACCCATAACTGGATCTTCGTCCACCTCGAGCGTCGGATTTGGAACGCAAGCAGACCTTCACCAGCGCATCCGGAGCGTCCGGCGAGGGGCAGGGACAAGATTGCTGTTGCGAAAGCGGTCGGGGTCGTGCTGGCTGAAACAACGAGCGATTCGAAAGTGCAAACGGCATGAATGCGGCCTATCTGTCCAAGCTCAATCCGGAGCAGCGCCGCGCCGTCGAGCACGGAGGACCGTCCCTTGACGATGCGACGGCACTGCTCATCATCGCAGGCGCGGGTTCGGGAAAGACGAACACGCTCGCGCACCGCGTCGCGCATCTGATCGTCGGCGGGATCGATCCACGACGTATTATGCTGCTGACCTTCTCCCGACGCGCGGCCGCCGAGATGAAGCGGCGGGTCGAACGTATCACATCCGAGGTGCTCGGACCGAACTCCCGTGCGCTCGGCGCCGGCATGAGCTGGTCCGGCACGTTCCATGCGATCGGGGCGAGGCTGCTCCGGAAATATGCCGCCGATATCGGGCTCAATGGCGAATTCACGATCCACGACCGCGAGGATTCCGCGGATCTGATGAACCTTGTCCGGCACGACCTCGGGCTGTCGAACAAGGAGCGCCGCTTCCCGATGAAAGGCACGTGCCTGTCGATCTACTCGCGCACAGTCAACGCGCAAGCGGACCTCGACGAGATCCTGAACCGGCACTTCCCATGGTGCAGCGAATGGGAGGCGGACCTGCGCCGGCTGTTCGCGGCCTATGTCGTGGCGAAGCAGCACCAGAACGTGCTCGACTACGACGACCTGCTGCTCTATTGGGCGCACATGATGGCGGAGGGCTCGGTTGCCGAGCAAGTCGCCGCCCGCTTCGACCATGTGCTTGTCGACGAGTACCAGGACACCAACCGCCTCCAAGCATCAATCCTTTTCGGACTGAAGCCGACGGGCCGCGGCCTGACGGTCGTCGGTGACGATGCCCAGTCGATCTATTCGTTTCGGTCCGCGACGGTCCGCAACATTCTCGACTTCCCGCACCACTTCAGTCCCAAGGCCGATATCGTCACGCTCGACCAGAACTACCGCTCGACTATGCCGATCCTCGACGCCGCCAACGCGGTCATCGAATTCGCCGCAGAGCGGTTCACCAAGAATCTGCGGTCGGACCGAAAGTCGGCGCAGCGCCCAGTGCTGGTGAGCGTGGCCGACGACGTCGCGCAATCCGGTTACGTCGTCGAACGAATTCTGGAGAATCGCGAAGCCGGCATCACGCTCAAAGCACAGGCGGTCCTTTTCCGCGCGTCGCATCATAGCGCCTCGCTCGAGATCGAGCTGGCCCGCCGCAACATTCCGTTCGTCAAATTCGGCGGGCTTAAGTTTCTCGAAGCGGCGCACATCAAGGACGTGCTCGCGATCATGCGCTGGGCCGAGAACCCGCGTGACCGCGTGTCGGGATTTCGCGTGGCGCAGTTGATTCCGGGGATAGGACCGGCGGCGGCCGGCCGCCTATTGGACTGCATCGCCGGGGCGTCGGAGGCCTCGCAAGCGGTAGAAGGATTCAAGCCGCCGGCGGCCGCCGCCGAGTGGTGGCCGAGTTTCGCATCCACGTTCGGCAACCTGCGCCGCCGGACGGCTGGTTGGCCGGCGGAGCTCGACCTAGCGCGCCAGTGGTACGCGCCGCACCTGGAGCGGCTCTACGAAGACGCCACGGTGCGTCAGGTCGACCTCGCCCAGCTCTCCGAGATTGCGTTGGGATACGCCAGCCGCGAGCGCTTCCTGACTGAACTTACGCTCGACCCGCCCGACGCGACGAGCGGTGAGGCCGCAACGCCGCGTCTCGACGAGGACTACCTCATCCTCTCGACGATCCATTCGGCGAAGGGCCAGGAATGGAAATCGGTATTCGTGCTGAACACCGTCGATGGCTGCATACCCTCGGACCTCGGTGTCGGAACCAACGACGAGATCGAAGAGGAACGCCGCCTCCTTTATGTCGCCATGACGCGCGCAAAAGATCAACTCCATCTCGTGGTGCCGCAACGCTTCTACGTCCACGGACAGCGGGGAAATGGGGACAGACACGTCTACGCGCAAAGGACGCGTTTCATCCCCGCCTCGATCACGCGTCACTTCGAAAGCTGCATGTGGCCAATCGCAACGCCGGAGACTCTATCGTCCACGGTCGGCCGCGCCAAAACGGACGTGGGCGCGAAGTTGCGGGGTATGTGGGGTTGACCACTACGCGAGTGGCCGATCGAAAATAGGCCCCTGCTGCTGCGGCTTCACGTTGTCCTTCATGAAACCGCGGAGAGACTTCTGCCCATATCGCAATCATGCCGTCCTTCGCACTCGGCAACAAGCGTACCTGCCGTAATGCCATTTAGGGCAGTTCGGGGATGATCTTCATGTATTCCGCCATAAGGTCAGCCGCGATGCCCACAGAAAATGAGCCAGTTACAGCGGAGAAAATGCGCCACAAGCCGTTCATCGCATTAGTCGGGACCTGCCAAGATTGCGGACAACCTGTCACCGAAAGACAAGAATTTATGCGCTCAGAAGTTGGAATTCGTCATGCGCTCTGCGCCTTCGATCCCGCATTTGCAAAGCGTATGGGGGAACTCAATTCGAAGACCGCGCAGTAAACACATCAGCCAAGTCACACTGGCAACGCCACCAGAGCCCGCGTTCGCTCCTTTGCGTCATATATGATCACCTGAAGGAACGGATACTTCATCTTGAGCTCCAACCCCGCTTTCATCGCCTGCTCTGTGGTCTCATATTCCGATTTGAACTTCCCATCGATTTGGAGAACAAAGCCCGCGGTCGGCAACACATTAGCTGACGGATTTTTGGGTCTCGTCGTACCATTGTTCTCAGGTTGCTCAGTCGCTTTTTCTTTTATTGCAAGCGGCTTCTTCACCACGCGGTATCCCTCCTTTATTGAGATAATTCCAAAGGCTAATTGGTAGGAACAAAATCTGGAATACGACCCTAGTGTTCCGATTTTCTTGCAACTGTTTTTTGATTTCGACGATGTCAGCAGCATTTGAGCGCTTAAGGAGTGCTGCGGTCTCCGGAGTTGACAATAAGTTGCTATTGTTTCGCATCACAGCCAATTACCAAATGACAAAAATGCTCGCAGAAAAAGTTTATAACTGTTTATAACTTTTTGCGAAGTCGCTTCTGAAATTGATCCAACCATAAACCATTGACTTATAACGGTTTTTGGTGGGCGCACCAGGGCTCGAACCTGGGACCCGCTGATTAAGAGGCATCTGCCCCAAATTGATTGAACAAGGCTTTTCTCCCAACCAAGGAGAAAGGCAGTCGTGCAACATCAAAACGTTGCATTAGATTTCCCAACTAAGTTCGAGGTGCCGACCGGCGCGGTAGCAAATGCAACTGCCGCTCAGACACTCGGTATGGCCGGGCGCGCGATTTACCAGCTTATCAACGAATGCAGCGGCTCGGATCAGCTCGACGAGTTTGGGCGTCTTCTTTGGCGAGGCTACGGCGAGGGCAAGATCGCGGAGGCCGAGGCCACGTACTTGGCGCCCATCATCGAACGCCGACGCCCGCTAGGTTGCCGTACCGCGCCGGGCCACACCACGCCGCTAGCGAAGGTTGCTGGCCGAATTGGCAGCCGTTTTGCGCCCCGGCAACGGCCACGATCACCAGATCGCAAGGCGTCAAGGGATCGACGCCGGATGCTCGGTGGGTCGAGCGCCCTGCCCGACGATCTCAGACACCACTACACCGAAGGCCAGCGGTCGGTGCTGTGTATCGTTTCTGGCGAGATCAAGCGCCACGGCATCTGTGACTTTCCTATAGACAAGATCGCCGCACTCGCGGGCGTCTGCCGGACTACGGTACAGACGGCCATGCACGAGGCGCGCCGTCTCTGCCACATCACGATTAAGGAGCGTCCTCAACCCGGTCGCAAGAATCTGACCAACATCGTGCAAATCAGCTCTCCTGAATGGCGTGCGTGGCTGCGTCGAGCCCCGTCACCGGCCCGCTCGATAGGGTCCAATTTTGTGAAAATGGTGAGCCCCACGAAGAACACAGATTTAAGGAAGAAAGGAGCAACCAATGAAAAAGGAGAAGGGAAAGACCACAAACGGTTTGCTTCTAAGCCAGTTGAGGAGAAAACGGCGGCAAATGGGTAATGCCGCGCGTGTTCCCTATCGACGGTAAGGCTCCCCTGAGAACAGGGCGGATGCAGGCAGAAAATGGCGAAATTTCAGAAAGGTCAAAGCGGAAATCCCGGTGGGCGTCCAAAGGCGCTACGCCAAGTTGAGGAGCTCTGCCGGGAGCACACGGTCGATGCAATTGCGACCCTCAAGGAAATCCATAAAAACAAACGCGCACCGGCAGCGGCCCGCGTGGCAGCGGTCAACGCTCTGTTAGATCGAGGTTGGGGAAAGGCTCGGCAGGCTTTGGAAATTGGTGCCTTGGAGGGGTGTCCCTTCCGAAAATTATATCCGAACGTATTTATGATGCAGCCCTGCCAAGATCGGAATGGCGATAATGGTGCCAGACCGCTGGATTGCACGATGCAGGGGCGTATCTTTCTGTAATGCCAAGTGCGTGCGCGCTTGATTGTAATACTCCGCGTAGCCGGAAAGAATTCGCCGCAGGTGCGTCTCGCCGACAATGACCACTTGATCCAGGCACTCGCGGCGCAATGTGCCAATCAGACGTTCAACATAGCCATTCTGCCACGGCGATTGACGAGAGATTGGCCGATCGCGGATACCCATCGCCCTCACCCGGGACCTGAAGATATGTCCGTAGGCACGGTCATTGTCGCGCACCAGATAAGCCGGAGCTGATGCCCAAGGGAAAGCCTCGGTGATCTGTCGGGCCAGCCACTCGGCGGTCGGGTGCCTTGTCACCTCGAACCACAACAGCTGTCGCCGGCCGTGGCCCAGTACCAGGAACGCAAATAAGCGATCAAAGGTCAGCGTCGGCACAATACACATATCGATGGCAGCAGTCGCCTCAGCGTGATTTTGCAGAAAAGTCTTCCAGGTTTGCGACGGCGGCTTCGAAGCGCGCGCCATATACTTCGAGACCGTCGATTGGGCCACCACAAAGCCAAGCATTAGAAGCTCGCCATGGATCCGGAACGCGCCCCACAGCGGGTTTTCCCTGTTCATCCGCTGGATCAGATCACGTAGGCCTCGATCGATCTTCGGCCGCCCTGCTCTATTTCGCGATTTCCAGCGCCAGAACGCTTTAAACCCTGAGCGATGCCACCGAAGGATCGTCTCCGGCTGAACCACCTGAGTTGCACCGAGCAGGCTCGGCCAGAGCCTCGTCATCCATACCAGCAGAGCGCGGTCAATGCCGTGCAGTCGAAGACGAGGCGGCGCCCGCCTCAAAGCAATATTGAGCTGATGACGGAGAAACAGATTCTCGGCTTCAAGCCGACACCGCGACTTGAACACATCCGCGACGAACATTCCGAGTGCGTGCAGGATCGCAAACATCGCATTCAATGATGCGATGATTTTGCCTCATAATGCGAATCCAAGCTGGATAGAAATTTCGGAAAGGACAGCCCCGGAGCACCTTGGCTGACCGCTTCGACGTGAGCGAGGACACCCTCGCCCGCCACGCCGCGAACCACCTTCCTCCGCAGGCCAAAGCCGCGATCCTGACTCAGCTTCGTCCGTCGGAGATCGACCTGGAGCAGCTGCAGCGTTCCGAATCAGAGAGCCTCCTAGCGCACCCAATCAGCCAACGTGCCCGCCTGGCGACGATGGCGGCTCAGGCGCTCGAAGCCGATCTGCCTGGCGTCGCTGTCCGTTGCGAAGCCGCCGTTTTGCAGAATTTGGAGCTGGTCTCGCGGTTGCTCGGGCAGCTTGTGAGCCGAACCGAGATCACGTCGCGGTCGATCTTGTTGACGCCTGATTATCTGAAACTCCGCTCGATCTTAGTCGAAGAACTCCGCGGCCACCCGGAAATCGCGAGCCGCATTGCTGCGCGCATTGCAGCCATTGAGTTGGACGCGGCGGCGGAGATCACCGCCAAGGCGAACAAGGCGCCGATCATGATCGAGCACCAGTCGGTGTCGCCATGATGGCTGATCTTGCTCGTTCGCTCGATCCGGCGCGAATTGGCGCCGATGTCGGCATTACGCTCGACGCCTGGCAGCGCGACCTGATGCGCAACTCGGCCCCGCGAGTGTTGCTGCTATGCAGCCGACAGAGCGGTAAGAGCACCGTCTGCGCGCTGATCGCCATTGCTACGGCGATCAGGACGGCCGGAGCTCTGATCTTGCTGATCTCGCCCTCACAACGGCAGTCGGGCGAGCTATTCAAGACGGTCGTGCGCTATCTGCGCCAGCTTTCCGGCGCCCCGCGGATCGCTGCAGAGTCGGCGCTGCGTTGCGAGCTTGAAACCGGCTCACGCATTATCGCGCTTCCGGGCGAGGAACGCACAATCCGCGGGTATAGCGGGGCCACGCTTATCGTAATCGACGAAGCGGCGCGGGTTGAGGATGACCTCCTCGCGGCGGTTCGGCCCATGCTCGCGACCAGTAACGGCCGGCTGATCGCATTAAGCACGCCGGCTGGCAAGCGCGGCTGGTTCCATGAGGCGTGGTACGGCGACCAGTCGTGGCACCGGGTTCAAGTACCGGCCAGTGAATGCCCGCGCATCAGCCCCGAATTCCTTTCGGAAGAATTGCGCGAGCTAGGGCAACAACGATTCAGCGAGGAATATGAGTTGGCGTGGCTCGAGCCGGACGACGCGGTCTTTGCGATCACCACAATCGACTCAGCATTCAGCAAGGAAGTGCGTGCGCTATGGCAGTAGAACACATCTTGTACAAAGGTCAGTCCTGGACGCGCATTACAAGTCCGCCGCTGCGACGCTTTATAATGGGCGTGGATCTCGCGCAAAGCGTGGACTACACGGCGATCGCCATCGTCGAGCATCACCGCACGCCAGGTAGTGATTTTTCCGTCAATCACGAGACGAAGGTCTTTCGCCAGAACGTCGATGAGCGCTTTGACCTCGTGCATCTCGAACGGTTGAAGCGCGGCACCCCCTATCCGGAGATAGTCCAGCACGTCGCGATGCTTTATGCGCGCAATCCACTGCGCAACATTGGATGTGATCTCGTAGTTGATGCGACAGGCGTTGGTCGGCCCGTATATGAGTTGTTCGAGCGGGCAGGACTGCGACCGATCGGAGTTACAATCACGGCGGGCGAAGGCTATTCATCCGATCGTAATTGGTGGCGGGTTTCGAAGGGGTTGTTGGTCGCCGGCGTTGATGCCCGGCTGGCAACCGGCGAGCTTCGCTTCGCTGCTGATCTCGCGGAGGGCGGTGCTCTGCGCTCCGAGCTTGCAGATTTCCGCCGTCATCTTTCCGCGAGCGGCAACGCGACTTGGTCGGCGCGCGCAACGGCCCACGACGATATTGTGATGGCACTGGCGCTCTGCGTTTTCTGGGCCACACACCGGCACAAGCGCGGAGAGGTTTCAGTCAGCGTTGTTCGCATCTGAATTTTACATTGGACTCAAAACCCCAAGGAGGTGTCAAATGTCCGTAGGAACGATCAAAATATTCGACAGAGAGAAGCGTTGCGGTTGCGTCCAGGCCGATGGCGACCACGTGGTACACTTTTTTCATCACACGTGCATTGCGTCAAAGTACTTGCCCCGCAAGGGTGATCGAGTCACGTTCACTGTGCGGGCGAATCCACGAAGCGGCCGACCAGAAGCACAGCAAATTCAATTGCTGGCCGCTGCGTGAAGAGCGCCGACGGCTACAACAAACATGTATAGCGACGCGCCCTATCATCGGGCGACCGCCTCTCTACCATCGATGCTAGGGAAGGATCGTACATTAGGTTTGGAAAGTGGGACTGTGCCGACATTCTTGACGATAACGGCCAGCACCACCGTTGCTGGATGCGTTCGCCGCACGACGACTGAGCTTTCCGAAGCGGCAGGGCCCCATTCAGCAGGTGTCGACTTGGGAGCTGCCGTGTAGAATCGGAAGAAATTGCTAATGTGAGCCTCCATCTGACCATCGCCCATGAATTGGCTACCGCTTGATCGGCGTCAGGAGCGCGATGTGCGCTGGGTCGCACAATAGTCGCGTCTGCTTTTCTCCAGCGTTCCAGGCCCTAGCCTCCGACAGTTAAACCGGGGATCTGCATGCCGAGCGTCTGAAGAATTAGAATAACATTGAGCAGCAACACTACCGCAGTCGCAACGATCGCTGCGATAGTGGTCAGTCGGCCATTAGCGAATTGACCCATGATGTCCACGCGTCGAGTGAAGATCAGGAGCGCTATCATCGGAAGCGGCAGGGCAATACTGAGCACGACCTGACTGACGACCAGCGCATTTGTCGCATTCACGCCAAGAGCGACGACAATAAAAGCCGGAATCATCGTTACCAGCCGTCGAACCACGATCGGGATCCGGAACCTGATAAAGCCTTGCATAATCATTTGGCCGGCCATTGTTCCAACCGCCGAGCTCGACACCCCCGAAGCAATGAGGGAGACCAAGAACACGCCCGCTGCCCCGACGCCGAGCAAGGGCGCTAACGTGTGATAGGCCGTTTCGATCTCCGCAACTTCGCTGTGTCCGGCGTGGAAGGCACTCGACGCCATCATCACCATCGCCATATTGACCAAGCCGGCGATAACCAGAGTGATGATGACTTCTTGATTGGAGAAACGCAGCACCTTGCTCCGCTCGTTGTCGTCATGGACCGGCGTACGAGCCTGCGTCAGGCCAGAATGCAGATAAATGGCGTGCGGCATAACGGTTGCCCCAATGATGCCGACTGCGAGCAGCAGTGCCTCGCCATCGGCTAATTGCGGCAGCACCGTGTGCAACGCCGCCGCGCTCCAGTCGACTGGAGCGATGAACATCTCGATGAGGTAGCAAAGCCCGATAATGCCGACCAAGCTGCCAATGATCAGCTCAACGGGCCGGAACCCAGAACTCTCGAACATCAAGATGCCGTACGTCACAACCGCCGTGACAACCATCCCCGAAAGGAGAGGCATTTGGAAAAGCAAGGCGAGCCCTATGGCGCCGCCGAGGAACTCGGCCAGATCGGTCGCCATGGCGGCAATCTCGCTGATCACCCACATCGCCCAGACAACCGGTTGGGGAAACTGCTCGCGGCACAGCTCCGCCAAGTTCCGCCCGGTAACGATACCGAGCTTGGCGGAGAGGGCCTGGAACAGCATCGCGATCAGATTGGCGAGCAACACCACCCAAAGCAGTCCGTAGCCATACCTTGCCCCCGCTTGGATGTTGGTGGCGAAATTTCCGGGGTCCATGTAGGCGATGGAGGCGATTACCGCAGGACCGAAAAAGGCGAAATAGCCGCCGAGCCCGCGGCGCTGGCCAGTCAACACTCTGCGAGCGGCAGAGACGCTCCGTTCGGAAAGCGACCCTTGTCGGACAATTGAACCGGTCATTGACAAGCCCTTACGCATTAGCCTTTGGCGCCTATTTGTAGCCTCGGTTACATTAGTTAGGCTATATCCGAGTTGTCAATATAATGAACAGCATGTTCATATTACACCGTTTTGACGGCGGCATTGAAATGTGTTCCTGCTCGGTGAAGTTTTGAATGAAATGGGCTTGAAGTGGGCGACTCGAGGGAGACCGCAATGTCACGGAGGCCGATGGGAAAACGAGCGGGACCTCGGGCAGAGCTTCCCGCTGAGCTCGCCCAAGCGCACCGCTTCGGCAAGACTCGTTCGGCTCAATCTATGGCTCTGCTTGAGGATTATGTCGAGCTCATCGATGATCTGCTGGCCGCCACGGGCGAGGCCCGCCCTACAGATATTGCGCGCCGCCTTGGCGTTTCCCATGCCACAGTCATTAAGACCATCACCCGCTTGAAACGGGAGGGAATGGCGACAGCTCGGCCATATCGTGGTGTATTCCTTACGGATGGTGGCAAGGAGCTAGCTACCTGGGTGCGTGCGCGTCACAGGCTTGTTGTGGATGTCCTTCTCTCACTTGGCGTCTCGCGCGAGGCTGCGGAAGCCGATGCCGAAGGAATAGAGCATCACGTGTCGGAAACAACACTGAAAGCGTTCGGTCGGTTTTTGCAGTCGCAGGCGCCGCAATCGTCAAAGCAGTCGCGAGTTTAAAAATTTGAAGTCGTGTGGACAGCGGGAGCCAAACTCGCACCTCCAATAGTCCCATTCATAACGGTTTCGCGATATCCGCATTGAGGCCGTTCAGCCCCTACGGGTTGCGATCAACTCCAAGGACCTGTTTAAGCCGTAAATAGTGCGAGCCGAACGCCGTTGACATGGGAAAATTAATGTAATGTTATAATATCACATTTCCTGTCAAGGCGTTTCGAGGGAGGTTCCATGTCATCGGGTGTTTATCGGGTTCCGCTCCGAGCGGCGTTACCGTTTGTGCTTCTGGGCGTGTTGCCCGGCTTAGCGGCGGCGCAAGAAGTGCTTCCGGAAATCGTCGTCCAGGCGCAGCGGCCGGCGCCGCCGCGACCCAAACCGGCCCCGGCACACCGACGGCGCAGCCGAAAAACGACCTCGCCTCCGTCGAATACGAAATTCGACATCGCGCGCGACAACCTGTC
Organism: uncultured Alphaproteobacteria bacterium; assembly: GCA_963720985.1. Lineage (GTDB taxonomy): Bacteria > Pseudomonadota > Alphaproteobacteria > Rhizobiales > Xanthobacteraceae > Pseudolabrys. The sequence continues at coordinate 353,767 of CAVRHL010000007.1, forward strand.
GCCGCGCTTCGGCGCCAGCACCTTCGACATGAACCGCGCCTTCATCGATACCCTGCCGCAGGGCACCAACGCGCCGATCAACTCTGTGTTGCTGCAAGCGCCGGGCGTTGCGCAGGATAGCGCCGTCAATGGCGACATCCACGTGCGCAACGAGCATGCCAACGTGCAGTACCGCATCAACGGCATCATTTTGCCGGATGGCATTTCCGGCTTCGGTCACGTCCTCGACACCAGCTTCGTCGGCAGCCTCGCGCTGATCACCGGCGCGCTGCCGGCGCAATTCGGCCTGCGCACCGCCGGCATCGTCGATATCCAGACCAAGAGCGGCAATGCGCTGCAGCAGGGCGGCAGTGTCGGCATCTACGGCGGCAGTTTCGGCACGCTGACGCCGAGCTTCGAATACGGCGGGCGCAGCGGCAACACGGAATATTTCTTCACCGGCCGCGGCTTCACCAGCAATCTCGGCATCGAAAATCCGACCGACAGCCACAATGCGATCCACGACCGCACCTATCAGGGCAACTTCTTCAGCTACACCTCGACGGTGCTCGACCCGCAACACGCGCGTGAGCACGATCTTCGGCAACACCACGAACCGCTTCCAGATCCCGAACAATCCGGGGCAAATGCCGGGGTTCACCGCTTTCGGCGTCAGCAATTTCGACTCGTCGATGCTCAATGAACACCAAGCCGAGCAGAATACCTTCGGCGTGCTCGCGCTGCAGAAATCGGTCAACGGACTGGACTTCCAGCTCGCCGCCTTCTCCCGCTACAGCACGCTGCATTTCGTTCCGGACACGATCGGCGATCTTGTCTTCAACGGCATCGCTTCGGACGTCTATCGCCGCGGCTTCGCCAACGGCCTGCAGGGCGACGGCGCCTACAAGCTCAACGACGCGCATACGCTGCGGGCGGGTTTTACGGTCGACGGCGAAAGCACACATGAACAGCAATATCTCGACCGTGCTCCCGCTCGTCGGCGGCGTCCCGGTCGACGCGCCGTTCACGCGTGACCGACAACAGTTCGAAGTTCGGATGGATTGCCGGCGTCTACGTCCAGGACGAATGGAGGGTCACCAACAAACTAACGCTGAATGTCGGCCTGCGCTTCGACCAGATGTGGCAATATGTCGACGCCAATCAGCTCAGCCCGCGCTTCAACGTCGTGTACAAGCCGCTCGACGGGACGACATTGCATGCCGGCTATGCGCGCTACTTCACGCCGCCGCCGCAGGCGATCGCCGCGCCCGCCAACATCGCGCCCTTCGCCAATACGACGGCGCAGCCGGATACGTTCCAGCAAAGTCCGGTGTTGCCGGAGCGCGCGCATTACTTCGATGCCGGCATCGTGCAGAGGATCACGCCGCAGCTCGAGGTCGGCCTCGACGCCTACTACAAGATTTCCAGGGACCTGCTGGACGACGGGCAATTCGGCGCGGCGCTGATCCTCAACGGCTTCAACTACGAAAAAGCCTATAACAGCGGCGTCGAACTGAGCGCGAACTACAAGGACGGCAATTTCAGCGCCTACGGCAATCTCGCTTGGGCCCGCCAGGTCGCGACCAACATCGTGTCGAACCAATATCTGTTCGGCGCCGACGAGCTCGCCTACATCGCCAGCAACTACATCAACACCGATCACGCGCAGCAATGGACCGGCTCGGCCGGAGCGTCCTACCTCTGGCACGATACCCGCTTCAGCGCGAGCATGGTCTACGGCAGCGGCTTGCGCAGCGGTTTCGCCAACACCGACCATGTCGCGCCCTACGCCACGGCCAATATCGGCATCTCGCACGAGATCAAGCAGCCCGACGGCAAGCCGGTCACGGTCCGCTTCGATGTCGTCAACGTCTTCGACACCATCTACGAGCTCAGGGACGGCTCGGGCATCGGCGTGTTCGCGCCGCAATTCGGAGAGCGTCGCGGCTATTTCGTCGGCGTTTCGAAGAAACTGTGAGGTCGGTCGCGATGAGCCAAACAGACTCCCATCCGCCCCGCCGCCGCTACCTCGTTTGGGATGCGCTGTCGGCCGCATCGCGGCCAGCGGCAAAGCAAAGGCTACGAGGTCCGCCACGGCGCCGACGCGGCCAACGGAAACCTCGATTTCCAACCGCGTTCGACTGGTGATGGCGACAGGCTCGCGGATCGGCGCCGTCGCATGCTGCCAAACGGCACCGAAGCGGTCAACGTGCAGACCGTACCGGCATTTGGCCGAAAGCCGAGAGGACCAAGACACGATGAAATTTTGCAGCAAACTGATCCTGATCCCGGCCGTAGCGATCGCTGCCGCACTGTTGCTGCCCGCGCTCGCCTTTGCCCAGGTGCCACCTGCGCCAGCACTGCACCGCCGGCCGTCGCTGCTCCCCGCTATTCCGCCCGCTCAAAAAGTGCCAGAAGCAAAAGCACCGATCTGCCGGCACCGGCCGAGGCCGTGCCGGCGCCCGATCGTGCCGCCCGCGTTAGCAGAACCGAACGCCGTAGCGGCCCCGCCCACCGCCATCCCGCTCACGCTTCCGCGCGACCTGTCGCCGTGGGGCATGTTCCTGGCCGCCGATATTGTGGTCAAAGCGGTGATGGTCGGCCTTGCCTTCGCATTCGCTGCTGACCTGGACCATCTGGTTTGCCAAGGCCTTCGAATTGCTGGCTGCCAGACGCCGGCTGCGCGCGGGCAATCGAGGCACTCAATGAGGCGCGTTCGCTCGGCGACGCCATGACCCGCTTGAACGGTCAGCGGCGGCGATGTGGCCGTGCTGCTGCGCGCTACCGAAACTGAATTGCGGCTCTCGGCCGATGCTATCTCGGCTGAAGGCGTAAAGGAGCGCATCGCCTCGCGGCTGGAGCGGATCGAAGCCGCTGCCGGCCGGCGGATGATCCGCGGCACCGGCATACTCGCCACCGTCGGCGCTACCGCCCCGTTCGTCGGCCTGTTCGGCACCGTGTGGGGCATCATGAACAGCTTCATCGGCATATCCAAGCAGCACACCACCAATCTGGCGGTGGTGGCCCCTGGCATCGCCGAAGCGTTGCTCGCAACGGCCTTGGGCCTGGTGGCGGCCATTCCAGCAGTGGTGATGTACAACATGTTCTCGCGCTGGACCGCCGGCTATCGCGCACTACAGGCGGACGCCGCCGCCGAGATCCTGCGTTTGGCGAGCCGCGACCTCGACCGTGGCGCGCTTTAACCGCCCGTCGGGTGAGCGCCGACGGCCGATAGCGGCCGTCGAGTGAGCTGCCGGAGGGAGTACGATCCATGAGCGTGCGTCTTGACCACGGCGATGATGCCTTAGACGAGATCCATGAGATCAACGTCACGCCGTTCATCGACGTGATTTTGGTTCTGCTGATCATCTTCATGATCGCGGCGCCGTTGGCGACCGTGGATATTTCCGTCAACCTGCCGGCCGCCAATGCCGAGCAGCAGCCGCGGCCGGATAAGCCGTTGTTCCTGACGCTCAAATCCGACTTGAGCCTGACTGATCGACAACGATGCGGTGAGCCGCGCGACGCTTTCCACCGCGCTCGATCAGGCGACCGATGGCGACAAGCAGCAGCGCGTGTTTCTGCGCGCCGACAAGTCGGTTCCTTACGGTGATCTGATGGCGCTGATGAACGATCTGCGCAGCGCCGGCTATCTGCATGTTGCGCTGGTCGCTCTGGAAACCGAGAAAGCCGCCGTGAATGCGGCATACCAAAACGCGATCGTACGCCGCATGGCCCGAAACGCTGCGCTGGGGCGTCTGCTTTGCGCTGGCGCTTGGGCTTCCACACCGTCGGTGTGGCCGCGTTGCTGGCGCACTGGTCCGAGAATTCCGATCTGGTGGCAAATGCACCGGTAATCACCATCGATCTCGCCCCCCTTGCGGTCGCGCCTGACACTAAACCAAACGAACTGCCGCCCGGACCACAGCAGGCAGAAGCAGAACCGGAGCCTGAGCCCGACCCAATAAAACCAGTCGAGAAGCTCGAACTACCTCCGGAACCGAAGGCCGAGCTGCCATTGGCTGTGACGCCACCGCCGATGCCGCTACAAAAACCGAAAGAGGAAAAGCCCAAGCAACAGCATGCGAGCCTTCCCAGCGCGCCGAGCACCGCAGAGAATAAGGCCGAGCGTGCGGCAGCGCCGGCGCCCGGCGCTGCCTCGCGCAATCCCTATGCAGTGCCGAACTGGAAATCGCAGTTGGTCGCCAGGCTGGAGCGCAGCAAGCGTTATCCGGCCGAGGCGCGCGCGCGCGGAGAGCAAGGGGTGGCGCAACTAGCCTTTAGCATCGACCGCCATGGCGGCGTGCATCATGCCCGCATCGTGCACAGCTCGGGTTCCAGCCTGCTCGATGAGGCGACGTTGGCACTGGTTGAGCGCGCGCAACCGTTGCCGCTGCCACCACCCGAACTCGCCGGCGCGGAAATCGCGATCATGGTGCCCATCCGCTACAACATTCGCTAACGGCGTCAGCTATGTAACTTAGCACCGTATCTGGGGGCTGTAAATGAAGAATAGCAGATTAAAGGCAATCCCGGAGCATGACGCTGCCAACCACCAATTGGTTCTTCGCGTGTTGCAGTCGGCTCACGCGCCAATGACGGCCTACGAGATCCTACACGCGCTTCGGGGTAATGGGTTCAATGCGCCGCTGACAGTTTACCGCGCCTTAAAGCGATTGATGAACTCAGGGGACGTCCATCGCCTGGAATCGATCAATGCGTACTTAAGTTGCAGCAACCATAAGCACCACATGGTCCAGTGGCTTTTGCGATATGCCGAGAGTGCGGCCACGTCGACGAACTCGCTGGAGGTGCGTTGACGAAACAACTCACAGCAAACGCAAAGCAGCATGGGTTTCGTGTCGAGGTCGCCATGATCGAACTCACGGGGAAATGCGCATTCTGCGCCAAAGATAGGACTGCGAAATGAATGCCGCCCTCAGACAGCATGATCGTCAGGTCGCAATATGCAGCACCATCGCTATCAAAGGTTCATCCGAGTTCCTAGTGCCAATGAGCCGCAGTTCCAATGGCAAATGCAAATCCATATCATCGCCAGTAACCGCGCAACTCCTAAGCATGTTTAAGGCGCGCAAATGATGCGTCCCCCGTCCTGCTAGCCAAGCGCGAATTTGCGAGCTTCTGCTGGCGATTGTCCTCGCAAGCCTTGGCACTGACAGCAACAAATCCGGCGCACCCGCAGGTGCAGAAGGATCGGGAATTTCGGGAATGTCCCGATTGTCCAGTGATGGTCGGCATCCCCGCAGGCAAGTTCTTAATGGGCAGCCCCAAAAATGAGCCGGGCCGTTTCGATTCTGAGGGGCCACAGCATGTCGTTTCGATAAAAGCATTCGCTTTGGGGAAATACGACATTACCACCGCGCAGTTTATCGATTTCCTCAAGCGTACCGGTCATCGGACGATGCCCTGCAACCGGATCCTCGGCTACGTATGGGGTTCTCCGGGTCGCGGTTTGGAATTGCAACCGCCAAACTGGCCGGCTGTCTGCCTCGGATGGATTGACGCAGAGGCCTATGTCGCATGGCTCAATGCCAAAGTGCATAAGGAGCGTCCGGCCCTCGCGCCGGGCCCCGGGCCGTATCGTCTTCCGAGCGAAGCGGAGTGGGAATATGCCGCTCGCGCGGGGACCAAGACAGCCCGGTGGTGGGGTGACGCGATCGGACGCAATCGAGCAAATTGCAACGGCTGCGGCAGCCCATGGGACAATCGATTGCTCGCCACCGTCGAAAGCTTCGGCCCCAACTCGTTCGGTCTCTACGGCCTGTTAGGAAACGCCTGGCAATGGACCGAGGATTGCTGGCATCCGAACTATATACACGCTCCCGACGACGGCCGTGCGTGGACGGAAAAAAATTGCGAGAAGCACGTTATTCGCGGCGGTTCCTGGAGCAGCTTGCCCGTTCTTGTCCGTTCGGCCAGCCGAAGCTTCAGCACCAGCGACGGTGGCGACTACGACAATTCGAGCCTCACCGGTTTTCGGGTCGCCAGGGACCTGCCGTAGTCCGTGACGCGTCCGCCATTGCTATCGTAATGCATCTCTGGTGTTGAGCGTGAGAATTACGTTCATAAGCTCCGGATAATGCCCCGGCGGCAAGGTCAATGGCGAGGACAAGAGCGCGGCGTTTCGCGCGCTCAGAGCGGCCCCATCGAATGCGGCGTCGATACCGGACTTTCGATTGTTGACGACCTCAGCTCCGGTGACAACGCCAGACTTTGTGATGGCGACACGGATAAGAACAGAAAAGTCCTTGCCATGGAGAGCCGCCAGATCGAGACCCCAATGATGCTCGATCTGATCGCGCAAAAAGTCCCTAAAGGTCGCATCGAATCCGAGCGCCGCGTCCGGTCTCGTTACCGCTATGCGCGAGAGGCCCTCGCCCTGTTGCGGCAGGTGCGGGTCGACGATCGGCTCGCGCAGCTCGGCAAGCCTGCGCAACTTGACTTCGAGGTCGTCGGGCGGCGGCGGCCTTTTTGAAGGCGAGAGGTCGACCGGTATCGCCTCGGGCGAGGAAGGCGCCGCCGCCTTTTGCTGCGGAATGCTTGCTTGATCGGGCGCCTTTGGGCCGACCGTCTCATCCGCGAGTTGAACGATATTCACAGGCACTATGAGGGGGATATCGACGGGAATGGCCGCCAGCCATAGACCTACGATCAACCCCGACAGAGCAAGTGCGTGCAGGACGAGCGAAACGACGAACCCCGCGCTGATATTCCGTGGAGGTCGTTTCCCGACGTTTCGATCGTCGGTGCCGTCCGAGACGTTAGTAGATCTTGATTGCATCGCGCGGTTTACTCGCAGGCATGCTGCCGCCTAGCCCCCCGAATAGGGCACCAGCATAGCCGGTATGGCGCCGCGCCACCATTGCGCCGCAGTCGGCGGTAAGGTGGCGGCATCCATGGCCACATGGATGTATCGACCGTCCGCTGCGAAGCGGACACGTACGATAATTGTAACGGTCGGCAGGGCGCGCGCTTCGACAGGAGAATTGATCCGGTGAGGTTCCGATCTGTCCTTCTGAATACTGTCAATATCTTTAGCCACTTCATCATCGTCGTCGCCTTATCGGCGTCGACCCGATCTTTTGCCGCGGAGCAATCATCGGTCATTCCGGCTTGGCTGCGGGCCCATGTCGGCGAAGGTGAAGGTCAAATCGCACAAGTGGTCCTGCAGAGGGCGCGCGCGTTTTACCTGCAGAAAGTGAGCGAAGGCGCGATTAAAAATCCCTGCTACTTCGCCATGGACGCCACGCGCCCCAGTGATTTAAGCGATGGCAAATTGGGGCGCCGGTTTTACGTTATCTGCGAATCCGAACGGTCGTTTCGTGCGATTTCGGCCGGTCACGGCGGCGGTCGCGATTTGAAAGGCCTCGCGGATTTCGCAAACGGAAGACGGTGTGCAGAAGAACTTCGGCAATGCCATGGATTCAAAACTGACGGCTGGCGGGCCCTATGTGACGGGCGAAACGAAGACCTCTTTCAAAGGCTATTACCGCGTCTCAGCGACAAAAGACGCAGCTTTGGTACGCTCGTTCGTTCAGTTCGACGGTCAAGGCGAGACCGCAAACGCCAGACAGCGCGAGATCGGCGGACATGCGGCCGAATTGTTGGGGAGCGTCTGTCTTCGAAAAGATCTGCGCAGTCCGTACGCTAACCACGACGGTTACGTTCCATTTGGAAAGCTGGTTGATTATGCTGGCGGCCGCAGCGACGGCTGCACGAGTTGGTCGCCCTCGGACGCCCGGCAAATCATCGCGATGCTGAGGGACGATCCGACGACGCTGTACATTTATCCTGACGCAGCCGACATCGACGCCATCGCGCGAGCGGTGGCGGCCGGCCAGTCGCTGTCGCGCGCGGGATTATATTGGAACGCTTCCTGCTTGAAAGAAATCCACTCTCCGAAGTTTTGGTCGAGGGAAATCCTTGATCCCATCCTTGCTCAATACAAGAAGGATCATCCGGCGCCGCCGCAACGGCCGCTGCCGATTTGCAAGGGGCAGTGAAATTAGTCTCTTGTTTCTTCGTCTATATTCCGCCAAGCCGCGCACAGCGATAGGATACGTCGATTTCAGCGTTTTGCCTTTTGAATCGCGGATGTACCGAGTGTTCTGCAACCTGACGCACGTACGCTGCAGGTGCGGCGGAACACTCAAAGCTCCTCGACGGCGAAGCGGCGCGACGTCGATATTTGCCACCGTTGTGCCGCACTTTTTCTTAATGTTAGTCATAGACGCATGATCACTTTGATCCGCAGCTTTCTTTATGCCCTGCTGGGCGTCGCGTTCGCCACATCGGCGCTCGCGCATCCGCATGTTTGGGTGACCATGCGCACTGAGCTGCTCTATGCGCCGGATGGCAGGATCACCGGGGTGCGCCATCATTGGGCATTTGATGACATGTTCTCCGCATTCGCCACGCAGGGCCTCGCCACCAAGGAGAAGGGCAAGTTCACCCGCGAGGAGTTGGCCCCGCTCGCCAAGGTTAATGTCGAGTCGCTGAAGGAATACGACTACTTCACCTACGCCACCGCCGACGGAAAGAAGACGCCGCTCTCCGATCCGCTGCCGGACTACTGGCTGGATTTCAACGATTCGATCCTCACGCTGAACTTCACGCTGCCGTTTAAGAGGCCGGTGAAGGCGAAGGAGCTGAAGATCGAGGTCTACGATCCGACCATCTTCGTCGATTTCGAATGGGCCAAGACCAATCCGGTAAAGGTCGACAACATTCCACATGGCTGCAAGGCCGATGTGATGCTGCCACGCGAAATGACCAATGCGGAAGGCAAGGCGTTGAGCATGATCCCGGCCGACCAGACAAATACGACGATGGCGTGGGGTGCGATGTTCGCCGACAAGATCCTGGTTCACTGTCCGTAATAAAACTACCGGTTCAGTTCGCGGGGGCGGCGCACGTTACGGAGAAGTTTTGATATGACGTCCGGCCGCCGCCCGACCTTGGCGCAATGCGCGCTATTCGTTGTCTGTCTGCTGCTCGTGTTCGGGGTGGTCGACGCCGCGCTGGCGCAGCCGTTCGGCATTTCGCGCAGCCCGGCGCCGCCGAGCTTCGGCCCGTTCACCGGCTGGATTTTGGAAAAGCAGGCCGAGTTCTACCGTATGCTGTCGGGCTCGATCCGCGCCGCCAAGGCTGACGGCAGCGCCGCCTGGGGCCTGATGGGCATTTCCTTTGCCTACGGCGTCTTCCACGCCGCTGGCCCCGGTCACGGCAAGGCGGTGATCTCGTCTTATCTGGTTGCCAACGACGAGACCTGGCGGCGTGGCATCGCGCTGTCGTTCGCCTCCGCCATCCTGCAGGCATTTACCGCGGTCGCCATCGTCGGCATCGCCGCGGTACTGCTCGGCGCCACCGCGCACGTGATGGGCAACGCGGTGCGCGCCATCGAGATGGTCAGCTACGCGTTGATTATTCTGATCGGCCTGCGGCTGTTATGGGTGAAAGGCCGTGCCTTCTGCGCATCTGCTGCGCCCGCGCGCGCACGAGCATCGTCACGAGCACGATCATGGCCATAGCCACCGCCACGACCATTCACACGGGCGCACGGCATTACAGCCCACGGGCATGACCATGCGCACGATCACGACCATGAAGACGAAGCGCACGCCTGGGGCCACGCCCATGCGCCGGAGCCGAGCGAGTTGAAGGGCCCGCATTGGCTGCGGCGCGGGCTGTCGGCGATTATCGCCGTGGGTCTGCGGCCATGCTCGGGCGCCATCATCGTGCTGGTGTTCGCGCTGGCGCAGGGGCTGTTCTGGATCGGCGTCGCCTCGACCTTCGTCATGGGGCTCGGCACCGCGATCACGGTCGCCACCGTTGCCACCATCGCCGTCGCCGCGCGCGGCTTTGCCGGGCGGCTGGCCAAGGGCAAGCCGGGTGCCGGCATGCTGCTGTTGCGCGGCGTGGAGACCGCGGCCGCCGTCCTGATCATCGTCTTCGGCGTTGCGCTGCTCACCGGCTACATGGTGAGCGAGCAGATGGTGGGGGTCTAGCGATCGTCAGGGACCAACCAAGCGGAACTACGCGCTGCAGCTTGTTTGATCCGCAGTGATCCTCGACAATCGCCTAAAGGCGACCCGATCCGTGACGCAAAGATAAATATGACGATTCAGCTCACTCAGGCGAATTGCCACCTTAAAATCCGATCGGCCGGTTTGATTCTGACACTCATCTCCGGTGTTTGTCTCATCCCGCAAGAGGCTGCGGCTCATATCATTCAGGGTGCGCAGGGTGGTTTTGGAAGTGGATTCGAGCATCCGCTAACCGGGGCCGACCATTTCCTGGCGATGTTTGCGGTCGGCCTGTGGGGGGCCCAGATGGGCGGCCGGCCGGTGTGGACACTGCCGGTCACTTTTCCGCTGATCATGGTCGCCGGCGGCGTCGCCGGCATGGCCGGCATACCGCTGCCCGGTATCGAGATTGGTATCGCGATCTCAATCCTCGCTCTGGGCATGGCGATTGCGCTCGCTTGGCGCCCAGCGGAATGGGTGGCACTGGTCCTTATCGCATTCTTCGCGCTTTGCCACGGCCACGCGCACGGTGCGGAGCTGCCGCTCGCGGCCGATCCTGCCGACTACGCAATCGGCTTCGTGCTGGCGACCGGCATGATTCACCTGTTCGGGATCGGTGTCGGTCTTGGTCTCAACCAGCCGGTCGGCGGCCGCCTCGCGCGCGCACTCGGCGTGCTGATCGGCGTTGGCGGAATCTATTTCCTTGTCCCCGCGCTCCTCGCCGCCTGACATGCGCGCCGCCGCGCTGAAGTGGTGCGGTCCTGCCTTGGCTGCAGTCGGCCTAATCGCTATCGCTGCGGGCGCGTTTTTGCCGGCCTTAAGCGAAATCCCTCTCACCCGCTGGACTTTGACGGAAACGCTTGCGCCCGCGCGCGTGTTGCCGCTTATCGGGCTCGGCGCCGCATTTGGGCTTATTGGCCTGCGCGCCCTTGTCGCAGCACTGGTGCCGTTCGCCATTGGCATCGCCGGCGGTCTATTTGCGGAAGACTGGCTGCTCTGGATGCTCGATACGCTGCCACGCGCAGCAAACAATTTATTCCTCACGGGCCCGATCTCTTACTTGGCGGCCGGCGCCGCACTCATTTCGAGCGCGCGCTTACGCCCCTACGTGACGCCGCCTGCTGCCGCGATTTTCGGCGCGATGCTGGGGCTCACGATCAAACTGACCGATCCTAGCTTGTACGACCCTGTTTTTACGTGGATGCCGGTGCTGATCGCTTTCTGGATCGTTGCTGCAGTATCGTTACCGGTGCGCACCTTTTGGCGCGGCTGGTTCCCAATTTTCGGCCGCGTTTTCGGCAGTTGGCTGATCGCAATTGGTTGTCTCTATGGTGGGGCATCATTAATACCAAGGCACGGGCCTCTTCCGCAGATCGCGCCAATCCCTGAATTCGATCAGCCGGATTCTCGTGGCGATCAATTCGATGAGCGCAGCAAACCAGACGCCTTACCCGAGCGCCAAATGGATCCTCGGCAGCCATAACCCCAAATACCGAGAGTTGCTGGAATGGATTGCCTCCTTAGAACTACGTTTCGGCCGGAACCTCGGCCGCTCATTCATATTCCGTGAATTCGATATCCTTGCGGCTCGCAAGGAATAAATTTCGGTTTCGCCGGTTCTAATCAATGTTAGGCTGGCGACTTCCACCGCCGTGGGAACGAGGTTTACTCCTCATGCGCCTGCTATTGCGGAGAGGCGTGACTGTGTTGGCGATCTACGCGGTCGCCCTGCATGTCATTCTGCTCGGGCTGGCGCCGATCGCCGCCAATGGCGAGATCGTCAACCCATTTTCGGTGATCTGCCACAGCGCCGGCTCGGTGGCTGCCGGTGATGAAGCCCCCGGCAAGCCCGATCTGATCCCGGGCCACGCCTGCGAACATTGCAACCTGTGCAGCGCCGCGCCGCCGCCCGAACCCGCCATCGTGCTCATCGGCCATCTCCTGCCGACGTCGGCTCTTGCAGGTGTTGCGCCCGGCATCGCATGCGCCGTCCGCCGGCGTCGCCTTCCGTCCCAATTTCGCCCGAGGTCCCCCGCGCTTCGCCTGACATGCGGCCGCTTATCGGCGGCCATCGCCCGTCCATGTCTCAAGCGAACTCGGAGTGACCTGATGTCCAACCGCTATTTGTATACGGCCCTTTGCGGGGCCGCGGCCGTGCTCGTGGCGCAGCCCGCGCTCAGCCACGAGATCGTCGGCAACCGCATGTTTCCGGCGACGCTTACCATCGACGATCCCGGCGTCGCCGACGAACTGTCGCTGCCGACCGCCGCTATCTCAAAAACCGGCGACGTTCCCCCTGTGAAGCAGCTCGATATTTCCGGCGAATACTCCAAGCTGATCACCGAAGACTTCGCCGTCTCGTTCGCGCCCACCTGGACGCATCTCTATGCGCCAGGCGGACCCAACTTGGTCGGCGCCAGCGGCTTCCAGAACATCGAGACCACGTTCAAGTATCGGCTGTTCAAGAATGTGGAACATGAGTTCGTCGCCTCAGTCGGCCTCAACATCGAATGGGGCGCAAGCGGTGCCCAGGATGTCGGCGCCGAACGCTTCAATGTCTACACGCCAATGTTCTATTTCGGCAAAGGCTTCGGCGATCTGCCATCGAGCCTGAACTGGGCACGGCCCTTCGCATTGACCGGCCAACTCGGCTACGCCATCCCGGGTTCAAACGCGACAGTTACCGTCGATCCCGACACTGGCGACGTCGACACCGAGTTCAATCCGCGCGTTCTGGTCTGGGGCGCCTCGCTGCAATACAGCCTGCCGTATCTCAAATCCGCGGTGGCCGATATCGGCCTGCCGGATTTCGTCAATCACCTGATCCCGCTGGTCGAGGCGTCGTTGCAGACGCCGGTGAGCAACACGTTCAGCTCCGGCACAGTGACCACCGGCACTATCAATCCCGGCGTGATCTGGGTCGGCGACAAATTCCAGGTCGGCGTCGAAGCGATGATCCCAGTCAACCGTCAAAGCGGCAGCAATGTCGGCGCCATCGCGCAGCTGCACTTCTTCCTCGACGACATCTTCCCCAACTCCATCGGCCGGCCGATTTTCGGCAACGGCATTGCGTCAGGGAGGCCGACGTTCGGCAACAAGCCATGAAACATCTCTGCAAGATCGCCATCGGCCTCGCTCTGCTTCCCTCCGCCGCGCATCGCGCATGCCATGCTCGATCATGCCAGCCCGCGTGTCGGCAGCACGGTCGCCGCCGCGCCGAAGGAACTGACGCTGTGGTTCACGGAGAAACTGGAGCCAGCCTTTTCCACCGCCGACGTTCGCAACGCCCAAGGGGCTGTGCAAAGCGGCAAGGCGCACGTCGACGGCAGCGACCGTACCGAGCTTCGCGTGCCTCTCAAAGCGCTGCCGCCCGGGACTTACACAGTGACGTGGCGGGTTTTATCGGTGGACACCCACCGCACCCAAGGAACGTTTAGCTTCACCGTGGGCCGCTAGGACCAGCGCTCGTGACCGATCCGCTCATCCTGTTCCGCGCCATCCATATTGCGGCGACGGTCCTTGCCTCCGGCACCGTCGCGTTCATGGTCTTGGTCGCAGAACCGGCCGCAGGCGCGACGTTGGCGGATTTTTCGGAGCTACGCCGCCGTTGCAACCTCACAGTCTGGGCGGCGCTCACGGTCGCGATCCTGTCCGCAGCGGCATGGCTGGTGTGGCTCTCCGCCAACATTTACGGCGCGCCGGTCATCGCCGTTTGTCTGCACGGCGGCGTATGGACGGTGCTCACCGACACCCGCTTCGGCTTGGTATCCACCGTGCGACTTGCTCTCGCCGTGCTGCTCGCCATGCTCATTCCGTGGCCGGGCACGCGCTTACTGGAATTGACAGCAGCGGCCTGCTTGATCGGCCTTATCGCCTTCATCGGCCACGCCGGGGCGACGCCCGGCACTGCCGGCGACATCCACCTTGCGTCCGATATCGTCCATTTGCTCGCCGCCGGCGCCTGGCTGGGCGGACTGCCGGCACTCGCCATGCTGCTGGCACGCGCCCGCCTTACCGACGACCCCGCTTGGCGCAGCTTCGCGGTGCGCGCAACTCGGCGGTTTTCCTGGCTTGGGGTCGCCTGCGTCGCCGCCCTGCTGGCCAGCGGCATCATCAATAGTTGGAATCTGTTGGGTGGGCCGCGCGATCTCGTGACGACCGACTATGGCCGGCTGGTGCTGCTCAAGATCGGCCTGTTCGTCGCCATGGTCGGGATCGCTGCCGCCAACCGGTTCCATTTCACGCCGCAATTGCCGGCGGCTAGCGCGCTGCACGCGCTGCAACGTAATAGCCTGGCAGAAACCAGCCTCGGGGTCTGCGTGCTGCTGTTTGTCGGCGCCCTCGGCACCCTGTCGCCGAGCGGCCATGCCCACAGCACAAACGCGGATGTCCCGCCAAATGCGGCCTTCGTTCACATCCATACGAGCGAGGCGATGGCCGAAGTGACGATCGAGCCTGGCCGAACTGGGATGGCCAACGCTCATATTCGCGTCTTGCGCGACGATTTTTCGGAGTACCCTGTCAAGCTCTGTCGAATTCACACTCGACCCGCCGGACGGTCGGAGCCAGGATCGCACGTGCAGCGGCCCATTTGCCGGACGGAACCTGGGAAGTGAATGCGCTGGACTTGGGCCAACCCGGGGTTTGGACCGTGCGGGTGATCATCCCGGGCGCCGACGGCGAAGCCGATCGTGCTCGACGCTCCGATACTGATTGATCGTTAGCCGCGTAGAACGAAACTCGAAGATAGCAGGCGTTCGACTTTATATTTGTCGGCCCAATGGTCGCTTGTGATGCTGTGGACGGCTCCTCCACCGGCACATGAGTGCCATGAAAGTGGGCGCTGTTAAGGCCCCCACAATTTGGAGGAGCCAAACATGCAAGCGATCACGACAATCGGTCTCGACATCGCCAAGTCGGTGTTTCAGGTGCACGGCATTGATGCACAAGGGCAAGTAGCTATCCGCCGACAGTTGAAGCGGCGGTACGTTTTGGCGTTCTTCGAGAAACTGCCACCGTGCCTCATCGGAATAGAAGCCTGTGCCTCATCGCACCATTGGTCGCGTGAGCTCAAGGCGCTCGGCCACACGGTACGGCTGATGCCGCCGGCCTATGTTAAGCCTTACGTCAAACGGCAGAAGAACGATGCGGCGGACGCAGAGGCAATCTGCGAAGCGGTTACCAGAGCGAACATGCGGTTCGTCGAGACCAAGACGCCTGAGCAGCAGAGTTGCTTGATGCTTCACCGCACACGCCATCTGTTTATCCGTCAGCAGACCGCGGTGATCAATTCGGTCCGCGCTCATCTTGCCGAGCTCGGGATCGTCGCGCCGGTTGGCCGCAAGGGAGTCATGGAATTACTTCATGTGGTTGCCGACCCGAGCGACAAACGGGTGCCCGAGGTTGCCCGCGCGTGTCTTGCTGCACTCGGCATTCAACTGCTCAGTCTCAAGGAGCAGATTGTAAGGTTTGATCGGATGATCATGGCCTGGCACCGGTCCAATGAGGCGAGCAAGCGCCTTCAATACATTCCCGGGGTCGGCCCGATGCTCGCCACGGCCTTGGTTGCCAGCCTTTCCGATCCGAAGGCCTTCCGATCAGGGCGCAACTTCTCAGCCTGGATCGGGCTGGTGCCAAAGCAGCATTCGAGCGGCGGCAAGGACAGGCTCGGCAGTATCAGCAAACAGGGCGACCGCTATCTACGCAGCCTGTTTGTGGCAGGCGCGCTGTCCGTGATCCGCTATGCCAAGATCCACGGCACCAAACATCGGCCCTGGCTCACGGCATTGCTAGCTCGAAAACCGACCAAGGTCGCAGCCATCGCGCTTGCCAATAAACTCGCCCGGATGGCCTGGGCCATGGGCCGGTAACACCGTTTCACCTCTTAATAGCCCATGCTGCCGTATATGTTCTGTTTCAGCAGCAACCCTGCTTCCGATTAGGTCTGGTTGGCTCGGCTATGGCCGCCTGTGCAACCGCAGGCTCCATGCCGTGAATTTCAGCTTTTCGTCCTTCACCTTCGCAACCGCAGCCACCCTTCTCGTGCTTGGTGGTTGTGACGGCTTGCTCGTCGGCCTTCGCTTCGTCTTGACTGCTGCAACAGCAGCAGCCGGACCCGCCTCTATTCGTCATGGATTTCTCCTAAATTCACTTGAAACTATTACATAGGATCGTGTAATATGTAGCCACCGCATTGATATAGGTCAACGACATGAAAGCTCGAACCGTCTCCGCTGGCCAATGTCGCCCGAAGCCGCGGCTGGCCGCGCGTCCGCTGCTCTCTTTGACGGAAGCTGAGGCACTTGAGCGGACCTTCAAAGTGCTGGCGAACGGCACACGTCTACGTCTATTGCACGCGCTGGCGAGGTGTCCGGGACTACCCGTTACCGAACTTGCGAAGATGGTCGAAATGAAGCCTCAGGCCGTGTCGAACCAACTGCAGAGACTTATAGATCGAGGCATCCTGAGTAACGTTCGCAATGGCACGAACATCCATTACCGTATTGTCGATCCCTGCACGATGAACCTTCTCGATCAGGGCCTTTGTCTCTCGGAGGACACATGGAAACGTCGCTTGAACATGTCGTTTCGACGCAACCGGTTGACCGGCTGAGCGAGGCTGCTGCGCAACTCCGCACCGCTGCCGAAACCAAAAAATGCTGGGCCTGCGGTTGCCTGCGCCACGCCCTAGAGGCGATTGATCACGCCGTTCCTGAGGCCTCACGCCCGATGGTTTTAGGCGAAGCGATGGTGTCCGCGAGAGCGTGCCTTGTGCCGCAACGATACGACTGCCTCGGCTGCGAGATTTGCTATCCTGCGGTCGCGCTCAATGCCCTTGGAGAGAAAGGCGGTTGCGATACGGCGGTTTGCCCAACGGAAACGGTCGCAACGCGGATGGGATGGCCACCATTGCCGGGATCATATCGCGTGCTGCGCTACCACGCCCCAGTTGCGGTTTGCGCGCTCAATTCCGAAAACCTGATCGATCCCGTTGCCGCCGCCGAGCCAGAGGTCATCGCTATTGCGGGCACGCTGCAAACAGAAAATCTTGGAATTGAGCGCCTCATCACCAACGTCCTTGCCAATCCCTTCATCAGGTTCTTGGTCGTATGCGGCGACGATAGCCGTAAGGCAATAGGACACTTATCGGGCCAATCGTTGGTTGCGCTGACGCTTAATGGCGTGAACGAAAGCCGGCGGATCATAAGCGCAAAAGGCAAGCGGCCAGTGCTGCGCAATCTCGGACCTGCGGCTATCGATCATTTCCGCAGGACAGTGGAGGTGATTGATCTCATCGGAGTGTCGAACATTCAACAAATCTTGGCTGCCGTGCGCGGTTGTGCTGACCGCGACCCCGGTGCTGCCGAACCCTTTGCTGCGAGGACCGTTACAGTACCCATTGTTGGAAGGCTGCCGGAGAAGATGGTGTCCGATCCGGCGGGTTACTTTGTCATCTTCATTGATCGGGTCCGCAGTCTGCTAAGCCTTGAGCATTACGAGAACAACGGCGTACTGACGACGATTGTCGAAGGACGATCCGCGGCGGAGGTTTATATGACAGCCATAGAACGTACGCTTATTACACGGCTCGATCACGCAGCTTATCTTGGCCGCGAATTGGCACGCGCAGAGCATGCCTTGTCATCTAAGGAAACATACGTGCAGGACGCCGCGCCCGAGCAATGCACGGCACAATGCTCCTGCCACGGTAATTGAGCCGCCTCCGTGAGTGAGACTTTCTTTGGTTCGTTCATAAATTTGAAAATCTGAGAAGGTTGTTCCGCTCGGCTCGTGCAGATATGATCCAATGTTGGGACACATCTTACAATAGCCAAGAGACGGAATATGAACCAGTTCGGGAAAATTCTTGTGTCAGCACTTGTGTTGATTGCCGCTGTGTTTGCCGACAGAGGCCGGTCTTTAGCCGAAGATCAACCTGCTCCACAGATCAAGAGCGTCCCCCTTGATCCCGGCGATAAATCCTATTTCCTTCTGCTAAAAGGACCACTGGAAACGAAGTCCTTCCGCTCGGGACTGGTCACGCTTGCCCAGGGAAATCAATCGGAGTTCACAACAGCGGGGTAAATGAGGAAATGTTAGTCCCGCTTGAGGGTCAGGGTGAACTCTTCGCTTCTCCAACCATCAGCCATTGCTTATAAAGTCCGGCCTTATCACCGATGCGCCAGCCCACACAGAACATCACGTGATTAACACCGGTTCTTCGATCTTGCGGTACATCCTCATAACCGCAATAGCCGAGTAGCAACGACGAATGAAAGCTTTTATTCGTCGATATGCGCGATTGCAATGGCAGGGGTTTAGTTCAATAAATAGGTAGAAGCGTGTTTCCAATTCCGTTTGACGATCAACCGTCACTGATCAAAATGAAAACTGCAATAACATATGCATTTCTGATAGCGGCGAACATCGCGGCTTGGATTTGGGCATTGATCGCTTTCGTTGATCGGCCCGTCTTGCTCGGTACGGCTTTCTTGGCCTACATGTTCGGCCTTCGACATGCCTTCGACGCCGACCACATTGCAGCCATCGACAATGTCGTTCGCAAGCTGATGCAGGATGGTAAGGCGCCCTACTCAGTAGGCTTCTTCTTTTCACTCGGACACTCGACCATCGTTATCCTCGCCTCCATCGCCATTGCCGCAATGGCGGCGGTTATGCAGGGCAAGCTCGACACGTTCCACCACACCGGTGGCTTGATCGGAACGAGCGTATCCGCGCTGTTTCTGCTGATCATCGGCATTGCCAACCTTTTTATTCTGAAGGGCATATGGTTGGCTTTTGTTCGCGCTCGTCGCGGTGAGAAGATTGTTGACGAAGACCTTGACAATCTCTTAGCAGGTCGCGGCCTCATCGCCCGTGTCTTCCGTCCCGTGTTCCGCGTCGTCTCACGCTCATGGCACATGTACCCGATAGGTTTCCTGTTCGGCCTTGGCTTCGACACCGCCACAGAAATCGGACTACTCGGTATTTCAGCAACGCAGGCCGCGCAGGGCATGTCCGTCTGGACTATCCTTGTCTTCCCCGCCCTGTTCACCGCTGGTATGTCTCTCATGGATACCACCGACAGTGTGTTGATGACCCGCGCTTACGGCTGGGCTTTCGTCAACCCGATCCGCAAACTTTGGTACAACCTGACGATCACGGCGGCGTCGGTCGTCGTTGCCCTATTCATTGGAGGTATCGAAGCCCTCGGACTGATCGGCGACAAGCTCGGCCTTGTGGGTGAGTTCTGGATCATTATTGGCGGTATGAACGATAACCTTGCAAATTTCGGCTTCGCAGTTGTTGGCATCTTCATTGCCAGTTGGATTGTCTCCGCCTTGATTTATCGCGTGAAAGGCTTCGAAAATCTGCAAGTTAGACAGTTCTAGCTACCGTTGCACGTTGAAGCCTGTAAGGTTCGCGCTGCCACCGCCCTCGCGTAGCGTTCGGCGGTTTTAGTTTGCCAACTGCGACGGCCTGCGCGGGGTCAATTTAAGCCGGTGTTGTCTATTACGGATTGCTCCAACGCTCTCTCGCGCGATAAAATCGCCGCTCTTATTCGTCCTGTGCTTCCCCACCCTATGTCTCCAGCTTCGCTGGGATTTAAGATGTAATTAGGTTTATATTCCTAGGATGAATTTGGGTCCTAGATATTTTCGGCTCCCTCTTTCGCGCCGCCGGCACCCCGGGGCCTGTCCAGCGTACCGGGGGGGGTCGCGCCTGCCCCCTGACACTGGTTCGCGCATCACGCCTGCCAACCGCGGCTATGGCATGCGGCCGTTCGCAAAAGACGGTCGCTGCCTGTAACAGCGAGGGTGGTATTATGAAACGTGATCTCTATGCAGAGGTATCGACGCGCATTGTTGCGGAGTTGGAGCGTGGCGCATTGCCATGGATCAAGCCATGGTCGGCAACGGCCGGACTGAATACGCCGTGCAATGCCGCGACAAATCGACCTTACTCAGGCTGCAACGTTCTGCTGCTATGGATGGCACAAGCGGCTGGCTACCGAACCCCGCGGTATCTGACGTTTAAGCAAGCCCTGGATTTGGGTGGAAATGTTCGCAGGGGCGAGCACGGAACCAAGGTCTATTTCGTTAAGCAACTCCAGGTGCGGGACGAGGGCGCGGATGACGAAGGCGCAACACGCGTTGTCCCGCTACTGCGCGAATACACGGTCTTTAACGTTGACCAGTGCGAGAACCTACCCGAGCGCGTTAAGACGCCAACCCCGATACGCGTTCGCAATCCTGATACTCGCGACGGGCTTGCCGACGATTTCCTGCGCGCGACGGGTGCGGCTATCCGCGAAGGAATGGGCGAAGCTTATTACCTTCCAAGCCGGGACGTGATTTCGATGCCGGCCTTTGAGGCGTTCAAAGGCGCGGATCACTTCTACAACGTCGCATTCCATGAGTAGACGCATTGGACGGGCCACAAGTCTCGCCTGGATCGGGACCTAAAGAACCGGTTCGGCTCGCGCGATTACGCGGCGGAGGAATTGATCGCCGAGTCGGGGGCTGCCTTCCTCTGTGCGGAATTCGGCTTTGACGGCGACGTTCGCAATGCGGGCTATATCCACACCTGGATTGACCTGCTGAAAGCCGACAAGCGCGCATTTTTCACGGCGTGCGGCAAGGCCTCCCAAGCCGCGGACTACCTCCGCGGTCTCGCAATTTCTCAAAGCGCCGAAGTCGCGGCATAACGTGGGAGAGGCTCCATGTCTCGTGCAGTGATTTGCATTCCCTGGCGGCGTGCAGCTGGTGAACCGCTCTACGATTTTGACCAACAGACGGGCGCCACCGTTGAAGTATTCTATGCTGACCGCGTGCTGGCCAAATCTTTCGGCACGCGCCCCGGCTGGTTCTGGTGGACGTGCCGTTCCGACTTCCTGCCGCATGAGCCGCCCACTGGGCCGTTCGCGAGCAGCTATCTCGCTTACCGCAACTGGTTGATCCAGGGCTTGCCGCCGTCATCGGGTCCTGCCCGACGCGACACTCCGTAAAAGGGTCCTTGTACGAACAGTCGTCAGAACTGGAAGGGCGAAATCTATGACCAAGTCACAACTCAAGCTGGTCGCGCCGACCACCGTAAATCGCACAGTCACCCCTAAGCGTGTGCCTAACGCCGAGCTACGCAGGCGCGAATACCTGACCGAGGCCGAGGTAGAACGGCTCATGGAAGCGGCCAAGGGCAACCGCTGGGGGCACCGGGATGCCGCGATAATCCTTGTGGCCTACCGGCACGGCCTGAGGGTTTCCGAGTTGGTGGACCTGCGCTGGGATCAGGTGGAGTTCGCCACCGCCACCTTGCACGTCCGCAGGGTCAAGCAGGGCACCCCCAGCACCCATCCTATCCTTGGGGACGGGCTTCGGGCGCTGCGTCGGCTCCAGCGCGAGCAGGAGCCCAAGTCGCCCTTCGTGTTCACCTCGGAACGCGGGGCACCGTTTAGTACGGCTGGCTTCGCCCGCATGGTCGAACGTGCGGGCAGGGAGGCCAATCTAGGCTTCAAGGCGCATCCGCACATGCTTAGGCACGCTTGCGGTTATGCCTTGGCTAACAATGGCCACGACACAAGGGCGCTGCAAGCTTACTTGGGCCACAAGAACATTCAGCACACGGTGCGCTACACTGAACTTTCACCGACGCGGTTTAAGGACTTCTGGCGAACCTAAGATCAAAGGCCACGCACTGAAAAAAGCGGTTCAAGCAACGCACCCGAGTACTAACCGGCGGCTCCGGCTCATTTTTCGTGGTGATCTTCAGCATGCGGTGCTTCTACGCCATCGCGTTTTCGACGACAACGGCTATCTGCCTGTCCTCGCCTCGGGAGTGACAGTCGTCAGGCCAATACTTTGCTCTGATTGAGCGGGCCCATGGTTGTAAAGCGCGAAAATCACGCGCCAGCAATAAAGCTTGGGTTACCAAACTTTCATGTTCTGGCCCAACTAGTAACGCAATCGGCAGTAACCTTTCGGACAGAAGCGCGTTGTTCACGAAGCGGCAGGCGCAACAACAGACATGAGTTTTTATATGATGCGAAAGTTGATGAAATTGTCCGTGGTTGGCGGGACTGCAATCGCCTTGGCCGTGGCGACAATCCCTGCGATGGCGTACACGGGCCAAATTTGGCCAAGGATGCGAAAGTTAGCCTCAATGAGGCACGAGCCATCGCCCTAAAAGCGCACCCCGGTAAAATTACCGACGAAGAATTGGAAAAGGAAAAAGGTGGGAGTGGGCTTCGATATTCGTTCGACATAAAGCGTGGCGCAGTCACCCAAGAGGTTGGAGTGGACGCCAAGACCGGCAAGGTGCTGGAAAATAAAAAAGAGGGTAAGAACCCGGACTAATCGGTGCAGAACATCGCGTGATATTGGCCCTACCTAATGGGGCCAATTTTATTGCCTTTGTGGGCAAAAGTGTTTCGCGGCAGCGAGAAGTAGGAACTTGAGGCATGAATGACGTTGCAAAGACGACCTTAAGCAAAGTGCCTGAGGTTACCCTTATCTTTTGGATCATAAAAATTGCCGCGACCACGCTCGGCGAAACCGGTGGCGATACAGTCACAATGACCTGGCTGCACGCGGATAAAAATGCGCACAATAGTGGGTATCTCGTCGGCACCGCGGTCTTTCTTTCGCTCCTAGTCGCGTTCGTCGTCTGGCAAATCGTCGCCAAAAAATTCCATCCGTTCCTATATTGGGCAACCATTGTAGCTTCGACAACCTTCGGTACAGCAATGGCAGACTTTGCCGACCGCTCACTCGGCATCGGTTACACAGGCGGCTCCGCGTTGTTGTTCGCTTGTCTGATGGCCGTACTTGGCATCTGGTATTGGTCGGAGCGGACAATTTCCGTCAACACGGTTGCTACTCCAAGGGTCGAGGGTTTCTATTGGGCGGCGATAACGTTCTCGCAAACACTCGGCACTGCACTTGGCGATTGGCTCGCTGATACTGGTGGCCTTGGATATGAAGGTGGCGCACTGGTCTTCGGTGCTGGCCTTGTGGTGCTTCTTGCCGCTTACTATTGGACAAATATCTCGCGCGTCGGTCTTTTTTGGGTCGCGTTCATTCTCACTCGCCCGCTCGGGGCAACGGTCGGTGACTTCCTCGACAAGCCCGTAAGCCATGGCGGTCTTAACCTGAGCCGCCCTTTGGCGTCAGCGGTTATCGCCGTCTTTATTATCAGTTGCATTATTTTGCTACCTCAACGGGCGGGCACGCATCCGGGGATACCAGAAGCGGCCTAGGCTGAGCGCCTCGCTGACGACGGCTCCTCCACCGGCACGTGAGGGCCAAATGGATGCTGTTACCGCACTATCGAACAAACATTTTGCTGCGGTGCCTTGGACGCGTTTGGCCCATTGCGATATTTCGCGGCGACGCAACAATTTGGACGCTTTCGGAGCGAAGCGGTTTCAGTGAGCTGCGCTTACTAATCGGATTGGCGACAATAGTGGGAAGATTGCATGTCCTGCTCAGCGGCGGTCCGCGTCGCAAACGGTCGTGTGATGGCCAGATTAGACGGGGTCGGATCAGACGGCTTTTGTTCGACTACCGAACACCCGCCACCGGACCCTTCCCCTCTGGCAACCCAAAATTGCTTGGCGGGCGCTGGATTTGCAGCAGTGATGGGCGCTGAATTTGCGGCACTGATATTTGCAATAGTGGCAATCGCAAGAGCAATAATGAACGCCATAGGACGCCTCCCTTGAAGAAGACCGCCCCTACCGACTTAATTTCTCGATGGGCGAATGGTTCCAATTTTGGTGAGGAGACGATAGTGCCGCCTCGTTCGGGTGCGCCTTGAACGCCAGCTTGGCCCCTAACCCTGCCTGCCCGCTGGCTCAATCGGTCAAAGCCTTACCTCCAACTTGTTTGAGCATACGTGCCCACGAACCAGCAACTCCCGGGCCCATGTCCCCGAAGCGGTTCAAGGATTTCTGGCGTGGCTGACGACGATCATTGTTCGGTTAGCCGCCGGCCATCGCGTCTGGTTTTACACACGGTCACCAACCAGCAAGGTTTGACAGCGCAGAAAAATGCCTTTAGCCCCCGTGAGTGCCGTTAGAGAAGTTTGACACTGTAAGTGATTGAAATCGCTACGTTGTGGTACAACTCTCGGGACCGCCAAGCGCGCCCGCTTCCGCCACTGCCTTCGCGTTACCCCTATTGCTACCCGGAGCGTCTTTTGGCGCCGAAGCCTGCGACGGTTTCCGGTATAAGTATTTAAATCTATTGGTGGGCGCACCAGGGCTCGAACCTGGGACCCGCTGATTAAGAGTCAGCTGCTCTACCAACTGAGCTATGCGCCCGGATTGCCGACTGCGGAGGACCCCGCCAAGGCCGGGTTCGCTTAGCAAAGGTGGGACGGGGTGTCCAGCCGCGCAAGGCCCTCGTCCACCTCGCAAGGAAAAAGCCGCCGGGCGCCCGGCGGCTTGAGGATACGGCGGCCTTGGCGTGTCGGAGAAAACGCCGCGGCTGCGGTACCCGCTTCTCGTCGCGGCGGCTATTGCGGCCGCGGGCCGCCGTCGGGACCCATCGGGCCGCGCCCGAAGCCGCCCGGGCCGCGATGCATCCAGCCGCGCTGCCCGTGCATATGGTGTCCGGCTCTGCCGAGCCGCGCCAGCACGACGAAGCGCTGCTTCTGCGCCTCGTCCAGGCTCTTGTAGAGCGGGCCGGCCGCGTCGGCGAGCTTCTTGAGCGCGCTGCCGCGCTGCGACAGCACATCGGCGCGTAGCGCGAGGCGGTCGAGCGGATCCTTCGGCCGATCGGCGCTGGCGCGCGCGGCGAAGCGCTCCGAGCGCTGCTTGGCAAGATCGCGCAGTGCGCTTTCCACCGCCGGCCAATTCTTCTCCTGCTCGGCGGTGAGCTGCAGTCCCGCGTGCAACGCCGCGATGCGTGCATCGCCGAACGCGGCGATGTCCTGCGCGCTCGGCCGCCAGCGCGGCGCGAAATCACGGTCGGCAGGGCCTTGCTGTGCGTAGGCAAGCGTAGCGCCGGCGATCGCGAGCGCGGTCGAGCCGGCGAGAACAGTCTTCCACATGGCATTCCTCCAATGGCATTTCCGATAGTGCCAATAGTGGAGTTGCGCCCTGCCTTTTCAAGTTAAAGTCACGCAATGTAGATGTACGGCTGTTCACCGCAGGATTCCGGCGCGGCAAGCGTTGCCACGTCTCATCACATCATTCCGAGCAGCCGCGGCAAGAACAGCGTGAGCGCAGGCCAATATGTTACGATGACCAGGAAGATCAGCATCGTTACCAGCCATGGCCATACCGCTACCGCGAGGTCGGTAATGCGCATGCCCGCGATCATCGAGGCGACATATAAATTAAGACCGACCGGCGGGTGGCACAGGCCGACCTCCATGTTGACGTCGATGACGATCCCGAAATGAACCAGATCAATGCCTAATCTCTTTGCGGCAGGAGCAAGAATAGGCGCCATGATCAGGATGATCGAGTTCGGCTCCATGAAGTTGCCGGCGACCAGCAGCAATACGTTGACCAGCATCAGGAAACCGAACCAGCCGAGATTCTGCGCCGTTATCCAATCGGCCAGCGCGGAGGGAATGTTTTCGTTCGAGAGCACGAACGAGAACAACACCGCATTGGTGATGATGTAGAGCAGCATTGCGCTGGTATTTGCAGCGCGCAGCAGGACCTTCGGCACTTCTACCAGCTTAATCGCCTTGTACACGAAGACAGAGATGAAAAACGCATAAACGGCGGCCATTGCGGCGGCTTCGGTGGCGGTGAACAGGCCGCTGTAGATGCCGCCGATAATGATGACGACCAGCATCAAGCCCCAAAGGCTTTCGCGGAATGCGTTCCAGGTCTCCAGCCAGCTCGCTTTGGCCAGGCGCGGATAGTTTCGCCGTTTCGCGAGATACCACGTCACCGTGCACAGCATGGCGGTGAGCAGCGAGCCGGGCAGCAAACCGGCGACGAACAACGCACCGATCGAGGTGTTCGTGGACACCGCGTAGACGATCTTCGGAATCGACGGCAGCATCAGAATGCCAAGCGAACCGGCGACCGTGATGATGCCGGCGCCAAATCGCATCGGATAGCCGTGCCGCACCATCTCGGGCAGCACGATGGCGCCGATGGCCGCGACGGTGGCGACGCTCGACCCGCACACAAGCGCGAACATCGCACAAGCCACGATTCCGGCCAGCCCCAATCCACCGTGCCAGTGGCCGATCAGGGACACCGCGAAATTGATCATCCTACGCGCCACGCCGCCATGGGACAGAAAATTGCCGGCCAGGATGAAGAACGGGATCGCCATGATCTCGAAGCTTTCCAGGCCGGTGAAGAGCTTCATCGACACCGCTTCGATCGGTACCGTTGTCAGTGTGAACAAGAACGTAAGGACGGTGAGACCAAGCGCGATTGAAACCGGTATGCCGGTCAGCATCAGTGCGATGAGTAGAATGAAGATTGTACCCGCGCGAACGGCCTGCGGCAGTACGATGATCCCAGCCTTCTCACCAAGGCAGATCGCCAGAATCAATATCGGCGCCAAGATTAAGATTAATCCCAGCGGGCTCGACTTGCCTCTGGCTACCTCGGCGGGGGCGGCCGACGCGGGATGCAGCGCGGGAACATTTGTTTCGATCCCCTCGACATGCGCCTCATCATGGTGCGGAAGCTCCCCGGTCCAATAATAGAACCACGCGACCTGCAGGAAGCGGAAGCACATCAGACCCGAACCGACCGGAATCGCGAGGTAGACGAACCACATCGGCGCTTCGAGATCGTTCGACTGCTGGCCGGTCCTGAACATCGCCTCGACGAATGAGCCGCCGAACATCGCGATCATGCCGGTGAAAAATGCGCCGCATAGCAGGCTGAACAGGATGACGTGCTTGCGCGAACGCGCCGGCACCATGTTGACGAGAATGTCCACGCCGACATGGATGCCGGTGCGCACGCCGTAGGCGGCGCCGAACTTGGCCATCCAAATGAACATGAAGATGCAGAGTTCCTGCGCCCAGGACAGGTCCAGGGACGCGAGCCAAAGGTAGAGGTCCTTGAGGACCCACGGCACGACGGGGATGCCGTGCGCGTCCGCCCATTTCGACACGTTGATCGAGAGGCCGGTGCCATAGCGATGCAGCACGGCGACAAAAATCAACAGTGTCGCCGCCGCAATCATCGTGGCGATCAGCCACTCTTCCAAATGGTCGAGCGCTCGGTTGAGCCGCTTGAGCACGCGCGATTTCCCCCAGTCTGGAACCAATGCGGCCGGGAGTTCTGAGCCCCCGGCCGTTCTTGTTCTTTTTGCCGACGAAGCCGACCGTCAGTTCATCTTGATGTCTAGCTCCTTGGCCACCAAGTCGAGGACTTCCTGGCCGACGCGGCCTTTGGCCCACTTGTAGGTCGGCTGCATCGCCTTTTGCCAAGCCAACTTTTGCTCCGGCGTCAGATAGTGCAGCGTCGTCTTGCCGGAGGCCTTGATCGCCTCCAGTGCGTCGGTGTTCTCCTTCTGCGCGATCGAATTGGTGTAATCGGTCGCCTCGTCCATCGCCTTGTCGAGTTCCTTGCGGATATCCGGCGGTAGACCGTTCCAGAACTTGGAGTTCACGATCACCGCGTATTGCAGGTGGGCGTGATAGGAAACGGTGATGTGCTTCTGCACCTCGTGGAACTTTTGCGTCAGATAGTTCGACGGCGTGTTTTCGCAGCCGTCCACCACGCCGGTTTGCAGCGCCTGGTAGACTTCCGAGAACGCCAAGATCTGCGGGATCGCGCCGACGTCGCGGAAATAGCGGTCGGCGATCTTGGACCCGGAGATGCGCATTTTGATGCCCTGGAAATCCACCGGATTGAGCAGCGGCCGGTTAGCCGAAACCATGTGGAAACCGTTGTCCCAATAAGCCAGGCCGGAGATGCCCTTGCTCTCGAGCTTCTGGAACAGCCACTTGCCGACTGGGCCCTTCATCGCCTTGGCGTAGGTCGCGTCGTCCTTGAACAGCCACGGCAGATCGAGCGCCTCGAACTCCTTGGCGCCGAGCGGCGCGAACTTAGCGGTCGAGGGCGCCAGCATCTGCACCGAGCCGAGTTGCAAGGCTTCGATCTCTTCCTTGTCCTTGTACAAAGTCGAGTTCGGATAGACTTCGACTTTGACCTTGCCGTTGGTGTACTTCTCGGCGAGCTCCTTGAACTTGAGCGCGCCCTTACCCTTCGGCGTGTCGTTGGCCACGACATGGCTGAATTTGATGATGATCGGGGCCTGGGCCATGGCGGTGGCCGGCGCAGCGATAACGGCAGCCGCAGCCGCCGCAAATAGCCATTTACGCATTGAGATGTCCTCCCCAAGATTAAAGCGCGCAAACCCGCTTTTTTTAGATTTTATCGTGACTTAAGGTGCCATTAAACGGATTTTCCGGCAAGCAAATCTATGGCGTGAAAGCGCCGGATTCCCCTGGCCAATAGGATTTAGATGGTGGCGGCAGGCGCCTCACGATCCGGCGCCGGCCTTGAGCGGCATCCGGGTCGCGGTGTCTGCTCCAACGAGCGACCCCCGCCCGGCGATACCACCCGCGCTAAGGAATGACTCCAAGCATCTGTGGCAGCCACAGTGAAATTATCGGCACATAAGTGATCATCATGAGGAAGAGCAACATCGCGCCGAGCCACGGCAAAACCGCGACCGTAATTTCGCTGATGCCCATTTTTGCGATCCCGCTAGCGACATAAAGATTCAGCCCGACCGGTGGATGACACAGGCCGACTTCCATGTTCACCGCCATCAATATCCCGAGATGCGTAGGGTTGATGCCGAGAGACGTCGCGAGCGGGAAAAGGATCGGCGCCATGATCAGCAGAATCGACGATGGGTCCATCACGTTGCCGGCGAGCAGCAGGATGACGTTCACCACCAGCAGGAACATCCACACGCTGAAATGCTGTGCGAGGATCCAGGCGGCCATCGCCTGCGGAATCTGTTCATGCGTCATCAGGAACGAGAACAGCACCGCGTTGGTGATGATGTAGAAAATCATCGCGCTTAAATTGGCCGCGTTGAGCAGAACCCTCGGCACCTCGCTGAGCTTCAGGTCGCGATAGACAAAGACTGTTATGATGAAGGCATATACGGCGGCGACCGCGGCGGCCTCGGTCGGCGTGAAAATGCCCGAGTAGATTCCGCCCAGCACGATGAACACCAGCATCAAACCCCAGATGCCCTCGTGGAACGCATGCCAGCGTTCCCGCCACGACGCTCGCGGCAGGCGCGGATAGTCGTTTCGCCAAGCAATGAACCAGGTCACCGACGCCAACATCGCGGCGAGGATCATGCCGGGAACTATGCCGGCCATGAACAACGCCCCAATCGAGGAATTGGTCGACACCCCATACAAGACGAGAATGATGGACGGCGGCACGACGACCCCAAGCGCGCCCGAGGTCGCTATCACTCCGACGCCGAACCGTTTCGGAAAGCCCTGCTCCACCATCGCCGGCAGGATGATCGAACCGATGGCCACCACCGTCGCCACGCTGGAACCGCAGATGGCGGCGAACAGAGCGCAGGCCACAACGCCGGCCAGCCCCAGGCCGCCGGGCCAGTGACCGACAAGCGAGGTGGTAAAATTGATCATGCGCTTGGCCACCCCGCCGCGGGTGAGAAACGTGCCGGCCAGGATGAAGAATGGAATCGCCATGATTCCGAAATTATCGAGCCCACTGAAGAGCTTGAGACCGACGCTCTCTATCGGCACCTGCGTCATCGTGAACAGGAAGGTGAGTACGGTGAGGCCGAGCGAAATCGAGATCGGCATTCCCGTCAGCATCAACCCAAACAGCAGCCCGAAAATCAGGAGCGCGCTCATCGCGAACCGCCTTCGACGCGTGCCAGGGCATCGGTATCGACGCCCTCGACGTGCGTCGGGTCATGGTGCGGCAATTGACCGGTCCAGAAATACGCCCAGGCAACCTGGAGGAAACGGAAACACATGAGATACGAACCGAGCGGGATGCAGGAATAGACTATCCAGCTCGGAATCTCCAAATCGGGCGACGTCTGATCGGTGAAATAAAGCCCATAGACGAACTTGAGGCCCATGGTTCCGACGGTCGCCGTGAACAGCGCGCCGCAGAACAGGGCCAACATCGTGACCTTCTTGCGCCAGGCGGGATTGAGCTGATTGATCAGCACATCCACACCGACATGGATGCCGGTGCGTACGCCGTAGGCGGCGCCGAATTTGGCCATCCAAATGAACATGTAGATGCACAGTTCCTGCGCCCAGGTCAGGTTCAGGGGATAGAAGATCGGATAGAGGAACGGCACGCCGACCGCGAAGCGCTGCACCACTGCGGCAAAGATCACCAGCGTCGCAGCCGCGATCAGGACTGTAATTATCGTTTCTTCCAGGCGGTCGAGGATGCGCAGGAACATCGAATATGCCTCTGCAATCAGGGTGACGCTCCAGCAGACGGCAATTCCGACGTGCCTTGCGAGGTCGCCACTTTGCGCACAATTCGCGTATCGTCGACGGTTTGGAATCCCCAGCCCTGGAAACCACGCGAGCCCGGGCGAAAGACCCCGGCTCGCGCGTAAATCGCAATCAATGACCGACCGTCACACCGGCGGTCGTGGCAACCTCTTCGATCAGCGACTTGCCGACACGAGCCGCCATGCCGGCATAAATCGGCTCCATCGCCTTGCGCATTTGCGCGGTTTCTTCGGCGGTCGGGATGATGATCTGGGTCTTGCCGATCTTCTTGATATCCTCGAGCGCCTGTTCGTTTTCCTTCGCGGAGCTGGTGTTGGCGAAAATCGTGGCTTCGTTCATCGCCTTCGTAAGCTCGCCGCGGATATCGGCCGGCAGGCCGTCCCAGAATTTCTTGTTCACGACCACCACGTAGCCGATGTAGCCGTGGTTGGTCATGGTCATGTACTTCTGCACCTCGTGCATCTTCTGGGTGTAAATGTTAGACGGTGTGTTTTCCTGGCCGTCGACGACACCAGTTTGCAGCGCCTGATAGACCTCGGAGAACGCCATCACCTGTGGCGTCGCGCCAAGCGCACGGAACTGCGCCTCGAGCACCTTCGACGATTGGATGCGGAACTTCATGCCCTTGTAATCCGCCGGCAGATGCAGCGGTTTGTTGGCAGTCATCTGCTTAAAGCCGTTGTCCCAGTAGGCGAGACCGGTCATTCCCTTCGCGTCGAGAAGCTTGAGCAGTCGTTGGCCGATCGGACCGTCGGTGACCTTCCGCAGCGCCTCGAGATTCGGAATGATGTAGGGCAGATCGAAAACTTCGAATTCCTTGATGCCGATCGGCCCGAACTTCGAGTTCGACGGCGCCAACATTTGCACCGCGCCGAGTTGCATCGCCTCGAGCTCTTCCTTGTCCTTGTAAAGGGTCGAGTTGTGGTAGACCTCGACCTTAACCCTGCCGGCTGTATATTTTTCGGCAAGCTCCTTGAATTTCTCGGCGCCTTTGCCCTTCGGCGTGTCGGCTGCCACAACGTGACTGAATTTGATGATGATCGGGGCCTGCGCCATGACGGCGGCGGGAGCCGTAAAAATCGCGGCCGCGGCCGCAGCGATTATCAAAGTGCGCATCAAGAGCCTCCCTCCAGGGGTTGGTGAGCAGCCAGCTTTCTGCAAGCTTGGGGCGGCCTGGAGGACGATTTATCGGGCTATTCTTGAAGCCTCGTCTTGATTTGCGTCAATCGGGTCATAGCGGGCCGTGGGCCTGTAGCGCCAGGCGCTGGGCGGCGAGCCATCAGGTCCAGACGGCGGCGGGGGATGCGCCGCCATCCGGCTCAGTTCAAAGCCGCCAGCACCACCGACCCCAGGCCCATTTCCTGTGCGAGTTCGCTGGCCGCCTGCTTCTGCCGGTCGTCGAGCTTGGCGATCAATGGACGGGCTGCGACCGCCAGACGCTGGACCGCCGCGCTATCGAGCACGATCTGCACCAGGCGCCGGCTGACGCGGTGCACGAAACCATCCGATTCGGACTGCTGTTGATGGTGTGCGAGCTGGCGCAACGCGGCTTCCACGGGCCGCCAGTAGCGCTCCTGCTCCTGAGTCAGTTGCAGCACGTTGCGGATGCGCTCGACATCGATCGCGGCCGACATCGGCTGTTGCGCCGAATAGCCCATCGCCACGTCACCGGCGCTGGCGGGCGGGATAATCGAAAAAAAACCGATCGCCGCGAGCGCAAACACGCCCGCGCATATTGCCTTCTGCATCCGCTTTATTTCCCCGTCTCTGCCTTGCGTTGCTCAGGGCGATAACCGTCAAATCCGCCCCAAAAGCGAACAAAATGCGGGCGAAATGTGATTTTTCGGGTTCCAAACGGAACCTTTGCGCAAAAGCAAAAATACCGCCCCTTGCGAGGCGGCATTTTGCCTTCGTCGCGAACTTCTCAGCCGACGTCGGTCGAATGAATGCGGTGCTCGACCGACGGCGTGCGGTTGCGCTTGCTGGTTAGCTTGTTGAGCGCGCCGAGATAAGCCTTGGCGGAAGCCACCAGCGTGTCCGGGTCGGCGCCCTTGGCGGTAAAGGAGCGGCCGTCCTCCGACAGCCGCACCGAAACCTCGGCCTGCGCGTCGGTGCCCTCGGTGACCGCGTGCACCTGGTAGAGCTCAAGCTTGGCCGCATGCGGCACCAGCGCATGGATGGCGTTAAAGATCGCGTCCACCGGACCGTTGCCGGTCGATTGCGTGGTGACGTGCTTGCCCTCGATATCGAGCGACAACGTCGCCGATTGCGGGCCCATGGTGCCGGCGATCACGGTCAAGGAAACGATCTTGATGCGGTCGTGGGCGGTCGCGATCTCCTCGTCGACCAGTGCCTCGATATCCTCGTCGTAGATCTGCTTCTTCTTGTCGGCCAGCGCCTTGAAGCGCACGAAGGCGTCTTCGACCTGGTTGTCGCCGAGCTGATAGCCGAGCTCCTCCAGCTTATGCACGAAGGCGTGGCGGCCGGAGTGCTTGCCCATCACCAGCGAGGTCTGCTTAACGCCGACCAACTCCGGCGTCATGATCTCGTAGGTCTGCGTGTGCTTGAGCATGCCGTCCTGGTGGATGCCGCTCTCGTGCGCGAAGGCGTTGCGGCCGACGATCGCTTTGTTGTACTGCACCGGGAACGAGGTCACCGCCGCGACGAGCTTCGACGCGCGCGTGAGCATGGTGGCATCGATGCCCGTCCAGTACGGCAGCACATCGCTGCGGGTGCGCAGCGCCATCACCACTTCTTCCAGCGCGGCATTGCCGGCGCGTTCGCCGATGCCGTTGATACAGCATTCGACCTGCCGCGCGCCGCCTTGGATGCCGGCGATCGAGTTGGCCACCGCCATGCCGAGATCGTCATGGCAATGCACCGAGAAGCGCGCCTTGTCGGAATTTGGCACATTCGCGCGCAGCCTTTCGAGCAGGCGGCGATATTCTTCCGGCACCGTGTAGCCGACGGTGTCGGGGATATTGATGGTGGTGGCGCCGGCCTTGATCGCGGCTTCCACGCAGCGGCAGAGGAAATCAAACTCGGTGCGGGTACCGTCCTCGGCCGACCACTCGACGTCGTCGGTATGGCTGCGCGCGCGGGTGACCTGCGCGATCACCATCTCGTAGACCTCGTGCGGCTCCTTCTGCAGCTTGTATTTCATGTGCACCGGCGAGGTGGAGAGAAACGTGTGGATGCGCCGCCGTTTGGCCGGCTTGATCGCCTCGGCGCAGCGGTCGATGTCCTTGGGCGCCGCGCGCGACAGTCCGGCGACGACCGCGTTCTTGGTGCGGCGCGCGATCTCCTGCACGGCAGCAAAGTCGCCCTCCGAGGCGATCGGGAAGCCGGCCTCGATGATGTCGACGCCCATGGTGTCGAGCATCTCGGCAACCTCGAGCTTCTCCTCGTGCGTCATGGTGGCGCCCGGGCACTGCTCGCCGTCGCGCAACGTCGTGTCGAAAATGACGACGCGGTCCTTGTCGGACTGGGTCGGGGTGGTCATGGCTGAAAATCCTTCTCCTCGATGCGCCACTTAAAGGCGCTCTATGGGGTGCTCATTCCGAAGGTCCCCCGAGTGCCCAGGCGCACATGCCCAGCCGGCCCTCAGGGGCGGATAAGGAGAAGGAGCGTGCCTAGAATGAGGGTGGCCGCGGGATCGGCATTGCCGGCCGCCCGCCCGATCGCGCAGATTTGCCGGCGCGTCGTCATGGCCTCGGAACCCTCGTCGTCACCGGCAAGGTCGCGCAACAAGGTGAAGTCCTCGTTAATCGGACGCCGGAGGCCCCGCTTTTAGCGGACCGCGGCGGATAAAATCAAGCGCTCGTCCGCGATAGGTCAGCATTGTTGCCTGATCGCCGGAAAGGATCCGCATGGCGGTTGATACCGACGAGCTCAAGCGTCGCGGTTGGCGGCAGACCGCGGTGTCGCTGCCGATTTTCGCGGCGCTGCTGTTCGTGCCGGCCGGCACGCTGCGTTACTGGCAGGGCTGGCTCTATGCGTTTGTGTTCATCGCCGGCTGCGCGGTGATCAGCGTTTACTTCACCAGACACGATCCGGCACTGATCGAGCGGCGGATGAAAATTGGTCCGGCCAAGGAGCGTGAGCCGGCGCAGAAGATCATCATCACGCTGATGCTGATCGGCTTCCCCCTGCTTTTCGTGGTGTCCGGACTTGATGTGCGCTGGCACTGGTCTGCCGTCCCGCTCTGGCTTGTGATCGTCGCCAACGGCATGATCGGGGTGGCTTTTGCGGTGTTTTTCGTGGTGCTCAAGCAGAACAGCTACGCGGCCTCCACCATCACGGTCGAACCGGGGCAGCCGGTGATCTCCACCGGCGTTTACGGCATCGTGCGCCACCCGATGTATGCAGGCGCATTGTTGTTGGTGATCTTCACGCCGCCCGCGCTCGGCTCTTATTGGGCCTTGTTGGTCGCCGGCGCATTCCTGCCGGCGTTGGCGTGGCGGCTCTTGGACGAAGAGAAGGTGTTGCGCCGCGATTTGCCAGGTTACGCGGACTATTGCCGGAAGGTCCGCTACCGGCTCATTCCCGGCATCTGGTAAGCGCGTCGGGTTACCTGTTTCCTCAAGCCTTCAACGTCTCCGGGTCGATCGGCAGCGTACGGACGCGTTTACCGGTCGCCGCGAAGATCGCGTTGCACAGCGCCGGAATAGCCGGTGGCAATGGCGGCTCGCCCAAGCCGGTCGGCGAATGGTCTGTCTTGACGAAATGCACCTCGACCGGAAGCGCCTGGGTCAGGCGCAACGGCGCAAACGTATCGAAATTGGCCTGCGTGACGCGGCCGTTATCGATGGTGATCTTCTGGTTCAAGGCTTCGCCGAATCCGTCGAGGATGGCACCCTGCGTCATGTTCTCCGCCGCCGTCGGGTTGATGAACGGGCTGCCGATGTCGCCGACCGCCCAGACCTTGTTGATCTTTAGCTGCCCATGGTTGGCGACTGCCGCCTCCACCACTTCCGCGAAATAGCCGAGGTGGCTGTAATAGACGGCGACGCCGCGGCCTGTGCGCGGCGGCAAAGCGCCGCTGCCCCAGCCCGACACCTCGCGCACCTTTTGCAGGACGCCGCGCGCGCGCCGTATTGAAGCCCTCGCCCTTGTCGGGCAGAAGCTCGTCCTTGCCGAGCAGGTCGATTTGGAATTGCAGCGGGTCTTTGCCCGCGGCATGCGCCATTTCGTCGATGAAGGATTGGAAAACGAAAGCGAGCGCGTTGTCTCCTGGCGCGCGCAACGGCCCGGTGGGGATGCCGAACGGAATCAGCGAATAGCCGTAGGACAAATTCGCTACGCGGCCAGCCGGATAAGTATCCGCATCGAGGTTGGCCGAGCGCGCGAACGTTCCCTTCTCGCCGAAGCTGACGAAGTGCTGCTGCCAGGCGACAAGCTTGCCGTCCTGATCCAGGCCGCCCTTGAGGTAATGCCAGCCGGCGGGCCGGTAGAAATCATGCTGGATGTCGTCGGCACGATTCCAAAGCAGCTTCACCGGCGCGCCGGCCACTTTCGAAATCCACGCCGCCTCAACCATGTAATCGTTCATCAGCCGCCGGCCGAAGCCGCCGCCCACACGCGTCATGTGGATCGTGATGTTCTTCTGGTCGAGGCCGAGCGTCTTCGCGACCAGTTGGCGGCCGGGCTCTGGATTCTGGGTCGGCGCCCAGATTTCCACGCGACCGCCTTGCGCGTGCGCGGTGCAGTTCATCGGCTCAAGCGGAGCGTGGGCGATGAACGGATAATGATAGGCGGCCTCGACGACGCGTGCGGCGAGCAACGGCGTGTCGCTGTCGACATCGACCTGGTGCGCCCGGCCATTGACATGGAGCGTGTACTGCATGGGCAGCCTCGCCAATTCAGAAGGTGCGCGCTTTCGCGAGCGCGACGGTACATACGTAATGCTGCACGCAACAGACAAGCGATCATCTCACAAGGGACGCATGCGCCGCCCGCAAGGTAGTCGGACGTCCGCCAGCGTTTTTGATCGATGTTACCGCGTTTTGACGGCAGTTGCGGCGGCGTCAGCCGTCTTTGCCCGATTTCAGAGCCTTCTCAGCCTGGCGCAGCTCTTTCAGCGCCTTACCCTCGACCTTGGGATAATCGAGTTTGAGGCGCTCGAGTTCCTGCACGACCACCGCCGCCACCACCATGCGGGCGAACCATTTGTGGTCGGCCGGCACGACAAACCAGGGCGCCTCCTGCGTACTGGTGTGGCGGATCATGTCTTCGAAGGCGGCCATGTAGTCCCCCCAGCGCTCGCGCTCGGCGACGTCGGCCATGGAGAATTTCCAGCGCTTGCCCGGCTCATCGATGCGGTCAAGGAAGCGCTTGCGCTGCTCGTCCTTCGAGACGTTGAGGAAAAACTTGAGGATACGCGTGCCATTGCGCGCGAGATGATGCTCGAAGGCGCGGATGTCCTCGAACCTCTGCTGCCAGATATCTTTGCCGACGAGCTCTTTCGGCAGCTTTTGCAGCGCCAGCAATTCCTTGTGCACGCGGACGGTGAGCACCTCTTCGTAGTGCGAGCGGTTGAAGATGCCGATGCGGCCGCTGGTCGGCAGCCGCTGCGCGACGCGCCAGAGGAAATCGTGCTGCAATTCTTCGGCGCTCGGTTGCTTGAAGGAATGCACCTCGCAGCCTTGCGGGTTGATGCCGCTCAACACGTGCTTGATGATGCTGTCCTTGCCGGCGGCGTCCATCGCCTGCAGCACGATCAGCACAGACCAGCGGTCGTCCGCGTAGAGTCGCTGCTGCAACTCGGCGAGGCGTTCGATGCCGCCAGCCAGCATCGCCTGCGCCTCTTTTTTGTCGATCGTCAGACCGCAGCATTCGGCGGGATCGTGCTTGGACAGGCGGAAATTGTCCGGCTGGTCGATACGGAAGCGCTTGGCGATATGGTCGAGCTTCATGCGTAGAATTCTATCGCACGGCGAAGCGCCGCGCCAGAAAAGCGGTGACGAAGCGCGGCATCGCCGCGTCGAACCCGGCCGGGCTGCGCACGATGCGGATGTCGACAAGCTCCGGCTGCGGCTCGCGCCCGAGATGATCGAGCGCGCGCTGACGCAAGGCCGCGGCGCTGTCGCGGCTGCGCAGGACTTTGATATGCGCGATGAGCGACCCGTCGAAAACGCTGGTCCAGCCCGGCTCGGCGGTGAATTCGGCGACGTCGAACCCGGTTTCCTCCTTGAGCTCGCGCCGCACGCTGAGATCGAGATCGACACGACCCTCGGCGAGGTCGCTCGGGTCAGGCGTACCGCAAGGAAAATAAATGCGGCCGGAATTGATGGTGTGCGGGCCCATGATGCCGAGCAGGAATGCGCCGTCTGTCGCAAGTATCGCCGCCGCACCAAAACAATTGTGGACCGCCGCCGCCGGCGCGCCCCAGGCCCGCCAGGCGGCAAAGCTCGCAAAGTCGGTTTCAAGAAAACGCCCGCTAAAGACGCCGTCGGCCAAAGCGTGGTCGTGCAGCAGCAGGACGCGCCCGCTCCAGAGCGCCGGATTGTCGCGCCGGCGCGCCGCGAACCAGGCGTCGATTTCGGCGCGCCGCTCGCGCGCGAAGGCCCAGGATTTCTGCGCGAACGTCAAGTCCAGGCGGTCGACATGAACAACTGATGCCTTCTCGTTCATGGCGCGGTTCACAATTGTTCCGCTTCGAAGACGCGGGACGGCTCGACGATCTCCTGCTGCGCGGCGACCAGCTGGATCTCGGCCGCGCCCATTTCCGCGGTCTTGGTGAGCACGCCGAAAATAGCGGAGGCGGCGCGCGACAGCGCCGCGTCGATCTTTCCATCGCGCAGATAATGCGCGAAGAACAGCGCGGCGATGGCGTCGCCGGCGCCGTTCACCGCCAAAGACAGCCGCGGCGTGCGCAGACGATAGCGGCCGGTTTCGTCCGACGCGACCAGGTCGATGCTGTCCTCGGGCGTGTCCGCGACATGCAGCGAAGTCACCAGCACCGCGCCCGGCCCGAGTTCGTGCACCGCCTTGATCGCGGCAAGCGCATCGGCCAGTGTCCTGCTCTCGCGCCCGGTAAGATAATCGAGTTCGAACTGGTTTGGCGTCACGATATTGGCGGCCGGCAGCGCCTGCTCCTTGATGAATTCCGGGATGCCTTCGCGCACGAAGACGCCGCGTTCCACGTCGCCGATCACCGGATCGCAGC
The DNA here is from genome assembly GCA_963720985.1 of uncultured Alphaproteobacteria bacterium. Classification (GTDB taxonomy): domain Bacteria; phylum Pseudomonadota; class Alphaproteobacteria; order Rhizobiales; family Xanthobacteraceae; genus Pseudolabrys. The sequence goes on from CAVRHL010000007.1 coordinate 392,434, forward strand.
AATAGCGCGCCGCCGGATTGGCGCGCCGGACGGTCGCCACCGCGTAGAGAACGGCTTCGCCGATGTCGGCCCCACCCATGTAGCCCGACAGCACGCCGGCGCATTCGCCGAGTGCCCCGCGCTGCTCCAGCCCGGCGACCAGTTCGCGGATCAATTCGGCATCGAAGACCCGGCCCTGCCATTGGCCGGAACCGGTGTGGTTGGAGAACTGCACGGTGTGGATCGGCCACACCTCGACGCCCATCCGTTGCAGCGGGAACACGGCGGCCGAATTGCCGACGTGGCCGTGTACGACGTGCGACTGGATGGAGAGGAGGTTCATAACTGAAACAATAACAGAAACGGCGGGGAGGTCCCCGCCGCGCGACTTTTTTCTGTCCGCTGCTCCGGGGCTTACTTCATCCCCATTTTCTTGTTGGCCGCGTCGACGTACTTGTTGGTGTAGGTCTGCGACAGATCGATATGGGCCGCCTTCACCGCCGGCGACGACTGGCTGAACACCGCCAACACCGCTTCGGCGCCCTTCGGGTCCATGCGGCCGGTTTCAGAATACATCGGCAGCATGTTCTTGAGCGCGGCGACGTAGGTCGCCCTGTCCTTGCCGACGAGATTCGGCGGCATCTTGTCGGCGATCTCCTCCGGCGTGTGCGAGTGGATCCACTTCAGCGTGGCCACGATCGCATTGGTCATGCCCTGCACTTCCTTCTCGTGGCCGGCGATCCACTCGGCCTTGGTGTAGAGCGCACCGCCCGGATATTCGCCGCCGAACACGGCAAGCGTGTCCTTCTGGCTGCGGGTGTCGCTCAGAATCGCCAGGTCGCTATATTTGTTTTTCAGGATCGTCACCGCCGGATCGAGCATGACAGCGGCATCGATCTGGCCCTGCTCCATCGCCGCGACGGCCGAGCCGCCGAGCCCGACGCCGATGACGCCGACCGAATTCGGGTCGACGCCGTTCTTGCTCAGGAGATATTTGAGGAAGAAGTCGGTCGACGAGCCCGGCGCGCTGACGCCCACTTTCTTGCCGGCCAAATCCTTGACCGACTTGATCTCGGCCGCGTGCTTCGGCGACACGACGAGCACGAGACCGGGGAAGCGGTCATAGACCACGAAGGCCTGCAGGTGCTGGCCCTTGGCGGCGAGATTGACGCAGTGGTCGAAATAGCCGCTGACTACGTCGGCTGAGCCGCCGATCACCGCCTTGAGCGACTCCGAGCCGCCCTTGAAATCGACCACCTCGACATTGACGCCGGCCTTTTCGTATTCGCCGAGTGCCTGAGCCAGCATGGTTGGCAAGTAACACAGGCACGAGCCGCCGCCGACGGCGAGCGTCACCTTCGATTGCGCGAGCGCGAGGCCCGACGAGAGCAATAGCGCGGCGAGCGTGGTTACAAGCCGCCGGAACAATGCGGGCATGACGTCCTCCCTGTAGGGCTTGGCCTCTGTTGGGGCCATTCGACGGAAACGATAAGCCAGCGCGGGGGGCCTGACTAGGGCCCCGCAAATCGGTGGCGAAGGGTGCCGGATCGCTATAAGGGATAGGCTCGCATTCGAGGTCCAGCCAAGGAACCAACAGTATGAGGAAACCGGTATTCGCCGCGGCCGCCGCCGTGGCTCTGCTCGCGGTGACCCCCGCGCCGGCCGCCGATTACCCGTCGCGGTCGATCACCTTGGTGGTGCCGCTCAGCGTCGGCGGCTCGACCGACGTCATCGGGCGCATCGTCGCGCAGGGCATGGGCGAAGCGCTCGGCCAGACCATCGTCGTCGAAAACACCACCGGCGCCGGCGGCACCATCGGCGAAGGCCGCATCTCGCGCGCGGCGCCGGACGGCTACACCATCGGCATCGGCCAATGGGGCACCAATGTCGCGACCGGCGCGATCTACAAGCTGCCTTACGACTTGATGAAGGATTTCGAGCCGGTCGGCCTGATCGCGACGCAGCCGTTCTTCATTGTCGCCCGCAAGACGATGCCGGCCAATACTCTGAAGGAACTGCTCGCCTATCTGCGCGAAAACGGCGACAAGATGAATGTCGGCAATTCCGGTATCGGCTCGCCGAGCCACGTCAGCGCTATCCTGTTCGAGAAAGCCGCCGGCGTGAAGCTCACCATGGTGCCCTACCGCGGCGCCGGCGATTCGACGACGGCGCTGCTCGCAGGCCAGATCGACGTCATGCTCAATACGCCGGCGCTTTCGGTGGCGCAAATGAAAGCCGGCCAGATCAAGGTCTATGCCGTCACCGCAAAAAACCGCATCGCTATGGCGCCTGACGTGCCGACCACCGACGAAGCGGGGTTGCCCGGGTTCTACTTCACCTTCTGGCACGCGCTGTGGGCGCCCAAAGGCACGCCAAAGGAGATCGTCGCCAAGCTCAACGGCGCGCTGCGCACCGCGCTCGCCAATCCGTCGACGCGCAAGAAGCTGATCGATCTGGCGCAGGAGATTTTCCCGGACGACGAGCAATCGCCGGAGGCCTTGCGCAAATTCCAGCAGGCCGAGATCGACAAGTGGTGGCCGATCATCAAGGAGGCCGGCATCAAGGCGCAGTAATTCGGCAGCGCCCAGCGGGCGACGCCCTAAGGACCGGCTTCGCTCGTCGCCGGCCGCCACACCAAAAGCCGCTTCTCGACCATGCTGACCAGCGTATCGATCACGATGACGAAGGCGGCGAGCACGAACATGCCGGCGAATACGCCGGCGACGTCGAACACGCCTTCCGCCTGTTGGATCAGATAGCCGAGCCCCGCGGCCGAACCGAGATATTCGCCGACCACTGCGCCCACCACGGCAAAGCCGACCGAGGTATGCAGCGAGGAGAACATCCAGGACAGCGCCGACGGCCAATAGACGTGGCGCATCAATTGCTGTTCGCTCATCCCCAGCATGCGCGCGTTGGCCAGCACGGTCGGCGAAACTTCCTTGACGCCCTGGTAGACGTTGAAGAAGACGATGAAGAACACCAGCGTGATGCCGAGCGCGACCTTCGACCAGATACCCAGCCCAAGCCAAAGCGTGAAGATCGGCGCCAGCACCACGCGCGGTAATGCGTTGACCATCTTCACATAAGGATCGAACACCGCAGCGGTGCGCGGCTGGCGCGCAAACCAGAAACCGACCGCAACGCCGCCGATCGAGCCGAGCACGAAGGCCAGGATCGACTCCTCCAACGTGATCCAGAGATGCTTCCAGATCACGCCGGTCGCAAACCAATCGACGATCTGGCTCGTCACGTCGAGCGGCGTGGAGAAGAAGAACGGCGGCAGCAGGACGTGGCCGAATACCGGATAGGTGGTGAGCGCGTACCAAAGCGCGATCGACACGACCGCGACGCCGGCCTGCAGCAGGAGTAGATTGGCTCTCAACATCAATCAATTCCGACGCTATATCACTTCCACCCTTGCGCCGTTCAAGGCTTCCTGAGCAGTCCTACCAAGCCGGCGGCGCCTTTAGCGTGGCCTTTGAGCTTCGCCAACAGCTCGTCACGCGTCAGCCCGGCCGGCAACTCCTTGGGATCGAGATCGCTCGCGATCAAGACGAAGACGTAGTGGTGGTAGCCTGTATTTGGCGGCGTGCACGGGCCGGCATAGGCGGTTATCCCTGCGCCAACCTTGCCGATAACATATTTGTCCGACGGCTTGGTGAGGTCGCCCTCGGCAAAACCGTTCACCGATGCGGGAATGCCGTACGCGACAGCGTGCACCGAACCCAATCCACGCTGCCCTTCGGGATCGATCACGATGAGCGCAAAGCTCTTGGTATCCGCCGGCACGTTGGACCAGGCCAGCGGCGGCGAGACGTTTTCGCCATTACAATTTGGATTGGCCTTATTGTTGCCCCCATTTTTCGCCGCCATCGGTGTGCCGTCTTTGAAGGTGGACGAAGTCAGCGTGAACGGGTCGGCCGCAAAGGCATGTCCGGCGAACAGCAGCGCGCCGGCGGCGATTGCGAGGGTTAGTCTTTGCATTACGTTTCTTCCGGTTGTTTCTTGCAGTTCGTATGACGAACAATATTGACGCGCAAAATTCCGTAGCATCAGCCTCCGTCGGTCTGCGCGTAGCCTTTGATCACCTCGGCCTTGAGCATATGCCAAATGTCGCGGTGCAATTCGTGGAAAGCATGATCGAGCTTGATCTCGCCGATGTCGCGCGGGCGCGCCAGCGGCACCCGCCAATCGCCAATGACGCGCGCCGCCGGGCCCGCCGACATGATGACGACGCGGTCGGACAGCGCGATCGCCTCCTCCAAATCGTGGGTAACGAACAGCACCGCCTTGCGGTCGGCGCTCCACAAATCGAGCAGCAGATTGCCCATGATCTGCCGCGTCTGCGCGTCGAGCGGGCCGAACGGCTCGTCCATCAGCAGGATTTTCGGATCGCGGATCAGCACCTGCGCCAGGCCGACGCGCTTGCGTTGGCCGCCAGAGAGCATGTGCGGATAACGGTCGGCGAGCGAACCGAGGCCCACGCGCGTCAGCCAGGTTTGCGCCTGCGCTCGCGCGTCGCCGGAGGGCGTGCCGGCGGTTTCGAGGCCAATGGCGACGTTCTGCAACGCGGTCTTCCAGGGAAACAACGCGTCGGCCTGGAACAGATAGCCGGCTTGGCGGTTAAGCGCGGCAAGCGGCGCGCCGAAAATATCGACGCGGCCGGCCGACGGCCCCATCAGCCCGGCGGCGATGTTGAGCAGCGTCGACTTGCCGCAGCCGGTCGGCCCGACGATGGCGACAAATTCGCCATCGGCGACGTCGAGACTGGCGCCCGCGACCGCGGTGTAGCTGCCGCCGCCGGCAAGCCGGAACGCAATCGACACATCACGAAGCGCGACTGCGGATGCCGTCCTGTCTTGCGCGGCCGCGCCGCCTGTCATGCCCTGCCCTCGCGTTTTCTTCGCGGCAAAGCTAGCCGGGCGGCGCGCGGCTTGCAAAGCCCGTCTGCTTAAAGCCCCTTGATGAGGCCGGCTTCGATCAGCAGCCGGTTGAAGCGGCGCGCCTCGGCGCCGTCGGCGCAGCCGTAGAACAGGCCGTTGCAGCGTTGCAGGATGCGCTTCTGTTCGGCCCACGTCGGATCGAGCGGCAAGCCGGCCGCCTCCTGCACGACCAGCGGCAGATACGGCGCTTCGAGCGTCGGCAGCGCCGACGACACGTCGACCGGCTTGAAGTTGATCGCGTCGATCGCATAGTACGTCGTGAAATAACGCGGATCGTAAACGTCCAGCCGGTCGGCGATCTCGTCGTCATCGACCGTCGGATCGATGAGTCGATCGGCGAATTCCGGCTGGTGATCGCCGAACCGCACTAGCATGAACAATTCGTCGGGGAAGTCGCGGCGCAGCCGCTCGAGGAAGGCGGCATAGTCGCGCTCGCTCATGCCCTGCCGCCGCACGTATTCATCGACTTTGGGCCAGTTGCCGAGCGGGTGCCAGCCCGGCGTCAGCTCCGGGCGGTAGGTGAAATCCCAGGGGAAATGATTGGCGGCAAGATAAGAGAAAATGAACAGCGGCCCGCGCTTGCCCTCGCGCGCGATCACCTGCGCAGCTTGCTCGTAGAAAAACGAGTCCGGTTCGACGCCCTTGGCGCGCATGTCCTTGCTGTCGCGGAACTGCTGCACACCGGCGGTCTTCTGGAAGCTGCGCGCGCTCATGAAGGCGCCACGCGCCGGATAGAGCGTAAAGGTCCGATAGCCGCAGCGTTGCAACGTGCGCGGCAAGCCGCGCTCGACGCGGCCGGCGGCGATGCGGGTGACGAAATAGGCGAAGCGCCCGAACGAGCGCGCCGACAGTCCGGTGAGCACGCTGTATTCGGCAAACCAGGTCGGCCCGCCGGAGCCTTCAACGATGAACGAGCGCTCCTGGCCGTCGAAGGAATGGAAGTGTCGGCCGTAGCCCGCGGGCACCTTGATGCCGGGCGCCTTGCGGATGTCGAAACTCGAACTCGTCGAGAATCATAATGATGTGCGGCGGCTTGGCGGCAGGCTTGCAGGCGCCCGCGGCCGCCAGACGAAAATCACCTGCGACGTGGGCGTCGGACTCCATGTAGCCGCGCGTCATGTATGCCATGACCGCGTCGACCCCCGAGTTGACGAATTTAGAAACGTAGCCGTCGCCGGAAAAGGCGTCGCTCGGGTCGATCGGGGCGGCGATCGAAATGCCGACGGCGGCGGCGAGACACAGCGTGCCGCCGGCGGAGGCGATGCGCAGCCGCACGCGATACGGATCGAGCCACCACAGCAGGCCGAGCGTCGGAACCGCGACCAGCACGGCCAGGATCACCCGGCGCAGCAGATCGGGATAGATCGTCAGGAAGAAGGCGATGGTGTCGGTGTCGAGGATCATCACGTCGACGAAATTTACCGTCATCATCAGCTTGTCGTACTTGAACTGCGACAGCAGGATAAGCACGGCGATCATTATCAGCGACGCCAGCGCGGCGATTGCCGGCCGCCGCAGCAGCACCAGCCAGAAGAAATTCAGCATCAACCAGGCGAGCAGGAAGGTGGTCTTGCTTTCCAGGTTGCCCTCGGTCGCCGCCATGATGACTAGCGCGGTCGCGTGCAGCAGTGCGGTGACGACGAGCGCCACGCGATCGCGGCGCGATAGCGCCAGAAAGCTCGAGAAGCGTGCCAGCAGTGCGGACGCGACAGGCGGCATAGTCCCACGACGGCCCCGTCCGTCGTCATCCCCACGCAACGACCAGACGGCCCCGCCGTCATAAGACTGTAATCAAATCGTCATGGCAAGCTGTCCGCGGCCACGCGGACAGAATTTTCCTTTTACTACGCAGTTTACCGTTCGGCACCATATCGGCCGCCACCGCGAGAAAGCTATTGGGCGACGGACGGCTGGCAAAATCCGCCCGCTCAAAGCCCCTTGATGAGCCCGGCCTCGATCAGCAGGCGATCGAAATGCCGCGCCTCGGCGCCGCCGGCACAGCGGTAGAACAGGCCATGGCAGCGTTGCAGGATTTTCTTCTGCTCGGCGAACGATGGATCAAGCGGCACGCCGGCGGCTTCCTGGAGGACCAGCGGCAGGTATGGCGCTTCGAGCGTCTTGAGCGCGGACGACAAATCCGCCGGTTGGAAATTCACCGCGTCGATTGCGTAGTAGCTGGTAAAGTAGCGCGGATCGAAAGCCTGCAAGGCACGCGCGAGCGCGGCTTCGTCGAGCGTCGGATTGATGATGCGATGGCCGAACTCGGGCTGGTGGTCGCCATAGCGCACGATCAGGAACGGTTCGGTTGGGAACTCCCAATTGAGCCGCTCGAGCAGCGCCGCATATTCGCTCGCGGTCATAGCCTGCCGCCGGATATATTCATCGATATTCGGCGCATTGCCGAGATCGTGCCAATCGGGCGTCAGTTCGGGGCGCAGCCGCGAATCCCACGGAAAATGATTGGCGACCGTATAGACGTACAAGAACAGCGGACCGTGGCCGCGCTCGCGCGCGATGATTTTCTCGGCTTGGTCGAAGTAAAAGGTGTCCGCCTCGAAACCGCGCGTTCCCAGATCTGTCATATCCAGATAACGCTGGATGCCGGTCGTGGTCTGGAAGGCGCGCGAGCCGAGAAACGCGCCATAGAATGGATACAGGCTGAAACTCTTGTAACCGCAGCGGCTCAATGAATGCGGCAAGCCGCGCATGACGTGGCCGGCGGCGACGCGAGTGACCGAGGTGGCAAAACGCCCGAAGGAGCGGGCCGACAATCCGGTCAGGACATTGTATTCGGTGAACCAGCTCGGGCCGCCCGCGCCTTCGACCAAGAGCTTGCGCGCCACACCGTCGAACGACCGGAAATGTCTGTGATAGCCCGGCGGCACCTTGATGCCCGGCGCGGCAGTGATGTCGAAGCTCGAATTCGTCGTGCAGCAGGATGATATGCGGAAGCTTGCGCGCGGGATTGCAGGCCGCGACGGGGGCCGCCCTGTGCTGCTCCGTCGTGGCCACGTCCGATTCCAGATAACCGTGGGTGACGCGCTCATAGATCGCCTCGACGCCGGTACGCGCGAATTTCGAGACGTAGTTTTGACTGAAGAAATCCTCATAGAGGTTGGTCGGGATCGAGAGCGATAGCGCCACGAGCGCGCCCAAGCACAGCGTACCACCGCCAGCGCTTGCGCGCAGCCGCACGCGGAACGGGTCGAAGCGCCAAGCCAGCGCCGTCAGCGCCGCCACCGCGACGACGGCAAGCGCGATCGGCAGACGCAGCTCCGGCATGGCGGTGAGCAGGAAAGCGGATGTGTCCCGATCGACGATCATCACATCGACAAAGTCGACGGTCATCCAGAGTTTGTCGTGCTTGAACTGCGAAAGCTGGATCAACGTGACGACGAGCACCAGCGAGAGCAGCGCCGCCACGACCGGGCGGCGAAGCGCGGCAAGCCAGAAGGAATTTAGCAAGGCCCAAGTGAGCAAAAACGCGGCTTTCGAAATCAGGTCGACCTCGGTCGCCGTCATGATGACGAGTGCCGTGAGGTGAGCGATGGCGATGACAGCAAGTGTCGCGGCATTGCGACGGGAATTCGTCTCGGCAATCGCGAGGCGATTGAACAGCGCGGAAGCGGCAGACAGCATGGCCAGCGGATGGCCATGCCCGGCAATGAGTACTCTTTACCCCAGCGCACGGCTCCGTTGTCATATCACTGTAATCGAATTGTCATTACAAGCTGTTTCCGCAGGCGGCGGCTAATTTTAGCTTCCGAACTCAATGGGATGCCCCGTGTCCCGCGTGCGGTGCCGGGTTCCTTGCCGTACGGCGGCATGCCATCATTGTGGCAATGACCGCCGACCCCCGTCTCACCGAAGCTTTCGCGCGGCTGCCCGATTACCTCGGCAGCCACGTGCTAGTGAGCGTCACCGCGCTCGCGCTAGGGCTCGGCATCAGCCTACCGCTGGCAATCGCCTCGCGGCAGCGTCCGTACTTGCGGACCGGGCTGCTCACGGTCGCCAGCGTAGCGCAGACGATCCCCGGGTTGGCTCTGCTCGCATTGTTCTACCCGATGCTCTTGGCGCTCTCCGAATTGTGTGAGCGGCTCATCGGCAAGGGCTTCTCGGCGCTCGGCTTTCTGCCCTCGGTGCTGGCGCTGGCGCTCTATTCGATGCTGCCGGTGCTGCGCAACACCGTGGTCGGGCTCAACGGCATCGACGACGGCATGCGCGACGCGGCGCGCGCGCTGGCGATGAGGCCACGGCAAACTTTGTGGCTCGTCGAACTGCCGCTTGCCATGCCTGTGATCATGGCCGGCATCCGCACCGCGGCGGTCTGGGTGATCGGCACCGCTACACTGTCGACGCCGATCGGGCAGACCAGCCTGGGCAACTACATCTTCGCCGGCCTGCAGACGCAGAACTGGGTGTTCGTGCTGTTCGGCTGCGTCGCCGCCGCTGCGCTGGCGCTCGTCGTCGATCAGCTTCTCGCCCTGATGGAGCACGGCGTCAAAGCGCACAGCCGCGGCATGGTCGTTGCCGGCGGCGTCGGCCTGGTGCTGGTGGTTCTCGCCGCGTTGCTGCCAGGCTATGGCCGCGCGCAGGCGACTTATGCAATCGGCGCCAAGCCGTTCACCGAGCAATACGTGCTGGCGGCGCTGATCGAGCAGCGGCTCAAGACGCAGGGCTTATCCGCGCAAGGCCGCAACGGGCTCGGCTCCGGCGTCATCTTCAATGCGCTCATCGCCGGCGATATCGACGCCTATGTCGACTATTCCGGCACGATCTGGGCAAACGAAATGCACCGCAGCGACGTCAAGCCGCGCGCCGAGGTGCTGACCGAGGTGTCGCGCTGGCTTTCAGCGACGCACGGCATCCGCCTGCTCGGCCCGCTTGGCTTCGAAAACGCCTACGCGCTGGCCATGCCGCGCGCGAAGGCCGGGGCGCTCGGCATTCGCTCGATCGCCGATCTTGCCGCGCATGCGGCCGAACTGTCGATCGCCGGCGACTATGAATTCTTCGAACGCCCGGAATGGAAGGCGATCCGCGAGGCCTACGGCCTGCGCTTTCGCGCACAGCGCACCATTCAGTCGGATTTCATGTACAAGGCCGCTGCCGTGGGCGACGTCGATGTCGTCTCGGCCTACACCAGCGACGGCCGCGTCGCACAATTCGATCTGACGGTGCTCGACGATCCAAAGCACACGATACCACCCTATGATGCGATCCTGCTGCTGGCGCCGAAACGCGCCAACGACGCGCGGTTGATTGCGGCGCTCCAGCCGCTGATCGGCAAAATTCCGGTCGCGGTCATGCGCGAGGCCAATTTGCGCGCATCGAATGGCGATACGTCGCCGGCCGACGTCGCGAATTGGCTGTGGCGGAAAATCGAGGGCAAATAGCCGCTAGTCGCGGCCTTCCTTGCCAGGCCTGTCCGGCCCGGCGCCGCCGCTCGCCAATTCCTCGGCGCGTCGTTTGGTCATGTCGCGCAGGCACCCGCCGCGTCGATACGGGCAATGGTACCTTCGCCGGAAGCGTAGTATTCGCAATTGGCGTCGCGGTACTTGATCCAGGCGCGCTCGGCCTCGCGCAATTTTTCTTTTTGTGTCGGCACCGCCTGCTTCATCGCCTGCTGATAGGCGATGGTCAGTTGCTTGTCCCAATGCGCATGCTGCGCCATCAGGCAATCGACCATTTCCGGCGTCGAGCCGGTGCATTCGCCCAGATTACCCGCATCGCCGGCGAATGCGAACGCGGCCGCCCCAAGAGGGCGGCCGCGCTCAGGATGGCGGTGCGCACGCGCACAATCAGTTTTTCGACTTGTCGACCAGCGCGCGCTCTTTGATCCACGGCATCATCTCGCGCAGCTTGGCGCCGATCTGCTCGGTCGGATGCTCGGCGAGCTTGGCGCGGGTCGCCTTGAACGAGGTCTGGTTGACCTTGTTCTCCAGCATCCAGTCGCGGGTGAAGCGGCCGGACTGGATGTCGGCCAGGATACGCTTCATCTCGGCGCGCGTTTCCTGTGTGATCACGCGCGGGCCGGAGACGTATTCGCCGTATTCCGCGGTGTTCGACACCGAATAGTTCATGTTGGCGATGCCGCCTTCGTAGATGAGGTCGACGATCAGCTTCATCTCGTGGATGCATTCGAAATAGGCCATCTCCGGCGCGTAGCCGGCATCGCACAGCGTCTCGTAAGCCCGCCTTCATCAGTTCGACCACGCCGCCGCACAGCACGGATTGCTCGCCGAACAGGTCGGTCTCGCACTCTTCCTTGAACGTCGTCTCGATGATGCCGGCGCGGCCGCCGCCGATCGCCGATGCATAAGACAGGCCGAGGTCGTGGGCGTTGCCCGACGCATCCTTATGGATCGCGAGCAGGCAGGGCACGCCGGCGCCGCGCGGATATTCCGAGCGCACGGTGTGGCCGGGGCCCTTGGGCGCCACCATCAGCACGTCGAGATCGGCGCGCGGCTCGATCAGATTGAAATGCACGTTGAGGCCGTGCGCGAACATGATCGCGGCGCCTTGCTTCATGTTGGCGGCGAGGTGGTCGCGATAGATGTCACCCTGCAATTCGTCGGGCGTGAGCATCATCATCACGTCGGCCCATTTGGCGGCCTCCGCCACCTCCATGACCTTGAACTTCTCGCCCTCGGCTTTCTTCACGCCGGCCGAGCTCTTGCGCAGCGCCTACCGCGACTTCCTTCACGCCGGAGTCGCGCAAGTTCAGCGCATGGGCGTGACCCTGGCTGCCGTAGCCGATGATGGCGACCTTCTTGCCCTTGATCAGGTTCAGGTCGGCGTCGCGATCGTAGTAAACTCGCATGATTGTTAATACCCCTGCATCGGCCGCTTCATCGGGCCTTTGGTTCTTTCCCGCGCTGCTTCTAGAGAGGTTGCGCCGTCGGGACAAGCCCGGCTCAGCGCGCGTCCATGCCGTCCGGCCCGCGGGCGATGGCCGCAATACCCGTACGCGCCACCTCGACCAGGCCGAGCGGCAACATCAGCGCCACGAACTGCTCGATCTTGCTGCTCGCCCCCGTGATCTCGAAGATAAAGCTCTCGGTGGTGGCGTCGATGACGCGGGCGCGGAAGGCATCGGCCAGCCGCAGCGCCTCGACCCGATGCTCGCCCTTGCCCTTGACCTTGACCATCGCCAGCTCGCGCTCGATCGAGCGGCCGAGCAGCGTCATATCGACTACGCGATGCACCGGCACCAGGCGGTCGAGCTGGTTCTTGATCTGCTCGATCACCATCGGCGTGCCGGTGGTGACGATAGTAATCAGCGACAGATGCTTGGCGTGCTCGGTCTCCGACACGGTCAGCGACTCGATATTATAGCCGCGGCCGGAGAACAGCCCGATCACGCGCGCCAGCACGCCAGGCTCGTTGTCGACCAGCACCGACAGCGTATGGGTTTCCGACTTCTGCGCCGTCGGCGCCGCCGGATAGTGACTTGTCGAGGGGGCGTTCATAATATTGGTCCTTAGCGTCTCAAGAGAGCGAAAGCGAAATCGCGGCCCTGCCCGCGCACGAGCGCGAGGTCGATCCACAGCATGGCGTGCGCCTCGAGCAGACGCGCGTTGCGCAACGGGCCGGCGTCGATCACTTCGAAACCGAGGTCGCCGACGAGGTTGATCACCTTCGGCTTGTTGGCGACGTCATCGCCGGCGACGAACATCACGGACTTCACGCCGTTGAACACCGGGTTCGCCATGTTGCCGAAGCCGGTGGTGTTGAGCGTTTTGAACACCGAGGCGCCCGCTGCCCAGCCCTGCACCTTTTCGCCGGCGGAAATGCTGTGGCCGATCTCCAGCGCGATGCCGTCCGGCCCGCGCGTCAGCGGATTGACGGCGTCGAGGATGATCTTGCCTTTGATATTATCGCCCATCGAGCGGATGGCCGCCTCCGTCGCCGGCCAGGGCGTCGACAGCACGATGACATCGGCGAACGCCGCCATTTCCGCCGCGCTGCCGGCGCGCGCCTTGCCGCCGATTTTCTTCAGCAAGGCTTGCGTCTTCTCCGCCTTCGGATCGCGCACACCGAAGAACACGTCGTGGCCCTTCTGCGCCCAGTTGGCGCCGAGCGCACCGCCGACATTGCCGGCGCCGATGATCGCGAGTTTCATGGCTACACCATCATCTTGCCTTCCTCGGTGACCGCGTCTTCGAGCTTTTCAGCCGCGTCGCCAAGGATCATTTCATTGTGCGCGCGTCCCGACGGGATCATCGGGAAGCAATTCTCCTTCGGATCGACCACGCAGTCGAACAGCACCGGCTGGTCGACCTCGATCATCTCCTTGATCGCGGCATCGAGCTCGCTCGGCTTCTCGCAGCGGATGCCGACCGCGTGATAGGCCTCGGCCAGCTTGACGAAATCCGGCAGCGCCTCGGAATAGCTCTGCGAATAGCGCCCGCCGTGCAGCAATTCCTGCCACTGCCGCACCATGCCCATGTAGCGGTTGTTCAGGATGAAGATCTTGATCGGCAGCCGGTACTGCACCGCGGTCGAAATCTCCTGCATGGTCATGAGCACCGAGGCCTCGCCGGCGATATCGATCACCAGCGACTTCGGATGCGCGAGCTGCACGCCGACCGCGGCCGGCAGGCCGTAGCCCATGGTGCCGAGCCCACCGGAGGTCATCCAGCGGTTGGGCTCCTGAAAGCGGTAGAACTGCGCCGCCCACATCTGGTGCTGGCCGACTTCGGTCGTGATGTAGACGTCCTTATCCTTGGTGAGTTCGTAGAGCCGCTGGATCGCGTATTGCGGCTTGATCACCTCCTGGGACGACCGATAGGCGAGCGACCTTCGCCCACGCCATTTGTCGATCTGCGTCCACCACATCGACAGCGCCTTCTTGTCGGGGTGCACCGCGCCGATGCGCCACAAGCGCACCATGTCCTCCAGCACATGCGCGCAGTCGCCGACGATCGGCACGTCGACATGGACATTCTTGTTGATCGAGGAAGGATCGATGTCGACATGGATTTTCTTGGAGCCGGGCGAGAAGGCGTCGAGCCGGCCGGTGATGCGGTCGTCGAAGCGCGCGCCGATGCAGATCATCACGTCGCAATCGTGCATCGCCATGTTGGCTTCCAGCGTGCCGTGCATGCCGAGCATGCCCATCCATTGCGGATCGGCCGCCGGAAAGGCGCCAAGCCCCATCAGCGTCGAGGTGATCGGATAGCCGGTGAGCTTGACCAGTTCGCGCAGCAGGTCGCAGGCGGCTTTGCCGGAATTGACCACGCCGCCGCCGGTGTAAAACAGCGGCCGCTTGGCATGCGCCATCAATTCGACCGCCTGCTTGATCTTGTCGATGTCGCCCTTGAGTTTGGGCCTATAGCCGGTGTGCGGAAAATCCTTCGGCTTAGAATAGATGCCCTTGGCGAATTGCACGTCCTTCGGCAGATCGACCACGACCGGGCCGGGCCGGCCGCTCGAAGCGATGTGGAAGGCCTCGTGCAGTACGCGCGGAAGGTCCTCGATGCGCTTGACCAGATAGTTGTGCTTGGTGCATGGCCGCGTGATGCCGACGGTGTCCGCCTCCTGGAAGGCGTCGTTGCCGATCAGATGGGTCGGCACCTGTCCGGTGAAGCAGACGATCGGGATCGAATCGCATCAGCGCGTCGGTCAGACCGGTCACCGCATTGGTGGCGCCTGGGCCGGAGGTCACCAGCACGCAGCCGACCTTGCCGGTCGAGCGGGCGTAACCTTCGGCCGCGTGCACCGCGCCCTGTTCGTGCCGCACCAGGATGTGCTGCACCTGGTTCTGCGAGAACAGCGCGTCGTAGATTGGCAGCACCGCGCCGCCCGGATAACCGAACACGTGCTGCACACCTTGATCGGCGAGCGCCTGGATCACCATCTCGGCACCGGTCATTTCGCGTGTCATGGTTGTCATCCTTCCACTTCGTCTTTGCCTGCTTCGTTCACAGCTTTTTTGCTTTGCGCATGATCTTTTCCGAAAACCGGTTCCTACTTTTCGGGATCATGCGCCGGCAATAAAAAAGGCCCACGAAGGGCCATGTCCGGACGCTTCCGAAGGAAAGCCCTATCAGGGCGATCTCGGCCGCGTCCGAACCTTAACTACGAGAGTAATAATATTGCGCGACATCGCTCTTGTCCGTACTTTCGTTGCGCGGATTTATAATCCCGGGCTAGGCTTCGGTCAAGCTAATTTTGCGCCTGCGAAATCAAATTGCCGCGCGAATACGGGCCTTCGAGCACGAAAAATGATCGCCGTCGGGCTGCACTGCGACAGGCCCGACGGCGCGCGAAGGTAATGAGTTAGGGCCGGTAGACGCCGGCGCAGACGACGGTCTGGTTCAGACTTTCGCAGAACTGATCCTTGACCTGGATCTTCTTGGTCGCCGGGTTCACGAACTTGAAGTCGTACCAAAAAGACGCTTCCTTCTTGCCGTGGTCGGACAGGTCCTTGGCGAAGCGGGTTGAAGCGATTTCGTTCGCAATATTTTCCCCGTGCATTTCTTTTCCGAAAACCAAATCCCGCCCCCGATCAACCTACTTCATCATTTCATTTTCGGCCTGCCTGATTATTGCATCGTGCGCCGCTTGAGCGGTCATCGCCGTCCAGCCAGGCATCTGATTGCGAAACCAGGTGACCTGGCGCTTGGCGTAGCGGCGCGTATCCATGATGGCGCCGGCTGCCGCCTCGTCGAGCGAGATGCCGCCGTTGAGATGGCGGATGAGCCACGGCACGCCGTGCGCCTTCATCGCCGGCAGCAAGGGATCGAGCCTGCGCGCGGCCAGCGCCCTCACCTCGTCAAGCGCGCCCGCTGCGAGCATGGCCGCAAAGCGCGCCTCGATGCGCCGCACCAACTCCTTACGCTCGCAGGTGACGAAGACCTTCACCGCACGGTCGGCATCGACCAGCGGCGGCAGGCCTTCGCGGTGCCAATCGGTCAGCGAGCGGCCGGTCGCCAGCACCACTTCCAGCGCACGGGAAATGCGCGAGCGGTCGTTGGTGGTCAATGCGGTGCGCCGTCGGCGGATCAAGCGTCATGAGTTCGGCATGCAGCGCCGGCGTGCCCTCCTCCGCACACGAGCGCGTACACGTTCGCGAATGTCCGCCGGGATCGGCGGCACCGCGGCGAGCCCAGACGTCAGCGCCTTGAAATAAAGCCCGGTGCCGCCGACCAGAATCGGCGATGCGCTTTTGCGACTTGAGTTCGCGCATGAACTTCGTCGACGTCACGCACCATCGCCCGACGGAATAATTGATCTGCCGCATCGACATAGCCGTAGAGCCGGTGCGGTGCGCGCGCCTCTTCCTCCGGCGACGGCCGCGCCGTAATGACGCGCAAATCACGATAGACTTGCATCGAATCGGCATTGACGACGACGCCGCCAAGCTGCTCGGCGACGCTCAGCGCCAGTGCTGACTTGCCGCTGGCGGTCGGCCCGGCGATCAGGATGACGGTGGGTCTATCCATGGGCTCGACGTCGCCGCGCGCGGCTAGTTCAGCCGCCGCGACGGCGGCTGCGACATCGCTTCCTCGACCAGCGCCGCGATCGGGCTCGCCTGGTGATGCGTCATCCGCCACACGCCGCCGGTGCGCCGGAACAGATTGGTCGCGGCCAAGGCCGCGCCACCGACGAATTCGACGCAAATCACCCGCGCCTCGTCGCCGGCGGCGAGTACGGTCTCGTTGCGCGGGTCGATCCGCTCCTGATCCGGATTGCGCAGAATTTCGCGATAGGATTCCAGGATTTCCTGCCGGCCGATGATGACCGGCCAACCGGGGTGGATGCAGGACACATTGTCATTCGCCCAGATGCGGCTCATCGCCGCGAAATCGCCGTCCGTGAAGGCGCGGTAATACGCCGCGTTCGCGGCCAGAATGTCGTCGTCGTCGCTCATGCCCCGTGAGGTGCAGGAATTGCTGGCCGAAATCAATCGTGAAATTGGCTGCGCTTGCCGCTCGCCGTTTGGCCTGCAATAAGCACCGACAACACCCAGAGCACCGGAGAAAGTTTTGCCGCTCATTATACCGTTCCGCGCGCTTCGTCCCGCGCCCGGCCGCGCCGCCGAGGTGCTGGCGCCGCCCTATGACGTGCTGTCCAGCGCCGAAGCGCGCGCACGCGCCGCCGGCAAGCCATGGAGCTTCTTGCATATTCCAAAGCCGGAGATCGATCTCGACCCGGCCACCGATCCTTACGACAAGGCGGTCTACGCCAAGGCGGCCGAAAATCTCAAGCGCATGGTCGATGGCGGCGTCATGATCCGCGACGGCAAGCCTTGCTACTACGTCTACCGCCTCACCTGGCGCGGCCACACGCAGACGGGCTTGGCCTGCGCCGCCTCGCTCGCCGACTACGCCACCAACCGCATCCGCAAACACGAACTGACCACGCCACTGAAGGAAGACGATCGCGTGCGCCAGATCGAGGCGGTCAACGCGCAGACCGGACCGGTGATGAGCGGCTATCCGAACGCGCCGGAAATCGACGCCATGCTGGCGCAGGCAGTCCGCCGGCAAGCCGGACGTCGATGTCACTGCCGACGATGGCGTGCGCCACCAGATGTGGGTCGATCGCCGACGATGCGACCATCGACAAGCTTTCCCGCGCATTCGACGCGCTGCCCGCGATCTACATCGCTGACGGCCACCACCGCTCGGCCGCAGCCGCGCGCGTTGCCGCCGCGCGTAAGGGCGACGGCTCGCATCAATATTTCCTGTCGGTGATCTTTCCCGAACGCGAGATGACCATCCTCGACTACAATCGCGTGGTGAAAGATCTGAACGGCCGAACGCCGAGCAGTTCGTCGCCGAACTGCGCAAGAGATTCACGGTGGCGCCGTCGTCCCGCCGGTGCGGCCGGCATCCGCGCACGAGTACGGCATGTATCTCGGCGGCCGCTGGTACAAGCTCATCGACCCGGCCCGAACTGGTGCCGAGCGATCCGATCGGCCGGCTGCCGATCACCGTGCTGACCCGCAACGTGATCGAGCCGCTGCTCGGCATCAAGGACCCGCGCACCGACAAGCGCATCGATTTCATCGGCGGCGCGCGCGGCCTGGAAGGACTGGAGAAGCGGGTCAATTCCGGCGAGATGGCGGTCGCCTTCGCGCTCTACCCGACGCAGATGCCGACCTGATGGCGGTCGCCGACGCCGGCGGCATCATGCCGCCGAAGTCGACCTGGTTTGAGCCCAAGCTCGCCGACGGCATGGTCAATCACGTGTTGGATTGATCGCCCTCTCCCCGCGCAGCGGGGAGAGGCGAAAGTCTACTGCAGGCTCAGCGCCACGAAGCTCGGGTCGCCGCCCGGCGTCAAGATCAGCAGCACCACGGCCTTCTTGCCGTCCTTCTTGAGCTTGTCGATGCGCTGCTGCAGTTCGGCGGCGGTCGAGACCGGCTGTTGCTGCACCTCGGCGATGACCATGCCGGGCAGCAGGCGCTTGTCCGCCGCCGCGCGAATTCGCCTCGACCGCGGTGATCAGCACGCCCTTCACTTTGTCCTTGATGTTGTGCTTCTTGCGCAATTCGTCGGTGAGGTTGGCGAGATCGAGCCCGAGCGCCTTCTTCACGACCGGCTTGTCGGCGCCGCTGTCGTCTTTCTTCGTTTCCAGCGACGCCTGCTTTTCGTCCTCCAGCCGGCCGAGCTTGACGGTCTTCTTTTCTTCTTTGCCCTTGCGGATGATCGTGACCTCGACGTCCTTGCCGACCGGCGTTTCGGCGACGATCTTCGGCAGGTCGCGCATTTCCTTGATGTCCCGGCCGTCGAATTTGACGATCACGTCGCCGGGCTCGATGCCGGCGGGCTTGGCCGGGCCTTTGTCGTCGATGCCGGCGATCAGCGCGCCGTGCGCCGGCTTGATACTGAGGCTGTCGGCGATCTCGTCGGTCACCTGCTGGATGCGCACGCCGAGCCAGCCGCGCCGCACTTCCTTGAACTCGCGCAATTGATCGATCACCGGCATCACGGTCTTCGACGGCACGGCAAAGCCGATGCCGATCGAGCCGCCCGACGGCGAGATGATCGCGGTGTTGACGCCGATCACCTCGCCGTTGAGGTTGAACAGCGGCCCGCCCGAGTTGCCGCGATTGATGGCGGCGTCGGTCTGGATGTAGTTGTCGTAAGGTCCCGACTGGATGTCGCGGTTGCGCGCCGAGACGATGCCGGCGGTCACCGTGCCGCCCAGGCTGAACGGGTTGCCGATCGCGATGACCCATTCGCCCAGCCGCAATTTGTCCGAGTCGCCGAACTTCACCGCCTTGAGCGGTTGGTCCGGCTTGACCCTGAGCAGCGCCAGATCGGTCTTGGTGTCGCGGCCGACGATTTCGGCTTTCAGGTTGGTGCCGTCATTGAGGATGACCGTGACCTCGTCGGCGTCGGCGATGACGTGGTTGTTGGTCACGACAAGCCCTGTGGGATCGATGATGAAGCCGGAGCCGAGCGAGTTCACCCGGCGCGGGGTCTGACCCTGCGCCCTGCCGGTTTCTTGAAGAACTCGTCGAAGAAATGCTCAAACGGCGAGCCGGGCGGCAACTGCGGCACGGCGTTGTTGCTCATGTCCACGGTCTGCTTGGTCGAGATATTGACCACGGCGTCGATCACGGCTTCCGCCACGTCGGCGATGCCATCGGGGCCGCGGGCGGCGGCCGAAACGGCCATTGCCGGCCAAGCGATTGCCGCGGCGAGCAAAATTGCCAAGCCAAGGCGGCAGGACGGTGCCGTCATGCGGGTCGAATATGCGCCCATGGGCGTCGATTCTCCAGGAAAAGCATCTGCCGCAAGGTGGCCCTGTCTTCAAGGCGATTCAAGGGCACCGGTATATAGCAAGAGGTGGTCAGCCGGGGCTTCAACATTCGGCGCAGCCCGGCTATCCGCGCACCAGCCACACCACGATCAGGCCGACCACCGCCGAACCGAGGCCGATCAACCGCAACGAGCCCTCCGGGCGTTTCCATCACACTCGCCATCGCCCGCTTGGCCTGCGCCGGAAACGCGGCAAAGACCAAGCCTTCGATGACAAAGACGAGCCCGAGTGCCGCCAGGAAATCTTCCATGGCTGCGGTATAACGTTTAGCGCGCCGGCGGAGCCGGCGGCGTCGCCTCGGCCGGCGGCTTGCCGGACGGATTATTGAAGTAGCGGAAGAAATTGCTGTCCGGCTGCAGCAGGCAGCCGCGTGTCGTTATGCTTGAGGCCGGCCTCGTAAGCCTGCATCGAGCGGTAAAAAGCGAAGAAATCCGGGTCCTGGTTGAAGGCATCGGCGAAGATCTGGTTGCGGGTGGCGTCGCCCTCGCCGCGGATCTGCTCGGACTTGTTGGTGGCGTCGGCCACCAGCACGGTCACCTCGCGGTCGGCACGAGAACGTATTTCCTGTGCGCGCTGTGCGCCCTGCGCGCGGAATTCCGCCGCCTCCCGCTGCCGCTCGGTCTGCATGCGCTGATAGACCGCCTGGCTGTTCTGCTCCGGCAGGTCGGCGCGCCGAATGCGCACGTCCACCACCTGGATGCCGTAGGAGGTCGCTTCGTGGTCGACCAGTTCGCGGATGCGCGCCATCAATTCGGCGCGCTGGTCGCGCACGACGTGGGTGAAGGTCACCTCGCCGAGCACGCGGCGCAGCGCCGAGTTGAGCAGGATGGCGAGCTGCGAATTGGCGCCCTGGATCGAGCCGAGCGTCTGATAGAAGCGCAGGGGATCCTGGATGCGGTACCGCGCAAAAGCGTCGACCACCAGCCGCTTCTGGTCGGAGGCGATCACTTCCTGCGCCGGCGCTTCCAGGTCGAGGATGCGCTTGTCGATGTCGATCACGCTGTCGATGAACGGCACCTTGAGGTTGAGGCCGGGCTCGCCGACCACGCGCACCGGCTGGCCGAGCCGAACGACCAGCGCCTGCTGCGTCTGATAGACGGTGAACAAGGCGCTATAGGCGACGATGAGTGCGGCAAAGGCGAGGACCGCGATGACGCCGCCAAAGACATTGAGTTTCATCGCTGGCCTCCCGACGATTGCGGGCTGCGCGGCGGCAGTCCGAGACTCATTGAGCGGGAGATAAGGCACGACGCCCTGCGCGTTCTTGCCGGTGTCCACGACGATCTTGTTGGAGCCGCCTAGCACGCGCTCCATGGTTTCCAGATACATGCGCTCGCGGGTGACGTCAGGCGCTTTCTTGTACTGTTCGTAGATCTTCAGGAAGCGCGAGGTCTGGCCGGTGGCTTCCGCCACGGTCTGCAGATTTGTAGGCTTCCGCGGCCTGGGTGATCTTGGCCACATTGCCGCGCGCTTCCGGCACGACGCGGTTGGCATAAGTCTGCGCCTCGTTTTGCAGGCGCTCGAGGTCGGCGCGTGCCGCCTGCACGTCGCGGAAGGCGTCGATCACCTGCGCCGGCGGGTCGACTTTCTGCAATTGCACCTGCTGCACCAAGATACCCGCGCCGTAGTGGTCGAGCGTCTTCTGCATCAGCTCTTGCACCGCGTTTTCGACAGTTTGCCGCGCGCCGGTGAGGATCGGTTGGATCTCCGATCGGCCGACCACCTCGCGCATCGCGCTTTCCGCCACCGCCTTCACGGTGCCTTCCGGGTTCTGGATGTTGAACAGGTATTCGCCGACCCCGGTCGGTTTCACCTTCCACAGCACCGAGAAGTTGACGTCGACGATGTTCTCGTCGCCGGTCAGCATCAGGCTTTCTTCCGGCACTTCGCGGGTCGAGGACCGGCGGCCGTCTTCGACCTGGCGCATGCCGATGTCGATCTTGTTGACGCGCAGGGCCTTGGGCGTGAGCACGCTCTCGACCGGGTAAGGCAGATGGTAGTTCAATCCCGGCTGCACCTCGCGCACTTCCTGGCCGAAGCGCAGCACCACGCCAAGTTCGTCCGGCTCGACGCGAAAGAAGCCGGAAAAACCCCACAGCGCGACCGCCGCGAGCCCCAGCAGCGCGAACCCCTTGCCGCCGAGATTGCCGCCCGGCAGCACGCGCCGCAATTTGTCCTGGCCGCGGCGCAGGATTTCCTCCAAATCTGGCGGCGTCGAGCCCGACGGCTGCGATCCGGAGCCCCAGGGACCCTTGCCCCCGAGCCCCACGGGCCGCCGCCTCCGCCGCCCTGATTACTCCATGGCATCGCAATGTCTCCCGATGCCGGCTGGTGCCGGCTGCTTGTTGGGTGGGTTATAGGGGACCGGGCGTGTGGTTACAACGCGCCGGAAAGCCGCCGTTTGACGCGTTCGAGGGCCGTTCAGCGCCTTAAATAAGTCACGACCGAGAAACTGACGCTGTCGCCCGGGGCCGCGCCATGCTCCACACGCGCCGCCTCGCGCCACACGGCCGGGTCGATCGAGGGAAAATACGAGTCGCCCTTGGGCGCGGCATGCACGTGGGTGATTTCCAGCCGATCCGCCATCGGCATGGTGTCGGCGAAGACGTCGCCGCCGCCGATCACCATGATTTCGTCGACACCGCGCTTGGCGGCGTCCTGCCGCGCCATGGCGAGTCCTGCATTCAGGCTGGTGGCAAGCACGCCGCCGGGCACTCGCTGACTGAAGCGGCGGGAGAGCACGATATTGGTGCGATCCTCGAGCGGTTTGCCGATCAACTCGAAGGTCTTGCGTCCCATCAGCACCGGCTTGCCGATGGTGAGCGCGCGGAAATGCGCGAGATCGGATTTGAGTCGCCACGGCAACTGGCCGTCACAGCCGATCACGTTGTTTTCGCCGATGGCGGCGACCAGCACGATTTGCATCGGGGCGTCCCCTCGCACGGGACATCGTTCGGCTTGCGGTTGTCGTCTCTGTTTGGCCTACGGCGACTATGGCTGTCCAAGTCATTATTATTGCAGAAAGGCGAAAAGTGATGAAACGGACGGTTAACGGATGATCCCGCATGTCGGCAGGGAACTCAGTCGGATACCACCGGCGGCAGCGCGGTGGTAACCCGAACCAACTCACGTTTCTAGGGCCCCCGCAAATTCCTGCAATGCCTTGCCGCTCAGGCGGCAAATGCGCCAGTCATCCATCACCTGCGCCCCGATCGAGCGATAGAACGCAATGGCCGGTGCATTCCAATCGAGCACAGCCCACTCGAAGCGGGCGTGGCCGTCGTCGACGCAACGCTGCGCCAGCCGCGCCAGCAAGGCCTTGCCGATGCCGCGCCGGCGGAAGGCCGGCCGCACGAAAATGTCCTCGAGGTAGATGCCGTGGCGGCCGCGGAAGGTCGAGAAATTGAGGAACCAGACCGCAAAGCCGGCCGGCTCGCCGTTCCATTCGGCGATGTCGCAGAACAGCTTCGGCGAAGGCGAGAACAGCGCGGCGGCGATCTGCTCGGGCGTCGCGTCCACGCTGGCGGTGAGCTTCTCGTAATCCGCAAGCTCGCGCACCAAGACAAACACCAGCGCGCTGTCCGCCGGACGCGCGCTGCGGATCGCAAGGCTCACACCGCCACCTCGGCCTTGATGTGCGGATGCGCATCGTAGCCTTCGACGGTGAAATCCTCGTAGCGGAAGCCGAAAATATCCTGCACCGCCGGATTGAGCCGCATGGTCGGCAGCGCGCGGGGGCCGCGCGACAACTGCAGCCGCGCCTGCTCCAGGTGATTCATGTAAAGGTGCGCGTCGCCGAAGGTGTGGATGAACTCGCCCGGCCTGAAGCCGGTCACCTGCGCCACCATCATGGTCAAGAGCGCGTAGGAGGCGATGTTGAACGGCACGCCGAGGAAGACGTCGGCCGAGCGCTGGTAAAGCTGGCACGACAGCCTGCCCTCCGCGACATAGAACTGGAACAGGCAGTGGCAGGGCGGCAGCGCCATCTTGTCGACGTCGGCCGGATTCCAGGCGGTGACGATCAGCCGCCGCGAATCCGGATTGCGCTTGATCATGTCGATGACGTGGCTGATCTGATCGATGGTCTTGCCGTCCTTGGACGGCCAGGAGCGCCATTGACGGCCGTAGACCGGGCCGAGGTCGCCGCGCTCGTCGGCCCATTCGTCCCAGATGCGCACACCGTGCTCGTTGAGATATTTGATGTTGGTGTCGCCGGCGAGGAACCAAAGTAACTCGTAGACGATCGACTTGAGGTGCAGCTTCTTTGTGGTGGTGAGCGGGAAACCGTCGACGAGGTCAAAACGCATCTGATGACCGAACACCGACAGCGTGCCGGTGCCGGTGCGGTCGCGCTTCTCCACGCCGTGGTGAAGGATGTGTTCCATCAGATCGAGATATTGGCGCATCGCCTGCGGTAAACTCCCTCAACTCAAAGATGGGGAAGTTTACCCCGCCGGGCAACCTCCGGGCACGCGTTTATCAACGGCTGAAAATAGCGGGAACGGCCTGGGGGGCCGGAAGCGGCCATGAAAATATGCAAAGAGCAGCTCCGCGCCCGCTTATTCAGCAGCAGCCCCTGAACCGTCCTTTGCCCACCGCGTAGCGCGCTTCCTGACGCTCCACGAAGAACTCCTCGTAGGTCATGACGGCGAGCCCGGGGTGAGTGACCTGCCGGTGCTGGACGTAAGTGTCGTAGTCGGGAACCCCGACCATGAGGCGTGCGGCGCGCACGGCCCATTCCTTGTGAGTGACGAACATCGTCATGATGTCAGGCATTGCCAGCCCCGATCGCACCAGCGACAAACTCAATCTCGGCAGTCGTCGGCTTGGGTGTCGCCAAGGCGCGGCGAATGTGGATGAAGCCATACAGTACCATCGAGAGCACGACGCCCACGAAGATGGCCGCGAGCGTCGCATCGACATAGTCGTTGATGACGATCTGGCTCATCTGGCTCAGGCTTTTTGCCGGCGCCAATACCTGCCCTGCCGCCAGCGCGTCACCGAACTTGCGCGCGTGTGTGAGGAAGCCGACCGACGGGTTGGAGCTGAAGATCTTCTCTAATCCGGCCGTCAAGGTGCAAAGCACCAGCCAGGTCGCCGGCACGATCGTTACCCAGGCGAAAGCTTGGCGCTTCATCTTGAACAGGACGACGGTGCAGAACACCAGCGCGATCGCCGCCAGCATCTGGTTGGCAGTACCGAACAGCGGCCACATCGTCCAGATTCCGCCCAGCGGATCGACCACGCCCTGGTAGAGGAAGTAACCCCACAACAGGCAGGCGAGCGCCGAGCCGATCAGGTTATTGGCCCAGGATTGGGTCGCCTTGAACGCGGGGATCACGTTGCCGACGATGTCCTGAATCATGAAGCGGCAAACGCGCGTGCCGGCGTCGACCGTGGTCAGGATGAACAGCGCCTCGAAAAGAATGGCGAAGTGATACCAGATGCCCATTAGCACCTTGCCGCCGAAGACGCTCGACAGGATGCTGGCCATGCCGACCGCGAGCGTCGGCGCGCCGCCAGTGCGCGACAGCACGGTCAATTCGCCGACGTCCTTGGCGACCTGCGTCAACATGTCGGGCGTCACCAGGAAGCCCCAGTTCGACACGGTCGTCGCTGCTTGCGCGGCGGTGGTCCCGATCAGCCCCGCGGCGCTGTTCATGGCGAAGTAGACGCCGGGGTGGAGCACCGAAGCGCTGATCATGGCCATGATGGCAACGAAGGATTCCATCAGCATCGCGCCATAGCCGAGGAAACGAATTTGATTTTCGTTTTCGACCATCTTCGGCGTGGTGCCCGACGAGATCAGCGCGTGCCAGCCGGACACCGCCCCGCAGGCAATCGTGATGAACAGGAAGGGGAAGATGCTGCCTGCCCATACCGGGCCTGTGCCATCGACGAATTTGGTGAAGGCCGGCATTTGCAGGTCGGGCCGCACGATGATGATGGCGATCGCCAGCAATGTGATGACGCCGATCTTCATGAAGGTCGACAGATAATCGCGCGGCGCCAGCAGCAGCCATACCGGCAGAACGGAGGCGACGAAGCCATAGCCAATGATGATCAAGGCCAGCGTCGGGCCGCTCAGATTGAAATAAGGCGCAAGCTCGGGTGATTCAGCAATGCTGCGCCCGTATACCAACGCCACCATCAGCAGCACGAAGCCGATGGCCGACATTTCCAAGATGCGGCCACGCCGGATGTAGCGACCATAGACGCCCATGATGAATGCGATCGGCACGGTGCAGAATACCGTGAAGGTGCCCCACGGACTTCCCTTCAGAGCCTGAACCACGACCAGCGCCAGGACGGCGAGGACGATGATGCAAATCAGCAGAATTCCGACGGCAGCAATCGCGCCCTCGACTCGCCCCAATTCCGAGCGGACCATGTCGGCGAGCGAACGGCCGTCGCGCCGGGTCGATAGGAACAGGACTATCATGTCCTGGACCGCGCCGGCGAACACGACGCCGGCAAGAATCCAAAGCGTGCCGGGGAGATAACCCATTTGCGCCGCTAGCACAGGGCCGACCAGCGGACCCGCGCCTGCGATCGCCGCGAAATGATGTCCGAACAGCACGTAGCGGTTGGTCGGAACGTAATCGAGGCCGTCGTTATGACGGTACGCCGGCGTCTGGCGCCCGGCGTTGACGCCCAGCACCTTGTTGGCGATGAACAGCGCGTAAAATCGGTAGGCGATGACATAGATGCAGACGGAGGCGATGACGAGCCAGGCGGCGTTGACCGGCTCACCGCGGGTCAGTGCCACGATGGCAAAGGATACCGCTCCTAGCGCGACCACCGCGGCCCAAAGCAATTTCGATTGAAGTCCATTCCCCTTGATGGCAAGCGTGCTCATCGTCTCCTCCAAATCTCGATCGTAAGATGTGCGGTTCGCGGTCTTTCGCTTGCCAGCATGATGGTCCCCTCGCACGCCTCGACTTTGATTCAGATCAACTGCAAGCCGACCGTATTATGAAGAGTAACTAAAAGGTGCGTCGCACCATTGCGTCCGGGCAATTCGTTTTTTGTGAAAATTTGCATGACGGCATTGCGCTTTTTGCTATGATCCCTTGCCTGCTAAGGGGGGATCCTTATGAGCTTCGACCGTATTCTCCTGGCACGTGTCCTATTCACCTTGATGACCGCCGGCTGGGCCATCGCCACGGTCTTCGCGGATTTCAATAAGACGCACGCGACCAATCCGAAGTGGACACCGCATGCGCGCTTTCACGTGGTCTGGCAGATCTCGAGCTATGTCGGTTTCGGCCTGCTCGCCTTCGTGTTGATCTGGTGGCCCGGACCCATGGCGGTGGAGCGGCTTTATCTGGTCGCGCTCATGGGCGCGATCGTTTACGCCGCCTTCTTCGCGGCCCTGATCGCCATGCCGGTCTACGGCGGCGCCGCCTATGATGAAAATGGATACCAGCCGTTCAAGGCGCCGGTCCCCCTGATCGCGCCGAGGTGGGACGCCAACATCACCATCTTCTGCGTTCAGCTACTGATTCTGCTCGCCGGCATCGTCACCGTGACCGGCGCCCGCGCCGGTTAAAGCCATCCGGACAACCCGATCACGCCAGCCGCGACAAAGATCCAGAGCGGATTGATCCGAGTGAAGAAAGCCGCCGCCGCGGTCACCACGGTGATCAAGACCGCATAGACATTATGATCGGCGGCGCGCGCCAGCACGAAGGCGCTCGCCGCGATTAGCCCCAGCGACAGCGGCACCATGCCGGCCTGGATCGCCACCCGCCAGCGCGCCTCTTTGAAGCGGTCCCAGGTGCGCGCCACCAAAAACGCCAGCATGCAGGTAGGGCCGCACATCGCCGTAATGGCGACGCCGGCGCCGGCAAAACCCGCCACGTGATGGCCGATCAGTGCGACGATGATCACGTTCGGTCCCGGCGACATCTGCGCGATCGCGTACATGTCGGCGAATTGCCGGTCGCTCATCCACCGCATCACCTCGACCGCAACGCGGTGCATCTCCGGGATCGCCGCATTGGCGCCGCCGACCGCGAACAGCGACAGCAGGGCGAAATAGCCGAACAGCGAGGTGAGCGGGTGCTGGTTCATCGCTTGAACCAGGCGAAGGCCACGCTAAACGGCGCCAGGCCGAGGAACACGTAAGGCAGCGGCCAATGCATCAGGGCAACGCCCACGAAGGCCAGCAGCGCGAACACCGGCGCCGAATTCCACCGCTTGAGGAACAAGGGCGTTGCCATCTTGGCGACAACCGCGATCAGCAGGCCGACGGCGGCGGCGGTGACGCCGCCGAGAATGCGGCTCAGCGCCTCGATGTCACCGTAGCGCTCATACAGAATTGCCAGCACCATGACGATGATCAGCGGTGGCCCGAGCAAGCCGCCGAGCGCCACCACGGCGCCGGCCACGCCGCCGAAGCGCGAGCCGAACACCACGGAGAAATTGATCACATTGGGGCCCGGCAGGAATTGCGAGAGGGCGAAGGTCTCGTTGAACTCCTCCGTCGTCATCCAGCGCTTCTGCTCGACGAGGGCGCGCCGCGCCCAGGGCAGCACGCCGCCAAAGCCGGAGACCGACATCACCGCAAAGGCGAGAAAGAGTTCCAACAGCGAGGGGCGGATAGCTGCAGGCGGCGGGGCAGAATCGGACATGGCACAAGATTTATCCCGCTATGCCGGGCGCGACCAGACGTCACGGGCGCCGCGGCCGGATGCGTTGCGGGCACGGCTTCATCCGCCAGGGTCGGGGGATGGCGCGCGAGCGAAAATACTGATTTCATCGCCGACTTATCCCGGGGAGGCGGCATATGCGTTTTCGCACAAGAGCAATTGCACTAGCCGCTGCGCTCGCGGCGGCGGCCGCGACGAATGTCCGCGCCGAAGTGAACGAAATTACCATCGCCCAGCAATACGGCGTGAGCTTCCTGCCGCTGATGGTGATGGAGAAATCCAAGCTCGTCGAACAGCACGCCGCCAAACTGGGGCTTGCCGGCGTCACCGTGAAATGGGCGAAGGTGGCCGGACCAAGCGTCATGAACGACGGGCTGATCTCCGGCGCACTGCACTTTGGCGCGCAGGGCGCGCCCTCGCTGATCACGCTGTGGTCGAAGACCGGCGGTCAGATCAAGGGAATGTCGGCGCTCACCACCTACCCGCTTTATCTCGTCACCCGCGATCCCGACGTGAAGAGCATCAAGGACTTCGGCGCCAAGGACAAGATCGCCGTGCCCTCGGTCAAGATCTCGACCCAGGCGATCATGCTGCAGATGGCCGCCGCCAAGGCGTTCGGCGAAAAGGACTACGCCAAGCTCGATCCGCTGACGGTGTCGCTGTCGCATCCGGACGCGACGCTGGCCTTCCTCAACAACACCGCCGGCGTCAACGCGCACTTCTCGACTTCGCCGTTCTATGAACACGAGATCAAGGTGCCGGGCGCGCACCTGATCACGACCAGCTACGAGATCCTTGGCGGCCCGGCAACCGCGCTGGTGCTGACCTCGAGCGCGAAGTTCCGCGACGGCAATCCAAAAGGCTATAAGGCCGTGTTCGAGGCGCTGAGCGAGGCGATCGACATCATCAACAAAGACAAGCGCGCCGCAGCGAAGCTCTATCTCGAGATCGCCCACGACACCAAGACGCCGCTCGACGAGGTCGTCGCCAGCATCAGCGACAAGGACTACGCCTTCACGCTGGAGCCGCACAAAGTATTTGCCACTGCCCAATTCATGGCGAAGATCGGCTCGATCAAACAGGCGCCCGCCTCGATCAACGATCTGTTCTTTCCCGAGGGTGCCGGCAAGGGCGATTGAGCGCGCAGGTTTATGAGCGAGAGTTACCGTATCGGCACCGGCGCGGGTTTTTCAGCTGACCGGCTGGAGCCCGCCGTCGACCTGGTCGAGCGCGGCAGGCTCGATGCCATCGTGCTGGAGTGCCTGGGCGAGCGCACCGTCGCCTTCGCCCACCGCGACCGCATGGCCGATCCCAAGCGCGGCTACAACGCCCTGCTCGACCGCCGCATGCGGGCGCTGCTGCCGGCCTGCCGCAACGCCGGCACCGTGATGATCACCAACATGGGCGCAGCCAATCCCCGCGCCGCGGCCGAACGCACCTTGGCCATCGCGCGCGAACTTGGACTTAAAGGTCTGAAGGTGGCCTGCATCGAAGGCGACGATGTCTCAGCGCTGGTGCCGCCCGACCAGCCATTCATGGATGAACCGGGCACGCTCGCCGACGTCGACATGCCGGTGGTCGGCATGAACGCCTATCTCGGCGCCGACGCCATCCTCCCGGCGCTCGAAGTCGGCGCCGACGTCGTCATCGGCGGGCGGCTCGCCGATCCGTCGATGTTTCTTGCCGCCGCCGCGCATCGCTTCGGCTGGAACGCCATGGACACCGCGCGCATGGGCGCCGGCACGCTGGTCGGGCATTTGATGGAATGCGGCATGCAGGTGACCGGCGGCTACTTCGCCGATCCCGGCGTCAAGGACGTGGCCGACCTCGCGCAATGTGGCTATCCCATCGCCGAAGTTGCCGCCGACGGCAGCGCCGTCATCACCAAGCTCGACAAGACCGGCGGCTGCGTCACCACGGCGACGGTGAAGGAGCAACTGCTCTACGAGGTGCACGACCCGGCACGCTATCTGACGCCCGACGTGACCGCCGACTTCAGCCGCGTGCAAGTCGCCGCCGCAGGCGCCGACCGCGTCAAGGTGTCGAATGCCTCCGGCAGCGCGCGGCCCGCCACGCTGAAAGTGACCGTCGGCTTCGACGGCGGCTTCCAAGGCGAAGCCGGCGTCAGCTATGCGGGGCCGGCGGCGCAGGAGCGCGGCCAATTGGCGGCCGATATCGTGCGCGAGCGCATGGCGCGACTCGACGGCAAAGCCGATCTGCGCGTCGACCTGATCGGCGCTAGTTCTTTGTTTGCTACCGCCGGCCTACGCGCCACGGGCGCGCAAGACGTGCGCCTGCATGTGACGCTACGCTCGCCGAATAAAGAAGACGCCGAGCTGATGCTTTGGGAAGTCGAGTCGCTACTCTGCTGCGGGCCGGCCGGCGGCGGCGGCTTCCGCGGCGCCATCGTGCCTTGCGTGATGACCAAATCGGTGCCGATCCCGCGCGAGCGGGTGAAGCCGACGCTCGACGTGCTGATCGCATGACGACCACCGGCAGCAACGCGCCCCGTATCGTGCGCGACATCGCGCATGCGCGCGCCGGCGACAAGGGCAACACCTCGAACGTGAACGTGTGGGCTTACGATCCCGCCGATTACGAATTGCTCAAGCGCGCGCTCACCGCCGAGCGCATCAAGCAGATCTTCCCGCACCTCATCCGCGGCACAGTCACCCGCTACGAACTACCGCATCTTTGCGGCCTCAATTTCGTCATGCAGGACGCGCTCGAGGGCGGCGTCAACCGCTCGCTTAACCTCGACTCGCATGGCAAGTCGTGGAGCTACTTGATTCTCGGACTCGCACTGGACGATGACGAGTTGCGTAAAAGCTGAGCGTCCAACCTGCCTCTGTCATCGGCACCGCGAAAGATGGTTTGCGTCAGCGTTTCGGCATTGCGGAAATTTCCGGCTCTATGGCCCAATGATTGCAGCCGGAATCCTATTCGGCGGACTGCGTCTCGGATTCACATTCGGCGGCGACGATCGGTTCGAGCCGTGGCACGTGGTCGAGGGTTATGGCGGCTTCCTCCGGCTGCAACTTGGGCTACCCGAGCAGGCGCCGGCGTGGGCGTGCCTTGCGGGCGCCCACCTACCGGTTGCGCGATATTTTCCCGGACTAGGGCCTCTCCGGCTCGCCGGATGTCCTGATTTCGAGCCGTTGAAATCATTGGCGCTCCCTAGGGGACTCGAACCCCTGTTTTCGCCGTGAGAGGCGGGCAACCTATACATCGGCGAATGACGGCGAATGATAAAAACCGCTGCAAATACTGACTATTACGCAGTTTTAATTCGTGCTTGTTCGGCATCATTCGGCCCCGTATATTGGAGAAAAGTTGGAGAAGCTAACCCGTGCCGCGATCGGCCCGCCACGCCAATTTGGAAACCCGCACAGGACGGGCACGCCTGCAGATGCGCCGGGCGCCCTACTTCGTAAAAATCGCCAAGGGTCTTCGTCTTGGTTATTACCGAGGCGCAATCGCAGGAACATGGATCGGTCGGCGCTATCTCGGCGGAGGATCGTACGAAACCGATCCTCTTGGACTTGCGGACGACACCACTGAAGCCGACGAGGTGAAGGTCCTCGACTATTGGCAGGCCCAAGAAGCCGTCAGACGTTGGGCCGAACGCAACCGACTTGCCGATGTAGGAATGACCCGTCGCGGCCCCTACAGCGTTTCCGACGCTGTGCGCGACTATCTCGAAGAGATCGCCGCTGAAAAGTCTGCCAAGCCAGTGCGTGATGCCAGGTATATTTTTGAGAACTCGGTTTTGCCCGAATTAGGTCACCTGCTTATCGAAACCCTAACCACCGACCGGCTTGTCCGGTGGCGTAACGCCCTCGCCGCTCGGCCCATGGGCGTCCGAAAGAAGCGAACCGCGTCCATACGGGCTACGCGCGCCGTCGCCAACACCGACGAAGCACGTCGTAAGCGTAATGCAACAGCAAATCGCTCGCTGACGATGCTGAAGGCTGCGCTGAACCGTGCATTCCAAGGTGGGCGGGTTGCCTCGGACACGGCCTGGCGCAAGGTCAAGCCCTTTGCGCGGGTAGAAAAGCCAGTGATCCGCTATCTTTCCGCCGACGAGGCACGGCGCTTGGTCAATGCCTGCCCCCAGGATTTCAGGCGCATGGTGCAGGCAGCGCTCCTGACAGGGTGCCGATATTCCGAGCTTACCAATCTGCGGTGCGCAGACTTCAACACCGACAGCGATACGGTGACGCCAGGCGAAGGCTGGTAAGCCACGCCACGTGGTCCTGACCAGCGAAGGCCGGACGCTATTCACCGCCTGGACGGCAGGTCGTCCCGCAAACACGCACATTTTCCTCCGTGACGATGGGCAACCCTGGGGAAGGTCTCACCAGCAACGACCGCTTACTGATGCAAGCGAGATCGCAAAAATATTACCGCCGGTGAATTTTCATGTGCTACGGCACACTCATGCAAGCCACTTGGCCATGAAGGGTGTCGGCTTAGGCGTCATCGCCGCGCAACTCGGTCACGCCGACACGCGAATGACGGAGAAACACTACGCACACCTTGCACCATCTTACGTTGCCGACACCATCCGCGCCCATTTCCCGACGCTCGGTATTACCGGCGACACCGCCGTCACATCGATCAGCCGTCGCAACAAGTAAACTACACGATCGACCCGGAATATCCGTTAACTCCCCGCGGAAGTCGTCCGCCACTGACACGGGCGCCTGGCCGGCCGTGCTCACCAACGCCTACAGCGGCGACAATGCTTTGACCACTCGATAACCACCGCATCAAGAGGCTCGGCGCCAGCAAGCGTCATCCAGCGTGCCGGAGAAGTATTACACCGGCTCGGCTCGGTACTGGTAGATGAAACAATTCTAAGCCGACATTCCTCAGATGAACTCTGGAATGGCGTGGACGACAGCAGTGGGCGGAAGAAGCTAAAGGTGCGGGCGACTTCCGAATGTGCACATCGCGACGTTTCAATCGATTGGCTGGTTCGTTAGCAATTGGGGGTGAAGCGGACTCGAAGAAGACATTGCGCTATCATATCCATGCGGCGGCCTGGCTCGCTAGGGAACGCATGGTGTGAGCCCGCGCGATGGCTCCGGTGAACCGACGATGTCTGTTTTCCACACACCTTATCTAACCTTGCCACAAGTTTTCACGTGGATCCTTGAACGCGATGCAGAACGGGTACGGCAAGTCCCGGAAAACATGAAGATCTCAACTTTGCATCTTCAACATGTTGATCGGCATTTGAAGGCAGCGTGCGCTGTCAATGCTCCGAACGTTGATTTGTCCAAACTGGACAACATCGAACCGAACGATGCGCCTCCCAAAGACAGCAAGTTACGCAATTATCTAACGCAACACGACGTCGGATCGGATCAGTTATCAAAATTGAAACCCAAGAGCCTCGCCTCCTTTGGAGCAGCTCTGCTCGACAAATTGGAAGGATGGCACGCCGCGGCTGGCAGTACGCCGGATGAGGCTGCAGCATTGGCTGGCCGTGACATACACGAACTTGATGACTGGCTCGCTGCCTATGGGGTTCGGGCCCGCTTGTTCGAACAGGCGCAGCAGCGAATCCAGAATCTCGCAATCGGGAACGCCGCCGCCAATAAAGTGTGGGATGACGCATTGTCGGAGATCCTGGTTGCATTGGCGAACCGTGGTATCGTCGCAATCGGAATACGAAATGGGACGGGGGACCCTGAACCAGTGCCGGCGGACAACTGGCCTCTTCTGAGCTTTTCCGATCGAGAGCTTAAAGGGCGGGGCACCGTCGCGTGTGCCTACTTGAAGGCTGACCGACGCCCAAGTGAAAGTTTCTGGACGGACCTGCGCTTTAAAGCCGAGGACGTGTTGGAAGTCTGGCCGCCCACATCCGGCACCGGTCTAGCCGGAGGCGCGGTGGCGGACGATGATAACGCAGCGATCCCGAAACCCGTTACAAAGAAGAACGCGCAAAGATTGACGCGGGAGTACCTCGATCAGGAAAAGTAGGATGGACGCGAACCGACAATGATTGGACTTGAAAAAATGGTGCGCGCAATGGGAATGCGCGGTGGACGCCATTTTCTGCGTAATGCATTTCACGAACTGCGGACCGCGGCCGGCAAACAAGTGAGGCGCGGTCGCCTCCGCAATTCGCCAAAATAATTCGCCAAAAAGTAATTCGCCGCGAATTGCGAATTTAGGTCCTGCAACTGGATTAGCCGCATAAAGGTCCACGTTCTTACAACAACGTGGAGCAAGGTGAAATGTCTATCTGCAGTGACGGATCGAGCGATCCGGCGCCGCTGGTCGTGAAACCCAAGGCCGCCTGGAAAATGCTCGCGTGCAGCAACACGCATGGTTACGAACTGTTGGCGGCGGGAGAGTTGGATAGCTTCCTTGACGGCCGGTCGCGCAAGATCGCGGTCGAGTTAATCCATCGCCTGATTGCTAGACGCCTTGCGGCCGCCAAGAATGAAGCCGGCGTGGTGCAAGCTCGCGGCTGCGGTAGTCTGCCAAAGGTGGCTCCAAGCAAGGGCGCGTCGCAATGAGCGCGAACTTTGCTGATGGCCGCCGTCACCACGGCAGCGGTCTCCCGAAGTACTACACCATCAAAGCGGTGGCTGAAGCGGTCGCTGTTTCAACCCGCACGGTTAGGCGCTGGATCGAGAACGGCGATCTCGCCGTGCACCGTATTGATGGTGTCGTCCGCGTCGCCGACGCCGATCTACGTGCCTTTTTAGCATTACATCGCGAAGCCTAAGCGTCGTGTTTTTGAGTCACTAATTGTCACGTTATGTCAATGGTATAGGAGATATCGGGAATACTCTGATCATGAACACATGCGATGTTCTATGTAATACTATTCCCGAAAGTCCGCCACTGTCACGCCCTGTCCACCCGAGACCGGGCGTGACCGCTCCACAGGTTCCCGAAACGAGGCAAATGCCATGACGATCATATCCAAGACGAAGGCCTCCATCGGGGGTGATGGTACCCCTCAGATGAACCTCAACGATGTCCTCATCGCCCTGAAAAGCCACAAGGCTCTTTCAGAAACCCGGCTGGGTCGGTGATCATGACCCGGCTCGCATTCCCCTCGATCTCCCTGCGATCAGCGCCAAGCTTGCAACCGTCAGTCCGGTCGCTGTCGGTCTGACCAGCAAGACATTCAGTAATATCAAGTCTGACTTCGTCGCCGCCGTGAAGGCGAGCGGATTGAAACCAGTCCAACACTCGGCCAAGGCGGTCCTGAACGACGAATGGAAGAAGTTGATTGTTGGCCTTTCGAATAAGCGGTCGCGCATCGGCTTATCGCGTTTGGCGCGTTACACCAGCAGCTTGGGTATCGCGCCTGAGCAGATCAACGACGCCGTGATCGAAACCTTCATTGCCTCGATCCGCGACGGTTCGCTCCATCGCAACCCGAACAACCTTCACAGGACAGTAGCGCTGATTTGGAACGAGGCGGCACGACAGCCAGGGCTAAATCTACAGCGGGTGATGGTTCCCTCCTTCCGCCGCCCCGCTAAGCGCGTTGATTGGATGCTCCTTCCCAATGCGTTTCGTAGCGATGTCGACGCATACCGGATCTGGTGCGCCGGATCCGATTCGTTCGCGGCTGACGCCCGTTTGCGTGCGCTCGCGCCGCAGACCCTGGTATTGCGCCGAGACTCAAATTCACGCCGCCATCACCGCAGTCGTGGAGAGCGGGGTCAAACCGACGGCCATCACGTCGCTCGCCGACCTTGTCTCACCCGAAAATTTCAAACGCATCCTGCGGCGGCGCAATGAAACCATTGGTGGCCATGAAAACAAGTTCAACCGCGACCTCGCCAAAGCTCTCGTCCAGATCGCCCGCGAGTGGGTAAAGGTCGACGCCGGTGTGCTTGGCGAACTAATGCGGCTCACCAGTAAAGTTCCGACACCGATCTCGGGGCTCACTGACAAGAACAAGCGAATGCTGCGCCAATTCGATGATCCTGCGGTGTTACAGCGCTTGTACAACCTGCCAGGCCGCCTCTGGCGCGAAGTGAGGAACGGAAAGCCGAACCACTATACTCTCGCCAAGGCGCAGGCTGCGCTTGCAGTGGCCATCCTATCCTACATGCCGGTGCGACGGCAAAATCTTACAGCGCTTGCCTTCGATGTTCATTTGTTTCTGCGCGAAGGGCCGCGTTCGATCTCGACTTTGGAACTGTCCGCCGGCGAGGTGAAAAACCGAACGGAATTGGCCTTCGATATCCCCTCCGACATAGCCAAGATGTTAATTGAGTACCGTAACCGCATTGCACCGAAAATCATTGGTCATCGACCTGAACGGCTGTTCGTGAATGCCGATGGCACGCCAAAGCATCAGGCGACCGTTGCCTGGTTGATCAAAACCTATCTGCGCAAGCGGGCTGGCATCGTGCTCACTGCGCACCAGTTTCGCCATCTGAGCGCGAAGGTGGTGCTCGACGGCGAGCCCGGCGGCTACGAAACCGTCCGTCAATTGCTCGGCCACACAAGTCTCAGCACGACTGTTGGGGCCTACGCCGGCATCGATAGCCGCCGCGCAGCGCGTCATCATCAACGTCTCGTTGAGCAAGCCCTCGCGGCTGGAAAACCTTTGGGGTGACGAAAGGAACAGACGTCTAAACGATCGTCGCCGATCAACAAAGGTATATTCCCCATGCAGCGTGCAGCGCACTTGTATCTCCCCCATGTGGCCTGGCCCGAGGATGACAGAAATCGGTGGGCGGCGGCATTCAAAACGGGTGTCGACCAATTTGACGACTGCGGACCTGCCGCCCATCTTGCCAAGTCGACACGACTGACGCTTCTGTATGACTACGGGAGATTCCTCGCCTTCCTTTCCACTCACCACCCTAGCCTACTCGCCCGCGCTCCTGCCGCACGCCTCGACCGCAAGATTATCGAAGCCTACGTCAGATCGCACCCGGCGACCTGCGGAGGCAAATGGATCGCAAAAAATCTCCGCAATATTCGGCTGACACTTCGATACATCTGCCCAGGCGAGGATTGGCCATGGTTGTTGACCATCATCAAAAAGATCGCAGCTCAGGCGAAACAAAAGCCGGAGAAACATCACCTGGTAACAAGTGAGACACTCTACGCGCTCGGGATCGAACTGATGGACCGCGCCATCACCAGCAGCAAAGCAGCCAAGAAAGTGTACGTGGCACATGCTTTTGACTATCGAAACGGCCTGATCATCGCGCTGCTGGCGCTCATACCGTTGCGTATGCGCACTCTAGCGGCTCTGCGCATCGGAAAACACCTTGTCCAATCGGGTGATCAATGGGTGCTCGACATACCAGCCGAAGACGTCAAGACAAAGCGGCCGCTCGATTACCCGATTTCGGCGGAGTTGGCGGGGTATATCGATTTGTACTTGAACCAATTCCGATGCCGAATCCGAGGTGCAGGAGCGCACGACTATCTCTGGGCGTCCAAGCAAGGTCGACCGATGGCCAACGGAACCATCTATGCCGCTGTTCAACGGCGCACCAATAAGGCCTTAGGCTTTCCGGTCAATCCGCACCGCTTCCGCCATGCCGCAGCAACCCTTTGGTCAAACCGAGACCCAGCTAATGTGCGAGGTGTCAAGGACCTGCTCGGCCATGCATCATTTGGTACGACGGAGAAGCATTACATTATGGCGCAGTCGCGCATGGCGGGTCGTGCTCTTGCTCGCGCCATCGGCGGTAAGCGAGAAGGAGCAGCGGTTTATCACAGGCGCTCAAGTAGCGGGTAGTCGACCCCGAAAGTTATCGATCAAAAGCCGGTCCGAAATCATCTTTGAGCTGCACGCCAGAAATCTGCCGGGCGCGTATAGTGCGCAGCGTGTAAAGGAGCCTGAACCCGGCTTGGGCATAGGCAAGCCCTTCGGGCCTTACATTGGAGATGCAGTTACGATCCGCGTCGGTGCGTGGTATTGCCGACTGCCACGTCAGATAGATGCCCATGCTGTCTGGCGCCGAGAGGCCGGGCCTCTCACCGATCAGAACAACGACCACGTCGGCATGCAGCTCGCTCGCGATTGCATCGCCGATGGCAACGCGGCCTTGCTGTGCAACGACGAGTGGCGCGATCAGCAATTGCTCGGTTCGCAACGCTGGCAGGACCTCCGCTAGCAGCGGCCGTGCGTGGGTCTGCACCGCACACGCGGACAACCCGTCCACTATCACGAAAGCAACGTCGTAATGGTTTCCTTGATATGGGCCGAAGATTGCTTCCGTATCGGTCGCCAGCGTTCGGCCCAAGTCAGGTTGCATTAGATAACTCTTGCGGTCTCGCGCCGCGCTGGAAACGCTTACCACCGGCAAACCAAAACTCTTCAGACCGGCAACAAGCCGTGCTTCGTCGAGCGTTTCGTAGACCGCATCGCGAGCACGTGCATGGGCAAGGCGAAAATCCAGAAGCGGCCTCGTCGCGAGCGCCGCACCGCTGCGAGCAAGGCCGATCCGGGCCGCTGTTAGTTTCCTGAGCTGCGTCCAGATTTCCTTGTCGTGCGCAGGTACGGGTGCCGTTTCGTCCGTCATGGCGCGGGCAACATCGCGCGGAATTGGGCTGGCATTACGCGCGGCCGGATGCGACCCACGGTGTCGATTAGTCCCTCGCGCTGAAGCCATGTCTCAAATTCTGGGGCCGGGCGCCGGCCAAACAAATCGCGCATGGCGAGCACGTCGTGAAATGACGTACTCTGATAGCCCAGCATGATGTCGTCGGCGCCAGGCACGCCCATTACGAAATTCACGCCCGCCGCGACCAGCAGAGCCAGCAGTCCGTCCATATCGTCCTGATCCGCTTCGGCATGGTTGGTGTAGCAAACATCCACACCCATCGGCACTCCCATCAGCTTACCGCAGAAATGATCCTCTAATCCCGCGCGGATGATCTGCTTGCCGTCGAACAGATACTCCGGTCCGATAAATCCCACCACTGAATTGACCAGCATCGGTGAGAACCGCCGTGCGACGGCATAGGCGCGCGCTTCCAGTGTCTGTTGGTCGATCCCATGATGGGCGTTGGCCGAGAGTGCGCTGCCTTGGCCGGTTTCGAAATACATGACATTGTTGCCGACGGATCCCCGCCGAAGCGACAATGTCGCCTCGTTTGCTTCCTCGAGCATTGCCAACGTGATTCCGAAGCTGCGATTGGCGGCTTCAGTACCAGCGATCGACTGAAACACGAGATCAATCGGCGAGCCGCGGCGGATCAAGTTGAGCGTCGTGGTGATGTGCGACAGCACGCAAGTTTGCGTTGGAATGCCGAGCTTGACTCTAATTTCATCCAGCATCGACAACAAAGCGTGCGCCCGCTCGGGATTGTCGGTCGCAGGATTGATCCCAATGACGGCGTCGCCGGCGCCAAGCATTAAACCATCGAGAATGCTCGCGGCGATTCCGCTCGGGTCGTCGGTCGGATGATTAGGTTGCAGACGCACCGACAGCCGTCCGGGCAATCCGACGGTGTTTCGGAAACGTGTTACCACGTTACATTTAGCTGCAATCAGTATGAGATCTTGAGCACGGCAAATCTTGCTGACGGCGGCCGCCATCTCGGGCGTAATGCCGGGCGCTACGTCTTCCAGTACATTTTGCGTCGTGTCGTCCGACAAAAGCCAGTCGCGAAAGCTGCCGACCGTTAGATGCGATATAGCAGCGAATGCTTTTGCATCGTGCGAATCCGAGATCAGGCGGGTGACCTCGTCGGATTCGTATGAAATGAGATGGTCTTCCAAGAAGGTGCGCAGTGGTAAATCTGCGAGTGTAAATTGCGCAGCTACCCGTTCTTCACCAGATTGCGCCGCAATACCAGCCAGGACATCGCCGCTACGCAAAGGCGAAGCCTTCGCGAGTAGTGTCGCAAGATTCGGAAAGGTGTAACGATGGTTTCCCGCCCTGCCGTACATATTAGTTGGCCTTCAGGTCCTGTTCTTCTAACTATATCGGAACCGCGGGCTTTAGGCGCCGCAAAGCTGATGTCTGATAAACAAATTCTCAGATTCAAGTCGGCTGCGCAACTTGAACATGTCGGCGACAAACATTCGAAGCGGTATAGGATTGCAAACATCGCTCTCAATGATGCGATGAATTCTGCTTTACGATACAAATCTGCGGATTAGGAGTGGCACCAGCTTGGTGTCCCTTCCGTCGCACTGTCGGGAAATTCGTTGAACCGCTGGCGCAACTTCGCCTCGATCTTACGCCGCACTGGCGCCGTCAGCTTGCGGAGCTTACTCCGTATCACCTGTCGTGCTTGGGCTTTCGCTTCTGCTTGCTTGAACCGGTAGCCACGCTGACCCCGATTGCGGCATATCTCTCGGCTCATTGCGCTTTGGCTTACGCCAAAACTTTGGCGACGCTTTCTTGGCTCGCCCCGCCCATTTGGTAGGCAAGTTACTTTCAGACGGCAGCGAATCTATAGTGGCCATGAACCTTTGGTACGCGTTGCGACTAATGATACGAGGCACCAACATTAAGCCAATTTAGCGCCGTCTAGCTGCCTTTATTGGTTCAGTCTGCATTAATGTTCAATTTTATATGTTCGTACGGCCTCCACATTCGGAGATTGCGCAATAGGCGCGGAATGGGTGGGCGTGAGAGGCCGGATGCGCTTCATCGGAACACTTTTTTTTCTCCTGGCTGTGGTCAGCGGGCCCGCCTTGGCCTCACCGGATGCGTGCCCTGGCAATCCAGACGCGCTCGGCACTAGCCGCGTCCTCACCATCAGCCCGAGCGAATTCAGCCAAATCGGTAGCATGCAGTACAAGCAGACGCTACCGCTCAACGACCATGAGGTGGTGATCACTTTCGACGACGGCCCGCTGCCGCCATATACCAACATCATTCTCGATACGTTGGCGTCGCAATGCGTGAAGGCCACCTATTTTCTCGTCGGCCAGATGGCGCATGCTTATCCGTCCGTAGTCCGGCGTATCTACAATGAGGGGCATACCATCGGCACCCACAGCCAGGACCATCCGCTCGCTTTCCAGCGATTGTCATTACAGCGGGTTGAATATGAGGTCGACGACGGCATCGCTTCAGTCGATAGCGCGATCGGCGATGCAAAAGCCGTGGCGCCATTTTTCCGCATTCCCGGACTGGGCCGCTCCAAAACGGCGGACGATTTCCTCGCCTCGCAGTCGTTGGTGACCTGGAGTGCGGACGTGGTCGCCGACGACTGGTTCAGGCACATCAGCGCGCAAACCATCGTGCAAAGGGCCCTGCAACGGCTGGACGCCAAGGGCCGCGGCATCCTACTACTGCACGACATCCACCCCGCTACCGCTATGGCGTTGCCGACGCTGCTCAAGGAGCTCAAGGCGCACGGCTTCCATGTGGTTCAGGTGGTACCGGCGGGCGATCGGCCGAAATCTGTGCCTGAACTGATGGCCTCGCCCGCCACTGACAGGGGCGCCTGGCCGACCGTGCTCACCAGCGCCCACAGCGTCGACAATGCTATGACCACTCGACGATACCACCGGGTCAAGAGGGTCAATGCCAGCAACCGTCATTCGGCGGCCGTGTTCTCGGATGCCATGCCTCGCCGGTCTAAGCGCGGCATCTGAGTGTCCAGCCCCCGGCAGACGAGCCCCGGGTTTTTTATCTCTGACTCTTGCGCAGACTGGACGCGGGCCCGGGAGGACTTGAACCTCCAACCAGACCGTTATGAGCGGTACGCCCTCCCCGGAAAAGCCGATAAAATCTGATGATTAGCGTGATGTTTGATCACGTTTGACACGATTGTTCTCGTTACATGCAGCCAGAATTTCGATGTCGTCCGCCTACATATTGCCGCGGATGACCTCGTCCTGCGTCATCTTGTTACCGTGGATTTCGATGCACTTTACATAGACGCGCGGTCCTTGGGCGATCTGGTAATCGAAATTTGTTTGCCGGACGCACTCACTGCATACACGGATGAGCGCTTCCGACGTGCAACGCCGGGCTGAAATTGTTTCATGCCGCGCGAAACCGCCTCAGGCGGTCTTTTCTTCGGCCAACCCCAGTTCGCGGATCGTCTCGGCGCGCATCATGAATTTCTGCACCTTGCCAGTCACCGTCATTGGGAAAGCTTCGACGAAGCGGATGTAGCGTGGCACTTTGTAGTGCGCGATCTGACCGCGGCAAAAGGCCTGGATCTCCTCCGCCGTCGCCGTCTCGCCCGGCCTCAGCTTCACCCAGGCGCACAGCTCCTCGCCATATTTGCGGTCGGGCACGCCGATCACCTGTACATCGGCGATCTTTTCGTGACGGTACAGGAACTCCTCGACCTCGCGGGGGTAAACGTTCTCGCCGCCGCGGATCACCATGTCCTTGAGCCGTCCGACGATGTTGCAATAGCCGTCCGCGTCGAGTGTCGCGAGATCGCCCGTGTGCATCCAGCGCGCGCGATCGATCGCCTCCGCCGTGCGTTCAGCGTCGCCCCAATAGCCGAGCATTACCGAATAGCCGCGCGTGCACAGCTCGCCGGGCGTGCCCGGCGGCACGATCCGGCCTTCGGCATTGACGATCTTGACCTCGACATGGGGATGAACCCGGCCGACCGTGCCGACGCGGCGCTCCAAAGGATCGTCATGTGAGGTCTGGAAGCTCACCGGGCTGGTCTCGGTCATGCCATAGGCAATGGTCACCTCGCTCATATGCATTTCGTCGACGCAGCGCCGCATTACCTCGATTGGACAGGGCGAGCCCGCCATGATGCCGGTGCGCAGTGAGCTTAAGTCGAAGCGCTTGAATTCGGGGTGGCTGAGCTCGGCAATGAACATCGTCGGCACGCCGTATAGCGCCGTGCAGCGCTCGGCTTCGACGGTCTCGAGGACGGCCAAGGGCTCGAACCCCTCACCTGGATAGACCATCGCCGCGCCATGGGTGACGCAGGCTAGATTGCCCAGCACCATGCCGAAGCAGTGATAGAGCGGTACTGGGATTGCGACCCGGTCGCGTGGGCTCAGGCGCTGTGCCTCGCCGATGAAGAAGCCGTTGTTGAGAATGTTATGATGGGTTAGCGTTGCGCCCTTGGGCGCGCCGGTCGTGCCGCTGGTGAACTGGATGTTGATCGGATCGTCGAATTGCAGCGCCACCGCAAGCTCGCCCAGCCGCCCGGCTTGACGCTCTCCGCCTGCGGCCATGATATCGGCAAAGCGGAACATGCCGGGACGCTCATCCGCGCCGATGCGGATCACAGCGGCTAGCGACGGCAGGCGAGCCGCCGACAAACGGCCCGGCTCGCTGTAGTCTAGCTCGGGCGCCAACTCCCGCAGCATACCGACATAGTCGCTGGTCTTGAAATGATCAGCTGTGATCAGCGCCTTGCAGCCGACCTTGTTGAGCGCGTATTCGACCTCGATCAGGCGATAGGCCGGGTTGATATTGACCAGCACT
The DNA here is from genome assembly GCA_963720985.1 of uncultured Alphaproteobacteria bacterium. Lineage (GTDB taxonomy): Bacteria > Pseudomonadota > Alphaproteobacteria > Rhizobiales > Xanthobacteraceae > Pseudolabrys. The sequence goes on from CAVRHL010000007.1 coordinate 436,171, forward strand.
AGGCCCGCCTTGGCAGTGGCGAATTGCGTGATCACCCATTCAGCATTGTTCGGCGACCAGATACCGATCCGGTCCCCGGGTTCGAGGCCCAAGGCCAGCAGCCCGGCGGCGAAATCATCGACGCGCCGACCTAGCTCGCCATAACTCCAGCGCACCTGCTGATGCCGCACCACCAGCGCCAGCTCGTCGCGCCAGCGCGCCACAGCGCAATCGAAATATGCGCCCAACGTCTCGCCGATGAGCCGCACGGTCGACGCGCCGTGCACGTAGCTTTGCGTGAGTTTCGTCATGGCCCGATCTTTCGATCGTAAGCCCGGCAATCGCTAGATTCCGGCGCTGGTATCAATTTTCCGTCTCTTTCGGGTTCGCCGCAACGAAATTCGATTGCGCCGACCTTTTCGAAAAATTGCGCACTAAGTATCCCCCACCGATCCAGAACCATCAAATTACAAAGCCGACGTTGCAAGACCGATCGTTAGCTTGACCAAGCTTGGCAACGCCGCGATGCTAGCGTTTGAGCCGAACCTCGCTCATCTCGGGCATCGGATCAAACCATGACGATCGGAATCAGTGGACCCAAGAGGCAAGTGCCATGGCGAGGCGCCGTACGGGCGCTCATGGTCGTTGCCATCATCTTGGCGATTTGCCTGATTTGCTGGGGCTCACCGGCAACTTATTGGTTGATTGGTTGTGGTTTTCCGCGATTGGCTATTTTGGCGTCTTTTGGACGATCATCGTCGCCAAAGGCAAAGTTTTCTTTGCCGTCTTCGTGGCGACCGCTATCATTCTTTGCTTGAATGGATGGCTCGCGTTCAGCTTCGCCAGATCACGCTGGACAGAGCATGCCGCTGAACTCAACTGGAAATCGACTGGCGCTACGACCTTAGCTGAGATGTTGAAATTAACGCGCCATCGTCTGCCGTGGCGGAGGATCATCGTCGGCGGCGCCGTCCTCCTTGCTATGTTCGTCGCCTGGGAAGAAATCGGCAATTGGAGCGTCTACTTGCGGTTCCTTAATCAGGTACCCTATGGCGCGAGTGACCCAATCTACGACAAAGACATCGGCTTCTATCTTTTTGCACTGCCCGCCTATATCGCAGTTAAGAATTGGATGTTTCTCACCCTCTTCCTGAGCGTGCTCTTCGCCGGATCAATCTATTGGATGTGCGGGGATATCGAGTACGACGTCCAACGGCGATCGATATCACCGACAGCCATCGCCCACGGTTCATCGCTGCTCGGTTTCTTCTTCGTGGCGAAGGCTTGGTCATATGCTCTCGACCGCTATTTGCTGCTCTATGGCGACAACGGGGTAGTGGTCGGCGCGAGCTACACGGACGTCCATGTGGAGCTACCCGTTCTCTGGTTGCTGATCGGCCTTTCGATCGTTGCGGCATTCGCGGTGTGGGCGAACGTCAGGGTGCGCACCTATCGAATTCCCGTGGCAGCAGTGGTGCTCGTCTTTGGCGGCTCCTTCGTGCTGTCCGAGGTGATCCCGGGATTATATCAGCGCGTATTCGTGAAACCGAGCGAGCTGCAACTAGAGAAACCCTACATCGAGCGCAATATCGCGCTAACCCGGCAGGCATATAACCTCCATCAAATCACAGCAAAGCCGTTTGCCGCAGAACAGGATCTCACCTTCAAGACACTCGAGGCCAATAAGGCCACCGTCGCTAACATAAGGCTGTGGGACTGGCGTCCGCTGATGGATGCCTACATACAGCTGCAAGAGATCCGTACCTATTACAAATTTCATGACGTGGATGTCGACCGCTATTGGCTCAACGGGGCATACCAAAGCGTGATGCTCTCGGCCCGCGAATTGAAAGCGTCGCTGTTGCCGCCGAACGCGCAGACATGGGTTAATACCCACATCCTTTTCACCCACGGCAATGGCGTGGTGATGAGCCCGGTCACCCGCAAGAGCGCCGACGGGCTGCCGCTGTTCTATCTACGCGATATTCCTCCGGTGGCGACCGGTGGTCCCGACATCCGCGAACCGCGCATCTATTACGGCGAAGAGACCGACAATTACGTTGTCGTCAAAGGGAGCACGCCCGAGTTCGACTACCCGAAGGGTAAAGACAATATCTACGCCGCCTATGACGGCACCGGCGGCGTTCCTATCGGCGGGTTTCTGCGGAAAAACCTCTTCGCATGGCACTTCAGTGACATAAATCTGCTGCTGTCGAGCTACATCACGGGCAATAGCCGGATCATGATTTATCGCGCCATTCAGGATCGGGTGCGCACAATCGCCCCCTTCCTCCGCCTCGACCACGACCCGTATTTGGTAATCAGCGGCGGAAGGTTGTTTTGGATGCAGGACGCCTATACGACGAGTGACTATTTTCCCTATGCGCAGCCGGTGCAACGCCTCGGTCTCAATTACATCCGTAATTCGGTAAAGGTGGTCGTCGATGCCTATAACGGGACCGTCGACTTTTATCTGATCGACCCCGAAGATCCGATCGCCGCAACCTACCGGCGCATCTTCCCCGGTCTGTTCAAACCGTTCGCGGCGATGCCGCCGGACTTGCAGAAACACATCCGCTATCCCGAGGGCCTGTTCCGGATTCAGGCGCAGATTTATCAAGCTTACCACATGGAGGCTGCTGACGTTTTCTACAACCGCGAGGACCTCTGGCAATTCCCACGTCAGCCGGACGGCGGCGGTACTGTCTTGATGGATCCTTACTACATCATCATGCGGCTGCCGGGCGAGACGCAGGCCGAGTTTTTCCTCATGCTGCCTATGGTGCCCAGCCGCCGCGACAATATGATCGCCTGGCTAGCCGCGCGCTGCGATCCACCCAACTACGGCAAGCTGATTGTTTATGAGTTCCCCAAAGACAAGCTCGTCTATGGGCCGTTTCAGATTGAAGCGCTGATCAACCAGAACACTGAAATTTCCCAACAACTCACACTTTGGAATCAAATGGGCTCGCGGGTGATCCGCGGAAACTTGCTTGTGATTCCGATAGAGAATTCGATTCTCTATGTATCGCCACTCTATTTGCGCGCGTCGCAGGGACAATTGCCGGAACTCAAGCGCGTGATTGCAGCTTATGGCGATCATGTGGTGATGAAGGAGACGCTTGCCGAGGCATTGGCGGCCCTCTTCGAAGCCGGCGCCACGCCGGCGGTCCCAAGAGCCTCAACGGGAACACCGCTCGCAGGCCCTGTGGCAAACCGAGCGCACGACGCACTCGACCACTACAATAAAGCAATCGAGCGATTGAAATCTGGAGACTGGACGGGGTTTGGTGCAGAACTCGACGCAATGCGCGGGCTCTTGGAGGATATGAACCGGCAATCGGGCCGTTAGGGTGCGAATCCTGTCAACTCTTTTCGATAATCTGGATGCCCCCGCCTGCCACCGCGGTAGGGTACGCAGCGAGACGCTGTATTGCTTGGCTATCTGCTGGATCGAGATCAGCGGGAATTCTGCACTGGCGCGTGCGCTTTCGGTTGTAAAACCGTCACAGATTGAGATTTTCGGCAGGCACCGGCGACAGCCGATCACAGGTTAGCCCCGGCGCGGAACGTGGCGAAAAACTTATAGAACCGTGCCACCACGGGTTGTCGCAATAACTGACGACGGAGAGACCGCCGTATCGACCCGACGTTAACCCGCGCGGCTCGATGCATTAGGACTAACGATTAGGATGAATTCGAGCACTCCTAAGGTACTTGTGGGGCGGCATGATATTAGCACCGCATGCGAAAGAGCCCGTCGCAAATCGCCCGCTCCTTACGAGCGCTAAAGAACGCGCAACGACTAGGGTGGCTGCGCGCCGTCCGCGTTCTGCCCGGGTCGAACGCTTGCGAAGCGGCAGTAGCACAGTTCGGTGTCGATTATTCGGGCGATACAGTGCCCCGCCTGCCACTTCCCCAATGCACCCGGGACCGCTGTGATTGCAAATACGTCCCCATTGGCAGCGATCAATTACGTCGGCTAGACGCAACTGCAAAGCCATCTTCCAAGCCGCCGCATTGAACTGAATAGACGACGCTAAGGGGGCGGATTCCACCGAGCCTTAAAATCCGCCAACTCTTCCTCGCGGCCTGCCGCATTGCCGGGGGTCATGCGCGGAGAAATCGTAACCTCAGCGCCACAGGCAGAGGAAGTTAAAGGCAAGTTTCCGTGGGCGCAGTCCAGAAAATATCGTTCGACGGACTACAGTCGTGAAGCGAACGCAGCAAGCCAATAGATAGGGGCCGCACTTCTGCGCGCCGTCTCAGGCAAGACGCTCGCAGTAATGACCGTCTCCGGTCCTGGTCACTTTGATCCGTAGCGAGCGCTTGCAGTGAACACGGTAGTAGTGCGCTAACTTTTGCGCGCGGCGAACATCGCCCTCATCAAGCTTGAAGTCTCACCCACTTCCATTTTCCTGAAGGCGTATTTAGTTTAGCTTTCGCCTATTGCTGTTTCCGCTTATTTCGCCAAAAACTGGTGTACCGCGGTCACGGATCAAGAGATCACTAGGCGCGAAACGCCTGCTTCTCGGTGCCCGAGTAGAGCGCCTTCACCTGCCGCTCGACCGCGTCGGCATGGGCGGTAAGCGCCGCCTCATCGAGATCGCGCTTTGGTCGGGGCTCGTGGTCGAAATGGCCGTAGCGGTCTACCCCACGGACGAGAGTCGCGGAATCGCGAACCTTCGATTGCGCTACATCCGTCGGGATGTAGCGGATCGCCAATCCGATCCGCCGGTCGTTTGACCGGTTGGGCTCCGATCCATGCACGAGCTTAACGTGGTGCAAGGACATTTCGCCTGGTTTGAGAATGCAATCGATGCGTCTTTTCTCCGTCCACCTTGACCGCAATCTCCTGCCCGCGAGACAGAAGATTGTCCTTGTGAAAGGTGTCGACGTGCTGAAGGTGATCCTGGGTTTGAGAGCCCGGGATGAATTTCATGCAACCGCTTTCGAGGTTAGCGGGTGAAAGCGCAACCCAGGCAGTCATGACCGTGTCCTTGCTGAGCCCCCAATAATACGCATCCTGATGCCACGACACGAAGCCGGGGCTATTCGCTTCCTTGATGAAGAAATTGGTCGTCCAACAGAATAGGTCGGGTCCGAGGATGTCTTCAGCCGCATCGACGATCTTCGGGTGGTGGACGAGCTTGTCGACCCAAGTGAAAAGCAAGTGGGCCTTGTGGCGCCAATTCCCTTGCAGCGGCGCCCCGGTTTTGGCCTCGTGCCTTTCGAGACACTCTCTATAGTGCGCTACCTCAGCCATTGTGAGTGCAGGCACAGGGAAGTAGTAGCCGCCGCGACGGTAGGCATCCACGGCTGAACTAGAAAGGACCTTTGTCACAGTTTTCCTCCAATGGCTCGTTCGGCGGACATCACGATATGGGAATTAAAGTCGTGCGCCATCGCGATTGAGGTGCTCGCGCACTTCGGCGGCGTCGACAGCGCACGGCTGAAGATTTTCTTTGATTGCAATGGCGGCCGCATGCCCAACGGCATGACCGTAGGAAAAGCACTGGGCGGTCACGCGGGCGGAGGCCATCGCCTCATGTTCGGCCGAGAGACAGCGCCCGGCGGCGAACAGCCCCTCCCCGCGTTCAGGCACAAAGCATTCCAGCGGGACCTCATAGTAGTCATTGGTCAGCCAAACGAGCCGCGGCTTGTCGCCACTGTGCAGCTCGATCGGCCAAGGCGAGCGGGCAATGCCGGTGCGAAATTTGGCGCCTCGCGTGACGTCCGCGTTGCGCAGCGTGGCGCGGCCGAGGATCTGCCGCGTCTGGCGCACACCAACCTGGACCCCGGTGTCGTTGACGTAGCTGTCCTCGCATCCCGTCAGATGATGCTTGAAGAAGCGCGCGTATTCGCGCACCTGCAAACGGCCTTCGATCTCGGCCTCGGTCAGGTCTTCGACGAGCAGCGGATTGAGCTCCCGCCCGTCCCGTCCGATAACGCGGGTGCAGTTGCATAAGAGCTCGTTCGGCCGCGGCGTCGGAAACAGAAATATCTTGGCGCGCGGCAGGCGGTATTCGGCGCTGTTGTGCAGGCGTAGAATGAGGTCGGTAACGTCGCGGCCCATAATCGAGTCGGGCCCGTAGGCGGCCAGGAAACGCTCGGTGTCGACGCCGCCGAGCCGGAAGATCATCGTCGGGTTTTGCACCTTGCCGTCCTGGCCCATGAAGGTCGGCAGCCCGGCCATCGCCGCGATGTCGGCGTCTCCGCTGGCGTCGATCGTCACTTTGGCGCGCACCGACAGGCGGCCTTGCTTGGTGTAGGCGGTGACACCGTCAACCTTTTCCCCGCCTTCGGTCAGCACCTCGGTGACCGTAGTGTGGAGAAGGACGTGGACCCCGGCCTCGCGCAGCATGGCGTCGGCGGTTTCGCGCCAGACCAACGGATCGTGCACTCGCGTGAATGTCTTGCCGTAGCGGACCGGCGGCGTCAGGCCGCCCCGCTCGGTCATGTTGGCGGCAAACTCGTCGAGGAAGCCGTGCACGACCTGTTTGGGCGGAGCATCCGGGTCGTCGCTCGCCTCGTACATGCCGCAGATCGTGCCGGAGAGCCCGGCCACGGCCCCGCCGCCGCAAAACCCGTAGCGCTCAACCAGCGTGACTTTCAGCCCCTGCCGCGCTGCCGTCACCGCGGCCGCGACGCCGGCTGCGCCGCCGCCGACGATGAGCACGTCGGCATTCATCGCGAGCCGATCGCGCCGGTCGGTCGATACAGATTGTGCACTCATTGCGCCTCACGCCACCGGCTGGCCGGCAAAACCGTCACGATTTCGGCGCGCGCTTTTTGCCACCGGCTTCGGGGAAAATCCACATGGCGATAACCATGAACACGGCGGTCACCATGACGAACGTCCCATATTCCGGGCGGACCGGCGAGCCGTGCCAATAGGCAAGGATGGCGGCGACGATCACCGCCAGCGCGGAAACAAAGGCTTTGACATCATTCGGCATGGTGCGAGGACCAGCCTCAGTAGTTTCCAATCGGCGCCGCCGCGGCTTCGTCTGGGCGTTTCGGCCGGCCGCGCAAGTTCTTTTTGAGGTGATCGGTGTTGTAGCCGTTTAATAGATGGCCAAGCAGCCCGCGATCGAGATCGGAGGTACCGAACAGCCAGTCCGCGATCGGGAAGGTCAGGTTCATGTTAACCTCCATCATCAACCGGCCGTTGTGATGCGCGGTGTGATGACGGCGCAGCGTATTCACGAACGGGATGTTGCGCACGAACCAGTTCTCGTCGACGTGACAGCAGAAATGCATGAACTCGTAGATCAGATACATGCCGGTGGTCACGCACATGAACAGCCAGCCGACATTCGACGTCAGCAGTAGGCCGAGAATCACCGCTAGCGGGAGCGACATCAGGATGAACACCACCAGCGCATAAGGCGGGAACACGGTCACGCGCCAATCCTTGTTGTCGCGGAAGCGCATTTCCTCGTCGGTGAAGAACTGGTGATGGTTGAGCGTGTGACGTTCGTAGACCGAGCGCAGGCCTTTGATGTTGACCGGCCGGTGCATGACGAACTTATGCACCGCCCATTCGAACAGATTGGTGAACAGGAAGGTCAGCGGCACGGTCAGCCATTCGAGCGCCGTCACATTATGGATATGCTCGACATAGATGTAGAACGCCGCCGCACCCATCACGTAAATGATGACAACATGCACGTAACCGTCGTACCAGCCGATGATGCGGGAGCGGTACTCCTGGCGGAATGCCTTTTGCCGTTCGCTGATCATGTGAAGCTCCTTCGTCCCTACATCGCCGCGGCAGCTTTGGGACGATCCTTTTTCCAGTCTTCTTCCTGTTGCAAAGCGAAGATCGAGGTGTAGCCACCCGACCAATCCGGCGGCAGCAGGCACGGCCGCGGATCGTGATAGGCCCAGCGCGCCGGCTTGCCGCGCACGATCGCGCCGTAATATTTCGAGGGCAGCGGGTTGTAGGTGTAGGGCATGGCGTCGGCCGCCGAATAAACGTTGAGCAGCAGCGGACGCGGAATTTCCGACCAGTTCGCTTTGGAGTAATGCAGGGTACGGCAGTTGTGGATGGTGATCGAGCCGGCAGGGCCTTCCAGATAGACGACCTTGCTCATGTCGATACCGGCGGCATCTTCCGGCCGCAGACAGCCGACCCATTGGCCCTTGTCGTTGTACTGGTCGACCACAGGGCCGTTATGGCTGCCCGGCAGCACACCGAGCGGGCCCTGATCGGCGGTGCAGTCGAAGACATAGGTTCCGGCGGTGCATGGGCTGTAGTTGGTGTGCGGCCAAAAGGAAATGTCCTGGTGCCATTTCACCTCGTCGCCGCCCTTCGACCATTTGAAGTTGAGCTTCGACTGGTGGAATTTTACATCGGGTCCAACGAGATCGGCAATCGCGTCGGGCAGCGGCGAGTTGGCAGCCGAGGCGTATTCCCAGAACGTCGGGTGGTGATCGTTCATGCTGGACAGCCGGCGCAGCCGCGGGTTCTCCCGCGTGTGGCCGCGGTCGATGTCCCAGGCCGCGTCGGACTTAGTGACCTCGCGGCTTTCGTCGACCATCTCGTCGGTCGCGGCCCGCAACCGCTCGATCCAGCTGTCGGGCAGGATCTTTTCGAGCAGGATGTAGCCGTTCTCGAAATAGAACTCGCGCTGTTTTTGCGCGAGAATCCGGGGCTTTACCGATAGCACTTGCTCGGGGGTCATGGGTCCGCCTCGTCAAGGCCGGGGGCCGCGGTATCGCCGGCCGCCTCTGATATATCACAGATAGACCACAGCGGCACGCAAATCAACCCGGCCCGGCGATCACGCTCCGAGATAGAGCCGGCGCACCTCGGCCGTTTCTCTGAGCGCGGCAGCCTCGCCTTCGAGGGAGATGCGACCCGACTCCAGCACATATGCGCGATTGGCGACACCCAATGCCATTACGGCATTCTGCTCAGCGAGCAGGATTGTCATGCCGTCTTTGGCGAGCTGGCGAACGATGCTGCCGATTTCATCGACGATGATCGGCGCGAGCCCCAAGGTTGGCTCATCGAGCAGCAGGCAGCGTGGTCGCGAGATCAACGCACGACCGATCGCCAGCATTTGCTGTTCGCCGCCCGACATGGAGCCGGCCCTCTGGCTGCGCCGTTCGGCTAGCCGCGGAAACATTTTGCAGACGCGCGCGATGTCGCCTCCCAAATGATTGCGGTCGGCGCGGTGGTAACCGCCCATTAGCAAATTTTCATGAACGCTGAATTTCGGGAAGATCTGTCGTCCTTCGGGAGATAACGCGAGCCCGCGGCGTACCCGCTCGACCGTTGAAAGCCGCGTCACGTCCTCGCCATCGAAGTTGATGGCGCCGGCCGCCAACTCTTTGAGACCCATGATCGTACGCAGCACCGTGGTCTTGCCGGCGGCATTGGCGCCAACCAGAGCGACGATCTCCCCCGCACCGATCGTGAGCGAGACCTCGCGCAAGACCGGGCGCTTGCCGTACTGCACGCTGACGGCTCCGAGCTCAAGCATGTGGGCGCCCGAGATAGGCTTCGATCACCGCAGCGTCGTCGAGCACGGCCGACGGCGGACCCTCGGCGATCTTGTTGCCGTGGTGCATGGCGATGGCTCGGTCCGCGAGCCCGCCGAGGAAGCCGACCTTGTGGTCGATGATGCACAGCGTCGTGCCGTGCTCGCGCAAGTCGCGCAACACGCCAAGGAGGTTTTGGATTTCGTCGTGCCCGAGGCCGGTGGTCGGCTCGTCGAGTAACAGCAACTCGGGGTCGCACATCAGCGCCATGGCGACGCCGAGCATCTTCTCGTTGCCGTAGGACAGGCTCGCAGCCGCCTCGTCGCGCACCTCGGCCAGGCGGCAAAGCCGCAGCACGCGCTCGACCTGCTCGCGCAGCGTCTGATCGTGACGCGCGGGCTTGAACAGCGTCGCGATGCGGCCCATGCCGAGGCCGCGCTTGAGCCGCAAATGCGCAGCAATCCACACATGCTGGACCACGCTCAGCTCCTCAAAGAGCTGCGGGTTCTGAAACGTCTTGACGATGCCAAGCTCGGCGACTTCATGTGGCCCGAGCCCTTCAAGCGGCCGGCCTTTCCACACCAGCCTTCCATCGGTCGGCAAAAAGATGCCGGCAATCAAATTGAGCAGCGTCGTCTTGCCCGAGCCGTTGGGCCCGAATATGCCGACGATCTCGCCGCGCGCGATCGAGAAAGAAACTGCGGAAACTGCGGTCAAGCCGCCGAATCTTTTGGTGAGGTTGCTGACCTCAAAGAACATCGCGCCGTCCGGTCAGCACGCCAGTGATGCCGCGCGGCATCAACAGGATGGTGAGAATGAGGATCAGGCCGTAGATGAGAATGCGAACCTCGGCCGAAAACTCAATAACATGCGGCAGCGCGGTGAGAACCAACGCGCCCAATATGGGGCCCGCCACCGGCTGGCGTCCGCCGAGCAGCACCATCGCGATGATGGCGAGCGACTGCTCGATCGACAGATAGTTCGGCTCAACGTAACTGATGTAATAGGCGTAAAGCGCGCCCGCCACGGCAGCGCCGGCGTTGCCGATCAGGAATGAGGTGAGCTTGTACCGGAAGACATTGATGCCGAGCGTATCGGCAAGCTCGTCGTTGAGGCGGATCGCGGCGAAACAGCGCCCCATCCAGGAATGTACGACGCGCGTGCAGACGAACACACTCAAGATCAGCGCGACGAGCGACAGATAATACCACATGCGCGTGCCCTCGACGGGCACTAGGCCGCTGCCGGGAATCCACAGCATCGGCTTATCCGTGAGATTGATGCCAAGCGTGCCGTTGGTGAAGCTACTCCAATTGAGGATGATCAGCCGCGCGATCTCGGAAAACGCCAGCGTCACGATGGCGAAATAGAATTCCTTCAGCCGGAAACGAAAACAGATCGTGCCGACCACGAGTGAAATCCCGGTCACGATTAGGATCGCGATCAAAGCACCGATCCAAAAGGAGACGCCGAGATGCGCCATCGAAAGATGCGTCGCATAAGCCGCGATGCCGAACGCGGCGGCGTGAAACATCGAAAGTTGGCCGGTATAGCCGAAGATCAGATTGAAGCTGATCGCCAAGATGCCGAGAATGAACGTGAAGATGAGGATCGTAAGCGCAACCTCGTTGTGGAACACGAGCGGTACGGCAAACAGGGGCAGCCAAAGAAGCTCCGCCCTCATCGACGGCCTCCGAACAAGCCGCCGGGCCGCAGCAACAGAATCAGCACGAGGAAAACCAAGCCATAGGCATCGCGATAGGCCTGCGGAAAATAAAGGGAGCCAACCGCTTCGGTGACGCCGAGTACAATACCGCCGACCAGCGAGCCCATCACACTGCCGATGCCGGCGAGTATGGCGGCCTCGACACCTTTGAGGATGTAGCTCGAGCCCAGAGACACTTCGAGCGAATAAAGGCTAGCATAAAGCGCGCCGCCCAGGCCCGCGAGCGCCGTCGAGTAGACGACGACGCCGGTCTGCAACAGACGGGTCCGCACGCCCATCAAGGTCGCGGCCTCGGGCGACTGTGCGAAGGCATAGGCCGCGCGGCCCGCCCAGGTGCGGGTCAGCGCCGCATAGGTCGACAAGATTACGACGAGCAGGACCAGGAACACCACGCCTTTCATCTTGGGCACGATGAACCAGTCGAGATTTAGCACGCCTGGCAGCACGTAGTGCATGTTCTTCGGCGTGGTGGTCCACAGCATCAGCAGGGCGCTTTGGATCACCGAGATCAGACCGATCGAGACGATGAGGCCGTTGATTAAATTATTGCGTGTGAAGCGGAATAGCAGCTGATCGGCCGCGAGACCGAACAGCGCCGTCCCTGCCACCGCAATCGGCACCGCCAATGGATAGGCGATGCCAATTTCGTCCGTGAGGTACCAGCCGAGATAAGCGCCGATCGCCATGAACGCGCCGAGCGCGAAATTGACGATCCCAGTGATGCCAAACGTCAGCGTCACCCCGAGCGCGATGATCCCGTACAGCGTGCCGACGATAACTCCGTTTAGCAGCTGCCCAACGACGAGCTGTACCACGAGTGCGTACCGCGCCGTCACTTCGGCGCAATATGCGTCACTTCGATTTTGCCACCTTTCTTGATGTCGACGACATCGAAGTCGAACACTGCCTCGCCGGTTTTGTCGAAGCGCATGTTCCAGATGCCGTTATAAGTGATCGACATCAACGCCTGTTTGACTTTGGCGACGTCATCCACCGTGCCAGCCTTCTTCATAGCTTCGACCAGCATGAACACATGATCATAGCAGGACGACGAGCAGAGCGGCGCCTGGTCGTACGGGAACTTGGTCTTGTAGAAGGCCTGGTAGTCGGCTGATGAAGGTCTTGACCTTCGGTTGGGTCTTCTCGGCGTCTTCGAAATATTTCGGGATGTAGATGACGTATTCGTTGATCGCGTCCTTGTTCTTCAGGCCCGGGCCAAGCGAACCACGCACCAGCCAGAACTTGTTGATGCCGACTTCGGTCGCTTGGCGAACGATGTCATAGAGCACGGCATCGGTGTAGCCGGGGAAAAGATAATCCGGCTTGCCCGCCGCGATCTTGGCGAGAACGCTGGAGAAGTCGGTGGTGCCCGGCTCGAACCATTCCTCGTCAAACGCAATGCCGGCGTCTTTGAACAACGGCGCATAGATGTCGCGCGCAACATGTCCGAAGGCGTCGTTTTGCATCAGCATGGCCACCTTCTTGGCGCCGCGCTCCTTGAGGTTCTTCACCATCAGTGAGCCGAAGCCGGACGGGCCCGCGTCCCAGTTCCAGCTGCGCATCACGAAGTCGTCGTCCGGCTTGCCGAGGTCGAAGTGGATGGCGGTCGCGCCGCCGATCATCAGGAATTTTCCGTTATTGCCCTGCGCATAGGGCGCGATGCCCTTGTAGACGTTGGTCAGGAACGGCCCGAACACGAATTTGACGTGCTCCTGTTCGAGCATTTTCTTTAGCTCGATTAGGGCCTGTTGCGGATTGCCTTGAGTATCCGGATTGAGAAGCTGGAGCTTGTATTTCTTGCCGGCGACTTCGAAGCCGCCGTCCTTGTTGATCTTGTCGACCGCCATGCGCACGCCTTGCGACGACATCCAGCCGTAGGTGTTAAGCGCGCCGGTCTGTGCCTCGATTTCTCCGAGTTTGACCATTTCTTGCGCCGAAGCTGGCGCGAGGCCGATGCCGGCGATGCCGATCGCAAGGCCGAACATGGGCGCACTGAAACGTGTGAGGCTTCTCATAATTGTCTCCTCCCTGGAGCGTTTCCTGGTTGGGGCTCTTTGGCCCTAGTGGTTTTTGGCCCGCAGCCGGCAAGATTTAAGCGAGGGCTTGGATCGCGCGATCGATCTCCTCGCTTGTCAGCGTCCAATCGTTGTCGAGATCGGCGATCACTTTTTTCATGAAGGGTTCCGAGAGCCGGATGGCGCGGTCTTTGTCGCCGAGGTGGTCGTAGAGGATCGCAAGCGAGAGCTGCTGCGGGCTCGGCCCTTCATAGGTCCACTCGAAGCCCCACGTGGTGAATTGTTTGACCTCGTAGTGCTCGCTGAGCGGACGGCCGTCGACCGTGACTTCGAGGCCGTCGATCTCGCGCTTGCCCTCGTAGATCTTCACGGTAGCGCCTCGAACCCGCATTGATATATCACGAGTATGTTAAGCCTGCGATCCGGCCGTGTAAAGTTCCTGTCAAGCGCCGGTGACTGTCGCCCGCGTGAACGTCACGACGTAATCGATGAGCCGATCCGACCCTGCGGTCGCGGCCTTCACGTCGCCGGCCGCAACCGCCCGAGCTTGATTGGCATGCAGCCTCGCGCACAGCGGCAAATCCGCTGCCTGTTTGTAGTGCAGGTACCAAAAGCGCCGGGAATGGCCTTGCAGAAATCGCATCGCGCGCGTTGCATAATCATTCTGCGCCGCCTCGGCGAGCAATAAATTCAACTCGCGGTCGAGACGCATGAACATGATGTCGTCGTTGGTCTTGGCGGCGCGATCCATACTGTTCGCAATCTCGCGTAAGCGGTCCCGTTGCGCGTCGGTCGCGCGCTGCGCGGCGAGCCGGCACACCAGTCGTTCGAGTTCACGGCGGACTTCCAGCACGAGCAATTGTTTCCGCGGATCGGTTGCGGACACGAGGATGCCCTTGCGCGGCAAAATCGTGACGAGATCTTCGCGGCTGAGCCGCTGCAAAGCCTCTCGGATTGGCGTGCGCCCGATCTTCAAGCTATTCGACAGGGCGTATTCCGAAAGGAAATCGCCGGGTTTTAGGCGCAGCGTGACGATCAATTCTTCCAGCTCGCGATAAGCTTTTTCAGTCAGCGTTCCGCCGCCGGCCGCTTTGCGCACGCTCCGTGCTCGCCTGGCCGACGAGCGCTCTTTGCGCACCACTGCCTGTCTCATATGGCCTTCATGACCTTAATGCTGCCGCCGCTTTGCAACCATTTGCGCGAACTTCTCATATTCCTCGTCCTTGACCGTATAAGAGTGGTCGTCGTCGGGAAACGAGCCGTCTTTGACCTCTTTAACGTACTGCGAAATTCCCGCTACCGCGACTTCCGTGAGCTTGGCGAAACGTTTGGTGAATTTCGGCTTGAAGTCGGTGAACACGCCGAGCAGATCGTGGCAGAGAAGGATTTGTCCGTCAGTGCCGACGCCGGCGCCGATGCCGATGGTTGGGATGGTGAGCTGCTCGGAAATCAGCTTGGCTATTTTGGCAGGCACCGCCTCGAACTCGAGCATGAAGCAGCCGGCATCCTCTATCGCCAGCGCGTCCTCGAGGATTTTCATGGCCGCATCCGCCGTGCGCCCCTGAATCTTGAAGCCGCCGAACATCGCAATGGTGTGCGGCGTCAGGCCGATATGTGACGCGGTCGGAATGCCGGAATCAACCAGCGCTTTCAAGAATATGGGCCTGCGATTTGCCACCCTGCGGCTTGACCGCATCGCAGTTCGCGTCTTGCATGAAACGGGTGGCATTGGTCAGCGCGCGGTCCACCGTGTTGTAACTCTGATAGGGCATACAGCCCAAGACAAACGTATTTGGCGCTCCGCGCCGGATCGCCTGCGCGTGCATTACCATCATGTCCATGGTAGCGGGGATGGTGGACGGATAACCGTGCGCGATCATCGCCAGGCTGTCGCCGACCACCGCAACGTCGACACCTGCCGCTTCGGCCCATTTCGCCGACGTGTAGTCAGGCACCGACATATACACCATCTTTTCGCCGGTCTTCTTCGTCTCCTTGATGTCGTTGATGGTGCGCTTTTCGCGATTCTTGTCGGCGGCGGCGGATTGATCTTTTGCTGCAACTTGTGCCAATCGAATTCTCCCATGCGGCGTTGAATGGCAGTCTAATATATTTGCAATATGTTAGGGACCATGGACCGGCGCGGTCAAGCGGGCCGGTGTCCGGGCGATTTAGAAGCGAGTAGATTATGACGCTGCCGTGGCTAGAGCTGCTGTTGTTTATGGTAGCGGTGGGCCTGCTCTCCCTCTATGGCCTCACCTTCAGCGGCCACTTCCCCGCAGAATTTCGCAAACCCGAGCTGAAAACCGCCAGCGGCGCGATCGTGCTGTGGGCCACGTTGGCCGCGGCATGTTTGGCCGCGGTCGTCGTCCTCGGCGTTGCGGTACCCGTGCTGCCTTGGTCTGCGAGCATCATCAGTGCCGGCGCTGTGTTGCTGGCTGCACCCTTGTTGTTACGTCCATTTCCCGACCGCTTCGTCAATGGGAGTACGGCCCTTATCGTCTTTGCCGCAGGCGCCCTGCTTGCGGCGTTCGGCCTTTGGGCTAGCAAATAGCTCAACGTAACCAAGCCGAACTCTTAAATCGAGCTAGTCGGGAGCGCCAGAACGCAACCACGAGCCCTAAGTTAACATTCCATCTGGACCAAGGCCTGATACCGATCAGACGGCAATAACGCACCTCCCGAGGCGGCGAAAGTACGAACGAAGACATTATGGACCACGGCATCTGGGCAACTTGGTACGATCTCGCCGACGATTCGCGCGGTCGCTTCCTTGATTGGCTGCACACACATTACCTTCCTGAGCTCCAGCAACGGCCTGGCTTTGCCTGGTCGGCGCATTACCGCAACCAAGGCGGCGGCACTGCCATGCGTGCATTGGGTGACGATGTGCTTACCCGGCCGCAGGAGGACATTGGCAGAGGCAGTCAATACTTGATGTTGGTGGGCGCCCCCTCGCCGCATACATTCTTGGCACCGTCGATCCTGGACATCGAAGCATCAGCTAAATACCGCGACATGCTAGCGCTCCGGCAGGGCGTGCGAACCGCGATCTTTGCCGAGGAAACCCAAGTCAACGGTCCGGCCATCCGTTATCGCCCGCTGGGTTCGACGCCGGGGCCAGTCATCCAGATGGGCAGCTTCCGCGTACGCAGCGTCGAAGAGGAATTCGACCTTGGATGCTGGTATGCTCAATATCGACTGCCGCACATGGCCCAGATGCCCGGATGCATCGCAACGCGAAAGCTGGTGTCCGTCGCCGGCTGGGCCAAGCACGCGATTCTATACGAGTTCGTCTCGCTGCGGGCGCGGCTGGAGAACTTCGAGGAGCCGCACGAGTTGCTCGCAATGGATGAGAAGCAATGGACGGGGCGCGTCGTGCGCTACACCATTCATTCGCCAGGTTCGCCGGTGGTCGGCGAACGCACCTGGCCGCCAGTATCATAATTCACGCACCCGGTCAGCGTCGGATCATCATCTGACGCACACGAGCTTTTGACCAACTTGGACGCTGGTCATCGCAGACCCTATCCAGATATCTATCGTGCAGCTTCAATTCTGGTCGATACCATCGGAGTGTCGAACTGACTAACCTGCGGCAAGTACGCTTCAATCACACCGAGGTGCTAAAATTCAGCGGACCGCCATCACCTTGGCTCGTGCGAACGCCCTGCTTGGCTTCCAGGTGCGATGGCGGAATGATAGCATTCGGTCAGGCACTTGGTCATTTGGGGTGTCGGGCTAGACCTCTTCTGCACATTAGGACGTTTATGGCCGAATATCAGCTCTATTGCATCGCCCAGTCCGGTAACGCCTATCGCGTCGCGCTAATGCTCAATTTGATCGGCGCCGATTGGGAGCCGATCTGGGTCGATTTTTTCGCTGGTGGCGCGACCCGTAAGCCGGACTACCGAGACAACGTCAACGAGATGGGTGAAGTGCCGGTGCTGGTGCACGGAAAGAAGAAGCTCACCCAGTCGGGGGTAATCCTTACTTATCTCTCCGATCTCACCGGCAAGTTCAAACCTCAGGGCGAGGGCGAGCGGCTAGAAGCGCTGCGCTGGATCATCTTCGACAATCAAAAGGTCAACGGTTATCTGGGGCCGTATCGTTTCTTGCGCAATTTCGCCAAGCCTGCCGGCGATCCAGTGGTGTTGGCGTTTCTGAAAGGACGCATCGACGCCAGTCTCGCGATTGTCAACAAGCGGCTGGCATCGCATTCCTATCTGCTGGGTGACCGACCAACCATCGCCGACATTTCAATGACCGGCTATCTTTATTATCCGGCCGAGGAGTTCGGCTTTGATATCGTCAAGGACCATCCAGCGATTGGGCCGTGGCTCGACCGCATCAAAGCCCTGCCTGGTTGGAAGCATCCTTACGAGTTAATGCCAGGCTATCCGCTCAGCACACATTGACGGTTTGGCCGAGCGCCCCTGACTCAATAAAGAACTCGCGCAGGCCAACAGTGAGGAGCTAACTATGAGTAATGTTCATGATACGGGCGGTATCGACGAGACCCACGGTGGGCTGAGCGTGAAGGAAAGCTGCTCGCGGCTGGGTCGCGGCCGGGTGAGGCGACAAATCCTCGATCGCGTGGCTAAACCATTAATCTGTCTCGCGTAACGAACGGCGCCGCTTCGGCGCTTTTCGCAACCAAATTTCTGGACCGCATTGGGCCGCTTGACGCGGGCGACTAGGGAACAGACGGGGGACGCTCGCGCTCTGACAACGGCGACCGGAATAGACGGCCGCTCCAGGGGACAATTCGCCTCATGCTCCGAAAACTTTGCAACCCCGTATAAAGTTCACGGACAGATACACAGGCTTCGTGGTAATGCTCATCATGGCGTGGCCCCGGTCCGGCGCTTCAACGCCGAATGTTCCGAGGTTGAACACCCCGGAGACTATGCCATCGTCATTTCCAATCAACCTTCAATGTAGTCCGTGTAAGAAAGCAAAGTCATCTCCGGGGAGGAGAACATGCACTGGTTCGTTTGGTTACATAAGTTGCGGCGCTTTGGTTTTGCGGTACTGAAAACGACAGCTCTAATTTTGGTTTGGACCCTTGCAAGTCCCGCATGGGCGGCTGACCCGATAAAGGTGGGCTTCAGCATGGGGATGACCGGCGCCAATGGGCCGAATGGAAAGCAACTTTTGGTCGCGCTTGAAATCTGGCGCGACGATGTAAATGCCCAAGGTGGATTGCTTGGTCGTCCAGTAGAGCTGGTTTATTACGATGACCAAACATCGCCGACAAACGAACCTTCGATCTACACGAAACTCATCGATGTCGACAAAGCCGACCTTTTGATTGGACCCTATGGCACCAACCAGATCGCAGCTGTGCTGCCCGTGCTTCAGGTGCATAACCGGACCACGATCGGCATCCTCGGCCTCGCCGCCAACGGCCAGGCTCATTACAAAAATTATTTTTCAATGATCCCTTACGGGCAAGATCCCGCACGCGAATTCTCGCGCGGCTTCTTCGAGCTCGCAAAGGCCCAGAATCCGAAACCGAAGACCGTCGCCATCGTTGGTGTTGACGCGGAATTTGGAAAAACGGCAACCGACGGCGCCCGTGAAAATGCCAAGGCGGCCGGGTTTACCATTGTATACGATCAACTTTATCCGCCGCCGATGACTGACTTGTCACCAATCGCACGTGCGATCAAAGCCACCAATCCCGATATCGTTTTCGCGGCTGCCTATCCACCGGATACCGTGGCTTTCGTTCGCGCCGCCAACGAGATTGGACTCGCTCCGAGTATTATGGGCGGCACATTGATTGGGATGTTGGCTACGCCGTTGAAGGTATTGATGGGCCCGTTGATGAACGGATACATAAACAATGCCGAAGTCTTTATGCCCGTACCGACAATGAACTTTCCGGGCGTCCAAGATGTGCTAAAGAAGTATCAGGCGCGGGCAACGGGACAGGGAATAGATCCGTTCGGCTATAATTTTGTTCCATATGGTTATGCGACGGGGCAAGTGCTTACTGACGCAGTGACTGCAACTAAAAGTCTCGATCACAACAAACTTGCCGATTATATGCGCAGCCATAGCTTCTCAACGGTCGTTGGCGATGTTGCGTTTGGAAAAGACGGCGAGTGGGTGAAGCCGCGTGCGCTTGTCAGCCAATGGCGAGGCCTAACTGGTAACGACTTCGGCCAATTGACCGATCCTAAAAAGTGGGTCCTCGTCTGGCCGCCAGAACAAAAGACCGGCGACCTCATATATCCATATAGCGCAGCTAAGAAATAACCTTATATCCGGTCCCGCGTGCGCAATGCGCGGACCGTTTTGGCGCCGAACTCAATCGGTATCTAGGCCATGTGTCCAAGCTTGACCGATGCGGCGGGATACCGTGGCGACGACGCTGCACGGAAGCTTGAACCGGTCTCGGTGATTGTTTTTCCTGGTGGCTTTAATTGGCCTATCTGGGTCGCGCAGGAGAACGGCTATTTTGAGCGAAACGGTATTGCCGTGAATCTCACGCCGACACCGAATTCAGTCTTTCAATTGACCAACCTGATCGATGGCAAGTTCGATATCGCCATGACGGCGATCGACAACGTCGTGGCATATGATGAAATACAGGGTGAAGCTCGAACGATTACCAACCCCGATCTCATTGCGTTCATGGGCGGTGATAATGGCTTCCTGCGCCTCGTCACTGTGCCTGAAGTGAAGTCCTACGCGGATCTGAAGGGTAAGCAGTTATCGGTCGACGCGTTAACAACAGGGTATGCATTTGTTCTGCGCAAGCTTTTGGAAAAGCATGGATTGGCAAGCACTGAATATGAGCTGGTGAAAGCGGGCGGGGTCGTTGAGCGTTTTGAAGCTCTGTGTCGAAAACAGCATTCGGGAACCTTGCTGATCTCGCCTTTCGAGGTGCTGGCCGAAGCCCAGGGATTTAATCTGTTGGCAAATGCCGTCGATCAGCTCGGTCACTATCAAGGCCTGATCGGCGCCACTCGTCGTGGCTGGGCCGAGCAGCATGAACGAGTGCTCGTGGCTTATATTCGCGGCTATCTATCCGGATTGGACTGGCTATTCGACCCGATCAACAAAAACGCGGCAATCTTGCAGTTGCGCGGGAAGCTTCCCAATATGAGCGAGCATCTCGCGTTGAAATCCCACGATATTCTGCTCGACCTGCAGAGCGGTTTCACTAGAAATGCGGAACTAAATTTGGAAGGAGTGCGGACGGTACTGTCGCTTCGAAGCGAGTATGGAAATCCACGTAAATACTTGAGCGATCCTTCAAAATATATGGATTTGAAATATTACGAAATGGCCCGCGACGCTGGGTGAGGTGGCTAACCGCCAACAGGCACGACGATTGCGAGCGGCAGGCGCGGCGGGTTCTGTTTGACTCAAAATTCAACAAAGTGTATCCACTTAGCAAAAGATAAAAAGATGCTTGGAGGAAACCGCGTTGAGTGGGCCGGTCCCGGCAGGGCTTCTCGCTGAAGTCAAGCGGACGCTATTGCGCCGTCTGCAGGCGAGGAGACGTTTGCTACTCGCTCAAACGGATTTCTCTATCCTCGGTTTACGAGGACTTCCTGCCGAATTATTCCATCGTTGCTCGGATCGGGTGTTCGGATTCCACATCCGGCGTCGGTCAAATGTGCGCCCAGCCAAGTCAATAATCGAGGCAGCGAACTCAAGCCCATAAGGGGAAACAGCAAATGAAAAAGAAACGAGTTTGCATCGACGTCGGCGGGACATTCACCGACTGTCTGGTGATGGATGAGACGGGGCTGCTACAAAAATTTAAAGCTCCGACCACACCGAGCGACCCTTCGACCGGTCTCATGAACGCAATGAAAAAGGCGGCGCGGTATTACGGCGCGGATGTCGGCACGTTCCTTGGCCAAATCGAAGTGCTGGTGCACGGGACGACGCTTGCCACCAACATTCTGCTGACCGGACGCGGCGCCAAAGCTGGCATGCTTACCACCAAAGGCTTTCGAGACAGCATCGAGATACGGCGCGGGATCAAGCCTGTCGATGTGTCGTTATATAATCTGTTTATTCCGCCAAATCGACCGCTGATCCCGCGCGCGCGCCGAATCGGTGTCGAGGAGCGCACACTGTTCGATGGGAAAGTTTTAACACCGCTCAACGAGCAGGACGTGGTGGACGCGGTTACGCAACTTAAGGCGCAAGGCGTCGTATCGATCGCCGTTTGTTTTCTGCATTCCTATGCGAACCCGCAAAACGAGAAACGCGCGGCCGAAATTTGCCGCGAAGTTGCGCCGGATATTTTTGTCAGCACCTCGCATGAAACGCTGCCCGTTTGGCGTGAATTTGAGCGCTTTAATACAACGACAGTCGGCTCGTATGTCGGTCCCGCCGTCGCGCGCTATCTGACATTACTCGAGAAGGTGCTGAAAGATTCTGGATTCCGCGGCACATTTCTCATGATGCTTGCCAATGGTTTGGTGCAGAACATAGCGGAATGTATTCGCCGGCCGGTCTTTCTGTTGCATTCGGGTCCGGCCGCGGCGCCCTCAGGAGCAGTCCATCTCGGGCGGCACCTGAAAGAAACAAATTTGTTGTCGGTCGACATGGGCGGAACCAGCTTCGATGTCTGCGTCGTCGACAAGGGCGAGATTCCGACAACGACGGAGCACTGGGAGAATGATCAACGGGTAGCGATCAAAATGGTCGATATCGCGAGCATTGGTGCTGGCGGCGGGTCGATGGCCAAAATCGATTCACTCGGATTGTTGCGGGTGGGGCCAGAGAGCGCAGGCGCGGACCCTGGGCCAGCCTGTTACGGGACCGGTGCCGATGCGACCGTGACGGACGCCAACCTGATTCTAGGTTACGTTCCGGCCGATTATTTTCTCGGCGGCGAAATGAAACTGGACGAAGAGGCGTCACGACGGGCGATGAAGCCGCTGATGGAACGGCTACGCTTGGACGCGAAGGGGGTGGCCGAATCCATATTCCGAACCGTCAACGCCAATATGGCCAACAAGATCACGGAGGTGTCGACTAAGCGCGGCTATGATATCCGCGATACTGTCATGATTGCCGGTGGAGGCGGGGGACCGATCCATGCCGGCTTCATCGCCGACAGTCTTGGCATCCGCAAGGTCGTGGTTCCGCCAGTAGCGGCTCTGTATAGCGCCTTCGGCATGTTCGCCATGGACATCGGCCAGGACTACGCCCGTTCGTTTGTCAGCCGGGTCGCTACCGCCGACACGCAAGCGCTCAATCGCGTTTACGAAGAGTTGGAAGCGGAAGCCCATGCCTCCTTCCGGGCGCATGGCGTCAATCCGAAAGACGTCGTGCTCAAACGCACGGCCGACCTGCGATATGTCGGACAATTCCACGAGGTTGAAATCGACATCGCGAACGGAAAAATCACCCGCGCGATGGCTGAAGCAACCGCCGCCGCCTTCGCCTGTAAGCACGACGAACTTTACACCTTCGCCATGCCATGGAAGGCGGTGGAAATCCTAACGCTCCGGTTGAAGGCGTCAACGCCGAGCGTGCGGTTCAGCTTGCCACAAGTCGATAAAGGCGGAACCAATGCAAAAGCCGCGCTCAAGCGGCGTCGGACTTGCCGGTTTAACGGAAAGGATGTCGATACCTCGATCTATGACGGCGAGAAAGTGCTAGCCGGCAATGTCATTACCGGACCGGCAATCATCGAAGAGACGACGACGACCGTGGTCATCCCCGAGGCTTATGTCTGCTCGGTGGACAAATACAAAAACTACATCCTGACGCGCCGCTGAGGGGAGGCCGACATGAGAAAGCCCAATAAGCCCACGAAATCCAACCGGCTTAACAAGCCGGTGAAAATCCCGAACATCGACCCGACGACGGTCGCGACCATTTGGCATTCCATGCAGACCATCTGCAAGGAAATGCGGCACATGGTCAAACGCACGGCGCAAAACTACCTGATCGGCCAATTGCAAGACATGTCGGTTGGCATCTGGGGTGCAGATGGCACCACGATTGCGGTCCCTGTCGGTCTGCCGGTGCAGTTTCTCGGCACGACGTTCGCCGTAAAGGATTTAGTTAAATTGTTCCCCGATGACATCAATCCCGGGGACGTGTTTCTGACCAACGATCCCTACCATGGCGGCCACAACTGCCATCTGCCGGACTGGGGTTACATCCGTCCCATCTTCTACAAGGGCGAGCTGTTGTTCTTCACGCTCTGCCGCGGGCATCAGATGGATACCGGCGGGTCATTCCCGGGCGGCTATTTCCCCAACGGTTACGACATCCACGCCGAAGGGCTCATCATTCCTCCGATCAAAGTTATTGATCGCGGCCGGGAGAGGAAAGACCTGGTCAATCTCATTCTCAACAATGTGCGGTTCTCCGACGGCGTGCGGGTCGATCTGCATGCCATGATCGGTGCAACCACCATGTGTGAACGGCGCGTCCTGGCTCTACTCGACATGTACGGCAAGCACACAGTGCTTGCCTCCGTGCAGGAAATGATTAGGCGCACGGAAATCGCGGTGCGCGAGGAAATTCGTAAAATACCTGACGGCGTCTACACTGGTGCCTCGGCGACCGATGACGACGGCACGGTGCTCGACGAGCCGGTCTGGGTTCGCGCCCGTATCACGGTGAAAGGCGATGAGATGACGATCGATCTCTCGGAGAGCGACGCTCAACGCAAAGGCTTCATCAATAGCGTCTATGCCGCCACCTATGGCAACGCGATCGCCGCTGCCATTCTGTACTTCGATCCCGCCATCGCCGACTACCACAACCAGGGGACGATGGAGCCGATAAAAGTCATTGCGACTCCTGGCTCCGTTGTTAATTGCCAATACCCTGCAACGGTCGGAGCCTCGCCGGTGAATGTTGGAATCCAAGTCATGGAGGCCGTGCTGGAGGCGTTGTCAAAGGCGCTTCCGCAACACGCAGTTGCGGCCTGGGGAAAACATCGCGGCGACTACGTCTTCGCCGTCGATCCACGCACGGGCGAACCGTACGTACGGACCAGCTTCGACTACGACGGCAGCGGCGGCGCGGTCTGGGGCTACGATGGCTACCAGGCAGTGAGCACGTTGACGGCGTTAGGAGCCGCGCATCGTGACAACGTGGAAGAAATGGAAGTTCGGGTGCCATGGCGTGCCCTCAAATGGGAAATGGTGCCCGACTTCGCTGGTGCCGGCCGTTGGCGCGGCGGTCCCGGGGTGCATTGGGAAGCGGTCAACGAAGGCTCTGACGGGCAGATGGCAACCGGAAGTTCAGATGGTGACGTTGTGCTAGGATTTGGCGCGTTGGGAGGTGAGCCAACACCGGTCTCTCGTACTTACCTGCGCCGCAATGGCGAGGATATCCGGGTCAAGCCGCACCGGCTCGTGCCGGTCAAGACTGGCGACGTCCTGGTCAAACATTCGTCCGGTGGTGGCGGCGTCGGAAATCCTGCCGAGCGGGACCCAGAATTAGTGCGCGAGGATGTCGAGAACGAACTCGTTTCGTTCAAAACTGCCAAAGAGACCTACCGAGTGGTTATAGAACCCGGCACCCTGAAGGTGGACTCCCAGGCAACCAAGGCCTTGCGCGCTCGGTAAAGCTTGTATTGCCCCGATGAAATGCGTTGCCATTGACTGCACAAACCGCAGTCTGGTCCGTGAGCCATGAGAATATCAGGCACGAGACAGGCTTGTAACGGAGGCATGCGGCATTACCGCTTGGAAAAACCGATGCCGATGAGCCCGCCGTGAACCAAATCGTCTTGCCACCGAAAGACGAAGCAATATTGCTGCTACGAAATATGCAGCTCATTCGTGCGTTCGAGGAGCAGGTCCGCAGTCTCTTCTTTGGTGGGATGATACCAGGTCTTGTGCATCTCTGCGCCGGGCAGGAAGCAGTAGCAGTGGGCGTCTGCTCGCAGCTGCGCACGAGCGACATGATTGCGAGTAACCATCGTGGCCATGGCCACTGTCTAGCAAAGGGCGCCGACGTGCGCCGCCTGATGGCGGAGATCATGGGCCGGCGCCCCGGATACGGGCTTGGCCGTGGCGGCAGTCTCCACATTTTCGACGCCGCAAACGGGAATCTCGGAACTAATGGCATTGTCGGGGGCGGCATTCCCCTTGCTGTGGGTGCTGCCTTGAGCGCCAAACGGAACGGCCGTGGCGATGTTGCCGTCTGCTTTTTCGGCGATGGCGCGCTAAATCAGGGTTTGCTGTTCGAAGCCATGAATATGGCGGCGATTTGGCGGCTACCGGTCGTATTTGTTTGCGAACACAATGGTTATGGCGAATTCACCGCAAGCGAGGACGTGACGGCCGGACGTGATCCAAAAGCGCGCGGCGCCGTTTTCGATATTCCGTCCGAAGCAGTTGATGGCATGGACGTGCTCGCTGTGCGCGAAGCGGCTCGAGGGGCTATTTTTGGGGCACGTACGGGTCAAGGGCCAAGTTTCCTCGTCTTCACCACGTATCGCTATGGCGGCCACCATGCGGGTGATAAACAAGAATACAAGGACACTGCCGAAGTCGAGGCGTGGCGGCAAAAAGATCCGATCGAGCGGTTCGGCCGGGAGCTCCAGGACGAGAACATCGTAACCTCGGAAATGCTCGCCTTGCTCGGACAGTCTGTCGAGACTGAGGTGCGTGACGCGGTTCAATTCGCCCGTGCCGCGGCGATGCCAGAACCGCAGGACCTCGGGCTTTACCTGCATGCCTAACGTGCGAAACACAACCTATCGTTTGGCTGTGCTCGAGGCTCTAGCCAGCGAGATGCGGCGAGACCAGAACGTGATTCTGATCGGCGAGGATGTCGGCGCGGCTGGTGGCGTTTTCAAACAGACGGATGGGCTGTACGCGGAATTCGGCGGGGAGCGGGTCATCGATACCCCAATTTCCGAAGCTGGTGCTTTCGGATTGGCAGTCGGTGCCGCCATGGCCGGCCAACGGCCGGTGTTCGAGGTTATGTTTGGCGATTTTATTACACTGGTTATGGACCAGTTGGTGAATCAGGCGGCCAAGGTGAACTATATGTCGGCCGGGCAATTTTCGGTACCGCTGGTGTTACGGACGGCCGTTGGCATTGGGGCGAACCTCGGGCCGCAGCATTCGCAAAGCCTGCATGCTTGGACGGCGCACATCCCGGGGCTGAAGGTGGTCATGCCCTCTAGTGCCGCTGACGCCAAAGGCCTGATGACGGCCGCCATTCGCGACGACAACCCGGTCGTCTTTTTCGAAGATCGAATGTTATACAACGTACTGGGCGAGGTACCGCAGTCCGAGCACGTGGTGCCGATTGGCAGCGCCGAGGTGAAGCGTTTGGGAAGCGACGTATCGATCATTGCAACCTCGCGTATGGTGCATATAGCGCTGGCGGCGGCTGAGCTTCTGGCGCAGGAGAATATCTCTGTCGAAGTCGTCGATCCGCGCAGTCTTGTCCCGTTGGACATTGCCACACTCGTGGCCTCGGTAAAGAAGACATCGAGGGCTGTCGTCGTTGATGGCGGCTACAGACAGTACGGAGTGACCGGCGAAATCGCCGCAACGATCGCGGAAGAAGCGTTCGATTGGTTAGACGCACCAATAATGCGAATCGGCGGGGCCAACGTTCCGATCCCGTTTAGCAAGTCGATCGAGCCGCTCATGTTGCCCGACGCTCCGAAACTGGCTGCGAGCGTGGCGAAATTGCTGCATGGAACTCGATGAAAGTTGGGAGAAAGTCGATGACAGCTTCGCCGCTCGATCGCAAGACCAGTTTGTCGATCTTTAATCGCATGCTGATGATGCGCTATTTCGAAGAAGCCGTGCTTCGGCTGCATCAGGAACGGCGGTTCGCTGGCCATTTTCACCTCTATATCGGCCAGGAGGCTACCGGTGCCGCGATTCTCGAAGCGCTTGGAGACAAGGATTTGATCTGCACGACGCATCGCAACCACGGTCACCTCATCGGCCGCGGCAGCGATCCCGGGCGGACCATGGCCGAAATCCTCGGTCGCTCGACCGGCTTGAATGGGGGCCGCGGCGGCACATTGCATGCAAGTGACCCATCGCTGGGCTTTCTTTCGACATCGGCGATTGTCGGAGGCTGCGCTGGATTGGCTGCTGGAGCCGCATTCGGGATCAAGATCAAACGAGAGTCGCACGTCGCAGTCGGCTTCTTCGGCGATGGTGCGCTTGAAGAGGGATTGGTCATCGAATCTTTCAACATCGCCGCGCTATGGAAATTGCCGGTCATCTATGTCTGTGAGAACAACTCCGCCGGTGCAATGGGTCCGCAACAGGGAGGCTATCCGACCGCAATCACGGCGACCGACAGCTTCACCCGCCTTCCCGCGGCCTATGGCATCGATTGCATCAAGGTCGATGGCACGGATATCGTTGCAGTTTACGAAGCTGCGACTGAAGCGACCAAGCGTTGCCGCACTGGACAAGGGCCGGCTTTCATCGAGGCGTTTACGGTCCGGTGGCCCGGCAGCAGTCCGTTATGGCCCGAGCCTGCGACCATGACGGATTTGAATGAAGCCTGGGACCCTGCGCGGATCAAAGGTCCGCATGCCCCCTGGGTGCGAGATCACGATCCGCTGCTTCGCACGGCACGCGATATTGTAGCTCATGGATATGCCTCACAAGACGAGTTGATGGCTCGCGACAAGGATGCGCGTGTTCAAATCGAAGGAGGCGCGACTTTTGCGATCGAGAGTCCCATGCCGTTGTCCGAAACCGTACACGAACACGTGTTCGCTTGAGGAGTGCGCGATGAGGAAGATGAGTTATGCCGGCGCTATAGTCGAGGCCTTGCGCACCAGCCTTTCGGAAGACCCGACATTCAGCCTGGTTGGAAGCTATGTGCTTGGATTGGGCCCCAAGCGAGTCCTGATGGATTCCATTCGTGCCGAGTTTCCCGACCGTATTTTCGATCCACCCACGTCCGAAGCGGCGATCGTCAGTATCGGCGCTGGCGCTGCGATGGCGGGCGCCCGCCCGTTTGTGGATATCGGTACCGCAAGTTTCAGTTATGTCGGCTGGTCTCCACTGGTAAACGAGGCCGCCGTCGCCCGCTATATGTCCGGCGGAAGCCTGCGGGTTCCTGTAGTTTATCACATGCTACATGGCCTGCGTGTTGGTGGTGCTGGCCAGCATAGCGGAAGTCCGCAGGCGATGCTGTGGAACGCTCCGGGACTCGAGATCGTGCTTCCTTCCAGTCCATACGATGTGAAAGGTTTGATGCGCACCGCGATCAAAAGCGACAACCCGACGGTCTTCATCAACCATGCCCGTCTGATGGACATCGAAGCGGACGTGCCAGCAGAGGACTACACCGTTCCATTCGGTCAAGCAGACATCAAACGCGCCGGTCGCGACGTAACGGTTGTGGCAACATCGTTCGTTGTCCATGCCGCACTGTCAGCCGCCGAGCGGCTCGCGGCGGATGGTATCGAGGTCGAGGTTGTTGATCCGCGCACGTTAGTGCCGCTTGACCATAAGACGATCCTGGATTCGGTCCGTCGGACGGGACGGCTGGTGGTCGTCGATGAGGCACCGCTAAGCTGCGGCGTCGCATCGGAAATATCGGCGATCATTGCCGAAGAAGGATTTGAATATTTGCGAAGCCCGATCATCCGCGTCGCGCGCCCTGACATTCCTGTTCCATTCTCAAAACCGCTTGAGGACGCCATTACACCAAGCGTCGAGAAAGTGGTCGCGGCGATCCGACGGGTCATGGACCCGCGTGCAAAAAGCGCCGCGGCCAGACCGAACTGATCGCAGCTATGACCAAGCAGCAACACAGACAACGCAAGGCGCCGTCATTACGAAAGATTCTGCGCCCTCTCGCCGGCGACAACCATCGTCGCGTTTCGGTTGATATCCATCAATATCTGCGAGATCTGATCTTATCAAACGTGCTTTCTCCGGAAACGATCTTGTCGCAGGTCCAGGTCGCAAATTGTCTAAAAGTTAGCCGCACGCCAGTGCGTGAGGCGCTCCGGATGCTGCAGGAAGAGGGATTGATCAGCGCCGAGCCAAACTACCGTTGCCGGGTGCTGGGTTTTGATCCGCGCGAACTCGAAGCCCTCTATGTATCGAGAATTGCCAACGAAGGGATTTCAGCGGCAGTCACCGTACAAAGCATGACCGACGACGACGTCGAAAGACTTGCGCAACTCTTGCACAAAATACGCAAGGATGAAGAGAAGCGCAATTTTAGCCGCTGGATCAAGAACCATAGAACATTTCATCAAATGCTGTTCTGTCGGGCAAATCCGCTTCTGCAGCATCGCATGCATGCCGATTGCCAACGTAGCGAACGGTACGTCTACAACGCCATGCAATCGGGTTTGACGGAAATATTCCAGCGAGCGGCCCGGGAACATCAGGACATATACCAGGCCTGCAAGCGGCGGCACGCAGCTACGGTCGTTTCGATGTTGGCGGACCATCTTGCCGGTGCGGCGATCGACATCATCGCTAAACTCGCCCCTCACTGGGAGCCTACGACCTTACTCAAAGCCGCCCGGTTGATGCGCGACGGGGCGCGCCATCTCGATGATGGGCAGAAACGTGGAAATGAAAAAAACGCCGAAACAGGGATTCAAAGCATCCGAATGAGTGGTTAGCTTAAGCGCACGCAGCCTTCGTGCGCGCCACGCTTCTGTCGGAGCGACGCGGGGATGGTGTAATGGAGAAATGGCAATACGCGCTGGCGACAATCCAAACCCTGCGCTGTTGCTCAAAGGGGCGCCGTGAGTCTGATAAGCCAAACCCATGTCAACTGCCCCGTACAAAGTAATGCCGTGATAAGTCAGGCTGCCGTCGTCAGCTACAAACGGCAGACTTTTTGTAATCGGCGGGGAGGAATTTTTGTAATCGCCGGAACTACGCATGTGGAACCAGGTCTATAATCCGCTTGCATCGCCTTTCATCACTGCCTGGTAGATCGCGCGGTGTTGATCATTGAGGACATTTCTGCCGCCCTCAAGGCTGAAGATCCGCTCGCGGAAGAGCGAACTGCTGGTGCGAATTAAATTCATCAGTCCCCGCATGACGTGCATCAGTGCGACATTGTGCGAAGCATCGGCCACCACCATGTGGAACTCCAGATCGGCTTCTGCACCTTTCAGCGCATCTCCGTTGCCCTTGTCCGCTGATCCGCTGCACCGTGGTTACGCCAGTGAGAACGCCGCTGCCGCGATTAGCGCTGACGGCAAGTTTCACCAAGTCCAGATCTTTCGCGCTCGTGCTCGGAGCGCTGCCAGTGACCTTGGCTATCACCGCGCTACCGTCGATGTGCTCCCAATTCGCACCCGCGGTGGCAAGCTAGCAGGTGCCTGCAAGCAAGCCGGCGCATTCCAGAGTGTGCCCTATGCTGCCGATTACGTCTTTCTGAAGAAGAGCTAGCCACCAACTACGGCGAGGGCCACTTTGAACTTGGCGGCTCCGTCACTTTCCCGAACATAACCTTTTAGTGCGTCCGCATATTGAAATTCGCCGCACGGCCGCCGCGCTGCTGACGCCGGCAAGCCCGGCGCTGATCGGTGCCACCTATTCGAAGACCGAGCGCAACGGTGCCATCGCCGTGTGGGCGGCGGCATCGTCGTTGACCACCGCCGCCGGACCAGTCTTGGGCGGCTGGTTGACCGAGACCTTCGGCTGGCAGGCGGTGTTCTGGATCAATCCGCCGATCGCGGGCGCCGCGGTCGGCCTGCTGTTGGCGTTCGCGTTCGAGGACCGGCGCGCCGCATTATGCTTCAGTCAAAAAGACTTGGACGCGGCCATGCTGCTTGAACGCAAGGATTTGTGCTCTGCACTATTGCGAGGACGTCGCCGCATCCAAAGCAGCGAAAGGTGTGTAGTTCTGCAAACGAGGCAACCCGCGGATCGATCTGCAGCAGGACCATTGGTATCGCGCATCCTCGGCAGGACGGTGCAATGGTCCTTTTGCCATCTGGAATCATACGGCTTTATTAATAAGCCGATGAAGATGCTGAGATGATCTAACTCAAAGAGACAGTGGTGCTGTCCTGATTCCAGCTTAGGCTAGGAGCAAGATAAGGTGCATCGAGGCCGGATGGTTACGGACTATCGCGTTTTCGCGCAAACCAGCCTTGGTGAAATACTTAGATAGAGTAATCAGGCCGCAGTTCACTCGATAAACAGTAAGCGAGTTGACATCCTCGTTGTTGATCGAGGCAACCGGTCTTTGTTAAACGTCCACACATTAGCACGACTATAAATATCAAGCGCGCTTTGGGACAATCCTTATGGTGCGATGCTCCAGAAACAATGCGATGGTTTCGAGCGGCAATGCATCAAGTTGGTATACGGCGACGTTTAATCTTCCATTGATGAGACGGTAGATTTCATCGCCTCTTTTTTCGAGGCGAAAACCCTCACGTTTTGCAATCCGTCGAATTGCATACTCGCGCTGCATTTTTCGTTCCCGTTGCGATGTAGCGAAAAGCAACCAATCGCCGTCTATTTAATTAAGGGGAAGATCAGAAGACCTTGTTTTGGCCACACCGCCTCATTCATGGCCGGTTCAACAGCGGCCAGTGCGTAAATGCGCAAACGAACCGGATCGCGCTCGCCCTGCGCTGCTATTTTGAGGATGCGTTGAGCTAGGTAGCTTTTGGTTGTGTGCGCCTCTCGCGCCGTACGGCACTAAGCGATTCAAGCCGCGCGACGTGGGTAGCGTCCTTTCAGCAACACATCAATATTGCCGGACAGAATCTTCTCGCCGATCGGGCCGAGTTTGCGGATATCGCTGACGAAATCGCGTACCTCTTCGCGTCCGCGAATTTCCTGCGGATAGTCGGTAGCGAAGACGAGACGTTCGGTAGGAATCTCCACCAATGCCGTCTTGATACTGCCGATGGCGCCGCAGAAGCCGGCGGTGTCGAACATAAAGTTATTGCGTAAGTAGTGGTCAAAATTCTTCTTGCATGTGCGGCCATGCTTTGCGTTGCCGCGCAAGCCCCAAAAATCCTTGTCCTGATAGCTGCGTATGCGGCCGAGCATGGAAGCGATACCGCCGCCGAGATGTGCCATATGCACGATGAGAGACGGATGGCGATCGAAGATGCCACCATTTATTAGACGGATCGTGGCCATGACCAGCGAGAATTCCCGACCGACCGAACGTGCGGTGTCATAGGAATCGAACTGCTGCGGGAAATTCAACTTGAGTGCCGGATGCACAAAAACAAATAGTCCGAGTTTTTCGACTTCCGTCCAGAACGGTTCGAATTCCGGAGCATCGAGAAACAGCCCATCGGCTTCGGATGTGATGACAACGCCTGGGAAGCCAAGTTCATGCGCACAGCGCGCCAGCTCTTTAAACGCCTGAGGGCCGCCCAATGGATGCGTGTGGGCCGCGCCAATGAAACGCCCGGGGTAATCGCGCTCAGCCTGCTTGGCCTTGTCATTGACCAATTTCGACCGTTCGAGATCGGCGCACATCGCAGCGGCGCTGGTAAGGAAGGCGGCATCGATGCCCGCCACATCCATCATGCGAATGTGTTCATCGAGGTCATAGAGTAATTTATGTGAGGTATAGCTCGGCGCACCAGTTTCGTCGAAAGCAATGATCAGCTTATCGCCTAAGTCTTCTTTGAACAGTTCTCGTGGCGTGAAGTGATGCTGGAAATCGACGATCATGGACATTTCCTCGAGATGCTAGAGGTCGAAAGAGTTGGATGGAGAGGGCTGAGTTACGATTTGTTAGATCATTTAACGAACCAAACCATTCTTATCTTCTACGCAGCCTTGCGCCGCGTTGTGTTGCTCGCCCTTATAGCAACACGACGTCGTCAGGCTGCCGCATCAATGCTCACCCATGAATTATTGCACGGACCGTTTCTCTCGTCGTTATTGCGCTTTGATGCCGATGGCTTTCACAAGTGCCGCGTTTTGCTCGATTTCATTGCGGACATATTCGTCGAATTGGGCTGGCGTCATGGGCATGAGCTGGGCGCCAAGCTTTTCCAATTTTTCCCTTACGTCCGGATCGCGCTGCGCTTTCGAAATCTCCTCGTAAAGTCGCTGAATTATGGCGTGCGGCGTTTTAGCGGGCGCGAACACACCAAACCAGAAATTATATTCGGAGTTCGGGAAACCGGCTTCGTTAGTGGTTGGCACGTTCGGCAATTCGGGCGATCGCTCCGAGCTGCTCACGGCGAGCGCGATAAGCTTGCCGTCGCGGATTAAAGAAAGGGCGGGCAGCAGTGGACTGAAATAAAAGTCGACCCTGCCGGTCATAACGTCCATTAGTCCCGCTGGCGACCCCTTATAAGGTATCTGCTGTGCTTTAGACCCCGCGGCGCGCAGGAAACGTTCGGAATTGAGATGAGCTGCGCTTCCCTCTCCAATAGTGACATAGTTCATCGATCCATGTTGCGCCCGCGCCGCGGCGACGAATTCGCCGACAGTCTTGATGCCTTTGGCCGGCGAAATCACCAAGACGTTGGCCATATTGGCCAATGGAGTTACGGCTGATAAGTCGCGCAACGGATCATAGGGCAGGTTGGCAACGGTCGACGGCACGATGGTGTACGCCGAAGATGCGACCAGGATCGTATACCCATCGGGTTCAGCCTTGGCGACTGCTGCGGTGCCAATGGTGCTCGATGCCCCGGGACGATTTTCGACAATAATCGGCTGACCCAGCTGTTCTTGGACCTTGGCAAATATCGTGCGCGGAATAATGTCGGTGGCGCTGCCGGGGCTGTAGGGAACGATCACCCGGATTGGCTTTGTTGGCCAACTCTGCGCCATTGACTGGGTGGAGAAACACACTGACAACAGGGCAATTGCGCAAAGCCACCGGCTCAACATTTCCGCCTCCGTGTTGGACTAGTTTCTTCCCGATTTCTTATCTTTCGCCGGGCTTGCGGCGGCACTTCCAAAGTGCCGTGGTTGCCTCTACCGACAGGTTTAGCGTTCCCCCAAAAGCTTCGATCCGAAGAACATGGGAGAAAGGGCGCGTACCAGCGGAAGAGAGCTCTCTGCGGCGAAATCTTCGAGCCGAAGCTGCGGATTGCGAGGCCGAATACGCTCGAACATCGAACGGGCTTCGGCATCGGCGGGCGGCGGAATCGTCGCATCGATTAGCATTTTTGAGCCGAAACGCTGCCAAAGCGGCGTCCCTGGCGCGCCGAGCTCTGCCAAGCTCGCATCCATCGCGTGATTATGCGTGCCAGAGATAATCGTCACATCCTTCTGGGGATCGACACGCGTCGACAGCGCCCACATCAATTCCGCCGGATTAAAGATGTCCACATCCGCGTCGACAGCCATGGCAACTTTTGGATGCTGGTATTCAGAGGATAGCGCCGCCAGTAGTAGAATTCTTGGCTTCGCCATAAGCTCGCGGCGTCATCTGCACGACCACACCGAAGACGCCTGGCATCACCATCACATTATGCAGATTGGGACCGCCGCCGACATCCTTGAGTCGCCGGAAAATAGCTGCGCTCATTGGAATTTTATGGAAGACACATCCCTCCATCTCGGAACCGTTCTGAAGATTTTTGAAGATGGCGTCGTGCCGCCGCGTCATATACTGGTACTCGACAATCGGGTTTTTACCTGTCCCGGTCACGTAGTAGTCTTGAAATTCTGAAAACGGTCCTTCCTCCTCGCGGTAGTGCGGTGGGATATGACCTTCGAGCACGATCTCCGCATCGGCGGGGACTTCGAGATCAACCGTCTCGCATTTGACCAAGCGTACTGGCTCGCCGAGATAGCCGCCGGCAATCTCGAATTCGTCGAGCCCATAGGCAGCCGTCGTTGCCGCCGCTGCGTAATAGAGCGGATAATGCCCGATGAAAATCGCCACCGGCATCGGCTCATTCCTCGCCTGGTATTTGACATAGTTCTTCCAAGTATGGCGCGGGTAGAGCAAAATGCCTGATTTGTTTGGCCCCTTAATCTGCAAGCGATGGAAGCTCACGTTCCGTTGTCCGGTGTCGGGATCCTTCGTCACCACCAAGCCCGAACCAATCACCGGCCCGCCGTCACGTTGGCCGGCGATATGAACCGGAAGCTGTGTGAGGTCGAACTCATTCTTATTGAGTTTGACCTCTTTAACTGGCCCATCCTTCACCATCACCGGCGGGATACATTTGCCCATGCGCTCGGCGATCAGTGGCACCATCGTTTCCTGACTGGCGCCGAAGGCGATGGCCGCGTGTCGGGTATTCGCCGGTGCCTGGCCGAGCGAGCGCCAACCATGCGGCAGATTTTCGAAGAAAAGCGCCTTCTCTCGCGATTGGTAGAGCAGCGAACCCATTTGTGTGAGTGGGTCGACTGGTTTGGCGATACGGATTAGTTCTCCGGCTGCCTCCAATTCTTCGATCCACGTTCGCATATCTTTCGGATGTGTATTGGAAGCCATGAACAACGATCCCCGTTCGTCAACTTGCGGTCCAATGAAGGCGTTGACCAAGCTAGGATGGCGATCTCAAAAATGAGTTGATTTTAGTCAAGCAAACAAAAGGCGTGCATATGTATTGTCGCGAAACCGGGGACGCCGGCGAGTTTGTGATCCGCTTCAACCCGCCAGTAACACTTGGCGTCATTCTTCGGCGGTGCGGTTGTTAGGTTGCATTTCCCAGATGAGTTGCGTGCGCGCCGGGCCCCGAAGCTATGCATTGGCGATCGTGACAATAGAACTCTGTCAGCAAGTTATCGTTTTTATTACGACGCATCACGTGATGTCGCTTGTCGCGTTAGTCCCTAACGGACCACGCGAGCGGTGCAGCGGTGATCGACCGGCTGTTAGACACTGTTTAATAGTGGTTCTGCCTGGCCAAGCCCGAAGGTGACGAATAGAGAGATTATTGAAGTTTGGAACGGACGTAATCCCGGGAATATCGGATCAATAGAACTTCAGGAGGTAGCGTTGAAAATAGCCCAACTCATTGCGGTGACAGCGGCACTGTTATTTCACGCACTTCTGCCTGCAACCGCGCAGGACTATCCGGAACGGACAACGACCATCATCTGTCCTTACGCCCCTGGGGGCGCTACCGACATCCTCGCGCGCATTCTTGCGCGCAATCTGGAGCAACGTCTTGGCAAAAGCTTCGTGACCGATAACCGGCCCGGCGCCGGAACGGTGCTGGCCGCGCATATGGTGGCCAAGGCGCAGCCTGATGGCTACACGTTGCTCATGGGCACAAGCACACCGCTCGCCATCAACGCCACGCTACACCGAAAGCTGCCCTACGATCCGGCCAAGGATTTTGTGCCACTGGCGCTCATCGCCAATGTGCCATTCGTTCTGGTGGTCACGCCATCGCTGCCGGTAAAGTCGGTCGCCGATCTAATCAAATATGCCAAGGACAATCCTGGCAAGCTGTCGTTCGGCACCAGTGGGCCGGGCTCGCCACACCATCTCTTCATGGAGCTATTCAAGACAATGACCGGCACCGAAATGGTGCACGTTCCATACAAGGGCAGCGTGCCGGCATTGACCGACCTCATTGCAGGCCGCATCCCGGTTATGTTCGTGGACCTGGCGCCGTCGCTGCAGTTCATAAAAAACGGCAATGTACGCGCCATTGGTGTTTCATCGAAAACGCGGGTGCCGCAGCTTCCTGACGTACCGCCGGTTGCTGACGGCGTGCCGGGCTTTGAAGCGGTAGCGTGGCAAATGCTTGTGGCGCCGAGCAGCACACCGAAGGCGATCGTGGATCGGCTTCATGCCGAGCTTAAGGGCATCGAGACGCAGCCGCAATTCAAGGAGCAGGTCGCCAAGCTCGGCGCGGTGCCGGTCGACACGCCATCCGTTGCGGAGATGCAAGCTTACGTGAAATCCGAAATTGGGCGTTGGGGAAAGATCGTCGAAAAATCAGGTGCCGCGGTGGACTGATTGTCAAACAATCCTGTCATCGGAATGCATCGAGAAATGTCCCAGTGTGAAGATAATGGTTGTTGCTCGTGCTAATTCGCGCTTGACTTCCGAAACTTAACGCGACGGATAAGGAAAGGACTCGCATTGACAGTCATCGATATTCATACCCACATGCTTACGCTCGAATGGATCGAACTGCTTCGTAGCCATGGCGGCGGCAAATACAACGTAAAGAAAACGAAGGCGAACCAGGACGCAGTGCATCTCTACGGTGCGCCGTTCATGACATTGATGCGCGGTATGTGGGACTATGATATGCGCATCGAAAATATGAATAAAGCCGGTGTCGATATCGCAGTCGTATCGCTGACCTGCCCCAACGTGTACTGGGGCGGTCGCGACGTCAGCATCACCGCCGCGCGGCTAGTCAACGATTCCATGGCAGAACAACAGCGCGCGAAACCCGATCGCATTCGCTGGTTCGCATCATTGCCATGGCAATATGTTGATGAGGCCAAAGCCGAGTTGGAGCGTGCCACCAAAGAAGGCGCCGTCGGCGTCATGGTGCTTGGCTCCATTGACGGTACGGATCTTATCGATTCGCAGTTTGCTCCCATATGGCAGGAGATTGATAGGTTAGCGCTTCCAGTACTTGTTCATCCCACCGCGCCGCAAGGCCTGCGGGAAATGCACATGGAGGCCTTTAATTTAATCCCGCCGGTCGGGTTCATGTTCGATACAACACTTGCCTTTGCGCACATGATTTTTTCTGGATTTATCGACAGATATCCCAATTTAAAACTGATAGCTGCGCATGGCGGTGCAGCTCTTCCGTATCTCGCGGGGCGCTTCGATATTTGCCACGAAAAAATCCCAGCCTGTTCCGACGTAATCAAGGATAAGCCGAGCACCTATTTGCAGCGGATCTTTTACGACACCGTGGTCTACGAACAGGCAGCACTAGAATTATGCGTTAAGGTCGCCGGCACGGCGGACAACGTGCTGTACGGATCGGATTATCCACACAATATCGGCGACATGGCGGGCTGCCTCGCAAGGGTCAACGCGTTGCCAGACAATCAAGGCAAGCGAATCGCAGGTAAGAACGCGGAACGGATCTTCAAACTTTAGGTCGTATTGCTCATTGCGGAGCGATGGGGATATTTAGCACATGCGTGTCGCAATTCTTGACGATATTCACCGCGCTTACGAGGGAACAACCGGTGTTCGCCGATTGCGAGACCGCGCAGAGGTGCAAATCTTCATCGACCCGTTCGGCGATCCGTCGGCGCTCCGGGGCTTTGATGCGTTAGTTGCAAACCGGGAGCGAACGCGTTTTACTCGTTCGCTCCTGGAACAGCTTCCTGATCTGCGAATCATCGCGCAAACCGGCAATCACGCTTACCATATCGACCTAACCGCAGCCGAGGAGCGTCGCGTAATCGTTGCGAAAGCTACCGGCGGCTTCTGCACGAGCGCGGCAGAACTTGCGATCGGATTGATGATAGCGGTGATGCGCAAAATCCCGTCTATCGACCGCGAGATAAAGCTCGGCAAATGGCCTACGCCGATGACCTATGTCCTCCGCGGCAAGACACTTGGTATCGTTGGTTTGGGGCACGTCGGCCGGCACGTTGTGAAGATTGCCCGAGCATTCGAGATGAAAGTGCTTGCCTGGGGACCTCGATTGTCTCAAGAGGAGGCGGCGTCGGTTGGTGCTGAGAGTCGCCAGCTTGATGATCTTCTGAGTTCCTCAGACATCGTCTCTGTACACGCGACACTGAGCCCCGAATCAAGAGGGCTCATTGACGACAGACGTTTAAGGCTCATGAAGCCAACGTCCTACCTGATCAATACTGCACGCGGCCCGATCGTCGATGAGCCTGCACTCTGCGCGGCGCTCGCAAGCCGAAAAATTGCAGGCGCCGGGCTTGATGTCTTCGATGAAGAGCCAATGGTGTCCGGTCACCCTTTGACCAGGCTGCCAAACATTGTCCTTACCTCACACATTGGTTGGCCGACCGATGAGATATACAAGCAATTTGCAGACGCTGCGGCTGATGCGCTGCTTGCATATCTCGACGGGCGGGACGTGCCCCGTTTCGTCGCTCAATGCTGACGTTTTTGTAGATATCGACCTAAGCCCTCGCGCTGCTACCAGGGAATAATCTTCGGCAATTCGATGAACGCGTGAGCGATCTCAAATCTAGGTCTTCGGTGCAGAGCGCATTAGATCATGCAAACGCCTTGAAATCCCGTCTTTCAGGCGAGGCGACGAACTTTCATGTATGGCACCTATCCCGAGATAGCGATCAGCAACGTCTTTTGACTGAAGCAATTCATGTCCTGAGCCGGTCAAGGCCACGCGGCCATTCTCGATGACGTAGCCGCGATCAGCGACGGCGAGACTAAGTTGAGCGTTTTGTTCGGATAGCAGAATAGCCAAACCCTGGTCGCGCAGGCTGACGATCAGGTCAAATATTTCGGTCACCAGCCGGGGCGCCAGTCCCAAAGAGGGTTCGTCAAGCATCAGCAATTTCGGGCGCGTCATCAGTCCGCGCCCGATCGCAAGAATCTGCTGCTGACCTCCAGATAAATTTCCGGCGACTTCCGACATGCGCTCGCGCAGCACCGGAAAGCGCGTTGCGACCTCGGCGCGCTGCGTGTCCGCTTCATCCGAGTGGCGCCGGTGAATATAGGCCCCTAATTCAAGATTTTCGCTTACGCTGAGCCCGGAGAAAATCTGCCGACCTTCCGGCACATGCACGATGCCAAGGCGCATTCGGGTCGCAGTCGGCGCGGCTTCGATCCGCTCGCCGTTGAACGTGATGGTTCCGGTGCTTGACCGTGTCAGCCCTGAAATGGTCTTGAGAAGTGTCGACTTGCCGGCGCCATTGGCCCCGATCAGCGTTACGATTTCGCGCGGCCGAACGGTTAGGTCGATGTCGTGAATGACATCCATGTCGCCGTAGCCTGCCGACAAAGTTTGCAGTTCGAGCGTCATGGGCTCTGCCCTTCGGGCCGGCTCAGATAGGCCTCGATAACCTTTGGATTCCGCTGAATGTCCTGCGGCGCGCCCGACGCAATGAGCCGGCCGGCATCAAGCACGAAGACCAGATCGGCGACGCCCATGACCAGCGACATATTGTGCTCGACCACGATGATGCTCGTTCCCGCATCACAGATCGCGCGCAAAAAGACCGCCAGGTCCGCAGTCTCGCGATCGTTCAAGCCGGCCGCCGGCTCATCGAGCAGCAGCAGTCTTGGGTTGGCCATCAGCGCGCGCACCACCTCGATCAACTTTTGCGCGCCAATCGGCAAATCAGTAGCGGCGACGTCGCGCGACTGTCTCAGCCCGATCATATCAAGAAGCGCATCAGCCTTGTCGATCAGGCCCTTTTCTTCGCGTCGGGCAGTGCGGCTCCAAAGCATCTGCGAAACTATGGTCGTACGAACGTGCAGGTGCGCGCCGGCCAGGATGTTTTCCATGGTCGTCATGCCCGGAAACACGCGTGCGGTTTGGAAAGTGCGAATGACGCCGAGCGCGGCGATCTGGTGACTAGCCAAGCCCGCCACATTCTTGCCGAAAAAGCTGACCTCGCCTGACGATGGTACGTAAAG
Organism: uncultured Alphaproteobacteria bacterium; assembly: GCA_963720985.1. GTDB lineage: Bacteria > Pseudomonadota > Alphaproteobacteria > Rhizobiales > Xanthobacteraceae > Pseudolabrys. Next base: position 476,827 of record CAVRHL010000007.1, read on the forward strand.
GTTCGTCGCGACGTTGAACAAGGTGGTCTTGCCGGCACCATTCGGCCCTATCAGCGCGGACACGCTACCGAAGGGAACGGTTAGGCTCACATTGTCGACCGCCATTACGCCGCCGAATATTTTAGAAACCGAACGGTATTCGAGCGCGGACGTAGCCATTATCCCGCCCTCACATAAGCGTTTGGGGTACTACGGAGCGGAATCTTGTTCAGCCAAAGCACCACCCGGCCGAATAGGCCTTCTGGCATGAACAGGAAAATGATGACAAGCAGTGCGCCTTCAACAGCTGTCTTGAATACCGCCAGATCCTGCACCAGCGTGGGCAACAGCGTCAGCACCAGCGATCCAAATAGCCCGCCAATCAGGGTGCCTTCCCCACCCAGCACCAGCATGGCTATCATTTCGAACGAGCGCGTCGTTTCGACCATCTCCGGCGACAAGAAGTGAAAGCTGAAGGCATAGAGACTGCCGGATAGCGACGCTAATGCGGCAGAGATGCACAGCGCGACGATCTTGACGTGACTCACATTCACGCCCAGCGCTGCCGCGGCTAGCGGATCCGAGCGCACCGCCTTAAGCGCGCGTCCAAAACCCATGCGCATGCCGCCCTCGAGCGCCAGAACGAGAATCGCGGCAAGCATCAGTGCCAGATAGTACATGCGCATCGGCGTATCGAAGGAAAAGCCAGCGACCTTAAAGGCAGGAACTCCAACCAGGCCGGACGGGCCGCCGGTCAGATCGACGAGGCCGACTGCAAGTAAGTCAACCAGAAGGCCGAAAGTAAGCGTGGCCAATGCAAGGTAGTGGCCGCGCAAACGTCCGGTCGTGAGCGCCAGCAGTAAAGCGCACAGCACGCTCAGGATAAGAGCGGCAATGACGGCAACAACCGGCGGCCATCCGTAGGATGTCGTCAGAATTGCCGCGCAATACCCGCCGACCGCCATAAAGCCGGCATGGCCGAGACTCACTTGGCCAGCATAACCCATGAGCACATCGAGTCCGAGCACGGCGATGTACAGGATCAGGGCAATCACCAGCGACTGGAGCAGGCCGTTCGGCATCGGCAATTCCGGAAGAATTGCAAGCACCACAACCAGGATGACGGCGAAAGCCAATTGGCGACGCCCCGGCAACCGAAGTCACGGTGCGATGCACGCGGCCTTCGTCGCGGACATCGCTCCTCCGCGGTGGACCGCTCGGGAACAGACCGGCCGGCCGCAAAACCAGAACGGCGAGCAACAGCGCCAGCGCCAGTGTATTGGCGAACAACGACGACACATAATATGCGGCGAACTGTTCCGCGACGCCGAGTAGAATGCCGCCGACAATCGATCCGGCAAAACTTCCCATCCCACCGATGGCAACGGCAATGAATCCGGAGATCGTGAAGAATTGCCCACTATCGAACTGTAGTGACATAACCGGTGCGACAAGGACGCCACCGATCGATCCGATCATCGCGGCCAACCCAAAGCTCAGCAGTATCATGGCGCGAAGATCAATCCCCATGAGCCGCGCCGCGGCGGGATTTTCCGCGCAGGCGCGCAACGCGCGGCCCAATGTGGTCTTCCGCAGCAGTCCCCACAATCCGACAATGATGACAGCCGACACGCCGGCGAGCCAAATGCCTTGCGACGGAATCCGCAAGCCGCCAATGACGAGCGGCGCCTCGCCGGAGAATGGCGGCAGCGCGTAGGGTTGATTACCCCAAACGACCAGAGTGATTCCTATAAAGAACGTCAAAAGCCCCGCGGTCAGCACAAGCGCGCTGCTGCTGGGCAGCCGCGACACTGCAGGCACAAAAGTGAACGCGCCCACCAGCAGGCTGAATGCGGTTGCGCAGACGACCGCCGCGACTGCGGCCGGTAAGATCGGCCAACCGAAACTGACCTGAAAATAATACATCCCCATCGCACCCAGGACGCAGAATGCGCCTTGCGACAGGTTCACGACGTTCGTCACCCTGAAGACGAGCGAGAATCCCAGGGCGGCGATTGCAAACACGCCGCCCTGCAGCAGACCGCCGATGACGATCTGGAGGATGCTCGTCAAGTTTTGAAGTCCGTCGTTCTATTTGTGCAGCGGTGTGCCGGTCGGTTGACTTACGACGATCCAGGTATCGGCGGCTGGGTCCCATCGACTCACTAGTGCATTCTTGACCGTCAGACCGCGTTGCGGAACGGATTTGAAATTGTAGATCCCGTTCACGCCGGAAAGGCTTGTCTGGCTGTTGACATAGTCCCGGATTTGGCTCGCCGTTGCTTTGGTGCCGAGCTTGCGCAGTGCTTCCACCACAATGTTGGCTGGATCCCAGGCAAGTGCCGACATGTTGTCCGGTTTCAGATTGGCTGCTTTGAACGCGGCATGAAACTTCTTTTGCTGCTCTTCGACCTTGGCATCGAGCTTGAACATACCCTCGTGCGGCAGGAACACAGAGGTCGGAATATAAAGCTGTTTTGGTAGGAAGCTCTTGTATTGTTCCATCTGCGCATAAGTCTGGTTACCGTTAGTGGTGCCGACGGGAACATCGAGCCCTGCCTGCAGCACGGCCTTGAAGACAGTCGCAATAGGAGCTCCCGTTGACCAAGCAATGAATGCCTGCGGATTGGCCGTCTTGATCCGTTCAATCTGCGCCGAGACGCTTACGTCCTTGGGATTGAAGCGCTGACGTTCCACGACCTGCACGTCGGAATTCTCTGGCAGCTTGAGCACTTCGTCGAAGCCGCGCTCGGCGTCCTGGCCAGAGGCGTCAGTGCTCGTCATGAAAGCGATCTTGGTCTTTCCGCTCGACCGGAAATAGCGCACCAGTGCTTCGATGAGTGCATGCGTGTCCGCACTTGTTGAATACTGGTAACTTCCAGGCGCCGGGTGAACGCCGGGCGACAGGCAATAGTCGAAGGGGCCCTCTTTCAACAGCGGCGCCATCGCATTGCACATTGCGACAATGCTGGAACCGAGCATTACTGCCGGCTTCTCCGCAAGAATCCCGTTGGCGATTTGCACGGTGATCTGGGGATTGGTCTGATCATCATGGAAGATGAATTCGAGTGGCTGTCCGCTGATACCGCCGTCCTTGTTGACGGTCGACTGAAGCAGTTGCAGCGTCTGCTGCTCGCCCTTTCCCAAAAATGCGGCTCCTCCGGTCAACGGTAGGATCACATTGATTTTGTACGGATTGGCGGCATGCGCGCCAAAAACCCCTAGCAGCGATGCGCACGCCAGTACGGCCAAAGCGCGTTTTACCGACTTCAAGATCGACATCGTTTCCTCCCGCTATTTCGTCCGTTTCTGAACACGAACGTGACGCCGAATCCCCTGCCGGTCACTCTCGTGGCGGCATCTTAATGGAATCCGCGCGCTACTGCTCGTCCACCAACGCCCCGAGGCCTTGAGGCGGTTCATCGCCGTGCTTAGTCGTCTAAGATTAATGCTAATCCAATTCCGGCTGATGCGCTAGCACCGCATGGCCAGCAAAAGCCGCCTAATTTGCCGCTCTTTGCACTCCCGCAGTGCGGCAAAATGAGACGCGCGCTTTGTATCGTCGAGGAGGCACCGGCGCTGTTATGGGGGATGCTTGATCCAAATCAAGGACGCGCGTGCATGGGATGTGGATTGTTTCAACTTACATTCAAAAAAATCTAGTCCGATCTTGTTCGCTAAATCGGAGAGGAAGAACGCCCATGAATATTGCTATCACCGACACTCGCAAAGCCCGCGTCACCTATGATGATTTGCGTCAATGGATCGCCGAGGCTGACAAGCTCGGCGAGTTGGTGCGCGCCAATGGATATTCCTGGCAGGAAGACATCGGCATGGCGGCCGAGCTGCTACAACACGACGCGGCCGCGCCTGTGGCATTGTTCGATGATATCCCGGGCTACCCCAAAGGCTTCCGCGTCCTCACCAATTTTTTCGGCGCCCGCCGGCAGAACATGACGCTCGGCTTTTCACCCGATCTCAACAAGATCGAACTTTCCGAGGCCTTCCTCGCCGACTTCCAGAAGATCTCCGACAAGCCGCTGCCTTACCAGGTCGTTGAGACCGGTTCGGTAATGGAGAACGTGATCGAAGGCGACGCGATCGACGTGACACGTTTTCCGACACCGGTTTGGCACGACCGCGATGAAGGCCGCCGCTATATCGGCACCGGCAGCTTCAACGTCACACGCGATCCCGACGAGGACTGGGTCAACGCCGGAACCTATCGCGTGATGATCCATGACGCCAAGCGGCTCGGCTTCTACATCTCGCCGGGCAAGCACGGCCGTATCCATCGCGACAAGTACCAGGCGCTCAATAAGCCGATGCCGGTGTGCATCGTCATCGGCGGCGACCCGCTCACCTTCCTGATGGCGTGTACTGAAGTGCCTTACGGCATTTGCGAGTATGAAATCGCAGGTGCCTATCGCGGGCGGCCGCAAAAGGTCGTCCTGGGGAAGCACACCGGTCTACCCTATCCGGCTAATGCCGAGATAGTGATCGAGGGTTTTGTGCAGCCGGGCAGCGTGCTGCCGGAAGGTCCGTTTGGCGAGTGGACCGGCTACTATGGCTCGAAGATGCGGGCTGAGCCGGTACTTGATATTAAGGCGATTTATCATCGCAACGACCCGATCATTCTCGGCTGCCCTCCGCAGCGACCGCCGGAGGAGCAGGCACGCTATCGCGCCGTGATGCGATCGGCATTGCTAAAACAGGAGCTGAAGAAAACCGGTCTACCCGATGTGGTCGCCACGTGGTGCCACGAGGCAGGTGGATCGCGTCAGCTCACCGCCGTATCGATCAAGCAGCGCTATCCAGGTCATTCCCGCCAGGCCGGACATCTCGCCGCCATGTGTCGATCGGCCGCCTATGCAGGCAAATACGTGATTGTTGTCGACGACGACATCGATGTCTCCAACCTCGAACAGCTGATGTGGGCGGTATGCTCGCGTTCAGACCCCGCGACGTCGATCGATTTCATCCGCAACGCCTGGTCGACACCACTCGATCCCTCGATCCCGCCCGAACGCAAGGCGCAGGGTGACTTCACCAACAGCCGCGCCATCATCGACGCCTGCCGGCCATTCCATTGGAAGGATCAGTATCCGATTGTGAACATGCCGCTTCCAGAAACCGCGCGCCGGACCAAAGAGATGTTCTCCTGGATGCTGGACGGAAGTCGCGAGAAGACAAAATAGCTGTAATTTTATTGGCGAACCTAGCCTAGTTACTTGACACCCAGGATTCTACTGGCCGCTACTCGGCGTGTATTAGCTGTCGGGACGTTCGGCGAACGAAATTGGTTTTGGCCGTAGCCTGACCGTCCGGTATGCGGCGCGCGTTTTCCCGACCCGGCAGTCATGAATTGCGCTTGCATATTGGACTAGGGTACCTAGTCATACTATCAAGGTGCGATCATGAAGCGGCCGAAGAAACCGAAAGTTCGCGAAACGGATGCCATATTGCGGCACTGGCGTGAAGCCGTTCCGAACGATCGCCTAGCGCATCTCGTCAAGGATGCGACCCGAGCGCTACTGCGAGCGCTTCAGATGCGGCTGACCGAGCATTCCGTTTCGCTCGGGCAGTGGACGTTTTTGCGCATTCTTTGGGAGAGCGATGGCATTACCCAGCGGGAACTGAGTGAGCTTGCCGGCGTCATGGAGCCGACGACCTTCACGGCGGTGACGGCGATGGAGAAGCTCGGTTACGTGATACGCAAGAAAATGCCGAATAACAGGAAAATGGTTTACGTGTTTCTCACTCCGAAGGGGCGGCTGCTCAAGCGAAAACTGGTGCCGCTGGCGGAAGAGGTCAATCGGATCGCGGTCGAAAGCGTGAATCCGCACGAGATCACGATGATGCGCCGCTTGCTGCTGACGATGATCGAAAATCTGGCGCGCGATGAAGCGCGGTCAAACAAGCGTTTGCGAATTCCATCCAACCGCGAGTTGGCGCGCCGTATCCACGAGGCCGAAGGCAACAGCCGCGCGCGGCTGCGAAACCGCGCCTGAGCTGGCGCGCGTCGGGCGCGCGGACTAGATCTGCTAGCGATGGTCGCTGGTCCATTGCTCGGCCAAAGCTCTGCGATCGAGCTTGCCACGCGCGGTCTTTGGCAAATGATTGCTGAGCACAATCTGCTTGGGCGCCTTGGAGGCAGGCAAGACCGCACCGCAGTAAAGCAGCAGGTCGTTGATGTCGATCGTAGCGCCCGGTCGCGCTACGACAAAGGTAACGACTTCCTCGCCGTAAGTACGGTCGGGAACACCGACCGTGGCGACCTCGATAATCTCCGGTCGTTGCAGCAGAATGCTATCGATCTCGAGTGGCGAGATGTTGATGCCGCCACGAATTATCAGCTCCTTCTCGCGTCCGGTAATATGTAGGTATCCGTCGGTGTCAAGAAAGCCGATGTCGCCAGTACGCAGACGCCCGCGACAGTGGACCTTGATCGTGCCGTCGGTCGCGAGATAGCGATAGTCGTTGTCGGGAAAGCCTCCCACCTCAATGTGCCCGCAATCTCCCGGCGGTAGCGGCTGTCCGTGGTCGTCGACGATCGCGAGCTTGTGGTAGCGCGAGGGCTTGCCGACGGTGCCTACATGCCGGCTGGCGCCGGGGTTGGTAGCGATCCAGCCGATTTCGCTGCAGCCATAGCTTTGGGCGACAGGAATTCCGAAGTGCTGTTCGAATCGCCGCCAATCCTCGGTCAAGAGCGGTGCCGAACTGGAGATCACATACCGCAAGTTTGCCAAGGCTTCGGCATTTGGCGGATCGTCGCTATTGAGTAGCATGTTGATCGTGGTCGGATTACCGGCAGCGATTGTCGCACCATAGTCCGCGATGTGCTGAAAAAACCGGCTGCGCGTGAACTTCCGTCCCAAGATCAGGGAAGCGCCGCGGCTGAGCGGCGCCAATGCGCTCAGAACCTGGGCCGAGCACCAGTTGAATGACCGAAAGTCATAGATGCGATCATTAACGGTCATGTCCAATCCGTCTGCCGTCGGTTCCACGTTGGCGAGCAACTCGCGGAAGGTCAGCACCACTCCTTTCGGTCGGGCACTGGTACCGGATGTGAACAGGATGCAGGCATCATCTTGCGGCCGGGTGCTCGTAAGATTGATGTCCGTCGGTTCGCAGCCGGCAATGGAATTGTAAAAGCTGGCATTGGCATCGTCGTCGAATGAACCCAGCGGTAGGCACGGCGCTGGTGTCTTCGCCAATATGTCGTCGAGGCCCAATCCCGCATCGTAAACGGCAAGTCGTGGCTTCAGCGTCGGCAGAATCTGCGCGAGGTGACCGCGGTTCATCTCGACATGGATGGTGCAGATGGTGGCACCATAGGCCATCACGCCGATGTAACAGGCCAAGTGCTCGATCGAGTTGCCGGCGAGGAGGGCGACGCGGTCATTGCTGCGTATGCCGCGCGCGGCCAGAAACGTGGAGATTTGCCGGGTCAGCCGTCGAAGCTGTCCGTAACTGATCGTGCGCCGATCGTCGACCGAAACAATATAGGCCTTGTCCGGATCGCGCTCGGCCGCGCGATCAATCCAGTGGCGAAGCAGGTTTGGTCCATATTCAGCGTCTTTCAGCATGGGACCTCTACCGGATACGGACGACGCCCGGCGCCCACAATGGGCGCCCGGGCTTTTGATTGCGTGTCAGCGCCCGGTCCGAGCCAAGGAATGGACCCAGCCGACCATACGCGATTTGGCGTTCTCGATATCCTTTTTGGAGAAGAAGTCTTCCGGTTTGACCCGGTCGACCGGATAGACCGGGCGTAGGAAGTCGCTCTCGTAGCCGAATGGCACCGTAGCATCGATGCCCATGCCGCCCTCGAATTGGGTATTCGATGCGGTCCACTGCTTGTCGCCCGCGGTCATGCGCTCGGCCGGCATGAAGGTTTGGCCGCGCCCGCCCGGGATCGGGTTGAGGATGTCGGTGCGCGGATTTACGCGCGTGGTCATGCACCACATGATGTCATCCATGGAATACGGATCGGTGTCCTCGCTCACCGCGATCGCCAGCCGCATGCCCTGCGAGCACGACAGCGCCGCTCCGAGGAAGTTGCGCTGCCAGCCCTCGTCAATTTGATGGCGCTTCTTGACCTGGATGACACAGCCGCCCCAGTCGGTCATGCAGTATGGGATGACAACATCCTGGACGATTCCGGGCTGCAGCCGTTCGCACAACTCGAAAATCGCTGCCTCGCGCACCGTGGTGTCGATATTGTGATCGTCGAGGGTATGCACGCCGAGCGCGAAGATGATTGGCTTGGTCTCGGGCTTGCGCATCGTCACGGCGGTGACGTGGAAAGTCGGTGCCTTGTAGGCTTTGCCCATGTAGCCGGCCCATTCGGGATGGAAATGGTAGCGGCCCTGAACACCGGCGTCCTCCAACTCCTTGGTTTCGAAACGGCGATCGCGCGGATGGATATAGCCTTCGAGTACCAACTCGGCGTCGGCGAGCGTGTAGGCGTCGACTGTACGACACTTCACCATGCGAACGGGGCTGCCCTGCACCGCGCCGGCGATGCCTATTTCGTCGCAGCCCATTGGCAGGATGGCATAGTCGAAGCCGGCGCCTGCGAGCAGCGTACAAGCCGGCGGCACCCCAAAGCACACAGAAATCGGAATCGGCTTATCGTCCGCGTAATACTTGTTCGCCACCTGCCACATGTGCGAGCCGGGCGAAATCTGGAATGTACCGACATTGCCCCAACGGAAATTCATGCGGTTGTAACCGAGATCGGTGCCGCCATCGAACTGGTCGAAACTGATGCAGCGAATCCCGGAACCGACGGTGAGCTCGGTCTCGTAAGTCGTATGGCGGATCGGCACCATGTACTTGTTAACGTCATCTGGAGCGAGGATGACATGCTCTTGCACCGGCGCCTGCTCCTGAGGAATAATTACCGGCTTGAGCGGCTTGCGGAAGGCTTGGGCAATTTTGTGCGTGCGCTCGATATCGTTCTTCCAGCCGAACATCTTGTTGATGACGTTCATGTCGCCGAACAGGTTGGTGATGACCCTGTGATTCGGCTTGCCCTTGACGTTGTTAAACATAACGGGGCAGCCGCCATCCAGGTGCTTTTGCAGCCCGGTTACCTCGAGATCCGGATCGACTGGCTTGTCGGTTTCGATCAAGTCGCCTTGCGACTTCAGCCATTCCAACGTTTTCCGCAGATCGATGACATCGGCGGTGTCTGATTGGGGTTTCTCTTTGTGCATCACTTTCTGCATGACGTTCGAACTCCAATGTTTCCAGAGAGTTGTTCGATTGTTGTTAAATATCGCCGTCGTGAGAAGGCCGGGCGTGGGGGGCGAGCCGTCGAACGGCGGCATCACTTGCGTGTTGCCCGGGGCGTGGGCGACTGCAATAGGTATTGGTCCGTGGTCCGCCGGAGTGGTATTTCGCGGCAGCGCGTCGATGCAGCAGAATTCGCCCGTGGAGATCGCCTTTGATGGCAAAGATGGCGCGGTGCCGCAATCCATTCAGGTATGCTTCGGGCTTGGGGGCCGTTTCACGGGCATCCATGAAAATTACGTCATCTGAATGGCAGTAAATGCTTGGCCGCGAGTTCGCGGGGCGTTGTAATTCGAGATCGAATGGTCTTTGGGCTAACTGCATTTCTACTTGTCCTGCGTCACGGCGCTCAATGTGTTGGTACCTTGGACATTTTGGCTTTAACTCTTCCGTCTCCAATGAGAGGGCCTTTGGGCCGCCCCAAGTAAAATCATTATACCTCTAAGGATTTCTTGGATATAGTATTTTATGGCAAATGAAAAGTGGCGGCTGATAAGTCTCTATGTAGGGGGGCGGGTCGGCAGCCGGCGCCGGGTTTCGCGGTAACGCATTGGGCAATCATGACTATCGAGCTCGAACGCCAAATTAGCATTTTTCTCGCGGCGCACCATGTGATGTCGCTTGCGACTGTCGGGTTGAGCGGGCCGCATGCAACAAGCTTGTTCTACGCATGCGACGGATTGGCACTCATCTGGGTATCGGAGATCGATACGCAGCATTCCCGCGAAATCGAGGCAGATCCGCGTGTTGCAGCCACCGTAGCGCCGGATTATTCGGATTTTGCGACTATTCGAGGCGTACAAATCGTTGGTGCGGCTCGCCGGATCTTGGCGGCAGACGAACGAACGCGGTATCTTGCAGAACTTGAAGCGCGTTATCCTTTCCTCGAACAATTAGCCGCAGGGCCATTAAAACTGCGTCAGGCCTATATCCAAACGGCCGTCTATCGGCTGCGGCCGGCCCGCGTCGTACTAATCGACAATACCAAGGGCTTTGGCCATAAAGAAACGCTCGAATTATCGCTGTAGCCGGCAGACGGTGCACCGACAAGCAATAACCCTTGATGCAATGGTATGTAGGAAGCGGTGGCAGTTTGGCCAGGGAGGGAAGACAAATGCGACGCCTGATCGTTGGCCTTACTGGTGCAACTGGCGCAATTCTCGGTGTGCGGCTACTCGAGGCTCTGAAAGACTGCGAGGTGGAATCCCATCTTGTAATCAGCAGTTGGGCGCACCGAACTATCGAGCATGAGACACGGTATACCGTTAAACAGGTGCGCGCGCTGGCCACGGTCTACCACAGTTCAACTAACATGGCGGCCGAGATCTCGTCTGGTTCGTTTATTACGGAGGGAATGGTGGTGATACCATGCTCGATGCGCACGCTGGGCAGCATTGCACATGGTTATGGTGAGCACCTTGTGCATCGTGCGGCAGATGTCATTCTCAAAGAACGGCGAAGACTAGTGCTTGTCACGCGTGAGTCTCCGTTATCCGAACTGCACCTAGAAAATATGCTAAAGCTGGCACGTATGGGGGTAACAATAATTCCGCCGATGCCGGCTTTTTACAACCATCCTAAATCTATCAACGATATTGTCGACCATATCGTGGCGCGTGTGCTTGACCAGTTCGGTATCTCTGCGCCTTTTGCCAAACGCTGGGATGGACACATGGAGTCCTCCAGTAAGACGACATCTGGTGGAACGAAGACTCAAATTCATGGAAAAAAAACATGATCCCTTCAGTGAGATACTGGTGACTTGCGAAATAGTTTAAATACGGGGTGTTTTTAAAAAATCGATTAGCGCGACTGGTGGCCAAAATTATCTTGGTCGTGAAACTGCATACCTAACGCCCATCCGAGTCGCACGCCTTATCCGGCCTGACTTTTTGATGTGTCGAACGCTTTCGTGCACGAGTCAATGCGCCGGAACCTGCGCTTGTTTGATTACGTTGTCCCATATCTGCGCCTCTTTCTTGAGGAATGTCTTGGCTTCGGCGGTCGTGCCGCCGGCGGCGTGCAGGGTAATTTTGGCGAAATGCGCCTGCGCCTCCGGACTGTTGAGCACGTCGTTAATCGCTAAATTGAGCTTAGCGACAATGGCTGGCGGCGTATTTGGCGGCGCGACGATTGCATTCCAGGTGACTAACTCAAATCCCTTCAAGCCAACTTCGTCGAGTGTTGGGATGTCGGGCAAGTTCGCAATACGTTGAGCGGTCGCCACCGCTAGAATATGTGCGCGGCCAGCTTCGTGCAGTTTAATAGCCGAAGCCAATTCCATGAAGATGAAGTCCACATGGCCGGCGATGAGATCGTTGAGCGCGGGGGCGGTGCCCTTGTAGGGCACGTGCACCAGCTTGGTGCCGGTCACCTTCTCGAACAGCGCCGCGGTCAGATGCGAGGTGGTGCCGATGCCTTGCGAGGCATAATTGATCTTGCCCGGATTGGCCTTGGCATAGGCGATGAATTCCTGCGCGGTCTTGGCCGGGAAATCCGGCCGCACCAGCAGCACATTGGCGACCGTCGTCATGATCGCGACCGGCTCGAATTGGGTCGGGTCGAAGGCAATCGCCTTATAGAGCAGTGGGTTGACCGTGAGCGGCGCCGGCGGTGCGGCAAGCAGCGTGTAGCCGTCTGGATTGGAAGTGAAAACCGCTTCGGCGCCGATATTGCCGCCCGCACCCGCCCGATTCTCTACTACCACCGGCTGACCGAGCCGTTTTTGCAAACCATTGGCGACGATGCGCGTGACGGTATCGACGCCGCCACCGGCCGACATACAGACAATGACCCTAATCGGCCGGTTGGGATACGTGGTGACGGCGTTCTGCGCCGATGCGCTGGAGGCAGAAAGCAAAGCCGAGAATACGAAAGCCATAAATCTAAACATGTGGTTGTCCTCCGCCTTGGCTGCCGGTATGTACCGAAATCTTCCTCTGTGTGTACCAAAAACCTCATCCGGTGATGATTTCGGATGACGGGTAAAATTCCCTGTTCCTGCGCTCTCACTGAGTTGTCAGATGTCCAAGTATGTTAATTAGTGCGTCCGCATCACCAAATCCACCGGCTTTGGTAATGAAGGTCAGCGAGCGCCCGTCTACCTGCATTTTCCCTATCGCGACACCTGGCATAATTTCTCCTGCCACCGAGGCTTCGGGGACGCCAAGGGCTTGGAAAGTTTCAAACGCCGTATCCCCTCCGACCATAACGATCGCATTTATTTGTAGGCGGCGGACTACGCGAGCCGCCATCCGTCCAAGTGTCCGCGCTACTTCAAAAGCAGAAAATAGACTCGGTTCTTTCGATAGACTCCGGCCGGACAATCAACGCGACCGGCACCGCGCTCCGGCTGACGGCCGATCGAAAATCCAGTCCTCATCTCGCGCGTGCTCCGAAAAAGACATTCTCAGTTCCTCGGCGCCGGCTGAGCATAATCGCGCCGTTTGCTCAGCGCTCGCCAGCGGTGCGAGAGCCGACGACAAATAGAATGGGCTTCTGAGCTTGCTCGCTGATGCCTTGGTTTTACGGACCAAGTGTCCGGTGACAGGGTTTGGACGAGCCGACTGGCTATCGCTGTAGCAAGACCTGAAGCCCCAACGAGTAGAACTTCGTCGCAATGGCTCAGTGCAAATTGAGCGATGGCATCAAGATCGGCCTCGGTCTCGCAATCGACGACATAAGCGTGGATTCCGGCTTCGACGCTGAGCGCGAAGGGCTCGCCGTGCGGCCATATATGAACGATCAGTTCCTTCGACGCTGCTCTCAAGATTTGCACGAGCGGCGCTGAAGGCGGCGGCGATAAAGCGTCAGACCCGATCTCGGTTTTCCGAAGCGGCACGCCATCGATGAACACCTCGCCGGCGCGCATGATGCGGCCGTGCCTGGGAACAGCCGGTGCGATCAGGGCATGGCGCAGTCCGCTCGCACGAAGCCCGGCCATAATTTCAGTGGCAACGTTGCCGCGCAGAGTGGAATCGATTTTTTTCAACAAAATACGGGGCGTACACGCAAACGCAGCACATGTCGCATTCCATACGCGCTCGCCGGCTGCTTGTGGCGAAAGGTGCCGGGTTTCGCTGGTCAGGGACAGTACCTGAATGTTGGTCTCCGTGGCAGACGCGGCTCGATCAAGATCGAGCAATACACGTGTTTCAAGGCCGCGCCCTGCAAACGGCGCTGCAGCATCCAGCGCGCCGGTGAGATCATCGGCGACGATGGCAACGTCGAGCCTACGATGCGTCATATCGAAGCCGATCGGCTTGTGTTTCGTTTTGAGTGGTTAAGAATTAGCGAGCCGCCGCGCGTAAGCAATCGTTGCATTCATGTTTTCATGACGCGCGATGCCCTTCCAGGCAATGTCAAACGCGGTCCCATGATCGACCGATACGCGTAAGATCGGAAGCCCGAGGCTTACGTTAATGGTGGTATCGAATGCGATCAGCTTAGTCGGGATGTGACCCTGGTCGTGATATTGCGCCACGACAAGGTCAAATTCACCTTGCAGGGCACGATAGAATACCGTGTCGCCGGATATCGGCCCTGTGACGGCGATGCCTTCGCTGCGTGCCGCTTCGATAGCCGGTTTGATGCGTTCGATTTCGTCGGTGCCGAACAGCCCATTCTCTCCGCTATGAGGGTTCAAGCCGGCGACCGCAATGCGCGGGCGAACAATACCCAGCCGCTTGAGGTGGGCATCGCCCACTCGAATGGTTGCAAGTTCGCGTTCCATGGTCGCTCTTTGCACCGCCCCAGCGAGCGACACATGGGTTGAAACGTGGATCGTCGATAGTTTTTCCGACGCAAGCAGCATAAAGGAGGATTTTGCGCCTGTGAGGTGAGCCAGCAATTCTGTATGGCCCTCGAACGGGTAGCCTGCGGCTTGCAGCGCTTCCTTGTTGATCGGCGCCGTGACAATCACTGATATGTCGCCCGCGAGCGCAGCAGCCACAGCGCGCTCGATATAGCCGTAGCTGCAAGCACCCGCGGCGGCGGTCATTGCTCCGTCGCAGACTGACTCCGAACGGGGAATACGAATATCGACGACCGGAACGCCCCCCGCTGGCGATGTCGAATCCAGCTCGCCGAAACACAGCTTGGCGCCAGTTAGTTCGTTTGCCCGTTCCAGAATCGATTTCGTGCCAAATACGACAAGTTCAACCCGATCGGCAGGCGAAAGATCGGCAAGAGCGCGGCAGACGATCTCCGGGCCGACGCCGGCGGGGTCACCCATCGTAATGCCGATCTTTGGCGATCGCACCATCGAACCTTGTCCCGTCAAATCGGCTTGATTTTGGCTGCCCGTGCGACTTTGAGCCACTGGGCAGTTTCCGCAGCAATGTAGGCTGAGAATTGTTCTGGTGTATCGGTCGCCGGGTCGGCGCCGAGCGCCTCGAGATGCTCGCGGATATCCGGCATCGCCACGGCTTTCCGGATTTCCGCATTGAGTCTATCGACGATCTCCTTCGGCGTTCCCGGTGGTGCCACGACGCCGACCCAAATACTTACTGCGAACTCGGGAAGTCCGCCGGACTCGGCGACGGTCGGGACTTCCGGCAACAGTGCTGATCGCTTTGCGCTAGACACCGCAATAGCTCGAAGCTTGCCAGATTTGATATACGGAAGCGCCACGGGAAGGGTGGGGAACATCATCGGCACCTGATTTGCAAGTACGGCCGTAACGGCCGGCGCGTCTCCCTTATACGGGACATGTACGAGATCAATGTCCGCCATCACTTTCAGAAGTTCGACAGTGAGATGATTTGACGTTCCGATGCCTGCCGAAGCGTAATTGATCGTCCCAGGTTTCTGCTTGGCGAGCGCGATCAGATCTTTGACGCTGTGAACCGGAAAGTCGGGGTGTACCACCATGATATTCGGCGCCGCGGCGACAAGCGCGACCGGGGTAAAATCTTTGGTCGGATCATAGGGCAGGCTACCGTAGAGACTGGGCGCCATCGCGAGGTTGCTCACCGAACCGAGCAACAGCGTATAGCCATCGGGCTTTGCCTTCGACACCCAATCCGCACCAATCGTGCCGCCAGCGCCAGAGCGATTTTCCACTATGACGGCCTGCCCAAGGCTCTCGGACATTTTTTGACCAACGATACGAGCAACAATGTCATTGATGCCGCCCGGCGGGAATCCGACAATTAGATGGATTGGCCTGCTTGGATAAGGCTGCGCGGCAGCGACCATTGGCGCGGCGGTCAGGCATGCCGCCGCCATTGCTAGTCTCGCGACCCTCAACAAGTGCCGCATTTTATGTCTCCTTCCATTTGGTCGGCGATTTGCCGAGACTTTTGTATTAGTAATAGTCCGTGCAATTACGTGAGCGTAGCCGATCGCTTTTCGATCATGGTATGGGCCTCACCTGCCAAAATACTGACGGGTACCCCGTCGCGCTCAAGGCAGGCCCGTACCGTTTCTATAGGCAGCCGATTCCAATCGCGGCCCGCGACCAAGGCCGCAAACGTTCCGGCAGCCTGACCTTGCAGGCCGGTGGGCGCCATATTGCGCGCGAATTTGTCGACGTCATGCGTCATCGATGCGCAGCGTCCAGCGACCACAAGATTCTGAATATTCGTCGGTAATCATGCAACTGAGCGGAAACTCGAACCGCATCAGCTTGAGCGAAAGCTTGCGTGCCCAGTCGTCGTTGGCAGAGCCTTCGTGGCCGTAGTCGGGCCCATGAATTTCGGCATTACCGTAATCGACCGAGGTCATCACGGCAATCGAGTCCTCAAAACGCCTTCCGTTGGCAAGATCGTTATAGGTCAGGGTGTAGCGGCCCCTGATGCGCCGTGTCTCACGAACGCCGAGATAAGCCGACGTGTCAACCAGAAAGCTGTGCTCAAACCCTGGCAATAGCGCGCGGCAGGTGCGCACAATATCGCGGAGTTGCTTGCGTCCCTCGATCTCAGCCCGAGTAATATCGGCCGCATTGGTGCCGTCGACGTTGTAGATGCGCGTGCTGTTGCAAATCAGGATTGCGCGGTCGACGTGCTCCTTGGCGTTCACTCCGCTGAAGCGCAGGTAGTGTATTGGCAACGAGGCATCCAGCAACCCCATTTGCTTGGCCTTTTCTATGGTCGAGAAAAAGCCGTCGATTCGAACCACACCCTGCTCCAAGTCGACCACACGACGACCGTCGTCCTGCGAAAAATCCTCAGGATGGCTGTCGATGTGTTCCTTAAATCGCCGAAGATCGATATTGCCAAGGCGGCCCATCACTGTCGTTGGTCGCATCGCGCCGTCATCCTCTCGCCCCTTTATGAATGGAACACCCGCCCGCGCCGCAACATCGCCGTCGCCCGTGGTGTCGATGACAACTTTGGCCACAATCGCCTGACGTCCCGATTTGTTGTCGACGATAACGCCTTCAATTTTACCGTCGCGGACCAACGGTTCTGAAATCCAAGTGTGCAATAAGAGGTCGGCACCAGCTTCGAGCACGATGTCCAGGGCCGCCAACTTGTAGGCCTCGATATCCCAGGGAACAACATCGCCAAGGCCAGCGCCTTGTTCGCGCGCCAGGCGGGAAAAGAACTCACGGGGAAAGCCAACAAGTTCGCTTGCCGGAATAACAATTAAGCCCATTGCCGAACCGGTCGCGGTCCCGCCGAGAAACCCAGCTCGTTCAATCAGGAGCGTCTTCGCCCCATTTCGTGCCGCCGCGACAGAAGCTGCGATACCGGCGACGCCACCACCGCAAACCAGAACGTCGACATGAGCTACAATAGGAATTGTCTGCTCGCCCAGCCTGATTTGATCACTCGAAATGTCGAACAATAGGGGTCTCCAAAAATATGAAGTGAGCCGGTTGCGAGTGTTGTCCAAAGCGGTCCGGCGGTTTGTTGTACAAGAGGGACATAGAGATTATTGCATTGGTGCGGGCCGATCCAGCGGCGATGGGTTTGAGGTAATTTGCAGGTTTGAACGTGGATTAGATGACGGCATGACGCGGAAAGCTGGCGATATGATTGCTATTGGCCGCCGCCGCCCGGGGGCCCACCATTGGCTTCAGATAGGTCCGCTACTACAATACGATTGGGACTGCTGGTCACTGGACAAAACAAAGATGCATCGGGACTTCACGCCGTCATCGCTGATGGCGTCTTGGAGCCGGAGGCAATGAAAAGAACAGACGGCGGGAAATTTCTTGTCGCCGGGATAACCGAACGCACAAAACGGAGGGATCAATGACGGAGTTTTCCGACCAGCACTTGGCCAGCTTTGCGGCATCCGTTAAGTACGAGGATCCACTGCACCGGCACGCGAATACTGCAAGGAGATTTACTCGATACCCTCGCTTGCGCCTTTGCCGGACATTTCGGCGAAGAAACGGACCAGGTTGCGCGATTTGCCAAGAGTCTTGCGACGTCGACCGAGAGCACGGTGATCGGCGGCGATAATCTTTCGCTTGCCGGCGCCACGCTGCTCAATGGCTACCTCATTACAGCGGTAACGATGTGCGACATCCACCGTTCGACACTCACGCACGTAACGCCGGAGGTCGTGCCACCCGCCTTGTTGATCGGCGAACGCGACAATGTGTCGGGCCGGGACTTGTTGGCCGCTTTGACGGCTGGCTTTGAA
>CAVRHL010000008.1:0-442219 GCA_963720985.1 uncultured Alphaproteobacteria bacterium
TTAGCTCGCTTTGCCTTGGCGCTGGCGAAAACGCTTTCGAATGCCCATATATAGTGCATCGGTCGTTGTATTCGGCTCGCGCCGCACATTGGAGATTATGATGGATAAATTCGATTTTAACGCGCCGGCGGAGCTGTTCCCCTCGCGCAACCGCAAGATCGCCAACAAGATCAAATATCGCCGTTTCGATCGCGCCGCCGACGCCATCCGCTTCGCCGTCGAGGAACTGCCCGAGCCGCTGCTGCTCGGCGCTTACATCGAGATCGAAGAGGCGCGGCTCGGCCACAAGGACATCCGCGAGCTCTATGACAGCGCCGAATATCCGCTGGCGAAGCGCGCCAGCTGAGCGGCACGCGTTTGACGCTTGCGCGCAATTAGCGTATTCGAGCCCGTGCAGCCAGGTTTTCGGTTCTGCCTTGCAACGCTGCCCGATTTTGGGCGCTCACCAAGTCATCCCAAAAAACTCGGATGTCAAAGCGCGCGAACTTAAAGGATTCGCGCGCGACCCGCTCGCGCAGCAACTCATGCAAGGAGGCCGCCATGGCCACAGGCACTGTCAAGTTCTTCAATACCCAGAAAGGTTTTGGTTTCATCACGCCGAGCGACGGCTCGAAAGATGTGTTCGTGCACATCAGCGCGGTCGAGCGCGCCGGCATGAGCACGCTCAACGAAGGCCAGCGCCTCACCTATGAGATCGTGACCGAGCGCGGCAAGCAGGCGGCGTCCAATCTGCAGAACGCCTGACGAACGAATTCGTCCCGTGACGAACGGCGAGCGCCCGGCCTTGCGCCGGGCGTTTTCTATTCAAGCACCGCAGCCGAAGGACAAACGACATGGCGCACAAATTTTCAACCGGCCAGAACGTCTATTACGAGCCGACTTTCGGCAACGCGGCCTCGCACGGCAAATACAAGATCGTCCGCCCGCTGCCGGTCGAGAACGACAACCGGCTGGCCTACCGGATCAAGAGCATCGCGAGAATCCTTCGAGCGCATCGCCGAGGAACACCAGCTGACCCGGACCGATTGAGGCCGGACGGCCGACGATCTGGCGCGCCGGCCGCCAAATTCCGGCCATTCCGGCGCCAATACGGCGCCTTTCACCGCCGTGTCAACGATCCGTGATGCATCTTATGGAACTGTGGCAGCGTACCTACGTTAGACCAGCGAAGCGTTTGAACCATTTACCGGGTCGGTGCCGACGAATGGGCGTGACCTTGGAGGCTGCCATGAACTGGTCGATGTACACCGCAGACCGCACCACCCACCTCAAGATCGTGGTGGTGGGCCTTGCCGCCGCGCTGCTGATCGCGGTGATCGGCATTTCCGCGCGTCAGTTCAATCTCGGCACCGACATCCTGACCGCGCAGGCCCCGACCGTGATCAAGGCCGGCGGCCCCGTGGTTTTCACCGACCGCGGCGCTCGACCATTCGCTAGCATTTTCCGCGAACCTCCTCGCAGACTTGTCGCGCCGCTTTCGCGGCGCGTATTTTTTAGCGGCTACGCACTCGATCACGACCGACGGCAGCCAGAGCGACAGCCCGGGATGTAGGTGACCAGCATCAGCACGACGAACATGACGCCGTAGAACGGCCAGATCGTCCGCATAACCTGTTCGATCGGTCACTTTGCCGACCGCGCAGCCGACGAACAGGATCGCGCCGACCGGCGGATGGCACAGGCCGATGCCGAGATTGAGCATCATGATCATGCCGAAATGAACCGGATCGACGCCGAAATTGATCATCACCGGAAGCAGGATCGGCGTGCAGATCAGGATCGACGGGGCCATGTCGACCAGGCAGCCGAGCACGAGCAACAGGATATTGATCAGCATCAAGATGACGTATTTGTTGCTCGAAATCGTCAGGAAGAACGCCGTGATCTTCGCCGGCATTTGCGTGAGCGCCATCACGTAGCCGACGCTCGAGGCGCAGGCGATCAGCGTCATCACCATGGCGACGGTGCGCAGCGTGCGGTGGACAAGGATCGGCAAGTCGCGCCATTTGTAATCGCGGTAGATGAACATGGTGACGAAAAACGCCCACATGCACGCCACCGCGCCGGCCTCGATCGCCGTGAATATGCCGCCGAGAATGCCGCCGAGGATGATGACCAGCGTGATCAGGCCCCAGGCGGCCTCGATGCTGATTTTGACGGCGTCGCGCAGCGGCACCGAGGTGCCTTTCGGATGCCCGTCGCGATAGGCGATCACCAGGCAGAGCACCATGATCGAGAAGCCGAGCAGCAGGCCGGGCACCACGCCGGCGATAAACAGGCTGATGATCGAGATGCTGCCGCCGGTCGCCAACGAATAAATGATCGCGTTGTGACTGGGCGGCACCAATAGCGCCTGCACCGAACCGGTGATCGTCACGTTGGTGGCATAGACCCGCGGGTATCCGCTCCGTTCCATTTGCGGGATCATGACCGAGCCGATCGCCGACACGTCGGCGACCGATGAGCCGGATATGCCGCTCAGCAACGTGGTCGCCAGCACGTTGACGACGGAAAGCCCGCCGCGCACGCGGGTGAAGCCGACCAAGACGTCGGCGAAGGCCACCATGCGGCGCGCCATGCCGCCTTCCGCCATGATGGCGCCGGCCAGCACGAAGAAGGGAATGGTCAGCATCGCGACTTTGCTGACCCCGTTGGAGATCTTGCAGCATCACCGCCTCGAGCGGGATGCCGATCCACAGCGACGCGGCGATGGCCGCGAGACCGAGCGAATAGGCGATCGGTACGCCGATCAGGAAGCAGAAGAACATCGTCAGAAGGAGAACGGCGATGTCCATCAGTTCACCTCCTGCCCCGGTGCAAGATCCGCTTGCTGGATCGGCGCAAGCGCGGGCTCCGTAGGCTCGGCAAAATGATCCCGCGGCGGGCCGATGAGCACGCGCTCGATGACGAACAGAAACAGCGCGACGCCGCCGAGCGGAATGGGCAAGTAGGTCACGCCGACCGACAGCTCGGGAAACTCATCGATCGAATTGAGCCACGTGGCTTCGACCAGCTTGGCGCCGTAGATGATCATGAACAGCGCCATCGCCCCGACCAGAAGTTCGACGAGGAGATCGACCCAGCGGCGCAAGCGCGGCGGCAGCATCGCCGCAAAGAACGACACGTTCATGTGCAATTGCGCGCGGTAGCACGCCGCCGTGCCGATGAACGTCAAGACGATGGTCAGCAGAACGGCTGTCCGTTCCGGCCATGACGCCGAGCTGTTGAGCACGTAGCGGGTAAAGACCGCCCACGGGATCACCGCCGAAATCAGCACCAAGCGCGGTGCCGGCAGCCCACACGCAAACAAGGTACAGCGCATCCATTATCTTGCGATACAGAGCGGCCATTGGCAGCCTCGTCATTCCGGGACACCCGCGTCAGCGGGCGCGCCCGGAATCCAGGGGATGAACATGAGGCCCATGCGATGTGGCTCTGGATTCCGGGTCCGCCGCCGCGCGGCGTCCCGGATTGACCAGGTTACTTCACGTCCTGGATGCGCTTGACCATGGCGGCGTATTTCGGACCGTACTTGTCCCAGACCGGCTTCACCGCCGCCTGGAAAGCCTTCTTGTCGGCGTCCGAGACCGCGATGATCTGGATGCCGGCGGCCTTCGCCTTCTCCATCGCCTGCTTCTCATAGATGTCCCAGAGCTTGCGCTCTTCCTGCTGGGCTTCCTTGGAGAATTTCATCAGCAGCGCCTGGTCGTCCTTGGACAACGAATCCCAGATCTTCTTCGACATCACCAGCATCTCCGGCACGATCAGGTGCTCGTCGATCGTGTAGAACTTGGCGACTTGGTAGTGGTTGTCGAACACGAAGCTCGGCGGGTTGTTCTCGGCGCCATCGATGACGCCGGTTTGCAGCGAGGTGAACACCTGGTCGTAGCCGAGCGGCACGCCATTGGCGCCCATCGAATTCGCCATGTCGACGAACATCGGGTTGCCCATCACACGGATTTTCTGGCCTTTCAGGTCGGCCAGGTTCTTGATCGGCTTCTTGGTGTCGTAGAAATTGCGCGCGCCGGCATCCATCCAGGCGAGGCCGACGAGCCCCTTGCCGCTGCCGGTGACCTTGTCGAGCAGTTCCTGGCCGATCGCGCCGTCGATCACGTGCTGCATGTGCGCGGTGTTGCGGAACACGTAAGGCAGATTGAACACGTTGAGATCGTCGACCACCGGACCGAGCGCGCCGACCGAGACGCGGGCGAAGGCGATGGCGCCGACCTGCGCCTGCTCGATGGCTTCCTTCTCGCCGCCGAGCTGCATGGCCGGATACATCGCGACCGAGAGCCGGCCGTTGGTCGCGGCGGAGAGCTTCTTGCCGAGGCTCTCGACGGCGGCGACAGTCGGATAGCCTTCCGGATGCACGTCCGAGGCTTTCAGCACTAATTTTTGCTGGGCGAGGGCCGGAGCGGCGAACGCGCTCGCGGCGGCCAGCGCGCCGGCGGCTATCATGACAGTAAAGGGCTTCAAGATTTCCTCCCGAGGTTCGTTTTTGCGGGCAGCGATGACGCGTGGCGAGCACGGCTCATTGATCGAGGCGGCCGTGCATGATATTCATCATGTCATATGATGACCTTGGGCGATAGCGCGGTGTCAAGCTTTGAATAAGCGTTCGTCAAAAAATATTGCCCTGCTGCAGCCGCTGGAGGCGCCACGCGGGCTGACCGACGAACTGGTCGCCCGGCTGACCGCCAGCATCGTCAGCGGCAAATGGCCGCCCGGCTCGCAGCTGCCCACCGAACAGGAAATGATCGCCGCCACAGGCGTCAGCCGCACCGTGGTGCGCGAGGCGGTCGCCGCGCTGAAAGCCGACCGGTTGGTGATCACCCGTCAGGGCGTCGGCGCCTTCGTCGCGGAACAGGTGCGGCGGCCGTTCCGGGTCGATTTCGACGAGCATTCGACGCTGCGCGAAGTGCTCAACGTCATGGAACTGCGCACCGGCGTCGAAGTCGAGGCGGCGGGCCTTGCCGCCGAACGCGCCTCGGCGGCGCAGGTGAAGAGGATCGCCGATCGTTTTGCCGCGGTCAGCGCCGCTATCGGCCGCGGCGAGAACGCGGTCGACCAGGACTTCGCCTTCCATTGCGAAATCGTCGATGCGACCGGCAACCCGCAGTTCCGCCGTTTCCTCGAATATCTCGGCCGCTTCATCATTCCGCGGCGCACGGTGTGGGGCCGCTCGGCACCGCCCACCAAGCGTATCCAACTCGACGTCTTCCAGCAGGAGCACGAGCAGATCCTCCACGCGATCCGGGAGCGCGCGGTGACGCAAGCGCGCGCCGCCATGCAGCGGCATTTGATTAACAGCCGCCGCCGCTACGAAAAGATCGCGGCGGAGAGCGGCGTCAAGTAATCTTCGGCCGGACGATCCGCCGGCGCTTACAAGAGAGACCGATGCAAAAGATTCTGGTGACCGGAGCGGCGGGCGGCATAGGCACGCGGCTGCGCAAGCTGATGAAGGGCCTGTATCCGAGCATCCGCTGGAGCGACATCCGCAAACCGGACGACCTTGCCGCCGACGAGGACTTCGTCGTCGCCGACCTCACCGATCTCGCCGCGGTGAAAGACATCGTCGCCGGCGTCGACGGTATCGTCCATCTCGGCGGCTACTCGATCGAAGGGCCATGGGAGACGATTCTGAACTCCAACATCATCGGCTGCTACAACCTGTTCGAGGCGGCCTACCGCACCGGCGTCAAGCGCGTGGTGTTCGCCTCCTCCAACCACGCGATGGGCTTCTACCCGCGCACGCAGCGCATCGGGGTCGGCGTCACCGTGCGCCCGGACAGCCGCTACGGCATCAGCAAGGCGTTCGGCGAAGCGGTCGGCGCGTTCTATGCCGACAAGCACGGCCTGCGCGTCACCTGCCTGCGCATCGGCAATGTCGGCGACGCGCCGCTCGACCAGCGGCGGCTGGCGATCTGGCTCAAGCCGGAGGACCTGGTGCAGTTGATCCGCATCGGGCTCGAGCACCGCGATATCCGTTTCGAGATATTCTACGGCGCCTCAGACAATGCCGACGCCTGGTGGGACAACAGCAATGCGCGGCGCTTCGGCTACAAGCCGGTCGGCAAGGCCGACGATTACCGCGAGCAAGCGCTTGCCGCGCAGGCCAAACTGCCGCCTGACCCGGTGGGCGACCGCTATCAGGGCGGCCCGTTTTGCAGCGACGAATACGACCGGCGCGATTGAGCGCGCCGTCGAAACGCCACCGCTCCCGGCGATAGCCGAATCAACAAACCCCCGCTAAGAGCCGGTTATGCCGCGACTTGACCTGCGCTTTGCCCTGCGCCTTGCCGCGATCGCCTTGGCCGCCGCGCTCACCGCCGCGCCGGCTTATACGCAAGGCGTGCCGGCGGCCGCACTGTCCGACTATCAGGCCCGGCTCGCGGAATATTTGCAGGCGCGGCAAGCCTACGACGCCGAGGCCGAAGTCTATTGGAATGCCATCGTCGAGAAGCGCCGCGTGCGCAACGCCAAGCGGCGCAATGACGAGCCGATCGAGCTTAGCGATTATGTGCTCACGCAGCCGCCGCTCTACACCGGCCCGCGGCGACCGATAGATCCGCAAACGCCCGGTCCGCCGCCAAGCGAAAGGCCGCCGATCCCAGTGGTCGCCGACTTCCTACAAGCCGCCGCCGAACAATACAATTTCGTGCCGCAGCGGCCGGCGAGCGATCTCGATTTCAAGCGCGCCTATGCCAGCGCCGCCCGCGCCGCCGGCCTGACCCGCGAGCAGATCGTCGGCGTCTATGCCTTCGAGACCGGCGGCCGCGGCGCCTACGACACCCAGGCCGGGCTCGAGCCGCCCGGCCCCGGCAAGCACGCGGTGTCGCCGGCACTCGGCTACAATCAGTTGCTCAGCACCAATTCGGTGTCGATCCTGGCCGAGCACGGTGCCCGCGTGCTGGCGGCGCTGCGACAGAGGGCGAAGGCGCTCGACGGCGGCGCCAAGGCAGCGATGGAGCGCAAGATCGAGGCGCTCAAACGCATGATCGCGTTCAGCCACAGCGTGCCGAACAATTGGAACGCGCACGACCGGCTGGCCAAGACCACCATGGGCGGCGTGGGGATTCACGCCGCCATCCTCGACATCGACATCGGCCCGTTGCTGCAGGTGCAGAAGCTGCTCGACTCGGTGCTGTTCGCGCGCGCCAAGGGCTATGCGGCGCCGCTCAGCGCCGCCGAGTTGGAATTGATGAATCTGACCGGCGACGGCAACGGCTTCGACATGGTCACGATGCCGCAAGCTTTCCGTCAGCAAGTGCCGACGGCGAACTTCTTCCAGCAGTCAGGCTACGAGCGTAATCCGGTGGCGCGCCGCACCGCCATGGTGGCCGGCCTGATCGCCGAGATCCAGGGTCATATCAATCGCAATTCCGCGACAGCCGGCGCACGCGATCTGGCGGCGGCGTTCTAGGCGCGACAGGCTCCAGCGCCGTTAACGCACAAGGAAAGCCACGCGCTTGTGCGCGCGGCCATCCGATCGAAATGCATGCCAAAAGTCGGCAGCGCGCGATTTACGCGCTGGCCCCGCCGGTCGAGAAGCGCAATGCCGCGATGCCGTCGAGTTCGGCCTGCTCGCGCGCGTTTTCTTCCGCTTTCTCGCGCGCATGGTCGCGCTCGTCGAGCATCTCGACCTTCTTGAGCTCCTCGAAGGCCTCGCCCAACATGGCCTGGGCGTCGTCGAGCTGGGTCTTGAGCTCGCCGGCCGAGCGCCTGAGGTTCTCGCGCCGGCCGATGGCGGCCTTGGCATAGGTCGGATAGGCGAAATGCGCGGGATCGTGGATGCCGGCGCGTTCCTGCTCGGTCTTGATCTCGCGATCGAGCTCGGCCGCGATGCGGTCGAACTCGGCGATCATGGCCTCGATTTGCGCAACCTTGCGCCGTTTCTCGTCGACCTGAAATTTCTTCAGGCGAATGAGGGTTTCGCGTGACTTCATCGACTACATACTCCCCCGAAGCACCGAATACGCGTCCATTGCACAGCCATTCATCCGCGCAACCGGACGCCCCGGACCGTTCAGTCCCGGTAACTGTGCGGCAATAACGTTATCAATCTGTTTCCAGAACCCGGCTTTGTCGGTATTTCCCCGCCAAATTTGGACCGAAACCCGGTCAAACCGGGGGTCAAGCGGCCTCGGGTTGTGTCCCTTGCAGGATTTGCTCGAGCCTTTGGTAGCCCTCCGCCATACTTGTTGATTCTTCCTTAAGCTGGCTGAGGAAGGCCTCCAACGGCTTGTGCAGGGCGATCGCCTCGTCGACCTCGGCGCTCGAGCCAGGCCGGTAGGCGCCAAGCCGGATCAATTCCTCCATGTCCGAATAGGTCGCCATCACCTGCTTGGCCCGGTTGATGGCCGGAAGATAAGCCGGATCGGCCGCCCGCGGCATGGTGCGCGAGATCGACTTCAGAACGTTGATCGCCGGATAGCGGCCGCGTTCGGCGATGGCGCGCTCCATCACGATATGGCCGTCGAGAATACCGCGCACGGCGTCGGCCACCGGCTCGTTGTGGTCGTCGCCGTCGACCAGCACGCTGAAGATGCCGGTGATGGTGCCCTGCTCCGTGCCGGGTCCGGCGCGCTCCAACAACCGCGGCAGTTCGGTGAACACGGTGGGCGTATAGCCCTTTGCGGTCGGCGGCTCGCCGGCGGAGAGCCCGATCTCGCGCTGCGCCATGGCGAAGCGGGTCACCGAGTCCATCAGCACCAGCACGTCCTTGTTCAGGTCGCGGAAGAATTCGGCGATGGCGAGCGTCAGGTAGGCGGCCTGGCGGCGCATCAGCGCCGGCTCGTCGGAGGTCGACACCACCACCACCGAGCGCGCCAGGCCGGCCGGGCCCAGATCGTCCTGCAAGAATTCCTGCACCTCCCGTCCGCGCTCGCCGACCAGTCCTATCACCGAAATATCGGCCGACACGTTGCGCGCCAGCATCGACAGCAACACCGATTTACCGACGCCAGAGCCAGAGAAGATGCCCATGCGCTGGCCGCGGCAGACGGTCAGGAAGGTGTTGAGCGCACGCACGCCGAGATCGAGCGGGGCGCCGACCCGCATGCGGGCATGCGCCGGCGGCGGCGACGAGCGGAACGGGTATGGCGAGGGACCGGACGGCAGCGGCCCGAGGCCGTCGATCGGCTCGCCCATGGCATTGACCACGCGGCCGAGCCAGCGCTCGGACGGCCGTACCATACCGGCCGCGGTGGCCACCACCGCGCGGCAGCCGCGCCGCACCCCGTCGAGCGCAGCGAACGGCATGGCGAGCGCGTGGCCGCCGGAAAATCCCACCACCTCGCAAGGGATCGGCGACCCGTTGCCGGTCTCCAGAGCCAGCCGCGCGCCGACCGACATGGCATGGATCGGTCCGGCCACCTCCACCATCAAGCCGCGCACGCCGACCACGCGGCCGTAGATCTCGGCGCTGTCGAGATCGGCGATCTGTTCGGCGAGGGCCTTCATCGTAACCCCTCGCCCTTACGGGTCCGGCGGGTGACAAAACCACGGTTTGCGAGAAAGGCGCGGTAACCAGCCCTTAGGCTTACCGCCCTACCAGGGTCTTTAACGGAGTGTTTACCCGGGTCGTTAATCATTGGGGCATCGTCCATGGGACTGATGGCCGCGTTTCGCCCGGCCAGGACGAAAGGGGCGAGTTGGTTGAGTTAGTTAGGGCTGACTCTTAAACCGGGACATGAAAAAGGTACGTGGCCAAAAAACTGCTCTCTGGCAACATCTTACGCCGATTTCGGGTCGATTTGCCTACGGCACACTTGCAAGAGAGAATCAGGTTTTGTTAACCATGTCCGCATAGTGTCGAATCAGTTCGTCCCAGAGCGTTTTTCTGCCTCGCCGCCTTTGCGGCGCTGACCAAAGGCCCGGTTGCGGCGACAAGGGGACTTAAATGCGCGTTTTGCTCATTGAAGACGACAGCGCGACGGCTCAGTCGATCGAGCTGATGCTCAAATCCGAGAGCTTCAACGTCTACACGACGGACCTCGGCGAAGAGGGCGTCGATCTCGGCAAGCTCTACGACTACGACATCATCCTGCTCGACCTGAACCTGCCCGACATGTCGGGCTTCGAGGTTCTGCGCTCGCTGCGGGTCTCAAAAGTTAAAACCCCGATCCTGATCCTGTCCGGCCTCGCCGGCATCGAGGACAAGGTGAAGGGCCTCGGCTTCGGCGCCGACGACTACATGACCAAGCCGTTCCACAAGGACGAACTGATCGCGCGCATCCACGCCATCGTCCGCCGCTCCAAGGGTCATGCGCAGTCGGTCATCAACACCGGCGATCTCGTCGTCAACCTCGACACCAAGACGGTCGAGGTCGGCGGCCAGCGCGTGCACCTGACCGGCAAAGAATATCAGATGCTCGAGCTGCTCTCGCTGCGCAAGGGCACCACCCTCACCAAGGAGATGTTCCTCAACCATCTCTACGGCGGCATGGACGAGCCCGAGCTCAAGATCATCGACGTGTTCATCTGCAAGCTGCGCAAGAAGCTCGCCAATGCCTCCTCCGGCAAGAACTACATCGAGACGGTGTGGGGCCGCGGCTACGTGCTGCGCGAGCCGAGCGAACACGAAGAACGCATTCCGGCTTAAAGCACCCGCTGCAAGACACTCTCCGAAACTCAAACCCCGCCGCGAGGCGGGGTTTTTCTACGGTAGCGAGATTCCATGTACACCATCGCAACGGCCGCCGCGGCGGTCGGACGGGCTAAAACCGCGATCACGCGCGCAATTGATGCCGGAAAGATTCCGGTCATGCAGGCCGAAAACGGCGAATTGCAGATCGACCCTGCCGACTTGCATCGCGTTTATCCACCATTGCGGACCGATAGCGCGAAGCCGCAGATGAATTTATCGCCGCTGCTGATTCCCGCCGGCAAATAAAATTACTGTCGGCTGTCCGCTGCTAGACAGGCAAGTTTTATTCGTGCCAGCAATTTCCGGCGCGCTCAGGCCTTCAGCGCGAATTTGAGCACGTTGCCGGCGGGTGCAGGCTTTACCGCCGGGGTATTCGGCACATAGAGCCCGCGCCTTTCGGGCATCGGCCTGAAGGCCTCGGTCAGGCCGACCACGGTCTCGGCCGAGCCCAGGATCAGAAATCCGTCTGACGGCATCTGCCGCACCAGGCGGTTGAGCACGTCGATCTTGGTGTCCTGATCGAAATAGATCAGCACGTTGCGGCAGAACACCAGATCGAATGTGCCGAGGCCGGAAAAATCGTTGAGCAGATTGAGCTGGCGGAACTGGACCATGCCGCGGATCTCGGGTGCGACCTGCCAGGCTTCGCCGACCTGGGCGAAGAATTTCACCAGGCTTTGGATCGGCAGGCCGCGCTGGACTTCGAACTGGTTGTAGATGCCGGCCTTGGCCTTTGCCAAAACCTCGTGCGAGATGTCGGTGGCGACGATCTCCACTTTCCAGCCGGCGAGCGCCGGCCCGATGGTTTTCAGGCTCATCGCCAGCGAATAAGGCTCCTGCCCTGTCGCGCAGGCGGTGCACCAGATGCGGATGCGCTTTTCCCGCGCGCGCGCCGCCAGCAGCGCCGGCATGATGGTGTCGCGGAAATGCTCGAACGGAATCTTGTCGCGGAAGAAGAAGGATTCGTTGGTGGTCATCGCCTCGACCACCTCGACGCCGATCGTGGCGAAGGTGGCGGCTTTGAGCCGCACCACCAGCTCGGTGAGGCTGCCGAGGCCATGCTTGCGCGCGACCGGCAACAGGCGGCTTTCGGCGAGATATTGCTTTTCCGCCGACAGCACCAGGCCGGAGCGCTGGCGCAGCAGCTGGCGCAGGTAGTCGAAATCCTGCGGCGTCACGCGCGCTCTCCGGCGAACAAGTGCGTCAGGCGCGGCGCGATCTCGTTGAGCGGCAGCACGGCCGAACAGACGCCGGCATGTGCGACCTGGCCGGGCATGCCCCACACCACGCTGGTCGCTTCGTCCTGCGCCATGATGGTACCGCCGGCAGCGACGATCGCCTGCGATCCGCGCAAGCCGTCCGAGCCCATGCCGGTCAGCACCAAGCCGAGCACCCAATTGTGCCAGACCTCGGCCGCCGAGGAGAACAGCGGGTCGACCGCGGGCTTGCAGAAATTCACCATCGGACCGTCGTCGAGCGCAATAACGGCGGCTCCGTCGCTGCGCTTGACCGACATGTGGCGGCCGCCGGGCGCAAGATAGATCGTGCCGGCGTTGATTTTCTCGCCGTCCTGGCCCTCGCGCACCGGGCGTCCAGCGGTGCGGGCGAGATGCTCGGCCATAATGGTGGTGAAGGTCGGCGGCATGTGCTGGGTGATCAGCACCGGGGCGCGGTCGAGCACCCCGCCAATCTGGCCGACGATGGTGTTGAGCGCCTGCGGGCCCCCGGTCGAGGAGCCGATCACCAGCACGCGCGGCGGCGTCGCCGGCATCGGCCGCAATGAAACCGGTTGCGCGTGCTGTCCCGGGCGTGGTTTGAATTGCAGCGGCGCAACGGCGGCATCCGCGCCGCGGGCGTGTAGCGCGCCGGACCGCAACCGCTTGGCGCGAAAGCCGAGGTGACGGATTTTCTCGATCAGCTCGCGGCGGAACTCCGGCGAACCGGTGACCTCGCGATTGCTGGCCGGCTTCGGAATGTAGTCGGCGGCGCCGAGCGACAGCGCGCGCAAGCTGATCTCGGCGTTCCGCCGGGTCAGCGTCGAGGCCATGATCACGACCAGATCGCAGCGCTTCTCCAACAGCAGCGGCAAAGCGGCGATGCCGTCGAGTTCCGGCATGTCGACGTCGAGCAACACCACGTCGGGCTCGACGCGCTCGACCTGGTTCACCGCGTCGCGTCCGGTGCGCAGCGAGGCGACCACTTCGAGATCGGGCTCGGCTTCCACCCAGCGCGCGAACAGACCGCGCACGACGACCGCGTCATCCACGATCATGACGCGGATGCGCTGCCGAGCGGCGCTGCGAGGTGATGTGGGAGCCACAATCACGTTCATCGGATCTAACGCCTTATTTCCCTGTTAACGCCGCGACGACGGCGTTCAGATCAGCCCGACTTCCTGGAATTTTGCTTCCACGATCTCCTTGTCGAAGGGCTTCATGATGTATTCGTTGGCGCCGGCGTGCAGCGCACGCGCGATATGCGCGACGTCGTTCTCGGTGGTGCAGAACACCACCTTCGGCGAGTCGCCGCCCGGCAGCCGGCGCAGCATGCGCAGGAACTCGTAACCGTCCATCTTCGGCATGTTCCAATCGAGCAGGATTGCATCGGGCAGATTGCGCCGGCAGGCGTCGAGCGCCTG
Organism: uncultured Alphaproteobacteria bacterium; assembly: GCA_963720985.1. Classification (GTDB taxonomy): domain Bacteria; phylum Pseudomonadota; class Alphaproteobacteria; order Rhizobiales; family Xanthobacteraceae; genus Pseudolabrys. Next base: position 13,287 of record CAVRHL010000008.1, read on the forward strand.
TTCGCCGTCCTCGGCTTCGACGATGTCGAATTCGAGCCCTTCAAGAATGCGCCGCGCCACCTTGCGGATAACGCTTGAGTTGTCGACCACCAAACACGTTTTCATCTTATTCCTCGCTCTTGCCGTCCACTGGTTTCAACAAACGTTCCTGCTCCTGTCACGCCGCCATCGCGTTCGGAGCGATGTCGAGAACGCGGTCGACATCGGCCACGATGAGCAGTTGTCCGTCCAAGCGGTAGATGCCGGACGACACCCGCGCCAGCCGCGCGTCGAGATTGATCGGATTGGGTTCGCGCATGCCTTCGTCGAGCTTGAGCACCTCGCCCACGCTGTCGATCAGCAGCCCGTAGGATTCGCCGCGCGACTCGACGCCGATCGCCATGGCCGTCGCGCCCGGCTCGCGCTCGCCGAGCCCGAAGCGGCGACGCAGATCGATCAGCGTAACGATGCGGCCGCGCAAATTGAGCACGCCGGCGATTTCCGGCGGTGCCAGCGGCACCCGCGTCAGCCGTTCGGTGATGAAGACGTCCTGCACGCGCACGATCGGCAGCCCGAACAGCTGGCCGCCGATGATGGCGGTGACGTATTCCTTGAGGTTCTGCTGGGCGTTGTCTGTCATGGTTGTGCTCGTCACGCGGCGCGGCCGACGTCGGTCTGTTCCTTGAGCGCGGCGATCAGCCCCTGGCGGTCGAACTTGGCGACGTAATCGTGGAAGCCGACCTGACGGCCGCGCTCGACCGCTTCGAGCGACACCACCGAGGACAGCGCGATCACCGGCACCTCGGCGGTCGCCGGATCGGCGCGTAGCGCTGCCGCGAATTCGAAGCCGTTCATCTCGGGCATTTCGATATCGGTGACCACCACGTCGAATTCGCGCCCGGCCTTGAACATCGCCAGCGCGTCCCGCGCGGAAGCGGCCGCGGTCACCTCGTAGCCGACCGCTTGCAGCACCGGCGAAAGCATGTTGCGGAAGAACGGGCTGTCGTCGATCAGCAGCAGCGAGCGACGCGTCGGACGCCTCGCCCGATCCTTGTTGCGGAACCAATCCTCGAAGGCGAGCGGCAGGAAGTGGCCGACATCGACGATCTCGGTCGCCTGTCCCTTGATGATGGCGGATCCGAGCACGCCGGAGTCGTCGCCGCCGACCTGGATATCGAGTCGATCTTCGACGATGTCGACGATCTCGTCGACCACCAGCGCCATCGAGCGAGCGCCGTCGGAGAAAACCAGGAGCGGCTGGGCGCCCTCGCTCTTCACGCGCACCTTGTCGTTAATGCTGACCAGCGGCATCAACTGGCCGCGGTACTGCACCATGTGGCGGCCGTTCGACAATTCGATCTTGCGCGCTTCGATTTCCTCGAGCCGCGTGACCAGCGACAGCGGCACGGCCTTCGGCTGCGCGGAACCGGCGCGGAACACCAAAAGCGACGTCGTCTCCTCATCGGCGGCGCCATGCCGGCGCTTTGCGGCCTCGTCAGCATCGGCCTGCGAAGTCACTACGGTGCCGAGCGACTGGGCCACGCCGTTCGGGTCGACGATCATGATCACCGAACCGTCGCCGAGGATGGTGTTGCCGGAGAACATCGCGATGTGGCGTAGCTTGCTCGACAGCGGCTTGACCACGATTTCCTCGGTGTGGAACACGCTGTCGACGACGATGCCGAAGCTCTGGCTGCCGACTTGCGTCACCACGATGAAGCCGTTCTCGACGTCGCGCGGCTCGCTTTCGATTCCGAGCAACTGGCTCAACCGCGCCAGCGGCAGCAGCTTGTCGCGTAAGCGGAGCACCGCGGTGTCCTTGATGCGCTCGACGCGATGATCGCCGCCGGCGCGCGCGCGCACCAATTCGATGACGGCGATTTGCGGGATGGCGAAACGATCGCCGGCGGCCTCGACGATCAGCGCTGCGACGATAGCAAGCGTCAGCGGGATCTTGATAGTGAAGCTCAACCCGACGCCGGCGACCGACTTGACGTCGATGGTACCGCCGATCTGGTCGATATTGTTGCGCACCACGTCCATGCCGACGCCGCGGCCGGACACGCTGGTGACTTTCGCCGCCGTCGACATACCGGGCGCGAAGATGAACTTGTGGATCTGCGCTTCGGTCAGCTTACCGGCGTCTTCTTCCGCCACCAGGCCCTGCGCGATTGCCTTGGCCTTGATACGGGCAGTGTCGAGCCCGCGGCCGTCATCGGCGATCTGGATAATGATGTGGCCACCTTCGTGGTAGGCCGACAGGCGGATGCGCCCGTGCTCGGGCTTGCCGGCCGCGCGCCGTTGCGCCGGCGTCTCCAGACCGTGATCGGCCGAATTGCGCACCATATGGGTGAGCGGGTCCTTGATCAGGTCGAGCACCTGGCGGTCGAGCTCGGTCTCGGCGCCCTGCATTTCCAGGTCGATTTGCTTGCCGAGTTCGTTGGATAGGTCGCGCACGATGCGCGGCAGCTTCTGCCAGGCATTGCCGATCGGCTGCATGCGCGTCTTCATGACGCCTTCCTGCAGCTCTGCGGTGACGCTGGAGAGCCGCTGCAGCGGCGCCTTGAATTCCGAATCCTCGTGCCGGCGCACAATCTCCAAGAGCTGGTTGCGCGTGAGCACCAGTTCCGAGACCATGGTCATCAGCTGTTCGAGCGTGTCGACGGTGACGCGGATCGACTGATTGGCCGCTTTTGCGGCGTCGTCGTCCTTGCCGGTTTCGCCCGGCGCGGGTTTGGCGGATTTCGGCGCCGGCGGATCGACCGGCGTTTCGCGGAAGGCGCGTTCGAGATCGTCGAGCGAATCCTCGCCCGGCCGCAGCGGCCGCTCCAGCACCTGTGGAGCGAGCGTGCCGACCGCGTATTGCGGCTCCTCGCGCGCAGCCGCCGGCGCAAGGCGGCCGACCATGCGCTCGAGGTCGGTGATCAGGTCCTCGTCGCTGCCATCCGGTTCGCGCTGTTCGCGCTCGAGCGATTCCAAAATCTGCTTGATGCGATCGATGGTGGTCAGAATGAGCGTGACGGCTTCGCTGGTCGCCGCATGGCCGTCACGGAACTTGCCCATCAGCGTCTCGGCGGCGTGCGCGAGCGCTTCCAGCCGCGGCAGACCGAGGAAACCGCAAGTGCCCTTGATAGTGTGCACCAGACGGAAAACATTGCCGAGGATCTTGGCGTTGTTGGGATCCTGCTCGAAACGCACGAGCTCGACGTCGACGACGTCGAGACTTCTCGTTCGTCTCGGTGACAAATTCCCGCAGCAGGTCGTCCATGAAAAACGCCTTCGTCGACGCGCGCCGGCCGTACTTGGCTCTCCGTCAGGAGCGCGGCCAGTGTGTCGTTGAAGCGTTTAATTTTGGTTGCGGTAATCCGCTCTCTCGCGAGGCTTTAACCGTTCGTTAACCACGACGGCATCGCGTCACTGCGCGCTCACCGCCACCGCGTCGCCTTCCATGGCCATGGCGACCTTGACGCCGGCCGCCTGCGCCAACAGGCTCGCATAGAACGGCTGGATGCGGTGGGCGTCGAGCGGGGCATCGCCGGCATCGCCCGACAGCAAGGCCGCCACCGCCGGCGGCACCTTGGCGTTGGTCCCGGTGGCGCTGACCTTGAAGCCCATGGTGTCGCCCGCTCCGATCGGATCGACCGTGAGCCGGCCGCCGCGCGGGATGGTCTGCCCGGCGATCAGTAGCAGATTGAGCAGCAGCTTGACCCGGTTCTTGGCCAACAGCGCGCGCGGTAGATTCCACGCCAGTTTGGTCTTGTCGTCCTCGAAGAAGCCGCGGCTGATGGTTTCGGCATCGCCGAGGTCGATCTGGGCGCCGGCCGAGCCAGCCGCGCCGAAGGCGATGCGGCAGAACTGCAGCTTGGCCGAGGCGGTGCCGGCGCTCCGCTTGATCAAGTCAAGAGCAAAGGTCTTGGTTTCCTCGTCCTTTTCCTCGGCCAGAACTTCCAGCCCGTTGACGATGGCGCCGACCGGGCTGATCAGGTCATGGCAGACGCGCGAGCATAGCAAGGCCGCAAGATCGAGCGCTTCGATGGGCGTTCCGGACATGGACGGGTCTCCGCGGGGCGTGCAGGATGCCAAAAACCGCCGAATCGCTGGACGCGCCGGCTTGGCGGGCGTGATACACCGCACCGCCGCAACCGCCAAGGACCGGCCCAGGGGGCTCTGCACGTCGTGACCGCCGCCATTACCCGACATCAGGCCGAAGCGCTGCTCGACGCACTGACCGAGATTGTCTGGCGCGCCGCGGCGGCAACGCTTGCCACGCCGTTTTCATCGGTCGAGCGGCACATCAAGAACGACCTATCGCCGGTGACCACGGCCGACGTGGCGTCGGAAGCCGTTATCGTCGAAGGCGTCGCCAGGCTGCTGCCCGGCATCACGGTGATCGCCGAGGAAAGCGTTGCCGCCGCCGCGGCGGCGAGCCTCGAGCCGAGCTTCGTCGTCGTCGACCCGCTCGACGGCACCAAGGAGTTTCTCGCCGGCCGCGACGAATTCACCGTCAACCTCGCCATCGTCACGCAGGGCGTTCCGGTCGCCGGCATCGTCGCGGCGCCGGCGCAAGGGCTCTTGTGGCGCGGCGTGGTCGGCGGCAAAGCCGAACGGCTGCGGCTGCGGCTCGGCGCCGATCCGGCGCAAGCCTATGACCGTAGTTTCATCCGCGCGCGGCCGGCGTCCGAGCGGATGATCGTGGCGACCTCGCGCAGCCATCTCGACGAGGCGACGGAAGAATTCATCGCACGGCTGCCGGTGGCCAAGCGTTTCCTGTGCGGCTCGGCGGTGAAGTTCTGCTACCTCGCGCAAGGCGAGGCCGACGTCTATCCGCGGCTGTCGCCGACGCACGAATGGGACATCGCCGCCGGCTGCGCAATCGTGACCGCGGCGGGCGGCGCGGTGACGGCGCCGGACGGCGGCCCGCTACGGTTCGGCCGCCGCGAGGAAAAATTTCTAGTACCCGGATTCCTCGCCTGGGGCGATCCTGCGATGAGCGCAAAATATCGCTGAGGTCCGCTGCCGTTCAGGGCGTGACGGTTTGCATGACCGCCGGCCATTTGCGCTTCGCGCGCTCGATAATGGCGGCCGGTTCGGCGAGAAACGCCGTGCGCGCCTCCGCGCTGTAGAAGAGATAAAGCCGCTCCCCGTCGACCGCCCAGAATAGCGGATGGCCAGGCACCGAATTGCCGCGGGCAATCGCCACCGGATCGTAGCCGCCGAAACACGGCCGATAAACCTCCGGGTTTTCAGCAAAGGCGGCGCGGTTGCCCTCGTTGGTGAAGCGCCAAACGGCGCCGTCGAGGCCCAATTCGATATTGGAGCGGCCTATTTTCGGCTTGCCCTCGGTGAAATACGCGACCGGGTCGAAGCCGCTGATCGCAAGCCCAGTCAGGGCATTCACCACGGCTGGGTCGCTGGAGGCGGCGGAAATCGCCGAACCGGCGAAAACCGCCAGGGCGAGCGCCAGGCCGAGGCCAAGCGGCGACTTTCGTTGTTGCCGTGCTGCAGTCATAGTCCTCGGCGATTGTCGAGCGATTCGGAGGGTGCGCGCGGGGTGTTTTCGCCGCCACATTACGGTCACCCGCGTAAGCAACGGGTTAAACGGGACTGTAAACTCAATAGCTATGGAGCATCCGATGCGCGCTACCTTGCGCCTTGCGGCCCTCACGCTGTGCCTCGTCGGTTTCGGCGCCGTGACCGCCGCCGCCCAACAGCCGGGCCCGCCGCCGCCTCCGCAGCACAACAATGACACGTTCGGCCCCGATGAGATCATCCATCAGGGGCATAAGTTCTTCGGCACCGTCTCGCGCGGCCTCGCGCAGGTGGTGCAGGAGGCGGTCAGCCGCTGGGGCGAGCCCAACGGCTACGTGCTCGGTCAGGAAGGCAGCGGCGCCATCGTGGTGGGCTTACGCTACGGCGACGGCAAGCTCTACACCAAGAATGCCGGCGACCGCCGCGTGTTCTGGGAAGGTCCCTCGGTCGGTTTCGACTACGGCGGCGAAGGCGCCCGCACCATGATGCTGGTCTACAACCTGCCCGCCACCGACGCGATCTATCAGCGCTTCGCCGGCATTGACGGTTCGGCCTATTTCATCGGCGGCTTCGGCATGACCGCGCTCGCCTCCGGGCGGGTCATCGTGGTGCCGATCCGTTCCGGCGTCGGCCTGCGCCTCGGCGCCAATATCGGTTATCTCAAATTTACGCCGCGGGCGACCTGGAACCCGTTCTGACCCACCGTCGCTTCGATTTATCGTGTAACGCACCCGGGACGCCGGCCCGGGGTTCGGGTTAATCTGTCGCCTTGAGGCTGGGCCGGGCGTGAGTTGGAGACGTCGTTCATGATCGAACCGATCATGTATTTCGGGATCGGATTCCTGGTCGCCGCCCTGATCGGGCTCGTCATCGTTCCCCTCGTGCACAACCGCGCGGTGCGTCTCACCGCGCGCAGGCTCGAAGCGGCGACGCCGCTGTCGATGGCGGAAATCCAGGCCGACAAGGACCAACTGCGCGCCGAATTCGCCATGTCGACGCGGCGGCTGGAAATGAGCGTCGAGCAGCTCAAGGCGCGCACCACCAGCCAGTTCGCCGAGATCGGCAAGAAGGGCGACGCCATCAACCGGCTGAAGATGGAGCTCGGCGAAAAAGCCGCCGCCATTTTCGCGCTGGAGGCGCGTGACAAGGCGCTGCGCGATCAGTTGCGCGCCACCGAAGAAGAAGTCGCCGCCAAGACCGGCATCATGCACGAAGCGGAACGTTCGCTCGCCGACAAGGAAGCCGAGCTCGCCAAGCTGGTCGGCGCGCTCGATGAAAGCGCGACGCTGGCGGATTCGCGCAAAGTCGAAGTCGACACGTTCAAGACCGAGGTCGAGACGCTGAAAGTGCGGCTGGCCGGCGCCAGCGCCGCGCTCAAGGCGGTGGAAGGCCGCCGCGACACCGAGCGGGTTGAGCTGATGGCCGCGACGCAAGATCTCGCCGAGGAGCGCGTGCGGGCGGAAAATCTCGGCCGCCGCGTCGCCGAGCTCGAGCAGCAATTGGCGGTGCAGACCCGGGAGGCCGAGTTGCTCGGCCAGCGCGTGCAGGATCTGAAAAGCCGTCTCGGCGAACAGGTGCGGCTATTTGCGCAAAGCGAAGCCGAACTCAACCAAGTGCGCAACGAGTTGCTCGTCGCCCGCAAGGGCGAAAACGATCTGCGCACCGCCATCGCCGCGCTGCACGAGCGCACCACCGCCGCGTTCGAGACGCTCACGGCAGAAAAGGCGCAGACGCAGTCCGACCTCAACCGCCTCACCGACGAGCGCGACCGGCTGGCGCACGATCTCGGCGGCATGAAGCGGGAGGCGGAGGAGAACTGGGCGGCCGAGCGGGTGGAGAACGCGCTGATGCGCGAGCGCATCAACGACGTCGCCGCCGAAGTGGCGCGCATGGCCTCGAAGCTGGAAGGACCGAATTCGCCGATCGACGCGATTCTCGCGGCGGAAACCGCCCGCGACCGTGCCGCGACCGATCAAGCCGGAGCCGAACTGGAGCCGGCATCAGGCGATCTCGCCGACCGCATCCGCGCGCTGCAGGGTCATGCCTCGCGGGTGCCGCGCGTCGACAAGCCGCCGAGCCGCAATTAAGTAGTTCGCTTGACACGCCTTTGAGCCGCTCCTTATATCGCGGCCGTCACGACCGGGCGCTTAGCTCAGCGGGAGAGCGTTCCCTTCACACGGGAGAGGTCATAGGTTCAATCCCTATAGCGCCCACCATTATATCAGTAGGTTAGCCTAAGCGTCGAATGCGGTCGGTTCGTTTGACAGCACCTTGACAGCACCACGCGTTCCTTGCGTTCCAAAAAACCTGCCGGTGCACTCGGCCTATAATTTCGATCATTTGGATTGTGGTGCCGAGGGGGTCGGCAATGTTTGCGGTTGGGCAGTAGGCGTCTTGGCTGCCGCCGGTGGTGAGGATGTTTGCGATGGGGCTGGAGGCGTCTGAGGTGCGGGGCGTTGTATCTAGTTTTGAAATAAATGATGCCGGGTCCGTAGCGAACACTGCAAGATTGCTCGCAACTGATTTACCCGTGTAAAAAATACCGAAGAACAAAACCGTGCAAATGAATACCACAAAAAATAAATAGCCTACCGATTTATAGAAAAGCTCAATCTTCGCGTCAGAGTGAAGATTTTTATTTGATACTTTTTATCTGTCACGAGACGGTTAGCAATCTTTTTTCCAACCCAGCCTGCCCAGCTATTCCACTTTTTGGTGTCAACTGGGCTTTCGTCACCAATTCTTGCGGTCAGAGCCAATTCCGGCAGTCGCCCACCACAAAGTCCAACGGTTGGGAGCCAGGGCAAAGTGCACGAGGCATGAGCAATGTGGGACGAACCGATGCCTACGTGGCGCAAGGCGCAGAAGGAGCATCAATGCCAAGGTGACGGTTGTACCAAAATTATCGCGCGCGGCGAACGCTATCGCGATAGGGCCCTTCGTCACCCACCACATAGCCATCTGAGATATTGTCAGAAATGCGCCGAGCCCGTTATCGCGACGGTCAGCGGTTATCACTTCTTCAACGGTCGCAATGATTTTGCTGATCGCTATCAGCAACGCATTTCCAGCGCACAATGGAAGGATCTGAAGCGCAAAGTGATCGAGCAGCGCGGCAGTCGGTGCCAACGGGCCGGTCAGCGCCGGGCCGGCGGATCGCGCGAAAGGCTCTTGCCGCCCAGTTCGTCGAGATAATCCTGCCAATAGGCCGCGTGGTTGCGACCGAGGTCACGCAGATATTCCCAGCCGAAAATGCCGGTCGAGTGCAGGTCGTCGAACACCAGCCGCACCGCGTAATTGCCGACGGGAAGCACCTCGATGATCTCGACGTTGCGCTTGCCGGGCACGGTCTTGCGCTCTTCGGCGGAATGGCCCTGCACTTCCGCGCTCGGGCTTTTCACCCGCAGGTATTCCGCCGCCAAGTCGAAGCGCTCGCCGCCGTCGAACGTGACGGTCAGGGTGCGGCGGTCCTTGTGCAGGCGCAGTTCGCTCGGCCAAGCATCGGTGTCGTTGGCGGCCATGGAGTCTCTTACAGCGCCGCCCCTCAAATCACAAACCGCACCTTGCCGGCCTCGCCCAGATCGAAGCCGCCCATCTCCTGCGCCCGGACGATCATCTCGTCCGTGCGTAGAAAGCGGATCAGCGCCTGCATCGCGGGGCGGAAATAGTCACGCTGGCGCAGCAACAGGTCGAACGGCTCCCAGACTGTCGGCACGAAATCGAGCCCGGCGGAATTAGCGACCGAGCGCGTGGCGATGCCGATATCGGCGCGGCCGGCACGGATCGCTTGCGCAATGTCGGGCCCGGTCGGGCAGACGGGGCTGACCACGGTGAGTTGATCGAGCGTGGCTTGCGCCCCATGCAGCAGCGACAGCAGCAGCAGCTGCGCGCCGGCGCCGGCCGGGCGCATGGCCATGCGCGCGCGTTTGGCGATGGCGTCGTCGATCAAACGGATATTGAGCGGGTTGCCGGGCGCCAGCAGGAAGCCTTGCTCGCGGCGGCAGAAAGCGACGAGCACGGCATCCTGCATATCATTGCGGTCGGCGAGCGCGGCGACGTTGGCGTCGGCCTGCGGGTCCTCCAAGGCATGCAGATGCATGGCAGCGGCGATCACCTCGCCGGCGACGAAGCGGGCGAGACCGGCTTCGCTGCCGACCGCAAGCGTGGCGAGCCCGCAGCCGCTCTCGCGCATCGCCCATTCGAGCAACGGATCATGGCTGCCGGCGATTATCGGCGCCGGCTCCGGCCGGGTCATGCCGGCGGGCCGCGTCACGCTGGAGGCAAGCCAATGGTCGAGCTCGCCCTTGGGAAACAGCCAGCGACCGGTCACCTTGGTGCAGGGCACGCTGCCCTCGGCCACCATTTCATAGATCTTGCGTTCCTTGAGGCGGAGGTAGCGGGCGGCTTCAGCGGTCGTGAAAAGCTGCATAACTCACCTGCACGCTTATGCGTTTTTCAGCTTGCCAAATAGCATCGAAAAAACAAGGCGAAGCTGATGCGAAACGGCGAAGTGCCAGTCGCGAATTTCCAAATAAAAAAATTAGGCGGAGCAGGTCGGCCGGATTCACGCGATTTGCCGGCATTTCACATAGCGCCGCCGCGCCGGATGTACAGAAAAAATATACTTCGGTGGGAACGCTTGTTCCCGGCGTCACGCCCTCTCCTCGATCTAACCGTTTGAATTCAAAACGGGAAACGCCGTCGCCGCGATCGTGGCACGACGCTTGCTGAACTACAGGTCGAGAACATCAAGCACGGTGGCGAAGATGACCGACACAAACAGAATTCTCGTTGTCGATGACGACGAAACGGTACGCCGGAGCTACCTGCGGTCGCTCGAGGGCATGTCCTGCCAGGTGGCGGCCGCCAGTGACGGCGAAGAGGCGCTGCAGACGATGGAGCAGAACCCCTTCGACGTGGTGCTGCTCGACATGCGCATGCCCGGTCAGGACGGCCTGTCGGTGCTGCGCACGATCAAGCAGAAATGGCCGGAGAGCGAGGTGGTGATCATCACCGGCTATCCGACCGTCGACAGCGCCAAGGAAGCGGTCCGGCTCGGGGCTTACGACTACGTCGCCAAGCCTGTCGGCCCGCAGGACGTCATCAATGCCGCCGACGGCGCCATGACCCGCAAACAATGGGCCTTGCGCCGCGTGCCGGAGGAATTGGCGACCGCCGCCTGAGCCATGAGATCAACCCATCACAGCCAACAGCAAGCGAAAATCCAAAAGGAGAAGGCCATGTCCGCATCACGTAAAGTTCTCGTCGTCGACGACGATCCGGCCGTCCGCAAGAGCATCGACCGGGTCCTGACCAACAAGGGTTACGCCGTCATCACCGCGCAAAACGGCGAAGAGGCCCTGCGCAAGCTCAACGAGGAGAAATACGACCTCGTCTATACCGACATCCGCATGCCGGGCATCGACGGGCTCGAGGTGGCGGAGCAGGTCAAGGCACGCAAGCCATGGACCCCGGTCGTCATCATCACCGGTTACGGCACCGATGCCGCTGAGGCGCGCGCCAAGGCCGCCGGCGTGTCGAGCTTCGTGCACAAGCCGCTGTCGCCGGAGATGATCGAGGACAGCGCGCGCGATGCGCTCGCCGCCCCGGCCCCGCAAGTCGTCGCTTTGCCGCCGGCCGCCGAGGCGCCGGAAGCGGTGCCGGCCCGCAGCGGTAGCGCGCTCCTGAACATCCTTCTGTTCTTCGCCGCGCCCTTTATCGGCCTCGCCTATATCGTCGTGTTCCCCTTCGTCGGGCTCGGCGCAATGGGAGTCCTCGCCGCGCGACTGGCCAACAAGAACCCCCGGCTGCATGCGATCGGCGTGACGATGAAGAACGTCGCCATGGTGCTCGCCGCGCCGGTGTTCGGTCTGGTCTACATCATGCTCTTCCCCTTCATCGGACTGGTGAGCCTGCTGTGGCTGGCCGGCCGGGCGCTGCGAAACCGAGTTTAAGTGCGAATGGCCAACTAGCGCCTCGCCCGCTTGGGCGAGGCGGCAAGGCCGGGGGACCTCCCCCGGCCCTTTTTTCCCGGAAAAAGTGGGTTTTCGCCCTGGATTTTGATTGGGCCGCGGCTGTATAGCGAAAACATGCATGTCGAAAAATTTATAAGCCACTGATTCTATTCATAAATTATCACGAGCGCCGGCGGCCTGGACAAAAAATTTGTACTTTGAGCCCTCGGCCGAGCCGGCGACAACCCTGGCGCCATCAGATAACTCACTGAAATACAATACATATTTTCCGAAGCCGGGGCAGTTGGCACGGCCTATGCGATGCAGAAGGTCGAGAAAGAGATCAAAGCAAAAAACAGGAGTTCGCCATGACCGCCCTTCGCAAAATCCTCATCGAGGAAGAAACCGTCTCCACCGCCCGGGTTACCCGGGCGCCCGCCAAGCTCTATGTCGTCGCCAACAATGCAGCCGAGACAGAGACTGCGAAAGAAGGCAGCGCACTCAAGAACATCGTCCTGTTCTTTGCCGCGCCCTTCATCGGCTTGGCCTATATCGTCCTGTTCCCCCTCGCCGGCCTGGTTGCGCTGGCGGTGCTGGCCGGCCGCGTCGCGGCCAAATACGAAGCGGTCCGCGTGACGGCCACGGTGGCGCGCAATGTCGGGTTAGCGGTTGCGGCCCCGGTGCTTGGCCTCGCCTACATCGTGTTGTTCCCCATCATCGGCCTGGCCGCGCTGGCCTGGATTGGTGGCCGGGCGGTGCTGAGCCGGTAATCCACGGTGATGAGATAGATCAATGAAGGCACGGCGGATTTGCCGCAAATCACCAAAGCAAATATTACGGTCATGCGGGGGGTCTAAGGCCCCCCGAATGACGTTAAAGGCGAGAGTCCCATGGGACGGATGACCGACAGCGGCAATGCCAAGATGTTTCCCGCGCTTCTGAAGAACCGTTTCGCCCTCGCGGCAATCGCCGCCTCGCTTATCCTGCTACCGGCCGCCGCTTTCGCGGCAGAGCCTGCGCCGTCGGCGGCCGATCAGGCCTGCCTCGGCTGCCACGGCGCGCCCGGCATGGAGAAGAAACTCGCCGACGGCGACACGTTGCAATTGCTGGTGCCGCTCGTCCTCTATGCGAAATCCGTGCACGGCGCCAACGGCTGCACCAGCTGCCATGCCGACGTCGACATCACCAAGCATCCGCCCGAGAAGAACGACATCGCCAGCAAGCGCAGCTTTGCGATCACCATGACGCAAGCGTGCCGCACCTGCCACACTGACAAATTCGACCAATGGGACACCAGCATCCACGCCGCGCTGGTGCGCGCCGGCAATCCGGCGGCGCCGGTCTGCACCGACTGTCATAATCCGCACGCAGTGATCAAGAACGAAGCGACCCAGGTCGACCAGGTTCCCTGCAAGAACTGCCACGCCGACATCTTCAGCGCCTACATCGGCAGCATGCACGCGAAATCCCGGATCGGCTCGAAAGACAGCTACGCGCCGGTCTGCTCCGGCTGCCACACCGCGCATTCGGTCAAGTCGGTCGCGGCCGGCCCGCTCGCCCAAGGTCCTGAGGCGGCCTGCTTCGGCTGCCATGCTGGCGTGCTGGAGAAGCACCAGGAATGGCTGCCGAACGCCGCTCTGCATTTTGAAGCGATTTCCTGCCCGGCCTGCCATGTGCCCAACGCACACCGCAAGGTCGACCTCATGCTGATCGACAGCCAAGGCAAGGCGCGCGGCACCGAACAGATCGGCGTGCCGCTGTTCGATGCCAGTACCAATTCGGACGGCAAGGGCATCGACGCGCAATCGCTGTGGAACCTGATGCAGACGCTCAACAAGACCGGCATCGCCGGCAAGACCGTGCTGCGCGGCCGCCTCGACGTGCTCACCGGCCCTCAAGCACATCAATTAGCCGACAAGAGCCAGGCGTTGAGCGATTGCCGCGTCTGCCACCGCTCAGGATCGCAAGCCTTCCAGAGCGTGACCATATCGCTGGTCGGGCCGGACGGCCGCCGCGTCGGCTACGGCGCCAACGCCGACGTGCTCAACTCCGCCTTCTCGGTCGAACTCGATCAGGGGCTTCTACGCGATTGGCGGCACCCGCATTAAGTTGCTCGATATCCTGCTCGCGCTCGCCATCTTCGGCGGCGTCAGCATCGCCGTCGGTCACGTCTTCCTGGGCTGGATGTTCAAGCGTTTCGGCCTCTATCATCCGCACAACGGCCACGGCCATCCGCCGGCCGGCGGCGACACGCCTAAACCGGCCGCCTGAGCGCGAGCGAGGGAAAAGGAACAGGACCATGCGTCTCTACATTCACCCGCTGCCGGTCCGCATCTGGCACTGGACCAACGCGCTCGGCTTCGTCCTGATGATCCTTTCCGGCATGCAGATCCGCTACGTCGGGCTGATCGACGTGGTGTCGTTCCGCACCGCGGTGCACGTTCACAACTTCGTCGGCTTCGTGCTGATCGCCAATTTCTGCCTGTGGCTGACGTTCTACATCACCTCCGACCGCGTGCGGGCCTATCACTCGGAGCTGAACCTGAAGAAGCATTTCATCGGCAGCTTCCGGCAGGCCTATTACTACGCCTTCGGCATCTTCCGCGGCGATCCCAATCCGTTCACGCCGACCATCTACCGCAAGTTCAATCCGCTGCAGAGCATGATCTACCAGATCATCATGATGCTGTGTTTCCCGCTGCAAATCTATACCGGCATCTTGCTGTGGGACGTGAAACGCTTTTCCGCGCAGGTCGACTTCTTCGGCGGCGTGCGCGTGATCGATACCGTGCACGTGCTGATCTTCATCGTCTTCGTCTTCTACATCCTGGTCCACGTCTATCTCGGTACGCTCGGGCATACTCGCACGACGCACTTCAAGGCGATGATGACCGGCTACGAGGACGTCGAGGACGAGACGCCGGCGGAATAAGCGCGGCGCCGGATACGGCTGACTATTTCGCGGCGTTCGGCGGCTCGGCCTCGCCGCCTTCGTGCTCGGTGTCGCGCACGCGGATCGCGTATTTCTTCATCAGCGCCTGGAAGTTCGGCCGCTGCATGCCGGTATCTTCGGCGCTCTTGGTCACGTTCCACTCGTTGCGCTTGAGCGCCTCGAGCACGAACTGCTTCTCGATCTCTTCGACCGACTTCTCGCGGGCCGCCTTTTTCACCCGCTTGAGCTGGTCGCCGGTGCGCGGCACGGCGACGTCGGCCGCCTGCTGCGTGGCATCGACGAGGGTGACGAGATGCGCCTGGCGGATGACGTTGTCGGTGGTCAGGATCGCCGCCCGGTGCATGACGTTTTCGAGTTCGCGCACGTTGCCCGGCCAGGCGTAATTGGCGAGCGTCGACAGCGCGCCTTCGGAAATGTCGGTGACACTCTTGCCCAACTCGGCGCTGAACACTTTGAGGAAATGATAAGCGAGCGCCGGGATGTCGCTCTTGCGCTCGCGTAGCGCCGGGGCATGGACCGGGAAGATGTTGATCCGGTAGTAGAGGTCGTCGCGGAAGGTGCCGGCCGCTACCATCGCCTTGAGGTCCTTGTTGGTGGCGGTGACCAGGCGGAAATTCGCGACCTGCACGCGGGTATCGCCGACCGCGCGGAATTCACGCTCCTGCAGCACGCGCAACAGCTTGGCCTGGATCGACATCAAGATATTGCCGATCTCGTCGAGGAATAGCGTGCCGGCGTCGGCCACCTCGAACATGCCCTTCTTGTTGACCACCGCGCTGGTGAAGGCGCCTTTGACGTGGCCGAACAACTCGCTTTCCAAGAGGTTCTCGCTCAGCGCGTTGCAGTCGACCGCGACGAAGGGCTTGTCCTTGCGCAGGCTGTTGTAGTGGATCGCGCGCGCGATCAATTCCTTGCCGGTGCCGCTTTCGCCGGTGATCAGCACGGTCGAGCTGGTCGGCGCGCACTGCGCGATCAGCCGGTAGACGGCCTGCATCTGCGGGCTCTGGCCGATGATGTTCTCGAAGCGGTATTTCGACGAAACCTCGCTTTTGAGGCTGAGGTTTTCCTGCAGCAGGCGACGGCGCTCCAGCGCGCGCTGAACGACGAGCTTCAATTCGTCCGGCTCGAACGGCTTGGATATGTAGTCAAAAGCGCCGAGCTTCATCGCCTGCACGGCGGTGTCGATCTGCGACAGGCCGGTAATCATGATGACATCGACGTTGGGATGCGTCTCCTTGACCCGGCGCAGCACTTCGAGGCCGTCGATATTGGGCATCATGATGTCGAGGATCATTACGTCATAGGAGTTCTCCTCGACCTTGCGCAGCGCCTCGCGACCGTCCTGCACCGACTCGACCTGGAACTCGTCGCCGTCGAGGATGCGCTTACAGCTGCGGATGACGATCTCCTCGTCGTCGACGATAAGAATGCGCGCGCTCATGCGACGCCCTCGCGGGCTTTGCTCAGGGGTGCCGCCGCCAGCGCGGTCAACGGCAGGAGGACGCGGAAGGTCGAGCCCTCGCCGACTTTGCTTTGCACGTCGATCATGCCGCCATGCGCCTCGACGATGCCGTGACTAACCGAAAGCCCCAATCCCGTCCCCTTGCCGACGTCCTTGGAGGTGAAAAACGGGTCGAAAATCCGCTTCAGGTTCTTTTCCGGGATACCGCAACCGGTATCGACGATCGATATTGCCACCATCGGCTTTTGCTCGGAAGCGCCGGCGCGCGGGTCCTGCGCCCGCCGGGTCGAGATAGTGATGGCACCCTTTTCCTCCACCGCGTGCTGGGCGTTGACCAGCATATTCATCACCACCTGCTTGATCTGGTCGGCGTCGATCCAGATCGGCGGCAGCGAGCGGTCGAGGTCGACGGCGATCTCGATGTCGCGCAAATGCGCCGGCCGTTCGACGATGCGCACGGTGTCATCGATCACCTGGTTGAGGTCGGTGAATTTCTTCTCCGGGTGCTTCTCGCGGGCGAAATCCAGGAGCCGCTTGATGATCGCCGCGCAGCGCTTGGTTTCGCGGATCACCAGGTCCATGTCCTCGGCGTCGGCGCTCTTGTCGGGCATTTTCTGCCGCAACAGATGCGAGAAGGTCAGAATGCCGGTCAGCGGATTGTTCAACTCGTGGGCGACGCCCGAGGCAAGCAGGCCGACGGAAGCGAGCTTCTCGCCGCGCATGGTCTCGGCTTGGGCGCGGCGCAGTTCCTGCGTGCGCTCTTCGACTTTCTGCTCGAGCGTGCGCGCCAAACCCTGCAGTTCCGCCCGCGACATGCGCAAGGCGTCGGTCATGGTGTTGAACGAGGCGGCCAGCTTGCCGAATTCGTCGCTGCTGCGCACCGGAATTGCCTGATCGAGATCGCCGGCGGCCAGCCGTTGCGCGCCACCCTCGAGGTCGCGCAACGGCAGATAGACCAGCCGGTGCACGAAGAAGCCGACCAAAAGCGCCGCCAGCCCGATGAAGCCCACCGAAAAGCCGGCAATGCCGAGCACATTGGTGCTCAGTTTCCGTTTGATGTCGTCGAGCGAATAGTCGATGGCGAGCACGCCGAGCACCGGCGTTTCCTTCGAGTGGTGGTGACAGGCGGCATTGTAGCAGGACGGCTCGTTGCGGATTACCTCCATGCTGCCCAAAAAGGATTGGCCGTTTGGATCCTCGAAAATCCAGGTCCGCCTACCGGAAGGAGGAAACTGCTCGAAAGCGATTTGATTGTGATTGTTGGAGTTCTCGCCGTCGGTCTGGCCGACTTCGGGGGCACGGGTCGAAAAAACAATTTTTCCGTCATTACTCAGGATTCTAACTCTGGCGATTTTGCCCCGGTTGGCGACGTCGTGAATGATGCGGTCGACATAAGCGGGTTGGTTCTGCAGCATGGCAAAGCGCGTGCTGCGCGAAACCACCTCGGAGACCTGGATGAGTTCGTCGGAGACCGTTTCGATGATTTCGGTAGAAAGGTACCAGGCTACCAAGCCGGTGAAAAACAGCATGGCCGCCGACAGCGCGACGGTCAGGTAGAGCACCACTTTAAATTTCAGGGTCTTCGGCTGCATGGCTACCGTCGCGTCCCCTTTGGCGCCTGAACGGGACGCATGTCAAAGCGGTCTGCGAAATTGCGCCGGCGCGGCCGCCATCCGGGAGAACACCTTACTCGGAGGCGCGGAAACGGCCTTTGATACGTATCAAACGGGGATTTCGCGGCGCGGCGGGCCGGCAAACGGCCCGTAAAAGCGCGAACCCGGCCGAAATACCGGCCGGCGAATCGCAAGGTTCAAACCGCTTGCAGGCGCCGGCCAATTCCGGCGCCCGTCCTGTCGGACCCGCCTCGCCCAAGGCGCGGCGGACGGCGATCGTTTAGTGACTTGCCTTGTATTTCTTGCCGGCGTCGTTGAGGGCTGGCGGCGTCGTATGGCATGCCCCGCAGGCTTTCTTTTCCTTCGACGCAATCGCCGGCGTCGCAAAGGATTGCCCGGTCGCGAGCGCAATCATCGCCCCCGCGAGCAATAACGCCGACGCGGACGCCGCAATTTTGGTGACGACCGCACGCATTCTCGCATTTTGCATAGTCGCTCTCCTGAGTTTTCCAATTAGTCCACCCGGCACCGGCCGGAGCGAAGTCTTGAACAACGCGGAAGATAGCAGACGGTTCAATAATCGAGAAGGCATAGCGGCGTAGTGCGGCTTTTCTACAAACCAATTCCGGAGTGTCGGCGTACCGCTTTCCTTATCGAATGACGGCGTCGGCGTCGCGTAGCACCACGTAGATCGCGGGGATCACCAAAACCGTCAACAACGTCGACGACGCCAAACCGAACAACAATGAGATCGCCAGGCCCTGGAAGATCGGATCGAGCAGGATGGTCGCGGCGCCGATCATGGCGGCGAGCGCGGTCAACAGGATCGGCTTGAAGCGCACCGCGCCCGCTTCCAGCAACACCGCGCGCAGCGTCCTGCCCTGCCCGGCGCCGTGACGGATGAAATCGACCAGCAGAATCGAATTGCGCACGATGATGCCGGCGAGCGCGATGAAGCCGATCATCGAGGTGGCGGTGAACGGCGCGCCGAACAGCCAATGGCCGATGACGATGCCGATCAGCGTCAGCGGGATCGGCGTCAGCACCACCAGCGGCAGTTTGAAGCTGCCGAATTGCGCCACCACCAATATATAAATACCGACGATCGCCACCATGAAGGCGGCGCCCATATCGCGGAAGGTGACGTAGGTGATCTCCCATTCGCCGTCCCACAGCACCGCCGGCTTGCTCTCGTCATCCGGCTGGCCGTGGAAGCGAATCGCCGGCTTGCCGAGCGCGCCCCAGTCGTGCGCTTCGATCTTCTTATCGACGTCGAGAATGCCGTAGATCGGCGCCTCGTAGGCGCCGGCCAGCTCCGCCATCACCATGTCGGCGAAACATCCGTCGCGGCGGAAGATGGTCGGCGAGCCGACTTCCTTGGTGACCCGCACCACGTCACCCAGTTCGACCACCGTCTTGTTGCCGGGCACGCTGTTGGCCGGCACCGGCGTCGAGGCCAGCAGTTCGCTCCACGACAGATCGCGCTTGGGCAGTCGCACGGTGATCTCGATCGGGTTGCGGCCTTCGCCGCGGTGCGAATAGCCGACCGTGGTGCCGCCGAACAGCGCCTGGATCGTGTCGTAGACGTCGCGCTGCTCGACGCCGAAGAATTCCAGCCGGTCCTGGTCGATGGAAATGCGCAGGCGCGGGCGCGGCTGCCCGATCGAATCGTCGATGTCGACGATGTAGGGCACCGCGGCAAAGATTTTCTTGAGTTCATGTGCCACCGCACGCCGGTCGGTCGAGGTCGGGCCGTAGACCTCGGCGAGCAACGTCGACAGCACTGGCGGCCCCGGCGGCACCTCGACCACGCGCGCGACGGTGCCGGCCGACAAGCTCACCGATTTCATGCGCGCGCGCAGGTCGAGCGCAATCTCGTGGCTCGAGCGGCTTCGCTCGTCTTTGGCCGCGAGATTGAGATGCAGTTCGCCGAGCTCGGGCAATTCGCGGATGTAATAATGCCGCACCAGGCCGTTGAAATTGAACGGCGCCGGCGTGCCGGCATAAGTCTCGATGGAATGGATCTCCGGCAACTGCCGCGCCACGGCGCCGATCGAGAACAGCGTGCGCTCGGTATCCTCCGGCGTCGCCCCTTCGGGCAAATCGACCACCACAGACAGCTCCGACTTGTTGTCGAACGGCAACAATTTGACGGTGACGCTGCGCGTCACGAATAACAGACACACCAGCACGGTCGCCGCACCGACCGCGCCCAGAAATATCCAGGCCGAGCAGCGCGAGCGCACCACCGGCGCGGCGAAGCGCCGATAGAGCCGGCCGAGAAAGCCCTCGCCGTGCGCCGCCTCGTGCTCGTGCACCGGCTTGCCTTCCGGATGCAGCCGCAGCATCAGCCAGGGCGCGATCCCCATGGCAACGACGAAGGAGAACAGCATCGCCGCCGAGGCATTGGCCGGGATCGGCGCCATATAGGGGCCCATCAGCCCGGACACGAACAGCATCGGCAGCAGCGCCGCCACCACGGTCAGCGTGGCGACCACCGTCGGATTGCCGACCTCGGCCACGGCTTCGATCGTCCCTTGCAGGCGCGAGCGGCCGTCCTTCAGCGCCCAGTGCCGGGCGATGTTCTCGATCACCACGATGGCGTCGTCGACCAGGATGCCGATGGAGAAAATGAGCGCGAACAGGCTGACGCGGTTGATGGTGTAGCCCATCACCTTGGCGGCGAATAGCGTGAGCAAAATGGTGGTCGGGATGACGACCAATGTCACCAGCGCCTCCCGCCAACCAATGGCGACGGCGATGAGCACGACAATCGACACAGTGGCGAGGCCGAGGTGGAACAGAAGCTCGTTGGCCTTGTCGTTGGCGGTCTCGCCGTAATCGCGCGTCACGGTCACCTTGACGTCGGCCGGCACCAGCCGGCCTTCGACGGCCTGCAAGCGCGCCAGCAGTTGCTCGGCCACCACCACGGCATTGGCGCCGGCGCGCTTGGCAAAGGCGACGCTGACCGCCGGTACGCGGTCCCAGCCGGCTTTCGCCGGCGTTTCCATCCAGACGCGGTGTTCCTGCGGGCTCGGCCCGATCACCACCTTGGCGACGTCGCGCGCATAGACCGGGCGGTTGTCGCGGGTGCCGACCAGCAAGAGCCCGATATCGGGAATGCCGGCGAGCGTCTGCCCGGCGGCGACGTCGCGCATCAGGCCGTTGTCGCGCACCGAGCCAGCCTGGAACGACCGGTTGGCGTCGCGCACCTTGGCGACCAATTGCTGCAGCGGAACGCCGAACAGCGCGAGCTTTTCCGGGTCGGGCTCGACGCGGATCTGTTCGGGATTGCCGCCGGAAATGTAGCTCAAGCCTACATTGTCGGTCTTCACCAACTCGGCGCGCAATTGATCGGCCAGTTCGTAAAGATCCTTATCGGTCCAGCGCGCCGCCGCCTCCGGCTTCGGCGACAGCGTCAGCGCCACGACGGCGACGTCGTTGATGCCGCGGCCGACGATCAGCGGCTCAGGGATGCCGACGGGAATGCGGCCGATATTGGCGCGGATTTTCTCGTGCACGCGCAGGATGGCGTCGTCGGCCCGCGTGCCGACCAGAAAGCGCGCGGTCACCATGACGCGGTCGTCGACCGTCTGGCTGTAGATGTGCTCGACGCCGTCGATGGCCTTGATGATGGCTTCGAGCGGCTTGGTCACCAGTTCGACCGCGTCCGGGGCCTTGAGGCCGTCGGCGTTCACCCTGATGTCGACCATTGGCACGCTGATCTGCGGCTCTTCTTCGCGCGCGATTGTCGTCAGCGCGATCAGCCCGATTGCCAGCGCCGCCAGCAGGAACAGCGGCGTCAGCGGCGAACGAATGGTCGCTTGCGTCAGACGGCCGGACAGTCCGAGATTCACGGCTGCACCAACACGTCGCCGCTATTGAGGCCCGAAAGGATTTCCAGTGCATCGGGCATGTCTGGCCGCGGCAGCACACGGCCGCGCTGCACCGGCACTTCGATCGTCTCGTTGCCTTTGCGGACGCGGGCATAGTCGATGCCGAAGCGCGTCGTGATGAACACGCCCGGCACGATGGTGCTGTCGCGCTCGCCGGCCGAGACCCAGACGCGGATACGCTCGCCGACGAAATAATCGCCGAGATTGGCGACCGCGGCGTCGGCGATCACGCGGCCGTCCTCGATCTGCGGATAGACCAGCTTGATGGTGCCAAACTGCGCGCCGCTCTTGCCAAGCTCCTCGCCGGCGATGCGAACGGTATCGCCGGCTTTGAGAAAGCGCGCATGCCGCTCCGGCAGACGCAGGCGCAAGATGAAGTTCTGTTCGGCAATGCTCGCCACCGTCTCGCCCGGCAGGATGACGGTGCCGACGGTCAGCGGCACCTTCAGCACGCGGCCGGCGGTCGGCGCCAGCACGTTGCCCTCGGTGACCTGCTGCTGGATCACCGAGCGTTCGGCGCCGCGCGCCTTCAGCATATTCGAGGCGACGTTGAGCGCGGTGCGCGCCTGGTCGAGCGTGGTCTTCGGCGCCGTACCGCGCGAGAACAGGTCCTCGGCGCGGGTGAAATCGGCCTGCGCCTGCGCCACCTGCGCCTCCAGCGCGGAAATCTGCGCGTCGAGCGACTTCATCTGCAGCGCCAGCTTGTCGTCGCCGACGGTGGCGATCACCTGCCCTTGTTTGACGGCGTCGCCTTCCTTGACATTGAGCGCCGCGACGGTGCCGCCAATGCGCGCGCGCGCCGGCACCACGCTGGCGCTTTCGACGGTGGCGAAGACCACTTTTTCGTCGGCCACCGCTTTGGGCGCGACCGTGAAGGTCTGCTGGGCAAACGCCGCTTGCGCCGAGAGCGCCAACACGGCCGCTACGAGGATACCGCCACGCATGATTCACCTCACCTGACGTGCCGCGCCCGGCGCGGCGTCTTGCGCCGCTCGGCCGGACTGCACGCCGGCGCGCAATAGACGCGGTACAGCGTGCGTACCAGTTCGCGCGCCTGCGGGCTGCCGATTGAGTACCAGATCGTCTGCCCGTCGCGCCGCGCTGTCACCAGCCCGTCGCGGCGCAGCAGCGCGAGATGCTGCGATACCGTCGAATCGCGGATTTTCAAGAGGTCCGCCAGTTCGCCGACCGAGCGCTCCTGCTCGGTCAACTGGCAGACGATGATTAGCCGGTGGCGGTTGGCCAGCGCCTTGAGCATCGCGCTCGCCTCGTCCGCCGCCGCCAACATGTCCTTGACTTGTATTTTCATACTTGCGTATATACGAATAATCGAATATATAGTCAAGCGCCGCGCCAGGGGCCGGGCGGCCGAACCTCGCCGGCCTTTTGATGAGGAGATTCGCCGATGAACGTCGATCGCGCCGTCTTCGCTATGGCCGGCACCATGGTGCTGGCAAGCCTTTTGCTGGGCTGGCTGGTCAGCCCTTATTGGCTGCTGCTTGCGGCTTTCGTCGGGGCCAACATGCTGCAGGCCGCCTTCACCGGCTTCTGCCCGGCCGCCATGATCTTCAACAAGCTCGGCCTCAAGCCGGGCGCAGCGTTCTCCTGCGGCATGCCCGCGCGCTGAACGCAAAAAAACAATGCCCGCACGGCGTTGGCCGCGCGGGCACGGTTGGCTCTCGATCGGCCGTCTGCGGTCGCTCAGCTATTGTCTTGCGGCTGAACTCGCCGGTGTGGCGATCGACAATGAAGCGCTGCACCAGGGAATTGTCCTTGGTGACGACATCGGCCGTGATGGTGTCGGCATCCTTTTCCTTCACCTCGCCGACTTTGCAGCCGCGCATTGCCGCGGAAGGCGAGCCAGCGCTCGACGCGGCTCTTCACGTCGTCGACGGACAGATTGAGGTTGCTCTGCGCGTCAGTCCCGTGCGGTCGTAGCCGCGGGGCCATAGCCGCGACCGTAGCCGCGCATCATGCCGGGACCGGGACCGCCGCCCCAACCGCGCATGTGATAGCCAGGGCCATAACCTTGACCTTGTTCGAGGCCGGGCCCGCCGCCTTGCCCGAAGGCCGGGCAATTCCACTGGCCGCCATTGGGGCCGCCGCCGCCCATCATCCAACCCGGGCCGCCGCGACCCATCATCCAGCCAGGGCCGCCTTGGGCGGTTGCGGCATAACTGTAGCCCCTACGCCGGCCGCCAGTGCAGCCGCGACGCCGAGGGCGATCAATGTGTTTCGCGATGTCATGGAAGTGCTCCTTTTCGCTTGCAACGGATTCGTCGTCGCCGAGCGCGATTAGGAGCGGAGACCTGTCACCCAAGTTTGTCGGCTGCGCGCAAATATGTGACCAAATGTGTCAGAGCGGCTATCGGCAAGAAATCGTTACAATTTTTTTGCCCCAATCGGCCCCGTCCCGAATTAGATTGCGGCCCATGAACGACGGGCCGCACATCCTGATCGTCGACGACCATCGCGAGATGCGCGATCTGGTCTCGCGCGCGCTCGCCAAGGAAGGCTTTCGCGTCTCGACCGCGGCCGACGGCAAGGCCATGCGCAAGGTGCTGGCCGACGCCAATATCGATCTCATTCTGCTCGACCTGATGCTGCCGGGCGAGGACGGGCTGTCGCTGTGCCGCTCGCTGCGCGCCGAGAGCGACATGCCGATCATCATGCTCACCGCCAAAGGCGACGAGGTCGACCGCGTCATCGGCCTGGAAATGGGCGCCGACGATTATCTGCCCAAGCCGTTCGGCAGCCGCGAGCTGGTCGCGCGCATCCGCGCCGTGCTGCGCCGCAATCGCGTCGCGCGAGCCGGCAGCCGAGTCAAGACAAGCCCAAGCGCTACCGCTTCGAGCGCTGGACCTTCGACGTCGACAGGCGCGAACTCATCGGCGGCGACGGCGTCGCGGTGCCGCTGAGCACCGGCGAATTCGATCTGCTGCTGGCGCTGGTCGAGCATCCGCAGCGCACGCTGAGCCGCGACCAGTTGCTCGATCTCGCGCGCCACCGCGCCGCCAACACCTTCGACCGCAGCATGGACACGCAGGTGAGCCGGCTGCGCAAGAAGGTCGAGCGCGATCCCGCCGAGCCGGCGATCATCAAGACCGTGTGGGGCGGCGGCTACATCTTCACTCCCGACGTGAGCCGGGAATGAGCCGCTTTTTTCCCAAAAGCCTGTTCGGCCAGACCATCCTGATCCTGCTGGTCGGGCTCGTCATCTCGCACGCGGTCGGCGCCTGGATCTATGCCGGCGCGCGCGAGCAGGCGGTGCGCGCGATCGGCGGCTTCGCCGCGGCGCAGCGCGTCGCCAATCTGTCGCGCCTGGTCGAGGAGGCGCCGGCCGACTGGCGCGCCGCGCATCGTGCACGGCGCTCGAGCGATCCGACCTTCCGCGTCGCGCTTTCGGCGCAGCCGCCGCGATTGCCGCCGAGCGAGGCCGAAGGCGCCGCCAAGGCGGTCGAAGATTATGTGCGCCAGCAACTGCCCGAGCGGCCCGACCGGCAGGTGCGCGTTGCGGTGTTGGCGCCGCCCGACGGACCGCCCGGCGCGCCGTTCGGACCGCCGTTCGACCGCCGGCCACCCCGGGACCGATGGGCGGCCCGGGCGGCATGATGCACGATGCATGCTGGGCATTGGGCCCGGTTCGGCGGCTGGCGCGGCCTGCAGGTCGCGGTGCAAGCTCGGCGATGGCCAATGGCTGTCATTTGCCACCGCGCTGCCGCAGGGCGCGCCATCGGTGTCCTGGCAATTCATCATCTCCATGGCGCTGATGGGCGCTGATCGTGCTCGTCGTCTCGGTCTGGGCGGTGCGCCGCGTCACCGCGCCGCTCGGCCTGCTGGCCGGCGCCGCCGATCGGCTCGGCCGCGACGTCGACGCCGCGCCCTTGGCCGAGACCGGCAGCGCCGAGATGCAGCGCGCCGCGCGCGCCTTCAACCGCATGCAGGAGCGGCTGCGCCGGCTGATCGAGAGCCGCACGCAGATGCTGGCGGCGCTGTCGCACGATCTGCGCACGCCGTTGACGCTGCTGCGGCTGCGCACGGAAGAAGTCGCCGACGCCGACGAGCGCGACAAGATGCTGGCGACCATCGGCGAGATGGACGAGATGATCGGCTCGACGCTCGCCTTCGCCCGCGACGAGGTGCAGCGCCGAGCCGCGGCGGAAAGTCGACATCGCCGCGCTGCTCGCCAGCGTGGTCGACGACATGGCCGACGCCGGCTTGCCGGTGACCATGACGGCGGCGGCGCCGGCGATCCATGACTGCCAGCCGGCTGCGCTCAAACGCGCGCTCACCAATCTGCTCGACAACGCGGTGAAATACGGCAAGTGCGCGCGCGCCGCGATCGCCAATACGGGCGGCGGCGATCGAGATCACCATCGACGACGATGGACCGGGCATTCCCGAGGCGGAGCTCGCCAAGGTGTTCCAGCCGTTCTACCGGGTCGAGGATTCGCGCAGCCGCGACACTGGCGGTACCGGTTTGGGCCTCGCCATCGCGCAAGCGATCGTGCAGGCGCAGGGCGGCGAACTGACGCTCGCCAACCGCCCCGGCGGCGGGCTGCGCGCCACCATCAAGTTGCCCGCCTAGGTCACTTCCGCGGCGGCGCGGAAACGCGCTATATCGGGCGCGGTCCGTCGTGGGCCGCTCGTCACGTGGCCGGCATTCGAATGAATAAACCGGAGACCGGCTTCCGCTTCATCGGCCAGCCCATGCCGCGTCATGAGGACGCGCGGCTCATCACCGGGCAAGGCCGCTTCACCGACGATTTCAGTTTTCCCGGCCAGGCGCACGCGGCGATGGTGCGCTCGCCGCACGCCCACGCGCGCATCGTCTCGATCGACAAGGCCGCGGCGCTGGCGATGCCCGGCGTGCTCGGCGTCTTCACCGGCGCCGATTGCGCCGCCGATGGCCTCGGCGCCATCGGCGCACGATCCCGCTGCCGAAGACGCGCGACGACATGAAGCTGACCGCGCCCGGCGGCGGCGAGGTCTTCATCGGCCCGCATTTGCTGTTGCCCGCCGACAAAGTGCGCCATGTCGGCGAGGCTGTCGCCATGGTGGTTGCGGAAACCAAGGCGCAGGCGCTCGATGCCGCCGAGGCGCTTGTCGTCGTCTATGACGAATTGCCCTTCGTGCTGCATTCCGAAGACGCCATGCGGCCGGCGCGCCGCCGGTATGGGACGAGGTGCCGGACAACATCCTGGTCGATACCAGTTTCGGCGACGCCGCCGCGACCGACCGCGCTTTCGCGCAGGCCGCGCACGTCGTCGCCTACGAATTTCAACATCGGCCGCGTCACCGGCGTGCCGATGGAGCTGCGCGCCTGCGTCGCCAATTACGATGCCGCAAGCGGCCGCTACACGCTGTATGCCGGCAGCGGCGGCGCGGTGCGGCAGAAGCGCGAGCTCGCCACGCTGCTCGGCATCGAGCTCGAAATCGCTGCGCGTCATGTCGTTCGACGTCGGCGGCAATTTCGGCACCCGCAACCGCGTCTATCCGGAATACGGCTTGGTGCTGTGGGCCTCGCGCAAGCTCGGCCGCCCGGTGAAATATCTCTCGCCACGCGCTCGGAATGTTTCATCAGCGACTATCAGGGCCGCGATCTCGTCAGCAAGCTCGAACTGGCGCTCGACGCCAAAGGCCGGTTTCTGGCGTTGCGCGCGACCAATATCAGCAATGCCGGCGCGCGCTGCGTGTCGCTGTCGCCGCTGTCAGCAAGGGCGCCGGGCTGATCACCGGCAACTACAATCATTCCCGCGGCCTCGCTGCGCGCGGTGTCGGTGTTCACCAACACCATCCCGACGCAGGCCTATCGCTAGCTCCGGCCGCCCGGAGGTGACCTTCGCCATCGAGCGGCTGATCGACATCGCCGCGGCCAAGCTCGGCATCGACCGCATCAGCCTGCGCCGCCGCAATTTGGTGCGGCCGAAGGCCATGCCCTACCGCAACGCCGTCGGCATGACCTACGACAGCGGTACTTACGAGGACAACATGGACCTCGCCATGCGCATCGCCGACTGGGGCGGCTTCAATGCGCGCCGGCGCGAGGCCAAGAAGCGCGGCAAGCTGCTCGGCCTCGGGCTCGCCAATTACGTCGAGTCCTCAATCGGCGCGCCGAAGGAGCAGGCGCGCATCACCATCAAGCCCGACCGGCGTCGACGTCATCATCGGCACCCAGCCGGCCGGGCAAGGCCACGAGACCAGCTTCGCGCAGGTCGTGTCGGACCTGCTGCACGTGCCGGTCGAGAGCGTGCACATCATCATGGGCGACACCGATGTGGTGCGCGCCGGCGGCGGCACGCATTCGGGCCGCTCCATGCGCCACGCCGCGACCGTGTTCTCGCATGGCCGCGGCCACGCTGATCGCCAACGGCAAGCGCATCGCCGCGCATCTGCTCGGCACCACGCCCGACAGCGTCGATTTCACCGACGGCCGCTTTGCCGCGCGCGAGCACCAACCGCAGCTTCGATTTCCTCGAGCTGGCGCAGGAAATGGCGAAGCACGCGCCTGCCCGACGATCTCGCCAAGGGCCTCGCCGTCGTCGCCGACAACGAGATGCACGATCCGGTGTTTCCCAACGGCTGCGCCGTGTGCGAGATCGAAATCGATCCCGACACCGGCGGCCTCGCGCTCACGCGCTATGCCTGCGTCGACGACGTCGGCCGCTGCATCAACCCGCTGATCGTCGACGGCCAGACGCACGGCGCCGTCGTGCAGGGCGTCGGCCAGGCGCTGTGGGAGCAATTCGTGGTCGACGATTCCGGCCAGCCGCTCACCGGCTCGCTGATGGACTACGGCATGCCGCGCGCGCATCTGCGTGCCGTCGTTCACGAGCGAGATCGTCGAGGTGCTGTCGCCGACCAATCCGCTCGGCATCAAGGCCGGCGGCGAAGGCGGCACCACCGGCGCGCTGGCGGTGATCGTTAGCGCTATTGTCGACGCGCTCAAGCCCTACGGCGTCCACCACATCGACATGCCGGCGACGCCGTACCGCGTGTGGCAGGCGATCGAGAGGGCCAAGGCAGCCGGCCTGTCATCTAACTGCAATACATCCGTGCGTTCAGTTTTCGTGCGTTAAAACACAAGGAAGCTCGGGGAGACGGCACATGCACAAGAGATTTCTGACACTCGCCTTTGCCGCCGCGGTCACGCTGATCGCGCGCGCGCCGGCCCAGGCCGCCGACGTCATCTGCTACAACTGCCCGCCGCAATGGGCCGACTTCGCCTCGATGCTCAAGGCGATCAAGACCGATCTCGGCTACGACATTCCCTTCGACAACAAGAATTCCGGCCAGGCGCTGTCGCAGCTGATCGCCGAAAAGAACAATCCGGTCGCCGACGTCGTCTATTACGGCGTCAATTTCGGCATGAAGGCCAAGGGCCTCGACGTCATCGAGCCATACAAGCCGAAGGGCTGGGACGAGGTCCCGGCCGGCCTGAAGGATCCCGACGGCGACTGGACCACCATCCACTCCGGCACGCTCGGCCTGTTCGTCAACAAGGACGCGCTCGGCGGCAAGCCGGTGCCGGCCTGCTGGAAGGACCTGCTCAAGCCCGACTACAAGGGCATGGTCGGCTATCTCGATCCGTCCTCGGCGGCGGTCGGCTATGTCGGCGCGGTCGCGGTCAACAACGCGCTCGGCGGCAGCGACAAGGATTTCACGCCGGCGATCAACTTCTTCAAGGAGCTGCACAAGAACCAGCCGATCGTGCCGAAGCAGACGTCCTACGCCCGCGTCGTCTCCGGCGAAATCCCGATCCTGTTCGACTATGACTTCAACGCCTACCGCGCCAAATACACCGAGAAGGGCAAGTTCGAATTCGTCATTCCGTGCGAGGGCATCGGTCGTCTTCCCCTATGTGGTGAGCCTGGTGAAGAACGCGCCCGACAAGGACAAGGCGAAGAAGGTCCTCGACTATCTGCTGTCCGACAAGGGCCAGGCGATCTGGACCAACGCCTATCTGCGCCCGGCGCGGCCGATCGAGCTGCCGGCGGACGGTGAAATCCAAGTTCCTGCCCGACAGCGACTACGCCCGCGCCAAGAGCGTCGACTGGGCGAAGATGGAAGCGGTGCAAAAAGGATTCACCGACCGCTACCTCGCCGAAGTGCGATGAGGCATCATGGTGCTCCGGTTCGCGCCGGAGCACCGCTCCTCATGTCGCTGAAGACTATTCCTCCGCCTCTGCCTGCTGCCGCTTGCGCGTGGTGGTGATCGCCTTCTTTCTGCTGCCGATGGCCGAGCTGGTCGTCGTCGGCGCAAGCGGCAAGCTCGGGCTTTCGGCCTACGCCGCGATCCTGACTTGAGCCGCGCTACCGCGCGACGCTCGATCAATACGGTGGCTGCTCGCGCCGCGACCACGCTCGCGACGCTGGTCATCGCGACCGTCGCCGGCCTGTTCCTGCAACGCCACCGATTTCCCGGCCGCGCCGTGCTGGTCGCGCTGCTGACGTTTCCGCTCGCCTTCCCCGGCGTCGTCGTCGGCTTCATGATCATCCTGCTGGCCGGCCGCCAGGGGCTGATCGGCGACATCACGCTGCGCGCTGTTCGGCGAGAAGTAGGTCTTGGCCTATTCGATCCAAGGCCTGTTCCTCGGCTATCTCTATTTCTCGATCCCGCGCGTGATCCTCACCATCATGGCGGCAGTGGAGAAACTCGATCCCAGCGCTCGAGGAAGCCGCCCGCGCGCTCGGCGCCGGCCCCTGGGCGTGCATCGCGACGTCATCCTGCCGGCGCTCGGCCCGGCCTTTATCGCCTCCGGCGCGATCGCGTTCGCGACCGCCATGGGCGCCTTCGGCACCGCCTTCACGCTGGCGACCAACATCGACGTGCTGCCGATGCTGATCTACACCGAGTTCACGCTGTCGGCGAATATCGCCATGGCGGCCGCGCTGTCGGTCGGCCTCGGCCTAGTCGCCTGGGCGCATCTGGCGCTCGCCCGCTCGTTCGGCGGCAGCACCGTTGCGGCGGCCGGATGAACACGATGCGCGACCGCCTGATCTTTCACCGGCCAACTCGTCTTCACGCTGCTGGTCGCCGCCTTTCTGATCGTGCCGGCGCTATTGTCGATGCTGGCCGGCGTCACCGTCAATTATTTCCGCGGCATCCGCTCCGGCATCACGCTCGAATGGGTGGTCCAGGTCTGGCGAGCTTTATGCCGATACCATCGTCCGCTCGCTTCTCATCGCGCTCGCGACGCTCGCTCGTCACCTTGATCGTCGGCGTTCCCGCGGCCTATGCGCTGCAACGTGCGCGGCGGCAGGCTGTCGCGCGCCATCGAAGAGATCATCACGCTGCCGCTCGCCATCCCCGGCCTCGCCATCGCGCTGGCGCTGCTGCTGACCTATGGCGGCTTCACCGACTTCCGCCGCTCCTGGCTGTTCATCCTCGCCGGCCATGTCGTGTTCACGCTGCCGTTCATGGTGCGCTCGGTGATGGCCGTATTCGCCGCCATCGACGTCAAGACGCTGGACGAAAGCGCCTCCTCGCTCGGCGCCTCGCCGTGGCGGCGCTTCCGCGACGTGATCGTGCCCAATGCCCGGCCCGGCATCCTCGCCGGTCGCTGATGGTGGTGACGCTGTCGCTCGGCGAATTCAACCTGACCTGGATGCTGCACACGCCGCTGACCAAAACGCTGCCGGTCGGGCTGGCCGACAGCTACGCCTCGATGCGGCTCGAGGTCGCCTCCGCCTATACGCTGGTGTTCTTCGTGATGATCATTCCGCTGCTGGTGGCGATGCAGATGTACGCCGGGCAAGGCGACGCGGAGCGCGGCGATGAGCGACGGATCACGGCGTCGCGGTGCGACGTCGAGCATTGCGGCAAGACCTTCGCCGACGGCACGCGCGCGCTCGAGCCGGTCGACCTCGACATCGCGCGCGGCGAGACCCTCGTGCTGCTCGGCCCCTCCGGCTGCGGCAAGACCACCATGCTGCGCATCATCGCCGGGCTGGAGCAGCCGGACCCCGGCGGCCGCGTGCTGTTCAACGACGCCGAGGTGACGCGCGTGCCGATCGAGCAGCGCAATGTCGGCATGGTGTTCCAGTCCTACGCGCTGTTTCCCAACATGAGCGTCGCCGACAATATCGGCTACGGCCTGAAGATCCGCGGCGTCGGCGCCGCCGAGCGCAAGGCGCGCATCGCCGAACTGGTGGCGCTGACCGGCATCGAGGGCCTGGAAAACCGCCGCATCGACCAGCTCTCCGGCGGCCAGCGCCAGCGCGTCGCGCTGGCGCGCGCGGTGGCGGTGCGGCCGCGCGTGCTGTTGCTCGACGAGCCGCTGACCGCGCTCGACGCGGCGCTGCGCGAACGGCTGCGCGGCGAGCTCAACCGGCTGCTGCGCACGCTCGGCATCACCACGATCTACGTCACCCACGACCAGGCCGAGGCCATGGTGCTCGGCGACCGCATCGTCGTCATGCGCAAGGGCGCGATCGCCCAGATCGGCACGCCGCGCGACATCTATTTCGCGCCGGCCAACCGCTTCGTCGCCGAATTCATCGGCGCTGCCAACATCGTCGAAGGCACCGTGCAGCGGCGGTGCGCTGATGCTGCCCGGCGGCAGGTTGCGCGGTCGCCAACGGCGCGGCCGGCGATGTGGTCGGCGATGATCCGGCCGGAATCGATTGCCGTCGTGTCGCCGGATAGCGCGGCACTCGTCGGTCGTGTTGACAGCGTCAGCTTCATCGGCGACCGCGCAGCGGCTCACGGTGAGCGGCGCAGCCGACAAGCCGCTGATTGTCGATGTGCCTAATACGATCGCGGTCAAGCCCGGCGAGACGCATCGGCCTGTCGGTCGAACCGGCCGCCATCCGCATCCTGCCCGGCGCGCCGCCCCATGAGCCGTCCCACCCTCATCGCGCAGATTTCCGATCTGCACATCAAGCGCCAGGGCGCGCTCGCCTATGACCGCGTCGACACCGCGGCGGCGCTGTCGCGCTGCGTCGCCGAGCTCAATCGCTTTGCGCCGCGGCCCGATCTGGTGGTGATCTCCGGCGATCTCGCCGACACGCCGACCGCGAAGAATACGACGCATCTCAAATCGCTGCTGGCGCCGCTGCAGATTCCCTTCGCCGCCATCCCCGGCAATCACGACGACCGCGCGCTGATGCGCGCGGCATTGCCGCAAGACGGCTGCGCCGGCGCAAGGCGCGATCAACCTGGCGCGTACGGTCGGTGAGCTCGACATTCTGCTGATCAATTCCAGCATACCGGGCACGAATTACGGCGACGCTCGATGCCGCAACGCTGCAATGGCTCGACGTGACGCTCGCCGCGTCGACGGCGCGGCCGGCGCTTTTGTTCCTGCACCATCCGCCCTTCGTCACCGGCATTACGCACATGGATGTGCAGAATCTGCGCAACGCCGACGCGCTCGCCGGCATCCTGCATCGTCACCCGCGCGTGCGGCTGGTGGCGGCCGGCCATGTCCACCGTGCCGTGCTGACGACGTTTGCCGGTATCGCCGCCACCATCTGCCCGGCGCCGAACCACGCCGTCGCGCTCGATCTCGGCGCCGGACTGCCGCCCTCGTTCAAGATCGAGCCGCCCGCCTTTCACCTGCATGCCTGGTTTCCCGGCGAAGGCTTCGGCCGCGTGGTGACGCACTGGATGCCGATCGGCGATTTCGACGGCCCATATCCGTTCTTCGGCGGCGACGGCAAGTTGTTGTAAGCCGCAGCGCTCCCTACATGCCATTGGCCGGTCCAAGTGGAGCGCCTGCCGTGTCGCCGATGAGTCTATTGCTGAACGTGCTGTGGATCGTGTTCGGCGGCTTCTATATGGCCGTCGGCTGGGTGATCGCCGCTTTGATCATGGTGATCACCATCATCGGCATTCCCTGGGCGCGCGCGGCGCTGACCATTGCTTTTTACACGCTGCTGCCGTTCGGCCAGACCGTCGTCGACCGGCCGACCGGCATCGGCTCAGGCCCGCTCGGCCTTCTCGGCAATCTGATCTGGCTGGTGCTGGCCGGCTGGTGGCTCGCGCTCGGTCATCTGATCACGGCGATCCTGCTGGCGATCACCATCATCGGTATCCCCTTCGCCTGGGCGCACCTCAAGCTCGCCGGCCTGGCGCTGTGGCCGATCGGCAAGGATGTTGTTCCCCGAGCAGAAGTGCCATTAGTCGGGCGCGGGCGAGTCCATTTTCTTGACCCGCGCCAATTCAGGATTCAATACAAATATCCCGAGCGCGCCGCTCTATTTTTGTCAACCTTTAGCGCCTATATTCGGGGTGCCGGGGCAACCCGGCTATGGCGATAAACGGCCGTCGTAATAAACCTTTCGGACCCGGGGGCAGTACCCGGCGCCTCCACCCAAGCCCAGTTCATGACCGGAGGGCTGGGCTTCGGCGGGGGCGAAATAGGATCGACGAGGGCGTAAAGGACGGACTTTTGCTCGGCATGGTACCGCCGTTATCGGGCCAATCTCATAGTTGCAAACGACAACTATGCTCCGGTTGCTCTGGCCGCGTAAGCGGTTTGACTAACCAAGCCTACAAGTCCTAGCCGTCTTAGCAGCGGTTAGGCGGGGTTCGGAGGCACCTGGCAACAGAAGCCTCCACTTTCTTTATGGGGCGGCGATTTCCGATTATGACAGCGGCCGCGGGGATAGCGCGGCCGGGCGGCCGCGCTAGCATCCGACCGAATCTCACGCCAGACCCTAAGTCCATGACCGACCATTTCCGCTACGATCTCCTGACCCAGCAGGCGCTGCGCGGCGTGGTGCGCAACGTGCTCGCCGAGGCCGCCAAGAAAAGGGCCTGCCGGGCGACCATCATTTCTACATTTCCTTCGACACCACCGCCGAGGGCGTGCGCATGTCGGAGCGGCTGCGCGCGCAATACCCCGAGCAGATGACCATCATCCTGCAGCACCAGTTCTGGGATCTCGGCGTGAACGAGCGCGGCTTCGAGGTCGGGCTGTCGTTCGGCGGCATTCCGGAGAAGCTCGTCGATTCCGTTCGAGGCGATCAACGGCTTCTTCGACCCGTCGGTGCAGTTCGGCCTGCAATTCGAGGAAGTCGCCGAGGGCGAGGACCGCCAGTCGCCGGCCAATGCGCATCGTGCAGGACAAGCCGGCCAAGAAGAAGCGCGCCGCGCCGCCGGTGCCCGCCGCCGCGGCGCCGCGCCGGCCGCGGCGGCGCCGGCGCGGCCGAGCCCGAGACCGACAACCCGGACAAGCCGGCCGGCGGCGGCGAGGTGGTTCCGCTCGACCGCTTCCGCAAGAAGAAATAGCGCGGTCCTTCTCGCCGGCGCACGGCTTACAGCGGGCCTACAGTCCGGCACATGGCCAAAAAGCCCGGCAAAAACGCGCAAATTCGCGAAAGCGACGCCTTCGGGCCGCTCGACATCCCCGCCGACAAATTCTGGGGCGCGCAGACCGAGCGCTCGCTGCACAATTTCCGCATCGGCACGCGAACGCATGCCGATCGAGATCGTGCACGCGCTCGGCCTGAT
This sequence comes from uncultured Alphaproteobacteria bacterium, assembly GCA_963720985.1. Classification (GTDB taxonomy): domain Bacteria; phylum Pseudomonadota; class Alphaproteobacteria; order Rhizobiales; family Xanthobacteraceae; genus Pseudolabrys. The sequence continues at coordinate 48,132 of CAVRHL010000008.1, forward strand.
CAAGCGCGCCGCGGCCGAGGTCAACCGCGATCTCGGCTCGCTCGATCGCCCGCCGCGCCAAGGCCATCGTCAAGGTGGCGCAGGACATCGCCGACGGCAAGCTGGACGAGCAATTTCCCGCTGCTGGTCTGGCAGACCGGCTCCGGCACGCAGACCAACATGAACGTCAACGAGGTGATCGCCAACGCCGCCAATGTCGCGCTCGGCGGCGAACTCGGCGCGAAAAAGCCGGTGCATCCGAACGATCACGTCAATATGAGCCAGTCGTCGAACGACTCGATCCCGACCGCCATGCACATCGCCGCGGCGATGCAGATCGCAGCGCCATCTGCTGCCGGCGCTCAAGCACCTGCATGCCGCGCTCGACAAGAAGACCAAGGAATTCGCCAAGATCGTCAAGATCGGCCGCACCCACACCATGGACGCGACGCCGATCACGCTCGGCCAGGAATTTTCCGGCTACGCCGCGCAGGTGAAATCGTCGATCGCGCGCATCAGGCTGGCGCAGCGCGAGCTTTATCCGCTGGCGCAAGGCGGCACCGCGGTCGGCACCGGGCTCAATTCCAAGCCGCAATTCGCCAAGGCTTTCGCCACGCCGCATCGCGCAGCTCGACCAAGCTGCCGTTCGTTCAGCGCGCCGAACAAATTCGAGCACATGGCCGGCGCACGACGCCTATGTGTTCGTGCATGGCGCGCTCAACGCCGCCGCCACCGCGCTGTTCAAGATCGCCAACGATATCCGCCTGCTCGGCTCCGGCCCGCGCTCGGGCCTGGGCGAATTGATCCTGCCGTCGAACGAGCTCGGCTCCTCGATCATGCCGGGCAAGACCAACCCGACGCAGAGCGAGGCGCTGACCATGGTCTGCTGCCAGGTGTTCGGCAACCAGACCACGATCACCGTCGCCGGCAGCCAGGGCCATTTCGAACTCAACGTCTACAAGCCGGTGCTGGCCTATTGCATGCTGCAATCGATCCGCCTGCTCGGCGACGCGGCGGCCTCGTTCACCGACAATTGCGTCGTCGGCATCAAGGCCAACGAGCCGCGCATCCGCGAACTGATGGCAGCGCTCGCTGATGCTGGTCACCGCGCTGTCGCCGCAAGATCGGCTACGACAAGGCGGCGCAGGTCGCCAAGGCGGCGCACGCCAACGGCACCACGTTGCGCGAGGAAGCGGTGCGGCTCGGATTCGTCAGCGGCGCAGAATTCGACCGCCTGGTGCGCCCGGAAAAGATGACCCGCCCGCGATAAGTCATGATCGCGACGTGCGTGAAGTCATATGCCAGACATTGCGCGCGTGGCGGCGTGTTCTGTCGAACTCGACGTATACTTATTAATGTACCGCGCAGGCTGCGGCAATGTCCGCGACGATTGCTTTGCGGCGAAATGGTGATCGCTGGCCTACTGACAATCGTATGTCGTATAAAAGTAATTCTTCAGATCGTGACAATATACATTTGCGAACTGTGAAATACTCTAGGCATATTACAGCGATTGATACTTAGGTACGTGTTCAATATTGAACATGCGGATATTCTTGCGATCAACTAACCGTGTATTGAATACTCATGCCACATCATCGAGAATGACAGCTGCGAATCTATCGAGCTGCGTGCGAAATCGCACGGGCATGATCCTACCAGGTGCCGTTACCGCTTGGCGGCAGGAATTCGCATGCATGTCGGGGGACTGATGTATCCGGTTACCGTCGAGGTGCGGACATGGCTGAACTGGTCAATCTGCGAACGCCCGCAAGCGAGCCAAGCAGCGGCAAGACGATGCAGCGCGCCGACGCCAACCGTCTTGCCCACGGCCAGCCCAAGCACCGGCGCAAGCTCGAAGCCGCGCAGCAGGCGAAAGCCAGCCGCGATCTCGACCGGCACCGGATCGACAAAGGAGACGGCCGATGAAATCGCCGGTCGTCAAACGCTCGATCGTGATCGCGGGTCACAAGACCAGCGTCAGTCTCGAAGACGCGTTCTGGACAGAGCCTGAAGGAAATCGCCGGCGGCCGCGACATCACGCTGTCGGATCTGGTGGCCTCGATCGACACCGACCGCCGCGCACGGCAATCTGTCGTCGGCGATCCGCCTGTTCGTGCTCGATCACTATCGCGCGCAGACCGGCGAACGGCAGTCGGCGCGCGACGAGCGGCCCGTCCGCGCGCACGCGTCAGTTCTGCGAGCCGACTGATGCCTCCGGCGCGCACGCTGCGGCGGCCGGCAGCCGGCTTGACCTCGACGGCGCCGGCAAGGCCGGCGCCAGTTCGCTCTTCGGTCGCGGGCCGGCGGTTGGCCATGGCGCTGCGCGTTCTCGATCTCGCGCAATTGCCGCGCCTGATTTTCGACCGCCCGCAGCGTCAGCCATCCGGTCAGCGCCGACACGTCGATGCTGCGCGCCGGCGCCGCCAGCGGCCCCTTCAACGCCATGAAGATGTCGGGCCGCGCGCCGGCGGCTTGCGCGATGCCCGACAGCACCAGCCGCGCGTCGATGCGTGCCGTCGGTGAGATCGAGATTGCCGGCCAGCGACAAGCCGCGTCCTTGCCGTCGGCGGTGACGTTGCTCGAGCCGCATTTGCCCGGCGCTCACCGCGATGGTCGCCCTCGGCGCGTTTGACCGCAAGCTGGCCGCTGTCCAGCGCCTTGCTCACCACGTCGGAAATGCGCGGCGGCGTCGATCGGCAGCCCTTGATCGACCGCGCGGGTGACGGCGTCGAAGGCGCGCGGATCGAGGCCGGCGAATTGCGCGTCGGCTGAGCGCGATCTTGCCGGAGCCTTGCAGCGAGCCGATCAGCGCCACCGGGCTCAAGCCGGCGCCTGTCGAGCTCGGCCGAAAGATCGAGCGAGCCGCTGACCGGCGGCCGCGCGCCGGACGGCAGCAGGCTCGCCGCATCGGCGCCGGTGAGCGAGAATCTTGGCGTGCGCCTTCACGCCGTCCTCGCCGGAGCGGAACGACAATTGCGCCGGCGAGCCGGCCGCCGGCGACCGCGCCGGACATGTCGTCGACGGCGAATTCGTTCGTTGCCGAAGCGCAAGGTGGCGCGGAATTCGCGCGCCGTCAGGCCGCGGCAGCAGATCGGCGCGGCGCGCCTTGAGCGCGATCTCGCCGCGCATAATCGCCGAACACGCCGCCGGCGAACGGCTCGCTCGACCAGGCCCAGGCCGCGCCGCTTCTTGGCGGCCGCCGGCATGCCGATCGCCGCGGCGATCAGGCCGGCGGCGTCGACGCTGTCGGCCTCGATGTCGCCTTGCACGCGGCGCGGCGCGGCAGCGTGAGCGCGAGTTTGCCGCGCAGCGCGGCGCCGGCGACGGTGGCGTCGATGTCGCTCGAGCGTGACATCCTGCGGCCGTCAATCCGACGTTGCCGGCGAACGTGACCGGCAGCGGCGCGCGCGTGCCGCCGCGCAACGGCCCGGCGTCGGCGCGCGCGATGTGGCATGCGCAGCGCGGCCGCAGGACTGTCGGCGAAGGGTCTGGCGGTGCCGCCGGCACCGACGCTCGAGGCCGCCGCGCCGGCGAGTTTGCCAGTCGATCTGCTAGTCGCCGCGCGCCGGTCCGCTGGCCTTCAGCGTCAGCGCGCCGGGACCGGCGTCGACCGCGACGACAGCGGTCGAGGCCGAGCATCGCGACCAGCGCCTTGCCGTCGTCGGCCTCCAACTTGCCGTCGAGCTTGAGGTCGCCGGCGCTGAGCGTCCAATCGCATCGCGCATTGGCCTGCGCCGTTGAGCGCGACGCGCACCGTGCCGAGATTGCCGGCGATGGCGAGCCTGGCGAGCGCGCCGGCGCGCTGCCGTCGATGACGTCGAGCGTGCGCATGCAGCTTGGCCGGCGCCATCGCCGCGCGCGTCGCGCGCCGAGCGCCTGCGCGGCTTGCGGCGCAAAGCGTCGCCAGCAGCGCCAGCACCGGCGTCATGTCCGGCGCGTCGAGATCGACGCGCATGCTGCCTTGCGGCGACGGCGCCGTGGTGACGATGCGGCCGCTCGCCGAAAAGGCGGCGCCGCCGAGATCGGCGACCGACAGGCGGTCGATCTGCAACGCCGCTGCCGTCGACCTTCACCCGCGCGCTGGCATCGCGCGCGCTGAAGCCGGCGATGGTGGCGCGGCCGATATCGGCGGCGATGGTCATGTCGTGCGGCCGCTCGATCTTGGAGCCGGCGAGCAGCGCGTTGCCGAAGCCGAGCGCGGCGTCGATATCGAGTTCGGGCGCGTTGAGCGCGGCATCGAGCTTGGCCGGCTGCTGGCCGGACGCGAAGACGTAAGCGAGACGGCCGGTGACGGTCTTGCGGTCGAACGCGGCTTGCAGGCGCTCGACCGCGATGCTTGTCGCTGCCGAGCGTGACGTCGCCGCGCAGCTGCAAGCGGCCGCAGCTCGCCTTGCGCCGGCGTCGCTGCGGCCTTCCAGCCAGGCGGCCAAGAGCTTCGGATCGCCGGCCTCGATCTCGGCCGGCCCGGTGAAGCTGACGCCGTCGCCGCCGACCGCGAGATGGCCGCTCAGCTTCACTTGGGTGAAGCCGGGCGCGCGAAACTCGAAGCGGTCGAGATTCCAGCCGTCGGCGTCGGTGCTGATGTCGCCGCGCAGGTTGGCGATCGCTGTTGCCGCCGAGCGTGACCTGGTCGATGCCGACGCCGATCTGGATCGGGATGGCCGGGCGGAAGGCGCCGCCGGCCAGTTCGGCGATCTGGCGGATGGCGGCGGCCGGCGGCGGCGCGGCGCCGTCGTCGCTCGGCCAGCGCGCGGTCGAGATCGATCTGCCGGCCCGACAGCACGCCGTCGAAGCGCGGGTGCTTGCCGAATTTGAAGTCGGCGACGCCGGTGAGCTTGAGCCCCTGCTCTTCCGAGCCGTACTGGAATTCGAACTGCTGCATCAGCGCCGAGGCCGCGCTCGCCTTGATCTTGCCGCTCAGCGCGCCAGGGCTGGGTTGACGCCTGCGGTCGCTCGTCGCTGCGCGAGGCGATGCCGACCGGCCGCGCCAGGCTCAAGCGTGCCGTCGAACTTCGGCTCGCCGCCGGCGAGCGCCAGCATGCCGTCGGCCTCGATGCTGAGCGGATGATTGACCGGATCGACATTGACATGGAGCTTTGATCGCGCCGTCGTCGCCGATAGCGGCCGGTGGCGAGGCGGAACGGATAAAGCTCGCCGCCGACGGTGACGGCGCCCTCGCCCTTGAACGGGCCGAGCAGCGAACGCGCCTCGCCGTTGAACCAGAGTTTGTCGAGCGTGGCGCGCGCGCCGTTCGCCGCGTCGGTCAGCGTCAGCGTGCCGTCCTCGATGCTCAAGCGGTCGATCGACAGAGCTGTCCGGGCTGAAATTGATCGGCGAGATTCGGCGCCTGCAGCGTGGCCGGACGCGTCGAGGCCGAGCGCGCAGCTGCGGCGCCGGCCAGATGCACCTCGGCGGCCTGCCATTCGCCGCGCATCAGCGGCCCGAGCGCGAATTCGAAGCCGAGCGAGCGCGCGCGGATCTGGTCGTCGCCGCTGCTGCCGATCGCGATGTCGTGCAGCGTGAGCGACGGCGTCGGCAGCAGCCGCGCCTCGATCGCGCCGGTGACGCGCACGTCGACGCCGATCAGGCGGCTCGCCTCCGCCTCGAACAGCGAGCGATGGCTGCCCCAGTCGATCAGCAGCGGACCGACCAGCGCCGCCACCAGCGCCAGGATGATCGCGATCGCCAATCCGAGCAGGGTGTTCTGCAACGCCAGCTCCAGCGCGGTCGCACGCGCGCCCCGGCGCGCTTGCGCGTATCGATGTGAAATGTACGCCATTTTTGCCGGCTTTTGGCGGCAAATCTATGTCGCGCCGACGTCGTATCAGACAGCGCGACGATCTTGCCCGGATTCATGATGTTCTGCGGGTCGAGCGCGCGCTTGATCGCCGCCATGGCGGCAAGCGCCGGCGCGCCGTGCTCGGCCAGGAGATATTTCATCTTGCCCTGGCCGACGCCGTGCTCGCCGGTGCAGGTGCCGTCCATGGCCAGCGCCCGTTCGACCAGCCGCTCCATCAGGATCCTCGGCGCGCTTGACCTCGTCGGCGTCGTCCATGTCGACCAGCAGCGTCAGATGGAAATTGCCGTCGCCGACATGGCCGAGGATCGGCGCGACCAGATTGAGCTCGGCGATGTCGCGCTGCGTTTCGGTGACGCATTCGGCCAGCCGCGAGATCGGCACGCAGACGTCGGTGGCGAACAGCCTGCGCGCCCGGGCCGCAGGCGGCGGGCCGCACAATAGCCGTCGTGGCGCGCCTGCCAGAGCCGGCGTGCGGTCCTCCGGCTTGCGTCGCCCAGTCGAACGGCCCGCCGCCGAGTTCGGCGGCGATCTCGCCGAAGCGCTGCGACTGCTCGGCGACGCTCGCGTCGCTGCCGTGGAATTCGACGAACAGCAGTCGGCACTTCCGGCAGCGTCAGCTTGGAATAGGCGTTGACCGCCTTGACCTGCAGCGCGTCGAGCAATTCGATGCGCGCGACCGGAATGCCGGACTGGATGGTGAGGATGGTGGCGTTGCAGGCGGCCTCGACCGACGGGAACGGACAGACGCCGGAGGCGATCGCCTCCGGAATGCCGGACAGCTTGAGCGTCAGCTCGGTGATGACGCCGAGCGTGCCCTCCGAGCCGACCATCAGCCGCGTGAGATCGTAGCCGGCCGAGGATTTCTTGGCGCGCCGCGCCGTGGTCATCAGCTCGCCGTTCGCCATCACCACCTTCAGCGCCAGCACGTTGTCCTTCATGGTGCCGTAGCGCACCGCGTTGGTGCCGGAGCAGCGCGTCGCCGCCATGCCGCCGAGCGAGGCGTCGGCGCCGGGATCGATCGGGAAGAACAGGCCCTGGTCGCGCAGATGCTCGTTGAGCGCCTTGCGCGTGATGCCGGGCTCGACCACGCAGTCGAGATCCTCGGCGTGCACGGCCAGCATCTTGTTCATGTCGCGGAAATCGATCGAGACGCCGCCGAGCGGCGCGTTGACGTGGCCCTCGAGCGAGGTGCCGACGCCGAACGGGATGACCGGCACGCCGTTGCGCGGCGCAGATGCGCACGATCTGCTGCACGTCCTCGGTGGTCTGCGGAAACACCACCGCGTCCGGCGGCTGGTTGGGCGATCCAGGTGAGCGTGTTGCCGTGCTGCTCGCGCACCGCCTGCGAGGTGACGACGCGGTTGCCGAAGGCCGCGGTGAGTTCGCGCACCGCCTTCGCGATCGCCGCCGGATTGCGGCGATGCGTCTGAGTCGGCGGCTTGGGCCAACGGCCATAAGAAAATCCTCTGCTAAGTCCGTGGCGACGGACGTTAGCAGAGGATGCGGCGGGAGCGAAACCGTCAGGTCGATTGGCCGCACCTTCGTCGCGTCCTGCGGCGGCTTGGCGGGAAGCGGCACGATCATGCTCACCCGCCGGCGGTAATCGCGGTATTGGTCGCCGAACACCGTGATCAGGTCGCGCTCTTCGAGCGCGATGCCGACGAAGATGTAGGCCGTGGTCACCGCGGCGAACAACAGGTGGCCCGCCGGTCATGACCGGCGTCGCCCAGAAGGCGATGATGAAGCCGAGATAGATCGGGTGGCGCACCAGCTTGTAGAACAGCGGCGTGCGGAAGCGCGGCGCCGGCATCGGCTTGCCGGCGAGATTGATTGGCGACCTGGTGCAGGCCGAACAGTTCGAAATGGTTGATCAGGAACGTGCTCGACAGCACGACCAGCCAACCGACCGCTTCCAGCGCCATCAGCGTCATCGCGGCGGCTCGGATTGTTGCACCTGCCAGATCACGACCGGGATCGGCCGCCACTGCCAGATCAGCAAAGCGAGCGCCAGGCTCGCCAACAGCACATAGGTGCTGCGCTCGATCGCCCGCGGGACGATCTTGGTCCACCAGCGCTTGAATGCGGGCGCGCCATCACGCTGTGCTGGATGGCGAATAGCGACATCAGCACAACATCGATGATCAGTGCCGCGGTCAGCGGCGTCGCCGTTCCGGTGTCGATGGTTTTCGGCACGCCGATGCCGGCGACGAAGCCGATGGCGTAGAGGAAGGTCGCAAAGAACACGAGATAGGCAACGATGCCGTAGAGAAATCCCAAGATGCGTCCCATACTGGTCTCCTTGAATGGACCGAGCTCCATTTGCGCAGGGGTCCGCATGAGCGCACCATGCGCGACGGGCACGCGAAAGGCTTTGACGGGACGCTTGATTTAACCGTCAGATCGTCTTGATTATTGCTTGAGGCGGCGCCGGACGCCGTCCCGCGGTTGGGCGAGCGGAGAGGAAATTTGCTATATTTCTTTCGAGGCTTATGCCCTCGATCACGGATCGGCGCGAACTCAAGCGCGGCAGCGAGCTGGTCGCGCTCGAGCCGCAGGTGTTCGATCTCCTGGTCTACCTGATCGAGAATCGCGAGCGCGTCGTCAGCAAGGACGACCTGATCGCCTCGGTCTGGCAGGGCCGCATCGTGTCGGAATTCGACGCTGACCAGCCGCATCAATGCCGCGCGCAAGGCGATCGGCGACAGCGGCGAACAGCAAAGCCTGATCCGCACCATCGCGCGCAAAGGCTTCCGCTTTGTCGGCACCTTGGGCGACGAGCCGGAACGGCGCCCGCCGCCGCTGCCGCCCGCCGCTTTGCCGCTGCCCGACCGGCCGGCGATCGCCGTGCTGCCCTTCGCCAACATGAGCGGCGACCCCGAGCAGGAGTATTTTTCCGACGGCATCAGCGAAGACATCATCACCGCGCTGTCCAAGCTGCGCTGGTTCCTGGTGATCGCGCGCAACTCGTCGTTCATCTACAAGGGCAAGTCGGTGCATCTCAACCAGATCGGCGAGGAACTCGGCGTCGGCTACGTGGTCGAAGGCAGCGTGCGCAAGGCCGGCGATCGGGTCCGCATCACCGCGCAGCTCAATGACGTCGCCACCGGCAGCCATATCTGGGCCGAGCGCTACGACCGCAACCTGGCCGACGTATTCGCGGTGCAGGACGAGATCACCGAAGCGATCGTGGCGGCGATCGAACCGCAACTTTACGCCGCGGAGAATTTCCACGCCCAGCGCAAGCCGCCGGACAGCCTCGACGCCTGGGACCTGGTCATGCGGGCGCTCTCGCATTTCTGGCGCGTGACGCGGCAGGACAACGTCGTCGCGCAGGCGCTGCTCGAAAAAGCCATCAGCATCGACCCGAACTACGGCCAGGCGCTCGGCGTGCTCGCCAACAGCTACATGTTCATGGCGCATATGGGTTGGGCGGATATGGCAACGGCGACGCCGATTGCCGAGCGCGCGGCACTGGCGGCGATCCGTGCCGACAGCGAGGACCCCTGGGCGCACCACGCATTAGGCAGCGTTTATTTGCTCAAGCGCCGTTTCGACGACTCGTTGGCCGAATTCGAGCTGGCGTTACGCCTCAACCCGAACTTCTCGCTCACGCAGGGCTATTATGGCCTGGCTCTGTCTTATTACGGGCGTTGGGAAGAAGCCGATTTGGCCGCGCGGCGCGCCATCCGCTTGAGTCCGCGCGATCCGTTTTCGGCGGTTTATTATGGAATCGCGGCTTATGCGCAGTTCATCGGCCGCAACTACGACGAGGCGATCAAGTTGGCGCGCGAGGCGTTGCGCCAGCGCGACGATTTCGTCGGGGCCCATCGCGTGCTCACCGCCGCCAGCGCAATGGCCGGACAAGTCGACGCCGCCAAGTCTGCCTTAGCGAACCTGCGCCGGGCGCAGCCGAATGTTTCGCTCGCTTGGATCGCCGCCAATATGCCGATCAGGCACGCCGCGGAACGCGAGCACTACGTCGAAGCCTTCCGCAAGGCTGGACTGGATTAGCGGCTGTAGCGGTGCAATTTCGATGCGCAGTGCTTTAGCACCACCAGGTCACAACCGCATGGTCGGCCTGCGGCTCGACCGGGATGCTTTTGCTCGCCGACACCGCCCAAGCCACGATCATCGCCGCGACGATCGCCATGTATGCGCCGCGCGCCAATTTTCCAAGCATGTCGTTGCCTCCCCGCTTATTCCATCACAATAGCCAACGACGGCTTGGCCGCGAGACTATCGTTAATTTTTGGTTAATGCCAGCCAAGTCCTTGATGTCTATCAAGTTGCGCGCTCCGCTGGGCGATAGACTGCGCCATTCCGCTGGCGTAGGTTCCGCCGCATCCCGCCCGACCCTTTTCTGGAGCTTCCCCCATGGCCGGCCCTGTCATTGCTGTCACCGATAGCGTGTTTCCCTCGCTCGACCCCGCCAGGGCGGCGCTGGCGCGGGTCAACCCGACGTTTCGCATGTCGAAAAGCGGCAATGCCGACGACATCCTGGCGGTCGCCAAGGACGCCGACGCCATCCTGGTCACCTACGCCAAGCTCACCCGCGACATCCTGCTGCAGCTCACCAAGTGCAAGGCGATCGGCCGCTTCGGCCTCGGCGTCGACAACATCGACCTGCTGACCGCGAAGGAGAAAGGCATCGCCGTCAACTACGTGCCGGACTACTGCATCCGCGAGGTATCCGATCACGCCATGGCGCTGCTGCTGGCGCTGATCCGCAAGATCCCGCTCGTCCAACAGACTGGTGCAGAGCCGGCCGCTGGGAAATGCCGGCGGTGGTGCCGATCCGCCGCATCGAAGGCACCGTGCTCGGCCTCATCGGCTTCGGCCATATCCCGCGCCTGGTGGCGCCGAAGGCGCAGGCCTTCGGCATGAAGGTGATCGCCTATGACCCGTTCGTGAAGCCGGAGCAGTTCAAGGCGCGCGAACGTCGAGGGCGTCGATTTCGACACGCTGCTGAAGAACTCCGATTACATCTCTGTGCACGCGCCGCTGCTGCCGGCGACGCGCGGCATGCTCAATGCCGATGCCTTCGCCAAGATGAAGAAGGGCGTCTACATCGTGAATACCGCGCGCGGGCCGCTGATCGACGAGCCGGCGCTGATCGCCGCGCTCGACGCTAAGCCAGGTCGGCGGCGCCGCGCTCGACGTCGTCGCCACCGAGCCGCTGGCCAAGGATTCTCCACTGCTCGGCCGCGACAACGTGATCGTCACGCCGCACACCGGCTTCTATTCGATCGAGGCGCTCGAGGAATTGCAGACCAAATGCGCCGCCGACGTCGCCCGCGTGCTCAGCGGCGAGAAGGCGGTGTACCCGATCAGCGCGTGATGGCCGACCTTTCGTTCCCGGCGCCGTTCGTCTCCTCGGTGATGCGGCTCGAGCCGCAGTGGATCGACTACAACGGCCATCTCAACGTCGCCTATTACAACGTTCTGTTCGACCGCGCCGTCGACGAAGTCTACGAGCTCATCGGCCTCGGGCCGTCTTATCTCGAGCGCACCAACCACTCGACCATGGTGGTCGAGGCGCACGTGCGTTACGTGCGCGAACTCAAGCTCGACGACCCGGTGCGCGTCGCCATCCAGTTGCTCGATTACGACGCCAAGCGCATCCATCTGTTCGAGGAATTGCGGCACGCCACCGAAAACTGGATCTCCGCCACCTCGGAAAACATGACCTTGAGCGTCGACATGACGACTAAGAAAGTCGCGCCGTTCCACGACAGCGTGCTGCGCGCGCTCGTGCGCATGAAGGCGGCGCACGCCGGCCTGCCGCGGCCGCACGGCGCCGGGCGCAGCGTCCACATGGTGGGCAAGCGCTGAGCGCTTGCGCGGCGCGACGAGGCGGCGATAGCATTCCGAACGCAACGCCAATGTATCGGATCGTGGTACGGAGCCTTGATGTCAGCCAACGCCGAGCCATCGACCGCGTGCCGCTTCGCCGCGCGCTCGGTGCTGATCCGCGAGCATAAGATCCCGAGCGCCAACAGCGCGCCCTACATCTGCGTCGAGGGGCCGGACGGCAATCTGTGGTTTTGCGAGAGCGGCGCGGCCAAGATCGGTTGCTTCGATCCGCGCGGCGCGACCTTCAGTGAGTTTTCGCTGCCGACGCCAGGCGCGACGCCGATCGGTATTGTCCTCGGCGCCGACGACCATCTGTGGTTCGCGCAGAAGAAAGCCAACAAGATCGGCCGCATCGCGCCGGATGGCGGGCTCTGCGAATTCGCGGTGCCGACTGAAAACGCCGGCCCCGACGGCATCGCGCTCGGCCCCGACGGTAACATCTGGTTTTCGGAAACCGACGCCGGCCAGATCGGCCGCATTACCGCGGACGGCAAGATCATCGAATTCAAGACCGGCATCTCGCCCGGCAGCAAGCCGCTGTCGATCGTGGTGCGCGACGGCGCGCTGTGGTTCAGCGAGGCGGCCGGCAATCGGGTCGGCCGCATCACGGTCGACGGCGCGGTCAGCGAATTCCCCATTCCCGGCGCCGACCCGCAGCCGCGCGCCATGGTGACGCATCCCGACGGCAACATCTGGTTCGTCGAGACCGGCGCCAATGCGCTCGGCCGCCTTTCGCGCGACGGCGTCTTTGCCGAGTTCAAATTCCCGACGCCGAACGCCTCCTTGCGCGGCGTCACGGTCGGGCCCGACGGTAATCTGTGGTGCACCGAGAACTTCGCCAACAAGATCGGCCACATGGCGCCGGATGGCGCGCTGATCGGCGAATACGATATCCCGACGCCTTCGAGCGGCGCGCGCTGCATCGCCGCGCTGTCGAACGGCCGGCTCTATTTCACGCAATACGACGCCGGCTCGATCGGGGAAGTCGATTCTCGGCTGATCCGACAAGGGGGAAGCGTGGCAATCGAACGCATCGAATATCGCGCCGGCAACGCGGCGTGCAACGGCGCGCTGGTCTACGACGAAAGCGTCGGCGGCCGCCGGCCGCTGCTGCTGATGGCGCCGAACTGGCTCGGTGTTACCGGCGACGCCATCAAGCGCGCGGCGGAAATGGCCGGCAAAAAATATGTCGCCTTCGTCGCCGACATGTACGGCGGCGGCAAGATCTCGGCCGGTCCGCCAGAGGCCGCGGAACTCGCCAACGGCTTGCGCGCCGATGCGCCCGAGCGCCGCCGCCGCATTGCCGGCGCGCTCGATGCGCTGCGCGCGGCAAGCGACAAACGGGGCATGGGCGATCTGACGCGCCAGGCCGCGGTCGGCTTCTGCTTCGGCGGCGGCAACGTGCTGGAGCTGGCGCGCAGCGGCGCCGAACTTAAGGCTGTCATCTGTCTGCACGGCGACCTGCTCACGCCGCTGCCGGCCAAGCCCGGCGACATCAAGGCCGCGCTTTGCGTTGTGCACGGTTCGAGCGATCCGGTAGTGCCGAAAGCGGACCGCGACACGTTCGAAGCGGAAATGGAAGCCGCCGGCGCGAAATGGCAAATGCTCGTTTTCGGCGGCCTGCTGCATTCGTTTTGCGAGCCGGAATCCGACGTTCCGGGCATCGCGCGTTACGATGCCGGCGCGGCGCGGCAGAGCTACGCTTTGATCGACGACTTCGCGACCGCCGCGTTCGAAGGAAAATTATAAGAACGGAAGTCAGGGAAGGACAACGCCATGGGAAACATCGCACGCTTGATCTTCGCCTTGCTGCTCGCCTTCGGCGCCGCCTCGGCGCGGGCGGAAACCTATCCGGACCGGCCGATCCGTCTGATCGTCTCGATCGCCGCCGGCAGCGTCACCGACGTCATCATGCGCAACGCCGCGGTCGAGCTGACGCCGTTGCTCGGCGACCAGCCGCTGGTGATCGAGAACCGCGGCGGCGCCAGCGGCATCGTCGCCGCGCAGGCCTGCGCGCAGGCCGCGCCCGACGGCTATACGCTGTGCGTCATCTACCACAGCACGATGTCGTTCAATCCGCTGCTGTTCGACCACCTGCCCTACGATCCCGACCGCGACCTGGTGCCGGTCGCCCGGCTGTTCTTTCTCAACGAAGGCCTGTTCGTCTCGACCGAGCTCGGCGTGAACTCCGTCGCCGAGCTCAAGGCCATGGCGCAGGCGAAATCGGACAAGCTCAACTACGCCACGCTCGGCGAGGGCTCGTTCCCGGACCTGTTCCTGCGCTGGATGAACAACCAGTGGGGCACCAAGATCGTCGGCGTGCCCTATAAAGGCGGCGGCCCGGCGGCGCAGGCGCTCGCCGGCAACCAGGTGCAACTGACGCGCTTCGGCATCGGCAATTTCCTCGGCCTAGTCAAAGCCGGCAAGGTCAAGGCGATTGCCGTCTCGGCGGCAAAGCGCTCGTCGCTGTTGCCCGACGTGCCGACGCTCGCCGAGGCGGGCCTCGGCGGTTTCCCCGGCCAAGGCTGGTGGGGGCTCGCCGCGCCAAAAGGTACGCCGCCGGCGATCGTCGACAAGGTCAATGCTGCCTTCGTCAAAGTGTTCAGCGATCCGAAATTCATGGCGTTTCTGGACCAGCAGGCGGTGGTGCCGGCGGCGACGTCACCGGCCGGTTTCGTCGCGTTCCTGAAGGAGGACCGCAAGGCGGCCGGAGGAGTTGGTCAAGATCGCCAACACCAAGCGCGAGGAGTACAAGCCGCACTAGAATGTCCGGCGCGGCGAAATTCCTGACCATCGACGGCCGCCGCCTCGCCTATCGCGAGGCCGGCAGCGGGCCGCCGCTCCTGTTCCTGCACGGACTCGGCGGCAATTCCGCGTCGTGGCAGCCGCAATTCGATGCCTTCGCCGGTAGCCACCGCCTGTCGGCACCTCCTACGGCACAGTGATCCTGGCCGATCTCGCCGCGGCGAACCCGGACCGCATCGGCGCGATCGTGTTCGCATGCGGCGTCACTGGCATGGGCCATTTGACGCCGCATGATGCCGAACATGAGCCAGGAATAGCTCGGCGGCGCCGCGCCACGCGTATGAGTAGTGGACAACCTGGTGGGGTGCTGGCGCGTTGTCGGTGCATTCGCCCTCGCCGGCCTATGTGTCGGACTTTCTCGCCACTTCCGACGGCTTATCGCTGACCAAGGCGTTCATGCGCATCAAGAGCGGCAAGCTACGCCACCGGATCGTCGATCTGGTGGAGCATATTGTCGAGGATGCGCGCTGAGGCAGCCAAGCCAGTCGCTGTAACTGAGCAATAGGGCGACCGCCGCGTTTGGCGGTCGCTTTTTTGTTTCAGGTTCCGAGCACGGCGGCTTGTTCCGAACCCTTCAATCCGATTAGTTACGCGGATCAGGAGGCTGCCATGCCCGATCCCCGCACCATTCGTCTCGCGTCGGACGACAACGTCATAGTCGCGGTCGACCAAATTCCGCTTGGCGCTAGCGCTGGCGGCGTCGCCGCGCGCGAGCGCATTCCGCGCGGCCACAAAATGGCGGTCGCGGCCATCGCGCAGGACGCGCCGGTGCGCAAATACGGCCAGGTCATCGGCTTTGCCTCGAGGTCGATCGCGCCGGGCGACTGGGTGCATGTACAAAACGTCGCGCTGCACGATTTCGCGCGCGACTACCGCTTCGCCGAGGCCGCCAAGAACGACGAGCTGCTGCCCCAGGAGCAGCGCGCCACCTTCGAGGGCTATGTGCGGCCGAACGGCAAGACCGGCACGCGCAATTATATCGGCGTGCTCACCTCGGTGAACTGCTCGGCGAGCGTCGCCAAATTCATCGCCGAGGAGGTCAATCGTTCCGGCCTGCTTGACGACTATCCGGGCATCGACGGCGTGGTGCCGTTCGTGCACGGCACCGGCTGCGGCATGGCGGCGCAAGGCGAAGGCTGGGACGTGCTGCGCCGCGTGCAATGGGGCTACGCCACGCATCCCAATCTCGGGGCAGCGCTGATGGTGGGCTTAGGCTGCGAGGTGTTCCAGATCGACCGCATGAAGGATGAATACGGTCTGGTCGAGGGCGACCATTTCCAGACCATGACCATTCAGGCGACCGGTGGCACCAAGAAGACCGTCGCCGAGGGCGTCGCGCGCATCAAGGCCATGCTGCCGGTCGCCGCGCGCGCCAAGCGTGAGACGCGACCGGCCAGCGAGATCGTTTTGGCCCTGCAATGCGGCGGCTCGGACGGCTATTCCGGCATTACCGCCAATCCGGCGCTTGGCGTCGCGGTCGATCTGCTGGTCAAGCACGGCGGTACCGGCGTGCTCGCCGAAACGCCGGAGATCTACGGCGCCGAGCATCTGCTCACGCGCCGCGCGGTGAACGCAACCGTGGGCGAGAAGCTGGTCGAACGCATCCGCTGGTGGGAGGACTACACCGCGCGCAATCGCGGCGAGATGAACAACAACCCGTCACCCGGCAACAAGGCCGGCGGGCTGACGACGATCCTGGAGAAGTCGCTGGGTGCGGCGGCAAAGGGCGGCTCCACCACCATGCGCGCGGTTTACGACTATGCCGAGCCGGTCAAGGAGAAGGGCTTCGTCTTCATGGACACGCCCGGCTACGATCCCGTCGGCGCCACCGGCCAGGTCGCCGGCGGCTGCAACGTCATGTGTTTCACCACTGGCCGCGGCTCGGCCTTCGGCTGCAAGCCGACGCCATCGATCAAGCTCGCCACCAACAATTACGTCTATCAAAGCATGATCGACGACATGGATATCAATTGCGGCGATATCCTTGACGGAGTTTCCGTCGCGCAGAAGGGCGAGGAGATTTTCAAGACGGTCTGCACGGTCGCCTCCGGCGAGCACACCAAATCGGAAGACCTCGGCTACGGCGATCTCGAATTCGTGCCCTGGCAGATCGGCGCGGTGATGTAGCCGCGCCGTCGCGTCAGGCAGCCGTTTTCCGTTTGTGACCGGCGGCGCTGGCTCATGACTTCAGCGCGCCCTACTTGGCGCTGTCGCTGGTCGCCAGCCAGATACCGGCAAAGACCGCGATCAACCCGACCACGAGATTGAGCGTGATCGGCTCTTCGACTAGGTACGTTGCCAACAGCGCGGCGGCGATCGGATTGACCGTCATGGTGTTGGCGACCAACGTCGGGGACGCGCGCTGCAGGGCCATCACCCACAATATGAACGCGAATGCGCCGCCACCGATACCGAGATAAATGCCGGCGGTCCATTGCGCGGCGTTGAAGCCCGCCAGCACCGCGAGACGGCCGGTGACGAGGCTCGCTACCACCAGCGCCGCCGCGCCGGCGCCCATGCCGACGCAGAGGAAGCCCATGGCGCTCGAGCGCACGATGAACTGGCGCGTCCACACATTGTAAAAGGCCATGCACAGCACCGCGCCGACCATGATGACCTCGCCGCGCCAGGCGCCGGGCGGCGCCGCCGACAGGCCGGTGACCAGCGCCGCGAACACGCCGAGCATGGCGATGGCGACGCCGAGCGTCTTACGCCCGGTCAGCGGTTCGATGCCGAGCAGCGCGCCGACCACCATGGTCTGCAGCGGCAGCGTCGACAGCGCGAGCGTGGCGCGCGCCGCCGTGGTGTAGCCGAGCGCGATGTTATAAAGCACGAAGAACAGCCCGAAAAAGGCGAGGCCCAGCAGCGCCACCGCCGGCCAATCCTGGCGCGGCGGCCATTTGGCGCGCAACAGCAGCGTCGCCGGCAGCACCACCATGAAGCCGATCGCCCAGCGCAGCACCGCGAGCGTGATCGGGTCGGTGCCGGCGGCGAGATAACGCGTCACCGCAGCGGCCGAGCCGCCGAGGCAGCTCGACACGATGGCGATCAGCACCCCCGCCGTCTGGTTCACCGGCCGCTCCCTGTCGCGCCGTCCGATGCGTTTCGGCGCCAGCTGGGGAAAATGGTCTGGCCGTAACAAAAGACAAAAACAATCGCCCGGCGCGAGCGGGGACGATTGCTCAATCGACCGCGTGACGCCGTCTCGGGCGGCCTGAACCGTTTTGAGCGTCAAGATGGAGTGTGACCAGCGACTGGTACTCGCGCTTGGCGCCGAATTCCGACTTGCCGTCGCCGTATAGCCAGTGATGCTCTAGCTTTTTGTCGCTGCAGGCTGACGCTCGGCCCCAACTGCCGAGCGCTAATCAATCCTTCCGCCCGAAAACCGTCTCCCCGGCACACTCAAGAAATACCCGACCGCCTGGCCGCCGTCGGCGCCGACCACGCTGCCGGTCGTATAGCGCGCGTCGTCGCTCGCCAGAAAAATCGCCGGCCCGGCGATGTCCTCGCCCGAGCCGACGCGGCCCATCGGCACGCCCTTGCGGCGGCCCTCGTAGATTTCCGGATCGGCATACATCGCCTCGGTGCCGGGCGTGCGGATATAGCCGGGCGTGATGGCGTTGGCGCGGATGCCGTAGGGCGCCCACTCCATCGCCTGCAGCTTGGTCAGCATGATCAGCCCGGCCTTCACCACCGAATAGGCGCCGGCCCAGTTGTACGGGAACAGGCCGGCGATGGAGCGCGATGTTGACGATGCACGCCGGACTTCTGCGCGATCATGTGCTTGGCGCAGGCCTGGCTGACCAGGAAGGCGCCTTTGAGCCCGATGTTCATGGTCGTGTCCCAGGCCGCTTCGGGCAGCAGCCTCGAGTTTGCCCGGCACGATCTTCATGGCGTTGTTGACGAGAATATCGATGCGCCCGCGCTCTTTGATGACGGTATCGACCATGCGGCGATATCGGCGGCCTTGGCGACGTCGGCCAACGAAACGGCGAGAGCCAGCCAACGTCCTTGGCGGTCGCCGCCGCGGTCGCCGGATCGACGTCGTTGACGACGACGTTGGCGCCCTCGCGGGCATAGGCGAGCGCGATGTCGCGGCCGATGCCGCGCCCTGCCCCGGTGATCAGCGCCACTTTGTCCTTCAGCCGCACGGAATTCTCCCCTGAATTGCATTTTTCTTCGGAAAAACAACGCTAAAGCGGCGGGACAAGGGCGACAAGAGCCTCCGCGGCCCTCGAAATTGCCGCGCGCGAGTGCCATCTTCTCCCTGGAAGAATCACCCATGGCCGAACCCAACCGCAGCGTGGAGCCCGCTCCGCCGCCCGCCCCCGGCGGCATTGCCGCGCGCGCGCTCGGGCAGCGGTCGGCGCGCCTATCTCGCCGACCTCAATCCGGAGCAGCGCGAGGCGGTCGAGACGCTGGACGGCCCGGTGCTGGTGCTGGCCGGCGCCGGAACCGGAAAAACCCGCGTCCTGACAACGCGGATCGCGCACATCCTCAATCTCGGCCGCGCGCGCCCGCGGCGAAATCCTGGCGGTCACCTTCACCAACAAGGCGGCGCGCGAGATGAAGCGACCGCGTCGGCCAGATGGTCGGCCAAATTGTCGAGGGCATGCCGTGGATGGGCACCTTCCATTCGATCGGCGTGAAGATTTTGCGGCGCCACGCCGAAATGGTCGGTTTGAAGTCGAATTTCACGATTCTGGACGTCGACGACCAGATCCGCGTCATCAAACAGCTCTTAGAAGCCGAGAAGCTCGACGAGAAAAGATGGCCTGCGCGGGTGTTCGCCATGTTCCTCGACGGCTGGAAGAACCGCGGCCTGACGCCCGACCAGGTGCCCGCCGGCGAGGCCGCGAGCTTCGCCAACGGCAAGGGCAAGAAGCTCTACGTCGCCTATCAGGAGCGGCTGAAGACGCTCAACGCCGCCGACTTCGGCGATCTTCTGCTGGAGAACATCCGGCTGTTTCGCGCATCACCCGGAAATTCTGCGCCAGTACCAGCAGCGCTTCAAATTTATTCTGGTCGACGAATATCAGGACACCAACGTGGCGCAGTATCTGTGGCTGCGGCTGTTGGCGCAGGCGACGACGAGCTCCACCGCCGTCATTCCGGGACGCCGCGAAGCAGCGGACCCGGAATCCAGGGCCCTCGGCACTGAGGATGCGGCCCTGGACTCCGTGCTCCGGCCTTCGGCCGGCCCTGGAATGACAGAGAAGGAAATCGCGCGCCCCGGAATGACAGAGAAAAAAAACATCTGCTGCGTCGGCGATGACGATCAGTCGATTTATGGCTGGCGCGGGGCAGAGGTCGACAACATTCTGCAGGTTCGACCATGATTTTCCGGGCGCAAAAATAATCCGCCTTGAACGAAATTACAGAAGCACCGGGCACATCCTCGCCGCCGCCTCGCATCTAATCGCCCACAACGAAGGCCGGCTCGGCAAGACGCTGCGCACCGAAGACGTGCCCGGCGAAAAGGTGCAGGTCACCGGCGGCTGGGACTCGGAGGAAGAAGCCCGCTCGATCGGCGAGGAGATCGAGCAGCTGCAGCGCGACGCGCGCGACGAAGGTAAAGACCATCCGCTCGACGAGATCGCCATCCTGGTGCGCGCCTCGTTCCAGATGCGCGAATTCGAAGACCGCTTCATCCAGCTCGGCCTGCCCTACCGCGTCATCGGCGGGCCCGCGTTTTTACGAGCGCGCCGAAATCCGCGACGCGCTGGCCTATCTGCGCGTCATCGCGCAGCCGGCCGACGACCTCGCCTTCGAGCGCATCGTCAACGTGCCCAAGCGCGGCCTGGGCGACGCCACCGTGCAGATGCTGCACGACTACGCGCGCAAGAAGCGCATCCCGCTCACCGAAGCGGCCGCGCTCATGTCCGCGACCGACGAGATGAAGCCGAAGCCGCGCCTCGCTTTGCGCGACCTGATGGCCGGCTTCGAGCGCTGGCGCGCGCAAAATAGACACCATGCCGCACACCGAACTGGCCGAAATCGTGCTCGACGAGAGCGGCTACACCGCGATGTGGCAGAGCCGACAAAAGCGCCGACGCCGCCGGCCGCCTGGAAAACCTCAAGGAGCTGGTGCGCTCGATGGAGGAATTCGAGAACCTCGCCGGCTTCCTCGAGCACATCTCGCTGGTGATGGACCGCGACAGCGGCGAAGGCGAGCAGGCCGTCAACATCATGACGCTGCATTCGGCCAAGGGGCTCGAATTCGACACCGTGTTCCTGCCCGGCTGGGAGGAAGGCCTGTTCCCGCACCAGCGCTCGCTCGACGAAAGCGGCCGCGCCGGGCTGGAGGAGGAGCGCCGCCTCGCCCATGTCGGCCTCACCCGCGCGCGCAAGCGCGCCAAGATCTATTTCGCCACCAATCGGCGCATCCACGGCCTGTGGACCTCGACGGTGCCGTCGCGCTTCCTCGACGAACTGCCGGAGGCCGACGTCGAGGTGAAGGAGCCGGCCGGCGGCGCGGGCGGCTTCGGCATGTCGGGCTACGGCGCTTCGCGCTTCGACGAGATGAATTCCTTCGGCTCGAACTACACCACGCCCGGCTGGCAGCGCGCCCAGGCGCGCAAGGGCCGCGGCGGTTTCAGCGAGGACGGTCAGCCGCGTTACGTGCCGGATGGCGTGTTCGATCAGGACGACGACAGTGAGGCATATTCCGACAACCTCTCCCCTGGTGGGAGAGGTCGCGCCGAAGGCGCGGGTGAGGGGGCGCCGCCGAAGTCCCCTGCCCGGCGCTCAAAACCACTGACGATCGAAGGCGAACTGATCGCCAAATCGACCGGCGCTGCGTCCCTCTTCGCGGTCGGCGAGCGCGTGTTTCACCAGAAATTCGGCAACGGCAACGTCACCGCCGTGGACGGCAACAAGCTGACCATCAAGTTCGACAAGGCGGGCGAAAAGCGGGTGGTGGATAGTTTTGTGGAGAGGGTGTGAGGGAGCTATGCGCGAATGCCGCGACGTAATCGTTGTATATTCACGCTCGTCAAATTCTTGCGCATCCTAATCAAATCATCTGTAACACCGAAAAATTCGGCAATTTGTGCATCGCTATATCCCTGATCCAAAAGATTTAGCAAAGCCTCGCGGGGCACAAGCAACGTCCCGGCCAAACAATCTGCCTCATCTTCGTGAGTCTTATTATAGTCGGTCATCATCATGCCATCGGCGGTAAAAAATTCTTGCGCGGGTTCATGCTTAAGAATGATATGGGCTAATTCGTGCGCAAGGCTATTATTCTGCCGGCCAATTACATGAGCGTCGTTGATTACAATTAGATTGGCGGCTTGGAGGTGACGCTGACCTGGCTCCTGGCGCGGTTTGCCTGCGCGGTGCAGCGTGTGTTGGGGCAAAGGGGCAGTTGATGTTGGAGAAGACGCGAGTGTTTCAGGGGCCAAAGAGCTTGCGCAAGCCGCACCGCGCCCTCGCAGACGTCGACGACGCGGGCGCGCGCGGAAGGATAGCGGCGCGACGGTTTGCCACTATACTCGTGCGGCCATGCGCCGCGCTCTGTCCCTCGCCCTGACGCTCGCCGCGTTGATCGCGGCCACGTCCGCGCTTGCCCTCGACATCAATTCCTTCCGCGCCCAGCACGGGCTGAGGCCGCTGAAAGCGAGCGCCGTGCTCGCCGCCAAGGCGCGCGAACACGCCGCCGACATGGCGCAGCGGCAGAGCATGGACCACGCTGGCTTCGCCGCGCGCATGCGCGGCACTGGCTCCTTCGCGGCGGAGAACGTCGCCGCCGGCTGCGCGACCGCCGACTGCACCTTCAAGGCGTGGGCGGAGTCGTCCGGCCACAGCGCCAACATGCTCAACGCCAGCGTCACCCACTACGGGCTCGCCTCGGCCCAAGGCCGCAACGGCATCCGCTATTGGGCGCTGGAGCTTGCGGCGCAGGACACGCGCGCTCAGGCGGGCGGCCGCCGCGCGCGCAAAGGCCCCCATGATGCAGCGGCTAAACCGCGTTCATGGACTTTCGAATTCCGCGGGTGCTGACCTCCAGCCACGAGCCACCCTTCCCTCATGCGTGGACTGTCCTATATGAGGGGACTTGCCGCCGATACGTGCCGATAGTCCCCAGGAACGAATTGGCGTATTCAGAAGTTGCGATCCGACACGCGATTCGACGTGAAGCGCGCACATACCTTCCAACCGGGCATGGCATGATCAATCGATTGACGACGGCACAATCCACCGGGGCGGTCCGCCGTTGGGGGCCTCCGGCCCTGGTGGCGCTCGCGGCGGTGGCCGCGCTGACGGCATTGAGCCCCGGCGCCGCGGCCCCGCGCCCCGCGCAAATCAAAGAGGAGACGGCGCCGCGGACGGCCGGCGAGCCGATCATGGCGATCGTGTCGATCAAGACCCAGCAGGTCACGTTCTACGACGCCGGGGGCTGGATCCTGCGCGCGCCGGTGTCGACCGGCGTCAAGGACCGCGAAACGCCGGCCGGCGTCTTCGCCGTCATCGAAAAGGACAAGGACCACCACTCGACCATGTACGACGATGCCTGGATGCCGAACATGCAGCGCATCACCTGGAACGGCGTCGCGCTGCACGGCGGGCCGCTGCCCGGATACGCGGCCTCGCACGGCTGCATCCGGATGCCCTATGGCTTTGCCGAGAGGCTGTTCGACAAGACGCGGATCGGGATGCGGGTGATCATCGCGCCAAACGACCCGACCCCGGTCGAATTTTCCCACCCGGCGCTGTTCGTGCCGAAGGCGGAGGCCATCGCGGCCGCTCCGGCTAAGGCCGAGACGCTCGCCCGCGAGGCGGCGGAGGCAGTCAAGGCGGCGGAGGAGGCGAAGAAAGCCGCCGTGGCAACGGCGCGCGAGACGAAATCGCTGACGGCGTCGCTGCGCAAGCTGGAGCAGATGAAGAAGAGCGCCGACGCCGCGCTGGCGTCCGCCGACAGGGCGCTCGCCGCCGCGAAGAACGACGAAGCCAAGGCGCGGGCCGAGGAGCGCAAGCAAAAAGCCGCCGCCAAGGCCGCGGAATTGGCGACGCAGCTCGACACGGCAAAAGCCGACGCGAAAGCCAAAGTCGACGCCGCCGCCGCCGCAAAGGACGCCGCCAAGGCGGCCGACACCAAGAAGGCCGCAACCGTCAAGGCGGCCACCGAAGCCAAGCTCGCGCTCGAGCCGGTGTCGATCTACATCAGCCGCGCCACGCAGAAGCTCTACGTGCGGCGCAACACGCATAAGCGGTGGCCGGACGGCGGCGAGGTGTTCGATGCGAGCATCGAGGTCCCGGTCACCATCCGCGATCCCGACCGGCCGATCGGCACGCATGTGTTCACGGCAACGGCGCGCGACGGTGCTGCCTTACGCTGGACCGCGGTCACCATCGACGAGGGCGACGACGCCAAAGACGCGCTCGACCGCATCGCCATCCCGCAGGATGTGCTCGACCGCATCGCGCCGACGGCAGCGCCGCGCTCCTCGATCATCGTCTCGGACGAGCCGCTGAGCAAGGAGACCAACTACCGCACCGAGTTTGTCGCGGTGCTGAGCAATCAGCCGCAAGGCGGCTTTATCACGCGCCAGGTGACGCCTCCCGATCCCCTCATGGCGGGCGGCTGGGGCGACGACGGCTTCCCGTTTTTCCAGCGCAATTGGAACTCCCAATCCGGTACGCGTTGGCGCGACGACTATCGCCCAGCACAACGGAGCTGGTGGCGGTAAGACGCTCCTCTCTGCTTTGGGGGAAAGCGGACATGCAACGCCAGCATGCCGTCCTCGGAGACGATGGCGTAACCTTCGATGCGCGGCGGCGGGGGCATGGCGATGGTTTCCCGTAATGCACGCGGTCCAGCGCGTGCCGATGGCTCCCGGCGCGCAGGTCGGCGTGCGGTGCGCGACGGCCGCCTGGCGCACGGCGGTGGCGGAATAATTCTCGCAGAAGCGCGGATCGGCGGCGAGCGCGCCGCCGGTCAGCACGGCGAGCGCTACGGCGGCGAGGCAAAGCTTGAGAATGCAGTCCCCCGAGTGATTGTCATGCTCGTATTATAACGGCGCGTCGCGGTGGGGAGTAAAACTCACATAACCGGCTTGCCGCGGACGTCGATCGCCTTGTCGATTCGGACCAGCACGCCGATGCCGGCGTCGGCCCCGACATGGCTCTGCTCGCGCGGCAGCAGCATGGAGAAGATCTTCTCCCGCACCGGCCCGCTCTCGTGCAGCGCCACGCTGCCGAAGAAGCGCAGGAAGCCACTGTCCAGCACGCCGTCGCGCTGTGCCTTGAAGTTGGCGTACATCACGCAGACGCGCGGGTCATGGCCGAGGTTCTCCAGCACCGCGCGCTTGCTGCGCTCCCACCAGGCGAGGTGGGCATCGTCGTAGACGATCATGGAGCCCTTCGGCGTAATATTGGGCCCCTCGCGGCCGTTCGTGGCGACGAGACACGGGTAGCCGTCGTCCCAGGCGTTGCGGATCAGGGTTTTGATGGTGTCGGAGAGAGGCATGAGAAATTCCTTGTCATGCCCGGCCTTGCGCCGGGCATCCCGCCGAGGAGGGCGCGGCCATGCGACCCTAAGCGGGATGGCTGGGTCAAGCCCGGCCACGACAAACTCAAATCAATTCCCCAAGTCCAGCGCCCAATATTTGCGCCCGTTCTTGCCCGTGGCCGAGGCAATGCCGTAGGCGGAGACGTCGCGCAGCAGCATGTTACGACGGTGCCCGGCCGACCGCGCCCACATGCGGTAGGCGCAGTCTTCGTCGGCGCAGCCGAACGCCACGTTCTCGGCGTGGCGGCCGCCGGAGAAGGCGAAGCGCGCGCGGAAGCCGTTGTGATCGAGATGGTTGCGGTCGGCCATGCTCTGCGCCTGCTCGTAAGCCATGCCGGCGAGCGTCGAGCTCATGGCCAGCGGCGGCAGATGGTGCTGGGCGCGGAAGCTATTGATGTCCTCCGCGCGCACCGGCGCGGCGCAGGCCACGGCGAACAGCACGAGCGTCGCGGCGACACGAGGCATGGCGGCTGGCTCCGGCAAGACGAGAGACGGCGACCTTAGCACGTCGCACCAGCGCGGGCTGTCTCAATTCAAGTTGATCGCGAACTGCTCGCGCGACGGCCGCTGCGGCATGGCCGGCAGACCGGCGAACGCGCCGTCGTCGTCGACCGGGCCCGGCCGCCAATGGCGGCCGTCGAGCGGCGTGATGCGTACGTTCGGCACGAGCCCGAGCGTCAGCGTCGGATCGAAATAGCGCATGGCCCTAGCGTTGAGGTCGATGACGCGGCCGGGCAGCAGCGGTCCGACGTCGTTGACCCTGACGATTACCTGCTTGCCCGCGCCTTCGACCAGTGCGTAGGCGGCGCGGTAGCTGGTGCCGTAGCGCACTCCGCCGAAACGGTGGCGTAGGCCGATCTGGATCGCCGCGGTCCAGGCCTCGGCGTCGTAGAATTCGCCCGACGCCGTCTCGGCGTCTTCCACCGGCCTACCCGGACAGCAGGGGTAATACATCGAGGCGATGCCGACGATCGGTTCGCGCATCAGCGCCGGCGCCGGCCGATCCGGCTCCGGCCGGATCGCCGCTAGCAAGGCCCGCAGCTTCGGCGTGGCGCCAAGATCGCGCCCTGCGCCGCCACGCCAGGTTGCGAATATCAGCATCGGGGCCGGACCGCCGTCGGCGAGCGCGACGCCTGCCGGCTGCGGCGTGTAGAGCGCGAACCGCTCCAGCTTCTTGTCCTTGCCGCTCTGCCCGAACGCCGCCCGCGGCGATGCGACGTTGATGAAGAGCACCATCAGCGGCGCGATGGGGGAGGCGATGGCGCCGTGGTCGCGGGGCGAGAGCCCGAGCGCCGTAAAAGCTCTGGGTATTGACGATTTTTGGTTTATCGGCATCAAACCCCCCGACAAATGAAATCGCATGCGCGGCAAATTCAACCGCATTGGTCTTAAACTCCGAGTAAAATGCGACTGTCGGAAAAATCGGAGAGTTTTAGGCAAATGCGGCGCAGGCCTTTCCGCCGGCCCGGCCCATCGCCATATCGGGGCCATGACCGAACCCCTGATCGTCGTCATCCCCCATAGCCTCGGCAAGGACGAGGCGCTGCGCCGCATCAAGGACGGCATAGGCCGCGCCAAGACCGAGTTCGCCTATCTGCTGCGCATCGAGAACGACACCTGGGAGGGCGACCGGCTGAGCTTCGCCGCCTCGACGCTCGCCCAGCACGCACATGGCTTTATCGACGTCTACGAAGGCGCGGTGCGGCTGGAGGTGACGCTGCCCTGGCTGCTGGCTCGCTTCGCCCGCGCGGTGCAACGCGTGGTCGGGCAGCGAGGGCAGTTGATGTTGGAGAAGAAGTGACCGCGCCGGCCACGACACCGACAGCACCCGCGGCTACGGCTATTACGGCTCGTGCTACTGAGTTGACGCCGCGCCAGCGCAATTGCGGCGATCATCGAATGACAAAGCGAGGCCGCCCGGTGGGCGGCCTTTTTGTTATCGCGCCGGCCTGCGCATTGGAACGCGGCGCGGTTGGTGCATCACCGCGCCCTATGCGGCAGCGGAATCCGAGCGCGCCATGCGCACGCGCTACCTGCGCAATTGCCGAATATTAGGCGCTCTCTCTCCGCGCAAGCGGGCGAAGGTGAAATCCCGCCACAATCGCGCCGAATGGAACCTGCTGTGCTCTCCCGGGGTTAGGGCTTGGGAGGTCACCATGCGTCTTAGCCTTGTTGCGGCGTTCGCCGCGTTCGCCCTTGTCGCCGCCGCGCCGGCGCGCGCCGACCTCTTGGTTCAGGTCGACAAAGCCGCCCAGCGAATGACCGTCAGCCAAGACGGCCAGCAGATGTATGTCTGGCCGGTGTCGACCGGCGTTGCCGGTTACGACACGCCGAACGGCGCCTTCACCCCGTTCCGCATGGACCGCGATCACTTCAGCCGCGAGTGGGATGACGCGCCGATGCCCTATTCGATCTTCTTCACCATGCAGGGCCACGCCATCCACGGCACCAACCACAACAGCCTGGGCCGGCCGGCCTCGCACGGCTGCGTGCGGCTGTCGGTGCAGCACGCCGCCCTGCTCTGGGACCTGGTGCAGAAGAACAAGATGGCGCACACCACCGTGGTGCTCACCGGCAAAATCCCCGAAGGATCCGGCATGCCCGTCGCACACGCGACGCCGAACCGCAACAACGAGCGCCCCGTCGCGGGTCAGCAATATCAGCAGGGTCAGTACGCTACCCCAGATCAGGGCGCAGACCAGTACGGCACAGACCAGGATGGCAACCAGGTCGCCGTGCTGCCGCCACGGCAACAATTCTTCGGACGCAATGGCTGGCAGGGCGACGACAGGTATGCACCCCGTTATTACCAGCCCGAGCAGCCGTATGACGAGGCGCGCCCGCGCGGCTTCTTCCCCTTCGGCTGGTGAGGCCTTTGCCCTAGATCAAGGCGGGCCCGGGGAACCCGTGCTGGCGTGACGCTTTATTCTCGACGTCACCGGAGATTGCCATGCCGAAATCCCAGCAACGCCGCACGCGACGCGCCAAGCCGGGCGCCAGGGGACGCGGCGGCTTCTTCCATATCCAGGTGCGGCCCAAGGGCGAGTTCGTCACCTTTCGAAACCAGGATGTCGGCACACGCGGCGGAATAGAACGTATTGCCGGGCAGCGTGCCAACGGCTCCTGGAATACGCAGAAATGGCTGATCGGCAAGAGCGAAGCGCATCGCGTCGGCAAGCAATTGGTCGCCGACAGCCTGGCCGCGGAGAAGGTACTCGGCCAGCTCGGCTCTGTGCCGTGTCATCTCGGCGACGACCGCTTCATCGCCAAGCCGCGCCGCAAGATCCCGGCGGCCGAAAAGCCGACGCCGGCGATGCGCCGCGCGCAACTCGCCAACATCAAGAAGGCGCAGGCCGCGTTGCGCAAACGACGGAGGACGAAATCATGATCCGCAAGCTTGCGGGGGGCAAATACCGGCTCTATTCGCGCAAGAAAAATCCGCGCACTGGCAAGCGGCGCAACCTCGGCACCTTCGCCTCACGCAAGGCGGCCGTGGAGCACGAGCGCGACATTCAGTACTTCAAACGGCACTAGAGCCGGAGTCAGTCTATCGCGTGCGCGAGGCGGTCATTGTTAGCGTGCACGCGCGAGCGCACCGGCGCATGAGCGTGTTCGGCGGCGACCATGATGTTCTCGCCGGCAAACAGCGCTTTGGCGAGCGCCGCTTCGGCGTCGGCAAAGGCCGCGACTTTTTCCGCCACCATCAGGCGCGCTTCCACTTCGGCTTCCGGTTCGCCTTGCGCCAGGAACATCAGGCTCATGGCGACTACCGCCTGCACCTCGCAGGCAAACCGCATGGATTCGAGCCAGGGATTGAGCGATGCAATCATGACGGTCTCCGTCCGGCGCACCTTGACGGCCGCCGGACGGGAACTATTGCGCAGGATTTACAAGGATCGTTTAGACTCATCGATTAAAACTTTAACGGTCTCGGCAACGGCCGGCATTACTCCTTCATCGACATGCCGGTTTCCTTGACCAGGGTACCCCATTTGTCGAATTCGGCGCGCATGTAGTGGTCGAACTGCTCGGGCGTGCCGCCCTCGACATAGAGGCCCTGCACCGCGAGCTTGTCGTTGACCTCGGGCGTCGCCAGCGCCTTGCCGACCTCATTGTTGAGCTTGTCGATGATCGAGTGCGGCGTGCCCTTCGGCACTTCGAAGCCGAACCACGTCACCGACTCGAATTTCGGCAGGCCGCTTTCGGCGATGGTCGGCACGTCGGGCAGCAGCGGCGACCGCTTGCTGCTGGTGATACCGAGCGCGCGCACGCGGCCAGCCTTGATATGCGGCAGCGCGGTCGAGGCAATGGCGAACAGGTAGTCGATCTGGCCGCCGAGCAGCGCCGCGGTCGCTTCCGGCCCACCCTTGAATGGCACGTCGACGACCTTGATGCCGGCGCGCTCGCGGAACAACACCGCAGTCATCTGCGGCGCAGTACCGACGCCGCTCGAACCGACGGTGAGCTTGCCGGGGTTGGCCTTGGCGTAGGCGATCAGCTCCGCCACGGTTTTTGCCGGCACCGACGGATTGACGATCAGGATGTTGGGCGAGGTGGCGCCCAGGATCACCGGCGAGAAATCCTTGAGCGTGTCGAACGGCAGGTTCTTGTACAGCGTCGCGTTGATGGCGTTGGCGATGGTGGAGACGAAAATGGTGTAACCGTCCGGCTCCGTCGACGCCGCATAACGCGTGGCGATGTTGCTGCCGGCGCCGGGCCGGTTCTCGACGATGAAGGGCTGGCCCATCGAGTCCGCGAGCTTCTGCCCGACCATGCGCGCCATGATGTCGACGCCGGAGCCCGCCGTGAGGCCGACGATAATATGCACAGGCCGGGTCGGGTATTCGGCGGCGTTCGCCGGAGATAACGTGATCGCGCAGAGGCACAGGCCGAGACGCAACAGCATTGCACGCATGATCGATCCTCCCTGAGTTTCTAGTTGTTCATGAACAAGCCGCCGTTGACATGGATGGTCTGCCCGGTGACGAAGCGGCCGTCTTTGCCGCACAACATCATCACCGTGGCGACGATCTCGCTCGGCTCGGCGAAGCGGCCGAACGGAATGCGCGTCATGTCGAACTTGAACGGGCTGTCGCGCGCCGTGTTGGCCGGCCCCGGCGCCACGTAATTGACGTTGATGTTGTGCGCTGCGAGCTCGAGCGCCAGCGCCCGCGTCAGCCCGGCAAGGCCCGCCTTGGCCGCCGCGGTCGGCGCGCGGTTGGGGATTGGCATGTGGCCGAACAGACCGCCCATGTTCACGACGCTGCCGCCGCCGGCACGGATCATCGCCGGCACCGCAGCTTGCGTGCAGTGGAAGGCGCCGTCGAGCGTAACGCGGATCGGCGCCTGCCAGTCGGCGTAGCTCAATTCAAGAAACGGCTTGGTGGCGTGGGTGACGGCGTTGTTTATGAGGATGTCCAACCGGCCAAAGCGGCCGACGATGTCGGCCATCATCGCATCAACGGCGGCGCGGTCCATGATATCGCCAAGCACCGCCATCGCCTTGCCGCCGGCCGCTTCGATCACCGCCAGGGTCTCAGTCAACTCCGGCCGCTGCGAACGTGCGTTGATGGCGATCGAGGCGCCCGCGCCCGCAAAGGCGACGCCCATGGCGCGGCCGAGATTGCGCGCGCCACCGGTGATCAAGACGACTTTGCCTGTGAATGCCCCGCCCATGCGGCTGCCGCTCCACGCCAATAGCCAACCTCGCTCCATTGTGAAGAGTGAAATTTGGCTTGTACATAGCGTCGGCTAGGAGGCGGTAAGCACCGGCTCTATTCGCACATGATCAAGTGGAAGAACGGCCGGCCGCGCAATCGCGGCGCCTTCACCTCACGCCAGGCCGCCGAGCGGCACGTGCGCGACGTCAAGTGCTTCAGGCGGCACTGCGCGTCGCCATAGCCGTCTGCTCATACAGTTTGCGCATCTGCTGGCGCGCGTAAAACAGACGCGTTTTGACCGTGTTGGTCGGCACGCCGATGATCTCGGCCACCTCATTCACCGATTTCTCATGGTAGTACACGAGGTCGATAACCTCGCGATGCTTGGCGGACAACCTGGTCAGGCATCCGCGCAACACGGCAGCGGTGTCCTTCTTTTCGAGCGCAACCTGAGAATCGTTCGCTTCATCGACGATCTCGTGCGCCGCGGCATCCTCGAGCGGCTCGTCCTGTCGCTGCCGCATGACGGAGATCGCCTTGTAGCGCGCGATCGCCAGCACCCAGGTCGAGACCTCGCTGCGGTACTCGAAGCGGCCGGCCTGCCGCCACACGACGAAGAACACTTCGCTGACGACATCCTCGGCATTCGACGCGTCGCGGATGAGCCGCAACACGAACCGGTACACCTGCACATTGTAGCGGTCGTAGAATGCCCGCATCGCCGACCGATCGCCAGCGGCGATACTGGTCAGCAGGTCGCGGTCCGACTGTACGCGCTTTGCCGCTGGATGGCGGACGACGACGCCCTTTGTCTCAATATATGCTGTTTGCACGATTCCACTCCGAGACTGCCTTATCCCTGCTTGTCGTGTTGTTGTGGCAGCACCGTACCGAGGCCTCTGAATTGGGCGTGTGAAGCAGCTCACAATGGGCGACGATTTGCCGGCAACGAGGGGCGGCCGGCCGTTAACCGTCTGGCTTGCGTTTATCCGTGGTGGGCAACGCCGAGGGCTTCCTCGCCGCGGTCGAGAATCAGCGGCACGATCAGATCCTCTTCGTCGTCGAGGTGACGGATGAGACCTTTCAGCAGAGCGCCACTCGCCGCCGCGTAGTCGTCGCCGCAGCGCTGCAGCGCCTGCGGCTCGCCGGCAAGCGCGCGCAGCAAGGCGTTGGCGGTGTGCGCGGTCTGCTCCATGTCGGCGTGGATGGCGTGGTGGTCGCCTTCCAGCACGTCAAAGCCGCGCGCCAACCGCGCCTCGGCGGCGCGGAAGATCGGAAAATAGTGCAGATCCTCGATCTGGTGGTGCACGTCGAGCTGCGACAACAGTAATTGCAGCCGCGGCACCAGATGGCGCGGGAATTCGGCGGGCGGCAATTGGCCCTCGCGAAATTGGGTCTCGATCGTTCCGATCATCGCGGTGAGTTCGCGAAACATGTCGTGGCGCGACAGCCAGAAGCGCGCCATCTCGCCGAGATTGGCGTGACCCTGCCATTGCTCGCGCGGAAAGCGCGCGATCAGCACGCGCAAATCGTCTGGCCAGCCGCTGCGGCGGGCCAAAGCGAGCGCTTCGATGTCGCTTGGATTAGGCATTTGCATGGTCATGCGTGCTCTACATAGCCATTGCCAGCGCTTTCGCCAAACGCTGTAAATGCAGCCATGACCGTCGTCGCCCGCCTCGCCTGCGACCAGCCGACCGCCGAACGGCTTGCCGCCTATCTGGCCGAGAGCATGGACCATGCCGTCTGCGCCGCCTTCGAGGACGACGGCGGGCAATGGCAATTGGCGGTTCATTTCCCCGCGCCGCCCGACGAGGCCACGTTGCGAGCGCAGGTTGCGCTCGCCGCCGGCGAGACCGCAGCCGCGGCGCTGTTGTTCGAGACGGTGGCGGAGATCGACTGGGTGGCGGAAAGCCTGGCCGGCTTGCGCCCGGTTTGTGCCGGCCGCTTCCTAGTGCATGGCGCGCACGACCGCGCCGGCGTCAAGCCGAATGACATCGGCATCGAAATCGAGGCGGCGCTGGCCTTCGGCACCGGCCACCACGGCACCACGCGCGGCTGTCTGCTGGCGCTCAACGCTCTGGCGAAACGGCGGCGCGCGACGCGCATCCTCGACATCGGCACCGGCAGCGGCGTGCTGGCAATCGCGGCGGCGAAGCTGCTGCGCACGCGCGTCGTGGCGAGCGACATCGACCGGGTCGCGGTCGAGGCCGCGCGCGGCAATGCGCGGCTCAATCGCGCTGCCTCCGCGATTACCTTCGTGCGCGCCGTCGGCACCAAAGCACGCGCAATTGCGGC
Source organism: uncultured Alphaproteobacteria bacterium (assembly GCA_963720985.1). Taxonomy (GTDB): domain Bacteria; phylum Pseudomonadota; class Alphaproteobacteria; order Rhizobiales; family Xanthobacteraceae; genus Pseudolabrys. Next base: position 81,040 of record CAVRHL010000008.1, read on the forward strand.
ACGCGCACCCTATGATCTGATCTTCGCCAATATTCTGCTCGGCCCGCTAACGCGGCTCGCCGTTCCGCTCAGCCGCCTCGCCGCGCCCGGCGGGCATATCGTGTTGTCCGGCCTGCTGCCGGGGCAGGCCAATGCCGCGCTGACGATCTATCGCGCACAGGGACTCGTGCTCGAACGCCGCATTCCGCTCGAGGGCTGGGTGACGCTGGTGCTCGGACTGCGCTAAAAACAAAACCGCCCCGGGCGAGGACACCGGGGCGGCTTCGCGCTGGTGAAAGCTTAAGACCGTCAGACGCCGAACGGCATATCGTTGACGCCGGTCTTGACCAGCCGGTTGCCGCGCTCGTCGAGCGAGTATGGCAGCAAACCTGTGTGCAAACGAATTTCGCGGCGGGCCTGCTGCATGCGCGATTCGATCAGCGCATCCATGAAGCGGGCCAGCCAAGTTTTGCCCGGCGCGACGGTTTCTGCGGCGCGGCCGCCGGCAACGCCATAAGTCACGGCAACCATTTCATCTCTCTCCTTCTCGCAATCGAAGCGTCAGCGAATCCTGGCAATTCGTCTCTGATTATTGCACTGCAACATAATCCAAATCGGCTTTTGGAACCACGCGCGACATTGCATGGAAGCTCCGTGAATTGGATATAAGCGCATTAATGAAGCGGAAAGATCGGTGGCATGATTGCGGCAGATCAATCGCATTGCACAAAAGCGAGTCACGATCCCGATTGCCTGCTGAATGGCTCGCCAGCGCCGCTCGATCATTTCGCCATTTGCCCAAGAAATGCGATCCGCATGCCGTGCCCAGCGAGCAACGCATGCCTGCGTTGCTCGCCGCACGAAGCAAGCTAGAGTGCCGGTTATGTTCGAGGCCCGCTTTCAGACCTTCGACGATTCCAACGAGCGCGCGGCCGCCGCCGCGCATCTCGCCGCAACGCGCGCCGAACTCAAGCGGCGCGGCCTCGACGGTTTCGTCGTACCGCGCGCCGATCGCCAGCAGAATGAATACCTGCCGGCGAGCGAGGAACGCCTCGCCTGGCTCACCGGCTTCACCGGCTCGGCCGGCGCCGCGATCGTGCTTTCCGAGCGCGCGGCGGCTGTTCGTCGACGGCCGCTATACGGTGCAGGCGGAGAGCCAGATCGACATGAAGCTCTTTGCCATCGAGCATCTGGTGGACAATCCGCCGGACCGATGGCTCGAACAGAATCTGAAATCGGGTATGAAGCTCGGCTTCGATCCGTGGCTGCACACCACCGAGAGCGCGGAGAAACTGCGGAAGGCCTGCGCGACCGCCGGCGCCGAACTGGTGGCGGTCGAGAGCAATCCGATCGATGCGTTGTGGCTTGACCGCCCGAAGCCGCCGGCGGGTGCGGTGACCCTGCGCGACATCAAGCTCGCCGGCGAAAGCGCGGCCAACAAGCTCAAGCGCCTCCAGGGCGAGCTCAAGAAGCTGCGCGCCGACGTTCTGGTGGTGTCCGATCCGCAGAACGTCGCCTGGGCGTTCAACATTCGCGGCTCCGACATCGCGCATACGCCGCTGGCGCTCGCTTTCGCGATCGTGCCGCAGGACAGCAAGCCGGCGCTCTATGTCGACGCGGCCAAGCTCGACAACGCGACGCGCCACGCCCTGGAGGAGATCGCAGCGGTGCGCGCGCCCGACGATTTCGTTCGCGACCTCGCGCAATACACGGGCAAGACCGTGCGGCTCGACCAGGCAAGCGCCGCCGACGCGCTGACGCTGCTCGTTTCAGGCAGCGGCGGCAAGCCGGCGCGCGGCGCCGATCCGATCGCGTTGATGAAGGCGGTGAAGAACCACGCCGAAATCGCCGGCTCGCGCGCCGCGCATCGGCGCGACGGCGTCGCGGTGGCGCGCTTTCTCGCCTGGCTCGAAAGCGAAGCCCCTAAGGGCAAAGTCACCGAGATCGATGCGGTCGAGGCGCTGGAAAGCTTCCGCCGCGACAGCGGGCTATTGAAGGACATCTCCTTTCCGACCATTGCCGGCGCCGGGCCGAACGGCGCGATCGTGCATTACCGGGTCACCCGCGCCACCAACCGCACGCTCGGCACCGACGAATTGTTCCTGGTCGATTCCGGCGCGCAATACGAGGACGGCACCACCGACATTACCCGCACCGTCGCCTTCGGCACCCCAACCGAGGAGATGCGCGACCGCTTTACCCGTGTGCTCAGGGGCCACATCGCCATTGCCACCGCGGTGTTTCCGGAAAATACCAGCGGCGCCCAGCTCGACCCGCTGGCGCGGACCGCGCTGTGGCATGCCGGTCTCGACTTCGATCACGGCACAGGGCACGGCGTCGGCAGCTATCTGTCGGTGCACGAAGGCCCGGCGCGCATCTCCAAGCTCGGCACCGTGGCGCTCAAGCGCGGCATGATCCTATCGAACGAGCCGGGCTATTACAAAACCGGCACCTACGGCATCCGCATCGAGAACCTGCTCTTGGTGATCGCCGCGCTCGAGCCTGCCGGCGCCGAGAAGCCGCTCAATACGTTCGAGACGCTGACGCTAGCGCCGATCGACCGGCGGTTGATCGACACCCGTATGCTGACCGCCAAGGAGCGCAACTGGATCGACGGCTATCATGCCCGCGTGCGGGAGGAGATCGGCCCGCTACTCGATTCCGCCGCGCGGGCCTGGCTCGAAGCCGCGACCAGGCCGCTGGGAAATTCCTGATGGACGCCAGGACGTCTGCGTCGCCGGCGCCGGCGAAGATCAGCCCGCGGCGCCTGCTGCCATTGCTGATGGCGATGACCGCCATCGGGCCGGCGACACTGAACATCCTGGTGCCGGCGCTGCCCGGTCTGGTGACGCGGCTTGCCTCAGACACCGGCACGGTGCAGCTCATGCTGACGCTTTATCTGTTGAGCCTCGCAGCCGCGCAATTGCTGCTCGGGCCGTTGTCCGACCGCTTCGGCCGCCGGCCGGTGGTGCTCGCCGGCCTTGCATTGAGCGTCGTCGCCTCGCTCGCTGCGATTGCCGCCTCCTCGATTGGCGCGCTGATCGGCGCGCGCGTCATTCAGGCGGTCGGCGCTTCGACCGGCATCGTCATCGGCCGCGCCATCATTCGCGACCTCTACGAGCGCGAGCGCGCCGCCGCCATGATCGGGCTGGTCACCACCGCCATGGTGATCGCGCCGATGGTGTCGCCGCTCGTCGGCGGCATCCTCGATACCGCCTTCGGCTGGGAGGCGATCTTTTTGTTCATCGCCGCGTTCAGCGCCGCCGTGCTGCTCTGGGCGGCGCTGGTGCTGCCGGAAACGCGGCCGGCAAGCGTGGCGCAGGCGCCCGGCATGCTGGTCGAGCATTGGCGCGCGCTTATCAGCAGCGCCAAGTTCCACGGCTACGTACTGTGCGGCGCACTCGGCTCGGCGCCGTTTTTTACGTTTCTCGGCGGCGGGCCGCACGTGGTGGTGACGCTGATGGGGCGCACCTCGGCCGAATACGGGCTGTGGTTCGCGGTGACCTCGCTCGGCTACATGAGCGGCAACTTCACCGCCTCGCGGCTGTCGCAACGCTTCGGCCTCGACGCCATGATCATGACCGGCATCGGCTTCGAACTCATCGGCGCGAGCCTGACCGCGATCTTGGTCGCGACCCTGCCGGACGCGGGGCCGGCGATCATCTTTCTGCCGCAGCTCGTCATCTCCTACGGCAACGGCCTGCTGCTGCCGAACGCGATCGCCGGCGCCGATCAGCATCCGCCCGCAGGCGGCCGGCGCCGCGTCCGGCATGACCGGCTTTACGCAAATGGCGATCGGCGCGGCCTCGACGCAAACCGTCTCGATGCTCCTTGCCGGCGCGCATAGCGCGATGCCGATGGCCTGGCAGCTGGTGGCCGTGGTGGTGGCGACGGCGGCGGCTTATGGCGCGCTGGTGCGAAGATGAAGCGTCATCCCGGGACGACTGCAATATCCTTGTGCGGCCTCCGATCGCTATGACTTTGGGCTTCCGGCTTGCACAAGCCATTCGCTCGCCTGCACGCGTCCGACCAGCGTCGGGGGGCCGGCGGGGTTCGGCCGAAAAATCAGAGTCTCGGCCTCCTTCACATCGCCAAGCTCTTTGCCGAACGCGTCGGCAATATTTGGCTTATGCGTGACGAGCAAGGTGTTGGTTCCCGTCGCCAGCGCTTTATTCACCAAGGCGCGAAAGGCGTTTCCAATTATTGCGTTAGCGCCGTTCGGATTGGCCATCGCAGCCGCGCTCCCTGCCCCGCTGTCGGTGAGTTCGCTCACGGGGGTGATGTGCGCCGAGGACACCAAGGACGCTGTTTCAATCGCCCGGTTGAGCTTGCTGGAGTAAATTTGCCCGATCGGAATTCCGAGCGTTTTAATGGCGGACCCCATTTTACGCGCGACATCGCGTCCTTGGTCGCTCAGCTGGCGCTGCTTCTTCATATCGTCAAATACGAAGGGATAGACATCCTTTTGGCTCTCGTCCGTCGCACCGTGACGGAGCACCAAGACGTAACCGCCCTTCTGGAGCATAGGAACAATTTGAGACATGTCCGCCGCAGTTGCGCGCAATGGCATAAGGCAGATCAAAGCGACAAAACCAACGAACGATCCAAATCCGCGCATAGAATTTTCCTCTTTTTTATGCTCCGCCATTTTTGAGCGCGCGGTGATTTACATACCGCGCCCGGGAGTTCTTGGTAGAGAGCGCAAGCAGATTGTTCGAGAGCGCAAAGCAAACGCATTCGCGTGGAAATTCATCGATGAGGGCGAGACAGGGTTTAATCCATGCCCTAGGAGATAAGCTTCAACCACTCGTCTTCGCTGAGCACCTGGACGCCATGCTTCTTGGCTTCGGCGAGCTTGGAGCCGGCGCCGGGGCCGGCGACGACGTAATCGGTCTTCTTCGACACCGAACCGGACGCCTTCGCGCCCAAGCGCTCGGCGGTGGCTTTGGCCTCCTCGCGCGTCATCTTTTCCAGCGCGCCGGTAAACACCACGGCCTTGCCGGCGATCTTGGAGTCGGTCTTCGGCTTTTCGGCGTCGAGAACGTCGACCTCTTTTTTCAGCCGCTCGACGATGCCGAGATTGTGCTTCTCGCTGAAATAAGACCGTATCGCCTCGATCACGGTGTCCCCGATCTGGTCGAGCGCGTCCATCTCGGCGATCGCCTCCTCGTCGCCCTTGGCCACCTTCAGGCAGGCATCGTGGAACGCCTTCCACGAGCCGTAGCCGCGCGCCAGCGCCAGCGCCGTGGTCTCGCCGACCTGGCGGATGCCAAGCGCGTAGACGAAGCGTTCGAGCGCAATCTCGCGGCGCGTATTGATCGCGTCGAACAGGTTCTTCACCGAGGTTTCGCCGTAACCCTCCTCCTCCAGCAATTCGTTTCTGTGCTTTTTTTCCAGCATAAAAATGTCGGCTGGCTCCTTGATCCATTCCTTCTCGAAGAAGAACTCGATCTGTTTCTCGCCGAGCCCGTCGATGTCGAAGGCGCGGCGCGAGGCGAACAGCTTGAGGTGCTCGATCTTCTGGAACGGACAGGCGAACTCGCCGGTGCAGCGGGCGCGCGCGCCCTCCTCGCCGGTCGCCGTTTCTTCGCGCACAATATCGGTGTGCAGATAGCATGGGCATTTCTTCGGGAAGCGATAAGGCTTGGCGTCCTTCGGCCGCTTGTCGATGACGACGTCGACCACCTGCGGGATGACGTCGCCGGCGCGCTGGATGATGACGGTGTCGCCGATGCGGATATCGCGGCCCTCGCGCAGCGGCTCGCCGTCGCCGCCGATGCCCTTGACGTAGTCCTCGTTGTGCAGCGTCACGTTCTGCACGATGACGCCGCCGACGCCGACCGGCTCGAGCTTGCCGACCGGCGTGAGCGAACCGGTGCGGCCGACCTGGATCTCGATGTCGCGCAGCACCGTCATCGCGCGCTCGGCGGGGAACTTGTGCGCGATCGCCCAGCGCGGCGAGCGCGACACGAAGCCGAGCCGTTCCTGCCATTCGAGGCGGTCGACCTTGTAGACGACGCCGTCGATGTCGTAGTCGAGATCGGCGCGGCCTTCTTCGATCTTGCGGTGAAAGGCGACCAGCTCCTCGGTCGAGCGGCAAATCCTGGTCAGCGGATTGGTCTTGAAGCCGCAGCTCTCGAACCACTTGATCATGGCCGATTGCGCGTCGGCCGGCATCTCGCTCATTTCGCCCCAGCCATAGGCAAAGAAGCCGAGCGGCCGCGACGCGGTGACGGCGGGATCCTTCTGGCGCAGCGAGCCGGCCGCCGAATTGCGCGGGTTGGCGAAAATCTGCTCGCCGGCCGCCTTCTGCCGCTCGTTGAGCTTCAGGAAGGCATGCTTGGTCATGTAGACCTCGCCGCGTACCTCGGCTGATCTTGGGCACGTTGCGGCCTTTGAGCTTTTTTGGCACGTCCTCGAGCGTGCGGATATTGGCGGTGACGTCCTCGCCTTCCTGGCCGTCGCCGCGGGTGGCGGCGGTGACGAGCTCGCCGTCCTCGTAGCGCAGCGACATCGACAGCCCGTCGATCTTCGGCTCGGCGGAGAAGGCGATTTCTTCGTCGTCGCTGAGCTTAAGGAAACGGCGGATGCGGGCGACGAAATCGACGACGTCCTGATCCGCAAAGGCATTGTCGAGCGACAGCATCGGCACCGCGTGGCGAATTTTGGCAAAGCCGCGCGACGGCGCGGCGCCGACTTTGAGCGAGAGCGACTCCAGCGTGCGCAAATCGGGAAAGCGCGCTTCGATTGCCGTGTAGCGGCGGCGCAGTGCGTCATATTCGGCGTCGGAAACCGTCGGCCGGTCCTGCTGGTAGTAGCGCCGGTCGTGCTCGGAGATCTCGACCTGCAGCCGCGCGTGCTCGGCCTTCGCCTGCCTGGCGGTGAGCAATTCGACGGGTCGTTTTGTCGGTTTTGACTTTGGCTTTGGCCATGCCAGAAATCTAAAGGCGTGGGTGCCCGGCACAAGGCCAAGCATGACGATTATGGGCTAACTCGCCGCCTTGATCAGCCGTTCGGCGGCGGCGCGGGCCTCGGCGGTGATCTCGGCGCCGGCCAGCATGCGGGCGATCTCCTCGCGCCGCTTTTCGGCGGCCACCTCGGTGACGCGGGTGGCGACGCGCTTGCCCTTGTCCAGGACGTCCTTGCTGATGAGATAGTGGCGGGTGGCCTGCGCCGCCACTTGCGGGGCGTGCGTCACCGCCAGCACCTGCACGCCGGACGGCGATCTTGGCGAGCCGCACGCCGATGGCGTCGGCGACCGCGCCGCCCACCCCGGTGTCGATCTCGTCGAACACCAAGGTCGGCGCCGAGCCGCGGTTGGCCAGCACCACCTTGAGCGCCAAAAGGAAGCGCGCCAATTCGCCGCCGGAGGCGACCTTCATCAGCGGCCCCGGCCGCGTGCCGGGATTGGTCTGCACCCAGAACTCGACCCGGTCGATGCCGTGCGCGCCGGCTGCGGCGGCGTCAGTTTCGATCTCGGTCGAGAACTTCGCCCGCTCCAACTTGAGCGGTTTCAACTCGCCGTTGACCGCCTTGTCGAGCGCGGTGCCGACCTTCGCTCGCGCTTTGGACAGCTTGTCGGCCGCCGCGCGATAGTCGGCCTCGGCCGCACGCGCCGCTTCTTCGAGCGCCTTGAGCCGTTCCTCGCCGGCATCGATCAGCGCGATATCGGACGCGTAACGCGCCGCCAGCGCCGCCAGATCGTCCACCGCGACGCTGTATTTGCGCCCCGCCCCGCGCAGCCCGAACAGCCGCTCCTCGATGCGCTCGAGCTCCTGCGGATCGAAATCGGCGGTGCGCAGCGCGGCTTCGAGATGGCTGCGGGTTTCTTCCAGGGCGGTCAACGCGGCGTCGAGCGATTTCACCGCCGGCTCGACCAGGCTCGGCGCCTGCGCCGCACGCCGCTCCAACCGCCGCACCACGCCGGCGAGCGCCGGCACCGATGAATTGGCGCCGCTGATCACATCATGCGCATCGCGCAGGTCCTCGGCGACCTTCTCGGCCTGCATCATGGCAGTGCGCCGCTCGGCGAGCGCGGTTTCCTCGCCGGCCTGCGGCGCGAGCTTGCCGAGCTCGTCGACGGCGTGACGCAGCCAGTCGGCCTCGCGCTTGGCGCGCTCGACCTCGGCGCGATGGGCGTCGGCCGCCTCCGCGGCGGCGCGCCGCGCCTCCCACAGCGCCGCGACCCTCGCCGCATCGGCTTCGAGCGCGCCGAAAGCGTCGAGCAGGCGGCGATGCGTTGCGGCATCGACCAGCGCGCGCTCGTCGTGCTGGCCATGGATTTCGACCAGCGCGGCGCCAAGCTCCTTCATCGCCTGCACGCTGACCGGCTGATCGTTGATGAAGGCGCGCGTGCGCCCGTCGGCGAACTGCACGCGGCGCAGGATCAACTCATCCTCGGCCGGGATATCGGTGGCCTTGAGCAGCGCCCGTGCCGGATGCCTGGCGGCAACGTCGAACACGGCGGTGACCTGGCCCTGTTCGGCGCCTTGGCGCACCAGCGCCTGATCGCCGCGCGCGCCGAGCGCCAGCGCAAAGGCGTCGAGCAGGATCGACTTGCCGGCGCCGGTCTCGCCGGTGAGCACGGCCAGCCCCTCGGCAAAATCAATGTCGAGCCGGTCGATCAGCACGATGTCGCGGATGGCCAGTCGAGAAAGCATGCGGATCAATCCAAAGTCCGTCTCGCCCAAGCTCGTCCCGGGCAGCGAAGGCTTCCAGATTCGCATCATTAAAGAGGCTGTCGCGCGGGACAAGCCCGGCCGTGGCGCTGTGGGCAGCCGGCGCGTCCGGGCGCGCTAGCCGAGGATCGTTTTCTTGAAGTTGACGAAGGCCTTGCTGATCCAGGAGCCGCGGTTTTCCGACGGCTCGGAGCCGCCGGTCTTCACCAGCGTATAGGCATGCTTGTACCAGACGCTGTCGGGGAAATTGTGCCCGAGCACGGCGGCTGCGGTCTGCGCCTCGTCGACGATACCGAGCGCCATATAGGTTTCGGTCAGCCGCATCAGCGCTTCCTCGACGTGCCGCGTGGTCTGGTACTTGGTGACCACGACTTTGAAGCGGTTGATGGCGCCGGTGTAGTCCTTCTTGTCGAGGTAGTAGCGGCCGGTCGCCATCTCCTTGCCGGCCAACTGGTCGAGGGCCATCTGAATCTTCTGCCTGGCGCTGACCGCGTATTCGCTGGTCGGGTACTTGCGGATCACTTCCTGAAGCGCGGCGAGCGCCTTTTCGGTGCGCGACTGGTCGCGCGTGATGTCGGGGATTTCCTCGAAATTCGACGAGCCGATCAAGAACTGCGCGTAGGCGGCGTCCGGGCTGCCCGGATGCAGAGTGATGTAGCGCTGGGCGGCGGTGACGCAACTGTCGTAGTCGCCGGCCGTATAATAGGCGTACGATGTCATGATCAGCGATTTGCGCGCCCATTCCGAATAGGGGTGCTGGCGGTCGACCTCTTCGAACTTCTTCGCCGCCTCTTTCGGGTCGTGCTTGACGTTGATGAGGTAGAGACCCTCGTTGTAGAGCCGGTCGGCGGCCTCGTCGGGCGCCTGATTGTCCGATTTGGCGAAAATATCGAAGCTGCTGCCGCAGGCGCCGAGGCTCGCCGCCAGCAGGACCAAAACCGCGACGCGCGCAAGCCGTCGTCGGGCGGTGCCCACGGTGACTTTCGCCGAGGATTTTTCGGTCATTAATTCGTCGGGCACAAACTCATCCCACGCGGCCGTGTCCAGGTCCCCCGCGGGCCGGCTCGCGCTGCCGCCCACGCCCCCATCCGCGCTGGTTTAAACGAAAAAACGCGGCGTGGCCAAGCGATTAAGCCGACATTCGGCCGGGATTAAGGCGGACGGTTAAGCTGGAAGCCTCAGAATTTTCAGGACTTTTCCGGTCCATAGGCCACGGCCAGACGGCCGGCCCCGACTTGCGCACGGCCGCGAGAGCGGCGCACGGGCTCGGCCGCCTCGATCACCCGCCAGGCGCTGCGGTCGGCCATCAGCGCCGACAGTACCGCGTGGTTGAGCTTATGGCCGCCGCGGACGGTACGGTAGGCGCCGATCAAAGGCTGCCCGGCGAGCGCCAGGTCGCCGATGGCGTCGAGAATCTTGTGGCGCACGAACTCGTCGGTGTAGCGCAGCCCGTCCGGATTGAGCACGCGGTCCTCGCTCACCACCAGCGTATTCTCGAACGAAGCGCCGAGCGCGTAGCCGGCGCTCCACAATTTGGCGACGTCCTTCATGAAGCCGAAGGTGCGCGCACCGGCGATCTCGCTCCGGAAGGTCTCGGCCTCGATGTCGAGCGCCAGCGCCTGGTGGCGGATGAGCGGATGGTCGAATTCGATTTCGGCCTCGACGCGGAAGCCGTGGCTGTAGGGCCGCAGCTCGCCGAAGGCATTGCCTTTGGCGACGCGCACCGGCTTGATCACCTCGATATAACGGCGCGGCAAGGCGCGCGCGGTCAGACCCGCCTGATCGATGGCATCGACGAAGGGCGCGGCGCTCCCGTCCATGATTGGCACTTCCGGGCCGTCGATCTCGACCAGCACGTTGTCGACACCGAGGCCGCGCAAAGCGGCGAGCAGATGCTCCGCGGTCGAGCAGAGCGGGCCGGAGGCGTCGCCGAGCACGGTGGCAAATTCGGTGGCGGTGACGGCGCGAACGTCGGCGCGGATTTCACGCTCGACCGCGCCATTGCCGGCGACGCGCTGGAAGCGAATGCCGGTGTCGTCGTCGGCGGGATTGAGCGTCAGGGTAACCGGGCTGCCCGAATGCACGCCGATGCCGGAAACGGCAATCTGTTCGCGCAACGTTGTTTGCTTGGCACCCTTCATCGTACCCGTTTACGCCGGCCTACAAGCAAGCCGCACGTCCCATCCCAAGCTCCTGTCGGAGCCACATTTTGGCCTTCAAGACAGCGCCTGCCCGCTTACTGGAAGACACCCCCAGCGACCCGAAAGTCCCTTTCGCACCTGAAGCTTAGGCCACAGGCCGGGGGGCTTCCAACTCACGTCTTCTTACCGACTGTTACTCTTTTTTGCCGCAATTCGGCTGGGAACCACCCCCGCCCGGCTGGCAAAAGTTCCGGATTTTAGCGGCCCAGACCGCTATTAACATGGGGACCGGGCCGCCAAGGCCGCCGCCTCGCATTACAAAACTCTTATAATTCAATAAGTTAAAGAAATATACCACCGGCATCGCAAACGTCGATGGCCCCGCTCCGGGGTGCGGAGCGAGGCCATCGGGGTCTCCTGGCGGGGGCTCAGTTGGCTTGGCGGCGCAGGAAAGCCGGGATGTCCAACTGGTCCTCGTCGGCCGAATTATGCACAGGCGCCTGCCGGCCGTGCGGGTCGAGTCCCTGCGGCGCGGGCCTCCGGGCATATTCCGATACGGGGTCGTCCGCCCGGCCTTCCGGCTGGCGTGGCGAGGGCCGAATCGGCCGCTCGAACTGCGGCATCGCCTGTGCCGTGCGCGGCGCGAGCGGCGGTTCGTTCTGCTCGGCGCGCCGGCCGAGGCCGACCGAGGCGAGCCGTTGCATCAGCGACATGCGCTGCTTCTCGGGGTGAGCCTCGTCAAGCTCGCCGCGTTGCGCCTTGATCTCGGCCTGTGCCGGCAGCGGCAGTTCGTCGATGCGCGGCATACGCGGCGTACGCGCCACCGTCCGTTCGGCCGGCGGCGGGATGAAGGCCTTCGGCGTCGGCAGTTCGGGCTGCACCGGTTCGTTGTCCGCCGGCTCGAACAGCGACGGCTTGACCGGCAGCGGCCGGATCGAGACCTCCTCGACGGCGGTCGGCGCCAGAAGCGCGGCGGCAACCGCGGCATGCGCGGCGGATTCGACCGCAGCCGTGCTGGCGACGGCCGGAGCATGGCGCCGGAGCCGGCGTGCGCTCGATACGCTCGGCAACGCGCCGGCTGTCGGCGCGCATCTTGCTGGCAAGCTCCTTGAGCGCGGCTTCCGGCTGGGCCGGCTGGCGCTGCAGGCCGACGTGATCGATGCCGGTCGCCACCACCGAGACGCGGATGATGCCTTCCAGGCTTTCGTCGAAGGTGGCGCCGACGATGATGTTGGCGTCTTGGTCGACCTCTTCGCGGATGCGGGTGGCGGCCTCGTCGACTTCGTAGAGCGTGAGGTCCTTGCCGCCGGTGATCGAGATGAGCAGGCCCTTGGCGCCCTTCATCGAGGCGTCGTCGATCAGCGGATTGGCGATCGCGGCTTCGGCGGAGGTGAGCGCGCGCTTCTCGCCGGACGCCTCGCCCGTACCCATCATCGCCTTGCCCATCTCCTTCATCACCGCGCGCACGTCGGCGAAGTCGAGGTTGATCAGGCCTTCCTTGACCATCAGGTCGGTGATGCAGGCGACGCCCGAATAGAGCACCTGGTCGGCCATGGCGAAGGCGTCGGCGAAGGTGGTCTTCTCGTTGGCGACGCGGAACAGGTTCTGGTTGGGGATGATCAGCAGGGTATCGACAACCTTCTGCAGCTCGACGATGCCGGATTCGGCAAAGCGCATGCGGCGCTGGCCTTCGAAGTGGAACGGCTTGGTCACCACGCCGACGGTGAGAATGCCGAGTTCGCGCGCGACCTTGGCGATGACGGGCGCAGCGCCTGTGCCGGTGCCGCCGCCCATGCCGGCGGTGACGAATACCATGTGCACGCCGGCAAGATGATCGCGGATTTCGTCGATCACCTCTTCCGCGGCAGCGCGGCCGACCTCGGGCTGCGAACCGGCGCCGAGACCCTCGGTCACCTGCGCGCCCATTTGGATGATGCGCTCGGCCTTCGACATCGTCAGCGCCTGCGCGTCGGTGTTGGCGACGACGAAGTCGACGCCCTGGAGGCCGGCCGTGATCATGTTGTTGACCGCGTTGCCGCCGGCGCCGCCGACGCCGAATACGGTGATCCGCGGCCGCATCTCGCGAATGTCGGGAACTGTCAGATTGATCGTCATGTTTGCCTCATTTGTGCACGGGCAGCAGGCTGTTGCCCGCACGCCGTCGAAGCCGACCGGGCCGCCGCCGGTCCCTTCGTGGTTCCGTTGTTGTGGGTCAGAAGCTTTCGCGCAGCCATCGTCCGACCCGTGCCATGTAACCGCCCGTACCTGTCATCAATTGCCGCGTTTTCCGCGGTTCGAAGTGTTCAAGATGCGCCGCCTGCGGATAGACCAAGAGGCCCGCCGCGACGGCGAATGCCGGACCCTTGGCCGCGTCCGGCAAGCCGGCGAGGCCAAGCGGACGGCCGATACGCACCGGCCGTCGTAAGATACGCGTTGCCAGATCGGCGATGCCGGCAAGCTGACTGGCGCCGCCCGTGAGCACGATGCGCGCGCGCGGCTCGGACGCGAACGGCGAATCCTTGAGCCGGTCGCGCACCATTTCGAGAATTTCTTCGACCCGCGGCTTGATGATGCGCACGATCGCTCCGCGCGCCACGAATTGCGGCGGCTCGCGCTCATCGTCTCCGACCGGCGGCACCGTGATCATGTCGCGTTCGTCCGATCCACCCGCCAAAACACTGCCATAGATCGCCTTGATTTGCTCAGCGTCGGCAATGCGGGTGTTCAGCCCGCGGGCCAGATCCATGGTGACGTGGTAGCCGCCGAGGGCGAAACCGTCGGCATGGACGAATTTACCGCCGGAAAACACCGCCAGCGTGGTGGTTCCGGCGCCCAGATCGATGGTTGCCGCGCCCAAATCCGCTTCGTCGTCGGCGAGACATGCCAGGCCCGCCATGTAGGGCGCCGCTACCATCGCTTCGATCTCGAGATGGCTGCGCTCGACGACCAGCATCAAATTGCGCACGGTCGCGGCGTCAGCGGTCACCGTGTGCATGTCGACGCCGAAGCGGTTGCCGAGCATGCCGCGCGGCTCGCGAATGCCGGTCACCGCGTCCAGCGTGTAGCCGGTCGGCAGCGAATGGAGCACGGCGCGCCCGCCGCGCACCGAATGCCGGCTGGCCGCCGTCAGCACGCGGCCGATGTCGTTTTCAGTCACCGCGCCGCCGGCAAGCTCGACGTCGGCGACGAAGCGCTCGCTGCCGAGCCGGCCGCCTGACAGCGATACCACGACCGATTCGAGCTGCACCTTGGCCTTGCTTTCGGCGATATCGATCGCCTGGCGCACCATCTGCTCGACGCCGATGAGATCGACCACGCCGCCGGCCTTCATGCCGCTCGCCGCGGTATGGGCGAAGCCGAGCACCTGCACGCCGTGGCTGCGCCGGCGCAGCACGTCCTGCGGCGCCTGCGGCTCCAGCCGCGCGATTAGGCAGGCGATCTTGCTGGTGCCGATATCGAGGCCGGCCACCACCGCGGCGCGGCGCGGCGACACCGGTTTCATTTTAGGCGTGAGGCCGAAGCGCAGCACGTTGCTCATCCTTCGCCTCGAATTCCCAGGCACGCGATTTCTACGAAGGCGGGGGTCATGCCTCGCCTCCCTTTTTCTTCTTCTTGTCTTTCTCGGCCGCCTTGAGCGCTTCGTCGCGCGCCGCCGCGGCGGCGTCCGATTGCCGCACGGTGACGCGGTCGGCGAGCCGCAGATCGACCTTGGCGATGTCGCGCGACAACAATTTCTTGTCGCGGTCGAGTTCGACAAAGCGCGCCAGCGCCTGCGCCGGCTCGCCCTCGGGCAGCAGCACGTCGACGCCGTTCTTGAGATGCAGGGTCCAGCGCCGCTCGCCGACCAGCACCGAGGCGTCGACCCATTTGGCGATCGCCGGATAGCGCTTGAGCAAATCGAGAATGTCGTGCGCCGCGTGTTCGGCGCCGTCGCCGACCACCAGCGGCAGCGTGGCGAAGCGCGCCGGCACGAAGGTTTCCAGCACAGTGCCGTCGGCGGCGATCACGTAGACGCGGCCGTCCTTCTGCCACAGCGCGTAAGCCTTGCGCTCCTTGATCTCGATGCGCAGGCGGCCCGGATAAAGCTTGAGCACCGCGGCTTGCGCGATCCAGGGATTGCCCAGAAGCCGCGCGCGGGTCTGCCCGGCGTCGAGAAACAGCAACGAGGAGCGGCCGGTGACGCCGGCAAGGCTGAGGATGTCCTCGCGGCTGACTTCGTGCTCGCCGGCGAGCGCAATCTCGGAAATGCGGAAGCCGACGCTGTTGGCGGCGCTATCGCATATGTCCTGGATTTCGTCGGCGATGGCCGGACCGTGGCCGCCTTTGACGACGCCATAGCCGGTCGAGGCGAGCAGCAGGAGCGCTGCGGCGCTGGCGCCGGCGCCGCGCGGAATATTGAGCGCGACCAGCGCGCCGAACCAGCGGCGCAGCACGCGCAGCAGCGCCCAGTCGGAGACGAATGTCATATGCGCGCGCGGCCGCCGGGCGGCCTTGGCGCGTCGTTTCACGGTCAGCAGCTTCAGCGATTGAACGAGGCGTCCCCGAACATCCATCGCGACCGGCTCTTCAACGTTGGCCCATCAAGGGCTGCAAGCTCTGGCACGCGTTTCCGTCATGCCCCGATTTGGTCTTCGGCTGCGTACCGACAAGTTCGCGCACGCCTAGTCCCGGCCTAGCGCGCGAAACGCCGCCAATGCCTAGTCTTGGGGCTGTTTGGTAAATGATTAGTAAAGGTTTACGGATTGTTGGCGGGGGCGTTTAACTTATTGCACGTGTTGCAAATTCGGCGCGGACCGCGGCGGTGTTCCCGGCCGGTTCGCGCAGGCCGGGTTCCGGCCCATCCGGTCGCCGAAAGCGGTGAGTTCCATCGAAATGTTGCGGTGTTCCGGCGAACGACCCCGGCGGGACTGGCGTTATCCCCTATTGCGCCAATCCTATCGGGAGGCCGCCATGGGCCAAGCCAGGCCGTTTCGGAAGGCGACAGTGCTGGTGGTCGAAAATGACGAGGAGGAGCGTTTTCTGGTTTCGATGCTGTTCGAAGAGTCCGATCTCGATGTCATTGCCTGCGACAATGCCGAAACCGCCGCCGCGATCATGGCAGAAAAAACCCGGCGAAATCGCCATGGTGTTCGCCGACATGCGCCTTGGCGGCAAGATGGACGGCGTCGACCTCGCGCGCACCGTGAGCCGCAAGTATCCCGGTGTGTCGGTGATCGTCACGGCGCAGCATCACAACAAACGCCTGGAGCAGCTTCCGGCACGGGCGGAATTCGTTCAGAAGCCCTGGCTCGCATTGGACCTGCTGCGCAAGGCGGAACGGCTGCGCGCGGCGTGGAGCGCCTCGTGAGCAGGCTGACTTTGGGGCACGGAGGAAACGCCATGCGCACGATGGCGGCTCGGATGGCGGACGAGAAACGGAGCTACTTCCGCTTACTGCGCGACCTGCTCAGCGAAGAGGTCGCGGCGGGTTACGCGGATCCGCAAACGCAGCCGCTGCCGCCGCGGCTCGCCGATCTGCTGCAGCAGATCGAAAAGCAGGAGCAGGCGCCGGCGCGGTGATCACTCGGCGGGGGCGCCGTCGTCCATCTTGAAGCCGCGGAACGCCCAGCGCGCGGCGAAGCCGAACAGCAACAGCGCGAGCGGCGGGCCAAACAGCAGGATCGGGATCACGATCCAGTCGCCGGTGGTTTTGAAGCCGCCGCGCAGACCGTACATCGTGAGATAGATGGCCCAGCCCATTAGCCAGGCCGCGGACAACAACAGCCAGACGCGTAAGAGCCCGCGCCGCCAGTTCACCGCCTCGTTGGGCCGCCCGTTCGTCGCGCGGCGGGGAACGCCAAAATGAGCCTTCATGGGTCGATCCGGTTGCCGTGCAGCCACCCAGCCGGAACCAAAGCCGGGCAACTCATGCCGCTGGCCGAGGTTCCCATGGTTCAACCGTCACAATTGTGACGGGGATGCATTCAGCGATCGAGCGAGGCGTCCTCGATCATCCAGCGCACCAGATCGTCGAAGCCGATGCCGGCATGCGCGGCCAGCTCCGGCACCAGCGACACCTCGGTCATGCCGGGCTGGGTGTTGACCTCGAGACAGGCAAGGCCCGCGGTTCCCGCGGCGCCGTCGTCGTAACGGAAATCGGAGCGGCTGATGCCGCGGCAGCCGAGCGCGCGATGTGCGGCGAGCGACAGCCGTTGTACCTCGGTGTAAACATCGGCCGGGATCGGCGCCGGCAGCAGGTGTCGCGAGCCGCCGGGCGCGTATTTGGCTTCGTAGTCGTAGAACTTGGTGTTGGCGACGATCTCGATGACGCCGAGCGCCTTGTCGCCCATCACCGCGCAGGTCAATTCCTTGCCGGGGATGTAGGGCTCGACCAAGACGCGCTCGCCGAAGCTCCAATCGGCCCGCGTCAATTCCTGCGGCGGGTGCTTGTGGTCCTCGCGCACGATGAAGACGCCGACACTGGAGCCTTCGGCGACCGGCTTGATGACGTAAGGCGGCGGCAGCAGATGGCGCGCGGCGACGTCGCGGCGCGTCGCCACCAGGCCGCCCGGCACCGGCACGCCGGCCGCCTCGAGCACGGTCTTGGCGATGTCCTTCTGCATGGCCAACGCGGACGCCAGCACGCCGGAGTGGCTGTAGGGGATGCCGAGAATTTCCAGCAGGCCCTGCAGCGTGCCGTCCTCGCCGGGCCGGCCGTGCAGCACGTTGAGCGCGGCGTCGGGCTTGAGCTCGCGCAAGGCCGCGGCGACCTCGCGGTCGACGTCGAGCCGGCTGACGCGATAGCCGGCGCGTTCCGCCGCGTCGGCGCAGGCCTTGCCGGAGCGCAACGAGATCTCGCGCTCGGCCGACCAGCCTCCCATCAGAACGGCGACGTGTTTGCTCATGCGCTAACCACTAACCCCAATCCTCTTAATTTCCCACTCCAGATCGACGCCGGACTTTTCCTTCACGCGCGCACGCACGGTCTCGCCGAGCGTCTCGATGTCGCTGGCCGTGCAGCCGTCGAGGCTGATGAGAAAATTGCTGTGCAGCGGCGAGACCTGCACCTGCCCGACCTTCATGCCGCGACAGCCGGCCTCGTCGACCAGCCTCCAGGCGCTCTGCCCGGGCGGGTTCTTGAAGGTCGAGCCGCCGGTGCGATTGCGCGGCTGGCTCGCCTCGCGCTTTTTCTTGATCTCGGCCATGGCGGCGGCGATCTCTTCGGCGTTGCAGGCGCGGCCCTGGAAGGTCGCGCTGGTGAAGATGACGTCTTCGGGCACGCCGCAGTGCCGATAGGAAAATCCCATGTCGGCATTGCTGAAGCTGCGCAAGGTACCCGCGCGGTCGACGCCGCGCGCCTCGATCAGAATATCCTTGGTCTCGCCACCATAGGCGCCGCCGTTCATGCGCAGCGCGCCGCCGATGGTGCCGGGAATGCCGGAGAGGAATGCGAGGCCGGCGAGGCCGGCCTTCTGCGCCTCGCGCGCCACCATGGCATCGAGCATGGCGCTGCCCGCCGTGACGCGCTCGCAGTCGATTGTCACCGCATTGAAACCACGGCCGAGCCGGATCACCACGCCTTGCACGCCGCCGTCGCGCACGATCAGGTTGGAGCCGGCGCCGATCACCGTCACCGGGATATCGGGCGGCAAATTGCGCAGCATGTAGGCGAGATCGTTCTCGTCCTCCGGCATGAAGAAGACCTGCGCCGGGCCGCCGACGCGGAACCAGGTGAACTCTCCAAGCGGCTGGTTGGCGAGCAGCCGCCCGCGTAATTCGGGCAAGCGCGCCTTCAGCTCGGGAACGATGTCGGCGAAACTCATAGCGCCTTCAATTCGCCCGGCAGCGCATAGGCCCATTGCGTGATCGAGCCGGCGCCGAGACAGACGACGTAGTCGCCGGGCCTGGCCAGGCCCTTGATCAGGCCGGCGAGTTTCTCCGGACCTTCGAGCGGCATTACGTTGCGATGGCCGCGGGCGCGGATCGCCGTCACTAGGCTGTCGCGGTCGGCGCCTTCGATCGGCGCCTCGCCGGCCGGATAGACATTGGCGACGATCACCGCGTCGGCGTCGTTGAAGCAGGTCGAGAACGGCTCGAACAAGGTCTTGAGCCGTGTGTAACGATGCGGCTGCACCACGGCGATCACCTGGCCCTTGGCCACCTCGCGCGCGGCCTTGAGCACCGCCGCGATCTCGACCGGATGGTGGCCGTAGTCGTCGATGATGACGGCGCCGTTCCATTCGCCGACCTTCGTGAAGCGCCGCTTGACCCCGCCGAATTTCGACAGCGCGTTGCGGATGACGTCGTCGGCAATGCCGAGCTCGTGCGCCACCGCGATGGCCGAGGTGGCGTTGAGCGCATTGTGCCGCCCCGGCATCGGCAGCTCGAGGTTGCGGATCGCGTGTACTTCCTTGCCGTCGCGATCGCGGAACAGAACCGAGAAACGCGACTTGCCGTCGGCGTGGTCGAGATCGACCAGGCGGACGTCGGCCTGCGGATTTTCGCCGTAGGTGACGATGCGGCGGTCGACGACGCGGCCGGCCAGCCGCTGCACGATCGGATGATCGGTGCACATCACCACGAAGCCATAGAACGGCACGTTCTCCATGAAGGCGACGAAGGCGTCCTGCACGGCCTGGAACGTCTTGAAGTGATCGAGATGCTCGGCGTCGACATTGGTGACGATGGCGATGTCGGCCGGCAGCTTGAGGAAGGTGCCGTCGGATTCGTCGGCCTCCACCACCATCCAGTCGCCGGCCCCGAGCCGCGCGTTGGTGCCGTAGGCGTTGATGATGCCGCCGTTGATCACCGTCGGGTCGAAGCCGGCGCCCTCGAGCAGCGAGGCGACCATCGAGGTGGTAGTGGTCTTGCCGTGGGTGCCGGCGATGGCGACGCAGCTCTTCAACCGCATCAATTCGGCCAGCATCTCGGCGCGCCGCACCACCGGCAGGCGCTTGGCGCGCGCGGCGATCAGCTCCGGATTGTCCGGTTTGATGGCGGAGGAGACGACGATGACGTCGGCGCCGTCGATATTGCCGGCCTCATGGCCGATGGCGACCTTGATGCCCTTGTCGCGCAGCCGCTTGACGTTGGCGCTGTCCGACACGTCGGAGCCGGTGACGGTGTAGCCGAGATTGGCCAGCACCTCGGCGATGCCGCTCATGCCGATGCCGCCGATGCCGACGAAATGCACCGGTCCGATGTTGCGCGGCAGTTTCATTGTGGCTCGCCCTCGGTTTCCTGCGTGGTTATTGCAAGAGGTGGATGGCGGAAACAAGTCCGGCCCGGGCGAAATCCTTAAATCCTTGCCACCTTCAGAACCAGGTCCGTCAGCCGCTCGGCGGCGTCGAGTGTGCCGGCGGATTTCGCCGCCTGCGCCATGGCGGCGAGGCGCGCCGGGTCGGCGGCTAAAGCGGCGATTTCGGATGCCAGGCGCCCCGGCGTGAAGTCGCGCTGCTCGATGCGCAGCGCCGCGCCGGCCGCGGCCAGCGCGCCGGCATTGACGAATTGGTCCTGATCGAGCGAATGCGGCAGCGGCACCAGAATGGCCGGCCGGCCGACGGCGGACAGTTCGGCGACCGTGGACGCGCCGGAGCGCGAAATCACCAGATGCGCCGCCGCCATGCGCGGCGGCAAGTCGGAAAAGAACGGCGCACAATCGCTGGCGACACCAAGCCGCGCATAGGTGCCGCGCACCGCGTCGAGATCTTCGGCGCGCGCCTGCTGCACGACGCTCAAGCGCGCGCGCAGATCGGCGGCAAGATGTTCGATGGCCGGCGGCACGATCTCGGCCATCACGCGGGCGCCCTGGCTGCCGCCGAACACCAGCAGGTTCAATTTGCCACCCGGCTGCGGCGCGGCAAACGGCGTCGCCGCGGCGGCGATCACCTCGCGCCGCACCGGGTTGCCGGTGAAAGTGATTTTGCCTTGCAGCCGCGGATCGAGCTTGGCCAGCGTCGGGAAGCCGGTGGCGATCGCGGTGACGCGCGCGGCCAACAGGCGGTTGGCGCGGCCCATGACGCCGTTCTGCTCGTGCAGCACGGTCGGGATGCCGCGCAGCGCCGCGGCAAGAAGCGGCGGCACGGTCGGATAGCCGCCGAAGCCGACCACCACGGCCGGCCGCACGCGGCCGAGCATCGACCAGGCCTTGGCGGTGCCGAGGCTGAGCAGCGCGGCGGTGCGCGCCAGCGCGATCGGATTGCGGCCGCGCACGGTCGCGCTGGGGATGAGATGAACGTTGCGGGCGGGAAACTGGAAATGCGCGGTGCGCACATCGGTGGCGAGATCGATGGTGGTGCCGCGCTTGATCAGCGCGTCGGCCAGCGCCTGCGCCGGGAACAAATGCCCGCCGGTGCCGCCGGCGGCGAGGAGGATGAGGTTGTTGGCTTGGGCCGCCATTGCTTCTCCACCGTCATGGCCGGGCTTGTCCCGGCCATCCACGCCTTCGGTTCAGCAAAGCAAGGCGTGGATGCCCGGCACAAGGCCGGGCATGACGAGATTATACGCTTTCTGCGGTTGCCAGCTCCGGCGCCGTGAGCATGGCGGCGTGCGGCTGTTCGCGGGTCAGCGCCAGCAGCATGCCCATGGCGTAGGCGAGCGAGAGCATCGAGGAGCCGCCATAGGAGATGAACGGCAGCGTCATGCCCTTGGCCGGGATCAGGTGCAGGTTGACCGCGACGTTGATCGCCGACTGCATGCCGAACAGGATGGCAAGTCCGGCGGCGGCAAAGCGCGTGAAGGCGTCGTCGTTGCGCATGGCGCGCGCCAGCGCGCGGATGACGATGAAGGCGTAGAGCGCGACCAGCGCCAGGCACAGCGCGACGCCGAATTCCTCCGCCGCCACGGCGAAGACGAAGTCGGTGTGGCTCTCCGGCAGCAGCCGCTTGACCGTGCCCTCGCCGGGTCCTCTGCCGAACCAGCCGCCGCGTATGAAGCTTTCGGTGGCGATGTCGATGTTGAAGGTATCTCCGGACGTCGGGTTGCGGAATTTCTGGATGCGGGCGGCGACATGCGGCACGGTGAAATAGGCGACGGTGAGGCCGAAGGCGGCGATGCCGCCGATGCCGAACACCCAGATCAGCCGCATGCCGGCCATGAAGAACAGCGCGCTCCACACCAGCACCACCAACATGGTCTGGCCGAAGTCGGGCTGGATCACCAGGAGCGCGACCACAATCAGCAGCAGCAGCAGCGAAAACGCGTTGGCCGGCATGTCGGAGCGCTTGGCCGATTCGCCGAACAGCCAGGCGACCAGGACGACGAAGGCAGGCTTGAGGAATTCCGACGGCTGCATGTTGACGCCGAAGATGATCAGCCAGCGCTTGCGCGCCCTTGATCTCGGCGCCGAAATACGGCGTCGCCGCCACCATGATCAGGCTGGCGGCGAACACGACCAGCGCGACGCGGCGGATCTGCCGCGGGGTGCAGGAACGACACCGCCAGCATGATGGCGACGGTCGGGAACAGGTAGAGGATGTGGCGGTCGACGAAATAGAACGGGTCGAGGCCGAGCCTTGCGGCGACCGGCGGCGATGGCGGCGAGCGACAGCACCACGCCGGCCAGCATCAGCGCGCCGATGGCGGCGAGCGTCAGCCGGTCGACCGTCCACCACCATTCGCCGAAGGGGGTGCGTTGCGTGCGCGAAACCATGTCCCGTTCCCGGCGCCCAAAGTCGCGCGGTCGGGTTTACGAAGCATTAACGCTGAGGTACAGCCGTTGAATTCCCGGCAATGCCAGCACCAGATCGGTGAACGCCTGCCCGCGCACCTCGAAATTCGGGAACTGGTCGAACGAGGCGCAGGCCGGCGACAGCAGCACCACCGGCTCCTTGAGCCCCGAAGCCGCGGCGTCGCGCGCGGCGCGCGGCACCGCGCGGTCCAGCGTGCCGACGATGTCGTAAGGCACCTTGCCGTCAAGGGTCGACGGCGAAGTCCTGGCGCCGCCTCGCCGATCAGATAGGCCTTGCGCGATGCGCGGAAAGAACCCGGCGAGGCTGGTCGATGCCGCCGTCCTTGGGCTTGCCGCCGGCGATCCAGAAAATGTCGCTGAAGCTCGCCAGCGCCTTGGCGGCGCTGTCGGCGTTGGTGGCCTTGGAGTCGTTGACGAACAGCACGTTGCCTATGCGGCCGATCGGCTGCATGCGGTGGGCAAGGCCGGGGAAGCTCGCAGCCCCTTCTGGATCGACGCCAAATCGAGGCCGAGCGCAAGGCAGGCGGCGATCGCGGCGCCTGCGTTCTGCGCATTATGCGCGCCGCGCAAGCTGCCGATGCCGGCGAGATCGGCGACCGGCTGCGCCCGGCCCGCTGCGCGCGCGCACGATGCGGCTGCCCTCGGCGAAATAGCCGTCGCGCAAAGCGCCTTGCACGGAGACGCGTTCCACTTTCTTGCCGGCGCGCGCGATGCGGCTCGGCGGCAGCGCGCGTCCAGCTCGTCGTCGACGCCGATCACCACGGCGCCGCGCGGCTGGCGCCATCAGCCGCTCCTTGATCGCGGCGTAGTTCTCCATGCTGCCGTGGCGGTCGAGATGATCCTGGGTGACGTTGAGCAGCACGCCGACGGTCGGCATGCAACGACGGCGCGAGATCGATCTGATAGGACGACACTTCCAGCACATAGACGCGGCCGGGCGCGAACGGCGCAAGCGCCAGCACCGGCACGCCGATATTGCCGCCCATCTGCGCGTCGTGGCCGGCGCTGGCGATCAGATGCGCGGTCAGCGCGGTGGTGGTCGATTTGCCGTTGGTGCCGGTGATGGCGACGAGCGGGCATGCGCTGCCTGATTTCGCGCGCTCGCGGCAGAACAATTCGATGTCGCCGATCACTTCGACCTTAGCGTTGCGCGCGAGCTCGACGGACCATGCGGCTTGGGATGCGTCAGCGGCACGCCGGGCGCCAGCACCAGCGCGGCGATGCGCGACCAATCGAGCGTCGCGCAGATCCTGGACGGTCAGCCCGGCGGCTTTGGCTTCGGCCAGGCTCTTGTCGTTGTCGTCCCAGGCGACGACCCGGCGCCGCCGGCGATCAGCGCCTGCGCCGACAGCATGCCCGATTTGCCGAGGCCGAACACCGCGACCGTCTTACCGGCAAAAACGGTGACGGGGATCATCGCAGCTTCAGCGTCGCCAGGCCCGCAGCGCCAGCACCACGGCGACGATCCAGAAGCGGATCACGATCTGCGGCTCGGTCCAGCCCATCTGCTCGTAGTGATGATGGATCGGCGCCATCTTGAACACGCGTTTGCCGGTGAGCTTGAACGAGACCACCTGCACGATCACCGATACCGCTTCGAGCACGAACAGGCCGCCGACGATGGCCAGCACGATCTCGTGCTTGATCGCCACCGCCACGGCGCCGAGCATGCCGCCGAGCGCCAGCGAGCCGGTATCGCCCATGAAGATCGAGGCCGGCGGCGCGTTGAACCAGAGGAAGCCGAGCCCGGCGCCGATCACCGCGCCGCACACCACCGCCAGTTCGCCGGTGCCGGCGACGTAATGGATTTGCAGATAGTCGGCGAACACCAGCGTTGCCGGCCGAGATACGCGATCAGCCCGAAGCTCGCCGCCGCGATCATCACCGGCACGATGGCGAGCCCGTCGAGCCCGTCGGTGAGGTTGACGGCGTTGCCGGCGCCGACGATGACGAAGGCGCCGAGCAGCACGAAGGCCCAGCCGAGATTGATCACCAGTTCCTTGAAGAATGGAAATACCAGCGAGGTCGCGATCGGCCCCTTGCCGTAATGCGTGAGCGCGGTGACCGGCGACGATCGCGATGAAAGCTTCGGCGGCGAGCCGCGTGCGGCCGGCAAAGCCGGCATGGGTCTGCTTGGTGACCTTCAAGATAATCGTCATAGAAGCCGATCAGGCCGAAGCTCAGCGTCACGCCGAGCACGATCCACACGTAAGGGCTGGTCGGGTTCGCCCACAGCAAGGTCGACACCAGCAAGCCGGACAGGATCATCAGCCCGCCCATGGTCGGCGTGCCCTTCTTGGTGACCAGATGCGACTGCGGGCCGTCGCTGCGGATCGGCTGGCCCTTGCCCTGCTTCAAGCGCAGCAGGTCGATGATCGGGCTGCCGAACAGGAACACGAAGATCAAGGCGGTGACGATCGCGCCGCCGGTGCGGAACGTGATGTAGCGGAAGACGTTGAGGAACGAGACCTTGTCGGAAAATTCCGTCAGCCAATAAAACATCTTGCGAAATCCTGCCGCCCCTTCATGCCGGCGCGCGACCGGCCGTCACGCGCTCTGCGCCTGATCGAGCGCCGCCGGTCGGGCGAATTGCCGTTCCAGCGCCTTGACGATCGGCCCCATTTTCGAGCCCAAGGAACCCTTTACCATCACCGCGTCGCCGTCGCGGATGGCGGCGAGCACGGCCGGCTCCAGCGCCGCCGCGGTCTCGGCATAGCCGCCCCTGTGGCCGGAGGGAAGAGCCTCCCACAGCGCGTGCATCAAAGGACCGCTGCAAAACACCAGGTCGATACCGGCGGCCTCGATTGGCGCGGCGAGGCCGCGGTGCAGCCCCACGCCTTGGGACCCGAGTTCCAGCATGTCGCCCAAGACGGCAATGCGGCGGCCATGCGGGCCTAGCGGCGCCTGGCCGAGCAGCGCGATGGCGGCAGCCATGGAGGCCGGGTTGGCGTTGTAGCTCTCGTCGATCAGAAGCGCGCTGCCGCCGGGCATGCGCAGGGTGGCGCGCACGCCGCGGCCGGCGGCCGGTTTGAGCGTGTCGAGCGCCAGCGCCGCCAGCGCCAGATCGGCGCCGAGCAGCGCGACGGCGGCGAGCACCGCGAGCGAATTGAGCACCAGATGCTTGCCCGGCGCGCCGAGCTTGTAGGTGACCGGCTGGCCCAGGATGCGCGCGTCGACGGTCGAGCTTTCCGCCTGCAGCGAATGGCGCAGCAGCCGGGCATCGGCCTTGTGGTTTTCGCCGAACGAGACGATGCGCGCGGCGCCCGCCGCGGCGGCGGCCTTGGCGAGCTGCAGGAACTGGCGGTTGTCGCGATTGAGCACGGCAGCGCCGCCCTGCTCGAGGCCCAAAAAAATTTCCGCCTTGGCGTCGGCGATTTTCTTCAGCGAGCCGAAATATTCCAGATGCACCGGCGCGATCGACGTGACGATCGCCACATGTGGGCGCACCAATTTGGTCAGCGGCGTGATCTCGCCGGCGTGGTTCATGCCGATCTCGAACACCGCGTATTTGGCGTTTGCCGGCAGGCGCGCCAGCGACAGCGGCACGCCCCAGTGATTGTTGTAGGAGGCGGCCGAGGCATGCGTCTCGCCGTCGGCGGCGAGCGCGAGCTTGAGCGCCTCCTTGGTCGAGGTCTTGCCGACCGAGCCGGTGACGGCGACGATCTTGGCGCGCGAGCGCGCGCGGGCGACGCGGGCAAGATCGCGCAAAGCCTCGAGGACATCGGCAACGATCAACAGCGCGCGCGTCGGCGGCAAAGCGCGGGCGCTGGTCGCGCGCAACGACGGCGAAGCCCGCGCCGGCCTTGAGCGCGGCGTCGACGAAATCATGGCCGTCGCGGTTGTCGCCTTTGATGGCGAAGAAAGCCTCGTCCTTGGCGATGCTGCGGGTGTCGATCGACAGGCCCGGCACGTCGGCCGGCAGCGTGCCGGATTTTTCCGCACCCATCGCCGCGGCCATGGCATCGAGGGTCCACAGCGTGGTCATGCCACTTTTTCCTTCAGCGCGGCGGCGACCGCGTCGTGATCGGAAAACGGAATCACCGTGCGGCCGACGATCTGGCCGGTCTCGTGGCCCTTGCCGGCAATCAGCAGCACGTCGCCCGATTGCAGTCCGGCGATGCCGGCGCGGATCGCCTGCGTGCGGTCGCCGATCTCGGACGCGCCGGGGGCGGCGGCGAGGATGGCGGCGCGGATCGCCGCCGGCTGCTCGCTGCGCGGATTGTCGTCGGTGACGATGACGCGGTCGGCATTCTCCGCAGCTATGCGGCCCATGATCGGGCGCTTGCCCGCGTCGCGGTCGCCGCCGGCGCCGAACACCACCGTGAGCTTGCCTTTGGCGTAAGGACGCAACGCTTCGAGCGCTTTCTTGAGCGCGTCCGGCTTGTGCGCGTAGTCGATGAAGATCGGCGCGCCGTTCTTGGCGCCGGCCAACTCCAGCCGTCCTTTGGCGCCGGTGAGGTGCTCCAACGCGGCAAAGACGCGACCCGGCTCGGCGCCGGTGGCGATTGCCAAGCCGGCGGCCACCGCCGCATTCTGCACCTGGAAAGCGCCGACCAGCGGCAGCTTCACTTTGTAAGTCTTGCCGCCGTATGCGATGTCGATGACTTGGGCGAAGCCGTCGATGGCGCCGCCGACGAGCTTGATAGCGTCGCCATGCACGCCGACGGTCATCACCTTGAGGCCGCGTTGCTTCGCCGCCTCGATCACCTGTCCGGCATAGCAATCGTCGACGTCGATCACCGCCGTGCCGTTCGCCGCGACCAGGTCGGTGAACAGCCGCAGCTTGGCGGCGAGATAGTCCTCGATGGTCTGGTGATAATCGAGATGGTCGCGCGACAGGTTGGTGAAAGCGCCGGCGGCGATGCGCACACCGTCAAGCCGGTGCTGGTCTAGGCCGTGCGAGGACGCTTCGAGCGCCAGATGCGTGACGCCCTCGCTCGCCAGTGCATCGAGCGTGCGGTGCAGCTCGACCGGATCGGGCGTCGTCAGCGAGCCGTATTTTTCCCCTCCTGGCGAGACCACGCCGATGGTGCCGATGCTGGCGGCTTGGAGGCCGAGCGAGGTCCAGATCTGCCGCGTGAAGGCGGCGACCGAGGTCTTGCCGCTGGTGCCGGTGACGGCGGCGATTGTTGCGGGCTGGCGCGGGAAAAAGCCGGCCGCGGCCAGTGCTAGCGCGCGCCGCGCATTGGCGACCTGCACGAAGGCGATATTGTCTGGCAGCCCGTCCGGGCGCTGCTCGGCGGCGACCGCCGTCGCGCCCGCCGCGACCGCCTGCTTGGCGAAATGCGCGCCGTCGGCCTTGGCCCCGGCGATGGCGAAGAACAGAAAGCCGGATTTGACCTTGCGGCTGTCGGCGGCAATGCCGGCGACGTCGAGCGCGGCAAAGCGCGGCTCGAAGCGGGCATTGTCCAGCGGCAGGTCGGCGAGCTTCATGTCCGATTCGAATTGTAGCCGAAGTCGAGCCCTCTCACCCGCTCGTCCCCGCGAAAGCGGGGACCCAGTGCAAAACATCGTGACGCTGTGAAGGCGGCTCTGGATTCCCGCTTACGCGGGAATGAGCGGAATTTGGGGATCGCCGGGCCTTCAGCCCTTACTGGCTGGCGGACGCCTTGGCCAGGATCAACTGCTCGGCCTTGGGCAGGTCGAAGCGCGGCTCGAGATCAAGCAGCGGCGCGATGCGCGTGATCACCTTGGCCGCGGTTGGCGCGGCGTTCCAGCCGGCGGTGGCAAAACCATGGGTTTCCGGGGTCGGCTGCGGCTCGTCGAGCATGATGATCATCAGGTATTTCGGCTTGTCGGCCGGCAGCACCGCCATGAAGTCGGTCAGCAGCTTGTGCTTGGCATAGTGGCCGTTGATGACCTTCTCCGCGGTGCCGGTCTTGCCGCCGATATAATAGCCGCCGACATTGGCCTTGGTGGCGGTGCCCTTCTCGGCATTGAGCCGCATCAGGTAGCGCATTTCGCGGCTGGTCTCGGGCTTGAGCACCTGCTTGGCCAGCGCCTTCGCCTCGCTCTCGCTGCGCTTGAGGAAGGTCGGCGGAATGAGCAGGCCGCCGTTCAGCGTCGCCGCCACGCCCATCACCGCCTGCAGCGGCGCCACCGACAGGCCGTGGCCGAAGGCGATGGTGACGGTGTTGAGGTCGCCCCAGCGTTTGGGCACGATCGGCTCGGCGCTTTCCGGCAATTCGGTGCGCAGCCGGGTGAGCTGGCCCATCTTGCGCAAGAACGCCTGGTGCCCTTGCACGCCGACGGCCAGCGCCATGCGCGCGGCGCCGATGTTCGAGGAATACGTGAAAATCTCCGGCACCGACAAAGCGCGGTGCATCGGCTCGTAGTCGTGGATGGCGAAGCGGCCGTATTGCAACGGGTGGCTGGCGTCGAACATCGACGACAGCGTCGCCTTGCCGGAGTCGAGCGCCATCGCCACGGTGAACACCTTGAAGGTCGAGCCCATTTCGTAGACGCCGGTGGTGAGCCGGTTGATGCGGGTTGGGTCGTTGGCCTCGCGCGGATTGTTCGGGTCGTAGTCGGGCTCCGACACCATGGCGACGATCTCGCCGGTGTTGACGTTGAGCATGATGCCGGACGACGCCTTGGCCTTGAATTTCTCGCGCGCGGTAACGAGCTCGTCGCGCAGCGCGAACTGTACGCGCAGATCGAGCGCAAGCTGCACCGGCTTCTGCAGCCGGTCGGTGGCGAGCCCCGCCATGTGCAGCGCGGCGAGGCCCTGCGCGTCCAGCCATTTCTCGATGCCGGCGATGCCCTGGTTGTCGATGTTGACGTGGCCGATCTCGTGGCTGACCACCGCCCCGTTCGGATAGACGCGCTTGTTTTCGGTCAGGAAGCCGACGCCGGGAATGCCGAGCCGGTGGATCTCCGCTTGCTGCTTCGGCGTGATTTCGCGCTTGAGCCAGACGAAGCCGCGCTTCGACGACAGGCGGTCGCGGGTTTCCTTGGTGTCGAGGTCGGGCAGCACCGCGGTCAGAAGTTCCTCCGCCTCGTCGACGTCGATCAGCTTGCGCGGTTCGGCGAACAGCGACGGCGCCTTGACGTCGGTGGCGAGAATCAAGCCGTTGCGGTCGAGGATGTCCGGCCGCGCGGTGGCGATGGCGTCCTGGCCGACGCTGCGCCGCGCGCCGTGACCGTCGGCCTGCTCGGCGAACATCACCAGCCGCAAGGCGATGACGCTGTAGATGGCGGCGAAAGCGACGATGGCGAGGCCGAGCCGCGCCTTGGCCTTGACGTTGCGGTCGACGTCGCGGCCGTAGAGCAACGAGCGCAAGGCGCGCTGCCAGCGGGTTTCCGGTGCTTTCGCCTGGCTCATCGGGGCACCGCGGGTACCGGCACGCTGCCGGTGGTTTCGGGAGGCGCAGCGAGCATGGCGCCGATCGCGTCGGCGGCGGGCGCGACGGCGGGCGGCCGCTCGGGCAACCGGTCGAGGCTGTCGAATTCCGTCGCCTGCATCGGCTTGAGCGCCAGATGGCGCTCGGCCAGGCCCTGGACGCGGCCGGGGGTGTCGAGCTTGCCCCATTCGGCACGCAAGCTCGCGATGGCGTCGCGCTCGCGGCGCAATTGGCCGGCGAGCTTGGCCACGCGCTCGGCCTGCAGGGTCGAATCGAACTTGATCTTGTAGACGAAGGACGCCGCCAGGATCAGCGCGCCGATGACGAAGATGTTCAAGAGGCGCATGGCTCAGTGCCCCTTCAACACGGCAGCGAGCGCCGGCAAGCGCGGCAACAGATCGGAGGCGTCGTCGTCGCGTGCCGGCGCGTCGCAGCGTTCGGCGGCGCGCAGCTTGGCCGAGCGGGCGCGCGGATTGCGCGCGGTCTCGTCATCGTCGGCAACGACCGGGCGCCTGGTCAGCGCATGGAACGTGGGCGCGGCGCGTTCGGGTTCCGGCGCGTGGCGCGAGCCGGCGCGCGCCTCGCCGCGACGGCTGAGGAACGATTTAACGATGCGGTCCTCGAGCGAATGGAACGACACCACGACCAGCCGGCCGTGCGGCTTGAGCACCCGTTCGGCGGCTTGCAAAGCCGCGACCAACTCGCCGAGTTCGTCGTTGACGTAAATGCGCAGCGCCTGGAACGTGCGCGTCGCCGGATGGATATCGCCCGGGCGCGAACGCACCGCCGAGGCGACGATATCGGCGAGCGCGCGCGTGGTCGTGATCGGCGCGGTGTCGCGCGCCTTGACGATGGCGCGGGCGACGGCGCGCGAGTTGCGCTCCTCGCCGAGAACGAAAACGATAGTCGCGAGGTCGCGCTCGCCCGCCGCGTTGACGACATCGGCGGCGCTCGCGCCCTGCCCGCCCATGCGCATGTCGAGCGGCCCGTCGAGGCGGAAGGAGAAGCCGCGCTCGGCGGTGTCGAGCTGCATGGAGGAGACGCCGAGATCGAGCACGACACCGTCGGCTGTCTCGTAACCGCAGTCGCGTGCGATGGCGTCGAGATCGGAGAAGCGGCCTTCAGCCAATACGAGGCGCTCGCCACTCTCTGCGACGAGATCGGCGCCGAGGGCGATGGCGCTGCGGTCACGGTCGATGCCGATCACGTGGCAATCCGTCGCGGCGAGGATAGCGCGCGTATAGCCGCCGGCGCCGAAGGTGGCGTCGATATAGATACCGCCGTCGCGGACATTGAGAAAATCGACCGCCTGGGGTCCGAGCACGGGGATGTGGGGAACAAATCCGCCCATCGTCACTCCCAAGCGCTGCGGGCGCCGCGGACAGCACGCCGCGGCCAGGACGAAATTATCACGTTGCCCCAGAGGGTTACGCCATCTGAGAGGTCGATCATGGGACGTTATGGGCATCAATGCGATTGATGGCCGCCCGCCGCTTGAGACTTCGGGCAGAGAAGCCGCACCCTCCGAATCTCATTAACGACGCTTAAACTTAAGGATTTGTTGCCGGCGCGCCGCTTTGCAAAGCCGCATGGCGCCGACGCCGCAATCCCCCTTCTCGCCATGCAAAATCCGCAGAGCCGTTCCTGGGCATATCCGCAAAGTTCCCGGAACCGACCTTTTCGGCGGCGGTTGCCCCAAGCAGCGGCCATCGGCCGCTCAAAGGACAACGCGCAGGGCTCTCTGGCGCGACCAAGGAGGCGATCCATGATGAAAAAACCGATGATCGGCGTAGCCGTCGGCGCGCTGATGGTGTCCACGGCACTGGCGCAATCGCCAACGCCGCCGCCCGCGGCAAATCCGGCTCCGCCCGCGGCCATGCAGCAAAGCGGCGCCAAGCCCGACTTCGTGGCGACGCAGAAACCCGAGCAATGGCTGGCCTCGTCGTTCAAAGGCACCGCCGTGATGAGCGCCGACAATCAGAAAATCGGCACCATCAGCGACATCCTGTTCGACAAGGCCGGCAAGATCGAAGCCTACGTCGTCAGCGTCGGCGGGTTCCTCGGCATGGGCGCGAAGGAAGTGGCGATGGCGCCGGCCTCGTTCGAGGTCATCCCCGGCAAGAACGGCACCTCGGACATCCTCAAGATCTCGCTCAAGCAGGACGAACTCAAGCAGGCGCAGAATTTCACGCCCTATTCGCCGCCTCGCCCGACCACGACCGGGTCGGGAGCGCCGGGCGGGCTGAACAGCCTATCGGGCGGCGGCATGCGGCCGTCAAGCAACAGGCCGCCGGGCGGCGCTCAATAAGCGTCCCCTGTTCGACTTGACGCGGCCCGGGATGTTTTCCCGGGCCGCAATTTTGTCGCACCGCCCCGTATATTGCCTTTTTGCTCGGGCGCGGTGAATGATGCGCGCCCCCGCACCAAGCATCGAGTAGATGGGCTGATGTCGGCCTTCCCGCCGGATTCCTTCATTGTCACCGATGTCGTGCCCTCGCCCAATGTCGAGGCGCGCAAGGACGGCCGCACGCCCGATATGATCCTGCTGCACTACACCGGCATGCAGACCGGCGCAGCGGCACTCGAGCGGCTGTGCGCGCCGGACAGCAAGGTGTCGGCGCATTACGTGGTGTTCGAGGACGGCCGCATCGTGCAATGCGTGCCCGAAGACAAGCGCGCCTGGCACGCCGGCGTGGCGTCCTGGGCCGGCGAACCCGACATCAACTCGTGCTCGATCGGCATCGAGATCGTCAACCCGGGTCATGAATTCGGCTATCCCGATTTTCCGCTGCGGCAAACCGCGGCGGTGATTTCACTCTGCCGCTCGATCCTGACGCGGCGCGGGCCGCTGGCGCCCGACCGCATCCTCGGCCATTCCGACGTCGCGCCGGCGCGCAAGCAGGATCCGGGCGAGAAATTCCCCTGGGACCTGTTGAACGAATCCGGCATCGGCCACTGGGTGCGCCCGGCGCCGCTCAATCTTGAAGGCCCCTCGCTGCAGCCCGGCGAGCAAGGCGAGGTGGTAACCCGCCTGCAGCGCGCCTTGCGCGGCTACGGCTACGCCATCGAGGAGACAGGGCATTACGACGAGGCGACGCAACTGGTGCTGACCGCCTTCCAGCGCCATTTCCGCCCGGCCCGCGTCGACGGCATCGCCGACGCCTCGACGATGCTGACGCTGCGCGCGCTGCTGGAGACGCGGCCAGCGCCGCACGCTTAGGGCGCTGATGGCTCGGTCGCGAATGACCCATCAGCGATATTGTGGAGCTGTATTGCGAGCATTTTTTTGCCGAAGGCATTTGTCTATCATCGTACTACTGCGATCTGCACCTTGGAGAGAGCAATGACGTGGGTGGACATTCTTGGGTGCGCCGCATTCGCGGCCGTGCTCGCGACGTTCTGTGGGCACCATGATTCCGCTGCGTATCCTAGCGCTCGGTAGCAATGTGCTTTTTATGGCCTACGGTTAGGTTGATCACCTTTACCCGGTCTTTGTACTCCACGCGATCTTATTTCCGGTGAACGCGTTGCGTCTTGTACAATTTCAGCGTTTGGTGCGCGATATACGCGATGCACATAGGGAAGACTTATCAATTCGAAGTTTGCTGCCTTTCGTGAAGCGAAGAAAGCTTACGGCTGGCGAAACATTGGTTCAGAAAGGTGACAAGGCAGACCGGCTCTATTATCTGATGGACGGCGAGCTGGAGATTGTCGACATCAACAAAATTCTAGAGCCTGGCGCATTGATCGGTGAAATCGGCGTATTTGCACCCAAACAGACGCGCGTTGCCACGGTCAAATGCGCAAAAGGCCAAGGAGCTTTATTTCCAGGATCGCTCATTTGGCTTTGCAGTGCTGCAGCTCATCATCTCGCGTCTGGTGGAACACAACGAGCAGCTCATGCAAGCTAAGGCTTCTTGATCAGTATCGACTTAAGGGCTCAATCACAAATCAATTGAGTCTTTGGTTGTTGCCGCCAACAGCCTGCGAATTGTCGCCATCTGGCACTTGACGGACATTTTAGCCGCGCCGCGTTGGTCTGCTTTCGGGGCAACAGCGGACCTGCGGCCTGTTTTATCAGGACACGCTCTATACCGCGCGGCTGCAATAGGCTTCGAGCCGATAGCCGTCGGGATCGACGGCAAAGGCCGCGTAATAATTGGCGCCGTAATCCTGGCGCAGGCCGGGCTCGCCGTTGTCGCGGCCGCCTGCGGCGCGCGCCGCGGCATGGAAGGCATCGACGCTTTGGCGCGTCGGCGCGGCAAAGCAAAAGTGCAGGCCGGATTCGGAATCGGACGGCACCGGGCGCTCGGCAAGCGCGATCCAATAGACCGGCGTGTCGCCGCCATATCCCGAGGTCGCCCCGACATCCATCTTCCGCGAATAGCCGAGCGGTGCGAGCACGCTGTCGTAAAAGCGGCGCGAGCGCTCGATATCACGCACCCCGATTGAAATATGGTCAAGCATCGGTCGATCTCCTTTCAAGCAGTGCGATGGGCGTGGAACTCCGCCTGCAGATGCCACGACGTGCCGCCGTCGAGCGAACGCTCGCCGAGCCAGCGGAACGAGTTCGGCGTGATGTCAGTGAAACTCCAGCGCGCCGGCGTGCCATCCTCGGTCGTGCCGTCCTGCACGATGTCGCGCCCGCGGGCGCGGCCGAACTGCCGCGGGTAATATTGCTTGAGCGGATCGTTCCAGTGGATGTGCCAGGCGTCGAGCGCAGGATCGTAGATGCGCAGCGTGGTGCCGTAGAAAATGCCGGGCAGGATCCAGACGTCCTGAATGGCGCGGCCGTCGAGCGCCCAGATGGCGTGGATTTCGCCCTGGTCTTTGTGCACGGTCCCGTCGTCCTTGCGCACCGTGGCGTCGAACACCCAATCGCCGATCAGCCAGGCGTAAAGGCCCATGCGGTCGGCGCGGTCGGCGGCCGGACCAGCGCTGCGCAGTGCATCGAAGAAAGTCTGAGCGGTGTCGGACATGACGTCATCCTTTCGAATCTTAGGTAATGCGGATGCGCGCCGCGTGCTAATTGCTCAAGTCGCCGCGCGAAGTTCCGCCGCACTCTGGATTCGCCGATCTCGAACCCCGCCGCCTTCCGCGCCAAGGGTTAACCGTCGGCGCCGCGCACGGTTGACCAAAGCGACGCGCGGGGCCATGTGTAATCCCGTCAGTCGGCCAGACGGCCGCTCCGCGCCAATGCCGAAAGGCGGCCGGGGAGGAAAGTCCGGGCTCCATGGACGAACGGTGCCGGATAACGTCCGGCGGAGTTGGACCCTCACGGGCGAGACTTCAGGGACAGTGCCACAGAGAACAGACCGCCACGGCTGCGTTATGTATTGGCCGCGGTAAGGGTGAAACGGTGCGGTAAGAGCGCACCGCGCTGCCAGCGATGGCAGCGGCACGGCAAACCCCACCGGGAGCAAGACCGAATAGGAACGACGTTGAGACGCGAGTCTCGGGTCCGTCCGGGCCAGTCGTTCGGGTAGGTTGCTTGATGCGCCGGGCAACCGGCGTACGAGAGGAATGGCCGTCACGTTTGCGGTGAGACCCGCAGGCCATACAGAACCCGGCTTATAGGCCGGCTGATACGTCAAACGGGGGCTCGGCGGCAAAACCGCCGGGCCCCGCCAATTTTTCCACTCATGCCGCGCGGCGATCGCTTCGATCAAATGCTTTTGCTGGCACGACCCGCGCGCGGCGAGTAGCTTCGGCGCCTCGCATGACGTCGACCTCCCGAGAACAACTTGGGTTAGCGTTCGGCTTTGCCGGCGTGCTGTTGTTCGGCGGCACCCTGCCGGCAACGCGCGTCGCCGTCGCCGCGCTCGATCCGCTGTTTCTGTCCACCGCACGCGCCAGCATCGCCGGCTGTTGCGGCCTGCTGCTGCTGCTTGTGTTGGGCCGGCCGTGGCCGACGCCCCGTCTGTGGCGCGATCTCGCGCTGACCGGCCTGTGTACAATCGTCGGCTTTCCCGTC
Source organism: uncultured Alphaproteobacteria bacterium (assembly GCA_963720985.1). Lineage (GTDB taxonomy): Bacteria > Pseudomonadota > Alphaproteobacteria > Rhizobiales > Xanthobacteraceae > Pseudolabrys. The sequence goes on from CAVRHL010000008.1 coordinate 116,823, forward strand.
TTCATGGCCTTGGCGATGGCGCATGTGCCAGCCTCGCATGGCGGCGTCGTACTCGGCATCATTCCGCTCGCCACCGTCGCCGCGGCGGCGTTGGTCACGCACGAGCGGCCGAGCCTCGGCTTCTGGCTGGCGAGTCTCGCCGGCGCGGCCATCGTCTTCGTCTTCATGGTTCGCCACAGCGGCGCCCACACAATCGAGCTCGGCGATCTTTATCTGCTCGGCACGGTGGTCAGCGGCGCCTTCGGCTACGCGCTGTCCGGCCGCCTGAGTCTGCAACGGCCCGGCTGGGAGGTGATTTCCTGGCAGGTCGCGATGTTCTTGCCGTTGTCCCTTGGGGCAACATTCATGCTGTGGCCGCCGTCGCTCGCGGAAGCGCCGGCGCCGGCCTGGATTGCGCTCGCCTATGTCAGCCTGGTCAGTCAGTTCTCGGCGTTTTTCGTGTTCAACGCCGGCATGGCGATGGGCGGCGTCGCCCGCATCGGTCAGCTGATGCTGCTGCAGCCCTTCGTCATCGTCGCGTTGGCCGTGCCGATGAACGGCGAGCGCCTGGACCCGTCGACCCTGCTCTATGCCGCGGCGGTGGTCGCGGTGGTCATCGTCGGCCAGCGCATGCGGGTGAAGCAGCGCTGAGCCGGCCTATGTTTTTGTGGCGCGCGGCCGCGCGAGCCCTTAGGAAACGATCATGCATTTGAAACATGTCGTCGCACGGCGCGTGGTGAGCGGGGTCTAATCCGCGTGGGCGTTACGCCACACATTATGTCCGAGACCACCAAACCTGCGCCGGCGGCCGACGCCGCGGCGCAAGCACCGACGCTGACGCAAAAAATCTCGCGCTGGGTCACCATCGCGGCCGGGATCATCCTCGGCCTGATCGGTCTGCTCAAGGTCTACAATTACATGGTGCCGCAAATGCCGGCCTGCGCCGACAGCAACACGGCCGACGTCATTCGCGACATCTTCAAGAAAAAAGACGTCGCGCTGACCCAGCTGTCCGATCTCGAACTCGACACCGAGACGAAGTCGGAGCGCAACTGCCTGGCGCACATCGAAACCGAGGGCGAGACCGGGACGATCGCCTATCGCATCACCATGCAGGGCAAAGAATTCCAGGTCATGATCAGCAAGGTCGACGCCAAGCCGCCGTAGGCGGGCGCCGCCCGAATTACCGCTTGAGCAGCCCGAGTTCGCCGAGTACGGCGACGAACTCGGCGCGCTCGCGCGCGAGGGCCTCGCGCAAGGCGGCGCCGGTCGCGACCTGCGGCGACCAGCTCAGGCGCTTGAGGTCGTCCGCCCAGCACGGCTGCTTGGTGGCGGCGAGGATAACGTCTTCCCAGGATTTGACTTGCGCCGCGCTGAGCCCGCTCGGGCCGCTGACGCCGCGCCAAGCGCCGATGACGCAATCGGCGCCCTGCTCGCTCCAGGTCGGCACATCGGCGAAGGGCGCGGCGAGCCGCGTGGGCGCGCTGATGGCGAGCACGCGCAGGCGGCCGGCGTTCAATTCGGCGATGACGCTCGCCGCGGTGACGGCGCAGACGTCGGCTTTGCCGGCGATGACATCGGCGACGCAATCGAGCGCGCTGTCGAAGACATGAATCGGCGGCGCGTTGACGTCACCGCCGGCCTGCTTGACGAGCTTGGCCAGCGCAATGTGGTTGGGATTGCCGAGCGCGGTCGACAGCGCGACGGTGACGCGTTTGGCGTCTTGCGCAAAGCGCGCCAGCAGATCGCCGCCGCTGCGGAGCGCGGAATCGGCACGCACCGCAAAGGCGATGTACTCGGTCACCAGCGTGGCGATGGCCGTGTACTTGCTGTGCTCGAAATTGGCGACGCCGACCAGATAATCGGTGGTGAGGTTGGGCGAGGAGATCGCGACCACATGCGCGTCGCCGGTGTGCTTGTCGATCACCTGCGTCCAGGCCTTGCGCGCGCCGCCGCCCGGCACATTGATCACCGCGAGCGGCACGTCGACCAGCTTGGCTTCGCCGATCGCTTTCACCAGCGCGCGCGCGACGCGGTCGAGCCCGCCGCCCGGCGGTGTGCCGGCAATGATCTCGACGCCGCGCGACGGCTTCCAGGCGCTCATGGCCAATCTATTTCTTGCCCATGCCGAGGCCGCCCAGCACCTTCGCCCACAGCGCGACCTCGTCCTTGTAGAATTTGTCGAAATAGGCGGCGCTGCGTTGCTCCGGCGGCACCACGTCGTAGCCCAAGTCGGCAAAACGCTTGACCACGTTCGGATCGTTCAGCGCGACGCCGAGCGCCTTGTTCAACTTGTCGACGACCGGCTGCGGCGTGCCTTTCGGCGCTGAGAGGCCGAACCAGACGGTGAGGTTGAACTGCGGCAGGCCGGCCTCCTTGGTGGTCGGCACGCCGGGCAGCATCGGCGAGCGCTTGTCGCCGGTGACGGCGAAGGCCTTGATCTTGCCGGTCTTGATGTGCGGGGCGATGTTGACGATCTGGTTGCAGCCGAAATCGACGGTGCCGGCGACCAGATCCATGGTCGCCTGCGGCGTGCCGCGATAGGAGGCGACGGTCGGGTGCACGTCGGCGACCGAATGGAACACCGAGCAGGCGAGATTGGAGATCGAACCGACGCCGGCGTCGGCTTCGGTCACTTTCTTCTCGTTGGCTTTGAGATAGATGATGAAGTCCTTGAGGTTGTCGGCCGGCACGCCGGCGCGCGCTGTCAGCACCATTGGCGACAGATTGATCAGGCCGATCTGCTCGAAGTCGCTCGCCTTGTACGGCAGGTCCTTGTGCAGGAATTCGGCGGCCGCGTGCGTGCCCGAGCCGGACACCATGATGGTGTAGCCGTCGGGTGCGGCCTTCGCGACCTTGTTGGTGCCGATCACGCCGCCGGCGCCGGTGACGTTCTCAACGATGATCTGCTGGCCGAGCGCTTGCGACATCGGCCCGATGATCATGCGCGCGGTGGTGTCGGACGGCCCGCCCGGCGGGAATGGCGCCACCAGCACGATGTTGCGGGTGGGATAATCCTGCGCCCACGCGCCGGCGCCGAGCGCGCACAGCGCCAGCACGGCGATCAATTTTTTCACGGCCAGCCTTCCTTGTCGATCGTCGGTTCTTTTTATCGTTGGACCGACAGACTAGGCCGCGCGCGCGTCAAGGCGCAACCGACCGCGACGAGAGGCGTCCGCATGTCGGACAGCACGGATGCAACGCATCCGCACCGGCGGCAGCCGCAGCGCTATGCCAGCGATGGCACGCGCCGCGGCTTTCTGGTCGAGCCGGCTACTTCTTATAAGCGGCGAGCACGGCTTGGCCGTCGGGGCCCGCCTTCTTCAGCCAGTCGGCGGTGAGCTGGTCGCCGACTTTCTTGAAGCCGGCCTTGAGCGCCGGGCTCGGCGGCAGCACCTTCATGCCGTGCGCCTTGAGCTGATCGAGATACCAGCCGCTTTTCTCTTGCCACATTTTCCAGCCGCGCTCTTCCGCGGTCGCCGCCGCCTTGAGTAGCGCGTCCTGCGTCGGCTTGTCGAGCGCGTCGAACGCCGCCTTGTTGACGAAGGTGATGTTCTTCGGGATCCAGGCCTGCGTGTCGTAGAAGTGTGTCATCGACTCCCAGGCCTTGCTGTCGTAGCCGGTCGCGGCCGAGGTGATGAACGAGTTGACGACGCCGGTCGCCAGCGCCTGCGCCAGTTCCGCCGCCTGCACGGTGACGACTTGCGCGCCGACCAATTCGCCGATGCGCGCGGTGCCGACATTGTAGGCGCGCCATTTGAGGCCCTTCATGTCGTCGACCGTGTTGATGTCCTTCTTGGCGTAGATGCCCTGCGGCGCCCACGGCACCGCGAACAGCACCATCAGGCCCTGCGCGGCGAGCTTCTTCTCGATCGCCGGCTTGGAGGCGTGCCACAGCTTCATCGATTCCGGATAGCTGGTGGCGAGGAACGGGAATGACGTCGACGCCGAAGATCGGGTCTTCGTTCTCGTGCAGCGAGATCAGCACTTCGCCGATCTGCGCCTGTCCGGTCTGCACCGCGCGCTTGATGTCCGGTGCCTTGAACAGCGAGGCGCCGGGGTGAACGGTGATCTGCAGCTTGCCGCCGGTGGCGGCGGCGACGTCCTTGGCGAACAGCGCCAGATTTTCGCTGTGCGGATTGTCGGCCGGGTAGGCAGCCGGCAAATTCCATTTGGTCTGCGCCGAAGCCGGTTGCACGGCGAGCGCGCCAGCCGCGAAGGCGGCCAGCAGAACGGTACGAGACAAGGTGATCATGGGACGCCTCTTTGATTCGGTCGTTTGAACGTCAGCCTAGCAGGAAACGGGCCGGCCTCAACTCGGCGGGAACGCCAGATGCGGCAGGACCAGCACGATCTGCGGAAACTCGGTGATGATGAACACGGCGGCGAGCAGCAGCACGAAGAACGGAAACGCGGCGCGCGCGACGGTAAAGGTGTCGCGTCCGCTCATATTCTGCAGCACGAAGAGGTTGAAGCCGACCGGCGGGGTGATCTGCGCCATCTCGACGTGGATCACCAGATAGACGCCGAACCAGATGAGGTCGAGGCCGGCTTGCTTGCACCATCGGCAGCACCACGACCATGGTCAGCACGATCATCGAGATGCCGTCGATCAGGCAGCCGAGGATGATGTACATGATGCTCAAGATAGAGCGCGAGCATGCCGGGCGTGAGATCCTGGCCCTTCACCCACTCCGCGAGCGCCGCCGGAATGCCGGTATAGGCCATGGCCGCGGTGGTGTAGGCGGCGCCGGCCAGGATGAACATGATCATGCAGGTGAGCCGCGTCGCGCTCATCACGCTTTCAAAGAATGTCTTGCGGTTGAGCGTGCCGCTCCACCAGGCGAGCAGCAGCGCGCCGCTCACGCCCCAGGCGGCGCATTCGGTCGCCGTGGCGAAGCCGAGCACCAGCGAGAAGAACACTGCGAGGATCAGCAGTAGGCAGGGAATGAGCTTTGTCGATTCCGCGAGCTTCTTGCGGAACGGCATCGGCGGATCGCGCGGCGGGATCTTGTTCGGATGGAGCAGCGACCAGCCGATGATGTAGCCGGAGTAAAGCGCCATCACCAAGATGCCCGGGCAGAAAGCCGCCGAGAAAGACTTGCAGGACCGAGACGTTGGCGGTGACCGCGTAGACCACCATGGGGATCGACGGCGGGATCAACAGCCCGAGCGTGCCGGAGCCGGCGAGCGAGCCGAGACTGATGCCCTTGTCGTAGCCGCGCTTGTCGAGTTCGGGCAGCGCGATCTTGCCGATGGTGGCGCAGGTCGCAGCCGAGGAGCCGGACACCGCGGCGAAGATGCCGCAGCCGATCACGTTCACATGCACCAGGCGGCCGGGCAGCCATTGCAGCCAGGGCGACAGGCCGCGGAACATTTCCTCCGACAGCCGCGTGCGGAACAGGATCTCGCCCATCCAGATGAACAGCGGCAGCGCGGCGAGCGTCCACGACGCGCTCGCGCTCCAGACCGTGGTCGCCAGCACCGAGCCGATCGGCACAGAGGTGGTGAGCAGCATGGCAATGAAGCCGATCAGGCCGAGCGCGACTGCGATCCAGACGCCGCTCGCCAAAATGACGATGAGCGCCCCGAGCAGGATCAGCGCCAGGTTGACCAGGCCGATATCGTGCATCAGCCGCCCCCGCCGGAAGCGATGCGCTCGACGAACTCGTCGGGCGAGGACGGCGGCTCCTTCTCGTAGGACGGCTTGTTGCCCTTGAGTACGTGCACCAATTCGTCCACCAGCGCCACGGCGAGAATGACCAGCCCGCCGCTGTAGCCGAGTTGCGGCATCCACAGCGGGATCGCCAGCACGCCCTGCGCCATATCGTTAAAGCGGAACGAGTCGTAGGTCATCGCCACGGCGTACCATGTGAAATAGAGCGTGAAGGCGGTGGCGACCGTGAGCGCGACGACTTCCACCGCCCAGCGTTTGCGGCCGGTGAACTGCTCGATCAAGGATGCCGACGCGGATGATCTCGCCCTTCTTGAAGGTGTGGGCGAGGCCGAGAAACGCCATCGCCGCCATGCACCAGGAGGCGAAATCGTCGGCGGCCGGGATGTTCAACCCGACCTGACGGCCGAGCGAGCTGAACATCATGATGGCGAAGATCAGCACCAGAAAAACGCCGGCGGCGTAGCCCGCGAACAGATAAAGCCGGTCGAGGAAAGTGCGGATCATGCTGGCCCATGATGGCGTCGGCGATGGCCGCTAGGCAATAGACTTTTCGTCCCGACGTGCTTACGCCGCGTTCAGTGCGCCGGCGTCACGCCGTTGGCCTTGAGCGTGGCCGCAGCCGACGGCGCGCTGAGGAAGTCAATCAGCGCCTTGGCGGTGTCCGGCTGCTGCGTCGACGCGCTCAAGCCGGCGGCAAAGCCGATTTTGGTCTGCAAGGCCTCGGGGATCGGGCCCACCACGTCGATGCCGGCGACGCGGACCATGCGGGTCGCCACCACCACAACGATATCGGCCTCGCCGCGCGCCACCACCTCGACGCAGTCTTCGGCCGGCATCGGCCTGAGCTTGCTCTGCATCTCGCTCGTGAGCCCCAAGCGCTCGACCAGGCCGACGAAATACAACCCGCTGGCGCCGTGCGCCGGGAACGCAACCACGTGTGCGGCGAGAAGCGCCCGCTTGAACGTCTCGACCGACGACAGATCGGGCTTGGCCGCGCCGGCGCGCACGCCGACGGCCAAGCCCGCCGTACCGATGTCGGCGAGCGAGCCGGCGGCGACTTTGCCCGCCGCCATCAATTGCTCGATGGTCGAGGGATTGCCGACGGCGACGTCGAAGGGTTCGCCGGCCTTGCCGCGCCGCACCACTTCCGGGTTGACGTCGAGCGCAACATCGACGGCATTGCCGGTGGCGCGCGCGAACTCGGCGCACAGCGCGCGCACCGCGGCACGCGGCCCATTGCCGCTCAGCACCTTGAGATCGGTCATCAGTGTTCGGCGACCGGCTTGATGTTCGCCGCCTTGATGACCTTGCCCCACTTGTCGACCTCGGAGGCGATGAACTTGCCGTAATCTTCCACCGAGCCACCGAGCGACGAGCCGCCGATCTTGGTGAACTTCTCCTTGGTGTCGGGCGCGGCGAGGATGACGTTGATCTCTTTGTTGAGCGTGGCGACGATATCCTTCGGCGTGCCCTTGGGCGCGCCGATGCCGTGCCAGATATTGGCCTCGAATCCCGGGTAGGACTCGGCAACGGCGGGCACGTCCGGGAAGGCCTCGGAGCGCTTGGCGCTCGACACCGCCAAGGCGCGCAGTTTGCCGGCCTTCACCAGCGCGAGCGTGATCGGCATCGGACCGAAGAATGCCTGCACCTGGCCGCTGAGCAGATCCGCCACCGGGCTCTGGCGATAGGGCACGTGCACCAGGTCGATGCCGGCGGTCAGTTTCAGCAGCTCGCCGTTCATATTGGGCGCGCTGCCGACGCCGAACGAGGCGTAGTTGATCTTACCCGGGTTGGCCTTGGAATAGGCGATGAATTCGGCAAGCGTCTTGGCCGGCACCGACGGATTGACCACCAGTAGGTTGGGCGAGGTGAAGGTGGTGGTGACCGGCGCGATGTCCTTCTGAATATCGAACGCGAGGTTTTGATAGAGCGTGGCGTTGACCGCGTTGGTCACCGTCATCGCCAAGAGCGTGTAGCCATCCGGCGTCGCGCGCGACACCGCTTCCGCCGCCAGGTTGCTGCCGGCGCCAGGCTTGTTGTCTACGATGACTTCTTGACCGAGCTTCTGCCCGAGCGGCGCCGCGATCAGGCGCATGTCGATGTCGGTCGCCGAGCCCGGCGGAAAGCCGACAATGATCCGCACCGGCCGGTTCGGATAAGTGTCGGCGCAGGCGATGCGCGGCAGCGCCGGCAGCGCGGCGGCGGTGGCGGCAAGTTGCAGGAATTGGCGGCGGCGCAGTGTCATAAGATTCCTCCCAATCGTCTTGTTGTTTTGATGGCCCCCAGCAGCCCCAAGTCTAGCAGGCTTGGTTTAGCCCGCACAGGCGGGCTCCGCTTTTCAATTCGCTTTGGCGCCCGAGAACGCGATCACCTTGGCCCATTTCTCGGTTTCGCCGGTGATGAGCTTGCCGAAGTCGGCGGGCGTACCTGGGATGATGATGCCGCCGAGGTCCTTGAGCCGCGCGCTGATTTTCGGATCGGCGAGGCCGGTGTTGATCTCCTTGTTGAGCTTGTCGATGACCTCGGGCGGCGTGTTCTTCGGCGCGCCGATGCCAAACCACGATGTCGCCTCGTAGCCCGGCAGGAAATCGGCGACCGTCGGCAGATCGGGCAGCACGTCGGCGCGCGTCGCGGTGGTGACCGCCAAGGCCCGCACTTTGCCGGAGCGGATATGCTGCATGGAGGCCGGCGAGGTGTCGATCATGACCTGCACCTGTCCGCCGATCAGATCGGTGAGCGCCGGCGCCGCGCCGCGATAGGGCACCTGCACCATCTCGACCCCGGTCATCATCTTGAACAACTCGGCGGAGACGTGCTGCGGCGTGCCGATGCCGGCCGAGGCGTAGCTGATCTTGCCGGGATTGGCTTTGATATAGGCGATCAGCTCGGGAACCGTCTTCACCGGAACGGAAGGGTTGACCTCCATCACCAGCGGCACGCGCATGATGCTGGCGACCGGGTCGATGTCGCGGATAAAATTGAAATTGAGATTCTTATACAGCGAGGCGTTGATGGCATTCGGCGAGGACACCGAGAGCAGCGTGTAGCCGTCGGGCGCCGCGCGCACCACCGTCTCGGCGCCGACATTACCGCTGGCGCCCGGCTTGTTTTCGACGATGAAGGATTGGCCGAGCCGCTCGGAGAGCCATTGGCACATCAGCCGCATGATGATGTCTTGCGGGCCGCCGGCGGCAAAGCCGACGATCAGGTGCACCGGCCGCGTCGGGTAGTCGAGCGCAATGGCGCGACGGGAAAAAGCCGGCGCAGCCGCCGCGGCGGCGGCGAATTGCAGGAATTGGCGGCGGCGAAGTGTCATGGCGTTGCTCCCGGAGGCATTGGGTTGTGATTGCCGGAAAACCTTAAGTCTAGCAGGCTTAGTTTGGCCCCGACAGGCGGGGCTCACTGCAGCTTGATGTCGGCTTCGTGGATCACTTTGGCCCACTTCGCCGTCTCCGCGACGATCAGGCTTCGAAAGGCGGCGGGCGACATCGGCATCGGTGTGGTGCCGAGATTGGCAAGACGCGCCTTGATGTCGGGGTCGGCGAGCGCGGCGTTGATCTCTTGATTGAGCCGGGTGACGATTTCGGCCGGCGTGTTTTCCGGCGTGCCGATGCCTTGCCAGGTGCTGGCCTCGAAGCTCGGCACGGATTCGCCGACGCTCGGCACCTGCGGCAGCGCAGCCGAGCGCTGCGCCGTGGTCACCGCCAAGGGGCGCACCTTGCCGGCGCGGATGGCCGCAATCGATTCAGGCAACGGGCTGAACATGACCTGCACCTGGCCGCCCATGAGGTCGGTGAGCGCGGGCGCGCCGCCGCGGTAAGGCACGTGCACCATTTTGACGCCGGTCGTCATCTTGAAAAGCTCGCCGACCACATGAGACGGGCTGCCGCTGCCGCCCGACGCCATGTTGACCTTGCCTGCGTTGGCCTTGGCATACGCGATGAACTCAGGAACCGTTTTGGCCGGAACCGATAAATTCACTTCCATGACCAATGGCAGTTCGCTGATCATGGCGACCGGCGCCATGTCGCGGATGAAATTGAAATCGAGCTGGTACAGCGTCGCGTTGACCGTCACCGACGGCGGGATCAACAACAGCGTATAGCCGTCCGCGGGCGCGCGAACCGCCGCCTCGACGCCGATATTGGTGCCGCCGCCGGGCCGGTTCTCGACGACGAAGGGCTGGCCGAGATGCGTCGACAGCCATTGACCCATCAGGCGGGCAATAATGTCGAGCGCGCCGCCCGGCGGGACGGGCACGATGATGCGCACCGGCCGCGCCGGATAGGCCTCGGCCCGCGCCAAGCGCGGCATCGCCGGGAGCGCGGCGGCAGCCGCTGCTAGTCGCAGAAATTGCCGGCGCAAAAGTTTCACCTGCTGACCTCCCCGGGCGGCCAACGATAGCAGGCTTGTATTACCCCCGACAGGCTGGACATAGTGCGGTGTCCATCACCGGCCTTCACCATGCCCGCCAAAAAGCCAGCCAAGACACGGTCGCAGCTTTGGGATTTCTGGATCGATCGCGGCGGCACCTTCACCGACGTGGTCGGAAGGCGGCCGGACGGCTCGCTCACCGCGCACAAGCTGTTGTCGGAGAACCCGGAGGCTTATGCCGACGCCGCGGTGCAGGGCATCCGCGACCTGCTCGGCCTTAAAAGCGGCGAACCGATCCCGCCGGGCAAAGTCGGCGCGGTGAAGATGGGCACCACGGTCGCCACCAACGCGCTGCTCGAGCGCAAGGGCGACCGCACGCTGCTGTTGATCACGCGCGGCTTCCGCGACGCGCTGAAGATCGGCTACCAGGCGCGGCCAAAGATCTTCGCGCGCGAGATCGTCAAGCCGGACATGCTGTACGAGCGCGTCGCCGAAGTCGACGAACGCGTGCGCGCCGACGGCACCATGGAGCGCGCGCCCGATCTGACCGCCGTGCGGCACGATCTCGAGGCCGCGAAAGCAGATGGCTTCGCCGCGGTGGCGATCGTCTTCTTGCACGCCTACCGCTATCCCGAGCACGAGAAGCAAGTGGCGGCGCTGGCGCGCGACATGGGTTTTTCGCAGGTGTCGGTCAGCCACGAGGTGTCGCCGCTGATCAAGCTGGTCGGCCGCGGCGACACCACGGTGGTCGATGCCTATCTGTCGCCGATCTTGCGGCGCTACGTGGCGCAGGTCGACCGCGATCTCGACGCCCGGCGTTCGCAGGCGCGGCTGATGTTCATGATGTCGTCCGGCGGACTGACCGCGGCGGAGTTATTCCAGGGCAAGGACGCCATCCTGTCGGGACCAGCCGGCGGCGTGGTCGGCATGGCGGAGACCGGTCGGCAGGCCGGCTTCGACCGGCTCATCGGATTCGATATGGGCGGCACCTCGACCGACGTATCGCACTTCGACGGCGAATACGAGCGCGCCTTCGAAACCGAGGTCGCCGGCGTGCGCATGCGCGCGCCGATGATGCTGATCCACACCGTCGCCGCTGGCGGCGGCTCGATCCTGCATTTCGACGGCGCCCGCTTCCGCGTCGGGCCGGATTCGGCCGGCGCCAATCCGGGGCCGAAATGCTACCGCCGCAACGGCCCGCTGGCAGTGACCGACGCCAACGTCATGGTCGGCAAGCTGATGCCGGATTTCTTCCCGAAGATTTTCGGCCCGCATCAGGATGAGCCGCTCGACGACGCCGGCGTGCGCCACGACTTCAACAATCTGGCGCAGAAGGTCGGCATGGCGCAGGCCGGCGACAAGACGGCCGAGGAGATCGCCGACGGCTTCATCAAGATTGCGGTCGAGAACATGGCGAACGCGATCAAGAAGATTTCGGTGCAGCGCGGCTACGACGTCACGCGCTACGCGCTCAACTGCTTTGGCGGCGCCGGCGGCCAGCACGCTTGCCTGGTCGCCGACGCGCTCGGCATGACCAAGGTGCTGATCCATCCGTTCTCCTCGCTGCTGTCGGCTTACGGCATGGGGCTCGCCGACATCCGTTCGACGCGGCAGCAGGCGATCGAATTGCCGTTCAGCGCCAAGGCATTTGCCGCGATCAAACGCGAGGCCGCGCGGCTCGGCAAAGCGGCGAGGAACGAGGTCGCCGGGCAAGGCGTACCGGCGGCCAAGATCAAGATCTTCGTGCGCGCGCATATCCGCTACGCCGGCACCGACACCGCGCTGGTGGTGGCGGCGGATGGCGCAGCGGCGATGCAGCGCGCCTTCGAGAAAGCGCACAGAGCGCGCTTCGGCTTCATCGACCGCAGCAAGCAGATGGTGGTGGAAGCCGTGTCGGTCGAAGCGGTCGGCGACGGCGCCAAGTTCGTCGAAAAGGCGCAGCGCGCGGCGCGGGCGAAATTGCCGAAACCGGCGCGGCGCACGAAGTTCTTCTCTGCCGGCGCTTGGCACGCCGCCAATGTCTACACCCGCGATCAACTCAAGATCGGCGCGCGCGTCCAAGGCGCGGCCATCATCGTCGAGCCGCACCAGACCATCGTCGTCGAGCCGGGCTGGCAGACGGAACTCACGCTCAAGAACCACCTGGTGCTGACGCGTGCCAAGAAACTCAAGCGCACGCACGCCATCGGCACCCATGCCGACCCGATCATGCTCGAGGTGTTCAACAATCTTTTCATGTCGATCGCGGAGCAGATGGGTGTGTCGCTGCAGAACACCGCCTACTCGGTCAACATCAAGGAGCGGCTCGACTTCTCCTGCGCGGTGTTCGCGAGCGACGGCACGCTGGTGGCCAACGCGCCGCACATGCCGGTGCACTTGGGCTCCATGGATCGCTCGGTCGAGACCATCATCCGCGACAATGCCGGTCGGATCGCGCCCGGCGACGTCTATGCGATCAACGCACCCTATAACGGCGGCACCCATCTGCCTGACATCACGGTGTGCACGCCGGTGTTCGACGACCGCAAGAAGAACATCCTGTTCTGGGTCGCCTCGCGCGGACACCATGCGGATGTCGGCGGCATCTCGCCCGGCTCGATGTCGCCCAATGCCACCACCATCGAGCAGGAAGGCGTCTATATGGACAACTTCAAGCTGGTGGATCGCGGCCGCTTCCGTGAGAAGGAACTGATGGCGGCGCTGACCGGCGCCAAATATCCGGCGCGCAACCCGGTGCAGAACATCAACGACATCAAGGCGCAGATCGCCGCCAACGAGAAGGGCGTCGCCGAGCTGCGCAAGGTGGTCGCCGCGTTCACCCTGCCCGTCGTCAAGGCCTACATGCAACACGTGCAGGACAACGCCGCGGAAAGCGTGCGCCGCGTCATCGACCGGCTGCACGACAGCGAATACGCCTACGCGATGGACCAGGGCACCACGATCAAGGTGCGCATCTCGGTCGACAAGGCAAAACGCGAGGCGACGGTCGACTTCACCGGCACCTCGCCGCAGCAGCCGACCAATTTCAACGCGCCTGAACCGGTCACCCGCGCGGCCGTGCTCTACGTGTTCCGCGTCATGGTCGACGACGACATCCCGATGAACGCCGGCTGCCTACGCCCGATCAATATTGTCATTCCGCCGAAGTCGATGCTCACGCCCGAGTATCCTGCCGCGGTGGTCGCCGGCAATGTCGAAACCTCGCAGGCGGTGACCAACTGCCTGTTCCTCGCGCTCGGCGCGCTCGCCGCCGCGCAAGGCACCATGAACAATCTCAATTTCGGCAACGCGCGCTATCAGTATTACGAGACGATCTGCTCCGGCTCGCCGGCCGGCCCCGGCTTCAACGGCACCGACGCCGTGCACACCCACATGACCAACACGCGGCTGACCGATCCGGAGGTTCTGGAATTCCGCTATCCTGTGGTGCTGGAGGATTTCCACATCCGCAAGGGCTCCGGCGCGCGCGGGGAATGGCACGCCGGCGACGGCATCCGCCGTACCATCCGTTTTCTGGAGAAGATGGAGTGCACGATTCTTTCCGGCCATCGCCGCGTGCCGCCGCCGGGCTTAGCCGGCGGCGGCGACGGCCAGGTCGGCGAGAACTGGGCGCGGCGCAAGGACGGCCACATGGAGCGCCTGCAAGGCTGCGACGAGACGGTGATCGACGCCGGCGAAGCGGTCATCATCCAAACGCCGACCGCGGGGGGCTACGGCAAGTGGGACTAGGGCGCGCTCATAAACACTATCTATCGTCTGGCGTCAGGTAGGCGACGATGCGAGGGCCTTGCCAGACCTCGATGTCGCGACCGTTCACCAGTTGCCGCGCCTCTTTCAGAGCTTCGTCATCGTCCGGGCAATCCCGATCGGTTGCGGGCCCCGCAAGGCGACCGTCTTTCCTGATTGAATAAAACCGATATTCCGGCATGGGCACACCCCAGCGTGCTCGCGATTTTGCCGACATAAGAAATCATAAAGTGCGAAAATGTTCCCGTCTGTCAGCTAAGACAAAAAAGCTAAGTACGGATGTTACTACCGCAATTCACCATCGCGCCCTTCGGGAATCTTGCAGTGCGACAAGCGGGCGGCTGCAACGCAGCAAATCGACGGCAGCTCCGCACAGACCGACATGCGTTTGGGGGCATATTTTTTTGTCGTCGACCCGCTGGTGCGCCAGGCGTCCGTGACAGAGAGACCGCTGGCCCTCCAGTCTGCAATGGCAACGGGGTGCCGCCATGCGCCAGTTTCAATCCGTTCCGCGGTCACAGGACATCGTTCATCCAATGTGCGCCCAGTGCGGCGTGTCGATGTGGCTCTCTCGCATAGAACCGGACGAGCCCGGTTCGGAGAAGCGCATGTTTGAGTGCCAAGCCTGCCAAAACGAGGCGATCGAAGTCGTCAAATATCGATAGCCCGGTCGTCGGCTATGCAAACCGACTGCCTTGCGCCAAACCAATCGAGACATCGGTCTGCTCGGTATCGAAAATTATCTTCTCCGGCGCCTGCTTTACGTTAGCTACCGGACACATGGGTACTTATATGTGTGGCATCACTGATTTGACCTTTGGCGTCAGTGGCTGAGAGACGCTTCCGCGCTCCCGCCGAACAGGCAGGAGACGCGTCATGGCTCAATCACCAAATCGCTTGCTCGCTGCACTGCCGCCGGATGTCTTTTCGGTGCTTGCGCCGCATCTGGACACCGTCGAGCTTAAGTTTGGCGATGTGCTTGCCGAAGCCGGTGGCACTATTCGGCAGGTCTACTTTCCCTATTCAGGCGTCATCTCCCTCGTGGTCGAATTGCACGTCGGGTCGATGATCGAAACCGCGATGGTGGGTCGTGACGGTGCCTTTAATGCGGCCGCGGCGCTCGACGGCAAGGTGTCTCTCAACAAGGGCATCGTGCAGATGGCCGGCAGCGCGGGCGCCATCGAGGTCAGCCGGTTGCGCCGATTGGCCAATGAGCACGAGCGGTTCTGCTCGCTCATCATTCGGCATGAGCAGGTGTTGTTTGCGCAATCGCAGCAATCGGCGGCGTGCAACGCCAGTCACTCGGTCGAGGCGCGCATGGGCCGCTGGCTTCTCTATATGCGCGACCTCGCCGGCGGCGACGACCTGATGCTGACGCAGGAATTTCTCGGCCAAATGCTGAGCGTGCGGCGTCCAAGCGTGTCGATGGCGGCGAGCCCGCTGCAAAAAGCCGGAATGATCAAATACAGCCGCGGCCGCATTCGGGTGCTGGACGCCAAGGCATTACAAAAGCGCGCCTGCGAGTGCTACGGCACGGTAAGGCTCACTACCGGCGGCTTCTTTCAGCGTAGCGATGTTTTCGAAAAGGCCGGATGATGTGCGGAAGGTATCTCGGTTGCGACCGCCACCCGCCGCCTAACCGGGTAGCGCCTTGACCTTGATCAATTGCCGGTTTCCGCGCCGCCGCTAGGTTGCCAAAATGTTAGCCCCTCCCCGCGCGGGCCGCCCGGCTTCGCCGCTGAAATCCCTATTGGAAAGTGCCCCGAGGTGCTTCTGGCGCCGGTGCCGCTGGCGCTGCTGCAGCCGATTTTCAACCGCATCGCCAACCACGTGGCGCATTCGCGGCCTGAGCTGTTCAACAGACTTGGGCACACGCCGGAAAACGCTTCCTGATCGATCCGATCGATCTGCCATTCGTGCTGGTGCTCACGCCGCTGCCCGAGCGGCCGCTGCTGACCGCGCACCGCCGCAGCGAGCGGCCGGCGCACGTCGCGGCGATCGCCGGCACCTTCTTCAATCTGCTCGACATGATCGACGGCACGCTCGACGGCGATGCGCTGTTCTTCTCGCGTGATCTTCAAGTGAGCGGCGACACCGAGGCGGTGGTGGCCTTGCGCAACGCGCTCGACGACTTCGAAGGCTCGGCGCTCGACAGCGTGGTGGCGAGCTTCGGACCGCTGTCGAGACCGGCGGGTGTCGGCGCTGTCGGCGGTGCGCTCGATCAGGGGACGATAAATGAGCGACGTGCAGACGATGACGCGGCCCGAGTTGGTTTGTCCGGCGGGCACGCCGGCGGCCTTGCGCACTGCGGTCGATGCCGGCGCCGACGCGGTCTATTGCGGGCTGCAGAACGAGACCAACGCGCGCAATTTCCCCGGCTTGAATTTCACCGTCGCCGAGGTCGAGCAGTCGCTGGCTTACGCGCATGCACGCAAGGCCAAGCTGCTGCTCGCGGTCAATACGTTCCCGCCGGCCGGCAAGTTCGCACATGTGGCAGGACGCCATCGACGGCGCCGCCAAGCTCGGCGTCGACGCGGTGATCATCGCCGACATGGGCGTCGCCGATTACGCCGCGCGCACGTATCCCGACTTGCGGCTGCACCTGTCGGTGCAGGCCGGTGCCTCGTCGCCGGAGGCGATCCGCTTCTATTGCGAACAGTTCGGCGTCAAGCGCGTGGTGCTGCCGCGCATGCTGACGGTCGCCGAGATCGCCGAGTTGCACAGCCAGATCCCCTGCGAGATCGAAGCCTTCATCTTCGGCAATATCGGCATGATGGCCGAGGGCCGCTGTTACCTGAGCAATTACGTCACCGGCGAATCGACCAACATGGACGGCGTCTGCTCGCCGGCCGCCGACGTGCACTACGAGGAGGACGCCGCGCGCAATCTGACGACGCGGCTCGGCGACTTCGTCATCGACCGCTTTTCCGGCGGTGAGAGCGCGGGCTACCCGACCATCTGCAAGGGCCGCTATCTGTGCGGCGCGCAAGACGCGCCCTACTACGCCTTCGAGGAGCCGGTCAGCCTCAATCTGTCGGCGCTGCTGCCCGACCTGATGCGCGCCGGTGTCACTGCGCTCAAGATCGAGGGCCGCCAGCGTAGCCGCGCCTACGTCAAATCGGTGGTCGGCGCCTTCCGCAAGGCAGTCGACGACATCATGGCCGGCCGCGACGCCGCCTTCGCCAGCCTCTTGGCGCTGACCGAAGGCCGCCGCGAGACCGAAGGCGCCTTCGCCGGCAAGCGATGGAGATGAGCGTGCAGGCGAACCGGAGCGAGCTGACGCTGGGGCCGGTGCTGTTCAACTGGCAGCCGGAAGCCTGGCGCGATTTTTACTTTCGCATCGCCGACGAGGCGCCGGTGACGGCCGTCTATCTCGGCGAAGTCGTCTGCTTCAAGCGCGCGCCGCTGTTCGAAACCTATCTCGCCGAGGTCGCGGCGCGGCTGCGCACCGCGCGTAAGACCGTGGTGCGCTCGACGCTCGCCGAGGTGATGTCGAAGCAGGACCGGCAACTGGTAGAGACCGTCTGCGCCGAGGAAACCGCGCCGGTGGAGGCCAACGACGGCTCGGCGCTGCTGCGGCTGCGGGGGCGGCCGCATTACGTCGGCCCCTTCATCAACGTCTACAACGAGCGCACGCTCTCTGTGCTCGCCGGCAACGGCGCGCGCAACGTCTGCCTGCCGCCGGAAATGCCGGCCGACGCCATCCGCGCGCTGGCGGCGGAAGCGGCAAGGCTCGGCGTCTTGACCGAGGTTCAGGTGTTCGGCCGCGTCGGCCTGGCGCTCTCAGCGCGTTGTTACCATGCGCGCGCGCATGGGCGCACCAAGGACAGTTGCCGGTTCGTCTGCGACGAGGACCCCGACGGCATGACGTTGCGCACGCTGGAGGACAAGCCGTTCCTCACCGTCAACGGCATCCAGACCATGTCGCACGACTATCTCAATCTCGCCGGCGAGCTTGGCGAATTGCAGGACATGGGAATCACGCGCTTCCGCCTGTCGCCGCAAAGCTGCGACATGGTGGACGTGGCCAAGATCTTCCGCGACGCGCTCGATGGCGCGACCGGCGCCGCCGAAGCCGGCGCGAAGCTCGACGCCCTGCAACTCGGCGCACCGTTTTCCAACGGCTTTTATCGCGGCGCGCGCGGCCATGGCTGGAGCCGGGCGGCAAATTGACTTTAATAGCGGCCGTGTTTGTTAAGCATGCGGGCTGGTGCCACTTGAATTTGCATGGAGGAAGATCATGCTTAAGTTCATGCGCACTCCGATTCTATCCGCCCTCTTGATCGGCGCGCTGGCTCACCCGGCGTTCGCCGGCACCTATCCGGTGTCCGGCCGCTGGGGCCAGAGCGCGAGCCCGGTGAAGGGCGCGATCGATTGCAGCAGCAAGCGCGTCATTGCCTTCGAGGGCGACCAGCGCACCGACAGCAGCGGCGGCATGCCGGCCTACCGCAACAAGTCGGTGACCAGAATCGACTCGTAGCGCTACCGCATCGACGACGTGTTCACCAACGGCCAAATCAACAACGCCCAGGTCTCCTACACGCTGAGCATCACCGACGCCGACCACATCGCGCTCAGCGGACAGAGGCGCTCAAGCTGCAGCGCTGCCAATAATTCCAGCGGTAATTGTGGAAGCTAGTTGCGCGCGATGATCTCGCGCTCGCCGCGGTGAACCGGCGTCGCGTCGTTGAGCCTGCCGGTCATGCGGCGCAGTGGCATCGTTGCGCGGCGGCGCTTGAGCGCGCTGCGGCGGCGGCGGCGCGGCCGCATGTCGTCGATACGCACGCCGCCCATGCGGGCGTAGGGCTCGCGCAGGACGCCGTCGTCTTCGGCCACCAACAGCGGCAGGCCGAGCACATTGCCCCAAGCGCGCCATTCGGCGAAGGCCTCGTCGGCCTCCCCGGAGGTAAACAGCGGCAACGCCAGCGACGGATCTTTGTGTTCGAGGGTGACGGAAGCGGTGGCCCGGCCCTCGCCGGTCAGCACCCGCAGGGCGACGCCGGCATAGGCGGAGACCGGCATGTTGAGCGCCATGCGCATGCCGGCGACGGATCGCCGGACCACGACGCGCTCGCGATAGAGCTCCACCTGCCGCACCCGCTCGTCGGCCGCGGCGTCGGTCGCCGCAAAACGCGCCGGCAAGCTGAACGGGTCGAGCCGCGCGCTGCGGCTCGACCCGGCGGGCATCCCGCCACTTCGCATTTGACGCCTCGAAACTCCCCACGCCGGGCTTATTGCTCCGGTCGTGCGAGGATGATGGCAGACAGGCGTCGGAATCCGCTTAAAGTTCGCGGTTAACCGGAGGTCACTTCTACCGCTTCCGCGCCGCATGATTGACGGGACGTTGCCAACCATGATTGACGAGGTGTTGACGGCGAGGCGCAAAATATCCAGATCGGCGGTTGCGCCGCGGCCGAATCGAGCCCATGTGACGCTCATCCATCATGCATGCCCCAGCGACCTCCCTCTTCGACCAGACCGCCCTCACCGACCGCGCCGAGCGTCTGGTGAAAGCCGCCTTGCGCGCCGGCGCCGACGCCGCCGACGCGGTGGTGGTGCGGTCGATGTCGCTGTCGATCGAGGTGCGCGACGGCGCGGTCGAGGAATCGGAAAGCGCGGAAGGCGACGATCTCGGCCTGCGCGTGGTGGTTGGCAAACGTCAGGCGGTTGTTTCCACCAACGACATGACCGGCGATGCCAGCGCCGCGCTCGCCGAGCGCGCGGTGGCGATGGCGCGCGTAGCGCCGGAAGACAAATATGCCGGCCTCGCCGACGCGAGCCTCTTGGCTCATGATTTTCCCGATCTCGAGCTGATCGATCCGCAGCTACCGACGGTGGCCAGGCTCGAAGAGTTGGCTCGCGCTGCCGAAGCCGCCGGCCTCGCGGTCAAGGGCGTCACCAAATCGGGCGGCGCCTCGGCCTCGGCCGGCATAGGCGGCATGGTGCTGGTCACCAGCCACGGTTTCCGCGGTGCCTATCTCGGCTCCACCCACGGCATCTCGATGACCGCGATCGCCGGCGAAGGCACCGGCATGGAGCGCGACTACGATTATTCGAGCGTGCGTCACGCCGCCGATCTCGATCAGCCGGACAAGATCGGCCGCAGCGCCGGGATGCGCGCGATCGAGCGGCTCAACCCGCGCAAGGTGACGACTTGCAAGGTACCGGTGGTGTTCGACCCGCGCGTCGCCGGCTCGCTCGTTTCCCACCTCGCCAGCGCGGTCAACGGCGCCTCGGTCGCGCGCAAGACCAGCTTCCTGCGCGACAAGATGGGGCAAAAGCTGTTCGCCGACGGCATCCACATCATCGACGACCCCCTGCGCAAGCGCGGCCTGCGCTCGCATCCCTTCGACGGCGAAGGTGTCGCCGGCAAAACACTGGCGCTGATCGACGACGGCGTGTTGCGCTCGTGGATTCTCGACTGCGCCACGGCGCGCGAATTGGGCCTCACCACCACCGGCCACGCCAACCGCGGCGTTTCCTCGGGGCCCTCGCCCGGCGCCAGCAATCTGCATCTGGAAGCCGGCAAAGCGAGCCCCGACGCATTGATCGCCGACATCAAGGACGGCTTCTACGTCACCGACCTGATCGGCATGGGCGTCAACATGGTGACCGGCGACTACAGCCGCGGCGCCTCCGGCTTCTGGATCGAGAACGGCAAGAAGAGCTACGCGGTGAGCGAAGTCACCATCGCCGGACATTTGCTCGACATCTTCCGCACGCTGACGCCGGCCAATAATCTCGAATTCCGCTACGGCACCAACGCACCGACGCTGCGGATCGAGGGGCTGACCGTTGCCGGACAATAAATTCGCCGGACTGCGCGCGCCGCTCGAAACAATCATGCGCGAGGCCGGCGAACTGGCGCGCGAAACCTCGCGCCGCCCCTTCAAGCGCTGGACTAAAGGGGACGGTGATTCCCCGGTGACCGAAGGCGACATCGCCGTCAACGATCTGCTGCGCGCGCGGCTCGGCGACCTGCTGCCGGCGGCCGCCTGGGTGTCGGAGGAGACCGCGGGTGCGCCCGATCACACGCCGCCGCTCGCTTGGGTGGTCGATCCGATCGACGGCACCCGCGCCTACATCGCCGGCCGCGCCGACTGGAGCATTTCGGTCGCACTCGTGGAAGACGCGCGGCCGCGGCTTGCCGCGCTCTACGCGCCGGCGGCCGAGGAGATGTTCCTCGCGATGCAGGGCGCCGGCGCCACGCTTAACAACGGACGCATCGCCGCGAGCGGCGGCGGCGCCTTGGCCGGCGCCAAACTGGCCGGGCCCAAGCGCTATCTCGACAAGCTCGCCGCGCTCGACGCGAACACCCTGCCGCAGCCGCGGGTGCCGTCGCTGGCGTTGCGGCTGGCGCGCGTCGCGCAAGGGACGCTCGACGCCGCTTTTTCCTCGCCCGGCAGCCACGACTGGGATCTCGCCGCGGCCGACCTTCTTGTGCACGAGGCCGGCGGCTTGTTCACAGATATTTCCGGGGCGATGCTCAGCTACAACGCCCCACAGGCCGAGCACGGCACGCTGCTGGCGGCGGGAAACTCACGCCACCATGCGCTAATCGATGCGCTGCGCGACCGCCGCGGCGAGTTTGCATAAATCCGGCCGCTGGCTTAATTCACGCCCCTGATGTCTTTGTATAAACGGATCGTCACATCGTCCGCCTTCCAGGAAGCCGTGGCCACGGCGGGCGCGTGGTATCTCCGGCTGGCCTGGTACACTAGCCATCAGATCTACGAGCCGGCAAACGTCTACGATACGCTCGATACGCCGGCGATCCTGACGATGTGGCACGGTCAGCATTTCATGATGCCGTTCGTCAAACGCAACGAGCCGCGCTTTCGCGCCAAGGTGCTGATCTCGCGCCACCGCGACGGCGAGATCAACGCGCGCGCCGCGGAAAAACTCGGCATCAGCACCATCCGCGGCTCCGGCGCGCATAATCGCGAATTCAACCGCAAGGGCGGCACGGTCGCGTTTATTCAGATGCTCGAAACGCTCAAGCAAGGCTACAATGTCGCGATGACCGCCGATGTCCCCAAAGTCGCGCGCGTCGCCGGGCTCGGCGCCATCAAGCTGGCGCAGCATTCCGGCCGGCCGATCTATCCAGCGGCGATCGCCAGCCACCGCCGCATCGTTCTCAACAACTGGGATCGCAGCGCGGTGAACCTGCCGCTGAGCCGCATGGGTCTGGTCGCCGCCAAACCCATTTACGTGCCGGCCGACGCCGACGAGGCCGCGATCGAAGCCGCGCGCAAGCGTCTCGAGGACGAGCTCAACCGCGTCACCACGCGCGCCTACGCGATCGCCGACCGCACGGAGCCGCAATCGTGAGCGACCGCCTGCCGGCAGCGTTGCGCGCCTACCGGCTGTTTTCGACGGCGATGACGCCGCTGACGCCGTTGTTCCTGGCGCGGCGGCAGCGCCTCGGCAAAGAGCACGGGTTGCGCCTGGGCGAGCGGCGCGGCGTCAGCGCCAAGGGGCGGCCGCACGGCCCGCTGGTCTGGCTGCACGGCGCCAGCGTCGGCGAATTGATCAGCGTGCTGCCGCTGATCGAGCGCATCCACGCGCGCGAGGTGAACCTGCTGGTGACCTCGGGCACCGTGACCTCGGGCGGGCTCGCCGAGCAGCGGCTGCCGCGCGACGTCATCCACCAGTTCGTGCCGATCGACGTGCCCTATTTCGTCCGCCGCTTCCTCGATCACTGGGAGCCGGACCTGGCGCTGTTCGTGGAATCGGAACTGTGGCCGAACATCATGATTGAGACGTCGCGCCGCGCGGTGCCGATGATCCTGATCAACGGGCGGCTGTCGGCGAATTCGTTTCGACGCTGGCAGCATGCGCCGGCGACCATCGGCGACCTGCTGCGCCGGCTCGATCTGTGTCTGGCGCGCACGCCGGCCGACGCCGAGCGGCTGAGCGAATTGGGCGCGCGCCACGTCGTCACCACCGGCGACCTCAAGCTCGACGGACCGGCGCCGCCGGCTGACCGCGACAAGCTCGCGGCGCTGCAACGCGCCGTCGCCGGCCGGCCGCTGATCGCCGCCGCCTCGACGCACGAGGGCGAGGAAGTGGCGATGGTTGACGCGCATCTCAAGCTGCGCGCGAATTTCCCCAATCTGCTGACGGTGATCGCGCCGCGCCATCCCGAGCGCGGCGAAAGCGTCGCCGAGCTGGCGCGCGCCGCCGGGCTTGCCGCGCGCCTGCGCTCGCGCGGTGAATTGCCGGACGCCGCGACCGAGATCTACATTGCCGACACGGTCGGCGAGCTCGGCCTCATTTATCGTCTGGCGCCGATCGTGTTCATCGGCGGCTCACTGATCAAGCACGGCGGGCAGAACCCGATTGAGCCGGCCAAGCTCGGCGCCACCATCCTGCACGGGCCGCATGTGGCGAACTTCGCCGAGATCTACGCCGCGCTCGACGAAGCGCATGGCGCCGAGCTGATCGTCGACGCGACCAAGCTCACCGCGGGGCTCGCCGCCATGATGGCGCAGCCGGACGTGCGCGCCGGCGTCGCCGACGCCGCCTACCGCACGGTGACCGCGCTCGGCGGCGCGCTCGAGCGTACGCTAGCCTCGCTCGATCCCTATCTGATGCAGCTTCGCCTGCAGCGGGCCGACGATGCGTGAGCCGGGCTTCTGGTGGCGCAAGCCGAGTCTCGCCGCCGGCCTGCTGGCGCCCGCTGGAGCCTGCTACGGCGCGATCGCCGCGCGGCGTATGGCGCAAGCGGGCGCGCGCGCCGATGTGCCGGTCATTTGCGTGGGAAACTTCACGCTCGGCGGCGTCGGCAAGACGCCGACCGCGATCATGCTCGCGAAGATACTGCACGACGCGGGCGAGCGCGTGTTCTGCCTGAGCCGCGGCTATGGCGGCAACGTTGTGGGGCCGAAGAGAGTCGATGCGCATGCCGACACGGCAGCGCAGGTCGGCGACGAGGCGCTGCTGCTGGCGCATACGGCGCCGACCGTGGTGGCGCGCGACCGCGTCGCCGGCGCGCAAGCGGCGCAGGCGGCGGGCGCGACGGTCATCGTCATGGACGATGGCTTGCAGAATGCTTCGCTCGCCAAGGATTGCACCATCGCCGTGATCGACGCGCGGCGCGGCATCGGCAACGCTCGCGTGTTTCCCGCCGGACCTCTGCGCGCGCCGCTCGCGGCGCAGCTCAAGCGCACCGACGCCTTGCTGGTGGTCGGCGACGGCGAAGCCGCGCGCGCGATCATCGCTGCCGCGCCGCACCTGCCTCTATTCCATAGCCGCCTCGCGCCGGACGCGGCGGCGGCCGCAGCGCTGCATGGGCGCAACGTGCTCGCCTTTGCCGGTATCGGCGATCCGGACAAGTTTTTCGCCACCGCGGCGGCGGCAGGAATCGCGATCGCCGAGCGCCGCGCCTTTCCCGATCATCACCGCTTCCGCGCCGAGGAGGCCGCGCAACTGGTCATGCAGGCCGAGCACGGCGGGCTGGCGCTGCTGACCACCGAGAAAGATCGCGCGCGCATGGTGGGCGAGCCGGCACTCGCCGCGCTGGCGGAAAAATCGCACGTGCTGCCGGTGACGATGGTGGTTGCGGAGGCGGACGCGCTGCGAAAACTCGTGCTGTCCAAACTGCGGCGCTAGCTACTTGCCCAGTTGCGGCTGCCGCCGCTGCAGCACCGCCAGCGGCGAGGCATAGGCCTCCTGCCGGTCGACGCTCCAGTATTTGAGCTCCTCGAGCGGGATCGGTACGCCCGTGACGGCGCAGCGCACGAAGGCGCCCGGCTTGACCACGCGGAAATCGCCATCGAGGTATTTCACCTCGGCCTCGCCGTTCATCGGCGACGAGCGGTCGTAGCGATTGAGCAAAGGTTGCCTCCGTGGACGTCCGGCGCGGGATTCCGTCCAAGATAGTCGTTTGCGGGCGCCGGCGAAACCCCCGGGCAAATCAGAACAAAGTTCCCTGTCCGCCGCTACCGGCGCGCGGGCGCGGTTTGGGGTCGGCTTTGGGCTCGGGCTTCGGTTCGGTTTTGGCCGGCGCGCCGCCATCGGCGGTCGCCGCCACGCGGCCGTCGGCAAATTCGATGGCGAGCCGCATGCCGCCGGCAACCGCGGCGGCCGAGCGCAGCGGATGGCCGGCGCCGTCACGAACGAGAGCAAAGCCGCGCGCCAGCACGCCGCGATAGGAGAACGCCGCGAGCAATTGCCCGGCGCTCCGCAGACGCTGGGCGCGGCGATCGAGATAGACGCGGGTGGCGCGGGCGCGGCGCTCGGAAAATGCGGCGACGATTTCGCCGGCGCGCGTCAATCGCGTTCGCAGCAGCCGCGGCGACAATCGCGCCGCGATGCGCGTCAGTTGCCGGTGATGCATCTGCGCATTGGCGATGAGCGCGCGTGGCAAACGTTCGGCACAGGCGTCGAGCCGCTGGCGCGGCACGGCGAGCAATTCGTCGGCCGCCGGCAGCGCGCGCGCCGCCGCCCGCAATTCGGTGCGCCGGTGTTCTTGGCCTCGCTGCCAGCAGGCTAGAGCACGGCGGGCCTTGCTGATCAGCTCGCCGATCAATTCGCTGCGCACCGGCACCGCCATCTCGGCGGCGGCGGTCGGCGTCGGCGCGCGTCTGTCGGACGCGAAATCGATCAGCGTCACGTCGGTCTCGTGGCCGACCGCGGAGATGAGCGGAATCATGCTCTCGGCCGCCGCGCGCACCACGATCTCCTCGTTGAACGACCACAGGTCCTCCAGCGAGCCGCCGCCGCGCGCGACGATGATGAGATCGGGCCGCGGCAGCGGTCCGTGCTCGGGCAAGGCGTTGAAGCCGCGGATGGCATAGGCGACTTCGGCGGCCGAGGCTTCGCCCTGCACCCGCACCGGCCACACCAGAACTCTTCGCGGGAATCGGTCGGCGAGCCGATGCAGAATGTCGCGGATCACCGCGCCCGTGGGCGAGGTGACCACGCCGATCACCTCCGGCAAAAACGGAATGAGCTGCTTGCGCGCCTCGTCGAACAGGCCCTCGGCGGCGAGCTTCTTCTTGCGCTCTTCCAGAAGCTTCATCAACGCGCCGATGCCGGCCGGCTCCAGCGCGTCGATGACGATCTGGTATTTGGACGAGCCGGCGAAGGTGGTGAGCTTGCCGGAGACGATGACGTCGAGGCCCTCTTCGGGCTTGACGCGCATGCGGCCGTAGACGCCCTTCCAGATTACGCCTTCGAGCACGGCGCGGTCGTCCTTGAGGCGGAAATAGACGTGGCCGGAGGGCGAGGCGCCCTTGAAGCCCGACACTTCGCCGCGCACCCGCACGTAGCCGTAGGCGTCCTCAACGGTCTTCTTCAGTGCCGCCGACAATTCGGAGACGGTCCATTCCGGCAGGTTGACGCGCGCGGTCGCCTCGACGCGCACCTCGACCTCCTCGGTGATTTCAACCCGTGTCATGCCGCTACCGTATATGCCTACCACCGCCAGCGGGAGCCGTCTCCCGCGCCGCCAACGATCCGTCAACCATTTTGGAACTCTTTTGTCCCAATGTTAGGGGGCCGGAGGGCGAACCATGACCAATCCGCACGAGCACGACGTCGAAAATATGAAGGTGCGCGTCCGCTGCTCGGAGTGCCGCACCACCTTCCACGAGCGGCTGAACCGGGTGATCCATGGCGACCGGGTGACCTGCCCGACCTGCCACGACGAGATGCACTTCCACGGCATCGGCCATATCCACGACCACGACAGCATCGAGGCCTATATCCACCACGTCGAAGAGCACACCTGCCATCCGCATTTTTCGCTGCGGCGCTGAGCGCGCCTGTCGACAACGGCAAGGGCCCCCTTGTCGTCTTAATCCCCGCCCGCTAACCCACAGCGGTAGCGGGCGGATGCATTATGAACGTTCTGATCCTTGGCTCCGGCGGCCGCGAGCACGCGCTGGCCTGGAAAATCGCGGCCAGCCCGCTGACCGATCGGCTGTATTGCGCGCCCGGCAATGCCGGCATTGCTCATGAGGCCGACTGCGTCGCGCTCGATGTCGCCGACCACAAAGCGGTGATCGCCTTCTGCAAGGCCAATAAGATCGACTTCGTCGTGGTCGGGCCGGAGGTGCCGCTGGTCGCTGGCATCGCCGACGATCTGGAGGCCGCCGGCATCAAGACCTTCGGGCCGTCGAAATGGGCGGCGCGGCTGGAAGGCTCCAAGGGCTTCACCAAGGACCTGTGCAAGTCCAACAAGATTCCGACCGCGGCCTACGAGCGCTTCAAGGGCGCCGCGGCGGCCAAGAACTACGTCCGCAAGAAGGGCGCGCCGATCGTGGTCAAAGCCGACGGGCTTGCCGCCGGGAAGGGCGTCGTCGTCGCCGAGACGGTCGCGGAAGCCGAAGCCGCCATCGACATGATGTTCGGCGGCGGGCTTGGCGCACCGGCCTGGGAAATCGTCATCGAGGATTGTCTGGTCGGCGAGGAGGCCTCGTTCTTCGCTTTGTGCGACGGCGAGACGGCGATTGCGTTGGTTTCGGCTCAGGACCACAAGCGCGTCGGCGACGGCGACAAGGGTCCCAACACCGGCGGCATGGGCGCCTATTCGCCGGCGCCGGTGATGACCGCGGAAATGAACGCGCGCGTCATGGACGAGATCATCCAGCCGACGGTTCGCGCGATGAAAGCGATGGGCGCGCCGTACAAGGGCGTGCTGTTCGCCGGGCTGATGATCACCAAGGACGGCCCGCAGTTGATCGAATACAACGTGCGCTTCGGCGATCCGGAATGCCAGGCGCTGATGCTACGGCTCAAATCCGACCTGCTGCCGGCGCTCATCGCCGCGCGCGACGGCCAGCTCAAGCATTTCGATCTGCGCTGGAGCGACGAGGCCGCGCTCACCGTGGTGATGGCGGCCAGGGGCTATCCGGGGAATTATTCCAAGGGTTCCATCATCGGAGGCCTCGACGAGGCGGCGCGCATCGACGGCGTGGAAATCTTCCATGCCGGCACCAAGGCCGACGGCGATCACATTGTGTCGAATGGCGGACGCGTGCTCAATATTTGTGCGAGTGGAAAAACAGTGCGCGAGGCGCAAATGCGCGCCTACGCCGCCGTCGATCGCATCAAATGGCCGGATGGTTTCTGCCGCCGCGAC
Organism: uncultured Alphaproteobacteria bacterium; assembly: GCA_963720985.1. GTDB lineage: Bacteria > Pseudomonadota > Alphaproteobacteria > Rhizobiales > Xanthobacteraceae > Pseudolabrys. Next base: position 144,689 of record CAVRHL010000008.1, read on the forward strand.
ATCGGCTGGCGCGCGATCGCTCGCGAGAACGCCTGAGCGCGCCGGCCGCATAAAATTACTATCAATCGTCGTGATGCGAATCATAAACGCGAAGAAAACTTTTCGCGCCGCGTGGCACGATTGCGTCTATTCCGCGACCTTAGACGAAATGCTGAGTCGATTTGCGAATGCCGCGCATGCGCCAGCGGCGATAGCGCATCGGCGCAAAAAACTTATCTCCTGCCGCGAGGGGCAAGATACAAGCAGGAGACTGAAAGCAATGAAGAAGATCGTAACGGCTCTGGTGTTCGCAGCGTTCGCCGCCGCGCCGGCTTTCGCCGCCACCCATCACAAGAAAGCGGACGAGGCCAACAGCGCCTACGCCGCCGCGACCGATCCGGACGTGGTGATCGTGAATGGCAAGGTCGTCGGCGCCGATCCGGACCCGAACGTCCGCCTCAGTCTGCGGCGCGATCCGCAGCTGCAGGCGAATTGACAATTCCCCTCCAAGCGTCGCAAAGCCCGGCCTCCGCGCCGGGCTTTGCTTTTTGCGCGCTGGCCTCTCCCGCAAATAACGCAAGGTTCGATAAGGTCGGCGCTATGCCTGACCTCGCCGATCTGTTCCCCGGATTTGCCGCGCACTGGATCGACACCGGCGCGGGACGAATCTTCGCGCGCTCCGGCGGCAGCGGGCCGCCGTTGTTGCTGCTGCACGGCTACACCGAAACCAACGTGATGTGGCATCGCGTGGCGTCGGCGCTCGCCGAAAGCTTCGCGCTGGTGATCCCCGACCTGCCCGGCTACGGCTGGTCGGCGGTGCCAGAGGCCGACGCCAAGCAGGCGCCCTACGACAAGCGTTCGATGGCCAAGGCCATGGTCGAGGTCATGGAACAGCTCGGCCACGTCCGCTTTCGTCTCGCCGGCCACGACCGCGGCGGCCGTGTCGCCTATCGGCTGGCGCTCGACCATCCCGGACGCGTCGAGCGCATGGCGACGCTCGACATCGTGCCGACCTACGACATGTGGCAGGGCATGGACGCCAATATGGCGATGAAGGTCTGGCATTGGCCGTTTTTGGCGCAGCCTTATCCGCTGCCGGAAATGCTGATTTCGAAAGCGCCGGTCGACTATCTCGAATGGAAGATGGCGAGCTGGGCCAAGGCGAAGAATCTGTCGGCCTTCGACCCGCGCGCGCTCGAGCATTACCGCGCCTCGTTCTCCGATCCGTTGCGTATCCACGCGCAATGCGAGGATTACCGCGCCGGGGCGCCTGGCGGGGACCGACGTCACCAACGACACCAACGACCGCAAAGCCGGCAAAATCATCAATTGCCCGTTGCTGGCGCTGTGGGGCGGCGCCGGCATCGCCAACGAGACCGGCGGGCCGCTCAAGATCTGGAAACAATGGGCGCCGCAGGCGACCGGCCAGCCGATCGATTCCGGCCATTTCCTCGCCGAGGAAAATCCCGACGCCACCGCCGCCGCCCTGCTACAGTTCTTCACGACGAGCTAATTGCCGGGGTTTGACAATGCATCCCGTGTTGCGGCTTTACGAAGACGTGCTGTCGAGCGCGGAGGCCGTCGAATTCAACCTGCCGCCGCTGCCGCGCTTCATCTTCGTCGTGCACGGCTCGGCCACCATCGCCGGCAAGGCGCTCAATGAGGGCGAATCCTGGCAGGGCGAAGGCGCGGCGGCGGTGAAGCCCGGCAAAGACGGCGTCACCTGCTGGCGCTGGGAATTGTCGCGCGGCGACCACGGCTCGACGGTCGCCAGCGCGCCGGGCATGATCTCGCACGAAAAGCTCACCGCTTTCATGGAGACGCTGCCCAAGGGCGAGCTGTTGATGCGCGGCGACAGCGTCGCGTTCCCGCCCGGCGGCTGCGCCTACACCCACCGGCACCAGGGGCCGGGCATCCGCTGCATGATCGAGGGCGGCATCCGCATCGACACCCACGGCCGCTCGACGTCGTATGGGCCGGGCGGCGCCTGGTACGAGACCGGGCCTGACCCGGTGTTCGCGCAGGCCGCGAGCCGACAGGCCGAGCCGCTTCATCCGCGTGATGATCCTGCCGCGCGAATGGCTCGGCAAAAGCTCGATCCAGTATCTTAACGAAGACGACAAGGCCAAGCCGAAGACGCAGAGCTATAAGATCTACGCCGATGCGCCGATTTCCTTCGCGCCGCGTAAATAGCCACCGGCCATGGTCGACGACATTGCGATCGCCGCCGTCAAGCTGCTGCTCGGTCTCGCGGTCTTTGCCGCCGTCGGCTACATCGGCAAGTCCTACGACAAGCGCATCGCCGGCGTGCTGCTGACCTTCCCGATCCTCAACGGCATCGGCATCCTGACCGGCAGCAATCCGCTCGCCGTCGCCCATTCGATCTATGCCGTCGTCGTGGTCAACGGCCTGGTGCTGTTCCTGATGATCGCGTTGTGCGACCGGCTGCCGCGGCTCGCCGGCGCCTCGCCGACCGTAAAACTCGTCGGGCGCCTGCTGGTCTGGACCGCGGTGTGGGCGATCGTTGCGCCGCTGACCATCATCTGGCGCGAACAGCTTCCCGACGCCGGCGGCCTGCTGCTCATTCAGTGCATCATCGTCGTCGTGGCGGGCCTGATGTTCTGGCAGCCGCGCACGCCGGGCCTCAACGAGAGCTCGGGCCGGGTCGCGCCGCCGACCTGGGCGCACGCGCGGGCCTTCGTCGCGTTCTGGCGCAACCGCGACGGCGCCATCCGCCTTGTGCTCTTTTCGGCGACGTCGGCGCTGCTGCTCGCCGCAGCCTCGGTCACCACGTCACAATGGCTCGGCATGTTCAGCGCGCTGCCGGTGCCCGGCCTGTTCGCGGTGGCGACCTTGTCCATCGTCGAGGAGCGGGATTATTTTGAGCGCATGCGCGACACTGTCCTGTTGGGTCCGTTTTCGGTCATCGCCTTCAACTGGCTCTATGCGCACGCCGTCTTGCAGCTTCCCGCCGGCCCGGTGGCGCGGCTCGTCGCCGGCATCGCCGTGCTCACCGCGCTGCTCGCCGCGGACGCCGTGTTCATTGTCTGGTCGACGCCGCTGGTGACGCGGTTCTTCGACCGCCTGCATGCGGCGCGCTCATGACCCTCGACCGGCAGCAGGCTTTCACCGGCACCAAGGAGGCGGCGCCCGCGCTGGCGCTCGACGCGGTGCGGCTGGAAACTTATCTGGCCGCGCAGGTAATGGGCTTTGCCGGCCCACTCAGCGTCAAGCAGTTCAAGGGCGGGCAATCGAACCCGACGTATCTACTGCAGACGCCGGCGCGGTCTTATGTGCTGCGCCGCAAGCCGCCGGGCAAGCTGCTGCCCTCGGCGCACGCGGTCGACCGCGAATTCCGCGTCATCAGCGCGCTGCACGCGCAAAAATTTCCGGTGGCAGAACCGCTCGCCTACTGCGCCGACGAGGGTGTCGCCGGCACCGCTTTCTATGTGATGGACTTCGTCGACGGCCGCGTGTTCTGGGAGCCGCAGATGCCGGGCTCCAATCCGGCCGAGCGTACCGCTGTCTATAACGCGATGAACGACACCATCGCGCGCTTGCACGCATTCGATCCGGCAAAAATCGGCTTGGGCGACTTCGGCCGCGGCGAGAACTACGTCGCGCGCCAGGTCGAGCGCTGGTCGAAGCAGTACCGCGCCTCGGAGACGGAAAAGATCGACGCCATGGAGCGCTTGATCGACTGGCTGCCCGGCCACATTCCGCCCGGCGGACCGGCGCGGCTGGTGCACGGCGACTATCGGCTCGACAATCTGATCGTCGCCAAGCAGTCTCCGGTGATCGTCGCCGTGCTCGACTGGGAATTGTCGACGCTCGGCGATCCGCTCGCCGATTTTTCCTATCATCTGATGGCCTGGCATATGCCGCATTCGGACAGCGCGGCCGGCACCGCCTCGCTGGTCGGCCACGATCTACGCGCGCTCGGCATTCCGTCGATGAGCGATTACGTCGATGCTTATGTCGCGCGGACAGGGCTCGATCCGCGCCCAGCGCTGCCGGTCTATCTCGCCTATAATTTCTTCCGCATCGCCGCGATTTTACAAGGCATCATCGGCCGCGTGCGCGACGGCACCGCAACCAGCGAATTCGCGCCGGCCAAAGCCGAAATGATCCGCCCGCTTGCCGAGAAGGCGTGGGAGTTCGCGCGGCAGGCGTAGTCAACAAACGCTTGCCGGACACCATCGTTTTTGACCGATTGACGCTGCGCAAAATTCAGATTTGGCCCGCTAGTAATGCAATACCATGAGCGGTTCCACGATCACCCGCGCGCGCGGCTTTGGCGTTTTGAGCGTCGCGCCGAAGAGCGGGCGCGTGGTCAAACCGGCGCGGTCGCGCAAAGAGGATGAAGTCGACGGCGAGCAGCCGGACGATCGGCCGTGGCCAAAGCCCGGCACGGGCGAACTGGTGGACAAGTCGGTCTAGATTTCTCGCGCCCTAGCGGCGCGCGGCAAAGAAATCGCGCAGCAGCCCCGCACATTCGCTCTCGTTGATGCCGCCATAGACCTCGGGCCGGTGATGACAGGTCGGCGCGGCGAAGAAGCGCACGCCGTGCTCGACCGCGCCGCCCTTCGGGTCGGCGGCGCCGAAATAAAGCCGGCGGATGCGGGCAAACGACATCGCCGCCGCGCACATGGTGCAGGGCTCCAACGTCACATAGAGATCGCAGTCGGTCAGCCGCTCGGTACCGAGCGCGGCCGCGGCCTGCCGGATCGCCAGCAATTCCGCATGCGCAGTCGGGTCCGTCTGGCCAAGCGTCCGGTTGCAGGCGCGCGCGATCGCCGCACCGTCGCGCACGATAACGCAGCCGACCGGCACCTCGCCGCGCGCCTGCGCGGCACGGGCTTCCTCCAATGCGAATTGCATGTACGCGGGCAATGCCATAAAGCGTGCTCATGCCTGAAAAAACCACCCATGACAAACAGGGCGAACGCATCGCCAAGGTGATGGCGCGGGCGGGGCTTGCCTCGCGGCGCGAGGCCGAGGCCTGGATCGCCGCCGGGCGCGTCGCCGTCAACGGCAAGGTGATTGCCTCGCCGGCGCTCAACGTCACGACGGCCGACCATATCGTCGTCGACGGCCAGCCGCTGCGGGCGCGCGAGCGCACGCGGCTGTTCCGCTATCACAAGCCACGCGGGCTGGTGACGACCCATTCCGACCCTGAGGGGCGGCCGACCATCTTCCGCGCCCTGCCGAAGGATCTGCCGCGGCTGATCAGCATCGGCCGGCTCGACATCAACACCGAGGGCCTGCTGCTGCTGACCAATGACGGCGGGCTGGCGCGCGTGCTCGAGCTGCCGGCGACCGGCTGGCTGCGCCGCTACCGCGTGCGCGCTTTGGGGCGCGTGTTGCAGCCCGCGCTCGACAAGCTGCGCGCCGGCATCACGGTCGAGGGCGTGCACTACGGCCCGATCGAGGCGACGCTCGACCGCGAACAGGGCGCCAATGTCTGGCTCACCGTCGGCATCCGCGAGGGCAAGAACCGCGAGGTGCGTAAAGTCCTGGAGACGCTGGGGCTGCAAGTGAACCGGCTGATCCGGGTCGCCTTCGGGCCGTTCGAATTGGGCGGGCTCGACGATGGCGCGGTGGAGGAAGTGCCGACCGAGGAGTTGAAGGCGGCGCTCGGGCCGGAGATCGCCAAGCAGGCGGAGGCGGATTTCGAGGCGCCACTTGCGGAAACCCCGCCCCGTCACTCTGAGGTGCGCGCGCAGCGCGCCTCGAAGGGCGACGGCCCAGAACGCACCTCCTGCGAGGCGCGGCAAAGCCGCGCACCTCAGGGTAATGGTCTGGCGGAGGCGCGCGGCGGCAAGGCTCGCAAGAAAAAGCAGCCGCGCCGCGACCGCACCGGCGGGCCGCGGCCGAAATATCCGAGGCAAAAATAATGCGCGTCGTCGGCGGCCGCTTGCGTTCCCGCCCGATCGCCGGGCCGAAATCGGTCGGGCTGCGCCCGACCGCCGACCGCCTGCGCGAGTCGCTGTTCAATATCCTGGCGCACGCCTATGGCGATCCGATTTCCGGCGCGCGCGTGCTCGACCTGTTCGCCGGCACCGGCGCGCTCGGCATCGAGGCGATCTCGCGCGGCGCGGCCTTCGCGCTGTTCGTCGACGACGGTGTCGAGGCGCGGGCGCTGCTGCGCGACAATGTCGGCGCGCTCGGCCTCGGCGGCGTCACCCGCATTTTTCGCCGCGACGCGACCAGGCTCGGCCCGGTGCATCCGCTCGAGCCGTTCACGCTCTGCTTCCTCGATCCGCCCTATCGCAAGGGGCTGGCCGAGAAAGCGCTTGCTTCGGCGCGTGACGGCGGCTGGCTCGCGCGGGGCGCGTTGGTGGTGGTCGAGGAAGCCACCGATGCCGCCTTCAAAGCGCGGGAGGGATACGAGGACCTGGAACGGCGCACCTATGACGATACGGAGCTGGTGTTTTTGCGGGCCAGCTAACGGCGCCCGAACAGCCGCTCGATATCCGTCAGCTTCAATTCCACATAAGTCGGCCTGCCGTGATTGCACTGGCCGGAATTGGGCGTGTCTTCCATCTCGCGCAACAGCGCGTTCATTTCTTCCGGCTTGAGCCTCCGCCCGGCGCGCACCGAGCCGTGGCAGGCCATGGTGGCGGAGACGTGCAGCAGGCGGCGCTCGAGCGGCAGTTCGTCGTCCCATTCCGCCATGTGCTCGGCGAGATCGCGCAGCAGGCCCTGCACGTCGACCTCGCCCAGCATCGACGGCGTCTCGCGCACGGCGATCGCGCCGGGACCGAAGGATTCGATCAGCAGCCCGAAGCGAGCCAGATCCTCGGCGCGGGCAACGAGCCGCGCCGCGTCGGCCTCGTCGAGTTCGACGATCTCCGGGATCAGCAGGATCTGCCGCGCCACGCCGGTTTTGCCGATCGCCGCCTTCATGCGCTCGTAGACGATGCGTTCGTGCGCGGCGTGCTGGTCGACGATGACGAGCCCGTCGCGGGTCTGCGCCACGATATAGGTCTCGTGCACCTGCGCGCGCGCCGCGCCGAGCGGCCGCTCGATCAGCTCCGCCGCCGGCTCGAAGCTGTCGACGCGGGCGTCGGCCGACGGCTCGCCGACGTCGAAGGCGGCCTGCGCCGCCTCGGCAAAGCCGAGCGCGGTGGCGCTGCGCGCCGAGACGTAACCGGGCGGCCGCGCCGGCGAGCGGCGCCAGTCGTAGGAGCCGCGCCGCGCGGTCGGGGCAACAGGGCGGAAAGCGGCGATGGCGGCGCTGCCGCCGGTGGTCGCCGCGCGCTGGGCATCGCGCGAAAGCGCCTGTTTCAGCGCGCCGACGATGAGCCCGCGCACCAACCCGCCGTCGCGAAAGCGCACCTCGGTCTTGGCCGGATGGACGTTGACGTCGACCTCGCGCGCCTGAAGCGTCACGAACAGCGCCAGCAGCGGATGGCGGTCGCGCGGCAGGTAGTCGGCATAGGCGCCGCGCACCGCGCCGACCAGCAGCTTGTCGCGCACCGGCCGGCCGTTGACGAACAGATATTGGCCGAGCGTGTTGGCGCGCGACAGTGTCGGCAGCCCGGCGAAACCGGTGACGCGTACGCCCTCGCGTTCGGCGTCGATGGCGATGGCGTTGGCTCGGAATTCGGCGCCAAGCAAGTCGCCGAGCCGCGACAGCTCGTCCGTGGCCGCGCCCCAGGTCACCGGCGCGCGCTCTTCGCCGGCAAGCGTGAAGGCGACGTCGGGCCGGCTCATGGCGAGGCGGCGCACCACTTCGCGCACGGCCTCGGCCTCGCTGCGGTCGGTCTTGAGGAACTTCAGCCGCGCCGGCGTCGCGTAGAACAGGTCGCGCACCTCGACGCTGGTGCCCTGCGACAGCGCCGCCGGCTTCACCTCGGACTTCTTGCTGGCGTCAACCTCGAGCGACCAGGCGTGCGGCTCGGACTTGTGCCGCGTGGTGATGGTGAGCTTCGCCACCGCGCCGATCGAGGGCAAGGCTTCGCCGCGGAAACCGAGCGTATCGATGGCCAAGAGATCGTCGCCCTTGAGCTTGGAGGTGGCGTGGCGCTCGACCGCGAGCGTCAGATCGGCGCGTGTCATGCCCTCGCCGTCGTCGGTGACGCGGATCAGCCGGCGGCCGCCGCCGTCGGTCAAGACGTCGATGCGCCTGGCGCCGGCATCGAGCGCGTTCTCGACCAATTCCTTGACCACGCTCGCCGGCCGCTCGACCACCTCGCCGGCGGCGATGCGGTTGACGATCGATTCGGACAATTGGCGGACGGGCATAGGCGACCTGATTCGACTTCGCGCCGACATTATCGACGCAGAGTGGCGGCCGCGAGACGGAGAGGCACCCTACCCCCGCTATTCAAGCCCCGGGCGGCCGCTGCGCAGGCTTTTGATGTGGCCACGGTGCTTCTTGCCCTCGATCCGCTTTCGTTTCTGCGCTTTGGGCACCCTGGTCGGCCGGCGCGGCACCGGCTCCACCGCCGCCTGGCGGATCAAGTCGAACAGCCGCTCGCGGGCGTCGGCGCGGTTGCGCGTCTGGTCGCGGTGGGCTTGCGCGATGATGACGATGACGCCGTCCTTGGTCAGCCGCTTGCCGGCGAGCCGCATCAAGCGAATGGCGACGTCGTTAGGCAGCGATGGCGAATGGCGCGCGTCGAAGCGCAACTGCACCGCCGACGACACCTTGTTGACGTTCTGTCCGCCCGGTCCGGACGAACGCACGAAGGTCTCCGACAGTTCGGAGTCGTCGATTGCGATGGTGTCGGTGACCTGGATCATATTCCGAGCCGCTGCTCGCACTCCGCTCATTCCCGCGAATGCGGAATCCAGAGCAATCATACTCGGAATTTGCCGCCCTGGGTCCCCGCTTTCGCGGGGACGAGCGGGTATTACGACGTCAAATACGTCTTCGCCAGCACCTTGCCCTCTTCCACCGCCGGCTGGTCGAAGGCATCGACGCCGATGAGGTGCGCGGCGATGATGGTCTCCAGCATGAAATGCATCATTAGCTCGCCGAGCGTCTCCTCGTCGAGCCGCGGCAGATGGATGCGGCGCACCGGGCAGCCGTTCTTGGCGAGCGTCTCGGCGGTGGCGCGGCCCTCGGCGGCGGCGAGATCGCCGATGGTTTTGCCGCCGAAATCCGGCTCGCCTGCAAGTTTGGCGAGTGCGGCGTCCATGCGCGGCCCGCGCCCGGCGGACTCGACGGTGACCACGGTGAACAGCTTGTCGCGCGGCCCGCCGATGAACAGTTGCACCTGGCTGTGCTGGTCGACCGGGCCGAGCGCGGCGACCGGCGTGGTGCCCTTGCCGTTCTTGCCGAGGCTCTCGGCCCAAAGCTGCACGTACCAATGGGTGAAGCGCTCGAGCCGGTCGGCATAGGCCATCAGCACACTGATGCTCTTGCCTTTGGTCTCGGCGAGCGCCACGGCGAGCGCGGCGCCGAGCGCGGCGGGAATGTCGGCCGCGCTCTTCTTCGCCAGCACCGGCGCCAGCGCGAGACCCGCGCCTTCGCGCACCGCGGCGATATCGAGATCGAGCATCGCCGCCGGCAGCAGCCCGACATTGGTCAGCGCCGAGAATCGGCCGCCGACGCCGGTGTGATGATCTAGAACGGGCACACCGTGCGCGCCGAGCAGATCGCGCAGACCGTTCCTTTTGCCGGGCTTTGCCGGCTCGGTGAGTCCGAGAAAATTGTCGGGGATGCGCGTCTCGTAGCCCTGCCCTTTCCACGCACCCAGCACGGCGATGGTCTGCATCAGCGTCTCGGCGGTGCCGCCCGATTTCGAGATGGCGACGAAGCGCGTGGTCTGATGCGGCAGCCGCTTGAGCAGGCTCGCGAAGGTATCCGCATCGAGGTTATCCATGAAATGCAGGCGCGGCGGCTCGCGCAGCGCGGCGACGCCGGGCACGCCATGGCCGGCCAACTGCGCCAGCGTCTGTCCGCCGAGGCTCGAGCCGCCGGTGCCGAGAATGACGATGTCGGTGGAGTTTTGCGCGAGACGCTGCCCGGCGTTGCGGATCACCGGCAGGTCGTCACGCGTCTCCGCCAAGCGCAGTAGCGGCAGGCCGCCGTCGGCGTGCCGCGCGCGCAAGATTTCGAGCGCGGCCTCGGCGCGGTCGAGCGTGGCGGCGAGCGCCTGGTCGGCCACGCCATGCGGGCCGACGGTCTTTTCCAGCGCGCTGTCGATGGATTGATGCAGTGCCATGGCTGAGGACTATCTGCCCCTAACGCACGCCTTGTGCAACGGTTCACTCGGCGCCGGAGGTCAGCCCCTTCGGCCGTCCGGCGACCGTCACCAGCATGCCGGCGCCGTAGAGCCGCTTGGCCGCGCGCTCGGTATCCTCGATCGTCACGGCGTCGATCAGGGCGCCACGCTTCTGGATATAGTCGATGCCGAGATTGTCGAGTTGGATCTGGGTGAGCTGCGCGGCGACCTTGGCCGACGAATCGAGCGACAGCGCATAGGCGCCCTTGAGGAAGGATTTCGCCGCCGTCAGTTCCCCGACGGTCGGGCCGTTCTCGGCCATCCGCCTGGTCTCGGATTCGACGATCGCCAGCGCATCGGCGGTGCGGTCGGCGCGTGTGGCGGTGCCGCCCAGCACAACCGCGGCGCGGCGGAACCAGACCAGGCTATCGGAGACGCCGTAGGCGAGGCCGCGCTTCTCGCGCACCTCGCGATAGAGCCGCGACGAGAAGGTGCCGCCGCCCAGGATGTGATTGACCACGTAACCGGCCATGAAATCGGGATCGTGGCGGGCGAGGCCAGGCCCGCCGAAGGTGACCACCGCCTGCGGCACGTCGAGATCGATGACGATGCGGCGGCCGAGGCCGGCCGGGCTGGCGCTTGCGACCGGCTTGAGGTCGCCCTTCACCGGCAGGCCGGCGAAGGCGCGGTCGATCAATTCGCCGGCGGTCTTGGCGTCGACATCGCCGACAATCGAGATGGTCAATTCGTTGCGGGCGAAGACGTGGTTGACGTAATCGCGCAAGTCGGCGGCGGTGATGCGCGGCACGCTGTCCGGCGTGCCCTGGCTTTCACGGCCGTAAGGGTGATCGGGGAACGCCGTCTGCCACCAGCGGCGGCTGGCGAGGCTGTTCGGATTGGTGCTCTCGCGGCGCAGGATTGCCAACATCTGTCCGCGTACGCGCTCGACCGCATCGGCCTCGAAACGTGGCGCGCCGAGCGCCAAGTGCAGGAGATCGAAGGCCTCGTCGCGGTGTTCGCTGAGCGTGCGCAGCGAGCCGTGGAAATAGTCGCGCGCGACCTGGAAGCGCAGCTCGATGGCGTGGTTCTCCAGCCGCTCGTGGAAGGTCTTGCCGTCGAGATCGCCGGCGCCCTCGTCGAGCAGGTCGGCGGCGAGATTGGCGGTGCCGGACTTGTCCGGCTCGTCCTGCGCCGAGCCGCCGTGGAAGGCGTAATTGAGCGCGATCAGCGGTAGCGTACGCTCGCGCACCAGCCAAGCGGTAATGCCCGAGGGGCTGACGATCTTCTCGATGGTCATCGCCGAGGCGGGCGCGGCAACGATCAGCGCCAGCGCGGCAAGCGCGGCGGCGAATAGACGGTTCATGATTTCTTCTCCGCCGGCGCGCTCGCGGCCTTGACCAGGAAGCCGGTGACCGAACGCCACTTGTCGAGCCACTGCCGCGCGGCGGCGTGGACGTCGTCGAGGGTGACGGCGCGGATGCGCTCCGGCCAGCGCCGCACGTCGGCGACGGTGCCGCCGGTGGTCAGCGCGCTGCCGTACCAGCGCGCCATGCTGACCTGGTTGTCCTGCGCGTAGACGGCGTCGGCGATCATACGCGACTTGGCGCGGTCGAGCTCGGCGGCGGTGACCCCGTTGGCGATCACGTCGGCGAGCACGGCATCGGCATCGGCCTCGAGCTGCGGCAGCGCGACGCCCGGGCGCGGCGCGACGACCAGACCGAATTTCGACATGTCGTAGGCGGCGCTGTCGTACCAGGCCTGCGCGCTCACCGCGACGCGCTTGTCCACCACCAGCGCGCGGTAGAGCCGGCTGTTGGTGCCGCCGCCGACGATATTGGCGAGCACTTCCAGCGCTTCCGATTGACCGGCCTTGGCGGTGTGGAACGAGGGCACCAGGTATTCGCGCTGCACCACCGGCTGCTCGACGCGAGGATCGGTGAGCGTCAGCGAGCGGGCCGCTGCCGGCGGCGGCTCCTGCGCGCGGCTGCGCGGCAAGATATTGGCGTGGCGCGGCACCTTACCGTAGGTCGCCTCGGCGAATTTGAGCGCCTCGGCCGGGTCGACGTCGCCGGCAACGACCACCACCGCATCGTTGGGTGCGTAGAAGCGCCGGTAGAAGCCGATGGCGTCGTCGCGCGTGAGTTCCTCCATCTCATGGCGCCAGCCGATGGTCGGCTTGCCATAAGGGTGGTTGAGGAACAGCGCGGCGTCGATCTGAATCCCCAGGCGCGCCCGCGGATTGTTCTCGATGCGCATGTTCTCCTCTTCCAGGATGACGTTGCGCTCGGGCAGCACCACCTCGTCGGTGAGCTTGAGGCCGATCATGCGGTCGGCCTCGAAGTCCATCACGGTCTGGAGCTGTTCGCTCGGCACGCGCTGGAAAAAGGCGGTGTAGTCGTCGGAGGTGAAGGCATTCTCCTGGCCGCCGACGCGGGCGACCACCTGAGAAAACTCGCCGGCCGGATTTTTCGCCGTGCCCTTGAACATCAAGTGCTCGAGGAAATGCGCCAGCCCCGACTTGCCCGGCGTCTCGTCGGCGGCGCCAACTTTGTACCAGACCATATGGGTGACGACTGGTGCGCGGTGGTCGGGAATGACGATGAGCTCAAGCCCGTTCGACAGCGTGAAGTCGGCGATCTGCGGGCCGGTTGGCTCGGCCGCGGCCGCGCCGGCAATGAAAATCGTCGCGACAATCGCGGCGACCCTCTTCAGCGGTCGGCTCGTCCAGACGTGCTGCGATGACATGAAATCCAATCTGCGGCCAATGGTCGTCGCCCGATCGGCTAACGGTCGACTACGCGCTGATCGAGTCAGCGCCACGGGGACGGCTCAGTCGTGACTCGCCGGGTGATCCATGTAGTAGTCCTTGGAGGTCTTGACCTCCGGCTTTGTCTTGCCCAGGCCGTAGGGCTGATCCGGCGACGGCGTCTGGTAGCCGGGCGGCGGCTCGGTGAGGCTCAAGCGCGGCTGTTCGCCGGTGAAGCTGCTGATTTCCGGCGCGTCCTTGCCGAACATCCGGCTGAAGAAATTCGGCTTGGTGTCGAGCTGCGCCGGCGTCAACTGGTTGCCGCTGCCGTTAGGTCCCGGCCGATAACCGTCGTCGCCGATGCGCCGCGAGCGCGGCTTGGGTCCGGGCGCGATCTGATCCGGGCGCAATACGCTTTGGTCGTGCTGGATGACCGAATCCGGATTCAGAACCGCGGTGCGCTTCGCCGCCGCTTCCTTCCTGGCCCGCGTGACGTCGGGGTCGACCGGCCAAGCCGGGTTACGCGCGAGCGCGGCGTCGGTCTGCTCCGGCGGCGGCAAATCGCGTCTCGGCGGGATCACCAGCGGGGCGCGCTCTTCGTAATTGATGCCCTGGCCGTCCTGGCGCAGACCGAGGCTTTCCATGAAACCGCGGATGATTTGGGTGTCGAGCCCCACCTTCTCGTCGTCGTCGCCGGCGCGCGCCGGACTGCCGGAGGCGATCAGCGCGGCGCCGAGCAGACAGCCGACCGCAACGCGTGAAAGCATCCGCCTGCTCAATCCGGCCGCCAGTTTTGTCCGCAGACGATTGCTCATCCGATGCCTAACCCTTGAGATTCCAATAGGATACCGCAAACCCAGCGTTGAATATTGCGCGCGATCAGGGCGCTTTTTGGGCGCGTTCCCCAATCAGGGATTCATACAGCAGGCCAATGACCCCGGCAACGATGGCGACGTCGGCGAGGTTAAAGACATACCAGCGGAACTGCCAAGTTGCGGTGGATACGTGGAAAAACACGAAATCGGCGACCCAGCCATAAGCCAGCCGGTCGATGGCATTGCCGACCGCCCCGCCGATGATTAGGCCGAGCGACAGCGCGGTCAGCCGGTCTTTTGACCGCGCCAGCCAGAGCCAGAGCAGGACCACCGCCACCGTCTTGAAGCCGAGCAGCAGCCACGCGCCGAGCGCGGTTTGGGTCTGCAGCAGGCCGTAGCTGATGCCTGGGTTTTTGGTGAGGATGAAGTCGAAGAACGGGCCGAGACGGATCGGGTGGTCGGCGAGATCGACCACCCGCAGCAGATAAAGCTTGCTCGCCTGATCGAGCAGGCAGGCGATCGCCGCGACGGCGAGACCGAAGCGGGTCAAGGGGCCGGTCCAATAATTACGCATTCACTCCGCCGCTTTGCGCATGGCTTCCCATTCGCGCAGCGCCTTGGCATCGCGCGGCGAAACGTCCGGATAGTCCGGATCGGCGCCGATGGTGGTCAAAATCTTCCACGATCGCGCGCACTTGGTGCCTTCGGCGAGATTGGGAATGACCGCGACGCCGGTGACATCCGGCAAGCGGAAGGCATCGGCCGGTCCCTCGCCTTTCACCAGAGTCGCGGCCGAGGTGATGCAAACTTCGGCCAGATCGATGTCGACGACCGCCTCGAACAGATCCTCGTCGGCAACGTGCACGATCGGATGGGCTTCGAGCGAAGAGCCGATGCGCTTCTGCGCGCGTTCGATCTCCAAGGCGCCGGTGACGACGCGGCGCACGGTCCGCACCTTGCGCCATTTGTCCGCCAGAGCGTCGTTACGCCAGGCCGCCGGCACCTCGTGGAACGTTTCGAGATGCACCGACTTCGCGTCTGCGCCGTAGCGCGACATCCACGATTCCTCCGCGGTGAAGCAGAGCATCGGCGCGAGCCAAGTCACGGTCGTAGCGGAACAGATGATCGAGCACGGTGAGGCAAGCCTTGCGCGCGGTCGACGAATAAGGATCGCAGTACAGCGTGTCCTTGCGGATGTCGAAGTAGAAGGCGGAGAGGTCCGCGGTCATGAAGCTGGCGAGCTCGGCGAAGATGCGCTTGTAGTCGAAGTCGGCGTAGGCCTTGCGCACCAGCCCGTCGAGCTCGGTGAGCCGGTGCAGCATCAGCCGCTCCAGCTCCGGCATTTTCTCGAACTTGACGCGGTCGTCGTCGTGGAAATGCGCCAGCGAGCCGAGCATCCAGCGCACCGTGTTGCGCAGCTTGCGATAGGTATCGGCGGTGGTCTTGAGGATTTCCGGACCGATGCGCAGATCGTCGGCGTAATCCGAGGCGCAAACCCACATGCGCAGGATGTCGGCGCCGGACTGCTTGATGACGTCTTGCGGTGCGGTGACGTTGCCAAACGACTTCGACATCTTGCGGCCCTGCTCGTCGAGCACGAAGCCGTGGGTGAGCACGACGTCGAAGGGTGCGCGGCCGCGCGTACCGCAGGATTCCAGCAACGAGGAATGAAACCAGCCGCGATGCTGGTCGCTGCCTTCGAGATACATCACGGTGTCGTTGCCGCCGTCGGCCTTGCGCTTGATGCCGGCGAGCTGCGGGAAATGCACCGGGTCCTCCAGCACGAAGGCGTGCGTCGAGCCCGAAGTCGAACCAGACGTCGCAAATGTCGTCGACTTTCTTCCAGGTGTCGTTGGCAACCTTGCCCAGAAAGCGCTCGCGCGCGCCGGCGGCGTACCAGGCATCGGCGCCCTCGGCCTCGAAGGCCTCGACGATGCGCACATTCACCTCGGGGTCTTCAAGGATTTCGACCGAACCGTCCGGCTTTTCTTTGATGAATACAGCAATGGGAACGCCCCAGGCACGCTGGCGCGAGATCACCCAGTCGGGCCGCAACTCAATCATGCCGATGATGCGGTTTTCGCCCTGCGCCGGCACCCAGCGGGTGACCTTGATGGCGCTGAGTGCGCGGTGACGCAGCGTATCGGCGGGCTTGTCGATGCCCTTGTCCATGGCGATGAACCACTGCGGCGTATTGCGAAAGATGACCGGCTTCTTCGAGCGCCATGAATGCGGATATTGATGCTTGAGGCGGCCGCGCGCGATGAGCATGTGCGCGTCGATCAAGCGCCTTGATCACCGCCTCGTTGGCGTCGGCCTTCTCGCCTTTGTCGTTGATGACGCGTTTGCCGGTGAAGCCCGGCGCCTGCTCGGTAAAGGCGCCGTTTTCGTCGACGGTGTAGGGGATTGCGGGATTGATGCCGCGCTTTTCGAGTTGCGTCTTATTCGCGATCCAAATGTCGAAATCTTCGCGGCCGTGGCCCGGCGCAGTGTGCACAAAGCCCGTGCCATCGTTATCGGTGACATGTTCGCCGGCGAGTAGCGGCACCGCAAAGTCGTAGCCGCCCGTGGCCTTGAGCGGATGCGCGCAAGTCAATTGCGGCAAGCTCCCTTGCAGAAACCGCTGTTAGCCTTTCGAAATCGCTGACGCGCGCTTGCTTGAAAACCTCTGGCGCCAGCTTGTCGGCCAGCACAAATAACTCGCCAATTTTCGCCCAGTTGTCGGCCGGGGCGTCGGTTACGCGATAAAGGGCGTATTCAATTCTTGGAGAAAAGCTGATCGCGCGATTTCCTGGTAGCGTCCAGGGTGTAGTCGTCCATATGACAACGCTTGCCTTTTGTAGCGCAGCAAGTTTTGCGACTGCTTGGCTCGGATCGCCCCAAGAAAATGCGCTCGGAATGTCCCGAACCGGAAACTTCACCCACACCGTATCGCTGGTGTAGTCCTCGTACTCGACCTCGGCCTCCGCCAGCGCCGTCTTCTCCACCACGCTCCACATCACCGGCTTCGAGCCGCGATACAGCGTGCCGTTTGCGGCGAACTTCATCAGCTCGCGCGCGATCTGCGCCTCGGCAAAGAAATCCATCGTCGTATAGGGATGCGCCCAGTCGCCCTCGACGCCGAGGCGCTTGAACTCCTCGCGCTGCACGTTGAGCCAATGCTCGGCATAGGCGCGGCATTCCTGGCGGAACGCGACCATCGCCGCCGGATCGCTGAGGTCCGGCTTCTTCTTGTTCTTGGAGCGGTAGTTCTCTTCCTCGATCTTCCATTCGATCGGCAGGCCATGGCAGTCCCAGCCCGGCACGTAGTTGCTGTCGTAGCCGAGCATCTGCTGGCTGCGCGTCACCACGTCCTTGAGGATCTTGTTGAGCGCGTGGCCGATGTGGATGTTGCCGTTGGCGTAAGGCGGGCCGTCGTGCAGGATGAATTTCTCTTTGCCCTTGGCGGCCCGCGCAGTTGCCGTAGAGATCGCCTGCCTCCCAGCGCTTGAGGATTTCCGGCTCGCGCTGCGGCAGCCCGGCGCGCATCGGGAAATCCGTCTGCGGCAGGAACAGGGTCTCGGAATAGTCGCGCTTCGGCGTATTCATGGGCGCTTACTAGCAGGCGGATTCCGTGGCGGAAAGAGCGGGGTTCTTTACTGTCGTCCCGGGCGAGCGAAGCGAGGCCCGGGACCCATAAACCCTGTGGTCAAGATTCGGATAGACAGGGGTTATGGGTCCCCGCCTGCGCGGGGACGACAAGGAATTAAATGCTCCCCCAATACCGGAAACGCATCGCCGGCGCGCGCGAGCACCTCGCGCGCCTGGGCGGCGTCGGCGGCGATTTGGCGCGTGAGCGTCTCGACCGAATCGAAGGTCTGCTCGTGGCGGATCCAGCCGATGAAGGCGACGTCGAGCGAGCGCCCGTAGAGGTCGCCGTCGAAATCGAACAGGTACACCTCGAGCAGCGGCGCGCCGCCGCCGAACATCGGCCGCACGCCGAAATTGGCGACGCCGTCGTGTCGCTTGCCGGCGACGCCGACGCGCACGGCGTAGATGCCGTGCTTGAGGCCGCAGGACGGATCGAGCTTGATGTTGGCGGTCGGAAAGCCGAGCCCGCGGCCGCGCTTGTCGCCGTGGATCACCTCGCCGGAGACGAACCAGGGCGCGCCGAGCAGTTCGGTCGCCTCCACCACCTTGCCTTGGGCGAGCGCCGTGCGCACCGCGCCCGACGACACCGGTCTGCCCTCGTCCTCGAGCGGCGGCACGATGTCGACCGAGAAGCCGAGCCGCGCGCCTTGTTCCGTCAAAAAGGCCGGCGAGCCCGTGCGCTTGTGGCCGAAATGGAAGTCGAAGCCGATCGCCGCGCCGCCGATGCCGAAGCGGCCGACTAGGATGCGCTCGATGAAATCGGCCGCCGAGGTGGCGGCAAGCTCGGCGTCGAAGGTCATGACGATGGCGCCGTCGAGCCCGCTCGCCGCCAACAGGCGCAGCCGGTCGCGGTCGCCGGAGAGCTGGAACAGCGCGTCCTGCGGGCGCAGGAACATGCGCGGATGCGGCGAGAACGTCAGCGCCGCCGCCTTGCGGCCAAGCGTCTTGGCGCGCTTGAGCGCGGCGCCGATCACGGCGCGATGGCCGCGATGCACGCCGTCGAAGTTGCCGATCGCCACCACGCTGCCGTGCAGCGGGCCGATATCGCCGCCCTGCCGGTCGCGGGAGACGTGAAAGCCGGACGAATTGCTCATTTTGACGCCATAGCCGCCGTTTCGCGCCGCTACGGTTAGCGCGCAGTTAACAAACATTCAAATTAGCCGGTTATTGAAGGCGACTTAACCGGTCAGCCAAAGCCACTTAACCGGTTATTCAATGCCGCCGGGTACCTTTCCGAGCCTCTGCGGGAACTATGGGTATAGCGCCATGGCTGTCGACACTTCGATTCCGGTTCTGATCGTCGACGATTACAACACGATGATTCGCATCATCCGCAATCTTCTGCGGCAGCTCGGCTTCGAGCATATCGACGAAGCCAATGACGGCTCGATGGCGCTTGCCAAGATGCGCACGCGCCGCTACGGCCTCGTCATCTCCGACTGGAACATGGAGCCGATGACCGGCTACGACCTGTTGCAGGAAGTGCGCGGCGATCCCAACCTGGCGGCGACGCCGTTCATCATGGTGACGGCGGAATCGAAAACCGACAACGTGATCGCGGCCAAGCGTGCCGGCGTGTCGAACTACATCGTCAAGCCGTTCAACGCGCAGACGCTCAAAAGCAAGATCGACGCCGTGTTCGGCGCCAAGCCGACGCCCGCCATCTAGCTTCACCAAGTCAACTCGCGCATCACCGCCTTCGGCATCTCGCCGGCGGCGGCGAACGTCGTTTTGAGCAGCGCGCCGTCGGGCCGCTCGCGGCCGCCGAGCTCCTCGGCATGGATGCCCGACGTCACGAACAGGAAATCGACGCCGACGGCGCGCGCGCCTTTGAGATCGGTGCGCACCGAATCGCCGATCGCCAGCACGCGGCTCAGCGCCGCGCGGCTTCCCGACGCCGCCTGTGCCTTGTCGAGCGCCATGTCGTAGATCGGCCAGTAGGGCTTGCCGGCATAGAGCACCTCGCCGCCCATGGTGGCGTAGAGGTCGGCGATGGCGCCGGCGCAGTAGACGAGTTGCGGTCCGCGCTCCACCACCACGTCCGGGTTGGCGCAGACCATGAACAGCTTGCGCGCGAGCATGGTCTCGAGCCGCGCGCGGTAGTCGTCCGGCGTCTCGACTTCGTCGTCGTCGAGCCCAGTGCAGACCACGTAGTCGGCGCTCTCAAGCGGGGCGACGTTGAACCCCGAAAACATCGAGCGGTCGCGCTCGGGCCCGAGATGGAACAGGCGTTGCCCGGGGCGGGATTCGATCACCGCGCGGGTGACGTCGCCGGAGGAGACGATGGCGTCGTAGGCTTCGCGCGGCACATGCAGTTTGTCGAGCTGGCGCGCCACCACCGCGCTCGGGCGCGGCGCGTTGGTGATCAGCACCACCGTGAGCCCACGGGCGCGCGCGCGCATCAGCGCGTCGCAGGCGTGCGGAAAGGCGGCAAGGCCGTTGTGCACGACGCCCCAGACGTCGGACAACAGCACTTCGTAGTCGGGCGCGAGCGCGGAGAAATGCGGGATGATGGGCGGCACGGAACTATCTTTCTCGCTTCTCTTTTAGAGGGAGCGAAAGGCTCAGCCAGTGCCGGTCGGGGCCAATTCGCCCGGCTCGGGCGCGCCGCCGTCCTGCAACGCCTCCGCCCGCACCGGACGCGGCGGCGAAAACAGGAAGCCCTGGCCGAAGCGCACGTCGTAATCGAGCAGATCGACCACCGCGCTTTCGTTTTCGATGCGCTCGGCGATGAGATCGACGCCGGAGCGCGCCAACAAATCGGCGAGATCGCCGGGATGGATGTCGCTCTGCGCGCCGGTGGCGGGGTTGAGCAACAGCGCGGCCGGCACTTTGAGGAAGCGGAACGAACGGTTGGCGAGCTCCTTCGGCTCCAGCCGCAGGTCGGTGACGTGGTCCATCGAGAAGCGAAAGCCGCGCTCGGCCAACGCCGCCAGGGCCTCGTGCTCGAGTGCCCCGAAGCTGCGATAGTCGGATTGCGTGAACTCGAACGTCAGCGCGCCGGCGAGCGCGCGGTTGGCGTCCATGAAATCGAGGAACTGCCGGAAGTACACCGGATCGCTCAGCGTCGAGCCGCCGACATTGCAGAACAGCCCGACCTCGCGGTTCTTCAGCTGCAGGCGGCGCGTCACCTGCACACAGCGGAACAGCAGCAGATTGTCGAGCTTGGGCAAGAGGCCCACGCTTTCGGCGATGTCGATGAAATCGCCGGCCGGAACGACGTCGCCGTCCTCGGTGCGCAGGCGCGACAACGCCTCGTAGTAGCACACCTTGCGCTGCGGCAGGGTGACGATCGGCTGCAGATAAAGATCGATGCGGTTAGCGTCGGCCGCCTTGCCGATCAATTCGACGATGCCTTCGCGGCTCAGTCCGCGGAAACGGCGGTGGCCGGCCGCGTTCGCCTCGCTCGGCGGCGCAAGCGGCGGCGGCGCGCTATGCGCGATCGGCTCGGGCGCCGGCGGCAGCGGCGCGGGCGCTGCCAGGAAACCCTGCTGCTGCAAGGCCGCGGCGTGTTGCGCTACCGCCTCGGCGATATGCCGCACCAGGCCGCCGAGTTCGCCCATTTCGGTGGCGATCGGATCGACTGTGCCGTGCACCCGGTGCATAGCGCCCTCGACCGCGCTGACGCGCCGCGCCATCCCCGCCACCTGGCGGGCGAGGTCGGCGGTGCCGCGCGAGAGGTCGGCGATCTGGCCGTCGACGTCGCCGCGATCGCGCAGCCGGCCGCCAACGCCGTTGAACAGTACCATGCCGGTGAGCGCGGCCAAGGCCACCAGCGCCGCGCTCCCGGCATCGAATTTGAGGCCGAGATAGAGCACGCCGCCGAGCGAGGCGGCGATGATCACCATGCAGACCGCGATGAAGACGGCGCTGATACGACGCATGCAGCCAATCCCGGATGGAACCTTGCGCAATCCACAGGCCGACGTGATTCGGGGCCCCGCGCACCAATGTCCATAACGCCGCGGGTCCGCGCAACCTCGATCACCTGCTATGATAGCGGCAATTCGCGCGTTATTCGCAGGAAGTTTGGAATTTCAGCCGATGCCGGGGACCCACAGCAAGACCGCTCTCGCAAGGATCAACAGCCATCCGGGGCGGGCCTTTGCCGCCTTCCTGGCCTTACATGCGGCGTTGTGGACCGCGCTACCGGCTCTGCTCTACCCGAACCTGCCGCTCGATTTAATCGAGGCGCTGATGTACGGGCGCGAGTGGCAGCTCGGTTACGACAAATTGCCGCCATTGCCCTGGTGGTTGGTCCAGGTTGCCTATCAGCTCGTCGGCCACGATTTCGCGTATTACCTGCTGGCGCAGATCGCGGTGGCGGCCGGTCTTGCCGTCGTTTTCCTGACGGCGCGGGCGCTGGTCGGGACGACCGGAGCGCTTGCCTCCGTGCTGATCGTCGACGGCTTGCACTACCTCAACTACACCTCGGCCAAGTTCAATCACGACGTCGTCCAGCTGCCGTTCTGGGCGCTTGCCGGCTTTGCCTTCCATCGCGCGCTGCGCGGCCGGCAGAACGCCGACTGGCTGCTGCTCGGCCTCGCCGTCGGCATTTCGTTGTGGGCGAAATATTTCGTCGCCGTGCTGGCGATTCCGCTGGCGCTGTTTGTCCTGCTCGACCGCGAGGCGCGCCAGACGCTGAAGACGCCGGGGCCCTATATCGCGCTCGCTGCCGCGCTCGTCACCATGGCGCCGCATCTGGTCTGGCTGGTGAACAACGATTTCCTGCCCTTCACTTATGCCGAGCACCGCGCGCTGCCGTCGCGCGGGCTGATCGACCACGTCTGGCGTCCGCTGCAATTCGCCATCGGCCAATTGTTCTTTCTGCTGCCGTCGCTGCTGATCGCGGTGCCGCTGTTACTGCCGCGCTCCCGCGCCGGCGCGCCGGCGCTGGCGGCGAGCGCCGACGCCTACGACCGCCGCATCGTCGCCCTGCTCGCCTTCGGGCCCGTGGCAACGGTCCTGGCGCTGTCGGCGCTCAGCGGCCGCGGCACCGTCGCCATGTGGGGCTATCCGCTGTGGCTGTTCCTCGGGCTGTGGATCGTGCTCGCGGCGCGGCGCGCGCTCGACGGCGCGCGGCTTGCCCGCCTGTCGGCGATCTGGGCGGTGGTGTTCACCGGCTTAGGCGCCGCCTTCATCGCCAACTACGCGGTGCTGCCGCAATACGATCACCGCTACCGCGCGGTGTTCTATCCCGGCGCCGATATCGCGCGCGAAATCTCGGACCGCTACTACGCGGTGACCGGCAAGCCGCCGGTCTACGTCATCGGCACCATGTGGGACGGCGGCAATATCGAGCACTACGCGCCGAGCCATCCGCGCAATCTGGTCGACGGCAAGCCGACGCGCGCGCCGTGGATCGATCTCAACGACCTGCACGCCCGCGGCGCGGTGGTGGTGTGGACCGCCGGCGATCTGCACGTCATTCCGCCGGAATTTCGAACCGTCGCCGCCGACGCCGCGGTGCAGCCACCCTTCCTGCTCGACGACCTGCGCGGCGGCAACAAGACCAATGTCGGCTGGGCGATTCTCTTGCCGCGGCCGGCTTATGCAAATGCGGACTAAGGCGTGGACTGATGAGCACGCCGCAAATGTCCGCTTTCGGGGGTAAACCAGACATCCCCATTCGAAAACGTCATGTCTGCTTTTGACCCGGAGCGGACATTGGCTGTGCACTGCGGCAATGGTTTTAATGCGGGTTTCAACCCCTATCAAAGTACTCGCTTGAGCCGATACGATGCCGTCTATTGAGCCTTGGGGTGGAGATTAGGCGACGGGATTTCATCTCTCCATAACCGCAAACGTTGGGTAATGGCAGGAAAAAACACATTCAAGCCCTTGTAGGTTCTTCTTGTCGCGTCTTTATGCGGTTTGGTGACCAAAATCGCCAAGTAAAATCAAAGCCGATCTCGTATACGGTGTTACCGACGCTATCGACCGCTATTATTTTCCAGCCCAACCAATTTTGAAGCGTTTCAGCCGGCATTACGCCGCACAATTCGTGAATTTGCTGTGCTGCGTGTTGCCGCATAGCCCCAATGCTGGGCAACACGACGCCGGTCGTGTCAGTGAATTTTTGACGCCCGTCAGTGAAATGAAAGAAATAGCGAGGCATTGGCGGGCAGCACATCCAAAAGTATTCGATTGTGATCGATAGTGGAAGCAGATAGTGGAAGCATATGAAAACTATCCAAAACCCCAGCGCGCCAAGATCGCTCCGGTCATGCAATTTTTGCGCTACACGAACTTAGTTTGCAGTTATGGAGTAGCTCACTTGCGCGGATTGACGACCTCATAAGGCGGCGAATCGAGGGGAGCAGCGGAGCTAATGGGAAAAATGCTAGTTCCACTGGAGAAATGGACTGCGTTACGAACTTCTTCCGTAAAAGCGGCCGAAACGGCACTGATGTCGGTGTACGGCGCTCGTACTTTCACGGCCCGCAAATCCGATAGGCGTTTTTTCGCTCATGCGAATTATAAAGAGTTGAACGAGATCTCATTTTCCTACTGTTCATATTCTAGTCCGGTTACTATCGATTTCCCGGAAGCTTCATATTATCGGCAGGCATTTTGGCTTGGCGGTGTAGGAAAATTCTCGGTTGGTCACCGAGAGATACCCATATCGCTGGGAAAGGCTGATGTCGTTCCAACTGAAGTTACTACGACAGCCGACTTCGGAGCAGAGTTTCGGCAATTAATATTGCGTGTCGATGAAAATGCATTAATCCGAAAATTGAGCGCACTGATTGGTGTGCTGCCTAACAAAAAAATTGATTTTAGCTTTGGCACAAATGTCGAAAATCACTCGTTGGGCGCATTGTACCGGTTGGTTACGTATGTCGTGAATGAGCTCGATAACTCGCAAGATCCGCTTCCGGCGTTGGTCATGGCGGAGCTCGAACAGGCTGTGCTCATTAACTTTTTGCTCGTCAATCCGCATAATTTTAGCGGATTATTGCGCCAAGACGCCAAGACCATCGCGCCTTGGCAGGTGCGTCGTGCGGAAGAATATATCGAAGCTAACTGGCAAGATCCTGTAACCATCGAGTCTATTGCAGAAGCTGTTGGCGCGAGCGCGCGTAGTATCTTCCTATCGTTCCGCCAAGCGCGCGGTTATTCCCCGATGGGCTTTGTTAAAACCACTCGTTTGCGGCACGCGCGGCAGAGATTACTAGGAGCAGGTCCGAATACTACCGTCACCGGCGTCGCCCTAGAGTGTGGTTTCCAAAATATGGGGCATTTCGCAATGAATTACCGCAAACTGTTCGGAGTGACGCCATCCGACACCTTAAACAAAGCGAAGGGGCGAATGATCGCCCCGCGCGCCTGATACGTGGTCAGCTCCCTATTTACTCTGCGCCAACTTGTCATTAATTCACGCATTTATGGAGTGAAAATTGCGCTGGAGTGATAGCACAAGCGGTCTAGCGGTGCTCAATTATTCTTACGAATTGCCCGAATGCAAAGCCGATTGAGACCTGCGCCTTAATTGATCTGGGGTCTAACAGCAATGTCGCAAACATCGGGGAAGCGATCGATATCAGACATGGAGGCCGCGTTCTTATTCGCGCATCAAACGAACATAGGAAAATACAAGAAACTATTAGCAACAGATTTGACTGATCATGAGCGCCTGTTTGTTCAGCGTCGTCTTGCTGAAGAGCAAGCAGATCTTCAGCAATTCACTCGGCTAGATGGGCCGTAGGCAGGTTTAACTTCCAGCAGAAGGACAAGAGTTCCCCGGTCACCGAATGCACCCTTGTCCAGGACAGGAATTGGAGGGCTTAAAAATGCTCAGTTCGTCTCAACTGCCAACACGCTTTCCGGTTGGCACAAAGTATGTGCTTGAAGGTCGCGGGCCATCGGTTCGGCGTTACGTCGAACTCCCAAATGGTCGCAGAATAAAACTCTCACACCGAAAAGCCGCACCCTGCGGATGCGCAGCACGGCAAGAAATCAGTATCATCGCGGACCAAAGCGCCGACTTGGTTGACGCTTGAGCATTTCCGCGTAGCCGACGAATTGAAGTGGCAATTGCCATATCACTTAGACATTCTGCGAAATGCTTGTCACTGGGCCTCGAAGTGGCTCCTGCTCTTTCTGCCCGCGCCGACGAAGTGATCGAATAATACGTTTTGCTGCGGTGCATGAGTTTGCTTGTGATGCTGTGGACGGCTCCTCCACCGGCACGTGAGTGCCATGAAAGTGGGCGCTGTTAAGGCCCCCACAATTTGGAGGAGCCAAACATGCAAGCAATCACGACAATCGGTCTCGACATCGCCAAGTCGGTGTTTCAGGTGCACGGCATTGATGCACAAGGGCAAGTAGCTATCCGCCGACAGTTGAAGCGGCGGTACGTTTTGGCGTTCTTCGAGAAACTGCCACCGTGCCTCATCGGAATAGAAGCCTGTGCCTCATCGCACCATTGGTCGCGTGAGCTCAAGGCGCTCGGCCACACGGTACGGCTGATGCCGCCGGCCTATGTTAAGCCTTACGTCAAACGGCAGAAGAACGATGCGGCGGACGCAGAGGCAATCTGCGAAGCGGTTACCAGAGCGAACATGCGGTTCGTTGCGACCAAGACCCCCGAGCAGCAGAGCTGTCTGACGCTCCATCGCACGCGCCATCTGTTTATCCGCCAACAGACTGCGGTGATCAATGTGATCCGGGCCCACCTTGCCGAGTTCGGGATCGTCGCGCCGGTCGGACGCAAGGGTGTCGAGGAACTGCTCGATGTCATCGCCGATCCAAGTGACAAGCGAGTTCCTGCGATAGCCCGTGCGTGTCTCGCAGCACTTGGGATTCAACTGCGCAGGCTCAAGGAGCAGATTGTAAGGTTTGATCGGATGATCATGGCCTGGCACCGGTCCAATGAGGCGAGCAAGCGCCTTCAATACATTCCCGGGGTCGGCCCGATGCTCGCCACGGCCTTGGTTGCCAGCCTTTCCGATCCGAAGGCCTTCCGATCAGGGCGCAACTTCTCAGCCTGGATCGGGCTGGTGCCAAAGCAGCATTCGAGCGGCGGCAAGGACAGGCTCGGCAGTATCAGCAAACAGGGCGACCGCTATCTACGCAGCCTGTTTGTGGCAGGCGCGCTGTCCGTGATCCGCTATGCCAAGATCCACGGCACCAAACATCGGCCCTGGCTCACGGCATTGCTAGCTCGAAAACCGACCAAGGTCGCAGCCATCGCGCTTGCCAATAAACTCGCCCGGATGGCCTGGGCCATGATGGCCAAAGGCGAGCGCTACAGGGAACCCGTCGCGCTTGCGGCGTAAACGAGATCGCGTCGAACATCCGACGTGATGTGAAGGTTGGAAAGGGCGAACAGCACGTAATGCAGTGCCGGTCGATCCGGCGATCAGGACAACCCATTTGTGCCAGCGCATTGTCGAATGCGTGCTTGTGACCGGGACCTGATCCGCGGAGGGCATTATGGCCAGCGGCCCTGTGTGCCGCACTTAAAGGCCGAACACATGGCTGCACCGACCAATGCTGCAAACGTGAAGAAAGCTCTTGCCAACTCGGAGCCGTCCACACATGACACAAAGCGGACATACCGCCCATCGCGCAGAATGTCCGCCTTTGCGGAGCAGAGCGGAGATCCCTAGCCAAACATCACGGCCGGTCAAATACCGGGGCTAATTGCGAAGTGCGAATCGTAAAACCCTTGACCAGCGCAAAAACGGCCGGAATGACGACGAGGGTGAGCACCGTCGACGACACCATGCCGCCGATCATCGGCACGGCGATGCGCTGCATCACCTCCGCGCCGGTGCCGTGGCTCCACATAATCGGCAACAGCCCGGCCATGATGGCGGCAACCGTCATCATCTTCGGCCGCACGCGCTCGACCGCGCCGGCCATGATCGCGGCATAGAGATCGTCGCCCGTGAAGGCGCGGCCCGCGGCGGCGCGTTCGGCCTTGAGCTCAGTCATGGCGTTGTCGAGATAGATCAGCATCACCACGCCGGTCTCGGCGGCGACGCCGGCGAGCGCGATGAAGCCGACCGCGACCGCGACCGACAGGTTGAAGCCGAGCCACCACATCAGCCATAGGCCGCCGGCGAGCGCGAATGGCACCGACAGCATCACGATTAAGGTCTCGGTGACACGGCGGAAGTTGAGATAAAGCAGCAGAAAGATGATCAGGAGCGTCACCGGCACGACGATCTTCAACCGTGCCTTGGCGCGCTCCATGTATTCGAACTGACCGCTCCAGGTGACGTAGTAGCCCGGCGGGAATTTGACCTGCTCAGCCACCGCCTTCTGCGCGTCGGCGACATAAGAGCCGATGTCGCGGTCGCGCAGATCGACGTAGATGTAAGCCGCGAGCTGCGCGTTCTCGGTGCGGATGGTGGAGGGGCCCTTGGCGAGTTCCACCGTGGCCACTTCGCCGAGCGGCACGGTGCCGCCGTTCGGCAGCGGGATCAGCACTTGGCTTGAGATCGCCTGCGGGTCGCTGCGCAGGTCGCGCGGATAACGGATGCTGACGGTGTAGCGCTCGCGGCCCTCGACCGTGGTGGTCACCGCTTCGGCGCCGAGCGCCGCGGCGATGACGTCCTGCACGTCGCCGATCATCAGGCCGTAGCGCGCGAGTTGCGCCCGGTTGGGCTCGATGTTGAGGTAGTAGCCGCCGAGGATGCGTTCGGCGAAGGCGCTCGTTGTGCCCGGCACCGTGCGCACCGCGGCCTCGACCTGGCGTGCGATGTTTTCCATTTCGGCCAAATCGGTGCCGTAGACCTTGACGCCGACCGGCGTGCGGATGCCGGTCGCCAGCATGTCGATGCGCGCCTTGATCGGCATGGTCCAGGCATTGGACACGCCGGGGAACTGCAGCGCCTTGTCCATCTCGGCGATCAATTTGTCGGTAGTCATGCCGGGACGCCATTGCCCCTCGGGCTTGAGGTTGATGACGGTCTCGAACATCTCGGTCGGCGCCGGATCGGTCGCGGTCGAGGCGCGGCCGGCCTTGCCCCAGACCGAGGCGACCTCGGGGAAGCTCTTGATGATCTTGTTCTGGGTCTGCAGCAGCTCGGCCGCCTTGGTGACCGACAGGCCGGGCAGCGTGGTCGGCATATAGAACAGCGTGCCCTCGTTGAGGGTCGGCATGAATTCGCTGCCGAGGCGCGACGCCGGCCACAGGCTGCCGAGCAGCACGACGAGCGCGATGGCGATGGTCGCGGCCTTGTGCTTGAGCGCGGCGCGGATCACCGGACGGTAGATCCAGATCAGGAAGCGGTTCACCGGGTTCTTGTGCTCGGGCACGATGCGGCCGCGCACGAACAGCAGCATCAGCGCCGGCACCAGCGTCACCGACAGGAACGCCGCCGCTGCCATGGCGAAGGTCTTGGTATAGGCGAGCGGCTTGAACATGCGCCCTTCCTGCGCCTCCAGCGCGAAGATCGGCAGGAACGACACGGTGATGA
This sequence comes from uncultured Alphaproteobacteria bacterium, assembly GCA_963720985.1. Classification (GTDB taxonomy): domain Bacteria; phylum Pseudomonadota; class Alphaproteobacteria; order Rhizobiales; family Xanthobacteraceae; genus Pseudolabrys. Next base: position 173,469 of record CAVRHL010000008.1, read on the forward strand.
TCAGCAGGCTGAAGAACAGCGCCGGCCCGACTTCGATCGCCGCCTCGATCAGCACCTCGCCGCGCGGCTTGCCGGGCGGCGCGCGCTCCAGGTGCTTGTGCGCGTTCTCGATCATGACGATGGCGGCGTCGACCATGGCGCCGATGGCGATGGCGATGCCGCCGAGGCTCATGATGTTCGAGCTTAAGCCCAGAAGATGCATGCACAGATAGGCGATCAGCACGCCGAGCGGCAGGGTGATGATTGCCACCAGCGCGCTGCGCACGTGCAAGAGAAACACGATGCAGACCAAGGCGACGATGATGCTTTCCTCGATCAAGGTGCGCTCGAGCGTGCTCGATGGCGCGGTAGATCAGGTCCGAGCGGTCGTAGACCGCATCGAGCGTGACGCCCTTCGGCAGGCTCGGCGCGATCTCGGCCAGCCGCGCCTTGGCGTTCTTGATGACGGTGAGCGCGTTCTCGCCGAAGCGCTGCAGCACGATGCCGGTCACCGCTTCGCCCTCGCCGTTCAACTCGGCGATGCCGCGGCGCTCGTCCGGCACCAATTCGACGCGCGCGACGTCGCGCAATAAAACCGGCACGCCCTGGCTGGTCTTGACGACGATCTGATCGAGATCGGTCAGATTTTTGATGTAGCCGCGGCCGCGCACCACGAATTCGGTCTCGGACAATTCGACGGTGCGGCCGCCGAAATCGATGTTGCTCGACCGAATTGCATCTCGAACTTTGGCGAGCGCTATGCCCAGCGCCTGCAGCCGGCGCGGATCGATCACCACGCTGTACTGCTTGACGAAGCCGCCGACACTGGCGACTTCGGCGACGCCGTCCGCTTTGGCGAGGCCGTAGCGGATATACCAATCCTGCTGGGTGCGCAGTTCCGCGAGGTTCTTTTGCTCGCCGCGCACGACGTATTGGTAGACCCAGCCGACGCCGGTCGCATCCGGCCCGAGCGTCGGGGCGACCCCGGCGGGAAGCCGGCGCGCGGCCGAGTTGAGATATTCGAGCACGCGCGAACGCGCCCAATAGAGGTCGGTGCCGTCTTCGAAAATCACATAGACGAAGGAGACGCCGAAAAACGAAAACCCGCGCACCACTTTCGATTTCGGCACGCTCAGCATCGCGGTGGCGAGCGGATAGGTGACCTGATCCTCGACCACTTGCGGCGCCTGTCCGGGGTATTCCGTGTAGACGATCACTTGCACGTCGGAGAGATCGGGGATGGCGTCGAGCGGCACCCGCGAGACCGCATAAAGTCCGGCCAGCGTCAGAAAGACGCCGGCAAATCCGACCAGCAGCAGGTTGCGCGCCGACCAGCGGATGACAGCCGCGATCATTTCGGCGGTTCCTTGTCCGTGAAGGTCTTCAAGGCGCTCTGCAGGTTACTTTCGGCGTCGATCAGGAAGGTCGCGGTGGTCACGATCTCCTCGCCAACGATGAGGCCCTCGACCACCTCGACATAACCGTCGCCGCGGCGGCCGAGCTTGACCGGACGCGGCTCGAAGCGGCCGTCGCTCTTGGCGACCAGAACGATTTGGCGCGCGCCGTTGTCGATGATCGCGCTCACCGGCACGCTGGTCAGCGGCGCCGGGCTGGCATTGGCGCGAAACACGACGTCGGCGTACATGTCGGTCTTGAGCCGCCCGTCCGGATTGGGCACTTCGATGCGCACGCGCACCGTGCGCGTCTCCGTCCGAACGTCCGGATAAATGAAAGCCACGGCGCCTTCGACCGCCTGATTCCGGTATGCCCTGAAGGTCACGGTCACGCCAGCGCCGACCTTGATGTCGGCGAGGTCGCCTTCGGCGACATCGGCGATCACCCAGACCTTCGACAGATCGACGATTCTGTAGAGTTCGTCGCCGGCTTTCGCCTGCTGGCCGTTGACGATGCGCTTGCTGATGACCGTCCCCGTCGCCGGCGACGGCCAATCGATCGTCCGCATGTCCGCGCCGCGCTCGCGCACCTCGCGGATGACGCTGTCGGGGATGCCGAGATTGCGCAGGCGCCGCATGGTGCCGTCGATGCGAAACCGCTCCTGTGCCTGCGTTGCCTGGCCGTGGCCGGTGACGACGAGGAGTTCGGCCAGCGCCAACTGAATGTCTTGGCTGTAGACACGGAACAAAGGCTGGCCGGCCTTCACGACCTGGCCGGTCTTGTCGACGAACAGATCCTCGACATAGCCGTCCGTGCGCATGGTGACGACGGTCTGCCGGCTCTCGTCGATCGTGACGGCGCCGGCCGCTCGCACGGCGCGATCCAGGACGCGGGCTTGCACCGGTTCGGTGCGCACGCCGCTGCGCTGAATCCGGTCGAGGCTCAATTTGGTGGTCTTGCCGTCGGCCGGCTCATCGCCCTCGTAGACGGCGATGTAGTCCATCCCCATCGAGTCTTTCTTAGGGACCGACGATATGTCCGGCAGGCCCATCGGGTTGCGGTAGTAGAGAATCTTGCGCTCGCTTTGCCCGAGTTTCAGCGGGGTCAGCGACGGCAGCGCGGCGGGTCGCGGTGGATCGAATTTCGGTTCGGCGTCGTCGTAGACCGGTAGATAGGCGCGGCCCTGCGCGTCGTTTTTCGGCGTCGCCGACCAGAACGGCGCGCCGGTCGGATCGCGATAATAGAGGATCGGCCGCTCGGCAGCCGATGCCGCGACGGCCAGCGTGGGGCCGGTCGTCGGCCCGCGCTGCATAGTGGCGTAACCCGCGATCGCACCGGCGGCGACGACGAGCGCTAGAAGATAGGTCGTGCGAATCTTGCTCATGACGATAAGTCCCACGCGCGTGAAAGCGGATCGCGGAGGGCGGCGGCCGCTACGGCGGTCGCCGTTCACATCACTTGACGGCCTTCAGGATGACCTTGGCGACCACCGTCTCCGGCTCGCCCTGCACCTTGGCGGCGAGACTGAACTGGTATCGTCCGGCCATCGGCAGATCGGTCTTGAAGGCATAGATGCCGGGCTCGGTCGCCGGTTGGGCGGCGACCGGCGACACCATGTCGGCCATGCCGTCGGGACCCATGTCGATGCGCGTGCGCACAATGACGGCGTCCGGCACCGGTTTCCCGCTCGGCTTGTGCACGAGGCGGACGGCGACGATCACGTCGTCGCCTTTCTTGAATTCGGGCGCGACAGGCTCAAAGGCGTAGTCCGCGGCGCCGGCCCAGGCGGCAGCGCCCATCAGGCTCATCGCCAGCGCCAAAACAGGGGCACGCAGATATTTCGAAGACATGGTCTTTCACTCCTCGTGGGTTGCTGCGCGGCAGCGCGCGATGTCATCGAGCGACGGCCGGATTTCCGCACAGGTTTCGAACCCGCGCGTCGCGACGCACTTGAACGAGGATCAGACGCGGGGGGGCCTGAAGGGTGGACTGCCCATGTGCGAAGGGGCCCCGCTGGTGACTCGGACCGGCTTGAGTGTGCCGCCGACCGATGAAGTCAACGCAATATCCACAAGGCTAGGCGCAACAAAATTGAAGCAGCTGAGCGCACAGCTCGCCGCGCATGCCGAATCTTTCGCTGTTTTTTGCGTATCGCCGTTTGGTGCCTTGTGACCGTGGTCGCAGTCCGGCAGTGTCACGGCGGCGGACAGGTCCGCTGCCGTCGCGACGCCCGCCGTAAACCCGATCGTCGCCGGCGGTATGGCGACGGACAGACCCATAAGGACGGCAAAAATGGCCCGGCCGATGCGTCGGATCATGCTGTTTTTCGTCGCTAATCCAGAACTGTACAACCTACATTACATTGCAGCCAATGGGCCGCTCCGGCTTTGATCTTGGTCAATTGTTGCGAACGCGTCCTAGCGCGGGTCCGCGACCGCCAGGTGGTGCTGCTCGTCGGCGACGATACGGCCGTCGAGCAATTCGACATGGCGGTCCATGCGCGCGGCGAGCGCGAGATCGTGGGTGACCGCCACCACCGTCTTGCCGTGCTTCTCGACCAGTTCGCGCAGCACCTCGAACACCTGCTCGCTAGCTTTCGAATCGAGCGAGCCGGTCGGCTCGTCGGCCAAGATGACCGGCGGCTCGTTGGCAAGCGCCCGCGCCACCGCGACGCGCTGGCGCTGGCCGCCGGACAGCTGATCCGGTCGCTTGCGCACATGGTCGGCAAGGCCGAGCGAGGCGAGCAGATCGCGCGCGCGGGCGCGCATTGCCGCGTCGGACAGGCGGCCGAGCGCGCGCATCGGCAGCATGACGTTGTCGAGGATGGTGAACTCCGGCAGCAGGAAGTGGAACTGGAACACGAAGCCGAGTTGCGTGAGTCTTGTGTGCGCGCGCTCCTCCTCGTCCATGTGCACGGTGGCGCGGCCGTTGATCAGCACCTCGCCGGTCGTCGGCAGATCGAGCAGGCCGAGCAGATAGAGCAGCGAGGATTTGCCCGAGCCGGACGGCCCGGTGATGGCGACGAATTCGTTGTCGGCAATGCGCAGAGTGATGCCCTGCACCAGCGTGGTCGGCACGATGCCGGGCAGGATGCGGGTGACGTTGCGCGCCTCGATCAGCGGCATCGCGGTCTGTGCGTTGTTTACGGTCTGCGTCGCGCTCATGTGGCGCCCCGGATGATCTCGACCGGATGCTCGCGCGCGGCCTTGCGCGCCGGCGCGTAGCCGGCGGCAACCGAGGACACCAGCGCCACCGCCCCGGCCATCAAGTAGTGCACGTAGGTATAGGCGAGCGGCAGGTGATCGGAATCGATGAACGGATTGGTGATGCGGATGGCGCCGAGCGCGCGGCACAACAGATAGCCGAGCGCGAAGCCGGCGAGCGCGCCGGTCAGCCCGATGATCAGCGCCTCGACGACGAAGATCATGCGCACGGTGTATTCGCTCAAGCCCAGCGACTTCATGATGGCAATGTCGCGCGCCTTCTCGTGCGTGATCGTGGAAATGATGTTGTAGGTGCCGAAGCTCGCCACCAGCAGGATGGCGCCGACCACCGCGTACATGATGATGTTGCGGATGATGAAGGTCGACAGCAGGTCCTCGTAGGCCTCCTGCCAGGACACCGACTTGTAGCCGGTGTCGTTTTCGACGCGCGCGGCGATCTCGCGCGAGACCAGCGGATCGGCGAGCCGGATATGCAGTTCGTTGATTAGGCCGGTCTGCCGCGACAGGATCTGCCCGGTCTTGGTCAGCACGTAGGCCGTGCCCTCGTCCTGCTGGCGCACGCCGGTGTGGAAGAAGCCGACCACCTGGGCGCTGACGCGCGCGCCGAGGCTGGTCTGCAACGTGATGTTGGCGCCGATGCGAGCGCCGATCTTCTCCGACAGGCGGTCGCCGATGACGATGGCGTTGGTGGCGCGATAGAGCGCGGTGAGCGTGGCGCCGCGCATCTGCTTGGGAAGTTCCGACACCTTGGCCTCGCGGCGCGGATCGATGCCGGTCACCGTGGTCGAGACGTCGTGGTTGGCGTAGCGGATGATGGCCTGCACCTTGACCGAGGGCGCGATGCCGCCGGGCAGCCAGGCGTCGAGCGCGGCCATGGTGGCGAGCGGGTTCTTGATGCCGGGCCGGCGCGCCTCCGGCGTCAAGCCGTGGATCTCGGCGGCTTCATAAAGCCGCTCCGCCGGCTGCGGCGGCGGGTTGCGCCGCTCGTCGGAGACGGTGATGTGCGGCAGCGTGTTGACCAGGCGCTGGGTGAAGTCGTCCTGCGAGCCCTGCATCAGCGACGCCATCATGATCGAGAAGCCGACCCCGGTGGCGACGCCGGCCACCGCAAAACCGGTCTGCCGCACGCGGGCGCGCACATGGGTGAAGGCGATGTCGAAGATGAGGTTCACGGGTGCGTGTCGACAACGCGCACGCGGGCGCCGTCCTTGAGATCGGTCGCAGCGGGCGAGGCGACGCGTTCGCCTTCGCTCAGGCCGGACAGCACCTCGACCTCGCGGGTGCCGCGGATGCCGATCTTGACCTCGCGTTTGCGCACATGGGCGCCGTCGAGCACGAACACCGCGTTGCCCTGCACCGCGTCGGCGGGGATCAACAGCGCGTTCGGCTTCTCGCGGGTGACGATATTGGCTTCCACGCTCATGCCCGGCTTGAGCGGGGTGTCGTCGGGCAGCGCTAGCTTGACGCGGAAGGTCTTGGCGGCGATGTCGCCCATCGGCGTGATCTCGCTCACTTTGCCTTCCAGCCGCCGCTCGGGAAAGGCGTCGGTGCGGAACAGCCCGGTCTGCCCGAGCTGCGCGCGCGGGATGTCCTCCTCGTTGACCTCGGCCACCACCTGCAACGGCTTAGGCACGCCGACGCGGTAGAGGATCTGCCCGACTTCAGCGATCTCGCCGATCTCGCCGTCGCGGCGCAGCACGACGCCGTCCATCGGCGCGACGATGGTGTAGTCGGCGATCTTCTCGGTCTGCACCGAGATCAGCCCCTGCACTTGCCGCAAATCCATGGAGGCGCGTTCGTGCGCCTGCAGTCGTCGCCGCGCCGCGCGTGATCAAATCGCTCACCCGCGACATTTCGCGCTGCAGGAAGTCCTCGCGCGCCTTCAATTCCTTGAGCCCCGCTCGAGCTTGGCGGTCGTCGAGCACGGCCAACACATCGCCCTTATTGACGCTCTTGCCCTCGCAGTCGCAGATTTCGATGATGCGGTCGCGCACCACGCTCGCCACTTTGGCCCAGCGCACCGGTTCGACGCCGCCGGTGGCGTAGACGATCTCGACCGCGGTGCCGCGTTTGGCGGCGGCGGCGGCGACCTCAGGCCCGCGCCCGAAGCGGTACCAAGCGGCCGCGGCCAGCAGCAGCACGATGGCCGCGCCGATAATGATTTTCCGTATCTTCATGGGCGGTAGCATAATCGGGCCGCGTGGCCGGATATTGACGCAGCGCAAGCGCCGACTGTCGTCCCGGCCGAGCGAAGCGAGAGCCGGGACCCATACTCCGCAATCTATCGAGAGCATACGGCGTATGGGTCCCCGCCTTCGCGGGACGACAGTCTACGCCACCTGCCTGATGATCTTGCCGACCTTGTCGAAAATCTCGCCGATCTGTGCTTCGCTGACGATCAGCGGCGGGCTCATGGCCAGCGTGTCGCCGACCGCGCGCAGCATCAGGTCGTGGTCGTAGTAGGCCGCCTCCAGCGCCTCCAGCCCCCGTTTGCCGACGCCGTCGGGCTTGCTGGCGAGATCGATGCCCACCGTCATGCCGACCGGTCGGATGTCGAGCACATTGGGCAGACCTTTCAGGTCCATCGCCGCCTGTCCCCACGGCGCCTCCAGCTTGCGCGCACGCTCGAACAGGCCCTCCTCGCGATAAACGTCGAGAGTGGCGAGGCCAGCGGCGCACGCCAGCGGATGCGCCGAATAGGTGTAGCCGTGGAACAATTCGATGACGTGCTCGGGACCGCGCATGAAGGCGTCGTAGAGGTGCTTGCGCACCAGCACGCCGCCCATCGGCACCGCGCCGGAGGTGACGCCCTTGGCGAAGGTGATCATGTCGGGGATGACGCCGTAGCGCTCGGCGGCGAAGGCATAGCCCATGCGGCCGAAGCCGGTAATCACCTCGTCGAAGATCAAGAGAATGCCGTGCTTGTCGCAGATCGCGCGCAGACGCTGCAGGTAGCCTTTCGGCGGCGGCAGCACGCCGGTTGAAGCCGCGACCGGCTCGACGATGACCGCGGCGATGGTCGAGGCGTCGTGCAGCGCGACCAAGCGATCGAGTTCATCCGCAAGGTGCCCGCCCCAGTCCGGCTCGCCGATGGTGAAGGCCTGCTCGGCGCGGTTATAGGTGGTCGTCAGGTGATCGACGCCGGCGATCAGCGTGCCGAACATTTTGCGGTTGCCGACGATGCCGCCGACGGCGACGCCGCCGAAGCCGACGCCGTGATAGCCGCGCTCGCGGCCGATCAGCCGCACCCGCGACGCATTGCCGCGCACGTTATGGAAGGCGAGCGCGATCTTGAGCGCGGTGTCGACCGCTTCCGAGCCGGAATTGCAGAAGAACACATGGTCGAGGTCGCCGGGCGCCAGCGCGGCGACGCGGCTCGCCAGCTCGAAGGCCTTCGGATGCGAGAACTGGAAGGCCGGCGCGTAGTCGAGCTCGGCGGCCTGGCGGTGGATTGCGCTCACTATCGCGTCACGGTTGTGCCCGGCATTGGTGCACCAAAGCCCGGCGGCGGCGTCGATCAGCTTGCGGCCTTCGGGCGTGAAGTAATGCATGTCCTTGGCGCGCGCGACGAGCCGCGGCCGCGCCTTGAACGCGCGGTTTGCCGTGAACGGCATCCAATAAGGCTCGAGATCGTTGGGAACGACCGCGCTCGCAACTTCGCTTGACCGGCTTGACGCCATGACTCTCTCCAACTTCTTCACGCCCCGATGGTATCGTTATGCCATATAACCGAAAGACATAGCTCGAAATCTGGCACGGCAATATAAAATATAACGTGGAAGATGGTTGCACCGCCCGCACGTGGCGCTTAGGTATCGGAACACGAGCACTCTATAGTGAATTGCCGCGGGGAGAAACGGTTGAGTTGATCGTCGATGCGGCCAACGAAAAAGTCCAACATGGGCATTGTCGGTGTCGGTCGTGCAAAGTGAACACGTTTTCAATCCTGAAGTGCTTCTCAGCGCCGCCGGCAGCGGGAAAAACGTCGCGCGCTATGGCGAGCGGACCGCTGTTTTCCAGCAAGGCGAGACCGGCGACGGCGAGCAGGCGAGACAAGCCTTCCAGCAATTGATTGCCGGACAGCCGGCCTGGCGCCAGGACGCGAAAGGCGAACTGCGCAAGCTGTTCCCCGCGCCCAAGCTGGTCGACCGGCTGGCCGGCGATTTGAACGCCGGGCTGCACACAGCCAACTGATCGCCTGCCGCTTGCTGGGCCCGATTCCGGCTGCTACCACGCGCTGGTTCGGACACCGGCGCGATAATTCCATGGCCAAGCCGCAAAAACTCAAAGCCCGCCTGCCGCGCGGCCTCGCCGACCGCGGCCCGGCCGAGATCGCCGCCACGCGCCATATGGTCGAGGCGATCCGCGTCGTGTTCGAGCGCTACGGCTTCGAGCCGGTGGAGACGCCGGCGATCGAATACACCGAGGCGCTCGGCAAGTTTTTACCCGACCAGGACCGGCCGAATGAAGGCGTGTTCTCGTTCCAGGACGACGACGAGCAGTGGCTCTCGCTGCGCTACGATCTGACTGCGCCGCTGGCGCGCTATGTGGCGGAGAACTACCAGCACCTCGCGCTGCCCTATCGCAGCTATCGCGTCGGCTACGTCTACCGCAACGAGAAGCCGGGCCCGGGGCGCTTTAGACAATTCATGCAATTCGATGCCGACACCGTCGGCGCGCCGACCATGGCCGCCGACGCCGAGATGTGCATGCTGGCGGCGGATACGATGGAAGCACTGGGCATTCCGCGTGGGCAGTACATCGTAAAGGTAAACAATCGGAAGGTGCTCGATGGCGTGATGGATGCCGTTCAGATTCCTCCGGATAAGCGGCTGACCACAATGCGCGCGATCGACAAACTCGACCGCCTCGGCACTGAGGGCGTGCGCATGCTGCTCGATAAAGGCCGCAAGGATGACAGCGGCGACTTCACCAAAGGCGCAGAGCTGACCGAGGCGCAAAGCGCCGCGATCGTCGACGCAATCACGAATAGTCCGGCAAGTGCGCCTGCGAGCGGGGCCGGCGACCTGGAGCTTGCGGAGATTGCCGCGCTGGTTAAAGCAGCTGGCTATGACGACCGCGTTCGCATCGACAAAACAGTGGTACGCGGTCTCGAATATTACACGGGTCCAGTTTTCGAAGTGGACCTGACGTTTGAGATCAAAGACGACAAGGGCCGCCCGGTGCGCTTCGGCTCGGTCTGCGGCGGCGGACGCTACGACGGCCTGGTGTCGCGCTTCATGGGCCAGCCGGTGCCGGCGACCGGTTTCTCCATCGGCGTCTCCCGTCTGATGGCGGCGGTGACCACGATCGGCAAGCTCGGCAAAAAGCCGTCGGCCGGTCCCGTGCTGGTCGCAGTGTTCGGCGCCGACAGCGTGCAGAATTGCCAGTCGCTCGCCGCGGCGCTGCGCAACGCCGGCATCCGCGCCGAAATGTATCTCGGCAATCCCAAGCACGGCATCGGGCAACAGCTCAAATACGCCGATAAGCGCGGCTCGCCTTGCGCGGTGATCCAGGGGCCCGACGAGAAAGCCAACGGTGAGGTGCTGATCCGCGACCTGATCGTCGGCTCTGCGCCAAGCGACATCAAGGACCGCGACGAATACCTCAAGAAGCAGGCCGAGGCGCAGGTCGCGGTCAAGGAAAGCGAACTGGTCGAGAAAGTGCGCGAGCTGTTGGCCGGGCATAAACTCGATTAGCCGGCACGGACTGGCGCGCGGCTTGCATTAGAATGGCGGTCCCGATCGCGCGGTAATCCCATGCGCCTGCTCAGCGTCCGCCACGCCACCACCTATCGCTACGCGCGGCCGGTCGCCTTCGGCCAGCACCGGCTGATGCTGCGGCCGCGCGATTCCCACGACCTGCGTCTCGTCTCCGCCGAACTGACGCTGTCGCCACCGGGCATCGTGCGCTGGATGCACGACGTGTTCGGCAACTCGGTCGCGCTGGTCGATTTCGCGCCAGGCACTCTGCTGAGCATCGTCAGCGATCTGAAGATCGAGCGCTACGGCCTGGAAGGCCCGGTCTTCCCGATCGCGCCGGAGGCCGAGTTCTATCCCTTCATCTATTCGAGCAATGACCGCATCGATCTCGGCCGCCTGCTCGAGCAGCACTATCCCGATCCCGAAGGCACGCTGGCGCGCTGGGCCGAGAGCTTCGTCACGTCGCGGCCGATGCGCACGCTCGACCTGCTCAAGACCATGAACGCCGCGCTGAAGCCGCAGATCGTCTACGGCGAGCGCCACGCACGGGGCACGCAGGCGCCGGCCGAAACGCTGGAAACCAAGACCGGCGCCTGCCGCGACTTCGCCATGGTGCTGATCGAGGCGGCGCGTTACCTCGGCTTCGGCGCGCGTTTCGTCTCCGGCTATCTTTACGACCCCGACCTCGACAAAGGCGACGCGACGCAGACGGTCGCCGCAACGCATGCCTGGGCCGAGATCTATCTGCCGGGTGCCGGCTGGATCGAATACGACCCGACCGACGTCTTGATCGGCCACGAGACGCTAATCCGCGTCGCCGTCACCCGCGATCCCTCGCAGGCGATCCCAATCTCAGGCAGCTACGCCGGCAGCAAGGAGGATTTCCTCGGCATGGACGTCGCCGTGACGGTGACCGCTCAGGGGTGAAGGACTACCGCGGCGGCGGCGGCCGCCCCGCGCCGCCCGTCGGCATCGCACCGCGCGGCGGCATGCCCTTCTGCAGATCCAGCACGTTCATGGTCATGCCGTTGCTTATGACGATGTCGCCCGGCCGCTAGCCGGCGGCGCAGGGGCCGGCATATTTCGCCGCGATCATCATGTGCGTCTCGCCGGTCGGCGCGACGCCCGGGATCGGCCGCCCGCCCTCGCGCTTGGAGGTCACCTCGACGGTGTAGGCGGAATTGAAGTCGCCCGAGACCACGGCGTGCGAGGTCGAGGTCACGCCGTTAAAGTTGCAGACCGAGTTGATGGTGATGACGCCGCCACTGGTGCTGATGTCGCGCTTCGGACAATCATGCTCGGCCGAGCCGCCGAAATTATAGGTCATCAGCGCGTCGGCGGCCGCGTCGGTGCACTGCTTCATCGACTGCACCGGCAACTTGGGGCCGTGGAACTCCATCGTGAGCTCCCACAGGCCGGCCTTGCCATGATAGGTCCCGCAGAACTTCAGAGCCTCGATCGGCCCGCTGATGGTCCACTCGACATCGTCGCCGATGAATGCCGCGACTGCCTCGACGTCACGTTCGGCATAGGCCTTGTAGAAGGCATCAACGACCGCGCGCTTGACCGCACTGTCATTGCAAACTCCTCCCAGCCCCAGCCGCATCTAATACCGGTTGTGTTGAATTTGTCTTACGCGCACAGCTACTTATCCACCACATGCGGGCGCGCGAACCACGCCCATTGGCCGCGGTTGGAACCATGGAAATTCGTTAACGAAGCCAAGCATTTGAGGCTCCACGGCGTTAAGGCCACGGGGCGAACGGCGTCGAATCCTTAAAACTATCGTGCTAAAGGGCCGCGGCTAGGCGCGCAGGATGACAATGCAGATGAGCGTGACCACCACAGAAGCGAAAGGGCCCGGCACGCGGGCGGAGGCGCTCGTCGCTTCCTACGAGCGCGCCGGCTACGCCCGCATTGCGCCCGCCATCCTGCAGCCGGCCGAGCCGTTCCTCGACCTCTCGGGCGAGGACATCCGCAAGCGCATGTATCTGACCACGGCGCCGGGCGGCGGCGAATTCTGCCTACGCCCCGATCTCACCATTCCGGTGTCGCGCGACTACCTCGCCTCGCCACTCGCGGGGCAACCGGCCGGCTACTGCTATCTCGGGCCGGTGTTCCGTCATCGCTCCGACGCGAGCGCCGAATTCCTGCAAGCGGGCATCGAGAGCTTCGGCCGCGCCGACAAGGCCGCGGCCGACGCCGAGATGCTGGCGCTCGGGCTCGAAGCCACCGCGCATTACGGTCTCGCCGCGCCGGACATCCAGATCGGCGACGTCGCGCTGTTTGCGGCTCTTGTCGCCGGGCTCGATCTGCCGCCAGCGTGGAAGCGGCGGCTGATCAAGGATTTCAACCGTAAGAGCAATCTGGCGCAGGATCTCGACCGCTTGGTGCTGGGCGGCAACAATTCGCGCCCCGAATACCAGGGCGTGCTCGCGGCGCTGTCGAATTCCGACCCGCACGGCGCGCACGCGCTGGTCACCGATCTGTTGTCGATCGCCGGCATCAACGCGGTCGGCGGCCGCTCGGTCGCCGAGATCGCCGAACGCTTCCTCGAGCAAGCGGCGCTCGGCGCCAGCGCCAAGCTGCCGCAAGACGTGCGCGCGCTGATCGAACGCTTTCTCACCATCGCCGGCGATCCCGACGAGGCGGCGGCGGCGCTGCGCGCGCTCGCCGGCGAAGGCAATATGACGCAGGTGCTCTCGCCGGCGATCGACCTGTTCGAGACCCGCACCGGCTTCCTCGCCGCGCGCGGCATCGACTTGCAGCGCGTGCGCTTCTCGACCGCCTTCGGCCGCGGCTTCGATTACTACACCGGCTTCGTGTTCGAACTGACCGATCCGGCGCGCACCGGCGATCCGCTGGTCGCCGGCGGGCGCTATGACGGGCTGTTCACCCGGCTCGGCAGCGCCGAACCGATCGCGGCGGTCGGCTTCGCCGTGTGGATCGAGCGGCTCGCGGTCTACGGAGGCGCGGCATGAGCGCGCCTCTGGTTCTCGCCGTGCCCGCAAAGGGCCGGCTGCAGGAGAACGCCGAAGCCTTCTTCGCGCGTTCGGGCTTGAACCTGATCAAGCCGCGCGGCGCGCGCGACTATCGCGGCGCCATCGCCGGGCTCGACGGCGTCGAGGTGGCTTATCTGTCGGCCTCGGAGATCACCACCCAGCTCGCTGCCGGCGCCGTGCATTTTGGCGTTACCGGCGAGGACCTGGTGCGCGAGATGATCCCCGACGCCGACAGCAAGGTGGTGCTGATCGAAGGCCTCGGCTTCGGCTTCGCCACCGTAGCGGTGGCGGTGCCGCAGGCCTGGATCGACGTGCGCACCATGGCCGACGTCGATGACGTCGGCACCTCGTTCCGTCACGCCCACGGCCGCAAGATGCGGGTGGCGACCAAATACATCAACCTGACGCGCGAGTTTTTCTCCGCTCACGGCATCGTCGATTACCGCATCGTCGAGAGCACCGGCGCGACCGAGGGCGCGCCAGCCGCCGGCTCCGCCGAACTGATCGTCGACATCACGACGACCGGCGCGACGCTCGCCGCCAATGGGCTGAAGATCGTCGAGGACGGCATCATCCTGCGTTCGCAGGCAAACCTGGTGGCGGCGCGCACCGCGACCTGGGGCGCGAGCGAGCGCGAGACCGCGCGGGTGATCTTGGATCGCGTCGCCGCGCAGCAGCGCGCCCACGCCTTCCGCGAGGTGCGCGCACGCTTTGCTGCCTGCGATGCCTCGCTGGTCGAGCGCGCCAAGGCGCAATTCGCCGTGGCGACGCCGTTCGGCGGCCCGACCTCGTCCGGCATGCTGACGCTGCACTGCCCGCCCGACAAGGTCTACACGCTCACCAGCTTCCTGCGTGACAACGGCGCCGAAGCCGTGGCAGTCGCCGACCTCGATTACGTGTTCTCGAAGGACAATCCGCTTTACGCCAAGCTGGAAGCGGGGCTGTAGCGCGGCCGAAACGGCCGGTTTCACCACACAAAAATCGAGTGGGCGCGTTGCGGTTTACTTAGGCCGTCACAAACCCCTATCATCGCCGCCAAACAAAGCGCGGGAGAAAACGTGTTCATCACGACGGGCAAGCGCCTCACCATGGACGGCGCCAGGAAGATGATGGCGACCGCCGTGGCTGAGGCCAATAAAACCGGCATCGCGGTCTCGATCGCCATCACCGACGCCGGCGGCCATCTCATTTTGTTCGAGCGCATGGAGGGCGGGCGTTTCCACTCGGTGCATTCCTCGACCGTCAAGGCGGTCTGCGCGGCATCGAACAAGCGCATGACCTCGGCGCGCGGCGCGCAGGCGCAGGAGCTCGACACCACGCATGCGCTCGGCCTGGCGCTCGCCGCCGGCCCCGAGCGCTGGACCGCGATGGAAGGCGGCTGCCCGGTCATCGCCGACGGCGAATGCATCGGTGGCATCGGCGTCGCCGGCGGCGACTGGGCGACCGACGAGCGCATCGCGCAAGCCGCGGTCGAAGCGATCGGCGCGAGCTGGAAATAGCGCCATGGCAGACCCGGTACGCGTCGCCTGCATCGGCATGGGCTGGTGGTCGGACGTGCTGGCCGACGCGGTCACGCGCTCGAGCAAGCTCAAGATCGTCGCCTGCTTCTCGCGCTCCGAGCAGAAGCGGCAGGCTTTCGCCAAGAAATATAGCTGCCAGGCAGCAACAAGCTACGACGCGATCCTCAACGACGCCGGCGTCGAAGCGATCATCAACACCACGCCGAACGACGTGCATCTTGAAACCACGCGGCAGGCGGCGGCGGCGGGCAAGCACGTCTTCCTCGACAAGCCGATCGCCAATTCGGTTTCCGACGGCCGCAAGCTCGCCGAGGCCTGCCGGGCGGCCGGCGTCGTGCTCGCGCTCGGCTATCAGCGCCGGCGCGAGAGCCATTTCCGCTGGATCAAGAAGCAGATCGAGGCCGGCGTATTCGGCAAGATGGTCAATGCCGAGGCCAATATCAGCCGCGACCGGCTCGGCCAGTTCGATATCAGTTCATGGCGCTACACCGCCGCAGGCATGCCGGGCGGCGTGATGCTGCAGATCGGCGTGCACTATGCCGACGTGCTCGATTATCTCATCGGCCCGATCAAGGCGGTGAGCGGGCAATTCGCGCAACTGGTGCTGCCGGGCGACAATCCGGACATCGCCAGCCTGGTGTTCGAGCACGACAGCGGCGCGCTGTCGACGCTCAACGCCAGCTACGCCTCGGCGTCGGAATATTACCTGATGAACATCTACGGCAAGGCAGCGACCGCCTATTACGACCTGCATCACGGCCTGAGCTTCCTCAAGCAGGGCGAGAAGAAGCCGGTCGCCGTGCCCTGCGAGAAGAACGACACCTTCGTCGAGGAACTCGAGGAATTCGCCGCCGCGGTGCGCGGCGGGCCGCCGCCGGAAGTCGGCGGCGATTACGCCACCAAGTCGCTCGCCGTGATACGCGCCGGCATCACCTCGGCGCGCGAAGGGCGGCGTGTCGAAGTCGCCGAGATCCTGGCGAAGGATTGAGCGGCGCTATTTGGACGCCGGCATCGTCGCTTTCAGGATCGGGTGCCATTTGGCGATGTCGGCCTTGAGGACGGCCGCGAGATGCGCCGGACCGCGCTCCGCCTCGTTCGGCACGCTGCCGCCGAGATCGACGAGGCGCTTCGCCACCGCTGGATCGTCGAGCGCCTTGTCGAGCGCGGCCGCGAGCTTGGCGACGACGTCCTGCGGCGTGCCTTTTGGCGCGTACATCGCGCTCCAGATGCTGAGCGTGTAGTCGGCAATGCCGGCCGCCTTGGCCGACGGCACCCCGGGCAGCGCCGGCGACGGCGCGTCACCCGACACCACATAGGCCTTGATCGATTTGCCCTTCACCGCCGGCGCCACGCTGACCACCTGGTCGCAGTAGAAATCGACATGACCGCCGATGAGGTCGGCGAGCGCCGGGCCGGTGCCGCGATAGGGGATCAGTTTCGGCTTGAGGCCGAGCTCCGAGGTCAGCAGCACGCAGGCCATGTGCGAGGACGAGCCGACGCCGCCATGCGCCTGCTTCACGGCATCGCCATGCTCTTTCACGTAGGCGATGAATTCCTTGAAGTCCTTCGCCGGGAAATCCTTGCGCACCACCACCGCGACCGGCGCATTGGCGATGAGCCCGATCGGCTCGAAATCCTTGACCAATCGTAGCGGATGTTCGGCGTGAGCACGGGGGCAGCGACGTGCGAGCCCATGCCGGCGGCGAGCAGGGTGTAACCGTCCGGCGTCGCCGCCGCAACGCGCGCGGTGCCGATCGTGCCGCCGGCGCCGCCGACGTTCTCGATGATCACCGTCTGATTGAGCTGGCGGCTCATGCCGTCGCTGATGATGCGCGCCACCACGTCGCTCGGCCCGCCGGGCGGGAACGGCACGATCAGCGTGATGGTGCGCGCCGGGTAAGTCTCGGCGCGCGCCAATGTCGCCAGAAGTCCGATCCCGGCGACCAAGCCGACGGCGAGCGTCAGCACGGAATTGCGAACTTTCATCTCCACCTCCCTAAAGCGCGCCGCCCGCCTTTATTTACCTGCTTGGCGGTTCGGCTATTCGGCTATTGGACCTTGATGTTGGCGGCCCTGATCATCGGCCACCATTTCTTCGCTTCCGCTTGTTGATGGGCGGCGAGCGCTTCCGGCGTCAGTCTGTCGCGCGGCGGAATCTGCAGGCCCATTTCGCCCAGCCGCTTTTGCACGACCGGATCGATCAGCGTCTTGACCACCGCGGCGTTGAGCTTGGCGACGATGTCTTTCGGCGTACCCTTGGGGACCCAAAGCCCGGTCCACAGTTCGATATAAAAGCCGCTGAGACCGGCCTCATCCACGGTCGGAATGTCCGGCGCCGCCGCTAGGCGCTGGGGCGCGGTGATGGCGTAGGCGCGGATTTTGCCGGCCTTCACTTGCGCCAGCGAATTGGAGGCCTGGTCGACAATCAGATCGATGTGCCCCGACACCAAATCGAGCAGCGCCGGGCCGGTGCCGCGATAGGGCACGAATTGCAGTTTGACGCCGGTCACTTGCTCGAAATAAACGCCGGAAAAATGTGCGCCGGAACCGACGCCGGCGGTGCCGGCAGTCACCTTGCCGCTGTTCGCCTTGATCCAGGCGATCAGTTCGTTCAGGTTTTTTGCCGGGATGTCGTTCCTGGAGACGACCATCATCGGATTGCTGGCAAGCAGCGATATCGGCTCAAAATCCTTCACCAGATCGAAGCTCAGGGGATAGATCGCGCCGTTGATCACGTGCGTGCCGAGATGGCCGATGCTCAGCGTATAGCCATCAGGCGCTGCGTGCACCGCGCGGGCGACGCCGATGGTGCCGCCGGCACCGGTGACGTCCTCGACGATGATCTGTTGCCCAAGCGCCTTGCCCATGCCGTCGCCGAGCACGCGCGCCAAGGCGTCGGTCGGCCCGCCGGCGGCGAAGGGAACGATGATCGTGACGGGCCGCGACGGATAGTCCTCAGCGCCGGCAGATGTGACGAATGCCAACGCCAACGCCGCTGCGGCAACGATCAGTTTTTTCATTGCATCCTCCCACCAGGGTCTTTTCTGTGCCCCCGGGGGAAGCATCCACTTACAACGCAGCGAAATCAATCGGCTTGCGGCGGTCGAGCTTGCGTTCGATCTTGGGCAACGGATATTTCAGCCCGCTGGCGCAATTGAACAGCACCACCTGGTCGCTTTTCTTGACGCGGCCGTCGGCGAGACTCTGTTTGTAGGCGGCATAGGTCGCCGCGCCCTCCGGGCACAGCAGCATGCCCTCCTCGCGCGCCATCTCGTCGAGCGCCAGCGTGATCGCCGGATCCTCGACGGCAATGGCGAAGCCGCCGCTCTCGCGCACCGCGCGCAGGATGAGGAAATCGCCGATCGCCTGCGGCACGCGGATGCCCGAGGCGATGGTGTGCGCGTTCTCCCAGCGCGGCGCGTGCTCCTTGCCCTCCTCGAAGGCCTTCACCATCGGCGCGCAGCCAGCCGCCTGCACCGCGACCATACGCGGACGTTTTTTGCCGATGAAGCCGATCGCCTCCAATTCGGCGAAAGCCTTCCACATGCCGATCAGCCCGGTGCCGCCGCCGGTCGGATAAAAGATCACGTCCGGCACGGTCCAATTCAGTTGCTCGGCGAGCTCGAGGCCCATCGTCTTTTTGCCTTCGATCCGGTACGGCTCCTTCAGCGTCGAGGTGTCGAACCAGCCGACCTTGGCCTTGCCCTCGCCGACGATCTTGCCGCAGTCGTCGATCAGGCCGTTGACGCGATAGACGGTGGCGCCCTGCAGCGCGATCTCGCTGACGTTCACTTCCGGCGTGTCCTCCGGGCAGAAGATTGTGGTTTTGATGCCGGCATGCGCGGCATAAGCCGCAAGCGCGGCACCGGCATTGCCATTGGTCGGCATCGCCATGTGCTTGATGCCGAGCGCTTTGGCCATCGACACCGCCATCACCAGGCCGCGCGCCTTGAACGAGCCGGTCGGCAGGCGGCCTTCGTCCTTGACCAGGATTTCGCCGCCGCCGAGTTTGGCCGAGAGCTTAGGCATGCGGATCAGCGGCGTGATCGTTTCGCCGAGGCTGACGATGTTGGCGGGATCGCGCACCGGCAGCAGTTCGCGGTAGCGCCACAGATCGGGCGCGCGCGGCGGCAAGCCTGTCCTTGGTCAGCGATTTGGTGACGTCTGCAAGATCGTAACGCACCAACAGCGGCTTGCCCGCGCGCGACAGATTGTGAATCTGATCGGCTTCGTGCCGCTCGCCGGTCATGGCGCATTCGAGATGGGTGACGAAACTCGGCCAGTGCGCGGTCAGGTTGCTGTCGTGTTGCATGGACGCTCCAACTCAACGTCCGCCGCTCGGATCGCGCGTGCGGAACACCAGAAAATGCGACAGCGAAAAATTGACCGCGAAGCTGACCGCGATCGCCGCCACCTTGGCGGCCCAGGCCGGCACGTGGCCAAGCTCAACCAGGCACCACACCGTGCCGGTATTGGCGAGAAATCCGGCGACCTGCGACAGCGCGAAGTTGAAGTAGCTTTTGGCCGTCAACTTGCGGCCGGATTCATGGGCAAAAGTGATGGTCGTGTTCAGGACATAGGAGCCGGTCACCGCGACCACCCAGGCCAGCGCGTTGGCGGCGACGATCGGCAGAACCAGATAGTAATAGGCGAAGGAAAACACGCTGAAATCGACAACCGAATTGACCAGGCCGACCAGGGCGAAGCTGAGCGCCTTGAGGGCGAGCGCGCGCTCGTGCCAGGCCGACGTCAGACGGTCGCGGAGATGTCGCAGGGACGCCGGAATCATGGGCCGTTCATAGCATTTTGACGCGGGCGCGACAGGCCGCGCCGCATGCGCTATAGATCGCCCCAAAAGCGGTAGGTCAACGACAAATGCCGGCGAAATCCAGCAAATCCAGCGCCCCTGCGCCGCGGTCGGCGGCCGCGGCAGGGCTGTCGATCGTTGTGCCGGTGTTCAACGAGGCCCGCGGTCTCGCCGCCCTGCACGAGCGCATCGCCGCCGTGGCGCACGTGCTCAAGACCACACGCGGGCTCGCCTGCGAGGTGGTCTACGTCGACGACGGCAGCGCCGACGCCACCAGCCAGATCGCCCATGCGCTCAGCCCCGATGCGCTCGACGTGCAGGTCGTCACGCTGTCGCGTAATTTCGGCAAGGAGGCCGCCCTGCTCGCCGGGCTCGACCACGCCCGGCTCGGCGCCCTGCTGTTCATGGACGGCGACGGCCAGCATCCGCCCGATTTGGTCGAGACGCTGATCGCGCGCTGGCTCGATGACGGCTACGACGTGGTCTACACCGCCAAGGCGCATCGCGAGAACGAGCCCTGGCTGCGCCGCACCGGCGTGCATTGGTTCTATGCGCTGATCAATCTCGGCCAGCGCCAGCGAATCCCCGAGGATGCCGGCGATTTCCGCCTGCTGTCGCCGCGCGCGGCGGTGGCGCTGCGGCAGATGCCGGAGCGCAACCGCTTCTTCAAGGGCCTGTCGACCTGGATCGGCTTCCGCCAGGTCCGCGTCGATTACACGCCGGCGCCGCGCGCACACGGCATGACGACGTGGAACATATGGACGCTGATCGGCCTGTCGATCGAGGGGCTGACTTCGTTTTCGGTGGCGCCGCTGCGGGTCGCGAGCCTGCTCGGTCTGCTGCTTGCCGCGATCGCGCTGTTGTTCGGCATCGAGATCCTGATCGAGACCATCGTGTTCGGCAAGGACGTGCCAGGTTATCCCTCGCTGGTGGTCGGTATGATGGTGATCGGCGGCGCGCAGCTCGTCATGATCGGCGTGCTCGGCGAATACATCGGCAAGCTGTTGTCGGAGATCAAGGCGCGGCCGGTCTATTTCGTCGCCGAGCACAGCGTGAAGACCGCCGACGAAGCCGCCAAGAGCGAAACCAAGCCGCGGCCGGCGGCCACGCGCGCGGCGGAGTGAGCGTGGCGACGGCACGTCGGCACATCTGGCTGTGCGCGGATGACTACGGCATTTCCCGTTCGGTGAACGCCGCCATTCGCGATCTGATCCTGCGCGGGCGGCTCAACGCCACCTCGGTGATGACCGCGGCGCCGCACTTCGATGCCGAGGAAGCAGAAGTGCTCGACGAATTGAATTCCGGCACGACACGCGCGGCACTCGGCCTGCACGTGACGCTGACCGGGCCGTTCAAGCCGCTGAGCGATGGCTTCAAGCCGCTCGACCACGGCCATTTCCTGCTGCTCAACAAGATGATGCGCGCGGCGATGACGCGGCGGCTCAACGTGGAACGCCTCACGATCGAGGTCGCCACGCAGGTTGAAGCCTTCGTCATGGCCTTCGGCCGGCCGCCCGACTTCATCGACGGCCACCAGCACGTGCATCTGTTTCCGCAGGTGCGCGACGCCGTGCTCAAGGTGGCGGCGGAGGCGGCGCCCGGCGCCTGGCTCAGGCAATGCGGCAGCGCGCGCGCGGCGGGCCGGCGCAACAGCCGCAAGGAATTGGTGCTCGACGTGTTGAGCCTAGGCTTCCGCCGCAAAGCGCGGCGGCTCGGTGTCGCCGTCAATCCGGCCTTTGCCGGCGCCTACGACTTCCATGACGAGCCGGACTTCGCCAAGGTGTTCCCGCGCTTTCTCGCCGGGCTGCCGGACGGCGGGCTCATCATGTGCCATCCCGGCTTCGTCGACGCCGAGTTGAGGCGGCTCGATCCGCTCACCAGTCAGCGCGAGCGCGAGTTCGCATATTTCAATTCGGACGAATTCCCGCGCATGCTCGGCGAGCACGGCTTCGCTTTAGCGACACCGCAAAGCGCCTAAAGGACGATGACCTTGGTACCGACCTTGACGCGGCTGTAGAGGTCGATCACGTCGGCGTTGCGCAGGCGGATGCAGCCGGACGACACATTATGGCCGATGGTCCAGGGCTCGTTCGAGCCGTGGATGCGGTAGAGCGTCGAGCCGAGATACATCGCGCGCGCGCCGAGCGGGTTGTTAGGACCGCCGGCCATGAAATGCGGCAGGCCGGGCTGACGCTGCAGCATGTCGCCCGGCGGCACCCAATCGGGCCATGCCTTCTTCGCCGAGATGCTGTGCACGCCGGCCCAGGTGAAGCCGGGACGACCGACGCCGACGCCGTAGCGCATCGCCCTGCCGTTCGGCTCGATCAGATAGAGGAACTTGTTCGGTGTATCGATGACGATGGTGCCGGGCGCTTCTTTGCCGCTATAGGCGACTTCCTGACGCTCGAAGCGCGGGTCCATCGTGTAGTTCGCCTGCGGCTCGTCTTGCTGAGCGGCCGGGGCGTTGGCATAGGCGCGGTTCGGCTGCGGCTCGGCGTAACGCGGCGCGCTGCCGCCGCCGAACAGGAATTCGATCAAGCCGCCGCCCATGGCGGAGCGCGGCTGCGGCGTTTGCGCCGCCACCAGGATCGGGCGTTCATCGGGCGACAGCGCGAGCGGCTCGGCAAAGGCGGCGCCGGAGATCGCAGCGGTAATGATGATGGCGGGGAAAAGCGAACGTTGCATCGACGTACCCTTGCACTAATCGTCGTGTGATCTGCAGTACACGCGCAAAGCGCCACCGAATGGTAAATGAAATCTGCGACGCGGCGCATTATGGTGAATGCGCGCGCGCTTCGTCGCGTTAGAGTTTATTTTGCGTAAAACGCGATGCATCATAGTAAACGCGCGGTGTCTATTTCGGGCATTGCCGGCGCGGCCACGCCGCAACCGCGTGTTAATCGGCGCCCTGTTAGAAAGCGGGATGGGGCTTGCAAGGGGACGCTTAAGTGCAGCGCAAGGTGTTTCGCGTCGAACGCATGCTCGGTAGCCGCGCGGCGGCACGACAGGCATGCGGCGTGGTCGGGGACACGGTCGCCGCCCCAAAAGCCGCGCCGGCACGCATCGAGCGAGCCGACGACGCCGAAGTGGCGTCGCTTGAGCGTGAGCTCGCCGAACTCAACGCCGCCGTCGCCCACACCATGCGCGAACTCGCCGCGCTCGTCGGCGAAGGTCACGAGCGCCACATGGCGCGCGCCGCCGGCAAGCTCGGCGCCGCGGTCGAAGGCATGGAAAATGCCACCGAGAAGATTCTGAAATCGGCCGAGGTGATCGACGACAGCGCCAAGGCGCTCGCCGCCGCGATGAAGACCGATTATGAACGCGGCCTGGCGCAGGAGATCCAGGAGCACGTGGTGCAGATCTACGAAGCCTGTAATTTCCAAGATCTCGGCGGCCAGCGCATCGGCAATGTGATCGAGACGCTGACCACGATCGAGGATCGGGTCGAGACCATGCTCGACCGCCACCAGGCCCGCCCGGCCGGCGCGCGGCAGGCCAAGCCGCCGTGCCGCTCGGCGCTGCTCAACGGACCGCGGCTCGACGGCGAGTCCGGACACACCAGCCAGCAGGACATCGACGTCCTGTTCGACTAGCCCGGTCGCTTGATCAGCACGAAGCACACCAGCGCGGTCGCCGCAAAGCCGGCGGCTAGCGCCAGCGCCGCCGGATCCGTGGCGCGGTCGACGACGAAAGCCATCACCAGCGGCGCCGCCGCCTGCACCAAGAGAAACGGCCCGGCCAGACGGCCCATCAGCCGGCCGTAGCCGGAGGCGCCGAACAGAGCCAGCGGCACCGCGCCGCGCGTGATGGTGACGAGGCCGTTGGCGCCGCCGAACATCAGCGCGAAGGCCGCCGCCACCGGCACGGAAAATCCGAGCAGCGCCAGCATCGTAAAAGCGCACAGCAGCACCGACAGCGCGAAACGCGCCACCCACAGCGGATGCAGGTTGCGGCCGAAGGCGAATTCGATCAGCCGGGCGCCGACCTGTGCCGGGCCGAACAGTGCGCCGATCCACACCACCGTGCCGGCGTCGATGCCGGAGCGCGCGAAGATCGCCAGGAGATGCGCCGACAGGCCGGACGGGACAAAGGCATAAGTCGCAAACGCGGTCGCGACCAGGATGAACGGCAGCCCGTAGGGCGGCAGCAGCGCCGGCGGCGGCGGCCCGTCGCTCGCCGCTTTTGCTTCCGGCTCGAACCGCGTGCGCGGCAGCGCCAGCGCGTGCAGCGGCGCCGAGATGCAGGCGAGCAGCGCGGCATAGACCAGGTAGGTGCCGCGCCAGCCGACCGCGTCGATCAGAAAATGCGTCGCCGGCCAGCTCACGGTCGAGGCGAAGCCGCCGGCGAGCGTCAGCGCGGTGATCGGCGCGCGCGCGCCGATGCCGAAGATGCGGCCAAGTGTCGCGAACGCAGAATCGTAGAGGTTCGCCGCCATGGCGACGCCGAGCACCACCCAGACCGCGAGATAAGTCAGCCGGCCGGTGGCCTGGGTGATCAGCACCAGCCCGAGCGCGGCGATCAGCGAGCCGACCGTCATCACCACATGGCCGCCGAAGCGGTCGATGCTGCGCCCGACGTAAGGCGCGCTCAGGCCGGCGGCCAGCAGGCCGACCGAGAAGCCGCCCATGGCGAAGGCCATCGACCAGCCGCGCTCGGCCGCGATCAGCGGCACGATCAGCACCGGCGTGTAGAAGATCGAGCCCCAGGACAGGATCTGGGTGACGCCGAGCACAGGGACGGCGCGCCAGGGGCCGTCGATGAAATCGCGGGGAGCGGGCATGGCCCGCCAATCTCTACAGCATCATCGATTCGAGTCGAATGCCTACCCCTGTTTGAGGGCCGCGCGTGTCATCGCGCCGGCGGCGGCGGGGCATTCTGGATTGGCGGCTGCGCCGGCTTCGGCGCGGGCTTTGGTTTCGGCTTGGCCTTGGGCTTGGCCGGCCGCTTGGCGCCTTCCGCGCCGCAGCGGACATAGACCATGGTGCCGTAGCGGCCCTGCACTTCCGGGTCCATCCAGCGCAGGATCAGCATGCGGCCGTCGAAGGCCAGCACCTCGCGATCCTGCGGGCTTCCCGGCGGGTCGCCTTCCGGGCCGACAAAGGTCTTGCCGCCCGGCGCGCCTTTCAGGCGCAGCTCGGTGGGCGTCGCCTGGTCGGCGAGATGCATCATCACACCGCCGGTCGGCCCAAGCGTGATGACGTAAGGCTGCTTGCATTGCTGGGCGGCGGCCGCCTCGATGCGGGTGCGGTCTTCATCCTTGTGGTAGGCGGCAAGGCCCCAGCGGCCGACGATGTCCTGCGGCGGGAAGGCCGGTGGCAGCGTCGGCACTTCCGGCTGCGGCGGCGGCTGGATCGACGGCATTTGCGGCCCGCCGGTCGAGCAGGCGCCGAGCGCAAGCGCCAGCAGCGCCAGGACCGTTACTGTCGATCGGGGCAGTCGATGGGGATGGCTCATTCGAACTCCTACGCCAAAGCATGCGACTTTGCTGGGCATTGGCCGGCAGCGCAAGCCGGTTCCGCCCGGTCTGCTATAAAAGGCCGTCCCATTGCGCCGGTTCCACGCCGGCGGCGCGCTGAAGCTCATCCTTGAGCCGCCCGTGTTAACGCCAGCGCGCAAGCCTGCTTGACACTAGCGCGCTAACCCCATATCTCCCGGGCAGCTTTTTAGCACTCTCCGTTAACGAGTGCTAAGGGCTTACAAAATATAGATTTTCCGGTAAACGCACGCGCTCAAGTGCCGATGAGGAGCCCATGGCCAAGACCAAGTTTCGCCCCCTGCATGACCGTATCGTCGTGCGCCGCATCACCGCCGAAGAGAAGACCAAAGGCGGCATCATCATCCCCGACACCGCCCAGGAAAAGCCGTCGCAGGGCGAAGTCATCGCCGTCGGCCCGGGCGGCCGCGACGAGGCCGGCAAGCTGATCCCGATCGACCTCAAGACCGGCGACAAGGTGCTGTTCGGCAAGTGGTCGGGCACCGAGGTCAAGCTCGACGGCGAGGAACTCCTGATCATGAAGGAGTCCGACATCATGGGCGTGATCGCCTAATTCCGAATTGAAACCCATTGGAGTGAATTGAAATGGCTGCCAAGGAAGTCAAATTCGCCGTCGATGCGCGCGACCGCATGCTGCGCGGCGTCAAGATCCTCGCCGATGCGGTGAAGGTCACGCTCGGCCCCAAGGGCCGCAACGTCGTGCTCGACAAGTCGTTCGGCGCCCCGCGCATCACCAAGGATGGCGTCACCGTCGCCAAGGAGATCGAGCTCGAGGACAAGTTCGAGAACATGGGTGCGCAGATGGTGCGCGAGGTCGCGCAGAAGACCAACGATCTCGCCGGCGACGGCACCACCACCGCGACTGTATTGGCCGCGGCGATCGTCACCGAAGGCGCCAAGTCCGTTGCCGCCGGCATGAACCCGATGGACCTCAAGCGCGGCATCGACATCGCCGTCACCGCCGTGGTCAAGGACATCGAGAAGCGCGCCAAGAAGGTCGGCTCCTCCGCCGAGGTCGCCCAGGTTGGCACCATCTCTTCGAACGGCGACGCCGCCATCGGCAAGATGATCGCCCAGGCCATGCAGAAGGTCGGCAATGAGGGCGTCATCACGGTCGAAGAAGCCAAGTCGCTCGACACCGACGTCGAGATCGTCGAGGGCATGCAGTTCGACCGCGGCTATATCTCGCCCTACTTCATCACTAACGCCGAGAAGATGATCGCCGAGCTCGAGGACGCCTACATCCTCCTGCACGAGAAGAAGCTGTCCGGCCTGCAGGCCATGCTGCCGCTGCTCGAGGCGGTTGTGCAGACCGGCAAGCCGCTGCTGATCCTATCGGAAGACGTCGAAGGCGAAGCCATCGCCACCCTCGTCGTCAACAAGCTGCGCGGCGGCCTCAAGGTCGCGGCCGTCAAGGCGCCCGGCTTCGGCGACCGCCGCAAGGCCATGCTGGAAGACATCGCCATCCTGACCGGCGGCCAGCTCATCTCGGAAGACCTCGGCATCAAGCTCGAGAACGTCACCACGGCCATGCTCGGCCGCGCCAAGAAGATCGTGATCGAGAAGGAAAAGACCACGATCGTCAACGGCGCCGGCAAGAAGGCCGACATCGAGGCGCGCGTTCAGCAGATCAAGGCGCAGATCGAGGAGACCACCTCGGACTACGACAAGGAGAAACTGCAGGAGCGGCTGGCCAAGCTCGCCGGCGGCGTCGCGGTGATCAAGGTCGGCGGCGCCACCGAGATCGAGGTCAAGGAGAAGAAGGACCGCGTCGAGGATGCGCTCAACGCCACCCGCGCCGCGGTCGAGGAAGGCATCGTGCCGGGCGGCGGCGTTGCGTTGCTGCGCGCCAAGAAGGCGGTCGGCAAGCTTTCGAACGAGAACCACGACGTGCAGGCCGGCATCAACATCGTGCTCAAGGCGCTGGAGGCTCCGATCCGCCAGATCGCCGAGAACGCCGGCGTCGAAGGCTCGATCGTGGTCGGCAAGATCCTGGAGGAGAAGTCCGAGACCTACGGCTTCGACGCCCAGGACGAGAAATACGTCGACATGCTCGAAGCCGGCATCATCGACCCGGCCAAGGTGGTGCGCGCCGCGCTGCAGGATGCGGGCTCGGTCGCCGGCCTGCTGGTGACCACCGAAGCCATGGTCGCCGAGCTGCCGAAGGAGCTGGCGCCGGCGATGCCGGGCGGCGGCATGGGCGGAATGGGCGGCATGATGTAGAGCCCGCCGCACAAGGCACACGCGACATTGGGCGCGGCTTCGGCCGCGCCCTTTTTCGTTTGCAGCGGCGGCTTGACTGGAATTTTCTCCGCGACGCGGTGTGCTAGCCTTGACCGAATGCCGCCGCGCTCAAGGCCGACAACAAGCGCTTCACGATTTACGTCTATCCGAACGTCAACCACGCCTTCAACAACGACACCTCGAACCGCTACGACAAGCCGGCGGCCGATCTTGCCTGGAGCCGCACCGTCGCGTTTTTCAAGGACAACCTCAGCGCGCCGCCGGCGTGATCAAGCGAGAGCGTTCACCAGCCAATTCGCCGTGCGCAACAGCCGCGCGTCGTCGCCGGCCGCGCCGACGAGCTGCACGCCGAGCGGCATGCCACCCTCGCCGCTCAACAGCGGTAGCGTCACCGCCGGCAGACCGGTCAACGACCACAGTGTGTTGAACACCGGGTTGCCGGTGGCCATGCCTATGGGAGCGACGCCGGGCGCCGACGGCGTCAGGATGGCGTCAAACCGCTTGAAGATCTCGTTGAGGCCGGCGGTATAAACCGGGGCATTGTCCCGCGCGGCGAGATAGCGCAGCGCGTTGGTCCGGCTGCCCTCGGCGACGAGATCGCGCAATTGCTGGCTGGAGGCCTCGCCGCCGCGCACAACCAGTGCGCCGAAATTGTGCGCCATGTCGGTGTACATGATGACGCGCTGGTCGTCCCAGGCCGCGGCGTAGGCGTCGGGCAGATCGACGGCCGCGACGGAATTTTCCAGCCGTTGCGCTAGCGCCTCGAACGCTTCGCGCGTCGGCGCGTCCGCCTTGTCCCACAACGGCGTGCGCACGAAGGCGAGCCGCGGCGGCAGCGGCGGCGCCTCCAGCAGCGTGTCGAGGTAGGCTTGCGCCGCCAGCGGGCGGCTGTCGCTGTCGTTGGCGTCGTAGCCGGCGAGCGTGTCGAGGATCAGCGCGGCGTCGGCAAGCGTGCGCGCGAACACGCCGACGTGGTCGAGCGCCTTCGACAAAATCAGCGCGCCGTGGCGCGAGATGGTACCGTGCGTCGGCTTGATGCCATAGACGCCGCAGAACGAGGCCGGCCGGATCACCGAGCCATTGGTCTGCGAGCCGACCGCGAGCGGCACCATGCCGGCGGCGACCGCCGCCGCCGAACCTGACGACGAGCCGCCGGGGGTGCGCTCGAGATCGTGCGGGTTGCGCGTCGCGCCGGCATGGAAATAGGCGAACTCGGTGGTCACCGTCTTGCCGATGATCACCGCGCCGGCTTCGCGCAACCGCGCTACCGCGGTGCAGTCGTGCGTCGGCTGGCGGCCCTTGAGCAGCGGCGAGCCGCACTCGGTCGGATAATCGGCGGTGTCGAAGATGTCCTTGATCGCCACCGGCAGGCCGTGCAGCAGCCCGAGCGGCTTGCCGTTGCGCTGGTGCTCGTCGAGCGTACGCGCCTGGCGCAAGGCATGGTCGGCGTCGATATGCGCGAAGGCGCGGACCTGCCCTTCTAAAGCCGCGATGCGTTGCAAGCAGGCGCCGACATAGTCCTCCGCGCTCAATTCGCCGCCGGCGATGCGCTCGGCGGCTTCCATCGCGGTCAGTGCCGACAGTGCATCCGGCATCGATCAGCCTTTCCCGGCGCTCGATCAGGCGGGCGAGCCGCGTTCTTCCCAGTTCTCGGCGCTGGCGCCGGCCAGGGCGCGCACCCGCTCCTCGTCTTTGGCGAACTCGGCGGCGGAGCCGGAATAAACCACCTTGCCGTCGTCGAGCACGTAAGCGCGATCGGCGATTTCGACCGCGGCGCGCACGTTCTGCTCGACCAGCAGCACCGAAATGCCCTGCTGGCGCGCCGAGGTCACGACTTTGAACACCTCTTGCACGATCAGCGGCGCCAGACCTTGGCTCGGCTCGTCGAGCAGCAAGAGCTTCGGGTTCAACAACAGGGCGCGGGCGATCGCCAGCATCTCCTGCTCACCGCCGGACAGCTGCCGGCCCTTGTTGGTCTTGCGCTGCGCGAGGCGCGGGAACAGCTCGTAGACGCGGGCAATCGTCCATGGCCCGGGCATTTCCAACGGAACTTTAAGATTTTCCTCGACCGTCAGGTTGGCGAAGATCCGCCGGCCTTCCGGCACGTAGCCGACGCCGAGCGCGGCGATGCGGTACGGCTGCCAGTCGGTGGTGGTATGGCCGAAGATGCGCACCGCGCCCTCGCGCGCATGGGTCAGGCCCACCAGGCTGCGCAGCGTCGTGGTCTTGCCGGCGCCGTTGCGGCCCAACAACGTGACGATCTCGCCTTCGCGCACTTCGAGCCCGACGCCGTGCAGGATGTGGCTCTTGCCGTAAAATGTGTGGAGGCCTTCCGCCTCGAGCGCCACGTTGCTCATGCCGCGGTCTTCCCCAGATAGGCCGCCTGCACCGCTTCGTCGGCGGCGATCTGTTGCGGCGTGCCTTCGGCCAGCATCTTGCCTTCCGCCAACACCATGATGCGGTCGGCCAAGTGAAAGACCACGCGCATGTCGTGTTCGATCAGCACGATGGTCAGTTTCTGGTCGCGATGCAGTTTCCGGATCAGCTGCGTGATGTCGTAGGTTTCTTGGTCGCCCATGCCGGCGGTCGGTTCGTCGAGCAGCAATAGCCGGGGCTTGAGCGCGAGCGCCATCATGATCTCGGTGGCGCGCTGATCGCCGTGCGCAAGCTCGCCGACCAGCCGGTCGGCCTTTTCGGTCAGCCCGCTCATCTCCAGCAGATCGACGACGCGCGCCTTGACCTCGCCGTCGTCGTCGCGCGATTGCCAAACGCGCAGGCGGAAGCCGCTGGCGCTCTCCACCGCGATACGAAGATTTTCGCGCACCGTCAGTTCAGGAAAC
The DNA here is from genome assembly GCA_963720985.1 of uncultured Alphaproteobacteria bacterium. Classification (GTDB taxonomy): domain Bacteria; phylum Pseudomonadota; class Alphaproteobacteria; order Rhizobiales; family Xanthobacteraceae; genus Pseudolabrys. The sequence goes on from CAVRHL010000008.1 coordinate 203,676, forward strand.
ACTTCCGTGATCTGGAAAGTGCGGGCGATGCCGCGCCAGACCCGGCGGGCGGGCAACAGCGAGGTGATGTCCTCCTCGTCGAAGACGATGCGGCCCGCGGTCGGCATCAGAAAGCCGCTGATCATGTTGAAAAACGTGGTCTTGCCGGCGCCGTTGGGACCGATCACGGCGCGCAGCTCGCCGTGCTCGACCGTCATCGATATATCGTCGACGGCGATCAAATTGCCGAAATGCTTGGAGACATTGTTGACGCGCAGCAGGGTCATGACACGAGCTTCCGCCGAATGACGCCGAGCAGCCCGCGGGGGAAGAACAGCACCACGAGCACGAACAGCAAGCCGACGAACGACATCCAATTGACGGTGACGCTCGAAAGATAGTCCTGCAGCACGACGAACACGGCGGCGCCGAGCAGCGGGCCCCAAAAGCTGCGCATGCCGCCCATCACCGCCATCATGACGAAGTCGCCGGATTGGCTGAAATGCAGGCCGCGCGGATCGGCAAAATTGTTCAGCAAGGCGTATAGCGCCCCGGCGAATCCCATGAAGAAACACGACAGCGTGAACGCGATCCAGATATGGCGTTCCACCGGAATGCCGAGGAAACGGGCGCGTCGTTCGTTTTCACGAATCGCCAGCATGGTGCGGCCGAACGGCGACTTCAAAATGAACCCCATGACCGCGGCGATGATGGCGAAGCTGAACAAAACGAAAAAATAGAAATTGTCAGCATTTGACAAAATGTCGATCTTGAACAGCCCAAGGTCGAGCGGCTGCCGGGAGAAGCCGCGCAATCCGTCGTCGCCGCCGGTCAGCGAACTCCACTGGAAGGCGATGTAATAAAACACTTGCCCGAATGCGATCGTGACCATTGCGAAATAAACGCCGCGCCGGCGCACGATGAGCATTCCGAGAATGGCACCGGCAAGGCCGCCCAGCAGCATGCCCATCACCAGGGAAAGGGGCGTGCTCGGGGCGAGATACTTCAGCGACAGCCCCGCGCCATAAGCCCCCAGGCCAAAATAGGCGGCATGGCCGAAGGACAGCACGCCGGTGAAACCCAAGAGGAAATTCACCGACATGGCGGCGAGCCCAAGGATGAGGACGCGGGTGCCGAGCGCGGTGTAGCCGCCGAGCGGCGGCATCCAATAGGGCGCCAGCAACAAGGCCAGCCAGATACAAACCAGCACCGTCAGCTTGCGGGCGTTGTCGCTATCGATCATGTCATCATGCCTTCTTCGCCCAGCAAGCCACGCGGGCGGATCAGCAAAACCACCGCCATCAGCACGTACATGATCGCTTCGCTGGCGGCCGGCAGAAACACCGCCGTGACGCCGGAGGCCACGCCGATCAGCAGGCCGCCCAACAGCGTGCCGGTGAGACTGCCGACGCCGCCGACGATGATGGCGATGAAGCTCGGCATCAGCAGCCCGGCGCCCATGGTCGGCTCGAGGCCGAGCTGGCCGGCCGCCAGCACGCCGCTCAAGCCGGCGAGGAAAATGCCGACGGCAAAATTGAGCGACCGCAGCGTGCGCACGTTGACGCCCAGCGCCGATACCGTTTCAAGATCGAGCGTGCCGGCGCGGATGCGGATACCGAGGCGCGTATAGCGCAGCAACACGAACAGCACGCTCACCGCGACGATCACCACCAGCACCATGAACAGCCGGTAGCCGGTAATGAAGAAGAACTCATTGCTCAACGGCTGCGCCAAAATCGCCGGCACGGTAACCGGCTTGCCCTGCGCGCCCCAGATGAAACGCGTGCCGTCTTCGAAGATGAATGCGAGGCCGAATGTCAGCAGAAGGCTGTAAAGCGGATCGCGCCCGTACAGCGGACGGATCAGCACGCGTTCGGTGGCAAGGCCGATGGCGGCGGTCAGCGGCGGCGCGATCAAAAGCGCGCCCCAGAAACCCACATAAGGCGTGATCGTGTAGGCGATATAGCCGCCGATCACGAGGAAGCCGCCGTGGGCGAAATTGATCACGTTGCTCAGGTTGAGGATCAGCGACAGACCGAGCGCCATCAGCACGTAGAAGGCGCCGATAATCAGTCCGTTCGTGATGTTGAACAGGAGGAGTTGAAGCATGAATCAGCACTCGGGTGGGCGAGCAAGCGCGTGAACGTGCACGCTTGGGGAGCGACGACGGCTCCCCAGGCGCGATGATCGATCGTTGCTAGCTTAGGCCGGCCACTGCAGCTTGCAGCCGGTGTCGGTCTGCGGTGGATTGACCTTGTCGCCTGAAAGGACGCTGTTGACCTGGAACAGATCTTCCGGATCGCCGGCGGGCTTCGACAGCGCTTGGCCGACAAAGGCCGAGGTCATCAACTGGTGGTCGCCGTCGCGGTAGTAGACCTTGTTCGGCTGCAGCTTGACATCGGCCGGCAGCTCGAAATTGCCCAGCGCCTTGGCGAGCTTGACGGCGTCGAGCGTCTTTTCGTGGTTGGCGACCAGCGCGTAGGTCTGCACCGAAGTGTAGCCGAACCAGGTGCGCGCCGTCGGCACTTTGCCGTTGGTGCGCTTGCGGATATCGGCAACGAACTGTTCGACATGCGGCACGCCCGGCTGCTTCCAGTACCACTCGAACATCCAGATGCCGACGCGCGCTTCGGGCGGCATCGCTTCGAGCGACTCGAGCTCCTGCTGCAGGCCGGCGACGTGGATCTGCTTGTCGATGCCGAACTGGGCGATCTGCTTCAGGCAGTTCACCATGTCGGAGCCCTGCGGCAACACCACCAGCACGTCCGGATTGGCGGCGCGCGCCTTGATGAGATAAGCGGAGAAGTCGGTGGTGCCGAGCGGAGTGAGCTCGTTGCCGGTCATGGTGCCGCCGAGTTTCTTCAAGTTGGCTTCGCCGGCCTGCTGCAAGGTGTGACCGAAGGCGTAGTCCGGCGTAATGAAATGCCATTTCTTGCCGTACTTGGTGAACAGCAGCTCGGAAACGGAGTTGGCCTCGGCGCGCGTCGTGTTGCAGACGCGATAGACGTTCCACTTGCAGTCCTTACCGGTAATGCCGTCGGTGTGGCCGCCGGAGACGACGTGCAGCACCTTCTTTTCGGCGGTGACCTGCGCCATGGCCTGGGCGATGCCGGAATTGACGTCGCCGATGATGAACTGCACGTTGTCACGTTCGATCAGCTTCCGCGTTTTCTGCACGCCGGTGCCGACGTCGTTGGCCGAGTCTTCGACCAGCAATTCCAGCGGACGGCCGAGCACGCCGCCCTTGGCATTGATCTGCTCGACGGCGAACTTGGCGCCGATCACCTCATTGTTCGCCACCGCCGCATAGACGCCGGTCAGTGGGTCGACCATGCCGATCTTGATAGCATCCGCGGCGCGCGCGGTGATGACGAAAGGCGACGCGATTTGCGCCACGCCAGCCGCAACCGCCGTCTTGATGATTGTACGCCGGTCAAGCTTTATCGAATGGATATCGTTTTTCATCTTCAATCCTCCCGTGTATTTTTTTTGGCTGAGCCGCAAGTTTTGCGCGTTTGTCTGCCGTAATAGCCACACTAATGTGTGATCACGAAAATACGCAAGGCCGCCACGTTTCATCCATGAAAAATGTTGGCTCAAACCATGATGTTAGGCTTAGCCCACGATCACTGCTGCAATCATCTTTCGTCTATAAAAGAGGCATAACATCAAGGATTTGAACGATAATTCGGCTACGGTGTCGGGTCCCCTGCCCACCATGGAGATCGGAATACCTCGCCGGAGCAACGCCATGACCGAGTGCACCATAACCGGCCAACGATGCGCCCGACGCGCAAGCCAGTCATAACAGGAGACCCGCCGTGAAAGGCATTTTCTCGACGCTCGCCATCGTGTGGCGAATCGCCAGTCCTTATTTCCGCGGCGAGGATCGCTGGCCGGGCCGCATTCTGCTGGCGGCGGTGATCGGCCTTGAACTATCGGTCGTGGCGCTCACGGTGCTGCTCAACACCTGGAACAACGTGTTCTACAACGCGCTGCAGGATCGCAACTGGGCCGTCTTCGTGCACCAGCTCGGCTATTTCTGCGTGCTGGCCACCTTTTGGGTGCTGGTCAATGTCTACCAGCTCTATCTCAATCAGTGGCTGCAGATCCGCTGGCGGCGCTGGCTCACGCGCGTCTATCTCGGCCACTGGCTCACCGATGCCAACCACTACCGCATGCAGCTGCTCGGCGACGCCGCCGACAACCCCGACCAGCGCATCGCCGAGGACGTCTCGCAGTTCATCACGCTGACCCTGGGGATCGGCCTGCAACTGCTGAACGCGTCGGTCACTGTCGTTTCGTTCACCGCGATCCTATGGGCGCTGTCGGCGCAGGCGCCGCTGCATCTTTTCGGGATGACGCTCAGCGTTCCCGGCTATCTCCTCTGGGCCGCTTTGATCTACGCGGTGGTCGGCACCGTCTTCACGCATTTGATCGGCCGACCGCTGATCGCGCTCAATTTCCAGCAGCAGCGCTACGAAGCCGACTTCCGTTTCAACCTGGTGCGCGTGCGCGAGAACTCCGAGCAGATCGCCCTGCTCGAAGGCGAGCCGGCGGAGCGCGACCGCCTGCTGATGCGGTTCGGCAATGTGGTCACCAATTGGCTGGCGATCATGTCGCGGCAGAAAAAGCTCACTTTCTTCACCGCCAGCTACAACCAGGCCGCGGTCGTGTTTCCCTTCATCATGGGAAGCCCGGCCTATTTCGCCAATCTGATGCAGCTCGGCGGCTTGATGCAGATCGCCAATGCCTTCGGCCGCATGCAGGAGGCGCTCTCGGTCTTCATCGCCGTGTACCGCAACATCGCCGAATGGAGCGCGGTGATCGAACGCCTCAACGGCTTCGACCAGTCGGTGGCGGCGGCGCGGGCGGTGGCGGTGACGCCGCCGGTGATTGACCTTGCCGCCGGCGAAACGGCCGCCGTTTCGATCAAGGATCTGGCGGTGCGGCTACCCAATGGGGTGCCGCTGGTAAATGCCAGCGATCTCTCGATCGGGCTGGGCGAGCGTGTTCTGGTGAGCGGCCCCTCCGGCGCCGGCAAGTCGACGCTATTCCGGGCGCTCGCCGGCATCTGGCCGTTCGGTGCCGGCACCATCACGGTGCCGAAAAACGCCCGCGTCATGATGCTGCCGCAGCGGCCTTATTTTCCGATCGCGCCCTTGGCGGCCGCGGTCGCCTATCCAGCGGAGCCTGGCACGTTCAATTCGGCCAAGGTCGCCGAGCTGGTCACCGCGGTCGGCTTGCCCGCCTTGGCCGCGCGCATCGAGGAGGAGGCGCATTGGAACCGCATGCTGTCGCTCGGCGAGCAGCAGCGGCTCGGCATCGCCCGCGCGCTGCTGCATGCGCCGGACTATCTGTTCCTGGACGAGGCCACCGCGTCGCTCGATGAGCCGTCGGAAGCCGCGCTTTATGGTCTGCTGCAGCAGCGGCTTCCTGCCGCGACCATCGTGTCGATCGGCCACCGCGCGACACTCGCCGCGTTCCATCGCCGCCGCCTGGCGTTCAACCGCGAAGGCGACCGCTATTGGCTGCGCGAGGGCAGCCTGACGCCAGTGGCGTAGCAAGTTGCCGTGCGCAATGAAAAAGGCAGCGGCTCGTTAAGAGCCGCCGCCTGTAGAAACTAAAGAGGCAGTCGATCAAATTACTTGAGAGCCGACAGAGTCGTGTCGAACTTCAGAGTAGCAACAAAGCGATTACCGCAGAAGTTGGTAACACCGGAGACACCGCACTGGTTTCCGGGGCTCGAATTTAACCCGGTGGTGTTGCCCGGGTCGATGTTGATGCCCCAGTAACGCAGATCAAGCGTAATGGCCTTGTAGTTGAAGTCGAGACCAACGTCCCAGTATGTATCCGAGACGGCGCCTATATTGAAGGCGACACCAGAGCTGTAATGTTCGTAGCCGACCTCAGGATTGATCGAGATCGTGACGTCAGGCACCGGTTTCCACGGCAAAGTGATGACCGCGTTGGCGGAGACGTAGTAGTGACCCGCATCGCCCACCCAATCTAGCCCCGGAAACGCGACTTTGCCGTTGAAGTTGTCGAAGCCAAATTCGCCGACAGCACCGACGGTCAGCCAATCGGTAAATTTGTATGACGGCTTGACATAGACCTCGCCATAGTTGCCGACACCGTTTATCCCGCCGCCCGGATATTCGTACTGGATATACCCGACATCAAGCCCGAAGTTGCCCCAAGTGAACCGCGCACCGGCGGTGATATCGAACTCCGCATCGGCAAAGCCGGTCCACAGGCTCGATCCCCAAATTCCAGCATACAGCTTGAGCCAGTCAGTCGCCGTGTAGTCGACCTCGAAATAGCCCTGCGCTGCAGGCTTGTGATTCGATTGCGATACGCCGCGCAGTTCGTAGTCGGTCGTGAATGCGGCGCCGAATGCAACGTCCCACGGTGACGGTGCGGCGGCCGGTGCGGCCGGTGCGGCCTTGACCGGCATATCGGCAGCGAGCGCCGGCACGGTAGCAGTCAAAGCGAGCGCCGCGACTACCGACAGAACAACCTTTTTCATAGACCCTGCCCCTTTTTGTTTCGATCGGCTTTCGGCCGATACCTTTCAAGCGTCATCTTGAAGGCCCCCACCCCGGCAACGATCCACCGGAACCCAAAACCACGCACTTTCACGTGCAAATCTACATCTCCACCCGGCTTCAACGGCAAGCCAAAAACGGTGGCAATTGCTGCCTTTTTAGGCGATTCGAGCTTCTGATGACAGAAAGCGGCGGACTGTTGCGGTAAAGTCACTATTTTGGGGCGCAAGACGGCATTTTGTATCGGAATCCGGGGCAGCGGCGGCCGGCTTGGCCGGCACGGCTGTGAATAACTGCGAGTCGGCGCGCTACGCCTCGGCCACACAAATCTGGCGCCTGCCGATCGCGGCAGGCGCCAGCATAACAATCGCCGGCATCAAAATACCGGTGCGAACAATCAGGCCGCAGCGGCTTTTTTCCTGTTGGCGTCGAGCCGCGAGTCGACCAAAGCGACCGTCGCATCGAGAGTCGGGTGGCTGAGGCCTTTTTGCCGGGCGATCAGCTGCACCAGCTTGTCGGCGCGCTCGATATTCGGCGCGCCGTTGTTGAGAGCGCGCGCGGCCGAGGCCGGACGCGTGAGCGATTGCGCGGCGGCGGCGTATTTCTCGAACGGCACCAGATCGTCCGGCGAGGCGCCGAGCTTGACGCACAGATCGTTGACGAAATTATAAACCGAGCGCAACTCCTCGAGATTGGAATGCACCGCTTCCTGTGCGGTGCGCATGCCGTCGGCGGTGATGCAGCGGTAGTTGCCGGCGCACAGCATCGCCCACTTGGCGAGCGGCACGAAGATCGAACTCGTAAACCCTGAGCTTCACCGGCAATTCGATCTTGCCTTCCGGCGCGTCGAAGCGCGCGGCTTCGACGTCCTTCTCCAGCTTGCGCACGATCGTGGTGTCCTTGTCGCTGTCGAAGCGTGCGCATTTGAAGTTGGTCGGCAGCGTCACCAACAATTCGTTCGCCTTGCCGTCCGGCGGACGAATCGCTTGCGGATCCGGGCTGTTGAGCGTGATCTTCTTCGGATCGACGTTGTCCCAGACGCGCGGATCGGTGTAGGCTGCTTCCAGCGCTTTGTAGTCGAGGCCGGGGATGCGCTTGATGTAGGGTAGCGGCGGCATGTTCATGATCGACATGCAGGGCACGCGCGACTTGCCGACCGCGTCGAGCAATTGGCGCACCCCTTCGGAGCGGTATTGCGGCTCCTGCATGCACAGGCCGATGAGATCGTAGTCCGACGGATTGACGCCGGCTGCGGGGCCGGCGGTGACCTTGCCGGGCAGCTTGCGCGATTCGAGCAGCACCGGTTCGGCGCGGCCACGCACCGGCAGCTTCACCTTGAAGCCTTCGGCGTTGATCAGATCGGCTTCCGCCGGCAGGCAGACGAGATGGATCGAGTGCCCGCCGAACAAAAGCTTGGATGCCAGCAGCGAGCCGTAGGACGCGCCCATCAGCAGGATCTTGTAAGTGCCGGACTTCGTCGCGGCGTTTGCCTTTGGCGCAGTCTTCTTGGCGGCGGGCGGCTTGGCTTTGGCTTTGACGGCTTTGACATTGCGGACCGGTTTCTTGGCCGGGCGTTTCGCTTTCGCCTTCGCCCTGCGCACCGCGGCGCGCTTCGTCGTCTTCACTTTTGATTTCCACTTCTTCGCCTTCTTCGCCATGACAATTCTCCCGACTGCGTTTGTGTCACTGGGCCGCTTCGGCCATCAGCTCCGGAGCCTGCGCTCCGATCTCCTGTAATCTCTCGGGCACCGGACCGCCGGTCGCCCAGTCGAGCAACTCGACCGTGTGCACGACGGGAATAGCGGTGCCGGCAGCGATCTGCGTGATGCAGCCGATATTGCCGGCCGCGATCGCATCCGGCTTCACGCTTTGGATATTGGCGATCTTGCGGTCCCGTAACCTTTCCGCTAGCGCCGGCTGCAGAATGTTGTAGGTGCCGGCCGAGCCGCAGCACAAATGCCCTTCTGGCACATCTTTGACCACGAAGCCGTGCTTGGAAAGCAATTCTTTCGGCACTTGCGTCACCTTCTGTCCGTGCTGCAGCGAGCAGGCCGCATGATAGGCGACGGTCAGCGGGCGCGCCGCCCCGCCGGCCGGAATTTCAAGCGTCGCGAGGTATTCGGTCACGTCCTTCGCAAGTGCGGCGACGCGCGCCGCCTTGTCCGCATAGGCGGCGTCGGTGCGGAACATGAACCCATAGTCCTTCACTGTGGTTCCACACCCGGACACCGTGATCAGAATGGCGTCGAGCCCAGCGCCGTCGATTTCGCGCGTCCAGGCGTCGATATTGTTGCGCGCCTGCGCCAGTGCCTGTTCCTCGCGGCCCATGTGATGGGTGAGCGAGCCGCAGCAGGCCTCGCCGGCGGCCACCACCACCTCGACGCCGTGCCGGTTGAACAGCCGGATGGCGGCCGCGTTGGTCGAAGGCGCCAGCACCGGATTGATGCAGCCGGCAAGCAGCGCCACTCGCCCGCGCCGCCGGCCCTGCGCGGCATAGACCTTGCCCGTTTCGGCCGGCGACGACGGAAGGTGCGCGGGGGAGAGCCGCAACATCGCTGCCAGCCGCGTCAAGCCGAGCACCTTCAACACCGGCGCAAACGGCTTGGCGAGCAATCCCATTACCGCGGCCAGGCGGAACAGAGCCGGATTGGTGAGCACGTGCGCGAGCAGCCCGCGGATGGCGCGGTCGGCGAGCGGGCGCTTGTAGGTCTTCTCGATATGGTCGCGGGCGTTGTCGACCAGATGCATGTAATGCACGCCGGACGGACAGGTGGTCATGCAGGACAGGCACGACAGGCAGCGATCGATATGTTTGACCACCTCGCGCGTCGCCGGGCGGCTCTGCTCGAGCATGTCCTTGATAAGATAGATGCGCCCGCGTGGGCTATCGAGCTCGTCGCCGAGCAGCACGTAAGTTGGGCAGGTCGCGGTGCAGAAGCCGCAATGCACGCAGGCACGCAGGATTTTCTCCGCTTCCGCGATCTGCGGGTCGATCAACTGCGCGAGGGTGAAGTTGGTTTGCATGCGAGACTCAACTCACTCCGACAACCGGGCGTGGACAGCAAGCGTGGCGCCGTCCATTCGATGCAGCGCGTCGCAGATCTCCGCCGGCAGATGACCGGGTCCGCGGCAGCGCTCCGCCGCGATGCTGCCGGCCGCGCCGAACACGGCGAGCGCGGCGACGGCGGCCTCGCGCGGCGGCCGCACCGCGGTAAAGGCCGCGCTCGCCGCGCTGAGCGAACAGCCGAGCGCAGTCGACAGCGGCATCAGCGCGTGGCCGGCGTGCACGGCGATAAGCGTCGTGCCGTCGCTGACATAGTCGGTCTCGCCGGTGATTGCCACGATACTGCCGGTGCGCTGCGCCAGCGCCGCTGCGGCGGATGTGGCGTATTCGGCGGGAGCCGTGGAGTCGACGCCTTTGCCCCCCGCACCCACTTGCCCGGCCAAGCTCATGATCTCGCTGGCATTGCCGCGAATGAGGCTCGGCTTCAAGGCCGCCAATTCGGCGGCGACCTGCGTGCGATAGACGGTCGCGCCGCAGCCGACCGGATCGAGCACCCAGGGCTTGCCAAGCGCATTGGCGCGCTTGACCGCGACGCGCATCGCCTCGACCCACGGCGGCGACAGCGTGCCGATATTGACCGCCAAGGTATCCGCGATGGCGACGAAATCCTCCACCTCTTCGACCGCGTGTACCATCGCCGGCGATGCGCCGAGCGCCAGCAGCACGTTGGCGGATACCGTCATGGCCACGTAGTTCGTAATGTTCTGCACCAGCGGGCGCTTGGCGCGCAGGTCTTCGAGCGCTGCATAGACGTTATCGATGGTGATCGGTTCCGCCATCTCACACGCCCGCCCACATGCGGCCGAGATTGAGCACGCCTTTGGGATCGAAGCTGTCCTTCACCCGCTTATTCAAGGCGCGCAAGGCCGGCTCCTGCGGCTCGAACACGTCGACCGAAGCGCGCACCGCGGCCGGCGCGCGCACGAGCGTGGCGTGGCCGCTGACGTTGGCGACCGCCGCGCGGATCGCCACGGCGCCCGGCTCGTCGGCAAACGGCATCGCCACCCAGAGCAGACCGCCGGCCCAGTCGTAGAACATCTGCGCCGCCGGCGTGATCGCCGCGGCGATCTCGTGGCCGCGCGCCGGAGCAGTCGAGATGCGCCACAGCGGCCGCGCGCGCGCCGCCGCGGCGAAGGGCTTCACCTGCCGCACGCTGGCCCACAGCGCGCGCGAGTTTTTTTCCTCGAGCAGCGTCACCTTACCGAACGGCTTCATCAACGCGGCGAGCGCCTCCTTGCGGTGTTTCACCGACGGGGCGAAACCCTCCAGCCGTAGCGCGGTAGCCGTCTCCGCGCTGGGCAGGCCGTCGAAATAAGACGCGACGTGGTCGGGCAGATGCGCCGCGCCGGAGACGTCGCAGGCCGAGCCCATGGCGGCGGCCATAGCGGCGCAGGCGCGCGCGTCGTCGAGGCCTTCGACGAGCACGGTCGCTTCCGCTTCCGCCTTGGGCAGCACCTTCACCGTGATGTCGGTCATCGCCGCCAGCGTGCCCCAGGAACCGGCGAACAATTTGCACAGGTCGTAGCCGGTGACGTTCTTCACCACCCGGCCGCCCGACTTGATCGTCTCGGCGCGGCCAGTGACCGCGCTGACGCCAAGGAAGTGATCGCGCGCAGCGCCGGATTTGATGCGGCGCGGGCCGGACAAGTTCGTCGCGATGGCGCCGCCGATGGTGCCCTGGCCAGCGGCACCGCCGAGCAGCGGTCCATAGTCCATCGGTTCGAAATCGAGCCGCTGGCCGTTGTCGTCGAGCAACTTCTCGATTTCGGCGAGCGGCGTGCCGGCCTTGACCGAGAGCACCAGCTCTTCCGGCTCATACAGCGTGACGCCGGAAAGCCCCGACAGATCGAGCGTGAAGTCGGTCTGGCTCGGCCGCCCGATCGCGCGTTTCGAGCCCTGCCCGATGAGCTCCAACGCCTTGTCGTCGCCGAGCGCCCAGCGCACGACGTCCTCGACCTCCTTGACGTCACGGGGTTTGAGCGTGTCGGTCATGTCATTCCGCCGCGCGCGCGGTGGGCTCGGCGGCGAAAGCCGGCATGATGTCGCGCGCGAAACGGCGCAACTGCTCGTTGCCGCCGGAGACGGTGAACAAGATGTAGCCGACGCCGGCCGCCTGCAATGCTTCGAGCATCGTCGCAATCTCGTCGGGTGTGCCGAACATCGCATTCTCTTCGGTGGCGCCGGCCTTGTCGACATAGGCCAGCACATGCGACCCGCCCTTCGCGTCGGGCGCGCGCGAAACCGAGATGGTACGCTGCGTGTAGGCGGCCTGGCGCTTGAGCGCCTCATCGCGGTCGGGACGATCCTTGGCGATGTAGAGCTGACGCGCGACCATCACCTGCATCGGGTCGAAACCAAGCCCGCTCACCAAACGCTCGGCCTTGTAGATGGCGATGCGCTCGCCAAGCGTTGCCGGCGAAGCGTATTGATCGAGGATCAAGTTGAAGCCGCGCTGCGCGGCGCGCTTGATCGAGTGCGGATTGCCGGCGGCAACCCACAACGGCGGATGCGGGCTTTGCGCCGGCGGCGGCTCGACCACGATGTCGTCGAAATTCCAGAAGCGGCCGTGGTGCGAGAAGCGCGTGCGCGTCGTCCAGGCCTGGCGCATCAGCGCCAGCGCCTCCTCGAAGCGCGCTTCGGCCTCCTCCGGCGCAATGTTGAAGCCCTTGAACTCGCTGTGCCGATAGCCTTTGCCGATGCCGAAATCGACGCGGCCATCGGAGACGAGATCGAGGGTCGCCACCTGTTCGGCCAAGAGCACCGGATTGTGCCAGGGCAGCACGATCACCGCGGTACCGAGGCGCAGCGTCTTGGTGCGCATGGCGAGCGCCATCAGCAGCATCAGCGTGGCGGAAACCTGGTGCCAGCTGGTGAAGTGATGCTCGACCGAGAAGCTCGAATGGAAGCCGAGCGCCTCCGCCTCGACGTTGAAATCGAGGTAGTCGCGAAAGCCCTGACCGGTTTCCGGGCCGAGATCGTTGCTGTCGGCTTTGGGCGAGCAGAACAGGCCGAAACGCATGTTCAAAACCGCGGAATGTCGGGGAACGGCAGCTTGCCGCCGGAGATATGCAGGCGGCCGAGTTCGGCGCAGCGGTGCAGTTGCGGAAAAACCTTGCCGGGATTGAGCAGGCCCTTGGCGTCAAACGCGCACTTCACGCGCTGCTGCGCATTGAAGTCGATCTCGGAAAACATCAGCGGCATCAGGTCGCGTTTTTCGACGCCGACGCCGTGCTCGCCGGTCAAGACGCCGCCGACCTCGACGCACAGCTTCATGATCTCGGCGCCGAATGCTTCCGTCTTTTCCAATTCGCCCGGCTTGTTGGCGTCGTAGAGAATGAGCGGATGCAGATTGCCGTCGCCGGCGTGGAACACGTTGGCGCAACGCAGGCCGTATTTCTCCGACATCTCCTTCATGCGCTTGAGCACCAGTGGCAGCTTATTGCGCGGGATGGTCGGATCGACACAGTAGTAATCCGGCGAGATGCGGCCGGCGGCCGGGAACGCCGCCTTGCGCCCAGCCCAGAACAGCAAGCGCTGCTGCTCCGACGTTGAGGCCCGGACCGAGACTGCGTGGCATTTGCTGGCGATGATCTCGATGCGCTCGATCAGATCGTCGGCCTCGGCCAGCGGCCCGTCGACCTCGACGATCAGCAGGGCCGCGACGTCGAGCGGATAACCGGCGTGGACGAATTCCTCGACGGCGTGGATCGCCGGCTTGTCCATCATCTCCATGCCGCCCGGGATGATGCCGGCGCCGATGATGCGCGAGACGCATTCGCCGGCATCTTCGTTCGACGGGAAACCGATCAGCACCGCGCGCGCGGTCTCCGGCTTCTTTAGGATGCGCACGGTGACCTCAGTGACGACGCCGAGCAGGCCCTCGGAGCCGGTGATCAGCCCGAGCAGGTCATAGCCTTCGCTGTCGAGATGCTTGCCGCCGATGCGCAGCACCTCGCCGGTGATCAGCACGATCTCGCAGCCGAGCACGTTGTTGGTGGTCATGCCGTATTTCAGACAATGCACGCCGCCGGAATTCTCGGCGATATTGCCGCCGATGGTGCAGGCGATCTGCGATGACGGATCGGGCGCGTAGTAGAAGCCGGCGTGCGCCACCGCGTTCGACACCGCGAGGTTGGTGACGCCGGGTTCGACCACCGCGACGCGGTTGTCGAAGTCGATGTCGCGGATGCGGTTGAACTTGGCCATGCCGAGCAGCACGCCGTCGGCGAGCGGGAGCGCGCCGCCGGAGAGTGAGGTGCCGGCGCCGCGCGGCACCACCTTGACGCCCTCGTCGTGGCAATAGCGCAGCACCTGCGCCACCTGCTCGGTGGTCTCCGGCAGCACCACGACCATCGGCAGCTGGCGGTAGGCGGTGAGCCCGTCGCTCTCGAACGGCCGCATTTCCCGCTCGGACGCGATCACCCCCTCGCCCGGCACTATGGTACGCAGCGCGGCCACGATCCTGTCGCGCCGCGCCAGCACAGCGCCATCCGCCTCGGGCATCCGCATCGACATTATGACAACTCCCGGCAGCATATTCCCGTCGCATGATCGTATCCGAAAATCGGTATCCATCCCCGATCGCGTCGAGGACATGCTTTTCGGGATCATGCGATGACCCGATGCAACGATATCAGCCATTTGACGGTTGACACATAGGGCTGGCAAAACCCTCCGCAACCGGGGCATGCCGGGCGGCATCGGCCCCACGGGCGGCGACGTCGGTCACATATGGAGAGAGCTATGAAAACAACCCCCGCGATGGTGGTATTAGCCGCTGCGGCAATGACGCAGGCGGCGCAGGCGCAGGACGTGGCCGCGGGCGAGCAGTCGTTCAAGAAATGCTTCCCCTGCCATTCGGTCGGCGAAGGGGCGAAGAACAAGGTCGGGCCCGAGCTCAACGGGCTCGACGGCCGTCATTCCGGCACGGCGGCCGGCTACAACTATTCCGACGCCAACAAGAACTCCGGCATCGTCTGGAGCGAGGCGACCTTCAAGGACTACATCAAGGATCCGCGCGCCAAGATCCCGGGCACCAAGATGATCTTCCCCGGCATCAAGAACGACAAGGAAGTGGGCGATTTATGGGCCTACCTCAAGCAGTTCGGCGCCGACGGCAAGAAGAAGTGAGCGCGCGATATGCAATTCGGCGGCGCTACCATGTAGGATGCACCTGCGGCATTTGACCCTGGTCAAAGCCGCGCAAAGCGGCGGCGGCCAGTATTGACCCCAATTCGGCGGCTTGCGCCGGCGCGGTGAGGAGAAACGATCATGATCAAGGATATCGTCGTCAATCTCGGGTTGGGCGATCAGGACCCCGCCGGCGATTTCGCCATTTCGGTGGCTGATGCTTTCGGCTCACATGTGCTCGGCATGGCCTTCGTCTACGATCCGGTCATCCCCGGTTCGGTCATGGGCGGCATTCCACCGGAATTCATCGAATTGCAACGCGCCGAATTGGAAAAGGCGGTGAATACCGCAGTCGCGCGCTTCGAACAGGCGGCCAAGCGCGCCGGCATCTCCTATGAGACTCGCGCGGTCAATGCCAGCATCGCCGGAGCCGCCGAACGGCTCGGCCGTATCGCGCGGCGCTTCGACCTCGCCATCGTCGGCCAGCCCGACCGCAGCAAATCGGCGCCGGTCGAAGTGGTGGACGAAGGCGTGCTGTTCGAGTCCGGACGCCCGGTCATCTTCGTGCCCTATATCCAGAAGGCCGGCCTCAAGCTCGATCGCGTGATGGTATGCTGGGACGGCAGCCGCGCCGCCACCCGCGCCATCGCCGACAGCCTGCCGTTCCTGCATAAGGCCAAGCAGGTCGAGGTGGTCATCGTCGCCAACAAAGCCGCCAAGGTCGGCGAACTTCCCGGCGTCGATCTCGGCCAGCATCTCGCCCGCCACGGCCTCAAGGTCGACGTCAAGCGCATTACCTCGCCGGACATCGACGTGCCGTCGACGCTCTTGTCTTATGCGGCCGATTCGTCGGCGGATATGCTGGTGATGGGCGGCTACGGCCATTCGCGCCTCCGCGAATTCATCCTCGGCGGCGCGACCCGCGGTATTCTCGAGTCGATGACCGTCCCCGCGCTGATGTCGCATTGAACTTTCTGTCGTTCCGGGTAAAGCGTCACCGCCGCACGGAACGCGTCCTTGCTGGCCTCGAAGCGGCCGGCGGAGTATGCGTTTCCGCGTCGCGGAACGGCAGGAGCTAGGCTTTGGACGTCGTACGTCATCTCACATTGCGGGACGGAACGCCGGTCCTGTTCCGGCCGTTGCAGCCGGAGGACGCCGCGCTCTATCCGGACTGCCTGAGCGAGATCACGCCCGAGGATCTGCGGCTGCGCTACTTCGCCGCCATGCGCGAAGTGAGCCCCGAGCTGATCGACAAGCTCGTCCACTACGATCCGCAGCACGCGATGGCCTCGATCGTCATCGACGAGTTGACCGGGAAAATGCTCGGCGTGGTGCGCCTGCATAACGACCCCGGCGACCAGGTTGGCGAATTCGCCATCATCGTGCGCTCGCGGCTCAAGGGCCACGGCCTCGGTTGGCTGATGATGAAGCACATGATCGCCTACGCCAAGGATCGCGGGCTGAAGACCGTACGCGGCCAGGTGCTGGCGGAGAACAGCACCATGCTGCAGATGTGCGGCGAGCTTGGCTTCCACGCCGCCGACGATCCGGAAGAGCGCGGCGTCAAGGTGGTGACGCTGCCACTCGATGAAGTGAAGAAGGAAGACTTGCTCTAGGTCGTCACGGCAGCGCGCATTGCGCCACCAGGCCGCGGGCGCGCGCGTCGACCACGCCGAGCGCGCGCAGCGCCAACAGCGTCGCGCTCTGCACCGCGCCGCGCGCGGCGGCGGCATCGGCCGGTTGCGGCGCCAGCGGGCCGAGCAAGCCTTCCATCAGCGCACCGACGATGGCCGGCGCGGCGACGCCGGCGTCCTGCTCCGGCAGATGGCCGCCGGCAATCGCGGTCGCGATGCGCCCGTGTAATGCGGCGGCGAGCGACCGGCGAAAATCGAGCCGCATGGCGTCGACTTGCGCATCGACCGGCTCGCCCATCATCGCCCAGGCGAGCCGCCGCTCGTTGAGCGCGCGGGCGGCGAAAGTGACGATGGCGGCGGCGAGCGCTGACAGCGGTCCTGGCGCGGCGTCGGCGGCTCGCGTCATGGCGGCGAGCTCGCGGCCGGCGACCGCGGCCACCAGTTCGGCGACGAGATCGGTCTTCGAGGGGAAATAACGGTAGACGGTACCAGCGGCGATGCCGGCGCGCGCGGCGACGGCCGCGATCTGCACCGCCGCCATGCCGCCTTCGCCGGCGATGGCGGTCGCCGCGGCGAGAATCGTCTCCTCGCGCTCGGCCAAGCGGCGGACCACGGTCTCGGTGCGGCGATAGGGCATGGAACGAGTGAACGACAATTCAGGGCGAAGACGCAAGCGTGCTTTGGCTCGCCCCGTTACGCGGAACGAGATGGCAAAGCGTCAGTTGCGATGCGTCCCGTGCTTGCCGCCTTCGCCGGCGAGCGCCTTGGCGCGAATGGCGGTGAGCGATGCGCCGACCGAAACCGCCTCGGGATCGATCTTCAGATGGATGATCGACGGCTTGCCGGTGGCAACCGCCTCCGCGAAAGCCGCAGGGAAGTCGGCCGTCTTCTCCACCAGCGCGCCGTAACCGCCGAACGCCAGGGCGTAAGCGACGAAATCCGGATTATGCAGCGCGGTGGCGACGACGCGGCCGGGGTACTCGCGCTCCTGATGCATACGAATGGTGCCGTAGAGGCCGTTGTCGACCAGCACCACGATCACCGGCAATTTGTATTGCACGGCGGCGGCAAAATCCTGCCCCGTCATTAGGAAGTCGCCGTCGCCGGCGACGCAGACTACCGGGCGGTCGGGATGCAACGTCTTCATCGCCACCGCGGCGGGAAATCCATAGCCCATCGAGCCCGAGGTCGGCGCGACATGCGTCATGTATTTGCGGAAACGGTAGAAGCGGTGGATCCAGCCGGCAAAATTGCCGGCGCCGTTGGTGATGATCGCTTCGGGCGGCAGGTTGTCGCGCAGCCAGATCATGATCTCGCCGAGATTGACGCCGCCCGGCTGCGGCGTCGCCTTCTCGGTCCAGGCGAGATAGTCGGCATGCGCCGTCTCCACCTCGCCTTGCCACGGGATGTCGTTCGGCGGCTGCAGGCCTTCCAGCGCCGAACAGAACGCTGTCGGCGCCGCCTGGATCGCGAGCGTCGGATGATAGACGCGGCCGAGTTCTTCCGCGCCCGGATGCACGTGCACCAGCTTCATCTGCGGCTCGGGAATATCGAGCAACGTGTAGCTCTGCGACGCCATCTCGCTCAGGCGGCCGCCGATCAACAGCACCAGGTCAGCGCCCTTGACGCGCGCCAGCAGTTTCGGATTTGGCCCGATGCCCATATCGCCTGCGTAGCAAGGATGCAGCGCGTCGAATAAATATTGGCGACGGAAGGTGGTGGCGACCGGCAGCGCGAAGCGCTCGGCAAAACGCGCCAGCGCGGCGAAGGCTTGCTCCGACCAGCGGCTGCCGCCGACCAAAGCGATCGGCCGCTTTGACGCCCATAGCAACTTTTGCAACCGGCTCATGTCGGTGAGCCCCGGCCAGATCTCCACCGGCTCGAACGGCGCAGCGTCCGGCACCAAAGCGCGCTCGGTCAGCATGTCCTCGGGGATGGCGATCACCACCGGCCCGGGGCGGCCGTTGCAGGCGGTATGGAAGGCGCGCGAGACCAGTTCGGGGATGCGCGCGGGATCGTCGATCTCGGTCGCCCATTTGGCGATGCTCGGTCCGAACACCGCGCGGTAGTCGAGTTCCTGAAATGCCTCGCGTTCGCGCATGTGGCGGCCGACCTGGCCGACGAAGACGATCATCGGCGAGGAATCCTGGCGCGCGATGTGGATTCCGGCCGAGGCATTGGTCGCGCCCGGGCCGCGCGTGACGAAGCAGATGCCGGGGCGGCCGGTCACTTTTCCGACCGCCTCCGCCATCATGGCGGCGCCGTTCTCGTGCCGGCAGACGGTGAGCGCGATGTCGCTGTCATGGAAGGCGTCGAGCGCGGCGAGGTAGCTCTCGCCCGGCACGCAGAAGGCGTGGCGGACGCCGTGGATCGCCAACTGATCGACCAGGATTTCGCCGCCGGTCCGCGTGCCGTCATTGCTGCGCATTGTCGTAAGTCCCGGGATTAGCCAAAGGCGGCGCAATCTATAGACGATCGCGCCGCTTGCCGCGAGCGGTTAAGCCTTCGGATGAATCTTCGGCATCGGGATCGGCGGCGAAAACGCGGTCGGCACCATCAGGCAGTTGTTCTGCTCGATGATGTTGCCGGCCTTGGCGTTTTCCGCGAGGAAAACTTTCCAGTCCGGGTCCTGCGCCATCTTGGCGCGCTTTTGTTCCCGATCGGCGGCGCTCTCGTAGACCCAGACATGGGTGTAGGTGTTCAGATCGCCGCTTTCGGCGACCGCATAGCAAAGCGGTTCGCCCATGTAGCGCAACTGTACCGGATAGCCGTACTTCTTGTAGAGCTCGAGCTGCGCCGGGACGCGGCCCGGCAGACACTTGTAGGTTCGCACATCGAGTAACACGGAGCGCCTCCCTTGGAACGGCCGCTTATGGCGCGTCAAGGGGCGCACTCAATCGGGCTCCCGCGCGCCGGTCAATAGAGCTTAAGCTGTCGACGAGGGCATGGCCGGTTTGCTGGCGACGGGATGATCGGAACGCTGCTCCGCCGGTTTCTCCGAATGCGATAAATTGCTTGCGCTGTTGACCAGCGCCAAATGCGAAAAGGCCTGCGGAAAATTGCCGACCAGACGCCGCGTGCGCGGCTCGTATTGCTCGCTCAACAGACCGAGATCGTTGCGCAGCGACAGCAGATGCTCGAACAGCCGCACGGCGTCGGCGCGGCGGCCGATCATCACATAGGCGTCGACCAGCCAGAAGCTGCAGGCGAGGAACATGCCTTCGCCCGGCGGCAATCCGTCATCCGACTTCGCGGTGTCGTAGCGGCGCACCAGGCCGTCCGCCATCAGCCCGCGCTCGACCGCCTCGACGGTGCCGACGATGCGCGGGTCCTGCGGCGGCAAAAAGCCGATCGCCGGCAGCAGCAGCAGGCTGGCGTCGAGTTCCTTGGAGCCGTAGGAGCGCACGAAGCTGCACAACTCGCCGTCGAAGCCGCGCTCGCACACGTCGTTGTGGATGCGGTTGCGGATTTCGCGCCAGCGGTCGAGCGGCCCGGGCAGCTTGTATTTCTCGGCGCTCTTGATGGCGCGGTCGAAGGCGACCCAGGCCATCGCCTTGGAGTAGGTGAAATGCTCGCGCCCGCTGCGCACCTCCCAGATGCCCTCGTCGCGGTCGGGCCAGATTTTTTCCAGATGCGCGAGGAATTCGCGTTGCAGAGCCCAGCCGGTCTCCTCGGTGCCCAAGCCTCCCTGGCGTGCCTGGTGTAGCGCGTCCATCACCTCGCCGAAAATGTCGAGTTGGAGCTGCTTATGCGCGGCATTGCCGATACGCACCGGTCGCGAGCCTTCGTAGCCGGGCAGCCAGGGCACCTCCCATTCGGTTAACCGCCGCTCGCCACGGATGCCGTACATGATTTGAATCTGGCTCGGACTGCCGGCGGCGGCGCGCAACAGCCAGTCGCGCCACATGCGCGCTTCGTCGTAGTAGCCGGCGTTCATCAGCGACAGCAGCGTCAGCGTGGCGTCGCGCAGCCAGCAGAAGCGGTAATCCCAGTTACGTGGCCCCCCGATGCATTCGGGCAGCGACGTGGTCGGCGCCGCCGCCATGCCGCCGGTCGGCGCGTAAGTGAGTGCCTTCAGCGTGATCAGCGACCGCACCACCGCCTCGTCCCAGGGGCCCTCAATATTGTTTTTCGCAACCCACGTGGTCCACATGTCTTCCGTCGCCCGCAGGCGTTCCTGCGGATCGATCCGCACAGGCGTCGGCCGATGCGACAGCTCATAGGACAGGACGAACGACGCCGTTTCACCGGCGCCGATCGTAAAATCGACTACGGTCTTGAGGTCTTCGCCGTGCGAGGGAACCGATGAGTGCATCACCACCATGTCGGGACCGGCAATCGCGCGCAGCGAGTTGTCGTCGACCCGCGTCACCCAGGGCACGGTCGCGCCGTAGCCGAAGCGCAGGATGAGCTCGCCGTGAAACGCCACGCGCCCGCGCTCTCCCACCACCATACGCACGAGGCGCGAATGCGTTTCGCGCGGCGGCATGAAGTCGATCAGCGTCGCCGCTCCTTCCCCGGTCTCGAAGCGCGTTTCCAAAATCAGCGTGTTGGGCCGGTATCGCCGCGTGACGCGCGCGGTGCTGTCCTTTGGCGCGATCTTCGAGCGGCCATGCTCGGGCTTTCCCAAGAGGGCGGCGAAGCAGGCGTCCGAATCGAAGCGCGGCCAGCACAGCCAGTCGATCGAGCCGTCGCGGCCGACCAGCGCGGCGGTGCCGAGATCGCCGATCATCGCGTAGTCTTCGATGGGCAATGCCATGGTGTTTTTCAAGCCTCGCTGAAATCGACGACCACTTTGATGTCGCCGGGCCATTGCTCGAACGCCTCGCGCCAGCGCGCCAGCGGCACGCGGCGGGTGATCAGCGGCGCCAGCCACGCCTTGTCGGCCTTGGCCAGCGCCTCGGCGGCCGCGCGATAGTGGCGGCGGTTGGCGTTGACCGAGCCGAACACCACATGGTTTTCCAGAACCATCTCGCGGTTGAGATCGCCGACATCGAATTGGAGTTTATGGCCGCCGGAGGAAACGCCGGCGAGACAGACGATGCCGTCCGGCGCGGTGCGGCTCATGACGTCGAGCACGACCGGGCCGGCGCCGGTGCATTCGATCACCACGTCGGGCTTGAGCGCGCCGAGATCGCCGACGTGGTAGGTGGCGCCGAGCGCGCGAACCAAATCCGGTTTGATGCCTTCGCGCATGCGGTCGAGCACGTGCATTTCAAGCCCGCTTTGCACGCCGATCAGCGCCGCCGAGAGGACGAGTGCGACGCGCGGCTGCCAGGCCGCGCCACGCGCGCCGATCCGCATCACCTGCTCCCAGGCCTTGGCAACCACGCTCGCCGGTTCGAGCAGGACGCCGAGCATTTCCAGCGCGGGATCGATGGCAATCAGGAAATCCGGCTCGACGCGGAAGTACTCGCTGCCGTAACCGTTGCGCTCCTTGGTGCCGCGCTCGGTGTAGCGGCCGTTGCGGCACATGTCCCATTCGCCGGCGGCGCAGGCCGGGCACGGCACCGGGTCGGGCCGCCGCACGATGCCGACCACCAGATCGCCGGGTTTGACGCCGCAGCCGGCCGGCACTTCCTCGACGCGGCCGAGCGATTTATGACCGATGATGAGACGCTCTTGCCCGCGCGGCGCCCGGCCATAATGGCCAGCGATGATCTCGCGGTCGGTACCGCAAATGCCGAGCGTCAGCGCGCGCACCAGCACCGCGCCATCGCTCGCCGGCGGCAACTCGACGTTATCGAGCCCGATGGAATTGGGACGGCCAGGTATGACGGTGAAGGCGAGCATAGGACAACATTGTCAGCGCCGCCCGCCGCTGCCCTAGCATAACGCGCCGTTTAAGTCGCGGGTTCCACCGAGACGACGACATAGGTGTGCGTGTCGCCGTCCTCATTGCGGATCGAGACATATTCGCCGGGGCGGAAGGCGTGGGCGCCAAAGCGGTAGCCGCTTTCGTCGTCGTATTCGGCGGTCTGGTCGTAGTCGAAAACCCAGCGCCCGTGCTCGGGGCCGCCCGGCTTGTGCACCACGAAGCCGACCTCGTCGTCCTCGCCTTCCCAGAACCGCCGCACGCGGCAATGCTCGCGGTGGGCGCGCCACAGCGTCACGTCGATATGGTTGTTGGCGTCGAGCGGGGCGACGAATTCGTAACCATGCCGCGACGAGCCCTGCGGAAAGTCCTTGGAGCGGGCCAAATTGAGCCGGATGCGTTTGAATGTATGCGGCAGGGTCGTCACGGCACTCTCCATCCTCGGGCGGGTCCATCAATTTGTGACATGATGACGCGATCGGGCCATGGCAAGCATTGATTTGGATCAGTCCGGCGATATCGGTCGGACCGATAGTGGAGTCAAGGCGAGGACGCGATGAACCGGGCGGAGAATTCGCAGCAGGCGGTGATCGATTTTCTCGGGCGCCCCGCTACCTATGGCGGCGCGCCGGTCAAGCGAATCGACACCCATGCGGCGGCGGTATTCCTGGCCGGCGACCGCGCCCTCAAGATCAAGCGCGCGGTGCGCTTTCCGTTCCTCGATTATTCGACGCTCGAGAAGCGGCGGGCCGCGTGCGCGGCCGAGATCGAGGTGAACCAGCCGTTTGCGCCGGCGATTTACCGCGGAGTTGTTGCGATCACGCGCGAGCTGGGTGGCGCGCTCGCCATCGGCGGCGACGGCGAGCCGGTGGAATGGGCGGTGGAGATGCGGCGTTTCGACGAAACGCAGACGCTCGATCACCTCGCCGCGCAGGGTCGCATCGACGGCGCGCTGGCCGACGCACTCGGCCGCGCCGTGGCACGCGCGCATGCCGCAGCGCCGGTCGACACGGTCGCCGGCTTCGCCGATGCGCTGAACGAGGTCATTGCGCAAAACGACGAGGAACTTCGCGCTTCGCCCGAATCTGTTTCCGGCGGCGCGCGTCGATGCGCTGATGCAGACAACACGCGCCACGTTCGCACGCGTGCAGCCACTGCTCGTCGCACGAGAACGCGCCGGGCGGGTAGCGCGCTGCCACGGCGACCTGCACCTCGGCAATATCGTCCTGCTCGACGGCGCACCGGTTTTGTTCGACGCCATCGAGTTCGATCCCAAGTTCTCCACCGGCGACGTATTTTACGACCTCGCCTTTCTGCTGATGGACCTGATCGAGCGGGACTTAAGGCCAGCGGCCAACATCGTGCTCAACCGCTATCTCGCCGAGACACGGCGCGCGGACGATCTCGACGCGCTCGCTGCCTTGCCGCTGTTCCTGTCGCTGCGCGCGGCGATCCGCGCCAAGGTCGCCGCCGAGCGGCGCGCGCAGGGCGCCGACGTCGCGCCGCGCGCGCGCGCCTATTTCACGCTAGCCGGCCGGCTGCTGGCGCCGCCGGCACCGCGCCTCATCGCCATCGGCGGCCTTTCCGGAACCGGCAAGTCGCTGCTGGCGCGTGGCTTGGCTGCCGACATTCTTCCCGAGCCGGGCGCGGTGGTGCTGCGCAGCGATAGCGAGCGCAAGGCGCTGTTCGGCATCGCCGAGACCGAGCGTCTGCCTGAGGCCGGCTACGCGCCCGACGTCACCGCCAAGGTCTACGCCAGCCTCGCCGACAAGGCACGGCGCGTCCTCGCCGCCGGCCATTCGGCGATCGTAGACGCGATGTTCGCGCAAGCCGGCGAGCGGGCGGCGATCGCGCAAGCCACGGCCGGCGCCGCGTTCCGCGGGCTGTTTCTCACCGCCGATCTCAGCGTCCGGCTTGCCCGCGTCGGCGGGCGGACCGACGATGCCTCCGACGCCGATGCGGCGGTCGCCCGCCGGCAGGAGCAATACGATCTCGGTGCGCTGGATTGGACGACCGTCGATGGCTCGGGCTCGCCGGATGTGACCTTGCAGCGCGCCAGAGCGGCGCTCCATCTCAAATAAGCCAAGCTATGCGCGTGGCGGTCGCCTGCCCCGCCGCCCTTCTCCTTTGGCGTTGCCGACAAAACCGCTAGCGTGACGTGCAACACGCGCCCCTGACCGGAACCCCGATGAACGCTGCGCCGCGCCCGAGATTTGCCGCTCGCCAATTGGCGGTCGGGCTCACCGGTTATTGCGCTTTCGTCAATCTCTACGCGCCGCAGTCGATCCTGCCGTTGCTGTCGCAGGAATTCGGCGCCACCGCCGCGCAGGTCTCCACCATCATCACCGTCAGCACGCTGGCGGTGGCGATCACGGCGCCCTTTACCGGCGCCGTCGCCGACGTGCTCGGCCGCAAGCGGGTGATCGTGGCAGCGATGTTCCTGCTGACCGTACCGACGGTGATGGTGGGCCTGGCGACGAGCCTCAACGCGATCATCTTCTGGCGCGCGGTGCAGGGACTGGTGCTGCCGCCGATCTTCGCCGTCACCGTCGCCTATATCGGCGACGAATGGCCGGCGCGCGAGGCGACCACGGCGGCCGGCATCTACTCGTCCGGCTCGAGCATCGGCGGCTTCAGCGGACGGTTGATCACCGGCCTGTTCGCCGACCTGATCGGCTGGCGCGCCGGCTTCCTGGCGCTTGCCGGTGTCGCCTTTGCCGGCGCGATCGCGACCATCTTTCTGTTGCCGCATGAGCGGAAATTCGTGCGCTCCGAGGGCCTGCTCGCGTCCGTGCGGCAGATGCTTTCGCATTTCCGCAACGGCCAGCTGCTGGCGACCTACGCGGTCGGCTTCGGCGTGCTGTTCAACTTCATCTGCACCTTCACTTATGTCAGCTTTCATCTGGCCGCCTCGCCTTACAATCTCTCCGCCACCGCGCTCGGCGCGATCTTCGCCGTCTATCTCGTCGGCTCCGTGCTCTCGCCCTGGGTCGGCTGGGCGGTCGGACGCTTCGGACGGCGGCGCTTCATGATCCGGGTGCTCGCGGTGTGGATCGCCGGCATCGGGCTCACGCTGGCGCCCTCGCTGCCCCTCATCATTCTGGGCCTCGCCATCAGCGCCGGCTGCGGGCTGATCTGCCAGGCGATCTCGACCGGATACGTGACGATCACCGCCAAGGCCGGCCGCTCCTCGGCGGTCGGGCTCTATGTAACGAGCTTCTATGTCGGCGGCAGCTTCGGCGCCGCGCTCGGCGGCCTCGCCTGGACGCTCGGCGGCTGGCCGGCCTGCGTCGCCTTGGTCGCCGCCATGCTGGCGATCATGTCGGCCGTCGTGCTGTTTGCCTGGACACAGCGCGTGCCGGCCGCATCGTCAATCACGCCGATCGAGCCGCCGTGAGCCCTAGCCCGCGCTCGGATGCCAGAGCGGCCGGTAGCCGCGGCCGAGCACGGCGAGGATCGACGGTGGCGTGAGGACGTCGACGTCGCCGGCGCGCGGACGCCGGCGCGACTCGTCATAGCCGGACGGCGTCCAGCGCAGCAGCCGTTTCCCGCGCAGCGCGAAGGCGTCGCCGCCAAGGGCGATCATAGCGCCATCGAGCAACGTATCGATCTTGCGCCGATGCAGGCGCTTGGCCTTGCCGTCGAGGCGCTCGGCGTGCAGCACCGTGTCCATAGCGGGCGCCCGCGCGCGCTCTTTCTTGGCCGAGAACAACGCGGCAAATCGCGCGGCGTCCGCGCGCCGGCATTCGAAGCACGGGCGGTGACCGGCGGCGAAGGCCGTCACCTCATCGAGGAAAAACAATTCCGTGTAGCCATCGCCGAACACGGTGCGGTGGCGATTTTTGAACTCGAGCACACAGCAAATCCATTGGCGCGACGCCCAGCGCCGGCGGGTGAGTTTTCGATGCGCATCGTGAATGCGCCCGCCGCGATTGCCCATCATGAGGCCGCGTGGTGCGACGGCGCACGGCTCGCCAAACGGATCGACACGGTTTTGCAGGGGCATGGCGGGGGTCAAAAAACAAGGTGGCCGGGAAAACATACGCCCCGACCACCATATCCGTTCCAGGAAGACCCGGTTACCTGAACAGATGACGCCATAAAACCGCAAATGAAAAGCTGCGCATTGATCGAAATCAAGAAACGGCGGCCTGTGAATAAGTCGCTGGTCGGCATAAAGAAAACGCCCGCCACAAGGGCGGGCGTATCAACTTGCAAAAGCAATCAGCCCTGCGGCTGCGGCGCGACTTCGCCGCTGGGCGGCGGCGCCGAACGCGGCTTGCCGGCCGGCGGCACTGCGGAGGAGCGCGGCGTGGTCGGCTCGATCACCGATTCGCGTACCGGGCGCTTGCCGTTGATCAGGTCCTTGATCTCGTCGCCGGTCAGCATTTCGAACTCGAGCAGGCCCTTAGCCAAGATTTCGAGATCGGCGCGCTTGTCGGTGAGAATTCTGCGTGGCTTCGGCATAGCCGGCTTCGACCAACTTCCGCACCTCGGCGTCGATCGTCTGCGCGGTCGCCTCCGAGATGTTCTGCTGACGCGACACCTGGTAGCCGAGGAACACCTCGTCCTGGTTCTCGCCGTAGGCGACGGTGCCGAGCTTGTCGGACAGGCCCCAGCGCGTGACCATCAGGCGGGCGAGTTTGGTCGCCTGCTCGATGTCGGAGGCGGCGCCGCTCGTCACCTTCTCGCGGCCGAACACCATTTCCTCGGCGACGCGGCCGCCCATCATGATGGCGAGGCGCGAGGTCATCTGCTCGCGGCTCATCGACAGCTTGTCGCGTTCCGGCAACTGCATGACCATGCCGAGCGCGCGGCCGCGCGGGATGATGGTGGCCTTGTGCACCGGGTCGGTCGCCTTGACGTTGAGCGCGACGATGGCATGGCCGCCTTCGTGATAGGCGGTCAGCATCTTCTCTTCATCGGTCATGACGAGCGACTTGCGCTCGGCGCCCATCATCACCTTGTCTTTGGCATCCTCGAACTCGGCCTGCGTCACCATGCGCTTGTTGCGCCGCGCCGCCATCAAGGCGGCCTCGTTGACCAGATTGGCGAGGTCGGCGCCGGAGAAGCCGGGCGTGCCGCGCGCGGTGGTCTTGAGGTTCACGTCGGGCGCCAGCGGCACCTTGCGCACGTGAACCTTCAGGATGTTCTCGCGGCCGACCACGTCCGGATTCGGCACCACGACTTGGCGGTCGAAACGGCCGGGGCGCAGCAGCGCCGGATCGAGCACGTCGGGACGGTTGGTGGCGGCGATCAGGATGATGCCTTCGTTCGCCTCGAAGCCGTCCATCTCGACCAGCAACTGGTTGAGGGTCTGCTCGCGTTCGTCGTTGCCGCCGCCGAGGCCGGCGCCGCGATGGCGGCCGACGGCGTCGATTTCGTCGATGAAGATGATGCAGGGCGCGTTCTTCTTGGCCTGCTCGAACATGTCGCGCACGCGGCTGGCGCCGACGCCGACGAACATCTCGACGAAGTCGGAACCGGAAATGGTGAAGAACGGGACGTTTGCCTCGCCGGCGACCGCACGCGCGATCAGCGTCTTGCCGGTGCCCGGCGGGCCGACCAGCAACACGCCGCGCGGAATGCGTCCGCCGAGGCGCTGGAATTTTCCGGGATCGCGCAGGAATTCGACGATCTCCTGCAAATCCTGCTTGGCTTCGTCGACGCCGGCGACATCTTCAAATGTCACACGGCCGTGCGCTTCGGCGAGCAGTTTGGCGCGCGACTTGCCGAAGCCGAGCGCCTTACCGCCCGCGCCCTGCATCTGCCGCGACAGGAAGATCCACACGCCGATCAGGGCGATAAAGGGCAGCCACGACACCAGGAGCGAGACGAACCACGGCACGTTGTCGGACGGCGGCCGCGCCGTGATGGTGACGCCCTTCGAGTAGAGCTTCTGCACCAGGCCCGGGTCGCTCGGCGCGTACGTCTGGAAGCTGGTGCCGTTGGCGAAGGTGCCGCGAATCTCCGGCCCCTGAATCACCACGTCGCGCACACGGCCCTGGTCGACGTCGCTCAACAGCTGCGAGAACGAGATGTCCTGCGCGTTGGGGCGTTGGCCCGGGTTCTGAAACAGGGTGAACAGCGCGAGCAGCAAGAGGACGATAATCACCCAGAGGGCGAAATTGCGCAGATTGGCGTTCATCAGGCGTCCTTACCCGCCGCGTCGGGCGCTGTAGCCATCGAATTCTGATGGCCGAATTGTATGGCGACTTCACGTCGATCCCGTTCACAATGTAGGCACCATGACCCGGCATGGAAAGGGCTCGAATTCTTAGATATTCTAGCGCGATTTCGATGGCTTGGCGTTACCCCAAGCGGCGCGTGGTTAAGGCTCTGCCACCGCGCGGCGGCGCCCGTTCCACGGTAAGCCGGGCCCCGGCCAGCGTCACGATCGCCCCGGCCAGGCTGCGGCGAAACCGCCCCTTGCCGTGAATTTGTGCAGCATCGAGCGCGGTTTTCAGCGCCTCCAGCTTGGCCAGCTCGACCGGCCCCTCGTCGCCAACCCGATCGACGGCGCGGCCGAGGAGACGCAGCGCAATCTCGGCGGGTAATCCGCTATAGGCGGCCGCGTCGATGGCGATGGCGTCGCCGGCCGGCGAGAGGCGGGACAGCTCGGCCACGGCGCGATCGACCACGGCCTCGATCGCCCGGTCGGCGCGCTTGAGCCGGAGCGCCAGCAGCGCCAGCCGGCGGCTTTCGAGGCCCTCGCGCGCGAGTTTAGCCATCAGGCCGCGCAACCGCGCCCGGGTGAAGCGCGGATCGCGATTGGACGGATCGTCGGCGAAACCGATTTTCGCCGCGTGCAAGGTGGCAACCAGACGCGCCTTGGGAATGTCGAGCAGCGGCCGGACCAGCTTGATCTGCCCCTCCTCGTCCCCAGGCACGCTGGACAGCCGCGCCATCGCGGCCAGACCGGCGATACCGCTGCCGCGGCTCATGCGGATCAGCACCGTTTCGGCCTGATCGTCGCGGGTATGCGCGGTGAGGATGTGCGAGGCTTTGGCCTTGCGCGCGGCCGCGGCGAGCAGCCGGTAGCGCGCCACCCGCGCCGCTTCCTGCAGGCCGGTCTTCGGCTTGGCGCCGTTCCAGCGCATCGTCCGGTGGGCGATACCGAGCTTGCGCGCCAGACGCGCCACCGCCGCGGCTTCGCGTTTTGATTCCGCGCGCAGCCCATGATCGACCGTGACCGCGATCAGCTTCGGTTTTGTCTTGAGCGTTTTGCGCCAGCGCGCCACCAGCAGCATGAGCGCGGTCGAATCCGGCCCGCCGGACACCGCCAGCAGCAGCGCCGGCAAACGGTCGAGATCGGAAAAGAGCGATTGAGCTTCCGTTGCCGAGACCGGTTTGGTCTCAGCAGTGCGCACGCTTCTGTTCCTGGGCAACGCCGCGTTTCACGCTCACCGAGGCGCGAGGGAATTTGCGCCCGACCTCGGCCAGCGTGGCGCAGGCCGCTTCCTTCTGATTGAGCGCGGCGAGCGACTGGCCGAGCCGCAACAGCGCATCCGGCGCCTTGCCGGAGTGCTCGAACTTGGTCGACACCGCGAGAAAGGATTCCGCCGCATCGCGATAGCGCTGGCGCTGGAACAAGGTCTCGCCGAGCCAATATTGCGCGTCCGGCACCAACCGCTCGTTCGGATATTTGCCCAGGAAATCGCGGAAGGCCTGCTCGGCCAGCGCGTAATCCTTATGCAGCACATAGCCGTAGGCCATATCGTATTCGTCCTTCAGCGTCGCCGAAGGCGGCAGCGTGGCGAGTTGCGCGCCGGTCGCGCTGGTATTGCGCACCGGCGGTGGCGGCAATTGCTGCGCCGGCGGCGCCGCCGCGTTGGCCATCGGCACGTTCTGCTGCTGCGGCGGTGGCGGATTATCGGCAAGCGTCGACAGATCGAGCGGCGCACCGGGCACGCGGCCGCCGGGCGCGCCGATCGGCGCGTCCGGATTCTGGATCGGGGCGACGGCCTGCTCGTTGCCGAGCGTGCGCGGCGCGCCGGGCGCATTGGGATTTGCCGCCGGATTGAACAGGTCGGAGTGCTGGCCGGGCGCACCGCCAGGCGGCGGCGGCGTCACGCGCGGTTGCGCGGCTGCTGGCGGTGCGCCGCGCGACCCAAGCTGCTGCAAGCGGTACTCAGTGTCGTCCTGCATGCGCTTGAGCTGCATCTGCAGCACCTGGTTCTGATGCTGGAGCTCTTCGATGGTGCCGGTAAGCTGGCGCAATGCCGCTTCGAGGCGGTCGACGCGGGAGGACATGTCGCCGGGATCGGTCTGCGCCACGCGCGGCGGCCCCTGGCGCTGCTCGCCTTGGCCCTGCTGTCCCTGGTCGCCGCGGTTGAACAGGTTGTCGAGGAAGTTGCCGTTCGATTGCTGCGCCAAAGCGCCGCCGGCGAGCAGCGGTAGGGCAAGCACGGCAAGTGCCGCGATGCGAATTCGGTGTCTCGAAGGTGTCATAAAATGCAAAGCCCAGCGGCGGTCGGCACAACTAGCATACGACGGCCTGCGTCTAAATTGTGACTGCGGGCCGCGCCGCCATCTACATCATGGCCGCAACAACGTCGATGCCCGGCGCAGGGCCGGGCATGACGGTTTCTTAGCCGGACGCCGGCGGA
This sequence comes from uncultured Alphaproteobacteria bacterium, assembly GCA_963720985.1. Lineage (GTDB taxonomy): Bacteria > Pseudomonadota > Alphaproteobacteria > Rhizobiales > Xanthobacteraceae > Pseudolabrys. Next base: position 234,455 of record CAVRHL010000008.1, read on the forward strand.
GGCTTACGAGCTGACGCCGAGCACCGTGACCGCGCGGCGGTTCTGCGACCAGCAGGAGATGTCGTCGCAAATCGCGACCGGCCGCTCCTTGCCGTACGAGATGGTGCGCATGCGGTTGGCCGCGACGCCGCGCGAGATCAGATAGTCGCGCACCGTCTGGGCGCGGCGGGCGCCGAGCGCGATATTGTATTCGCGCGTGCCGCGCTCGTCGGCATGACCTTCGACGGTGAATTGGCTGTACTGGGCGTAGTTGTTCAACCACTGCGCCTGCTTGTCGAGCGTCGCGCGCGACTGTGGCGTGAGCTCGGACGAGTTGGTTTCGAAGAACACGCGGTCGCCGACATTGACCACGAAGTCCTGCTGGCTGCCGGGCGTCGCCATGCCGGCCGCGCTCGCCTGCGCGTCGTCACCCGGCTTGTTGGCGCAGGCGGAGATCGCGAGCGCCGCGCCCAGAACGGCCACGATCCGGGCCGCACGAAAAAGTTGCTTCATAGGGGTCATTCCGGTGCCTCCATTCACACGCATGCACTGACCGGAGCAAGCTCCATCGTCTACCAGCATGGTGGTTAAGCGAACCTTCCATCAACCTTGATGGAACCTTGTTGCCGGCCCCTAAAATTGTCAGCACCGCGTAAACCTATTGTGATGGTTAAGAGCGGGTGAAAATAAGGCGCTTTTGCGTGGCGCAACGACCTTTTCCGCAAAACGGAACCCGACCCCGCGGGTTACCCCGGGGAGCGACTCATTCCCGGTCGTGCGCGTCAGGATAACAGCGGCGACCAGGCCGGATCCGAGGCGTAGCTCGGCGTTGGAACCTTGAGCTGATTACGGCCGGTGATGTCGATGGTGTAGAGCGAGGGGCCGCCGCCCGGGTCGCTGAAGTACATCAATACCCGCCCGTTCGGCGCAAACGTCGGTCCTTCGTTGTGGAAGCCCTCGGTCAGGACGCGCTCGCCCGAACCGTCCGGCTTCAAGATGCCGATGGAGAACTGGCCGCGCGCCTGTCCGGTGAAGGCGATGTAGTCGCCGCGCGGCGACCACACCGGGGTCGAATGATGGCCCTCGCCGAAGCTGATGCGCTGCGCCGGCCCGCCGGTCGCCGGCATCACATAGATCTGCTGCGTGCCGCCGCGGTCGCTCTCGAAGCAGATGCGGCTGCTGTCCGGCGAGTAACACGGCGCGGTGTCGATCGCCGGCGTGTCGGTCAACCGCATGGTCTGTTTCGAGCGCAGATCCATCACAAACAGGTTCGAGTTGCTGCCCTGCTGCAGGCTCATGATCACGCGCTGGCCGTCGGGCGAAAAACGCGGTGCGAATGTCATGCCGGGGAAATTGCCGACGATCTCGCGCTGGCCGGTCTCGATATTGAGCAGGTAGACGCGCGGATCGCCCTGCCCGTAGGACATGTAGGTGATTTCTTGCGTGGTCGGATTGAAGCGTGGGGTGAGCACGAGGTCGTCGCCGCGGGTGAGATAGCGCACGCCGGCGCCGTCCTGATCCATGATGGCGAGCCGCTTGACGCGGCGGTCCTTCGGACCGGTCTCGTCGACGAAGACGATGCGGCTGTCGAAATAGCCCTTCTCGCCGGTCAGGCGTTCGTAGATCTGGTCGGAGATGATGTGCGCGATGCGGCGCCAGTTGTCCGGCGTGGTGAAGTACTGCTTGCCGTCGAGTTGCTGGCCGGCGAACACGTCCCACAGACGGAATTCGGCTTTCAGCCGTCCATCCGGCTGTTTGGTGATGCGGCCGGTGACCAGCGCCTGCGCGTTGATCACGCGCCAGTCGGCAAAGCGCGGCACCGCGTCGGAATTACTGATCTTCTCGGTGAAAGCCTGCGGATTGATCGGCGCGAACAGACCGCTGCGCTGCAGATTGCTGGTGATGATCCCGGTGACGTTGTGCGCGATGTCGCCTTCGCCGCCAGTGCCCGCCAGAAAATCGGGCAGCGCGATCGGCATCGGCTGCACGTTGCCTTGCGTCACGTCGAGACGCACGACCGCTCCGGCCGGGCGCGCAATCATCGTCGCAATCGCGCCGGCTCCCGCGCCAAGCAGCAAGCGGCGGCGATCGACGGGCAATGCAAATGGCGACGGCGTGGATTTCTGTTCAAAGATCATGGGTCATGGGGCCGATTGCGAAAGGGCTAACCGCGGATCATGTCGCGCGGGTCGAAGGTCACTTCGATATCCTTCCAGGTCTCGTAGTGCTCGGGCTTGAGCATGGTGAAAGGCTGCCCCTGGAATACGGCCCGCACGGCGCTGTCGCGCGCCGAATTGTATAGTGTGCCGTTGCCGCTGCTCAGCACGGTCGGCGGCGCGCTCAGACGGCCGTCGCGGCCGAGTTGAATGCGGACGCGGATCACGAATTCTTCCGGATTCTGGATGCCGACCGGCGGATTCCATAATTGGATCAACCGCTGGCGCAGCGCATCGAGCTCCGATTGCGAGAGCTGGGAGGCATTGCCGCGCGCCGTGCCGAGCGACGGCGTGGAAAGGTTCGCCCCGGCCGCGGCATTACGCTGCGGATCGCGCTTGTCGAGTAGCGCAGCGATCTTGTCGGCGTCGAATTTCGGCTGCTGATGCACCGGCTTCTTCGGCGGCAGCGGCTTCTGCTCCTCCTTGGCCTCTTTGTGCTCGTCCTGCTTCTTGAGCTTTTCGGCGATCGGGTCCGGCTTGGGCACCGGTTGCGGCTCCGGCGTTTTCTCTGCCGTCGGCTTCACCTCGGCCTTTTCCGTGATCTTCGAAGCCGGATCCTCGGCCGGCTTCGCTTCGGCGATCTTTTCGACCAGCGGCTTCGGCACCTCGGCCTTGGGCGCTTTTTTGATGCCCTGGGTCATTTGCGAGAAATCCTTCTCGCTCACCAGATCGACCGGCAATGAGTTCGACCGGGGTCGCTTCGAGCCGGTGGCCGGAAAAGGAAACCAGCGTCCACAGCAGCACAGCCGCGTGGAGCCCGCCCGAAATCACCGTTGCCGACCTGAACTCCATTATTTCGAGCCCTGCTCGAATTCCGTCACCAAGGCTACACGATGAAAGCCGGCCGCGGACAGCCGCCCCATCGCCTTCATCATGGTGCCGTAATCCACTTTTTTGTCCCCGCGCACATAGATGCGCGCCTCGGTGCCGCCGCGCGCTTCGGCCACCGCCTGCAGCTTCGGCACCAGATCATCCATCTGAATTTCGGCATTTTGCAGGTAGACTTGGCCCTTCTCGTTGACGGAGATAGTGAGCGGCTCCTTGTCCTGATCGAGGCTCTTGGCTTGACTCTGCGGCAAGTCGATCGGCACGCCGACGGTGAGCAAGGGCGCCGAGACCATGAAGATGATCAACAACACCAACATCACGTCGACCATCGGCGTGACGTTGATCTCGCTCATCACCCTTTGGCGGTGATGCTTCCTGCGTCCGATGACCGGCGTGCCGGCGTTCGCAGCCATTTTGGATCACCCACGTTCGTCGATCTGCCGCGACAGGATGGCGGCGAATTCGTCGGCAAAGCCTTCCAGCCGCTGCGCCTGCTTGTTCACTTCGGAGGCGAACTTATTGTAGAAAATCGTCGCCGGTATGGCGGCGACTAAGCCGATGGCGGTGGCAAACAGCGCCTCGGCGATGCCCGGCGCGACCACCGCCAGCGAAGTGTTCTTCGAGGCGGCGATCGACTGAAAGCTGGTCATGATGCCCCAAACGGTGCCGAACAGGCCGATGAAGGGGCCGGCCGAGCCAACGGTGGCGAGCACCAGCAAGCGGCGTTCGAGCCGCTCCACCTCGCGCGCGATGGTCACTTCCATGACCTTCTCGATTCGCATCTGCAGGCCGGCGAAGGAACGGGCGCTGCCTTCGAAGCTGCGCTTCCATTCCCGCATCGCCGCCACAAACAGCGCCGCCATCGAATGGTTCGGCTTCGCCGACAGCGACCGATAAAGCTCTTCCAGCGACTGGCCCGACCAGAACACCTGCTCGAAACTGTCCATGGCGCGGCGGGTGCGCGCAAAGAGCACCGTCTTGTCGATGGCGATCGCCCAGACCCATACCGAGCAGATCAGCAGCCCGACCATGACCGCTTTGACGATCCAGTGGGCGTGCCAGAACAACGTGAACAGCGAAAGGTCGGAGGACGTGAGCGGGAGCACCGACTGTGCCACCTCGGCGGGATTCATGGGCACGTCCTTTCCGCGTAAGCCGGCATAAGTCGGTCAAGCCGGTGCGGCGCACATTGCTTGGAGCATGATGAGCACGCCGCGGTGTACCGCCCCCGCGCTCAACAGAAAACCGAATGTTTCGCGAAAACCGTAGTCCCGCCACCGGCAGGCGAACGAAATCGTCGCGAAACTTGGCCAAACTTGGGCGCAGAACGGGCCTTTCCGGCCCTAAACAGCGCTGATTGTGGTTAAGGACGGGTTACCATCCGCACCCGATGTCCCTGCCCCGGACGCACGAAAAACGCAACGGCCGCCCGCTTCGGGGAAAGCGGACAGCCGTTTCGCGCGCGAAAAGCGCTTGAGGGCAGTGGGGCCTAGTTCTGCTGCTGCGGCGGCGATTCGGGCCGGTTGCGGCGCTCGGCCATGAAGGCATCGAACTCAGTTTTGTCCTTGGCAAATCGCAGCCGGTCGAGGAACTCGCGGAACTCTTTCTGCTCTTCCTCCAAGCGGCGCAGCGTATCGTTGCGGTATTCGTCGAAGGCGTGATTGCCGCTGGACGGTGGGCCACCCCAAAAGCCGCCACTCGGACCGCTGGCGGCGGTGCCGCTCATCTTGGCGCGCATCCAATCCATCTTGCGCTGCATGCGCTCCATCTTGTGCTGCCAGCGGTCGTGCCCGCCGTGATATCCGCATCCCATTCTTCCACTCCCTATGGTGAAGGCGAGGACGACGAGGCCCAGGGGCCACCAGGCCATGAAACCGAGGACGACCAGCGCGATCCAAGCGGGTTTGCCGAATTCATCGAGCTTCGCGGCGATTGTCATGGCTGAGCCTCGCGTGCGTGAATGTAAATAACATTTACATTAATAGTACTGAGCCCGGGCGATGTCAAGACCCTTAACATCACATAGGGAGCGCCGGCGCCGTTGCGAGGGGCGGCTCATGCGCGCGCCGTGGTGACCCCATCCGGCAGGCCGAGGCCGCGCAGGTAAATCAGGATCGCCGCCTCCAGCAGTTCCTCCGGCGGCATCGGCAGCGCGCGTCGCGCCGCATCGCCGCGCGAGAACAGCGAGGCGATGCCGTGGGTGAAACTCCACACGTGCAGCGCCACCATCAGCGCCGGCGGACGCCCCTTCGCCGGCATCAGCGCCACCAGTTTTTCGGCCGCCGCGCGCAGCACCGCGAAAGCACGCTCGCTCACCTCGCGCAATTGCGGATCGGCATCGAGCGGTACCCCGGCTTCGAACATTGCCGAGTAGTAAGCCGGCTCGCGCTTGGCGAAACTCAGATAGGCCTTGCCGAGACGATCGAAGGCGCTGAACAAATCCGGCTTGCCCTCGTCCCAGGCTGACGCCAGTGCCGCGCTGAACTGCTCGAAGCCGCGCCGTGCCACGTCCGTCATCAACTCATCGCGGTCGCGGAAATGCCGATACGGCGCCGCCGGCGAAACGCCTGCCCAACGCGCGGCATCGGCGAAGGTGAAGCCCGCCGGACCTTTTTCCGCGATCAAATCGAGCGCCGCGCGCACCAAGGCTTCCTTGAGGTTGCCGTGGTGATAGCCGCGCGGCCCGCTGTGCCTGCCCCATTTCATGTAAAGGGCATTAACATGAGTCTCGGCCGGCGTCTCGATTTTTCAGCCGCGGCGGCGGGCCGCCATCTGCAACGGTAAACGCGCGAACAATGTCGGCCCGCCAGGCTCGGCGCCTTCGATGGTCAGCAACTGCAATTTGGTGACCACCCCGCCCGGCGCCGAGAAGCCGCCGGTCTTGCCGCCGGCCGCCAGCACGCGATGGCAGGGCATGACGATCGGCGTCGGGTTCTCGCCCATGGCCTGGCCGACTGCGCGGGCCAGCGTCTTGTCGCCGAGCCGTTCGGCGATCTCGCCGTAGGTCATGGTCTTGCCCGGCGGGATGGTCCGCGCGATGGCGTAGACGCGTTTGTTGAAGTCCGATTGGCGCGCATCGTCGATCGCGATGTCGCCGAGGTCGCGCTTTTCACCGGCGAGCAGCGCAACGATGCCGTCGATGGCGCGGCGGATGGCCGGCGGCGGCGCGGCCTCGATCGCCGTCGGATGGCGGCGCTGCACGCGCGCGCGCGTCGCCGCCGCATTCTTCTCCGGCAATTGCATGCCGCAGACGCCGCGCACGGTCCAGACGATGCCGCAGGTGCCGATGGCCGTTTCGAACAGGGTATAGGTTTGTTCCGTCATGCGCTGAATATAGGACAGCCGCTCAGCTTGCGCCGCCCGATTCCTGATCGGCCTTCATGGCGAAACGCAGCGGCTTTGGGATCGGCCGCGCCCGGCCGCCAGAGACGAAAGCGACCTGCACGCGCGCCTGCACCAGCAACTCGTGGCCGCGCATTACCTTCTGCAGCAGCATGACGGAGGCGCCCTTCACCTCCTCCGGCGCGGTGACGATGTCGAGGACGTCGTCCATGAAGGCCGGCCGCTTGAAGTCGATGGTCATGTGGGTGACGACGAAGGCAAAACCCGGCGCCTCGGCTTGCGCCTGTTCGAACAGCGCGCGGTGGTCGGCGCCGATCAGGCGCAGATAGTTGGTGCGACCGCGCTCCATGAAGCGCAGGTAGCTCGCGTGATAGACGACGCCGGAAAAATCCGTGTCCTCGTAATAGACCCGCACCTGCTGATGGTGCTTGCCGTCACGGATTTCGCCGTCGAGCGCCGGATGTGTCATCGGCAATGATTAGCCGATAGCCTTGTTGCTTGCCAACAGCCCTATCTGGCCAGCGGTAGCACGTGATCGCGCGTCAGCGGCGCGAGCGGCAGATCGGGCAGCGCGCGCGGATCGACCCAGACGATTTGATCGATTTCCGCTTGCGGCGCGACGGGGCCTTCGGCTGCGACGGCATAGACGGCGGCGCGCAGCGCAAAGCCCGGCTCGTTGGCCGACGCGCAATCGAACACGCCGAGCGCACGCGCGGTGCGCTGATCAACGCAACACCCCAATTCCTCGACGATCTCGCGCGATCGCGCGGCGAGATCGCTTTCGCCACTATCGCGCTTGCCGCCCGGCTGCATGAACGCCTTGGTGCCGCGCTTGCGCACCAACAGCACGCGTCCGGCCTCATCGCGGATCAGCGCGGCCACCACGCTGATGACATTCTCACTCATCCTCGCCTCCACCGAACAACCCGAACTGGCCCGGGTCGCGCGTGGGCTCCGGCAGGCCGAGGTGCTTGAAAGCGTGCGAGGTCAATAGCCGCCCGCGCGGCGTGCGCTGGATGAAGCCCTTCTGGATCAGAAACGGCTCGATGATGTCCTCGATGGCGTCGCGCGGCTCCGACAAGGCCGCCGCCAGCGTGTCGACGCCGACCGGCCCGCCGCCGTAGCTCTCGGCAATCGTCCTGAGATAGCGCCGGTCCATGGCGTCGAGCCCGGCGGCATCCACTTCCAATTCGCCGAGCGCACGGTCCGCGATCTTGCGGTCGACCGCCTTGTCGCCGTCGACATGGGCGAAATCGCGCACCCGCCGCAGCAGCCGCCCGGCGATGCGCGGGGTGCCGCGCGCGCGCTGGGCAATCTCGTTGGCGCCGTCGGCGGTGATACTCAAGCCCATCACGCGCGCGCCGCGATTGACGATCTGCTCGAGCTCCTCGACGGAATAGAAATTCAGCCGCACCGGAATGCCGAAACGGTCGCGCAGCGGATTGGTCAGCAGCCCCGCGCGCGTGGTGGCGCCGACCAGCGTGAACGGTGCCAGATCGATCTTCACCGAGCGCGCCGCCGGACCCTCGCCGATGATCAGATCGAGTTGGAAATCCTCCATCGCCGGATAGAGGATTTCCTCGACCGCGGGATTAAGTCGATGGATCTCGTCGATGAACAGCACGTCGCGCGCTTCGAGATTGGTGAGCAATGCCGCGAGATCGCCGGCTTTGGCGATCACCGGGCCGGAGGTGGCGCGGAAATTGACGCCGAGCTCGCGCGCGACGATCTGCGCCAGCGTGGTTTTGCCCAGGCCCGGCGGCCCGACGAACAGCACGTGGTCAAGCGCTTCCTGGCGCGACCGCGCGGCCTCGATGAATACCGAGAGATTGGCGCGCGCCTGTTCCTGGCCGATGAATTCGCTCAATCGCTGCGGGCGCAGCGACGCCGTCTCGGCGTCGTCGTCGCGGCGTTCCGGTGTGACGAGGCCGCGCGGGGTGCTCACTTCGCCAGCTCCCTCAAGCCCTGCCGGATTAGTGTCGCGGTGTCGGCGCCCTCGCCGGCGTTACGCGACGCGGCGGCAATCGCCGCGGCCGCTTGCGGCTGGCCGTAGCCGAGATTGACCAACGCGGATACCGCATCCATCACCGGGCGCGGCGCGCGCTTTTCGTCGAGCGCGCCGGCCAGATGCACCGCGGCCGGATCGATATTGGCGAAGGCCGGCACTTTGTCCTTCAGTTCGGTGACGATGCGTTCCGCCACCTTGGCGCCGACGCCGGGCGAACGCGACACCATCGCCTTGTCGCGCATGGCAATGGCCGACGCCAGTTCGGACGTGGTCAGCGTGCCGAGCACCGACAGCGCCACCTTGGCGCCGACGCCCTGCACCGTCTGCAGCAAACGGAACCATTCGCGCTCGGCGTCGCTCGTGAAACCGAACAGCTTGATCTGGTCCTCGCGGACGTATGTCTCGATCGACAGAGTGGCGGGCTCGCCCGCGGCCGGCAGCGCAGCAAGCGTGCGCGGCGAGCAATGCACCTGATAGCCGACGCCGCCGACGTCGAGGATGACGTAATCGGCGCCGTAGCTGTCGACGATGCCCTTGAGCTTGCCGATCATGACACTGCCGCCCTGAGCACCGCGCTCTGCCGGTGATGCGCGTGACAGACCGCGATTGCCAGCGCGTCGGCGGCGTCCTCGGACTGCGGATCGGCCTTCGGCAGCAGCACGCCGATCATCATGCGGATCTGCGCCTTCTCGCTATGGCCGGCGCCGACCACCGTCTTCTTCACGACGTTGGGCGCGTATTCGGCCACGGTGAGCCCGGCCTTGGCCGGCACCAGCATGGCAATGCCGCGCGCCTGGCCGAGCTTGAGCGTCGCCACAGCATTGGCGTTGACGAAAGTGGATTCGACCGCGGCCTCGTGCGGATGGAAACGCGCAATCACGTCGGCAAGGCCGTCATGAATTATTACCAGCCGCTCGCCGAGGTCGGCCCGTTCGCTGGTCTCCAGCGAGCCGCAGGCGACGTAAATCAGACGGTTGCCCACGGTCTCCACCAGGCCCCAGCCGGTGCGGCGGAGCCCCGGATCGATGCCGAGAATGCGAATCGCCTGCGCGCCCATGGCCCCGTTGATAGCCCCGCGCCCGGCCCCCGCCTAGGCGGAATGGCCGCAATGCCCGTTATCCCGCTCGCCCGCCGCAGCTGCGCCTGATAAACAGACCGGCCCAGCCGGACCCGCAGCAGTTGCCACATTTCCCCGAATTTTCTGCACTTTTACATGACGGCCGCTTTATTGCGGCTGTGGCGATTGCCGTGATTGCCGGCCTGGTGCGCGGCTTTTCCGGTTTCGGCTCGGCGCTAATCTACATGCCGCTGATCTCGGTGCTGTACGGACCGAAGGTCGCGGCGCCGACGCTGTTGCTGATCGACACCATCTGCTCCTTGCCCTTCACGGTGCACGCCGCGCCGCAATGCAATCCGCGCGAAGTGGCCTGGGTATCGCTCGCCGGCTTCGTCTTTCTGCCGATCGGCGTGATGGCGCTGGTCTATATCGACGCCATTTTACTGCGCTGGTTCATCGTCGCCCTGGTGCTGCTGGCACTGGTCGCGCTGATCTCCGGCTGGCGCTACCACGGCCGGCCGACGGTGCCGGCCTCGCTCGCCACCGGCGCCATCGCCGGCTTCGGCGGCGGCGCCGTGCAGATCGCCGCACCGCCTTTGCTGATCTTCTGGCTCAGCGGCGCCAACAACGCGGCGACGGTGCGCGCCAACATCATGGTCTATTTTGTGCCGCAGGCCCTGCTGGCGATGGTGATGTATTATTGGAGCGCGCTGTTCACCGGCGAGACCATCGTGCTTTCGATTCTGCTCGGCCTGCCATTCGCAGTGGCGATGACAACCGGCGTCTATTCGTTTCACGGCTCGAGCGAGATGCTGTACCGCCGCGTCGCCTACGTCATCATCGCACTCGCCGGCATCGTCAGCATGCCGGTGTTCGACTCGCTGCGGTGACCTTCAGCGAGCGCTACGCACTCATTTTCTGCACCAGCGCGTCGGACACTTCGAAATTGGCGTAGACGTTCTGCACGTCGTCGCTTTCGTCGAGCGACTCGATCAGCCTCAACAGCTTCTCACCGGCTTCGTCGTCGACAGCCACCGTGTTCTGCGGCTTCCACAGCAGCGCCGACTTGCGCGGCTCGCCAAATTTCGCTTCCAGCGCCTTGGCGACTTCTTGCAGCGTATCGGTGGTGGTCAGAATTTGGTGACCGTCGTCGTTGGAGACGACATCCTCGGCGCCGGCCTCGATCGCGGCTTCCAGCATGGCGTCGGCGCTCGCGACTTTGGCGTCGTATTCGACCACGCCGACATGATCGAACATAAACGACACCGCGCCCGTCGTGGCGAGGTTGCCGCCGTTCTTGGTGAAGATGGCGCGCACTTCGCCGGCGGTGCGGTTGTGATTGTCGGTCAAGGCCTCGACGATCACGGCGACGCCGCCCGGCCCGTAGCCCTCGTAGCGGATTTCGTCGTAGCTTTCCGCTTCCGCAGCCCTGCGACTTCTTGATGGCGCGCTCGATATTGTCCTTCGGCATGTTCTCGGCGCGCGCCGCGATGATGGCGGCGCGCAGCCGCGGATTGAACGCCGGATCGGGCAGACCCATCTTGGCCGACACCGTGATTTCGCGCGCGAGCTTGCCGAACAGCTTGGAGCGGACTTTGTCCTGCTTCCCCTTGCGGTGCATAATGTTTTTGAATTGGGAATGACCGGCCATGTCCGCGCGTCTCGCAATAAGGTTGATGCCGGCGGCTATATAGGCCGGGTCGCAACGAAAATAAACTCTATCCGCTAGTCCCAGAACCCCGGCCGCGCTTGCTCCAGTATGCCGTCGAGCCGCACGGCACCGACCTTGGACGCCAAACCGGTGGCGTCGTCGGTTTCGACGGCGAGGCCGCAGAGCGTCGCCGGACCCGACGCCGGCTCGAATTTCGCGCCCGGGATCTTGCGCAGGAAACGGTTGAGCGGCTCGTCCTTGTTCATGCCGATGACGGATTCGAAATCCCCCGTCATCCCGACGTCGGACACGAAGGCGGTGCGCCCCGGCATGATGCGGTGGTCGGCGGTCGGACAGTGCGTATGGGTGCCGACCACCAGGCTGACGCGGCCGTCGCAAAAATAGCCCATCGCCTGCTTCTCGCTGGTCGCCTCGCAATGCATGTCCAGGATGATGGCGTCGGCGCCGCTCTTGAGCGGGCAAGCGGAGAGCTCGCGCTCAACCGCGGCGAAAGGATCGTCGAGCGCATCCATGAAGATGCGGCCCATGGCATTGATCACCAGCGCCCGCTTGCCGGTCTTGGTCTCGACCAGCGCGGCGCCGCGGCCGGGCGTGCCCTTGGGATAATTGAGGGGGCGAATGAGACGCGGCGCGCGTTCGATGAACACCAGCGCCTCGCGCTGGTCCCACGAATGATTGCCGAGCGTGATGGCGTCGGCACCGGCGTCGATCATCTCGTTGTAGATCGCCTCGGTGATGCCGAAGCCGCCGGCCGCGTTCTCGCCGTTGACGACGACAAAATCGAGCGTCCAGTCCTTGATCAGACCCGGCAGGCGTTCGAGCACAGCCGTCCGCCCGCTCCGCCCCACCACATCGCCGACAAAGAGAATGCGCATGCTTAGAAATTTCCTTGGCGCAAATCGATCACCTCGCGCTCCGTTAGCACGAGATCGAGGCGCGCGTCGCGTTCCGTGGCGGGAACCCGGGAATTTCCTGCGCCGCGAACCCGATACCGATGGCGATGACCTTCTTCTTCGCGCGCAAAGCATTGATGGTCATATCGTAGTAGCCGGCGCCATAACCAATGCGATGGCCGGCGCGGTCGAAGCAAGCAAGCGGCACGATCAGGATGTCGGGCGCGACTTCGGCCGCGTCGGGCATTGGCTCGCGGATGCCCCATTGCCCGCTTTTCAGCGGCGCGCCGAATTGCCAAGCGCGCATGATCAGCGGCTTACTGCGCCCGGCAATGCACGGCAGTGCGAGCTGCGCGCCGGCGTCAGCCAGCTTGCGCAACAGCCGCAGCGGATTGATCTCGGTCTTCATCGGCATGAAGCCGGAGACGATGGCGCCGGGCGTAACCTCGACGGATAACCCGCGCGCAGCGATCGTCGCCGCCGCGGCCTGACGTTCCGCCGCCGGCAGCGCGTCGCGCAGCGCCAAGGCGGCGGCGCGCAGTGCAGCTTTTGTTTGGTCGGTCTCAGTCAGGTCGGGCATCGGTAAGAGTGCGGAGCCGCGAAGGCCGTCAGAGCATGATCCCGGGAACCTACTGTTGTAGGTGGGCGCCATGTGACCGAGCCCACGAGCCCGGCCAGGGACAGCTCCCGATAGGATCGTAAGGCCCCGGGGAATGTGGCTCTGTCGCGCCCCACAGCCCCGCACCGGTAATGTAATGGTTCGGCCGGGCAAACACCATGGCAGCGACTCCCTCTCCCTGCTCTTGCGGGGAGAGGCAAGAGGAACTCAATCGCGCAGGCCGGTGCCGGTTTCGACCACCATCATGGTGGCCGTGATCAGAGCGACCTGCTTGCTGGCGCCGCCCTTCTCCGCGAACACTTCGCCGAGCGTAATCACCAGCTTCTTGCCGGGGCGCACGACGCGGCCGATGGCGCGCAGCCGCTCGCCCTTGGCCGGCGCCAGCAGATTGATCTTGAACTCGGTGGTCAGCACGGCAGCCTCGGGCGGCATCACGGTGAGCGCGGCAAAGCCGCAGGCGGTGTCGGCGATGGCCGCGACCGCGCCGGCGTGGATGAATGCATGCTGCTGAAGGATTCCGGCCGAAAACGGCAGCACGATCTCCACTTCGCCCGCACGCACGGCGGCGATCTCGGCGCCCAGCGTCGCCATCATGGTCTGACGCGCGAAGCTTGTGCGGATGCGGGCGTCGATCTCGCTTAAGTCCGGCTTCAAGGCGTCATCCGATCGCCACGCCGTTGCCGAGCGAGGCGTTGAGCTTCTTGGTGACGCCCTCGATGCGCTCGGCCGCCGAATTGAAGGCGTTGACCACGGCGTCGGAGGCCGCCTTGGCGCGGTCGGACGAAACCACGCGCGCGTCCTGCAAGGCGGTCGCTTCTTCCTCGAGCCGGCGAATCTTGCGTGCGGCCTCGCTGAGCTCGTCTGCTACCATCAGCGCCGCCATTACCGTGAGCCGGGTGTCGCCGATCTCGCCGAACTTGGCTCGCAAATCGATGATGCGCTGGTCGAGATCATGCGCCAGCGCCTGCAAATGCTCCTCCTGCCCGTCCTCGCAAGCGAGGCGGAACTGGCGGCCGGCAATCGTCGCGTTCACCTGAGCCATGGTTCACTCATTGGAATCCAGCACCGCTTGGATGCTGGCGATGGCTGCGTCCAGTCGCTCTGCGATCTCGCGGTTGGTCGATTCCAGTCGGCGCGCGCGCGCGGTTTCGCCGTCGAGCGCCTCAGCCAGCCGGGTGCGGTCGACGCCCAACGCATGCACCTGATTGGCGAGGCCCTCCTCGCTGCGGTCGGATTGGCGCCGGCGCTCGACCGCGGCGTCGAGCGAATCCAAGGCGAGCGCCAGCCGCCTCACCGCTTGATCGATCGCACTTTGATCGTTCATCGCCGTCATCCGCACTCAAAAACTCTTGCGGGGGCAAAGATTTAGGGGAGGAACCTTACGTGCTACGCGATTACCCCGTCAACGCCGGCAAAGCGGTTTACCCCGATGTTTTCGCCAGCCTGTGCACGGCTGCCCGGCGGCCGCGCCGTCACATTGACTTAAAGGCCTCACATGCTATCCACCCCTCACAAACAGGCCATTTCCATGAGTGCAAATGCCTCGTCGACGGCCGCCGTGGCGCTTTCCGCGCGCCACGAGCAGGCAAGTCCCGCCGTCGCCCACAGCGCCATGGCGAACGCGATTCGCGCGCTGGCGATGGACGCCGTCGAGCAGGCGAAATCCGGCCATCCCGGGATGCCGATGGGCATGGCCGACGTGGCGACGGTGCTGTTCACGCGTTTCCTGAAATTCGATCCGGCCGATGCGGCCTGGCCCGATCGCGACCGCTTTGTGCTCTCAGCCGGCCACGGCTCGATGCTGATCTACGCGCTGCTTTATCTCACCGGCTATCCGGCGATGACGATCGAGCAGATCAAGCGCTTCCGCCAGCTCGGCTCGATCACCGCCGGCCACCCGGAATACGGCCATACTCCCGGCGTCGAGACCACCACCGGCCCGCTCGGGCAAGGCCTCGCCAACGCGGTGGGCATGGCGATCGCCGAGCGGCATCTCGCCGCCGAGTTCGACAACGTGGTCGATCACAAGACCTATGTGATCGCCAGCGACGGCGACCTCATGGAAGGCATCAGCCAGGAAGCGATCGCGCTCGCCGGCCATCTCAAGCTCAACCGGCTGATCGTGCTGTTCGACGACAACGGCATTTCCATCGACGGCGCGCTGTCGCTCGCCGACTCGGTCGATCAGGTGAAGCGCTTCGAGGCCGCCGGCTGGACCGCCTCGCGCGTCGACGGCCACGATCCGGCGGCGATTGCCGCCGCGTTGGAGAAAGCGCAATCGTCCGACAAGCCGGTATTGATCGCCTGCAAGACCACCATCGGCTTCGGCGCGCCGACCAAAGCCGGCAAGTCGTCCTCGCACGGGTCTCCGCTCGGCGCCGACGAGATCAAAGGCGCGCGGGAGAAACTCGGCTGGACGCCTGCGCCGTTCGAGATTCCCGCCGATATCCTTGCCGCTTGGCGCAAGGCCGGCGAGCGCTCGAAGGGCGCGCATGCCGGGTGGAGCAAGCGTCTGGGTGCGCTCGATGCTGGAAAGCGCGCCGAATTTGAGCGCCGCATGGCGGGCGCGTTGCCGAAGGCTTTTGCCGGCGCCGTCGCCGCAGTGAAGCAGTCGCTTGCCGCCACACCGAAAGACATTGCCACCCGCACCGCCTGCGAATTCGCGCTCGAGAGCCTGATCCCGGCGCTGCCGGAGATGATCGGCGGCTCGGCCGATCTCACCGGCTCCAACAACACGCGGACCAAATCGATGAAGGCGATGTCGGCCGCGGACTATTCCGGGCGCTTCATCCACTACGGCGTGCGCGAGCACGGTATGGCGTCCGCCATGAACGGCATGGCGCTGCACGGCGGCATTATTCCTTACAGCGGCACGTTCCTGGTGTTCTCCGACTACTGCCGGCCGGCGATCCGGCTCGCGGCGCTGATGGGCAAACGCGTCATTCACATCATGACGCATGACTCCATTGGTCTCGGCGAAGACGGGCCAACGCATCAGCCGGTCGAGCATCTCGCCGCGCTGCGCGCGATTCCCAATCTGCTGGTATTCCGGCCCTGCGACGCGGTGGAGACCGCCGAGTGCTGGCAACTCGCGCTGCAAGCAAACAACCGCCCGAGCGTGCTGGCGCTGACGCGGCAGAACCTGCCGCAGCTCAGCCAAAATTTCCTCGACACCAATCGTTGCGCCACCGGCGCCTACGAGATCGCCGCCGCTGACGGCAAGGCAGAGGTATCGATCTTCGCCACCGGCTCAGAAGTGGCGATCGCGGTGGAGGCGAAAAAGCTGCTTGCCGCGCGCGGCATTGCGGCGCGGGTCGTGTCGGTGCCCTGCTTCGAACTGCTCCTGGAAGCGCCCGGGGCAGCGCAACGAGCGGTGATCGGCGACGCCAAGGTCAAGATCGGTGTGGAAGCCGCGGTGCGTCAGGGTTGGGACGCCATTATCGGTTCCGATGGCGCTTTTGTGGGCATGACCGGTTTCGGCGCCAGCGCGCCCTATAAGGACCTTTACAAGCACTTCGGCGTTACGCCGGAAGCGGTTGCCGCGGCGGCGTTAAGCAAGCTCGGGGAAAGTTGATTTGGGTCAATACCAGTCGTGGCCCATTTCGGTCATGACAATGCGAAATAGCCGGGAGCGATGACAATGACTGTCCGTGTCGCCATCAATGGATTCGGCCGCATCGGCCGCAACGTCCTGCGCGCCATCGCCGAGGCCGAGCGCACGGACATCGAGGTCGTCGGCATCAACGATCTCGGCCCGGTGGAAACCAACGCGCACCTGCTGCGCTTCGACTCGGTGCACGGCCGCTTCCCCGGCACGGTCACGGTCAAGGGCGACACCATCAGCGTCGGCAACGGCGCCATAAAGGTGACCGCCGTCAAGGACCCGACCACGCTGCCGTGGAAGGAGCTCGGCGTCGACATCGCGCTGGAATGCACCGGCATCTTTACCGCCAAGGACAAGGCGTCGATGCATCTGACCGCCGGCGCCAAGCGCGTGCTGGTGTCGGCGCCGGCCGACGGCGCCGATCTCACCGTGGTCTACGGCGTCAACCACGACAAGCTGACCAAGGACCACAAAGTCGTCTCCAACGCATCCTGCACCACCAATTGCCTGGCGCCGGTCGCCAAGGTGCTCAACGACGCCGTCGGCATCGACAAGGGCTTCATGACGACGATCCATTCCTACACCGGCGACCAGCCGACGCTCGACACCTTGCATAAGGATCTCTACCGCGCCCGCGCCGCCGCGCTGAACATGATCCCGACCTCGACCGGCGCCGCCAAGGCTGTCGGCCTGGTGCTGCCCGAGCTCAACGGCAAGCTCGACGGCGTGTCGATCCGCGTGCCGACGCCGAACGTCTCGGTGATCGATTTCAAGTTCGTCGCCAAGAAAGCGACCAGCAAGGACGAGATCAACGGCGCCATCAAGCGCGCCGCCGAGCAGCAGCTCAAGGGCATCCTCGGCTTCACCGACGCGCCGAACGTCTCGCTCGACTTCAACCACGATCCGCACTCCTCGATCTTCCACATGGACCAGACCAAGGTCATGGACGGCACCTTCGTGCGCGTGATGTCGTGGTACGACAACGAATGGGGCTTCTCCAACCGCATGGCGGACACCGCCGTGGCAATGGGCAAGCTGATCTGAAGCCGCGCTGGGATTTCCATGAGCGCGTTCCGCACCCTCGACCACGCCGATCTCAAGGGCAAGCGCGTCCTGTTTCGCGCCGACCTCAACGTGCCGGTGGAGAATGGCGTGGTCAGCGACGGCACCCGCATCGCGCGCGTCGCCCCCGGCATCACCGAAATCGCCGACATGGGCGCCAAAGTTATTTTGCTGTCGCATTTCGGCCGCCCCAAGGGGCGCGATCTGAAAAATTCGCTCAAGCCGGTCGCTGCCGAGGTGGCGCACGTCATCAAGCGGCCAGTGAAGTTCGTCGACGACTGCGTCGGCGAAACCGCTGAGCGCGCGGTGGCGACGATGAAGAACGGCGACATCGTCTGCTTGGAGAATACGCGGTTTTATCCCGGCGAGGAAAAGGACGATCCGGCTTTCGTCGCCAGGCTCGCCAAGCTCGGCGACATTTTCGTCAACGACGCCTTCTCGGCCGCGCACCGCGCGCATGCCTCGACCGAAGGACTGGCGCACGTGCTGCCAGCCTATGTCGGACGCGGCATGCAGACCGAACTCGATGCGCTCGGCAAGGCGCTCGAGCATCCGCAACGCCCGGTGGCGGCCATCGTCGGCGGTGCTAAAATCTCCACCAAGCTCGATCTGCTCGGCAACCTGCTGCGGAAAGTCGACGTGCTGATCATCGGCGGCGCCATGGCCAACACGTTTTTGCTGGCACAAGGCAAGAAAGTCGGCAAGTCGCTGGTTGAAGCCGATCTCGTGCCGACCGCGCAAAAGATCATGGCCGAGGCCAAGGCCGCCAAGCGCGACATCGTGCTGCCGGTCGACGCCGTGGTGGCGGAGATATTCGAGGCACACGCGCCCTCGGGCGTCGTCGATGTCGACCATGTCGGCGACAATGAAATGATTCTCGACATCGGCCCGCGCAGCATCGAACAGGTGGTTTCGGTGCTGGCCCGTTCCAAGACGCTGGTCTGGAACGGCCCGTTCGGCGCCTTCGAGATGGAACCGTTCGACAACGGCACGGTGGAAGTCGCCGAAGCCGCGGCGGAACTCACCGCGGCGGGAAAACTTGTGTCCGTAGCGGGCGGCGGCGACACGGTGGCGGCGCTCAATGTCGCCGGCGTGACCGACCGAATGACCTATGTCTCGACTGCCGGCGGCGCCTTCCTGGAATGGCTGGAAGGCAAAGCCCTGCCGGGCGTCGAAGTGCTCCGCGTCAAATAACCGAATACCATCCTTAAGGCGTGCGAGGGGATGATGGAGGGAAAGATGAATCTCGATGAACTTAACAAAGTGGCGCTGGCCATGGTCGCGCCGGGCAAGGGAATCCTGGCGGCCGACGAATCCTCCGGCACCATCAAGAAACGCTTCGACGCCATCGGCGTCGAGTTCGACCGAGGACGCACGCCGCGACTACCGCGAGATGCTGTTCCGCTCGGCCGAAGGCATGAAGCACATCTCCGGCGTCATCCTCTACGACGAGACCATCTGGCAAAAAGCCAAAGACGGCACGCCGTTGGTCGATCTCATCAAGAAGGCCGGCGCGCTCCCCGGCATCAAGGTCGACGAAGGCACCAAG
Source organism: uncultured Alphaproteobacteria bacterium (assembly GCA_963720985.1). Lineage (GTDB taxonomy): Bacteria > Pseudomonadota > Alphaproteobacteria > Rhizobiales > Xanthobacteraceae > Pseudolabrys. The sequence continues at coordinate 253,284 of CAVRHL010000008.1, forward strand.
CCGCTGCCGAATTGCCCGGGCGAGGTCGTCACCATCGGTCTCGACAAGCTCGCCGACCGGGTGCCGAAATATTACGAACAGGGCGCGCGCTTCGCCAAATGGCGCGCGGTGATCGACATCGGCGCGCACATTCCGACCCACACCTGCGTCTACGCCAACGCGCACGCGCTGGCGCGCTACGCCGCGCTGTGCCAGCAGGCGCAGATTGTGCCGATCGTCGAACCGGAAGTGCTGATGGACGGCGGCCACGACATCGACACCTGCGTCAAGGTCACCGAATGGGTGCTGAAGGAAACCTTCCAGCAGCTCTACTACAACAAGGTCGCGCTCGAATGCATGGTGCTCAAGCCGAACATGGCGATCTCCGGCAAGAAATGCGCAAAGCGCGCCGGGGTCGAGGAAGTCGCCGAGAAGACGGTGAAGATGCTGAAAGAGTGCGTGCCGGGCGCGGTGCCGGGCATCGCTTTCCTGTCCGGCGGCCAGAGCGACGAGGAGGCCACCGCCCACCTCGACGCCATGAACAAGATCGGCCGCCTACCGTGGGCGCTGACCTTCTCCTACGGCCGCGCGCTGCAGCACGCGCCGCAGACCACTTGGCGCGGCAAAAGCGAAAACGTCGCCGCCGCGCAGCGCGCATTTTCACATCGCGCCAAAATGAACGGCCTCGCCGCGCTCGGCCAATGGAAGGCCGACCTGGAGAAGAAGGCGGCTTGATCAAACTCGCGTGTACCGCGGCGAATAGTTGGATAGAGAACGCGTCATGGCCGGGCAAAAGGCGCGAAGCGACGTCTTCGCGCTAAATGTCCCGGCATGACGTTATTGTCTCCCGCACTTCAAAGGATTTTTCCGTGATCGATCTTTACACCTGGACCACGCCGAACGGCCGCAAAGTCTCCATCGCCCTGGAAGAGCTCGGCCTGCCCTACACCGTCCACGCCATCGACATTTCCAAGGACGAGCAGTTCGCGCCGGACTTCCTCAAGATCGCGCCGAACAACCGCATTCCGGCGATCGTCGACCGCGACAATAATCTGTCGCTGATGGAGTCGGGCGCGATCCTGATCTATCTCGCCGACAAGACCGGCAAGCTCTTGCCGAAATCCGGCGAAGGCCGCTATCGCGTCATCGAATGGCTGATGTGGCAGATGGGCGGGCCAGGGCCGATGCTCGGCCAAGTGCATCACTTCGTGAAATACAACAAAGGCAAGGCGCCTTATGCGGAAGAGCGCTACCTCAAGGAAGCGCACCGCCTCTACAAGGTGCTCAACACGCGGCTCGAGGGGCGCCCATTCGTCGCCGACGAATATTCGATTGCCGACATCGCCATCTGGCCGTGGATCTCACGCTTCGAATGGCAGACCATCGACATGAAGCAATATCCCAACGTGCGGCGCTGGTACGAGACCATCGCCGCGCGCCCGGCGGTGCAGAAGGGCTACAAGGTGCCGAAAGACATGGGCCCCATCCCGATGCCGGCTTAGGGATCCAGCGCGTTCCGGTAGCGATCCGGCAAATGGTCCCGGATCAAAAATGGCAATAGCGCCAAGGCCGGGCCAAGAGTACCCGGCCCGGCCGGCGCGAAAATGTTTCCGCCATGCAGCGCCAATAAGCGATTGGCAAAATTAAGCCGCACGTCCGCGACGAAGCGCGGGTCGTTGCTGGTCGTTGCCGACAATGCGGATGTCAGGTCGAACTTGCCGTTGGACGGACAGGTCAAGAGCCGCCCGACATGTTGGAATTGAATTGGATTTGCTGCGACGAGCGCATCCGGTACGCAAGGAACGATGTCGCCGCCATGCACCAGACGATAGGTGCGGTCGCCGAGTTTGCCGTTGTAGCGCGCGGCGAAGGTCGGCCCACCAGCGCGCGGCATGCCGAACGTGAACACGGCCGCTGGCGACATTCCTAAGTCGAAGGCCTCTTCCGCTGCGAGTACCGCCAGCGCGGCGCCGAGACTGTGGCCGGTAAAGAATAACGGGCGCGTGCTCGTCTGGATCAGCGGCAGGATTTTCGGGAACGCCGCGTCGCAGGCGTCCTGGAAACCCGCGTGCGTATCTTTGGGTGTCAGCCGAACGCGCGCGTCAGTGATAACGTTGTCGCCGAGCGCCGGATCGGTGCCGGCAAAGGCGACGATCGTGCAGCCGTTTCGTTCGCCAACGATGGCACGGGTATCGGCCGTGCCCGCCTGTGCTCGGATTTTTGTGATCGGTTGGAAGTGCCATAGCAGAGCGATGGCTGGGATCGTGGCCTGAGTATCGGTTTCATACGCAAGCTGCGACATCCACATCATCGCGCGGGCGTCGTCGAGATCGAACGTTCCACGCGCCGGCACGAATTTGTCGAACGCGTCCGGTTTGTAGTCGCCGACCGGCAATTCAACAAATATGCTCATCGCCCCGACTCCGATCAGTTGCAGCAGAATATTATCGCAACTAATGACTCAGCCGTCGAATCGGCTCAGTCAGCGGCCCTACTTTCCCGCGCCGGGGATGACGATGTGCTCCTCGTTCACCAGCTTGGTCCACTTCGCCACGTCTTCATCGATGAAGCGGGCGAATTTGTCGGGCGTCTGCGGCTCGGGCTCGGCGCCGAGCTTGGCCATGCGGTCGATGACGTCCTTCTCGCCCATGATCTCGACCACCGCCTTATTGAGCTTGTCGACGATCTCCTTCGGAGTGTGCGCCGGCGCCAGCAGGCCAAACCAGCCGACCGACGCGTAGCCGGGCAAGCCGCTTTCCGCGACCGTCGGCACGTCGGCGAAGAACTTCGAGCGCTTGGCGCCGGTGGTGGCGAGCGCCTTGAGCTTGCCGGCGGCGACATGCGCCTGCACCGTGGTCGAGGGCGAGAACATCATGTCGATGCGCCCGCCCAGGAGATCGGCGACCGCCGGTCCAGTGCCTTTGTAGGGCACGTGCAGCAATTCGACATGCGCGTCCTTCTCGAACAGCGCACCCGACAGATGCGAGGCGGCGCCGATGCCCGACGAGCCGAACGACAGCGCCTTCGGCTTCTCGCGCGCGAGCGCGATCAATTCGGCGACGGAATTGGCTTTCACGTTCGGATTGATCACCAACAGATAGGGCGGCGCTGCCACGACGGTAATCGGGGCGAAGAATTTCGCCACGTCGAAATTGCCGTTTGGCGCCAGCACCGCGGAGGCCGCCATCAGCGCGCCGGTCGAGGCCATCAGCAGGGTGTAGCCGTCCGGCTCGGCCTTGACGAAGGCCTTGGTGCCGATGCCGCCGGAAGCGCCCGGCTGGTTTTCCACCACCACCGGCTGGCCCCATTTCTCTGACAGACGCTGGGCGATGATGCGGCCGAGGATGTCGGTGCCGCCGCCGGGCGCGAACGGCACCACCATCTTGATGGCGCGGCTCGGATAGTCGGCGGCCGCGGCGGGCGCGAGCGGCAGGGTGGCGAGGCAAAGCAGCAAGAGGCGCTTGAACATGGTTTCTCCCGAACGATTTTTCCGCGCCGCTTGTGACCGGCGGCATTAGACTCGATGCTAACCAGCCCGACACGGCACGTCCATGCGTGCGGGCCGCCTGCGCCCTGAAGCGAAAGTGTCAATCTTTCGCCCGATTGCGCTACCATGCGAGGACAATGGCTTCGCGACCCAAACAGGCCGATCCGCGTCCGGCACCGCGGCTTTATCTGGTGACGCCGGCAATCGCCGATGCGCAGGCATTCGCCGCGACGCTTGCCGCGGCCCTCGACGCGGGCGACGTCGCCGCGGTGCTGCTGCGCCTGGCCGAGGCCGACGAGCGCACGCAGATCAACTGCGCCAAGACGCTGTGCCCAGTCGTGCAGGGTAAGGATGCGGCGCTGCTCATCGACGGCCATATCGATATCGTGGCGCGCGCCGGAGCCGACGGCACACATAGCACCGGGATAACGTTATTCGAGGACGCGATCGCGCGGCTCAAGCCGGAGCGCATCGTCGGCGTCGGCGGTCTGGTCACCCGGCATGACGCCATGACCGCCGCGGAGTTTGGCGCCGACTACGTGATGTTCGGCGAGCCGGGCGCCGACGGCGAAAGGCCGGGGCTCGCGGCGATCGAAGAGCGCGCTGCTTGGTGGGCGGAGGTGTTCGAAGCGCCGTGCGTCGCCTATGCCGCCTCGCTCGACGACGTGGCGCCCTTGGTCAAAGCCGGCGCCGATTTCATCGCGCTCGGCGATTGGCTGTGGCGCGACCCGCAGGCGATCGCGGCGACGATCGCGCGCGCTGGCGCCGACTTGCGCCTGCCGGAGAGCGCGGCGTGAGGGTGCGAACCGCCATCGTCGCACTGTGCGCGGTCGTCTTGACGGCGCCAGCCCTGGCGCAGCCGAAGAAGCCGGCGGCCGCGCCGCCCCCTCCACCGCCGCCCGCGCAAGCCGCGGAGAATCCCAACGCCGATCTCGCCTTTGGCGCGTTCCAGCGCGGCCACTATCTGACCGCGTTCGCCGAGGCGACAAAACGCGCGCAGCAGAACGATGCCGTCGCCATGACGCTGCTCGGCGAGCTTTATGCGCAGGGGTTCGGCGTGCCGCAGGACGATAAGAAGGCGGCGGACTGGTACAAGCTTGCCGCCGAGCACGGCGATCGCGACGCCATGTTCGCGCTGGCGATGGTTAACCTGCAGGGCCGCGGCGGCCCGCGCAATCCGGACGAGGCCGCGCGTCTGCTCGCCGCCGCCGCTAAGCTCGGTCATCCCGCCGCCGCCTACGATCTCGGCCTGCTGTATTTACAGGGTCAGCAATTTCCGCAGGATTTCACGCGCGCCGCCGAACTGTTCGGTCAGGCCGCCGCCGCCGGCAACCCCGAGGCGCAATACGCCCTTGCCACCATGTACAAAGAAGGGCGCGGCGTGCCGAAGGATGTCAACAAGGCAACACAGCTGATGGGGCTCGCCTCCGTCGCCGGCAATATCGACGCCATGGTCGAATACGCCATTGCTCAATTCAACGGCACCGGAGTCGCCAGGGACGAGAGCGCCGCCGCCAAGCTGCTGTTGATCGCGGCGCGGCGCGGCAGCGCGATCGCGCAGGACCGCCTCGCGCGCGTGCTGATGGCGGGGCGCGGCATGCCGGCCGACGCAACCGAGGCGGTCAAATGGCACATGATCTCCAAGGCCGCCGGCGACAGCGCCCCCGATCTCGATGCCTTCGCCGCCAAGCAGCCACAGCCCGTGCGCGACGCCGCCGAGAAAGCGGCGAAGAAATGGATGTCCACGTTACCGCCCCGCTCTTGACGGCGAGCAGCGGCGCGGGCAGACCCCACGCGCCATGCATCATTCGGCCCTGCTCAACGTCATGATCGCCGCCGCACGCAAGACCGCGCGCGCGCTCAAGCGTGACTTCGGCGAATTAGAGAAGCTGCAGGTCTCGCTTAAGGGCCCGGCCAATTTCGTCTCGTCCGCCGACCGCCGCGCCGAAGAGACGCTTTTCCAGGAGCTGAGCAAGGCGCGGCCCGGCTATGGCTTTCTCGGCGAGGAAGGCGGCGCCCGCGAAGGCGCCGACAAGTCGCACCGCTGGATCGTCGACCCGCTCGACGGCACCACCAACTTCCTGCACGGCATTCCGCAATTCGCCATCTCGATCGCGCTCGAGCGCGAGGACAGCGTGGTCGCCGGCCTGGTCTACAATCCGGCAAGCGAAGAGATGTTCATCGCCGAAAAGGGCAAGGGCGCGTTCATGAACGAGCAGCGCATCCGCGTCGCCGGCCGCAAGCATCTTGCCGACGCGGTCGTCGCCTGCGGGCTGCCGCATATCGGCCGCGGCGATCTTGCGCGCGGCGCCAAGGAAACTAGCGCCATGCAGCAGCAAGTCGCCGGCCTGCGCCGCTTCGGCGCTGCCGCCCTCGATCTTGCCTGGATCGCCGCCGGGCGGCTCGACGGCTATTGGGAGCGCGACCTCAAGCGGTGGGACATGGCGGCCGGTTCCATCCTGGTGCGCGAGGCCGGCGGCTTCGTCACCGATTGCGACGGCGGTACCGACATGTTCGGCACGGGCCATGTCGCCGCCGGCAACGAGGCGATCCACAAAGAGCTGTTGCGCGTGCTCAAAGCGACCGCAACGGGCTGAGCCCACCGCAATTTCAACTCAATCGGCCGGTTAATCCGGTGGGTTGCAGAGCCCCGTTATTTTTCCTTGTCACGGGTCTGTGCCATATTCGGCCGGCAAGACTCAGCCGGCGCTGATACCGCAAACCCATGGCCAAAGAACTCGATCCGCTGAAACTGTCGTCGCCCCGCATTTTTCTCGTGCGGATGACGGTGTTCGTCGTGCTCGGCGGGCTCGTCACCTTCCTGCTGCTCAAGCAGATCGAGGTGGCGTTCATGGCCAATCCTGGCCTGAACTCGCTTATCATCTTCGTGCTCTTGGTCGGCATCGCGCTGTCGGTGCGGCAGGTGATCCGGCTCTACCCGGAAATCTCCTGGGTCAACAATTTCCGCCTCGCCGATCCCGGCCTTGCCGTCGACCGGCCGCCGGTGCTGCTGGCGCCGATGGCAACGATCCTCGGCAGCCGCATCGGCCGCATGGCGATGTCGGCGCAGTTGATGCGCGGCATCCTCAATTCGATCGCCACCCGCCTCGACGAGGCGCGCGACATCTCGCGCTACATGACCGGGCTTCTGGTGTTCCTCGGCCTGCTGGGCACCTTCTGGGGCCTGATCGAAACGGTCGGCTCGGTCGGCGGCGTCATTCAGGGCCTTAAGGCAGGCGGCGACGCCGGAAGCATGTTCAACTCGCTGCGCGAGGGGCTTGCCGCGCCGCTCTCCGGCATGGGCATCTCGTTCTCGTCCTCGCTGTTCGGTCTTGCCGGCTCGCTGGTGCTCGGATTCCTCGACCTGCAATCGAGCCAGGCGCAGAATCGCTTCTACACCGAGCTGGAAGATTGGCTGTCCACCACGGTCTACGACCAGGCGGCCGAGCCGATCGTCGCCGCCGGCGGCACCGACCGCCTGCGCGAGGCGCTCACCGAAGGCGGCATCGGCAAGAACACCACCAGCGCGATGTCGAATCTCGCCGAAGCGATCCAAGGCCTGGTGCAGCACATGCGCGCCGAGCAGCAGATGATCCGCGACTGGGCCGACAGCCAGGCGGAGCAGCAGCGCGAGATCAAGCGGCTGTTGGAGATCATCGCGCGCGAGAAGGTGGAGCGCTAGCCCATGACGCTTGCCCGCACCCGCCGCGGCGATAGCGGCATGAACTACTGGCCCGGCTTCGTCGACGCGCTGTCGACGCTGATCCTGAGCATCATCTTCATCCTGACCGTGTTTGTGGTGGTGCAGTTCTATCTACAGCAGGAAGTCGCCGGCAAAGACACCGCGCTCACTCGGCTCAACGCGCAGATCGCGCAGCTCACGGAATTGCTGTCGATGGAGAAGACCGGCAAGGCCGATCTCGAGGACCAACTGGCGCAGCTGCGCGCTTCGCTCGCCGGCGCCGAGAGCGAGCGCGACAAATACAAAGGCATCGCCGAGGGCTCTGGCGCGAGCACGGCGGCGGCGCAAGGCAAGGTCAACGAACTCACCGGCCAGCTCGAAGGCGAGAAGAAGATCTCCTCGCGCGCGCTGGCGCAGGTCGAAATCCTCAACCAGCAGATCGCCGCGCTGCGCCGCCAGCTCGCCGCCATCGAGAGCGCGCTCGACGCCGCCGAGCAGAAGGACAAGGAAGCGCAGGGCAAGATCGCCGACCTCGGCCAGCGGCTCAATCTGGCGCTGGCGCACAAGGTGCAGGAGCTATCGCAATATCGCTCCAACTTCTTCGGCAAGCTGCGCCAGATTCTCGGCAACCGGCCCGACGTGCGCGTCGTCGGCGACCGCTTCGTGCTGCAATCGGAGCTGTTCTTCGACACCGGCAAGGCCGACCTTAAGCCGGAAGCGCAAGCCGAACTCGACAAAATCGCGCCGCTCCTGACCGGGCTCGATCAGCAGATCCCGGCCGACATCGCCTGGGTGCTGCGCGTCGACGGCCATACCGACGTACGGCCGATCAGCGGCGGACAGTTCAAGTCGAACTGGGACCTGTCGGCGGCGCGCGCCATCGCCGTGGTGCAGTATCTGATCGCCAAGGGCGTCTCGCCGCAGCGTCTGGTCGCCGCCGGCTTCGGCGAATTCCAGCCGATCGACACCGCCACCACCGAAGACGCCTACCGGCGCAACCGCCGCATCGAGTTCAAGCTGACGGAGCGGTGAGCGCGCTGGCGATGGCAGTCTATGTCGACGACGCGATCTGGGATTGGCAGGGCCGCAAGTGGTGCCATCTGCTCGCCGACGGTATCGACGAACTGCACCGCTTCGCCAGAACGCTTGGCCTGCACCGCTCGTCGTATCAAGGCCCGCCGCGGACGCCCAATCCGCACTACGACTTGACGGCATTTGAGCGCAGTCGCGCCATCGCCTACGGCGCAACCCCATGCGACCGCACGGCCGTCGTCATGGTCGTCCGCAAGCTTCGCCGTCAGGCCGGCACGGGCGCCTGACATGGCGCCACAGCCGATCTTGCGCCCCTACTCCGCCGCCGACGAGGACGCGGCGATCGAGCTATGGCGGCGCACCTGGCAAAAGCATTATCCGCATCTCAATTTCACCGAGCGCGTTCCCTGGTGGCGCGAGCGCTGGCGCAAGGAACTGGTGCCGGTGGCGCGCGTCGTGGTCGCGGAAGACAACGGTGCCCTCATCGGCTTTGTCACCGTCGATCCAGAGACGATGTACCTCGATCAAATCGTCGTGGCGACCGAATATTGGGGCGGCAACGTCGCGCTCATGCTGCTCGACGAGGCCAAGCGCATCTCGCCGGGCGGCCTCGAGCTACTGGTCAACACGGACAACGCCCGCGCCATCCGCTTCTACGAAAAGCACGGCTTCGTCTATGCCGGCGAGGACAAGAACCCGGTGTCGGGTAAGCCGGTGAACCGGATGGCGTGGCGGCCGCACGAGGCGGCCGCGACCTCCTGAAACTCACTTCGCCAGATAGCTGCGGTGCACGAAGCCGTCGGCGTGCGAAGTCTCGAACATCACCTCTTCGGCGCTGTCGCGCACGATGCGGTTGACGCCGAATTTCAGCGGCGTTTCCTTGGCCGGCGCCGCCGCGGGCGCATTGAGAAATGCGCCCGCCGTCTTGGCCTCGGGCGGCGGCGCGGCCTTGGCGTCGGCGCGATTGGCGATCGCCTCGGTGGCGCTGGCGTCGAGCAGCTTCGGCCACATTTTGCGGAACAGGCCGTTCGACTCGTAGATTTCAGCGCTGTTGATCTTGCCGTTGACCGCGAACACGTAGCCGATAATGTCGTCGCTCGCCTCGCCGGCCGCTTTAAGCGCGGCGACATAAGCCTTGCGCATATCGTCAAGTTTCTTGTTTTCCAACGCCAACTGCAGGCTGGATTGGGAAATCTTCGCGCGCACGTCGGCGCCGGTTGCCGCGGCGAGCCGCTCCTGCGCGGCCGCGACGCCTGCCCAGACTTTCTGCTGGCGCAGGCCGACGCCCTCGCCGGCGGGCGCCGCCGGCAGCGGCGCCTGCATGGCGAGCTTCATCTCGCGCGACGGCACCGCCGACGCCGAGCTGGCGAAGCTCCTGGCGTCCTCGGCCCCGCGCGCCGACCAGCGGCCGTGCTCGACGCAGAACGAGGCGATCGGGATGCGGCCGGATTTCGGCGGCAGCAGCAGGCTGACGGTCAAGGTGCGATCCTGTCGGCCGCCTTTCACCACGTCGCCGGCCTGCACGAAGACCGCCTCGTCGCCGAAATTCTCGATCGTCAGCGTGTTGACGGTACCGGTCTCGCTGACCCGCACCGCGCCCTTGGCCAGCGCCTCCTGCAACGTGAGCGGCACCGGGCCGGCTTTCGATTGACCGTGCACGAAATAGACCGACGAGATTCTCGTGGCTGAGCGGGCCGGAAACTTGCTCCGGCGCCGGACTTGTCGCGGCGGCGGCCGAGACGGCCGACATGAGCAGGACAGCAAACGAATTTCCGAAAAGGGTGGACAATCGCATGGACCCCTCCGATGGATGTGAACCGAACGGCGGGATGCTTTCAGCGAGTCGTGGCCGGGCGAGGGAACTCGCGAGGCCGAATTCGGGCGCGTACGTGGCGACTTTCGAACGGGCGATTTTCAGATCAAGGAAATTCGCCGAAGCGCATCGTTAAGGAATTAGCGTGCGCCGGCGAGCGCCTCGGCCATGGCGGCGTCGAAGGATTTCGAATCGACCTTGAGATAAGCGAGGTTTTCTTCGGCGATCACCACCGCCTCCGCCACGCCGGGCACCTGGCGCAGCCGCGCGGCAAGACCGTCGGCGTCGCTTGCTTTGCCGGCGCCGAGCGGCAAGAGCCGCGTCGTCAGATAGGTTGGCTGCGCCATGGTCGCCGCGGCCAACAGCCAGAGCAGCGCGATCACCGTGGTCAGGACGAACACAGCGGCGATGCCGCCGGCCTGGTGCGCCCAGCCGCCGACGACGCCGCCGACGAAAATGCCGAGAAACTGCAGGCTCGAATAAAGCCCGGTCGCCGTGCCCTTGGCGTCGGGCGGCGCTGCCTTGGTGATCAGGGAAGGCAGACTCGCCTCCATCACATTGAAGCCGGCAAAGAACACGGTCAACGCCGCCAGCACGGCGAAGGAATTGCCGGCGCCGAAGTAAAACATGACCTGGCTCGCCACCAGCGCGGCGACCGAGGCGACGAACACCCCCTTCATTTGGCGATGCTTCTCGGCGACGATAATCGCCGGCACCATCACGATCACCGACACCACCAGCACCGGCAGATAGACCATCCATTGATTCTTGGTGGACAGCCCGAGCGTCCCTTGCAGCAGGCCGGGCACCACCAGGAAGCTCGCCGTCAGCATGGCGTGAAGTGCGAACACGCCGATGTCGAGCCGCAACAGTTCACGATGGCGCAGCACCGAGCCGATCAAGCCCGGCACCGTCTCGGCGTCGCGATGGTGGCGCACGCGAATCGGGTTCGGCACCACGAATTCGGTGATGGCGATGCCGATGAGCGCCAGTCCCACCATCAGCCAGAAGATGCCGGCGACGCCGATGAAATGGCGCCAGGATCGGCCCGGCCACGACCGCGATCATGAAGGACGCGCCGATGGTGATGCCGACCGTGGCCATCGCCTTGGTGCGGCTTTCCTCGCTGGTGAGATCCGCGACCAGCGCCAGGATCACCGAGCCAACGGCGCCCGCGCCTTGCAGCACGCGGCCGAAAATGACGCCGCCGATCGAGGTGGACAGCGCCGCCACCGCGCTGCCGATCGCGAACAATATCAGCCCGACGACGATCATCGGCTTGCGGCCGAAGCGGTCGGACAACAGGCCGAAGGGAATCTGCAACAGCCCCTGGCTCAACCCGTAAATGCCGAGCGCCTCGCCGACCAGATAAGGCGTCGCGTCCGAAAGGTGCTCGGCATAGGCGGCGAACACCGGGTAGATCATGAACAGGCCGAGCAGCCGCACCGAGAACACGGCGGCAAGCGAGGTGGCGGCACGGAATTCCAGTCGAGTCATCGTCTAACGTCCCAACACCTGCACGAGGCGCCAAGCGCTTCGCCACACTGACGGCATGATTGCGAAAGGCCGCCGAGCTTAACCGTCGGCGGCCTTACCGGAACCGCGTCGCCGGTCGTGCCCGGCGCCCCCTTTAAGAGAGCGCACCATGCCCCGGAGCCTTGATCCTGGTCAATTGCGGCGGCTTGCCGCCTGCGTCCGGCTCCTGTATAGACCCGCCAAATTCAGCCTCTTTCGGCGCGCACCGCAACGGATCCAGGACGATGAAGCAAGATATCCATCCCGAATACCACACCATCAAGGTGGTGATGACCGACGGCAGCGAATTCACCACCCGCTCGACCTGGGGCAAGGAGGGCGATGTCATGCATCTCGACATCGACCCGAAGTCGCACCCGGCCTGGACCGGCGGCCAGCAGCATCTGGTCGATCGCGGCGGCCGCCTGTCGCGCTTCCAGAAGAAGTTCTCCGGCTTCCTGAAGACCGACGAGAAGAAATAAGCGGCCACGCTACCGCCGGTAACGAAAAAACCCCCGCCAAGCCGCGGGGGTTTTGTTTATTCTTCGGCCGCTGCGATCAGATCAGACGCTCTCCGCGCCGAAGGCCGCCTTGAGCAGGCCAAGCTGGCGCTCGACCGGATTGCCCGCCGCGGCCTGTTCGGGCGCGTCGTGATTATGAATGGTGGCGTCGAGCCGGCGCACCTTGCCTTGCAGCTTGTGCGAACGCTCGATCAGCTCGCGCAACGCGGCGGGCAGCAGTTCGAGATTGTGCGGCTCGTGGATAGTCGGCGGCCGACAGCTTGACCTTGGCTCTTTTCCTTGTTGGCCTGGGCGAGCGACATCTCGCCTTCCTTCACCGCGCGATGCAGCAGCAGCCAGGAGGCGAGCTGCATCAGCCGCGTGGTCAGCCGCATGCTTTCGGTGGCGTAGGCGAGCGCGGCGTGCGCGCTCGAGCTTTTTGGATTCCTGCCGGCCGGGGCCGTCGAGATAGGTCGCGGTCTCTTCGACCAGCGCCATGCCGTCGCGGAACAGATCGGCGAAAACCTGCGAATTGGCGAGCCGCGCGCCGAACGACACCGGCTGCAAATCGTTGATTGATTTCTCACCCATACGCTACGCCTTACCCATGCACCGGAACTGTTACGCGCCCCGTTTGTGGGTGAAGCATCGCGCGCTCCGGCCTGGTCTGTCCAGACGCCGGATCCGCAAACTTTGCGACATAGTTGCCGGGCAAGCTTAAGAGCGCGGCGACCATAGCCGCCGCTTCTGTCCCGGAATGGGACAAAAAAGAGCCGCCGTTGCCGGCGGCTCGAAGTTGATAACAGGGAGGCGTCAAACAGAGTGGACAGGAGCCACTCAATGTCCATGAAGATGGACGATCCACAGTAATGATCGAGAAAGCTTAACGACCGGTTACCAAAGCGCGGCGCAATGCGGGATTTTTCGACGGCCAGCGCATCGCCGGTGCAGATTTACCGCTTGAAAAACTGATCGGCGGCCGAGCGCGCCGCGCGTTTGCTCGCCATGTCGGCTTCCAGCCGCGAGATCTCGTCGTGCATCAGCTGCACGCGCGCGGCCAATTCCTCGACCGAGAGCAGGCTCAGGTCCTGCCCGATCTCGTGCGCGATTTTTTTCTTCGGCTTGTCGTCGTCGTCGATGATCGGCATGGCGTGCCTCCGGAACTGCCGCGAATTTAACCGCGCCGGCCCGGGTTGTCACACCGGCAAGGCCCGACCTAAACAGGCGCCCAGCCCCCGAAAAAGCTCGAGGATTCCATGACCGCGCTTCCGACCCGCATGACCGCAATCGGCATCAAGGCCCCCGGCGGGCCGGACATGCTGGTTCCGGAACAGCGCCCGGTTCCCGACGCCCGGCGCCGGCGAAATCCTGGTGCAAGGTCGCGGCCGCCGGCGTCAACCGGCCGGACGTGATGCAGCGCCAGGGCCTCTATCCGCCGCCGCCCGGCGCGCCCGATATTCCGGGCCTGGAGATCGCCGGCGAGATCGTGGCGCTCGGCGCCAACGTCAAGCGCTGGAAAATCGGCGACCGCGTGATGGCGCTCGTTGTCCGGCGGCGGCTACGCCGAATATTGCCTCGCGCATGAGAGCCACGCGCTGCCGGTGAGCGGATTGTCGATGGTCGAAGCCGCGGCCATTCCGGAGACCTTCTTCACCGTCTGGCACAACATGGTCGAGCGCGGCGGCGTTGAAAGCGGCGAGACTTTCCTGGTGCATGGCGGCACCTCGGGCATCGGCACCACCGCGATCCAGCTCGCCAAGGCGCTCGGCGCGCGCGTCATCACCACCGCCGGCTCCGCGGAAAAATGCGAGGCCTGCCGCAAGCTCGGCGCCGACGTCGCCATTAACTATAAAACCGAGGACTTCGTCGCCGCGACCAAGGCGGCCACCGGCGACAAGGGCGCCGACGTTATACTCGACATGGTCGGCGGCGATTACATCGCCCGCAATTACGAAGCGGCCGCGGTCGAGGGCCGCATCGTGCAGATCGCGTTCCAGGGCGGGCCGAAGGCGAAGTCAATTTCATGCGCATGATGCTCAAGCGGCTGCATCACACCGGCTCGACGCTGCGCTCGCGCTCGGTCGCCGACAAAGGCGCGATCGCGCGCGCGGTCGAGGCCAACGCGCTGCCGCTGATCGTCGCTGGCAAGGTCAAGCCGGTGATCTACAAGACCTTCCCGCTCGCGCAGGCGGCCGCCGCCCATGCGCTGATGGAGAGCAGCGCCCATATCGGCAAGATCGTGCTAACCCGTTGAAAACACTTTCGATCTCTTGCCCGCGGCCAGCGAAGCCGGTACTCTCCGCAGGCCGTGCGGGCCGCGAAATCGGCGCATTGTCGCAGCACAACCGGGCTTGGGGTGAATTGGCTTGCAGATTTCACCGTCGGCGGGGCCGCAATAACAGCATGACTGGCACCGCCGCGGCCGGGGGATTTGAATTGATCTTGCAGCGCTGCGCAACACGCCTGTTCGCGCTCGCCGCCGCGTTGCTGGCGGCGCAGCCGGCGCGCGCCGTCGAAGCGGTGAACGTGCGGCTCGACGTCGTCGGCCATCGATCTCACCGCCGCCACCGACGTGCAAAAAACCGAAGCCGACCGCATCCAGGTCTCCACCGCGCCCGGCCCCGACGGCATCGTGCGCCGCATCGAAGTGCGCGCGCGCGAAGCCAACACCAACTGGGCGGTGTTCGCGCTCACCAATAATTCCGACGAGCAGATCGACCGGCTGATCGTCGTGCCGCATTACCGCATGGTCGGCTCCGGCCTGTTCTGGCCCGATCTCGGACTGTCGCGCATCGCCGGCATCACGCCGTCGCTCGGGCGACCGGCCAGTGCGGCAGGAGAACACGACCGCCGACATCTTCCGCGTCACGCTCGATCCCGGCACAGTCATCACCTTCGTCGCCGAATTGCGCACCGACAAGCTGCCGCAGATCTATCTGTGGGAGCCGGACGCCTACAAGGACAAGGTCAACTCCTTCACGCTGTACTACGGCATCGTCATCGGCATCGCCGGCCTGCTGGCGCTGTTCCTCACCATCCTGTTCGTGGTGAAGGGCTCGGTGATGTTTCCCGGCCGCCGCCGCGCTCGGCTGGGCGGTGCTGATCTACATCGGCATCGACTTCGGCTTCTGGGGCAAGGTATTCGACATGTCGGCCGGCGCCGAGCGCGTCTGGCGCGCCTGCGGCGAGGCGATCCTGTCGGCGACGCTGCTGGTGTTTCTGTTCGCCTATCTCAATCTGTCGCGCTGGCACGTGCGCTACGCCCACATCACCATCGCCTGGCTCGCCGCGCTCGCCGCGCTCATCGCGGTCGCGGTGTTCGATCCCGCGGTCGCCTCCGGCATCGCCCGCATGTCGCTTGCCGGCATCGCGGTGTTCGGGCTGGCGCTGGTGATCTATCTGTCCACCCACGGCTACGACCGCGCCGTGCTGCTGATCCCGACCTGGCTGTTGCTGGTGGTGTGGACCGCCGCCGCCGCGCTCGCCGTCACCGGCGTCGTGACCAACGACATCATCGGCCCGGCGCTGCTCGGCGGCCTGGTGCTGATCGTCATGCTGATCGGCTTCACGGTGATGCAGCACGCCTTCGCCGGCGGCATCACCCACGGCATCGTCTCCGACGTCGAACGGCGCGCGCTGGCGCTCACCGGCGCCGGCGACATGATCTGGGATTGGGACGTCTCCGCCGACAAGATCTACACCAGCCCGGAGACCGAACAGTTGCTGGGCTTGAAGCGCGGCACGCTGGAAGGCCCGGCGGCGACCTGGCTCGAAGTCCTGCATCCGCTCGATCGCGACCGCTTCCGCGCCTCGCTCGATTGCGCGGTGGAGCAGCGGCGCGGCCGCCTCAACCAGGGCTTCCGGCTGCGCGCCAACGACGGCCATTATTTGTGGTTCACGCTGAAAGCGCGGCCGGTGGTCGGCTCCGACGGCGAGGTGGTGCGGCTGGTCGGCACGCTCACCGACGTCAACCGACTTCAAGAAGGCCGAGGAGCGGCTGCTGTTCGACGCCGTCCACGACAACCTCACCGGCCTACCCAACCGCCAATTGTTCATCGACCGCATGGACGCGGCGTTCGGCTTCGCCCGCTCCGATCCGCAAATCCGGCCTTCGGTGCTGGTGATCGATCTCGACCGTTTCAAGCAGGTCAACGACTCGGTCGGCATCGTCGATCGGCGATTCGGTGCTGCTCACCATCGCGCGCCGGCTCGCCCGCCTGCTCAAGCCGCAGGACACGCTGGCGCGGCTCTCCGGCGACCAGTTCGCGCTGATCCTGCTGTCGGAGACCGAGCCGGCGCGCATCGTCGCTTTCGCCGAGACCATGCGCCGCACCTTGCGCGCGCCGATCGGCTTCAACGACCGCGAGATCTTCATCACCGCCTCGATCGGCCTGGCGCTGTCGGAAAACGAGGCGCGCAGCCCCGAGGAAGTGCTCAAGGACGCCGAGTTGGCGATGTATCACGCCAAGCGCATCGGCGGCGACCGCATCGAGATCTTCAAGCCGGCGATGCGCTCGCGCAAGACCGACCGGCTGACCATGGAATTGGAATTGCGCCGCGCCATCGAGCGCGAGGAGATCAAGGTGCTGTACCAGCCGATCGTGCGGCTGGAGGATCGCTCTATCGCCGGCTTCGAGGCGCTGGCGCGCTGGGATCACCCCAAGCTCGGCCGCCTGTCGCCGATCGAATTCATCTCGACCGCCGAAGAGATCGGCTTGATCGTCGAACTCGGCCTGTTCGTGCTCGAGCGCACCGCGCGCCGGCTGGCGAGCTGGCAGGCGGCGAGCCGCTCGCGCGAGCCGATTTTCGCCAGCGTCAACGTGTCGTCGCGGCAATTGCTGCGGCACGATCTGATCCAGGATTTGCGCAGCGTGCTGTCGCGTTCTGCGATTGCGCGCGGCACCTTCAAGCTGGAGATCACCGAATCGCTGGTGATGGAAAACCCCGAGCACGCCGCGCAGATGCTCACCCGCATCAAGGAGCTCGGCGTGGGCTTATCGCTTGACGATTTCGGCACCGGCCATTCCTCGCTCGCTTATCTGCAGCGCTTCCCGTTCGACACCATCAAGATCGACCAGTCCTTCGTGCGCACCACGGCGCAGGGCACGCGGCCGGTGATCCTACGCTCGATCATCGCGCTCGCTCACGATCTCGGCATGGACGTCGTGGCGGAAGGCGCCGAGACCGACTCCGACGCGGTCGAGCTCTACCAGATGGGCTGCGAATACGCGCAGGGCTTCGCCTTCGGCGAGCCGATGAGCGCGCAGGCGGCCGGCGGATTGCTGACCGGCGAGCGGCTCGAGGTCGCGCCCTGAACGCGCGGCGCTTGGGATTGCGATGACATCGCTGCCAAAAAACACGGATCCGGCGACGGTCGAGGGCTTCGGCCGCGAATGGGCGACGTTCACGCAATCGGCCGAGGCGTTCACCGACGCAGACCGCCGCGCGATGTTCGAGGGCTATTTCGCGATCTTTCCCTGGGACCGATTGCCGCCGAACAGCGTCGGTGCCGATATCGGCTGCGGCAGCGGGCGCTGGACCATGTTGGTGGCGCCGCGCGTTGGCCATCTGCACGCCATCGACCCCGCGGCGGACGCGCTCGCGGTCGCGCGCGCCAACCTCGCCGGGCTCGGCAATGTCAGCTTTCACCAGGCCTCGGTCTCGGCGCTGCCGTTCGCCGACGGCTCGCTCGACTTCGCCTATGCGCTCGGCGTCCTGCACCATGTGCCGGACACCGCGCAGGCGATCCGCGACGCCGCGGCCAAGCTCAAGCCCGGCGCGCCGTTTCTGCTCTATCTCTATTACGCCCTCGACAACCGCTCGGCCGGCTATCGGATGCTCTGGAAAATTTCCAACACGGGCCGGCTGATTCTCTCGCGCGCGCCCTACCCGCTGCAGATCACCGCAACGACGATCATCGCCTATACGGTCTATTGGCCGGTCGCGCGCCTGGCCGCGCTGCTGGAAAAGCTCGGCCTGCTGCCGCGCTCCTGGCCACTCACCTATTACCGCCACCGCGCGCTCTACGTGATGCGCACCGACGCCTTCGACCGCTTCTGCACGCGGCTCGAGCAGCGCTTCACGCGCGCGCAGATGGTTGACATGCTGCGCGCGGCCGGTTTCGACACCATCAGGTTTTCAGACAAAGAGCCGTTCTGGGTCGCGGTCGCCAATAAAATTTAGGCGTGGCCGGCTTCGCTCGACAGCATGCCGGGATCGATGCCGATCTTGCGCAGTGCCTTCTCGTATTTGTGATCAGTGTCGGTGCCGAAGATCAATTCCGGATCGGCGGCGCAATGCAGCCAGCCGTTCTGCTGGATCTCGTTTTCCAGTTGACCCGGCGCCCAGCCGGCGTAGCCGAGCGCGAGGATGGCGCTTTCCGGCCCGTTGCCGCGCGCGATCGCCTTGAGAATGTCGAGCGTGGCGGTGAGGCAAATGCCGTCGTCGATCGGTAGCGTCGAATTCTCGATGAAGAAATCGGCCGAGTGCAGCACGAAGCCGCGCCCGGTCTCCACCGGCCCGCCTTTAAGCACCTTGATGTCTTCGGCGCGCACCGGGAGCTGGATGCGCTCGCTCGCCGGGATTACCTCGAGCTGCACCAGCAGATCGGGAAACTTGATGTTGCCGGCCGGCTGGTTGACGACGATGCCCATGGCGCCTTCAGAGGAATGCGCGCAGACATAGATGACGGCACGTGAAAAACGCTCATCGCCCATCGTCGGCATGGCGATCAGCATCTGCCCGTCGAGGTAGCCGCGCGCGGTCGGCTTGCCGGTGGATTTGCGTGGAAGCTTCATGTCGAAAGGTTACCCAATCGCTCCGCCTTTGCAAACGACTCCGCTTGCGGAAAATTCAATCACCCACCGTCATATTTAAAGCGGAAATTGTGGCGGAATCTCCGCGGTGCCCGCAACTTGTTCAGCCGCTGCTCACAATGAATTCAGTGGCGAAACGTGTGGTAACCGATTAGACCGAGCGCCATGGAAAAGTATTTCCGTCAAATTTGCGCGATCTTGGCCGCCGGCGGCTTCGCCGTGCTGGCCGGGTCTGCGGCGCGCGCAGCCGACGCCTCGCCATGGGTCGCCGACACCTACTCGGCGATTCGCCTAATCGCCGGCGCCAACAAAAGCGGCGCCGATGCCTTGCGGGCCGGTATCGAGATCAAGCTGCAGCCCGGCTGGCATACCTATTGGCGCTATCCCGGCGATTCCGGCGTGCCGCCGCGCTTCAACTTTGCCGGCTCGGACAATGTCGCGACGGCGAAGGTCTCGTTTCCGGCACCGCATGCCTTCACCGACGAGGCCGGCACCACCATCGGTTACAAAGGCAACGTTATTTTCCCGGTGCGCGTCGTGCCGCGGCAGAAGGACAAGCCAGTCACGTTGCGCGGCAAGGTCGACTACGCGGTGTGCGAAAAGTTGTGCGTACCGGTCGAGGCGAAGATCGAGCTGACGCTTGCGCCTGCCGGCGGCGCCGACAATGCGGCGTTGGATGCCGCGGAAGCCCGCGTGCCGAAGCCCGTTACCGCCGCGGAAGCCGGGCTGACCGCCAAGCGCGCCAGCGACGACAAGGTGAAGCCGCTGGTGTTCGTCGATCTCGCCGCGCCGACCGGCGCGCCGGACGAAGTTTTCGTCGAGGGACCGACGCCGGAATGGGCGCTGCCCATCCCCAAGCCCGCGCCAGGCGCGCCGGCCGGACACCAATATTTCGGCTTTGAGCTCGACGGACTGCCGCCCGGCGTCGATCCCAAGGCGGCGTTCGAACTGACGTTCACCATCGTGCAGGGCGACCGCGCGACCGAGGTCAAGACCCATCTCGACTAAACGACGCCAAGCGCGCTAGTTTGCGCCCCCATAAAATCAGGGAGACGATATCCATGCCCATCAAAGTCGGCGACAAATTGCCCAATGCCACGTTCCGCGCCCATACCGCGGAAGGCCCCAACAAGCCGAAGACCACCGACGACATTTTCAAAGGCAAGAAGGTCGTGCTGTTCGCGGTGCCCGGCGCCTTCACGCCGACCTGCAACAACCTGCACATCCCGAGCTTCCTCAACAACATAGCCGCCTTCAAGGCCAAAGGCGTCGACACCATCGCGGTGACCGGCGTCAACGACGCCTTCGTCATGGAAGCCTGGAAGAAGGCGACCGGCGCCGAAGGCAAGATCGATTTTCTCGGCGACGGCAATGCCGAATTCGCCAAGGCGATCGACATGGCCTTCGACGGCTCCGGCAACGGGCTCGGCACGCGCTCCCGGCGCTACTCGATGCTGGTCGAGGACGGCGTGGTGAAGAAACTCAACATCGAGGACGCGCCCGGCAAGTGCGATATTTCCGGCGGCCAGGCGCTGCTGGGGCAGATTTAATTTTATTCGTCATTCCGGGACGGCCCGAAAGGGCCGGACCCGGAATCCAGATGCATAACCTGAATTCGTTGCTGGATTCCGGGTTCGCCGCGCCCCGGAATGACTAGGAATGTTTCATCGCTCCGATGGCGCCGGCGCACGCGGCCACCAAGCCGTCGCGGGCGAGCTGATCGGCGCGCTCGTTCATGGCATGGCCGGCGTGGCCTTTGACCCAGTGCCAGTGCACCTTGTGATGGTGGAGCGCTGCGTCGAGCCGCTGCCATAGATCGACGTTCTTGACCGGCTTCTTGTCGGCGGTGCGCCAGCCGTTCTTCTTCCAGCCGTGAATCCAACTGGTGATGCCGTTCTTCAGATATTCGCTGTCGGTGTGCAGGTCGATGACGCACGGACGCTTGAGCGCTTCCAGCGCCGAGATCGCCGCCATCAACTCCATGCGGTTGTTGGTGGTGTGCGCTTCCCCGCCGTTCAATACCTTTTCGTGATCGCCGAACGTGAGGATCGCGCCCCAGCCGCCGGGACCGGGATTACCCGAACAGGCGCCGTCGGTGTGAATGGTGACGCGCTGCTCGCTCACGCTTCTATTCCGTAGTCGCTGGCGCTCTTCACCGACTGGTGGAAGCGCAGCTTGCGGTAATATTCGAGCGGGTCCTTCGGCTTGACCAGCGCGCCGTCCGGCACCGCCAGCCAATCGACCAGCCGGGTGAGCAGAAAGCGCGTGGCGGCGCCGCGCGATAGCACCGGCAGCGCGGCGATTTCTCCCGCCGACAGCACGCGCGCCTTGCCGTAGGCCTTGAGCAGCGCGCGGCCCTTGGTGACGTTGTAGGTATGATCCGGCTCGAAGCACCAGGCGTTGAGGCAGACCGCGACGTCATAAGCGAGCGTGTCGGTGCAGGCGAAATAGAAATCGATCAGCCCGGACAATTTGTCACCGAGGAAGAACACGTTGTCGGGGAACAGATCGGCGTGGATCACGCCGGCGGGCAGACCGCGCGGCCAGGATTTCTCCAGCGCGTCGAGCTCCTTGGCGATCTCGTCGCACAGGCCGGGCCGCACGCTGTCACCGCGCGGCTTTGCGTGCTCGTAGAGCCCGCGCCAGCTTTCCATGCCGAGCGCGTTCGGCCGCTGCTGCGCAAAATCGCCACCGGCGAGATGCAGGCCGGCAAGCGCTTCGCCCACCGCCGCGCAGTGACCGGCATTGGGGCAGCGGATCCACAAGCCATCGAGAAAGGTGACGATCGCCGCCGGCCTCCCGGCGAGGCGGCCGAGCATGCCGCCGTTCTTGTTTTTCACCGGCTGCGGGCAAGTGATGCCGCGCGCCGCCAGATGCTCCATCAGGCCTAAGAAGAACGGCAGGTCGCGCTCGGCGACGCGCTTCTCGTAGAGCGTGAGGATGAAATTCCCGGCCGTGGTGTGGACGAGAAAATTGGAATTCTCCACGCCCTCGGCGATGCCCTTGTAGGACAGCAGCGCGCCAATCTCGTAGCCGGCGATAAATTGCGTGAGTTCGTCGGCGGTGACGTCGGTGTAGACGGCCATGCCACGCTCACTCGGCCGCCTGGGTCTCCCGCAGCGCGCGGGGCAGCGGGAAGAACATGTCCTCGGTGACCGCGGAGACGGTCTCGACGCTCACATTGTAGCGCTGCGCAAAGGCGTCGATGATTTCCTCGACCAGAACTTCCGGCGCCGAGGCGCCGGCGGTGATGCCGAGCGTACCGACGCCGGCAAACGCGTTCCAGTCGATGTCGGCGGCGCGTTGCACCAGCGCCGCGTACGGGCAGCCGGCGCGTCTGGCGACTTCGGTGAGGCGTTGCGAATTCGACGATTGCGGCGAGCCGACCACGATCATGGCGTCGACCTTGGGGGCGACGCGCTTGACCGCTTCCTGCCGGTTGGTGGTGGCGTAGCAGATGTCATCCTTGCTCGGCCCCGCGATCGCCGGGAAGCGCCGCTTGAGCACGGCGACGATTTCCGCGGTGTCCTGCACCGACAGCGTGGTCTGCGTCACGTAAGCGAGGCTATTGGCGTCGCGCGGCACGAAATTTTCGGCGTCGGCGGCGCTTTCGACCAGCGTGACCGCGCCCGGCGGCAATTGGCCGAGCGTGCCGATCACTTCCGGATGGCCGGAATGGCCGATCAGCACGATCTCGCGGCCGCGCCGGTAGTGAATTTCGGCCTCGCGATGCACCTTGGTGACCAGCGGGCAGGTGGCGTCGAGCGCGAACAGGCCACGCCGCGCGGCTTCCGCCGGCACGCTGCGCGCGACGCCGTGCGCGGAGAAGATGACCGGGGCATTGGTGTCCGGGATCTCGTCGAGTTCCTCGACAAAAATCGCGCCCTTGGCGCGCAGGCTGTCGACCACGTAGCGGTTGTGCACGATTTCGTGCCTGACATAGACCGGCGGCCCGTAAAGCGCGAGCGCCCGCTCCACCGATTCGATGGCGCGCACCACGCCGGCGCAGAATCCGCGCGGCGAACACAGCAGAACCTTGAGCGGCGGCTTTTCCTGGATGGTCATCGGGTGTCCCGGAATCGCGCCGATTTTGCGCGCGATTTACCTTTGGATGTGGGCTGCGCCGCCCCACCCTGTCAAGACGGCATAGTTGCACGGGCGGGATCGAATCCCTATATTGCGCCTACTTTCCAGTCATCATCGATGATCTGGTGCTTCGCCCGACGGGCGGGCGAAGCCTAGAGGAGATTTGCCTATGGCCACAGCAGCACCCTTGATGCCGAAGGCGACCGCCGTCTGGCTGTTGGATAATACCGCCCTGACCTTCGATCAGATCGCTGAATTCTGCAAATTGCACCCGCTCGAGGTGAAAGCCATCGCCGACGGCGACGCCGCGCAGGGCATCAAGGGCCTCGATCCGATCCAGACCGGGCAACTCACGCGCGAAGCGATCAGCGCGGCCGAGGCTAACCCAGAGCAAAAATTGACGCTGAGCGAGAAGAAAGTCTCGGTTCCCTCGCCGGAACGCGGCAAGAAGGGTCCGCGCTACACGCCGGTGTCGCGCCGGCAGGATCGGCCGAACGCCATTCTCTGGTTGGTGCGCAATCATCCGGAACTCAAGGACGCCGCCATCATGCGGCTGGTCGGCACCACCAAGTCGACCATCGCCGCGATCCGCGACCGCACCCACTGGAACGCCGCGGCGCTCGCGCCGATGGATCCGGTGACGCTCGGACTTGCCAGCCAGACCGATCTCGATTTCGAGGTCAACCGCGCCAACAAGGAAAAGTCCGCGCCCGTCGATACCGGCGCGACGCTGCTGCCTGCCGCCGAGACCACGGCGAAGAAGGAGGCGGAAGTCGCCGCCGCCCAAGCCGCCGAAGCCGAGAAGAAGCCGGGCGGCTCCGACCTCGACGTCTCCGCCGTGTTCGCCAAGCTCAAGCAGCTCGGCGGCAAGGGCGAGAAGGAAGAGGAAGAGTAACTCTCCCTGTCTTCCCCGCGAAGGCGGGGACCTATACGCCGTGCCTTTTCGATAGTCTGCGGAGTATGGGTCCCGGCCCTCGCTTCGCTCGGCCGGGACGACACTTAAAATCAATACCTCCTCTTCCCCTCCACCGCGGCGATGTAACGCGCGACGGATTTTTCCAAAACCGATTTGGCGTCCTTGGCGATGACGCGGTCGAAGTAGTGGCCGTAGAGCACGTCGAAGGAAAACGGCTGCATCGCTGCGCCGATGTGCGTAACCTCGCGCGCCGACAGCGGAATGAAATTCGGATAGCTGCGCATGAAGGACAGCCATTTGCGGTCGGTGGCGACGGTGAGAATATCGCCGGAACAGACCACGCCGCGGCCTGACGCGCCTTGCGCCCAATGCAGCACCGTGCCGCCTTCGAAATGGCCGCCGCAGCGAACCAGCGTGACGCCGTCCCACAACTTGACCGTATCGCCCTGCCACAGTTTGATCGCCGGATCGGGTCGCATGATCCAGGCTTTGTCGGCGGCGTTGAGATGGATCGGACACTCGAAGGCCTGCGCCCACTCCACCATCGTGGTGTAGAAATGCGGATGCGAGATGGCGATTGCCTTGAGCCCGCCGAGGCCCTTGATCGCGGTGATGGTCGCGGCGTCGAGCGTGGCGACGCAATCCCACAAAATGTTGCCGCCCGCGGTGCGCAACAGCAGCGCGCGCTGGCCGATGGCGAATTGCGGCGTCGAGCCGATGCCGATAATGCCGCTGTCGTACTCGCGCCACGCGTTCATATGGCTTTGCGCGTGCGCGGCGAGCGTCGTCCAGGTCTGCCCGCGCGGCGGCACGTATTGCCGCTCCTCCTCGCAGACGACGCATTGCGCCGGCGGCTTGTCGCTCTCGGCATATTGCATACCGCAGGCGGTGCAGATGAAGTGAAGCATGAGATTTCCTTAGGACGATTGTTGGGGTGATTGTCGCGCGCGCTTTGCAAAGCGCGCAAGCACCATCACCCGTATTCTTTGCGGCCCCGGGTAGGCCGTCTTCCCCGCGTCTAACGGGGAGCCTGCATTCCCCCGGATTTCCTAGCTGTAACAGGAAGGCGCCGAGTTGGTTCCGCTTATCCGCCCTCTTCCGGTGGCTTGATGTGGCGGAAGGAAAACAACAGCGCCAGGTCGTAGACGATCTTCAACGTGCCGCAGAGAATGAGCGGCAGGCCGAGGAACGAGGTCGTCAGCAACATGCCGGCGAGCGCCGGGCTGAGCGATGAGGCAAGGCTGCGCGGCACCGCGGTGACGCTCGCCGCCGCCGGCCGCTCCGGCGGCGTCACCACCGCCATCACGTAGGACGAGCGCGTCGGCACGTCCATCTGCGACAGCGCCGAGCGCACCAGCAGCAGGCCGAGCGCGACCGGCAGATTGGGCGCGAAAGCCGCGAGGATCAGGCAGATACTTGAGGGGATGTGCGTGAACACCATGGTGTTGACGAGGCCGAAGGCGCGCGAGATGCGCGCGGCGGCGGGATAGGAGAAGGCGGAGAACACGCTGGTCCAGAAGAAAAACACGCCGGCGGCGGAAACCGATATGTTAAAGCGCGTGAACAACCAGACCGCGAGCAGTGACTGCACGATGAAGCCGCCGGCAAAGGCGTCGAGCGAGAACAGCGCCGCGAGCTTGTAGACGACGCCGCGCGAGACGGTGAGCGGCACCGCGGGCGGACGCTGTTCTACATGGGCGTGCGGCAGCCGCAGATAAATCGCGGCGCTGGCAATGCCCAACACGGCATAGGCGTAGAACATCGCCTTAAACGCGGCAATGCGCGCAAAGCCCTCCGACACCAGAAAGTCCGGCGCCGCGGCGGCGAGCGAGCCGACTGCCATCGACAGCGTGCCGATCAGGCTGTAGCGCGCGAAGGCGCGGGTGCGGTCCGCATCGGCGACGCCGTAGCTGATCACGGCGTGCTCGATCGGAATGAGGACGCCGATATCGCCGGTCGACGGATTGATGCTGCCGAGGAAGGCGACGCCGACGAGGAAGACGATGTGCTCGGCCTGAGGGAAGACAAGCCCGGTCGCGATCATCAGCGCGGCGCCGGCGATCAGCAGGTTGCGCAGATCGTAACGCGGCGCGATGAGGCCCACGGCGAGCGTGAACAGCGCCGTGCCGAACAAAGCGGCGGCGGCGACCAGCCCGATCTCGGCCGCGTTGAAGCCGATCGCGGCGAGATAGGCCGGCAGCACGACGACGGCAAAGCCGTCGCCGAAGCCGCGCAAGGCGCGCGCGGCGAAGATGAGCAGCAAGGTGGAGCGGCCGGTCATCTAGGCGAAGGCGCCGTTCGGCTTGCCCTGCCGCACCATTTCCCGGCAATAGGCATAGAGCGCGTCGTAGACGATCCATTCGGCGGCATTGAGTTCATGATCGTCCTTGAAGCCGAGATGGCGGAAGCCCTCGGCGACGGCGACGAGGCCGGCGCCTTCCGCCTGATTGTAGAGCGTATTGTCGGTGTCGGCGCCGTTAACGATTCTGCCCAGCAGCATCAGCGCCGCATCGCTGGTGAGCTTGTATTTCTTCAGGATGGCCTCGAACGAGCACTCCTGGCCGTGATGGCCGAGCTCGACGCCCTTGACGTCGTAGGGGATGGCGCCGAGACGCTTGGCCTCGGCATCGACCTTGTCGGCGGGGACGAAAACGAATTCGGCGTCCTTGTCGACGAATTTCTTGATCAGCCAGGGACAGGCGACGCGATCGACTTTCACGTGCTCGCGGGTAATCCATTTCATGAGGTCGCTCCTTCAATGCGGCGACGGCGCGCGGAAGCCGCCGCGGCAGCGGCGGTCAGGATGAAATTCGCGGATGCGAGAGCTCTTTGTCCATCCATGCGCAATCACCTCGACAAGCGAGTGTTGCGCAGCGCTTGGACGGACTTGCCGTCTGACGGGGAGACTGCGTATCCCCGTACGCGATCGAGATTAGCGGGCCGTTTTGCTGGTTACAAGTGGCCGCCGCACAAGCCGCTCACTCCAAAAACTCGATGCCATATTTGCCCGCGATACCGCTGAAGTCGGCCGCCGCGCCGCCGCTTGCGGCCGCGGCCATCGCCGCGGTGACCTCGGCGATGAAGGCCTCGAAGATGCCGCCGGGCGAGGACGCGATCAGCTCGCGGCCGGTCTCGGGGCCGATGCTCTTAATGCTGTGCGGTGCGCCGCGCGGCGCGAACATCATCTCGCCGGGGCCAAGCGTCAGCGTCTCGTCGCCCAGCCGGCATTCGTAACGGCCTTCGACGATAATATGCGTCTCGTCATAGGTCGGATGGCGGTGTAGGCCGGCGCCGGCGCCCGGCGGCTCGACCGCCTCGCACAGCGAGTAGGCGCCGCCGGTGTCGGCCGTCTTGAAGGTGAGCGTGATGCGCCCGAGCGTGTAGTTCCTGCCCTCGCCCGGCTTGAAGTGCTGCGGCTGCGCGGTCATGCGCGGAGGATAGCACGGCCGCTTCCCTCATGGTGAGAAGCGCAGCGCTTTCGAACAATGGTGGGTGCCGCTGCTTGCTAACTTTTGCGCCGATTGTCGCGTATCATGGCATTGGGCGCCATCAATGGCGGGCGCCCAAGCTGTTTCCGTATCGGCGCGCAGCCCGAACAGAAAGGGCCGGATCATCGTGAAAGCCGGCCGACGATTGCAACGGGACTCCTGTTTGCCATCGCTGAACTATGCAGGCGTTCGCGCGAAGCCGCCAGGGCGGAGCTTAGTCCCCTCGCCCCGCGTGCGAGGAGAGGTGAAATCAGTGCCCCACCCCGTGCCCCTTCAGCGCGCCGGTGATTTCGTCGAGGATCGCCGGGTCGTCGATGGTCGCCGGCATGGTCCACTTGTCGCCGTCGGCGATCTTCTTGATGGTGCCGCGGAGAATTTTCCCCGAACGCGTCTTCGGCAGCCGCGCCACGGTGATGGCAAGCTTGAACGCCGCCACCGGGCCGATCTTCTCGCGCACCAGCGCCACGATCTCCTTCTCGATCTCGATCGGCGGGCGGTTGACGCCGGCTTTCAGCACGATGAAACCGCAGGGCACCTCGCCTTTCAGCTCATCCTTGATGCCGAGCACGGCGCATTCGGCGACGTCGGGGTGGCCGGCCAGCACCTCCTCCATGCCGCCGGTCGACAGGCGGTGGCCGGCGACGTTGATGATGTCGTCGGTGCGGCTCATGACGAAAATGTAGCCGTCCTCGTCCTTGTAGCCGGCGTCGGCCGTCTTGTAGTAGCCGGGGAATTCGGTGAGGTAGCTGTCCTTGAAGCGGTCGTCCTGCTGCCACAGCGTCGGGAAGTTGGCCGGCG
Organism: uncultured Alphaproteobacteria bacterium; assembly: GCA_963720985.1. Lineage (GTDB taxonomy): Bacteria > Pseudomonadota > Alphaproteobacteria > Rhizobiales > Xanthobacteraceae > Pseudolabrys. The sequence continues at coordinate 281,395 of CAVRHL010000008.1, forward strand.
GCAGGGGCAGCTTGACGACGATGGAGCCGATCTTGTTCGCCGGCACCGGATGGCAGGCCTCGTCGACGACGTCGATCTGGTAGCCCGGCATCGGCACACAGGCCGAGCCGTATTTCACCGGCAGCGCGCCCAAGCCGACCGGGTTGCCGGCGATGCACCAGCCGGTTTCGGTCTGCCACCAGTGGTCGATCACCGGCTTTTTCAGCATGTCTTCCGCCCAATGGATGGTCGGCGGGTCGGCGCGCTCGCCGGCCAGAGAACAGCGTGCGAAATTTCGACAGATCGTATTGCTTGAGCAGCTTGCCGTCCGGGTCCTCCTTGCGGATGGCGCGGAACGCGGTCGGCGCGGTGAACAACGCCACCGCCTTGTGCTCGGCGCAAACGCGCCAGAAGGCGCCAGCATCGGGCGTGCCGACCGGCTTGCCCTCGTACATGATCGAGGTGGCGCCGTGGAACAGCGGCGCATAGACGATGTAGGAGTGGCCGACCACCCAGCCGATGTCGGAGGCGCACCACCAGATCTCGCCGGGATTGACGCCATAGAGATATTGCATCGACCATTTCAGCGCGACCATGTGGCCGCCATTGTCGCGCACCACGCCTTTTGGAATTCCCGTCGTGCCCGAGGTGTAGAGGATGTAGAGCGGATCGGTGGCGGCGACCGGCACGCATTCGCTCGTCTTGGCGTAGTTGACGGCGTGCTCCCACACCTTGCGCCAGTCGTGGTCGCGGCCCTCGACCAGCGTCGCCTCACATTGCGGGCGCTGCAGAATGAGACACGCGTCCGGCTTGTGCTGGGCGAGCTTGATCGCCTCGTCGAGCAGCGGCTTGTAGGGCACCACGCGGTTGACCTCGATGCCGCAGCTCGCTGAGAGGATCACCTTCGGCTTGCAGTCGTTGATGCGGGTGGCGAGCTCCTTGGGCGCGAAGCCGCCGAACACCACCGAATGGATGGCGCCGATGCGCGCGCAGGCGAGCATGGCGAACACCGACTCCGGCACCATCGGCATATAGAGGATGACGACGTCGCCCTTCTTGACGCCGAAGTCGCGCAGCATGGCGCCGAGCAACTGCACCTCGGACAGCATGCGGCCGTAAGAGAAGGTCTGCTTGGTGTTGGTGACCGGCGAATCGTAGATCAGCGCCGCCTGGTCGTTGCGCGTGGCGATATGGCGGTCCAGTGCGTTGTAGCAGGTGTTGGTGACGCCGCCCACGAACCAGCGGCCGTAGATGCCGGCGTCCTTATCGAAGACTTTCTTCGGCGGCTCGTACCAGTCGATCTCCTTGGCGGCCTCGCCCCAGAAGCCTTCGGGATCGCGCTGCCAGCGCGCGTAGACGTCGTGGTACCGGCTCGTGCGGGCGTCCATGGTGGCCTCCCTAGGCGCTTTGACCGCGATTGTGGAACGGCGGCCATGCGCAAACAAGGCTGGCTCAACCGACCCGGGCATGGCTTTGACTTTAAGCAAATCCCGCCTGGCCAATTGGTCGTACGATCACCCCCGTGACCGTCATCATCGACCCCCTGTTCTACGCGTTGGCCATCCCCGCGGTGGTCGCACTCGGCCTTTCCAAAGGCGGCTTTGCCGGGGCCGGGCAGATGGCAACGCCGATGTTGGCGCTGGCCATGCCGCCGCTCGAAGCCGCCGCCATCCTGCTGCCGATCATGATGGCGCAAGACGCCGCCGCCCTATGGGTTTACCGCAAGGACTGGAACGGGCTGATCCTGGCGAGCACGCTGCCAGGCGCGCTGATCGGCGTCGGCGCCGCCTGGGTGCTGGCGGCGCATATTTCGGACGCCACGGTGCGCGTTTTCATCGGCGCCACCACCATCGCCTTCGTGCTGTACCACTGGCTCGGGCCGCGCGTTGCCCGCGACGCCGCCGAGCCGGCGGTCAGCGTCGGCATGCTGGCCGGAGCGATGTCGGGCTTTACCTCCACGCTGTGCCAGGCCGGCGGGCCGCCGATCCAGATGTACGCGCTGTCGCGCCGGCTGGCGAAGATGAATTTCGCCGGCACCATCACCTATTTCTTCGCCAGCGTGAACGCGCTCAAGGTGATCCCCTATTTCGCCCTCGGCCAGTTCTCGACCAAGGGGCTCGGCACCTCGCTGGTGCTGCTGCCGCTCGCCATGGCGACCAACATGTTCGGCTTCTGGGTGGTGCGCATCACGCCGCAGGAGGTGTTCTACAAGATCACCATGGCGCTGATGTTCGTCATCTCGATCGAGCTGGTGCGCTCGGGCGTGACCGATATCCTGCACGGCTGAACCCGCTGACGGCCTGCCGCGACTAAGCTTAAGTTGCGGCGGGCGTTTCCGCCGTGCGGAGCCTCATCATGTTCTTCCAGGTCCTTGCCATCCTGGTTGGCCTGTTCGTCCATCCGGCATCGGCCGCGACCCGCAGGACGTCGCCGCCTGCCGCGACTTCGACCAGAACGATACAAGCGCTCAATCGACGACCTCACCGAAGCGCTACGGCTCGATCCGAGCCTGGCGCAAGCGCACAAATGGCGCGGCATCAGTTACGTCAATCTCGGCGAGAACGTAAACGCGCTCGCCGATTTCGCCGCGGCGCAGCAGCTCGATCCCAAGGATAACGAGGTTTACTGGCAGCGCGGGCGGACCTATGAAATCGTCGGCGACTTCAAGGCGGCGCTCGCCGACTATAACGAATACCTCGCGCGCGACCCTAAAGCGGTGCCCGCCTATATCCACCGCGCAATGGCGTTCGTCGCGCTCGGCGATGCCGACCGCGCCATCGCCGACGCCAGCAAGGCCATGGAATTCGAGCCGCGCAACGGTGAAGCCCTGGCGGTGCGCGGCAATGCCTTCCGGGCCGCGGGCGATCTGAGGCGCGCCATCGACGACTACACCGCCGCGATCCGCTTCGGCAACGACTACGCGGAAACCTATCACGCGCGCGGCGTCGCCTACCGCATGCAGGGCGACCGCGACAACGCCATCACCGACTTCAAGATGGCGATCCGGCTGCGGCCGGCGGATTCGCCCAACTCGCGCGGCCGAGCTCAAGGCGCTCGGCATCGAGGCGCCGCCGTTCGACCCGAACGCCGCGCCCAACGCCAAAGCGATCATGGATTGGCTCAAGTGAACCGGGCGTTTCGGCGCAATTGATCGCCAGGCTTTTCCTCCGCTAACGTAGGGCCACCCAACTCGGGTTTACCCGAGTTGGGTATTTTAGATTGGTCGAAGTCGGATATATCCGACTTCGACTGGGGAACGATAATGGCAAAAACGCCCAGGCGAACACACCTTACGAACTGGCCTCGACCGCAACCCGGCCAATTACCAGCCGCTGACGCCGCTCGGCTTCCTTGAGCGCGCCGCGAGCGTGTTCCCGGCGCACACGGCCATCATTCACGGGCCGCTGCGGCGGACCTATGCCGAGTTCTATGCGCGGGCGCGGCGGCTGGCGTCGGCATTGGCGAAACGCGGCATCAAGCGCGGCGACACCGTGTCGGCGATGCTCGCCAACACGCCGGCAATGCTGGAATGCCATTACGGCGTGCCGATGTGCCAGGGCGTGCTCAACACGCTCAACACCAGGCTCGACGCCGCCATCATCGCCTTCTCGCTCGACCACGCCGAGGCCAAGGTCGTCATCATCGACCGTGAATTTTCCAAGGTGATGAAGGAGGCGCTCGCATTGTGCAAGGCGAAGCCGCTGGTGATCGATTACGACGATCCGGAATATTCCGGCGGCGGCGAAAAGCTGGGCACGATCGAATACGAGGATTTCGTCGCGCAGGGTGATCCCGACTACCAATGGTCGATGCCGGACGACGAATGGGACGCCATCACGCTCAACTACACCTCAGGCACCACCGGCGATCCCAAGGGCGTGGTCTATCACCACCGCGGCGCCTACCTGCTTGGCGTCGGCAATATCGTCACCTGCAACATGGCCAAACACCCGGTCTATCTGTGGACGCTGCCGATGTTCCACTGCAACGGTTGGTGCTTCCCCTGGTCGATCTCGGTGGTCGCCGGCACGCACGTTTGCCTGCGCGCGGTGCGCGCCGCGGCGATGTATGACGCGATTGCCAATCACAAGGTCACGCATCTATGCGGCGCACCGATCGTCATGGCGACGTTGCTCAATGCGCCGGAAAACGAGAAGAAGCCGCTGCCGCATGTGGTCGAATTCTTCACCGCCGCGGCGCCGCCGCCGGAGGCCGTGCTGGCGGCGATGAAGGGCGCCGGCTTCAACGTCACGCATCTCTACGGGCTGACCGAATGCTACGGCCCGGCCGTCGTCAACGACTGGCACGGCGAATGGGACGCGCTGCCGCTCGCCGAGCAGGCGGCGAAGAAGTCGCGCCAGGGTGTGCGTTACGGCGCACTGGAGGCGCTCGACGTGCGCAGCCCCGACACGCTCGCGCCGGTCGCGCGCGACGGCGAAAGCCTGGGCGAAGTGATGATGCGCGGCAACGTCGTGATGAAGGGCTACCTCAAGAACAAGGCCTCGACCGAAAAGGCCTTCCTGGGCGGCTGGTTCCACACCGGCGACCTCGGCGTCATCTATCCGGACGGCTATATCCAGCTTAAAGATCGCTCCAAGGACATCATCATCTCCGGCGGCGAGAACATCTCGTCGATCGAGGTCGAGGATGCGCTGTACAAGCATCCGGCGGTGATGGCGGTCGCCGTCGTCGCCAAGCCCGACGACAAATGGGGCGAGACGCCCTGCGCCTTCGTCGAGTTGAAATCCGGCGCGCAAGCGACGGCCGACGAGCTGCTGCAATGGTGCAAGCAGCACTTGGCCGGCTACAAATGCCCGCGCTACCTGGTATTCGCGGAGATTCCGAAGACCAGCACGGGGAAGATTCAGAAATTCAAATTGAGGGAAATGGCGAAGGCGGTGTGAGCGCGTGGCCTATTGCAAAACCGAAGCTTCCGTCGGCGCTTAGCCTTTGACCTTGGCCATCACATCGACCGCTTTCTGGGCCGGATTGTCGAGGCATTGCTCGATGAAGTCGTCGGACTGCTTGTGCAGGACCTCGAGGTCGAACTTGCCGCTGCCGGATTTGCCGACGAGATAGCCATGCAGGAAGGCGATGGCGACGTCGCGGTTGGCGCCGCTCTCGCGCATCACGTCTTTGCACAGATACTGCTCGACCGTGCGCGGCTGCGGTTCGGCGGAAATCGGCGATGAGGCAATAAGGCCCGCGAGAAGCGCCGAGGCGCGGTAGAGAGCCACTTTGCCGCGCGTGGTCATGTGAGGTCCCTTTTATTTGAATTTGCAGTTAGACCGGCGCAAGAGGCCGATGCAACGCGAAGCATCGCTGTTAAAGGTGATGGCCCCAAGCATCGCGGGGCTATCATCGTTTGAGATTGAAAATGCTTCGCCTGGTCGGATGCCCGTCATTGTGCGCGCGCCCGGCGCCGCCGATGGGCGAGGCGCGCGCTGCATCTGCTCGCCGCAATAGGTACCGTCGATCGCCGGGTTGCAGGTTTGCGCGATCGCGCCGCCGGCCGCGGCAGCGGCCGCAACAAACACCACGAGGAGATTCATACGCAACACGATCCAGCCTCGATGCAACAACAAAGCGGAAAAGGCCAAGCAGGCACGACTACCATCCGCGGCGCCGACTGTCATAGTGCCCTTTGGGGAAGCTTGCAGGAAAGCGCAGGTCAACGACGCGACGTTTGACGAATGACCGGCCGCTTGAGTTGCGGGGGGTGGACCGTTACGCTGCATCGCCAACGGAACCAGCGCAAACTCGCCGTAGAGCGAAGGCGTTCCGGCCGGGAGGAACGACACCATGGCTGCCAACGACGCGCCTTCGGACTGCCTTGCCGGCGTCCGCGTTCTGGATCTGACCCAGTTCGAGGCCGGCCCGTCCTGTACCGAGGCGCTCGCCTGGCTCGGCGCCGAGGTCGTCAAGGTCGAAAATCCGCAAGGCGGCGAGGCCGGCCGCTCCCTGCTGCATGGCGCGTCGAACGACGGCCACGACTCCTGGTATTTCCTGCTGTTCAACGCCAACAAGAAATCCGTCACCGTCAATTTGAAGTCCGAGCGCGGCCTGGCGCTCGTTAAGGATATGGCGAAGCGCGCCGATATCATGGTGGAGAATTTCGCGCCGGGCGCCATCGAGCGGCTGGGGCTTAGCTACGACGCCGTGCGCGAAGTCAACCCGGGCATCATCTTCGCGCAGCTCAAGGGATTTGGCACCGGTGGACCCTACGAGAACAACCTCGCCTTCGACATGATCGCGCAGGCGACCGGCGGCGTCATGAGCATCACCGGCGAGCCCGACGGGCCGCCGCTCAAGCCCGGCGTGACGCTCGGCGATACCGGCACCGGCATGCTGCTGGCGATCAGCATCCTGGCGGCGCTCTACCGGCGCCGCGCCACCGGCCAGGGCGAGCACATCGAAATCGCCATGCAGGACGCCATGCTGCAATATATCCGCGTGGCGCTGTCGAGCCAGGCGACGCAGGGTGTCGCGGCCAAGCGCAACGGCGCCAAGATCCTGTCCGGCTTCGCCGTGCCGAGCGGCACCTATCCCTGCAAACCCTGCGGGCCGAACGATTACGTTTACGTCTATACGAGCCGCACCAATCCTTTGCATTGGCGGCGCTTGCTCGAGGTGATCGGCCGCAAGGATCTGATCGGCGATCCGCGCTTCGATACCGCCGTGGCGCGCCTCGAGCACGAGCGCGACGTCGACGACATGATCTCGGCCTGGACGCGCCAGCACGACAAGCGCGAGGCGATGCGCATCCTTGGCGATGCCGGCGTGCCGGCGGGCGCGGTGTTCGACACCATGGAACTGACCGACGATCCCGATTTCGAGCGCCGCGGCATCATGCAGACGATGCAGCATCCGGCCGCCGGCGCCTTCAAGATGCCGGGCTGGCCGGTGCGCTTCGACGGCGCAACGCCCAAGGTCGAGTCGTCGCCGCTGCTCGGGCAGCACACCAAAGACGTCCTGGCCGATTGGCTCGGCCTCGACGAGAGCCAAATCGCGCAGCTCGGCAAAGACAACATCATCTGAGGGGAACGAGGAGATGGCGGACATCACCGGCTCCGAGATCCTGGCCAAATCGCTGAAGAACGAAGGCACCGACATCCTGTTCTTCCTCATGGGCGGGCCGATGCTGCTCGCCAAGTCGTCCTGCATCAAGGAAGGCATTCGTCCGCTCGACGTGCGCCACGAACAATCGGCCGCCTTCATGGCCCAGGCCTACAGCCGTCTGCTGCAGAGGCCGGGCGTGTGCATGGCGGCGAGCGGCCCCGGCACGATCAACCTCACCACCGGCGTCGCCAATGCGCTGATCGATTGCTGCCCGGTGGTCGCTATCGGCGGCTCGAGCCCCATCAGCCAGAACGGCCGCCAGGTTTTCCAGGAGATCGACCAGCTCGCGATCATGAAACCGTGCACCAAATGGGCCGACCGCGTCTACAACCTCAAGCGCATCCCCGAGCAGGTGAACGTCGCTTTCCAGAAGGCGATGAGCGGCAAGCCGGGGCCGGTCTATCTCGATTTTCCCGGCGATGTGCTCTACGCCAAAATCTCTGAAGAGCAGGTCGACTGGAGCCTATCCGGCCGGCCGCTGCTCGACGCGCGGCCGCTGGGCGATCCCAACAAGGTCGATGCCCTGATCGACGCCATCGCCAAGGCGCGCCAGCCGATCATCCTGTCCGGTAGCGGCGTGATCTGGTCGCAGGCCTGGCCGGAACTGCAGGAATTCGTCGAGAAGGCCGGCATTCCCTTCTACACCACGCCGCAGGGCCGCGGCGTGCTGCCGGACGACCACGAATACTCATACATGTCGATGCGCTCTTCGGCGTTCCGCGACGCCGACCTTATCATCGTAGTCGGTACGCGTATGAACTACATCATCGGCCACGCGGCGCCGCCGCGTTTCAACGCCGGCGCAAAAATCGCCCGCATCGACATCGACGCTGACGAAATCGCCGCCTCGCCGCGGCGCATCGACATCGGCATCGTCGGCGACTGCAAGGCGGTACTGCGCCAGCTCATCGATGCCAGCGGCAAGCGCATCGACGCGGATCGGTTCTCCGCCTGGCGCAAGACGCTCGCCGACGGCGAAACGGCAAAACGTCAGGCGCCCGGCGCCAACAAGCCGATGGACGAGGCGCCGATCCATCCGCTGCGGCTGTGCGACGAGATCAAGAACTTCATGCGGCGCGACGCCATCCTGGTCGTCGACGGGCAGGAAATTCTCAACTACGGCCGCCAGTCGATGCCGACCTTTGTGCGCGGGACATCGCCTCAATTCCGGACCCTTCGGCACCATGGGGGTCGGCCTGCCGTTCGGCATCGGCGCCAAGATCGCCAAGCCCGACAAGCAGGTGATCGTCGTGCACGGCGACGGCTCGTTCGGCCTCAACGCGCTCGAACTCGACACCGCGGTGCGCCACAACACGCCGATCCTGGTCGTGGTCAGCCTCAACGGCGGCTGGACCGCCGACCCCGACGGCAACAAGCCGGGCCGCAATCTCGGCTATACGCGCTTCGACAAGATGGCCGAGGCGCTCGGCTGCTATGGCGAGTTTGTCGAAAAGCCCGGCGACATCCGCCCGGCGCTGGACCGCGCGCAGCGCGAAGTCGATCGCGGCTCGGTCGCGCTGGTCAACGTCAAGACCGACCACCGCGCCCGCGCCGGCACGGCGGCCTTCGCCACATATTCCACGTGAACGACATCACGCGGCGTTCGCCCGCCGCTCGAGATGCCGCCTGAGCGAGCCGAGCCATCCGGCAAACGCGTCGCGGAAGAACGCCACCCGCTCCTCGCGGTGCTCAAGCTCGCAATCGAAGGTCGCCCACCATTCGACGAAGGCGCGGTCGCGATCGACGATCGGCGTGACGCGGATGGTGGCCTGGAAATTCTGCACCGGTAGCGGCGTATCGCCGGCGAACTCGTAGGTCTGCGCCCGCTCGGTATCCGACGATGCCAGCAGACGCTGGCGCCGCCGCATGTCCTTGTAGAGCACGTTGCGGATGGCGCCGACGCTCTCGCCGCTCTTGCCGTCCTCAATATGGCTGGTCCCGGCACCGTCGACCCAGACCGGGTAGTTGTTGAAATCGCGGATGACGCGCCAGACCGCGTCGGCCGGCTGCTCGAACACCGTGCTGTAATAACTTCTTGCCATGTCGCGCTCCCTGTTGCGCGTGACATGGCAATGCCGCCGCTAATCGGCCACCCGATTCCTGGCGCGCTAGTCGCGCCCGGGTTGCTCGGCGGTTGCCGCCTCACCGCCCTTCGGCGCCGGCACCAACGCGATAATGCACGTGCGGCTGCCGCTGGCGCCGCGCCGCGGCTGCCAGCTTTGCGTGCCGCTCAAGGCGCGGCCGTTGGCGTTCAACGTGCCGCTGTAGTTGCCGGTGTAGTTGACGCCACGGAAATTCCAGCTCGATTTCAGTCCGAGCTTGCCGTCGGCGCCGACCGTGCCGATGCCGAGTTCGCTGCCGAGCACGCGGCGGCCGTTCCAGTTGAAGATCGGGCGGGCGAAGGCGACGGTGTCGCCATTCACCACGAGATCGGAGGGCACGTGCAGGATGTCGGGCGAGGCAGCCATTTTCTCGCACACGAACATGCCCCGATAGGCGCCTTCCAGCGCCTGCGGTTTCGCCGGGCCTTGCGCCTGCGCCAGCGTCGCGCCGAACGGGCCGGCGGCGCAGCCCGCCAAGAATGCGATCTGCTTGCATTTCGTCATCGGAGTTCCCTTCCCATCGACGCGGTGCTTACGGGAACGACCCCGTGGGCCGGTTTGCGTTCCGAGAAGGGTTCATTGGCTCCGCCCTCAAAACAAAAGGGGCCCCTGCGGGCCCCCGAAACGCGTCGATGCAAAAAAGCGCCTAACGATCGTCGCCCGGCCGGCCGATCGGATTGAACATGCGATCGGCGTTGTATTTCTGGTCGAAGGATTGGCCCGAGCCAAACTGGAGCGTGGTGTTGCCCTGGCGGATGACGGTCTTGCCGTCGCTGCTGCCGGAGAACCGCGCATCCGGATCGGTGTAGCGCGCGCTGCCGTCGGCGTTGCTGTTGCTCTGGTTGTCCATGGTGAAAGCGCGCGCGGCGGGCGCGGCCAGCAAGACCAAGCCAAAGGCGGCGGCCAGCACGGCCAGACGGCGCGATGAGGACGGAGGCAAATGCTTCATGACGACCTCGCGGGATGTGAAGCGGCGAAGAATGAGAGGACAATATGGCCGCACGGCGGCGAAAGCAAACTCGAGGACGCTCGTTCAGCGCGGGCGACCAGCTGGGAATCTGCAACAAATCAACGTTTTTAAATATGGCTTCAATCAAAAAGCGGCATTTGACGCAGCTTTTTTACGCGATCGGCCGGAGACAATCTCGTCACCGAATTGGCGCGCGTCTTGCTTTCTCTCATGGCGATGGCCGGCACTACGCCGTTAGTTACAATTAGATTGTGGCAAATGGTCACGATTCTTTAGCCGCTGCCGCACATACTGGCGGGAAACCCATCGACGCCAATTGCGTTGCGGACATACGAGTGCCGGGGCAACGAAGGAGATATCCCCTTGCCGACCACCTTGCCGCAGCGACGCCGCAGCAACGAAAAACGCTCAACCAAGCGCATCGTCTTCGACGTCCTCTTTAACGGCGCCCTACTGGCGAGCGCGCTGATCCTCACGTTCATCGTGCTGGTGCGCGAAGAGCAATTCGCTTTCGGCCAGCAGCAAATGACCACTCAGATGATGCAGCAACGCTTGCAGCAAGCGACCGGCGAAGGCCAGATCATGCTACCGTCGGAGTGAGCCCCCGCTCCACGCTCTGCGGAATTTCGCGATCCGGGCGTTTGCGCGCAACGCCGTGGCGGACGCGCCGCTACTCCACCTTCAGCCGGAGCCTGTGCACCAGGCCGCTCCACTTCTTCTCTTCCTTGTCGATATCGGCAGCGTATTCGGCCGGCGTCGAGGTGAGCGGATCGCCGCCCTCGAAATGGATGCGCTGCTTCACCTCCTCGGTGTCGACCAGCTTGCGCAATTCCGCGCTTAATCGATCGACGATCGCCGCCGGCGTGCCGGCCGGCGCCAGCAGGCCGTAATGCAGCACGGCTTCGAAGCTGGGCATGCCGGATTCGGCGAACGTCGGCACGTCGGGCAGCAGCGAGAACCGCTTGGCGCTGCTGACGGCGATGGCGCGCAGCTTGCCGCCCTGGATATTGCCGAGCGCCGGCGGCAAGACGCCGAAGGCGATCGGCACGTGGTCGCCGAGCAGATCGGTCATCAGCGGCGCCGTGCCTTTATAAGGAATGATGACGACGTCGACGCCGGCCTCCGTCTTGAAATCCTCGGCGGTCATGTAGCCGCCGGTGCCGAGCGCCGAGGTGCCGACATTGAGCTTGCCCGGCTGCTGCTTGGCGAAGGCGATGACCTCGGCGACCGATTTCGCCGGAAACGAGGGATGCGCGATCAGCGCGATCGGCATCGAGGCGACCAGGCCGATCGGCGCGAAGTCCTTGCGCGGGTCGTAGCCGGGATGGGCGTAGAGGCTGGGATTGATCGAGATGGTGCCGGTGTGGCCGAGCAATAGCGTATAGCCGTCCGGCGCCGCATGGGCGACGAAGCGGGTGCCGAGCGTGCCGCCGGCGCCGGCCTTGTTGTCGACGATCACCTGCTGGCGGAACGCATCCGACAACTTCTGAGCCACCACCCGCGCCATCGCGTCGACGCCGCCGCCTGGTGGATAGGGCACCACCAGCGTGACGAAGCGGCTCGGATAGTCGTCGGCGCGCGCGCCGCCGGCTGCGATCGCGCAGACGAACACGGCCAGCACAGCGACCGCGCATTGTTTGAAAATGTTTGAGCGCATGTGTCCCCCGTCACGGGCCGTATGCCGGCCGTTCTTGATGGCAGGCAGTATAGGGCACTTCAAAACGTAAAAACGCCACCTCCCGGCATTTCGCCGGGGGCGACGCTTTCAACACAAAGACGGAAACGACCGATCAGTGAACGCTGGTGTGGCTGTCGTGCCGCAACCGCTCGATCTCGTCCTTCACCTGCAATTTCTTACGCTTAAGCTCCACGATTTTCAGATCATCGACCGCGGGATGGGTAAGGCACTCATTGATTTCGTGTTCGAGTGCCTGATGCTTTTTTTCAAGTTCCGCCAGGTGCGATTGCATCGACATGCAATATGTCTCCTCAAACCGTTGCTCCTAGACGACATAAGTCTAGCTCAAACTCATCTCAAGATCGACGATACACCCGAGGCCATGGTCCGGCAATTGTAAGCAAAGCCATTGATGCATCGGTATTTTCCCTTAGCTTGAATGGGGCTGTGGAAAACGCAATAATTAACGAATTGGTTTTACCGGGCCGCCTGCCCAGCCGGGAAGCAAACCAGCGGTGGCGATGACGCGGGACGAAGAGCGTGAGTTGCGGGAACAGCTGGCGCGCCTGCTGCAGGAACATCGCGATCTCGACGCCGCGATCGCGGCTTTGGCGACGTCGCCGGGCTCCGACGTGATCCAGGTACAGCGGCTGAAGAAGCGCAAGCTCGTGTTGCGCGACAAGATCCGCTCCATCGAAGATCAGCTCACGCCGGACATTATCGCGTAGCCGGTTACCATTCGGGATTGGCGACGCCTAGCGGCCGCGCTTGCGCTCGTGCTTGCGCTCGTACATCGCCTTGTCGGCGGCTTCGACGATCTCGTCGGCCGGTGTTTCCGCCGTAAGCGGCACCACGCCGGCACTGGCGCCGACCGAAAGCTGGGTCTCGCCGAAAGCCACGCGCGCGGATTCGATCAGCCGTTCCAGCTCATGCGCCTTGGTCACCGCCAGCGCCGGCGCCAGATTCCACAACAGCACGCAGAATTCGTCGCCGCCGAGCCGCGCCACAACGTCGGAAGCGCGCACGTGGTTGGTGAGCTTCTGCGCCACCGCCTTGAGGATGGCGTCGCCGGCCGCGTGGCCGTGGGTGTCGTTGACCCCCTTGAAGCCGTCGAGATCGATGAACAACAGCGCCGCTTCGCCTTTGTAGCGCTGCAAGTGGGCGAGCGAGCGCTTGAGCTCGCGCATGAAGCCGCGCCGGTTGCGGATGTCGAGCAGCAGGTCAGTGTCGGCGCGCGCTTCGAGCTCGCGGATTTTGCGTTCGGCGACCGCGATCTCGGCCCTCAGCCGCTCGATTTCCGCAATCAGCGGCGCGTTGGGATCCAACGTGCCGTCATCCGGAGCGGACGCTCGGGCGATGGTGTTCGCCGGCGCCATGCGGTCAGAGCGGGACGGCGTTGACCGTCCTCGCTTCGATGGCGCCGCGCACATTCGCATAAAGCCGCGGATTGCGCGCGGACAGGATCTGCAGCGCGGCAAGCACCGCGTTCGACGGCTCGAGCACCGTCATCACCGGCACCGCGCTCGGCGCGCGCAGCGACGACCAGACGTCCTCGGGAAATTCCTTGGCGCTCGCCGGCACGGTGATGACCGGGATGTTGGACATCGCCGACAGCACCGGACCAGCGCCGTTGGAGCGGCCGATATAGGCGATCACTACCGTATCGGGGACCTCCTGGATCATGCGCTGGAAAACGGCGGCGCCGGCGACCGGCTCTTTATGGATGGAGCAGGTCACCACGCTCATCATGTCCTTGAACTCGCCGAGCGCCTCGACGAAGGCGTCGGTCTTGTCCTTGTCGGAGCCGCGCCACAGGATGATGCGCTGCCGCGGCAGGCGGAAGTGGCCTGTGATCTCGGCGACCTGCCGGTATTTGGCGGCGACGTCGTCGAGCGCGCCGCCGTCGCGATAGACCTGCTTGTCGATATAGGCGCCGCTCTGCAGCACGCGCCAGGAATCGTTGTCGATCACGTCGGCGAGCAAGAGCTTGCCTTTGCTGTCGAAGCCGAACTCGACCTTGAGGTCGACCAGCGTGCCGCCTTCGAGCTGCCAGGCTTTCTCCAGGATGAGGAAAGCCTGGCGGGCGATGCGCCGCATCTCGGGGAAGAATTTCAATTCGTCGGCGTGGCTGAAGACGTCCTTCACCGGCAGCACCAGGAAGGGGTCCTGGCCGATCAGAGGCTTCGCCGGATTGAAGAGTTTAATCTCGCCCTCGCCGTCGGCGTACTGCATCAGCGGGTCGTCGGCGACGAGCGGCTTGCCCTTCCAGTCCTTGTTCTTGGTCTTGAGGTAGAACTCGACCAGCAGGTGCGGGAACAGCTGCCCCTTGGCCAGATGCGGGTTGCGCTTCAAATAGGAGCCGTGCGCTTCGCGGCGCACCACCACCTCGTAGGGCAACATGGTGCAGCCGGGCGCGATGAAGGAGGTGGCGCTATCCTGCTCGACGAAAGCGACCGGCAGACCGCAGTCCTTCAACAGACGGAACACGTTGGACGTGGTCGCGGTGGCGATGCGGCCCTTGTCCGGAATGATGTCGTGCTTGGCGCCGTCGCCGGCAGTGATGTCGTCCTTGGCGAGCACGCAGACCAGGTCGGCATTGCCCTTGATCTGGTGAATTTTCTTGGTCTTGCCCTCGTTGATGAGAGCGCCGAGCGGCTGCTTGGTTGAGGTCTGGATGTTCACGGCCGTTTCCAATCCCTTCGGGAACCCTTGAGGAAACGGCAAGGTGTACACCAAAGTGCCGCCCGGGGAGAGGGACAAATTGACCCTGTGGGTTATTTTCGTAGGGCCGGGGGCCGGAACCCTTACCGCAAGACCGGAGCGCTGGTGGCGCCGTTGTAATAGATGGTCGCCAGCAGCAGACTGACGAAATAGCTCCAGCCGAGGAACGGCACGAAGCGTACGATCAGCGACTTGTAGAGCGTGCGCGGTGCGTCCGGCCCGAGACTGTCGGCGAGCCCGGCGACGGTTGCCGGCAAGACCATCGTCCGCATCACCCGTTCGAGCTCGAGGGCGGCGAGACCATAGCGCCGCGCCTTGCCGGCGTCGGCGGCGGCCTGCAGCGCCGGGCCGAGCGAGCGGTCGTCGCGCAGTTGCTCGAACATGGCGACCCCGCGGGTCAGGCCCAGGGCGTCCAGCACGATGGTCAGCAGCACGTCGCTTGCGGTGTCGCCGATGAGCGGCTCGACCTGCGGCAGCCGCTTCTTGATCGCAGCCTCGACCTCGTCCGTCGTGGGCGCGATGCGGATGACCAGCGGGCGCATCGCCAGCACCAGATCGAGCTCGGCGGTCGGCACGATCAGGAGCCAGTCGTCCTCGCTGACCCGGCTGTTGAAGACGGCGGCGAGTTCGCGCGCGAGCCCCACCTGCTCGGCGCGGAACCGGCGAACCGCGACGGCGCCGCGCTCGGCCCCATCGGCCACGGTCAGCCGCAGCAGGTTGTCGGCGCGGCGGGCGAGCCTGCCGACGTCGCGGCGGGCGTCCTGGGCGGCCTGGCTGATCGAGGTGGCGTTGAAGGTCTGCGCCGCGGCCGGCGCCATCAGCGCAGCGGTCATGGCGCCGGCCATGCGCATGAGGTCGCGCCGCGCGGTCCGCCGCCCGCCAAGGCCGTACCCTGCAACCATCGACGTCCCTTTGCAAAAACCCGGCCGCCGAGCCGCAAACAGGCCCGCCGGGGGTGCAATTGTGGACTCCTAACCCCATTTCTGCTAGAGCCGCGCAACTCGGAAGTCCCCGATTGACGAGCTTCCGGCCCCTTTAGCCCGGCCCCGCAACAACGAAGGAGCAGCAGTGCAAGTTCTCGTTCGCGACAACAATGTCGACCAGGCCCTCAAGGCGCTCAAGAAGAAGATGCAGCGCGAGGGCATTTTCCGCGAGATGAAGCTTCGCGGCCATTACGAAAAACCCTCCGAAAAGAAAGCACGGGAAAAGGCGGAAGCGATCCGCCGTGCCCGCAAGCTCGCGCGCAAGAAGATGCAGCGCGAAGGCCTACTGCCGATGAAGCCCCGTGTGGTGCCCGGTGCGGCCGGTCCTGGCGGCGCCGGTGGCGGCCGCGGTGGTCGTGGCGGTGGCGGCGCGTCGCGTTTCGGCGGCGGCGGCGCGGGCTTCTAAGCAGCCCGATTTCGATCGTGATACGGCGCGGGCCTTCAAACGCCCGCGCTTTTGCTTTTCAGAGACACTCTTTCTTGTCGAACGATTGCCGCGTTCGGGCGCGAGCAAGCCGCCGATGAGCATCGGGCCGACCAGCCATCATCGTCCAGCCTTCGACCGCATCGGCGGCAAGTTCGGGCAGGCCTATCAGGCGTTTTAGCCAACGCGCCCAGCATCTTGTCCATTGACCGCCGCGACCGCCCGGTTGTGCCTCTCAGAGTATTACGGGTGCGGCTTGTGGGGACTCGCGAGGGTGGTCCAGCTCACGATCGTAAGGGGGAACTAAAGATGAACAAAGTGCTTGGGTTAGCAACATACGTGTTGACTGCTAGTCTCAAAGCGCGAGTGTTGCGGGCCGAGGCCCGTTAGCGGTCCAAGTGACGAAGGTGCGCGTTTAGATTCTGCCTAGGGAGGTAACGACCATGTCGCTCGGACTCATTCTTGTTATCGTCCTCATCATCTTCCTGCTCGGCGGCTTCAGCGGCCGCTTCGGTGGCTATGGCTACGGCTATGGTCATGGCGGTATCGGTATCATCGGCATCATCCTGATCGTGCTCGTCGTCCTACTTCTGATGGGCCGGCTCTGATCCGAACGACGGAGCATCGGATGAGCTGCTTGCGCCGGCATCCGAAGACGAAGCATTGAAATAGAAGCCGACCGGATGCCAGATACAGTCACAAGATCAATGCAAGACTATTGGACGCTCTTTCTTTTCGAGGGAGTTTCGTTAGTTTTGTTGGGACTATTGGCAATTGTAATTCCATCAATTGCCAGTTCGGCCGCGACCCTGTTCATAGGCTGGCTTTTTGTCGTCAGCGGCATTATCGGCCTCGTGACGACTTTCTGGGCACGACACATACCTGGATTTTGGTGGTCTCTGGTGTCCGCTTTGCTCGGGGTTCTGGTCGGTGCCGTCTTAGTCGCGCACAGATCGAGCGATCTTTACGGCGGTCTGATGGGATGGCCTTTAGAGGCAGCCGGTCCCCTGAGAATGGTATTGGTGTTGTTCTTCCTCATTGAGGGCGGCGCATCAATTATGTTCGCGTTCGAGCACCGCCGTCAGTTCTCCGGCCGCTGGGGCTGGATGTTGGCAAGTGGTGTCCTCGACATCGGTTTGGCGACCATCATCATTTTTGACCTGCCAGGGACTTCGGCCTGGACAATGGGACTGCTTATCGGAATCAATATGATTGTCGGGGGCGCATCGCTGATTGCAATGGGATTGCATGCCCGCTCGGCAAGTCTTGCTTAAGTGCTCTTTTGCCTTCGCCTGATGGGAAGACGATCTACGGCTTAGCGCTTTGAGCTGCGAAGAGACCGAATGTTCAGTTAGACCCCGCCAAAGGAGGTAACGACCATGTCGCTCGGACTCATTCTTGTCATCATCCTAGTCATCTTCCTGCTCGGCGGCTTCAGTGGCCGCTTCGGCGGCTACGGTTACGGTTATGGTCACGGTGGTATCGGCGTCATCGGGATCATCCTGATCGTGCTCGTTGTATTGCTTCTGATGGGGCGGCTCTGACCTGACAGGCGGAACGCCGGATGAGCCGTCTTCGCCTGCATTCGGAGCGCCACTTCGTCGACCGCGTCGGTTGGCTGCGCGCAGCGGTGCTCGGGGCCAATGACGGCATCATTTCGACCGCAAGTCTGATTGTCGGCGTGGCCGCATCGGCCGCGAACCAGAACGCCGTCTTGATCGCTGGCGTCGCGGGGCTGGTGGCGGGCGCCATGTCGATGGCCGCCGGCGAATATGTCTCGGTCAGCTCGCAATCCGACACCGAACGGGCGGACCTTGCGCGCGAGCGCAAGGAGCTCAGCGAAAACCCGGCATTTGAGCTCGATGAGTTGGCGGAAATCTACGTCAAACGCGGCGTCGCTCAGGCGCTAGCGCGGCAGGTTGCCGAGCAATTGATGGCGAAAGATGCCCTGACGGCGCACGCGCGCGATGAACTCGGCATTTCGGACATCACCACCGCGCGTCCGGTGCAGGCCGCACTGACATCGGCCGCAACGTTCTCTACCGGCGCCGCCATGCCCTTGCTGATGGTGATCGTGTCACCCGCCATTTTGCTCATTCCAATCGTGTCCGCGGCGTCTTTGGGCTTCCTCGCACTGTTGGGCGCGATCGGGGGACGCGCGGGCGGCGCAAACGTTCTGCGCGCCACGGTCCGGGTGACATTCTGGGGCGCCCTGGCGATGGCTCTCACCGCCGGGATCGGGAAAGTATTCGGAACGGTTATCTGACGATAGGCTCGGCCGTCCTGCCAACGGCGCGCGCTTTCACAGTCATCTGTCCGCGACCGGTCGAATGACAGGAACCCATGTGACGTTGAGGCAGACCGGCGTCAAACCGGAAATGCCGAGGGCGCGCCCGGCCACCTGCGACACATCGATGATCCTTCCGCTGATGAAGGGGCCACGATCGGTGATCCGCACCACCGCGGAGCGCCCGTTGTTTTGATTGTCGACGTGAACCAGCGTCCCGAACGGCAGCGTCCGATGCGCGGCGGTAAAATCCTCGGCAAGGGTATCCTCTCCGCTCGCCGTTAGTTCGCTCAGCGACGAATAGACCGATGCAAATCCGCACTCGTCCGGTTTCCGATCGGCTGCGTTCACCGGTCCCAATAAAGCGGCCAGCAGCACAGCCGCCAGCAAAAGCGATTTTTGTTCGAACGCCGTCGTCCTTTTGATCATGCGGCGCCATCGTGAGGCTGGAGC
The DNA here is from genome assembly GCA_963720985.1 of uncultured Alphaproteobacteria bacterium. Classification (GTDB taxonomy): domain Bacteria; phylum Pseudomonadota; class Alphaproteobacteria; order Rhizobiales; family Xanthobacteraceae; genus Pseudolabrys. The sequence continues at coordinate 300,111 of CAVRHL010000008.1, forward strand.
ACGACCACTGGAGCGCCAAGCGGAACGCGATTGTAAAGCTCGATGATGTCTTGATTGAACATGCGAATGCAGCCGCTCGAGACCGCGCTGCCGATGGTCGTCGGTTCGTTGGTGCCGTGTATTCGAAAATAACTGTCGCGGTCGCCGACATAAAGATAGAGCGCCCGCGCGCCGAGCGGGTTTTCAAGACCGCCGGCCATGCCTCCCGCAAAAGCGGCATAGCGGGGGATTTTCCTGATCATGTCCGCGGTTGGGATCCATCTCGGCCACTCCGCCTTCCGCCCAACGACGGCCGAACCGCGAAAATTGACGGCTTCCTCCCGCCCCACCCCCACGGCATAGCGCAACGCCCGGCCACCGCGTTGAACGAGATAGAGGCGCCGCTCGGTGATGTTCACGACGATCGTTCCCGGCGGGTAGCGCGCGGGAAATGTCACCTCGCGGCGGAGCAAGTCATGATCCACCTGGTCGAGATCAAGCGCCGGTATGTCGTGCACTCCGTCTGCGACCGGCCCGTACATCGACGCATATGCATCGATACCCGGCTGGTAACCCGACAATGAATATTGCGGCGCAGTCATGCAGCCGGAGAGCAGGAGGCAAATCCCGCCACAAACGGCACGGCGACTGAGGCCGTCACTGGGCACACTGGAAACGGTCATCATGTGACAGCAGGTTTTTAGACGTCCCGTTGGCTAAGCAACGGACATGTTTCCCAATTTTTTGGATAGCCCGGGATCGATCGGATGTGCATTGACCTAGCGCAATTTTTCTTTCGATTCCGATGGAATGCGGTCATTCGACGTTGCTCCGTCGCGGCAGGCCCAATTTTATTTTGATTGGCGGCAAAGAAGAGACCGCCGGCTCTTACAGGCGCGCGACCAGAGCTACCAGCCGGCGCGCCGCTAATAGCCGCGTGCGCGGTCGACCAGTTGGGTGAGTGGGCGTCCGGCACGAAAATCCTCGATGATGGCGCGCACGCGCGGCGCCAGTTCCATCGGCACCAGCCGGCGTGCGACGTGCGGCATGACGGTGATCTTGGGATGGCGCCACAGCGGGCTGTCGCCCGGCAACGGCTCGAACGGAAAGACGTCGAGCGTCGCGCCGGCGAGATGACCGGAATCGAGCGCAGCGATCAGATCGGCTTCGACGACATGTTCGCCGCGGCCGAGATTGATCATCGCCGCGCCGGCCGGCAGCGCCTTGAACGTTTCGGCGTTGAGGATGCCGCGCGTTTCCGGCGTTAGCGGCAGCAGATTGACGACGATCTCGCTGCGCGCCAGAAACGCGGCAAGCCCGTCGCGGCCGCTGAAGATCTCGATGCTGTCGACCGAGCGCGGCCGCCGCACCCAGCCGGCGACCTGAAAGCCGGCCATGGCGAGTGTTTTCGCCGCCGCAAGGCCGATCGGGCCCAAGCCCCATCACGCCGACCTTGCGCTCGCGCGCCGGCGTAATCGGCATTTTGATCCATTCGCTGCGCTGCTGCGCGCGCGCGTACTCGGGCAAATAGCGGTGGTGCCGCATGACGTGCAGCAGCGTCGTCTCGTTCATCATCGTATCGCCGCCCGGCGGCACGCCGATGCGCACGATCGGCACCGCCGGTAAATCCGGATCGCGCAGAAGCGCGTCGGTGCCGGCGGTCAGCGAGATGATCAGCCCCAACTTTGGCAGATCGCGCAACGCGCCGGCCGGCGGCGCGCCGAGCGCGATGATGTCGATATCGGCGCGAGCGCCGATTTCGGGCCAGACACGCACGTCCAGCCCCGGCATGGCGGCGATGAGGGCCTGGCGCCAGTCTTGGACGCCGCCGGAGGTGGGCGTGAGCAGAAGGGCCATGGCGTGGTCTCCGCGGCTGTCAAGGAAGGACGGGCTGCTCGAAGGATCAATGAGCGGCGCCGACCGTAGCGCCGGCGCAGGCGGCGCGCTAGCCGGCGCGCACGCGGCTGATGAAATCCTGTGTTTCAGGGCGCCCCGAATACGAACCGTGTGCCGACCGCTGAGTGGATGACCTTGTCGCCGAGGGCGGCGCGCGCGAGGTCGTAGAAGCGGTCGCCGGTGCAGTGGCCGACCATCAGAACATCCGGATCGATGTCGCGGAATTCGGCGATGGTCTTGTCGATGTAGTCGTCGCCGAGCGGCGGCACGACATGGAAGCCGCCGATCACCGCGTGCACCTTGTCAACGCCGGAGGCGGCGATCGCCTGGCGCACGGTATTGATCACGCCGCGGTGGCTGCACGAGGTGAGCACAACCAGGCCTTTGCCCTTGACCATGTAGACGGTGGCGAGCTCGTGCTCGAAATCGTCGGGGATGTATTTGCCGACGTTCTTCTCCGCCGGCATCTTCTCGGGGAAGCAGCCGAAGCCGTCGAAAATGCCGACGATTTCGTCGGTCGCCCGCAGCGGCGTCTCGAACGAGGTCTGGCCGATGCGGCCGGTGGTGAAGGCGTGATCGGCGACGATCGCCGGCTCCGCCGCCATCATCAAGCGTCAGGTCGGCGTCGAGAATCGCCTTGCGGTCGAGCGCGCCGAAATTGCCGCCGGGATTGCGGCGCAGGCAGAAGCAGTCTTCGCCGCCGACATAGAACGGCATTTTGCTTTTGAGTTTGCCTTTGGTGGCGTTGAGGAAGCCGACCATGCCGCCGAAATGATCGTAATGGCCGTGGCTCAGCACCAAGCGCGTCGAATATCGCCGGGTCGATCTTGAGGATCGCCAGGTTGTTGTTGAGCACCTCCGGCGTGTAGCCGAAATCGACCAGCACGTTGCGCTCCTCGTCACCCGCGAAGGACTGCGCGTGCATGGCGAGGCCCCACTCGCCGTTGAGGACGGCGCGCGGCGGCTTGTCGGGGACGGTGTTGCCGCTCTTGCGCTCGATGGTCACGCCGTTGCGCGTTTCGGTCGGGATGAATTGGATGACGATATTGTCGGTGACCATGCGCACCGCCAGTCTGTCGACCACCGGCACCTCGCCGCGCAGCGTTTTCGCCGGCGCGGTCCTGGCGCCGGCGGCGAGCGTCGCGATCACCGCCGAGACGAAGCCGGCGCCGCCGGAACAGAGCTGGCTGGCGCCGGACAGGAAGGGCCGCCGGCGTCGGCGCAGGGACCAAACAGCATCTTTGAAATTCCTCTCCTGAAACGTATTCAGGCGATCATATTCGTTGAATAAGAATTTGTCCAATGCGCCGTATCCTCGTCAGGGCTACACGGGCTAAAGCTCCGCCAGAAACTCCTTCACGACTTTGGCCGCGCCGTGATCGTCGAGATCGACGTGGCCGCCTTGCGGGAAGCGCACGAAGCGCTTGGGCTCGCGCGCCAGCGCGAACAACGCTTCGCCGAAACGGATCGGCACGATGCGGTCGCTGCTCGCCGTGCAGCACCAAAAGCGGCGCCGAGACGCGGCCGATGCGCTCGTCGGAGTGGAACGTGTCCTTCATGGACCAGCGCACGGGCACGAAACGATAGGCGGCGGCGCCGACATCGGCGGCGGAGGTGAACGGCGCGTCGAGGATGAGCGCGCCGATTTCGTGGCCGGCGGCGAGCGCGACCGCCACCGCCGTGCCGAGCAATTCGCCGAACAGCACGATACGCTTGGCCGGGGTGCGCGCGCGGGCGAAGTCGTAGGCCGCCTCGGCGTCGCGGATCAGCCCCGACTCGGTCGGCGTTCCGGTCGAGCCGCCATAGCCGCGGTAGCACAGCGCCAGCAGGCCGGTGCCGTCGGCGGTGAGCCAGGTGAAGCGGTTGACGCGGGCCGGCAGGCCTTCGGCATTGCCCTGGAAGTAGAGCACCAACGGCTTGCCGCCGCGCGGGGCTACGTACCAGGCGACCAGCTTTTCGCCATCTGAACTGGTGAGTGTCACCTCCTCCGCCCGCGGCAGCCCGGCCTGCGCCGGCGCGACGCGCGTGGCGTCGGGGAAATACATCAACGCGCGCTGAAAGATGTACATCAGCGCGAGCAGGCCGCCGTAAGCGACGACGGCAAGGATGAGCAGCCATTTGAGATAGGTCATCGTAAAATGATAGCACAGCGGTCATGGTCGAAACGCCAACCATCCGTCCCGCTACGCCTGACGACGACGACGCCATCTGGCGCATCCTCGAGCCGACCTTCCGCGCCGGCGAGACCTATCCGATCCCGCGCGACGTCTCTCGCGCCGACGCGCTCGCCTATTGGCGCACGCCGGGCCATTTGGTGTTCGTCGCCGAGGAAGCCGGCAACATCGTCGGCACCTATTATTTGCGCGCCAATACCAAAGGCGGAGGCGATCATGTTGCCAATTGCGGCTATGTGGTCGCCCCCGCGGCCTACGGGCGCGGCGTGGCGCGCGCGATGTGCGCGCATTCCCTGGACGAGGCATGCAAGCGCGGTTTTGCTGCCATGCAGTTCAACTTCGTCATCGCCAGCAATACCCGCGCGGTGGCGCTGTGGCAAAGCATGGCTTTCGACATCGTCGGCCGGCTGCCGGGAGCCTTCCGCCACTCGCGGCTGGGGCCGGTCGATGCCTTGGTGATGTTCCGGACCCTGTGGGACCGAAACGCCACACCGGCGGAATTCTTTCCAATAGCGTGCAACCATTCCCGAATTCGCATGTTTAGGATGGGATTATTTGCCCAGGGAAATCCCGCGATGCGGCCAGTCGACGGTAGGGGTTTGCGTTCAGCTATGGAAATGCCGGTAGGGTTCCTGGAAAGCGAGTTCGAGCGTGCCGTGGCCCTCCGCAGTGCCGCGTCAACCGCCGACAATGTGGTCGCGATTTCGGAACCGCTGCGTGCGCAAACGGCGTTGCGCGAGCGCGAGCGCCGCTTCCGCGAATTGCTCGATTCCCTGCCCGCCGCCGTCTACACCACCGACGCGCTGGGGCGGATCACCTATTACAACGAGGCCGCCGTCATGCTGTGGGGCCATCGGCCCACGCTCGGCTCGAGCGAATGGTGTGGCTCGTGGAAGCTATTCTGGCCGGACGGGATGCCGCTGGCGCACGCGGAGTGCCCGATGGCCGTCGCCTTGAAGGAGGACCGGCCGGTGCGCGGCATGGAAGCCGCCTGCGAACGCCCGGACGGTACGCGCGTGGCTTTCATTCCTTACCCGACGCCGCTGCACGACGAATCCGGGCAACTGGTCGGCGCGGTCAACATGTTGGTGGACATCAGCGAGCGCAAACGCGCCGAAGACCAGCAATCGCTGCTGGTGCGCGAGTTACATCATCGCGTCAAGAACACGCTCGCAACCGTGCAGGCGATCATGGGCTCGACCGCGCATTCGGCCAGGACGATCGGGGAGTTCCAGACGGCATTGATCGGCCGCATCGGCGCGCTGGCCAAGACCCACTTGCTGCTTAGCGACGAAAGCTGCGCGACCAGCTTCGGCCAGATCCTGCACAACGAGGTCGATCCCTTCGACGACGGCAGCGGCATGCGCATCACGCTCGACGGACCGGAAGTTCCGGTGCCGTCGCGCCTCGCCGTGCCGCTCGGCATGGCGATTCACGAACTCACCACCAACGCCGCGAAATACGGCGCGCTGTCGGTTTACGGCGGCAAGCTCAACATCGCCTGGAAGGTGATCATCGACGCCACCCGCCGCACGCTGAACATCGACTGGGTGGAAAGCGGCGGGCCGCCGGTCGCGGCGCCCGCGCGCCACGGCTTCGGCTCGCGTCTGTTGGAATTCGTGCTGCCCGGGCAAATCCAGGCGCAGACCAAGATCGAGTACCGGCCCGAGGGCGTGCGCGTGAGTTGCATGGTGCCGCTGCCCGCCGACTCGGTTTAGCACGCCTCGGTATCCGCCTCCTGCCGCAAAAACCGCGCCGATTCAGGCGCGGAAGCAATTGTTAACCATTTGCAAACCCCACCGGACGAAACTGGCCGATGCCGGTTATCGGTCGCGCCACGCCGGCCGGTATTCGGATTGCGTATCCACCGATGATTCGTTGAAACGCGCCGCCGCGCGCCGTGGGTTCGCATGATCGACACCATTATCCTGCTGACCGGGCCGGTCGAAGAGGTCGCCCTCACCGGCGTGTTGCGCCGGCATAACGAGGACCTGACGGTCCATCCGGTGCAAACGCGGGAGCAGCTCGAGGCGCTCGATCCGGCGGCGATCATGCGCGCGCGCCTGGTCGGTTTCGTAACGCCGGTCGTGGTGCCGGCGCGCATTCTCAACGCGCTCGGCTTCGGCGCCTATAATTTCCACCCCGGTCCGCCGGATTATCCGGGATGGATCCCGGCGCATGTCGCGATTTACGACAAGGCCAACACTTTCGGCGCGACCGTGCACCGGATGGCCGAGCAGGTCGACGCCGGTCCGATCGTCGACGTCGAGATGTTCGATATCCCGCCGGGCACCAGCGTGACGCGCCTGCAGGAAATGGCCTTCACGCAAGCGGCGCGGCTGTTCTGGCGCCTGGCGCCGGTGCTGGCGATCCAGAGCGCGCCGCTCGCAGAGCTGCCGATCAAATGGACGGGCACGAAAAGCACCAGCCGCATGCACAAGGCGATGTGCGATGTCGGGCCCGATATTTCACCGCACGAACTGAAACGCCGGATCGAGGCCTTCGGCGCCGGCGACTTCGGCGTCGACCTCACGGTCACGCTGCACGGCCATAAATTCCGCTACGTTGCGCCCGAGCCGGAGACGAAGACGAAGACCGAGCCGGCGATGCGCGAGCCGGCGACATTGGTGGCCTGAGCCGCCTCACGCAAACAAAAGGCCGGGCATTTGCCCGGCCATTTCATTTTCGTGGATGGTGCTTTGGCTCACATCGCCTTGACGATGCTTTCGGTCATTTTCTTGGCGTCGCCGAGCAGCATCATGGTGTTGTCGCGATAGAACAGCGGGTTGTCGATGCCGGCATAGCCGGACGCCAACGAGCGCTTGATGAACATCACGGTGCCGGCCTTCCACACCTGCAGCACGGGCATGCCGTAAATGGGCGAGGTCTTGTCTTCTTCGGCCGCCGGATTGGTGACGTCGTTGGCGCCGATGACAAAGGCGATGTCGGCCTGGGCGAACTCCGAGTTGATGTCTTCGAGCTCGAACACCTCGTCGTAGGGCACGTTGGCTTCGGCCAATAGCACGTTCATGTGGCCGGGCATGCGGCCGGCGACCGGATGGATGGCGTATTTGACCTCGACGCCTTCCTTCTTGAGCTTATCGGCCATTTCTCTAAGCGCATGCTGCGCCTGCGCCACCGCCATGCCGTAGCCCGGCACGATGATCACCTTCTGCGCGTTCTTCATGATGTAGGCGGCGTCATCCGCCGAACCGAGCTTGACCGGCCGCTGCTCGGCGCCGCCTGCCGGGCCCGCCACCTCGCCGCCGAAGCCGCCGAGGATGACCGAGATGAACGAGCGGTTCATGCCCTTGCACATGATGTAGGACAGGATCGCGCCCGAGGAGCCGACCAGCGCGCCGGTGATGATCAGCGCGGTGTTGCCGAGCGTGAAGCCGATGCCGGCGGCCGCCCAGCCCGAGTAGGAGTTGAGCATCGAGATCACCACCGGCATGTCGGCGCCGCCGATCGGCACGATGATGAGCACGCCGAAGGTCAGCGAGATGGCGACGATCAGCCAGAAGTCGAGCGCGCGTCTGCGACGAGATAGAAGTGATAGATGAAGAACACCAGCGCCAGAGCGAGCGCGATGTTGATGACGTGGCGCGCCGGCAGCATGATCGGCTTGCCGCTCATGCGGCCCGACAGCTTGAGGAAGGCGATCACCGAGCCGGTGAAGGTGATGGCGCCGATGGCGGCGCCGAGCGACATTTCGATCAGGCTGGCCTGATGGATATGGCCCATGCGTGCCGATGTCGAAGGCCGCCGGCGCATAATAGGCGCCCGCCGCCACCAAGACCGCCGCCATGCCGACCAGCGAGTGGAAGGCGGCGACCAGTTCCGGCATCGCCGTCATCGGCACCCGGCGCGCGATCACCGCGCCAATGCCGCCGCCGAGCGCGATGCCGCCGGCCACCAGGCCCCAGGCCAGCGCGCCGTCCGGCGGGTGCGAGCCGAGCGTGGTCAAGACGGCAATGGTCATGCCGATCATGCCGAGATAGTTGCCGCGCCGGCTGGTGTCGGGCGAAGACAGCCCGCGCAGCGCCTGGATGAACAGAACGCCGGCGACCAGATAGAGCAGCGCGACCAGATTGGGGCTCATAGCTAGACCTTAGGGTGCAGGGACAATGGATGGCCGGGTCATCGGGTGTTCTGGGGTGAAAGGCCTCGTCACTTCTTTTTCTTCTGGTACATCGCCAGCATGCGCTGGGTGACCAGAAAGCCGCCGAAGATGTTGACCGAGGCAAACGTCAGCGCGACGAAGCCGAGGCCCCGCGCCGAGAATCGTGCCGTTGTCGTCGGCGATCAGCGCCACGCCGACCGCCAACAGCGCGCCGACCACGATCACCGAGGAGATCGCGTTGGTCACCGACATCAGCGGCGTGTGCAGCGCCGGCGTCACCGACCACACCACGTAGTAGCCGACGAACACCGCCAGAACGAAGATCGACAGCCGGAAGACGAAGGGATCGACCACGTTTGCCACATGTTCCATGGATTGCTCCTTAGGCCGCCGTCTTCGGCATGAAATTCGGATGCACCAGCGCGCCGTCGCGGGTCAAAAGCGTGCCCTTGACGATCTCGTCGTCCCAGTTGACCGCAAGCTTCTTTTCTTTCTTGTCGATCATGGTGTCGAGAAAGGTCAGAAGGTTCTTGGCGTAGAGCGCCGAGGCCGAGGCCGCCAGCCGTCCCGCCACGTTGAGATAGCCGACGATCTTGGCCGGGCCCACGGTCACCACCTCGCCGGCCTTGGCGCCTTCGACATTGCCGCCGCGCTCGACCGCGAGATCGACGATCACCGAGCCGGGCCGCATCGAAGCCACCATGTCCTTGGTGATCAGCCGCGGCGCCGGACGGCCCGGGATCAAGCGCCGTGGTAATAACGATGTCCTGCTTCTTGATGTGCTCGGCGGTCAGCGCCGCTTGCTTCGCCTGATATTCGGGCGACATCGGCTTGGCGTAGCCGCCCGCCGTCTGCGCGTTCTTGAACTCCTCGTCCTCGACCGCCAGGAACTTGGCGCCCAGGCTCTCCACCTGCTCCTTGGTGGCCGGACGAACGTCGGTCGCCGTCACGATGGCGCCCAAGCCGTTTCGCCGTCGCGATCGCCTGCAATCCGGCAACGCCGACGCCCATGATGAACACCTTCGCCGCCGGCACCGTGCCAGCCGCCGTCATCATCATCGGCAGCGCCCGCCCATATTCCTCCGCGGCGTCGATCACCGCGCGATAGCCCGCCAGATTGGCCTGGCTCGACAGCACGTCCATCGACTGCGCCCGGCGTGATGCGCGGCATCAGCTCCATGGCAAAGGCCATGACGCCGGCATCCGCCATCTGCTTCAAGGCGGCGTCGTTGCCGTAAGGGTCCATGATGGCGATGACCAGCGCGCCCTTCTTGTAGCCCTTCACCTCCTCCGCGGTCGGCCGCTTGACCTTGAGCACCACGTCGGCGTCCTTTGTGACGTCATCGCCGCGAAGCTTGGCGCCGGCCGCCTCGTAGTCGGCATCCAAAATGCCCGACGCCAAGCCCGCCCCGCGCGCAACAACAACCTCCGCGCCCAGCGACTTGAACTTCTTCACCGTCTCCGGCGTCCCCGCGACCCGCGGTTCGGCGGGGTCGGACTCACGTGCCACGGCAATCAGCATTTAGCCCTCCACGGTGCGCCCGTATGACGTCATTGCCCCGACAACCCGACGAACGCGAAGATCAAGAAGCAGATGGCGAAAGCGACGTAGCTCGACGTCTTCGAGCCGCTCAGCAGGCCGGAGACCACGCCGACAATGGCGAGGAAGAAAATCGGCAGCGCCCAGAGCCAGTGGCCCATCACCCCGCCGACGGCGAGGCCGAACAACAGATTGATGACATGGACGATGCCGACGAAAGCGAACAGGACGAAGCGCTCGTAGGTACCCTCATGCGCCGGATAGTCGTTTCCGGTCGCGGTGGCATATTCGACGGTGCCGTGGTCGGCCATGATGAGATGTCTCCAGGGATCGCAGTGGTGGGAGGCAGTCAGGTAGCGCAAATGCCTGCCTAGAGCAACGGTTGCGGTCCTCGAAGCGGTTGAAGAAATCGAATTCGGACGCTGAATATCATCCCGCGCCGGCGTGGTTTTGATCCGGATCAATTCTGCAAACGAAGCAGTCAGGCCGCCGATGGCTTGAGCCCGACCTTGTTCAGCGCGGCCGCCTGCCGCGCGGCCACCTGCTCGATCGAGAAATGTTCGATCGCCTCATTGAACAAGCGATGGAAATTGAGTTCCGCCGCCAGGTGCAGAAATACCGCACCAAGGCCGATGGCGGCGCGGTCCATGAAGACGAATTCGCGCGGCACCATGACCGGCCCGCGCTTCTTCAGCGCCTGGTGCACCTGGAAGGCTTCGCTTGCGGCCGTACTCGGACGGCTTCACCCCGTCGGCGATGGTGCGCACGCGGTCGTCGAGCAGCGGGCCGTAGATGAAGCGCGCCCAGATATTGAGCGCGTCGATCAGCTCGCGGTTGAGCCGCTTGAAGCCCCAGGCCTCGTAGGCGTGCACCACCAGATCGTCGTCGCCGTCGAGCAGGCCGCGATAGAGATCGACCACGCCGCCGACGAAGCTCGGCGGGAAGATGCGGATGCAGCCGTAGTCGAGCAGGTTGATGCCGGCCGGCTCTGCCCTTGTCGTCGTCGAACACCGTGTAGTTGCCGAGATGCGGATCGCCATGGATGACGCCGAATCGGCTGAACGGAAGCCACCAGGCAGTGAACATCGCGGTGGCGAGCCGGTTGCGCACGGCAAGCGGATCGTCCTTGTGTTCGAGCAGCTTGCTGCCGGTGAGCCAATCCATCGTCAACAGGCGGCCGGTGGACAGCTCGGGCCAGACGTCCGGCACGCGGATCGACGCTTCGTCTTTGAGCATGTGGCGGTAGAGCGCGACGTGCTTGGCCTCGCGTACATAATCGAGCTCCTCGCGCAGGCGCGCGGCGATCTCCTTGGCGATCTCGGTGGTATCGATCGCCGGATCGAACCGCTTGCGGATCGACGAACAGCAATTGAAGCTGGCTGAGGTCGGCTTCGACCGCCGACTGCATGTCGGGATATTGCAGCTTGCAGGCAAGCTCCGCGCCGTCGAGCGCGTGCGCGCGATGCACCTGGCCGAGCGAAGCCGCCGCCGCCGGATGATGCTCGAAGCTCTTGAATTTGTTCTCCCAGTCCGCGCCGAGCTCGGCGCTCATGCGGCGCTTGACGAAAGCCCAGCCCATCGGCGGCGCCTGGCTCTGCAGCTTGGTCAGCTCGCGCGGCGTATTCCGCCGGCAGCGCGTCGGGGATGGTGGCGAGCAGCTGCGCCACCTTCATGATCGGGCCCTTCAAGCCGCCGAGCGCGGCGGCGAGCCCGATGGCGTTGGCGGCGCGATCGCTGCGGCACGCCGAGCAGCCGCGCGCCCGCCATGCGCGCCGCGACGCCGCCGACCTTGGTGCCGACATTGGCGTAGCGCTTGGCGCGGGCGGAGAAGCGGTTTTTTTCGCGGTCGGTGGCATGGTGAACTCACCGCAGATATCTAATGGCGAATGGCGGGTAAAATAAGATGGATGTGCTTTACGCCTTCGGCCAATTGTCCTTGATCCAACGCATAAGGCTTTCCTCACTCACCTCACCAGCGGCGAGCGCAAAAATCGATTGCGGCGACGTCGCGCCTCTGGACGCAAAATCGACGCCGTTGTTGCGCAGGAACGTTAGATGGTCATGCAGCGACGTTCGTTTGTTGCCGTCAACAAACGCATGATTTTTGCAATGCCAAACGCGTACGCAGCCGCAAGCTCTGGCAGCTCGGCCTGCTCGCAAGCCATTTGTTGACGGGACGATCGAGCGCGGATTCAAGTAAGCCTGTGTCGCGTATGCCAGCGAGCCCGCCATGAATAGCGAGCTGGCGTCATGGATGGCGACGATCTAATCTAGCGACCGCCGGCCAATCGGGCTCGTTCATTTGGCGAGTTCGGCGAGCGTGTTGCGATAATCTCCATTCCACGCCGCGCCACTTCCATCGCCTTCTCGAAATTCGGATCGTAAGGCGAAGCCGAAAGCCACCGTCGGCGAGTCAGTCGCATGAAACTGTCGCCCACGCTGAGATTGAGCCGCTCCATCAGTTCTGTGCGGCAGAATCATCCCCGTCGAATTGCCAATCTTCTTGAGTTGGACAACTCCTATCGATTTTCCGATCGCTTCAATCTTTTTCTCGATGGACATGACAATCTCCCTCATTATACAAACGTATAACATCAGTTATACACGCTGTACAACTACTAGATTTTACCGATTACAATGTTAATGGCCTGTTTCGCTCGATCAGCGACTCCAGTTCATCGATCAAGCTTGGCAATGACGCCCAGGCCGCCCTCCCAGAAGTTCGGATCGCGCGCGTCGAGGCCGAACGGCGCCAGCAGCTCGGAATGATGCTTGGTGCCGCCGGCGGCGAGCATGGCGAGATAGCGCTCGGCAAAGCCCGCGCGCGGAATGCTCGTAGACCGCATAGAGCGAATTCACCAGGCAATCGCCGAACGCATAGGCGTAAACGTAGAACGGCGAATGGATGAAGTGCGGGATGTAGCTCCAGAACGTCTCGTAGCCGGCCTTCAGTTCGATCGCCGGGCCGAGGCTTTCGCTCTGCACCGACATCCATAATTCGCAGATCTTGTCGGCGGTGAGTTCGCCGTTGCGCCGCTCGATATGCACCTTGCGCTCGAACTGATAGAACGCGATCTGCCGCACCACGGTGTTGATCATGTCCTCGACCTTGGCGGCGAGCATGGCCTTGCGCTGCTTCTTGTCGGTGGTCTGCGCCAGCAGCTTCTTGAAGGTGAGCATCTCGCCGAACACGCTCGCCGTTTCCGCGAGCGTCAGCGGCGTCGGCGCCATCAGCGCGCCGTTTGGCGCCGCCAAGCACCTGATGCACGCCGTGGCCGAGCTCGTGCGCGAGCGTCATCACGTCGCGCGGCTTGCCCTGGTAGTTGAGCAGCACATAAGGATGCGCCGAGGGCACGGTCGGGTGCGAGAAGGCGCCCGGCTGCTTGCCTGGGCGCACCGGCGCGTCGATCCAGTGCTTCTTCGAAGAAGCGGTCGGCGACCTCCGCCATCTTCGGCGAGAAGGCGCCGTAGGCGGTGAGCACGGTGGCGCGCGCGTCGTTCCAAGGAATCGTGCGCTGCGCGACTTTCGGCAGCGGCGCGTTGCGGTCCCAATAAGGCAGCCGTTTCTTGCCGAACCAACTCGCCTTCAATGTGTAGTAGCGGTGCGACAGTTTCGGATAGGCGGCGCGCACGGCGGCGACCAGCGCCTCCACCACTTCGCGGCTCGACGCGGTTCGACAGATGGCGGGCGTCGGCGACGTCCTTGAAGCCGCGCCAGCGGTCGGAAATTTCCTTGTCCTTGGCGAGCGTGTTGGTGATCAGCGTGAATGGCCGCAAGTTTTCCTTGAAGGTCTTGGCCAGCGCCAGCGCCGCCGCCTTGCGTTTGGCGCCGTCGGCGTCCTGCAGCAGATTGAGCGTCGGCTCGATCGGCAGCAATTGGCCACGGATACGGAAACGCAGCGAGGCGATGGTCTCGTCGTACGTTACGGTTCCACGCCGAATAGCCGGTGACCGACTTCTCGTGGAACAGCGCCTCGACCCGGTCCTCGAGCTGATATGGCTTTTCCTTGCGCACGTCCTCGATCCACGGCCGGTAATGGCCGAGCGCGGGATCGGTGAGCGCTGCGTCGAGCTTGTCGTCGTCGACGCGGTTGAGCTCGAGCGTGAAGAACAGCAGATGCAGCGAAGCGGCGGTGATGCGATCCTGCATGTCGCCGTAGAACTTGGCGATCGCCGGATCGGCGGTGTTGCCGGCGTAGCGCAGCGAGGCATAGGACATCACCCGGCCGAGCGTGTCGTCGAGCGCCTCATATCGCTGGACCGCCGCGGCCAGCGCCTTGCCAGCCTCGGGTCCCGCCGCCAGTTCGGCGAGCTTGCCCTTGAAATCGGCCTCGAACGCCACGCAGCGCGTTTCGGCGTTTTCCAGGTCCCATTTCAATTCGGGGCTGTCGGGGCCGGGATAGAGGTCGTCGAGATTCCACTCCGGCAGCGCGCCGAGCTTGGGGTCTTTGGGCGATTCTTTCTGAGGTTTGGCCATGGGATGGGCGATCGTCGAGGGGGAGGAAACGGGCGGCAGGCGCAACATCTAGGCCGCCGCTGGCGCATTTAACAACCCATTAAGCCGGAACAGCGACAGTGCACCAAATCGGCACAGCCGCCGGTCTGCGCGAGGTGCAATGTCCGAAACCATCCTCATCGTCGACGATGACCCCGTCCAACGGCGGCTGCTCGAGGCGATGGTTCAGCGCTTCGGCTATCAGGCGCTGACCGCCGACGGCGGCGACGCGGCTTTGCGCATGCTGGACGGAACGCAGCCCATAGACTGCGTGGTGCTCGACCTGGTGATGCCCGATCTCGACGGCCTCGGCGTGCTGGAACGCATGCGCGAGCGCGGTATCGATATCCCGGTCATCGTGCAGACCGCCCACGGCGGCATCGACAACGTGGTGTCGGTGATGCGCGCGGGCGCGACCGACTTCGTGGTCAAGCCGGCGAGCCCGGAGCGGCTGCAGGTCAGCTTGCGCAATGCGCTCGGCACCAAGGCATTGGCCGGCGAATTGCGGCGGCTCAAGCGCAGCCGCGACGGCACCCTTACCATCGCCGATGTGATCACCCGCTCCGACGCCATGCGGCCGGTGCTGCGCGCCGCCGAGAAAGCAGCGGCCTCCACCATCCCGGTGTTGATCGGCGGCGAATCCGGTGTCGGCAAGGAACTGATCGCGCGCGCCATCCACGGCAGCGGCGCGCGCGCCGCCAAACCCTTCATCGCGGTCAATTGCGGCGCCATGCCGGAGAACCTCGTCGAGTCGATCCTGTTCGGCCACGAAAAGGGTGCCTTCACCGGCGCCACCGAAAAGCACACCGGCAAATTTGTCGAAGCTGACGGCGGCACGCTGTTCCTCGACGAAGTCGGCGAACTGCCGCCCGCCGCGCAAGTCAAATTGCTTCGCGCGCTGCAGGAGGGCGAGGTCGAGCCGGTCGGCGGACGCAAAAACGTCAAGGTCGACGTGCGCATCGTCTCCGCCACCAACCGCGACCTGATCGCCGACGTGAAGACGGGACGCTTCCGCGAGGATCTGTTCTATCGCCTGCACGTCTATCCGATCTCTATTCCGCCGCTGCGCCAGCGCAGCGAGGATATCCCCGAGCTCGCCCGCCATTTCCTCGCCCGTCTCGCCGCCGAGGAAGGCAAACGCGTACGCGCGATCGAGCCGGCCGCGCTGGCGCTGCTGACCGCCTATCGTTGGCCGGGCAACGTGCGCCAGCTCGAGAACGCGATCTTCCGCGCGGTCGTGCTCGCCGACGGCGAGCGGGTTGGTATCAACGAGTTTCCGCAAATTGCCGCGCAAATCGGCACGCAAGCCGGGCCCGACATCACCGCCGCGCAGCCGGTCATCGAAGCCGCGCCGGCGATCGCCGCCGCATGGCCGGACGCACACGAGCACGCGGCGGAGCCGACCGCGGCCGCGCTCAGGCTCATCGACGCGCAAGGCGAGATGCGGCCGCTGGACGAGATCGAACGCGAGGCGATCCGTTTCGCCATCGCACATTACCGCGGCCAGATGTCGGAAGTCGCGCGCCGCCTGAAGATCGGGCGGTCGACGCTCTATCGCAAACTGGAAAGTCTGGGGCTCGAGGATACGGACAACACGACGGCGTGAACCGGCAGACCGCGCGTCTTATGCGTGCAATGGTCGCGCATTAGCCGTGGTCCGCGACTGGGGAAACATGTAGCGTTGGGTGGGGTCATTGTAATGCGTACAAATCAACTCTGCCGGCTGCTGTCCGGCACCGTGCTGGTGCTGGCCGTCACGACGCCGATCCTCGCCGCTGCTGGGCCGGACACGATCAATTCCGCCATGCCGCCGGCGCCTCCCGCCGCTGTCGCTCCGCCCGCTGCGGTCGCGCCGCCCGCCGCCCCCGAAATTCGCAGCAGCGTCGAAGAAAAGACGATCGACGCGCAAATCGCCGATAAGCTGCGCGCCATCATCACCGCCGGGCAGTTCGACAAGCGCATCGACCGCGTGAGCGAGCGCGAGGCCATGGCGGCGTTCTATGCCGCGCGCAATTACGCCCCGCTGTGGACCGCCGACGGCAAGCTCGCCGCGCGCGCCAAATCGGCGATCGCGCAACTCGGCAATGTCGCCGCCGACGGGCTCGACCCGGCCGATTATCCGGTGCCCGCCTTCGGCGCCGCCACCGGCCCCGAGGCGCTGGCCGACGCCGACATCACCCTCAGCTATTCGGCGCTGCTCTATGCCCGGCATCTGGCCACGGGCCGCATCGCGCCGAGCCGGGTGCTGGTCGAGGTCGATTATGGCGATCACGCGCCGGCGCCCGCCGAAATTCTGAAGACGCTAGCCGAGGCCACCGACGCCGGCGCGGCGCTGGAAAGCTACAATCCGCCGCACCGCGGGTTCCGGGCGCTCAAGGCGAAGCTCGCCGAATTGCACCAGACCGCGGCGCGGCCCGAGCCGGTCGAAGCGGCGGCCGCCAAGGCGCGCAGGGGCAAGCATGCGGAAGGCGCGGCCGCCCCCACTCTCACCAAGTCGGCGCAGATCGAGCTCGTGCTCGCCAATATGGAGCGCTGGCGTTGGCTGCCGAGAACCCTCGGCGAGACCTATGTCATGGTCAACGTGCCGGATTACTCGCTCAAGGTCGTGCACGACCATCAGGAGGAGTGGCACACCAAGATCGTCGCCGGTAAACCGCAGACGCCGACGCCGCTTCTCAGCGCACAGATGGACAACGTGCTGGTCAATCCGTCCTGGCACGTGCCGCAGTCGATCATCAAGAACGAGTATCTGCCGCGCTACGGCCACGACCCCAACATCTTCGCCCGTATCGGGCTCGAGGTGAAGCGGAACCACGACGGCACGCTGAGCGTCACCCAGCCGCCCGGCGCCGGCAACGCGCTCGGCCGCATCAAGTTCAATTTCCCCAATAAGTTCGCGGTCTACCTGCACGACACGCCGCAAAAGCAGCTGTTTTCCGCCGACAAGCGCGCCTTCAGCCACGGCTGCATGCGGGTGGAAAACGCGACCAAGTTCGGCGAGGTCATGCTGCATCTGGCGTTGAACGGCCCAGCGCCCGACGCGCAGCAGCTTAGCGCCCTGTTCGGCCGCGGCGAGCGCACCTTCATGCTCGACGACAAGCCGTTTGTGCATCTGACCTACCAGACCGCCTTCGTCGACGATGCCGGCAAGCTGCAACTGCGCGAGGACATCTACAGCTTCGACGAGCGCATCCGCACCATCCTGCAGAGCGACGAGCGGCGCATCGCCGACCTGGCACCCCCCCAGGATACCAAGCGTGGCGAGGCGAATGCGCAGGCCAATCAGGACATTCTGCATAGGGTCGAGCGCGGCGAAGCCGCGGACGCCTTTGCCTATTTCGACAATCTGCCCAACCTGCCGCCACGGGAGCCCCGCCATGCCGCGGTTCGGACCCGCCAGCAGCAAGCCGAGGCCGTGCCCCCGGCCACCCTCCGCCAGCCGCCCCAGCAGTTTTTCCCATTTTGGCCATTTTCGCCCGGTAGGTAACGCTGACCAGGGCGGGGGTGGACGTTAAGTACTGGGTAACCCTTCCCGAAAAACTGCACGACTGGAGCTGCCGCGGCAGCTGCGGGGGGAGTGGTTTTGGTACGGCGAAACTCGGGGATGACGTCAAAGTCGGTGGGCGCGCGGCACGCGCGCCGCCTCGCGTTGTCTCTCGCCCGCACCGGTGCGAGCCTGGGCGTCGCCGGCCTGCTGCTGCTGGGCGCCAATAAGTCGCTGCAGAACGCCGCCGCCGAAGGCGACACCCGCACCCTCTCCTTCCATCACGTCCACACCGGCGAAGACATCACCATCACCTTCAAGCGTGACGGCCGCTACGACGACGAGGCGCTGAAGAAGCTCGACTGGTTCATGCGCGACTGGCGCAAGGAACAAGAGACCCAAATGGACCCGCATCTGTTCGATCTATTGTGGGAGACCTATCGCGCGGTCGGCGGCAAGGAGCCGATCGACGTGATCTGCGGCTACCGCTCGCCCGGCACCAATGCGATGTTGCGGGCGCGCTCGCGGGCCGTCGCCCAGTTCAGCCAGCATATAAACGGCAACGCCATCGATTTTTACATTCCCGGCGTGCCGCTCTCCACCGTTCGCGCCGAAGGCTTGCGCCTGCAGCGCGGCGGCGTCGGTTTCTATCCGACCTCGGGCTCGCCCTTCGTGCACATGGATACGGGCACCATCCGGCATTGGCCGCGCATCCCGCGCCAGGAACTGGTCAAGATTTTTCCTGACGGCCGCACCGTGCATATTCCCGCCGACGGCCACCCGCTGCCCGGCTACGCCGTGGCACTCGCCGACGTCGAACGCCATGGCGCGGTGCCCTCGGGGACCTCGCTGGAAGCCGCGCGCGCGGCCGGCGTGATCACCGCGGACCAGGAACATATCGCCGTCGCGGCGACCCAAGACGAGAACGCCGCGCGGCGGCCCAAGCGCAGCCTGCTGGCGGCGATTTTCGGCGGCAACGAGCAGGATGAACAGATCGAGCAGACCAAGCAGCAGCAGCAGAAACATGCGCGCGCGCCGGTCGCCGTCGCCAGACTGAGTTCGCATAAGACGGTCGTGACCGAGCCGATCGTGCCGCTGCCGGCGGCGCGGCCGAACAGCGTCGTCGTGGCTTCGATCCTGCCGCGGCCAAGGCCGGCCGAGCCGAAGATGACGACGGCGTCGATTTCGGCCAAAGCGTTTGACGACCGCGGTTCATGGCGTGCGGCGGCCGAGCCGGGGCCCGCGCTGCCGGCGCAAATCGCCGCCGGCACGCGCTATGAGGTGGCGTCCGCCGAGGCGGCACGCGTCGACGACAATGCGCTGGCCTATGCCAACGAGCAGGCGGCGCCGCTGGCCGCGCCCGCCCGCCCGATGGGCTCGCGCCTGCCGCAGATGCCGGCCGAGGCGCGCGTCATCCCGGCCTCGACCAACAGCACGATGGTGGTCAAGCCGCCGGTTGCGTCCGTGATGGGCGGCGACGGCCAGGTGTCCGACAATCCGTGGCTGCGCGCCGCGATGTTGACGCCGAGCGTGCACTATATGACCGCTTCGCGCGTCGGCGCGCTCGATCCGCGCTGGCTGCAAGACCTGCTGCATAAGCCGGCGCAATCGCTGACCATGAGCTTCTCGGCCGACCCGCATCTCGGCACGGTCGCCGATCGCTTTAGCGGCAGCGCGGTGGTGTTCCTGGCGACGACCACGTTCCTGCTGGCGCAGACGACGGCGTCGCTGCGCTAGGCACCCTCGTCAATTCAGGGGCTATCGGACCTGGCCCGCGCAAGCGTGCCCGGACAATAGAGCCCTACTGCAACATCCCGAGCGCGTGCATGTAGGTCTCGAGCACTTCCTGCTCCTCGCGGCGCTCGTCGGTGTCCAGCTTGCGCAGGCGTACGATGGTGCGCAGCGCCTTGACGTCGAAGCCGTTGCCCTTGGCCTCGGCGTAAACGTCGCGGATGTCGTCGGAGGTCGCCTTTTTCTCCTCCTCCAGCCGCTCGATCCGCTCGACGATGGCCTTGAGCTGATCCTTGGCGAAGCGGGTCGCCGGTTGTTCTTGTTCTGCGGTGGCGCTGGCGGGCATCGGGGTCTCCTTGTCACGAACGTGACCGGAAGCTTTCGGAGTTGCCCTCCCTCAGGTCAAGCCAAGCGCGGCGTCATCCACGCTGTTCACATCCGTTACAGAGATCAGTGCTGGGGCCTGGACTTTTCGAACGAAGCCTTTTGCTCGACCGATGCCTCTTTCTGATATTTCTTGCGCCATTCGTCATAGGGCATGCCGTAGACGATTTCGCGGCTTTGGTCCCTGCTCATGGCAACGCCCTGCACGTCGGCAGCGTCCTTCATCCAGTTCGACAGGCAATTGCGGCAGAAACCGGCGAGATTCATCATGTCGATGTTCTGCACGTCGGTGCGTGAACGCAGATGCTCGACCAAGCGCCGGTAGACGGCGGCTTCGAGCTCGGTGCGCGTCTTGTCGTCCATAACGCCATCCTCCGCCTTGACCCGCTAAGATAAGCACACCGGACGCCGAGTTCCATAGTAGCATCGGCGCCCCGGAGCCGGACGCGTGCCATGAAGTTCGCACATTTTTCCCATGTCTGGGGCAAGCCCGGCATGACCCCGCACCAGCGCTACGAGCAATTGTGGCGCGAGTTGCAGGCCTGCGACGAACTCGGCTTCGACTACGGCTTTTGCGTCGAGCACCACTTCCGCCCGGACGAAAGCTGGATGTCGTCGCCGAGCCTCTACGCAGTCGGCGCCGGCGCGCGCACCCGGCGCATGCGCATTGGCCCCATGGGCTACGTGGTGCCGCTCTATCATCCGCTGCGGCTCGCCGAGGAGATCGCCCTGGTCGATCAAATGCTAGGCGGGCGCATGGAGCTCGGCCTGGTGCCGGGCATCAACCCCGACTATTTCAAGCCGTTCGGGCTCGACTACAACTTACGCAAATCTCCGACGCTCGAATTCGTCGACTATCTGCGCGCCGCCTACGGCGAGCAACAGCCGTTCTCGTTTCACGGCGAAGTCCATCGCACCGAGAGCGCGCAGATTTCGGTGCAGCCGTTGCAGCGCCCGCATCCGCCGCTCTGGATGATGAGCCGCGATCCGCAGACACTCGAGTTCTGCGCAGCCAAAGGGATCAATCCCGGTTATTTCCTGGTTTATCCGCGCGCTGACGCGGCGCCGCGCTATCGCAAATTCCTCACCGACTGGGACAAGGCCGGCTGGCCGCGCCGGCCTAACATCGCCTACTGCACGATCGTGCATGTGGACGAGACTGACGAGAAGGCGCTCGGGGTTGGCCTGGCGCGCGCGGCGCGCGCCTATGAAGGCTTCCTGCCGCCGCCGCAGCCCGGGGAGACTTTCGAGCAGCGCGTGCGCGAGCACGCCAAGAAATTCATCGGCCGCGGCGAGCCAGGCGCCTCCGAGATCATGGCCAACCTGTTCGATGCGGACTACCTGATGAAGCACGAACTCGTGTTCATCGGTTCGCCCGAGACGGTGGCGAGAAAACTGCAAACCGCCGCGCAAGCCGGCCTGTTCAACGTCTTCATGGGCGAATTCAATTTCTCCGACCTGCCGGAAGACGACCTGATGCGGTCGATCCGCCTGTTCGGTGAGCACGTTATTCCGGTGTTGCGCGACTACGAACCTTTCTGATGCGTCGAGGCGCGGCTATTGCGCCTTGCGCAATTCCGGATTCGCCGCCAGCCGCGCGGTGTTGAGCCGGTGCACGATGAAACAGATGACGGCTGCGGCGAGGAACGGTACGGCGCCCCAGAGATAAAGGTGCTCGACCGGCCATCGGATCAACACGGCGCCGGCAAGCGGCCCGACAATCGAGCCGATGCGGCCGATGCCGAGTTGCCAGCCGGAACCGTTGGCGCGCAGCGAGGTCGGATAGATCAGCGCGCCGACGCCGTTGAGTCCGGTCTGAATGCCGAGCACGAGGAAACCGGCGAAGAACGTCGCCACCAGCAACGCTGTCGGCGAGGTCAGGCCGGCATAACCGATCGAGGCGACCACTGGCACCGCGCAAGCGAACAAAACCGCAAGCGCCAGGAAGCGGTGGCGCTGGAACCACCAGCACAATCCGATCGCGGCGACGGTGCCGCCCACTTGCAGCAGCGCGCCGGAGAGCGCCGCGGTGGCCGGCGGCAGCTTGGCCGCCGTCATCAAGATCGGCGTCCAGCTGATGAGGAAGAAGTAACCCATCAGGTTCAAGGCAAACAGCAGCCACACCAGCGGCGTGATCAGCGCCAACCCGTCGTGGAAAAGATAGGCCGGGTTGAAGCCGGGAAACTGCTTCTCGTCCTCGATGACGAATTTGGCATTGGCCGGGATCGCATAACCGGGCTGGATCGACTTGATGGTCGCTTCCATCTTGCCGCGCTGGCTTTCGTGCAGCGCCATGTATTTGATCGATTCCGGCAGCCCCATCCAGGCCACCAGCGCGATGACGATCGGCGCGATGCCGCCGATATAGAAGAGGATCTGCCAACCGTGCGTCGGCACCAGCACGGCGGTGACGAAGCCGGGGATCGCGCCGCCGAGCGGAACACAGGCAACCGCAAGAATGGCCAAAGTAGCGCGCATCTGCCGTGGCGCGGATTCGGCGTTGATGGCGACCGCGTTGGGGATGACGCCGCCGATACCGACGCCCGCCAAGAGCCGCAGCCAGAACATCTGCGTCGAGGTCGGCCGAAAAGGCGGCGATCAGGGTGAACACGCCGAAGACGATGTTCGCCCAGACCAGCGCCGCCTTGCGCCCGTAGCGATCGCCCACCCAGCCGAAGATGGCCGAGCCGAACAGAATGCCGACCAGGCTCGCGGAGAATACCGGGCCGAGCGAGCCGGGCTTCAATCCCCATCCTTTCACGAGACTTGGCGCGGCGAACGCGATCGCGGTGATGTCGTAGCCGTCGATCAACACCATGAAGAACGACCAAGCCAACAGCTTGATCTGGAATGAGCTTAAGCCGCGTTCGTCGAGCAGGCGCGACACCTGCACGACCGCTTGATCCGCCATTGTCCCCTCCCCGAAATATTCTTTGTTCTCACGGGCCGTTCACGACCCTTGCGCGAATGGTATGCCGCCGCCGCCGCCGGGGAAAGCGGGGTGTCTCGCATCTCAGGGCGGGGAAATTGGCAAAATCAGCTCGGACGGATACGCCGCCGCGTGATGGATGGTGTCGCTGCCGATCTTGTCCGGCCGGTAGTAATGCGGCCAGAGCTGCTCGCTGACGGGCGAATCGCCGTTGACGATCTCGAGCCGCAGCCGGTGACCCTTTTGGATGAGATAGGCCATCGGCTCCAGGCTGATGTCGAACTTATAGATCTCGTTCGGCGTCAGCGGCTGCGGATCGGTGTGGGTGTGATACGGCACCATGTCGGTCGAGTGCCTGGGATCGAGCGCGCGGTGCGAGGCGCGCAACCAGCCGCGCGTAATCAGCTCGGCGAACGGGTTCAAACCCTTGGCGCGATCCTCTTGCGCCTGCGGGAACTGGTCGGACAGCTTGACGAAGAAATCGGTGTCGCGCGCGCTCGACGACGCAAAGAGCGCGAGCTTGATCGGCCCGCAGATTTCCAGATCGCGGTCGAGCGGCGCGCTAGTGAAGGTCAGCACCCGCCGCACCGGATCGAAGCCGCCGACAGGACCCGTCGGGCCGAAGCCGACCACGCCGGCGACCCAGCCTGGCACCGGATATTTGTAAGCGGTCGATGGCGTCCCGCCCACCGCCTGCGGCGCCAGGCCGCCATCGTTCAGCGACGTGACGCTGCCGGAGTTCGCGCCGTTGAGATACCATCGCGTATATTGGATGCCTGGCGGCGGCCAGGTCTCGGCGCTGCGGGTCACGTTGGCGCCGCGCACCTGCGTATTGCACATTCGGCCGCGCCAGATAATCCGTGCTCTTGCCCTTCAAATAATGATCGTAGAACGGCAGCAGCACATTCTTGTGGAATTCGACGCTGGAGAATTCCGCCGCCGCCGCCCAGGCATTGGGCACGCCCGACATGCGCAGTTTTTTCGGCCCACCGGCGCGTAGATAGCCGTCGATATTGCCGCGCGTGTGCAGCTGCATCTTGCCCCAGACGCCGCTCGAATAGAGCGGCACCTTGATCTGATCGAGCATCTCCCACGCGCTGCGCTCGCGCCAGAAGTCGTCGTAGGTCGGATGCGCGGCGAGCATGCCGGTCAGATCGGTGTCCTGGTCGCGCGACGGGTCCGCTCGCCGGGAAACGATTGATGAAACGGTTCTGGTACCACCAGTAGCCAGGGAAGAAATCGCACGGAATGCCGCCGTGATAGCAGCCGGCGCGGTAGGCATCGGCCAAGCCGTCATGCGCGGCAAGGCAGGCGAGCGAGGGCGGCGCGAGCGCGCCCATGAACCATTGCAGCATGCAGAAATAGGACTGGCCGATCCCGCCGACCTTGCCGTTGCGACCAAGGCTGCGCGCCGATCCATTCGATGACGTCGTAGAGATCGTTCTGTTCGTTGCGGCCGAGGAATTCGAACGGCCCGTCGGAGCGGCCGCTGCCGCGCACGTCCATGTGCACATAGGCGTAGCCTTGCTCGACATACCATTCGATCGGGCCGGTCTCGCGCCACAGAAATTGCGGGCTCGCCGGCAGGCTGTTGTTGTCGAAGCGATAGGGCGAGGCGCCAAACAGCGCCGGATAAGGGCCGTGCCGTCCGGCCGATAGACGCGCGCACCGATCGACATTCCGTCGCGGACACCGATTTGCACAATATCGTCGATCATGGCTGGCCGAAGGTCCGCTACCGTTGGCAGTCATGATATTTATGCATGTTTCGGCGCCGCTGGGCAGCTAGGATCGAACGATGGACGCCCCTCTCCGCGCATTTCTCGAAGGCTTGTTCCGCACTGCGGTAGCCGCGGCGCATCCCTCGACCTTTCTGCCGCCGCTGTTGCCGCCGCCACCGCAAGGGCCGGCTCATTCTGCTCGCCGCCGGCAAGGCGGCGGGCTCGATGGCCGAGGTCGCGGAAGCGCGGTATCTCGACAACTTGCGCATCGCGGCGGAACGCTTGAGCGGCGTCGCGGTGGCGCGGCACGGCTACGGCCGGCACCTGCGGCGCGTGCGCATGATCGAAGCCGGCCATCCGATCCCCGATGCAAGCGGGGCTGGAAGGCGCCGAACGCGCGCTCTCGCTCGCCGACGGCGCCGGCGCCGATGATCTAGTGCTGGTGCTGATGTCGGGCGGCGCCTCGGCCAATTGGGTCGCGCCGGCGGACGGCGTCACCTTCGCCGATAAGCAGGCTGTCACACGGGCACTGCTGCGCTCGGGCGCGGTAATCGGCGAGATCAACACGGTGCGCAAACATCTGTCGCGCATCAAAGGCGGGCGGCTGGCGCGCCACGCCCACCCAGCGAAGCTTTTGACGATCGCGATCTCCGACGTGCCGCGCGACGAGCCCTCGGCGATCGGCTCGGGACCGACCGTGCCCGACCCGACCACACTCGCCGATGCGCGCGCGCTCGTTGCTAAGTACAAGCTCGAGCTGCCGGCGCACGTTACCAGCGCGCTCGCCGATCCGCGCAATGAAACGCCGAAATCGGGCGACCCCGTGTTCGCCGGCACCGACTTCGTGCTGGGCGCGCGGCCGGCGGATTCGCTTCGTGCGGCGGAAGCCGCGGCGCGGGCCGCCGGTTTCGACATCGTGTCGCTCGGCGACCGCGTCGAGGGCGAGGCACGCGAGGTGGCGGCGGCGCACGTCAAGCTCGCCCGCGAGCTGCGCGCGCAAGGCAAGCGCGCGGTTATCCTCTCGGGCGGCGAGTTGACCGTCACCATCCGCGGCCAAGGCCGCGGCGGGCCCAATCAGGAATACGCCCTGGCGCTGGCCATCGCGCTTGCCGGCATGCCTGCCGTGGCGGCGCTTGCCGCCGACACCGATGGCACCGATGGCGGCGTGGGCCAGCCGACCGACCCTGCCGGCGCCCTCATGGACGGCGGAACCGTGGCGCGCGCCGAAACGCTTGGCCTCGTTCCCGCCGCGTTTCTTGCCGACAACAATTCGACCGCATTTTTCGACGCCCTTGGGGATTTGCTGATGCCCGGGCCCACATTCACCAACGTGAACGACTTCCGCGCCATCGTCGTTGACAGGGTGTGACCGATCACGCGACAAAACCCGACGAATCAATCAGCGATAGCCGTTTTGACCGCATTGGCCCCTTCCTTCCGCCACGCATTGCTCGATCGGCAGGGTTGCGCTCGCAGCCGCCTTGCTGGCCGCGTCGGCGCTGCCGGCCAAGGCCGATTTCCGGCTATGCAATAACACCGGCAGCCGGGTCGGCGTCGCCTTGGGCTATAAGGACGCCGAAGGCTGGACCACAGAAGGCTGGTGGAACGTATCAGCACGATCGTGTGAAACGCTGCTGCGCGGCGCGCTGGTCGCGCGTTACTACTATATCTATGCGGTCGATTACGACCGCGGCGGCGAATGGTCGGGACACGCTTTCATGTGCTCGCGCGAAAAGGAATTCACCATCCGCGGTACCGACAACTGCCTGGCGCGCGGCTATGACCGCACCGGCTTTTTCGAGGTCGACACCATCGAGCAGCGCTCGTGGACGGTGCAATTGACCGACAGCGCCGAACAAAAGCCCGCCCTTCCCTTGCCGGCGCGCTCGCCGTCCGCGACGCAGCGGCCGCCGGTCGCGCCTTCGCCGCCAGCCGCAGTGCGGCAAGCCATGAGACGCCTGCGCCGCGCCAAGATCGTCGCCACCCTCGGACCGTCTTCTTCCGACGCCGCGATGATCGGCAAGCTCTTTAAGGCCGGCGCCGACGTGTTCCGCATCAATATGAGCCACACCAGCCAGGACCGCATGCGCGAACTCGTCGCCATGATCCGCGGCGTCGAGAAGGACACCGGACGGCCGATCGGCATCCTGGTCGATCTACAGGGGCCCAAGCTGCGGCTGGGCACCTTCGCCGGCGGGTCGGCGATGGTGGAAAGCGGCGCGAGCTTCGTGCTCGATAGCGATCCGGCGCCCGGCGACGCCACGCGCGCGTTTCTGCCGCATCCGGAGATTTTCGCCGCGGTCGCGCCCGGGCGCACGCTGCTGATCGACGACGGCAAGGTGCGGCTCACCGTCACCGAGGCCGAGCCCAAACGCATGGTGACGCGCGTCGAGGTCGCCGGCAAATTGTCCGACCGCAAGGGCGTCAGCCTGCCGGATTCGACGATCCCGTTTTCCGCACTCGCCGAGAAGGACCGCTCCGATCTCGAAGCCGCGCTCAACGCCGGCATCGATTGGGTGGCGCTGTCGTTCATCCAGCGGCCGGAGGATATCGCCGAGGCGAAGAAAATTACGCGCGGCCGCGCCGCGGTGATGGCCAAGATCGAGAAGCCGCAGGCAGTCACGCGGCTGTCGGAAATCATGGATCTCGCCGACGCGCTAATGGTGGCGCGCGGCGACCTCGGCGTCGAGATGCCACTGGAGAAAGTGCCCGGCGTGCAGAAGCAGATGACGCGCATGGGCCGCGTCACCGGCAAGCCGGTGGTGGTGGCGACGCAGATGCTGGAATCGATGATCAACTCGCCGGTGCCGACGCGCGCCGAGGTCTCCGACGTCGCCACCGCGATCTTCGAGGGCGCCGATGCGGTCATGCTGTCGGCGGAATCGGCGGCCGGCAAATATCCGGTGGAGGCGGTCGCCACCATGAACCGCATCGCCGAGGAAGTCGAAAGCGACCCGCTCTACCGCAACATCCTCGACGCGCAACGCGCGGTGCCGGAGGCAACCGGCGCCGACGCCATCGCCGACGCGGCACGCCAGATCGCCGATACGCTCGATCTCGCGGCGGTGATCTGCTGGACCGCGTCCGGCTCGACTGCCCTGCGCGTCGCCCGCGAGCGGCCGCGCCCGCCGGTGGTCGCGCTGTCGCCCAACATCGCCACCGGCCGCAAGCTCGCGGTCGTCTGGGGCGTACACTGCGTGATCACCGAAGACGCGCACGACGTCGACGACATGGTAAACCGCGCCAGCCGCATTGCTTTCAGCGAAGGTTTCGCCAAGCCGGGCCAACGCACGATTATCGTCGCCGGCGTACCGTTCGGGACGCCGGGGGCGACCAATATGCTGCGCATTGCTTACGTGGGCGCCGAGGCGGGCGATTAAATGTCCCGGCCCTCGACCTTTTCCTGCAACTGCTTCACCACGTCGGGGATGTGCTCGAGCCGCGGATAGACCGCCAGCGCGCGGCGGTAGACTTCCAGCGCCTGCTTGTCGTCGCCGAGGTCCTGCATAATCAGGCCGAGGCCGGACAACGCGCCGAAGTGGCGCGGCTCGCGGCGCAGCACCTCGTGGATATCGGCGAGCGCGCGGCCGTATTCCTTTTTCATGTAGTAAACGGTGGCGCGCCGATTCCAGGCATCCACGTAGCTCGGCCTGATCTTGATCACCGCATCGAGCAGCTTGATCGCGAGGTCGATGTCGTGCTGCTCCATCGCGGTCTGCGCGCGCGTCATCAACAGCGTGGTGGTGTCGCTGCGCGTCGCGGCCCACAGCGCCCAGATTCGTCCCTCGATCGCCTTGGCGGTGACGTCGTCGGGCGCGACTTTCAGCGCCCCAAACAGGAAATCGAGATTGTGCTCGGTATTGCCGCGCTGGACGTGCGGCAGCTTTTTCGGCGGCTGCACCCAGTCGCCCGGCGCCGCGGCGGCGGGTGCGGCGGGTGCGGCAACAGCCGTGACCAGGGCGGCGGCAACAATGCTTGCAAAGAATCGCGCGCGCATGCGCGGAGTTTAGTATCTCCGTGACGGCAAATATAGGGCGACGAATGAACGGAGCGGCCGCACCCGGCCCGGGGCTCAGCCTTGCCTCAGCCTTGGCGCGCCTTGAAGCGGCGATTGGTCTTGTTGATGATGTAGACCCGACCCTTGCGCCGCACGATACGGTTGTTGCGGTGGCGGCCGCGCAGGGATTTCAGGGAGTTACGGACTTTCATGACAATCTCTTGCGTTCTCTGGTTGGCCGGGTTCATAGCAGCCTTGGCGCCGCTGTCAACGCAACCGAAGGCCTCCTTTGCCGATGGCCGTGCTATGCGGCGCGACCAGTCGATGCAACGTCGCGGCTGCCGTTCGGCCTGTTTTTCGCACCGCGATCCGGCTGTCGTGGCTGCTCGGCGCGGTACTATTCGCGCTTTGAATGTACCGGATTGCAGAGCCGCGGCTTGTGAAGCGAGCGAAGGATGGTGGGTGCGACAGGGATCGAACCTGTGACCCCTACCATGTCAAGGTAGTGCTCTTCCGCTGAGCTACGCACCCAAATCCAATTATTTCAATGATTTACGTATCCATAGACCCGCTCGAGTTGACATCCAAGTCCCTTTATAGGCCCAATCGCTTGTCCCTTGGGCCAAAAAAAACGCTCTTAGCAGCGTTCGTAACGAGGTTGCAATGCCACGCAAGCCCGACATGACGAACATACGAAATCCGCACGATCTGGCGCAATGGGAAACCGGTAGACGTTTATCAAGTGCGGATACGCCTGCAAGATGATTGCGGCGTACTCAGAACTCTCACACAGACATTCGACAATTTGGCGGACGCGCAGACGTGGCGCGACAAAAAAAAGTCACAGGTGCGCTTGGGCGAAATCGGCGACCGGCGAGAACAGAACCGCGAGCTACGGAATACCACGCTCGGAGAGTTGATTTGAAGATATCGTGGCGAGCTTAGTCACGCACACGCGAGGATTTGCGTTGAGTACATTACCGGCGCCAGCCGACGCTTTCTGAGTAGGCTCAGTTGCCCGAATGAGTTCATCATTCTCGGAGCCTTTCTAAATCGCGAAGCTAATGGCCTATGCAAGAAAGCTCTTGCAGACTTAAAGCAAAGGGATTTTTTAGAGTACAGAGACCGCAGGCTTTTTGAGGACAAACGCTCGCCAGCGACCTTACGCAGGGAAATTAGCGCGCTTCGGCCTTGCCTCAAGCACGCGCGTAAGGATTTGTACCTCCCGGTTGATGAAAGTGTGCTGCGCGATCTTGAAATCCCAAAAGAGGGTCACAAGGAACGCACACTAAAACCGGATGAACGTGCGCGACTATACAAAGCTATTGAAACACAATGCAGAGGCCGTCACAGACAAAAACTTTGGGTTTCCTTCGTCATTGCGGCACTGACCAGCGCTATGCGGCGCGGGGAGTTATGCAAGCTTGAATGGCAGGATATAGATTTTGACAAAGGGACTATTTACCTCCGCGAGGAAATCACAAAGAGCAAGTGGCCTCGCCTATTGCCAATGACTGGTGAACTGCAAAGGGCATTAATGAACTCATCGCGACAACATAAAAGCAACAAAGCCTTCTGCAAAAAACGACTTGAAGCCCTTGAATTGCAAGTCTTCGATTTTTTGGGGGATTGGCAAGAAAGAC
Organism: uncultured Alphaproteobacteria bacterium; assembly: GCA_963720985.1. Lineage (GTDB taxonomy): Bacteria > Pseudomonadota > Alphaproteobacteria > Rhizobiales > Xanthobacteraceae > Pseudolabrys. Next base: position 330,207 of record CAVRHL010000008.1, read on the forward strand.
CAAACCGGTTCTCGCGTATTTCCGCTTACTCAGAGTGCCGCCACGCAAATGTTTACACGGCTCTGCAAACATGCGGGGATTAATACGGATGAAACGCCAAAGCATGAACGCTTAACGATCCATAGTCTGAGGCATACCGCTGCAACTAACTTTGCCAATCCAAAGACCGTTAACTTAAGCGGATCAGAGACGGCCTATATGCTCGGGCAGAAATATCCTGGAATGCCCCGCACGACCCGAATATACGTCAACCCTGACATCCTAGAAATGGTTGAAAGCATTAGGGCTAAGATTGAAGCCGCCGATCGAAGAGCAACGGGTGGTGATGTTTCCTTGGACGAGTTTGCGCGGCTTAGGCATTTCATCAATGATGCAGATAACGATCATCCGTCGGAACATGTCTCCTCGCCTATCCCTTGGCCTGATTGGCAATGGAAAGAAAAAATCGGGAGAGTTGTGATAGATGTTGATCATCCTAAAACGATAGAAACACTGACAAAAACGAGGCAAGCTAAGCGAGACGCATCAAGGCTGAAGCAAAATCTTGCGGCAAATTCGCTGCTCGACCCCGATATACTTTCTGGCAAAAGAGTTTTGACGGCGGGTGAGGCAGCATGGTTGGCGCGTCAGCTTCGAGCGCTGTTGGAGACAGGGCCAGCCAAAAGCCTTTCGAAGAGCAGCTTGGATTAAGCCGTGAACGTAACACGAGCAGACCGCCATCGGCTTGGACCACCGACCCAAAACGGGTCCTCGTCGCTGTCACACGTGGGAAGCAAACGTTAGAGTCAGTCCACTAGCGGGACAGTGTGGTGGCGGCGACGGGCGCGTCTGCTGTTACCCCTATCCCGCTTGGGTATCCGGGCATGAACATCCGTGCAATGACGTGCGAGTAAATAAGACGTTGAACCGGATTGTCAGAATTGGATCGAAAGCAGACAAACCTTCGCAAGTTAAAATCTGCTGTTGTCCGCTATTATCCCAATAGCTGACATTGGGGAGGCGCATCCGCGTCGCCATTTGGCTCTCGTTTATGAGTCCGCGCCCTTGTTAAATCCCGACTGTACCAGTTGCAGACTATTTCAAAGAGATAGCGCGCGATCCTGAACACCTGCAATCAACCCACGACGTGGGAGGTCGCAATGACAAGTCCGCGGTTAAGACCTGAACCGCCGCCTAAGCCTAAGCCGCCGCCGCCACGGCCACCACGACCACCAGCACCGCCGCCGTTGAACGCCCCTAAGCTGCATTTATTACTGCCTATTTATGAATTTATTACTTGACATTCAAAGTAAAACATGGTAGCCTAAGGCGGAGTTAGTAATATAAATCGTATTACACGATAGATATACCTTCCAATTACTTAGAAAAACGAAAAGGATTACAATAAATGGTCGATTACACGCCATACACAGACAAGGCAATCAGAAACAAAAGAAATCCTAACCCTGAAGAGCGGGCCTATGCGGACGCGCAGGTACAAACGGAAGTGAACAGGATTTTGAGCAAGTACCAGAACGAAGAGAAGTTCTTACAGGACGTCGCCTATCGGCTGGCCGCTCACATACTCAGAAAGGAGGATGAAGAATAAATATGAGCACCTACAACACTCGAATTTATCACGAGCTTATTCCAAATGAATTGCACGGCAGCCATCCAAAGACAGAGCTAAATCTGAGTTACAAAGGCTTTCCCATTGAGCGGACGCCGCCTTTCCATCTTTATGAAATTACGCCACGCGAAGGTTGCGATCTGCCGCCGACGTTGGCGGGGAAATACACAAAGCTGGAAACCCTGAAGGGATCAGATTGATCGTTATCTAAATGAGGTGCCTACAGCTACCGCAGACACAGCCTACATTGAACGGCCCAAGAAACCCCAGCGTGGCAGACCCAGGAAGGTGAATGCGACACCTGTCATTGCAGCGGGACCTGTGGAGCCGACTACAGAGGCTTCAGTATGACATCCTACGAAGTGATCCACGCATTTGAGGATGGACGAAAGATTGCGATTGTCCCTCTCTCGAATTCAAAACTGAAAGCAAAGTTATTGGAGACGGATTTCAATGAGCTAATGAAAATAGGAGCCGTCTTGCCGTGGCGACTGGTACAGGGAACGGTCTACGTCAGAAATAAAAGCCATCTCATCTCAATTGCCCGCTTGATAATCGATGCGGACAAGGGACAACAGGTATCTTTGTTAGATGGGGACCCCTGTAATTTATTGCGATCAAATCTCGTGCGTATAGCTGGCAACAGCAGATATCGAGCTAGGGATATGATCGACCATCAATTTAAACACAACGTACCGAACATCATTCATAGACAACGGTACGAAAGAGAAGGACTGAACATGAAATGAAAAAGAAATTGCCCATATTGAAAAACACTTCGGATTATTAGCAACAACAAACTATTCGAGAGTAAACAATTTTCTAGAAAGGAAAAATAACAATGCTAGAGCAAAGTATCGGTAAAAAGATTTATGATTTTCTTGGTCGGTTCATAGCGTATCCAAACGACCACGCGAGAGTCACTCATACACTGTGGATTATTCATACGCATTTGATAGATGCGTTTTACACCACACCTAGGTTAGCAATTTTGTCGGCGGAAAAGCGCTGTGGAAAGACAACGCTATTGCGAATAACAAAGCTGCTCACTCAAAATCCAATCGCAATTGTCAATCCAAGTCCGGCATCTCTTTACACGCTTATCGAATATTCGAACGTGCTGCCAACATTGCTATTGGATGAGATAGACAGAACATATCAGAGGAAAGATACCGCTGATATGACTGCAATAGTCGACGCTGGTTTTCAATCAGACCAAACAGTTCCTCGGGTCGCATTGGAGCCCAAAAGGCATGTCGAGTATTTCAAGGTTTTCTGCCCTCTGTTGTTAGCAGGAATAGACAACGGCAGACTGCCCGACACGGTACTCGACAGATCAATTTGCATTAGGTTGAAGAGACGGGTCGATGAAACAGTAGAGGCTTACAGGGCTAGAAAGATTGCGCCGCAAGGTGCCGCGTTGGCAGAAGAGCTAGCAGCTTGGGCTAAGACGGTGTTTGAGGCGGCTCGGAATTTAGAGCCGACCATGCCGGACGAAATAAAAGACAGAGATGCGGACAAGTGGGAGCCTCTTTTCGTCATCGCGCATTTGCTAGACCGTCAAAATGTTACGGCTGATACGGATGAAACGGCTGTTACGGACTTCCTAAGGTGGTGGGAAGCCAGGGCGAGACTTGCGGCGTTGGAATTCTTCGCCGAAGGAAGAGATGCAGAGCCGACTAGCACGAGCGAATTATTATTGAAAGACACACAAAATATATTCGAAGAATATAAATTCGGTCTCAAAGACGCAATGAAGACAGAAGAGTTATTGGATCAACTCCTTTGTATCGATGAGTCTCCTTGGTCATCTTACCTTTACGGGAAGCCCTTGGACGCGAGAGGGCTAGCTCGGCTGCTAAGGCCGCACGGGATTAAACCTAAGACGATTAGATTTGATAAAGCGATCGAAGCAAAGGGATATTATAAATCCGATTTTGATGATGCGTGGAAACGGTATCTCCCGCAGACACCCCCTAGGGCAAGCGTAACAACCGTTACAGACGTTCCAAGCGTAACAGTAACAAGGACAACTGGCGCAACACCAGTTCGCCAGTTTCAGCCATTCTAAGGAAACACAGGGGTATTTATGATTGTGTCTAGCTGTAGCGATGTGTCCTAGACTTCCCTGTGTTCCCTTTCTCTATATCGCCATCTTGGACATCAGATTGTCTTGTGATGTCCGCTTTACCCCCGAAAGCATTGTTCAGGCGGAACGGATGTCCGCTTTATGTGTCTGCAATCCAAAACGTTTCGTCGGGAGGTTTCCACTGCGGTCAAAAAACTGTGATCTCGCCTATATATAATTTGATTGCTTCCATAACATGCTGGGCTGACGATGTTCGCCTTTGCTGATCTGCCGCTAATTTCTTCTGCCCCCAAAGAACGGATCACATCCGGAGGAGGCTTGACATGAAAATAACTCGCCGTCAGGCAACGATCGGTGGCTTGAGCCTCCTCGCTGGCACATCAATGAGCACATTGGCCCGCGCCGAAGTCGGCGAAGGTCTGTTGGATATCCGCGAAGGTCTTGACGATTTTGCGATAGCCCAAGATGCGTACATTTACGGCTATCCGCTCGTGACGATCGAGATGACCAGAAGGGTTGTTACCAACGTGGCAAGCGTTGAAGGTTCTCGCGGCCCGATGGGTCAGATCATCAAGTTGCGCCAATATCCGAATGCTTCATTCCGGGACGTCACTGCGCCGAATGCGGACACGCTCTACACGATGGCCTTCTTTGATGTAGGCAAGGAACCATGGGTCCTGAGCATCCCTGACATGAAGGATCGCTATTTCCTATTTCCCATGTTGGATGGCTGGACCGACGTGTTCCAAGTGCCAGGTAAGCGCACGACTGGAACGGGCGCGCAGACTTACGCAATCAGCGGTCCGGGGTGGCAGGGACCGCTGCCGGACGGGGTCAAGGAATACAAATCACCGACAAGCATCGTCTGGCTGCTTGGTCGCATATATTGCACAGGCACCCCGGAAGACTATGCGGCAGTTCATGCGCTGCAAGATCAGTGCAAGCTGCTGCCACTGAGCGCTTATGGCAAAGCGTATACGCCACCCCCCGGCACCGTCGATGCTTCCATCGACATGAAAACGCCCGTCCGCGAGCAAGTGAATCGGATGGACGCGGTCGCGTATTTCACTTTACTCGCAGAACTCATGAAGACGAACCCACCTGCGGCGGCAGACGCTCCCGAGCTTGCCAAATTTGCCAAGATTGGACTTGTCGCCGGCCAGGATTTCGATGCGAGCAAACTCCGTAGTGCGGATTTTATAAAGCGCATCCCGCAAATCGCCTTCGATCGAATCATGCTCCAATTCAAGGTCAACAAAGCCGTTAGTGACATCAATGGTTGGGCCTATACGACCAAGGCCGGACTTTATGGCACAGACTATTTCATGCGCGCGTTAGCGACAGCCATTGGGCTTGGAGCGAACCGCCCGCAGGATGCGGTCTATCCCACGTCGCTAAAGGATGCCGATGGCAGAGCCTATGACGGGACGAACAAATACGTCATGCGTTTTGCAAAGGGTCAGTTGCCGCCTGTACGTGGCTTCTGGTCGCTGACGATGTACGACAGCAGTTATTTCTTCGTCGCCAATCCCATAAACCGCTACTCGATCAGCGCCAGACAAAATCTTAAATCCAATCCAGATGGCTCCGTTGACCTCCACATTCAGAAGGACTCGCCGGGTGCAGACAAGGAGTCCAATTGGCTGCCTGCGCCGTCCGGCAAATTCGTTCTGATGTTGCGCATGTATTGGCCGAACGAGAAAGACCCCTCCATCATCGACGGTTCATGGAAAATCCCACCAGTGAAAAAGGTGGGCTGATTTAGCAGTAACAGGCAATAACGTGCCTGTTGCCTCGCTCGCCGGCAAATGTACGCTTTGGGGGTCGCTAAGCTGCCAAGACTGCCGCATTGCAGTCCCGTTGAACATATTTATGAAACGATTGGCAGAAAGCGTCACGGGGAGTGCCGAGAATGGATTCTTCATTTGGGGTATTGGATGCGTTCGCATTTATCGTGTTTGCTGTTCTGATCTTTGTTGCTGTCATCATTGTCGTCAGTTTGGGAAAACTGCCCGGTCAGCTCGCGCGCAAATGGGAACATCCGCAGGCATCCGCCATCAATGCCATGAGCTGGATTGGAATCGCGACCGGTGGGCTGCTTTGGCCGATTGCATTCATCTGGGCATTCACAAACCCGCTCGGGACAAAATCGGACACAGTTAAAGACGAGCGGCAACCGCGCAACGTCGTTGAACCCGACGCTGCTGCGATGCGTGGGCTCGCTTTGCGCAAAGCGTCCGGCGACAAGGAGCCGCGGTCATGATCGCATTCCTGATCATCGTCTACACCGCTGTCATTCTTGTGCTGTTCAAGGTCCTGCACATCAAGCCGACAGCGTATGTCATTGCATCCATGATTGTTGTCGGCGTATTTATGATCGGTGGTGTCGTGGTGGTCTGGACGCAGGCGGCACCGATCACGGACAAAATGGTGACGAGCCAGTATGTTGTTCAGCTCGTTCCTTACGTGAAGGGACAGGTCAAGGCGGTGCACGCCCAGGCCCTGCAGCCCATGAAGAAGGGCGACCTGCTGCTGGAGATTGATCCAGCGCCCTACCAGTACACGGTAAACCAGGTCGAAGCCCAATTGAGTGCGGCGAAGGCCACCGTGAAACAGGCAGAGGCCAGTCTGGAGGCGGCAAACGCCGCCGTCGTGAATGCGCAGGCTAACGTCACCAAGGTGAAGGCCGCCGACGAATTGGCCAAAACGCAGGAACAAATCGCCCTCAACATTCAGCGCGCGAACGCAGGCGCGATCAGCGTGCTCAACGTGGCCAAGGCGAGGCAAGAACGCGAGCAGGCGGATGCCGCCGTGCAACAAGCCGAAGCTGGCGTCATACAGGCGCAGGCTTCTGCGCTGCAGGCTGCCGCCGCCGTGCAAGTGGCCCAGAGCAACGTGCCCACCATCGAAGCCCAATTAGGTGATGCACGATTCAACCTGGCCCAGTGCAAGATGACGGCCCCCGGAGATGGCTATGTGGTGAACTGGCAGGTTCAAGTTGGAACCATGCTGGTGCCGGCTCCAATTGCCGCAGCAGGCACCTTTGTCATGACATCGGACACCGCGGTCGCCGCGGTGTTTCCGCAGAACTGGCTCTCGAACGTCGAGCCCGGAGACGACGTGGAGATGGTGCTCAACCCGTACCCCGGCCGCCTATTCTTTGGAAAAGTGGACTACGTGATATCCGCGTCGGGCGGCGGCCAATTCACGACCAGCGGTACAATTCCCAATGCGGCCAGGATCGGATCGGATGGCCTCTACGCAGTGCGGATCAATTTCAGCGACCATGCGGTCGCCCGCACGCTTTCCCTTGGCTCGGGTGGATCGGCCGTCATCTACACGCAGAAAGGCAAGGCAACGCACATTATTTCGAAGGTCGCCATCCGGATGAAAAAGTGGCTGCTGTACGTCATGCCCTCGGTGGAAAAGTCGTGAACTTCTTGATTGAATTGTCAGTTGAAGCGGACGGGGTGGCACACAGAGTTTAAGGTTGGGTATTGCCACGCGTGGGTTGGGGAAATTCGTGAGTGCGCAGTTTTATCCAATGCTGCTTGGGCCGCGCAACACTATTGCCGTTCGCGGTGTAGCGGTTCGCTGGGCGATTGCGGCAGTGCTATTTCTTCCAATTGCAGGATGCGCCGTCGGCGCGAATTTTGTGTCGCCCGAGGCCCCGATCACCGAGAGGTTTCTTGAAGCCAACAATCGGTCGGTTAAGTCCACGCATCAGGATTACCGGGAGTGGTGGAAGGCCTTCCATGACCCGATCCTCAATCGGCTCATACAGACGGCCTACAATCAAAACTTGACGTTACTAAGCGCGGGAACCCGTGTGCTGCAGGCGCGCGCCGCATTGGGCATCGCCATTGGCGTATCCTATCCGCAGGTGCAGCAAGGTACTGGGTCGCTGATCAATAGTCGATCTAGTGCCGCAACACCGCTGGCCGGTCCGTTGGCGACGCCGGCCTATTTCTGGACCGACTCGGTTGGCGCGCAAGCGGCTTGGGAGCTGGACTTCTGGGGCAAATTCCGCCGCGGGGTCGAATCCGCTGACGCCGCCTATCTGGCATCGATCGCATCCTATGACAGCGTTCTGGTTTCGCTGCTGGGTGATGTAACCGCGACCTATATCGGTATTCGCACCACGGAACGGCTGATTACCATCGCCCGCTCCAACATCGTCAAACAGCAGCAGTCCCTCAGCATCGCTAAAGCAAAGTACCAAGGTGGTGGCACCAGCGAACGCGACGTATTTCAGGCGCAGAACGTCCTCGGGCAGACCGAGGCAGCCATACCGCAGCTGACCATCCAGTTGCAGCAATTGCAGAACGCGCTGTGCGTGCTGCTTGGTGTCCCGCCGCAATCGTTAGGACCGTCGTTCGCCAAGTTAAGAGGTCGAATACCCTTGCCGCCAAGTACGGTCGCCGTTGGTATCCCGGCGGATCTGCTCCGTCGCAGACCGGATGTCCGCGCCGCCGAACTTGCCGCCCTGGCTCAGAGTGCTCAGATCGGCGTTGCGGAGGCCGAGCTTTATCCTGCAATCAGCATATCCGGCACGTTCGGTGGCTCGGCGAGCACCGCCAACGGCCACAACCTTGGCCAGGTCTTTACCTCGAAGGGCATGACCTATGCCGGCGGCCCGGCGTTTCAATGGAACATCCTGAACTACGGGCAGATCACCAACAATGTGCGTCTGCAGGACGCAAAGCTGCAACAATTGTTAGTTGACTATCAGAACAGCGTATTGAGCGCGCAGCAGCAGGTGGACAATGGTCTCTCCACCTTCTTGCAGTCGCGGTACCAGGTCGGATACCTGCGCAGCAGTGCCCAGGCTGCAAGCGGAGCCTTCAAAATCGCGTTAGACCAGTATGATCAAGGCGCCACGGATTTCACCACGGTACTGACAGCGGAACAAAATCTCTTCCAGGCGGAAAGCAACCTGGCCGTGGCCACCGCTAATGTTCCCCTTGGCCTCACCGCGGTCTATCGCGCGCTCGGCGGGGGATGGCAGATACGGGAAGACAGTTATTTCGTGGACGCCGCAACCAACAAGCAGATGCGCGCGCGCACCGACTGGGGAACCATACTGCCACCCGCTAACGAGCCGCAGCCCCCAGTTCCAGGGCTGCCTGGTCCCCACGATATCGGGCCGACGGTGCGGCCGCCGGAATGGTGACATTCGTCAGAGCGGCGATGCGTCGAGTTTTTCATATCGGCGCTTGACTCGCAGGATGACGCAGTTCGTACCCAATTCCGCACCCAACTCCCTCCTGCAGGGTGCGAAAGGGCAGCACTCGAACAGACTGCGGGGTGTGAGAAAGCCCTGAGTTATCGTAAGCAATGACACCGCCTGATACAGGCTATGACCCACGCAAACGGTTTCCTAAACCGAAGGTCGGAGGTCAATTTCGCTTCGCTATTTGGTCCTGCTGTTCGGGCATAATTGTCCGAGTTTGACAGCGCAGAAAAATGCCGTTCGCGCCCAACTGCGCCGTTAGATAAGTTTGACAGTGGAAGTGATCGAAATACCCAGATCGTGGCGCTTTCTCGGGACCTAATGGTATCAAATTTTTCACCCGATATCTTTGCGGTGTGGGACTAGACTTTGCGGCTTGGTCCCACGCGTTTAAGAATCTCCCAAGCCGGGATCGCAGTAACCCCACCGACGACACCGCTGAGATAACTCGGAATCTCCGCATTGAACGCCCAATGCCAGATGAGGCCGGCGACATAACTCGTAAGCAGCATAATCGCGAGCGTGATCAGCAATCTCAGCCAAAGTGGCATTGAATTCCTCCCTCGAAAATTTTCTGTCCGATATTCCTAGGCTGTAATTCACTCGTGAAATTGACCCCCCAACCCCCCTTTGTCAAAAATTTTAAGGGGGCGGTATGCGAGGTACTTCACAGGGGGGCACGGTTACTGGCCTGATTGGCGCAGGCAAGAAAAATTCAAAACCACCCGCAAAAACAAATCAATCTTGCGTCGAATTGCCTTCGTGACTTTCCACAAAGAGCTTACATTGTAGAAAGTTATCGAGGCAGGGGAGGCAGAAGTGGCGGCAAAACCGGCATTGCAGTTAGTGCCCTCGACCGGCGAAATGTTGAAAGTCCGGGGGCGTAAGCCAAACAAGGAGCGACGGACTAAGGAATACCTCACGGGGGCGGAGGTAGGGCGGTTGATCAAAGCCGCTCGTAAGGGCCGCTGGGGCCACAGGGATGCGACCTTGATCCTGGTCATGGTCCGACATGGCCTGCGAGTGACCGAGGCCTGCGATCTGCGATGGGATCAAATCGACTGGTCTAGGGGGCACCTGCACGTCAAGCGCATGAAGGGTGGTATCGATAGCGTACATACGCTGCAGGGCGACGAGCTGCGGGGCTTACGCCAGCTAGAGCGTGAGCAAGAGCCTAAATCAGGCTTTGTGTTCACCAGCGAGCGCGGCGGGCCTATGAGCCGCTTCAACGTCAATAAGATGATCGGTAAGGCTGGAAAAGAAGCGGGGATAGCAAACTGCCACCCGCACATGCTGCGCCACGCCTGCGGCCATCTGCTGGCCGATGCGGGGCATGACACGCGACGGCTACAGCTTTGGCTGGGTCATTCCGATATCAAGCACACAGCGCGCTATTCGGAGCTAAGCGCGAAGCCGTTCAAGGATTTTTGGCGGTAAAATCGAACCAGCCAACCGTCAGGCAATAGCCATCTAATTGTCAGACTACGGTCACCTTTAAGAGCGAGCCTTCCGTCAAGAATCACGCATGGGAGTCGACCATGGATGGCAACGAACCTGCGTATTATGATTCCGAGACCGTCGCCCTTTTGAGGGAGACGCTGGACGATGCATGGGACTGTCTTCGGCCGCAGCAGCAAGCCACAATGCTCAAGACCACGCTGGCTGAACGTATTCTTAAAGCCGCGGCGCAGGGCGAACGTGATCGCGAGCGCTTGCGTGACGCAGCGCTAATAGACCTTCCCGCCTGAGATTTTAGGCAAGAGTGTGCGTTCGTGCCGAGCGAACGGGCCGACCTGTCATAAATAGACGGGCAGAGTGATCCTTCACTCGCCAATCGTCGACGACTTTACAAGCTTCTCGAACGCAACACGCCCATCCATATGCGCTAATTCCGATGTGTCGAATGAATACTCTGATGTCTGGATGGGCTTACCGTTTGATGTAATGACCCAACGGTGACGGCCCGCATGGATTGTGCAGGGTCTAGTCGTCAATTCGTACGGTGGCGGAAATTTCTCGGCCATCTCGGGCTCCTCGACCTTTCATCATTTATGTGCAAGGTGCGGTGCTTGCTAATCGAGATTTGAAGATAGAGCATTGCCCATTAGGGGTATCTCAATCTACATATAATTATGTGGCCACTAGGAGGCCGCTTTGCCGAACGAACGGCCTTTTAGGCTGCTGATGGCCTGCACATTAAGTAAACATCCGTATTGAACGAATCCTGGGAGAGGCTCCGATTACGTTTGCATGGTTACTCCGCAAACTCATTCAGCACCACCATGCCCGATTTGCCGGACACCCATGACACTTGTGTTTGTTGAGCCAAGAGCCGCTTCTTTTGGTGAGCTACATCTATTCCGATGCTTCGCCTGCGGCGACATGCGCTCAATCGAGCAAAAGACTAATGATGACGACAAAAAGTGCCCAACGTTTTTTGACTAAGATCGATTTGTAAAGCGGAAACTAGCGCGCCAAAAGTCAGAACACGTAGCGCCACGCGATCAGTATGACCACGATTATTGCCACGGTTACGATCGTTATTTGGCCGGTCGCGCTGTTAAAGAAGTTCGGCTGATTAGTTCCTGTCGCCATGCTGATTTCTCCTTGGGTTGAAGTGATCTCCCTTCAGTTCAATCGTTTCGACGTTGTGGCATCGCTCGCAGCGATAAGTTTGTAGTTCTGGATAGCCGCCGATGCGCGGGATAGTCTTGATCAGCTTCATGGGCTGATCGCAGCAGAAGCGCGCGATTGGACGCCCTGGCTCATATTTTGGTTGTTCGGAGGCCATGCCGAGCACGTAATACTAAAGTCGATATGGGTTTCAATTCCGGATTTCTCCGTAGTGCAGCGCAACAAATAAAGCCGGACCTTTTCGCACAATTTGTAGGCGTCACAATTTAAAGTAGATTGAGAACTTCGGAATATCACGGAACAAATTCTGGCGCATTGCCATACCGGTTCCTCGGCGAACCATGCCCGCTAGCAGTGCGTTAGACAGGCGGGCATTGCAGGGCTTAGGCCCCACACCCCTCACTCCCCCCGATCCTAAGTCCGTGTCGATGTCCAGGAGGCCATGCGAACAGTCCCTCATGAACCTCCCTCGTGTGGCCTCCACTTTTCCATTTCCATCCCCTCATCGACAGATCAGGCGGTGAATTGCGGGGGTAACCCGCTACGCTATTGGGGGCTTGGACCCTTTAAGTTTGGTACCGGATTGGCGGGAACTTTCTCCGATTTTATAAGTTCCAAGGGGTGAAAATCGTGACCCCATGGAGGTGTACCATGTCGGAATATCGGTTCTTTTCCATCAAGCTGGATGGCCACATTGCGGGGCCCGCTGTTGAGCAGGATTGCCCGAACGATGCCGCGGCCCTGAAAGAGGCGCGGCAACTGGTCAATGGCCGCGATATTGAGGTCTGGCAAAGCACCCGGCTCGTCGCTTACCTCACGTCCAACGATAAATAGTCGAGGCCGCCTCAGTTGGCGGCTTCTCTTGTTTCGTTTGAGACCATGTCTCCTATTGGCAGCGCGCCCGAAGGCGCGGATCTTCCACCCGTTCTTCACAGCGATGGTCAGAGCCACGGGCAATCGAGGGGCGAAATTACTGTAATTTGCACCATCAGCTTATCGCGAAGATCCCATAATTGCAGCTTCGGGCGAGGTAACTCGCGTCCCTAACGCAATCATCGCGCGAATTGTCGCGACGTCCGCTGAACCGACATCGGCAGTCAGTGGTGAGCCGAGACGCTTTGGACGTACTCCAATAGCAAATCGCTTGACGCCAATTCACTGACGTCGCCTAGCGCAAGCATACCAACCAACCGCTTAGCTTTATTGATCACCGGCAATCTGCGGACCTCACACGTCTCCATGTGTCGCACCGCCTTTGCGAGATCGTCATCCTCGCGGCAGCAATGGACGCCTCGAGTCATCACATCTCGCGCGGTCGTGCGGCGCAAATCAAAACTATCCTTCGCCAATCCTTTGCAAACGATGTCGCGGTCGGTGACCATGCCGATCAACCGATCGTTCTCTCCAATTGGGATGGCGCCGATGTTGCGTGTGCACATCAATTTGGCGAGTTCGGTGACGGGAATTTCCGGGCCGACCCACTCGACGCCCTTGTGCATTGCTTCTTTGACTTTCATGCGGACCTCCTTGCTAGAGTCGGATGCACCTGTAATGAGCAAAAGTGCAGCCCCGCCGGAGCCCCAAGCCTTAATCCCATCCAACGTGTGTCATGTGGTGATAGGCTAAGCCGATGCCATGGGTGAATGGAACAGGGTAGGACGGACGTGGTTGCCGCAGAATACGCGTGCCCCCTGTCGCCGCGTTACGTCAAGAAGCTAGGAAGCTTATTCAGACACGTTTTTTTCAGGGCCAACGTAGGGCCAATACAATAACTAAGCTTTTAAATCGATGCTGAATTCGTTCATTTTTTATGTGCGCAATTAATCTGATGTCTTGAAAATCAAAGGCTTGGGTTAGGCAGATCTCTGGTGCTCGACTGAGCTACCGTAGCCGGTGAGGCGAGAGCATATCCGATCATGCTGGGGATGCTGGAAGTGTCGCGCTAGTCAGGTGGCGATTTGGCCATTTAGCAAAAATTGGGATTTAGCCCGCCGTTTTTGCGCGGCATAGTCGGCTAAATCGAAAAGCTTAGTATTGCATGGCTTCCTTGTTCACGGCGCCACAAAAGCAAAGCCGCCCGGTGACAAGTCGGGCGCTCGGTTGCTTTGTCATGCAGCAGGGCACGCGCAAAATCCAAATCAAATAGCGGGGGCTGGACAATCGCGCTTTTGGGGTTCATCGGCTCAGCGCAGCCAGGACAAAGAGAAAAAATGGGAATTTGAAGTCCCACTGTCGTCCCAAAGCCAATCCTTTGTTCTATTGAAAAGATTCAATTTTTCGAATTACAGATCGAAAATTAAATTGATGATTCAATGGCCTACAGGTGATAACTACCATGTCAAGGTAGTGCTCTTCCGCTGAGCTACGCACCCTCCCGAGAGGCGGGTTTATCGGCTCCCCACTGGCGAGGCAAGCCGCATCGGCGGCCTCAGGCCGCCAGAAGCTTCTGCACTTCGTTGACCAGATCGCGCAGATGGATCGGCTTGGACAACACCTTGGCGTGCTTGGGCGCAGTCGAATCGGCGTTGAGCGCGACCGCGGCAAAACCGGTGATGAACATGATCTTGATGTCAGGATCGAGCTCGGCAGCCCGGCGGGCGAGTTCGATGCCGTCCATTTCCGGCATCACGATATCAGTCAGCAGGAGCTCGAACGGTTCCTCGCGCAGCCGCTGATAGGCGGACAGCCCGTTGTCGTACGAGGTCACGTCGAATCCGGCGTTTTGCAGCGCTTTGACCAAAAAGCGCCGCATGTCGGTGTCGTCTTCCGCCAGGAGGATCTTAGACATGCTACCCAAACGCCCCGTCCCGGCCGCCCACCCCGGGGGCCCCTACCACCCCATAAGACTTATGCCAGGTAAATAACGCGTGAACCAAAAGCATGGCTTGGCATTAGGCCCCGACGCATAGACAATAGATCGTTATGGGGGCCGGTTGGGCCGGTCCCACGCGATACTACCGGCTCCCGATATGGCTTCCATGACTGAAATCCACGACGAGCTAGACCCCCCGTTCGAGGTTCTGGAGCCGGTCGTGGCCAAGGCGCCGGTGTTGTTCAATTCGCCGCACAGCGGCGCGACCTATCCGCGGGCATTCCTCGACGTGTCCCGGCTCGATATCGCCACCTTGCGCCGCTCGGAGGACAGCTTCGTCGACGAGTTGGTCGCCGGTGTGATCCGGCACGGTTTTCCACTGATGCGCGCGCACTTCCCGCGCTGCTTCGTCGACGTCAATCGCGAGCCCTACGAACTCGACCCGCGTATGTTCGAAGGCCGCCTGCCCTCCTTCGCCAACACCCGCTCGATGCGGGTCGCCGGGGGGCTCGGCACGGTGGCGCGGGTGGTCGGCGACGCACAGGAAATCTACGACCAGCGCATTCCGGTCGACGATGCGCTGCGCCGGATCGAGAGCCTGTACAAGCCCTATCACCGCGCGCTACGGCGGCTGTTCTCGCGGCTGCATCGGGACTTTGGCGCCGCCGTGCTGATCGATTGCCATTCCATGCCATCCACCGCCAGCCACAAAGACGAGCGGCCACGGCCGGAATTCGTGCTCGGCGACCGCTACGGCACGAGCTGCGTCGGCGTGGTGGCGGAAACAGTGGAACGCACGTTGCGCACGCTCGGCTACGGCGTGAGCCGCAACAAGCCCTATGCCGGCGGCTTCATCACCGAGCATTACGGCAACCCGGCCGCCGGCCTGCACGCCATTCAGCTCGAAATCAACCGCGCGCTTTATATGGACGAGCGCCGCTACGAACGCTCCGGCACATTCGGCCGACTGGCCGCCGATATGGAAACGCTGGCGCGGCGGCTCGGCGAAATTCCCTTGGACGAACTGCGGCCATATCGCGCGGCGGCGGAATAAAAAAAGGGCCGCTCGCGGTTGCAAGCGGCCCAAGTCTAGGGAGGAAACGCCCAAGGAGGGCAACGATAGCTCTCGCTACCGCATTGCACTAATTTACATTGCGACGCACAAAAATCAAGGCTCGAAACCCAGTTTCATATGTAAATTTTGCATAGCTGAATGCCATTTTCCATGATTCGCCTTTTTGGCTATGCGAAATAATCAAGCGAGCAGACCTCGCACTGCAACAGAAAATTACCTGCGGCAAGCCGCGGCACGGTGGAAAAATGCGCCCGGCCATCCGCCGTCTTCTTGACGGCGCGGTCACGCCGAATTCGCCGGCGCGGTTGCCGAGCGGCCAACACTTCGTTAGGTCGAGGCGACGCGCAAAGCAGGCGGAATGACGGCCATCGATTTCAGCAATTTCGTCGACCAGCTCGCCGGCGTTTCCGGCGAGACGATCCTGCCGTTCTTTCGCACAGCGCTGGCGATCGACAATAAGAAGACCGGCGGTTTCGATCCCGTCACCGCGGCCGATCGCGCCGCCGAGCAGGCCATGCGCGCGCTCATCGCTAAGAATTTTCCGGGTCACGGCATCGTCGGCGAGGAGTACGGCGCCGATCGCAGCGACGCCGAATATGTCTGGGTGCTGGATCCGATCGACGGCACCAAGTCCTTCATCACCGGCATGGTGGCCTGGGGCACGCTGATCGGCCTGATGCGGTTCGGCGAACCGGTGTTCGGCATGATGAACCAGCCGTTCACGCGCGAGAAATTCTCCGGTGACGGCGGCGCGGCGCGTTACCGCGGCCCGGCGGGAAATCGCGATCTGCACGTACGCCCCTGCGCGTCGCTCGGCGACGCGATCCTGATCGACCACCAGCCCGTTGCTGATGAACGAGGCCGATCGCGCCGCCTTCGGCCGGCTGGAAAACAAGGTGAAGCTCTCGCGCTACGGCGGCGACTGCTACGCCTACTGCATGCTGGCGGCGGGACTAATCGACCTGGTGGTGGAAACCGAGATCAAGCCCTACGACATCGTCGCGGTCATCCCCATAGTCACCGGCGCCGGCGGCATCGTCACCACCTGGGACAACGGCCCGGCGCAGGGCGGCGGCCGCATCGTCGTGGCCGGCGACAAGCGTGTGCATGAAGCGGCGCTGAAGCTACTGGCGAAGGCTTAATATCGCGGCGTTCCGGGAATGAAGGCGTCGAAGGCCGCCCAGAACTGGGCGCGATAATGGTCCTGCTCCTGCAGGATCTCGTGCTTGGCGCCGGCCACGATGAGATGGCGGCCCGCCAGCAGATTCGTGCCGAACGCCTCGATCGCCGGCGTCGAGACCACCTCGTCGCGGCCTGCCGCCACCAGAAGGATCGGCTGGCGAAGGTGGCCGGCGTAACCGGGCGCGGCGAACTGCTTCATCAGGCGCAGCGCGGCGTCGGCCCAGGCGACCGTCGGCGCGCCGATACCGAGTTCGGGCGCTTCTTCCAGCACGGCCATGTTGCGCGCGTAACGCACCGGATCGGAGGTGAGCACGTTGCCGACGAAATCCTCGGCGCCGATCGGCTTGCCATCGCCGGTCGGCACATAGCCGGAGCCACGGCCGATGATGCGCATGAAACGCGCCAGCGGCCCGGCCACGGCCGTGAGCTTGCCCGGCCGCAAGGCGATCATCGGCGCCGACAGCACCATGCGATCGAACCAGCGGTTGCCGTCGTGGCAGGCGCGGATGCCGATGGCGGCGCCCATCGAATGACCGAGCGCGAAAATCGGCGGCGGACAGTCGGGCAGCACCACCTGGTCCATGATCGCTTCGAGGTCGGTGGCGTATTCGGAAAAATTGCGCACATGCCCTTTGAGCCGGTCGGATAGAGCGCGCTCGGACATCCCCTGGCCGCGCCAATCGAACGCTGCCACGACGAAGCCGCGCGCGCGCAGGTCGCGCACTGTCTCGAAATATTTTTCGATGTATTCGGCGCGGCCTTGCAGGATGACCACGGTGCCTTTGCGCCCGGGCGGCGGCGCCCAGCGCGCGAAGCGCAAGGTCACCCCGTCGGGGGTTTCGATGCTGCCGGTCACGACATCGTCGGGCACCGGATTGGCGGGAATGGCGACGAGTTTCATGAAGCCCGAAGATGAGCCGGCGTGCCCTGGCCCGGGCCTTATAGCAGGGCAGAGCGAGGGCTCAATCATGCTCGCGGAATTCTATTAAAATCATGTAGTTTCAATAGCTTATGTGCAAGCGCGCCAAGCTCTTGCGTGCCCTGAACGACCTTCCCATATCTGCTTTGCGCAGGCCATACCGGCTGCGCTCGGGCGTCCGGTCCGGCCATATGGCGGACCGCCCGCATGTCGCTCAACTCAAGGAGGATATGCCATGCGTACGTTTGATCTTGCTCCCCTTTATCGCTCCACCGTCGGCTTCGACCGGCTGTTCTCGATGCTGGACGGATTTGAATCCGCCCCGGGCTACCCGCCCTACAACATCGAACGGACTGGCGACAACGAGTACCGCGTCACTGTCGCGGTCGCCGGCTTCGGCGAGAAAGACCTTTCGATCGAGGCGAAAGAGAACACGCTGACGATCAAGGGCGCCAAGCAGGCCAAGGAAGAGCGTAGCGGCGAGGTGCTCTACCAGGGCATCGCGGCGCGCACGTTCGAGCGCGTCTTCCAGCTCGCCGACCACGTCCAGGTCAAGAACGCGAGCCTCGAGAACGGATTGCTGCACGTCGATCTCGTGCGCGAGATCCCCGAGGCCAAGAAGCCGCGCCAAATTCCGATCGGCAGCGGCAACGCCAAGCCGCAGGTGGTCGACACCAAAGCAGCGGCGTAATTCCGCACGCTTCACGAATGAACGGCAACGCCCCGGACCTCCGGGGCGTTTTTTTGCCTCTCAACGCCGCGGAATCGCGGTAACCGGTTAGCCGGCGGACATTCCGTTGAGGGACACAACGTAACGGCATTGCGTCGACGGCCCGCGCGTGGTCCTCTTCTTGCTTGGCAATAAGGCGCCATCGCAACAAAGCGAAAGGTCCGGTCGATTCCGGCGTGGACCAGCCTTGTGTGGCGGGGCAAAGTTTGGCATGGTCTATTAGGACAGTAATGCTGTCCTAATAGCTCGCGGCCACGGATGCCGGCCTTTCGCGGCGACGCTGACATCGACGGCGCCAAAGGCCGGCGTGCGAGGTGAACGCGCGGAGGCGGCAGCCGCCGGCGAGGCAGGATGAGATGAGCAAGGACCGGAGCAAAGCAGACTTGGCCGGGCGCGGGATGACGGCGCCGTCGCGTGACGCCGCGTCGCTGCGTTCCGCCACCGCCGATCCCGGCACGCCAGACGTGCAAGGCCTCTACGATCCGGCGCTCGACAAGGATGCCTGCGGCGTCGGCTTCATCGCCGACATCAAGGGCAAGAAGTCGCACCAGATCGTCGCGGACGGCCTGGAGATCCTCTGCAATCTCGAACATCGCGGCGCGGTCGGCGCCGATCCGCGCATGGGCGATGGCGCCGGCATCCTCGTGCAGATCCCGCACAAGTTCTTCGCCAAGAGGGCGGCCGAACTCGGCTTCAAACTGCCGGAGCCCGGGCAATACGCCGTCGGCCAACTGTTCATGCCGCGCGAGCCGAACTGGCGGCAGATCATCCGCGACACCTACGGCGAGGTCATTCAGCGCGAGGGGCTGAAGCTCCTCGGCTGGCGCGACGTGCCGCACGACAACGCCTCTCTCGGCAAATCGGTGAAGCCGACCGAGCCTGAGCACCAGCAGGTGTTCATCGGCCAAGGTAAGAAGAAGCTCACCGAAAGCGAATTCGAGCGCCGGCTCTACATCCTGCGCAAGTCGATCTCGAGCGCGATCTACAACAAGCGCGAGCGGCGCGTCAGCCACTATTACCCGGTGTCGATCTCCTGCCGCACGTTGATCTACAAGGGCATGTTCCTGGCCGACCAGCTAGGCAAATATTATCCCGACCTGCACGATCCGGATTTCGAGTCGGCGCTGGCGCTGGTGCACCAGCGCTTCTCGACCAACACCTTCCCGACCTGGTCGCTGGCGCATCCCTACCGCTACATCGCGCACAATGGCGAGATCAACACGCTGCGCGGCAACAACAACTGGATGGCGGCGCGACAGGCCTCGGTGTCCTCCCCGCTGTTCGGCAAGGACATCAACAAGCTGTGGCCGATCTCCTACGAAGGCCAGTCGGACACCGCGTGCTTCGACAACGCGCTCGAATTTTTGACGCAAGGCGGCTACTCGCTGGCGCACGCCGTGATGATGATGATCCCGGAGGCCTGGGCCGGCAATCCGCTGATGAACGAGGAGCGGCGCGCCTTCTACGAGTACAACGCCGCGCTGATGGAGCCGTGGGACGGCCCCGCGGCGATCGCCTTCACCAATGGCCGCCAGATCGGCGCCACGCTCGACCGCAACGGCCTGCGGCCCGCGCGCTATCTGCTGACCCGCGACGACCGCATCATCATGGCGTCGGAGATGGGCGTGCTGCCGATCCCTGAAAAGGACATCGTCAAGAAGTGGCGGCTGCAGCCGGGCAAGATGCTGCTGGTCGATCTCGACGAAGGCCGCCTCATTCCCGACGAGGAATTGAAGGCGACGCTGGCGAAGAGCCATCCCTACAAGGAGTGGCTCAAGCGTACCCAGATCGTGCTCGAGGAATTGCCGGAAACCGCCAATGAGGCGCCGATATCCAACCTGCCGCTGCTCGATCGCCAGCAGGCCTTCGGTTACACCCAGGAAGACCTCAAGTTCCTGATGACGCCGATGGCCTCGACCGGCGAGGAAGCGGTCGGCTCCATGGGCAACGACACGCCGATCTCGGCGCTGTCGGACAAGCCGAAGCCGCTGTTCACCTATTTCAAGCAGAACTTCGCGCAGGTCACGAACCCGCCGATCGACCCGATCCGCGAAGAACTGGTGATGAGTTTCGTTTCCATCATCGGCCCACGGCCAAATCTGCTCGACCATGAGGGCATGTCGAACCGCAAGCGCCTGGAAGTGCGTCAGCCAATTCTGACCAACGCGGATCTCGAAAAAATCCGCTCGATCTCGCAGATGAGCGGCGACCACTTCAAGTCGCACACTTTCGACATCACCTTCCCCGCCGAGCACGGCACCGACGGCATGGGCTGGGCCATCGACGCACTCAGCGAGCTCGCCGAGGAAGAAGTGTGCGCCGGCTGCAACATCATCATCCTGTCCGACCGCAAGGCGGGCGCCGACCGCATTCCAATTCCCGTGCTGCTCGCGACCGCTGCGGTGCATCACCACCTCATCCGCAAGGGCTTGCGCACGTCGGTCGGACTGGTGGTGGAGACCGGCGAGCCGCGCGAAGTGCATCATTTCGCGTGCCTGGCCGGCTACGGCGCGGAAGCGATCAACCCCTATCTCGCCTTCGAGACGCTGGTCGCCATGAAGGACGATCTACCGCAAAAGCTCGACGAGAAGGAAGTCGTCAAGCGCTACATCAAGTCGATCGACAAAGGCCTGCTCAAGGTGATGTCCAAGATGGGCATCTCGACCTATCAGTCCTATTGCGGCGCGCAGATTTTCGACGCCGTCGGCCTGAAGCAGGATTTCGTCGACAAATATTTCACCGGCACCCATACCCGCATCGAGGGTGTCGGCCTCGCCGAGATCGCGGAAGAGGCGGTGCGCCGCCACCGCGACGCTTTCGGCAATTCGCCGATCTATGCCTCGATGCTCGACGTCGGCGGCGATTACGCCGTGCGCGTGCGCGGCGAAGACCACGTGTGGACCGCCGAGACCGTCGCGCGGCTGCAGCACGCCGTGCGCGGCAATTCGCAGGAGCACTACCGCGCCTTCGCCAAGATCGTGAACGAGCAGAATGAGCGCCTGCTGACGATCCGCGGGCTGTTCCGCGTCAAATCGGCGGAAGACGACGGCCGCAAGCAGGTCGCCATTGATGAAGTCGAATCGGCCAAGACCATCGTGCGGCGCTTCTCCACCGGCGCCATGTCGTTCGGCTCGATTTCCCGCGAGGCCCACACCACGCTCGCCATCGCCATGAACCGCATCGGCGGCAAGTCGAACACCGGCGAAGGCGGCGAGGAGAGCGACCGCTTCAAGCCGCTACCGAATGGCGACTCGATGCGTTCGGCCATCAAGCAAGTGGCCTCGGGCCGCTTCGGCGTCACCGCGGAATATCTGGTCAATTCGGACGTGATGCAGATCAAGATGGCGCAAGGCGCCAAGCCCGGCGAAGGCGGCCAATTGCCTGGGCACAAGGTCGACAAGATCATCGCCAAGGTGCGCCACTCGACGCCCGGCGTCGGCCTGATCTCGCCGCCACCGCACCATGACATCTATTCGATCGAGGATCTGGCGCAGCTCATCTTCGACCTGAAGAACGCCAATCCGACCGGCGACGTTTCGGTCAAGCTCGTCTCCGAGGTCGGCGTCGGCACCGTCGCCGCCGGCGTCTCCAAGGCGCGCGCCGACCATGTCACCATCGCCGGCTTCGAAGGCGGCACCGGTGCTTCACCGCTGACCTCGATCAAGCATGCCGGCAGCCCTTGGGAAATCGGCCTCGCCGAGACGCACCAGACGCTGGTGATCAACCGGCTGCGCAGCCGCATCGCCGTGCAGGTCGACGGCGGCATCCGCACCGGGCGCGACGTCGTCGTCGGCGCGCTGCTCGGCGCCGACGAGTTCGGCTTCGCCACCGCGCCGCTGATCGCGGCCGGCTGCATCATGATGCGCAAGTGCCATCTCAACACCTGCCCGGTCGGCGTCGCCACGCAGGACCCGGTGTTGCGCAAACGCTTCAAGGGCCAGCCCGAGCACGTCATCAATTATTTCTTCTTCGTCGCCGAGGAAGTGCGCGAGATCATGGCCGCGCTCGGCTACCGCACCTTCAACGAGATGGTCGGGCAGATGCAGATGCTCGACCAGCGGCAACTGGTGGAGCACTGGAAGGCCAAGGGCCTCGACTTCTCCAGGCTGTTCCACAAGCCGAAGGTGGCGCCGAATACCCCGATCTTCAAGTGCGAGGCGCAGGACCACAAAATCGCCGACATCCTCGACCGCAAGCTGATCGCGGAATCGCAAACCGCGCTCGACCGCGGCGCGCCGGTGCGGCTACAAACCGTCATCCGTAATATCGACCGCACCTGCGGCGGCATGCTGTCCGGCGAGGTCGCCAAGCGTTACGGCCATGAGGGACTGCCCGACGGCACCATCCACGTGCGCTTCACCGGCACCGCCGGGCAGAGCTTCGGCGCCTGGCTCGCGCGCGGCATCACCTTCGAGCTCGAAGGCGACGCCAACGACTATGTCGGCAAGGGCCTGTCGGGTGGGCGCATCATCATTCGGCCTTCGGCGGACTCCGGCGTCGTGCCGGAGGAATCGATCATCGTCGGCAACACGGTGCTGTACGGCGCGACCGAGGGCGAATGTTATTTCCGCGGCGTCGCCGGCGAACGCTTCGCCGTGCGCAATTCCGGCGCCATCGCCGTGATCGAAGGCGCCGGCGACCATTGCTGCGAGTATATGACCGGCGGCGTCGTGGTGGTGCTGGGCGTAACCGGGCGCAATTTCGCCGCCGGCATGTCGGGCGGCATCGCCTACGTGATCGACGAGGACGGCACGTTCAAGACCCGCTGCAACATGGCGATGGTCGAGCTCGAACCGGTGCCGCAGGAAGAAGAGATCGCGGAAAAGGAATACGGCCACTACGAGGACCTCGAATCGCACGGCCGCGTCGACGTGATGGCGGACCTCACCGCCAAGGATGCCGAACGGCTGCGGATGTTGATTTCGAACCATGCGCGCTACACCAATTCCAAACGGGCGGCCGAAATCCTCGCCGATTGGCAGCGATATCGCCCCTTGTTCCGCAAAGTGATGCCGGTCGAATACCGCCGCGCGCTGGCCGAGATGGCAAAGGAAAAGGCCGCCACCATGCAGGCTGCGGAGTAGTATGGGTAAGGTCACCGGCTTTCTCGAGATCGACCGCAACGACCGTCACTACATGCCGGTCGCCGAGCGCATCAAGCATTGGCACGAATTCGTGCTGCCGCTGCCAGAGCAGGATGTCCGCCAGCAGGCGGCGCGCTGCATGGATTGCGGCGTGCCCTATTGCCACGGCACCAACCGCATCACCGGCGCGCCGACCGGCTGCCCGGTGAACAATCAAATTCCGGACTGGAACGACCTGGTCTACCGCGGCCGTTGGGGCGAGGCCGCGCGCAACCTGCATTCGACCAACAATTTCCCGGAATTCACCGGCCGCGTCTGCCCGGCGCCGTGCGAGGCGTCCTGCACGCTCAACATCGACGACAACCCGGTCACCATCAAAACGATCGAATGCGAGATCGCCGACCGCGCCATCGCGGAGGGGCTTAAACCGGAATTGGCGACGCACAAGACCGGCAAGAAGGTCGCCGTCGTCGGCTCGGGACCGGCGGGCTTGGCTTGCGCGCAACAACTCGCGCGCGCCGGGCATGAGGTGCACGTCTTCGAGCGCTGGGCCAAGGCCGGCGGCTTGCTGCGTTACGGTATCCCCGATTTCAAGATGGAGAAGATCCACGTCGACCGCCGCATCGAGCAGATGCAGGGCGAAGGCGTGCGGTTCCACTATGGCGCCGACATCGGCGTCAATGTGCCAATCGAAAAGCTCGTCAAGGAGCACGACGCCGTCGTGCTGGCCGGCGGCGCCGAGAAGCCGCGCGATCTGCCGGTGCCCGGCCGCGAGCTCAAGGGCATTCATTTCGCCATGGAGTTCCTGCCGCAGCAGAACCGGCGGGTGAGCAACGAGTCGCAGGGCGGCGTCGAACCGATTTTGGCGACCGGCAAAAAGATCGTGGTGATCGGCGGCGGCGACACCGGCTCCGACTGCATCGGCACCTCGATCCGCCAGGGCGCGGTGTCGGTGACCAATTTCGAGATCATGCCGCAGCCGCCCGAGCACGAGAACAAGATGATCGTGTGGCCGGACTGGCCGCTCAAGCTGCGCATCTCGTCAAGCCACGAGGAAGGCGTCGAGCGCGAATTCGCGGTGCTGACGCAGAAATTCACCGGCGAGAACGGACAAGTGAAGAAACTGCATTGCGTCCATGTCGACGCGAAATTCCAGCCGGTGGCCGGAACCGAATTCGAGATCGAGGCCGATTTGGTGCTGCTCGCCATGGGCTTCGTGCATCCGCTGCACGAAGGCATGCTCAAGGCGATCGGCGTCGCGCTCGACCAGCGCGGCAATGTCGCGGCCGACACCGACGCATACGTTACATCGGTGCCGAAGGTGTTTGCCGCCGGCGACATGCGCCGCGGCCAATCGCTGGTGGTCTGGGCGATCCGCGAAGGGCGCCAGGCCGCGCACGCGGTCGACAAATTCCTGATGGGAACGACAGCGCTGCCGCGCTGATCTAGCGGAACCAGCCACTCGAGCGGGATTGCGGGATGTCGGCCGGTGGCCGCGGGAAACCGGTTTGCGGCGCGCGCGGCTTGCTTTCCACCCGCCGCTCCAATTTCGGCTTGACCGGCGCGGTCTGCAGGACCTTCGCGCCAGCGCCATGTTTGGGCTCTACCGGTGGCTTGACCACCACGATCGGCTCGCTGCGGACAATGGCGTCGGGCGCCGGCGCCGCGGCCGCCGCCGCAGGCGGTGCCGGAGCAGCCGAGCCACTCGCCGGCAACGCCGGGCCCTTGCCGTCGCTACCTGGCTGCCAGATGAAATCGTCGGCGCGTCCCGGTGGCGCCGGCACCGGCTCGCCCTTGACCAGAACGCGGTTGGCAGTGACGTCGGCGGGCACCGGCTGGCTGCCGCCGCCGCCCAAGAGTTCCTCGGAATTTCCCGGCGTCACGGTCAGGGGCACAACAGGTCCTGCCACCGGGCGGACATTCGATTTCGTATCGGGCTCCGGGGCGATCGGAGCTGCGGGGAACGCCACCGGCACTTTGTTGCTCATGTAGCGGCGGATTTCCCGCTCGACGTAGTGGGCGAGCTTGCGCGCGCCCGACTTGGTGAAATAGACGCCGTCGCTCGAGCGCAGCCGCCGCATCTGGCCTTCATAATCCGGGCCGAAGTTCGAGTACTTGCCGGCTTCGTCGACAAAGCCGTCCCAGACGTCGATGTAGTTCACCCCAGCGCGCTCGGCGCGCGCGCGAAAAAGATCGTTGAGGTAGCTGGCGTCGGCGGTGGACTTGGTGCCGCGGATCGCCGGCAGGCCGACCCAGAACACCGGCACGCCTTTGCTCTTGAGGGCGGCGATCGTCTCGTCGATGCGCTTGGAATAGACCTCGGCCCATTTGTCGCTGCGGAATTCGATGATGCCGTTGGCGACCTTGCCGCGCTGCGGCTCGGGCACATTGATCCTGCCTTGGTCCTGATCGTCGGCCTGATCTTTATTTTTCTGGTCGGTGTTTTTGCTGTCTTGCTCGTCCTTGGCGTCTTTGGCGTCTTTGGCGTTCTTTTCCGCTTCTTTGGCAAGGTCGCGCTCGCGGATGTTCTGCCGGTCGCCAATGCCGAGCATCATAATCACGTAGTTGGGTTTGTCCTGCGCCAGCAAATCGCGCGCGACATGCCACCAGTCGAGATCGCTCTTGGCCTCGTAGCGCAGCAGCCCGGAATTGATCTTGTCCTTGCGCACGATGCCGACTTCCGGCAAATCCGCGAACGCGTCCTCCAGGCCATAAGCGAGCCAGTCGGCCATGCCGTCGCCCATGACCACGATCGAGGTCGTCGGCGCCGGCGCGTTCGGATCCGGTTTGTGCGGCGCTGGCGCGCGCGACGATTCAAACTGGGTTTGAGGTTGCGGCTGCTGAAACTCGCCCGGATACGAGCGCGAATTGTAGCCGCCGCCGCCGAACCAGCCGAAAAATCCACCTTGTTGCTGACGCTGGCGCTGGAACGGGTAGCGGTCGTCGGCGCGCTGGGCATGAGCCGGTTGGGTGAGCGCGAGATCGATGGCGGCGATGCCGGCGCACTGCGTCACGGCCAGAATGACCGCCCCGACGAGCCAGCGTGAAAACCGGAGATTGCCAACCATGCGATCGCCCAAGATCTTAATCTACAAGGGAAAAGGCTGGCCGCGAAGAGGCCCTTGACCCATGCCCGGGGTCAAATGCGCGCAAATCATGTCAACTCGAAGGTGGCGTGTTCTGCGACCTTACGGCGAGCGCAACTGATTGAGGATCGCGATCGAGGCAAATCCGTCGGGAACTCGCCCGAGGTGCGTCTGAAAATCGCGGATCGCAGCCCTGGTCTTGGCGCCGAGGTGGCCGTCCTGCTCGCCCACGTCGTAGCCGTGGCGCCCCAGCAATTGCTGCAATTCAAGCCGCTCGCCGCGCGACAGCACCCGTTCGTAGCGCGGCCAGCGCTGCACGAACGGCGGAGCGCCGCGCAGCCGGTCGGCAAGGTGGCCGATCGCCAATGCATAGGCCTCGGCCGGATTGTATCGCAGGATGACGCGGAAATTCGCCAGCATAAGGAAGCCTGGCCCTTGTACGCCGGCCGGGACCAGCAGGAAGGCGCGGTCGTCCGGCCGCGGGAACGGCTTGTCGCCAGCGCGGGTGATGCCGGCGCGCTCCCACTCGCGGACCGGCATCCAGCGCGCGCGGTCAGCGAGCGTGAAGTCGAAGGTCGCCGGCACCACGACTTCGTAGCCCCAGGTCTGCCCGGTGACCCAACCGTCTCTTTTCAGGTTGTTGGCGGTCGAGGCGATGATGTCCGGAATCGAGTCGACCACGTCGCGGCGGCCGTCGCGGTCGAAATCCACCGCGTAGCGCTTGAACGCAGTCGGCATGAACTGGGTCGGGCCGAAGGCGCCGGCCCAGGAGCCGACGAGGCGGTCAGGCTTGACGTCACCGCGCGCGAGGATTTCCAGCGCCGAGAGAAATTCTTCGCGGAAGTAATTCTGCCGGCGGCCGATGCAGGCGAGCGTCGCGGTCGAGCGGATCACCGGCCGGTCGCCGCCGAGCGTGCCGTAGTTGGTTTCCACGCCCCAGATCGCGGCGATGATATAGCGGTCGACACCATAGGCGCGCTCGACCGCATCAAAGGTCGAGCGGTAGCGTTCGAGCAGCGCGCGGCCTTGTGCGATGCGCTCGTCGCTAACCAACTGGTCGAGATAGTCCCAGACCGATTTGGTGAATTCCGGCTGCGAGTCGAGCAGATCCATGATGCGCAAGTCGGGCGTCAGCGCGCTGGTATAGGCGGCATAGACGTTGCGCGACACACCGCGCCGGGCGGCAAGCGGCCACAGGCGCTGCAGACAGCCCTGGAAATCGGCCGCCGCCGCGCG
Source organism: uncultured Alphaproteobacteria bacterium (assembly GCA_963720985.1). GTDB lineage: Bacteria > Pseudomonadota > Alphaproteobacteria > Rhizobiales > Xanthobacteraceae > Pseudolabrys. The sequence goes on from CAVRHL010000008.1 coordinate 357,896, forward strand.
GATCGCTTGCGCGGTCATGCGCGGATCGCCGGACGAGCCCGATTCGCCACTCCAGGCCGGCGCAGCGGCGGCAGCCGGCGGGATCGACCCAGTGACGGCCGGATAGCTATCGTCGCGCACCTGCGCGGACGCGCCACTGCAAGCAAGCGCCGTCACGGCGGCAGCCAGGGCGTATCGGTGGATCAGTCGCATCGCGATGCCGGTCTTATTTTCGTCCCTTATGGGTGCCCGGATATCGTTTCGACGGCGTTAATCGTCCGACGGAACCCATCTGGACCCGCGGCCGCCGCCATGCTTTCTGCTTGCCTGATCAACTCGAACCCTGGCAACCACCGTCAGTCTCGCATGACCCGCATCCGCAAAGCCATCTTCCCAGTCGCAGGACTGGGAACCCGCTTCCTGCCGGCGACCAAAGCCATGCCGAAGGAAATGCTGCCGGTGGTCGACCGACCGCTGATCCAGCACGTCGTCGACGAGGCCTATGAAGCGGGCATCGAGCACCTGATTTTCGTGACCGGCCGCAACAAGGGCGTGATCGAGGATCATTTCGACCGCCAGTTCGAGCTCGAGCTCACCTTGACCGAGCGCGGCAAGAAAGCCGAACTCGCGCTTTTGTCGGAAGCGCTGCCGGAAGCCGGCACGGTCAGCTTCACCCGCCAGCAGTCGCCGCTCGGCCTCGGCCATGCCATCTGGTGCGCGCGCGAACTGGTCGGCCATGAGCCCTTCGCACTGCTGTTGCCCGACGTGCTGGTGCAGAACAAGCCCGGCTGCCTCGCCCAGATGATCGACGCGGCGAAAGGTCTGGACGCAAACGCCAACATCATCGCGGTCGAGGAAGTGCCGAACGAACGCGTCCATATGTATGGAATCGTCGGCGTCGGCGAGCCCAAGGGCAAGGCCTTCGCGATCACCAAGATGGTGGAGAAACCGAAGGCAGCCGACGCGCCGTCCAATCTTTCCATCACCGGGCGCTACATCCTGCAGCCGCAGATCTTCGACATCTTGGAAAAGCAGGCGGCCGGCACCGGCGGCGAGATCCAGCTCACCGACGCCATGGTGGCGCTCGCGCGCCTGCAGCCGTTCTACGGCCTCAAATTCGAAGGCCGCAGCTTCGACTGCGGCTCCAAGATCGGCTTCCTCGCCGCCAATGTGGCCTATGGCCTCGAGCGCCCCGACATCGCACCCGAGTTTCGCAAGGAACTGCGCAGCCTGCTCGGCGAGAAATAGCTAGCGCTGGAAGCGCAGGTCGAGCAGGAACGTATCGGCGGTGTAGTCATTGCCGGGAACGTTGGAGTGCAGCCAATCGCGCCGCACTTCGCCCTTGAGCCAGACCTCGCGGCTGAGTTTGTAGGTCAAGCCGAAGCCGATCTGGTAGCGCAGGTCTTGCCGGTCGGGACTCGTTTCGCCCGGCGTTGTAACCACGCAATCACAAATCGCGGTGTCGTTGCCGCCGCGGTAGCTGTCGACACCGAAGCCGAACTTCGCCGAGGCGATCAGCCAGCGCCGCAGCGAGTGGTCGATCTGCAAGCCGACGTCGCGCGAAAGGACGCCGGAGACGCCCGCAACGCTGGACTCGTTCACCACCGACGTGGCGTTGAGTTTGACGGTGGTGAGCGCGCTCGCGGTCCATACCAGCGAGGCATTGCCGATCAGCCCGCTCAAAGTATCGAATCGCGGGTCGGCATATTTGCGCGACGTATACCCGACCGCCACTTCGCCGATGAGACGGGCGGGCAGATCGAAGGTCGAACCGATCTTTGCGGTGATGCCGGTCGAGTCGCGCTGGAAGCCGTTGAAGTCGGTTGTGAGATCGTGCACGCGGCTGTCGGTGCTCGCCTCGACATAGGGTTTCAGGCCGGGCTTGAGCTCGTAGGCGGCGCGGAACGTGCCGGTATATTGGTTGTAGGCACGGTCGCCATTGCTGGCCAAGGTGCCGTCGGTCAGGGTCGAAGCCTGATACGTCGTGCGCTCGACATCGCCTTTGGCACCCAGTTCAAAGCGATTGAATTGATGCGTGATGCCGCCGCTGCCGCCAAAGGTCGCATAAAGCGGCAGCTTGGCGAGCCCGGCCTGCAGGTTTGGGCTGCCGGGATTGTCGGTGGACACCAGCAGGCGGGCATTGAGGTCGACGCGCGTCACTCGCGTGACGTCGATGCGGCCGTCGACCTTGCCGTTGAAATAGGGACGGCTCAGCGACGGCGTCTGGTCCGGGCTGAAACCCGTGTAGCTGCCGCGCAAGTCGGCCTTGAGTTCGTGGCGCGACCAATTCGATTGCGCCTGCAATTCCGGGGCGACGGTATAGAGCGCGGCGCCCTGCCCGTTCGCACTCTGGCCGGGGTTGCTGTTGTAACCGCCGATCAATTCGACCGCCGGGAATAGATCAAAGGCGCCGGCACGAATGCCGAGTGGGGCGTAGGGGTCTTCCGGCTCGGTATGCGCCTTGCGCTTCGGCGGCAGCTTACGGATCGGTCCGAGTTCGACCGGTGGCGTGCCTGGCGCATTGGCGAAAGCGCTGGTGTCGGGCGGCGGCGTTTGATAGCGCGAGATTGTCAGCGGCTCGGCGACGCCGGGCGCGATGGCCCGCGCACGGGCCGCTGCGGCATTCGCATCGGGCGGCGGATTTGCGGCGGGCGCGATCGCGTTGTCATCACCCGGCGGCGCGGTCGGATTGCGCGCCGGCTGCGGCCCTTTCAGCTTGATCTTCCTGCGGGCGTTGGTCGAGTCGAACCCGGTGATGCCGGCACCGGCGGCCGGCGCCCAGGTGTTCACCGGCGGGCCGAGCTGCGTCTGTTGGGCCTGCGTGAATTTCTCAAAGCGCGGCGGCTGGCGTGGATTGGTCTGCAAGGCCGGCGACAGCGGATCTGGCGCCAGCAACGGCGGCGGCGTTTGCGCCAACACCTCCGCGCTCCACAACGCCAGAGAGGTCGCCATGAGCAAGCGCGCGCCGCGAGGCGCAACGGAAGTGTGCTGATGTGAGCGCGGCACGGCGGTTCTGCTCTCCCGACCACGGCCGAACGCCGGGCGGTCGCGCTCTGTCAAAAAGCGCGCCCGCACGCAGGCTTTGGTTAACGGAAGTTAAAACCGTATCGTTAACGGGACGTTGATGAGGCTTTCGGCAGCATAAACAGCTTCAAATCCAGCCTTTCAGCTCGCGTAGGACCACGTCGCGGATCACCGCCATGCCGTCTCCGGAATCGTTGAGGCAGGGGATGTGCACGAAATTCTCGCCGCCGGCCTGTTTGAAGACGTGGGCGTTCTCCATGGCGATCTCCTCCAAGGTCTCCAGGCAATCGGCCGTGAAGCCGGGTGTGATGACGGCAAGGTTCTTCACACCCTTGGCCGGGAGCGCCTGCACGGTGTCGATGGTGTAGGGCTTGAGCCATTCGGCGGTGCCGAAGCGCGACTGGAAGGTCAGCATCAGTCTGTCGCCAAGGCCGAGCTTCTCGCGCAGCAGCCGCGTCGTCTTGGCGCATTGGCAGTGATAGGGATCGCCTTTGGTGAGATATTCCTCCGGCATGCCGTGGAACGAGGCGATGATCAGGTCGGGCTTGAACCAGAGCTTGGCGAGACCGGCCTGCAACGAGTTGGCGAGCGCGTCGATATAGACCGGCTCATCGAACCAGGCCGGCGCGACGCGCAAGGCCGGCTGCCAGCGCATTGTGGCCAGCGCTTCGAACGCCTTGTCGCAGACGGTCGCCGTGGTGGCGGCGGCATATTGCGGATAAAGCGGCACGATCAGGATGCGGTCGCAGCCGGTCTTCTGCAGCACGTCGAGCTTGGAGGCGATCGACGGATTGCCGTAACGCATCGCCCATTCGACAAGAATGCGCGGCTCGCCGGCGAGGCTTGCGGCGAGCTTGTCGGACTGCGAGCGCGTGATGGTCTTAAGGAAGGACTCGTTCTTCTCCTTGTTCCAGATCTTGTCGTAGTCCTTGCCCTTCCGACCCGGCCGCACGGTGAGGATGATGAGATTGAGAATTAGCCACCACTTGATCGGATTTTCCTCGATGACGCGGCGGTCGGACAGAAACTCCTTGAGGTAGCGCCGCATCGACCAGTAATCGGTGGCGTCGGGCGTGCCGAGATTGACCAGCAGCACGCCGACGCGGCGCGGCGGGATGACGGGGTGGCTCGGCGGCAGCGGCGAAGCGTCGGTCATGGGCCGCTATCAGGGGCAAACGGCGGGCGCGGTCAAGGGTGCGTCACCCGACCGGCCGCTCGTCGGCAATCACTTTGCCGTCGTTCGGCAGCGTGCCGGCGACCACTAGCTTGACTGCACCTTTGAGTTTGGTGACCGACTGCAACGTGGCGGCAACCGCGGCCTCCAACGCAGCATCGGGCGCCGCGCATTCGGCCAGCAACGTCATGGTATCCTGCTCGGCTTCGCGGCCGACCACCAGGCGCAGGCGAGCGAGCTGCGGATGCCGCGCGGCAATCTCGGCGATCTGCTTGGGATGCACGAACATGCCTTTCACCTTCGCCGTCTGATCGGCGCGGCCCATCCAGCCCTTGATGCGCATGTTGGTGCGCCCGCAGGGTGACGGACCGGGCATGACCGCGGACAGATCACCGGTACCGAGCCGGATCATCGGGTAGTCCGGGTTGAACGAGGTGACCACCACCTCGCCGACGTCGCCCTCGGCAACCGGATCGCCGGTGCCCGGCCGCACGATCTCGACGATCACGCTCTCGTTTACGATCAAGCCCTCGCGCGCCGGCAACTCGTAGGCGATCACGCCGAGTTCGGCGGTGGCATAGCATTGGAGAACGGAGACGCCCCGCCTGCCGAGTTCGTCGCGCAGCGAGGCCGGCAGCGCCGCGCCGGAAACCAGCGCGCGCTTGATCGAGGTGGCGTCCTTGGCGGTCTTCGCGGCGGCGTCGAGCAGGATTTTGAGAAAGTCCGGCGTGCCGACATAGCCGGACGGCTTGTAATGCGCGACCGCCTCGAGCTGCTGCTCGGTATTGCCGACGCCGCCCGGGATTACGGCGCAGCCGAGCGCCTGCGCGCCCAACTCCAGAATGAAGCCGCCGGGCGTGAGGTGATAGGCGAAGGAATTGTGCACGATGTCGCCAAGCCGGAAGCCGGCGGCAAAGCAGGCGCGCGCCGCGCCCCACCAGTCAACGCCGTCGCCTTCCGGCTCGAAGATCGGCCCCGGCGACATCAAGAGGCGTTTCGCCCGGTTTGCCGGCGTGACGTTGAGCCCGCCGAATGGCGGGTGCTCCTTTTGCAGCGCCGCGAGATCGGATTTGCGCAGCACCGACAGTTTGGCCAGCGCCGCGCGCGAGGTCACCGACTTCGCATCGATGCCGGCAAGATGCTTGGCCCAACCCGGCGCGGTCATGGCGCGGGCGACGATGCCGGGCAGCGCGGCGGCCTCTTCGCGCGCGCGCTGCGCGGGGTCGCGGGTTTCGAGAGAGTCGTAGTGATCCGGCATGGCGTTTCGAACTTAGAGGAAGCGGAGCCAGCGCGCGATATTGAGCAATGTGGCCAGCGCCGAAGCCACATAGGTATAGGCGGCCGCCTTGAGCACGCTGCGCGCCGCCGGCATGTCGCGCGGGGAAAGATAGCGGCCCTGCTCCAGCACCGGAAGCGCCTTGCCGAAGCTTGCGTCGAACTCGACCGGCAGCGTGACCACATGCACGACCACGCCGATCGCCATCAGCGCGATGGCCGCCACGATCTGGAGCAGGGCCAGCGCCGGCGCCTTGAGAAGTACAAAGCCGACCGGCGCCAGCAACAGAACGACCGCGGCAAGCCGCTCGACCCAAATGAGATTGCCGACCAGTTCGACCCGCCGTTTGAAGCCAGGCTCGCCGCGGGCGTGCTGGATCGCGTGCGACACCTCGTGCGCGGCGACCGCCACCGCGGCGATCGAGCGGCCATCATGGTGCTGCGACAGGAGGCACACTGCGCGCGCGCCGGGGTCGTAATGATCGCCTTCGTTGGTGGTCTCGACCTTCACGTCCGTGAGCTTCGCCTCGTCGAGCAGATGGCGGGCGAGTTCGCCGCCGCTGCCCGGCAGGTCCGGCCGGTCAACGCCGTGTGTCTTCAGGACGCGTTTGATCCAGAGGCTCGGGCCGAAAACCAAGCCGAGCAAAAGAACGACACCAATGGCGCCCAGAAGCGGCATATCGCAATCGTAACATAACTTCGGCGGCGGCCGGCGGCTCACGCCAGCCAGCGTTTCCTGCGCCGGTAATGCTTGCCTTCGCGGAAGCTCTTGCGCTTGCCCTCGGCGATGCCGAGGTAGAATTCCTTGACGTCCTCGTTCTCGGCCAGCGACTTGGCGTCGCCGTCCATTACCACGCGGCCGTTCTCCAGGATGTAGCCATAGCGCGCGAAGCGCAGCGCCATGTGGGTGTTTTGCTCGGCGAGCAGGAAGGAGACGCCCTCCTTCTCGTTGAGCCCGTGCACGATCTCGAAGATCTCCTCGACGATCTGCGGGGCGAGCCCCATCGACGGCTCGTCGAGCAGGATCATCTTCGGCCGCGACATCAGCGCGCGACCCACCGCGCACATCTGCTGCTCGCCGCCCGACGTATAGCCGGCGGTCGCGTCGCGCCGCTCGGCGAGCTTGGGGAAATACGAGTAAACCAGGTCGAGGTCGCGGCGGATCGCCGCGCGACCGTCGCGCCGCGTGAAGGCGCCGGTGAGCAGGTTTTCCTCGACGGTGAGATGGGCGAAACATTGACGGCCTTCCATCACCTGGATGCAGCCGCGTCGCACCAACTCGTTGGGCGACAAATCCTGCACCTCGGCTCCCTCGAACAGGATCGAGCCCTTGGTGACGTCGCCGCGCTCCGCGTGCAGCAGATTGGAAATCGCCTTGAGCGTCGTGGTCTTGCCAGCGCCGTTGGCGCCGAGCAGCGCGACAATGCCGCCTTTCGGCACGTCGAGCGAAACGCCCTTGAGCACCAGAATGACGTGGTCGTAGATGACTTCGATATTGTTGACCGAAAGAATTTTCTCCGCCGTAGCGGATGCCGTCGTTTCAGTCTGCGCTATCGCCGACATGAACGCTCCAGACAAAAACCTCTCCCCGCGATGCGGCGGGGAGAGGGATTGTTTCGATGGACTTACGACGACTTGTCGCAGGCTTCCGTGCGCTTCGGCCACGGCTGGTTCTTGGTGACGTAGTCCTGCGCCGCCGAATCGAGCAGCGGCATGACCTTGTCCTTCATCGGCGAGATCCAGTCGGTGACCTTAACCCACTTGGCCCCGTCCCACTGCTGCACATAGGCGGAGTGGTGGCCGTTGTGGTCGGTGCAGCTCACCGAGACCGGCGCGCCGAATTCGGGCAGGCCGATTTCCTTCCAGCGCGCCGCCGTGATCTGCAGCGATTCCAGACCGCGGCGCATTTCCTCGCCGGTGATGTCTTTCTTGCCGGTGAGCCGCTGCGCATTGCGGATCGCCTCGGCAATCACCACCGAATTCATCACGCCGCGATTGTAGAAGTTCTCGCCGACCTGGTTCGGCTGTGTCTGGCTATCCTTGCCGATGACGAACTTCTGGATGTCCTTGATCGCGGGGTAATCGGCGCCCACGGCGTTGAAGTTGAGCGAGAGATAGCCCTTGGCAGCCGCTCCGGCCGGACGCGCATCGTCCTCGCTGCCCGACCACCACACGCCGATGAAGTGATCCATCGGGTAACCGGTTTTGGCGGCTTCCTGCACGGCCGTCGGGTTCATGGCGCCCCAACCCCAGATGATCATGTAGTCGGGACGATCGCGGCGGACGCTGAGCCAGAGGCTCGACTGGTTCTGCATCTGGGCCGGCGGCACCGGATATTTCTTGACGCTGAAGCCGTAGTCCTTAGCCAGTTGATCGAGCAGCGGAATCGGCTCGAGGCCGTAGCCGCCGTCGAAGTAGATGTAGCCGATGGTCTTGCCCTTGAGCTTGTCGAGGCCGCCTTCCTTGGTGCCGATATAGCGGAGGATGATGGAGAGGCCGTCCCAATAGGTCGCCGGCGGGTTGAAGATCCAGGGGAAGTCCTTGCCGACCGCCGAAGCGGACAGGCCGTAGGCCATCGACAGCACCGGGATGTGGTCGACCGCCGCCTTCGGAATGAGCGCCAGCGTGATGCCGGTCGAATAGGGCGTGATCACCGCTGGATGCTGGTTCTTCAGCGACTCATAGCATTCAACGCCCTTCTCGTTCTTGTATCCGGTCTCGCATTCGACGAACTTGATTTTCGATCCGCCGATGCCGCCGTCGCGCGCGTTCAGCATGGTCATGTAGTCGTGCATGCCATTGGCGATCGGGATGCCAGAATTGGCGAAGGGACCCGTGCGATAGGTGAACAACGGTATGAGCGTATCGGCCGAAGCCTGCGACACCAGGACGGAACCGCCGACCAGGCTCGCAAGCGCTGCGCCGAGAACGATATGTTTAAAGCGCATTGTGCTTCTCCCTCTTTGTTTCTGCCGGCGCTTGGTCGCTCCGGCCTTTACTTCAGTCCCTCGATCGAGAGGGTACCCCTTTACCCGGCCATTGGGCCCGAAAAGGGGAATTGCTCCGAGTGTGCCCTTTCAATACGGGAAAGGCCACACCCTGAGTTTCTGCTTTCCGATCTGCCAGAGCCGCGCCAACCCGTTCGGCTCGGCGATCAGGAAGAAAATGATCAGCACCCCCAGCGTGATGAAGTTGATGTGCTCGACGGTTGCCGAGGTCATCGGCAGGCCCAGCATATCTTTGACCATCCGCAGGATGATCGGTAGGCCGTAGATCAAGGCGGCGCCGAAATACGAGCCGAGCAGGCTGCCGAGCCCGCCGATGATCACCATGAACAAGATGAGGAAAGACTGGTTGATGCCGAAGCTTTCCGATTCGGCGTTGCCGAGCCAGAGGAACACCAGCATGGCGCCGGCGACCCCGCAGTAGAAGGACGACACGGCGAAGGCGAGCAGCTTGGTCGGGTAGAGCTTGATGCCGATCAGCTCGGCGGCGATGTCCATGTCGCGCACCGCCATCCAGGTGCGGCCGATGCGGCCGCGGATCAGGTTGGAGGCGAGCAAGGTCATCACCGCGACGATGGTGAGCACGATGAGATAGCGCGTGACCGCGGTCGCATTCGGGCCGGTAATAGCGACGCCGAACAACGTGTGCGCCGGCACTTCGATCGAAGCCGAAATATTGTAGTTGTAGAGCCACGGGATGCGGATGAAGCACCACGACAGGAAGAACTGCGAGGCGAGCGTGGCGACCGCGAGATAGAAGCCCTTGATGCGCAGGCTGGGCAGGCCGAACACGATGCCGGCGGCGGCCGAGAAAAAGCCCGAACAAATGACAAGCACGACGATATTGATACCGGGGAAATACGTGGCGAGTTTGTAGCACGCAAAGGCGCCGACCCCCATGAAGCCACCGGTGCCGAGCGACAGCAATCCGGTGTAGCCGGTCAGCAGATTGAGCCCGATTGCCGCCAGTGAAAAGATCAGCACGGGCGTCAACACCGAATCGATCATGAAGTTGGATGCGGTCAGCGGCACCAGCACATAGGCTGCCGCCAGGATCAGCGCGATGCCGATCTGATCCTGGCGGATCGGATACAGCGCCTGGTCGGCGCGGTAACTCGTCTTGTACTGACCCGCCTCGCGGTAAAACATGCCGGCCTCAGATCCGTTCGATGATGCGTTCGCCGAACAGGCCTTGCGGCCGGAACAGCAGGAAGACCAGCGCGATGACGTAGGCGAACCACTCCTCGATGCCGCTGCCGAGCAGCGGCCCCCAATAGAATTCGCCGATCTTCTCGCCGAGACCGATAATGACGCCGCCGATGATGGCCCCGGGGATGGAGGTGAAACCGCCGAGGATGAGCACCGGCAGGGCCTTGAGCGCGATGATCTCCAGGGCGAACGATACGTTCGAGCGCGCGCCCCACATGATGCCGGTCGCCAGCGCGACGATCCCGGCGGCGAACCAGACGATCACCCAGATGTATTCGAGCGAAATGCCGACCGAGAGCGCGGCGCGGTGGCTGTCGGCGACCGCGCGCAGCGCGCGGCCAATGCGCGTCTTCTGGAAGAACACGGCGAGCGAGGCCACCATCAGGGATGCAATGATCGCGGCGGCGATGTCGATCTTCTGCATCTGCACGAAGCCGCCTAACATCTTGACGGTGTAGGACCCGCTCGGCAGGAGTAGTTGGTCGGCGATCATCACCTTCGGATCGCCGCCAAAGATCAATTCGCCGGAACCGATGAGGATATAGGTCAGACCAAAGGTGGCCATGAACAGGATGATTTCCGCCTGATTGACCAGCGGCCGCAGCACGAAGCGCTCGACCGCAAGCGCCAGCAGGAACATCACTCCGATCGTCAAAGCCAGCGCGAGAAACGCCGGCACGCCATGCGCATGGAGGCCGACCAGCGTCAGCGCGGCAAACACCACCATGATGCCCTGCGCGAAATTGAACACGCCGGAGGCCTTGAAGATCAGGACGAAGCCGAGCGCGATCAGCGCATAGAGCACGCCGGAGACCAGGCCCTCCCACAGCGTCTGCACCAGCAGGTCGGGCGCCGAGCCCATCTGCACAAAGGGGTCGATGAAGATTTGGTATAATAGATGCATCCGGTGCCCTCAGTGCGCCACGCCGAGATAGGCGTCGATCACGCCCTGATCGCCCTTGATCTCGTCCGGCGTGCCGTCGGCGATCTTGATGCCGTGGTCGAGCACCACGACGCGGTCGGACAGGTCCATCACCACGCCCATGTCGTGCTCGATCAGCGCGATGGTCGTGCCGTAGTGGTCGTTGACGTCGAGCACGAAGCGCGACATGTCCTCTTTCTCTTCCAGGTTCATGCCGGCCATCGGCTCGTCGAGCAGCAGCAGGTCCGGCTCCATGGCGAGCGCGCGGCCAAGCTCGACGCGCTTCTGCAGGCCATAGGGCAGCCGGCCGACCGGAATGCGGCGGATTTCCTGGATCTTGAGGAAATCAATGATCTCCTCGACACGGCGGCGATGCTCGACTTCCTCGGTCATGGCCGGCCCGAAGCGCAGCAATTGCCAGAAGAAATTCTTGTGCATCTTGAGCGTGCGCCCGGCCATGATGTTGTCGAGCGCGGTCATGCCGCGGAACAGCGCGACGTTCTGGAAAGTGCGGGCGATGCCACCATAGGCGGCGTCGTGCGGCCGCATCTTGGCGCGAGTCTCGCCCTTGAAGGTGATGCGGCCCTGCTGCGGCGTGTAAAAGCCGTTGATGATGTTGAGCATCGAGGTCTTGCCGGCCCCGTTCGGCCCGATGATGGCGCGGATCTCCCCCTTGCGGATATCGAAGGAGACGTCGCTGACCGCATTCACACCGCCGAACGACAGCGACACGTTCTCAACTGAGAGCAGCACGTCGCCGACCGCGACGTCGGGGCCGCCCGGCGCTCTCATACGCGACCCCCGCGATGTGTTCTCAGCCGCCCCCGGAAGGGGGAGGTGAAAATCAAGCGTGGCAAGCGCTTAAGTGTCATTCCGCCGCCTCCATGAGCGGCGCCACGGGAGTCATATCGCGGATTTTCACGCGCGCGGCGATAGTGCCCTTGCGGCCGTCCTCGAAGGTCACCTCGGTCGAGATGTCGGCTTCCTTGGAGCCGTCATAGAGCGCCTTGACCAGCGGGCCGTAACGGTCGGCGATGAAGCCGCGGCGGACCTTCTGCGTACGCGTGAGCTCGCCGTCGTCGGCGTCGAGCTCCTTGTGCAGGATCAGGAAGCGCTTGATCTGCGCGCCCGCCATCACCTTGTCCTGCGCGAGCGAGCGGTTCACCTCGGCGACGTGCCGCTCGATCATATCGTAGACCAGCGGATGGCCGGCGAGTTCCTGGTAGGAGCCGTAGACCACGTTGTTGCGCTCGGCCCAGCTACCGACGGCAGTGAGATCGATGTTGATCATCACCGCGACGAAATCGCGCTTGTCGCCATAAGCGACCGCCTCGCGGATGTTCGGGAAGAATTTGAGTTTGTTCTCGATGTATTTAGGCGGGAACAGCGTGCCGTCGTTGAGCCTGCCGACGTCCTTGGCACGGTCGATGATCTTCAGATGCCCGGTTTTCTCGTCGAAGTAGCCAGCATCGCCGGTCTTGACGTAACCGTCTGACGTCATCGCCTCCGCGGTCTTGCCGTCGTCCTTGAAATAACCGGAGAACATGCCCGGCGATTTGAACAGCACTTCCCCGTCGTCGGCGATGCGGATGTCGACGTTCGGACAGGCCGGGCCGACGGTGTCGGAATAGATTTCGCCATCCGGCTGCGCGGTAACGTAAAGGAATGCTTCGGTCTGGCCGTAGAGCTGTTTCAGATTGAGGCCGATAGAGCGATAGAAGTTGAACAGGTCCGGCCCGACCGCCTCGCCCGCGGTATAGGCCACGCGCACGCGCGAAAAGCCGAGCACGTTCTTGAGCGGGCCATAAACGAGGATTTCGCCCAACCAATAGAGCAACCGGCCGGACAGCGGCACTGGCTGGCCGTTCAGAATGCGTTCGCCGTATTTGCGCGCGATACCGATGAAGTAGTGGAACAGCTTGCGCTTAAGGAAGCCGGCGTCCTCCATGCGGATCATGACGCGGGTGAGCAAGACTTCGAGCGTACGCGGCGGCGCGAAGTAGAAACTCGGGCCGATCTCGCGCAGGTCGGCCATCGCCGTGTCGGCGTTTTCCGGGCAGGCCATGCAGAAGCCGGCAACCAGTCCTTGCGCGTAGTTCAGGTAATGATCGCCGACCCAGGCGAGCGGCAGATAGGCAAGCGCGACGTCGTTTTCGCTCAAGTTGTCGAACTTGACGGTGTCGGTCGCCGCCTTGATCGAGCGCTCGCCGGTGAGCACCACGCCCTTGGAGGTGCCGGTGGTGCCTGAGGTGTAAAGAATGATCGACGGATCGCTGCCCTTGCCGGCGGCGATCTCGGCATCGAGCCAGGCGCCGACCGTTGGGTCATCAAGCGCCTTGCGAGCGTCGGCGATGACGTCGTCGATCGGATGCAGATGGCTGTGATCGTAGTCGCGCAGGCCGCGCCGCTCGTCGTAGACCATTTCCTCGAGCTTGGGCAGGCGATCGATGACCGACATGATCTTGTCGATCTGCTCCTGGTCCTCGACCGCGGCAAAGCGCACCTCGGCGTGGGCGAGCACAAAGGCGAGTTCTTCGGCCACCGCATCGGCATAGACCGGTACGGGGATAGCGCCGAGCATCTGCGCCGCCATGACCGACCAATAGAGCTTCGGCCGGTTGGCGCCGACGATGGCGATGGTTTCGCCGCGCTTGAGCCCGAGCCGATGCAGCCCGACCGCATAGGCACGCACGATGTCGAGCACCTGGGCCCAGGTCCAGGTCTGCCAGATGCCGAGATCCTTTTGCCGCATTGCCGGCCGCGCGCCGTACAAATTAGCGTTTCGAATCAATAGCTTAGGAAATGTATCCGCCGGCGCGGCGGTGCCCGTCGCCACTTGTTCGTTCCTCCCGAACGGCTGCGCTCGTGCATGGGCGCGGCTTCTGAACCCCTCGCCGCCTTTTTGGCGGTCTTGTGCCACGATATGAAAACACCGGCGCAGGGCGGTCAAGTCGGCGCGAGACGGGAAATTGGTCGCAGGGGACAGCTAAATTATTCCGCCGCCTTGAGAAACGGCGCGGAACCGGCGCGGAAATGCTCGTATAAGCCCGCTTCCTCGGCCTTGACGATGCCGAGGTGCCGCTGCTTCACCGGACCGTAGCCGCGGATTTTCTCCGGAAGAGCAGCGAGAGCAACGGCCGAATTGTAATTTCCCGGCGTTAGATGTTCGGCAATGTCGGCCAGAAGCTTCTCGTATTCTACAATCAGCTTCCGCTCGGCCTTGCGCTCGGCGGTGTAGCCGAACGGATCGAGCGGCGTGCCGCGCAATACCTTGAATTTTTTGAGCACCCCCAGCGCGCCGAGGAACCAGGGCCCGAATGACACCTTCTTCGGCTCGCCGGTGATCTTGTCGCGGCGCGCGAACAGCGGCGGCGCCATCAGAAACTCGAAGCGCAGGTTGTCGCCGTCGAAGGTCGAGCGCACGCGCTCGACGAATGAGGTGTCGGTGTAGAGCCGCGCCACCTCGTACTCGTCCTTGTAGGCCATCAGCTTGAACAGATAGCGCGCGACCGCCTCCGACAGCGCGCATTCGCCCGGCGCCTTGGTCGCTTCCGCGCTTTGGATTTTCTCGACCCAACCCCGGTAGTGCCGCGCATAGCGCGCGTTCTGATAGGTGGTGAGGAAGGCGACACGGCGCTCGACCGTCTCGCCGAACGACTGCGACAGCTTGAGCGAGTCGTTGGCAAGCTCCGGCGCGGGCTTGACCAGCGCCTCGAGCTTGGCGGGGTCGACCGCGGCGCGGCGGCCGTAACGGAAGGCGGCGATATTCATCGCCACCGCCTCGCCGTTCATCTCGATCGCCTTCTCAACTGCCTCGGCCGAGAGTGGCAACGCGCCGGCCTGATAGGCGTAGCCGAGCATGAACATGTTGGCGCCAATCGATTGACCGAGCAGCGCGGTGGCGAGCCGGCTGGCATCGACGAAATTGCTCTGCCCGGGTCCGGCCGCCGTGGTGATGGCGCGCTTGAGTCGCTCGGTCGGCAGCGAATAATCGGCATTGCGGGTGAAATCGCCGGGCAGAAACTCCGCGGTGTTGATCACCACGCGAGTGTGGCCGGCCTTGATCGCGCTCAGCACCTTCTTGTTGCCGGCGACCACGCTATCGCCGCCGAGCACTAGGTCGGCGCTGCCGGCGGCGACGCGGATGGCGTGGATGTCGTCCGGCGTATTGGCGATGCGGATATGGCTGTAGACCGCCCCGCCCTTCTGGGCGAGGCCGGCCATGTCGATGACGCCGGCGCCCTTGCCTTCCAGATGCGCGGCCATGCTGACGATGCCGCCGATGGTGACGATGCCGGTGCCGCCGATGCCGGTGACGATGATGCTGTAGGGGTGGTTGGTGAGCGGCAGCCGCGGCTCCGGGAGCGCCGGCCAGTCGGCCGGCTCGGCGACGCTTTCGCCCTTCTTCAGTTTGGCGCCGTGCACGACGACGAAGGACGGGCAGAAACCCTTGATGCAGGAATAGTCCTTGTTGCAGCTCGACTGGTCGATGGTGCGCTTGCGGCCCCATTCGGTGGCAAGCGGCTGCACCGAGACGCAATTCGATTTGACGCCGCAGTCACCGCAGCCCTCACAGACCAGATCGTTGATCACCACGCGCTTGTCGGGATCGGGGAAGGCGCCACGCTTGCGGCGGCGGCGCTTCTCGGCGGCGCAGGTCTGATCGTAGATGAGAATGCTGACGCCCGGCTTGGTCGCCAGCTCGCGCTGGATGGCGTCGAGTTCGTCGCGATGGCGCACGGTCAGGCCCGGCGGCCAATCGGTATTGTTGGGATATTTCCACGGCTCGTCGGTGACGACGACAATAGGCTTGGCGCCTTCGGCGGCGACCTGGCGCGCGATCTGCGGCACGGTAAGGCCGCCGTCATTGGCCTGGCCGCCGGTCATCGCCACCGCATCGTTGAACAGGATCTTGTAGGTCATGGTGACGCCGGACGCGATGGCGGCGCGGATGGCGAGATAGCCGGAGTGGTTATAGGTGCCGTCGCCCAGATTCTGGAACACGTGGTCGCGTTTCGAGAACGGCGCCTCGCCGATCCAGTTCGCGCCCTCGCCGCCCATTTGCGTGTAACCGAGCGTCTTGCGGTCCATCCACTGCGACATGTAGTGGCAGCCGATGCCGGCATAGGCGCGGCTGCCCTCGGGCACACGCGTTGACGTATTGTGCGGGCAGCCGGAACAGAAATAGGGAATGCGCTGGGCGACGTCGGTGGTCTCAGCCATGGCGCGCTGCGCCGATTTGAGCCGCGCCACATTGGCGGCGAGTTCCTCGTTGCCGCCGTATTTCAACAGCCGTTCGCCGATGCAGATGGCGACATCGTTGGGATCGAGCGCGCCCTTGACCGGGAACAGCCAGTTGCCGTGCTCGTCCTTCTTGCCAATGCAGACCGGCTGGGCGGCACTGCCGTAAAGCTCCTCGCGCACCTGCACTTCGATCAGCGAGCGCTTCTCCTCGACAACGATGACGAGGTCGAGCCCTTGCGCGAATTCGGCGAGCTCCGCCCGTCCGATCGGCCAGACGCAGCCCACCTTGAACAGGCGCAGACCGAGATCGTTGCACTTGATCTCGTCGATGCCGAGCTCGTCGAGCGCCTGGCGCACATCGAGATAGGCCTTGCCGGTCGTGATGACCCCGATCTTCGGATTGCGGCCGCCGGAGGTGACGATCTTGTTGAGCTTGTTGGCGCGCACGAAGGCGAGCATGGCGTCGCGCTTGAAATCGTGCAGGCGGGCTTCCTGGGCGAGGAAGGAATTGACCAGCCTGATGTTGAGCCCGCCCGGCGGCATGGCGAAATCGGTCGGGATGACGATCTTGACGCGCTCGAGGCTGCCATCGGCAACGCCGGTCGATTCGACCGTCTCGTGCATGCATTTGAGCGCGGCCCAGGCGCCGGTGTAGCGCGACATTGCCCAGCCGTAGAGCGCGTAGTCGATGATCTCCTGCACGCCGGCCGGGTTAAGGATGGGCATCATCACGTCGACGAAATGGAATTCCGACTGATGCGCGGTGGTGGAGGATTCCGCGGTGTGGTCGTCGCCCATCAGCGCCAGCACGCCGCCGTTCTTCGCAGAGCCGGCAAGATTGGCGTGGCGGAACACGTCGCCGGAGCGGTCGACGCCCGGGCCCTTGCCGTACCACATGCCGAAGACGCCATCGAACGTTCCCTCGCCGCGCAATTCGGCCTGCTGCGTGCCCCATAGCGCGGTGGCGGCAAGGTCCTCATTAAGGCCGGCCTGGAACTTGACGTCGGCCTGGCTGAGTTGCCGGGCGGCGCGCATGAACTGCTGGTCGAGGCCGCCGAGCGGCGAGCCGCGATAGCCGGTGACATAGCCCGCCGTCTTCAAGCCCGCGGCGCGGTCGCGCGCGTGCTGCATCAGGCAGGCTCGGATTAGCGCCTGATAGCCGGTGACCAGGACGCTGGTTTGCGCCAAATCGTATTTGTCGTCGAGGCTGACGGGTCGCAGCGTCATGAGAGGCCTTGGCAGTGCCGCGGGCCGTTAAGAGCGGTGGCCCCGGCACCACTCATATAGGCTGCGGCGGTCGGAGGCAAAACCGCGGAAACGCCGGGAAAACCTGACATTGCAACGGCCTGAGGTCAATTTCGTTCTGGGCATGGCGGCCAGAAGGAAAGTTCACCCAGAGGGGCTGCCGCGCATTTTGGCGCAATGCAGCAACCTTTGACACCGGTCAATGCCGCCGGACACCATTCGGCTAGCCTTCAAGCCATGGCGGTCGCGAAACGCAAGCCGGCATTCGATTTCGCCCATCTGCGCGACGAAATGGTGAAGCACCATGTTGCTGCGCGCGGGGTGCGCTCCGACAATGTCCTAGAGGCGATGCGCAAGGTGAAGCGCGAGGCTTTCCTGCCGACGAACTTGCAGGAATTCGCCTACGAAGACTTGCCGCTGCCGATCGCCGAGGGGCAGACGATCTCGCAGCCTTACATCGTCGCGCTGATGGTCGAGGCGCTGGCGCTCGAAGGCGGCGAAAGAGTTCTCGAAATCGGTACCGGTTCCGGCTATGCGGCGGCCGTCCTCGCCGAGATTGCGGCGGACGTCTACACGGTCGAACGCATCGGGCAACTTGCGGACAAGGCAGCCGCGGCGCTCGCCGAGCAAGGCTACGACAATGTGCACGTGCTGCATGGCGATGGCACGCGCGGCTGGCCCGACCATGCGCCGTACGACGCCATCGTGGTCGCGGCGGGCGGCCCGAAAATTCCTGGGTCGCTACGCACGCAGCTCAAGATCGGCGGACGGCTGGTGATTCCGGTCGGCAGCGACGCGCGCGCGCAGGAGTTGGTGCGCGTCACCCGCGTTTCCGAGAACAATTACCGGCGTGAAGACCTCGCCGACGTGCGCTTCGTCCCGTTGCTCGGTCAGGAAGGCTGGGAGCCCGAGACCCCCGCACGACCGCCGCGCCGGGTGATCGTCTCGCGCGAGCAATCCCTGGTCCATGCGATCGCCGGGGCCGCTGAGCCCTTTGAGTCAATTGAAAGCGCTGACCTGTCGCCGCTGCTTGGCCGTATCGGCGAGGCGCGCGTCGTCTTGCTCGGCGAAGCCACCCACGGCAGTTCGGAATTCTACCGGATGCGGGCGGCGATCTCGCGCGAGCTGATTTTGAAGAAGGGGTTCTCCTTCATCACCATCGAAGGCGACTGGCCGGATGCCGCGCGCATCGATCACTATGTGCGGCACCGCGAA
This sequence comes from uncultured Alphaproteobacteria bacterium, assembly GCA_963720985.1. Lineage (GTDB taxonomy): Bacteria > Pseudomonadota > Alphaproteobacteria > Rhizobiales > Xanthobacteraceae > Pseudolabrys. The sequence goes on from CAVRHL010000008.1 coordinate 376,188, forward strand.
TACCCGCCCTCGGAATGGACGGCATTCGCTCGCTTCCCGACCTGGATGTGGCGCAATAACGAAGTCCGCGATTTCGTCGACTGGCTGCGCGAGCATAATGCCTGGGTGAAGGCTGAAAACCGCGTGGCTTTCCACGGGCTCGATCTCTACAGCCTCTATGCCTCGATCCGTTTCGTGCTTGATTATCTCGACGAAGTCGATCCGGCGGCCGCGAAGATTGCCCGCGAGCGTTACGGCTGTCTCACTCCTTGGCAGGCTGATCCGGCGATTTACGGCCACGCTGCGCTCAACGGAATCTACCCGACTTGCGAGAAGGACGTTGTGCGCGCGCTGAAGGACCTCATGGATAAGCAGCAGGCCTATGCCAGCCACGACGGCGAGCGCTTCCTCGACGCAGTGCAGAACGCACGCCTGGTCGCCAATGCCGAACACTATTACCGCATCATGTATTACGGCTCGCGCGCGTCCTGGAATCTGCGCGACAGTCATATGTTCGAAACTTTGCAGACGCTGCTCGCGCATCACGGCCCGCACAGCAAGGCCATCGTCTGGGCGCACAATTCGCACGTGGGCAATGCCGCCGCGACGGAAATGTCGGCGCGCGGCGAATTCAATATCGGTCAACTCGCCCGCAAAACATTTGGCGACCGCTGCTACGCAATCGGCTTCGGCACCGATCATGGCACGGTGGCGGCGGCCTCTGACTGGGACGGCCCGATGGAGATCAAGACCGTGCGCCCGGCGCTGGAGAATTCCTACGAAAAACTGTGCCATGCGGCGGACGTGCCGCGGTTCATGCTGGCCTTGCGCGACCAGACGGACGGCGCCGTTCGCGGCTTGATGGAGCCTCGGCTGGAGCGCGCGATCGGCGTGATCTATCGGCCGGAGTCCGAACTCGCCAGCCACTATTTCGAGGCGGCTCTGCCGCGCCAGTTCAACGAATATATTTGGTTCGACGAAAGCAAAGCGGTGACGCCGTTCAAGACCAAGGAGCTGGAAGGCCTGCCGGACACCTATCCATTCGGCCTGTAATGCGGCCCGGTCGCAGCGTAACCGCAATTAATCTCGCGTTCTTATATTTCGCAATGCAGCAGCAGAGCAGCCCCACGCGGCTGTGAGTGGTCAAATCACTTGCAATCTGTAAAAGGGTCCGTCCGCCGGGTCCCTTGAATGCTGCAAACCTCTTCCTCATCCATCGAGAGTCGTTCGTCCTGGGTAGTTGCCAGCATAGCGCTGGTGACCATGATGATGGCGTTCGGCGCCGCCTGGATCACCGCGGTGGCGCTCAAAGACATCGCCGCCGAAGTCGGCGGCTCGCGCTCGGTTCCGGCGCTCGCCTCGGCGCTGGCCTGGCTCGGCTCCGGCGCCGGTGGCATCCTCATGGGCCGCATCGCCGACCGCGTCGGCACGCGCTGGACCGTGATGTTCGGCGCGCTGATGATCGGCGCAGGGCTCGCGCTGTCGACGCTCGGCCCGCCCTGGCCGCTGTGGATCGGGCACGGGCTGTTCGTCGGGCTGATCGGCATCGGCGGCATCAACGCGCCGATGTACATCTATGTCAGCCGCTGGTTCGACCGCAGGCGCGGCTCGGCGCTGGCGCTGATCTCGAGCGGCAGCTATCTCGCCGGCGCGCTATGGCCGCCGGTGTTCGAGCGCCTGATTGCCGGCTACGGCTGGCGGCAGACGATGCTGTGGTACGCCATCGCCGAAATCGTCATCATCGTGCCGCTGGCGGCGATCTATTTTCGCCACCCGCCCGAGGTGATCCATCCGGCGGCGGCGGCGAACGCGCGCGGCGAACCGCGCCGCGTGCTCGGCTGGCCACCCAACGCGGTGTTCGCCTGCATGTGCGGCGCGGCGGTGCTGTGTTGCATCCCGATGTCGATGCCGCAGGGCCACCTCGTCGCCTTCTGCAGCGACCTCGGCATCGCCCGTTCGACCGGCGCGCTGATGCTGTCGGTTCTGCTCGGCACCGCTTTCGTCAGCCGCCAGATGTGGGGCGCGATCTCCGATCGCATCGGCGGGCTCTTCACCGTACTGATCGGCTCGGTCTGGCAATGCGGGGCGATGATCGCCTTCCTGCTGACGCAAAACGAGATGGGGCTGTTCACCATCTCGGCCGCCTTCGGGCTCGGCTTTTCCGGCATCATCCCGGCCTACGTGCTGGCGCTGCGTGAATTGTTTCCGGCCTCGGAAGCGTCATGGCGGATTCCGACGCTACTGTTGTGCAGTGGCATCGGCATGGCCTCGGGCGGCTGGCTCGCCGGCCTGCTCTACGATCATTTCGGCTATTACGCGCCGGCCTTCGCCTTCGGCATCGGCGCCAATATCCTCAACCTGATGGTGGTCGGGCTGTTGGTCGGGCGGCAGCGCTACCGCGCGGCCTACGCCTGAGACACTTTTTTGCGCATAATCTTTTCGGAAAATCGGTTCTCACTTTTCGGGATTATGCGCGCGGCGTTATTACCTTCACACCAACCAGAATGCCGAGCGCAGCCAGCGCCGGACCGAGCGCGAACCAGCTTCCCGCCGCGGCGAGCGCCGCGGCCGCCGCCCAGGCGATCGACGAAAAGGCTTCGGCGAAGGTGGCGATGCGTGACGATGTCTGCCGACGGCGGAACTGGCTGCGCTTGGCCTGCGTGCGGAAGCAGATCTGGATGAGCGTGGCGGCGGCCGCGGCGGCGAGGATGCCCAGCGCCGCGACCAGCGCGCCGGAGAGCGCCTCGCAGGCGAGCACGGCGACGATCGGCGCGAACACCAGCGCGATCATGCCGATCACCGCTTCGATCTTCGCGCGCAGCGCGCGGCCGGGCGCGACCGGCGCGCTGGCGATCAAGTCGGGCGCGTCCTCGCCAGAAATCGACAACCAGGCGAGACCGCCGGCAAGTTGGCCGGCCGCCATCACCACCACCGGGATCAAGATGACGTAGGAGCCGGTGGCGTCGCGGAAGGTGACCCACAGCAGCACCGCCGGCGGCAGCAGATAGAGGATCTGCATCAGCGTCTGCGACACCAGCCAGGGGTCGCGCAGCAGCAGCGTCCATTCCTTCTGCCGCAGCACACGCATCGGCGAGCGGCGGCGGAAGCCGCGCGAGCGGCGCTGGCGCACCACCGCGCTGCCGACGCTCGCGGCGGCCATGGCATGGTCGCCGAAGCGGCGCGAGAACAGTGCGATCCCGGCGGCGAGCAGCACGAAGCTTGCCGCAACGACGGCGGCAAGCGCGCGCGAATCGCCGAGCATGGCGTGAGCCGGCCACCAGAACATGCTTTGCGTGTCCGGCGCGTGCGCCAGCATCCACGGCGACTGCAAAGCGGCGAAGCGCGAGATACTGCCGGAGGAAAAGATCGCCGCGATCTGCAGGCCGATGACGAAAGCGGCGCCGATCACCGCCGCGACGATCTGCGCGATCAGCCGCGTGCGCTTGGCGCCGATCAGGCGGAACAGCGCGATGGTAAGCGCGAGCGCGACCGCGGTCGCCACCGCGCCCATGCCGGCGACGACGCCATAGGCGGACAGCCAACGCGCGCCGCCGCGCATCGTCAAGACGTCGATGAACGGCGCGGCGAGCAGCACAGCGACCAGCACCGCGGCGACGGCGATGCGGCCCATGCGCACGGCGAAGACTTTGCGCGCCGATACCGGCGAGGTCAGGATCAGGTCGAGATCGGAGCGTGCGTAGAAGGCGCGGGTGACCAATTCCATCGCCTGCGACAGCAGCAGCGCCCAGGACAGCACCAGCGTGCCAGTGATGCCGACCAGTGTCGCGGTATCAGCAGTGACGGTGGCGTCGGCATAACCGGCGACGAGCCAATATGCGAACAAGTGCATGAAGCCGCCGAAGAGGATCAGCGCGATGGCGACCGTGCGGGCGCGGCTGCGCCGGCCGGCGGTCATCAGCGACACCCAGTCGCGCCAGCCGAGCCGCAGCTCATGGCTGGCGAGCCATGTCAATGTCGCGGGCTCGCTCACTCGGCGGCCACCAGCGTGAGGAAGGTGTCCTCCAGGCTCGCCGCGGTCTTGCCGGTCATGTGGTGCAATTCGTCGAGCGTGCCCTCGGCGATCAGGCGGCCGCTGGCGATGACGCCGATGCGGTCGGCCATGCGCTCGGCGACCTCGAGGATGTGCGTTGTCATGATCACGGTGCCGCCTGAGGCAACGCGCTCGCGCAGCACGTTCTTGACCACGCGCGCCGAACCGGCATCGAGGCCGGTCAACGGCTCGTCGAGGATGATGAGCTTGGGGTCGTGCACCAGCGCGCCGGCAAGCGCCACCTTCTGCCGCATGCCCTTGGAGAAGCCCTCGCAGCGCTCGTGCGCGTGCGGCTCGAGGCCGAGCCAGCCGATCAGTTCGCGCGCGCGGGCTTCCGCCTGCTTATTGTCGATGCGCCAGAGGCCGGCGACGAATTCGAGATATTCGAACGGCGTCAGCTTGTCGTAGATCATCGGCTCGTCGGAGAGCCAGGCGGTGACCTGCTTGGCATCTTCAGGACGGCTGAGCGCGTCGATGCCGCAGATGTCGATCGAGCCCGCTTCCGGCCGCAGCAGCCCGACCACCATGCGCAGCGTCGTGGTCTTGCCGGCACCATTCGGGCCGACCAGCGCATAGAATTCGCCGCCGTAGATGGTGAGGTCGAGCACGTCGACCGCGGGCCGGTCGAAACACTTGGTGAGCCCGCGCACCGCGAGCGCGATCGGACGTTCGGCCGGAGACTGCATCCGGCTTGTGTAACTGAGCAGTGGTTTCGGCAGCGTAAATCGCAGTGCGGCGGCGCGCACATGGTTAAGCGCGCGGAAACCATGTTGTTACGCCGCTTCGCCCCAGGCGCCCAGCGTGTGGGCTTTCTCCTGCGCCAGATCGACGTCCGGGGCTTGCGCGCCGGCAGCCTGATAGGCTTTTGGCGCGACCGCCAGCAGGCCGGCGCGTGCGTCGGGATCTTTCAGCATCGCGGCGAAGCGCGCCTCGTCGCGCCAGACCCACTTGCCGCGCCGCAGACGCGCATAGACCCGGCCGGTGTCGTAGTCGGCAAAATTGATCGCCGGAATCCAGCGCGCACAGCGCTTGAGAAAGTCGACGTTGTATTCCGGCGCTAGGTTCTCGTGCGCGTAGATCTCTTCGGGCCGCTGCGCGCCGATGTCGATCTTACGGAACCGCTCGATGTCGAGCATGCGCTTGATATCGAGCACGGTCATCTCGCCGTTCCAGCCGAACGCCACCGTGCGCGGCGGCTGGCCTTCGGCAATGCTGTTGTCGAGGAACTCGTAGTGCACCTGTTTCCCCTCGCTCAGCGCCCAGGTGAAAAACAATTCCGGCATGCCGGTGTAGGCCTCGACGTTGTGCGCCAAGAGATCGTCGACCGCCTTGTAGCGGCCGACCTTCAGCCCCCGCAGCCATGCGCGCTCGACGGTCGCCTCCGGCGGCGTGATCATGAAGAACATGTAGACGAGATTGCCGAAGCGCGTCAGCAGATTGGGTGAGCCCTTGCCTTCGAACTCCGGCTCGAAACTGTCGAAGCGGAAGCGGTCGATCAAGAGATGCGGCATTTCCCTGCGCGCAGATCGCGCCGCCATGCGGCGGTCGAGCTTCTTGTCGACGATCTCGACCTCGTGCCCCGACAGCGTGCCGGCGTATTTGTAGGCGACGCCGAGCGAGCCGTAGTCGAGCAGGAACTTGCGCCAGATGTCGGGGCTGATCAACGCGAACTGGTCCCACGGGAAATTGAGCTTCCCGGCCAGGATTTTCTGCAGCGGCCGCATCGAGCTTTTGCCCGACGCTGAGGCGCCCTTGACGTTCATGACGACCGGCCGCTCCTGCCGCGGCAAGGCCTGGTAGCCTTCGCGCGCGACCGCTTCCGCGACATACGGGCCGATGGCGTCGCCGATGACTTCGCTGCCGTAGTCGTTGCAGACCAGCGTCACGGCGAGTTCGGTGAGCAGCGCGTGGTCGCCGACCAGCCGCCCGCGCCGGCTCATGACCCCGGTCGCGATCCTGACCAGCGCGTCGAAGCAGGCCCCGTCCAACCGGCTGCCGGCGGTCTGCGCCTTGTTTTGCCAATCGGAAATGATCCGTCGATCGCGTTCGGCCGCGGTTTCCGCCGGCGATGGCGGCTTATTCTGCCGTTCCACGGCGAATAGCCGGAGCCACCAGCCCCCTTTGTCGGGCTCGACGACCGGCTTCGGCTCGGCGAAGGCTTCAGCAAGCGCCCGGTCGATCTTTACAGATGCATCGCGCTTCACCTGTTCGAAGAGGCGCACGATGTTCTGCCGATGCGGCGCGATGTGACGGTTGAGAATGGTGGCGGCGATCACGCGAAAATTCCGCCCCAGGTCCTCGTAGTCGCGGCCGTCGGGCACCGACACTCCGGTGGTCACATGGATGAGCAGTTCGTGCACGATCAAGCGCTCGGCGCGGAACGCGACCAGCTCATGCGCCGGCAGGCCGCAATATTCGCTGAGCTCGAACGCTTTGGCGATGCTCGTCGTGACGTTCTCAGGGCGGAAGACGGTCGCGAGCGGCAGATAGTCGCGCGGCAGCTCGGATTCGAGACCCGGATTCCAGGCGCTGTATTCGGTGGCAACCGTATCCATGCCTTACCCGCCATGCTCACGCGAATGCGCAGGCTAGACCTTCGCCACCATCTTGAACATCGCCTCGCCGTACATCCGGCGCGCGTCGGCGGTCAGCGGCGCGACGGCGGCGACGAAGGCGTCGTGTTGCTGCGGAGTCAATTCGACGATCTCGCAGCCGGCGTCCTCGATGATTTTGCGCGATTGGTCGTGCTCCTCCTCGGCGAGCTTGCGCTGAAACGTGACCGCTTCAGTCACTGCCTGCTGCATTGCCCGCTTCAAGTCATCTGGCCAGGCGTCGAAGGAAGCGCGGTGCAGAAACACCGGGCGCGAAATGTAGAAGTGATAGGTCAACGTGTGGAATTTGTGGAACTTGTGCACGCCATAGGTGACGGTGTTGGCGAGCGGATTTTCCTGCGCGTCGAGCGTGCCGGCCTTGATCATGGCGATCGCTTCTGTCAGGTCCATGCGCATGGCGATGGCGCCGAGCAATTCGAAGGTGCGGCGCTGGATCTCGCTCGGCAGCACGCGGATCTTTATGCCCTTCAAGTCGGCCGGCATATGCACCGGGTGCAGCCTGTTCGAGATGTGGCGAAAGCCGTTCTCGAACCAGCCGAGGATGCGATAGCCGATCCTCTCTTCTGTCTTGCGCGCGAGATGGGCGCCCAGTTCGCCGTCCATTGACGCGCGCGCCTGCGCGTTCGAGGAAAATAAAAACGGCAGATCGACGAAACCCAGTTCCGGCACGCGGTCGGTGAGGTAGCTCGACGACTGATAGCCGAGCGTGATCTCGCCGTTCTCGACCAGCGTGAGGATGTCCTCGGCCTTGTGGCCGTGATCCATGATGTTCCAGACGTAATCGATGGCGAGGCGGTCGCCGAACTCGCCCTGCAATTTGTCGCCGATGAATTTCAGCGCCTTGGAAAAACCGGTGGTCGGCGGCCCGTAGCCGCCCATGCGAATCGGAATGGGAGCGCTCATTTTCACGTCCTGAAAGCGGGGAAAAGCCAAGGAAAGCGCGCCGAGCATAGCCACATGGCAGGCACGATGAAATGGCCCCGCGGATGCGCTATATAGACTGCAACAGTCAGGGAGAAATGCCATGAACAAGCCGACCAAGATGGCCGACATGAAGCCCGCCGATATGTCGGCCGAGGAATGGCAGGCGCGGGTCGATCTCGCCGCCGTCTATCGTCTGACCGCCCATTACGGCTGGGACGACGTGATCTACAACCATTCCTCCATGCGGGTGCCGGGCGAGCCGCGCAATTTCCTGATGAAGAAGCACGAGCTGCTCTACACCGAGGTGACCGCGTCTAATCTGATGAAGGTCAACATGGACCAGGACCTCGACGAAAAGTCCGGCGTCAACCGCCCGGGCTTCACGCTGCACGGCGGCGTGCTCGGTGCGCGGCCGGACGTCAACTGCGCTGTGCACGTGCATACCGAAAACGGCGTGGCGCTTTCGGGCCTCAAGCACGGTCTGCGCATGGTCTGCCAGCAGGCGCTGCGTTTCTACCAACGCGTCGGCTATCACAAATACGAGGGCATCACCGAGGACTTCGACGAGCGCGCGCGCATCAACAAGGCGCTCAGACAAAACCGGGCGCTGATCATGCAGCACCACGGCATGCTGACCGTCGGCAAGACCGCGCGCGAGGCTTTCGTGCTGATGAAATACTTGCTCACCGCCTGCGACATCCAGTTGAAGATGGAAGCGACAGGCAGCGACATCATCGAGATTCCGCCGGAGATCTGCGCCAAGGTCGCCGAGCAGTTCCACCAACACGATAGCGGCCGCGGCAGTGCCGATTGGCCGGCTTATTTGCGCGTGCTCGACAATATCGATCCGAGCTATCGGAACTAGCGCGGTATCGGGATAGTGCGGTCGTTGCCAGCGGCAACGGCTTATGCGATGACGCTGCCACTCAAACGCCACCAGCTTGGCCGGGCCGCGGGCTCTCGCCCGTTCTTTTTCGGCCGAGCCGCAATTGCCGAGATCCGACCATGACGAAAATTCTCAAGCCGCTGCTCGCGAGCGCATTCCTGATCGCCGCCTTCGCGTCTGCAATGCGCAATATCCCGACCACCCGATCCGAGTGATCAGCCCCTATCCGGCGGGCAGCGCCTCGGACACCGTCACGCGCGTCGTCCTCGACGAAGTCTCGCGTCTGATCGGCCAGCCGATGGTCATCGAGTTGAAGCCCGGCGCCGGCGGCGCCACCGGCTTCGCCACCGTGGCGCGGTCGGACCCCGACGGCTACACGCTGGTGACGAGCTCGTCGTCGATGGCGACCGAGACCGTGCTGCATAGCAAGCTGCCCTACGACCCGGTCAAGGATTTCGTGCCGGTCGTCCTACTCGGCACCTCGCCGAACATCCTGGTCGCGTCGGCCAAGAGCGGCTTCAAGACGGTGGACGATTTGGTCAAGGCCGCGAAGGAAAAACCCGGCACGATCACCTTTGCGTCGGCGGGTATCGGCTCCTCCTCCCATATGGCCGCCGAGCGCTTCCGTCTCGCCGCCAAGATCGACGTGCGCCACGTGCCGTTTAAGGAAGGCGGCCTGGTGCAGGTGATGAACGGCAATATCGACTTCTATTTCATCCCGCTCGCGGCGGCGTCCTCGGCGCTGCACAGCGACAAGCTCGCCATCCTGGCGGTGAGCTCGCCCAAGCGCGTGGCGGTCATTCCCAACACGCCGTCGGTCGTCGAAGCCGGCTATCCGGGCGCAGTGTTCCGCTTCTGGAACGGCATCTCGGCGCCGGCAAAGACGCCGCCCGACGTCGTCAAGAAACTGCACGACGTCACCGAACAGGCATTGAAGGTCCCCGCCGTGCAGGAAAAGCTGGCGAAGCTCGGCGTCGAGCCGTCGCAGATCAGCTCCGAGGAATTCGCGAAATTCTTCCAGGACGATCTCGACCGCGACGGTGCAACTGGCCAAAGACGCCAATATCAAACCGGTCGACTGAGTTTTTCGGCGGCGGCGCTCCACGAACCGGAGGGCCGCCGCCCTCGCATTCCGCATCGCTGGAACCTCCGCAATGACCATCAGACCGCCGCGCATCGGCCCGCAGCCGTGGGACGTCGTGCGCACCAAGCTCGACCAGTCGCTGCCCTTCGCCAACATGCGCGACACGCCCTATTACCGCGACGCGGTGTGGGAGCAGTTCTCCAAGGCCGAATACGAGCGCCGCTATCGCGCGCTGCGCCACAAGATGAGCGAGCAAAAGCTCGACGTCGTCATCGTGCCCGGCGGGCCGAGCCATTGGAGCTTCGGCGGCGCCATGCTGTGGCTGACAGGGCATTGGGAATGGCACGCGCTGTCGAGCTACGTGGTGGTGCCGCTCGAAGGCGAGCCGACGCTGATCTATTCGATGGGCGGCACGCATGCCGAAGCGGTGCGCCGGCAGGTCGAGGTCGCGGTCAAGGACGTGCGCCATAGCCGCAGCGGCCGCTACGCCGACATCATGGTCGAGCGCATCCGCGAATTGAAACTCGAGCGCGGCCGCATCGGCCTGATGGAGATCGATCCGCGCCACGCCGACTATCTGCCGGTCAACCAATACAACGTGCTGCGCGAGAATCTGCCCGACGCCGAGCTCGTCTTCACGCAAGGGTTTCCTGCACGAGCTGCTGTCGGTGCACAGCGCCGAGGAACTCGACTGCGTGCGCAAGGCCGGCATGCTGTGCCAGGACGCCATGGAAGCGATGGTCGCGCGCGCAAAGCCCGGCGTGAAGGAATACGAGCTGCGCGCAGCGGCGGGCGCCGCCATCCTCGACGGCGGCGGCGACATCGACTTTCTCATCATCGGCTCGACGCCGATGGCGAACCCCGCGATGATCTTTCGGCAATCCGCGCCCGTCCGCGCGCGTGCTGCAGAAGGGCGACATCATCAATATGGAACTCGCCGCCGGCTATCGCGGCTACACCGCGCAGATCGGCTCACCGATTTGCGTCGGCGAGCCGACCGAGATGGTGAAGAAGTTTTGGAACGAGATCACGCTGCCCGGCTACCGGCGCATAATCGCCGAGATCGCACCCGGCAGACCGGTCGAAGCCATGCGCACCGCGAGCAAGTTCTTCCGCGACCAGGGCTACCAGTCGCGGCCGACGCAGACGCACGGCATCGACCTCGTCACCGACAAGCCGCATGTCGTCGCCGAGCATGTTTCCGCCGAGAAATTCGAGGAGGTGCTCAAGCCCGGCATGGTGATCATGGCCGAGCCCAATCCGATTACGCCGGACGGCCTGTTCGGCATTTTCCTTGGCCACACCTTCATCGTCACCGAGACGGGGCACGAGGTGTGTGACGACTTCCCGCTGGAGATCGCGGTGGCAAGGGGCTGATCAGCCCCACTTCCAGAAATCCCGCCCCTCTTCGCGCATGAAGCGGGCGAGCACCATCTTGTGCACCTCGGAGGCGCCATCGACGAGCCGCGCCGAGCGGCCGTAGCGGTAGATCCATTCCAGGATGGTGTCCTTGGAATAGCCGCGCGCGCCATTGAGCTGGATGGCGACGTCGGCGGCCTGATGCAGCGTGTCGGCGACCTGCACCTTGGCCATGGAGACTTCCTTGCGCGCGCGGTCGCCTTGGTCGAGCTTCCAGGCGGCGTGCATGGTGAGCAGCCGGCCGATCTCGATCTGGTGCGCCACCTCGCCGAGCTTGATCTGGATGCCCTCGCGGCTGGCGAGCTTGCTGCCGAAGGCGTCGCGTTTCTCGACGTATTCCTGCGCGATCTCCATGCAGCGCTTGGCGAAGCCGAGCCAGCGCATGCAGTGCGTCAGCCGCGCCGGCCCGAGCCGGATCTGCGTCACGCGCAGGCCGTCGCCGACCTTGAGCAGGATGTTTTCTTCCGGGATTTCCAGCCCGTCATATTCGATCTCGCAATGGCCGCCGTGCTCGTGCGGCCCCATGATCGGGATGCGGCGCAGGATGCGCCAGCCGGGCTGATCCTTGTGATAGAGAAACGCAGTGAGGCCGCGGCGCGGCTCGTCCGAGGTGCGCGCCATCAGGATGAAATGTGCGGCGCCCTCGGCGCCGGTGATGAACCATTTATGGCCTCGGATGATGTAGCGGTCGCCCTTTTTCTCGGCGCGCGTCAGCATCATGCCGGGATCGGAGCCGGAGCCGGGATGCGGTTCGGTCATGGCGAAGGCGGAGCGCACCTTGCCGTCGACGATCGGCTTGAGCCACTTGTCCTTCTGCGCCGGCGTGCCGGCGCGCGCCAGGAGATTCATGTTGCCGTCGTCCGGCGCCATGCAGTGGATGGCGAGCGGGCCGAAGATCGAGCGCGCCGCCTCCTCGTAGATCGCCGCCCAGGCGACGATCGGCAGCCCCATGCCGCCGTATTCCTTCGGCGCCTGCGGCGCCCATAGGCCGGCCTTCTTGGCCTTCTCGCGCACCGGCGCCAGCCGCTCATGCGGGATGTTCTCGTGCTCGGTGAAATTCTCCGGATCGGCTTCGAGCGGCAGCACGTGCTCGGCGACGAAGTCGCGCACGCGCAGGCGGATGGCTTCGATCTCGGGAGACAGCGTGAAGTCCATTTTCTGTTTCCTTACCCTGAAATCATCACCACCTGGCCGCCGTCGACCACGATGGTGGCGCCGGTGATGTAGCTGCCGGCGTCCGACACCAAGAGCAGCAGCGCGCCGTCGAGATCGCCGTCCTTGCCGAAGCGGCCCATCGGAATGGCGCGCTTGAAGGCGTCGCCCGCCTCGCCCATGAGATATTTGTCGTTGATCTCGGTGACGAACCAGCCGGGCGCGATGGCGTTGACGCGCACGCCCTTGAAGGCGAGCTCGACGCCGAGCGCCTTGGTGATCTGCACCACAGCGGCCTTGGCGGTGGCGTAGGCGGCGACGCCCTTGGAGACGCCGAAGCCGAGCACCGAGGCGATGTTGACGATGGCGCCTTTTTTGCCGGCCGCCAGCATGCGGCGCGCCGCCTCCTGCGCGTTGTAGAACACCGCGTCGAGGTCGAGGCCGAGCACCTTGCGCCATTCCTCCGGCGTGACCTCGACGGCGCGGGTCGACGACTGCGCGATGCCGGCATTGTTGACCAGGATGGTGACGGTGCCGAAGGCCTTCTCGGCGGCGTCGAAGGCGCGCGCCATGGCGGCGCGATCGGTGACGTCGGCCTCGATGGCGACGGCCTTGCCGCCTTTGCTTTCGATCTCGTCCTTGAGCGCCTTGAGCCGCTCGGCCCGCCGCGCCACCAGCGCGACCGCCGCGCCGTTATCAGCCAGCGCCTTGGCGAATTGCGTGCCCAGCCCGCTGGAGGCGCCGGTCACCAGCGCCACGCGGCCTTGCAGGCTGAACATCTCGGCGGCTTTCATGCTGGGTCTTTATACACAACCCGCGCGGCCGAGTGGAATAGACTGGGCAGTATGCGCCCGCGTAATTTGCGCCGGGCAGCGGCCGATGGGAGCGGATGACGTGAAAAGACTTTGGCGGGCGACCATCAACAGCTGGCACGGCCTCGTTGCGGCGGCGCGCTCGGAACAGGCGTTCCGCGAGGAGCTGGCGGTGCTGGCGGTCGGAGTACCGCTGGCCATCTTCCTCACCGCGGACACCGGCAAGCGGATTGCGCTTGATCGGGACGTTGGTGTTCATCCTGATCGTCGAATTGCTCAACACCGCGATCGAAAAACTCAGCGACCGCGTCACGCTCGACCACGACCTGGTGGTCAAGCGCGTCAAGGACATGGGCTCGGCCGCCATTTTCCTGTCGCTGCATCCTCGCGGGCGCGGTGTGGCTCTGGATCGCCGCCGAGCGGTTCTGGCCGGCGCCCGGCTGACCTCACCGTCCATAAAGCGCGTGCGGCAGCGCCGTCGCAAGCCCCGGGGCGGACCACAGCACCACCAGAGCGAAAATCTGGATCAGCACGAACGGGATAATGCCGACGTAGATATGCCGCGTGGTGATCTCGGGCGGCGCCACGCCGCGCAGGAAGAACAGCGTCGGCCCGAGCGGCGGGTGCATGTAGGAGGTCTGCAGGTTCACCGCCATCATGATGCCGAGCCAGACCGGATCGACGCCGGGCATCTTCAGCAGCGCCGGCGCGACGATCGGCACCACCACGAAGATGATCTCGAAGGCGTCCATCACGAAGCCGAGCAGGAACATCGCCAGCATCACCGCGAGCACCGCGCCGTTGACGCCGCCCGGCAGATCGGTGAGCGCGCGCTGGACCATGTCGTCGCCGCCGAGCGCGCGGAACACCAGGCTGAACATCGTGGCGCCGATCAGGATGAGGAAGATCATGGCGGTGATCTGCGTGGTCTTCTCCACCACCGGCATCATCAGCCCATGCAAGCCCGCGTTGCGCGTGGCGAGCAGGATGGCGCCGACCGCGCCGATCGAGGCCGCCTCGGTCGGCGTCGCCACGCCGCCGAGGATCGAGCCGAGCACCGCCGCGATGAGCAGGAGCGGCGCGACCAGCACCGCGGCCAGCCGGCGCGCGAGAGCAAAGCCGCGCGGCGCATTCGGATCCGGCGGGATCGCGGGCGCGGCCTGCGGGCGCAGCAGCGCCACCGCGATCAGGTAGACGAGATAGAGCGCGACCAGCGCGAAGCCGGGCAGCAACGCGCCGGCGAACAGATCGCTGACGGTGACGCGAGCGCGGCGCGAAGTTTCCTTGCGCGAGCTGCGCCGCCTGGTACGCATTGCCGAGCTGGTCGCCGAGCAGCACCAGCACGGTCGCCGGCGGGAAGATCTGCGCCAGCGTCGCGGTGGCGGCGACCGTGCCGGCGGCAAGCCGCGGGTCGTAGCCGTAGCGCAGCATCGCCGGCAGCACGATCAGGCCCATGGTCACGGTGGTGGCGCCGACGACGCCTTTCGCCGCCGCCAGCAGCGTGCCGACGATGACCACCGAGATGCCCAGCCCGCCGCGCAGCGTGCCGAACAGCCGGCCCATGGTCTCGAGCAACTCCTCGGCGACGCGCGAGCGCTCCAGCATCACGCCCATGAAGATGAACATCGGGATCGCCAGCAGCACCTCGTTGGTCATGACGCCGAAAATGCGCTGCGGCAGCGCGCCGAGAATGCCGAGACCCATGACGCCGAGCATGTGGCCGAGCATGGCGAAGACGAGCGACACGCCGGCGAGCGTCAGCGCCACCGGATAGCCGGCCATCAGCGCGGCGATGACCGCGACGACCATGAGGATGGCGAGGGTTTCGGCGAGCGGCATCAGTCCCACCTGGCCGACTTCGTCGACCACCCTCCCGCAAGCGGGAGAGGGATAAGAACCACAATCGCGCGGATCGCCTGCGCGAGGCCTTGCAGCGCCATCAGCGCGGCGAACAGCGGGATCAGCGTCTTGAGCACGAACACCAGCGGCAGGCCGCTGGATTCCTGCGAGCGCTCAAGGATCGCCCAGGAGCGCGCCGCATAGGGCACGCCAGCCAGATCAGCACGGCGTGAACGGCAGCAGCAAAAGCAGCGAGCCGGCGAGATCGACGATCGCTTTGGCGCGCGGCGAGGCCTCGGCATAGAACACGTCGACCCGCACATGGCCGCCGGCGCGCAGCGTCCAGGCCGCCGCCAGCATGAACAACGTGGCGTGGGCGTAGATCACGGTTTCGGTGAGCCAGATCGAGCCCAGCGCCGAACACATAGCGGGCGATGACCAGCGCGAATTGCAGCAGCACGACGGCCAGCGCCAGCCAGGCCACGGCGCGGCCAATCGCCGCGGTCAGGCGGTCGATGCGGTCGGCCAGCGCGGTCAAGGGGGCAAAACTCATGGCGCGAATGATGGCACAAAGGCGGGTCTTTTGCTTATAGTACGGCCATGTCCGGGCACGACCACCATCACGACCACGACCATTCCGAGCTGTCGGAAACCCAGTTGCGCGTGCGCGCGCTGGAAACCGTGCTCACCGAAAAGGGCTATGTCGATCCGGCCGCGCTCGATCTCCTGATCGAGACCTATGAGACAAAGGTCGGCCCGCGCAACGGCGCCCAAGTGGTGGCCAAGGCCTGGGCCGATCCGGCCTATCGCGCGCGGCTGTTCAAGGACGCGACCTCCGCGATCGCCGAGCTCGGTTATGCCGGCCGCCAGGGCGAGCACATCGTCGCTTTGGAGAATACGCCGCAGCGCCACAACATGGTCGTCTGCACGCTGTGCTCCTGTTACCCGTGGCCGGTGCTCGGCCTGCCGCCGGTCTGGTACAAATCGGCGCCTTACCGCTCGCGCGCGGTCAGCGATCCGCGCGGCGTGCTCAAGGATTTCGGCGTCACGCTGCCGGCCGGCACCGACATCCGCGTGTGGGATTCGACCTCGGAGATACGCTACCTGGTGATCCCGATGCGGCCCGCCGGCACCGAAGGCTGGAGCGAGGAGAAACTCGCCGGGCTGGTGACGCGCGATTCCATGATCGGCACTGGATTAGCCAAGCAACCATGAACGGCGCGCAGGACATGGGCGGCGTGCACGGCTTCGGCCCGGTTGTGGCCGAGCCGAACGAGCCGGTGTTCCACGCCGAGTGGGAGAAACGCGCCTTCGCGCTGACACTCGCCATGGCCATGCCAGGCCAATGGAACATCGACATGTCGCGTTTCGCGCGCGAGAATCGCGATCCGGCCGAATATCTGGCGATGAGCTATTACCAGATTTGGTTCGCGGCGCTGGAGACGATGCTCAAGGAGCGTGATCTCGTCAGAGACGACGAAATTGGAGCGGGCCACGCGCGGGGTACGCCCAAGCCGGTCAATCGGGTGCTGTCGCCCGGCGACGTGCTCAAAGTTCTGCATCGCGGCGGCCCGACCGAGCGCGAGACCAACACGCAAGCCGCGTTCAAGCCCGGCGACCGCGTGCGCGCCAAGAATATCAATCCCCTCACCCACACGCGGCTGCCGCGCTATGTGCGCGGACACGTCGGCACAGTCGAGCGCGTCATCGGCTTTCACGTTTTTCCCGACAGCAACGCGCAAGGCGCCGGCGAACGACCGCAGTGGCTTTACACCGTGTGCTTCGACGGCCGCGAGCTGTGGGGCCCCGACGGCGATCCGACGTCGACGGTTTCGGTTGACGCCTGGGATTCGTATTTGCTGCCGGCCTGAAAGTGCGCGTATAATTTTGCCATGGCGCACGACCACGACCACCATCACGACCACGGGTCGGAACTCTCCGACATGCAATTGCGCACGCGCGCCATCGAAACCATCCTGCTGGAAAAAGGCTACATCGAGCAGGCGGCGATCGACGACCTGATCGAGACCTACGAGAAGAAGATCGGCCCGCGCAATGGCGCGCAGGTCGTGGCCAAGGCCTGGGTCGACCCGAAATTCCGCCAATGGCTATTCGAGGACGGCACCGCCGCGGTCGGTTCGCTCGGCTTCGGCGGCCGCTCCGGCAATCACCTCGTGGCGCTGGAAAACACGCCCACGGTGCACAACATGGTCGTGTGCACATTGTGCTCCTGTTATCCGTGGGCGGTGCTCGGCCTGCCGCCGCTCTGGTACAAATCGGCGCCCTACCGCTCGCGCACCGTCGCCGACCCGCGCGGCGTGCTGGCCGACTTCGGCGTGAGCCTGCCGAAAGACACCGAAATCCGCGTGTGGGATTCCACCGCCGAGCTGCGTTACATGGTCGTGCCGGTGCGGCCTGCCGGCACCGAAGGTTGGAGCGAGGACAAGCTTGCCGAACTGGTGACGCGCAATTCCATGATCGGCACCGGGTTTCCGAAATCGCAAAGGGACGTCCCATGAACGGCGCGGCGGACATGGGCGGCATGCACGGCTTTGGGCCGGTGGTGCCGGAAAAAAACGAGCCGGTCTTCCATGCCAACTGGGAAGGCCATTCCTTCGCGCTCAACATGGTGACCGGCGTCGCCAATTTGTGGAACATCGACGCGTTCCGCTTCAAGCGCGAGAGCCTGGCGCCGCCGGAATATCTCAATCTCAGCTACTACGGCCTGTGGACGCGCACGCTCGAGCTGATGATGCTGGACTACGGCATCGCCACCCCGGATGAGCTGAAAGCCGGCCGCGCCATCGCGCCGTTCACGACGGCGGAGCATTCGGTGACCGCCGCCGAGTGCGATAACATGGTGCGTTGCGCGCGGCCGTTCAGCCGGCCGGCGCCAGAGCCCGCCAAATTCAAGGTCGGCGACACGGTGCGCGCCAGGAACATGCACCCGCAGCATCACACACGGCTGCCGCGCTACGCGCGCGGCCATGTCGGCGAGGTGGTGCGCATCGTCGGCTGCCATGTGTTCCCCGATAGCAATGCCAGCAATCGTGGCGAGGACCCGCATTGGCTCTACACCGTGCGCTTCGACGGCCGCGAATTGTGGGGCGCCGACTCGGACCCGACGCTGCGCGTCTGCATCGAGGCCTGGGAGCCTTATCTGGAGCGGCCATGATCGACCGAGCCGCAGCAGCGCGCGCCACCGAGGCCGTGCCGAGCATCCCGCGCGACGCCGACGGGCCGGTGTTCCGCGAGCCATGGGAGGCGCAGGCCTTCGCCATGACGCTGGCGCTGCACGAACGCGGGTTGTTCACCTGGACCGAATGGGCGGCTGCGCTCGCCGCCGAGATCAAGCGCGCGCAAGCTGCCGGCGATCCCGACACCGGCGAGACTTATTACCAGCACTGGCTGGCGGCGCTGGAGAGACTGGCGGCCGAAAAAGGTGTGGCCACGTCGGAGACGCTGCACCGCTATCGCGACGCCTGGGACCACGCCTGCGACCGCACCCCGCACGGGCAGCCGATTGAGTTGCGGGCGGACGACTTCCGCTAGACGCCCACCATGCGCTCGCTCACCATGTAGCCGGTGAGCAGCGCGGCGCCGAACAGGATGATCAGCAACGCCGCCGCGACCTCGACGCCGCGGAGGAATAGCATGCCTTTGCCGGGCTTGCCCTTGGCGAGCCGCCCGGCGAAGCCGCGCGCGCCGACGGCGATGGTCGCAACGACAGCGACCGTGATCGCGGTGCCGAGGCCCATGACGAAGGTCGAGGCGACGCCGATCCAGAACAGCCCCTGCGCCAGCGCGAACACCAGCACGATGATGGCGCCCGAGCAGGGCCGCAGGCCGACCGCGACGATCGCTGACAGACCGCGGCGCAGCCAGTGCGGGCCTTTCAATTCGCGCGGCTCCGGCGCGTGGGCGTGACCCCAGGCATGGGCTTCGTCCTCATGGTCGTGGTCATGGCCGTGCGAATGGCCGTGGTCGTGCTCGTGCCCGCGGGGATGGTCGTGATGATGATCGTGCGCGCGCGGGCGCAGCAGATGCCAGAAGGCCCGGCCCTTCACCCAGAACAAGCGCAAGCCGATCAGCACGATCAGCGCGTAGCTCACGATCTCGATCGCGCGCACGGCGTTGCCCATGACGTGCGCGGTGGCGCCGAGCAGCACCGCGGCGATACCGACGATGGCGATCGCGGTGAAGGCCTGCAGGATGGCGGAAGCGAACGACAGCGCGATGCCGCGCCGCCAGGTCTCGTCATTGGCCACCAGATAAGACGAGATCACCGCCTTGC
This sequence comes from uncultured Alphaproteobacteria bacterium, assembly GCA_963720985.1. Taxonomy (GTDB): domain Bacteria; phylum Pseudomonadota; class Alphaproteobacteria; order Rhizobiales; family Xanthobacteraceae; genus Pseudolabrys. The sequence continues at coordinate 395,240 of CAVRHL010000008.1, forward strand.
CGTGGCCGGGCCCGGCGGCGTGGAAGACGCCGTAGGCGAACGAAATGCCCATCAGGCTACAGGCGGCGCTGCCGTCGGCCTTGGCGGCGCGGATCGACCCCGACAGCATGCGGTAGAACTCGGCCTGCTTGGCGAGGATCCAGCCGGTGAATGGGCCGAAGCTCGGCGGCGCCGGGCTGCGCGAAATGCCGAACGGCTGCGCCAGCGCGGCGTCAATAACACCAAGCACGAGCAGCAGGCAGACGATGAGCAACGCGCAATGCGCCAAGGTCAGGCGCCGGCCAGACGTCATGTGAACAATTCCTCGTACATGCACACCGCCCCACGAATTTTATCGGCGAATAATTCAAGGACAATGCACCAAAATCTTGTTGGCGAACTGCGAACCAATGGCCATCGTCGTGTTCTGCTGTTCGGCGGGAATGGCGCTCAGCGCCTTGCCTTCGGCAAAGGTCATCTCGCGCGGCATTACCACGTCGGCCTTGCAATGCGGCGCGCCGACGAGATGCACCGGCTCTTTCTTGGCCCATTCGAAGTCGACGAAAATGGTCGGGTCGTAGACCTCGACCTTGAGCTCCTTGGCCTTGATTGGCGTCTTGAACGGCAACGTGAAATTCAGCGTGAGAATGGAATCGTTGAAGTCAAGCCAGTAGTCCGGCGCGGGCTCGGTCAGCTCGGCTTTCTTGCCATCGGCGGTGGCGTAGGTGAAGTAGTCATATTCCTTGAGCAATTCGACGTTGACCTTGGCGAGCGGGGCCAACTCCTCGCGGGTGAACTTACCCTTTTCCTTGGCCTCCATCCCTTGCGTGGCGAAGGCGGAGAACATGTCGTCGAAGGCCCAATGGTGGCGCACGCCGGTGATCGAGCCGTCCGGCGCGTAGACCAGTTCGGTGTGCATGGTGACCCAGACGTGCGGGTGTGCGCGCGCCGGCGCGGCGAAGGCAAGCATGGTCAGGGCGATCAGCGAAATGCGGAGCAAAGCGGTCATGCGGCGCACATTATCACGGAGTGCGGCATAAAGGTGGCGTGTAACAGTGTTGCGGTTATGCGGCGTTAACGCCGTCTATTTCGGCGCGATGCCGGCGGCCTTGATCAGCTTGCCGTTGTTGGCGAGTTCGGCGGCGACGAATTTGTCCATCTCGGCGGTCGTCATCGGCATCGGATCGACCGCGAGCTTCTTCATCTTCGCCTGCATCTCCGGCGTCGCCAGTACTTTCATCCCGACGGCGTGGAATTTTTCCACGATATCGCGCGGCGTCTTTGCCGGCATGAACACCGCATACCAGACCGTAGTCACGGCGCTGGGCAGGCCGATGTCGGCGGGGGCCGGCACGTCCGGCAGATCGGAGGCGCGCGACGCCGTCGACACCATCAGCGGCGTCACGCGGCCGTCGCGGATCAGCGGCAGCGCGGTCGAGATCGGCGTGAACAGGAAGTCGATGCGGCCGCCGAGCAGATCGGTCAGCGCCTCGGCGCCGCCTTTATACGGCACGTGCGTTGTCTTGATGCCGGCGGCGAGGCTGAAGCGCGCGGCGCTGATGTGCGTCGCGGTGCCGACGCCGGCGGAGCCGTAGTTGAGGGTGCCGGGCTTGGCCTTGGCAGCGGCAATTAGATCTTTCGCGGTCTTCCAGCCTTTCGACGGCGCGACCAGCAGCACATTGGAGTTCTGGCCGATCATCAATACGCCGGAGAGGTCCTTGACGACGTCATAAGGGAAGTTGGGCACGATCCACGGCGCGATGGTTTGCGCCGAGGAGTTGGCGAGGATGGCGTAGCCGTCGGGCTTGGCGCGGACAACCTCGCCGATGCCAATCGTGCCGCCGGCGCCGCCTTTGTTCTCGACCGTGATGGTCTGGCCGAGTTCCTTCGACATGGCGTCGAACACCGTGCGCGGGATGATGTCGGTGGCGCTGCCGGCGCCGAACGGGATGTAGGCGCGGATCGGCTGAGCCGGCCAGTTTTGCGCCTGGGCGGCGAACGACAAAGCAAGACCAAGCGAAACCAGCGCGCCGCGGCAAACAAGTTTCATGACATCCCCTCTCTCAAATTTACGGCAGATTATCGCCGCACGGTTCCGCACGTCCATGCATTCTATATGCCAGCCGCGCCGCCGTCCGCACGCGGATCGTGGCCGCCTTCCAGCGTGCCGTCGGCATGCAGGATGACCGCGCCGGCATGGCCCATGGTGTCGGAATAAGGCTCGTCGAGCACGGCGACGTCGTGCCCGACCGACATCAGCCGGTCGATTAGATTGCCGTCGAAGCGCTGCTCCATGCGCAGATTGGTGTGGGTCGAGCCCCAGGTGCGGCCCAACAGCCAGCGCGGCGCGTCGAGTGCCTTCTCGAGCGGCTGGCCGAAGGTGACGTATCGCGTAAACACGGCGGCTTGCGTCTGCGGCTGACCGTCGCCGCCCATGGTGCCGTAGGCGATGACGCGGCCGTCTTTCAGCGCCGCGAGCGCCGGATTGAGCGTGTGGAAGGGCCGGCGGCCGGGCGCGAGCGCGTTGAGCGCATTGGGATCGAGCGAGAAGCTCGCGCCGCGGTTCTGCATGAGGATGCCGCTCCCCGGCAGCACGACGCCTGAGCCGAACTCCCAATAGAGCGACTGGATATAGGAGACGACGAGACCGGAGGAATCCGCCGCGCCCATCCAGATGGTGTCGCCTTCTCCATAAGTCTGAGGCCATTTGGCCGCTGTCTTGCGGTCGATCTTGTCGGCTTCGGCGTCGAGGAATTTCGGGGCGAGGTATTGGTTGAGATCGACGGCGATCTCGTCGGGATCGGTAACAACGCGGTCGCGCACCCCGAAGGCGCGCTTGGTCGCCTCGACCAGGCCGTGGATATGCTCGAAGCTCTCGGCTTGGCTGACGCGCAGGCGATCGAACAGCGCGAGAATCATGAGCGATGCCAACCCCTGCGTCGGCGGCAGCGTGTTGTAGAGTGTGCCAGCTTGCGTGCGCACACTGAGCGGCTCGGCGACGAGGGCTTCGAATTTTTCCAGATCGCCGCGCGTCACCGGGCTGCCGATGCGCTCGAGATCGCCGGCGATCTCGCGCCCGACGTCGCCGCGGTAGAAATCGCCGAGCCCGGCGTGGCTGAGATGCTCGAGCGTGTCGGCGAATTGGCCCTGCTTGAGCCGCGCCCCCGCCTCCGGCGGCTTGCCGTCGACCAGGAAGGCCTGCAGGAAGCCCGGCGCGGTCTCGAGCTCGGCGTATTTCTCGACCGTCAGCCGCGCCTGACTGCGCGTCACCGTGTAGCCCTCGCGGGCGTGCTTGATCGCCGGCGCCAGCAGCACGTCGAGCGGCAGTTTGCCGCCAATCCCTTTTGCAGGTTGCGCCTTTGCAGCCTCGGCCGCCAGCATCCACGCCGCTACAGCGCCAGGCACTGTGAGCGCGGCGAGCGGCCCACGCGCCGGGATTTCGTCGAAGCCGGCGTCGCGATAGAGCCGCGGCGTCGCTTTGCTGCCGGCGCGACCCGCTCCCATTAACGCGCGCACGCGGCCGGAAGGCTCGCGGATCAGCCAGAAGCCGTCGCCACCGACGTGGTTCATATGCGGATAGACGGCGGCGATCGAGGCGGCCATCGCCAGCATCGCCTCAATGGCGTTGCCGCCTTCGGCGAGGATCGCGCGACCATCTTCGACCGCGGCGCTATGCGGCGCAGCAACGACGCCGCGGCGGTGTCCGGCGCTGTGGAGGGTCATGGCGTCAGGCTTTCAAAATGTCGCACGTTTTGAGCAAAGGATGCTACGATGCGCAAGAGAACCGGACCACCACCTCACAGAAAGGCCGACGCATGTCCAGCCTCGGCAGTTTTGCAGCACTGACCGCGGGCGCGTTCGCTCAGCCGTAATCATTTCCTCGTTTGCCGCCGGGCCACGCGATCATACGGTGGTCACGACCGAGTTCTCGGTGGAAAACAAGCCCGACGACAAGAACAAAAAAGTAGTGCCAAAGGGCGCCGTACAAAAACAGGCGCCGGTGCACGTCGCCCCGCGCGTCATCGAGCGCCATAACGGCCCTCCGGCCGGCGCGCAGAAGAATATCGGACAGCAAAAGAATTTCGAGGTAAAAAAGAAAATCGAAGTGCAGAAGAAGATCGAGGTGCACAAGGATATCGGCGTGCAGAAGAACATCGGCACGCAGAAGACCATCAAGCTGCAGAAAACCGTGGGTAAGCCGAAGGTTTTCACGCCACACGGGAAAAATGCGGGCATCGTGATCACCTCCAAGATTCGCGGCGCCCCGACGCGCGGCGCCTTCCGCACCTCGATTCGCGGCCGCAACTATTCGCCCTGGCGCAGCGGCTATCGCGCGCGCTACCACGGCGGCTGGCGGACCTTCGTCGCGCTCAGCACGCTCGGCGCCATCACCATCGGCGCGGCCGAATATTACCTATATCGACGCCCCGGCGGATTATTGCGACGGACTGACCGAGGACGGCTGCCAGATGATCTATGACGAGGTGGAAACAGAAGAAGGCGACGTCGTCCCGCAATGCGTCGCGTATTGTCCGTGGCAGCAATAGCGCGAGGCTAGCGCCAAGCGATACCTGTACGGCGTCACGCTGTCCGCAACGCGGTGACCGCGAAGCCGGTGGCGGCGGCCAGCAAGGCGACGCCGATTGCGATTCGCCAGAATTTCGCGCCCGGCAGCAGTTTCTCCGCGGTGACTAGCACGGTCAGCCCGGCGACCCAGCGCAGATCCATCGCCGCCACCGCGAACAAGAGCGCCATTAGCGCCGCACAGCAGCCCATGCAGAACAGGCCGTGGCGCAGCCCCATGATCACGGCGCCTGCCGCGCCGTCGCGCCATTCGCTCAAGATGAAGCCGTCCGGCGAGCGGCAATAATTGAGGCAGCGCTCCTTCAGCGGGCTGAACTGATAGAGCCCGGCGGCGAGGAACAGCGCTGCCGAGAAATAGAGCGACGCCGACTGCATCATGGTGGTGATGAGCTCAGTCTTCTGCAGCAGCCATTGCAGCGCGGTCGCGACGAGTGAAAAGCCGGCCCAGGCGATCAGGTAGCCGGCAAGAAAAATCACGGTTGGCACATGCGGCGCGCTGCGCTCGCGGCGGCGGCGGTTGATGGTGGCGAAAGCCGCGACCATGGGCGCGGCGCCCGGCACCATCATCGCCGCCATCATCGCCGACCACATGATGAACACGAGCAGCGCGTCGAGCGGCGTCCACGACGGCTCCATGCCGTTCATCGACATGTTCATGTCGCGCCACATCGCCGCTTCCATGGCGTCCATCACGCGCGCCTGGTGCACGGTGTAGAGCCAGGCGAGCGCGGCCACGACAAACAGCAGGCCGGCGACGACGATGCGGTCGGCACTGGCGTTGCGCGTCATTGGGCCGTCAGCGATTGGCGCCAAGTGAATGCCTTCGGACCGCGCAGGTCGAAGGCAATGTGCTTGGACGAGCGCTGCGACCAGTCCCACTTGCGGCCGAAGGCGCCGGTGACGACGTTGCGCTTGGCCTGGCCGACGGTGAGGAAGCCGGGCACCACCTCCGGCCGCGGCGCGTTGTAGATGCGGCAGGTGTCGCCCTCCGGCACCATGTATTTGCGGAACGGACCGCCGAGGCCGTCGACCATGCCCGGCACCTCGACCCGCCAATTCTCGGCGTCGTGCGTCACCGTCATCTTCACGAATTCGACGCCGTCGAGGCTGAGCGTCAGATCGCGCCAGGCAGCAAAGGCGCCGCCGGCATAGCCGGTGAAAATCTTTTGCAACGCCTCGCGCTCGGCCGGATTGGCGCGGTCGTCGATCAGGAAACCGAATTCGCGGTTCTTCTCGAAGACGTTGCCTTCCCAGTGGATGATGAGGACGACGGCGAGATCCTTGCTGATTTTCAAGTCGCCGTAGTTGCCGTCGCGGATCAGCCAGGTGAGAACGCCCTCGCAGTAGCCGAGCGTCGGATCGGAGCCGAAATTGCACGGGCAGCCGATGGCGCAGTTGCACAGATCCCACCAATCGCCGGTGAGGCGCCAGTCGGGGATGTCGTTGGTGAGCTCGGCGGGCATAACGTCAAACCTATCAGCCGCGCCCGCGCTTGTCAGGCTGCGGCGTCGGCGAGCCCGCGCTTCTTCAACAGCGCGTCGACCGCAGGCAGGCGGCCGCGGAAGGCTTTGTAGGCTTCAGCCGGATCGCGCAGGTTGCCGGCGCCGTAGATGAAATCGCGCAGCCGCTTGGCGGTTTCGGGATCGAAGGCGTTGCCGGTTTCGCTGAAGGCCTCGAAGGCGTCGGCGTCGAGTACTTCCGACCACATGTAGGAGTAATAGCCCGCCGCGTAGCCGCCGCCGGAGAACAGATGCTGGAAATGCGGCAGGCGGTGGCGCATGACGATCCCCGCCGGCATTTCGATGCGCGCGAGATCGTCGCGCTCGAATTGGCCGACGTCGAGCTTTGCGCTCTCCGGCAGCGCGTGGATGTCGAGATCGACCAGCGCGCAGGCGGTATATTCGACTGTGGCGAAGCCTTGGTTGAAGGTGCGCGTCGCCAAGACGCGGTCGAGCAAGGCTTTCGGCATCGGCTCGCCAGTGTGCGCGTGGCGGGCGTATTTTTGCAGGATCTCCGGCACCTCCAGCCAATGCTCGTAGAGCTGCGACGGCAGCTCGACGAAATCGCTCGGCACCGCGGTGCCGGCGAGCAGCGGATAGGTCACATTCGACAAAAGACCATGCAGTGCGTGGCCAAATTCGTGGAACAGCGTGCGTGCGTCCTCGAACGACAGCAGCGCCGGCTCACCCGCGGCCGGCTTAGAGAAATTGCAGATGTTGAGAATGATCGGCCTCACGTTGCCGACGAGCTTTTCCTGTTCGCGCAGAGAGGTCATCCAGGCGCCCGAGTGCTTGGAGCCGCGCGCAAAATAATCGCCGATGAACAGGCCGACATGCGCGCCAGTCGTATCCTTGACCTCCCAGGCGCGGGCGTCGGGGTGATAGAGCGGCACAGCGACGGGCGTAAAGGTAAGGCCGAACAGCCGGCGCGCGGTCTCGAACGCGGCCTCGACCATGTTGTCGAGCTGCAGATAGGGCTTGAGCTCGGCCTCGTCCAAATCGAACTTCGCTTTGCGCAGCTTTTCGGCGTAATAACGCCAATCCCAGGCGGCCAGCGCGAAATTGCCGCCCTCCTTCGTAACCATCTCTTGCAGCGCGTCGCGCTCGGCGCCGGCTTTGGCGCGGGCGCGGTGCCAGACTTCGTCGAGCAATTTGCGCGCGGCAGCCGGTGTCTTCGCCATCTGATCGTCGAGCCGGTAGTCGGCATACGTGGCAAAGCCGAGCAGCTTGGCGCGCTCGGCGCGCAAGGCGATCATGTCGGCGATCAGCGCGCGGTTGTCGGTTGCGCCGCCGTTCTCGCCGCGCTTGATCCAGGCCTGGAATATTTTTTCGCGCAGATCGCGGCGCGCGGAGAACTGCAGGAAGCTCTCGCACGACGACCGCGCCAGCGTGATGGCGTATTTGCCTTTCTCGCCGCGCTCCTCGGCTGCCGCGCTTGCGGCGTCGCGCGCAAAGCCCGGCAGCCCGGCGAGATCGCCCACCTCCAGAATCAGCGCGTAGGCTTTCTCGTCGGCCCGCACGTTCTGGCCGAATTGGGTACCGAGGCTGGCCAGCTTTTCGTTGATCGCCGCCAGACGATCCTGCGCCGGCTGGTCGAGCGCACCGCCGGCGCGCACGAAGCGGGTGTGATAGCGGTCGAGCACGCGCGCCTGCTCGGCGTTGAGGCCGAGCGTGTCGCGCCGCGCATAGAGATCGGCAATGCGGGCATAGAGCGCGCGGTTGAGATAGATCGCGTTGCTGTGGCGGGCCAAGAGCGGCGACACCTCGCGTTCGACCGCCTCGATCGCGTCGCCGGTATTGGCGCCGGCCAGCACGAAGAATACGTTGCAGACGCGGTCCAACTCACGCCCGCCTCTCTCCAGCGCCTTGATGGTGTTGGCGAAGCTCGGCGCCGCCGGATCGGCGGCGATGGCGTCGATCTCGGCGCGATGAGCGGCCAAGGCGCGGTCGATGGCCGGGCGGAAATGGTCCGGCTTGATGTCGGCAAGCGGCGGCAGGCCAAATCGGCCGGTCCAGTCGGCGAGCAGTGGATTGTCGGGAGTTTCGGTTCGGGTCATGCGCCCTATCTAGAGGCCGAATAGCGAAACGCTAAGCGGCTCAAGAACTCTGCGCGCCAAATACCGCGCCGCCGGCAAACCGCGCGGCCGTACCGAGCGCTTCCTCGATGCGCAGCGCCTCGTTCCATTTCGCCATGCGCTCGGAGCGCGCGAAGGAACCGACCTTGAGCTGGCCGGCATCCCAGCCGACGGCAAGATGGACGATGGTGACGTCCTCGGTCTCGCCCGAGCGGGCGGAGACGATGGTGCCGACGCCGGCCTCGCGCGCAGCAAGGAGCGCGGCATGCGTTTCGGTCAAGGTGCCGGCCTGGTTCGGCTTGATCAGCGCCGCGGTGACCGCCTTGGACGCGGCGGCCTCGCGCACGCGTGCGGCGTCGGTCACCAGGAAATCGTCGCCGATCACTTGCACACACGCGCCATAGGCTTTGGTGAAACGGCGGAACCCTTCGGCGTCGTCCTCAGCCACCGGGTCTTCGACCATCACGATCGGATAATGTTCGACCCAGCCGCCGAGCAGTTCGATCAGGCCGTCGCTGTCGAGCTCGCGGTTTTCCAACGCGAGGCGATAGCGGCCCTTGCCGCCGAACGAGGATGCGGCGATGTCGAGCGAGATGGCCACCTCGCCGCCCGGTGTGAAGCCGGCGCGCTCGATGGCGCGCACCAGCATGTCGAGCGCTTCTTCGTTCGAGCCGAAGGCCGGCCAATAGCCGCCTTCGTCGGCGACGCCCTGGAGCAAGCCGCGCTCGGCCAAGAGCTTGCCGGCCGCCGCGTAGACCTGGGCGGTCACGTCCAGCGCCTCGGCGAAGCTCTTGGCGCGCCGGCAAACGACCATGAAATCCTGCACGTCGACGCGGCGCGCGGCGTGGGCGCCGCCGCCGAAGATCTGGATTTCCGGCAGCGGCAGGCGGCAGGGTTTGCCGCCGGAGATATAATGCCAGAGCGGCACACCCTGCGCGGCGGCAGCGGCATGCGCGGCCGCCATCGAGACGGCAATCATGGCATTGCCGCCGAGCCGGCTCTTGTTTGGCGTGCCGTCGAGCGCGATGAGGATTTTGTCGACCGCCGCCTGGTCGGCGGCGTCGGCACCGCGCAGGGCCTTGGCGATCTCGCCGGAGATATTCGCCTGCGCCTTGCGCACGCCGAGACCGCCGAAAGCCGCGCCGCCGTCGCGCAGATCGAGCGCCTCGCCCGAGCCAGTCGAAGCGCCGGCCGGCGCGATGGCACGGCCACGCGCGCCGCCTTCGAGCGCGATCTCGGCTTCGACCGTCGGCCGACCCCGCGAATCCCACACCCGGCGGCCGTGGACGGAAGCAATCGTGGTCGCGCTCATGCCGCGGGTTCCTTGATACCGATCTCGCGCGCCCAGGTACTGCGGATGTCGGAGAATCGGTCGGGCGGCTCTTTAAGAAATTTCAGCGCAACGCGGCGGATTTTCGCCTTGTCGGCGTCCGCGGTGACATATTCGGCCGGCGACTTGCCGTCCACCCGGGCGAGGAACAGCCCGGGCAGCAGGTGCACGGTGCGCCGCTCCATCACTTCGGATGGCTCCCAGGTGACGCCGGCGAGATAGCTCCGCGCCAGCACCTCGAACAGATCAAGGAAGCGCGCCGCCGCCCGCGGCGTCCACAGGCACTTGAGCAGCATGTGGTTGAGGCAGAAGGCAAGATCGAAGGCCGGGTCGCCGTACCAGGCGCATTCGGCGTCGAGAAAGACCGGGCCGCGCGGTCCGACCAGGATGTTCTTCGGGCTGACGTCGCCGTGCACCAGCGTCAGCTTGGTGGCGAGCGTCTTGCGCGACAGCGCCATCAACGCCTCGGCCGCTTGCGGATGCTTGGGCGCGGTCGCCTCCAGATAAGCCGCCAGCCGGATGGCGTGAAACGTCTCGTCGGTTGCGAAGGCGGCGGCCATCGCTTCACTCCGCGCGGTCGCGGCGTGGATCCGCGCGAGTGAGCGGCCGACCGCGGCGGCAAAGGCGTCGTCGGTATGGCCGTCGCGTAGTTCTCTCTTCCAATTGCGGTACTCGGCCGGATCGAGATAGGCCATGGCGAACAGGCCGGCCTCGGCATCGTGGCCGAGCAGCGTCGGCACGGCATCCGGCAGAATGCCGCGCACCACCTCCATCCATTTCACCTCGAAGGCGTTGCGGGCGACCGAGACATACCAGTCGTCGGCAACCTTGAGCTTGGGCAGCGCGCGCTTGATGGCAAAGGTCTTCCCCGGCGTCTCGACCTTCCAGATGTCGGAGGCGACGCCGCCGGTCAGCGCGGTGTAGCGCGCCGTCTCGCCCGGCGCGGTCAAGCCCATGCGGGCGAGCGCGGCATCGAGAACGGCACGGTCGGCGGGCCCAGTTTCGGTCATCGCGGCCGGATTAAAGCCGCCCGGCCCGGCGCTGTCACCCGCGCAGCGCCCTGAGCGCGTTGAAGATCACCGCCACGTCGATCGCCTCCTGCAGCAGCGCGCCCTCGACCGGCGGCAGATGGCCGAAGGCAGCGGCGATCATGGCGATGAACGAAAGGCCCATGCCGGCGATCACGCTCTGCAGGGCGATGAAGCGCGAGCGCCGCGCGATTCTGATGGCCGGCAGCACGCGGTCGAGTTGATCGACCAGCAGCACCACGTCGGCGGCTTCCGCCGAGGCCGCCGCGCCCTTGGCGCCCATGGCGAGGCCGATATCGGCGGCGGCAAGCGCCGGCGCGTCGTTGACGCCGTCGCCGATCATCATGACCGGTCCGACCTTGCGCTCCGACAGCACCGTGAGAACCTTTGCGTCGGGCGAGAGTTCCGAGCGCACCAAGTCGATCGACAGGCCGGTGGCGACCGCCTCCGCCACCTCGCGGCGGTCGCCGGTCGCCAGCACGATGCGTTCGATGCCGAGCGCGCGCAGCGCCTGCAGCAGATGCTCGGTGCCGGCGCGCACCGTGTCGGAGAGAAACAGCACGCCGGCGAGCCTGCCGTCGACCGCGACCGCGGTGGCGAGCGCGCCCGGGAGCCGCCCGCCCGGCAGCAGCGCGGACGCCGCGTCGCCGATGATGCCGGCAATGTAATGCAGCCCGCCGACGGCCACCGCGCGGCCGTCGATCCGGCCGGCGATGCCCTCGCCCGGCGTCTCCACCGCCTCGGTCGGGATCGTCAACGGCAGGTCTCGCTGCCGCGCCTCGGCGACGATGGTCTGGGCGATGATGTGCTTTGAGGCCTGATCGAGCGAGGCGGCGATGCGCAACAGCTCGTCGGCCGTGATGCCGTCCACCGCCTGGACGGACACGATCCGCGCCTGGCCATGGGTCAGCGTGCCGGTCTTGTCGAGCACGATGGAACGGATCTGCGCCAGCGTCTCGATCGCCTTGCCGCCTTTGATCAGAATGCCGAGCTTGGCCGCGCGCGACAGGCCGGCGACGATCGCCACCGGCACCGCCAGGATCAGCGGACAGGGCGTCGCCACCACCAGCACCGCCACCGCCCGCACCGCGTCGCCGGTCATGAGCCAGGCGGCCGCGGCGAGCGCCACCGTCACCGCCAGGAAGACGATGGCGTAGCGGTCGGCGAGCCGTGACATCGGCGCGCGCGAGCGCTGGGCGGCCTCGACCAGGCGAATGACCCCGGCATAGGCGCTCTGGGCGGCGAGCCGCGTGGCGGTGAGGTCGAAGGCGTCGCCGACATTGGTCGAGCCGCTCAGCACCGGATCGCCGGTTCGAAGCTGCACCGGCAGCGATTCGCCGGTCAGCGCCGACTGGTCGAGCACGGCGAGGCCCTCGGCGACCGTGCCGTCGACCGGCACCACGTCGCCACGCCGCACCAGCAGCCGGTCGCCGGGGGCGATCAGCTCAAGCGCGACCTCCTCCAGGCGACCGTCGCGGTGGCGAATCGCCGTGCGCGGCACCCGTGACAGCAGGGCGGTCATCTCACGCCGGGCCGCCCGCTCGGCGTAGCTCTCCAGGTACTGGCCGCCGGCGTACATCAGAGCGACGATGGTGGCGGCGAGCGTCTCCCCGACGGCCAACGCCCCGGTCATCGACAGGGCGGCGACGATGTCGAGCCCGAGGTCGCCGCGGCGCAGGCTGGTGACAATCTCGGCGACGAGCGCGAGCAGCACCGGAACGGTGACCGCCGCCCAGATCGCCGGCGACCAGGCGCTTAAGCCCCCGAGCTTCACGGCCAAGCCGGCGACAAGCCCGAGCGCCACCAGCGCGGCGAGAAACGGACGGACAGTCTTGAGCGCGTTGGCGACCGGCATAGGCCGACCATCCGCTTCCACGCGGGGCGCGGCCATGACCAAAATCAAACGCCAATGGGCCTTCTATGGACTTGATCTGGCACGCGGATTCGTGGACATTGCGGCCGCTCAAAGGAGACCGCCATGGCCGCTTCGCGCCGCATCGTCTGGCTCAACGTCGTCACCGTCATCAGCGCCGCCATCCTGATCGGCGCCGAGGTGTTCGGCGCCGCCTTCGCCGGCTCGTGGGCGCTCGCCACGCTGTTCGACCTCGGCAGCATCGGACAGCGCATCCTCGACGCGACGTTCGTGCTCTGCGGCATCGCCGTCATGGTGCAATTCATTCGCAACGCGCACCGCATCGAGCCGTTCACTGCGCGTGGCTGAGCGCGTCGCGCGCGACGTCGAAATAAACCGTTAAGAAAGTTTTTGCGTGCGGAGAACTAATTCTCTTGCATCGCGCGCAAAACTTGTTATTTCAAAGACTGCCCAAATTCGCACGTGCCTGTGGCCGTGTGTCGGTCGGTAGGTAGCGGGACAAGAGGCCCGCCAGCCGCCTGGAGAGAAGAGCCAAAGCTCTCCAAGAAATCTGACCGGCAGCTGGAGGCGAAACCAGCACAGCCTGCTCTCAGCAGGCGACGCGGCTTAAAGCAACGACGATCGGGCTTCCTTGGTCTCTGCCGGTCTCCACCGCCGGCGCGGGTCACCGAAGAGGCTTGTTCATCCTTGCCGGCCGTGCGGACGGGGTCTCCCCATCCAATCCAAGGCAGCACAGTGGCTCCGAGCGTAAGCGTCTGCGCGTCCCCATCGCGCGCAGGCCCGAAGCGCAAAGAGCCGCGACAAATGGGGCTTTAGCAGCCCCCTTGAGCTCCTGGGGAATAGCGCCAATGACCACGCGCATCCGAGAATTTCTACGTCACCGTACCGACGAAGGGCCCTGCCTCGTCGTCGATCTCGACGTCGTCAAAGACAACTACAATGCCTTCGCCAAGGCGTTGCCCGACACCCGCGTGTTCTACGCGGTGAAGGCCAACCCGGCGCCGGAGGTTCTGACCCTGCTGGCCAAGCTCGGCTCCTGCTTCGACACCGCCTCGGTCGCCGAGATCGAGATGGTGTTCGCCGCTGGCGCCACGGCGGACCGCATCTCCTACGGCAACACGATCAAGAAGGAGCGTGACGTCAAGCGCGCCTTCGCGCTCGGCGTCCGCCTCTACGCGGTCGACTGCAAGGCCGAGGTGGACAAGGTCGCCCGCGCGGCGCCCGGCTCCCGGGTGTTCTGCCGCATCCTGTCCGACTGCGTCGGGGCCGAATGGCCGCTGTCGCGCAAGTTCGGCTGCGAGCCGGCCATGGCGGTGGACGTGCTCGAGCACGCCCTCAAGGCCGGCCTGGAGCCCTACGGCGTGTCGTTCCACGTTGGTTCCCAGCAGCGCAACCAGCACGCCTGGGACCGCGCGCTCGCCTCGGCGGCCGCGGTGTTCAAGGAGTGCGGCGAGCGCGGCATGAACCTGTCGATGGTCAACTTGGGCGGCGGCTTCCCGACCAAGTACCTGAAGAACGTGCCGACGGTGAAGACCTACGGCAACGCCATCTTCAAGGCGCTGCGCAAGCACTTCGGCAACCGCATCCCGGAGACCATCATCGAGCCGGGCCGCGGCATGGTCGGCAATGCCGGCACCATCGAAGCCGAAGTCGTCCTCGTCTCCAAGAAGAGCGAGGAGGACGACGTGCGCTGGGTCTACCTCGACATCGGCAAGTTCGGCGGCCTGGCCGAGACCATGGACGAATCGATCCGCTACCCGATCCGCACGGCTCGGGACGGCGATCCCATGGCGCCCTGCGTGCTGGCCGGCCCGACCTGCGACTCGGCCGACGTCATGTACGAGAAGCAGCCGTACCCGCTGCCGGTAAGCCTGGAGATCGGCGACAAGGTGCTGATCGAAGGCACCGGCGCCTATACGGCGACCTACTCGTCGGTGGCCTTCAACGGCTTTTCGCCGCTGAAGACCTACCACATCTAACCGCGACGGGAGGCGGTACGCCGCCTCCCCTTCCCTTCACCTTGAGCTGACTGCGCCCGGCCGCGCGCTTGCGCGCGCGACGGCGCCGGGAAGGCCCTGAGATGATTACGTTACGCCAAGAACGGCCGAACGACGTCAAAGCGCGCGAGGCGCTGCTCGACGAAGCCTTCGGCGACGGCCGCAACCGCAAAGCCTCGCAGCGTCTGCGCGACGGCCGGCTGCCCGCCGAGGGGCTCTCCTTCGTTGCCGCCGACGGCAAGCGCGTCATCGGCACCGCCCGGCTGTGGAGCGTCGCTTCGGCGACGGGTCAGCCGGCCTTGCTGCTCGGCCCGGTGGCGGTCGAGGCCTTCTGCCGCAAGCGCGGCATCGGCGCCGCGCTGGTCCGCCGCGCGTTGCGCGAGGCGCGCAAGCTCGGCCACGGCGCCGTCGTCCTGGTCGGCGATGCGCCCTATTACAGCCGCTTCGGCTTTTCCGCGGAGACGGCCGCCGCGCTGACCATGCCCGGACCGTTCGAGCGCCATCGCCTGCTTGCGCTCGAGCTCGCCCCTGGCGCACTCGACGGCGCCAGCGGGTTGCTGCGCGCCAGCGGCCGCCTCGAGCAAACCCGTCAGGCCCGCGCCGCATAAGCAAAAGCGGCAGATTCTCGTGGACGCCGCGCGTGGAAACGCGCCGCCGCCCTTCCCTGCGCGCGCTGTGGCGGATATCACCGCATAAGTGGCTGGAGGACTTCAGAAATGACCAATTGGCCTGTTCATGCCCGCATCACGGGTCCCGTCGTCATGATCGGCTTCGGCTCCATCGGCAAAGGCACGCTGCCGCTGATCGAGCGTCATTTCAGCTACGACAAGTCCCGCTTCGTCGTCATCGATCCGGAGGACAAGGACCGGCATCTGCTCGACGAACGCGGCATCCGTTTCATCCATCAGGCGGTCACCCGCGACAATTACAAGCACCTGTTGACGCCGCTGCTCACCGCCGGCGGCGGCCAGGGCTTCTGCGTCAACCTGTCAGTCGACACCTCCTCGCTCGACCTCATGGAGCTGTGCCGCGACATCGGCGCGCTCTACATCGACACCGTGGTCGAGCCCTGGATCGGCTTCTACTTCGATTCAAAGCTCGGGCCGGAGGCGCGCTCGAACTACGCGCTGCGCGAGACCATCCTCGCCGCGCGGCGCAAGAAGTCGGGCGGGCCGACCGCGGTCTCGTGCTGCGGCGCCAATCCCGGCATGGTGTCGTGGTTCGTCAAGCAGGCGCTGCTCAACGTCGCCAGCGACCTCGGCCTCAAGTTCAAGGAGCCGAAGACGCGCGAGGAATGGGGCCGGCTCGCCAAGAAGACCGGCGTCAAGGGCATCCATATCGCCGAGCGCGACACCCAGCGCGCCAAGCAGCCGAAGCCGCAGAACGTCTTCGTCAATACCTGGTCGGTCGAGGGCTTCATCTCCGAAGGCATGCAGCCCTCCGAGCTCGGCTGGGGCACGCATGAAAAATGGATGCCGAACAATGGCCACAAGCACAAAACCGGCTGCCAAGCGGCGATCTACCTGACGCAGCCCGGCGCCAATACCCGCGTGCGCTCGTGGACGCCGACCGCCCAGGCGCAATACGGCTTCCTGGTCACCCACAACGAGTCGATCTCGATCGCCGACTACTTCACGCTGCGCCAAGGCCGCAAGACGATCTACCGGCCGACCTGCCACTACGCCTACCACCCCTGCAACGACGCCGTGCTGTCGCTGCACGAGATGTTCGGCCAGGCCGGCAAGAAGCAAGAGGACATCCACATCCTCGACGAGCACGAGATCGCCGACGGCATCGACGAATTGGGCGTGCTGCTCTACGGCCACAAGAAGAACGCCTATTGGTACGGCTCGCAGCTCTCGATCGACGAGACGCGCGACGTCGCGCCCTATCAGAACGCGACCGGCCTGCAGGTGACTTCCGCCGTGCTCGCCGGCATGGTGTGGGCGCTGGAGAATCCGAATGCCGGCATCGTCGAGGCCGACGAGATGGACTACAAGCGCTGCCTCGAGGTGCAGATGCCCTATCTCGGTCCGGTGATCGGCGCCTACACCGATTGGACGCCGCTTTCCGGCCGGCCCGGTTTGTTTCCGGAAGAGATCGACAAGCGCGATCCATGGCAGTTCAAGAACGTGCTGGTGCGCTGACGCGAACGGCACTGCTGGATAGACAGCGGGCGGCCGCAAGGGCCGCCCGTTTCGTTTGCTGCCGATCGCTCGGCGCTATTTCGGCTGCTCGGGCGGCTTGTCGCCCGGCTTCGGCAGCGGCCCTTTCGCGGCGGCCGGAGGCGTTGCGTGCGCCGCGGGTGGCGGCGGTGCGTGCGCGGCCGGCGGCGGCGGTGCATGAACGACCGGCGGCGGTGCCGCGTGCACAGGGGGCGGCGGCGGCGCGTGAGCGGCCGGCGGCGGTGGAGGTGCATGCGCAGCGGGCGGCGGTGGAGCATGCACGGCCGGTGGCGGCGCCGGCTGGTGCGGAGGCGGCGGCGTCGGCGCAACCGGGTGAACGACGTTCGGCTGCGGCGGGGGCGAAGCGCCACCCGGCGGCGGAGTCACGACCCGACGTCTTCCCGCCGTTCCGGCGTCTGCGCTTTCGGCGGCGCCGGCGGCGTGGTCGGCGTGACCGCGGGGGCCTGACCGTTTTTCTGGATGGTCGCCGGTCCTTTCGGCGGCGGCCCGCCGGGAGCCTGCGGCTGCGGCGCCGGCGTCACGGTGCTTTGCACGGCGCGCGGCGGATGGCTGCCGAGCACGCCATGCTCGCCCTTGCCGAGCGGTTTCGGCGGCGGCACGTTCGCCGTCGGCGCAATCGCCGTGGTGGTGCGCTGGATGGTGACCGGCGCGACGCGCCGGATATCGCCTTTGTTGTGCAGTTGGTCACGGCGGATGGTGACCGCGCCTTGCACGCCGGCGGTGGCGCCGAACACGCGCGGGCGCACGTTGTAGGCATGCAGCGCCACATGCGTGCGGCCGGCGATAAAGCCGGGCGCCAAGCCCGGGTTGACCCACACGCGCCGGCCCTCAATGTGTACCGGCCGATTGATGATGCGGGTGTCGCGCAAGAGGACCGTGCGGCGGTCGCGCGGCACGTAATAGCGGCGCAGCTCGGGTTCGCCGATGTAGCGCAGCGGCACGAAGCTCCAATACTCGGCGTTGTCGTCATAGGCGTCGACCAGGTCGTCCGGCGGCAGTGGCGCCCAGCCAATGTCATCGCCGCCGTAGCGCCAGTCGACCCAGGCCGGCGCCCATTCGTCGCCCGGCACCCAGAACCAGCCGAGGCCGCGATCGTGCGCCCAGCGGCCGTAGTGATAGACGACCCAGCCCCAGTCATCCTCTTGGTCGTCGGAGACCCAATACCAGCCCCAGTCGTCGGTAAAGACCCAGTGGCCATATTCGTAAGGCCGCCAATCGGGCGGTACGCCGTCCGGCGCCCAGACCTGGCCATAGGAAGGATGGCGCACCCAATGGCCGTAGGCATCGAGGGCGGCGGCCATGTCCTCGGAGGTTTGCGCGATCGCCGGCGTCAGCGCGCCCGCCACAATCGGCACCGAAACGCCGGCAACAGCAAGCGCAAAGCCCGTCGCCGCGCCGACTAAAAGGCGGCGGACGATAGATTGGTTGATCATTGAGTGGTCCCCATGGGCAATCGATTGATGGCAGCCAACGGTCGATAGACCGGAAAGTTCCCGAACACTAGGACAAGCAAGCTGAACGGCAGCCGAATTGTTCGGACGGAATGCCGCCGCAATTAAAACGACAAAGCGCCGGCTTCCCCCGCCTCGGTGCCGAAGGCGAGCGTCAGGCCGTTGCCATCCCAGCCGAGCGCGGTCACCGGCGAGGCGCCCTTGGCCTTCACCTCGATCAGCGCGCCGTCGTCGCTGCGCACCAGCACGACGGCACCGTCGGCGTAACCCACCGCCACCACCGGCTGGCGCGGATGGCAGGCGACGACGGCGACGCGTGCCTGCGACGGCGCCTGCAGCTTCGGCTGGCGGCCCATCGGCCCGTCCTTGCCGTCGAACGGCCAGAGGATGAGTTGCTCGGAGCCCGAGGTGGCGAGGAAGTCGCCGTCCGCGGTCCACGACAGCGAGCGCACGCGCGCCGAATAGCCGGACATGCGCATGTGCTTGGCGTCGGCGAGCCGCCAGCCGTGCAGGGTCGGCTCCTGCATGGCGGTGACGAGGAATTTGCCGTCCGGGCTGAAGGCGACGCTCAAATGCGAGCCCTTCCATTCCAGTTTTTCCGGCGGCGCGCCGGCGGCATTGGGAAACCACAACGTGACGCCGTTGTAGTGCGCGAGCGCGACGCGGAAGCCCTTCGGCGCGAATGCGAGACCGGCGACCGTCGAGGGCGCCTCCAGGCTGCGCGTCTCGCCCTTGCCGGTGATGACGTGCGCGGTCTTGCCGGCCGACCAGGCCACCGCCCAGTCCGGCCCGAGCGCGACCTGATCGATCCAGCGCTTCTTGTCGTCGGCGGCGAGCTGTTTGCTCACGCCGCTTTTGTCAGTGGTGACCAGCCGACCGTCATCGCCGCCGGTGACGATGCGCGTGTCATCCGACGCGCTGATCAAGATGCCGCCGCTATGAACGGCGACGCGCTTCTCCTCCTCGCCGGCGAACAGCAGCGCCTCCTCGCCCAGCACGAAGACCGGCGTGGTGCCGAAAAAGTGCACGCCGACGATTGTTGCGCCGGCGTCGATCGGCCGGACGCGGTCGGCGAGCGAGGGGATGGCAGCATCACTCATGCTTCGATTTTTCTCCGCTCATTCCCGCGAAAGCGGGAATCCAGAGCCAAGAACTGGGTCCCCGCTTCCGCGGGGACGAACGGGTGTGCCTCAGGTTCGTTGGATACGGAAGCGCAGCCCTACGCAATACAGCTTTCGAAGCCAGAGCGAATCTTCTCCTCCGGCAAATTGCGGCCGATGAAGACGGCTCGGCTTTCGCGCGCCTCGCCTTCCTTCCAGGCGCGCTGGTGGTCGCCGTCGAGAATCATATGCACGCCCTGGAACACAAAGCGCTCGGAATCGTCCTTGAACGACAGGATGCCCTTGCAGCGCAGGATGTTCGGCCCGTCCTTGGCGACGAGGTCCTGGATCCAGGGAAAGAACTTGTCGGGGTTGAGCGGCCTGTCGGTCTTGAGCGCGACCGACTGCATATCCTCGTCGTGGTAGTGCTTGAGGCCGTGGTGATGATGACCGTGATCGTGATCATGGTCATGGTCGTGGTTATGATGATGGTCGTGATCGTGGTCGTGTTCGTCCGCTTCGAGAAACGCCGGCTCGATGTCGAGGATGCGGTCGAGGTCGAAGGCATTGCGGCCGAGCACCTCGGCGATGTCGATATTGGCGCGCTCGGTGCGATGCAGCCGCGCGTAAGGATTGATGCCGCGGATGCGCGCCTCAATTTCGATTAGCTCGGCCGGCGCGACAAGGTCGGTCTTGTTGATCAAGATGACGTCGGCAAAGGCGATCTGGTTCTTGGCCTCGGGCGCATCCTTGAGGCGGTCCTTGAGCCACATGGCGTCGGCGACCGTCACCACCGCGTCGAGCTTGGTCTTGGCGCCGACCTGCTCGTCCATGAAGAAGGTCTGCGCGACCGGCGCGGGGTCGGCGAGGCCGGTGGTCTCGACGATGATGGCGTCGAACTTGCCCTTGCGCCGCATCAGCCCGTCGATGATGCGCACCAGGTCGCCGCGCACGGTGCAGCAAATGCAGCCGTTGTTCATCTCGAACACTTCTTCGTCGGCGTTGACCACCAGCTCGTTGTCGATGCCGATCTCGCCGAATTCGTTGACGATGACGGCGAATTTCTTGCCGTGCGGTTCGGACAGGATGCGGTTGAGCAGCGTGGTCTTGCCGGCGCCGAGATAACCGGTGAGCACGGTGACAGGGATTTTGGCGGGGGTCTGCGACGCGTCGGTCATGAAATGGGGCTCCTTGAGGAAGGAGATATAAGGGGTCTCGGACGGGCGTGCAAAAGCCAACGCCCCGGTCTCAATAACGTCGATGACAGGCCATTTCCGCTCAATAAAATACATCGGCCACCCGATACCCGGTGACCGACAAGCCAGAAGCAGACAACGAGCGGGCGCTTATCCCGCCGCTACTGCAAAAAAATAAACGCGAGGATACCTAAGACAACGATGCCGGCGACGACGCCGTAAGTCACCTTGTCGGCCATGCTCATGGCGGTCGGCGGCGCGATGGTTTTCGTCATGTCCTCAAACCTTTCAATGAAACGATGCGGCGGCACACGCCCCACAGCCGCACAATGCAGGGGATCACGAGCGCAATAAAAATGAAGGGGTCTTACGTCAGCACTTTGGACATATAGTCATTCCAAACACAAGCGCATCGGGCGCATGGGCGGCGCGTTCGGGCCACGTTTTGCGCAAAGCCGATGGGTTCAGCCGCCTTATCCGGTGTCTTCATCGGCCGATTACTTCTTCTGCCGCAGGATGTCCTCGCGTTCCTTGGTCAGGCGGTCGAGCTGCGCCTGCTGGTCGGCGATGCGCTGCGATACCCGTTCCTCGTCGCCGGCGCCGGAAAAGGCCGCCGCCTGCTCGACCAGCTCGCGCAAATTTTCCCTTATGTCCGCGATGCGCTGGTCGATCTCGACAAGGGTCGGTCCAAGGTTCGCCATCGATTTCGCCTCCGAAAGTCATGGTCCGCGCCGCCGAGGCGGCCGCGCCGGGGATGGTCGCCAGCGTAGTCCGCCGTGGCGCTTTCGAAAAGAGCGGCCGGGCATGTTAGCATCGTCGCCATGCCGCCTACTCCCGACACACCCCTCCCCGCCGTCGGCGTCTTCTGGATCGACGAGGCCGACTACGACGCGGTGCTAAAAGCGTTCGACGACCCCGAGACCTTTCCGCCGGCTTTCGCGCAATGGCGCAAGATGGCCGAGGAGATGGAGAAGGGCCTGAAGGCCTATGGCCATCCGGTGATGCGCGTGCGCATCGATCCGAAGACGTTCCCGATCTGGTGCGCCGCGCACGGCGTCGCGCCGGGCCGGGCCGGCCGCAAGGCCTTCGTCGCCGCCGCGGTGAAGGAGCGCTACGGCGATCAGACGTGATCCGCCTTCGCCCCGCGGCTTCGGCGGACAAGGTCGCGCCACTCACAGCGTCTTCTGCTTCGCCCCGCATTCCTTGCAGGTGAACTCGACGCGGGTCTCGCCCTTCTTGGCCTTGACGCGGTTCGGCGCGCCGCATTTGCCGCACTTGGTCTCGATCCGCGTATCGCCCTGCGTCACCGTGACCGACTTCCGCTCCATCGCCTCACGGATGAGGCGTTCGGTTTCCTCGCGCATCGCCTGCTTCGACATATCGGCCCTGTTGCTGGTCCCAAGTCCCTGACGGCGGCAGCCTATAGCAGAGTCTGAGCCGCGACGCACGGCCCGCGCGTTGCCCGCATATCCGCTCCCCGCCCCGCCATCTTGACGGCGCCGGGCCGCCCTGTG
This sequence comes from uncultured Alphaproteobacteria bacterium, assembly GCA_963720985.1. Taxonomy (GTDB): domain Bacteria; phylum Pseudomonadota; class Alphaproteobacteria; order Rhizobiales; family Xanthobacteraceae; genus Pseudolabrys. The sequence continues at coordinate 417,052 of CAVRHL010000008.1, forward strand.
CAGCTATCGGAAATCGCCTCTCGCCTCGCCTGATCACCACCGGGGAAATGCGGGTATGCCGGAAGCCGTCGTGCGCGGAGTTCCACCTCAATTACGAAATCGTCGGCAGCAAGGGGCCCTTTATCGCGCTGACGCCAGGCAGCCGCCGCTCCTACGCCGAGCTCACCGGCCTGGCGAAGGCGATCACCGCGCCCGGATACCGCGTGCTGCTGCACGACCGGCGCAACTGCGGCGCCTCCGACGTCGCCTTCGAGGGCTCTGGCTCCGAGCACGAGGTCTGGGCCGACGACCTCTACGCGCTCGCGCAGCAGTTGAACGCTGTGCCGCTTTATGTCGGCGGCTCGTCGGCCGGCGCGCGGCTGGCGATCCTGTTCGCCATCCGCCATCCCGACGCGTTGCGCGGCCTGTTGCTGTGGCGCGTCACCGGCGGCCAGGAGGCGGTCGACCGGCTGGCCGAGAACTATTACGGCCAGTACATCAAGCTGGCGCGCGCCGGCGGCATGCAGGCGGTCGCCGACAGCGAGCATTTCCGCGAGTTGATCGCGGCGCGGTCGGGAAACCAAGCGCGGATCATGGCGACCGACGTGGACGAATTCATCAAGGTGATGACGACCTGGCGCGAGGCCTTTCTGCAGTCGTCGACGCTGCCGATCGTCGGCGCGACCGAAGCGCAATTGAACGCAATCAAGTCGCCGGCCTGTATCATCCCCGGCAACGACGTCATCCACACGCCGGCGACCGCGCGCAAAGCGGCCGGCCTCATCCCCAACAGCGAGCTGCACGACGACGTGGTCTCGAAACGCGCCGATGATCAACTGCTGAAGGATTGGGACCGCAAGGAATGGCGCGACGCCGAGCCGCGCATGGCGCAGATCTTCGCCGATTTCCTGGAACGCGCCGAAGCCAGATAGTCAAAAGGGAAGGATGCTCCGATGAGCCTGCAAATCCGCCGTGTCGTCACCGGCCATGACGCGCAAGGCCGCGCCAAGTTCGAGGTCGACGAAATCGCCAAGAACGTCATCTCCAACCGTCCCGGCGCCTCGTCCTGCGTGGTGTGGTCGACCAAGGGCTTTCCGGTCGACAATGACGGCTTTAGCGATCCGAGCGCGGGCGAGTTCAAGACCACGGTCGAGGGCGGCACCGTGTTCCGCATCGTTCGCTACGAGCCGGGGGTCAGCCCGCGCAACCACCGCACCAATTCGATCGACTATGCCGTGGTCATTTCCGGCGAGATCGACATGGAGCTCGACAACGGCGTGGTTGCGCACCTCAAACAAGGCGACGTGCTGGTGCAACGCGGCACCATCCACAACTGGGTCAACCGCGGCAAGGAGGTCTGCGTTATCGCCTTCGTGCTCATCAGCGCCAAGCCGGTGTCGGCCGGCGGCAAGCGACTCGACGCGGTGGGGTAAAGCTACTGCGGCTGGATCCCCGCCGCCTTGACCGCATCCGCAGTATCCTCGACCTCCTTGCGGAAAAACGCCGCGGTTTGCGCGACGTCGCGGTCGTCGGGGAAATAGCCGTCGCGCTGCATGACGCTCGCCACCTTGGGATTCTTGAGCACCGCGCGGATCGCGAGGTTGAGCTTCGCAACGACGGCGTCCGGCGTCTTGGCCGGCGCGAAGAACATGCCCCACGAGCCGATCGGCTTGAAATTCGGCAAGACGCTGGTCATCAACGGCACGTTGGGGAACGCCGGGAACGGCTTGGTGCCGGTGAAGGCGAGCGCGCGCACGCGGCCGCTCTTAATCAGGCCCATCACCGAGGGGGGCGACACGAACATGACGTTGACGCTGCCGGCGAGCATCGCGTTCATCACCTCGGAGGCGCCCTTGTACGGGATGTGCTGCATCGAGATCCCGGCCGCCTTGCTGAACAATTCGGTCGCCAGGTGCAGGCCGTTGCCGACGCCGGGCGAACCGTAGAGCAGCCGCGTCGTTTTCGCCGCGGCGATAAACTCCTGTAACGTCTTGTACGGTGATTTGGCGTCGACCAGCATGAACAGGCCGTCGAGTTCGCCGACGGTGGCGATCGGCTTCAAGTCCGTGAAGACGTTGTAGCCGAGGTTTTTGTAGATGTAGGGCGTCGGCGCAATACCGTTCGACGAGTAGAACAGCGTGTAGCCGTCGGGCGTCGCCTGCACCACCGCGCGCGCCGCGATGGTGCCGTTGGCGCCGAGCTTGTTCTCGACGATGAAGGATTGGCCGAGGTCGGCGCCAAGCTGCTGCGCCACCGTGCGCACCTGGATGTCCGGGCCGCTGCCCGCCGCGTAGCCGACGACGACGCGCACCGGGCGGTCGGGGTAGTTCTGCGCCTGCGCTTGGGTGAGCGTGACGGTCAGGATGGCGGCGAACAGACAGCAAAGCCGAAACATTGTCCCCTCCGATTCTATCGTTGCGCCGAAGGCATTTGGCGGGCTGCTCCGGGCGGGCAGCGGCACGAACGCTATGTCATCGCCGTGCGCCGATCCAGCCATCGATCGAGACTTGCTCGCGTCGATATTTCCGGTTGTCATCGCGGCGCCCGTTAGCGTCTACTGGCCTCAAGCAAAAAGACTGGGGGAGGAAACGATGACCATCAAAATGAGAGCAGCCGCAGCGCTCGTGGCGGTGCTGGCGGCGTTGGCGATCGCGCCCGTCGCGCTCGCGCAAGGCAAATACCCGGACCATCCGGTGCACGTGCTGGTCGGCTATCCGCCGGGCGGGCCGGTGGACATCATCGCGCGCATCATGAGCGACAAGCTGGGCGGGCTGTGGGGCGAGGCGGCGGTGGTCGAGAATATCACCGGCGCGAGCGGCAACATCGCCGCCGACCGCGCCGCGCATTCCACGCCCGACGGCTACACGCTGCTGGTATCGACCAACGCCCAGCTCGTGGTCAACCCCAGCCTGTACAAGATGACATTTGATCCGGCCAAGGACCTGATGCCGATCTCGCTCGCCGTCTACTCGCCGAATATTTTGGTGGTGCCCAACGACGTGCCGGTAAAAGACGTGAAGGAGCTCGTCGAATATTTGCGCGCGCATCCGGGCAAGAGCTTCGCCTCGGCCGGCATCGGCACCACGCAGCATCTTGCCGGCGAATTGTTCAAGTCGATGGCGCAGGTCGACATCCAGCACGTCCCCTACCGCGGCGCGGCGCCGGTGATCACCGACCTCCTGGCCGGCCGCATCACCATGTTCTTCGGCGCCATCTCGCCGCTCATTCCGCTGGTGCGGCAGGGCAAGGTGCGCGCGCTCGCCGTCACCTCGGAAAAGCGCTTTCCCGCGACGCCCGAACTGCCGACCATGATCGAAGCGGGCTATCCCGGCTTCGTCTCAGTGCTGTCCATGGGACTGGTGGCGCCGGCCGGCACGGCGCCCGCGATTGTCGAGAAGATTCACCAGGACTGCGTCAAAGTGCTGGCTATGCCCGAGGTGAAGGCGAAGCTCGCCAATATCGGCATGGAGGTGATCGGCAATTCGCCTCAGGAATTCGCCGCCACCATGGCGGCGGAACGGCCGCAATGGGCCAAGGTCATCAAGGACGCTGGGATCAAGCCGAGCAACTAGCCGGCTCAAACGACAATCACATGCGCGCAGACGGGGCACCCTCGCCGGTCAGGTCGATTGAACTGCTCGGCCGCGGCCAGCGCGAGCAAGATGAGCTTTCGCAAATTCACCCCTGCACCACCGTCACATGGGCGCCGACCGGCACGCGGTTGTAGAGATCGATGATGTCCTGGTTGAACAGGCGGATGCAGCCGGACGACACCGCCTGGCCGATGGTTTCCGGCTCGGTGGTGCCGTGCAGGCGAAAGAAGGTGTCGTGGCCGTCGCGATAGAGATAGAGCGCGCGGGGCCCGAGCGGATTGTCGGGACCGCCGTTCACGCCGCCGGCGTAGTGCCGGTAGAGCGGGATCGCCGCCATCATGTTCGAGGTCGGCGTCCAGTGCGGCCATTTCTCCTTGCGGCCGATGACGGCTTGGCCGCGGAAATTGGTGCCCTCGGTGCGACCGACGCCGACGGCGTAGCGCAGCGCCTTGCCGCCGGGCTCGATAAGATAAAGACGCCGTTCGGGAACATTGACCACGATGCTGCCGGGCTTTTCCTTACCCTTCCACGCGACCTCGGTGCGCATGAGGCTCGATTCCATGGCCGTGGTGTCGACCGCGGGAATCAGAAAGCCGCCGTCACTGACGGCGCCGTAATCGGAGGTCACGCAACCGGCAAGCAGGAGCGGCAGGCCGGCGAGGATCGTGCGGCGGGAAATGGTCGGGGACATGGGTTGGGGAGACTTTGCTGTTCGTAAGCCATATTGCGCATCATCGTTCCGCCATGCAACAGCACGTTGACGGCGTCCAGCGCAAGGGCGCTATGGTGCCGGCGCCATGCTCAATGCCGCATTCGCCGTCCTTGCAGTCGCCGTCCTGTTCGGTTCGCTGCTGGCGGTTGCCTATCTGCGCGAGGCCGCCGCGACGCCGCCCTTGCCTTTCGGCGTGCTACACGGACTAATCGCGCTCGGCGGCCTGGCGTTGCTGACGCTGGCGCTGCGCGGACCGCCGCGCGGGGTAGCGCAAGGCACCGGCTCCTTCGGCACAATTGCGGCCACGCTATTTACGCTGGCGGCGTTTGTCGGCCTCTTTCAGTTCGCCCTGCGGTTGCGCGGCCGGCGCCTGCCGGGAACTTTGATCGGCGCGCACGCCACGCTGGCGGTCGGCGGCTTCATCGTCCTTCTCGTGTACGTACTTGGCTAGCTTCCGCGATACCCTCGCTCTCTGTTATCGTCGGCACAAGACAACAGCCCGAGACAAACCATGCAACCGCTGCCGGCCTACGACCACACCTTCCACGCCATCTACGACAAGGACATTCCCTGGCAGGAAGGAGCGAAATCGGTCCTCACTTTACCGGAAGGCGTGCAGGTCAAGATCTTCGCGCACGACAAGGCGATGGGCCGGATCGACATGAAGGTGAAATTCCCGCCCGGCTATGTCGAGCCCGCGCATTCACACAAGAGCTGGCACTCGATCGTCGTGCTCAAGGGCCGCATGTGCGTCGCCGGCAAGGATTTGCGTCCCGGCGACTACGTGTTCGGCTGGGACGAACTGCACGGGCCTTATGAATATCCCGACGGCTGCGAGGTGTTCGTGGTGTTCATGGGCGACGGCGTCGCGCATGAATGGGACGCCGACAAGCACAAGGCGCATCAAAACGTCTGGCAGCCGGAAACCGAAGCCGGGCGGCAAGGCGTGGAGCGCCACATCGCGCAGCGCAAGTCAGGTTGATCGCGCGCACAACGACGCGCCGTCGTCATTTCGGATTTTTCGGATTTCGCGAAAAGGGCGCGCGTCGGGAGCAGCTAAAGTGGGGTCTTGCCTGACTGATGCGACCCGCGAGGCCGCTCCCGGCGTGCCGTCCGCAAGTTGCCGCTATGCCGTCGCCCGAACGTTTGCGACGGCAATCGTCGCGGCACTCTGACCCGGTGGTGCCATGCAAACCTCCGTGTCTAACGCGTCTATCCAACGCCTGCGGCTCGCGCGCGTCAAGACGAAAACGCGGTCAACATGAAAGATGTGTTGCAAAGTTCCGCGGGCGATAACTATGCGCGCGGCTTCTTGCGCCGCTCGCGCAGGTTTTCGACGGTCAGCGCGCGCTTGGCGTATATGCCGCGGTCGCCGCAGCGCGGGCAGCGCACGGAAAATTCGTCGGGCAGCTTCTTGAGCTTGTAGACGTTGATCGGCGCCGCGCATTTGACGCAGGCGAGCACGCCGCGCTCATACGTCAGTTTCGTCGGACGTTTGGCTTGCAGTATCGCCATGTCGATCCCGCCTCGGGCTTTGCTCCGTTTAACAGAATACCGCTTTTCGTCCGTTAAAGCCGCGCCGCTAATTGCACGAATTTCGCGGCGGCACGGCCGGACCGCGGTCGATCCCCCCTATCGAATTACCGCTCGCGCGCAAATCATTGCGGCGCTTCGCGGCCCAGCTGGCTGGCCTGCCAGTAGCCAAGCAGGCGCTCGGCCAACTCGGTCGATAGCCGTTCATATTGCTCGCACATCTGCTCGAACTTCTCCTCGCGCTCCTCGCTGATGCCGGGCAGATTGTTGATCACCGCGTGCGCGACCATCCATTCCAATCCGATCGCCTTGCACAACGCCATCGCGCCGAACGGCTCGGTATCGCAGATCAGGCGCGACACCAGCGAGATCGGCACGCCGCTCAGGATCGACAGCGCGGCGACGAGTTCGGCGATGCGATTGCCGTCGGCGAATTGCAGCACCTTCCAGCGGGTCTGCTCGGTGTCCTGGCTGAACGAATAGACCAGCCGCTCGGCGGCGGCGAACTCGTTCGCCGATACGGTCATGGCGCCGGCTTGCGACGCGATCTGCGTCAGCACGCGGTTGATTGCCTCGCGCCGGTCCGGCGCGGCCGCGGCCAGCATGCGTTGACGCGCTTCCTCGGTGGCGTGGCTGAGCAGCCGCTTGAACAGCGCCGGCGAGATATCGGGGCGCCGGGTCATCGCCAGGGTGAGCTCGCTGTCGCCGCTCGCGCGCATCGCCAGCATCGACATGCCGGTCGACGAGAAGCGCGCGCCGATATTGACCGCGACCTTGGTGACCACGTCGTGGTCGCCGCGATCGACCAGCACGTCGGTCACGACCGGGCTGAGCGCCGTGCGCTCCGCGATCTTGCTCAGGTGCGACTGGCCCTTGCTCCCGGCGATGGCGACCAGATTCTCGTCAGTCAGCCGCGGCGACTGCGCCAGCACCGGCCCGGCAACCGCGATGTCGTCGTCGCTGGCCAGGCGTTGGACGACCTGCTCCGGCGCATTGGCGATCGGCGCGACCTCGCGGCTCAACTCGATGCGCGCGCGGCATTCGACATGCTCGATCAGGCGGACCATGACGCCGTCGAACACCGCGGACACTTCCTCGGTGATGCGGTCGTGCCCGGCCAGAAAAAGACTGGTGACGCTCTTTAGGATCGCGAGGTGACGTTCGGTCGAATTGCTTTTGAGCGCGACCTCGAGCTCGCCGATGATTTGCAGGGCTTGGGACAAAGTCGGTTGCTCTTCGGCGGAATTCTTCCGCGGCCGTGCAAACAAACGCGCGGCCGACAAGGGCGGTCAGTAAAATTGTACCGCATTCATTAAAGTTGCTTTAAGCAACGAGGCCCCCCGGGAGGCCGCGTGGAATAATGAGCTGCGGCTCGGCACCCTTCCAGTCCCGCCCTTGCCGTATGATATGTTATAATGTTACAAGTCATGAGGACTGCTGGGGAAACTGCAAAAACGAAGGCTTCGCCACATGAGATACGCCGCTGGATTTGCCGCTTTCGCCCTCGCCGTCTTGACCCTGGCCGCATCGGCTGCCCGCGCCGCCGATAGCAAGATCACTGTGGTAGCCGCCGAGAATTTCTACGGCGACATTGCGCGCCAGATCGGCGGCGACCGGGTCAACGTCGTCAGCATCATGAACAGCCCGGACCAGGATCCGCATCTGTTCGAGACCACGGCGGGCATTGTGCGGCAGATCGCCAACGCGCAGGTCGCGATCTTCAACGGCGCCGACTACGACCCCTGGATGGAGAAGCTGTTGGCCGCGGCGCCGCGCGCCGGCCGGCTGGAGATCAACGTCGCCGCGCTGACGCGGCACAAGGCGGGCGACAATCCGCATCTGTGGTACGACCCGTCGATCATCATCGCGGTCGCGCGGGCGCTGAACGCAGATTTCGTCAAGGCCGACCGCGCGCACAGCAAGGAGTATGACGCGCGGCTCGTCGCCTTCGAGGCCTCGCTCAAGCCGCTCACCGAGAAGATCGCCGCCATCCGCGGAAAATATGCCGGCGCCGCGGTCACTGCCAGCGAGCCGGTGTTCGGTTACATGGCCACCGCGCTGGGCCTGACCATGCGGAACGAGCGCTTCCAGCTTTCGATCATGAACGACACCGAGCCGAGCGCGCGCGACGTCGCCGCCTTCGAGCAGGACCTCAAGGAACACAAGGTCCGCGTGATGTTCTACAACAAGCAGGCCTCGAGCAAGATCGTGCAGCATCTTGTCGAAATGGCGAAGGCTACGAAAATCCCTGTCGTGGGCGTGACCGAGACGGTGCCGCCTGATATGACTTTCCAGCAATGGATGTTGAGCGAAGTCACCGACACCGAGAAGGCGCTGGCCGGCCCGAACTCGTGAACGTCGTCGAAGTCGACCACGCGACGCTGACGCTCGGCGAGCGTACCGTGCTGGCCGATGCCAGCCTCGCCATTGGCGCCGGCGAATTCATCGGCGTGCTCGGCCCGAACGGCGCTGGCAAAACGACGCTGATGCGCGCCATTCTCGGCCTGCTGCCGCCGAGCGCGGGCACGATCCGCGTGTTCGGCCGTGCGCCGCAGTGCGGCGATCACGCCATCGGCTATCTACCGCAGGTGCGCACGGTGCTGCCGGATCTGCGCGTGCGCGGCCTCGATTTCATCGGCGCCTCGCTGCATGGCCAGCGCTGGGGCTTGCCGTCGCTGTCACACAACGACCGCGGCATGATCGAGCAGACGCTCGACGCGGTCGGCGCGCGCGATCTGGCGCGGCGCCCGCTGTCGGAAATGTCAGGCGGCGAACGTCAACGTTTATTGCTGGCGCAGGCGCTGATCGGCACGCCGAAGCTGCTGCTGCTCGACGAGCCGCTGATCAGCCTCGACGCGCGTCACCAGAAGGTGGCGATCGACGTGGTGCGCAAGGTCTGCCGCGAGCGCGGCATTACCGTCTTGTTCAGCGCGCACGAGCTCAACCAGTTGCTCGGCACGCTCGACCGCGTGCTCTATCTCGGCAACGGCCAGGCAGTGCTCGGCACCGTCGACGAGGTGATCACCGCGCCGGTGCTGTCGCGGCTCTACGGCACCGATATCGAGGTGGTGCGCGCCGCCGGCCACATCTTCGTCATGTCGCGCGGCCGCGACGTCGAGACCTCCGCCCATCAACACGATCATGACCACGGCGATAGCGGTCACGAGCATCACCATCACTGACATGTTCCAATACGACTTCATCACCAACGCCTTCGCCGCCGCCGGCATCGTCGCCGTGGTGTCGGGTATCGTCGGCTATTTCCTGGTGATGCGGGGGCAGACCTTTGCCGGCCACGCGCTGTCGCACATCGGTTTTGCCGGCGCGACCGGTGCCGGGCTGATCGGGCTGGCGCCGCTGTGGGGCCTGCTCGGCTTCACGCTCGCCGCCGGCATCGCCATGGGCGTGTTGAGCGATCGCATCAGCAACCGCGACATCGCCATCGGCATCGTATTGTCGCTGGCGCTCGGCTTCGGCCTGTTGTTCCTGCACTACTATACGTCATTCGCGACGCAGGCGACCGCGCTCTTGTTCGGCAACGTGCTGGCGGTCGATCGGACGATGATCGCGACGCTGGCCGTGCTCGGCCTTATTACGCTCGTCGCGCTTGCCGCCATCATGCGCCCCCTCATTTTTGCCTCGCTGCAGCCCGAACTCGCCGAAGCCAAAGGCGTGCCGCTGCGCTTCGTCTCGACCTCGTTTCTCGCCATCGTCGCGCTCGCCGTCTCCGAATGCGCGCAAATCGTCGGCGTCTTGTTGGTGTTCACGCTGATGGTCGGCCCGCCGGCCGCCGCGCAGCGCGTGACCACCGGACTGTGGAGCGGGCTCGCGCTCGCCGCCGCGCTGGCGCTCGGCGAAGCCTGGCTCGGCATCACCGCCGCCTATTACACCGACTGGCCAGTGAGCTTCTGCATCGCCTCTTTAAGCGCGCTCGGCTACTTCGCCGCCTTGTGCGCGCCGGCATGGAGGCGCCACGCCGATCATGCTAACGAAGCGGTATGAGCCGAATCGTTATCGCCCTCGCCGCCGTCGCGCTGATCTGCGCCCCGTCGGCGCGCGCAGCGCCGATGACCTGCAGCTCCGAGCAAAAGGTCTGTCTCGCGCCCTGCCTGAAGTTTCCTCCCGCGGTGGCGAAGGACTGCACCAACGCCTGCCGCGCGCGCTTCGACTTTTGCCGCCGCTCCGGCTGCTGGGATAACGGCACCAGCCGCTATTGCAGCTTGCTGCGGCAATAACAGGTCAGTGGACGACCAGCCCGAGTTTCTTGATCAGCGCCGCCCATTTGCCTTCCTCGCGGTGGATGTTGGCGGCGTATTCCTCCGGCGTTGACGCGACCGGCCCGCCGCCGTCGGCGATGATGCGCTGCGTGACGTCTTCCGACATCACGATCTTGCGCAGCTCCTTGTTGAGCCGCTCGATGATCGGCTTGGGCGTGCCGGCCGGCACGACCAGCCCGTAATACTGCACGATGTCGAGCCCGGGCATTCCGGCTTCCGCGGTGGTCGGCACGTCCGGCACTGCGGCGAGGCGCTGCGGCGCGGCGACCGCGATGGCGCGGATCTTGCCGGCCTTGATGTTGCCGATCGCCGGCGGCAGCGTGTTGAAGCCGACCATCACGTGGCCGCCGAGCAGGTCGGTGGTGAGCGGACCGGTGCCCTTGTAAGTGACGATGGTCATGTCGGCGCCGGCCAGGCCCTTGAACGCTTCGGCGCCGAAATAATTCAGCGTCGGCGCCGGCGGCGTGCCGACGGTGACCGTGCCCGGCTTCGCTTTGGCGAGCGCGACAATGTCGGCCATGGTTTTCACCGGCACCGACGGATTGGCCATGATCACGATCGGAATCGACGCGATCAGCCCGATCGGCGCGAAGTCCTTCTCCAGATCGTAGCCGGTGTTGGCGGGCAGGCTCGCGCCGGTCACCAGCATCAGAATGGTGTGGCCGTCGGGTGCCGCCTTGGCGGCGTCGCGCACGCCGATCACCGAGCCGGCGCCCGGCTTGTTGACCACGATTACCTGCTTGCCCAGCGCTTCGGAAAGTTTCTGCGCGATGACGCGGCCTTCGGTGTCGACGCCGCCGCCGGGCGGGAACGGCACGATCAATTCGACGACGCGGTTGGGATAATCGTCGGCCGTCGCCTTGAACTGCCAACCGAAGAATGCCGCGGCCAAAACCGCGGCAAATGCCGCGCGCTTGAATGGTGCCCAATGTGCACGGTGCGCCATCGTGTCCTCCCTACTTTTTTCGTTGGCAGGGATTTTGGCAGGTCTCGTTCCGGTTTGGAACCGGGGGTACTCACCCGTCACGGCTGCGCCAGCATCATCGCCAGTGCCGCGGCGATGAATGGCAGCGGCAGCGACACCGCCGCGCGCAGCCACACCACGCGCGGCGGCATCAACGGCACTTCCCAAATCACCAGGCGGTGGATGGCATAGAGCGCCCAGGCGGTCGAATAGGCGATCACCTGCGGCGCGCCCGCCCCGCTCTTGAGCGCGGCCGAGCCGATGGCGAAGCCAACCACCGGCCCGCCCGGTGTCAGCGCGCCGCCGAGCGTCGCGACCACGGCGCCGAGCAGGCCTGACTCCGGGCCGATCCAGGAAGCAACGACTGCTTTCGGCAGCACCTCGGCGATGAAGCCGGAGCCGATCACGCCGGCGCCGATGCGCGGCAGCAGACGGAGGAATTCCAGCACGCCGGTGCGCGCGCCGTCGTTGAACAGCACGCGGCCGCGTAGCGCGGCGATGAAGGCCAAAACGGCGACCACCAGCCAGAGCAGGATATTGACGGCGAGGAACATTATTTGGCGCTCAGCCGCGCGAGCCCGCTGCGCACCGCGATCCGCGCCAGCACCCCGGCGATGATCGGCAGCGGGATCGCCTCGACGATGCGCCAGATCACGAAGTGCGGTCCGAAGAACGGCAATTCCCACACCAGCGCGCGGGTATAGCCGCACAGCGTCCAGGCGGTGATGAAGGCGACCACCGCGCCGGCGTCGGCACCCATCACCAGAAAGGCACCGGCCACCGGATAGATGGTGATCGGCCCGCCCGGCAGCAGGAAACCGAAGAACGCCGCCAGCGCCAGGCCGGTGAGGCCGGATTCGTGGCCGACCCAGCGCGCAACCAATTCGCGCGGCAGGATCATAGTGACGAAGGCGCCGATCAGGCAGCCGGCCAGCACCTTGGGCAGCATCTCGCCGAACAGCGTGACGTCGCTGCCGAGAATATCGAGGAAATGCTCGCGCCCGTCGCGCGCATAGAGCGGCGGCGGCGGCAATGGCCACAGCGGCGATGGCCATGGTCGACCAGTCGAAGGCGCGCCGGCGGGGCCGTGGAGGGCTTGGTTCGGTCAAGAGCTTGCGGGGAAAGACGCTAACGCGCGGATACGGGAACGGCGGTGGCGGCGATCTGCTCGTTTTGGCGCGGCGCGCCGCTGACGGCGACCACCGCGATCGCGACCAGCACGACCGAAGCATAGACAGGGATCAGAAAGCCCACGACTTTCCTGGCCGCTGCCCTCTCCTCGGCCGAGAGCGTAATGCTGACGCGGTGGCACATCGCAGCCTCCCTGGAATCGGAGACGGCAGTATAAGCTGATGTCGCGGACCTTTGCTATTGCGCCGGCGCGCAATCTTACTCCATCGGCCGCAGGCCCAATTTGTCGAGCAGCCGCATATCGCGGTCGCGCTCGGGATTGGGTGTGGTGAGCAGCTTGGGGCCGTAGAAGATCGAATTGGCGCCGGCAAGGAAACAGAGCGCCTGCGTCTCCTCGCTCATGTCTTCGCGACCAGCCGACAGCCGCACCACCGAAGCCGGCATCGCGATGCGCGCGACCGCGATGGTGCGCACGAAATCGAGCGGGTCGAGCTTGGCCACGCCTTCGAGCGGCGTGCCCTCGACCTGCACCAGCATGTTGATCGGCACGCTTTCCGGATGCACCGGCAGGTTGGCCAGCGTCGTGATCATGCCGACGCGGTCGTCGAGCCCTTCGCCCATGCCGACGATGCCGCCGCAGCAGACATTGATGCCGGCGTCGCGCACGCGGTCGAGCGTGTCGAGGCGGTCGCGGTAGGTGCGCGTGGTGATGATCTCGCCGTAGAACTCCGGCGAGGTGTCGAGGTTGTGATTGTAGTAGTCGAGGCCGGAGGCTTTGAGCCGCGACGCCTGTTCTCCCGTCAACATGCCGAGCGTGGCGCAGGTTTCCAGGCCGAGCGCCTTGACGCCCTCGACCATGGCGCAGACCTGCTCGAGGTCGCGGTCCTTCGGCTCGCGCCAGGCCGCGCCCATGCAGAAGCGCGAGGCGCCGTTGGCCTTGGCCGCGCGCGCCTCGGCGAGCACGGCCTCGACCGCCATCAGCTTCTCGGCCTTGACGCCGGTGTCGTATTGCACCGCCTGCGGACAATACGCGCAGTCTTCCGGGCAGCCGCCGGTCTTGATCGACAACAGCGTCGAGATCTGCACTTCGGCCGGATCGAAATACTGCCGGTGCGTCTGCGCCGCGCGGAACATCAGCTCCGGGAACGGCAGGGCGAACAGGCCGCGGATTTCCTCGCGCGTCCAATCGTGCCGGAGCGCAAGGAGGCCCGGATGCGGGGACGCAGCGTGTTCAAGCGACATCGATCACCTCAGGGGGACGGGATTCATCATGATTTGATCGCATTGTAGCGCCAGATGGGACCGTGATAAACCTATCCAAAGCCAGATACCGGGTGATGGCCATGAAAAAACTGTTCGCCGCAATGCTCGCGCTTGCCACGCTCACCGCGGTGACGGGGCGCGTCGAAGCCCAGTTGACCACCGGACGCCAGCGTCAACTTACGCCGCTGCAGGCCGAGGATGCGCAGAAGAAGAAAGCGGCCGAGAAGGCTCAAAAGGATTACGAGGCGGCGATGAAGAAAACCCAAGGCCAGGGTGACGACCAGATCGCCGTCGATCCTTGGGCGAATATGCGAGCCGTCGACGGCTCGCAGCCGAAACACTAGCAGCGCCATGCGCATGGACCGACTGCTGATCGCTCGCTTCGTTTCGGTGCTGGTCGGCGTCGCCGTGCTGTTCGGGGCCCTGCACGGCCTCGACGTCGCGTTCTATATCGCCTTCCCGGTCGCGATCGTCGCCTACCTCGCCGTCAAAGTCGGGCTCGGCTTGCTGATCGGCGCCGACAAGCCGACCTGACGCTCACCACCAGTGCCAGCGCCAGCCCCAATAGGTCCGGTAATAAGGTCCGTCGTAGTAATAGACCGGAGGCGGCGGCGGCGCGCCGTAGACGATCTCTTCGTCGTCGGCGTAGCGGCCGCGCGGCGGAACAGCCGGAGCGGCGGCGCGCTGCGGCACATGGCCGCTCAAGTCGAGCGCGGTCTGGATGGCGAAGCCGCTCTTGCCCTGCCAGGTGACCGCGCACCAGCCGTCGGCGCAATCGGTGGCATCGATCAGGCTGCCGCCGGGAATCTTGGCGACGATTTCGTTGGTGGTGCCGGGCGCCGCGCGCAGGTTGACCGTGGTGGCGACGTAAGTCGGCTTCGCCAGGGCGCCGCTTGCGGACAATGCCAGGACGCCGAGGCCGATCAGAATTCGCGCGTGTCTCATGACGCTGCTCCCTTGTCCGTGCCCCATATCGCGGACGTGCGCTAATTGCAGCCTGCAATAACAGCGGCATCTTGGCAGCCGCGACTGCCTGAGTAACGCCGGCTTGCCTGACCCGCCGGCCTCGTGAGACAAACCGCCATGCCGCAAGACGCAACCGACACGCCGCCCGACCGCCTGAGCACCGATCCGCGCAGCCCTTATTTCAACGCCGAGGTGCTGGCGCGCGACGTCGGCATCCGCTTCAAGGGCGTCGAGAAGACCAATGTCGAGGAATATTGCGTGAGCGAAGGCTGGATCCGCGTCGCCGCCGGCAACGCCAAAGACCGCCACGGCAATCCGCTGACCATCAAACTGACCGGCAACGTCGAGCCCTATTTCAAGACCGGCAAGCCGGGCTGACCCGCACCGCGACGGCGCCATGGACGACGAGATTACCGGCGAGGACATTGCGCGCGTCGAGGCTCATATCGAGCAACTCGGCGAGGCGATCGAGCGCTGCCGCAAATTTTCGCTGGCCGCCAAGGCCGCCATCGCCGCCGGCGTCGGCTGGATCGCACTGTCGATGCTGTCGCTCGTCTCCTACACACCCGAGACGACGTTGACCGCGCTGGCCGCGATCATCATCGGCGTCGTGCTGCTCGGCTCCAACCGCACCACCTGGCGCGAGACCGAAAGCGCGCTGCGCGCCAGCGAAGCGATGCGCGCCGACATGATCGGGCGGCTGCAACTGCGCACGGTCGACGACGGCGCCAAGCGGCTGCATTGAGCGTACGCCAGCGACCTATCGTCCTTTTTTGGTTTCCGACCGAAACCTGAGCCAGACCACAATGCCCATCGCAACGATTGCTACAGCAAAAATGATGACGAATGTATTGGTATCAAGACCACTCATACCGGCCTCCTGCCGTGCCAATGGCGGACGGATGTCGGCTATGGCTCGGGCAGCTTAACCTGCCCGCGCACAAAGCGCGCGGCCTATTTGCTGAAATCTCGATGCCGGCGGCCTGCCTTAGTTCTGAAAAATCAGCATCACAAAGGCGGCAAACAGCACCACGTGCACCGCGCCCTGCAGGATGTTGGTGCGGCCGCTGGCAAAGGTCACCACGCTGACGCCGAGCGTCACCGCCAGCAACAGGTTGTTGGCGCTGGCGAGGCCGAGATAGACCTCGTGCGCGGTCAGATAGCTGATCACCAGCATCACCGGCACGGTCAGGCCGATGGTCGAGAGCACCGAGCCGAGGAAGATGTTGATCGAGCGCTGCACCTTGTTCATCCAGGCCGAACGCGTGGCGCTGATCGCCTCCGGCGTCGCCACCAGCATGGCGATGATGACGCCGCCGAGCGGCGCCGGCGCCTTCAGCGTCTCGATCAGATAGTCGATCGGATGCGCGAGCTGCTCGGCCAAGAGCACCACCGGCAGGATGTAGGCGACCAGCAGCACGCCGTGCCAGGCAAGCCCGCGCCCGCCCGCCGCATGGTGCGGTGGCTCGTCGGCTTCTTCCTTGGTCATGAAATAGCGGCGATGGCGGCCGGTCTGGATGGCGAGGAAGACGCAGTAGAGCCCGATCGAAATGACGACGAGAAACGCCTGCTGCGCGATCGACAGCGTCGGCCCCGGCGTGGTGACGGTGAAATTCGGCAGGCTCAGCGTCAGCAGAGCAAGCGGAATGATGACGCTGAGATAGGAGTTGGCGCCCTGCAGATTGTAGTGCTGCTCGCGGTGGCGCCAGCCGCCGGCGAGCAGCGCCACGCCGACCATACCGCCGAGGAGGATCATGACGATGGCGAACAGCGTGTCGCGCACCAACGTCGGATTGTTGTCGCCGTGCAGCATCACCGCGCTGATGCTCATCACCTCGATGGCGGTGACGCACAGCGTCAGCACCAGCGTGCCGTAGGGCTCGCCGAGAATCTCGGCGACGTGGTCGGCGTGGCGCACCACGTTGAGCGCCGAGCCCATCACCGTGCCGAACAGCCAGGCGAAGACGACGGCGAGCCAGAGCGGCTGGTCGAGCTTCGCGTAGATCTGCTCGCCGGAATAGGCGAAGACCGCCGTGGTGGCGAGGCTGAAAGCGAGAAACCACTCGACACGCAAGGCATGGCCGAGCGCGTCGCCGCTCTTGGCTTTGGTGGCCCTCGAATCGCGCAGCTTTCTTGCCATACGCCATCATAGCGCGGCGCGGGCGCACTTCACCCTCCCCTGGAGGGGAGAGGGTAAGAAAACTACTCCGCCGCTTCCATCCGCGGCGCGGCCTTTTCCAGCCGCGCGGCGCAGAACTTGAATTCCGGGATCTTGCCGAACGGATCGAGCGCCGGGTTGGTCAGGATATTCGCCGCCGCCTCGACGAAGGCGAAGGGGATGAACACCACGCCGTCGGGAAAGGCGTCGTCCTGGCGCGTGTTGAGCTCGACCTCGCCGCGCCGCGTCGTCACCTTCACCATGTCGCCCGGCTTGATTCCGAGCTTCACCAGCGTGCCGCGCGACACCGACGCAACCGCGCTCGGCTCCAGCGCGTCGAGCACTGAGGCCCTGCGCGTCATGGCGCCGGTGTGCCAATGCTCGAGCTGGCGCCCGGTGGTGAGGATGAACGGATAGTCGTGGTCGGGCGTCTCGTTCGGCGGCGTGAGCTTGGCCGCCACCAATTTGCCGAAGCCGCCCGGACGCGGGAAGCCCTTGTCGAACACCACGTCGCGGCCAGGCACGTCGGGACCGTCGACCGGATAGGTGACGTGGTCCTCGCGCTCGACGCGGTCCCAGGTGATGTTGTCGAGCGCCGGCATCAGCCGCGCCATCTCCTCGAACACTTCGCTGACGTGCTGGTAGTTCCACTTTTCGCCCATACGCTGGGCGAGATCCTGGATGATCCACAGGTCCTGGCGCGTATCGCCCGGCAGCGGCAGCGCCTGGCGCCCCATCTGCACCTGGCGGTTGGTGTTGGTGACGGTGCCGTCCTTCTCCGGCCAGGCCGAGGCCGGCAGGATGACGTCGGCGTAAGAACAGGTCTCGGTGAGGAAGATGTCCTGCACGACGAGATGTTCGAGATGCGCCAGCGCGCCGCGCGCGTGGTTCAAGTCGGGGTCGGACATCGCCGGGTTTTCGCCCATGATGTACATGCCCTTGATCTCGTCGTTGTGGACGGCGTCCATGATCTCGACCACCGTCTTGCCCTTCTTCGGGTCGAGCTTCTTGCCCCAGGCTTTTTCGTATTTCGCGATCATCTCCGGGCTTTCCACCGACTTGTAGTCGGGGAAGAACATCGGGATGAGGCCGGCGTCGGAAGCGCCCTGGACGTTGTTCTGGCCGCGCAAAGGATGCAGGCCGGTGCCGGGGCGGCCGACCTGGCCGCAGATCAGCGACAGCGCGATCAGACAGCGCGCATTGTCGGTGCCGTGGGTGTGCTGCGACACGCCCATGCCCCAGAAGATGATGGCGCTTTCGGCGCGCGCGTAAGCGCGCGCGACGTTGCGCAGCGTGTCGGCGGGAATGCCGCAGATCGGCTCCATCTCCTCCGGCGTGAAATCCTTGACGTGCTCGGCGATCTGGTCGAAGCCTTCGACGTAGGTCTGCACGTACTGCTGGTCGTACAGCTTCTCGCCAACGATGACATTGAGCATGGCGTTGAGCATCGCCACGTCGGTGCCGTTGCGGAACTGCATCATCTGCCAGGCGTGGCGCTTGAGCGCCTGCCCGCGCGGATCCATGACGACGAGCTTGGCGCCGCGCTTGGCCGCCTGCTTGAAGAAGGTGGCGGCGACAGGGTGGTTCTCGGCCGGGTTGGCGCCGATGACGATGATGAAATCGGAATTCTTGCACTCGTTGAAGGTCGCGGTCACCGCGGCCGAGCCGACGCCTTCAAGAGCGCCGCCACCGACGAGGCGTGGCACAGCCGCGTGCAGTGGTCGACATTGTTGGAGCCGAAGCCGGTGCGCACCAGCTTCTGGAACAGATAGGCCTCTTCGTTCGAGCCCTTGGCCGAGCCGAAGCCGGCGAGCGCGCGCGGGCCGTCACGGTCGCGGATCTTTTTCAAGCCCGAAGCGGCGCGCTCCATCGCCTCGTCCCAGGTGGCTTCGCGGAAATGCGTGTAGGGGTTTGCCGGATCGACCAGATCGTCGGCGGCTTTCTTGACGCCGTCCTTGCGCACCAGCGGCTTCATCAAGCGCTGCGGATTGCTGACGTAGTCGAAGCCGAAGCGGCCCTTGACGCAGAGCCGGTTTTGATTGGCCGGGCCGTCGCGGCCGGTGACGTAGAGCAGCTTGTCGTTCTTGATGTTGTAGGTGAGCTGGCAGCCGACGCCGCAATAGGGGCACACCGAGTGCACCTCGCGGTCGGGGAATTCGGTGCGCACGTTCTTCTCGTCGACCAGCGTCGAGGGCATCAGCGCGCCGGTCGGGCAGGCCTGCACGCATTCGCCGCAGGCGACGCAGGTCGAGGTGCCCATCGGGTCGTCGAAGTCGAACACGATCTTTTCGCTGTGGCCGCGGCCGGCCATGCCGATGACGTCGTTGACCTGCACTTCGCGGCAGGCGCGGACGCACAGATTGCACTGGATGCAGGCGTCGAGATTGACCGCCATCGCCGGATGGCTACGGTCGGGCTCGGGAGCATGGCGCTGGCCGAAGCGGCTGGTGCCGACGTTCATGCGGTCGGCCCAGGCCCAGAATTTCGACTGCGGATCGTGCGCGCGTCTTGCGCGCCGGGCTGGTCGGAAATCAGAAGCTCGAACACCATCTGCCGCGCGGTCTTGGCGCGCTCGGAGGCGGCCTTCACCTT
The DNA here is from genome assembly GCA_963720985.1 of uncultured Alphaproteobacteria bacterium. Taxonomy (GTDB): domain Bacteria; phylum Pseudomonadota; class Alphaproteobacteria; order Rhizobiales; family Xanthobacteraceae; genus Pseudolabrys. The sequence goes on from CAVRHL010000008.1 coordinate 436,220, forward strand.
CATGCCTTCGCTCGGCTCGCGGATGCAGCTTGCGGCCAGCACGCGCTCGCCTTCGATCTCGACCATGCAGGCGCGGCAATTGCCGTCGGCGCGGTAGCCGGGCTCGGGCGAATAGCACAGATGCGGGATGTCGGTGCCAAGGCCCGACGGCTCGGTGGCCGACGCCGGCTCCGGGCGAACGGCGAAAGTGCGGGCATCGCCCTCTACGGTCTGATGCGCAGCCAGGCCCGCCGGCCGGCCGCCTGGAAGACCGACCTGATGCGGAAGGCCGTCGGCTACTACCGACCGTGGTGGGAGGCGCACCGGAGCATGGACTTCGTGCCCTGGCACACCGCCGCTTGTTGGGAGGCCTATCAGCGGACCAAGGAATCGGTGTTCGCCGACTTCGTGTTCGAGATGAACGACTGGCTTTGCGGCCTTCAGTACGGCCAGCTCGACCCGCAGCGCCAGCTCTGGTTCGGCGGCTTCAAGACGTGGTCGGACGGCAAGGCCGTCGAATCCGCCGCCTACGGTCGGCGCCGCGTTCTACGCCGAGGGGCTGGCCGACGCCTGCCGTACGGCCCGCCAGGCGGTGGACCTCGACCGCTACCGCCGCTACGCGGGGGCGCTCCAGCTCGCCTTGCAGTTCACGGCGCGGCTCCAGTACACCGACGCGGGAACCAGCCACTTCTCCGAGTGGTATCGTCCGCGCCTTGTGGGCGGCTTCCACGCCTCGCCGCAGGACGGCAATCTCCGCATCGACTACACGCAGCACGCCGTGTCGGCGCTGACGCAGTTCATCGACGCCGATCTGCGCTGAGCGGCATGGCCAAACGCGCCGGCGCCGGGTAGACTACTTGGGGGGCGGGGTCGTCACGGATCCGGCGCGCCCCTTGCCGTCCGTCCGGTGCGCGGCCGGTCCTTCGCCCTCCCAGGCGGTCCGATTTCATGACTGAAGAACGCACGCCCCTCCCGCGCCCGCGCTGCCGCAGCCTCATGGGCGTGCGCATCCTCGGCACGGGGAGCTACGTCCCCGACGCCGTCGTTTCCAACGAACACCTCCACCAGCGCTTCGGCTTCGACTCCGACTGGATCGTCAAGCGCACCGGCATTCTGGAACGCCGCCACGTCCTGCCCCACCAGGCCACCAGCGACCTCTGCCACGAGGCGTCGGTTCGCGCCATCGAGAACGCCGGCGTCAACCCACGCGACATCGATCTGGTGGTGCTGGCGACGTTCACCCCGGACATGTCGTTCCCTTCGACGGCCTGCCTGGTACAGGACCGGCTGCAGCTCGAGCGCCGCGGCGATCGAGGTGGAGGCGGCCTGCGCCGGTTTCATGTACGCGCTCATCACCGGGGCGGCCTACATCGTCTCGGGGGCCAGCGACATGGCGCTGGTGATCGGCGGCGACTGCAACTCGCGCATCCTGAACCCCAACGACATCAAAACCTATCCGCTGTTCGGCGACGGGGCGGGCGCGGTGATCCTTACCCGCGGCCGACCCGACCAGGGGCTGGTGAGCTTCAGCCTCGGCGCCGACGGCGGCGGCGGCGACCTGCTCAGCCGGCCGACGTGCGGCAGCCGCCAGCCGCCGACGCCGGAGACGCTGGCCAAGGGTCTGCACTACATGCACATGGACGGCCGGGCGGTCTTCCGCTGGGCCGTCGCCATCCTCTGCGACACCATTCAGGACGTGCTCAAGGCCGCCAACCTACGGCCCGAAGACATCGACCTCTACGTCCCGCACCAGGCCAACATCCGCATCATCAACGCCGCCATCGACGTGCTCCACATCCCGCGGAACAAGGTCTACAACAACCTCGACCGCTACGGGAACACGTCGGCCGGTTCGGTGCCGCTGGCGCTGGACGAGGCTGCGGCCGAGGGCCGCGTCCGACCCGGACAGCTGGCAGTGCTGAGCGGCTTCGGCGCCGGGTTGTCGTGGGGCACCGCTGTGGTGCGGTGGTAGGAATTCCGCCTCGCTTGCCCGCAGGGTTCACGGCTCTCCTACTGTGAACCGCGTACATCTCGCCATAATCCCCGCCGTGACCTGCCGCCGGATGCGCTGCTCGCCTTCCGGCGCCGCGTCGGCCCTCGGCAGGTCGGCGACCAACTCTGGTGCGATGCGGCGCAGGGCGATCTCCGCCTCCTCGCGCACGTCCGGCACGGCATGTTGCATCGCCATCGCCAGCGCGGGGACAATTCGGTCATCAACGCGGCCGATCCGTCCCAGGGCGTAGGCCGCGCCGGCCGGACGGTAGCCGCCGTCCCGCAGCATCCGCAGCAGCGCCGGGACCGCCGACCGGGCCGCCGGGCCGATCGCGCCCAGGGCCAACGCCGCCTCCTCCGCCACGTTGCCGTCCACGTCGGTCAGCAATCCGATCAGTTTCTCCACGGCCGCCCCCGTGCCGAGGGCGCCGAGCGCCCGGATCGCGGCCAGCCGTAAATCCCCTTCGGCGGATCGCAAAACGCAGATCAGGTGCGGGACGACGTAATCGGCCCGCGCGGCGACGGCGCCGAGGGCGTAGACCGCCTGGAGCCGCAGCGCCTTGTTCTCGTCCTGCATCGCCGCCTCGACGAGTTCCGGGATGGCCGACTCCGCCGCCGGCCCCGCGGCGGCCAGCGCCTCGGCCGCCGCCGCCCGCAGGGAAGGCTCCGCGTCCCGCAGCGCCCGGGTCAGCGCCTCGACGGCCGGCGCCGCCTTCGGCCCCATGCGCTGGAGCTCCCAGAGTGCGGCGAGCCGGGCGCCGCTGGACGGCGCTTCGAGCGCGGCCACGCGCCGGGCCAGGCGCTGCCCCTCGTCCTGGACGCGCTCGTCGGGATCCTCGTCGAGTCGGAACTGCGTGTCGCCGGTCTTCGCCAGGAATGCCATGCCGTCGCGGAAAACCTGGCGGACGTTAGGTCGGAGCGATCGCGCCCAGGCGACATCCTCCGCCTCTCCGCGCGCCCGTGCGAACAGGGCGAGCGCGTAGCCGGCCGAGCGTTCGCTCAGGTTTCCCGTCTGGTACATGGCCCAGGTTTGCGCGAGGCCCAGCCCGGAATACGCTTCGCGGAAGATGTGGTTGGCGACGAACACGCCGAGGCCGAGATACACGGCCGCCAGCTCGGCCATTCGCGGGAGATCCGGGTGGTCCGGCGCCATTTTGCCGTCGTCGATCAACCGCACCTTCGCCAGGCCGCGCGCAATCCGGGAGACGAAATACTCCGGCCGCGTCAGGCTTTCGCGGACGACGGAGATCACTTCCCGCCCCTCGGGCTTCTCGACGGCCGGCGCGCCCGGGTAGACGTGAAGGACGACGCGGCCCGGATCGACGCCGGCGCAGGCGCAGACGCGGGCGCAGCAGGGCGCGGGCGTCGTCGTCGGAGCCGCGAACCGGGTCATACGGGTCGGGGAAGAAATCCGGCGTCGGCAGGATGACGGGAGCGCTGCTGAGTCTCTCGACGCCAAAGGTGCGGACGAGCCACGTCAACCCCTGCTCCACCCAGAGCTTTTCCGGCGGGTCCAACGGCGGTTTCGGACGAGACCAGGGGAACATGTCTTTGATGCCCACGCCAGACGATTTCACCCGTTCCGTACCAGGCGGCAGAGAGATCGAGACGCCTGCCAAAACGACCTCGCAGACCGTCAGCCTGTCAGGGCGAGCGGCAAGGAACGGCCCGCCTCGTTTGTTTATGACTCGTGGGCCTGACGTCTGCTGTAACCCTTTATTTCGTATGACCTTCCGCAACGGCTCCTTGTATACATCTGCCGTGCCGGATGCATTCGGCACACAAACTGCACTATTAACTTCCAGCGTAACGGGACCGAGGGGATGTGGCCCCGCACACTGGAAACCATCCCCGAAGGCCGGTTTCGTACTCCGGGGCCGGCGACTGGAGAGATCACCATGTTCGGTCAACATTCTTCACTGGCCAAGGCCGTGCTGGGCGCGGTCGTCGCATTGGCCATGACGGCGGCCCCTGGTTTCGCCGCCGGGCACTCCGGCGCGCGCACGGCGGTCATGCCAGCGGCGGTCAGCCAGCGGCGGTCACGGCGGCGGCGGTTATCACGGCGGCGGCGGTTATCACGGCGGCGGCGGTTATCACGGCGGCGGCTATAATGGTGGCGGCTACCACGGCGGCGGCTATTATGGCGGCTACCGCGGGAACTACGGCGGCTACCGCGGGTACCGCGGCGGCTACCTCGGTGGGTACGGCCTGGGCCTTTATGGCCTCGGGCTGGGGCTGGGCTACCCGGGCTACTACAACTCCTACGACTACAACGACTACAACGATTACGCCCCTCCGGCGTACAGCTATTCGGCGCCCACCTATTATGTGACGCCGCCCACGGCCTCCGTGGCCGTTCCCCCGGACGTAACGACGGCCGACTACTACACCCCGAGTGCGGTGGATAACCGGGCCCACGTCGAGGTGATGCTGCCGTCGTCCGACGCCCAGGTGCTGTTCAACGGCAGCCTGACCCGGCAGACGGGGACGGAGCGCGAATTCGTCTCGCCGTCGCTGACGCCCGGCCAGACGTACCACTACACCGTCGAAGCCCGCTGGGATGAGGGCGGGCGTACGGTCGATCAGACGCGCACCGTGACGGTGACCGCCGGCCAGTCGGCGACGGTGGACTTCACGCGGTAATGCGTCATCCGGGCGGCAGCCCCCCGCCGTCCGGTTCGGCCCCCGACGATACATAGTCGCCGGGGGCCATTTCATTCCCCCCATCCTACATCACGCGGTCATGCGCCCAGGGATGACACTTGCCGGCGCCGAATTCCTTGTACTCCGCACCGATCACCTGGTGAACGGTGTCCGGGTTGAAGGCCGCATTGAGATTGTGCAACAGCGGGACGACATCGGCATCCATGTAGCCGATCCGCGCACCTCGAAGAAATCGTGGTTGACGTCGATGACTTGCAGCCGGTCCTTCCAGACGCGCACCCAGCGTAGCAACCGCAGCTCGTTGCGCGTGCGCTTCAGGAACTCCAGGGCGGCCTGGAGTTGACCGACGGCGTAGTCGTGCGTGGCCCGAGGCGTAGTCATGGACGGTGTGGGAAGTGGGAGCAAGGAAGAAAAATGACCGTGGCGGTCATTTTTCTTCCTTCGCCTATTGCCTAACGGATGCCCGCCAATTCTTGCAGCAAATGCCAGTTTTCTAGCCGGTCCTGCTTGGCGTACAGCAGCGTCTCGGACGGGTTGCCGTCCTTGTCGAAGTGCTTGGCGAAGCGGCCCTCGCTGCGGGCGAAGTCGATGAACGTCACCTCTTCCTTGGTCTTGGGGTTGACGTACCAGTCGTCCTTCACGGCCGGGTTGCCCTGCAGCGACAGCCGCTCCTTGACCTGTCGCCCTTGCGCGGGTCGTAGATCAGGATGGGGAAGGCCCGCGTGTCCACCGCCAGCCGGGCCTGTTCGCCGGCCATGTTGTCGGCGACGCCGTGCTCCGGCTGGCAGGTCGTGTAGCAGACCACGATCGCGGGGCCGTCGAATTCCAGCGCCCCAGGACCGCCTTGTAGAAGTGGTTGATGTCGGCGCAGGTCGTCTGGGCCACGAAGGTCCGCGGGTGCATCATGGCGATCTGGGCGATCTCCTTGCGCCGCTCCTGCTTGCCGCCCACCGTCTTGCCATGGACCGCACATCTTGGTGTTCTGGCCGGTGTAGCTGGCCGTCGAGGCCTGGCCGCCGGTGTTCGAGTAAACCTGCGTGTCGAGCACGAACACCTTGACGTTCATGCCGCTGGCCAACAGCCGCGACAGCGCCTGGAAGCCGATGTCGAACATCGCGCCGTCGCCGCCGATGCACCAGAGCGGCTTGTCCTGCCAGCCCATCTGGTCCCAGCGCAACCGCACGCCGATCGCGTCGGCCGGGCGTTCTCGAACAGCGAGTTCGTCCACGGCACCAGGTACGGATTATAAGGATAGGTGGACATGTACACCGTGTTGCAGCCCGTGGCAGCGACGAGCCCCCACTGGTCGCCGAACTTCGAGCCGGTCGCCGCGCACAACATCCACAGCGCCGTCCCCTCGCCGCA
>CAVRHL010000009.1:0-1202500 GCA_963720985.1 uncultured Alphaproteobacteria bacterium
CCGCACCGTCGCCACCGAAGTGCTCGTTGACGGCGATGCCGTCCTGCGGGCGCCGCAACAGCCCAGCCAACCGGCGTTTGCGGTCCTCGATCGGCTCGCGCCTGATGTCCTCGCCGTTTACCTCGAGCAGGTCGAACGCGCAGAGGACCGCCCCGGCATTGGTAGCGTGGCCGCGGATGAGATCGAACACGGCCAGGCCGCTGTCGTCGCAGACGATGGCCTCGCCGTCGATGATGCAGGATTTGACGGGCAACTCCTCGATCGCGGCCGTCACGAGCGGGAAGCGATCGGCGAAGTCGTAGCCATTTCGGGTCACTAGGCGAATGCTACGGCCCCGCCGGTGCGCCAGGATCCGGAAGCCGTCGTGCTTGATCTCGTAAATCCAGCCAGGGCCGGCCGGCGGATGCTGGACTGGCCGCGGCAGGCAGGGCTCAAAACGAGACGAGGGCCGATCGGACTGCAATCGGCGGCGGAGCTCACGCGCAAGGCATCGCGTTGAATGTAGGGCCGACGCCGCGAGAGTCGAGTCAGCACCGGCCTTCCGCCAGCCACGGATTGTTGGTGAAAGGCGACGAGCCATACCGGCAACAGCAACGACTGCGCGCAGACGCCGCGGCCTGACCTGGTGCTATGAAAACTGGTTTTTGTTGCAGGCTTTCGGGCTTGTGCCATAGTGGCGGGCGCGCGGTGCGCATTATGTTTTTCGCCACTTAAGGCTTTTACAGGCTGCCGTACCCCGCGTGACTGAAGCGTACAAGGGAAAGTCATGAGTAGGCTGAATCCAGGCTGGCAAATTGCGGCTGCCTGGCTGTTGGCGGTAGCGGTTGCCGGCCTGATCTATTTCGTTCCGGTGACATATCTCGTCGACATCCTGATCCCCGCCGAGATCACAGCTGACGCCGAATAGAAGTCGATATTCGTTTCTCGACGTGGAAGCCCCCGGCAACGGTGTCGGCGCCCATCGAAGGCCGATGGCTCCTGACTTGGCTGATGGCTCGATCATGGTTCCAATGTCAGCGCCAGCAATTGCCCCGCTCGGGTGCTGACCGATTTCCGAAGCTATCTTGCCGAAAAGGATAATTCCCGGGCGGGGAGACCGGGGCTTAAGAACGGAAGGCGGGTGTTGCGGGGTGTCGGGGGGATGCCTTCCGTCCAACTCGAATGTCGGTCACGTCGATGGAGGCTTCGCCGCCGGCGCCTCATCGTTTAGCCGCCACGGCTCGCCACGCTGTTTGAGCTGGGCGACAGTCTGATCGGCGACCGCAAATCGTTCCTCTTCGGTCAGTCCTTCTTTCAAACCGCGAATGATCTTCCGGGAGCGCCTGAGTGCGAAAGCGATCGCGTACCGAAGCACTTCTCCCTTGGTCATGGCCCAAAAAGAACATAAGAGAACAAAATTGCAAGCCACTACATCTTGCGCGCCGTCCGTGAAGGCGTAACTACGGCCAGACGACAGGGGAATTATCGGATGTGCGGGCGTTTCACGGTAAAGGCGACCTGGGCTGAACTCGTCGCCCTCTATCGGCTGACGATGGACGCGCCGCCGCACAATCTGCGACCGCGCTATAACGTCTGCCCGACCGATCCTGTCGACGTGGTGACGGCGGAGGACGGCAAACGCGAACTCGTCCCGATGCGTTGGGGCCTCATCCCGCGCTGGTGGAGCAAAACCATCAAAGACGCGAAGATACCGACGTTCAACGCCCGGGCACAGACGATCGAGACCAAGCCGTTCTTTCGTGACGCATTCAAGCGGACGCGCTGCCTCATCCCGATGTCGGGCTATTACGAATGGCAGAACACACCGGGCGGCAAGCAGCCGTGGTATTTCACGGCGCGGGATGGCTCGCCGATCCTGACGGCGGCTGGTCTTTGGGACGAGTGGAAAGATCGCCAGACCGGCGAGCGGCTGAAGTCGTGCACGATGATCATCACCGAGCCCAACGACTTCGCTGCGGAAATCCACGACCGGATGCCAGTGCTTCTGACAGAGCAGCAATTCGCGCATGGCTAAGCGGGGAGGCTGGCGCCGGAATTCTAAAGCCAGTGCCGAACGATTATCTGCAACGATGGCCAGTGTCGAAGAGGGTGAATAGCTCGAAGGCCGATGCGGATGATGCGACGTTGATTGATCGTGTTGGGCTGGCTGCTTGAGCGCCGCAGTTTCAGCGGAACGACCTATTGGGGTTGTACATCTAGCCGACGGCGCCCCTGTTTCCGCCAGAGTTTGCGACAGCGAGCAGCATAAGCGGGATACAGATCGCGAGGACGACGACGGTCATTAGTCCCTGGGCATACCATCATCGTCGGAAGTGTCGTCTAAACATGCTCATTCATTGCAGCCTGCCAGTTGGCCTCGCTTGCTGCCAAGCGAGAATCAGCCTCTGACGCCGATCACGCTCTGCGAGGTCTTCGTCATACTGGGAGTAGAGGTCGAGCGTCGCCACCGCCTCGACATTCTCTTCAGTCAATAGTTCAGCTAGCGTCGGGGTCGTCCGTGGGCGATGGAGGTCGTTCTCGAGCCACTTAGCGCAGAGACGCGCAATAGCGCGGTTGCGAGAAATGCGGGGCACGCTGACCTCCACTCTGATCGAATGGCACGGCTACACGTCCGGGGTAAACGGGCGGTTGCGAAAATGAGTGGGGCTTGAGGCGCTTCCGGATTTAGGGGGCGATGGTAACCGTGATGGTCAACAACGTCCCGACACAGGCGCCGCGCTGATCACCCTTCGCTGATCTTTATCCTGAGTACCTTTGGCTACCGTCAACAGTTTGTGGGGTTGTGATATCACTCCCCGGATGCAGCACTCGGTACATGATGAGGAACTATTTATGGATGAGGCTTTAGCCGCCATACGCCGAGCTATCAGCAATGATGAAGCCGGCGAAACGACATTAGCCCCCGCCGAGCCACGGACCTCCCGCGAACAAGCGGGCGCGAAACCAATACCCGAGGCTGGATTGCTGTCCCGCGAAGCAACTGCCGCAGTCGGCTCTGCGTTCAACACGCTGACTGAGACTGTGAAGAAGCACGAACTGTCGTTAGAGGATGTAGTTCGCGAAACGCTTCGCCCCATGCTGAAGTCATGGCTGGACGAAAACTTGCCCCGCGTGGTCGAGCGAATGGTTCAGGCAGAAGTCGAACGGATAACTCGCGGACGCTGACTACCATTCCCGCCGAACAAGCCAACAAAGCTTCCAAAGCCCGCGCCGAACGACCACCTGCAACGCTGGCCGGTGTCGAAGAGGGTGAATAGCTCCAAGGCCGACGCGGACGGTCGGGGTCCTGGGAAAGCGGCTACGACCTTCTTATCTTAAAGGTATTCCGAGCGGGCGTTGCGTGCTGAGCCGCCGCTGACTGTCGAGTGCCTGAGTTGCCGACACGTCGGGGTGTTGACCGACGCGGCGTTGTTGCGCCGGGCGATCACTTCGGGCACGCCGATCGTCGGTTTCGTGAAGCGGCTGCGATGCAGCAAGTGCGGAAGCCGGAACGTGCTCGCGACCCGCAAGGCCCCAGCGCAGCCCCAGAAGGCATCGTAAGATGAAATTTCTGTCGACATGCGGCATCCTCCTCGCGGTGATGGCCATCGCGATTGTCACCAGCCCGCTCGCTTATGGGCAGGCGAAGCCGTCCGGGCCGGCTGTCGGCGGTGGCGATCGTACCTTAATCCCATCGACGCAGCGGGCCGTCACTCCGCAGGGCGGCGCGCTCAGTGATCTCGCCGGCGGTGGCTACGCCGATCCCAACTATGTGCCGCCCGGGGAGCGGTCAAAAAAATCGACAAGGCATCGCGTAGTCGGCGCCCCGCGTGGGCACACCTCGCATCGCTTTGAGCAATACAACGCCTATCCGGCTTTCGCTTTTGGATACTATTGCTGGTACTGCGCTTATTAGCGGTGCTCTGGGCGCACCTTGACGCGCGCGTCCTGGACTGCAAACCTGCGACTGGCGCAGGAATTGGTCATGAGTGACACCCCAATACGGCGCGAAGCCCCTCCCAAGCTCGACCGCGATCCAGCCGCACATGAACGTCGTGCGCGACTAATTGCTCAATTGCACGAGCAGGCGATCGCGACGGCCAACGATCTGTCGGCTCGGCACAAGGCGATTAGGGCAGACTTCGCTAAGGATGCCCGGCGCCGAAAGGCTGCGGCTCGGTTTTTTTCCGCAGGCGCCTTCCTTTTGGCGCTTGGCTGCATCGTCGCCGGGGCCTGCATCCTCGCGGTTTGGCTGTGATGGCCGCGGTGGCCGTCCGGCCTTTGCCCCGACAGAGCTCGGGGTCGTTCGTGACACGCAGGCTCGCCCCATTTCGGGCTGCCCGGCCAGGGCTTAACGGCTCGCTGGTGCGTCTTTAGGGTGCTGGTTCTCCGGCACGCATTCCCAATGCTGCTGCGAGTACAGCGCCCGTCCGGCTGATGCACAAGCCTGGTAATCGTCGAAGCTGGCGATGCGCTCAGTACGCGCGCCCCCGATGAGGTCAGTGGTGGCGGAAAGCTCACGATCAATATACGAATGTTTTCATGGTCAAGCGCCGGTCTTGCTGGAACCTTGCGGCCGTCCGACCAGCCTACGATCCATCAGGCTTTGCAGTGGGCGCCGCGGTTGTCCGTGATGCGCTTTGCCCCGTAACCCGCGCGTACGCTTGACAGCTCCTAAAGCACCATTTTGCGTCGTTTCGGCTGGATAGAAATTCCGCGCCGCAGTTGTCGCAAATCAGCATACGCTTGATGGCTGTTCGTCGTGCTCCACGAACTACGCCCGGACCTTCGTTCGTCATGCGCCTCTGAAATCTTTCCAGAATGCCGCCCCTAACGGGAACTAATCTCTCAACTGCAGGCTCGCGCGCAATGCATCGATGAAGCGCCGATGCCCCGATTTCGTCCGCCCGTCGATTTGCACGAGAAAGTACTCGTGCTGTTGCAAACCGCTCGAACCGCTTTTCATGGCACCCTCCATTGCTTGCTCTACAGGTGTGTCGCAATTCGGCAGTAAGGGGTTCAAACGGCTTCGAAGAAATGTGTTTCAGTCCGGCAGTCGCCGAAGCAGGCCGGCAGCTTGGGGATAAGTCGGCTTGAACTCGCAAGTCAGCTTTTCAAACCCGCGTGGGATGTCACCTCATGCGCCTCGAAAACAAATCTTTTCGCTCGCGTCTCCCGACCCCCAAAATTGCCTCGCCTTCGGGCTCGCAGAGACGCTCCCCACAATATGTGTAAATTCCATCGACCCTTATTGATTGGCCACCCAGGCCATTACCCAGCAGCAAAGCGATGTGTTAGGTCTTTGGTCGAGCAACGAAATGCTGCTGAGGGCATTCCAATGGAAAAGAAGTGGAGGGTTAGTAACGTCGAGCTGCTTGAAGGCGGGCTGCTTTTCGGGTTCGCGCTCTACGATCAAAAGGGCATGCCGTGCGTTTCATTCGGATACCAAACCGAAGCCAAAGCTATTGCAGGCCGTGATCACGTGGTGGCGGCGCTGAACGGAGCGCAGGAAGTTCTTTGTGGCTGAGATCAATGATGAAAACTGACGAGGTCCGACATCTGTGCTTATGCCCGGTATGCGGCAAGCTTGGTGATGAGCGGCTAATGGTAAGAGCTGGCCCGATGGAATGCCTCGCACACGACCGCTGTGTATATGACCAGCTTGGTGAGGGCATTCTCAATCTCCCACAAGAGGAGCGAGTGAAATTCACCTTAGAGGCAGTTGGGTCGGATATGATGCGAAGACTGCGCGCCGCCCTGAATAAAAGCTGACGGGCAACGGCGCGCAGTAATGCTCCAGATATTTTAAAGCTTGACCATCCGGCGGCGGGCGCGAGTGTTGGACTGGCCTCCGGCATGAAGTCACCCCCCTCATTTTAGGGGGTCGTCACCACCAGCGGACCTCAATAAACATTGGAGGGATGGTGGTTGACGGAGAGGGCAGTTGCCGAGACGTGATCAGTTCAGGACCTTACGCCTTACGTAATCTCGCCAGAACTGACGCTCCCAATCGGACCGAACTGATCAAGAGGAACGTTGATCGTTATGTGAAAGACGAAATTGGCGGGCGACAGCGGGCCCTTGAGCGGCTTCGCCAGGCTATCCACAATGAGGAGACTGAACGACGTGACGGTGAGGATTGGAGCGTGGCGAAGGATTATGTTCGCTCGTTGCGGAACATGATGGCGGACTAACTCCTCGGATGCTGCCTAATCACCAATATCCCCTTCCTCAACGTGAACCGCTGCTCCGGATAACTCGCAATCGCCGCGTCCATCGCGGCATGTCCAACCGCAACGCTAGCCGACGCAGCAATAGGCTCTTTTGATCCGGGCGGCGGGGTGTCGGGGGATGGGGTGCCGCCCGGGTCGGGCCTATCAATTTCAAATCTTAGCCACGAAAACTCTCAAGGACTAGGTGTTCAGTCCCGAAGTGAAGTGGGTTGGATCGCATCTGAAGCGGTCTGGCTTATCTGCCCACGCCTTACAGATCGCTTCGTAGGGCGTTAGGCCACGTAAGGTCTTCAATCGCTTGGCGAAGTTGTATGCGTCGAGGAACGCAGCCAAGTGCTCTTTGAGCTGGCGATGAGTTTCATAGTGATAGCGCTTGATGGTGGCCTCTTTGAGCGATCGGTTCATCCGTTCGACTTGGCCGTTGGTCCATGGATGGTTGGGCTTGGTGAAACGGTGCTCGATCTCGTGCTCGCGGCAGACGCGATCGAACATGTGCATCCGGTAGCGGGCAGTCGGGCCTGAGCGGTGCCGAATGCTGTCGCGGAACTGGATGCCGTTATCGGTGAGGACAATGTGTATCCTGTAGGGAACAGCCTTGATCAGCGCCGCTAGGAAGTTGACCGCGGTCTTCACGTTGGCAGTCGGGTGAAGCTGGGCAAACGCAAACTTCGATGTGCGATCGATCGCCACGAAGAGGTAGAGCTTACCCTCCCCGGTACGAACCTCGGCGATGTCGATGTGAAAGTAGCCGATTGGGTAGCGTTTGAAAGGCTTCTTGGAGACCTTGTCGCCGGCGATCTCCGGCAACCGGCTGATGCCGTGACGCTTGAGGCATCGATGCAGGGACGACCGGGTCAGGTTCGGAATGGTCGCCTGCAGGGCATAGAGGCAGTCGTCGAGCGGCAGCAGCGTATGCTTGCGTAAGGCGACGACGATAGCCTCTTCCTCGGGCGACAGGACTGTCGAGCGCGGAGCTTTCGGCCCCATGGGAACGTCGTTGAGGAAGGCCCGTTTGCGCCACTTGGCGACTGTCTTGTGGTTCAGCCCATACTGTGCCGCAAGTTTTGAGCGGAGCCTTCGATCGCTGTATCGCAGCTCGGACGGCGTGCGTGGTCGTGGCGCTGCCATGAAGTATCTGGCCCATAGTGCCTCCCGGAATGCGGGATCAGTTTGCCTGATTCCCTCACACTCCGGGACTGAACAACTAGGCGGCCGACCGTGCAGCCTTCAGCACTTCGCGTTCTTTCTCCGCCGCCATTTTTTTCCAATGCCTCACCATACGAAGTAAGAACTTCCGCTCTTCTGAGTTGTTGGTCTTTGAGGCGTACCACTCGCATTGGCGAGCATTCTCGGCGCATTCAGCAATAGTCATCGCCCACCCTCGGCTCGGCGCGACCCTCCAGAGTGAATCAAAATGCTTGTTGCGAAATGCTTATGTGACCGGGATCACAGGATTGTCGAATGCGTCAGACCTCATCATCCCTCTGAACGCCGAGCGGCCGCGTAACCTAAGGAGGGCTTTCGGAACGGCTCCAGAAGAATGGCCAGATCAGAAGCTTGTTCGTAGCTCAGCTTTACGGTGACCGGGGTTTGCTTGCCTTCAATTGTAACGTCCAAGAACACCTCAACATTGCGCCCAGCATCCCTTGCGTCGAGATCGTCTACATGCGGAAAGATGTTTGGCTCAAGCTCATCGATCTTCACGGTCATAGTGGCCCCCGGGTGAGACGCGGAGCCTAGCAGGTTGCAGCGAGTTGGATAAATGCAATCGGTGCCGTTCAATTAGCCCACGATATCCACATCCCCCCGCGGTTCTTGAGCGTCTGGTGCCAGCGCTCGATCTTGCCCTGGGTCTGCGGATGGCACATGGCGCCGCGAACATGCGCGATGCCACGGTGCTTTAGCCATTCCGCAAGATCGCTCGAGATGTAGCTCGATCCATTGTCGCTGAGCAGTCGTGGTTTGTGCATGACCTTGGCGCTGCCGCAGCCTGAGGCCACCAACGCCAGCTTAAGTGTTTCGGTGACATCGTCGGCACGCATCGTCGTGCACAGCTTCCAGGCGATGATGTAACGCGAGTAGTCATCGAGGATGGTGGAGAGGTAGTACCAGCCCCAGCCGATGATCTTGAGATAGGTGAGTCGGTCTGCCAGAGCTGATTGGGCGCCGTTGTCTTGTCCCTGAACTCGTCGGCGGCCTTGATGACGATGAAGGCTGGGCTGCCGATCAGGTCATGAGCCTTCAGTAGCCGATAGACCGATGATTCCGAGACGTAATAGCTGTTGGTGTCGGTGAACCTGGTCGCCAACTCGCGTGGGCTGAGCTCTGGCTGCTCAAACGCCATCATGACAACGCGCTGCCGGATGTCGTCGGGAATGCGGTTCCAGACCCGATCAGGCTTCGACGGCTTGTCTTCGAGAGCTTCAAGCCCACCCGATCGAAACCGGTCATACCAGCGATAGAACGTCGACGGTTTGATCCCGAGCATCTGCAGCGTTCGCCGAGCCGGCAGATGCGATTGCTCGACGAGGCCGATGATCTCAAGCTTCTCAGATGCGGGGAGCCTCATGTTTGGTCTCCCCCATCCCCGATCATGCTTTTTTTGAGCAGCCGCAATTCGAGCGCCTGCTCGGCGACAACTTCCTTCAAGTCCTGCGCCTCGCGCCTGATCTGCTGACCTCATCGGTCGTCGCGGCCCGCGCCGTGTCGCCGGCGAGCCGACGCTTGCCGGCCTCCAGAAACTCCTTCGACCAAGAGTAATACATGCTCTCGGCGATGCCTTCGCGCCGGCAAAGCTCGGCGATTGATGTCTCGCCGCGCAGGCCGTCGAGCACAATGCGGATCTTCTCTTCAGCCGCGTGGTGCTTCCGGGTTGCCCGCCGGATGTTGCGGACAAGCGTCTCGGACGACGCCGGGGTGGAGTTGGATTTCTGTAGGGCTACGATGAGCCAGAAATCCTCCGTTCCTCAAGCCATCAGTTTTGTCTCACAAGTGCTGAAGCGGGACAGTACGCATGAGAAGTTCAGCGAATGCAGGCTTTGCCCACCTTACGGCGACATGATGCAGTACGTTGCCGTCCCAACGACAGATACCTCCACCTACCGCGCCGCAAACACGGACGGCGTTTTCCAGCATGGCATCGAACACCGGCTGTATGTCCGCAGACGAACGGGAGATAACGCGGAGTACCTCGGCAGCGGCCTTTTCCCGCTCCAGCGCCTCATCGCGTTCGCGGGTGAGGCGCGCGATCTTCGTTTCCTCGGGGGGCGTTGCCGAACGACGACCGGGCACCGCTTTGGGTGTAGTTCGACGGCGCTTTGGCGTCGCCGCCTTGTGGCGCGCCGATTTACTTGCTTTGCCACCTGCTTTTGAACGCCGCCTCATTGCCTTGCCCCGGACTGGACAAGATATCCTAGCGGCTCAGGCCACCGTGCCGGAAGTGGGCTCAACGCGGCGCAGCAAAAATTGGTTGCTTGACTTCCGCTCTGGGTCCAAACGCGTCGGTCCAAGCTGTCTCGGCATGTCGGCTTTACCCCCGACTCCGGACGTATCGCTGCAAGGCAACGAACCGACGCTTCGGGCCAGAAGCGACCATTGGGGGGGGCCGAGCGGTTGGCGCCTATACTTGGGGCGTGCAAATGGCACACAATGTCCATCAAGGACCTCGGTGGGCCGGCTCCAAAGTATCTCCCATGCAGTAGTACTGCGGCGGGCGACCATAGGAATAAATCGATGACGCGGATTCCCGATTTCCACGAGGAAATGGAGCGCTTCCAGAGTCACATCCCTACCTGGGTCGGGCATAACCTGAACCGCCTTCGTGGGGATCGTGCGAAATGGTTGCGGGTGCCGACTGGTGTCGCTCTCATCGGTGGCGGCGTGCTCGGTTTCCTCCCGCTTCCGGTAGTAGCTGTTTGGATGCTGCCAGTCGGACTTGCGCTGCTCGCTCATGACATTCCAACGATGCGTAGGCCAATGGCTCGTCTCCTGCATTTCACTAATCGCAGGATTGAGAAATGGAAGAATTGAGGAGGTTATCTACATCGCAGTCGGTTCAAACAGGGCTTTAGAAGCCATGAAACCATAAGTAATCGCAGAGATCTCACGTACTTCCTCGAGTTGCTTTGCCTTCGTTACGTTCATCGGCCTCGCCTGAATTGGTTTCTCGAAGCTTACGAGAGTGGCTTGCGTGCTGCTGCGAGTACGGCCGGCCAAGCCATTTCGTAGGTCCCGTCGCGCGTGAAACGCTCAGCACCTTCGCGGATCGCGCGATGAATGCGGTCGATCGCGTCGGGTGTCTGCCGCTCAAGTACCAGCAAGCTACGCGGCTGCGATGTCGTGGCTGTCAAAGTCGAGGACGTTGCTCCAAAGGCCGCGGGTAAGAAGCCGGGCGAATTTCTATTCACGGGTCGGCGTCGCTTCGGCCACTGCTTGACCACATGGCAATACGCGCTGCTCCTTTCGGAATGGATCGCCAGCATCGGCCTCGACCCCAAGCTCTTTGGCACGCATTCGCTCCGGCGAACAAAGGCAACGTTGATCTATCGCCGAACCGGAAATCTACGAGCCGTGCAGCTCTTGCTTGGCCACAACAAAATCGAAAGCACCGTCAGATACCTCGGCATCGAGGTAGATGATGCCCTCGCGATAGCCGAACAAGTCGATGTCTGAAATACGTGGGCAGAGCAGACATGCCCTGCCCACCTTGCTTCGGCAGATTTGGGCCACAAGCAAGCATTGACAGAATGGGGCCTCGTCAGGAGTCGCATTTCAATTGTGCGCGCGCCAATGCGCGGCTTAGTCCTTTGGAGAATTTAGAGCTTCATGCGCTGCCAAGAATGCCTGCCGGCCTGCGGGCGTCCCGCAGTAGACGGTGATCTGAACCAAAGCTTCTTTGATCTCGTCGACCGTTACGCCGCTCCCAACCGCGGCATTCGTGTAAATGCCCAGCTCTTGAAAGCGGCCTAGTCCTCCGAGAATTCCAAGCGTCAGGATGCACCGTGTCTTTTGATCTAGTCCGGGGCAACTCCACGCGTAGCCCCAAGCCAATTCGGTAACGGCTCGTTGAAACGTCATCATGAAATCATCAGAACCTGCAAGGTTGGCGTCCACATACTTAGCGCCGAGTACTTGTCTCCGCGTTTTGAGACCCTTCTCGAATAACTCTTCATCCGGCATCGCTTGACCCTCCTTCATTCCTTCGGTCGATTGCATGTAAAACGAGTATAACCAACCACGCCGACGAAGGAGACTATGCCAAGAAGGCGCGGGTCTAGCTTTCGCGAAGCTGCTAACAATATCCGTTTTGGGTCAAACGCGTCGGTCCACTGTCTCGGCATGTCGGCTTCACCCCCAACTCCGGACGTATCGCTGCGAGGCAACGAACCGACGCTTCGGGCCAACAAGAAACTCATGCACTGCAACATGTGCTGAGCGATTGCAATCCGAGACGGCCAACTTCGATCTGGGCGGCTGTCCGCCTTTTGACCTGCATCAATGCGCGGGAGGGTAAGTCATGTCTTTCTAGTTGCGCAAATTGCACGTCCAGAATGCATTTAAACCAACTTCAAAATCGGGAGGACCAAGATGCCTACGTTCATCACCTATGCCTCATATTCGCATTCCGGCACAAAGGGACTCGTCGATTAACCCTCGGATCGCTCCGGAGTCATCAAGGGATTGGTCGAAAAGTCAGGCGGCAAGTTTATAGCACTGTATTTCACGACGGGTTCAAACGACGTGGTGCTTGTTACCGAAGCCCCTGATGGATCGGATGCGGTAGCCGTTGGAATGGCTGTAGCGGCAACTGGCTCGATATCAAAAATACAAACAGTACGCGCCTGGACGCCGAGCGAATTCAAAGGCATTGCCGAAAAGGCCGCCAAGGTTGCCAGCGCGTACACGCCGCCCGGAAGATAACTTAGCAAATGCACGGCGCGCCCGAAGGCGCCGTGCAAGGCCGTTTGCTGTGAAAACCAATGTTCATCTAAACCTCAAAGGAGAAAGTGATGCGAATGTTGCTTAGGGTATCGATACCCGTGGAGAGCGGAAACGCCGCTGCCAAAGCCGGGACCTTAGGTTCTACCGTCGAAAAAATCTTGGCTGAGCTCAAACCGGAAGCTGCTTATTTCTTTCCAGATGATAACGGCCAACGGTCCGGCTCCATAGTGTTCGACATGAAGGACTCATCACAGATCCCGGCCATCGCTGAGCCTTGGTTTCTCGCATTCAATGCAAAGATTTCTTTGCGGCCTGTCATGAACCCAAAAGACCTCGAGGCGGCCGTGCCCTCAATCAACAAAGCGGGTCAACAATATGGACAGTAGTAAGCATCGACGGCCCTGATAGGGATTGTCGGGGCCGTTTTCCGTTCGATGACCAATTGAGAGGCGTTCTTCAGCAACTTCCGCTCTCGCCTGACAAACTGACATATGCTCGCCACGCTTAGTCTGTAGCGTTGGGCCAAACGGCGACATTCACTTCGCTGCCAAAAACGCCTTAACCCATCGGCAGCCCGGCGGCGCGAAGGGCCGCGGTATCGGCCTCGACCCGTGCCGTGTCGCGGCGAATGAACTGGGTCTTGAGCCATCCGCCGATCGTGAAATTCGGACGTGCCGCCATTAGCTGCTCGGCCGTTCGCCTTGCTTCCTCCGGTTGGCCGGTCTCCTGATAGGCGATCACGATATCTGTGAGGCCAAATCCGGGGCTTCGCGCATGATACGCATTGAAGGCGGCAATCGCTTGCTCGGTTCGCCCCGATAGGCGATAGGCATTGCCGAGAGTGCCCAAATACACTGCGGGATAGTTCGGGCTAAGAGCGATCGCTTTCTCGCTCTGTACGACCGCTTCTTCGGGATATCCCGACGGCGTGAGAACGAAGCTGGCAAGTTCCGCTGCATCGGCCGAGCCAGGCGCCAGTTGCACTGCCTTCCTGGCGCCGGCCACGGCTTCGTCGTAGCGCCTTTGCATTAAGAGAATGAGACTTGACGTGGTGTAAGCGTCGGCATTGCCGAGATCGATTTCCAGCGCCCTGTCGGCGTAAGCCGTCGCTTTTTCGATTGCAGTTTCGCGGTCGTCCCACCATCCGAACCGGGCATCCAGACAATGCATGAAGCCCAGCATGGCATTCAGCGACGCCGAGTTCGGGTCAAGAGCTAGCGCCTTTTCCCAATAAAGCCGTGCAGGGCCCATTTTTTCTTTGGTGACGGCCTGGCGGTAATGGGACATGCCCTGAGCCCAATAGGTCCAGGCCTCGACATTGTGGGTCGTCGTGTAGCGCAGCCGCGCCTGTTCGCCCTCTGTTAGCTTGACCTGCATTTCGGTGGCGAGGACTAAAGTGATTTCGTCCTGGATGGCGAAAATGTCGTCGATCGCGCGGTCGTAACGTTCCGCCCACAGGTGCGTACCGTCCTTTGCATCGATCAATTGCGCCGTGATGCGGATGCGGTTGGCGCCTTTGCGAACGCTGCCCTCTAAAACGTATCGCACGCCAAGTTGCCTAGCCGCCTCGCGGACATCAACCGAACGTCCCTTGTAAACGAAGCTGGAATTGCGTGCGATGACCCGTAGTCCCGCCAGCTTCGACAAGGTGGTGATGATGTCCTCGACCAAGCCATCGCAGAAATAGTCCTGCTCGGCATCGCCGCTCATGTTCGTAAACGGCAGCACCGCGATCGAGGGTTTGTCCGGTGGGGCCGAAGCTGGCGCGGTCGGCGGCGTCGTGCCTTCGCCGCCGGGTTCGACGCGATAGACGCGCACCGGCTGGGCAATATTCTTCAGGCTCTGCTCGCCGCTATCGACAAAGTTGGCCGCCACCTTGCCCTGCACCTGCCGCCAGGCGTCCTCCGAAAGGGAGATGCCTCCGGGCGCAGCGACGCTTTCGATGCGCGCCGCGATGTTGACGCCATCGCCAAAAATATCGTCGCCTTCGATGATGATGTCGCCGACATTGATGCCGACGCGGAACTGGATCGGATTGGCTTCAGATCTGGCGGCATCGTGCTCGCGAACGTGTTTCTGGATCTCGATCGCACAGGCAACCGCGTCGACGGCGCTGCCGAACTCTACCAGCACGCCGTCGCCCATGAGCTTGACGATCCGGCCCGAATGGGCGGCGATATTCGGATCGATAAGGTCGCGCCGCAATGCCTTTAAGCGCGCTAGTGTCCCCGCCTCGTCGATCCCCATTAGGCGCGAGTAGCCCACTACATCGGCTGAAAGGATTGCTGCGAGCCGCCTTTGAAGGCGCTCTTCAGCCATTCAGATCGCCCCTCGGGAAAGCACAGACCGATATGACTTTATAGCTCAGCGGCTGAGGTGTCTATCGCGGTGCCGATGACCGCTTCGGGTCAATTTTCGACTATATGCCCGCAGCAAAAGCCGGACTTATTCAACCACCTCGTCGGCGCGCTCGACCTATTGCGATCGCTTGATGACGCTGCTGGCGGCTGCCTCACTTCAGCGTCTTCACCACTGGGCCTGAAACCGGGTCGGTGACGCCGAGCCCGCCGCCAAGGTCTTCAAGGGTGTCACGGAACGAGTTCGAGCGTCGCGATCATTCTGTCACGTGCGTTGACAATCGCATCCATGTCGGTCCATTCAGCGATGACGCAGAAGGTATGCTCGCCGGTTTTAATGACATTGACGTGCCTAAGCCCAGGCCACGCGAATGCAACCTTGTTGTGAGCGTCGAGGAATTGCTGTTCGCGCCCCGCCTTCACCTTGAAACGTACGGCATTGAACGCAGTCATGATCTGCCCCTTTTCGCCGATGCGGCCCGAACACCGGCTGATTGCTCCGCTATCGTCCGCGAAAGCTCGGAAAGCTCGGTGTACCCGGAAAGCTGATCCCGGCTGCACAGAAGAAAGCGCCTTTCAGGCGCCTTCAACAGACATCCGGCCGGACGACGCCTAGGCCGCCCGCCGCGGTGCCTCGACCGGCGGCGTTCCATCCCTCATCGCAGTTCGGATCATGGTACGTAAATCCGGCGTGTCCTCGTGCCCATGCACAGTGATCGCGTGTTGCACCGCCGCCTCCAAGAGTTCGTCTTCGTTATCGGCACTCAGCGCGAGTGTACAATTCATTTCGCTCGGGTATTCACGACAATCGATGAACTTACGTCCCATCTTTTCCTCCCTGCCTTGCGGACCAAAACGTTCCATCACCGGCACGCACAGTGCATCACAGCAAAATCGACCTGTCGAGGTCCGGTTTGGGTCATTTTCGACTGCGCGCGGCCCACTTCCGCTTCTCTAATCGGCCGTTTGGGGTCAAGCACTTTCAGACTATCCGCCGTTGCAGTGTCGATGTCGCTCGCAGGCTCGTGCTTCTCTTCGGAATCGGCACCAAGGCCCTTCCATCATGGGATTCGAAGACAAGGCGGAACAATCTTTACCGCGGCCTTGCCGTCAGACGAACAGCAGGTCCAAGCGGAAGTGCGAACTCACCTCATCCATCGTCCCGCGAGGGACATCATTTCACCGCTCGGTGGAATTCGAGTGTTTCTCCTATCGCATTTGGTCTCGAACCGGCCCTCATGCCGTTGCGACGTTCCGGGTCCAGCGAAACTCGGTGCCGTCAACCCAGATGCGATGCATTATCACGGCCAACCGGCGTGCCAGCGCCACGATCGCCTTTTTCACCCCGCGGCGTCTGGCGATCTGCATCGCCCAGGCCTTGAGCCAGGACCATTTCTTCGAATACAGCATGCTCTGAGCGGCTTCGTAGAGCATGACCCGCATCATCTCATCTCCGCAGCGTGATATTCTGCCGCTCCGATCGATCTCGCCGGATTGATACTTGGAGCACGTCAGTCCAAACACCGCTCCGACTGCCTTGGATTTACGGAAGCGAGCGGGTACGTCGACGGTGGCGCGATAGGTCAGCGCCACCACGGGGCCGACACCAGGGGTCGTCATCAAGCGCCGGCACACCTCATCGTCCCGCACGATAGCCAGCAAACGGCGATGTAAGATGACGATCTGTTCGCGAAGCACCCGCCGCACAATGAGCAATGGTTCGATCAACTCGGCCAAGTCTGGGAGGTTTTCGACCAGCGCTTTGATGCGCGCCTCGAACTTCACCGTCCCCACCACGCCCACCTTGAGACCAAAGTTACGCAAAGTACCTCGCAGGTCATTCTCGACGGCGATCGCCTTCGATTGCAACAGCTTGCGATGTGTCAGCAGCATCCGTAGTTTCTGACTGCGTAATGTCTTGACGTGCACCGGACGGTAAAGCCCCACTCGCATCATCTGTGCGATGCCACGCGCATCATTGCGGTCCGTCTTGTTGATCTGCGCCTTCAGCACCGCTTGCATGTGCCGGGTTTCAACACAGACCACAGGTAACTCGGCTTCGGCGACAGCGCTGAACAGCCACTGCGACAACGGCCCGGCTTCCAAGCCAATTCGCTTAAAGTGGTAGGCAGGATTCCTCAGCACCGCCAACAGCGCTTCAGGTTCGCTCGTAACCTTCACTTCCCGAACGATCTTGCCCGTTTCATCCACAATGCAGACGCTGGTCTCCTTGACCGACACGTCTAGTCCAGCAAAATGATCCATGCTGCGCTTCTCCTTCTGATGCATGAGGCCGCTCAACGCGGACCTCGTTTCCACCATCAGCCTGAAGCGCAGCACCCAAAAATCGTCAGCTATCCACAAGTTCGCCCGGCCGATTACCCCATCTTCGCCCCGAAAGCTGACGTCAGGGTCCTAATAAGAAATTGGTCGCGAATGGGATGGACCGGCCGCGCTCCCGCCCCCGATGGCTCTAAGAGTACGTGGGGGCTTGCTAGGATAAGGAACACCGCCATGCCTCGTTCGTCCGCCGTTCACGCAGTGACCACCCTCGGAATAGATATGGGCAAGAACACGCTTCACATGATTGGCCTTGATACACGCGGCGGCATTGTGTTGCGGGAGAAGGTCTCACGCAGGCGCATTACATCGAGGCTCGCGAATTTGCCTCCCTGTCTTATCGGTATCGAAGCGGCAATACGACGAGGCTGGCGTGAGCATCGACCGGCAAGCGCGCGTCCCGTTCGCCCGCAATGATCTTCAGCAGCTCCTTGAGCCCCGCGTTCCCCTGTGCAGCCACAATGCCGAGCTCAGCCAAATGCGCCCGCAAAGCATTGAGTTGGGTTCGCTGCCGCATCAAAAGATCGCGCGTCCGATGCAGCATCAAACGGCCCTGCTGCTCTGCCGATTTGACCTGTACAAAACGCATGGTCGGGCGTCGCACCGCCTCACAGATCGCCTCGGCGTCAGCGGCATCATTCTTGTTGCGCTTGACGTAGGCCTTCACATCCTTCGCCGGCATCAGCCGTACCTGGTGGCCAAGCTTCGTGAGTTCACGCGCCCAATAATGGGCCGTCGCGCAGGCTTCCATGCCAACAAGGCAAGCCGGCAGCGCCTTGAAGAACTCCAGCACCTGGCTGCGCCGCAGTTGCTTGCGAACGACGACCTTCTCGGCTGCGTCGATCGCATGAACCTGAAACACGTTCTTGGCGATATCCAAACCGATCGTTGTAACTTGCATGGGGTCGCTCCCTGATGTGATTCGTTGACAACGATCATCCTAATGGGACCTCGTTGCCGGGAGCGGGCGCCGTCCACCACATCACAACCAGAACTCATGCGCTGCAGCAAATTCGTGTTGTACGAGCAGGATCGGACTCGCATCCGCAAGACAGCTCATCAAGGAGGGCGCCAAGGTCATCGTAACCGGACAGAGTACCCAGCCGTCGGCGACGCTCGTAAGGAATTGGGCGCGAATGGTGTCGCGATCGCTGCCGATGTTACGAAGCCCGCCGAGGTCAACTCACTGTTCCAACAAGTCGAAAGTAGGAGTGTCGACGATATCGCTCACGGGCTGGCGGTTCTCTTCCGCATCGGAACCTCGTCGTCCCATGACGCTATATTGTGATGAGCTCGTATTATATAAAGAAGCATTCGATTGAAAGCCCCATTCCAAACTACGGGAGCCCATCATGCTGGATCGTACCGCGAAGCTCAAAACGTATCAGACCTATATCGATGGCAGGTGGATCGATGCGGCCTCTGGCAAGACCTTCGAGACCTTCGATCCGTATACTGGACAGCCGTGGGCGCTGATTCCCGAATGCGATAAGGTCGATGTGGATCAGGCGGTCGAAGCCGCTTCGCGAGCTTTCGAGAGGGGGCCGTGGCCAAAGATGACGCCGACCGCACGCGGTAAGATCATGCGCCGGATCGCACAGCTCATCGAGCAACATGCCGAGCACCTCGGTCAAGTGGAAGTACGGGACAACGGAAAGCTCATTTCCGAAATGGTGGCGCAAACCAAATACATGCCGGAATGGTTCTACTACTATGGGGGCCTCGCCGACAAAATCCAGGGTGCAGTGGTTGCGGTCGATCGCCCGGATCACTTCAACTACATTCTCCGGGAGCCGGTGGGCGTTTGCGCCTTCATCACGCCGTGGAATTCGCCGCTAATGCTGACAACCTGGAAGCTCGCGCCTGCGCTGGCGGCCGGGTGCACCGTGGTCATCAAGCCATCCGAATACACGTCAGCATCCGTGCTTGAGTTCGTGAAGCTTGTAATTGCGGAATCAGGATTGCCGCCAGGAGTTGTCAATGTTGTAACGGGATACGGCGCGGTGGTAGGCGAGCCCCTCGTTACCCATCCGAAGGTCGCCAAAGTCGCCTTCACCGGCGGCAGCGCTACGGGCGCCCGAGTAAACGAACTAGCGGCTAAGACGTTCAAAAAAGTTTCGCTGGAGCTCGGCGGCAAGTCGCCCAATATCGTATTTGACGATTGCGTTGTGGACGATGCCGTTAGTGGTGCGGTGTCCGGCATTTTTGCTGCGACGGGCCAAACGTGCATCGCGGGCTCTCGACTGTTGCTCCAAGAAACAATTCATGATCGGTTCGTCGAAAAACTTGTCGACATGGCGAAGACTGCTAAGCTCGGCGATCCGGCGCTGGCCGAGACACAAGTCGGTCCGGTAACGACGCCACCGCAATATCAGAAGATCCTGTCCTACATCGACATTGCGAAAGGCGAGGGCGCGAAGTGCGTGCTCGGCGGCGGAGCTGCGCCGTCGGAGGAAGGCGGAGGCCAGTATTTCGTTAAGCCGACTATCTTCACGGGAGTCAGCAACAAGATGCGGATCGCCCAGGAGGAAGTCTTCGGTCCAGTGCTTTCAGTAATCAAGTTCAGGGATGAAGACGAGGCAATCGAGATCGCCAACGATATCGCCTATGGGCTAGGTGCCGGTGTATGGACACAGTCGCTCCAGCGCGCACATACGATGGCGGGACGCATCAAAGCCGGCACTGTGTGGATCAATACCTACCGGGCAGTGAGTTTTCTTATGCCCTTCGGCGGCTACAAAGCCTCAGGTCTCGGTCGTGAGAACGGCGCGGAGGCGATCGACGGGTTTCTCCAATCTAAGAGCGTCTGGATCAATAACGGACCGGGCGGCGGAAATCCGTTCATCATGAAAACCGCATCGTGAGGAATGCCTTGTCTATGATGGCGAGAAGAATAACTCGAAAGCGCGGAGCCCTCGCTGTCGCCTAGTGAAAGATTTTTCACGAACTCTTCAGCTCGACCGATAATGCCTAAAGCGCATCGGCGTCGGTGGGCTCCTTCAGATCGCCACAGATCGACTGTTTGTCGCGATTGACCCAGACACAGTAAGCGGCTCGCGCAGTAACGCGAGAGTCGTAGATACGCGCAAAATCGCCATCGGGTCTCTCGACTTTGCGACTAAGTGCTCGCGTTAGGCAGCCTGCTCTTCAAACACAATGCGGCGATTGCCTGCTCCACCGATAACCACCGTAATATTTGCAGATCGTGTGCATAATTTCTCCGCTCGCGTGAATAGAGGCTTTCATATCGTTCTGCCGCCGTCGACCTCCATGACCACACCGGTCAGAAACTCCGCTTCGGCCGAGCAGAGGAACAAAGCCGCCGCGGCCACGTCAGATGGCTTCGCAAATCGGCCTAGCGGGATTGTTGCTAGAAATTTTGCTCGCATTTCCGGGGAATCGGTCCCGAGAAAGCTTGGCAAAAGCGGCGTGTCGCAGCGACAGGGGCGAGACCGTTTACACGGATGCGGTCCGGTGCAAGTTCTACGGCCATGGACTTGGTCAGCAAGTTCACGGCGCCTTTTGATCCGTTGTACCAAGTAAGTCTTGGACGTGGCCGTAAGCCAGCCGTCGAACCGATATTGAGAAAAACGCCACTGCCCTGGGCGCGCATGGCTGGCACCGCGGCAAGCGCCATGTGAAAGATGGACTTCACGTTCACCGCATAAACTTTGTCGAACTCGGCCTCAGTGACCTCCAGCATCGGCTTATGCGGTGTGTCGTTCCAGCATTGTTGACGACGATGTCCAGACGGCCGAAGATCTTTCGTGTTGTTTCAACTGCATTGCGTACGTCGGGACCCACTGCGACGTCGCACCTGATGGGCGACGCAGCGTTTCCGATTTTGGTGCTGACGCTTCGCGCACCTTCTTCGTTGATGTCGACGACCGCAACAAAGGCACCCTCAGCGGCGAAAAGCCGCGCAATCTCTGCACCGAAGCCCGACGCGGCCCCGGTCACTAGCGCCACCTTGTTTCGTAGTCGCATGCCCAACTCCCTTATGCATTTTTGGTTACGGCGCCGCTGGGGGCTTTCGAAGATTTCGATTCGACGAGATCGCCGCGCTCAACGATTAGCATGCGATCCACAAAAGGCTCCAGTAGTGACGGATTGGATTGGTAATTAGAAGAGAAATGCTCGGGGCGCTCCGACCTAAGCGTCTTTAATACTTGGCCGTAACGCGCGGCTAGGACCGGTGCCAGGCCCTGAAACGGCTCGTCCAAAAGGATAAGCTGGACGGTTCTAAAAACCTGGTCGATCGGCAGCATTTCTGATTCCATCGGATTGGATGGATTCGGAGCAAAAGCATGTGGGGCCAGCCAGGGTTTTTCGATATCGATGATCGGCTGAAGCGACTGAGCGATCTGGGCGATCAACTTGAAACCTTCCGATCGGCAGTGGATTTCGAGCTCTTTCGGCCGGAATTAAATGCGATGCTCAGCTACACGGACCGGACGGAAGGCGGGCGGCCACCGTTCGACCCAGTGCTGATGTTCAAGATCCTCGTCATCCAGGCGACTAACAATCTTTCCGATGAACGCGCCGAATTTCTCATCAATGACCGGCTGTCATTTATGCGGTTCCTGGGACTGGGGTTGGATGACCGTGTTCCGGACGCCCGCACGATCTGGCTGTTCCGGGAGAAGCTGACCACGGCTGGGGCGATCAAGAGATTGTTCGAGCAGTTCGATGCCATGCTGAGGCAGGCTGGTTACATCGCCATGTCGGGTCAGATCGTCGATGGCAGCCTGGTTGCGGCGCCGCGGCAGCGCAATACGGACGACGAGAAGAAGGCGATCAAAGAGGACCGGATACCGGCGAATTGGAAGGCCAAGCCGCCAAGCTGCGGCACAAGGATCGCGACGCACGACTGGACGGTCAAATTCAGCAAGGCCAAACCGCGCGAGGATGGCTCGACACCGCCAGTCGATCTGGCAATCCCGCTCTTTGGCTATCAGAACCATGCTGGACGGTTCTAAAAACCTGGTCGATCGGCAGCATTTCTGATTCCATCGGATTGGATAGATTGGAGCAAAAGCATGCGGGGCCAGCCAGGGTTTTTCGATATCGATGATCGGCTGAAGCGACTGAGCGATCTGGGCGATCAACTTGAAACCTGGACGGTTCTAAAAACCTGGTCGATCGGCAGCATTTCTGATTCCATCGGATTGGATGGATTCGGAGCAAAAGCATGCGGGGCCAGCCAGGGTTTTTCGATATCGATGATCGGCTGAAGCGACTGAGCGATCTGGGCGATCAACTTGAAACCTTCCGATCGGCAGTGGATTTCGAGCTCTTTCGGCCGGAATTAAATGCGATGCTCAGCTACACGGACCGGACGGAAGGCGGGCGGCCACCGTTCGACCCAGTGCTGATGTTCAAGATCCTCGTCATCCAGGCGACTAACAATCTTTCCGATGAACGCGCCGAATTTCTCATCAATGACCGGCTGTCATTTATGCGGTTCCTGGGACTGGGGTTGGATGACCGTGTTCCGGACGCCCGCACGATCTGGCTGTTCCGGGAGAAGCTGACCACGGCTGGGGCGATCAAGAGATTGTTCGAGCAGTTCGATGCCATGCTGAGGCAGGCTGGTTACATCGCCATGTCGGGTCAGATCGTCGATGGCAGCCTGGTTGCGGCGCCGCGGCAGCGCAATACGGACGACGAGAAGAAGGCGATCAAAGAGGACCGGATACCGGCGAATTGGAAGGCCAAGCCGGCCAAGCTGCGGCACAAGGATCGCGACGCACGCTGGACGGTCAAATTCAGCAAGGCCAAACCGCGCGAGGATGGCTCGACACCGCCAGTCGATCTGGCAATCCCGCTCTTTGGCTATCAGAACCATGTTTCGATCGATCGCCGTTTCGGCTTCATCCGCCGATGGGCGGCCACAGATGCGGCTGCCTATGAGAGCCGTCGTCTGCGCCAAGGCTTGCTCGACAAGAGCAATACGGCGAGCGGGGTGTGGGCCGATACCGCCTACCGATCGGCGGCCAACGAGACGTTCCTGAACGAGAATGGCTTCGTCAGCCACATCCATCGCAAGAAGCCGAAAGGCCGCGCTATGCCCGAGACGACGCGGCGGGCCAACAATGCGAAATCGAAAATCCGCTCGCGTGTCGAGCATGTGTTCGCCGAGCAAAAGGATCGGATGGAGCTATTCATCAGAACTATCGGGATCGCCCGAGCAACGACTAAGATCGGAATGGCCAATCTCGTCTACAACATCAAACGCTTTATCTTCCTGCGCAAGATCGCCATCGCGTGACCAGCTTGTGTTACGCAACGCGACCCATTCAACTCATTCCCCAATTTGCGATCAGGCTAAATCAATAGCTGGTGTCCGCGGCCTCCGCCCCGCTGAAAATACCTCGTTGATAGAACCGTCCAGCTGCTCACTTTGCTGCACGGCAAGGCTTATTCCATCTGCGGCAACGACGCCGCCGAAGCGGATGGACGACATCCTTTACTTCAAGAAGCGCGGTCATTGCCGGCTACCTCCGGCGGCGGGCGCTACTCCGCCCACAAGACCCGTCGTGTCCGACGGCGCCACGCTCTTGGATCTTGTGGCCATTTGAACAGCAAGACCAAAACGCCAGAGCAGCAGAGTTGCTCGACGCGTCGCCAACTCTAGCGCCGGTCCGTGGTAGCCTTCTTCCAGAAGCTGCCGCCATTCGAAGCCTGCGCCCCGTCGCAACATTGGTCGCGCGAACTCCAGGCGTTGTGGCCGTTTGCATGGTGGCTCCTCCGAATCGTGGGAGCTTTAAACAGCACCCACATACATGGCACTTCAAGTGCCGGGTGGAGGGGCCGTCCACAGCGTCACTAGGGGATTCATGCACCGCAGCAAGAACATCCGTCAGCATGAATTGCCGCCATCAGAGAGGACGCGGCTTTGGCCGGGGTGGCTTTGGGCCGAAGGCCTGCGCCGTGTCCCACTGCGGTCGGCTCAATCTACCCCTGATCAGCAAATTGGCTCGAAGGGAATGGTATCCCAACGCCCTTAGCCGTCGCGGGCATCGTGCGATGGGGCATTCGGCAACTTGACATAAAAAATCGACCCATGAGGATGGCGCGCCGAGGCCCAAAGCTGACCGCGGTGAGATTCGATAATCGAACGGCAAATCGACAGCCCCATTCCCATGCCTTGCGCCTTCGTCGTAACGAATGCATCGAAGATGCGGTCAGTGTCTTTTGGATCGATCCCTGGACCAGAATCCTCAACTGCAATCATCACCTCGTTGGGTGCACAAGCCTCAGACCTTATTGTGAGCATGCGCGCACCAACAGGCATTGCGTCCATGGCTTCGCCGGCGTTCATGACAAGATTGAGCATGACTTGTTGCAGTTGCACCCGGTCGGCAGAGATCCGCGGGAGCTCTTGACTGAGCTCGGTGCGAACTGAAACTCGCCTGTTGTTTAGCTCACTGCATAAAAGCGTGAGGACCTCTTCAATGACTTCGTTGATATTAAGACGCACCTTGGCATGTTCGTCCTTCTTGAACATCGTCCGTACGCTCGTGACCACTTGACTTGCTCGATGACCATCACTGATTATCCGGTTGACGTTCGTCGCCGCCTCGGCAACGTCGGGCGGAGTTCTTCGAAGCCAGCGCAAGGCAGCATTGCCGTTCGCCACGATCGCCGCCAGCGGCTGATTGACTTCATGAGCGATTGAAGCCGTCGCCGCATGCATCGTCGTCAGCCGTGTAATGCGCTCAAGTTTCGATTGCGTCGCCCGCAACGCGTCCTGTGCGCGCTTAGCTTCAGTGACGTCAATCACGGTCCCGACGAACATTTTCGGTCTAGATGATTTCTCGTCCCACACCACCGACACGTAACTATGGCCCCAAATTATCGTCCCGTCCTTGCATCGGAATTGTTTCAAAGCCTCGTAATGACGCCGCTCTCCTTGTTGGAGCTCAGTGAGTTGCATCTTGGTTACATCAAGGTCTTCCTCGACGGTGACGTCCAGGGGCGTGAGTTGTTGCAACTCGTAATCGGTATAGCCCAGCATAGCCTGAAACGCCTCATTTGTTGCTACGTAGTGCAGACTTTCATCGATCACCGCAATGCCCAGATTTGATGCCTCAAACATTGACCGCCATCGCTCTTCGCTTGCCTGAAGCGCGGTTTCAGCACGCTTTCGCATGAGTACTTGGGCCATTACTTCCCCGACCACTTTAAGCCGCGCGATGAGGTCGTCTGGCCATTTCCGCGTCGAGTGGAACGCGGCAAAGGTTATGACGCCCACAACGCGGCCGCCGACACGGAGCGGGAGCCCGAGACTGGAGCGGATGCCGACCCGGCGATGGTATGCGATTTGTTCGATCGCTTCCGGAGGAAGATCCTCGATCGACTGCACGCGCATGACTTTTCCCGCTCGAACCTGACCGAGATACCAACTTAGGAAGGCGGGGGCTTGGCCGAGCCGGTGTGGTTCCACCCCGGCTCTGGCAGCCGAACCTAAGATAGTGGCCCGGCCGTCGGCAGTGAATTCGAAGAAGTTGCTGCGATCGAAGCCGAGAAACTCTTGGAGCTGGTTTAGCGCGCTGTCGATTTCCGTCTCGACTTGGACGATGGAAACGTTGGCAAAGCGGGCAGAGAGATCGGCAAGAAGACGCTCAAACGTCAGAAATTCTTCGAGCGACGCCTCAGCAGCGCCGCCAGTTGCCGATGTTCTTTCGACGTAAATCTCGTCGGACATCAAGCACCAATGTGAATCGTGCACGATTGTTGGGCCGCGTCCGAAATAGGCGAGAGGCTTCTGGCCATACTCATGATCCGCTTCCTTATTAGGACCTGCGCGCCCCGCTCAGTGGCCGGTCGCGTTCGCACTGGCGTCTGAATGATCGTCAAAACGCCAAGGCATCTTCTGGCTAGGCAAATACGGCACGCCGTTCATCGGGCCTTCAGAGGAAAATTGCTCACTCAGGACGGCGGGAGCTGCGCTGCCGATCAGTAGTCGGGCTGTCGGCTCGCCGAGTACCGCCGCCGGTCAAATGCTACACATTCACGGTGTCAGCGCAATATCCTGAAAGGCGAAAAGCCTGTCGAAATTCCAGTCCGGCAGCCCACAAAATTCGAACTCGTCACCAATCTAAAAACCGCGAACGCGCTCGGGTGCAGATCCTAACACGCCGCTCACCGTCGCCGATGAGGTGCGTCCAGCCGTTTGATGCAGCGCGACAGCGACGCCGGCTTCGGGTGATTTTCGACCGAGGCAGCGAACTCTGCCGCCCGGTCCACTTCCGCTCCGCCCCAACAACGGACACCTGCGCTGCAACAAATTCGCGGGAAACACTGGCGCAAATCTGATCTAATGCGATAGGGCGTAGGTGGTTCGAAATTGGCCGTCAGGCGTGCAGCTCATCCAACAACGCCTTCGCCTCTTTCAGATCGCGCGTGTCGAACCCTCAGTGAACCAGCCATAAGCCGGGGCGAGCAGTTCGCAAACCTTGCTGCGGCTTGCCCTGAGGACGCAAGAGACCCGAGGTTGCGGCCGAGAAAAAGTCACGAGTTTCTCAAGAACATATGAGCAGTTTATGGAGCATAAATCATTGAGTTGCCAAAGCCTTAGTCGGGGGCAAAGTGCAGAATGTTGCTTACTCTCGCGTGGAGGGGCAACACAGAGGAACACGACAATGCCGGTGTTAGAGGTCCAACGGTATTTTTTTGGCCTGCGATGGTCAGACCATGAGGATGACGATGCGAACGGGATGCTCTTGTCTGATGATGCAGCTGCACTCAACTACGCCGATCGTCTCATTCGACAACTCAAAGACGCGGGCGGCTACAGTGATCCCAACTTGATGGTGATTGTTAGAGACGGGATGAAACAAGTGGTGCTCTCGCTACCTTTCCTTGCAGCGTGCGCCTAATGATGCACTTGACCCTGGATTATGCTAATGGCGCGGACCAATGACCTGAGTAGGGCGGTCTCACGCCCCCAACTCCTCCAGGAGTGCCTTCGCCTCCTGCAGATCACACGTGTCGAACCCTCCGTGAACCAGCCGTACACCGGTGCAAGCAGTTCGCGCGCTTCATGCACCTTGCCCTGGGAGCGCCAGAGCCGGGCGAGGCTCATGGAGGCGCGGAGTTCCCAGGATTTGGTTTGTGGTCGACGCGCTACTTCCAGTGCATGACTGAAATGAGTTTCCGCGCTGTACTGCATTTCGACCGCGAGTATTCAAAGCAATTTCACCCGCCGTTCGACTGATGTCAGCTTCACACCATTTGTCTTTATTGATTTTGAGTATCGCCATTGCTTCGGCAATACAATGATCCGCCCCCACGTACCCAATTCACAAGTTGGACGGTTCTAAAAACCTGGTCGATCGGCAGCATTTCTGATTCCATCGGATTGGATGGATTGGAGCAAAAGCATGCGGGGCCAGCCAGGGTTTTTCGATATCGATGATCGGCTGAAGCGACTGAGCGATCTGGGCGATCAACTTGAAACCTTCCGATCGGCAGTGGATTTCGAGCTCTTTCGGCCGGAATTAAATGCGATGCTCAGCTACACGGACCGGACGGAAGGCGGGCGGCCACCGTTCGACCCAGTGCTGATGTTCAAGATCCTCGTCATCCAGGCGACTAACAATCTTTCCGATGAACGCGCCGAATTTCTCATCAATGACCGGCTGTCATTTATGCGGTTCCTGGGACTGGGGTTGGATGACCGTGTTCCGGACGCCCGCACGATCTGGCTGTTCCGGGAGAAGCTGACCACGGCTGGGGCGATCAAGAGATTGTTCGAGCAGTTCGATGCCATGCTGAGGCAGGCTGGTTACATCGCCATGTCGGGTCAGATCGTCGATGGCAGCCTGGTTGCGGCGCCGCGGCAGCGCAATACGGACGACGAGAAGAAGGCGATCAAAGAGGACCGGATACCGGCGAATTGGAAGGCCAAGCCGGCCAAGCTGCGGCACAAGGATCGCGACGCACGCTGGACGGTCAAATTCAGCAAGGCCAAACCGCGCGAGGATGGCTCGACACCGCCAGTCGATCTGGCAATCCCGCTCTTTGGCTATCAGAACCATGTTTCGATCGATCGCCGTTTCGGCTTCATCCGCCGATGGGCGGCCACAGATGCGGCTGCCTATGAGAGCCGTCGTCTGCGCCAAGGCTTGCTCGACAAGAGCAATACGGCGAGCGGGGTGTGGGCCGATACCGCCTACCGATCGGCGGCCAACGAGACGTTCCTGAACGAGAATGGCTTCGTCAGCCACATCCATCGCAAGAAGCCGAAAGGCCGCGCTATGCCCGAGACGACGCGGCGGGCCAACAATGCGAAATCGAAAATCCGCTCGCGTGTCGAGCATGTGTTCGCCGAGCAAAAGGATCGGATGGAGCTATTCATCAGAACTATCGGGATCGCCCGAGCAACGACTAAGATCGGAATGGCCAATCTCGTCTACAACATCAAACGCTTTATCTTCCTGCGCAAGATCGCCATCGCGTGACCAGCTTGTGTTACGCAACGCGACCCATTCAACTCATTCCCCAATTTGCGATCAGGCTAAATCAATAGCTGGTGTCCGCGGCCTCCGCCCCGCTGAAAATACCTCGTTGATAGAACCGTCCAGTTGGCTTTCGCCTCCAAGCATCTTTGTAGCGTACTCGATGGTGTCACCGCCGTCCTCTCGGTCGAAAAACGTTTGTTGCTGAAACTACACGTCAACGTTGAACGAGGCTGGGAAATCGGCCGTTTCCGTCATTGCTATCCCGGGAGTGGCGACACTGGACGCCGCCGCTCCCGGTCAAAGATTATTAGGTCTATTCGGCTGCAAACGTGTCCATCGCCCCGCCATGGCCCTGGCTCGCGAACGTAAAGCCCTCGTAGCCCTTTTCCGCGATCTCGGCGCACTTCCTGCGATAGCCGCCGACACCCTCAGGGCCGAGATAGGGCAGGAAGCGGCGCGCCTTCCCGTCGATATTAGCACCCATGTACCAGGAGTTGGCGACAGGCATCAGTGTCGCGTTGACGACATCTGCAACATGAGCGCCCCAGGCGTCCTGTGCCAGCTGCGTCGCTTCAATGATAGCAAGCTTATTTCGTCGCATGTGAGCGATGCATTCGGTGATCCACTCGACGTGCTGCTCAATCGACACCGGCATGTTCGACAGCACCGAGGGGCTTTGCGGGCCGGTGATCATGAACAGGTTAGGGTAGCCGGCTGCAGCCATGCCGAGATAAGTCTGCGGACCGCCTTCCCACTCTTGCGCCAGCACTCTGCCGCCGCGCCCCTTGATGCCGAGTTCTTTCAGTGGTCCAGTCAGCGCATCGAAACCGGTAGCGACCACGATAATGTCCAGCGGGTATTCCTTGCCGCCGGCGCGAATGCCGTTCGGTGTAATCTCTTCGATCGGGCCATCGGTGCTCGCATCGACTAGCAGCACATTATTCTTGTTGAAGGTTTCGAAGTAGTTGGTGTCCAGCGGTTGGCGCTTGGTGCCATATGGATAATTCTTCGGCGTCAGCTTGTCGGCAACCACCGGATCGTTGACGGTCGACCGGATCTTACGCTTGAGATAGTCGGCGATGATGTCGTTCGCCTCCTTGGAGAAGAACATGTCCAGGTAGTTCGCTAGCCAAAATGCGAAGCCGCCCGAGTCCCACATTCTGTCGAACTCCTGCTCGCGCTCCTCGGAAGTTACTTCGAGAACCGACTTCGGTATGAAATTCAGGTCGAAACCGAAGAACGAGTTCTTGATACGCTGGCGGATGCCGTCGTAATCGGCCTTGCGCGCTTTGGTGACGTCGGGGTCGACACGGCCGTTCCGTGCGGGGACGCAGAACGTTGGTGTGCGTTGGAACACAGTCAGGTGCTTAGCTTGTTGCGCGATCTCCGGGATCGCCTGCACCGCAGTGGCGCCGGTGCCGATGACGCCAACTCGTTTGGCGGTGAAATCGACGCCGTCATGCGGCCACTGACTGGTGTGGTAGTACTTGCCTTTGAACGAGCTCAGCCCCTTAAACGGCGGCATATTGGGGGTCGAGAGGGCACCGACGGCAGTGATCACGAACGGCGCCTTGGCAATATCGCCCTTGTCGGTACGCACCGTCCAAAGCTCGGCATGTTCGTCGAAAACAACCTCGACGACGCGTTTGCCGAACTGGATGTCTGGCTTGAGATCGAAGCGCTCGGCGCAGTGCTCGAGGTAACTTAGGATCTCGTCCTGCTCCGGATAGCGCTCGGACCAGTTCCACTCCTGCAACAGGTTCTTGTCGAAGGTATAACAATACACGTAGCTGTCGGAGTACAGCGCGCACCGGGATAACGATTCCAGTACCAGGTGCCGCCGACGCCGTCGCCGGCCTCGAACACGGTCACGGTCATATCGAGCTTGTCGCGCAGCGAATGCAGCATGTACATGCCGGAAAATCCGGCGCCGATGATGATGGCATCGAAGTCAGTTTTCGCGCTTGCCCTTGGCGAGCTGCCCTGCGGATTTGCCATGTACACCTCCTGTTGTGAACGCTCCCTTGCGGCCTTGTTTTGTGCGTAGCAAATTGAAAATTGGCTCCGTCGACGGCAGAGCCAGAGCTCGGCACGTGACCGCGCCTGTAACGGCCCGCGCCGGTCAGCATGCCGAACGGCTGGCTAGCTGACGACAGTTAAGCCCCGCGTCACGGAGCTTGCTTTTACGAAATCGACGCAAACCATCGGCGCTGGACCGCCGCGCCGCTCGATAACATTACGCGGCCGCACGCGCCTGACCTCGAGCCGTCGAACTTCGGATAGATCGAATAGTCATAGACTTCGCTCTCGTCGATCCCGAGCGCCGCCTCGACGGTCGTGTTGTCGAGCACGTTGTAGGTGCCGCCGACAATCGCTTCAGGGAAATGTTGTTTGAATGCTGCGACACGCTCGGCCGAGTGGGAGAAGATCGCCGAGCCGTAAACGCGCTGGTAGTCCGGCTCCCACAAACCGCGCTCGACATGCTTGGTGAAATAGATCTCATCGCCGCGCTGGCGGTGATGATAGGCGAGCTTCATGAGCGCGAGATTCGGTAGCTTGCCGTCGAGCTGCGTCAGGCGAATAGACTGCGGCTAAATCGGAAGTCTGCGACGATACCAAGTGCGGCGGCTGACGCCGTCGATTGTCCAAGGCTTGACCGCTCGGCGCTGCGGCCCTCATAAACGGCCCGCGGCTGCGCTCCGGCAGCGCGGCGGCGTTCGGCTTGGCGCTCCGCCTGCCGTCTGCGGCGCTCGAATATCTCACCGTGTTCGTGATACTGGCATGGCCGAGGTAGTGCTGAAGCCTCCGCGTATCCATCCCCTTGTTCGCCGGGCGTAGCCGCAAGAATGGCGGAGCATGTGCACGTGAACCGGGAAGGGAAGCTCTGCGGCTTGGCCAGCTCGTTCGATTAGCCGGGCAATGCCCATCCGCTTGAAAGGGTCGCCTCGTTCGTTGACGAAGACATACGCCGACTTGCGCGGCAATCGTCGTAGCCCCGCCAGCTCGTCTCGTTCGAGGTAGTGAGTGCTGTCCCTCGATCCCTTCAGCCTTCTGATGACGATAGTCCGCGCAGCGAGATCGATATCATCCCACCGAAGATCGCAGGCCTCGCTGACCCGCAGGCCATGGCGATAGATCATCAGGCCGAGGGCCAATCCCTCGGGCCGTGGCGATTGCCCTTCAGGGCCGCTAGGAGCTTCTCGATCTCCGTCTCCGTTACTCACGAACTCGATACTCCGTGTTCGGTCGCCTGACTGGTCGCATAACGCTCCCTTTGGCAGTGAGGGCTGGGGCCGTGGTCATTGAGAAACCTCGCCCTGCTGCGCAGCAGTGGTCGCAGATTGACCCAGAATGTGACCAGTCCGCGAAGCGATCCTGGCCCTGGCCTGCTCGATCAGGAAGGCGCTAATCGAGGCGTTGGCCATAGCGGTCAGCTGTGCCCGCGAGTAGACCTGTACTCGATCCCTACGGCCTTTGATCCCGGCGACCACCGCATCCATCGCCAGCTTGCGTACCTCATAGACCAACTCTCTCTGACGAAGCTCTGCGTATTGTTGGGCCTTCCGCTGCGCTGATGCCTCGGCTCTGGCCGCTTGCAATCGTTCGCGATAGGATTGGGTAGCCATAACGATGATCTCCATGGTGTCGTTGTGGTTAGAGCCAGCACAATCCTTGGCGGGAAGCGTGCTGGCTCGCCTAATCTAACAAATACCAACACAGTTCGCGAGCATTTATTAGATGCGCTTTGATCTTTTGTTGCTCGTCGCGATTTGTTGTTTGCTGTTAGATCGTTGCGCAGCGCGGCTGGCGCATGGCTTCAGGGATGGTCGCTTGAGGCCCCCGGCCCCCAAAACTCGCCGTCGCCCGGCCGCGCAGAGGTGCTCACCGCAATATGTGGAAATTGATGTAGCCATACCCCATCGCCAACGGCGAAGCCCTCAAGGTAATAGTTGCTTTGCGATTACCACTCCGCCTGCTGCCAGGATGGCGCATTTGAGAACGATGGCGAGGCGACGATTTGGTTCGAGCCGCCCCACTACCTCAAACAGCAATGCAGCGACGAGGATAACTATCAATACATACAGGCTTGCTAACATGGGGCAGTGGTTGGCGAGCTATAATGAACGGAGCCTATCTGGCTCGGCGGTCCTTCGCAAATTGTGGGGAAATTTGATCAGGCCATACCCAGAGAGGGACGGCTATCTGGAATTTCCGTCTCTCAAAAGCATTTCGATCTTGAACAGCGCATAGTCAACCTTGCCGTACGAGAAACCTGCACGCGGCGTTCCTCTTCAATCGGCGATCGCCCGGGGCTTCATTGCCTCTGGGAGC
The DNA here is from genome assembly GCA_963720985.1 of uncultured Alphaproteobacteria bacterium. Taxonomy (GTDB): domain Bacteria; phylum Pseudomonadota; class Alphaproteobacteria; order Rhizobiales; family Xanthobacteraceae; genus Pseudolabrys. The sequence goes on from CAVRHL010000009.1 coordinate 32,650, forward strand.
CAGCGATTGTATTGGTCTGGCCAGAGCTAAAGGCTCTGTCTCGGGTGAACTTGGGTTGCGTAAATTTCTTGAAGGTCTAGGCCACACCTTCGTCGTAACTGCAGATAAAGAGGGCCCGACCTCGGTCTTCGAACGCGAGCTTCCCGATGCGGAAGTGGTCATTTCACAACCCTTTTGGCCGGCTTACCTGACGGCGGAAAGAATCGCGAAGGCAAAGAAGCTGAAGCTTGCGATCACAGCGGGTATCGGATCAGACCACGTGGATCTTGAAGCCGCCATCAAGCACGGCGTCACGGTCGCTGAAGTTACTTATAGCAATAGCATCAGCGTATCCGAGCATGTGGTGATGATGATCTTGTCGTTGATACGCAACTACATTCCGTCTTATCAGTGGATAATCAACGGGGGCTGGAATATCGCGGATTGCGTGTCACGCTCCTATGATCTCGAAGCGATGGAGGTTGGTACGGTTGCGGCCGGCCGCATCGGCTTGGCTGTTCTGAAACGGTTGAAGCCGTTCGACGTCAAACTTCACTACACTGATCGGCATCGGCTTCCGCAAGATGTCGAGAAGGAGCTGAACCTCACTTACCACCCGAACGTCGAGTCTATGGTCCGTGTTTGTGACGTGGTTACAATCAACGCTCCACTGCACCCGGAGACCGAACACCTCTTCAACGACGCGCTCATCGGGAAGATGAAGCGGGGCGCGTATCTGGTAAATACAGCGCGTGGCAAGATATGCGACCGCGATGCGGTCGTCCGTGCACTTAAAAGCGGGCAACTTGCTGGCTACGCGGGCGACGTCTGGTTTCCGCAGCCACCACCGAAGGATCACCCTTGGCGTACCATGCCCCACCACGGGATGACGCCGCACACATCGGGGACATCATTATCAGCCCAGGCCCGCTACGCTGCTGGAACCAGGGAAATCCTGGAATGCTGGTTTAAAGGTCGTCAGATCCGAGACGAATATCTGATTGTTGATAGGGGCAAGCTGGCCGGCACTGGTGCGCATTCCTATAGCGTCGGCGACAGGTGAAATGATGTTCTACCATCCGCTTCGGCCTGGCTGCGCCCGAGATAATTCAGCGGATGATTGATCGCGTCCGGGCACTGGGGAGCTGACGATCTATCTGCGGCGACCGCGAACCGGCGTGATAACGGCAAGGGTAGCAACAGTGACGCTCTCAAACTATTCATGTCCAACTTGTAGTGCCAAGCTGCTGAAGCGCCAGCGCGGCGAACCAACGAAACCTGGTGAGCAAGCGTTCTGTCCGCACTGCATGACGCAACTAACCGCACGAGACGGACCTTACACGCTAGGTTATGAATTAGTCGAAGCACCGCCTAGAGATCCATGGAAGGAAACGCAGAGAAGCAGGATTCGATGATTCGAACCGAGATCAGCGAGAGGCGCTCGCTTTCGGCGGAACAAGTCAGTTAGCGCGCTTTTTCCTTCCAGAGTCCTCGCGTCGACCATGCCCTCGCTTGGTGCAACAATTGCTCGACTACGCGCATAAGGCACCCATTGTTTGAAAGCCCAATCCGCATTGATGCACGCATAACTTCACCTTTTGTTCGAGATTAACAGTCGCGGGAAAAACCTCAGACCGTTTATCCACCGCCGTCCAGAGTGAGCTATTTAATACAGAGATCGTAGTGTGTCGGCCGCTTGTCGTATCATGGTCACGACGTGAGCACGGACCATCGTCCAAATCACTCGAAGCAGAAAACGTCCGCCGAGAGCGGGTACAAGCGCTATCGCGAATTCAAAATGCGTGTTTCGCTTTTTACTGCCGAAGTGAGCAGTTTTGCTCAGACGCCCCAATGTGATGCATCTACAAATTGAAATAGTGAACGCGTGCTATCGGTCTGGTGGACAGCCATCTGTCCTAGAGCTGCCGAATGCAGCGGCGTGTCTAAGCTGGCACCCTTTCATCGGCAGCAATGATGCCGATTGCGTTCTGCGAAGTACCGTTGGCACCGGCCTCCGTTGCGGTACGCGCTGCGTACGGCTTACTTTCTGATCGAAGGGATAAAAGCCATGCAAGTTCCATCAATTTTCCTTGGCGAGTCGCGAACGCGTCTTATACAAGGAATGGTAATCGGCGCGGTCGCGTCGATGGTCATCGGATTTTCTTGGGGCGGGTGGGTTACCGGCGCAACCGCCAACAAACTTGCGGCTGACCAAGCTGGGGCCGCTGTTGTGACAGTCCTCACGCCGATCTGCGTGGAGAAATTCATGCAGAACGGCGATGCGCAAGAAAATCTGGCGGCCCTGCGAAAAATCACTTCCAACTGGCAACAGGGTCAGTACCTGGAGAAGGGCGGCTGGGCGACACGGCCCGGAGCTACCTCCTCCGACTACGAGCTGGCCAGGGCGTGTGCAGCGAAATTGATCGAAGCCAAAGCGGCATCCCAATGAGCTCTGTCGCGCCCCGCGACATCATCCGTATCGGCAAAATGGCGTTGGCCGATCATATCGATCAGCTTGTGTCGCATAGGCCAGGTATGACCGAACTCGCGCTCGCCAAATCTCTGTTCGGTCGCGTGGGCTATCAGCAGCGGGTCAATTCAACCTGTCGGCGCCTGTTCAGGGAGGGCCACCTTGAACGGCATGGGACCGGCGGTCCCGGCCATCCGTTCACCTATTACCCAGGAAGAATCACCGTCAAGCCCAATCCGCCTGGCTTCCGGATTTGGTAGTCGTCGGAAGGCAACGCAAATGAACCGACTTCTCGCATTGGCGGCGCTGACCTTGTTTCTGGGCCCAGAGGCTTCACACGCGCAGACTTCGTTGCACAAGCAAAGAGTTGATGAGCAAATCGATGAGACATCATGTGCTTCTGCAAACTGGCTTTCACAGACCGCTCAACTGGCAGAGTCGACCCAGACTGACATTCGCGAAGCTGTTTCTAATGCGATCGAGATATGCGGCGATAGCGCACGACTAAGTGGCAACTACGTCATTGCGATGAAGTGGTGGCACAGAGCCGCCGATAGAGGAAACGCGTCTGCGCAAATGAAGCTGGCTTACTTTTATGGGGAGGGCCGTGGTGGCACCCCGGCAGATTATACTCAAGCCTACAAATGGTATGACATTGCGGCCTCGATAGTTGGCGCAAAAATAGATGGGCTTCCTGTTGCAGCAAGCCACAACGGGGAAAAGGATAATTCAGATCAACTGTGGTATCGCGATCAGGTTGCCAAACATATGACGCCCGAACAAATCGCCGAAGCCCAGAGATTAGCCCGCGAATGGAAGCCTGAACGATAGGGCCCCTTCAATTCCACAAAATCGCCAAGCACCGGGCCTGCTGACCGCTGCCAAGGAGACTTGAATGCCCGAGCCCTCGATAAAAGAGCATATGGAGGTTATCGGCGCCGATGGCGTACACATCGGAACCGTCGATCGCGTTGAAAACGGCCGGATTAAATTGACAAAAGTCGACAGCGGTGAAGGCAGGCACAGGGGCCACCATCATTATATCGACTTGAGCTTGGTTGCCGAAGTCGAAGGCCGAAAGGTTCGCCTCTCTGCGAACGCTGCAGTCGCTGTCACGATGGAAGAAGAGCAGTCCTCTAAGCCAGTGTGACGAGACCAGATCTCAATTGCGGCATCTATGTCCCTCTAGAGACAATGGACAATAAACCCGGCAGGACGCATGAAATGCCGAGTGGAGCGCGCGTCGGCATGCATCAACTCCCAAGCTTATCACCGGATTTACGTCTCTGGGCATGAGGCTCCGGACCATTGGCCCTCGGTCATTGCGAAATGGACCAAGCGCCCTGACCGGCTGCCCTTCTGTTTTTGGCGTGATAGTATGTAGTCCTGTGAGCGGTTAATTCCATCGGAGCAGATATGCCTAAAGGCACCGTGAAGTGGTTCAATTCTCAAAAAGGTTATGGATTCATTCAGCCGCAGGGCGGCGGCAAAGATGTGTTCGTCCACATCTCGGCTGTCGAGCGAGCCGGCCTCAGCGGTCTCAATGAGGGACAGGTCGTTGAATACGAGGAGGTTTCGGATAGAGGCAAGACTTCAGCTGGAAATCTAAGGGTTCAGCGCTGAGTTTTGATCGTTCTCGCCAACCAACCACCGTAGCTTCGATGCGCCTGTTGTTTTTGCTTTTTCCCATATGCCGTCGCGCCCGTTACGCCTATTAGGCCGCCATCGGCGTGAGTCCCGATTAGGCTTCGGCGCTGTCCAAATTCAAATTTTGACGTTCTGCAATGACGTAAAGATAGGCGCCGTATGCGACTAGGCCTATAGAAATCGCTAACACCCATTTATACTGCAACCATTCAATGCCAAATATGCGCAGCCCGAAAAGTCCCAATCCAACGCCAACCAAAAACAGCACAATTGGCGTTGGTTTACTCATGCCGTGAGCCGCCGCCGCGCCGATTGGGCCGGCGGGATGCGCTTCTCGGTTGAGGTTCCTAGGCACGGTCCACGATCCTTTGACGATAGCCAAGCTGGTGCTTGATAAAGCCCTTAGCTGCTGACCTTGTCGGCTCACTCGCTCGCCGTCGGAGACGATAGCTGTTTGACGTTAGAGTACCCCGGCGGGCGAGCGATGTCTGTATAGAATTGCTCACACGCTCGCGCTCAAAGGTTTTGTTGAAGCGCATCATAGGCTAACACGCGAACGTGTCCGCATAACGAGCAACTACTAGCAACTGCCGCGGATTGTCGACTTGAACTAATAGGAGAAACTCGTGTTTAATAGAACAATCATCACCGTCGCTGCCGCGGTCGCGCTCGGTTGCATGCCGGTCGCGACTAATGCATTAGCCACCCCGGCGGTGGTCACAGCGGCGGACAACGCCGGGGGCGGATTCGGAGCTTGATCACCCGCACGCGCACGGGTTCGGACCGTGAAGGCTGCCGCGTCGGCGTCGCGCAGCTCGATTGCGCCCCGGCTGTATTCGGATGACGATTTTTGAGCCAAGTCAACGCCAACCGTCGGTACAGTTTGCGCTCTGCGGCGCTGCCCGCTGCGCGAGCCCGGTCGATACACAAGTCCGCTTGCTCTCGAAACTCTTCGCGGCGTCAACACTATACACTCCAAACTACGCAACAATCGGTCACGATCGAAACCGTCCGCTGTTTCTCCGGCGATCCCAACCACACCGCCGACGTGCTGGTGGAGGCGATCAAGCATCCCGGCTTCTCCTTCGTCGAGATCTTGAGCCCCTGCGTCACCTTCCGTCCCGATGAAAAGGCATGGAAGGAGCAGGTACATCCGGCGCCCGTCACCGAAACCTCCGATCAGGGCAAGGCGGCGCGCAGGCTGATGACCGACGACGGCTTCAACATCGGCATTCTGTATCGCGGCAATCGTACGCCCTATCAGCCTGCCGCCGGCAAGAGCGACTTCGACCTGTCCGAGTTGGAAAAGGAATTCGAGCTATGAGCAAGTCGCCGAGCGCGCCGAAAGTCGCCAACCTCAACGATCTGCTGGCGGTCGCCTACCAGATCGAGATCGACGCCGTCGACCGCTACAAGCTCCTGGCCGACCAGATGGAGACCCACAACAATCCGGAGCTGGTGAAGATCTTTCGCGATCTCGCCCGCGCCGAGGGCATCCACGGCGAGGAAATCCGCCGCATGGCCGGCGATTTCGACGTCGTCGCCCACGCCAGCGAGATGGCGAAATTCGCCCAAGGCGAAAGCCCGGAAGAGGCCGAGCTCGGCGCCGCGCACTACATGATGACGCCGTGGCACGCGCTTCAGCTTTCGCTCGCCGGCGAGGAGCGCGCGCTCGCTTATTTCACTTCGATCGTGGAAACGGCGAAGGACCCCAAGGTCAAGACGCTGGCCGGCGAACTCATGGAAGAGGAAGCCGAACACGTCCAACTCGTGCACCGCCTGCTGCGCCGCTATCCGAAGCCGAGCGAGACCTGGGCCGACGATCTCGATCCGCCGGTGTCGCAGGAATAGAAATTCTCGCGCGGCCCCGCTTTCTTATCCCTCCCCGCTGCGCGGCGGAGCGCGTCATGACCGCACCCGGGAGGCATTCCGAGCGAATAGGATTATATTCCAGATCGAATTGTTAAGCCCGGCGGCGCCGAAAATTCGCCGTCGCTTTGTTACGCCGGTTGGCGACGCACACCAATCCGCCGCGGCCGGCCGTTCGGCTGGCGGACGGCATAGACATTGCTTGACCGAACGCAAGGGTTTGCCTAGGCAGCCGATCTAGTCTCGGCAAATCGTGGAACGCGCACCGATGGACATGACTCAATACCTTGCGGCGGGCAAATTCGTCGACAGTTGCGCGCCGCAGGTCGTCGCCCTCGCCAAGGACGCGACGCAAGGCGCAAGCGACGCCGACGCAGCGATCCTCAAGCTCTACGCCGCGGTGCGCGACGGCATTATCTACGACCCTTACGTCAGCCTGGCCGACCCGGAGAATTTTCGCGCCAGCAGCGTTCTGGCGCGCGGGCGCGGCTTCTGCATCGGCAAGTCGGCATTGCTCGCAGCGGGGGCGCGCGTCATCGGCGTGCCGTCGCGGGTCGGCTATGCCGACGTGCGCAATCATCTCACCTCGCGGCGGCTTTACGAGATGGTGAAGACCGACACCTTCATCTGGCACTCCTACACCGAACTTTTTCTTGCCGGGCGCTGGGTGAAGGCGACGCCCGCCTTCGACAGCGCGCTGTGCGAGCGCGCCCGGATCAAGCCGCTCGACTTCGACGGCCGCACCGATTCGCTGTTCCAGCCATTCGACCCGGCCGGGCGGCGGCACATGGAATATCTGCGCGACCGCGGCACCTTCGTCGACGTGCCCTTCGACGTCATTCAGGCCGAATTCATCACCGCCTATCCGGCGCTGATGAGCAGCCAAGGCCTCGCCGGCGACTTCCATGCCGAAGCCGTCGCCGAGGTGCTGGCCGAACCGCAGCCGGGAAAGTAGCGGCTATTTGACCAGCTTGCGGCCGGTGACGGCCTCGAGGTTCTTGTAGAAAATCTTGTCGCTGGTCTCTTTGTCGAGCTTGAGCTCTTCGAGAATCTGCAGCGTGACGCGCGGGTACATCGCGCCGTTCTCCGGATCGAACGGGCAATCGGAGGCAAACAAGATCTTGTCGATCGGAAAGAATTCCAGGCCGCATTTGGTCGCAGGCTTGCCGCCGAACACCGCGGTGTCGGCGTAGAAATCCTGCTTGAAATAATCGAGCGGCCGCTTCTTCATGCTCTTGCGCAGCGCGAAATAGTCCTCATCCGTGGTGCGCGAGCCCATCACGTCGTTGCCCGGGCCGATACGGCCTTCGAGCATCGGCACGATACCGCCGAAATGATGGGTGATGATCTTCAGGTTGGGATGGTTGTCCATGATTTTGGAATAGACCAGCCGGATCATCGCAGTCGCCGTCTCATAGGACCAGCCGAAGGTCCACCAGATCTCGTACAGCGATTTCGTCTCGTCGGCATAGTCCGGCATTTCGGCGCCGCGCGCCGGATGCAGCCAGATCGGCTTTCCGAGCTCATTCATCTTTTTCCAGAACGGCAGATATTGCGGCCGGTCGAGCGGCTTGCCGGCGATGTTGGTGTAGATCTGCACGCCGAGCGCACCCATCTTGATGGCGCGTTCGGCTTCGCCGACGCCGGCGTCCTGCGCGTCGAGGCAGACCTGCGCGATCCAGCCGGGGAAGTATTGCGACTCCTTGGCGCACAGCTCGACAAAGCCGTCGTTGATGATGCGGCAATATTCGTCGATCTGCTGCGCGTTCTTGGCGAGCTTTTCGATCGGCGGTTGCGGATAGGCCAGGATCTGCTGGTAATCCTTGTGGGTGTCGATGATCTTCTTGCGGGCGTCGAGATCGTACAGCGGCGGAATCGCGCGCACGCGCTTGCCCATGTCCTTGTACTGCCCGGCGACCTCGAGCATCTTGTCGAAGAATTTTTTCGGGAAAAAGTGCGTATAGGCGTCGATGCGCATTGGGGGGTTCCTCCGGCCGGGGGCCTTCTTACACGCCCACTTTTTCCGTGTCGACGGTGGGCAGGCCGGCGGGCGCCACGCGGCACAGTAGCGCGCGCAATTGATAGGTTCCCATAGCCGGATCGTAGGGCGGCTTGTTGTCGGTCAGCAGATTGGCGTTCGACGACCAGACGCCATAGTCGGGCGCCGGCTGCTCGGGGAACCACCAGCCATGCTCGATATGGATCACCCGCGGGTCGATGCCCGTGGTGAGCTTGGCCTTTTGCCTAATGCGGCCGCGCTTGGTCTCGATCCACATCCACGACCCCTTGGCGATGCCGAAGTGCGCCGCCGTCTCGGGGTGGATTTCGGCGAGCGGGTCGCGGTGCGCCTTGCGCAGCCTGTCGATCTGCCGATGCTCGGAATTGAAGAAGTGCGAGATGCGCCCGCCAGTGGTGAGCACCAGCGGGTAGTCGGCGGCGATCTCCGGCGTGCTGAGCGGGCTTTCCGGCGGCTCCTGGTAGCTCGGCAACGGCGCGTAGCCCATCTGCTCGAAGCGCGTGGAGTAGAGCTCGATCTTGCCGGTCGGCGTCTTGAAGCCGTCGCCCTCGTATTTCCGGTATTTGAACGGGACTTTGTAGAATCCCTTCTGCTTGATCTGGTCGAAGGTCATGCGCAGGCCGCCGGCGGCAAGCTGCGCATCGAGCACGTCCTCAACCGCTTCAGTGCCGACCGGCAGCTTCATGCGGCGCGCCAGCGCGACAAACATTTCTTCATCCGACTTGCACTCGCCGATCCGCACCGATCTTTGGTTTGCCACCACGACGTTGCCGGCGACGGTGGGCAGCGCGGCGAGCTGATTGATCTCCGGCCAGGACGCCGCCGGCAGCACGATATCGGCGAGCTCGGCGGTCGGCGTCATGAACAGATCGGCGCAGACCATGAAGTCGAGCTTCATCAATGACTCATAGACCTCCGACGTATTGGCGTAAGTCGTCAGCGTGTTGTTGCCGAACACCAGGAAGGCTTTCACCGGATAAGGCTTGCCCTCGCGCATCGCCTTGAGCAGCGTCGGAATATGCGCCGCCGGCAGATCGGCGCCCTCGCCGCCGAGCAATTTGAATTGGTCGGCGCCGAGCCGCTTAGCATTGGCCTCGGGCGCGAGGTTTTCGATCAGGCTGGGGAAGCGGCCGAGCCCATGCATGCCGAACACCCAGCCGCCCGGTACGTCGATGTTGCCGGTGATCGCGGGCAGCATCGACACCGCGCGCACGGTCTGGATGCATTTCGGCGTATGTTCGATCGCGCAGCCCCATTCCATCATGGCCGGCTTGGCCTGCGCGAACAGGCGGGCGGCGGCACGAATTTTGTCGGCGCCGACCCAGGTGATCGGCTCGGCCCATTCCGGCGTGAACGGCTTGACGTGCGCGGCGAGCGCGTCGAAGCCGTGGGTCCATCGCGTGACGAAAGGCTCGTCATAGAGCTCCTCGCCGATGATGACATTGAGCATCGCCAGCGCCAGCGCGTCGTCGGCGCCGGGCCGGATCTGCAGCCAGAGCTCCGCCTTTTCGGCAAGCGCGGTGCGGCGCGGGTCGACCACGATGACGCGCGGATTATGCGCCAGCGCCTCCATCACGTTGAAGCGCGTCTCGCCGTCCGGTCCCGACAGCACCGGATTATGGCCCCAGTAAAGAATGCAGGCCGGCGCAACGTCGCCGGTAAAATCGCACACCGGAAAATCGCCGAAGGTCAGGATCGAGGCATTCACCCGCGGGTGGAAGCATTGCGCGAAGCCCGGCTCGCACCAGTTCGGCGTGCCAAGCGCGTGGCCGAAGCGCGACACCCAGCGGATGTGATGGCGGCCGGTGCCGGTGCCGAGCGCGATCGCCTCAGGTCCGTATTTATCGCGAATGGCCAGGACGCGCTCGCTGATCTCATCGAGCGCCTCGTCCCAGGAGATGCGCTGCCAGTCGCCGGACTGGCGCTTGCCTTTGCGCCGCAGCGGATATTTCAACCGGTCGGGATGGTAGACGAGATCGGTGGTGACCGTGCCGATCGGGCACAGGCGGCCGTGGTTGAGCGGCGAGTCGCGGTCGCCCTCGACCTTCTCCAGCACGCCGTCGCGCACGTGCAGCAGAACGCCGCAGCCGCCGTGGCAGCTGCGGCAAACGCTTTTGAGAACGGCGACCGGTGGCTGCTGGATGTTCATGCCAGAAAACCGGGGCACGCGGGAACAGATGAACTGGAGCCGAGCATTTTTCAGGTTGCCAGTTTCGCCGTTTTGCCGGCCCGGAATCGTCCCAATGCCGGGCCACGCCGCCATTGCAAGCTAGCCACGGTTGGGGCAAATTTAGCTTGATTTCAATCAAGGAAACGGCGCGGATGGGGGCCCTACTTAAGCCGGGGAATTCGTTTGGTCCCCAACGAATATGCGGTTGGGCAGGTCGCCTGGCAGCGGAATGAAAACGAAACCAACGAAACGGGAGGAAAGACACAGATGTTAACCAGGTATGTGACCTGCACGGTCGCCGCGCTCGCCATCGGCGCGTTCGCCGCCGGCGGCGCGGCCGCGCAAGACACCGTCAAGATCGGCCTCATCGTATCGATGACGGGGCAACAGGCCTCGACCGGCAAGCAGATTAAGGCCGCCGTCGATCTCTACATGAAAGAGCACGGCGACACCGTGGCCGGCAAGAAGATCCAAGTCATCCTTCGGGATTCCGGCAGTGTGCCCGACAACACCAAGCGGCTGGCGCAGGAACTGATCGTCAACGACAAGGTCAACGTCATCGCCGGCTTCGAGATCACGCCGGCGGCGATGGTCGTCGCCCCGCTCGCCACCGAGGCCAAGGTGGTCGAAGTCGTGATGGCGGCGGGCACCTCGATCATCACGACGAAATCGCCCTACATCGTGCGCACCAGCTTCACGTTGCCGCAATCGTCGGTGATCATCGCCAACTGGGCAGCCAAGAATAAGATCAAGAAGGTCGTCACCATCGTCTCCGACTACGCGCCCGGCGCCGACGCGGAGAAGTGGTTTATCGATACGTTCAAAGCGGCAGGTGGGTCAGTGGCCGAGACGATCAAGGTCCCGCTCGCCAACCCGGACTTCGCGCCGTTCCTGCAGCGCGCGGCCGACACCAAGCCTGACGCTATCTTCGTCTTCGTGCCGTCCGGCCAGGGCGGCACCTTCATGAAGCAATATGCCGAGCGCGGCCTCGACAAGGCTGGGATCAGGCTGATCGGCCCGGGCGATGTGACCGACGACGATCTGCTTCCCGGCATGGGCGACGCGGCGATCGGAACCGTCACTGCGCATATCTATTCGGCCGATCACCAGAGCGCCGCGAACAAGACTTATGTCGCGGAATTCGAGAAGGCCAACCACTTTCGCCCGAACTTCATGTCGGTCGGCGGCTATGACGGCATGGCCTTGCTCTACGCGGCGCTGAAGAAGACCGGCGGCAAGGCCGATGGCAATTCGCTCATCGCCGCCATGAAGGGCATGAAGTGGGAAAGCCCGCGCGGCCCGATTTCGATCGATCCCGACACGCGCGACATCGTGCAGAACGTCTACATGCGCAAGGTCGAGAAGAAGAACGGCCAGCTCTACAATGTGGAGTTCGAGACCGTCAAGGACGTAAAAGACCCGGCTAAGGAAAAGAAATAACCAACGGCTCATCAAGCGCGCGGCGGCGTCATCGTCGCCGCGCGCATTTCTTATCAAAAGTCAGGTCGGCGGCTGGACTTGCCTGATAGACGATCGGGCAATCGGGCGCGGATTTCCGGGAGCGAGCCGAGTTCGCGGCGCACACATGCTCACGATCCTCTTCGACGGAATTGCCTACGGCATGCTGCTGTTCGTGCTCGCATCGGGCCTCTCGGTGACGCTCGGCCTGATGAACTTCATCAATCTCGCGCACGGCTCCTTTGCCATGGCCGGCGGCTACATCACCGTCTTGCTGGTCAATCGGTTGGGCGTTCCATTCTTCGTCTCGTTGCCGATGGCATTTCTCGCGAGTGCGGCTATCGGATTCCTGTTCGAGCGCACGCTCTATGCGCATGTCTACCGCAAGCCGCACCTCGACCAGGTGCTGTTCACCATCGGCCTCGTCTTCATGTCGGTGGCGGCGGCCGACTACATCATGGGCTCGAGCCAGGTGTTCGTGCAGATTCCGACCTACCTGCAAGGCCAATTCGAGATCACCGGCGTCGGCATCGGCCGCTACCGGCTGCTGATCATCGTCCTCTGCGGGTTGCTGACGATCGCCTTGCAGTTCATCCTCGCCAAGACTCGCTTCGGCAGCCGGCTGCGCGCCGCGGTCGACGACAGCCGGGTGGCGCGCGGGCTTGGCATCAACGTCAACTGGGTGTTCTCGCTGACCTTCGCCTTCGGCTGCGGCCTTGCCGGGCTCGGCGGCGCGCTCGGCGCGGAAATCCTCGGGCTCGATCCGACCTTCCCGCTCAAATACATGATCTTCTTCTTGATCGTGGTGACGGTCGGCGGCACCTCGAGCATCACCGGCCCGTTTCTCGCGTCGCTCTTGCTCGGCATCGGCGACGTCGCCGGCAAGTATTACGTGCCGACGCTGGGCTCCTTCGTCATCTACACCATCATGATCGTCGTGCTGATCTGGCGGCCGCAGGGTCTGTTCGCCCGCGCCGCGTCGCGGTGAGGCGCGCATGCTGCCGCCGCCGATTGCCATCCGCGTCGCCACCGAGTGGCTGTCCGCCCGCGCCCGCTGGCAGCCGCTCGAAATCGTGTTCTGGCTCGTCGCCTTTGCCGCGATCTGGCTGTTTCCCGATCGCCATCTCATCCTCACCGAAATTGCCTGGCTCGGCCTGTTCGCGCTCTCTCTCGATCTGATCCTCGGCTACGCCGGCATCATCTCGCTGGGCCATGCCGCCTTTTTCGGCCTCGGCGCCTACACCGCCGCGCTCTTGGCCAAGCACGGCATCATCAACGAGCCGGTGCTGGCGATGCTCGCCGCCGGCCTCGCGGCGATGGCGCTCGGCTTCGTCACCAGTTTCCTGGTGCTGCGCGGCTCCGACCTGACGCGGCTGATGGTGACGCTGGGCGTCGCGCTGGTGTTGCGCGAACTGGCGAACCGCTACGGCTGGCTGACCGGCGGCGCCGACGGGCTACAGGGCGTCACCATCAATCCGCTGCTCGGCGTGTTCCGCTTCGATATGTTCGGGCATACCGGCTACGCCTATTGCCTGACGATGCTGTTCATCCTCTTCTTGATCGCGCGGCGGCTGGTGAATTCGCCATTCGGCTTGTCGCTGATGTCGGTGAAGGGCAACCCGCTGCGCGCCTCGGCGATCGGCATTTCGGTCGATGCGCGGCTGGTGGCGATCTACACGGTGGCCGCCGGCTACGCCGGGATCGCCGGCGCCCTGCTGGCGCAGACCACGTCGTTCGCCTCGCTCGAGGTCTTCTCTTTCGACCGCTCGGCCGATCTTCTGCTGATCCTGATCATCGGCGGCACCGGCTATCTTTACGGCGGCCTGATCGGCGCCATCATCTTCAAATTCATGCAGGACTATCTGTCACAATTGACGCCGCAATACTGGCCGTTCTGGATCGGCCTGGTGCTGGTGGTGATCGTGCTGGTCGGACGCGAGCGCATCTCGCTATGGACCGCGCCGTTCCGTCGCTTTGCCGCGCATCTCAACTGGCGGGCGCTGAAACGGCGGCTGACGATGTCGCCCGGCGAAGGACACTGACCATGGCCGTGGCGCTGGAAACCGTCAGCCTGGTGAAGCGTTTTGGCGCGCTGGTTGCGTCCAACAACGTGTCGCTGCAGGTCCAGAAAGGCGCCCGCCACGCCCTGATTGGGCCGAACGGCGCCGGCAAGACCACGCTGATCAATCTGCTCACCGGCGTGCAGAAGCCGACCTCGGGCCGCATCCTGCTCGACGGCGAGGACATCAGCGACAAGAAGACGCATGAGCGGGTCCGCCTCGGCATCGTGCGCACCTTCCAGATCAACCAGTTGTTTAACGATCTCACGCCGCTGGAGACGGTCGGGCTCGCGGTATCGGAACGGCGCGGGCAAGGCCTCGACTGGTGGCGCGTGGTCGGCAGCCGGCCGGATCTGATCACCGAGGTGGTCGAAATCCTGGAGCGGTTTCACCTCACCGACGTCATCGACAAGCGCACAGCGGTCCTGCCCTACGGCAAGCAGCGCCTGTTGGAGATCGCCGTCGCCATCGCCTGCCGCCCGCGCGTGCTGCTGCTCGACGAGCCGGCCGCCGGCGTTCCCGAGGACGAGCGGCAGGAGATTCTGACCGCGGTCGAAAGCCTGCCCAAGGACGTCACCGTGCTCTTGATCGAGCACGACATGGACATCGTGTTCTCGTTCGCCGACCGCATTTCCGTGCTGGTCAACGGCGCGCTGTTCGTCGAAGGCAGCCCGGACGAGGTCGCCCGCGACGCCCGCGTCAAGGCGGTCTATCTCGGCGAGGAGTTGCCCGATGCCTGATCTCCTCGACGTTCAGGCATTGACCGCCGGCTACGGCGAGGCCGTGGTGCTGAGCGACGTGAGCTTCAAGATCGCCGAGGGCCAGGCGCTGGCGCTGCTCGGCCGCAACGGCATGGGCAAGACCACGCTGGTCAACTCGATCGTCGGCGTGACCCGCCACATCGGCGGCAGCATCAGCCTCGACGGCCGCGACATCACCGCGCTGCGGCCGGACCAGCGCGCGCATTGCGGAATCGGCTGGGTGCCGCAGGAGCGCAACATCTTCCGCTCGCTGACGGTGGAAGAGAACATGACCGCGGTGGCGCGGCCGGGCCGCTGGACGCTGGCCAAGGTCTACGAGCTGTTCCCGCGGCTCGCCGAGCGGCGCGACAATCTCGGTAACCAGCTGTCCGGCGGCGAGCAGCAGATGCTGGCGATCGCCCGCGCGCTCATCCTCAATCCGCGCATCATGCTGCTCGACGAGCCGCTCGAAGGGCTGGCGCCGATCCTGATCGCGGAATTGCTCGCCGCCTTGCGCAAGATCATCCGCGAGGAAGGCCTGTCGGCGATCTTGGTCGAACAGAACGCACAGAAGATTCTCGGCGTCACCGACCGGGCGATCATCGTCGAGCGCGGCAGCATCGTCTACCAGGGCGAAAGCGCGGCGCTGAAAGCCGACCAGAAACTGCTGGAAACCTATGTCGGCGTCACCGATACGACCGCGGTCAGCCGAAAGGCGCAACGCGACGCGCGGCGCGCGGCATCGGCACCGGACGCCACATGACTCTGTGATGGCCGGGCTTGTCCCCGCCATTTCGATCCGCCGTCTCCCTTGCCTTGGCCGCGCCGTTCGGCGCATCCTCGCCGGCAGAAAAAACCACACCCAGGGAGACGGAAAATGCGCAAAAGATCGCGCAATTCGGCAAAAACACATCCGCTGCGCTCGCAGCTGTGGTTCGACAATCCCGACAACCCAGGCATGACGGCGCTTTATCTCGAGCGCTATCTCAACTACGGCCTGACTTCGAAGGAACTGCGCTCCGGCAAGCCGATCGTCGGCATTGCGCAGACCGGCTCGGATCTGTCGCCGTGCAACCGGCACCACATCGAGCTCGCCAAGCGCGTGCGCGAGGGCATCCGCGCCGCCGGCGGCATCGCCTTCGAGTTCCCGGTGCACCCGATCCAGGAAACCGGCAAGCGGCCGACCGCCGCGCTCGACCGCAACCTCGCATATCTTGGCCTGGTCGAGGTGCTGTACGGCTATCCGCTCGACGGCGTCGTGCTGATGACCGGCTGCGACAAGACGACGCCCGCCTGCCTGATGGCGGCCGCGACCGTCAACACGCCGGCGATCGTCTTGTGCGGCGGGCCGATGCTCAACGGCTGGTGGAAAGGCGAGCGCGCCGGCTCCGGCACCGCGATCTGGCGGGCGCGCGAGGAAATGGCCGCCGGAAAAATCGACGCCGAGGAGTTCATCGATATCGCCGCCTCGACCGCGCCGTCGATTGGCCATTGCAACACCATGGGTACCGCCTCGACCATGAATGCGCTCGCCGAAGCGCTCGGTATGACGCTGCCCGGCTGCGCGGCGATCCCGGCGCCCTATCGCGAGCGCGGCCAGATCGCCTACGAGACCGGCCTGCGCGCGGTAGAGATCGTGCACGAGAACTTGAGGCCGTCGGACATCCTCACCCGCAAGGCGTTCGAGAACGCCATCGTCGCCAATTCGGCGATCGGCGGTTCGACCAATGCGCCGATCCATATCAACGCCATCGCCCGTCACATCGGCGTCAAGCTTTCGATCGAGGACTGGGAGACGGTCGGCTATGACGTGCCGTTGCTCGTCAACATGCAGCCCGCCGGCAAATATCTCGGCGAAGAATATTTCCGCGCCGGCGGCCTGCCGGCGGTGATGAACGAACTGCTGCGCGCCGAGCGCATCCACGCCGACGCACTCACCGTCAACGGCAAGAGCATGGGCGACAACGTGCGGCGCTCAGCCGTTGCGGACGCCGACGTCATCCGGCCGTACAAGAAGCCCCTGGTGCGGAAGGCAGGCTTCCTCGTGCTCAAGGGCAACCTGTTCAATTCCGCCATCATGAAGACCAGCGTGATCTCCGACGAGTTCCGCGCGCGCTATCTTAGCAACCCGAAAGACCCGAACGCCTTCGAAGGCCGCGCCGTGGTGTTCGATGGGCCGGAGGATTACCACCACCGTATCGACGACCCGGCGCTGAAGATCGACGAGCGGACAATTCTGTTCATCCGCGGCGTCGGCCCGATCGGCTATCCCGGCTCGGCGGAAGTGGTGAACATGCAGCCGCCGGCGGCGATGATCAAACGCGGCATCACGGCGCTGCCCTGCATCGGCGACGGCCGGCAATCCGGCACCTCGGGCTCACCGTCGATCCTCAACGCCTCGCCGGAAGCGGCGGCCGGCGGCGGGCTGGCGCTGCTCAAGACCGGCGACCGCGTGCGCATCGACCTCAACACCGGCAGCGCCGATATCCTGACCGCCAAGGCGGAATTGGCGCGGCGCCGGGCGGCGCTGGAGAAAAACGGCGGTTACCACTATCCCGAAAGCCAGACGCCGTGGCAGGAGATCCAGCGCGGTATGGTGGATCAGCTTTCTGCCGGCATGGTGCTTAAGCTGGCGGTCAAATATCGGCGCGTCGCACAGGAATCCCCCGTGCCGCGCGACAATCATTGACGGGGACAGCCATGGGCATACGTCTGCAGGGCAAAGTCGCACTGGTGACCGCCGCCGGCCAGGGCATCGGCCGCGCCGTCGCCGAAGCCTTAATCGCCGAGGGCGCGATCGTCGTTGCTACCGACGTCGACGCCAACAAGCTGCAAGGGCTCGAAGCCAAGAAGGCGATCAAGCTCGACGTATTGTCGAGCGCCGCGGTCACCGAACTCGCCAAAGCCATCGAAGCCGAATTCGGCGGGCTCGACGTGCTCGCCAATGTCGCCGGCTACGTGCACCAGGGCACGGTGCTCGACTGCACCGACCGCGACTGGGACTTTTCCTTCGACCTCAACGTCAAGGCGATGCACCGCACCATCAAGGCGTTCCTGCCGGCCATGTTGAAGAAAGGCGGCGGCTCGATCGTCAACATGTCGTCGGGCGTCTCCTCGGTGAAGGCGCTGCCCAACCGCTACGTCTACGGCGCGACCAAGGCGGCGGTGATCGGACTGACCAAGGCGGTCGCCATCGATTTCATCACCAAGGGCATCCGCTGCAACGCCATCTGTCCGGGCACCATCGAATCGCCGTCGCTGGAGGACCGCGTCGCCACGCTGTCGAAGCAGACCGGCAAGCCCGAGCAGGAAGTGTGGGACGACTTCATCGCCCGCCAGCCGATGAAACGGCTCGGCACGGCGGCCGAAGTCGCCGCGCTCGCCGTGTTCCTGGCATCGGATGAATCGCGCTACATCACCGGCCAGCCGCACCTCGTCGACGGCGGCCTGGCGCTTTAGGAGCCTGCCGGATTCCGCAAATTCTCTACAAATATCGTGCTTGATTTTCGCTGCCTGAAAGACCCATGATTTGCGGGCCAGATGGGACGCAATCGGAGCAACTGGCGTACCGCTTGCGACAGCCAAGAAGACGCAAGAATAAGATGTGGCTGGCTTCGCCGGCCGGGAGGATTGAATGGCTTCGGTCGGCATCAGCGGGGTGCGCAAGGCCTTCGGCACGACAGCCGTCATCCACGGCGTCGATATAGCGATCGGTGATGGCGAATTCGTCGTACTGGTCGGCCCGTCCGGCTGTGGCAAGTCGACGTTGCTGCGCATGATCGCCGGGCTCGAAAACATCACGGCGGGCGAAATTCGCATCGGCGACCGCGTGGTCAACAACCTGCCGCCGAAAGAGCGCGACATCGCCATGGTATTCCAGAACTACGCGCTCTATCCGCACATGACCGTCGCCGCCAACATGGCATTCTCGATGAAGCTGCGCGGGGCGCCGCAGAGCGAGATCGACGAACGCGTCAACCGCGCCGCCGGCATCCTCGGGCTCACGCAGTTGCTCGGGCGCTTCCCGCGGCAACTCTCGGGCGGCCAGCGCCAACGCGTCGCCATGGGCCGCGCCATCGTGCGCGATCCGCAGGTATTCTTGTTCGATGAGCCGCTGTCGAATCTCGACGCCAAATTGCGCGTCCAGATGCGCACCGAGATCAAGGAGCTACACCAGCGGCTGAAGACCACGACCATTTACGTCACGCACGACCAAATCGAAGCCATGACCATGGCCGACAAGATCGTGGTCATGCATGACGGGCTGGTCGAGCAGATCGGCGCGCCACTCGATCTCTACGACCGGCCGGACAATCTGTTCGTCGCCGGCTTTATCGGCTCGCCGGCCATGAACATGCTCAAGGGACGTATCAGCGTCAACGGAACTGCCGCATTCGAAGGCGACGCCGGCGTCAAGTTCACGCTCGGCGCGGCTCCCGCCGGCAGCGGCGGGCGGCCCGCGATCTATGGCGTGCGGCCGGAGCATTTCGCGCTCGCCGACGACGGCGCCGAAGCGGAAGTGCAGGTGGTCGAGCCGACCGGCTCCGAACTGCAGGTCGTCGCCAAGTTCGGCGGCCAGGATACCGGTCAGGAGATCATCGCGGTGTTCCGCGAGCGTCACCAATTCAAGCCGGGCGACAAGATCCGACTCAGGCCGGACCCGCGGCTTGCGCATTTGTTCGACGAGACGACCGGGAAGCGACTGACCGACTAGAAACACACAACGGAGGAACGACCATGACCAACTTTACTCGCCGCGCTTTGGTGAAGGGCGGGACCGCGCTGGGCGTGGCAAGCGCACTCACCGGCCCCGCTTTGCTCGACTGGGCCAAGGCCTGGGCGCAGAACGCACCTTGGAAGCCGGAGAAGAACGCCAAACTGTCGATGCTGCGCTGGAAATATTTTGTGCAATCGGAGGACGACGCTTTCGTCAAGCTGATCGACGCCTTCACCAAGGCGACCGGCGTGAAGGTCGATATCTCGCGCGAATCGTATGAAGACGTGCAGCCGAAGGCTTCGGTCGCCGCCAACACCGGCGCAGGGCCCGACCTGTTCTGGGGCCTTTATTCGCTGCCGCACCTCTTCCCGCAGAAATGCATGGACGTCACCGACGTCGCCGATTACCTCGGCAAGAAGTACGGCGGCTGGGTGCCGAGCGCGATCACCTACGGCAAGAGCGGCAACAAATGGATCGCGATCCCGATCTGCTACTCAGGCAATATGCTCAACTACCGCGTCGAGGCCTCGAAGAAAGCCGGCTTCTCCAAGTTCCCAACCAAGACCGACGAATTCCTCGCCTATGCCAAGGCGATGAAGGCGCAAGGGACGCCGGGTGGCTTCGCGCTCGGCCACGCCTCGGGCGACGGCAATGCCTGGGTGTACTGGTGCCTGTGGGCGCACGGCGGTAACGCCGTCGACAAGAACGACAAGGTCATCATTAGCTCGCCGGAGACGGTGAAGGCGCTCGACTTCGCCAAGGCGCTTTATCCCGAAATGATTGCAGGCGTCGCGTCGTGGAACGACGCCTCGAACAACAAGGCGTTCCTCGCCGGCGAAATCAACTGGACCGACAACGGCATCTCAATCTACGTCGCCGCCAAGAAGGACCCGACCAAGAAGCAGATCGCCGACGACATGGACCACGCCTATTGGCCGGTTGGCCCGGTCGGCAAGCCGACCGAACTGCACCTGATGTATCCGATCATGGCGATGACCTACACCAAGTATCCGCAGGCCTGTAAGGCGCTGATGGCCTTCATGCTGGAGGCGGACAACTTCAATCCGTGGATCGAGGCGGCGCAGGGCTATCTCACGCACTGCCTCAACGCATACGACAAGAACCCGATCTGGACCGCCGACCCGAAGAACACGGTGTTCGGCGAGGCGGCCAAGCGCACGCTCACCGCCGGCGGCCTCGGCTCGGTCGGCGAGAAGGCGGCGACCGCGATCGCCGACTTCGTCGTGCTCGACATGTTCGCCAACTACTGCACCGGCCGCGAAGACGCCAAAGGCGCCGTCGCGATCGCCGATCGGCAGTTGAAGCGGATCTATCGGTAGCTGCTTAACCCTCCCCCACAGGGGGAGGGTGGTTCGGCCGAAGGCCGAACCGGGTGGGGTGTCGGGTGTGGCGCGATCCTCACCCAGCTTCTCGTGGAGTTTACCATCGGGCCGCGCTATGCGCGGACCCGTTGGCTCGAAGCCACCATCCCCGCGTCGCGGGGAGGGATAAGGAAGCCGAATGGCCGACATCGCGCTGAAATCGTCCCTCAAAGCCGCCCGGCGCGAGCCCACCGCGTGGAGCCGGCTCAAGATCAACCGCGAATGGCTGAGCTTCTGGTTCATGCTGCCGGCGGCGGCGTTTCTAATTCTGTTTCTCGCCTACCCGCTGGGCTTAGGCGTCTGGCTGTCGTTCACCGATGCTCGCATCGGCCGCACCGGCGTTTTTGTCGGGCTGGAAAACTACGAATGGCTCTGGGACAACTCGACGTTCTGGCTCTCGGTCTTCAATACGCTGCTCTACACCAGCGTTGCCAGCACCATTAAATTCGCGGTCGGTCTCTATCTCGCGCTGCTGCTCAATGAGCGGCTGCCGTTCAAAGCGATCATCCGCGCGGTCGTGCTGATCCCCTTCATTGTGCCGACGGTGCTCTCGGCCATTGCGTTTTGGTGGCTGTTCGACCCGCAATTCTCGATCATCTCGTGGTCACTGCGCAAAATGCACCTGATCAACGAGAATATTAACTTCCTCGGCGACGTCTGGAACGCGCGCTGGTCGGTGATCTTCGCTAATATCTGGCGCGGCGTGCCGTTCGTCGCGATCACGCTGCTGGCCGGGCTGCAGACGGTGTCGCCCTCGCTCTATGAAGCGGCCACCATCGACGGCGCCTCATCCTGGCAACGCTTCCGCTTCATCACCTATCCGCTGCTCACCCCGATCATCGCGGTGGTGATGACGTTCTCGGTGCTGTTCACCTTCACCGACTTCCAGCTGATCTGGGTGATGACGCGCGGCGGCCCGGTCAACGCCACACATCTGATGGCGACGCTGTCCTATCAGCGGGCCATCCTCGGCGGCCAACTGGGCGAGGGCGCCGCCATTTCGACAGCGATGATCCCGTTCCTGCTCGCCGCCATTCTGGTCTCATGGTTCGGCCTGCAGCGGCGCAAATGGCAGCAAGGTGAGAGCAATGACTGACGCGCTCGCCGGCAAAGCCATCGATCCGAAAGCCGTGCTCACCGGCTCCTCGCCGACCGCCGACGACACGGAGGGCATGAGCTATTTGCAATCGCTGCCCCGCCGGCTGGTGACGCTCTATCTGCCGCTGTCGATCATCCTCTTGATCCTGCTATTCCCGTTCTACTGGATGGCGCTGACGTCCGTGAAGCCGGACAACCAGCTGCTCGACCTCGAAACCTACAATCCGTTCTGGACCTGGAATCCGACGTTCAAGCACGTCCACAAATTGCTGTTCGAGACCGATTATCCGATCTGGCTGTGGAACACGATGTTGGTCGCGGTCTGCGCGACCGCGCTGTCGATCGCGGCAAGCGTGCTCGCCGCTTATGCGATCGTGCGGCTGCGCTATAAAGGCGCGCAATGGGTCGGCGGCGCCATCTTCCTCGCTTATCTCGTGCCGCCCTCGATCTTGTTCATCCCGCTGTCGACCGTCGTGTTCCAGTACGGCCTGTTCGACACGCCGTTTGCGTTGATCCTGACTTACCCGACCATCCTCATCCCGTTTTCGACCTGGCTGCTGATGGGCTACTTCAAGACCATTCCCTTCGAGCTCGAGGAATGCGCGCTGATCGATGGCGCCAGCCGCTGGCAGATTCTGATGAGGATCGTGCTGCCGCTTGCGGTGCCGGGGCTGATCTCGGCCTTCATCTTTTGCTTCACATTGTGCTGGAACGAATTCATCTACGCGCTGACGTTCATTTCATCGACGCAGTACAAGACCGTGCCGGTCGCGATCGTGACGGCGCTGGTCGACGGCGACATTTACCGCTGGGGTTCGCTGATGGCGGGCGCGATGATCGGCTCGCTGCCGCTGGTCATTCTCTATGCGTTCTTCGTCGAGCACTACGTCTCGGCGATGACCGGCGCGGTCAAGGAATGAGACGGAACGGTCACAGCACCAGGTTGGTCGCCGGGTCGATCAGATGCATGTGATCGAGGTTGGCGCGCAACGTCATGGCCTCGCCGGCGCCTTTGGCGGCCGTCGGTTCGACGCGGCCGCAGACTTCGGTGCCGTCGACGGTGAAGAACACCATGGTCTCCATGCCCATCGGCTCGACCACGTCGAGGATGATCGAAAACTCCTGGCCGACGCCGTTTTCGCGGCCGCGCGTCTCGGTGATGTGCTCGGGGCGCAAGCCGAACAGCAGGTCTTTGCCGATATGGCCGCGATAGCGCGCGGCACGGCTTTCCGGCACCTGGAATGACAACTTGTCAGACAGCCTGATTGTCAGACCGCTGCCGTTGCCCGCGAGCTTGGCCGGGACGAGGTTCATCGCCGGGGAGCCGATGAAGCCGGCGACGAAACGCGTCTTGGGGTGGTGATAGAGATCGTTCGGCGTGCCGATCTGCTCGATCTTGCCGCCGTTCATCACCACCACGCGGTCGGCCAAGGTCATGGCCTCGACCTGGTCGTGCGTCACGTAGACGGTGGTCGTTTTGACCTTCTGGTGGACGCGCTTGATCTCGGTGCGCATCTGCACGCGCAACTTGGCGTCGAGATTGGACAAAGGCTCGTCGAACAGGAACACTTTCGGATTGCGCACGATAGCGCGGCCCATGGCGACGCGCTGGCGCTGGCCGCCGGAGAGCTGCTTCGGACGGCGCTCGAGCAATTCGGTAATGTCCAGGATGCGCGCGGCGCTGTCGACGCGCTGCTTGATCTCCGCCTTGGGAAATTTGCGCAATTTGAGCCCGAACGACATGTTTTCCGCGACCGTCATGTGCGGATAGAGCGCGTAGTTCTGGAACACCATGGCGATGTCGCGATCCTTCGGCGGCAGGTCGTTGACCACCGCCCCGCCGATCGAAATTTCGCCGTCGGTGATCTCTTCGAGGCCCGCGATCATCCGTAGCGTCGTGCTCTTGCCGCAGCCGGACGGGCCGACCAGCACGACGAATTCCTGGTTCGGGATGTCCAGATTTATGCTGCTGACCGCGACGACGTCGTCGTACTTTTTCACCACATTCCGCAATGTCACGTCAGCCATACGCAAGTCCCCTCGACTTTTTGTTCAACCCTTGGTCGCCCCCGCCGTTAAGCCGGCGATGTAGTAGTCCATCAGAAACGCGTAGATCACCAGCGGTGGCGCGGCGGCGAGCAGCGCGCCGGCCATCAACATGCCCCACTTGTAGACGTCGCCGCGGATCAGGCTGGTGACGGTGCCCACCGTGAGCACCTGCTGATCGGACGAATAGAGGAACGCCATCGGATAGACGAAGGCCGCCCACGACACCGTGAAGGCGAAGATCATCGCGGCGATGATGCCGGGCAGCGCCACCGGGATGAAGATCTTGGTGAGCATCTGGATGTGCCCGGCGCCGTCGATCAGCGCCGCCTCGTCGAGTTCCTTGGGGATCGACTGGAAGTAGCCTATCATGATCCAGGTGCAGAACGGCACCGTCAGCGTCGGGTAGACCAGCACCATGCCCCAATAGGAGTTGAGCAGGCCGATCGACTTGACGATCTGGAACATCGGGATGAACAGCAGCGTGTCCGGCACGAGATACGTCAGGAAGATGCCGGTCGCCAGGATGCTCGAGCCCCAGAACTTCATGCGGCCGAGCGAGAACGCGGCGAACACGCTCACCACCATGGTGATCGCCACGACGCAGACTGTCACGATCACGGTGTTCTTGAAGAAGATCAGGAAGTCTGTCTGCGTCAGCAGGATCTTGAACTGATCGAGCGTCGCCCCGTCGAAGATGAACCACGGATTGGTGGCGAGCCGCGCCATCTCGGCGTCGCTCTTGAGCGCGGTCACCACCATGTAGTAGGGCGGCAGCAGGAAGAAGATCGCGAACATCACCAGGAAGACGTAGGACAGGATCAGCGCCCAGCGCCGGTTGCGCCGGAGGCTCGCGCCGACGCTGACGCTTTTGGTCGCCGGCACCGAAGCGGTGAGCGCGCTCATCCGATCTCCCTCCCCCGCTTGCGCACGCCGCGCAGGATGAAGATCGCGGCGATCGCCAGGATCGGGAACATGAACAGCGACGTCGCGGCTCCGAGCGGCAGGTCGCCGGAGCGGATGCCGAGCAGGAACGAATAGGTGGCGAAGACGTGCGTCATGTTGCGTGGACCGCCCGCGGTCATGATCTGCAC
Organism: uncultured Alphaproteobacteria bacterium; assembly: GCA_963720985.1. GTDB lineage: Bacteria > Pseudomonadota > Alphaproteobacteria > Rhizobiales > Xanthobacteraceae > Pseudolabrys. Next base: position 57,397 of record CAVRHL010000009.1, read on the forward strand.
GATGTCGAAATTGGCGAAGGTGACGATCAGCGAGAACAGCACGGTGATGGCGATGATGTTGCGCATCATCGGCAGCGTGATGTGCACGAACTTCTGCCAAGCGCTGGCGCCATCGATCGAGGCCGCCTCATAGAGCTGCTCGGGCACCGATTTCAGCGCCGCCAGATACATGATCAAAAAGAACGGCGCGCCGTACCAGACGTTGACCAGAATCACGGAGAAGCGCGCCCAATAGGGATTGCTCAGCCAGGGAATCCACTCGAAGCCCAGGCTTTTGAGCGTGTAGTTGAACGCCGAATTGGTGGGGTCGAACAGCCACCACCAGCCGAGCGTCGACAGCGCCAGCGGGATCACCCACGGCACCAGCAGCATGCCGCGCCATTTGCGCTGGCCCTTGACCGGCAGGTTGTTGACCAGATGCGCGGTGATCAAGCCGATCAGGGCTTTGAAGAACACCGCGGACAGCGCGAAAATCGTCGATTGCTGTACCACCATCCAGAAAGTGTCGCGCGACATCAGGAAGGTGAAATTCGAAAGGCCGATGAAGCGCGTCTGCGCCTTGTTCAGCATCGACAGGTAGATCGAATAGAACGCGGGGTAGATGACCAGGCAGGTGATGATCAGGATCAGCGGCAGGCACATCAGAAAGGCAATCGTCGAGCGCCGCCGCATGAATTGATGCAAGCCGCGCCGCTTCGCTCCCGCGCCCGGGTACGAAACCGCTGACCCCCACGTCTGGACGGTATCCGCCATTCTCCCCTCGCTATGTCCTAGAGAGCGCGGCATGCCGGCCATTGCCGGCCGGCATGCGCTTTCATCACGAAGGCTTAGCTGACGCTCAAGCGCGCAATGTGCCTTCGAGTTCCTTCTCGGCCCACTTGATCACGTTGTCGAGCTTTTCCTTGCCCTGCGTGAACTTGGAGACCATCACGGTGTTGATAGCCTGATTGTACATCTGGGCGCCAACTTCGGCGCGCGCCGGCGCGCCGAACATCGAGGTCTCCTCGTCGCCGCGCGGCGGATAGCTGTACACGGTGCCGACCGGCGGCTCGACCGTCTTCCAGGTGTCGAGATCGTACATGGTCTTGAACGACGGCAAATCGTAGCCGTTCGAGGCCGCGACCAGCTGGGCGATCGATTCCTTCTGCGAGATGTGCAGCAGGAGATCTTTCGCCGCGGGTTTGTTCTTGGAGAACTTCCATAAGCCATAGAACTGCGGCAGCTGTCCGACGAAGCGGCCCTTCGGGCCCTTCGGCACGGCATGCGTCCAGCAATTCTCCGCCACCTTCGGGTTGTCGCGCTTGGCGACCGACCAGGCGCTCGGCGGATTCATGATGCCGGAGCCCTTGCCGGAGATCAGCCAGCGGTTATTGCCGGCGTCATCCCAGGCGAATACTTCGGGCGGGCTGACTTCCATGATCTTGCGGGCCATTTCCATGGCCTGCCGCGTCTGGTCGGAATTGACCTTGATGTTGTTCTTGGCGTCGACGAACACGGCGCCGTAAGAATTGAACAGCGCCGCCGACCCAGTCGACCGCGTCGCGAGGTCTGGCCCATCGGCAAGCCGACCGGGAAGCCCGCCTTGAGCAGCTTCTGCGCCGATTCAAGATAGAGATCCCACGTCCATTTATCGGTCTTGGCCTTGTCGTACTTCGACACGTCGTTGGGGAACATGTCGCGCAGATCGATGCCGGCGTGTTCCTTGTAGAGATCGAAGCGCGAGCAGCACGGCTTCACCTGGCTGCCGACCGCGGTCGGCACGCCGAGCCACACGCCCTTGCTCTTGGCAAGATATTCGGCGACCGGGCTGATCGGGGCCGTATTTCTTGATGAGCGCGGAGATGACGTCGTCGAGCGGCTCGAGCTGCGCCTGGTGGATACGGATGTTCCAGTCGCGATGCGACATGATGTCGTGGCCGGTGCCGGCCTGCGCTTCGGCCGCCGCGGTGAGCTTGTCCTTCTCGCCTTGGGAGGTGATGTAGTCGATGTGAACTTCGACTTTGTTCTTCTCGCCCCATTCGTTGCAGAGTTTCGTGAGCGCGTTGTTGGCGCCGGGCACCCAATGATCCCAGCAACCGAGCGTGATTTTTCCGGCGGCGTAGGCGCCACGGACATACGGAGCGGTGATGACCGCAGCCGAGGCCAGCGCCGCAGTTTTCAAAACTGTTCGCCGAGTCGTTCCTTGACGCATCGAGGCATTCCTCCCTGTTGACGTTGAGCTATTGTTATTTTGCACTTAGGCTATACCCAAAGCGGATAGGTTGCCTAGCGCTAGCTGCGTTCTCGCGCCGCAATAACCCGGTTAAATTTTGCGTGACTGCTGTCGCCCGGAATGATTTCGTGGCGGCGTCGCGGCGCTCGGAAACGTCCGAAAACTCAGGGCTTCTTTGACGGGGGCTGCCGCCCACGGCGGCGTCGGGATGGGCTGGTTATGACGCAAAATGCGCCATCTGAGTTCTTTCGACTATATCGTGGTCGGCGCCGGTTCTGCCGGCTGCGTTCTCGCCAACCGGCTGACCGCCTCGGGCCGCCACCGCGTGCTGCTCTTGGAAGCCGGCGGGCGCGACCGCAACGTCTGGATTCACATTCCGCTCGGCTACGGCAAGCTGTTCAACGATGCCCGTGTGAACTGGCTTTATTCGACCGAGCCGGAACCCGACATGGGCAACCGCCGGCTGATCCAGCCGCGCGGCAAAGTGCTGGGCGGGTCGAGCTCGATCAACGGCCTGCTCTATATTCGCGGCCAACGCCAAGATTTCGACCATTGGCGGCAGCTCGGCAATACCGGCTGGAGCTTCGAGGACGTGCTGCCTTATTTCCGGCGATCGGAAGACCAGGAGCGCGGCGCCGACGAATTGCACGGCAGCGGCGGGCCGCTCGCGGTGTCGAACGTGAGCGAGCCGCACCCTCTGTGCGAAGCCTTCATCGAGGCCGCCGGACAGGCCGGCTATCCGCGCAACGACGACTTCAACGGGCCGAGCCAGGAAGGCGCCGGTTATTTCCAGCTCACCGCGCGCAACGGCCGGCGCTGTTCGACGGCAGTCGGTTACCTACGCGAGGCCAAGCGCCGGCCGAATCTGAAGGTCGTGACCAGCGCTCTGGCGAGCCGCGTTCTGTTTTCCGGGCGCCGCGCCATCGACGTCGAATACAAAGTCGGCGGCACGACCCATGTGGCGCAGGCGAACGGCGAGGTCATCGTCGCCGGCGGCGCGTTCAATTCGCCGCACCTGCTGCAACTCTCAGGGCTCGGTCCGGCGGCGCTGCTGCAAGCGCACGGCATCCCGGTGATCGCCGACATGCCGGGCGTCGGTGCCGATCTGCAGGATCATTTGCAGGTGCGTATGCAATACCGCTGCACCGAGCCGATCACCATGAACGACGTGATCAACAGCTGGCGGCAACCGCATGGCCGCGGGCTTGCGTTACATTCTATTGCGCAAAGGTCTGCTGACCATCGGCGCCGGCTATGCCGGCGGCTTCTTCCGCACCCGCCCCGACATGGACACGCCGGACGTCCAGGTGCACTTCATCATTTTCAGCGGCGAGGCTTCCGGCGCGGCGCTGCACCCCTTCCCCGGCTTCATCGCCTCGATCTGCCAGTTGCGGCCGGAAAGCCGTGGCTTCGTACGCATCAAGTCGGCCAATCCGGCAACGCCGCCGGCGATCCAGCCGCGGTATCTCTCGAGCGCATTCGACTGCGACACCGTGGTCGCCGGCATGAAGCTGTTGCGCGGCATCATGCGGCAGCCGGCGATGCGCCATTACATCGCCGAGGAGCGCGCGCCCAAACCCGACTGCGTCAGCGACCAAGACCTGCTGGGATTCGCGCGCGCAACCGGCTCGAGTTCCACCCGACCAGCACCTGCCGCATGGGTCAGGATGCGGCCGCCGTGGTCGACGAACGGCTGCGCGTGCGCGGCATCGAGCGGTTGCGGGTGGTCGACGCCTCGACCATGCCGACGGTCGTCTCCGGCAATACCAATGCCGCGGCGGTGATGATCGGGGAAAAAGGCGCCGAGATGATTCTGCGGGATGCGGGGGCCAGCCCGCCGATCAGGCTCGCGCCAACCAGTGTGAAGTAGCTCATACAGGACGACCGCCAGGAGGTGCAATCTCTCGGCACTCACAACAAGGAGGGCCTAGATATGACCGAGTTCAATCAGCTGTTCGACGGCGGCTTGGCTGAGCGCGTCTTCTTCACCTTCTCGATCGTTTTCATGCTCGCGTATGCCTGCGGAATTCTCTTCATGCGGCGCACCGCCGCCGGCTCCTCCCGGAGCGGACTGCGTTCCAGGACCGCCATGATGGCGCTTTTTCTCGCCGTGGCAGTTTCCGCGGTTGTCGGTGGCTTGGTGCTGTTCATCCCGACCTCCGGCGGCGCGGTGAATAGGCCGGCCACGCTCTCGATTAGCGATCTCGGTCGTGCGGTCGACACGAAATCGCTTCCCGTGCAAAAGATGCACGATGCCACATTCGTGTTCGACACTTGGTGAAGCGTCATCACATTCACGCGCAAATTTCGCGTGTAAATCGTTTGTAAATTCATGTTGTTTTTTGATCTCGAACTGTTCGCGCATGTTGCGCGTGGGCAACATCCGCTTGCATACACTACCGGCATTGACACTAGCGATGTCGGATCGTGAGATCCGGTGTCCGCAGCGATGATCACTTGGTACGGGTGGGCAGAGCACCTAATACTGGCGCAAGGTTCTCAGGAATTAGTGAAAGCACTTATGCTCCATCGATGCCGAAGGTCATAACATTTGGCCGATTTCTTTCTTTATCAATCAATAACGGGAGCCATCGCGTTTCTGGCTTTCAATCCAGTCCGCTAAAGTAATGGGCTTTAAGTCTATGGGCCCGCGCTTTGAAACGGTTCCAGTTTGTTTCGGTGCCAAAGCCGCCGATGCTACTTCTGATTGCTGACCAGCTTCCTTTTCAAGACGCAGTTTTCGCAACCGCTCGGTTTTTTGTCGCTGTGCTTCTGCCTCAGCCTCATAAGGTGCAACGGCTTTTTGGGGGATAATCCTGAGCCGAAACCAAGAGCCCCTTGATCACTGTTTCGCCAAGAGCCTTGCAGGCTTCTAACCGATGAAGTCCCTCTACAAGACGAAACGGTCCTGATCCAAACGAACGAGAATGGGGAACTCTTGCCCAACCTCCAGTATGCTTTCGGCGAGTTTTTGCACGACCTCAGGCTTGAGCGTTTTTCGTCGCTTTACGGGCACATAAATCTTGTCGATTGGAAAACTTTCCGGCCTTCGCATAACTCCGATCTCTGAAATGTCGGCGCTCCCAAGTCACCAATTGGCCTCGACATACGATGGCGGATGACAATATCGCGCTAGTTCTGGATATAAAGTTGGCGGCCACAATCGATGCAAGCAATAGTTTTTGAAGCTCCTGCAAGATTACGAAGGCAACTCTTGTCTTTTTGGCGGACTTCGAAGCTCACGCCTTTTGACGTTGTTTAAAATTTGACATAGCGCTGACTGAGGCGGAGCCGTACGAATTCTCTATTCCATTGATCCAATGAAGCGGCCGGATTGGGCTCGCGGTAATACGAAGGCTCAGTCCGCCCTGCGACGCTGCGGGTCTTTTGGTGCGCTAGCGGCAGTTCAGCTTCCCGCTGTTTTAAAAAGACAAACAAATTTCTCCCAAAATAAACTTGGCAGCCATTAGCTCGCGCGAGTGACGCTAAGGCGGCTTCAGCTACCATTTTGTCACCCAATGCGATCCAAACCATACGTTCCAGAATAAACTCCCTTGCGACGAAGGCGCTATGTAGTTGTGGCCCCGGCGGTGCTTGCTCGGCTACCTCTACAATTTCGTCATCGGTAATTGGCACATCGATGACGTGCGGTAGCATTTGTAGCGCGATTTCACCCGGTTTAGAACCTCCTCAGCTTCCATGATCATAATTGCCACCGCTCCTTTCACAACAATGTTTGAAGCAAGATGATGTGTGAGCCTGGGGGGAACGATTACCAGACGAATAAGTTTCAGTAAGATGCTTACCAAAGTTCCGCCTGCGGGTCACGGTTGAACCAATTCAGAATTATCCAAACTTCGGCGGCTTAAAACGATAGCCCGCGAAAGAAGGTTCGTGGAATTTGAATGTGATTGCACTGACGAAGGTGACCCGTGGTGTGTCATCTATACTCGATAGGACGAATCTATTATCGTTCATATTGCCCAAATTGATCGCCGCTACGTCGTCATCACACCGCACAACGTTCGGGTTTTGAGAACGACTAACCTCGCAACGGCAATCGAGCGCACAATTATGGAGATTCGCTAGGCAGCCGCTAATTTTTCCATGGCTGGATCGCGGCCCCGCGGGTTGCGAGAACCTGCTCCGCGCCAAACCTTTTCTTCGGCATGACCAGCTCCTTTCCAAGCCATTTTCTCACAACGCTTGGTCCAAAAAAGCCAGGTCAGGTCACTAAGCGATTTCATGGCGGTCCCGAGAGGAGTCGAACCTCCGACCTTCGGTTTAGGAAACCGCTGCTCTATCCTGCTGAGCTACGGGACCGTGCGGGCGCGATGTAGCACAGATGGGCGCGGCACGCATCTGCGGCAATCGTTACACAGCCTCTCTGGCCGAGGCGTTAGGAAGGGCCGATCGAAACAGGCTCCGCAACAATTCGGCGCCCGGCCAGCCAGCGCGGGACGAATGGAATTAGATAGCGTTCGGCGAGCTGCCGGCAAAAAGCGCGCCGAGCGCCATAAACGGAAGCACCGGCGCCATATCGCGAGTCGTGTAGAGCGCCTCGCAGTACATCAAGTTCCAGCCGACCCCCAAGACCCAGAAGCCGGCAACCAAAAGCAGTGGCCGGTCATCGCGCGCCACGCCGGAGCGCAGCGCGAGAACAACCAACAGGGGGAGCCCGAAAATATAGTAGACGCTCAGAATAATCGAGACCGTATTTTGCGCGGTGATCGCGACAATCATCGCCGCCTCGCCCGACGTCAACGTCAATGGATGACGGAAAACGGCGCGGTAAAGATCGCGATAATCGGCACAGGGTCCCAGCCGGGCAAGCTCAAACAGCTCGCACATTGCCTCGACTGGCCGCGCAATCAGCTTGAGGATGTTCTCGCTGGTCGTGGTGCGGATCAAATTCAGCATCGCCGGCGGATGGTCGCGCCACGTTTCGAGGTATTTCTGCATCGCCATCCGGGCGATTTCGGGGGCGCGATAGCCGCTGTTGAACAAGGCCTCGTTGATTTTCACGGCTTCGGTGAAGTCGTAATTTTTTAAAATCGGCCTTGCGTGTCTTTCGAGCAGCGGCGTGTCTCCGGAAAAAAATCCGGTCGGTTTCCCCGCATACATCGTTGCCGTGAGCGCATTCGTTTGCGGAATCGAGGTGACGAAGAAATAGCCGGGGCGGTGATAGTTCCAGAGATCGTAGACGGCATAGGCCGACACCAGCGACAGACATACCGGCAATACGGGGGCAAACCGCCGTGCCAAGGCTACGCCGCGGGTCACAGCGCACCGCACCAGCAACAGCGGCAGCATGGTGACCATTGAGCCAATGCGATGAAGCCAGCTTGGCGTCCGCGTAATCGGAATAGCCGGCCGAAATCGTCGCTATAGACGGGGCCGATCCAAGCGAGCAGCGCCACCTTCAATGCAAAAACGATCGCCACCGCGATAACAACAAAACGCGGCACAATCCCTCCGGTTTTAAGATTCAAACATGGCCGGGCACGTCATTGCGGCTTGAGCCCCGACAGCGCGACCACGTCCTTCCACATCGCCCGCTCCTTGTTGGCGAAGGCGATGGCCTCCTCCGGCGTGCTGGAAAGAATGCGCGCGCCGGCGACCAGAAACCGCTTCTGCATCGCTCACGTCGGCCGCGATCTGCTTCATGCGCGGCGGACAGCTTGTCGACGATCGGGCGCGGCGTGGCGGCCGGCAGCACGAAAGGCCGCCCAGGAGGTGACGACGAAATCCTTCATGCCCGCTTCCTCCATGGTCGGCACGTCCGGCAGCGTCGGCCAGCGCTGTGGCCGAGGTCACCGCCAGCGCGCGCATCTTGCCGGACTGGATGAGCCCGATGTAGGAGGCGAGATTGTCGATCGCGAAATCCACGTCGCCCGACAGCATCGCGGGAATGGTCTGCGCCGCGCCGCGGAACGGCACGTGCACGGCGTCGAGCCCGGCGCGTTTGGCGAACAGCACGCCGGACAGATGCGGCGAGGTGCCGACGCCGGGGCTGCCGAAGCTGAGCTTGCCCTTCTGCTTCGCCCAGGTGATGAATTCGGCCACCGTCTTCGCCGGCACATGATCGCTGGCGACGACGAAGACATTGGGCAGTTCCCAGGTCAGCGACGCCGGGATCATGTCGCGTTCCGGATCGTAGGGCATCGACTTGTAGAGGAACTGGTTGATGGCGAAATGGCCGATGGTGGCGGCGCCGATGGTGTAGCCGTCCGGCGCGCTGCCGGTGACGGTGGCGATGCCGATATTGCCGCCGGCGCCGGGGCGGTTTTCGATCACGAAGGGCTGGTTGAAGATCTGCGTTGAGCCGTTCGGCCAGGATGCGCGCCAGCACGTCGGTCGAGCCGCCGGGCGGATAGGGCACGATGATCTTCACCGCGCGGTCGGGCCACGTCGGTCTGGGCGCGCGCGCCGGTCGCGATCAACAGGCTCGCGGCGGCGGCGGTACGCAGAAACGTCGTCGGCGATATGCGATGTGCGGCGCGTTGGCATTGATCCCCTCCCCCGGTGGTCGCAATGACGGCTATGCTCGCGGTCATTGTAGCGACATTCCGGCAACCGGCCGCCATCATGAAACGCCGCTCGCGCCGCATTCTTTTATTCGCCGCCGCAAGCGCGCTCTTTGTGTGCAATGCGGCAGCGCAGGAACCCTGCAAGCTCACGGCCATCGGCACGGCGAACGTCGCTGCGGTGCGCGACGGCCGCACGCTTGTTGCTCGGCGACGGCCGCGAGATGCGGCTCGCCGGCATCGAAGCCGGCGACGACAGCCGCGCCGCATTGCAGACGCTGGCCGCCGGACATCCGCTGCGGCTCGAACGGCTCGGGCCGGAGCAGGACCGCTACGGCCGCCTGGTCGCGTTTCGCCTTCGTCGGCGACGCGGCCCAATCCGTGCAGCAGACCTTGCTGGAGCAAGGCCACGCGCGGGTGTCGGCGCGGGTCGGCGACAAAGCCTGCGCCGACGCGCTTTTGACGCGCCGAGCAGGCGGCGCGGGCGGCCGAGCCGCGGGCTTTGGGCCGATCCCAATTTCGCCCCTTTGTCGGCGGAAAATCTTGCCCGGGCTACAGGCCGTGCGGGGCCGGTTCGCGTTGGTGGAAGGCAAGGTCTTGTCGGTGCGCGAGAGCGGGGCCACTATATATGTGAATTTCGGGCGGCGCTGGACGCGGGATTTCACCGTCATCATTCTGCGGCGCCTTGGGCGAGCCTTCGCCGCCGCCGGCGTCGAGCCGAAAAAGCTCGAAGGCCGCCGCATCCGGGTGCGCGGATGGATCGAGCAGCGCGGCGGCCCGATCATCGCCGCCGAGGCGCCCGAGCAGATCGAGTTCTTGAACTGAACGATTGCGGATGACGGCGGCCATGGCTGCAACACTGACAACGGCAAAGCGGGGGCGCGGCATCGCGCTCGCGCTGGTCGCTGTTGCTGGCGGGCTGCACCAGCACGCCGGACAACAAGCAGGTTTCGCTGCCGGTGCCGCAGGCCGCCGCGCAGGCCGAAGTGCAGCCGGCGGAAGAGCGCGAGCACCTGCGCATCCTCGCCTCCTATGGCGGCATTTACGAGAACGCCAGGCTGCAGGCGGAAATCGCAAAGACCGTGGACCGGCTGGTGGCGGCGTCGGAGCGGCCGGATCTCAAATACAAGGTGACCATCCTCAATTCGCCGGCGATCAACGCCTTCGCGCTGCCGAACGGCCATCTCTACGTCACGCGCGGACTGATCGCGCTCGCCAACGACAAGGCCGAGCTCGCCTCGGTGCTGGCGCACGAGATGGGCCACGTGATCGCCCGCCACGCCGCAGATCCGCGAGGACCAGGCCCGGCAGGCCGCGCTGATCAGCCACGTGGTCAGCGACGTGCTCAGCGATCCGCAAGATGGGCGCGCTGGCGCTCGCCAAATCGAAGCTGCACGCTGGCGGCGTTCTCGCGCGCGCAGGAATTCGAGGCCGACGGCATCGGCGTCGGCATTTCGGCGCGCGCCGGCTTCGATCCGTTACGGCGCCTCGCGCTTCCTCGCCGACATGCAGCGCAATGCCGACCTCAAGCCGGCCGGCAGGCAGCGAAGCGCGCGCGCCCGATTTTCTCACCACCCATCCGGCGACGCCCGAGCGCATCAAGAACGCGCTCGCCAATGCCCGGCAGTTCAGCGGCCCCGGCGCCGGCGAACGCGACCGCGACCAATATCTCGGCGCGATCTCGACGGCCTGGCCTATGGCGAGGACCCGAGCGAAGGCTTCGTGCGCGGCCGGCGCTTCCTGCATCCCAAGCTCGGCTTTACCTTCCTGGCGCCGCCGGGATTTTCCTCGACAATACCGCGCAGGCGGTGCTCGGCCTCAAAGGCGGCGACGAGGCGCTGCGGCTCGACGTGGTCAGCGTGCCGGCCGAGCAGTCGCTGCCCGAATATCTGAAGTCGGGCTGGATGGAGAAGGTCGATCCGGCAAGCGTCGAGCAATTCACCGTCAACGGCTTCCCGGCGGCGACCGCGACCGCTCACGGCGACCAATGGTCGTTCCGCCTGTTCGCCGTGCGCTTCGGCAGCGACGTCTATCGCTTCATTTTCGCGGCGAAGAACACGCACGCCGCAAGTCGACCGCTCGTTCCGCGAGTCGATCGCAAGCTTCCGCCGCATGAGCCTGCAGGAAAGCGCGCAGGTGCATCCGCTGCGCATCAAGATCGTCACCGTCGGCGCCAACGACACGGTGGAGACGCTGGCGCACCGCATGGCGACCGCCGATCACCCGCTCGACCGCTTCCGCGTGCTCAACGGCCTCGGGCCCCACGACGCGGTGAAGCCGGGCACCAAGGTGAAGATCGTGGTGGAGTAATTCCTGTCGTCCCGGGCAGCGCTAGCGAGACCCGGGACCCATACTCCGCAGCCAATCGAGAACGCACGGCGTATGGGTCCCCGCTTTCGCGGGGACGACAGAATGCTACCCCTCGCCGCCCTCATAATTGATCGTGAACTCCGGCGGCACGTCGGGACCCCAGAGATAGAACAAATCCTCCGGCTTGTGATCGGCCGACGGCCACAATTGCTCCTTCGGGATGTAATCGATATCGCAGGAATATTCCGCGAAGCTGCCCCACGGATCGCGCACGTAGTGGAAATAGTTCGAGCCAAGCACGTGGCGGCCCAGGCCCCAGCCCTTGGTCCAGCCCTTGTCGTGCATGCGCATGGCGCCGAGCCCGATGTCGTTGATGCTGGAAACGTCCCAGCTGCAATGATGGAAACCGGGCGCCGACGATTTCACCAGCGCCAGCAAATGATGGTCGCTGCCGTGGATGCCGTGCATGAAGGCGACCAGATCGGCCGAGCGGTCGGACAGCCGCAGGCCGAGAGTGCGCTCGTAGAAGCGGATCGAGGCGTCGACGTCGCGGGTGAAGGTCAGGACATGTGACAGCCGGCGCGGCCGCACCGGCGGCCAGTCCTTCCGAATGGCGGCGCCGGCGACGCCGGCCGACGATGACGTCCACTGGCTTTGCGCTTTACCGTCGGGCGAGGACTTGGGCGCGACCTTCACCTCGATCAGCACGTTTTCATGGTTGCGGAACCAGATGCCGTTGCTTCGAAGCCAGGCGGCGGATCGATCAGCGTGACGCCGTTGCCCTCGATGCGCGCCTTGAGCCGCGGCAGGTCCTCGGCGTAGCAGCCGAACGAGAGATGATGCAGCGCCTTGGTCTTGCCCTCGACGATCGAGCCCCAGCGGTGATCGTGGCCGAAGGTCTTGATCGCCAGCGCATTGCTGTCGCGCGCGATATCGAGGCCGAAATTGCCGTAGAAGTCCTGCGCCACGTTGGCGTCGGGCACCGCCAGCACGAACTGGTCGAGCGAATGCACGCCGAGCGCGCCGGATTCCGTCGTCGGCGCGACATAGCCAGGATTGGCGGTCATCGATCGCTCTCCTCAATCGTCGAAGCCGCATTGTATCGGTCACCGTCGGCCGGGCAACCCGTGGGCCATCGTGGCACGGAATGGGCAGCCGCTGTTTGCGGTGGGAAACTCAGCTACGGCCGCAGATAGGCGTAGCCCATCGACTGCAGCTCGGCGATGCGCACCACACCGCCGCGCTCGGCCACCAAGCCGGGCAGCAGGTCCTTCAGCGCGAGCTTCTGCGCCTTCATGGTGTTGCCGCAAGCGTTGAGCTCGAGCCGGCCTTGCCGAATTCGCCGACGCGATGCGCCAGATCGGGATTGGCCGAGGCAACGCCGAACGCCTTGAGCGCCGGGCCGTGCACGACCAGCGCAATCGCGACCTTGTCGGGGCCGCCCATGCCGTCGAAATGATTGCGGATATTGCCGAGCGCGAAACTGACCTTGTCGAGACCGGACAGATGATAGACAACCTTCGCCTTATCGGGTACGGCCTGCGCGCGGCGCGGCGCCGCGGTCGCCGCAAACAGACCGCCGATGCCGGCCAGCGCCGCCGTAAGCATGTTGCGTCGATGCATTGACCTCTCCGTATTCTCCGGCCCGTTACTGCTGCTCGAGCGCCGCGATCTCGTCGTCCTTGGGCATCAACGATTTGCATTCTTCCACGCCGACGCGGTCGAGCCAGAAGGCCTTGTCGTCGGCGCCGCCATGGAAGCTGTCGCGCTCGTCGTCCGGCTTGTCGTTATTCCAGATGGCCAGGCGGTCGAGGCGCACGATCACCGATTTGTCGGCACGGGCCACAGCCGGCACAAGTGGCAAGCTTGCCGGCCGCCGCAAACAAAAAGCCCGGCATCGCTGCCGGGCTTTTTTATTCGTTGCTGCGAGGGCGCGGCAGTCAGGCCGCCTCTTCCTCGGCGGCGGGTTCGCCGTCCACTTCGTCGGCCGGCTTCGGCCCGCGCCGCGGGCCCTTGGCCAGCGCCGCCTCGATCTCCTTGATCGCTTCGGTCTCGGTAATGCGCTGCACCGCCGCGATCTCGCGCGACAGCCGGTCGAGCGCCGCTTCGTAAAGCTGCCGCTCGGAATAGGACTGCTCCGGCTGGGTCTCCGACCGGTACAGGTCGCGCACCACTTCGGCGATAGCGACGATGTCGCCCGAGTTGATCTTGGCTTCGTATTCCTGCGCCCGGCGCGACCACATGGTGCGCTTGATGCGCGCGCGGCCCTTGAGCGTGTCGAGCGCGCGCTTGACCAGCGGGCCTTCCGCCAGCTTGCGCATGCCGACCGACACGATCTTCGCCGTCGGGACCCGCAGCGTCATCTTGTCCTTGATGAAGTTGATGACGAACAGCTCGAGCTTGGCGCCCGCGATCTCCTGCTCCTCGATGGCGAGGATCTGGCCGACCCCATGGGCCGGATAGACGATGAACTCGTTGGTCTTGAAGCCTTGTCGTTGAGTAGTCTTCTTGTTGGTGCTGGGCATTCCGGGCAAAACTCCTTCACCGGCGCCTTTGCGGGTGCCGGCAATCTTGGCTGCGGGAGCCCCGTTGCGGACGGCGCCGCGCGAGGCTTGCGAAGTCCGTCGCGTTTCGGCGGACTTTTTCGGTCTGCCGGCTCATGCCGGCGGGACCTTTCTTGGCTTTATGACGCGGTTTTCCTGCCACTGCTCACGCGTGGAATTCACGCCCTCTCACAAGAACCCTTGGGTGCAGCCGCGAAAAATAAGGCTCCCAACGGGGGGAGCGCATCCGTAGCGGCGTTTTTCATCTTCATCGGACGATTTTATCTATATAGCACATTTTTGGCCAAAATCAAAGCCTTATGGCATCGCAATACCGCAATTCGGCGGTAATAATCCTGCAATATTGTCATATCGGTTAACGCGCGCGCGGAATGCGCTGTTTCCGGCGTTTTCGCGTCAACAAACGCTCAGTCGCCGGTTCCCGGCTTCGGCGAAAAGAACTTCTTGAACTTGTCCGGCACGGCATCCCAGTCCTTGGCGTCGGCCGGGGGTTCCTTCTTGACCGTGATATTCGGCCAAGTCTTGGCGTATTCGGCGTTAACTTCCAGCCACTTCTCGAGGCCCGGCTCGGTGTCCGGCTTGATCGCCTCGACCGGGCATTCCGGCTCGCAAACCCCGCAATCGATGCACTCATCAGGGTGGATGACCAGCATGTTCTCGCCTTCGTAGAAGCAGTCCACCGGACACACCTCCACGCAGTCCATGTACTTGCACTTGATACAGCTTTCGTTGACGACGTAGGTCATTCAGAACTCCGGCACACGATCCGTAACGCTGCCTAACGCAACGCCATTGAGGCCGCAAGACGCACCGATTCGGGGCCCTGCCAGGCAGATTTGACGGCCTTTCCGGGCGCGACCCTAGCAAATTACCGCTTCAAGGGCAGGCCTTGTCCGCGGAACCCATTGTCAAATCTCGGTAAAGCGCGCGGGCCGAGGGCGCTGAGCCGCGCCGTTCGCAAAAGCCTTCGACCTTGACCACCTTGACGGCGCGGTCGAGCGCCAGCGTCACCACGTCGCCGACGCGCACCAGATGGCCGGGCGCGGTCACCCGCTTGCCGTTGAGCCGCACGAAACCAGCTTCGGTCAATGAGGCCGCGGCGCTGCGCGTGCGCACCATGCGCGCGTGCCACAGCCACTTATCGATGCGTTGGCGATCCAATGCGCACTATGATTCTTTGCTGGTCTGCTCGAGCTGCTGCTTGAGCGCGGCGAGTTTGGCGAACGGAGAATTCGGATCCGGCTGCTTGTCGCGGCGCTCCGAGCCGCCGCCGTGCGGCTTGGCAAAATACTGATCGCGCTCGGCTTTTTCGACGCGGTCGCCGCGGTCGCGGCGGCCACGCCCGCCGCCGGTCGGCCGGGACGTGGCGTCGACACGCTGGTCGCGACGCTCGGCCTTTTCCTTGCGCTCGCGGCGCTCCTGACGGAACTGGCGGTCGCGACGCTCGCGCTCGCGGATGCTGTCCTTGGCGCGATCGGCTTGCGCAGGTTCGGCGGATTTTTCCGGCGCGGCGGTGGCTACTTCTGGCGTCGCGGGCACCACACCTTCGGGCGCGGCGTCCGACGTGACGGCGGGCGCAGCGGCGCGCTCTGGGCGGCGCGGACGGCGCGGCTTGTGCTGCCGCTTCTCGAAGCGGCCGGCCGGGCGCCAGACCTCGATCATTTCCGGCTCGGCCGCAGCGACCGCAGCCGCCTGAAGATCCACTTCTTCCAAATTTCCTCCGGCAAGATATTCGGCGGAAGAAGTCGTCTCCTCGCTCTTGCCCTCGGGACGAACTTCCGGCGCCGCCGCGGCCGCGATTTCTGCCGGCGGCGGCTCGCTCGCCGCCAATTCGACCTGCGGCGCTTCGGTCGCCGGCTCGGTGACCGGCGCCTCGATCGTGGGAATGGTCTCCGGCTCAATCGCGGCGACCTCGGCGGTCGGCGCAACGCCGGCGGCGGCGGCGGAATCGGCCGCCCCCTCGACCGGCGGCGCGGCCTCGGTTGCCGGTACAGCGTCGGCCGGCTTCGCCGGCTCGGGCGGTTTCGGTTTGCGGTCGAGGCGATAGCCGAGCGAACGCAGGATGGAGGCGAAGTCTTCCGCCGAGGCGCCGGTGAGCGAGGTCATGGCGCCGGTGACGGTGAAGCCGCGGCCGTCGAAGGCGCCGTCGGGCTTCGGCGTCTGCACGCCTTCGCGCCAGGCGAGCGCCGGGCGGATCAGATCGGCGAGCCGTTCCAGGATGTCGACGCGCACCGCGCGCTCGCCGGCGACGCGATAACCGGCGGTGCGGTAGAGCGGCTTCGGCGTTTCCTTGTCGACCGGGATCGAGGTGCGGCCGGAAGCCGCGAGATGCAGCAGATCCGACACGCCCTTGGCGTCGGGCGCTTCGTGCTTGAGCGCCCAGAGCTGCGTCGCCAGCGCGCGCGGCGCCGGCTTCAAGAGGATCGGCAGGTAGATGTGATAGGCGCCGAAGCGCACGCCGTATTTGCGTAACGTCGCGCGCGACGGCTGGTCGAGGCCCTTGACCTCTTCCGCGACCTTCTGCCGCTCCAGCACACCGAGCGCCTCAACCAGTTGGAAGGCGATGCCGCGCGCCATGCCGGTGACGTCATCGGCGGCGGTGAGCGAGAACAGCGGCGCCAAGAGCTTCTCGATATGCGTCTTGAGCCAGAGGTCGAGCCGCGTCTGCACCAGTTCGCGCGCCGGCCCGGTCAACTGCTCGTCGGCGACGATGCGCACGCGCGGGCGCAGCACGTCGTCGCCGGGAATGAGCTTGCCGACCACGTCGCCGGTCCAGCGTAGCGCGCCATCGTTCGCCAGCACGATCTGGTCGTTGGCGGCCTGCGACAATTTGGTGGCGCGCTGCTCGATCTCGCCGGCGAGCGCCTTCTGCGCGGCGGCGTTAAGGGCTTTCGCCTCCGAACCCGCGGCCGAGGCGTCGGGCGCGAACATGAAGCCGTCGAGCCGGCCGATGACGTGCCCCTCGACGGTGACTTCTCCGGACTTTCCGATTTCGGTTTCCAAATTCGCCTTCTCTCGCAGCCGCCGCATCAACACGCTGGTGCGGCGGTCGACAAAGCGTTCGGCCAGCCGCTCGTGCAGCGCATCGGACAGCCTGTCTTCGACCGCGCGGGTGACGTCCTGCCAGTGCTCCGGGTCGGCGAGCCAATCGGGGCGGTTGGCGACATAAGTCCACGTCCTGACATGCGCGATCCGGTTGGAGAGGGTGTCGATGCCGCCGTCGATACGGTCGGCCTGCGCCACCTGCTGGCTGAACCAATCGGTCGGGATGTTACCCTCTCGCATCAGGAATCCATAGAGGGTCACCGCCAGTTCGGCGTGGGTGGCGGGCGCGATTTTGCGGTAATCCGGAACCTGGCAGGCATCCCATAACCGCGCGATCGCCGCCGGACCGGACGCCATCGCGCGCACGTCCTCGTCGCGCGCGGCGTGTTCCAGAACGAGAATGTCCTCGGCGATCGGCGCGCGGGTCAGGCCGGGCTCGTTCGGCGTCGCAGCCAGCGAGGCCTGCAAGGCGCCGATCGAAGCAAAATCGAGCGTCGAATTACGCCATTGCAGCATGCGCACCGGTTCGAAGGTGTGGCTTTCCAGCGCCTGCACCAATTCCGGCTCGAATGGATCGCAGCGTCCCGTGGTGCCGAAGGTGCCGTCGCGCGTGGCTCTGCCGGCGCGGCCGGCGATCTGCGCGAGTTCGGCCGGATTGAGTTTGCGGAATTGGTAGCCGTCGAACTTGCGATCGGCCGCAAAGGCAACGTGATCGACGTCGAGATTGAGCCCCATACCGATGGCGTCGGTCGCGACTAGATAGTCGACGTCGCCCGACTGATAGAGCGCGACTTGCGCATTGCGTGTGCGTGGGCTGAGCGCGCCGAGCACGACGGCAGCGCCGCCGCGCTGGCGGCGGATCAATTCGGCGATGGCGTAAACTTCGTCGGCCGAAAAGGCAACAATGGCCGAGCGCGGCGGCAGCCGCGTGAGCTTCTTCTCGCCGGCGAACGTCAACATCGACAGCCGCGGCCGGCTGATGATGTGGGCGCCGGGCAACAGCTTCTCCACCATCGGCCGCACGGTGGCGGCGCCGAGCACCAGCGTCTCTTCGCGCGCGCGCATGTTGAGCATGCGATCGGTGAAGACGTGGCCGCGCTCAAAGTCGGCGCCGAGCTGCACCTCGTCGACGGCGAGGAAGGCGACGTCAAGATCGCGCGGCATGGCCTCGACGGTGGAAACCCAGAAACGCGGGTTGGCCGGCTTGATCTTCTCCTCGCCGGTAATCAGCGCGACCGCATCTTTGCCGACGCGGTCGACGACTTTGTTGTAGACCTCGCGCGCGAGCAGCCGCAGCGGCAGACCGATCATGCCGCTCGAATGCGCCAGCATCCGTTCAATCGCGAGGTGCGTCTTGCCGGTGTTGGTCGGGCCGAGCACGGCGGTAACGCCGGCGCCACGGGCGCGCGAGGCCCGATTGGGCGGAGAGGAAAAGGAGATAGCCATTACGCGTCCGACCTGGCGGCGGGTTTGTTACGCTCCACCAAAGGCTTCGTGTATCACAATGCGACGACAGAAAACGCCGCCGGTTAAGCTTTAGAACGACTCTGGAACGAACCGCGCCCGAATCGCTGACTCCGGGGCTGTAAGCCTTCGTTCACGGCGATATCTGGCAAGCGCTTCCCGCACCCCCACAAGATCGGGTAGCGAACGGCCGATTCAAGGGCATTTTGGAGTTCCAAAAGTTAACGCGGGCAGCGGACTCACCTCGGCCCGAGAGTCAAGCCTCAATCCGTCTCAGGGTGACGGATCACTGCGTCTTCACCCCGTTGACCGAGGCGCGGGCGGCGATCGGCGCGGACACGAATTGCGTCGCCTCCAGCACCATGCGGCCGATCGGCGTCGGGCCCTGCACGCGATAGGGCACCAGCACGCGGGTGCCGGCGATCGGCGCCAGCCAGGCCTCGATGTCGCGCTGCTTGACGAGGTAGCGAATGGCTGAGCGCATGGGAATGAAGCCGGCGATCGGCGAAAAATAGACGGCACAGACCACCACCGATCCGGCGTAGCCCTTATCGGCCTTGACGTGGTCCATGCGCTTGAAGGCGAGCCGCAGGTCGTAACGCAGGCGCCCGTCGAAGATCGCGACCGTACGCTGGCAGGCTTCCGGTGCCAGCGGATTGCCGGCACCCGGCGTGGTCAACAGCGAGGCGGTCATCGGATCGAGAATGCCCTTGCGGTGCTCGTCGGTGAGCGGCACGCGCTCGGGCTCGGTCTCGAGCGGCGGATCGACGCGCGATTCCTTGACCACACCGTTGGCGATGGTGAGGGACACCTCGTCGGTCTTGCGGCCGGTGGCGACGGTGGAGGCGAAGGTCGAGTTGATCGGCGCGCCGGCGCGCAGCGTGCCGTGCGCGGCGCTGGTGCCTTGCCCGCCGGTGAAGGCGCGGATCAGGCCGGTGGTCGTGCCGCTCGCGGCCGCGGTGTAGCCGGTGTCGGTGATATCGATCACCCAGGTGCCTTTGCCGATCGGGATGCCGGCGATCGAGGCCGCGTAGCGCGCCTCGAGCTTGCCCTGCGCATGCGCGGCCACCGGCAGGATGCTCATGGCGGCGGCGAGCAGCAGCAGGGGGCGCAAAGGGCGGTGCACGGCCAACACGAATATCGATCCTCTCTGGCGCCGCAGTCGCGGCAGCGCCGGATATTTAACCGGCGGTTGCGAACGCCATGCAAGGGGCGGCCGGCCGCCCCGCCCGGCGCCTCACAGGATAGCGGTAAAGTCGGCAGCGCGCCCGCGATTGCGTCTAAGTCGGCGTCGAATAAGTCGAATGTTTGGTGGCCCACGGTTTTGCGGCGCGCCGCGGCGGCCTCGCCCGGGAATAAACAGAGGCGGGAAAGCGGCCCGAAATCCGCGGCTTGACGGTGCTTTCCCCGCTCTCTATACGTCCGGCCAATTCCACGATCGACGAACGGAGCGGCGCGGCAGGCGCCGCCGCATTGCTGAGGAACAAGCCATGTCATGGCGTTGCGAACTGACCGGCAAAGGGCCCATGAGCGGGCACAAGGTCAGCCACTCCAATATCAAGACCAAGCGGCGGTTCATGCCGAACCTGCGCAACGTCACACTGATTTCCGACGCCCTGCAACGCAAGGTGCGGGTGCGGGTGTCGGCCAACGCGCTCAAGAGCGTCGATCACCGCGGCGGGCTTGACGCCTTCCTGCTCAAGGCCAAGGACGCCGACCTCGCGCCCAAGATGCTCGAGCTGAAGCGGCAGATCGCGAAGAAGAAGGCCAAGGCCGCCGCGCCGGAAGCGGCGGCGAGTTGAGCGGCGCGCAATAGACAATCGATTTTCATGGCCGGGCTTGTCCCGGCCATCTCATTTTAAAGGCGCCATGCCCGCGCAAGCGGGATCACGCCACGCGGCGGCGGGTATTGGCGCGCGGGCGCTCGGCCGGCGCGGTTTCCTCGAACAGCTCGGCGAGCTTGTCGGTCATGGCGCCGCCGAGCTCCTCGGCGTCGACGATGGTGACGGCGCGGCGGTAGTAGCGCGTCACGTCGTGGCCGATGCCGATGGCGATCAGTTCGACCGGCGAGCGCGTCTCGATTTCCTCGATCACCCAGCGAAGGTGGCGTTCGAGATAATTGCCGGCGTTGACCGATAGCGTCGAATCGTCGACCGGCGCGCCATCGGAGATCATCATCAGAATCTTGCGCTGCTCGGTGCGCGCCAGCAGACGCTTGTGCGCCCAGTCGAGCGCCTCGCCGTCGATGTTCTCCTTCAAGAGGCCCTCGCGCATCATCAGGCCGAGATTCTTGCGCGCGCGCCGCCACGGCGCGTCGGCGGCCTTGTAGATGATGTGACGCAGATCGTTGAGCCGGCCGGGATTGGCCGGCTTGCCGGCGGTGAGCCACTGCTCGCGCGATTGGCCGCCCTTCCAGGCTCGGGTGGTGAAGCCGAGGATCTCGACCTTGACGCCGCAGCGCTCCAGCGTGCGCGCCAGAATGTCGGCGCAGGTGGCGGCGACCGTGATCGGGCGGCCGCGCATCGAGCCGGAATTATCGAGCAGCAGCGTCACCACGGTGTCGCGGAACTGGGTATCCTTCTCGGCCTTGAACGACAGCGCATGCATGGGATCGATGACGATGCGCGACAGCCGCGCCGGATCGAGCAGGCCTTCCTCGAGGTCGAATTCCCACGAGCGGTTCTGTTGCGCCATCAGGCGGCGCTGCAGCCGGTTGGCGAGGCGGGCGACAACGCCCTGCAGATTGGAGAGCTGCTTGTCGAGATAGCCGCGCAGGCGGTCGAGTTCTTCCGGCTCGCACAGGTCCTCGGCGGCGATGGTCTCGTCGAACTTGATGGTGAAGGCGCGGTAGTCGGGACCGCGCGGCTGGTTGTCGCCGAACTGGCGCGGCCGCTGCGGTTCGCCCGGCGTCTCGGCGTCGCCCATGTCGGTGTCATCGGCCATGTCGGCGGTCGGCGCGTCGGCGGCCTCTGCCGCGGCGTCGGGCATGTCCTCGGCGGACACCTGCGTGTCCTCCGTGCTCATGCGCTGCATCTCGTCCGCGTCGGCGGCCTCGCCGTCGTCGCCGGAATCCTGCTTGCGGCGATCCTCCTCGCCCTCCTCGTCTTCCTCCTCGTTGTCGCGGCTGCGGTCGTCGCCCATTTCGAGCGCGTCGAGCAAATCGTGCACGGCGTCGCCGAACTGGCGCTGGTTCTCGACCAGGTCCTCGAGCTTGTCGAGGTCGCGCCCGGCGCGGTCCTCGATCAGCGGGCGCCAGAGATCGACCAGCTTCTTGGCCGCCGGCGGCGGCGCCATGCCGGTCAGCCGCTCGCGCACCAAGAGCGCCAGCGCGTCCTCGATCGGCGCGTCGGCGCGGTCGGAAATCTGGTCGAATTTGCCGCGGTGGAATTTCTCGTCGAGCATCGCGGTGAGGTTCTTGGCGACGCCGTCCATGCGCCGCGCGCCGATCGCCTCGACGCGGGCCTGCTCGACCGCCTCGAACACCGCGCGCGCCTGCTGGCCGGCCGGCTGCAGGCGGCGATGCACGGCCGGGTCGTGGCAAGCGAGCCTGAGCGCAATCGAATCGGCATGGCCGCGCACGATCGCAGCTTCCGCACGGGAAAGCTTACGCGGCGGCTCCGGCAGCCGGACCTTGCCGCCCATCAGGCCGGGGCGCTCGGCGGCGAAGGCAACTTCGAGCTCCGGCTTGCGCGCGATGGCGCGCAGACAGCCGGTGACCGCCCGCTTGAACGGTTCGGTCGGGGAATCCTTCGACGAGGGCTTCGATCTGTTGTTGGAGGCCATTCTTTGCTTCTCGTCATTCCGGGGCGCACCGCAGGCGCGAACCCGGAATGACAGGTTACGACAGCGCGACGTTCACCGAACTCTCCGGCAGTTCGACGCCGAAGCAGCGCTGATAGAACTCGGCGACGATCGGCCGCTCCAGCTCGTCGCACTTGTTGATGAAGGTGAGGCGGAAGGCGAAGCCGACGTCGTTGAAGATCTCGGAATTCTCCGCCCAGGTGATTACCGTGCGCGGGCTCATCACCGTCGAGATGTCGCCGTTCATGAAGGCGTTGCGCGTCAGGTCGGCGACGCGCACCATCTTGTTGACGATGTCGCGGCCCTGCTCGTTGCGATAGTGCTTGGCTTTGGCCAGCACGATCTCGACCTCGTTGTCGTGCGGCAGGTAATTCAGCGTGGTGACGATCGACCAGCGGTCCATCTGGCCCTGGTTGATCTGCTGCGTGCCGTGATAGAGGCCCGAAGTGTCGCCGAGGCCGACGGTGTTCGCCGTGGCGAACAGACGGAACGAGGGATGCGGCTTGATCACCTTGCTCTGGTCGAGAAGCGTCAGGCGGCCGGACGCCTCCAGCACGCGCTGGATCACGAACATCACGTCGGGGCGGCCGGCGTCGTATTCGTCGAAGCAGAGCGCGACGTTGTTCTGCAGCGCCCACGGCAGGATGCCCTCGCGGAATTCGGTGACCTGCTGGCCGTCCTTGATGACGATAGCGTCCTTGCCGATCAGATCGATACGGCTGATGTGGCTGTCGAGATTGACGCGCACGCAAGGCCAGTTGAGCCGCGCCGCCACCTGCTCGATGTGGGTCGATTTGCCGGTGCCGTGATAGCCGGTGACGATGACGCGGCGGTTCTTGGCGAAGCCGGCGAGGATGGCGAGCGTGGTCGGCCGGTCGAAGCGGTAGTCGTGATCGACGTCGGGCACGTGTTCGTCGGGCTTGGAATAAGCCGGCACTTCCATGTCGCTGTCGATGCCGAAAACCTGGCGGATCGACACTTTCATGTCGGGCAGGCCGGCGACTTCTTGAGTTGCAGCAGTCAATTCAACCTCCTTGGGCTTCGCGATCCCCCGAAGCCTGTTACGCCCCGACTTAGTCGTAGTCCGGCTGAGATGGCGGCGAACTTAGCAGACGGCGGGCGGCCGAAAAACCCAGCCCCCTCGAATAGCCCCATCAATAATATCAATGAGATAGGTATCGCCGGCCCTGAGCGCCAGGCGGGGCTGGGTTGCTTTGCGACAACAGCCCCGGGGTGCGGTTAGGTCGCACAGACACGTCGTTTTTTGGGCTCGCGGGGGCGTTGCGTGGTATAGTTTAGCGATGCTCCGCGCGTCAACCAGGACCTTGCCGGCGACGATCCGCGCTGCCGCTATCGCGGTGGCGATCGCCATGCTTGCCGCCGCGGCGCCTTTGGACGCGACGGCGCAGACGCTCACCGATCCGAGCGGTCCAAAGCGGCCGCCGGCACCCGCCAACAAGCCGGCAACGGCGCGGATGAAGTCGTGCAGCCAATACGGCCCCGGATTCATCTACATGCCGGCGACCGACACGTGCATCAAGATCGGCGGATACGTGGAAGGCGAGATGGGCGCCGGCGGCTGATCGGGCGGCTCAGCCGAACCCGACCGGCTTCAGATCGTTGCCGCTTACTGTCGGATCGCGTCTCTGCCGGCTGTCCAATGGCTGAGCAGCAACGGCAGGATCCAGCCGAGCGTAAAGGCAATCATCACGAACCGAACGGCGAAATGCGTGCTCATGGACCCCCCATTTTGCAATGGCGGCCCATGTAGATGAGACGCAGCCGTTCTCACAATTCCGGATGTTTGCTTAGGTCGGCGAGGTGCCGCGGTCGGCCGATGGCGCGACCGCCGGTTGGCCGAAATAGGACAGCACCACGACGGCGCCAATGACGAGCGCGAGCAACAACAGTTTCAATGGAGTCTCCCTGACCCACGAGACGAGACGCTCGATAGCGGGTAACTCCTTAACGATTGCTTTATCGCTTCGGCGATCCACCTGCGACGGACCGCAATCCCGGACCGCTCGCAGCTCCGCCGATCAGCCGAACCCGACGGATTTGAGATAATTGTACGACTGAATGACCTCGATCAGCCGGTTCTCGGTCGAGCGATCGCCCCCATTGGCGTCGGGGTGGAACTGCTTCACCAGTTCCTTGAAGCGCATCTTCACCTGGTGCGGCGTGGCGCCGACGTCGAGGCCGAGCCGGTCGAGCGCCTTGCGCTCGGCATTGCGGATCGCCGGGGCCGCCTCGGCGCGCGCCTGCTGCTCCGCACGCATGCCCTCGCCGAACAGCCCGAACGGGTCGTTGTGCTGGCCTAGTCCGCCGAGGTCCGGCTTCACTTTGGTCTTGCCGGTGCCCATCTTCCAGGTCGGGCGATGGCCGGTGATGGCGTCCTTCTGATAGGCCATCACCGCGGCGTCGTTCATGCCTTTGAAGAAATTGTACGACTGATTGTATTGCCGCACGTGCTCGAGGCAGAAGCGCCAGTAGTCCTTCTCGTTGTCGCGGCCTTTGGGCGCGCGATGCGTCGCCTTCTCCTTGCAGCCGGACCATTGGCAGGCCGGGCCGCCGGGTTTGACGCGGCGGTCCTTGTCCGGTTTGACGCGGACTTTGTCGAAAAGAGATGAGTCGAATTTCATGACCGCATACTATGCGCCTTTGCAGGTTTCACCTTCAAGACTTGACATTGCGCGCAGCGTGCCCAATTCGCAGGGGGCATGCGCACCGAGGACGCGATCACAAAGAAGCTGACCGAGGCTTTCGCCCCGCAAAGCCTCAAGGTTTTGGACGAATCACACCAGCACGAGGGCCATGCTGGGCACCGGCCGGGCGGGCAAACTCATTTCCGAGTTTATATAGTGGCTGAATCGTTCAAAGGAATGACGCGGCTGCAGCGTCACCGGCTGATCAACCAGACGCTCGCCGGGGAACTCGAAGGCGGCGTGCACGCGCTCGCCATCCACGCCACTGTGCCGGGCGAAGGCGGGGCGGGCCCGTCAGCCTGAGGCGCGTACAAGGCGCAAAAAGGCGGCGACCGCGGGATCACCGACGGCCGCCGCCTCTTGCGAGCGGTGGGATCAGAACTCCTTCCAATCCGCCGGATCGTTGACGGCGCTGGCAAGCGCTGCCTGCATCCGGCATCTGCTCGAAATTATTTTGCAGCTTGGCGACGGCCGCGTAGGCATCCGAGACCCTGTCGAACTTTCTGATGTTGTCGTCGCTGGTGCTGAGGCCCCAATAGCCGGTGCCGGCGGCGGCCGCGAGCAGCATGAGGATACTGGCGAAGCCGATGGCGATGCGCGTGCCGACTTTAAAGCGGGAACCGAGGTTACGGAGTGCGAGCATTGGAGTTTCCTTCAGGGCGACAGTTAATTTGCTTTGCTGGATACGGTGCCGGCGTCCGCAGACAGCAGGTTGGGCAGGTCGATCAGCGCGATCATCGCGTTCTCGTGCATCACCAGGCCGGACAGGAAGTCGGCGGTGGTGGCCTGCGCGGTGCGCGGCACCGGCTGGATCCGGTCGACGTCGGTCGAGACGATGTCGAGTACGCGGTCGCCGATCAGCCCGACCTGGCGCCCGTCGATCTGCACGATGATCATGATGTGCATGGGTGTCGGCTCGGTCAGGCCCTGGCCGAAGCGGCAGCGCAGGTCGACGATCGGGACGATGACGCCGCGCAGGCTGAGCACGCCGCGCACGTATTCCGGCTGCTTCGGCAGATGCGTGACGTTCGACCAGCCTTTGATCTCGCGCAACGCCATGATGTCGACGCCGTACTGGTCGTCGCCGATGCCGAAGCTGATGACTGGATTTGCGCCGCCGCGTTCTGTGCGCCGCCGGCCGGGCCGGGATAAGCATCAGCACCGGAGACCGGAGTAACGACGCCCTCGCTCATATCATCGCCCTTATTCAACGCACGCGGCTTGACGAATTGCTAGACGAAATGCGCATCGCGCGGCGACAACGCCGCCGCGCCACATGTCATCCATGCGGCCGCAGGAAAAGATTTCTCTGATTCCCTCTCGCGCGCGCGCGGCGGTTGAAAAGAGTTAACCCGCCTTCGCCGGCGCCTTGCGCGGCAACGGCTGGATGCGCAGCGCGGTGATGCGGTTGCGCTCGCGGCGCAAGACGCGGAAGCGGAAGCCGTGGAAGGTGAAGCTCTGGCCGACCTCGGGGATCGAGCGCGCCTCGTGGATGACGAGGCCGGCGATGGTGGTCGCCTCCTGGTCCGGCAGATTCCAGTCCATTACGCGGTTGAGGTCGCGGATCGGCACCGCGCCATCCGACATTGACCGAGCCGTCCGGCTGACGCCGCACGCCCGGCATGGCGACGTCGTGCTCGTCGGTGATGTCGCCGACGATCTCTTCGAGAATGTCCTCGAGCGTGACCAGGCCCTGCGACCTCGCCGTATTCGTCGACCACCAGCGCGAACTGCGTCTTGCGGCGGCGGAACGCCTTGAGCTGCTCGGACACCGGGCGCATCTCGGGCACGAACCAAGGCGGCGCCATCAGCGCCGGCGATGTCGACCTTGGCGGCGTCGCCGTCGACCGCGTGCAGCGCGCGCAGCAGATCCTTGACGTGCAGGATGCCGACGATGTTCTCCGGATTGCCGCGCCACAGCGGCAGCCGCGTCACCGGCGAGGCGATCACGGCGTTGACCAGGTCTTCCGGCTTGATCGTCGGCGTCGAGCGTGATCATGTCGGTGCGGTGGATCATCACGTCGGAGACCGACCAGATCGCGCAGATCGAGCACGCCGCCGAACATGTCGCGGTCGAGCGTCTCGACGTCGCCTTCGCGGTGCAGCAGGTCGACGGCGCCGCGCAATTCCTCGCGCGCCGACAGCACCTGCTGGTCTTCGCCGACCGTCATGCCGACGTGCTTGAGCAGCCAGCGCACCAGCGCCTCGATCGCCATCAGCACCGGGCCGAACAATTGACGAACCAGGACATCGGCCGCGCCACCGCAAGCGCGATGCGGTCGGGCGCGTTGAACGCCGCCGTCTTCGGCAGGATCTCGGAGAACACGACGACGATGATGGTCATCACCACCGTGGCATAGAGCACGCCGGCGTGGCCGAACCAGGTCGAGCAGGATGCCGGTCGCCAGCACCGAGGCGGCGATATTGACCGCGTTGTTGCCGAACAGCAGCGCGCCGAGCAGCCGCTCGCGCTGTTCGAGCAGGCGGTTGACGATGCCGGCGCGCTTGTTGCCGTGCTTCTCCAGCCGCGCCATGCTGGCGCGCGAGGAGGCGGTGAGCGCGGTCTCGCTGCCGGCGAAGAACGCCGACAGCAGCAGGCAGATCACCACGATAACAAGCGAGAGCCAGTCGTTCGCGTTCATAATTGAGAGAGTTTGTCGGCCAGGAAGGCGCGCACCTCGGCCGCGCTGACGTCGTTTTCGACGAAGGCCTGGCCGATGCCGCGCACCAGAATGAAGGTGAGCTTGCCGCGCTTCACTTTCTTGTCTTGCGCGATCAGATCCATCAATGCGTCGAGCCCGGGCACGCCGCCAGGCACCTGCTTGAGATGGGTGGGCAGGCCGACCGCCGCAAGATGGGCGCGCGCGCGCGCGGCGTCGGCTGCGCCGATCAGGCCCTTGGCGCGCGGAGAATTCGAACGCCAGCACCATGCCGAGCGCCACCGCCTCGCCGTGCAGCAGGCGTTGCGAGAAGCCGGCGCCGGCTTCCAGCGCGTGGCCGAAGGTGTGGCCGAGATTGAGCAGCGCGCGCTCGCCGGTCTCGCGCTCGTCGCGCGCGACGATGCCGGCCTTGCCGCGGCAGCACACCGCGATGGCGTGCTCGCGCGCCTGGTTTCCGGACGCGCCGCCGACAAAGACGTCCTGCCAGTTCGCCTCCAGCCAGGAGAAGAACGCGGCATCGCCGAGCAGCCCGTATTTGGCGACCTCGGCATAGCCGGCGCGGAATTCGCGCTCCGGCAGCGTGTCGAGCAGCGCGGTGTCGGCGATCACCAGGATCGGCTGATGGAAGGCGCCGATCAGGTTCTTGCCGTGGCGCGAATTGATGCCGGTCTTGCCGCCGACCGAACTAGTCGACTTGCGCCAGCAGCGTGGTCGGCACCTGCACGAAGTCGAGGCCGCGCCGCACGCTCGCCGCGGCAAAGCCGGCGAGATCGCCGATGACGCCGCCGCCGAGCGCGACGATCAGATCGCCGCGCTCGATGTGCGCCGCGATGATCGCCTCGCACACGGTCTCGAACGTCGCGTAGCTCTTGGAGCCCTCGCCTTCGGCACGACGATGCGCCGAGCTGTCGATGCCGGCCGCATTTCAGCGCGGCCTCGGCGGCGGCAAGATGGTGCTTGGCGACGGTCGCGTCGGTGACGATCGCGCACTTGGCGCCCGGCCGCAGCGCCTTGATGCGCGCGCCGAGCGTTGCGAGCAGGCCGCGGCCGATGACGATGTCGTAGGCGCGCGCGCCCAGCGCGACCTTGCACCACGATCGGCTCGGCGAGCTCGCCCTGGCGCAGCGGCGCGGTCATGGCGTCGTCTCCCGCAAGGCCGAGCGGCTTTGGCAGCTTGGCGATGATCTCGTCGACGATGGTGTCGTGCGGCTCGTCGCGCGACTGCACGACGATATCGGACAGCGCATAGACCGGCTCGCGCAGCGGCAGCAGGTCCTTGATCTTCTCCGCCAGCGGCCGGTCGTTGCGCCGCTTGGTGCGCTTGATCAGCACGTCGAGATCGGCCTTCAGCCAGACCGAGATGCCCTTGATGTGGATGAGGTCGCGCGTCGTCTGGTCCATGACCGCGCCGCCGCCGGTCGCCAGCACCTGCGGGCCGCTGTCGAGCAGACGGGCGATCACGCGCGCCTCGCCGGCGCGGAAATAGCGCTCGCCGTGCTTGCGCGAAGATTTCCGGAATGGTCATGCCGGCGGCGCTTTCGATCTCGGTATCGGCGTCGACAAAGCGCAATGCCGAGCCGGGCGGCGAGCCTGCGGCCGACCGACGACTTGCCGGCGCCCATCATGCCGACCAGCACGATGGAGCGGCGGCCGAGCGCGCGCACGATCGCGGCTTCCGGCCCGTTTTCCGCCGTCTTTTGAATGGCACTGTTAGCCATGCTAGATTTCCAATCGACGCCACGGTTCCATATACCAGCAATTGAGACAACCGCGAGGGCGGCTCTGTCGACCCTGGTTAAGGAACGTGGTCGTCCAGCAAGAGAATTTCGCCCGTGCGCGGGCCGTTGCCGGACTGCGACGTATGCCGAGCCTGTTCAGATTTCTGGTTTTCGTCGGCCTCATCGGCGGGCTGGCCTATGTCGCGGTGTTCGCGCTCGCCAATTTCGTCAAATACCAGCCGCGCGAGATCGTCGTGACGGTGCCGCCCGACAAATTCCTCAAGAAGCCGCAGTAGAGCGACCGGCGATGGCCCGCGCCCGCAGCATCCGACGAAGCTCTGGTCGAGCTGTTCCTCGACATGCTGGCGGCCGAGCGCGGCGCCGGCAAGAACACGCTCGACGCCTATCGCAACGACCTCGCCGATCTTGGCCGCGCATCTGCGCGCCGCCGGCCAAGACGATCGCCGCGGCCAACACCGACGACCTGCGCGGATTTCTCAGCGCGCTCGCCGAGCGCGGCTTCAAGGCCTCGTCGCTGGCGCGGCGGCTGTCGGCGGTGCGCCAGCTTTATCGTTTCCTCTACGCCGAAGGAAAACGCTCCGACGATCCGGCCGCGGTGCTGGAAGGGCCCAAGCGCGGGCGCACGCTGCCGAAGGTGCTGTCGATCGCCGAAGTCGATGGCCTGCTGGCGCAGGCGCGCCAGGAGCATGGAGGACGCCGAAGCGCCGCCGGCGCAGCGCCTGCGCGCGGCGCGGCTGCTGTGCCTGCTCGAAGTCGTCTACGCCACCGGCTTGCGCGTCTCCGAACTGGTGGCGTTGCCCGCTTCGGCCGCCAAGCGCGATCAACGCATGCTGGTGGTGCGCGGCAAAGGCGGCAAGGAACGGCTGGTGCCGCTCAACCAGGCGGCCAAGCGCGCCATGGCGGAATATCTCGCAGCTGCGCGGCGAGGCCGAGCGCGAGCGCAATCGAAATGGCTGTTCCCGTCGTTCGGCGAGACACGGCCATCTCACCCGCCAGCATTTCGCGCGCGAACTGAAAGTCGCTCGGCGCCGCCTGCGGCATCGCGCCGGCGCGGCTGTCGCCCGCACGTGCTGCGCCACGCCTTCGCCAGCCACCTGCTGCACAACGGCGCCGATCTGCGCGTGGTGCAGACGCTGCTCGGCCATGCCGACATCTCGACCACGCAGATCTACACCCACGTGCTGGAAGAACGGCTCAAGGCGCTGGTGCGCGACCTGCATCCGCTCACGGACGGCTAGCCGGAAAGCGCCGTAAAGCCCATATTAACCCGATTGCTTGACTTAAAGCCCTCGCCCGCGTCACTTCCGCGATCAAATGCTCGCTCGGAACCATGCGCACCTATCTCGATTTCGAAAAGCCGGTGGCCGAACTGGAGGCCAAGGTCGAGGAACTGCGCGCCATGGGCGAGAGCGACAGCGCGGTCGCCGTCGGCGACGAGATCAGCCGGCTCGAGGTCAAGGCGGCGCGTGGCGCTCAAGGAACTCTATGCCGACTTGACGCCCTGGCAGAAGACGCAAGTGGCGCGCCATCCGCAGCGGCCGCATTGCCTCGACTACGTCGCCGGCCTGATCGAGGACTTCATGCCGCTCGCCGGCGACCGCAAGTTCGGCGAGGACGCGGCCATCGTCGGCGGCTTCGGCCGCTTCCGCGGCGAGAGCGTCTGCATCATCGGCCACGAAAAGGGCTCCGACACCGAGAGCCGCATCAAGCACAATTTCGGCATGGCGCGGCCCGAAGGCTACCGCAAGGCGGTGCGGCTGATGGAAATGGCCGACCGCTTCGGCATTCCGGTGATCGCGCTGGTCGACACCGCCGGCGCCTATCCCGGCATCGGCGCGGAAGAGCGCGGCCAGGCCGAAGCCATCGCGCGCTCGACCGACGCCTGCCTCGGCGCTCGGCGTGCCCAACGTCGCGGTGATCCTGGGCGAAGGCGGCTCCGGCGGCGCCATCGCCATTGCCACCGCCAACCGCGTGCTGATGCTGGAGCACGCCATCTATTCGGTGATCTCGCCGGAAGGCGCCGCCTCGATCCTGTGGCGCGATACCGCCAAGGCGCAGGAAGCGGCCACCAACATGAAGATCACCGCCCAGGACATGGTGCGCTTCGGGGTGATCGACACCATCGTGCCGGAGCCGACCGGCGGCGCCCATCGCGATCCGCAGGCCGCCATCGCGCTCACCGGCGAGGCGATCGCCAATGCGCTGGCCGAGTTGCGCGAGCTCGACCGCGACGCGGTGCGCCGGCAGCGGCGCGAGAAGTTCCTCGCCATGGGGCGTAGCCCGATCTAGGCCTGCGGCGGCCGGCTGTGCATTCGGGCCCGCCCTGGGTTCCGAATCCGCATGGATTTAGGCCTTTAGGCGTCGGTTCACCATAGGCTTAACGGAAACCACAGGCTCTGCTGGTTTGCCTTGCGGATGCCACATCTTATGGATAACGATATTCCAATGAGGGCCCGCCCTTCGGGGAGTAATCGCGTTTGAACCGACCCTTTGTACGCGCCCTGCTGGTCTCGGCGGCTGTAGCCGCAGCGCTTGCGCTTGCCGGCTGCGATCCGCAAGACGTCACGCCGACCGGCCGTTCGCTCGCTCCGCTGTCCGAAAAGATGCTGGCCGACATCGCGGCCAAGCACATGGACAAGGGTTCGCCGATCCTCGTCCGCCTCTTCAAGGAAGAATCGGAGCTCGAGGTCTGGAAGAAGAACCGCGACGGCCAATACGCGCTGCTGAAAACCTATCCGATCTGCCGCTGGTCGGGCGACCTCGGTCCCAAGATCAAGGAAGGCGACCGCCAGGCGCCCGAGGGCTTCTATACGATCACGCCCGGGCAGATGAATCCGAATTCCAATTACTATCTCGCCTTCAACACCGGCTATCCGAACGCCTTCGACCGCGCCTGGGACCGCACCGGCTCCGAGCTGATGGTGCACGGCGACTGCTCGTCGCGCGGCTGCTACGCGATGACCGACGAGCAGATCCAGGAAATCTACGCGCTGGCGCGCGAGTCGTTCTTCGGCGGGCAGAAGGACTTCCAGTTCGAAGCCTTCCCGTTCCGCATGACCGCGATGAACATGGCCAGGCACCGCAACAACTCCGAACTTCGCGTTCTGGAAAGATGCTGAAGGAAGGCTACGACAATTTCGAAGCCACGCATCAGGAGCCGAAGGTCGCGGTCTGCGAGAAGCGCTACGTGTTCGACGCGGCGCCGCCGGAGAATTCGACCAAGCCGCTGCGCTTCGATCCGCGCGGCAAGTGCCCGGCCTACCGGCTCGACCCGACGGTCGCCGACGCGGTGCTCGATCACCGGCGGCAAGAGCAGTATCAAATGGCCAAGTACATCGCCGACGGCGTGACGCTGGCGCCGCAGCATGTCGGCGACGGCGGCATGAACCCGGTGTTCGCCTCGCAGCTCGGCGCGCAGGAAGCCTATGACGATAAGGGCCACCTGATCCGCGTCGCGATCGCGCCGGGCGCGCTGCCGCGCGCGCCTTATCAGTCGGCGCCGGCCAACCAGGTGGTGATGCCGGCCTCCGCGGAGCCGGCGCCGCAGCCCAACGCCGAGCAGCCCAAGACCGCGCAGCCGGTGATGGTGGCGAGCGTGCCGATGCCGAAAGCCGCGCCGCAGCCGAAGGAAGGCGAAGCACCCGAGCAGCCGAAGTCGATCGCCGGCCTGTTGGGCAATCTGTTCGGCGGCTCGCAGGCGCAAGCGGCGCAGCCGGCCCCTCCCGCGCCGACCCAGACGGCCGCCTTGCGCGGCAGGAATACGAGCCTGGCGGCGAAGCCCAAGAATACCCCGGCGATGTACACCGCCTCGATGCCGGCGGCAGCGGTACCAGCCAAGCCACGCGACGCTGCGCCGGCCAAGCCGAAAGAAGTCGCCAAGAGCGCGCCTGCCCCGCAAGCGCCCGCGCCGGAAATGCGCACCGCCTTCTCGGCGCCGCAGAGCGACGACGGCGTCTTGCTGCGAGGCGCACAGCCGGTGGTGCCAGCCGGCTCGTTCGAGAGCCGCTGGACCGCGCTGCGCTAACCCCGCGCGGATGGACTGCTTCGTCTACGTTCTCGGCACGCGCAGCAAGACCCGCCCGCTCACTTATGTGGGCTGGACCAACGACGTCGCGCGCCGGCTCGCCAAGCATAATTCCGGCAAGGGCGCGCGCACCACGCGCGGCCGGATCTGGGTGCTCTTGCACTCGGAATGGTTCGCCACCCGGCGCGAGGCCATGAGCCGCGAGTGGCACCTGAAGCGCGACCGCAAGTTCCGGAAAACGCTGGCGCGCAAGCTCACCGGCGAACGCGCCGGATGAGCGTTTTCCAGGAGCCGAAGATCGACGGCCACGTGCACGTGCTCGATCCGGCGAATTTTCCCTTCGGCAAGGACATCGACTACAAGCCCTCCGGCCAGGAGATCGGCACGCCGCGGCAGCTTGCCGCCGTGATGCAGACCTACGGCGTCACGCATGCGCTCCTGGTGCAGCCGAACTCCGGCTACGGTCCCGACAATTCCTGCATGCTCGACGCGATCGCGCGCGGCGGCGGGCGATTCAAGGGCATCGCCATCATCGACTTCGACGCCGACCTCGTGGCGCTGCGCGGCTTGCAGGCGCAAGGCATTGTCGGCGCGGCGTTCAACCCGACCTTTCACGGCATCGACTACTACAAACGCTCGGCCAAGCTGATCGAAAAGCTCGCCGAACTCGACATGTTTCTGCAGCTTCAGTGCGAGCACGACCAGTTGGCGATGTTCGTGCCCTGGATCGAGGCCATGCCGGTGCGCGTGCTGATTGACCATTGCGGACGGCCGACGATGGCGGATGGCCTGACGCAGCCAGGCTTCCAGGCGCTGCTGCGGCTGGCGCGCACGGGACGGGTCCACGTCAAACTGTCGGGCTACGCGAAATTCTCCAAGCTGTCCTACCCGTTCAAGGATTCTTGGCCCTACGTCCGCGCCATCGTCGATGCGTTCACGCTCGATCATTGCCTATGGGCGTCGGACTGGCCGTTTTTGCGCTCGGCGCAGCGGCAGGACTACGGCCCGTTAATGGAACTTGCCGGGCTGCTGTTTCCCGACCCGGCCGAGCGGCGCAAACTGTTCTGCGATACACCACGAAGATTGTTCGGCTTCGACGGCGTGTAGCCTTACTGCGGCTTGATGCCGGAGAACTTGATCACCTTGGCCCACTTGTCGGTTTCCGCGGCGATCAACCGGCCGAACTCGGCCGGCGAGCCGGGCACCGGGGTCACGCCCAAATCGGCGAAGCGGTCGTTCATTGCCGAGTCGGCGAGTGCGGCGTTGATCTCGGCGTTAAGCCGGAAGACGATTTCGGCCGGCGTGCCCTTGGGCGCGCCGACGCCACCGACCGCACTCGCCTCGTAGCCCGGCACGAATTCGCCGACGGTCGGAACATCCGGCAGCGCCTGCGAGCGCGCCGCCGTAGTCACCGCCAGCGGCCGCAGCTTGCCGGCGCGGACGTGGCCGATCGAGGAGGCCATCAAATCGAACATCACCTGCACCTGGCCGGACAACAAGTCGGTGAGCGCCGGGGCCGAGCCACGATAGGGCACGTGCAGCATCTCAATGCCGGTCATCATCTTGAACAGCTCGCCGGCCATGTGAGTCGAGTTGCCGATGCCGCCCGAGGCCATGTTGAGCTTGCCGGGATGCACCTTGGCGTAGGCGATGAATTCGGCGACGGTGTTCACCGGCAATGACGGCGTCACCTCCATCACCAGCGGCGTGCGCGTGTTGCTGGCGACCGGCGCGATGTCGCTGATGAAATTGTAGGGCGGCTTCTTGTAGAGCGTGGCGTTGATGTAGTTGCTGGTGACGACCCAGAGCAGCGTGTAGCCGTCCGGCGGCGCGCGCACGACGAACTCGGTCGCCACACTGCTGCTGGCGCCCGGCTTGTTGTCGATGACGAAGGTCTGGCCGAGCCGCTCCGACAGCCATTGCCCCAACAGGCGCGCGCTGATGTCGGCGGACTGGCCGGGCGGAAAGCCGATGACGATGTGCACCGGCCGCGACGGGTAAGTATCGGCGCGGGCGAGGCGCGTGACTGCCGGCAGCGCGACGGTGCCTGCCGCGAGATGCAGGAAACGCCTTCGGGTAAGCGTCATGCGGACCTCCGAAAACCTAGCCCAGCAGCCCTTCTTCGAGCGCCTTGATCTGCAGCGCGAGATAGCGCGAAAAGATACGGCATTGCGCGAGCGAGCCGGCGGTGAACCAGAGGCCCGGCTGCCCGGTCCGCCGCCACATGTTGCGCAATTCGCCGCCGTCGTCGAAGCCCCAGACCGGGCCGACTTTGTCGGCAACGGCATCGCCGAGATAAAGCCGCACGGTTTCCTGCTGGCTCTTGTAGCCGGTGGCGAGCACCAAGAGGTCGGCCGGCACCAGTGAGCCGTTTTTGAGCCGGGCGCCCGCGGCGACAAAACGGTCGATGTCGGAAAATTGCAGCAGCTTGATTTTGCCGGAGATGATCAACTCCGAGCAGCCGACGTTGAAGTAATAGCCGCCGCCGCGGCGCAGATACATCATCTGAAAGCCGGTCTCATCCTCGCCGGCCCAGAGCCGGAAGCCGCGCTTGTCGAGCGCATCGAGCAAAGCCTTGTCGACCTCAAGGCCGCGCGCAGTCGACACCTGATAGGAACGCTGCAGCACCGGATAGGGAAACGAAGTCGCCAGCAAATCGCAATCGTCGAACGGAATGCCCTCCGAATAGATGGCGTAGACGCTCTGCGCCTCCTTCAGGCTGACGACGTAGGTCTTGCTGCGCTGGATGATGGTGACGTCGGTGCCGTGCGCCTGCAGTTCCTGCGCGACGTCGTGGCCGCTGGTGCCGGTGCCGAGCACCAACGCCTTGCGGCCGCGCCAGTGCTCGGCGTCGGCGAAGGCGCCGGAATGCACCTTGGTGCCGGCAAAGTCGGCGAGCCCGGGCAAGTCGGGCGTATAGGGAATACTGCTGACGCCGGTGGCGAAGATCAGGTGGCGCGGATGCATGACGCGCTCGCTGCCGTCGGCGCGGCGCAGCGTGACGCTCCACTGCTTGAGCGCGTCGTCGTAGCTGCCGGCGATAAGCTCGGTGCCGGTCCAGAAATTCAGTTGGAGGGCATCGACGTAAGCCTCGAACCAGTTCGCCAGCATGTCCTTCGGGATATAGACCGGCCAGGTCGGCGGGAACGGCATATAGGGCAGATGATTGACGTAAACCTCGTTGTGCAGCGTCAGCGAGTGATAGCGCTTGCGCCAGTTGTCGCCGACGCGGGCGTGGCGGTCGACGATCAGCGTGTCGACGCCGAGCTGCTGCAGCCGCGCGGCGATGCACAGCCCGGCCTGGCCGCCGCCGGCCACCAGCACCGCGGGATCGCGGTCGGCGAAGGCGCGCTGGCGGGCGAGCCGGTCGGTCCAATTTTCGGCGCCGAAGTCGCGCGTCGAATCCGGTTCGCCGCGGCGCTTGAAAGCTTCCTCATGGCCGCGGATCTCGTGCAGGTTGGTGTTGAGCGTCCAGGCGTAGAGCCGGCCTTGCCGGTCCGGCTTCAAGCGCAGCACGCCGTTGCAAGGACCGACCGCGCTGTCGAAGTCGAACAGCGCCTCGATGCAATCGGTGCCGGCGCGGACAACCCAGCGCGGCGGCGTGCGCTTTGCCGGAATGTGGAAGTTCTTAGGCTTGGTGCGCGCCAGCGTCTGGCGCAGCATGGCCTCGATCGCCGGACGGCCGGCTGTCGTGCCGATGCTCCAGGTGAAGGCCAGCACGTCGCGCCAAAGCCCGTCGGCAAGGAACAGGCCGGCCACGGCAGTGGGCTCGCCCGCCTGCAACGCTGTGTCGAAGGCGGTGAGCCAGTCTTCGGCCTCGGCCAGCGGCGTCAGGCGTGTTCGGTCCTCGACAACGGTCATCGCGACATCCAAGCAGCGAGCGGAAATAGTCCGCGCGATCGCGTTTATCCTATTGCGCTACCGCCCGATTGGACAGAGGTGGCGTCGGGGGCTTATTTTGCCGCCAAACTGCCCAACCGTTTTCGCCAGGAGCGAGCCATCAACTACTCGAGCCCCATCGCCATCAGCCACCTGCCGCGCGAGAACTTCGGCACCTGGGAGTTTTCGGTTCTGCATGCGCGCGGCGGCACCTCGACTGGATTGATCATCTGGGATCGCATCGCGCCCAAGCAGCTCGAACTGCGCGAGGAGTTGCTGCGCCATCTGATGGGCCTGCCCTTGCAGGGCACCACCAACGACACCAAGCAGATCACCGGCCTCGGCCGCGGTTATCCGACCAGCAACAAGGTGTTCGTCGCCGAGATGGCGACCAACGCGGCGGGCCAGCCGCAGATCGTCAGCACGCTGGCGCAGCTCGGCGGCGGCAAGTCGCAGATCGACTGGAGCGTGAACTGCGGCAACATGTCGGCCGCGTTGCCTTTTTGGGCGATCGACCAGCATTTCCTGCCACGCCAGTTGAACGGCCAGGGCGAGGTCGAGATTTTCAACACCAACACCAAGACCACCATGATCGGCCGCGTCACGCTCGCCGGCGACGGATTTGCCGTCGCGCAAATCCCCGGCGTCGACGGCGAATTCCCCGGCGTCGATCTGTTCATGGCCAACCCGGTCGGCGCCAAGACCGGCAAGGCGCTGCCGACCGGATCGGCGGCCGACAGCTTCGGCAAATACACCGTGTCCTGCGTCGACGTCGCGGTGCCAATGGTGATCGCGCGCGCGTCGGAGTTCGGCAAGACCGGCACCGAGCCGGTCAAGGATTTGCGCAACGACGAGGTGTTCTTTTCGGCGCTGAAAAAACTTTGGATCGAGGCCGGGCTAAAAATGGGGCTGAAAGGCAAAGGCGGCCAACCGATGACCGCCGAGGAACTCGCCAACAGCGAGACCATCCCGAAAGTCTGCATCGTCGGCCCGCCGGTGAACGGCGGCAATATCTCCACCCGCTATTTCACGCCGCAGGAAGGCCACGCCACCATGGCCGTGACCGGCGGCTGTTGCCTTGCCGCGGCGTGCCTGATGCCGGGCACCGTCGCGCACGAACTGGCGCAGGGCCTGCCGGGCCTCTCCGCCACGACTTCGGAGGTGCAGGTCGACATCGAAAATCCGGCGGGCATCCTGTCGGCCACCATCGAAGGCCGGCAGACCAATTCGGAAACCAAGATCAGCCGCGCCGCCTACAAACGCTCGGCGCAAATCCTGCTGCGCGGCTATGTGCCGGTCTATCGCGCCTCGGCCGCGCTGAAGCAGGCGCTCGCCGACATCGCCGCGAACGGCGCAGCGTTGGCCGTGCGGGCCTGACGAAAACAAAAACGCCGGCGCGAAGCCGGCGTTTTCTTTTCTAATTGCCGCGGGTTTTAAGCGAACTTGCCGTGGCAGTGCTTGAATTTCTTGCCGGAGCCGCAGGGGCACGGCTCGTTGCGGCCGACCTTGCCCCAGCTCGTGGGGTCTTTCGGATTGCGCTCGGCTTGCGCGCCGCCATTGCCGTTGCCGGCCAGCATCGGCGCCAAAGCGGGCGCCATCTCGTCCTCGCCGGTGGTCGGGATCGACTTTGTGCGCCTCCATGTAGGGAAGCTGCTGCGGCTGCTCCTCCGGCGGCTGCTGCACGATCTCGACGCGCATCAACTGGCCGGTGACCGCCTCGCGCAGGCGCGACATCATGGCCTCGAACAGGCTGAAGGCCTCCGCCTTGTATTCGTTGAGCGGATCGCGCTGGCCGTAGCCGCGCAGGCCGATCACCTGGCGCAGGTGCTCGAGCATGACC
Organism: uncultured Alphaproteobacteria bacterium; assembly: GCA_963720985.1. Lineage (GTDB taxonomy): Bacteria > Pseudomonadota > Alphaproteobacteria > Rhizobiales > Xanthobacteraceae > Pseudolabrys. The sequence continues at coordinate 96,167 of CAVRHL010000009.1, forward strand.
AGATGCTCGCGCCAGAGATGGTCGAGCGTCTGCAGCAGGATCGACTTCTCGACGTAGCGCATGACGTCGGGGCCCCATTTGGCCACCTTGCCCGCCATGTGCTCGTCGGCGCGGCGCTCGATGCGCTCCTTCATTTCCTCGTCGGCGATGCCTTCTTCCTTGGCCCAGTCCTTGACCGGCAGGTCGAGCGTGAGCACCTCGCGCAGCGCCTTGTCGAGGCCCTCGACGTCCCACTGCTCGGCATAGGCGTTGGGCGGGATGTGCTTGGCGACCAGGTCCTCGACCACCGAATGGCGCATGCCGGCGACGGTCTCGTCGACCGCCTCGTCGCGCATCAGGTCGAGGCGCTCCTCGAAGATCACCTTGCGCTGGTCGTTCATCACGTTGTCGAACTTGAGCAGGTTCTTGCGGATGTCGAAGTTGCGCGCCTCGACCTTCTGCTGCGCCTTCTCCAGCGCCTTGTTGATCCAGGGATGGACGATCGCCTCGTTCTCCTTCAGGCCGAGCTTCTGCAGCATGCCGTCGAGCTTGTCGGAGCCGAAGATGCGCATCAGGTCGTCTTCGAGCGACAGGAAGAACTTGGAATGGCCGGGGTCGCCCTGGCGGCCGGAGCGGCCGCGCAACTGGTTGTCGATGCGCCGGCTTTCGTGCCGCTCGGTGCCGAGCACGTAACAGGCCGCCGGCGGCGAGCGCCTTCTCCTTCAGCCGCGCCACCTGCGCGCGGATCTCCGTCGGCGCGCGGGTCCTTGTCGCGCGTCGCCCAGTCGGTGATGTCGGGGATTTCCTGGCGGATGCGCATGTCGGCGTTGCCGCCGAGCTGGATGTCGGTGCCGCGGCCGGCCATGTTGGTGGCGATGGTGATGGCGCCCGGCACGCCGGCCTGGCGACGATGTAGGCTTCCTGCTCGTGGTAGCGGGCGTTGAGGATGGCGAACACCTTGGTCTTGGTGGCGCCGTCGTCGCCGGAATAGAGCGCGGCAAAGGCGTTGGGGTCGGTGAAGTCGTGCGCCTCCCAGCCGGCCTCGCGCAGCATGTCGGCGAGCTGCTCGGATTTCTCGATCGACGTCGTGCCGACCAGCACCGGCTGGCCGCGCAGTCTTGCAGTCCTCGATCAGCGAAATGATCGAGCGGTATTTCTCCTTCGCCGTGCGATAGACCTCGTCGTCGTCGTCGATGCGCACCAGCGGCATGTTGGTCGGCACTTCGAGCACTTCGAGATTGTAGATGTCGAGGAACTCGTCGGCCTCGGTCAGCGCCGTGCCGGTCATGCCGGCGAGCTTCTCGTACATGCGGAAATAGTTCTGGAAGGTGATCGAGGCGAGCGTCTGGTTCTCCGGCTGGATCGGCTGGTGCTCCTTGGCCTCGAGCGCCTGATGCAGCCCTTCCGAATAGCGCCGGCCCGGCATCATGCGGCCGGTGAACTCGTCGATGATGACGACCTCGCCGTTGCGCACGATGTAGTCCTTGTCGCGCTGGAACAGCTTGTGCGCGCGCAGCGCCTGGTTGACGTGGTGGACGACGGAGACGTTCTCGACGTCGTAGAGCGAGTCGCCCTTGAGCTCGCCGGCCGCGCGCAGACGCTGCTTCAAGCTTCTCCATGCCGGCTTCGGTCAGCGTCACCGTGCGCTGCTTCTCGTCGACTTCGTAATCGGCCTTGTCGAGCGCCGGGATATAACTGTCGATGGTGTTGTAGAACTCGGAGCGGTCGTCGAGCGGGCCGGAGATGATCAGCGGCGTGCGCGCCTCGTCGATCAGGATCGAGTCGACTTCGTCGACGATGGCGAAGATGTGCCCGCGCTGGACCATGTCCTCCAGCCGGTACTTCATATTGTCGCGCAGATAATCGAAGCCGAGCTCGTTATTGGTGCCGTAGGTGACGTCGCAGTCGTAGTTCTTCTTGCGCTGCTCGTCGTCGAGCCCGTGCACGATCACGCCGACGGTGAGGCCGAGGAAGCTGTAGATCTGCCCCATCCATTCGGCGTCGCGCTTGGCGAGGTAGTCGTTGACGGTGACGACATGCACGCCGCGCCCGGACAGCGCGTTGAGATAGACGGCGAGCGTGGCGACCAGCGTCTTGCCTTCGCCGGTCTTCATCTCGGCGATCTTGCCTTCGTGCAGGATCATGCCGCCGATCAACTGCACGTCGAAATGGCGCTGGCCGATGGTGCGCTTGGCGGCCTCGCGCACGGTGGCGAAGGCCGGCACCAGGATGTCGTCGAGCGATGTGCCGTCGGCGACCTGCTTCTTGAAGTCGTCGGTGCGCGCCCGCAGCGCCTCGTCGGAGAGCTTCTCCAGTTCGGGCTCCAGCGCATTGATCGCGGCCACCCGCGGCTGATAGCTGCGAATCCGCCGCTCATTGGCGGAGCCGAACAGCTTGCGGGCAACGGCGCCGATCATGCAGGGGGCTCCTCAATTCGAGGCCGGAGCTTCTAACACGCCGCGACGGCCGGATTTTGCTTCCGGCGCTCCGGAAATGCGGCACTTTTCGGGCAAATACGACGCGAACGCGCCTGCAAAGCTTTGACCAGCCGAGGTTAAGCGAGACATAGGAGGGGGTCGGATTATTGTCAATTGGCGGCTCGCAGCGAGACCTAACATGCGGCGGCTCACGCGGTCGTTAGGGCCTTTTTCGGCCGTCCGCCATTGCAAAGCCACGGTTGTTGGGTGACAAGTCCGCCGCCCGCGGATGAGCGGGGCCCATTCCCAAGGACAGCGCCATGATCGCATTCCCCGTTCGGCCGCCCGGCCTGTTTCCTCGCCGCCACTCTGGCGCTGCTGCTCGTGGCCGCCGGCCCGGCTGCGGCGCAGGACAAGGACCCGCTGCTCGCCAAGGTCAACGGCGTCGAGATCCACCAGAGCGACCTCGCGGTCGCCGAGGACGAGGCCGGCCAATTGCCGCCGATGTCGCCGGACGCCAAGAAGGACTACCTGGTGCAATTCGTCGCCGACATGATTCTGGTGTCGAAGGCGGCCGAAGACAAGAAGATGGCCGACACGCCGGTGTTCAAGCAGCGGCTCGCCTTCGCCCGCAACAAGCTGTTGATGGAAGAACTGCTGCAGTCGACCGGCAAGGCCGCGCTGACCGACGAGGCCATGCACAAAGTCTATGACGACGCGGTCAAGCAGATGGGCGAGGAGCAGGAAGTGCATGCCCGCCATATCCTGATCCGCGCCGCGGCCGGCGACGACAAGGCGAGCACCGCCGCCAAGGACGAAGATCAAGGCGATCATCGCGCGGCTGAAGAAGGGCGAGGATTTCGAGAAGGTCGCCAAGGAGGTGACCGAAGACCCCTCCGGCAAGGCGAATGGCGGCGACCTCGGCTATTTCACCAAGGACCAGATGGTGCCGGAATTCTCCGATGTCGCCTTCAAACTGGACAAGGGCCAGATCTCCGAGCCGGTGAAGACGCAGTTCGGCTGGCACGTCATCAAGGTCGAGGACAAGCGCGTGAAGCCAGTGCCGAACTTCGAACAGGTCAAGCCGCAGATCGAGCAATTACGTGACGCGCAAGGCGCAGGCCGAACTGGTGCAGAGCCTGCGCGCCAGCGCCAAGATCGAGAAGATGTACAAGATCGAGGAGCCGCCGGCGCCGGCCGCGCCCGCGCCCGCGCCGGACAAGAAGTAAGCTCGATCGTATTCATCAAATGAATTCGTCATGGCCGGCCTTGTGCCGGCCATTTCGCTTAGGTAGGCACTTTGCTCAATGATGACACATCATTGGATGACGCGCCGATGAGCACCTCCATCTCCCCCCTCGCCCCCACGCACGTGCCGGACATGCCGGCAGTCGACGGCGTGCAGGCTCGCCACCGCCGCAGCCGGCATCCGCTACGCGGGCCGCACCGACGTGCTGCTGGCGCTGTTCGACCAAGGCACCACCACCGCCGGCGTCTTCACCAAATCGAAATGCCCGTCGGCGCCGGTCGAATGGTGCCGCGCGCATCTGAAGGCCGGCAAAGCACGGGCGCTGGTGGTCAATTCCGGCAATGCCAACGCCTTTACCGGCAAGAGCGGCCGCGCCGCGACCAAGCTCACCGCTGACCTCGCCGCGAAGAGCGCGCGGCTGCAAGCCGGCGGAGATTTTCCTGGCCTCCACCGGGGTGATCGGCGAGCCGCTCGATGCCTCGAAATTCGCGCCGGTGATGGACGGCCTTAGCCAGCGCGCGCAGCCGGGCGATTTTCTCGCCGCGGCCAAGGCGATCATGACCACCGACACCTTCCCGAAGGTCGCGACCGCCACGGCGCAAGCATCGGCAAGACACGGTGACCGATCAACGGCATCGCCAAGGGCGCCGGCATGATCGCACCCGACATGGCGACCATGCTGTCGTTCGTCTTCACCGACGCAGCGATCGCGCGCGGCGGCGCTGCAGGCGCTGCTCAAGGACGGCGTCGCCGACACCTTCAACGCGGTGACCATCGACGGCGACACCTCGACCTCCGATACGCTGATGATCTTCGCCACCGGCAAAGCCGGCAATCCGCGCATCGCGCGCGCCGCCGATCCGAAGCTGAAGGATTTCAAGACATGCGCTGCAGTCGGTGCTGGCCAATCTGTCCGAGCAGGTCGCGCGCGACGGCGAAGGCGCCCGCAAGCTGGTGGAGATCGTGGTCGAGGGCGCGGTATCGAAGCCTTCCGCGCGGCGCATCGCCATGTCGATCGCCAATTCGCCGCTGGTGAAAACGGCGATCGCCGGCGAGGACGCCAATTGGGGCCGCGTGGTAATGGCGGTCGGCAAGGCCGGCGAGCCGGCCGACCGCGACAAGCTCATCGATCTGGTTCAGCGGCATCCGCGTCGCCCACAAGGGCGCGCGCGATCCCGGCCTATGACGAGGCCGAGGTCAGCGCGGCAATGAAGAAGCCGGAAATCGCGCTGAAAGTCGCGCTCGGTCTCGGCAAAGGCCGCGACCGGGTGCTGACCTGCGACCTCACCAAGGAATACATCGCTATCAACGGCGACTACCGCTCGTAAACCAACGGTTAACCGTCGCGGCAGGACGAGGCGGCCCTCGTTAATTGGCTGAATGACCCCTTAACCACGGCTGCCTATCGTCGAGGATGTCAGGCTGTGAGCGCCAAACTCGTTCTTGTCGCCGCCTGCGCCCTCGTCGATGCCGACGGCCGCGTGCTCATCGCGCAGCGTCCCGCCGGGAAGTCGATGGCAGGCTTATGGGAGTTTCCCGGCGGCAAGGTCGAGGACGGCGAAGCGCCGGAAGCGAGCTTGATCCGGGAGTTGCAGGAGGAACTGGGCATCGTCGTCAATGAGGCCTGTCTCGCGCCGCTCACTTTCGCGAGCCATGCCTATCGCAACTTCCATCTCCTGATGCCGCTGTACGTGTGCCGGCGCTGGGAGGGGCAAGTCACCGCGCAGGAAGGCCAGACCCTCGCCTGGGTGAAGCCGAACCGGCTGCGGGATTATGAAATGCCGCCGGCGGACGTTCCGCTGATTTCGCACTTGATGGCTCTGTTGTGATCCGCCGATCAACGAACGAACAGGAAGCGTCCATGACCAGGTCCCTGACGATCCGCTCCTTGCGCGAATTCCTAAGCGACGATCGCGGCGCCACCGCCATCGAATACGCGCTGATCGCTTCCGGCATCGCCGGCGCCATCATCGCCGTGGTCATGTCGGTCGGCACCTCGGTCAACGGCATGTACACCAGCGTCTCCAACAGCCTGAACTGACGCTTCGCATGCGGTGCCGCGCGGCGCCGTTCTGCGCTAAACCGGCGCGACGGCCCATCGAGAGGCCGGCTTGGGGAGAGCGCCATGCCCAGTCTGTTCGCGCGCCAGCTCGCGACTTACGCCAGCTATCACCGCGACGCGCGCAACCGCACCACGCATTTCATCGGCATCCCGGCCATCGTGTTCGCGATCCTGCTGCCGCTCGCGCTGCCGCGCGCCGGCGGGATTTCGAGCGCCATGGTGGTGGCGGCGCTGGCGCTCGCCGGCTGGATCGCGCTCGATCGCATCGTCGGTCTGGCGATGGCGGTCTTGCTGCTGCCGATGCTGGTGTTGGCGGAATGGATCGCGCGTACGTACAACAGCGCCACCGTGTGGGTTCTGTTTGCCGTGTTCTTCGTCGGCGGCTGGGCATTCCAATTGGTCGGCCACGCCTGGGAGGGCCGCCGCCCTGCGCTCGCCGACAATCTGTTTCAGGCTTTCATCGGCCCGATGTTCCTGATGGCCGAGGTGCTCATGGCGCTCGGCCTCAAGCAGGATTTGAAGGCGGCGATCGACGGGGCACGCTAAGGCGCGGTCGCATAGACGGGCGGTGAAATGCCGGTGCGGCCTCTCGGTCGAATGTCCGCTTTCGGTGACCTCATCATTCAACGGCGATTTTCGCGCTCTTGATGATTTTACCCCACTTGTTGCGCTCGGCCACGATCAGAGCGCCGAACTCCTGCGGGCTGTCGCCGACGATGCGCATACCGCGGTCGCGCAGCGCCTGAATCCGTGGCGAGTTGACCGCTTTGGTCACTTCGGCATGCAGCCGTTCGACGATTGCGGCCGGCGTGCCCGCAGGCGCCACAAGTCCGAACCAAGACGAAGCCTCCCACCCCGGCAGGCCCGCTTCCGCTGCGGTCGCCACGTTCGGCAGCACGGCCAGCCGTTGTTTTGCGGCAACGGCAAGCGCGGTGATCGTACCGGCCTTTATGTGCGCCAAGACCGTGGGTGGATTGTCGACCACACCATCGATCTGGCCGCCAATCAGGTCGGTGATGGAGGGAGCCGCTCCCTTGTACGGCACGTGGGTAAACTTCATTTGGCCGGCGTACATGAGGAGCTCCAATCCGAGATGCCCCGTCGTGCCGATTCCGGCCGAACCGAAAGTCAATTTGGCCGGATGCGCGTGCGCGAAATCGACCAACTGTTTGAGCGTGGTGATCCCGGTCTTTGGGTGGACGACCACAACCATCGACATGTCGGCCACCATCGAGATCGGCGCAAACGCCTTGTCGGGGTCGAACGGCATCGACTTGTAGAGGAATTGATTGATGCTTTGAATGCCGGGCGACGTCATCAACAGTGTGTATCCGTCGGGCGCCGCCTTCGCGACGATTTCGGCGCCGATATCACCGCCCGCTCCGGGCTTGTTCTCCACGATGACCGGCTTGCCCAGCGATTTTGACATTTCATCGCCCAGAGCGCGGGCAAGGACATCCACCAGTCCACCGGGAGGAAACGGTGCAATAATCTTGATCAGCCGGTCTGGGTACGTTTGCGCCGTTGCGGCCGGCGATACGAGCGGGAGTGCGGCGGAAGCCGCAGCCAAGCGTAGAAACTGACGACGTGGAAATTTCATAGCGTTCCCCCCAAAAGCGCCAAAGCTATCTCAAAAGCTATCTTGATTGCCGATACTCTGAAAGACGCCACGGTGTCGGTTGTTGGCACTAAGCGGACAATTCAACTGCGCCAGGATAGTGTGCGCATTAGCCACCCGGCTTCTCGCCGGTCGGGATTTCCTTGGTGCCGAGCGCATCGGCGAGCCGCGCCTTCGCCGAGCCGGGACGCAGCGGCTTCTGCTGGCTCTCGTGCGGCGCCCAGCCCGACAGCCAGGCGATCTCGAAGGTCGCGCGCACACGGCCGTCGGCATCGGCGAAACGCTCGGCGTAGATTTCCGCGAGCCGCTGCAGCGTCGCCCGCTTGAGCGGCGTGCGGTGGCGCTCGTTGAGCACATTGGTCGCGCCCATGCGGCGCAGGTCGCGCATGAGATCGAATACCGATGCGTAGCGCACCGTGAGCTTGTCGCTGTCGACCACCGGCAGCGCAAAGCCGGCGCGCTGCAGCAGCGCGCCGAGTTCGCGCAGGTCGGCGAAGGGCGAAACGCGCGGCGAGATGCCGCCTTCGATTTCGCTCTCGGCTTGGGCGAAGGCCTCGCGCAGTTCGCTCAGGCTGTCGCCGCCAACGAGCGCCGCTAGCAGCAGGCCGTCCGGCTTGAGCGCGCGCCGCACTTGGATCAGCGCGCCGGGCAAATCATTGACGAATTGCAGCGCCAGCGCCGAGACGACCAGATCGAGCGAAGCCTCGGCGAAAGGCAAGATCTCCTCGTCGGCGGCAACCCGCAGCGGCGCGTCGTAGGGCGCGGCGGCAACGAGCGAAGCGATCTTATCGCTGCCGGCAAGCGCGCGGGCGACCGCGTCGGTCGGCGTGCCGAGATCAACCGCGCGTTCGAAGGTGCGCAGCACCGCCGACAGCCGCTCGCCCAATTCGACCGCGACGCGGTCGATCAGGAAGGTCTCGGGCCCTTGCATGCGGGCGCGCTCGCGCCGCGCGCGCAGCAGCTGGCGGTCGAAGATGGTCGGGTTTGACGGCATCTGCTACAGTTGCAGCATGAACGAGCTTGTCTCGGCAAGCCAGGAACGGACGCGTTTGCGAACCTCACAGTTCCGCGGCGGATTGCGCGCAGTGCTGCGCTCCGGCCTCGACGTGGTGCTGCCGCCGCTGTGCCCAGTGCCGCTGCATTGGCGAAGATTGTGGGGGCGGCGCTTCAACCGGTCGGCGACGCTCGCCGGCGCGATTTCCGGCCAATGCGGTGTTCCGGTGCTGCATGATTCGCTGAAGCGCGTGCGGGCGAGTCGAAGACGCAGCACGCCGACAACGTGCAGGGCGCCTTCCGCGTGCCGCCGGAGAAGAAGGCCGAGGTCGCCGGCCGCCGGGTGGTGCTGATCGACGACGTGTTGACCTCCGGCGCGACGGTCGATAACTGCGCCCGCGCCTTGCTGTGCACCGGGGCCGCCCATGTCGACGTACTGGTCTTTGCCCGGGTTGTCGCGGCGGTGCGTACCACCATATAAACGGTGCCGGAGTGCCGCAGACCAGCCCGATGCCCCCGATCGACATCTATACCACCCGTTATTGCCCTTATTGCCACGCGGCCAAGGCGCTGCTCAAAAGCAAGGGCGCGGCTTTCACGGAGATCGACGTGAGCGGTAATCGCGAATTGCGCGAAAAGATGGTCGAACGCGCCGGCGGCGGCTATACCGTGCCGCAGATCTTCATCGGCGGCGTGCACGTCGGCGGCTGCGACGAGCTGCACGAGCTCGACGCCGCCGGCAAGCTCGATCCGCTGCTCGCGGGCGACGGGGCATCGTGATGAACACATCCGCCTTCAGGGCCGCGATGATCCAGATGCGCTCGGGGCTCACCCCCGCCGCCAATATCGACGCCGCGGCGCGCATGATCGGCGAGGCGAAGTCGGCCGGCGCCGACTACGTGCAGACGCCGGAAATGACCAACGTGCTAGCGGCCAACCGCACGCAGCTGTTCTCGATCGCGGTCGACGAAGAGGCCGACGCCTCGCTCGTCTCCTTGCGCGACGTGGCGCGCAAGCTCGGCCTCTATGTTCACGTAGGCTCACTGGCGATCAAGATCTCGCCCGACCGCGCCGTCAACCGCGGCTTCCTGATTGATCCGAAAGGCGAGATCGCCGCGCGCTACGACAAGATCCACATGTTCGACGTCGATCTCGAGGGCGGCGAGAGCTACCGCGAGTCGCGCACCTACCGCCCCGGCGAGCAGGCGGTGCTGGCCGATCTGCCGTGGGGCCGGCTCGGCGTCACCATCTGCTACGATCTGCGCTTTCCGGCGCTCTACCGCGCGCTGGCCGAAGCCGGCGCCACCATGCTGACCGTCCCCTCCGCCTTCACCGTGCAGACCGGCGAGGCACATTGGCACGTGCTCAACCGCGCCCGCGCCATCGAGAACGGCAGCTTCCTGTTCGCCGCCGCGCAATGCGGCAAGCACGAGAGCAGACGCGAGACCTACGGCCACTCGCTGATCGTCGACCCCTGGGGCCGCATCCTGGCGGAAGGCGGGGTCGAGCCCGGCGTGGTGATGGCGGAGATCGATCTCGGCGAAGTCGCCAATGCGCGCTCGCGGATCCCATCGCTGCAGCACGGCCGCCGCTTCGAGATCGTCGAGCCGCTGGCGGAGCCGGTGCATCTGCACGTGGTCGGGGGCGGCGAATGATCCGGTACGCCCTCGTCTGCGATAAAGGCCACGACTTCGAAAGCTGGTTTGCGGATTCGGCCGCCTACGACGAGCAGGCCAAGCGCAAGCTGATCGCCTGCCCGCATTGCGGCTCGGCCAAGGTCGAGAAGGCTATCATGGCGCCGCGGCTCGCCGGAAGCCGCAAGGGTGCGGCGCCGGTCGAGATGCCGGCCGAGAGCCCGGCGGCCGCACCGGAAAAACCGCAGGAGAAGGCGCCGGTCGCCATGCTGTCGCCGCAGGAGCGCGAGCTGCGCACCAAGCTCAAGGAGCTGCGCGATCACCTGACCCAGAACGCCGACAATGTCGGGCCGAAATTCCCGGAAGAAGCGCGCAAGATGCACTACGGCGAGATCGAGCACCGCTCGATCTACGGCGAAGCGACGCCGGACGACGCCAAGGCGCTGGCCGAAGAAGGCATCGAATTCCACCCGCTACCGATCCTGCCGGACGAGCGCAATTAAGCCGTGCCCTACGATGGCTCCCTGAAGTTCGTCACCGGAGCAAACGACAAATATTTCTTCATGTGCGGGATGCTGCTGGAGAGCCTGCAAAGCTGCTTTCCGGGCATCGCCTGCCGCGTCATGGATTTCGGCTTGAGCGAGCCGCGGCGGAAATTCTTCGCGGAAAAAGAGCTGCTGCTGGATATTCCCGCCGGCCTGAACAGAACCGATCGTCCGTACAAGTTGAAGAGCGGCATGGCGTCGTTCCTGGACGACGAGCCGTCAATGCCGATCTGGATCGATTGCGACATCATCGCCGTCCGGGCGGCAAGCAACGAATTTCTCGACCTCGCGGGCGAACTGGTTTCGCAGAACAAGGACATGGCGATTTCGACCGACGAGGGCCCGAACAAAACGATCGAGTCGAGTCTGCAGCGCCTATGGCGAAGCAAAATTACGCGCGGTCATTGTGGCTGATCCTTCGCTCAAAGAGCGGCGCTGCCTGAATGCGGGCGTTGTTATTTTTTCAAATCGCGAGGCGCTGAGAAACTGGCAGGTTGTCGCCGCCGCGCAAGACGGCGACATGTTTCCGGATCAAAATGCGCTCAATATCATGGCCTACCGGGATATCGAGCGCGTGTCGGTCTTGGAGCCCCGTGTCTGGAACGTCCATGCCGGACTGCTGCAATTGGTCAAGGCAGCCGGAAACGAAATCGACTGCGACGGCAAGAAGCCGATCTTCGCCCATGCGACCTCGGCCTATCCGGGCGATATCAAGGGCGGCGCGATGCCGATCTCGGCAAAAAACCTCGGCTGCGAAGCGTTTCTGCGGTTCTTTACCAACGATCGCCTGAGAAGCCTGCAGGAGAACTATTTAACCGCATTCCTGCGGACGAATTTCGAAGCGCTGCGGAATCTGGGGATTCTCGTCAACGTCTCGCAGGCAAACGCCCGCCGCAACGATCCCTGCCCTTGTGGATCGGGCAAGAAGTTCAAGCAATGCCACGGCGCCGACGCCTAGCCAGGATCAACTTTAATACGCCCACACCAGGAGCGCGACGCCGGCAACCACCAGCACGATGCCGCCAAGTTCGCGGCGCGTCGTCGGCTCCTTGAAGACGAGGTGAGTGACGCCTTGCGCGAACAGCACCTCGACCAGCGCCAGCGTGCGCACGTTGGCGGCCGAGGTGATGGCGAAGCCGAGGAACCAGAACTCCGAGGCAAACGCCCCCATGAAGCCGGCGAACAGCGACGGCTTCCAGGCGCGCGCGATCTCGCGCAGCACCTTGGGATCGCGCAGCCACAGGTAAAGCGAGAGGATCGCCGTCTGCATCACCAGTCCGACGGCAAGCGTGAACGTCGCCGCAATGAAGAAATGCGGCAAATGCAGCGCCAGGATGGCGCCGCGATAGCCGATGGCCGACAGCGCGAACAAGGCGCCGGAAAACAGGCCGACAATGGTCGAGCGCGCTGTGCTCGCCTGCGCTGCGCCCGATTTCAGTGAAATGACGATGACGCCGGCGGTGGCGATCAGCACCGCGGCGGCGGCAAGCGGCGTCACCTTGTCGCCGAGAAAGATCAGGCCGAACAGCGCCACCTGCACCGGCTCGGTCTTGATATAGGCATAGGCGACGACGAAAGAACGCTCATTCATTGCGGTAAGCATCGTGGCCGTGGCGGCGATCTGCGTCAGCGCGCCGGCGACGATCCACGGCCAGTATTCGAGCGGCGGATGCGGCAAGTCGTAGCCGGTCACGAGCATCACGCCCGGCAGGAAGATCAGCGCGAAGGGGAAACCGAACAGAAAGCGCACATGCGTCGCGCCGACGGTGCCGAGCGTCGCGGTCAGTTCGCGCTGCATGGCGTTGCGCGCGGTCTGCGCCGCCGCGGCGATCAGGGTGAAGACGGCCCAGAGCATGGCGGGTCTCTGACAAAGTCATGCCCGGCCTTGTGCCGGGCATCCACCTCTTACCGACTGCGGCTTGGATGGCCAAGCCCGGCCACGACAAAGCCGCTATGCCGCCGTCTGAACCTCCGCCGCCGCGGGGAACTCGGTGGCGGTGCCCTTCTCGTTGTCGATCAACAGGAACAGATCGAAGTAACGGATGGTGGGCGCGCCGCCGGTGCGCTTGATCACCGACTGCCGCCAAGCCTCGTCATGCGCGCGCAGCGCCGCTTCGACCGACGGCCAGATATAGACGCCGGCGCCGGTCTTGCCGTCGAGCTCGAGCAGGAAATGCTTGCGCAGCAGTTCCTTGTTGGCGCGCCATGTCGGGATGACATTGCGCGCCTCCTCAGCCACTTGCTGGCGGCTCCAACCCTTGGGCGAATTGAATTCGACCAGTTCGAGGATCATAGGTCTTTTCCTTCCTTTGCACGCTCGGCGACGAGCATGTAGTTCACGTCCATGTCGGACGACAACTGCCAGCGATCGGCGAGAAGATTGTAGACCACGCCGCGCTCGCCGGTCACCCGCAGGCCGCCCTGCTCCATCGCCAATTCCAGCTCGTTTGGGGTGACGAATTTGTCCCATTGATGCGTGCCACGCGGCAGCCAGCGCAGCACGTATTCGGCGCCGACGATGGCGAGCGCGAAGCTCTTGAAGGTGCGGTTGAGGGTGGCGGCGAACATCAGCCCGCCGGGCTTGACCATCGCGGCGCAGGTGGCGACGAAGGCTTTGACGTCGACGACATGCTCGACCACTTCCATCGCTAGCACCACGTCGAATTGCTCGCCAGCGGCGGCAAGCTCCTCCGCGGTGGTGGCGCGGTAATCAACGGTGACGCCGTTGTCCTTGGCGTGCGCACTCGCGATCGCGACGTTTTCTTCGGACGGATCGGCGCCGACCATCGCCGCACCCAACCGCGCCAGCGGCTCCGACAGGATGCCGCCGCCGCAGCCGATGTCGAGCATGCGGATGCCCTTGAGGCAATCGAGCTTCTTGGCGTCGCGGCCGAAGCGCTCGGCGGCCTTGTCGCGGATGTAAGCGAGGCGCACCGGGTTGAACTTGTGCAACGACGCCATCGGCCCGCGCGTATCCCACCACATCGTGGCGTGGCGCGAAAAGCGATCGACTTCGCTTTGGTCGACGGAAGAGCTGCGCGGTTTTGCTGCCATCAGCGTGCCGTGATCTTGTTGCGCAAATCGAGCGGGTTGCCGATGTTATGCAGCGGCTCCCATCCCTCGCCGGTGCCACGCACCGTGACGTCGCCGTAATTGAGTATGCGGCCCATGATGGTCTGATCGACGTCGACGCTCTCGACTTTGTCCATGTTCATTTCGATCGTGTGCCGTTTGACGAAGCCACGCTTGTAGACGACGCGCCGGTCGGTGACGTCGATCTCGGTGGTCCAGCGCTTGAACCAGGCCGAAAAGAAGGTGACGCCGGCGGCCAGCCAGAAGGCAACCGAGCCGATCAGCCAGCTCGTTCCGGTCGGGCCCGGCTGCACCAGCGTCAGCAGCGCCACGGCGATCGCCGACAAAATAATGGCCGGAATGTAGACGACCCAGTGGATCGTACCCGAGTACAGCACCTTTTCGCCCGGCTGCAGGATTCGCTCGATATATCGCATGCTCGACACCCGAAAGATCGGCCCAATGTTGCAGTCCCGCAACCCCGCCGGTATGTATAGCCGCCTTTCGCGGCCGGCGCCCGTGCTTTGCCTGCCGTCTGTTAGCGTCTTTTGGCGCATCCGGGAACGTTAGGTCCTCAACGTCCATGGCCCGTCTGGTGATGAAATTCGGCGGAACGTCGGTCGCCGATCTCGACCGCATCCGCAACGTGGCGCGCCACGTCAAGCGCGAGGTCGACGCCGGCCATGAGGTGGCCGTCGTGGTCTCCGCCATGGCCGGGGTCACCAACCAGCTGGTCGCCTGGTGCCGCGACGCGGCCATGCTGCACGATGCGCGCGAATACGACGCGGTGGTCGCGACCGGCGAACAGGTCACGGCCGGGCTGCTCGCCATCGTGCTCGAAGGCATGGGCGTCAACGCGCGCTCCTGGCAGGGCTGGCAACTGCCGATCCTGACCGACAACGCGCACGCCTCGGCGCGCATCCTCGACATCAACGGCGCCGAACTGATCCGCCGCTTCAAGGAGATGAGCCAGGTCGCGGTGATCGCCGGCTTCCAGGGCCTGCACAAGGAGAGCGGCCGCATCACCACGCTCGGCCGCGGCGGCTCCGATACTTCGGCGGTGGCGATCGCCGCGGCGATCGGCGCCGAGCGCTGCGACATCTACACCGACGTCGACGGCGTCTACACCACCGATCCGCGCGTGGTGCCGAAGGCGCACCGCATGGCCAAGATCGCCTACGAGGAAATGCTCGAGCTCGCGTCCCTCGGCGCCAAGGTGATGCAGGTGCGCTCGGTCGAGCTCGGCATGGTGCACAACGTTCCCATCTTCGTGCGTTCCAGCTTCGAGAAGCCGGAGGACATCGATCCCAACAAGCCGCCGTCCGGTACGCTCATTTGCGACGAGAGTGAAATCATGGAACAGCAAGTCGTCACCGGCATTGCCTTCTCCAAGGACGAGGCGCAGATCTCGATCCGCCGCGTGCAGGACAAGCCCGGGGTCGCCGCCGCGATCTTCGGCCCGCTCGCCGACGCCAACATCAACGTCGACATGATCGTGCAGAATGTCTCCTCCGACGGCGCCACTACCGACCTGACCTTCACCGTGCCTTCGGCCGACTATGAGCGAGCGCGGGTCACCCTCGACAAGGCCAAGACCGCCATCGGCTTCGAGCGCCTGGACGGTGCGACCGACGTCGCCAAGGTCTCGGTGATCGGCATCGGTATGAGGAGCCATGCTGGCGTCGCGGCTTCGGCATTCAAGGCGCTGTCGCAGCAGAAGATTAACATCCTCGCCATCACCACCTCGGAGATTAAATTCTCGGTGCTGATCAACGCCGCGCAGACCGATCTCGCGGTGCGCACGCTGCATACGCTGTACGGGCTGGATAAGTAACCAACAAAGCAAAACGGAAAAGGTAGAACGAATGCGTGTGGTCGCGATCGAAGAGCATTTCACGGTCCCGGCTTTGGTCCAGCGGATCGACAAGGCCGCCATCAGCGCCCGCGGCTTCCGGCCGCGCAAGCCGCCGGCTAGCGGCCCGAACCCGATGACGCTCTTGCCCGAAATGGGCGAGCAGCGTCTCAAGTCGATGGACGAAGCCGGCATTACAATGCAGGTGCTCTCGAACACCGGGCCCGGCCCCGATCTCGTACCCGGCCCCGACGGTGTCGCCATGGCGCGCGAGATGAACGACTACCTGGCAAAAGCCGTCGCGCACCATCCCGACCGCTTCGCCGGCTTCGCGGTGTTGCCGATGCAAAGCCCGGACGCCTGCGCCGCCGAACTCCTGCGCTGCGTCAAGGAGCTGAAATTCCTCGGCGCGCTGATTAACGGCACGACTGAGGGCCGCTTTCTCGATCACCCCAGCTATGACGGCATATTGGCGGCGGCGGTCGAGCTCGACGTGCCGGTGTACATCCATCCGCATCTCGCGCCGGAGCCGGTGCGGCAGGCCTATTATTCCGACCTGGAGCCGGGCGCCGCGCGCGTGCTGGAAGCCGCCGGCTGGGGCTGGCATTCCGAGACCGCCATCCACCTGCTGCGCATGGTGCTGGCCGGGGTGCTCGACCGGCATCCGAAGCTCAAGCTCATCATCGGCCACATGGGCGAAATGCTGCCGGTAATGCTGGATCGCATCGACGCGGTGTTCGCGCTCGATATCGACCACCTGAAGCGCCCGGTCAGCCGCGCCATCCTCGACCAGGTCTGGATCACCACCAGCGGCATCTTCAGCGAGCCGCCGCTGCTTCCCGCGCTGATGACGTTTGGTATCGACCGCATCATGTTCTCGGTCGACTACCCCTATGCGCCCAATGCCAAGGGCCGCGCCTTCCTCGACCGCATCACGCTGTCGCCGGCCGATATGGCCAAGCTGACGCACGGCAACGCCGACGCACTGCTCAAGCTAAAGGCCTGAGCGGCGGTGCGCGCGTAAAACGGACCGCGCGCACCGCCATTGGTCAGGCGGCTTCCGCCGTCGTCGGGTCGATCATGGTCCGCACGCGCGACACCTTATTGGCCGGGAAGCCGCCCTTCTGCGCATGCGTGCGCACCGCGGCTTCATCCGGCGCGATGTAGACGCAGTAGATCTTGTCGTCGGTAACGTAGCTCTGCACCCACTGGATCTGCGGCCCCATCTCCTTGAGGACGCCGCAGGATTTCTGCGAGATCGCCTGCAGTTCCGGCTTCGGCAGCTTACCAGCGCCGGTGATTTCGCGTTCGATGACAAACTTTGGCATTGCGCATCTCCTTTGTTTTGCGTGACATGCGGGACGCATGCCTCGCGCCAAGATGTGCCGTCTGCGGCAGCCGATGTATTGAGGCGAAAGCCCCGGCCGTGCCGATTTTATCGGGCGAACATCCGGGACAGATGTCCCGGCTTAACGCGCGCCGGTCAGCTTGCTGTTCATCCCAAGGCCCGCTTCGCGCGCCCGCACGATGGCCTCGTAGCGATGCTCAACGCCGATCTTGTCGAACACGCGCGTGATGTGATTACGCACCGTTTTTTCGGACAGCCCGAGCACGGCGGCGATTTCCGTATTGTCTTGACCCTCGGCGATGCATTCCAGCACCACGCGCTCGCGCGGCGTGAGGTCGCCGAGCGCGAGCCCGTTGCGGACCGGCGCAGCAGGCGCAACCGCCGCCGGCTCCGCGTCGAGGAATCTTTTGAGCTCGGATACCAGATGCGGCCACGACGCCTCATCGGCCAGCGGCATGTGGTTGTTGCTGTCAAGCTGGACGAAACGGCAATCCGGAATCAGACCGGCGAGACGGCGCCCTTCTTCGATCGGCACCACTGCGTCGCGCTCGGGATGAACAATGAGGGTCGGACATTTGATCTGGCGGGCCCCCGCACTCACGTCCATGCTCCAGCTCAGCCGGACAAGTTCGACCGCAGTTTCCGCCGAAGTCGCCGCCTGCATCTGCTCGGACCATGAACGCAAATGCTCAATGCTGCCGCCAGGCTGGAAATGGTTCGACCAGACCTGGAGCAACGCGTGGCCGTCCTGCCCCCAGCCGAGGCGCGTCAGGTCGAGCAGCAGGCGGCCTTTCTCGACTTCATCCGGCCGCTCTGTCCAACGCAGCCGGCCGCGCGCGTAGGTGCCGTATAGGATGAGATGTTTCACCCGCTCGGGATAGCGCGCGGCATATGCGATGGCGATGGGGCCGCCCTGACACGTCGCCAGCAAGTCGAATTGCCGCAGTCCAGCCGCATCGATCACGCATTCGAAATCGCGCACCCAGGACTCGAACGACAGGTCGCTTACGTCGCGATCGGACAATCCGCAGCCGCGCGAATCGTAGCGCAAGAGCTTGTGGCCCGGGGAAAACGCATCGAGCCACGGCCGCCAAGCAAGGCTGCGCCATTGATGCTCAAGATGCGTCAGCCAGGTCGCCGACATGACCAACGGCGGGCCCTCGCCGCTTACCGCATAGGCGAGCTTCACCCCGTCGGAGGTCGTGCAAAATCGGATATCCTGGTGCATGCCCCTGGTCGCCTTTTCACTTGGGCGGTCGTGCAACCGTAGCATAGGCTGCACTTTGCCGCAGTGCGGTGTGGCCGCCGAAGTGGCAATGCCGGTTTGGCTTGCCCCTTGCATGGGCCATTGGCTATAGCCTGAGCATAGTCGGCCGCGGGTTCCCGGGGCCCGCGGTCGCCTTTCGTACATGATTGGGCCGTAAACGAGGCTGCGGTCTCAAGCCGCGGCTGAAGGACATCGATAATGCGTGGCGCGCTTGGCGGTCCGCGCGTGCTGTTGCGCCGGCTTCGCGAAGTGATGGCGGAGCCGGTCAGCGCGCAGGAACGCCTCGACAAGGTTGTGGTGCTGATCGCCGCCAACATGGTGGCGGAGGTCTGCTCTGTCTACGTCTTGCGCGTAGACGGAACGCTCGAGCTATACGCCACCGAGGGCTTGAAGCGCGAAGCCGTGCACGAGACCGTGCTGAAGGCCGACGAAGGCCTGGTCGGCCTGGTGGCGAGCGAAGCCAATCCGATCAACCTGTCGGACGCGCAGGCGCACCCGGCATTCTCGTTCCGCCCGGAAACCGGCGAAGAAATCTACCACTCCTTCCTCGGCGTGCCGGTGCTGCGCGCCGGCAATACGCTCGGCGTGCTGGTGGTGCAGAACCGCGCGCGGCGCACCTACACCGAAGAGGAAGAAGAGGCGCTGCAAACCACGGCGATGGTGCTCGCCGAGATGATCGCCTCGGGCGAGCTGTCCTCGATCGCCCGGCCCGGCGCCGAGCCGGTCGCGCGCCATTCGCATCAATGTCTCAGGCAGCGCGCTGTCCGACGGCATCGCGCTCGGCCATGTGGTGCTGCACGAGCCGCGCGTGGTCATCACCAACGTCATCGCCGACGACGTGCCGAAGGAACTCAAACGGCTGGACGCGGCGATCGCCACCTTCCGCGCCGATCTCGACCGCCTGCTCGAGCACGGCGACGTCGCCGACGGCGGCGAGCATCGCGAGGTGCTCGAAGCCTACCGCATGTTCGGCTACGACCAGGGCTGGCTGCACAAGATGCGCGAGGCGGTGATGACCGGCCTCACCGCCGAGGCCGGCGTCGAGCGCGTGCAGTCCGACACCCGCGCGCGCATGCTGCGCGCCTCCGATCCCTATCTGCGCGACCGCCTGCACGACCTCGACGATCTCGCCAACCGGCTGATGCGCGTGCTGATGGGCCAGGATCACGCGCCCTCGCGCGAACAACTGCCGGAAAACGCCATTCTGGTCGCGCGCTCGATGGGTCCGGCGGCGCTGCTCGACTACGACCGCAAACGACTGCGCGGCCTGGTGCTGGAGGAAGGCGGGCCGACCTCGCATGTCTCGATCGTGGCGCGCGCGCTCGGCATCCCGACGGTCGGCGAGATCGACAACGCCACCGGCCTGGTCGAGCCGGGCGACGCCATCATCGTCGACGGCACCACCGGCGATCGTGCATCTGCGGCCGCCCGCCGACATCGAAACCGCCTATGGCGAGCGGGTCGAAATTGCGGGCGCGGCGGCAGGCGCAATACCGCGCGCTGCGCGACCTGCCCTGCATCACCAAGGACGGCCACAAATTCGCGCTGATGATCAATGCCGGGCTGACCATCGACCTGCCGCATCTCGACGACACCGGCGCCGCCGGCATCGGCCTGTTCCGCACCGAATTGCAGTTCATGGTCGCCGACACGCTGCCGCGCACCGGCGAGCAGCTCGGGCTATACCGCGCCGTGCTCGACGCCGCTGGAAAACGGCCGGTGACCTTCCGCACCCTCGACATCGGCGGCGACAAGGTGCTGCCCTATATGCGCAACGTCGAGGAGGAGAATCCGGCGCTCGGCTGGCGCGCGATCCGACTCGGCCTCGACCGGCCCGGGCTGTTGCGCTCTCAGGTGCGCGCGCTGCTGCGCGCCGCCGGCGGGCGCGAATTGCGGTTGATGTTCCCGATGATCGCCATGGTCGAGGAGTTCGACAAGGCCAAGGCGCTGGTCGAGATCGAGCTGACCCACCTGCGCCGGCACGGCCACGCGCTGCCGGAACGGGTGCACATCGGCACCATGCTGGAAGTGCCGTCGCTGCTGTTCCAGCTCGATGAGTTGCTCGCGCGCGTCGATTTCCTCTCGGTCGGTTCCAACGACCTGATGCAGTTCCTCTACGCCGCCGACCGCGGCAATGCGCGCGTGTCGCGACCGCTTCGATCCGCTGTCGGCGCCGGTGTTGCGCGCGCTCAAGGACATCGCCGACAAGGCGCGCAAGCACGGCAAGCCAGTGGCGCTGTGCGGCGAGCTTGCCTCGCAGCCGATCGGCGCG
The DNA here is from genome assembly GCA_963720985.1 of uncultured Alphaproteobacteria bacterium. Lineage (GTDB taxonomy): Bacteria > Pseudomonadota > Alphaproteobacteria > Rhizobiales > Xanthobacteraceae > Pseudolabrys. The sequence continues at coordinate 116,475 of CAVRHL010000009.1, forward strand.
CTGGCGCTGGCGATCCTCGGCTATCGCGCGCTGTCGCTGTCGCCCTCGGCGGTCGGCCCGGTCAAGGCGCTGCTGCTCGAACTCGATTGCCGCAAGGGCGAGACCGCCATCCTGCCGCTCCTGGAGCAGCCGGTCGGCAGCGTGTCGATCCGCCACAAGCTCGAGGGCTTCGCGGCGGCCGAGGGGCTGCAGCTTTGATCGCGCTGCCGCAACACAAGCTCGACGCCCTGCTCGCCCGCCACGACCTGGTGGAACGCGAGCTCGCGACCAATCTCGAGCCGCGACGACTACGTCAAGCTGTCGCGCGAATTCGCCGAGCTCGACGCCGGTGATCGAGACGATCAAGGCCTATCGCGCGGTCACCGCCGAGATCGCCGATCTCGATGCGCTCGCCGGTGACGCCGCGACCGACCCGGAGATGCGCAAGCTCGCCGACGCCGAGAAGCCCGGCGCTGCTCGCGCGCAAGGACGGCGCTCGAGCAGCAGATCCAGCTCGCGCTCATTCCGAAAGATGCGATGGACGACCACGACGCCATCCTGGAAATCCGCGCCGGCACCGGCGGCGACGAGGCCGCGCTGTTCGCCGGCGACCTGTTCCGCATGTACGAGCGCTACGCCGCCAAGCAGGGCTGGAAGACGGAAATCCTGTCGATCAGCGAAGGCAGCAAAGGCGGCTTCAAGGAAATCGTCGCCGAAGTCCACGGCCGCGGCGTGTTCGCCAAGCTCAAATTCGAATCCGGCGTGCACCGCGTGCAGCGCGTGCCCGACACCGAGGCCTCCGGCCGCATCCATACCTCGGCGGCCACCGTCGCGGTGCTGCCGGAGGTCGAGGACGTCGATATCGAGATCAATGACGACGACCTCAAGATCGACACCATGCGCGCGCAAGGCGCCGGCGGCCAGCACGTCAACAAGACCGAATCCGCCATCCGCATCACCCATCTGCCGAGCGGCATCGTCGTGTTCGTGCAGGAGGAGCGCTCGCAGCACAAGAACAAGGCCAAGGCGATGACCATGCTGCGCGCCAAGCTGTACGACCAGCAGCGCAGCAAGCTCGACGCCGCGCGCGCGGCCGAACGGCGCGGGCAGATCGGCTCGGGCGACCGCTCGGAACGCATCCGCACCTATAATTTTCCGCAAGGCCGCGTCACCGACCACCGCATCAATCTGACGCTGCACAAGCTGCCGCAGGTGATGGAAGGCGAGGCCTTGCACGAGGTCATCGACGCGCTGGTGACCGAGCATCAGGCCGAACTGCTGGCGGCCGAAGGCGCGACGTGATGCTCGCGGCCGACGCGGACGATCGCCGCGGCGCGTCGCGCGCTGGCCGAGAAATTTCGCCAAGCGGGCATCGAGTCCGCGGAGACCGACGCGCGCCTGTTGATGGCGCATGCGCTCGCGCATCGATCGCGCCGAGCTGATGGCGAACGGCGAACGCGCGCTCAAGCCGGACCAGATCAAGGCGATCGACGCGCTGGCCGCGCGCCGGCTCAAGCGCGAGCCGGTGGCGCGCATTTTCGGCCGCAAGGAATTCTGGAATCTGCACGCTGCACCGTCACGCCCGACGTGCTGGTGCCGCGGCCGGAAACCGAAACCGTGGTCGAGGCCGCGCTCGATGCCGTCGTGCGCGGCGGCCTGCAGCATGGAAAAGCTGCGCATTCTCGACATCGGCACCGGCTCGGGCGCGCTGCTGCTGGCGCTGCTGCAGCGAATTGCCCAACGCGGTGGGCACCGGCACCGATATCAGCACGGCCGCGCTGGAGGTCGCGCGCGCCAACGCCGCGCGCAACGATCTCGCCGGCCGCTGCAGCATTCGTCGCCTGCGATATCGCCGCCGGCGTTGCAGGGCCCGTTCGATCTGATCGTGTCGAACCCGCCTTATGTGGCGCGCGGCGATATCGCAACGCTCGCGCCGGAAGTGCGCGACTACGACCCGGCGCTCGCGCTCGACGGCGGCGCCGACGGCCTTGACGGTTACCGCGCCATCGCCGCGCAAGCGCGCCGGCCTGCTGGCGCCGGGCGGTAGATTGATCGTGGAACTGGGCGCGGGCCAGGAGGCCGCGGTTCGCGCGCTGTTTACCAAGGCCGGCTTGAACTGTCGGCGCCGCGCGTGACGATTTGGCCGGCATTCCGCGCGCGCTGAGTGCGACGTCGGCGCCATAAATCCGGCGGATTTCGATCCTGCGAAAAGCGCAGACCACCGTTGCGGGCGAAAAAATATCGCTTGGAATGTGGCGCGGAAACGACTAGCTTCCCGGCAACGGAATCGACCCGTGAGGGTTGCATCGCCAGGAACCCCGGAGCCAAGAGGCTCTGTGTGGCGGCGGCGCAAGATCCGATGACGAAACGCCGGCTTAAAGAAGACGGCAGACGAAATCGCCAGATACGGGTTCGGACGCTTCACCGGTTGGGCGCATCAGATTTTTAAACCTTGACGATGCGCGTAACGAGAGGTTGGCAACGCCGCGACAGGATCGCGGCCATGGGGTTGCTGCGGCTAATCGCGATAAAGATCGCAAATGTTCGAGCATTCGCGGAAGCGATCGGCGCCGGCTATGGCCGCGCGCTGTATGGACATGGATTGCTGTTTGGACGTGGTTAGACTTGCAAGTTCGATGCAACGAGTTGGCGGCGCGTGCCGCGGTGAAGCGAAAGGTCGGCGAAAAGGCAGATGATGAGAAACGGTCAGAAGCGCATGCGGGGACGCAACAACAACAATCCACCGCAAAAGCCAGAATCCGCTGACGCGGGTCTACGAGTCGAACGGACCCGACGTGAAGATCCGCGGCACCGCCTCGCACATCGCGGAGAAATACATCCAGCTCGCGCGCGACTCGCAGAGCTCGGGCGATCCGGTGGCGGCGGAAAACTACTATCAGCACGCCGAGCATTATTTCCGCCTGATCGCCGCCGCGCAGGAACAGTTCCGCCAGCAGAACCCGTATTACAATGCGCAGCCGCAGCAGGGCCAGGGCGGCGCCGCAAGGCGCGGCCGACGACAACTTCGACGACGAAGGCGACGACGGCCAGCCTTACATGGGCCAGAACGAGCCGGGCTTCGCGCCGCAGCCGCCAGCACCGCAGGCGCCGCAGCCTTATCTGCCGCGCGACGCGCAGCCGTTTCCGCCGCGCGACCAGCAGCAGCACCGCCCGCAGCACAGCCGCAGCAGCAGCCCAATGCGCCGCAGCCGAACCAGGGCGGCCACGATGTCGCGCCGGATCCGAACGCGCTTGCCCGCCTTCATCACCGGCGGCGGCCAGCCGCAGCCGAATCCGGCCAGAACACCAACCAGGGCTACGGGCAGAACGGCCACGAGCAGGGCGACCGCCAGGATCGCTTCGGGCATCGCCGGCGCCGGCGTCATCGCGGCGGCGGCTACCGCCCGGACCGGCCGGATAATTTCGGCAACGCCAATCCGCAGGGCGCGGCGCCGCAGCCGGGCGAGACGGCGGCGACGAGCCGCCGCGGCAGCCGGAATATGATGCCGACTTCCGCTCATTCCGGTAAGCGAATCGTCGTTATGGCCGGGCTTGTCCGGCCCTGACGCATATCTACGCGCCCGGCGACGGCGCCAGCGCCGGCTCGAGCGCCGGCACCAGGCGGCGCTTGACGCGGCGCGCGGGGATCGCGCGATAGACCTGCTTGGTCGCTTCCACCATATGCACGCCGGCGAACGGCGCCGACAGCGTCGCGCCGGTGCGCTCCCACGCCACCGCCGAGCGCAGGAACCAGCCGCGCGCGACCGGCGGCACGTAGAGCGCCTCGCTCCAGCCGGTCGGCGTGAACCAGGTCTCGCGCAACAGCTGATTGATCTGCGTGCGCGAATAGGGCCGGCCATGACCGAACGGCGTCGTGTCCATGCGCGCCCACAGTCCGCGCCGGTTCGGCACCACCGCCAGCAGCCGCCCGCCCGCCGCCAGCACGCGCCACGCTTCGCGCAGCAGCGCGCCGGGATCGTTGGTCATCTCCAGCGCGTGCACCAAGAGCACGCGGTCGACCGCGTTGTCGGGCAGCGGCAGATCGTTCTCGTCGACCAGCGCGGACAAAGCCGGCCGCGTGGTCGGCCATTTCACCACGCCCTGCCCGGCCGGCATGAAGGCGAGGCAGCGTTCGGCTTCCTCGCGGAACAGGCCGAGATAGGGCGTGGCATAGCCGACGCCGAGCACGCGCAGGCCGGCGGTATCCTTCCACAGGCCGCGGATGCCGCGGCCGACGAAGCGGCGGGCCACCACGCCCAGGCGCTGGCGCGTAGAAATTGCGCAGGTCCACGACATCGATCGACATGGCCTAAAACTACCATGAAACGACGCGGCCAAGCGCCGCCCTGACGCAGCGAACGCAATAGCGTGCGAGACGATTCATCCGCATGCTACGGTTAACGCTCACGCCCCTGAGCGACGAGGACTGCCATGCCCGCGGAAACCCGCCTGTTTCTATGCCTGAAGGACAATTACGGGGTGCTGCTGCATGACCCGGAGAGCGGCGCCACCGCCTCGATCGACGCGCCCGAGGCGGCGCCGATCGAAGCCGCGCTCAAGGCCACCGGCTGGAAGCTCACCGACATTCTGGTCACCCACCATCACGCCGACCACACCGGCGGCATCGTGGCGCTGAAGGAAAAATACAAATGCCGCGTGGTGGCGCCGGCGGCCGAAGCCGACACAATTCCGGCGGTCGACCTGACCGTGCGCGAGGGCGACAAAGTGACGGTCGGAAAATTGTCGGCCAACGTGATCGAGACGCCGGGCCACACCAACGGCCACATCGCCTACTGGTTTCACGCCGACAAGCTCGCCTTCGTCGGCGACACGCTGTTCTCCATCGGCTGCGGCCGCGTCATCGAGGGCACGCCCGGCATGATGTGGCGCTCGCTCGTGAAGCTGCGCGACCTGCCGAACGACACCGAGATCTATTGCGGCCACGAATACACCGCCGCCAATATCCGATTCGCGCGCACCATCGAGCCGGACAATGCGGCGCTGGCGGCGCGCGAGGCGCAGGTCAAGCAGCAGATCGCGGAAGGCGAGCCGACCATTCCCGTCACCATCGGCGACGAGAAGCTGGCCAATCCGTTCCTGCGCGCCGATGTGCCGGAGGTCGCGGCCGGCATCGGCATGGCCGGCAAGGCGGCCGGCGCAGGTGTTCGCCGAGATCCGCGCGCGGAAGAATAAGTTTTAACAGCGCGCATGGCGTACCGCCGCCGACATCATCCGCGAGCTCGACCTCAAGCCGCATCCGGAAGGCGGCCACTATCCGCGAGACCTTCCGCGACCCGCGCGTGATCGACGGCCGCGCCGCCTCCACCTCGATCTATTTCCTGCTGGCGCGCGGCGAGCGCTCGCACTGGCACCGCATCGACGCCGTCGAGATCTGGCACTACTACGCCGGCGCCGCCGCTCAAGCTCGAAGTGGTGGACGGCGCCAAGGAAGAGATCATCCGGCTCGGCGCCGATATCCACGCCGGCGAAGTTCCGCAGGTGACGGTGCCGGCGCGCGCCTGGCAGGCGGCGGAATAGCTTCGGCGACTGGACGCTGGTGGGCTGCACGGTGGCGCCCGGCTTTTACCTTCGACGGCTTCGAGCTGGCGCCGGCAGGCTGGGCGCCGGTAAGCCGGTAGTGCGATTTACCGCCCTTTGACCAAGGCGCGGCGTCGCTCTCCGCATTTGAGCTAAGACAAAACGCCCCCTTGCACGATCCGCTATGCGCACGCGTCCGCCGGCGAGAGGGCTTGCTTGAGCGGTCTTCGAATTCTCGGAGGTTGATCATGGCAAGCGTCTCGGCAACGGCGGAGCTCGCCCGGACGGGCGGGAAAAAACCGCTCTACACCGTTCTTTACGTCCAGGTTCTCTTCGCCATCGTGCTCGGCGGCATCATCGGCTGGCTGTTTCCCGACATCGCCACCAACGACTGGATCAAGGCGCTCGGCGACGGCTTCATCAAACTGATCAAGATGGTGATCGCGCCGATCATCTTCGTCACCGTGGTGTCCGGCATCGCCCATATCCAGGACGCCAAGAAGGTCGGCCGCGTCGGCATCAAGGCGCTGGTCTATTTCGAGATCGTCTCGACCTTTGCGCTGGTGATCGGCCTGATCGTCGGCAACATGTTCCAGGTCGGCCACGGGCTCGGCGCCAAGGCGAACGCCGCCGCGGTGGCCAAATTCGCCAGCGAAGCGGGCCATCAGAAGTCGGTCGATTTCGTCCTCAACATCATCCCCGACAGCGTGATCGGCGCCTTCGCCAAGGGCGATATCCTGCAGGTGCTGTTGTTCTCGATCCTGTTCGGCTTCGCGCTGATGGTGCTCGGCGAGCGCGGCAAGGGCGTGCGCGATCTCATCGACGACATCAGCCAGGCCGTGTTCGGCGTGATCGCCATCATCATGAAGGCCGCCCCGTTCGGCGCCTTCGGCGCCATGGCCTACACCATCGGCAAGTTCGGTCCGACCGCGCTCGGCAACCTGGCCGGGTTGGTCGCGCTGTTTTATCTCACCGCCGGGCTGTTCGTCTTTGTCGTTCTCGGCCTGATCGCGCGCTTTGTCGGCTTCAACATCCTGCGCTTTCTCGCCTACATCAAGGACGAGCTCTTGATCGTGCTCGGCACGAGTTCGTCGGAGAGCGCCCTGCCCCAGCTGATGAAGAAGCTCGAAAAGCTCGGCTGCTCGAAATCGGTGGTCGGGCTGGTGGTGCCGACCGGCTATTCGTTCAACCTCGACGGCACCAATATCTACATGACGCTGGCGACGCTGTTCATCGCGCAGGCCATGGGAGTCGATCTCAGCCTCGGCCAGCAACTGACGATCCTGGTCGTCGCCATGCTGACCTCGAAAGGCGCGAGCGGCGTGACCGGCGCGGGCTTCATCACGCTGGCGGCGACGCTCAGCGTGGTCGATCCGGCGCTCGTTCCCGGCATGGCCATCGTGTTCTCGGATCGACAAGTTCATGAGCGAATGCCGCGCCCTGACCAACATCACCGGCAACGGCATCGCGGCGATCGTCGTCTCCTGGTGGGAAGGCGAACTGGACCGCGGAAAGTTGAACAAAGCGATGGGCCGGCAAGTCGATACGTCCCGGCTGGCGGAAGAAGAGGGCATCGTCGCTGCCGATTAGTCGAAAGCAAACTCCAAAACGACTGCGGGCTCGCAGCGATGCGAGCCCGCAATTTTTGTCCGATGCGAGCGCGCTTTAGGCGAAATACTGCCCGCCATTGGCCGATAGCGTCGAGCCGGTGATCAGGCCGGCGTCGTCGGAGGCCAGGAACACCACGCAGCGCGCGATCTCCTCCGGCTCGCCCAGGCGGCCGATCGGGATCAGCGGCAGGATCGACTTCTCCAGCACGTCCTTCGGCACCGCCTGCACCATTTCGGTGTTGATGTAGCCCGGGCAGATCGCGTTCACCGTGATGCCGGCGCGCGCGCCTTCCTGCGCCAGCGCCTTGGTGAAGCCGATCTCGCCGGCCTTGGCGGCGGAATAATTGGTCTGGCCGAACTGGCCCTTCTGGCCGTTGATCGAGGAGATGTTGACGATGCGGCCGAACTTGCGCTCGCGCATGCCCTCGATGACCTGCCGCGTCATGTTGAACAGCGAGCCGAGATTGGTGTTGATCACTGCGGTCCACTGCTCCGGCTTCATGCGGTGGAACATGGCGTCGCGGGTGATGCCGGCATTGTTGACCAGCACTTCGACCGGGCCGAGTTCGGCCTGCACCTTCTTGACGCCGTCGGCGCAGGCCTCGAAGGACGACACGTCCCACTTGAACACCGGGATGCCGGTCTCGGCTTTGAATTTCGCCGCCGCTTCGTCGTTGCCGCCGTAATTGGCGGCGACCTTGTAGCCGGCGGCTTTCAACGCCTTCGCAGATGGCGGCCCCGATGCCCCGGGTGCCGCCGGTGACCAACGCAACGCGTGACATGCACTCCTCCCAACCTTTTCGTTGCCCGGCTTATGCCGGCATCCACGTCTTTTCGACAGCTTAAGACGTCATGGCCGGCATCGAGGCCGGCCATGACGCAGTCAATGTGTTTGTGCAGTCGGCATCAGCGTCGACGCACTTTCGTGGTGCGTGTTCGCGCGCTACGCGCTCCACGCACATGGCAATGCCCATGCCGCCGCCGATGCACAAGCGTGGCAAGGCCCTTCTTGGCGTTGCGCTTCTGCATCTCGTAAAGCAGCGTCGTCAGAATGCGCGCGCCGGAGGCGCCGATCGGATGGCCGATGGCGATGGCGCCGCCATTGACGTTGACCTTGGAGGTATCCCAGCCGAGGTCCTTGTTGACCGCGCAGGCCTGCGCCGCGAAGGCTTCGTTGGCTTCGATCAGATCGAGGTCCTCTTTCTTCCAGCCGGCCTTCTTGAGCGCGGCGCGCGAAGCCGGGATCGGCCCGGTGCCCATGATCGCAGGGATCGACGCCGGCCTGCGCCCACGACACGATGCGCGCCAGCGGCGTCTTGCCGAGCTTGGCGGCTTCGGACGCCTTCATCAGCACCACCGCGGCGGCGCCGTCATTGATGCCGGAGGCGCTGGCCGCGGTCACCGTGCCTTCCTTGTCGAAGGCCGGCCGCAGCTTGGCAAGCGCTTCCAGCGTGACGCCCTGCTTGGGATATTCGTCGGCGTTCGACCACGATGTCGCCCTTGCGCGACTTGATGGTGACCGGGACGATCTCGTCCTTGAACTTGCCGGCCTTCTGCGCGGCTTCCGCCTTGTTCTGCGAGGCGACCGCGAATTCGTCCTGCATGCTGCGCGCGTGATCTGCCACTGCTTGGCGACGTTCTCGGCGGTGTTGCCCATGTGATAGCCGTTGAAGGCATCCCACAGCCCGTCCTTGATCATGGTGTCGACCATCTCGAAGTCGCCCATCTTCACGCCGTTGCGCAGATGCTGGGCAGTGCGGCGCCATGCTCATCAACTCCTGGCCGCCCGCGACCACGATCTCGCTGTCGCCGTTGACGATCGCCTGAAAGCCGAGCGCGACCGCGCGCAGGCCGGAACCGCATAGCTGGTTCACGCCCCAGGCAGGGCTCTCGACCGGAATGCCGGCGGCGATCGAGGCCTGCCGCGCCGGGTTCTGGCCCTGACCGGCGGTCAGGATCTGGCCCATGATGACCTCGGTGACGCGGCGCGCCTTCGACGCCGGCGCGCTGCAAGGCCGCCTGAATCGCGGTTTTGCCGAGTTCATGGGCCGGCAGATTGGCGAACGCCCCGTTAAACGCGCCGACCGGCGTGCGGGCGGCGCTGACAATGACGATATCGTCCTTCATCCGAAACTCCTTTTGGCAGGCGGTTGCGGCGGCAAGGCGGCCATCTGGCGCTGCCGCATCCTCGGGCCGGCCGGGCAGCCCTGTCAACAACGGGCAGCGCGAAGATATCAGCTAGAATTGGCCGTTTTTTGACCTTTCCGCAAGGGTTGCCGCACTGCCCACCGGTCCTGCCGCGCCGCCACAAAACGGTGGCCCGCGCAAGCGGAAACCGGCTATGCTCAAGTCCTGGGCAGGGGAAGCGCGATCACCATGACAGACGAAAAAGAGCCGATCACAATCAAGAAATACGCCAACCGGCGGCTCTACAATACCGGGACCAGCGCCTACGTGACGCTCGAGGACCTCGCCACCATGGTGAAGGACGGCGAGAATTTCGTCGTCTTCGACGCCAAGTCCGGCGAGGACATCACCCGCTCGGTGCTGGCGCAGATCATTTTCGAGCAGGAGAACAAGGAAGGCCAAAGCCTGTTGCCGATCGCCTTCCTGCGGCAGTTGATCCGCTTCTACGGCGACAGCATGCAGATGCTGGTGCCGCGCTTCCTCGAACAATCGATGCCGTCGCTCACCAGCCAGCAGGGCAAATTCCGCGAGCAGATGGCGCAGGCCTTCGGCGGCGTCGGCTTCGGCCCGCTCGAGGATCAGGTGCGGCGGAACATGGAAATGTTCGAGAAGACCTTCGCCATGTTCGCGCCTTTCGCGCGCGGCCAAGCCAAGCCGGCGGAAGACAAGCCGCAAGGCTCGGCCGGCGAGATGGACGAGCTCAAGCGCCAGCTCGACGAGATGCAGAAGCGGCTCGATAAGCTCGGCGAGCAAGGAATAGCGGCTTACGCGCGTAGCGACGGCCGTTACGCGCTCTCTTCGCCGCTGAGCCACGGCCGCTCGTCGCTGGCGAGCCCGATCAGCGCGCCTTGCAGAAAATCGCAGCCCCACTCCGCCAGCAATTGCGCGGCTTCCTCGTCCTGCACCCATTCGGCGACGGTCTTGAGGCCGAGCCGGCGCGACAGATCGATCAGCGTGTGCACGAAGGCGCGGTCGTCGCTCCGACTTCACGATGTTCTGCACGAAGGCGCCGTCGATCTTGACGATGTCGACGCCGAGCTTGCGCAGGTTGCGGAACGAGGTGTGGCCGGCGCCGAAATCGTCGATGGCGATGCGGCAGCCGAGATCCTTGACGCGGGTGACGAAGCCGCGCGCGTCGTCGACGTCCTGGATCGCCGCGGTCTCGGTGATTTCGATGATCAGCCGCTCGGCCGCGCCGGTATTGGCGCGCAGCATCGCGCCGAGGCCCGCCCACCAGTCCGGATCGACGGTGGAGGCCGGCGAGACGTTGACGCTGGCGGTGCAGAGCGGGCGCGGCGGCCAGTTCGTTCACCACCAGTTCGAGCACGCGATAATCGAGCATGCGCATCAGCCCGACGCGCTCGGCCACCGGAATGATCTCGTTGGCGTGGGCGATGCGGCCGTCGGGGCGGTGCACGCGCATCAGGCATTCGTAGAACGCGACCTTGCGGGTCTTCGCCTCGACCACCGGCTCGAAGGCGAGCGCGATGCGCCGTTCGTTGAGCGCGGCCACGATCTCGTCGGTCGCGCGCACGCTGTCGCGGCGCAGCGCGTCGCGCTCCACGTTCGGCCGGTAGGCGGCGAACGAGCCGTGCCGCTTGCGCGCGCGCGGCATGCAGCGCGTCCTGCGCGCGGCTGAGAATTTCCGGCACGCGTGCGGGCGTGGCGCGGCGCGGTCACGCCGCCGATCGTCACCGTCACCGCCACCGGGCCGGCGGCGGTCGCGATGGTCTCGTCGCGCACGCCGGCCAGCAGCCGCTCGGCGGCGACCGCCAGTTCGTCGGCCGTGCAGGCGGTCAGGATGACGCCGAATTTGTTGCCGGAGAAGCGGCCGAGATAATCCTTGCCGCGCAGGCGCGCGCGGATGCGCTTGGCGACCTGCGCGATCACCTCCTCGGCGGCATCGAAGCCGTAGGCTTCGTTGAGATGGCGCGAGATGGTCGATGGCGACCAGCAGGAAGCCGAGCGAGCCGCGGAAGCGCACCGCCTCGTCGAGCTTGGCGCCGAGCACCTCGGTCAGGTGCACGCGGTTCATTTCGCCGGTCAGCGCGATCGAATTTGGCGAGCTGGGTGAGCGCGCTGCTCGCGCTCGTGCCGTTCGCGTGATCGCGCGCACCACGCCGATGCGCGCGCACCGGCTTGCCGTCGCGCTGCCGGCGAACCAGCGGCCGGTGTCCTCCAGCCAGATTTTCTCGCCGTTGCCGCGCCGGAAGCGCGTATTGCACCTGATAGGCAACGCCGCCGCCGGTATCGCGCATGGCCGGAGCGGGTGATCGCGTCGAGCCGGCTGTGGCCGTCTGGCGCCTCGACGTGCTGCGCGAAGCCGCGGCCGCTGGCGATGTCGGCGGCATCGGCGATGCCGAGCACCGAGGCGGCATTGCCGCTCCAGCTCAGCGCATCGGTGTCGAGCCGCCATTCGTAGGCGGCGTCGCCGATCGACGTTGAGAATTTCCGCGGCGTCGGGGACACCGGCCGGTTGCTCGATTCGGGTCACGCTCGCCCCTTTTTGGGAACGCCACGTCGCGCCGGGCGTTATCTGCGGGATGGATACAGCGCCGAAGTTACAGGGCAAACTTTAAATAATTCGAAAAAGCGCGCGGCTTTCGCGCGGTTTCAACGCGGTTTTTGCCCGCGGCACGGCGCTTGCGATGACTGAAGGCAGACAGGGGCCTCTTGTCCCGAAATCGAGACAGTCCATGCGGCTCGGCGAGATCAAAAGAGTGGCGACCCGGCCGGCGGTTTTCGACGCCGCGCGATGCCGCGCCTGAGCCCACCGAGCAGCCGGCGCCCAGCCGCGCGCTGGTCGCGCTGACCCCCGTCGCCGATGCGCAAGAGACGCCGGCGCATCTACCGCGCAGGCGCCGTTCCTCGCCCAATTGCTGGCGATACGCGACCAGCATCCGCAGACCCGCGAGCGCCGGCGCGCCGAGCCGGACGACGCGATCGCGGCTTACCGAGCTACCGCCGCGCTGACCGGTCGTTAGTAACCGAGCGCGCAGCCGTCCTTGCGCGGCTCGGAGCCGGCGATCAGCACGCCGCGATCCCAATCGATCTTGATGGTCTGCGCGCCGCCCCAGGGCGTCGCGGCGAAAACCACATCGTGGCCGCGCGCATTCAGGCCCTCGACCGTCGCTGTCGGCGTGCCGGTCTCGACCACGGTCTGCTCGCCTTCGAAGAAGAACCGCGGCGCAATCGATCGCCTGCTGCACGTCCATGCCGTAATCGACCATGTTGTTGACGATCTGCACATGGCCCATCGGCTGATAATGCGCGCCCATGACGCCGAAACTCATGTCGCAGCGGCCGCCGCGCATGGCAAGCGCCGGGATGATGGTGTGCATCGGCCGCTTGTCCGGGCCGAACGCGTTAGGATGACCGGCTTCCAGCGTAAAGCAGGCGCCGCGGTTGGTCAGCAAGATGCCGGTCTTTTCGGTGCAGATTCCGGAGCCGAAATACGAATACAGCGTGTTGATGAATGACACCGCCATGCGGTCGCGATCGACCACCGTGAGATAGACAGTGTTGCTGCCGGGCGTCGGTGCGCTCGGCAGCCTGGCGCGTGCGTTCAGATCGATCTTGGCAGCCAGCTTTTTTGCGAAACCCTTGTCGAGTAAGATCGGCGACCGGGACACGCATATGCGCGGCGTCGGCGATGTGCGTGTCGCGCACGGCAAAGGCGAGCCTCGCGGCTTCCAGCGCCAGATGGAATCGCTCGGGGCCGGCCGGGTCGAGCGACGTGAGATCGAAATTCTCCAGAATGTTGAGCATGACCAGCGCGGTGAGTCCCTGCCCGTTCGGCGGCAGTTCGACGATATCAAGGCCGCGATAGTTGGTCGAGATCGGCGTGACTGCATCGCCGCGATGTCGCGCGAAATCCTCCGTCGATGAGAAATGAGCCGCGCGCAGCCAGCGTCGCCGCCATGTCGGCGGCGATGTCGCCCTCGTAGAAGGCGCGCGCGCCCTTGGCGGCGATGGTCTTGAGCGTTGCGGCCAGCGCCGGAAAGCGGATGACGTCGCCTTCGCTGCGGCGGCGCGCCGTTGAACAGATAATGTTTAGCGGCGCCCGGATCGGCTGCCAGCTTGCCGACGTAACGCGGCCAATCCCAGGCGACGCGCGCAGCGACCGGGAAAGCCGCCTTCGGCATATCTGATTGCCGGCGCGAGAGCGCGGTCGAGCCCGAAGCGCCCATGCGCCTTGAGGATCTGCTCCCAAGCCTCGACCGCTCCCGGCACCGTGACGCAGTGGATGGAGTTGCCGACTTCGCCGAGACCTTGCGCGCGCAGCGCCTCATACGACGCCGTCGGCGCCGGAGCGGCCGGAGCCGTTATAGCCCGAGAGCGGCTTGCCCGGCTGCGACACCAGCCAGTAGCAGTCGCCGCCGATGCCGGTCATGTGCGGTTCGACCACGCAGAGCGTCGCCACCGCCGCCACCGCAGCGTCCGCCGCAGTCCCGCCGGCGCGCAGCGTATCGACAGCGGCGAGCGTCGCCAGCGGATGCGAGGTTGCCGCCATGCCGTCGCAGGCGATCACGGGCGAGCGGCCGGGGAGCTGGAAATCGCGGCTCATGGGCTTTCCACTATTTGAACGTCAGGACGTGGAGTGTTCGGTCGTCGGTTCGACGGCCTTGGGCGCGGGCTCGGCGGGCGCCGGTTCAACGAGTGGAGGTGTGGGTTCGACGCGTTCGACAAGCGGCTCACGCCCCGCCATCCGCGCGCGCATGGTGAAGCCGCCGAGCACGTCGAAGAAGCTCATCACCACCAGCAGGAAGAACACCGCGCTCGCCGCCTGCGCCACCAGCACGAATTCGGCCAGCATGCCGAGGAACAACAATAGCGCCAGGCCGTGATCGACGATGGAGCGGCGGCCGAGGCGGGCCACCTTCGCTCATCTCGACGAACAGCAGCAGCAGCGCCAGCACGGTCAAGAGATCGCCGCCCGACAGTCGCCCAATCGGCGCCGGACTTCATGTGCACGGTCGCCAGCGTGCCGGTCCAACTCACGCCCGGCATCAGGAAGGCGACGATGTTGTAGATGGCGAAGGGAACGAGAAGCAGAGGAAAGCCGATGAGGAACATCGCGACCTTCCCTGCGGCGTTTACGCCTCGGTCTTCACCTTCAGCACCTGGCGGCCCTTGTACATGCCGGTCTTCAGGTCGATGTGGTGCGGGCGGCGCAATTCGCCGGAATCCTTGTCCTCGACATAAGTCGGCTGCTTGAGCGCGTCGGCTGAGCGGCGCATGCCGCGGCGCGACGGCGAGGTTTTTCTTTTCGGCACAGCCATGGGACGAGAACTCCTGGAATATCGCGGGATATGTCAGTTTGAAGCGCGGGCTTATAGAGGATGGCCCCCGCCAAGGCTAGGGGGTGCCGCGCAGGCACCCGGCCGCGCCCGAAGCCCGCGCCGAGCGGCCGACATAAAGCCCCGCCAGCCGGCGTAAACCGGGTCCCGGGGCATGCGCGTTGCGGGCGACCGGGTTGGGCAGCACCGCCGCCAGCAGCGCCGCCTGGTAGCGGGAAAGATCGCGCGCCGATTTGCCGAAGGCATAGCGGCTGCCTGCCTCCACGCCGAATTGGCCGTTCGGGCCCCATTCGGCGACATTGAGGTAAATCTCCAGGATGCGGCGCTTCGACAGCACCAGGTCGATCCACAGCGCCAGCGGAAACTCCAGCGCCTTGCGCAACCAGCTGCGCCCCGGCCACAGGAACAGGTTCTTCGCCACCTGCTGGGTGATGGTCGAGCCGCCGCGCGCCTCGGACAGATCGTCGGCGTCGGCGATGGCTTCGCGGATCTCGGTGAAGTCGACGCCGTGGTGCGTGCAGAAGCGGCCATCCTCGGCGACGATCACGGCCAACGCCAGCGACGGCGAGATGCGCGGCAACGGCGCATAGTCTGCGCTGCACGCGCTGTCCGGTCGCCATGCGCCACAGCATCACGGTGGAGGCCGGCTTGCCGAACGAATACAGCGGCACCAGCAGATAGGGCAGCAGCACCAGCGCCAAGATGACGAGCAGCACGATACGCAGCGGCCGCGCAACCCGCGGCATGGCGGCAAGCATCGAACGTCTGGCGGTCCCGGCCATGCCGCGAGCTCAGCCCATCCCGGCCGTGCTTTGCCGAGGCCGGGAATCCCACTGTTCGGGACCGAGCGCTGCGGTTAACGTGGCGGCATGGCCCAGAAGAAAACCGCGCCGCCGAACCCGCTGCGTCCGCTGCCGGTCCGCATGGCCCGGCTGCACGCGCGGCTGTTCATCGCCGTGCTGGTCGGCCTGGCGGTGATTGCGACGCTGCCGCCCGACTGGCAGTTGTCGACGCGGCTGCTCGCCGGCTGGAACGTCGGCCTCGCACTTTATCTGGTGCTGATCCACAACGTAATCTGGCGCTGCGACGTCGCCCGCTTGCGCCGGCGCGCCAAGGAACAGGACGAAGGCGGCTTCGCCATTCTGCTGTTGTCGATGGCCGCGACACTCGCCAGCCTGGTCGCCATCGTGTTCGAGCTCGGCGGCTCGAAGCAGGCCGGCCACGACCACATGGTCATCCACGTGTTGCTGGCGATGGCGACACTCCTGCTGTCATGGGCGTTCATGCAGACGATCTTCTCGCTGCATTACGCGCACGAATATTACGGCGAAGGCCGCGACAAGA
This sequence comes from uncultured Alphaproteobacteria bacterium, assembly GCA_963720985.1. GTDB lineage: Bacteria > Pseudomonadota > Alphaproteobacteria > Rhizobiales > Xanthobacteraceae > Pseudolabrys. Next base: position 132,433 of record CAVRHL010000009.1, read on the forward strand.
AACTCGGCGGCCTGCATTTTCCCGGCGAGAACGAACCCGACTATCGGGATTTCCTCTATTTCTCGCTGGTCATCGGCATGACCTCGCAGGTCTCCGACGTCGCCATCACCAGCAGGTCGATCCGGCGCGTGGCGGCGCTGCACGGCGTCTTGTCGTTCTTCTTCAATCTGACGGTGCTGGCGCTCACCGTGAACATGATCTCCAATTTGCTATGATCGCGATCGTCGAGACCGTGCTGTTCATGCTGGCGGTGCTAGCGGCGGTCGCCGTCGCGGCGAAGCGGCTCAACATCGCGCCATCGATCCTGCTGGTCGTCGCCGGCATCGGCATGGCGCTCATTCCCGGCCTGCCGAAAGTGACGCTGGCGCCGGAAGTGGTGCTCTTGGTGATCCTGCCGCCGCTGATCTATTCGGCCGGCGTCGCCATGAGCTGGCGCGACTTCAAGTTCAACCTGCGGCCGATCGCGCTGCTTGCCTTCGGCTGCGTGGTGTTCACCACCTGCGCGGTGGCGGCGGCGGCGCACTATGTGCTGGGGTTCGACTGGGCGGTCGGCTTCCTGCTCGGCGCCATCATCTCGCCGACCGACGTGGTGGCGCCGCTCGCCATCGCCCGCCAGCTCGGCATCCCGCGCCGCCTCGTGGTGGTGCTGGAGGGCGAGGGGCTCGCCAACGACGCGACCGCGCTGGTGCTCTACCGCTTCGCCGTGGTCGCGGTGAGCACCGGCACGTTCTCGCTCGAGCAGGCGTCCATGACCTTCGTCGCCATCGTCATCGGCGAGATCGCCTACGGCATCGCGGTCGGCTGGCTCAGCCTGCGCTTAAGGCAGTGGGCGCACGATCCGCGCGTCGAGATCACGCTGTCGCTGATGACGCCTTACCTCGCCTTCTGGGTGCCGGCGCATCTCGGTGGTTCAGGCGTCTTGGCGACGGTCGCCTGCGGGCTCTACGTGAGCTGGGTCGGGCCGCGGCTGATCGCCTTTGCCACGCGGCTGCAAGGCATCTTCTTCTGGGACCTGATCGTCTATCTGATCGAGGGTTTTGTCTTCCTGGTCACCGGCCTGCAGACGCGCACGCTAATCGACCAAACACACGTCTTTTCCATCCGCGAGCTGCTGATCGCGACCGCGCTGACCACGCTCATCGCCATTGTCGCGCGCTTCGTCTGGGTGTTTCCGGCGACCTACATTCCACGCTTGGTGAGCGCCTCGCTCGCCAGGCGCGATCCGCCGCCGCCGTGGACCAGCGTGTTCTTCCTCGCCTTCACCGGCATCCGCGGCGTCGACTCGCTCGCGGTGGCGCTGGCGATCCCCTACGCGGTGATAAGCGGGGCGCCGTTTCCGCATCGCGACCTGATCCTGTTCGTGACCTTCGGCGTCATCATCGTCACGCTGATCGCCCAGGGCGCGATGCTGCCGACTGTGGTGCGCCGGCTCGGCCTGAACCGGCTTGCCAGCGAGGAGCGCGTCGACGAGATCAAGGCCGAACTGGCGGCGCGCCAGGCCGCGCTCGAAGAAGTGAGCAAGCGGCTGCAGAAGGTGATCGACGAACGCGAATTGCCGGACGAGGTGATCGAACTCTTGCGCACGCGCAACGAAAGCCGCGAGCAGATCCTGCCGGACAATCTGCAGGACGGCCTCGAACACATGCGGATTTCGGCGGCGGTAAAAAAGGAGCTGATCGATACCGAGCGCGACTTCATTTACGAGCTGCTGCGCGACGGAAAGATTACCGACGAGGCGCGCCGCCGCATCGAATACGAGCTCGATCTCGAAGAGGCAAGCGTCGCCAACCGCGCCACCGACGGCGGCGGATGGTTTTGAAGGTCAGTTGCGCAGGTGCTGCGGCAGGCGGACCGTCGCCGGTCCGGTGAGCGGGCCGGTGTAGATTCTTTGACGCGGCCTGGCGGGTTTCGGCGCTTCCGGCTTGGCAGTGAACAGGCGGAAAATCCATAGCGCCAGGCGTTTTACGATGAAGATGGCGAGCGCGACCACCGAGGCGAACAAGATCGCCACGTGCGCCAGCCCGAGCAGAAAATAGACGACGTCCATGAAAACCGTAGGTACGAGACTTGGCGGGTGAAGCTTCTGGCGCGAGCGCCGCGGCAGCTAAGCCGCTCGCCGGCTCGCGGTCAACATCGCTGCGCCTTGTTCGGTTCCTGTTCCGCGGGCTAGATTGCGGCCGCGCTGCAATATTGCTGGAGGCCGCCGGACGATGGACCAAATGAGCCAAATGACGGTGACGTTCCGCGCGCCGCCGGAACTCGAGCCGCTGCTGCCGCACCCGATCCCCGCGGTGCAGGGCATGCCCGACTGGTTCAAGGCGATGCCGCAAAAGGGCTATAGCGAGATCAATCAAAAAGATCTGCTGACCATGAAGAAATGCCCGCCTGTGATCGACGCCATGGCCTACGGATTCCTGTTGCCGCTCGTCAGCGACCTCAGGGTCGAGAACGGCGAATTCTTCTGGGACCGCGAAGTGCCGTCGGGCAGCATCACCAGCCTGACCCACTCGCCGATCGATTATCACGACAATGTTCAGGTCGCCGGCACGCCGTTCTTCGACGATGACCGCTTCATCATCAAGTTCAACAATTTCTGGACCATCGAAACACCGCCAGGCTATTCGCTGCTGTTCACGCATCCGCTCAACCGCAGCGATCTGCCGTTCACCACTATTGCCGGACTGGTCGATACCGACAGCTACACCGACAATTTGGTCAACATCCCGGCACGCTGGCACGACACCGCGTTCAATGGCGTGCTGCCGAAGGGCACGCCCGTGGCGCAATGCATTCCGGTCAAGCGCGAGAAGTGGGCGGCGCGTTTCGATGTGCTGTCGAACGAAGCGACCGCGCGGCTCAACGAAACGGCGATGAGCATCGCCAACGAGTTCGGCATCTACCGACGCGAATTCCGCGTGCCGAAGCGCTAGCGCGATTCATTTGCCCTTGAGGAACTTCGCGGCAGCGCTGGGGCGCAGCCAGAAGCGGCTATGGCCGGACTGCAGCAGCGCGCGAAATACCCTGCCGTAAAACTCCCCGCCCCGGACGCTGGCCGCACGCAGGCAGGCGTAGGCGGCGTCGGGCTCGCCGAGTTCGAGCAGGCAGTTGCCGAGCGCGATGCGCGCCGGCGTGTCGTCGGCATTGGCCGCCAGCGCGCGGCGGAACAAGTCGGCGGCCTGCCGATAGTCGCCCGCGTCCATCAGCACCGCGCCCAAACCTTGGATCGCTTCTGGATGCACCGGATTGACCGATAGCGCGTGCGCGAAAGCGGCACCGGCATTGGTGCGATCGTTGATCGCGTAGCAGACGAAGCCGAGCTGGATCGCCAATTCCGTCATCATCGGTGCCACCGCGAGGCCCTGGCGCAGCACGTCGATCGCCTCGGCGGAGCGGTCGAGCGAATGCAGCACGAAGCCGAGCTCGTGAAAGGCCGGCAAAAACGGCGGCGAGCGCTTGACCGCGCGCTTGAGCCAGGTCAGCGCCTTGTCGCTGTCGCCCGCCTGCCGCAACGCGATGGCGAGTTGCGTCTCGACTTCCGGATCGCGGCTGGTGCGGGCCGCCTTTTCCAGCGGCGCGACTGCGTCTTCGGCGCGGCCTTGCATCATTAGCGCATAGCCGAGGATCTTGGTCGCTTCGAGATGACCAGAATTGGCGTTAAGGATTTCGCCGGCGAGCCGCCCGGCCTCGGCCGGCCGTTCGTTCTCAATGGCGAGCCGCGCGCGCTGCAGCGCCTCCGCCTGCGCGCGCTGGCGCTCGTTTTGGTTGCCGGACGCCACCATTCTGCGCGGTGACTTATCATCAGCGCGCGCGGTTCACCAGCACCAGGCCGCCGGCGACCAGCGCGACCGCCGCGGCGAAGGCGCGGCGTCAACGGCTCGCCCAGCACCAGATGGCCGGCGGCGACGCCGAACAGCGGCGCGAGGAAGGTGAAGGCGGAAAGCCGGTTGGCCGAATAGCGCGCGACCAGCGCGAACCAGACGACGAAGGTCACGCTGACCACCCAGACGGTCTGATAGGCGAGCGAGCCGAGCGCCAGCGCCGAGGGCATGTGCTCAATGTGCTCGCCAGCGAGCGACGGCCGCAATCGCCATGATCGGCGCCGAGACGACGAGCTGGTAGAGCATCACTTTTTCCGCCGAGATGCGGGTCAGCGCGCTCGCCTTGATCAGCAGCGTGGTCGCCGCCCAGAACAGCGCGGCGCCGACCATCATCACGTCGCCGATGAGCTGGCGCGGATCCAGCGCCGGCGTCGGCAGGCCGAAGGCGATGAGCATGCCGGCGAACGACAGCGCAAGGCCGAGCCATTGCGCCGGACGCCGAACCGATCGCCGGCAGCACGATGCGCGCGCCAAGCACGACCAAGAACGGCGCAAGATAAATGAACAGCACCGCGCGCGTCGCGGTGGTGTAGAGCAGACCCTCGATAGATCAAGATGAACTCGGCGGCGAACAGCACGCCGGCCGCGATGCCGAGCCACAGCGTGCCGTCGCGCGCGAGCATCGCGATGCCGCGCAAGCGGCACCAGCCGGCGATCAGCAGCGCGGCGACCGCCGAGCGGATGGTGGCTTGCGTCAGCGGCGGGATGTCGTGGATCGCGAGCTTGGTGGCGACCTGGTTGAAGCCCCAGGACAGGCACAGCACCACGACAATGGCGGCGGCCATCGCATCGAGCGGGCGGGTGACATTGTTGGACGCGGATGACGACGCCATCGCAATGACGCCGTCACGCCGCCTTGCAGTGCGCGCAGATGCCGGAGATCTCGATCACCGGCGTCTTCGGCGTGAAGCCGGCGGCGCGCGAGGCGGTCTTGATGGTGTCGGCGACCGCGGCCGACGCCGCCTCGCCCACGGTGCCGCATTTCTCGCAGATCAGAAACACCACCGGATCGCCGCTGCCGTGATCCTGCACGCAGGCGATGAAGGCGTTGCGGCTTTCGATGCGATGGACCAGCCCCTGCTCGCGCAGGAAATCGAGCGCGCGGTAGATGGTGATCGGCGCCGGGCGCGCGCCGCGCAACGCCAGCCGGTCGATCAGCTCATAGGCGCCGAGCGGCCGGTGGCTCGCCAGCAGCGCCTCCAGCACACGGCGGCGGATCGGCGTCAGCCGCTCGGCGCGCGCGGCGCAGATCGCCTCGGCGTGCGCGATCGCGTCGCTGGCGCAACGCTCGTGGTCGTGTCCGGGCGCCGGGAATACCGCGCGCAACTGCGGCTTTTTGGCCAAGGAACGGTTCGCCTTCATGACTCAAGTGTAACGCGTATCGCTGAGTCGCGAAAAGATGACCGCCGTCCCTTGATATATATTGCACTGCAACAAAAATAAGGGCAGGTTCCGGCCTCATTTCCACGATCCGCAAACAGGCCATTTGGCGGCCGCATCGCACGAGGACTGCCATGCTGAAAGGCAAAACCGCGCTGGTCACCGGCTCCACCTCCGGGATCGGCCTCGCCACCGCCCGCGCGCTCGCCGCCGACGGCGCCAACATCATGCTCAACGGCTTCGGCGACGCGGCCGCGATCGAAAAGGAGCGCGCCGGGCTGGAGAAGGAATTCGGCATCAAGGCGCTCTATTCGGCAGCCGACATGAGCAAGCCGGCCGAGATCGCCGACATGATCGCGACGACCGAAAAGAGCTTCGGCTCGCTCGACGTGCTGGTGAACAATGCCGGCATCCAGTTCGTCGCGAACATCGAGGATTTCCCGATCGAGAAATGGGACGCCGTCATCGCCATCAATCTGTCGTCGTCGTTCCACACCATCCGCGCCGCGGTGCCCGGCATGAAAAAGCGCGGCTGGGGCCGCATCATCAACATCGCCTCGGCGCACGGGCTGGTCGCCAGCGCGCAGAAGGTCGCTTACGTGTCGGCCAAGCACGGCCTCGTCGGCATGACCAAGGTGGTGGCGATCGAGATGCGCCAATGCCGGCATCACCTGCAACGCCATCTGCCCCGGCTGGGTGCTCACGCCGCTGGTGCAGGAGCAGATCGACGCCCGCGCCAAGGCCTCCGGCAAATCGGTGCGCGAGGAAGAGATCGCGCTGCTGTCGGAGAAGCAGCCGATGCACCAGTTCACCAAGCCGGAGAACATCGGCGCGCTCACCGTGTTCCTGGCGAGCGACGCCGCGGCGTCGATCACCGGCTCGGCCTATTCGATCGACGGCGGCTGGGTCGCGCAGTGAGTATTTCGCGCGCCAGATGATCAAATTTCTCGTCGCGCGCTTTCGGCGGCGACAAAATCGGCACAGCGCCCGAAGCGCCCAAAAGCGCATCAATCTGGCGCTGCAGGGCGGCGGCGCCTACGGCGCCTTCAGCTGGGGCGTCATCGATCATATGCTCGAGGACGGGCGGCTGGAGATCGAAGGCATCACCGGCGCCTCGGCCGGCGCGGTCAACGCCGTGCTGCTCGCCGACGGGCTTGGCGCGCGGCGGACGCGAGGAGGCGCGCAAGCGGCTCGCCGATTTCTGGCGCGCGGCGAGCCTGGCGGCGGCCTGCCCGAGCTGCAGCGCAAGGCGATCGACCGTCTGTTCTCGTTTCTGCCGCTGGAGAGTTCGCCGACTCGGCGTCTGGTTCAAGGCGGTGTCGCAATATCTGTCGCCCTACGATTTCAACCCGCTCAACATCAATCCGCTGAAGGACCTGATCGAGCGCTTCGTCGATTTCGACGCCATCCGCAAGGCGGCGACGCCGCAGATCTTCGTCGCCGCCACCAACGTGCACACCGGCCGGCTGCGTATTTTTCCGCACGACAAGATCACCGCCGAGGCCGTGCTGGCGTCCGCCTGCCTGCCGCTCTTGTTCCGGGCGGTGGAGATCGACGGCGTGCCCTATTGGGACGGCGGCTATCTCGGCAATCCGTCGATCTTCCCGCTGTTCGGCGTCGACGCAGACCGAGGACGTGCTGCTCATCCAGATCAATCCGCTGGTCGCGCAACATGACGCCGACCTCGAGCCGCGACATCGTGAGCCGGCTCAACGAGATCACGTTCAATTCCCCGCTGATGGGCGAATTGCGCGCCATCGAATTCGTCGGCCGCCTGATCGACCAGGGCCGCCTGCCGCGCGGCATCGGGCCGGGCAAATACCGCCGCATCAACATGCATCGCATCGCGCTCGATGCCTTCGGCCAAGCAGCTCGACGTCGGCAGCCGCTTCAACACCGACTACGATTTCTTCGAAATGCTGCGCAAGCAACGGCCAGCGCGCGGCGCGGCGCTTCCTCGACGCGCATTTCGACGACATCGGCGTGCGCGGCACCGTCGATCTGCAGGCCGAGGTCAAGGCCGAGTGGGCGTGATATACTTTCGGCTATGACGACGCCCATTGCTCAGCGCCGAAATCGGCAAGACGCGGCTCGATATTGTGGTCGCCGACATCACCACGCTCGAGGTCGGCGCCATCGTCAACGCCGCCAACCGCTCGCTGTTGGGCGGCGGCGGCGTCGACGGCGCCATCCATCGCGCCGCCGGGCCGGAACTGCTCGAGGAATGCGAGACGCTCGGCGGCTGCGAGACCGGCTCGGCCAAGATCACGCGCGGCTACCGGCTCAAGGCCAAGCACGTCATCCACGCGGTCGGTCCGGTGTGGCATGGCGGCGGGTCGGACGAGGAAGCGCTGCTGGCCGGCTGTTACCGCACCGCGCTCGATCTCGCGGCCGCGCATAGCGCTCACCTCGATCGCCTTTCCGGCGATCTCCACCGGCATCTACCGCTTTCCCGCCGATCTCGCCGCCCGCATCGCGGTCGGCACGGTGGCCTCGGAGATCGCCAGCGCGCCGCGCGGGATCGACGCGCGTGGTGTTCTGCTGCTTTTCGCCCGACAGCGCCGAGCATCACCAGACGGCGTTCGCGGAATTGGGGTTGGCCTAAGCCTTCGGCTCCACATCGAGCCGGCCACCCAATCCTTCAGGCCGGCGTTTCGCCGCCGGATAAATCTTCAGCACCGTCCGGATCGTGGCCCGGCACGATGTGCTGGCGCGAGGTGGCGAGCTTCTGGATCGTCTTGTAGCCCTCGAGCGTGTCGCCGACCGAATAGGTGATCGGGAACACGCGGCCTTCGTCGATGTGCGAGTAGAGATGGATGCAGTCGGAGGCGACGACGACGATAGCCGCGCTTGGTCTTCACCCGCACGCATTGCAGGCCCTTGGAGTGGCCGCCGATCTTGTGCACGGTGATGCCGGGCGCCAGCTCCTCGGCGCCGTCGTGGAATTCGCAGCGATAGGCGTAGACCTTGCTCACCATGGCGTGCACGTCGCCCTCGCTGAACGGGATGCGCAGCATCTGGTGGCACATGCAGCGGCCGGTGGCGTAGGCCATCTCGGTATCCTGCACGTGATAGCGCGCGTTGGGGAACAGGTCGTAATTGCCGGCGTGATCCCAATGCATGTGGGTGGCGATGACGTTGTCGCACCTTGTCGGGCTCGACGCCGAGCGCCTTGAGCCCCTCGCCCACCGGATGGATGATCTGTGCGCGCGCGCTCCTTGGCCGCCGACTTCGTCGAAGCCGGTGTCGACCACGAAGGCGCCGTGCGGCCCCTTGATCACCCAGACGTAATAGGAGATCGAGGTCATCTCGTCGTGCGGGTCGCCGAAGATGTAGTTCTCCGAGCGCTTGCGCGCGTGGCTCGGCGTAGCTGACGGCATAGACCTCGTGGATGTCGTCGCTCATGACTTCTTCTCCGCGCCGATGGTGACGCCGGCGCGGCGCTCGATCATCTTGCACGATGGCGGTGAAGTCCGAGTCGCCGCCGAATTCGGTATTGGTCGACCTCCCACTGATCGAGCACGGCGCTCATCACCGTCGTGCGGCGACGCCCAGCGCCTTGGCTTCCTCGGCGCACAGCCGCACGTCCTTGAGCATCAGCGCGGTGGCGAAGCCGTAATTGAAGGTGCGCGGCAGGATCGATTGCGGAAACTTCTGGTCCGAGGCGCGTGATGCGGCCGGAGCCGGCATTGATGACGTCGATCATGACCGCCGCATCGAGGCCGGCCTTGACGCCCATCGCCACCGCTTCCGACGTCGCCGCCATGGCGGTGGCCGAGAGGAAATTATTGGCGAGCTTCATGGTCTGCGCCATGCCCGGCTTGTGGCCGATGACGAACACCTTGCCGAAAACGCCAAGCGCGTCCTTGACCGCGTCGATGTCGGCTTGCGGCCCCGACACCATCACCGCGAGCGTGCCTTTGTTGGCGCCGCCGACGCCGCCGCTCACCGGGCAAGTCGATCTGCACGATGTTCTTCTTGGCGAGCGCCGCGCAAATCTTCGGCGGCGACGCGCGAGCCGGTGGTGGAGAGATCGACCAGGCGCTTGATGCGCTTGCCGTGGATGACGCCGCCCTCGCCGAGCGCGACCTTCTCGGAAATCTGCAGCGACGGCAGGCTGGCCATCACCGTCTCGACCCGGTCGGCGACGTCCTGCGGCGAGGAGGCGACTTGCGCGCCGAGCGCCACCAGCGGCGCGACCGCGTCGTTGCGCGTGTCGTAGACGACGAGCTTGTGCCCGGCCTCGATCAGCCGGCGCGCCATCGGCCCGCCCATGTTGCCCAGCCCGATAAAGCCGATGTCCATGGCGTTCCGTCCCTTGCGATTCGTTTTTTCGTGGCCGCGACTTTGCCCGACGCATCGCAGCGGCGTCACCCGGCCGGCGCGCCACCGCGCCATGCGCCCAAAGCCCACTTGCAGAAATAATAAGCTAGCTTATTATAAGCTTGCTTGAGACAATGAGGGGTCATGACGCCGCAGCCGGTCAAACGAGAAATCGCCTTTACAATCATGGACGTAGCAAGGCTGCTGAAAACCTACGCCGACCAGCGGGCGCGCCAGTTCGGCATGTCCCGCGCGCAATGGGCGGTGCTGATCCGCATCGACCGCAGCGAGGGCCTCAAGCAATCGGAACTCGCCGAACTGCTCGACCTGCAGCCGATCTCGCTCACCCGCCTGCTCGACCGCCTGGCCGACAACGGGCTGATCGAGCGCCGCGCCGATCCGAACGACCGCCGCGCCAACCGGTTGTACCTGACGCCGGCCGCGCAAGCCCCTGCTCGGCCGCCTGTCGGAACTCGGCGCCGACATGATGGAGACGGTGCTCGACGGCCTCGACGACAAAGGCGATCGAGCGCATGCTCAAGCAACTCGTCGCGCTGAAGGACAATTTGCGCCGCGCCATCAGCGCCAACGCGCAACCGCAAGAAGCCGCCAACGGTTAAGTCGCCATGAGTGAAAAGCCCCTCAAGATCGTTCCCGCTCCCGAAGCCAAGACCGCGCCGGTGGCGAAGCGCCGGCGGCCGAGAAATCCGGCCGCTGGCGCGCGGCTCGGCCGCAAGCGCCTGCGCATGATCCTGCTGGTCGGCTTGCCGGCGCTCGCCGCGCTGATCGGGCTCGGCGCTTTATCTGTCGGGCGGACGCTACATCTCCACCGACAACGCCTATGTCGGCGCGCAGAAGGTGCTGATCACGCCGGATATTTCCGACAAGATCATCCACGTCGCCGTGGTCGAGGGCCAGCACGTCAAGGCCGGCGACGAGCTGTTCACGCTCGACCCCGAGCCCTACCGCCTCGCGCTCGATAGCGCGCAGGCCAAGCTCGCGGCCGCGCGCAGCAATTACGACAAGCTGAAGACGACTCTCAACATCGCTCATCACGCTGGTCGATCTGGCGAAGAAGAATGTCGAGTTCAAGCAGCGCGACTTCGATCGCAAGCTCTCGCTGGTGAAATCGCAGGCCGGCTCGCAGGCCGACGTCGATACCGCCGGCGCCGCGCTGGTGACCGCGCAGCTGCAGGCGCAATTCGCCATCCAGCAGCGCGACACCACGCTCAGCCAGTTGCTCGGCAATCCCGAACCTGCCGCTCGCGCAATTTCCCGAATACGCGCAGGCCAAGGCCGCGCTCGACAACGCGCAGCGCGATTTCGACCACACCGTCGTGCGCGCGCCGATCTCCGGCACCGCCACGCAGGTCGACAACATCCAGGTCGGCCGCTTCGTCGCCGCCGGCACGCCGATCCTGAGCGTGATCGACGATCAGGCGCCCTGGGTCGACGCCAATCCGAAGGAAACCGACATCACCTATCTGCGCGTCGGCCAGAAGGCGACGCTCGACGTCGACAGCTTCCCCGACCACACCTTCAAGGGCACCGTGGTGGCGGTGAGCCCCGGCACCGGCGCGCAGTTCTCGATCCTGCCGCCGCAGAACGCCACCGGAAACTGGGTCAAGGTGGTGCAGCGCGTTCCGGTGCGCATCGCCTTCGACAAGGACGAGGACACGCACCTGCTGCGCTCCGGCATGAGCGTGGTCGTCGAGATCGACACCGGCCATAGCCGGCTGCCCGTTCCTCGTCGGCAGCGAGCGAGCCGGCAAAATGACCGCGACGCATTTCGCGTCGATGTCGCCGAAGCTGCGGCGCATGCTGATCACGGTGTGCGCCATGACGGCGACCATCATGCAGGCGCTCGACACCACCATCGCCAACGTCGCGCTGCCTTATATGCAGGGCTCGCTGTCGGCCTCGCTCGACCAGATCAACTGGGTGCTCACCTCCTATATCGTCGCCGCCGCCATCATGACCGCGCCGGTCGGCTGGATGGCCGACCGCTTCGGCCGCAAGAAGCTGTTCATCATCTGCGTCGCCGGCTTCACCGTCGCTTCGTTCCTGTGCGCGCTGGCGCAGAACATCGAGCAGATGGTGCTGTTCCGCCTGCTGCAGGGCATGGCCGGCGCCGCGCTGGTGCCGCTGTCGCAATCGGTGCTGCTCGACGCCTATTCGCTGGAGGAGCGCGGCTCGGCGATGGCGATCTGGGGCGTCGGCGTGATGCTCGGGCCGATCATGGGCCCGACGCTGGGCGCCTGGCTCACCGACAATTATTCCTGGCATTGGGTGTTCCTGATCAATCTGCCGATCGGCGTCATCACCGTGATCGGCATGCTGCTGTTCATGGAGGAGACGCACGCGGCACGAACATCTACGTTTCGACTGGTTCGGCTTCCTCGCGCTCGCCATCGGCATCGGCTCGCTGCAATTGCTGCTCGACCGCGGCGAGCAGGTCGGCTGGTTCGGCGCCAGCGAGATCTGGGTCGAGATGATCGTTTCGATCGTCGGCTTCTACTATTTCTTCGCCCATTCGCTGACGACGCCGGAGCCGTTCGTGCGCTTCGAGCTGTTCAAGGACCGCAATTTCGTCTCCGGCTGCGTGTTCATGGTGGTGATCGGCGTGGTGCTGTTCGGCACCATGGCGCTGGTGACGCCGTTCATGCAGAATTTGCTCGGCTTTCCGATCCAGACCGCCGGCTTCCTGCTCGGCTCGCGCGGCGTCGGCACGCTGCTGACCATGCTGGTGGCGCCGCGGCTGATGCGGCTGCTGGAGACGCGCTATCTCATCCTGATCGGCCTGCTGCTCACCGGCGGCACGCTCTACTACATGACCGGATTTTCGCTCGACGTCACGCAGCGCACGATCGTCATCACCAGCGTCATGCAGGGCATCGGCCTCGGCCTGTTGTTCGTGCCGATCACCACCGCGGCGTTCCTCGACGCTGCCCGGGACACCTGCGCAACGGCGGCACCTCGATCCTGACGCTGGTGCGCAACATCGGCTCGTCGGTCGGCATTTCCATGGTGATCGCCAATCTGACCGAGCAAGACCATCGAGATGCACGCGCGGCTCGTCGAAGGCGTGACGCCGTTCAACAACGCGCTGCAGATGCCGGACGTGGCGGCGAACCTCAACGTCAACAGCGACCTCGGCCGCGCCCTGCTCGACGAGATCGTCACCCAGCAGGCGGCGATGATCGCCTATCTCAACGATTTCAAGCTGCTGATGATGCTGACGCTGGCGATGATCCCGCTGGTGCTGATCATCCGCGCCGCGCGGACCGGCGGCCGGCGCAAAGCCAGCGGAAGCCGTGATCGATTAGATTCGCATGGCCGGCGTGCGAATTCCTTCCTGATCATCTCGGTGTGCTCGCCGAGCGCGGGCACCGGGCCGTAGTGCGCGCGGCTCGCTCGGCCCGCTGCGCCGCCGGCGCCGGCAGGCTCGCCGGCCCGCTCGGCGTGCCGACGGTGATGCGCCGCAGATGCGGATGGCTTTGCCAACAGCGCTGAATCGTTGACGCCGCGCGAAGGCGATGTCGGCAGCGGCGAGCTTCTCCATCAGCGGCTCGACGTCGTAGCTGCGCGAAAGACTGTCGCGACCGTGCCGTCGGTTTCGCGCGCGGTGCTCGTTGCGCTCGGGGTTGGTGGCGAAGTTCGGGTCGGTGCCGAGCGCCGCGTCGCCCAGCACTTTCTCGGCCAGCACGCGCCATTCGCGGTCGTTCTGGATCGAGATCAGGATATCGGCGCCGTCGCGCGTCTTGAACACGCCGTAGGGCGCGATGGTCGGGTGCGCGAGGCCGATGCGCTTGAACGGCTTGCCGCCCTCCTGGTTGAGCAGCGGGATCGTCATCCACTCCGCCATGGCGTCGAACATGGAGATGGAAATCTCGGCGCCCTCGCCGGTGCGCGCCGCGCGCGATCAGCGCTTCGAGAATCGCTTCGTAGGCGTTCAGGCCGGCGGCGATATCGACCACCGATACGCCGACGCGCGCCGGCGCTTCCGGCCCGCCGGTGACGGAGGACGAGCCCGACTCCGCCTGGATCAAGCAGGTCATAGGCCTTGCGCTGCGCATAAGGCCCGCTCTCGCCGTAGCCGGAGATCGAGCAGCAGATCAGGCGCGGATAATCCTTGCGCAGGCGCTTGAAGGCAAAGCCGAGCTTGGCCGAGCGCGCCGGGCTTGAGGTTCTGCACGAACACGTCGGCCTTGGCGAGCATGGCTTCGAGCAGCGCCTTGTCGTCGGCCTTGGCGAGATCGAGCACCACCGACTGCTTGCCGCGGTTGAGCCAGACGAAATGCGCGCTCTCGCCGTGCACGATGGCGTCGTAGCGGCGGGCGAAATCGCCCTCCGGCCGCTCGACCTTGATGACGCGCGCGCCGGCGTCGGCCAGCCGGCAGGTGCAATGCGGCGCCGCCACGGCTTGCTCGATGGAGACGACCAGGAGACCTTCGAGCGGCAGCGGCATTTCAATACGACCGCGGCAGGCCGAGCACGTGCTCGGCCAGATAGGACAGGATCATGTTGGTGGAGATCGGCGCCACCTGGTAGAGCCGCGTCTCGCGGAACTTGCGCTCGACGTCGTATTCCTCGGCGAAGCCGAAGCCGCCATGGGTCTGCACGCACATGTCGGCGGCAAACCAGGAGGCGTCGGCGGCCAAGCAGCTTCGCCATGTTGGCCTCCGGGCCGATGTCGTCGCCCGCTTCGTATTTGCGCGCCGCCTCGTGCACCATCAGTTCGGCGGCGCGCATCTGCGCGTAGGCGCGCGCGATCGGGAACTGCACGCCCTGGTTCTGCCCGATCGGCCGGCCGAACAGCGCGCGCTCCTTGGCGTAGTCGGTCGCCTTGTCGATGAACCATTTGGCGTCGCCGATGCATTCCGCCGCGATCAGGATGCGCTCGGCGTTCATGCCGGACGAGAATGTAGCGGAAGCCCTGGCCCTCCTCGCCGATCAGATTTTCCGCCGGCACGCGCAGGTCGTCGAAGAACACCTCGGTGGTGGCGTGGTTCATCATGGTGCGGATCGGGTTGATGGTGAGGCTTGTGCCGTTGCGCCGAGCCGCATGTCGACCAGGAAGACCGACAGACCGTCGGTGCGCTTCTTGGCCTGCTCCTTCGGCGTGGTGCGCGCCAAGCAGCAGCATCAGGTCGGAATGCTCGGCGCGCGAGGTCCAGATCTTCTGCCCGTTGATGACGTAATGGTCGTTGCCCTCGCGCCGCGCCGTGGTGCGCAGCGACAGCGTGTCGGTGCCGGAGGTCGGCTCGGTGACGCCGAAAGCCTGCAAGCGCAACTCGCCGCTGGCGATTTTCGGCAGATAGGCCTGCTTCTGCGCGGCGCTGCCATGCCGCAGGATCGTGCCCATGGTGTACATCTGCGCGTGGCAGGCGGCGCCGTTGCCGCCGGAGGCGTGCACCTCTTCCAGGATCGCGCAGGCGGCGCTGATGCCGAGCCCGCTGCCGCCGAATTCTTCGGGAATGAGCGCGGCGAGATAGCCGGCTTCGGTGAGCGCCGCGACGAACTCAGTCGGATAGGCGCGCTCGCGGTCGAGCGCGCGCCAGTATTCGCCGGGGAACTTGGCGCACAGCGCGCGCACCGACTCGCGGATGTCGGCATGGTCGTCGATGTGGGCGCTGCGCTTGCTCATGCCGTCACCTCGGCGCGGCCATGGTCGATCGCGACCACGTCGCGTTCCATGACCCGCGCGCGGAAGCTTACCACGTTGCCGTCGCGCCAGAACTCGGTGCGGATGGTCTCGCCCGGAAAGACCGGCGCCGAAAAGCGTCCGGCCATGGCGGTCAACCGTGCCGGATCGTAGCCGCACAGCGCTTTCAGCAGCGCGTGGCCGGCGACGCCGAAGGTGGCGAGGCCATGCAACACCGGACGCGGGAAGCCGGCGGCCTTGGCGAAATCCGGATCGGCATGCAGCGCGTTGATATCGCCGGACAGGCGGTAGATCAGCGCCATTTCCGGCCGCGTCGCAAAGTCGACAACGCCGTCCGGCGCGCGCAACGGCAATGCATGGGGCGCGGCGTGTCGCGTTTCGCCCCGCCGAAACCGCCGTCGCCGCGGCAGAACGTCGTCTGCTTTAAGGTAGCGAGCAGGCGGCCGCTCGCCTTGTCGATAATGTCGCGCTGCGAATAGACCAGCGCGCCTTTGCCCTCGCCTTTGTCGACCACGTCCAAGATGCGCGTGCGGCCGAGCACCGTGCCCTGCGGGGCGATCGGCGCGTGCAGCGTCATGCCGTGCTCGCCGTGCACCACCTTTTCCCAGGTGACGCCGATCTCCGGCAGCCGCAGCCAATAAGCGGCATAGCCCAGCATCACTGCGAAGGTCGGCAGGACTTTGAGATTTTTCTCATAGACGAAAGCGAGTTCGTCGCGGTTGAGCGGCTCGTGGCCTAGCCCCAGGCCCAGCGCATAGAGGATGCAGTCCTTCGGCCCGAACGTGTGCTCGACCTCGGGGATTTGCAGCGCCAGCAGTTTTTCAGCGTTGAGGGGCATTCGTATTCTATCGTCCCGGCCAAGCGACCCCCCGACTTGATCGGGGCGGAGCGCGAGCCGGGACCCATACTCCGCAGTCTCTCGATAGTAAACGGTGTATGGGTCCCCCCTTTCGCGGGGACGACAAGATGCTACCCCCAAACTTCCTCAGCCACTTCCACAATCATCCTGAGCTTCGCCCATTGCTCGTCCTCGGCCAGCGTATTGCCCTCCTCGGTCGAGGCAAAGCCGCATTGCGGCGACAGGCACAACTGGTCGAGGGAGATGTATTTGGCCGCCGCGTCGATGCGGCGCTTGAGGTCGTCCTTGGATTCCAGCCGCCCGGTCTTGGTGGTGACGAGGCCGAGCACGACCTGGCGGTCCTTCGGCACCAGGCGCAGCGGCTCGAAGCCGCCGGCGCGGTCGGAGTCGTATTCCATGAAATAGCCGTGCACCTTGATGCGGTTGAAGAGGATCTCCTGCTCCGCCTCGTAGCCGCCCGAGCCCATGAAGGTCGATTTGTAGTTGCCGCGGCACAGATGCATGGTGATGGTCATGTCGGGCGGAATGTCCGACATCGCCGTGTTGATGAGATCGCCGTAGAGCGGCCCCAGCGCCTCCGGGTCGTCGCCGCGCGCCACCATCTTGGCGCGATAGTTCTCGTCGCACAGCATCGCGATCGTCACTTCGTCGAGTTGCAAATAGCGGCAGCCTTGGTCGGCGAAGGCGCGCACGACTTTTTTGTAGGCCTGGCCGAGATCGGCTAACATCTTGTCGCGGTCGGGATAGATTTTTGAGTCGATCGGCGGCGACACAGGGCGTCCGACCATCGCGGACGGCGACGGGATCGTCATCTTCGGCGTGCGCTTGGTGTGGGCAGCGACGAACTTGAAATGCTCGAGCATCGGATGGCCCGAGAAGCCGATCTTGCCGGAGACCTTGAGGCCCTCGTTACGCGTCGTCACCCCGGCAAAGGCAACGCCCTGATCCATAACGTGCTTTTCGATGCCGTCGAGTCCCCACAAGAAATCGAGCTGCCACCACGAGCGGCGGAATTCGCCGTCGGTGATGGATTGCAGGCCGACTTCCTCCTGCTTTTTGATGACGCGTTCGATCTCGCGGTCCTCGACTGCCTTGAGCGCGGCGGCGTCGATCTCGCCCTTGGCAAAGCGCTCGCGGGCAGCTTTCAGCGCGGCGGGGCGCAGCAGGCTGCCGACGTGATCGGTGCGGAATGGCGGCTTGGTTCTTTGCATGTTGCTTTTTCCCACACTGATTCTTGTCGTCCCGGCCGAGCGCAGCGAGGGCCGGGGCCCATATTCTGTGCCCTATGAGAGTACACGGAGTATGGGTCCCCGCTTTCGCGGGGACGACAATTAGCGGCCCCAAACCTCGTCCGCCAGTTCCACGATCATCTTCAACTTCGCCCACTGCTCGTCCTCGGCCAGCACGTTGCCTTCCTCGGTGGAGGCGAAGCCGCATTGCGGCGACAGGCACAATTGATCGAGCGCGACGTATTTGGTCGCCTCCTCGATGCGGCGCTTGATCTCGTCGCGCGGCTCGAGCCGCCCCGACTTCGAGGTGACCAGGCCGAGCACCAGTTGCTTGTTGCCCTTGGGGAAGAAGCGCAGCGGCTCGAAGCCGCCGGCGCGGTCGCTGTCGTATTCCAGGAAATAGCCGTCGAAATCGGTATGGGCAAGCAGCTGCTCGGCGACGAATTCGTAGCCGCCCGAGGCGATGAAAGTGGAGCGGAAATTGCCGCGGCAGGAATGCATGGTGATCGCCATGTCGGCCGGCTTGTCGCGCAACGCCTCGCGGGTGACGCGGGCATAGATCGCCGGCAGCGTGTCGGGTTCGTCGCCGCGCGCTTTCGAAGCCTCGCGCTCCTTCGGGTCGCACATCATCGCCCAGGCAGTGTCATCGAGCTGCAGATAGCGGCAGCCGGCATCGTAGAAAGCGCGGATGGCTTTGCGCCAGGTGGCAGCGACGTCGGCAAAGAATTCGTCGTAGCCGGGATAGACCTGCTTGCTCACCATCGCCCGGCCCTGCCGGAAGTGAAATGTCGACGGCGCCGGAATGCACATTTTCGGCGTCGTGTGGCAATGCGCCTTGAGAAATTTGAAGTGCTCGATCTGCGGATGGCCGGCGAAATCGATCTTGCCGGTGACCTTGATCGCCTCGGCCTTGGTCTCGACGCCGTGGAACTTGATCGGTGGCGCGCTGATCCTCTCGACGCCCTTCAAGCCCCAAAAGAAATCGAAATGCCACCAGGAGCGGCGGAATTCGCCGTCGGTCGCGAGCTTGAGGCCGACCTCTTCCTGCTTCTTGACGATCTTTTCGATTTCGCGGTCTTCGACAGCTTTCAGCGCGCCTGCGTCAATCTCGCCCTTGGCGAATTTCGCGCGTGCGTCTTTCAGCGGCGCGGGGCGCAGCAGGCTGCCGACCATGTCGGCGCGGAACGGCGGCGTGGTGCGTTGCATGTCGCTTCCTGATCTTGCTTCACCTCCCCATGGAGGGGGGAGGTCGACCGCCGCGGCGAAGCAGCGGCGGTCGGGAGGGGGTGAATTTTTCTGCGCCGCCGCTCACCCCACCCCGGCGCGCTGCGCGCGCCGACCCTCCCCCTCCAGGAGAGGGTGGGGGCGCACTCACAAGCTTATTTGCCCCAAACCTCCTCGGCCAGCTCCACGATCATCTTGAGCTTCGCCCATTGCTCGTCCTCGGCCAGGATATTGCCCTCCTCGGTCGAAGCGAAGCCGCATTGCGGCGACAGACACAGCTGATCGAGCGCGACGAACTTGGTCGCTTCCTGGATGCGCCGCTTGATGTCCTCGCGCGGCTCCAGCCGTCCGCTCTTGGACGTAATCAGACCGAGCACGACGATCTTATTGCCCTTCGGCAAAAAGCGCAGCGGTTCGAAGCCGCCGGCACGGTCGGTGTCGTATTCGAGGAAATAGCCGTCGTAATTGCACTTGGCCAAGAGGTTCTGCGCCACCGGCTCGTAGCCGCCGGAGGAGATGAAGGTCGAACGGAAATTGCCGCGGCAGACATGCGTGGTGATCGTCATGTCGGCGGGCTTGGCTTCGAGCGCCTTGTTGATGCAGGCGGTGTAGGTCTCCTGCAGATGATCGACATCGAGGCCGCGGTCGCGGGCCTTCTTCAACTCCTCCTGCGAGCACAGATAGGCCCAGGCGGTGTCGTCGAATTGCAGATAGCGGCAGCCGGCGTCGTAGAACGCTTTGATCGCCTTCTGATAGGCCATGGCGAGATCGCCGAAGATGGCGTCGCGATCCTTGTAGACGTCGGTGGCGACCGCCTTGGGCTCGAGCCGGAAATGCATCACGCTCGGCGCCGGGATGGTCATCTTCGGCATCACCTTGGCGTGGCTTTTAAGAAACTTGAAGTGCTCGATCATCGGGTGGTTGGAGAAGTCGATTTTGCCCTTGACCCGGATGCTCTGCATCTTGGTCTGCACGCCCTGGAACTGAATGCCGTGGTCGAGCTCGTAAAGTTCGACGCCGTCGAGCATCGAGAAGAAATCGAAGTGCCACCAGGAGCGGCGGAATTCGCCGTCGGTGGCGAGCTTCAGGCCGATCTCCTCCTGTTTCTTGATGATCTTTTCGATCTCGCGGTCCTCGACCTCCTTGAGCTGCGCGGCGGTGATCGCGCCTTTTTCGCGTTGCGCGCGCGCCTGCTTGATCGGCGCGGTGCGCAGCAGGCTGCCGACCATATCGGCGCTGAAAGGCGGCTTGGTTCGTTGCATGATGGTTTCCTCCGCAATGTGCCCGCTCGGCTCGCCCGCCGCGGGTCTTGATTGACCGTCAATTCGGCTGGGCCATAGCACGTCCGGCAACGGTGTGTCTCGACGTTGAGCAAGCGTAGCGGGCCGTTTCGACTGTGCCGCCGAACGAGAAATAATGCGGCGCGGCGTCGCCGAGATCGCCGGCCGCGCTCAGCGCCTCGACAATGCGGTCCGGTCCGACATTGCCGATGAGGCCGGCCGCCGCGCCCGACATCAGGCCGCGCAGCGAGGCGTCGACGCCACAACGCTTGGCGTAGCGCAGCAGCCCGGGCACGCTGGTCGGCCCCGCCATGCCGACCTTGACCGGCTTGGCGATGCCGCAGGCGCGCAGCCGCCTGAGCCAGGCGAGGATGCGTTCCGGCGAAAACGAGAACTGGCTGACGATATGGACGCCAAGCCCGTGCGCGGCGGCGGCGGCAATCTTCTCGTCGAGCGCGGCTTCGAGCCGGCCGGGCGGAATGCGATGGTGGCCTTCCGGGTAGCCACCAATGCCGATCTCCGCGATGCCGGCCTCGCGCAGGCGGCCTTTCTGGATCACCGCAAGCGCATCGGAAAACGGGCCCAGGGGATCGATGTCGCCGGCGATCACCAGGAGCCGGCGCACATCGGCCTCGCCGCGCAGACCGGCGAGCAGGTTGGCCAAGTCGGCGGCCGCGCGAATCCGCCGCGCGGCGATATGGATCACCGGCTCCAGGCCGGATCTGCGCAGCAGCGCCGCGCCGGCGATCAGCTCCTGCGGTGTGATCGTCGGCACCGCGGAGAAATAGATCGGCGTGCCGGGCGGCAGGATCTCCGCCAGCGCGGCGATCTCGCCGGCATTCGGCCGGGTGGCCTCGATTGAAAATCTTTGGGCAAATCCGTCGGACATTTTCAACTGTTCGTCCCCGCGAAAGCGGGGCCCCAGGGCAACCAATTCGAGCCCCGCATTTGTGGGTCTGGATTCCCGCTTGCGCGGGAATGAACGGGGAGAGTGTCCTGCATGCGCTCACTCGCGCCGATGCGAGATCACGAAGGATTCGTCGTAGAACCACAGCCCGCCCTGCTTCTGCAGCACGTCGCGGGTGGCCTCGATGTAGCGGCGGTCGCTGTTGACGTCGGACAGGCGGTCGTCCTCGATTTGCGCCACGTAGATCGCCGCGTTCCAGGCGGCGAGCAGCGTCGAGGTGCCGATCGAGGAGGAAATCTCCGACGGCAGCGTGTGCATGTCGTAGCGGAACAGCGAACGCTGGTCGGCATAGGCGTTGAAATTGAGATCGCGGCCGGCGTTGCCGAGTTCGTGCTTCACTTCTTTCAGCAGATCGTGGCGGCTGTGCACGAACGGATTATCGTTCGGCCAGACTTTGTGGATGATGTCCATGCCGGGATCGCGCCCGTGGGAATGGATGGCGATCATGCGTCCGCCCGGCCCTAGCGCGCGGGCGAGCGGCGCCAGGACGCGCCTTGCCTTGAATTCGAGCGAGGCGCGCGCCCGATAAGGCTGCGAGGCGATCACCAGGTCGTAATCGGCGACGGTGCCGCCGGGCTTGGGCACGATCTGGTCGAGCAGGAATTTGTGATCGTTGCGGTAGAGCACCAGAATGACCGGCCGCTCATAGACCGGGTTGCCGCTTTTGGCCGACACCCGCGCCTTCCAATTCTCGGCAAGGAAAGGCTCGAGCGCCGTGATCTGCTGCTCGAACGAATGCGCGGTGTTGCCGTCCATCGCCAGTTCCTTCCACACCAGGCTGGTGGCGGCGGACAGCGATTTCACGGCGAGCCAGGGCGCTTCGGCGTAGGCGAGATTGGTCAGCACCAGCACGGTCGAGGGATGCTCGACGAAACGGTCGGCCATCTTGTGCAGAGTGAGGCGGATGTCTTCGAGGCTGATCTCCTTGCCGACGACGTAGAACGGCATGGTCGGGAAGCGGTCGTGCATATTGCGCATGACGCGCGCCAGCACGGTGCCGTCGCCGAGGCCGGCATCGAACACGCGCACCGCCGGCGGCCGCGGGTGGATGTTGGCGAGCTCCATGCCGACGCGATTGGCGATTTCCCATTTTTCCGAGCAGGTGTTCACGAACAGCAGATATTTCTGCCGGTTGTCGAAGAAGCGGAAATTGCGCGCCGGGTCGTTGGCGGCCTGGCCCGAGGCGACCGGCGGCGCCGGCGGCGTCACCACCGGCAACGCCGACGGCGGCGGCGCGAACAACACGCGGCGGCGCCCCGGCGCGGCATCGGCATTGCGCGCCATGAAGCTGCGGATGCGGTCGAGCGTGTCGGTGGTGATGCGGCCGCCGTTGCGCAGCCGGTTGGCGAGCTTGCCGTCGTTGACCGCGCGGCGACCGAAAGTCGATTCGGCCAAGCCGCGCTGGCGGCAGAATTCGCTGATCTCCTGGAGGATCTGATCGTTCATGGCGCTTCCCTAACGGCCGGCTCTCACGGCCGGCTCGGCGCCAAGGGAACCAAGTCAGATACTGGTCGTCAAGATTAAAAATGTGGGCAGATTGGGTGGGCAAATCCAACGGCATATTCATTTCGTTTTCTTCGATTAGACGGCGGCCAGCCCCCCGGGCCAATATCAGTTATAGGGCACTTGCCCACGACCATGATCGAGAATGGGGCACAAGTGGGCAGCGTGCCTGTTCGCTAACGTCTTCAGATGTCGAAGAAAATGGTCTCGTTCTCGCCCTGCACGCGGATGTCAAAACGATAGGTCGCAGCCCCATTGCCCGGTTGCTTGTGGGCAATGAGCGTGCCGCGCCGATCCTCAGGCATGCGCCTTGCGCTGCGGGTCGATGATCGCTTCGAGCCTGCTCAGCACCTGCATGCAGGGCAGCAGCTGGACCAGGCTGCTATTCGGCTCGCGCTTGCCCTTGATCGCGGCGATGAATTCGCGATCCTCCAGTTCGATGCCGTCCATCGACACGTCGACCTTGGACACGTCGATCTTGTTGTCCTTGCCGTCGCTGAGATCGTCGTAGAACGCCTTGTAGGTGCCATTGTCACAGATATAGCGAAAGAACGAGCCAAGCGGCCCATCATTGTTGAACGACAGCGATAACGTCAGCACCGAACCCGACGGCGTCCGTGCGACAATGCCCATGTCCATGGCGATGTTGAGCTGCGGATGGATCGGCCCTTGTACCGCGTAGCAATCGGAAATGGTTTCTCCGCACTGATACTGAAACAAATCGACGGTGTGGGCGGCATGATGCCAGAGCAGATGGTCGGTCCAACTGCGCGGATTGCCGGCGGCGTTCATGTTCTTGCGGCGGAAGAAATAGGTCTGCACGTCCATCTGCTGGATCTTCAGCTCGCCCTTGACGATCCGCTTATGCACCCACTGGTGGCTGGGATTGAAACGGCGGACGTGGCCGCCCATGGCGACGACGCCGGTTTGCGCGGCTATCTGTACCAACTTTTCGGCGTCGGCCAGACTGTCGGTCACCGGAATTTCAACCAACACATGCTTGCCGGCGCGCATGACCTGCTCGCTTTGCCGGAAGTGCATTTTCGTCGGTGTCGTCAATATGACCGCATCGGCGCGCTTGACGCCCTCGGCGAGATCGTTGGTGAAATGCGGGATGCCGTACTTTTGGGCCACGGCCGCCGTCGTTTCCTGATTGCCGCCGACGAGGGACGTAACTTCCACGCCGGCGATACGCTTGAGCGCATCGAGATGTTTCTGACCAAAGGCTCCTTGGCCGGCGACACAGATCTTCATTATTGTATTCCCTTATCTATGGGCGCGGCGGCCGGCCCTGCGCGCGGGTTTACGCGCGGATGTTCCTTTGCCGGCGGCCCGCCGTCGGTTTTCGAGAATGATGTGGCCGACCGCCGTGTTCGAGGCCGGCACGGTGTAGAAGCGGTAGACTTCGTTCACCTTGTCGTCGAGCGCGCCGCGCATGACGTGCCACATCACCATCTCGATGCCTTCCGCGCCCGCTTCGCGCATATATTCGACATGCGGCATGCGCGCGAGCTTCTTTGGATTCTTGGTGAGGTTATCCAGGAAGGCCTTGTCGAATTTCGAATTGATCAGACCCGCGCGCGGCCCGGAAATCTGGTGCGACATGCCGCCCGTGCCCATGATGACCACGCGCAAATCCTCGGGGTAGGACTCGACCGCCTTGCGGATGGCGCGGCCGAGCATGAAGCAGCGGTGTCCGGTCGGCGGCGGATACATCACCACGTTGACCGCCAGAGGAATGACCGGGCACGGCCATTCCTTCGGCGAGCCGAAAACTAAATTCATCGGCACCGTCAATCCGTGGTCGACCTCCATCTTGTTGCAGATGGTGAGATCGAACTCGTCGAGAATGACCGACTGCGCGATATGCGATGCAAGCTCGGGATGCCCTTTGACCACCGGCACCGGCCGCGGGCCCCAGCCCTCGTCGGCCGGCGCAAATTCTGCGGCGCAGCCGAGCGCGAAGGTCGGGATAACTTCGACCGAAAACGCCGAAGCGTGGTCATTGTAAACCCCGATGACGACATCAGGCTTGGCCTTCGCCATCCAAGCTTTGGATTTCTCGAAACCCGCGAACACCCGCTGCCAGTACGGCTGTTCGGTCTTGCCGTTGTCGATCGCCGCGCCGATTGCCGGCACGTGCGATGCGGAAACTCCTGCGATGATCCTAGCCACGTCGTTTTGACCCCTTCTTGCTCCGGCCCTTCGGCTTCGATTTCGCTTTTCCGGGACTTGGCTTTTTCGTCCTGCTGCGATTGCCTTCGACCGAGCGGCCGCCGGCCAGCATCATCTTTGCGTAATCGTCTTGCGTCGAGCCGGTCATCAGCGCGGCGAGATGCTGGAAAGAATGACCGTCGGTGGCGCCGAGCTTGGCGGTGAAGTAGATATTGCCGCCAAGTTCGAGCATCCGATTGTAGTCGCGCTTGAGGATCGCCTCACTCTGCTCGCCCGTCAGCGGAAACTTTTTCAGGTATTCCGCTTCATTGGCTTTGAAGGCCTTGCGATTGGCGTCCTTCATCAGCGACATGCAGAACATGTTGATGCCGTAACCCTGGCGCGATCGCTCGGCGTCGAACACAAACGTGCCTGGAATGTCGTCGTAGTCGTGTTGCGCGCGTGTCATCGGCACGGTCTCCATTCCTGCTGCAGCGCTGATATAGTACGACTATGCACGTCCTGTATAGCGCGGCGCGGCGGTGCCGCTTCTACATTATTCTAATGCCAATATAGCCGCATCATTCTAGTGCCAATATAGCCGCATCGGATTATCGACCAACAATTTATTCTGCAACGCGGCAGTGGTGGCGATCTTCGGAATCCGATCGGTCAGCACGCCATCGTCGGGCGCTTCTTTTTTCATATTCGGATGCGGCCAATCGGTGCCCCACAGCACCCGATCCGGAAATTTGTCGACCAAGATCTTGGCAAACGGAACCACATCGTCATAGGGCGGTCCGGCGACGCTCAGCCGCTCAGGACAGGTCACTTTCACCCAGAAATTCTGATGCTTTTCCATCAGCCGGTGGAAGCGTTGGTTCTCCGGATGATCGACGCCCTTTTTGACGTCCGGCGTCCCCATATGATCGACCACTACGACGGTGGGCAGCGCGGTGAAAAAACCTTCCAGCTCCGGCAGATCGGGCATCTCGAAATAGATCACGATATGCCAGCCCAGCTTCTCCACCCGCCGGGCGATGCGCTCAAGCACATCGCGCGGGGTAAAATCCACCAGCCGCTTGACGAAATTGAAGCGCACGCCGCGCACTCCGGCGCGGTCCATGGCTTTAAGCTCGGCGTCGGTGACTTCCTCGCCGACGAAGGCGACGCCCTTGGCCCTGTTGTTGGAGGATTCGAGCGCATCGACCATCGCACGGTTGTCCCTGCTATGGCACGAGGCCTGGACGATCACGTTCTTGTCAAAACCAAGGAAATCGCGCAGCGCGAACAGCTTCTCCTTCGGTGCATCGCAGGGGGTGTATTTACGCTCCGGCGCATAGGGAAAGCGTGCTTCCGGCCCGAACACATGGCAGTGGGCGTCGACCGCGCCCGCCGGCGGCCGAAAATTCGGCCGCGACGGATTGGGATGAAACGGAATATAGCCGGCGCTCATAGCCAAGGGGGCACCTCCGAGCAGTATATCAGACCCGTTCCAGCGCCAACGACACGCCCTGCCCGACGCCGACGCACATGGTGGCAAGGCCGAGTTTGCCGCCGTTCTCTTCCAGGCCATGCGCCACGGTCAGCGCCAGGCGCGCGCCCGACATGCCGAGCGGATGGCCAAGCGCGATGGCGCCGCCATGCGGATTGACCTGTTCGGCGTCATCGGGAAGCCCGAGCTGGCGCAGGCAGGCGAGCGACTGCGAAGCGAAGGCTTCGTTGAGTTCGATCACGGCGTAGTCGGTGATCTTGTGGCCGAGCCGCGCCAACAACTTGCGCGTCGATGGCACCGGGCCGATGCCCATGATGCGCGGTGCCACCCCGGCCGAAGCCATGCCGAGAATGCGCGCGCGCGGCGTCAGACCATGCGCCTTCACCGCGGCTTCCGAGGCGACAATCAGCGCGGCAGCACCGTCATTGACGCCCGAGGCATTCCCGGCAGTTATGGTGCCCGGATTGCGCACGAACGGTTTGAGCTTGGCGAGTTGCTCGAGCGTGGTCTCGCGCGGATGCTCGTCTATGTCGACTTTCACCGTTTCCTTACGGCCGGCGATCTCGACCGCGACGATCTCCTGGGCGAAATAGCCTGACGCGATCGCCTTGGCGGCGCGCTGCTGCGAGCGCAACGCGAAAGCATCCTGGTCGGCGCGGGTGATCTGGAATTCCTCGGCGACGTTCTCGCCGGTTTCTGGCATGGAATCGACGCCATATTGGCTTTTCATCAGTGGATTGATAAAGCGCCAGCCGATGGTTGTGTCGTAGATCTCGGCCGCGCGCGCGAAGGCTTCCTGCGCCTTGCCCTGCACAAAGGGCGCTCGCGTCATCGATTCGACGCCGCCGGCAATGGCGAATTCCATCTCGCCGGCGCGGATGGCGCGCGCCGCGGTGCCGACCGCTTCAAGGCCCGAGGCACAGAGCCGGTTGAGTGTAATGCCCGGCACGCTGGCCGGCAGGCCGGCCAGCAGCAGCGCCATGCGCGCCACATTACGGTTGTCCTCGCCGGCCTGGTTGGCGCAGCCGAAATAGACTTCTTCTAGCTTTTCCCAATCGACTTTGGGGTTGCGCGCCATCAGCGCCTTGATCGGCGCGGCGGCAAGATCGTCGGTGCGAACTTTCGCCAAGGCGCCGCCATATCGCCCGATCGGGGTGCGCACCGCATCGCAGAGAAATGCTTCACGACTTGCCATCACGCTGCCTCGGAATGCGCGCGGTCGGTACGGGCGTGGAGGTCGCGCAGTACCTCAAGCTCGCGGGGCGTCGGCGGCGGCGTCTCCGCCACTTGTGCCGCAAAGGCAATTTTCCAACCGGCATTCTCCTGAATCTGCTCGCGGGTGACGCCCGGATGGATCGAGACGACGGTCATCTCTTTGGTCTCGGGATCGGGCTCGAACATCGCCAGGTCGGTGATCAGCTTGGTCGGGCCTTTGGTCTTGACGCCGAGCCTGGCGCGGCTGTCGCCACCGGTGAAATACCCGATCGAGGTCACGAAATCGAGTTTGTCGACGAAGCTGCGCTTGCTCTGCGCCATGATGATGAAAATCTCGCAGCAACTGGTGGCGATCTCCGGCGCGCCGCCGCCGCCGGGCAGCCGCACCTTCGGTTTGTCGTAAGAGCCGACCACCGTTGTGTTGAGATTGGCGTATTTATCGATCTGCGCGCCGCCAAGAAATCCAATTTTAATGCGGCCGCCCTGCAGCCAGTAGCGGAACATTTCCGGCACCGGCACCGTGGTGAGCGCGGTCTCGCATAATTCGCCGTCACCGATCGAGAGCGGCAAGATGTTCGGCTTGGTGGCGAGCGTGCCGGATTCGTAGATCAACGTGATATCCGGCGCATGCGTCAGGCGCGCGAGGTTGCAGGCGGCCGACGGCTGGCCGATGCCGACGAAACAGATGTCGTCGTTCTTCAGCGCGCGCGCCGCTGCGATCGTCATCATCTCTCTCGGCTTGTATTCGGCCATGATATTTACTCCGCCGCCGCGCGATGTTTGCGCGCGTACCGGGCGAAAGCCTCGGGGCCTTTCTCCAGCACGTTGGTCTTCATCCAGGCCTGGAAAGAATCGCGTTCCTTCGCGATCGCGTCCCATTCCTTATAGAAGGCATTGTTGCGCTTGTAATAGCCCTGCGCAAAAGAAGGAAACGCGCCGCCCGGCACCTCGACCACGTGGCCGACGGTCCAGTGCGGCAGCACCACCGCGTTGAGGCTGCGCTCGCCCAGATCGTCGACGATCTCCTCCACCGTCACCACCGAGCGCTTCGCCGCCAGCACGGCTTCCTTCTGCACGCCAAGCACGCCTTCGATCAGCACATTGCCGGCTTTGTCGGCGCGCTGGGCATGGATCACCGCCACGTCCGGCCGGTGCGCCGGAATTGCCGCCAGTTCCTCGCCGGTGAACGGGCAGGTGACGCGCTTGATCTTGGCATTCACCATCGGCAGGTCGCCGCCGATATAGCCGCGGAAAATCGCGCAGGGCAGCCCGGCCGCCCCGGCTTCATACGCATTGGCCATGGCGGCATGCGAATGCTCTTCCAGTTCCAGCTTCTGCGGCCAACCGTTTTCGACCGCATCGCGGAAACGGTAGAGCGAGCCGACGCCCGGATTGCCGCCCCAGGAGAAAATGAGCT
This sequence comes from uncultured Alphaproteobacteria bacterium, assembly GCA_963720985.1. Classification (GTDB taxonomy): domain Bacteria; phylum Pseudomonadota; class Alphaproteobacteria; order Rhizobiales; family Xanthobacteraceae; genus Pseudolabrys. The sequence goes on from CAVRHL010000009.1 coordinate 161,022, forward strand.
TGTCGACGCAACCCATGCCGATGAACTGGTCGTAGATTAGGTCCGGCGTCATGCGGATCAAAGTGAGACGCTTGCGGCCCTGGCGGATGATTTCGTGGCCGGCGGCATGCGGAATAAGGTGGGTGAAGCCTTCCAGCGCCACCGTGTCGCCGTCGCGAATAGCGGATTGGATGGCTTCGGCGAGCGACGAAATACGCGCCATGCGATACTGCTTCCGGGTTGCGGGTCCGTATTTACGGCCCGCCAAGGACAGGGTCAAATGGCGAAATCGAGATTAAGTTTGGGCTCCAACAAATAGCCGCCATGCTGGGTAAAGAACCGATTTTCACCATTCACGCCGAACTCGAACCCATGATGAATTTGGGCCGCACGCCCTATGGCGAGCGGCGGGTGATCGGCATTACCGGCGGCACCGTGCGCGGGCCGAAGCTCAACGGCCGTATCCTGCCGGGTGGCGCCGATTGGCAGGTCGTGCGCAGCGACGGCGCGGCCGACATAAAGGCGCGCTACACTATCGAGACCGATAGCGGCGCGCGCATCCTGGTCACCAGCGACGGCTTGCGGCATGGTCCGCCCGCGGTCATGGAACGGTTGGCGCGGGGCGACAGCGTCGATCCCACTCTTTATTATTTCCGCACCGTGATGCGGTTCGAGACGTCCGATCCTGCGGTCGATTGGCTCAACCGCATTTTGGCGCTGGCGCGCGGGCAACGAGAGGCCAACGCGGTGCGGCTGGATATTTATGAAGTGACCTGACCGCCTTCGATCAACCGAAATCGCGCAGCAAATCCATCAGCTGCATGTGCCGCTTGGCGCCGACATGCTCGGCAAGGCGAGCCTCGTGCTTCTCGGCCAGGCTCTTTATCTTGACCAGCGCCTTTTCGCCATCGGCCGTCAGATAAAGCGAATGCGAGCGTGCATCGCTTCCATTGGCGCGGCGGGTGACCCACTTGCGCCGCTCCAGCTCGTGCAGCACACGGGCAAGCCGCGCCCGCTCGACGCTCAGCGCCTGTCCGATCGCCGCCTGCGAGTGGCCCGGATTGGCTTCGATAATGAGCAGCACGGAATATTGCGCCGGGCGGACCTTCATCGGCCGGAACGTCTGGATGAAGTCCTGGAACACCCAGATCTGCATTCGGCGCAGAAAAAATCCGAGATGATGGTTGAGCTGGCCCAGGCTTAGTTTTTCCGTCCGCGCCGGCGATGCCGCACTGCGGCGAACCGCTGGTCTTGCCGCGCTCGCAACCGATTGCCGACGCTTCATGGAGGCTCGCCTGGTTCGTTTCCGGTGCATTTCCTTAGCATAGCCAGCTTGACGTAGATTGTTGTCAATGACAACATTCTCCCGCCAATCAATAAAACGTCCTGCTGCCTAGGGAGAACTTCCATGTTGCAATCAACGAAATTGGCCGCGCTACTTATTGCTCTCTCGCTGACGCCGGCGCTGGCCGAACAGAACGGCACGCTGCGCATCGGCGTGCTCAACGACATGTCGAGCGTTTATGCCGACTTCCAGGGCCCGGGCTCGGTCGTCGCCGCCCAGCTCGCGGTCGAGGACTTCGCCAAGCAATCGAAACGTAAAATCGAGGTGATCTCGGCCGATCACCAAAACAAGCCCGATGTCGGCGCCGGCATCGCGCGGCGCTGGTTCGACGTCGAAGGCGTCGACATGATCATTGACCTGCCAAACTCGGCAGTCGCACTGGCGGTGTCGGACATTGCGAAGGAAAAAAACAAGGTGGTGATCGGATCGGGCGCCGGCACCGCGCTATTGACCGGCGCTAAGTGTTCGCCCAATTTCGTACACTGGACCTATGACACCTGGTCGATGGGCCATGGCATTGCGCGCGGCGTGCTCGCTCAAGGCGGCAAATCCTGGTTCTTCATCACGGCCGACTATGCATTCGGCCACGATCTCGAAAAGCAGGCGACCGATGAGATCCTCGCCAGCGGCGGCAAAATCGTCGGCGGGGTCCGGCATCCGCTCGGCACCAATGATTTTTCCTCGTTTATCCTGCAGGCCCAGGCATCCAAGGCGGATGTGGTGGCGCTGGCGAATGCCGGCGGCGACACCGTCAACACCATCAAGCAGGCAGCCGAATTCAAGGTGTCGCCCAATCAGAAAATTGTCGCGCTCATCTTCGACTTGCAGTCGGTTCCCGCCAGCGGCCTGGAGAAGGCGCAAGGGCTGACGGCGCTGAATGCCTGGTACTGGGATGCAAGCGATCAGAACCGCGCCTGGTCGAAGCGGTATCAAGACCGCCATCCCAAGAAGATGATGCCCAATCACATGCAGGCCGGCGTCTATTCCGCGGTTCTGCATTATCTCAAGGCGGTCGATAAAGTCGGCTCGCCCGCGGACGGGCGCGCGGTCGTCGAGGCGATGAAGGCAATGCCCACCGACGACCCCGTGTTCGGCAAAGGCACCATCCGCGCCGACGGCCGTCAGGTCCACCCGATGTATCTGTTGCAGGTCAAAACGCCTGCGGAATCCAAAAGCGAATGGGATGTCTTCAAGGTTGTCGGTACGATTCCTGCCGACAAGGCGTTCCGGCCGCTGAAAGATGGTGGCTGTCCGTTGGTCAACTAGTCCCGACCAGCTTGGTTGCGAAAGCTAGCTCACCGCCACATGATCGTATCGATAGCGCCGCTGCCCGGCCCGTACGCACAGCTGTGCCCAAGCCAGAGAGAAAGCCGGAGTAAGCGGGTGAGTTTCAGAGCGCCGTGCAATCTGTTTCGTGCATTGCCGGTCTCGTTCGAAGCCGCGGCACACCATAGACTTCATTGGAAACTTAAAGGAGCCTTCGAATGGGCGAAGTGGTCAGCACGAGTTTGAGCGATGGCATCGCGGTGGTGCGCGTCGACAAGCCTCCGGTCAACGCAATGGACCAAAGCGTCCGCGCCGGACTTAAGCGGGCATTTAGCGGATTACGGGCAAAACCTGACGTTAAGGCGATCGTGCTCGCCTGCGCCGGCCGGACCTTTATCGCTGGTGCGGACATCAAGGAATTCGACACGGGGATTGCCGAGCCCGGCTATCACGAGGTTTTCCGCCTTATTGAAGACTCCCCAGTGCCCGTGATCGCTGCGATCCACGGCACCGCGCTCGGGGCTGGCACGGAAGTCTCGCTCGCCTGCCATTATCGCGTTGCCGCCGAGGGGACCTCTTTAGGGTTGCCCGAGCTTTCGCTCGGTATCATTCCTGGTGCGGGCGGCACGCAGCGTATGCCGCGCGTGATTCCGTTCGAGGCGGCGGCGGAGATGATGCTCTCCGGGCGGCCGTTGTCCACAACCCAGGCGAAGGAACTCGGCCTGGTAGATCAGGTGGTCAAGGGCGACGTTACCGAAGGCGCCATCGCCTATGCCAAAAAGCTTGTCGCCGCAGGCAATGGACCGCGTAAGACGCGAGAGCGGCCGGTCGTTGGCGCAGAAAAAATCGCGGAAACGCTGAAGTCCAAGCGCGCACAGGTGGCCAAAACCATGCGCAACCGCCTGTCCCCGATCAAGCTGCTCGACGCATTGCAAGCCGCGGCTGAAAAGCCGTTCGACGAAGGATTGGAAGTCGAAAAGGCAGTGAGCGCCAGCCTGCCACAGGCGACCGAGGCACGCGCGTTGCGACATTTGTTCTTCGCCGAGCGCGAAGTTCGCAAAATTCCCGGTCTTTCTCCGAGCGTGACGCCGCGGCCGGTCGGCCGCATTGGCATCATCGGTGCCGGCACCATGGGCGGTGGCATCGCCATGGCATTCGCCAACGCAGGCTTGCCGGTGACGATGGTTGACGCCAAGCAAGAGGCCCTCGACCGTGCCCGCGCCACGATCCGCAAAAACTACGAGCGATCCGTTTCCCGCGGCAGTCTCGCTGCCGATCAGATGGAAGCGCGCATGAAGTTGATCGCGCTTGCGCTCGATTACACAGCGGTCGCAACGGCCGATCTCATCATCGAGGCGGTGTTCGAGAATATGGATTTAAAAAAGAAAATCTTTACTAAGCTTGACCAAATCGCCAAGCCTGGCGCGATTCTCGGCACTAATACCTCGACGCTCGATATCGATGTAATTGCTGCGGTCACGAAGCGGCCACAGGACGTGATCGGCCTTCATTTCTTCAGCCCGGCGAATGTAATGCCGCTCCTAGAAATCGTGCAGGCAAAAAAGACGACTGACGATGTGCTGGTGACTGCGCTAGAGATCGCAAAAAAGGTGCGCAAGGTTGGCGTCGTGGCGCAAGTCTGTTACGGCTTCATTGGCAATCGCATGATGGATCCCTATGCGCGAGAGGCGGAGCATTGCGTCCTAGAGGGCGCGACGCCGGAAGAGGTGGATTCGGCACTGGAAGCTTTCGGAATGGCGATGGGCATCCTCGCCGTCTTCGACATGGCCGGAGTCGACATCGGCCACCTCACACGCGTGGCGCAAGGCAATGCCTTTGACAACGATCCTACCTACTATCGACCGTCCGCAATGCTGACCGAGCGCGGCTGGCTTGGGCAAAAGGTTGGACGCGGCTACTACCGATACGAGGCCGGCAAACGCGTCGTCGATCAGGAAGTAATCACGTTGTTTCATGCCGAAGGCAGCCGTCTCGGCGTGCCGCAACGTAAGCCGAGTGCCGAGGAAATTTGCGAGCGCTGTCTCTATGCAATGATCAATGAGGGCGCGCGCATCCTGGAGGAAGGCATTGCCTTTCGTGCCAGCGACATCGACGTCGTCTACACTTCGGGCTACGGATTTCCGCGCTACCGCGGCGGGCCCATGTTCTACGCAGATTCCGTCGGCCTCAAAAAGGTTTATTACCGCATTCTCGAGTTCCAGCGCTCGCTCGATTCGCGATACTGGCAACCCGCCCCATTATTGGAAAAGCTGGCTAAGGCTGGCTCTTCCTTCGGCGAGTGGCAGGCCGAACAGGCCCGCTAGCTGAAAGGTAACCCGATGAACAAAGCATATGTTCCTTACGGCACGTATTGGTCCACGCCCTTCGCAAAGTGGCAGGGCTCGCTAGGTCATCTTCACAGCATGAAGCTCGCGGCGAACGTAGCGCGCGATACGCTAGCGGCCAAGAAATTTCCCTTGGATGCGATCGACCTCGGAATCCTCGGTATCACGATTCCTCAACCAACCTCCCATGGGTGACTGGGATGATTGGAATTCCCAACGTGCCGGGCCCCACCGTGAGCCAGGCGTGCGCCACGAGCGCGCGTGTCTTGCAGATGGCGGCGAACGAGGTCGAACAGGGATCTGCCACCTGCGCGCTCGCGGTGACCACAGACCGCTGTTCGAATGGCGCAACGCTCGTTTATCCCAATCCAACCGGACCGGGAGGTACAAATCTCACTGAGGCGTGGGTGCTCGATAACTTTAACAATGATCCTTTCGCCATGAACGCCATGATTGACACCGCCGAAAACGTCGCCATGCGTTATCAGATTACCATGGCCGAGCAGCATGCAATCGTGCTGCGCCGCTACGAGCAATATCAGGATGCGCTCGCCAATGACCGCACCTTTCAGCGCCGCTACATGGCCGAGGTGCCAATCACCGATGCAAATTTCCGCAAGACTACGGGCACGCTCGCCGGCGATGAAGGCGTATTCGGAATTACCGCTGAAAGCCTGGCTAAGCTGAAACCGGTGAAGCCGAACGGCACCGTCACCTTCGGCGGCCAAACCCATCCCGCCGACGGCAATGCCGGCATGATCGTGACGACAAAAGAGCGCGCCGCCGAGCTGGCCCAGGATAAGTTCATTGAGGTGCAGCTCTTGGGCTTCGGCCAGGCGCGCGTCGAGAAGGGGCACATGCCGATGGCGCCGGTGCCCGCTACGCGCGCGGCGCTCAACGCGGCGGATCTCGAAATCAAAGACATCGATGCCGTGAAAACTCACAATCCGTTCGCCGTCAACGACATCGTGTTCGCGCGCGACACCGGCTTCCCGGTCGAAAGAATGAACAACTACGGCTCGTCGCTGATTTTCGGGCATCCTCAGGGACCAACGGGGATGCGCAGCGTGATAGAGTTGATCGAGGAACTCGCGCTCCGCGGCGGCGGCAACGGTTTGTTCACCGGCTGCGCCGCGGGAGATACGGCCATGGCTGTGGTGCTGAATGTCAGCGATTCCCGCAAGCACTGAAGAGTTCTCGGAGCAGCAAATGCCGCGCGCGCGGCGGATCGTACCGCCGGCCATGGGTCGGCCAGGTTGTTCGAAGGTGCTATCAATTGCGCGCCAAAGATAATTCGTACTTAATGCCTATCGGCGGTCGCGCCATCGCTTTGGTCAAACAATGAGGCCCGGCACTGTGTCCAGTTCTGCTCCGCCTCGTTCTGCCGCCGCGCGCTTGCGCCCGGTGCGGCTGGGCGTCTTCGATGCCGTGCTCGAACAGGGTGCCGGCGGAGTCATTCATCTACGCACCAAGCAGGTGCTGGCGCCCTACTATAACAATCTGAGCGAGCCGCTCGAGCATTGGGCCAAGGCCGCGCGGGATCGCGTGTTCCTCGGCCAGCGTGACACGGAAGGACGCTGGCGCACGCTCAGCTACGCGCAAGTGCTCACGCTGATCAAGCGCATCGGTGCCGCGCTGTTGCGGCGCGGGCTTTCGCCCGAGCGGCCGATCGCCATCATCTCCGGCAACGACATCGAGCATGCGCTGCTGGCGCTGGCCGCGATGGTCGTCGGCGTTCCCTATGCGCCGATCTCGGCAGCCTATTCGCTGCTGTCGACCGACTTTGGCAAATTGCGCGCGATCGTCGGCTTGCTCACGCCCGGTATGGTGTTCGCCAATGACGGCGGGCCGTTCGCGCGCGCCATCGAGGCGATGATGCCGAGCGATGCCGAATTGGTCGTCACCCGCAATCCGCCGGCGGACCGCAAGGCCACGTTGTTTTCCGACCTCATCGGCGCCGAAGATGACGCCGGCGTCACCGCCGCGCAGTCACAAGTCACACCGGACACGATTGCGAAATTCCTGTTCACCTCCGGCTCCACCGGGAACCCCAAGGGCGTCATCAATACCCACCGCATGCTGTGCTCGAACCAGGCGATGATCGCCGCCGGCTTCGCCTTCGTCGCCGACGAGCCGCCGGTGGTGGTGGACTGGCTGCCCTGGAGCCACACCTTCGGCAGCAACCACAACTTCAACATGGTGCTGGTCAACGGCGGCTCCCTCTATATCGACGACGGCAATCCGACGCCGCCGGGCGTGCCGAAGACCGCGCGTAACCTGCGCGAAATCGCGCCGACCATCTATTTCAACGTTCCCAAGGGCTATGAGGCGTTAGTCCCGCATTTCCGCGCCGACGAAACATTACGTAAGAATTTCTTCAGCCGACTGAAGGTGCTGTTTTATGCCGGCGCCGGCCTCAACCAGACCACCTGGGACGACCTCGCTCAGTTGGCGATCGAAACCACCGGCGAGCGCATCATCTTCCTCTCCTCGCTCGGCTCGACCGAGACCTCGCCGCTGGCGCTCGCCTGCACTTTCGATTTCGACCGCCCCGGCAATATCGGGCTGCCGGCGCCGGGCGTCGAACTCAAGCTGGTGCCGAACGAAGGCAAACTGGAAGCGCGCCTGCGCGGCCCGCACATCACGCCCGGCTATTGGCGGCAGCAGCAGCTCACGCGTGACGCCTTTGACGCGGAGGGCTTCTACAAAATCGGCGACGCGCTGAAATTCGCCGACCCCGCCGATCCCGGCAAGGGCTTCCTGTTCGATGGCCGCATCGCCGAGGACTACAAGCTGTCGACCGGCACCTGGGTCAGCGTCGGGCCGTTGCGCGCGCGCTTCATCGATGCCTTCGCGCCATGCGTACGCGACGTGGTATTCGCCGGCCCCGACCGCGACGATATTGTGGCGCTGGTGTTTCCCGACGTCGAGGCCTGCCGCAAACTTGCGCCCGAGCATGCCGCCGACGCGGCGCCAGGCGCCATCCTCGACGACGTAAGGGTGCGATTGAAATTCGCGGGCCTGCTGCAAGCGCTGGCGGCCTCAAGCCCCGGCTCGTCGACACGCGTCATGCGCGCCATTCTGATGGCGGAGCCGGCCTCCATGGACAAAGGCGAAATGACCGACAAGGGCTCGATCAATCAGCGCGCGGTCCTGAAAAATCGCGCCGCGCTGGTGGACGAGCTTTATGCAACGCCGCTATCCTCGCGCGTGATCGCCATCAAGGGCGCGTAAAGGATCGGGATCATGGAAATCAAGGGACAAGCGGCGGTCGTCACCGGCGGCGCGTCCGGACTGGGCGCGGCCTGCGCCCGCGCGCTCGGCGCCGCCGGCGCCAAGGTCGCGGTTCTCGACGTCAACGATAAAGGTGCCGCCGAAGTCGCCGCCAGCATCGGCGGCGTCGCGGCGGCTTGCGACGTGGCGGACGCAAGCTCCGCCGAAGTCGCACTCGAGCAGGCCGCCGCCGCTCATGGGCCCGCGCGCGTCCTCATCAATTGCGCTGGCGTCGGTCCGGCCAAGCGCATCGTCGGCCGCGACGGACCGATGCCGCTCGCCGACTACGAGCGCGTCATCCGCATCAACCTGATCGGCACCTTCAACATGATGCGGCTCGCTGCCGCCGCCATGCAAAAGCTCGAACCCTTGGCCGACGGCGAGCGCGGTGTCATCGTATCAACCGCGTCCGTCGCCGCTTTCGAGGGCCAGATCGGCCAGTCGGCCTATTCGTCGTCGAAGGGCGGCGTCGCCGCGCTGACGCTGCCGGCGGCACGCGAATTTGCAGGGTTCGGCGTACGCGTGCTCGCCATCGCACCGGGCATCTTCGGCACGCCGATGTTGCGCGCGCTGCCGCAAGAGGCGCAGGATTCGCTCGGCGCCTCGGTGCCGTTCCCCAAGCGGCTCGGCGAGCCGCGCGAGTTCGCCGCGCTGGTGCTGCATTGCATCCACAACTCCTATCTCAACGGCGAGGTCATCCGCCTCGACGGCGCGCTGCGCATGGCGCCGCGATGACCGCGTGATCTTGAAAACCGTGCGATGAGTTCTGACCGGGTCATCGACTTCTACGAGTGCCGGGCGCCCGACTGGGTCGGCGACCGCGGCCGGGAAAAAGTATTCGTCGAAAATGCTTGGCTCGGTCGCTTTTGTGCACTGGCGAAAAGCGGCGGCACCATCCTCGATCTCGGCTGCGGACCCAGCAAGCCGATGGCCGCCTATCTCAGCGCGCAGGGCTTCGACGTGCTCGGCGTCGATTTATCGCCGACCATGATCGCACTGGCACGTGGAAATTTCCCGGACCGGCAATGGTTGGTCGCCGACATGCGCACGCTCGCCTTGCGCCGCCGTTTCGACGGCGCACTGGCTTGGGACAGCTTCTTTCATCTCAAGCACGACGACCAGCGCCGCATGTTTCCGATCTTCCGCGCGCACGCCGCGCCCGGCGCGCCGCTGATGTTCACCAGCGAACCGCAACACGGCGAGGCGACCGGTACGCTTTATGGCGAGCCGCTCTATCACGCGAGCCTTGCGCCCGACGACTATCGTTCGCTTCTCGCCGCCAACGGTTTCGCGGTCGCGGCCGCGCGCATGGAAGACCCGGACTGCGGCCGCCACTCGGTCTGGCTGGCGCGGCGCGACGCAGATGCCGAGGGGCGCGCATGACCTTCAGCAATGTCCGCAAAGTGCGTATCGAGTGGGCCGACTGCGACCCGGCTGGCATCGTCTTCTATCCTCGCTATTTCGCGATCTTCGATGCCGCCACCTCGGCGCTATTCGAGCGCGCGCTTGGCATGACCATGATCCGCTATCTCAAGGCCTTCGATTTCGCCGGCTATCCGCTGGTGCGCACGCGCGCGCGGTTCATCCGGCCGACGCGTTTCGGAGACGACGTGACGGTGGAATCGGCGATTAGCTTCGGCCACTCCAGTTTCGATGTCGCCCACCACATCACCCGCGGCGGCTTGACCTGCGTCGAATGTTCGGAGACGCGGGTGTGGGTGGTGCTCGATCCGGCCGATCGCGCCGCTACAAATCGCATCCGCTGCCGGACACGGTACGGCTGAAGTTTGGCGTATAGGCGGCTACTCCACCTCCGCCGCGATCTTCTTCAGGATCTGCAGAAACCGGGCGCGGTCGCGGCGGCCGATGATGCCGTCGAGCACGCGCTCGTGCCGGCGGGCGCAGCGCGTCAGCATGGTGAGCGTCTTCTTGCCGGCCGGCGTCAGGTTGAGCCGGTAGGTGCGGCGGTCCTGCCGCACACGCTGGCGCTCGACCAGGCCGCGGCGCACCAGGTCCTCGACCACGGGGGTGAGGCTCGATTTGTCGCGGCCGTTGGCGTGGCTCAATTCGGTCTGGCTGATGCCGGGATTGCGCGCGATCAGCGTCAGCGTGGCGAAGCGTCCCGGGCTCTCGCCGACCTCCTGCGAGCGGCGCGAAAAGGCCTGGAAGGCGTGTTCCTGCGCCATGCGCAGGTTGAAGCCGACCCAGTGCTCGAGCGGGCCAAATCTGATCGACGCGGCAATGGTTTCGCCGTCCTTGCCGCGCCGCGCATGACCGCTACCCTTGCTCGACATCGTGTGGTCCCCGCTCGAGGCCGGCCGCGCTGCGCGGCGGCCGGAAATATAATTCGGCAACATAGTTTGTCGTCAAACTATATCCTTTACAACACCTGGCACATACGGCTGAATATCGCGACTTCGGAACAACAATAATCGGCTGCAATCGCAGACCGGACACCCGCCGACAAGCTTCTGGGGAGGAGCCTGATGATAACCCGACACACAATTTGCGCCATCACGTTGGCCGCCGCGCTGGTCGGCGGAGCCACGCCGACCAGCGCACAGGAAAAGACCTTCGAACTCAAGCTGTCGCACTGGGTGCCCGCCTCGCATCCGCTGCAGAAGGCGCTGGAAGACTGGGGCGCCGCGGTCGAGAAGGCATCCGGCGGCACGCTGCATTACAAGGTCTATCCGGCGCAGCAGCTCGGCAAGGCCTTCGACCATTACGACATGGCGCGCGACGGCATCGCCGACCTCACCTACATCAACCCCGGCTATCAGCCCGGCCGCTTCCCGATCATCGCCGCCGGCGAATTGCCGTTCCTGATCTCGGCGACCAAGGGCGGCACGCGCGGGCTCGACGACTGGTACCGCAAATACGCGGCCAAGGAGATGAAGGACGTCAAGTTCTGCCTCGCCTTCATCCACGCGCCGAGCTCGTTCCACTCGAGCGAAAAGAAAATCGTCGTGCCGGCCGACATCAAGGGCATGAAGATCCGCCCGGCGGACGCCACGATCGCGACCTTCGTCACGCAGCTCGGCGGCACCAACGTCAATTCGGCCGCGCCGGAAGTGCGCGACATTATCGAGCGTCACGTCGCCGACGCCGTGACCTTCCCCTGGGGCTCGCTGGTGCTGTTCGGCATCGACAAGGTGACCAAGTATCACATGGACGCGCCGCTCTACGTCACCACCTTCGCCTTCGTCTTCAACAAGGACAAATACAACGAGATGTCGCCGCGCCAGAAGAAGGCGATCGACGACAACTGCACCAACGAAGCGGCCGCCCGCGTCGGCGGCCCGTGGGGCAAGTTCGAGGATGCCGGCATCGACAAGGTGAAGGCCGAGCCGGGCCAGGAGGTCTATAAGCTCACGCCCGAGCAAACCGCCGAATGGAAGAAGGCGGCCGAGCCGCTGGTCAAGAACTGGGCCGACGGCGTCAAGAAGGCCGGCGTCGATCCCGATGCGGCGATGAAGGAGCTGCGCGCCGACCTCGCCAAGTACAAGGCGCTCGCGCAGTAAGCCCGCCGCGGCGTTGAAATCTGCTAACATTACGGGCGGAGGGGACTTCCTCTCCGCCCGAACTTCGAGAGCGTTGCCGGAGCGGACATGAACCGCGTCTATATGGATCGTTTCATCGACACGATCGAATGGATCGCCGCCGGTTTCGTCGGCATCGTCGCCGCCAACATCTTCGTCGGCGTGCTGCTGCGCAATGTGTTTTCCTACTCGATTCCCGACGCCTTCGATTTCGGCCGCCTGCTGCTCGGCATTCTGATCTTCTGGGGCATCGCCGCGACCTCCTATCGCGGCGGCCACATCACCGTCGATCTGGTCTGGGCCAATGTCTCGCCGCGATACCAGCGCTTGATCGACGTGTTCGCGACGCTGGTGCTGCTGTTCGTGGTGACGGTGCAGACCTACACGTTGTTCGACAAGGTGCGCGGCACCTATTACGACAACGTCCTCACCTTCGACCTGCGTCTGCCGACCTGGCCGTTCTTCGCGGTGGCCTGGGCCGGCGACGTCTCCGCGGTGCTGCTGATCGCCGTGCGCACCTACCGGCTGATCTTCCAGCCCGAATTGATGCACGAACCCAAAGTCAAACCGGTCGAATGAAAGCAACGGGATGAGCACCGACGCCGTCGCCATCCTGGGCTTTGTCGCGCTGTTCGCGCTGATGCTGCTGCGCGTGCCGGTCGGCATGGCGATGGGCCTGGTCGGCGTGTCCGGCTTCGGCTACCTGGTCGGCGGCACGCCGGCGCTCAAGCTGGTCGGCCAGACCTCGATGCGCACGGTCACCGACTACACCTTCGGCGTCATTCCGATGTTCCTGCTGATGGGCGCGTTCGTGTCCAATTCCGGCATGAGCCGCGATCTGTTCAGGGCGGCCAACGGCTTCGTCGGGCATCTGCGCGGCGGGCTGGGCATTCGCCACCGTCGTCGCCTGCGGCGGCTTTGCCGCGATCTGCGGCTCGTCGGTGGCGACCGCCGCGACGTTTTCCGCCGTCGCCTATCCGGAAATGCGGCGCTACGGCTATCCGCAGAGTTTCGCCACCGGCGTGATCGCGGCCGGCGGCACGCTCGGCGCCATGCTGCCGCCCTCCACCGTGCTCGCGGTCTACGGCATCATCACCGAGCAGGACATCGGCAAGCTGTTCATCGCCGGCATCATTCCCGGCCTGCTCGCGATGACCATGTATCTGACGACGATCTTCGTCATCGGCCGTCTGCGGCCGGGCTTCCTGCCGGCCGGCCCGCGCAACGACCTGGCGCGCAACGGTTTGCCGGCCTCAAGGACATCTGGGCGCCGATGCTGCTGTTCGTGTTCGTCATCGGCGGGCTTTACGGCTTGCCGTTTCTGCCGCGCTTCACGCCGACCGAAGCGGGCGGCGTCGGCGCCACCGGCGCCTTCCTGATCGGCGTGTTCACCGGCCGGCTGAACAAGGACAAAATCCTGGCCGCGCTGCTGCAGGCGACGCGCACCGCCGCCGCCGTGTTCACCGTGCTGATCGGCGCGCTGATCTTCGGCTATTTCCTCACCATCACGCAGACGCCGCAGAAGGTCACCGAATTCCTCACCGGCCTCGGGCTCGGCAGCTACGGCGTGCTGGCGCTGATCATGCTGATGTATCTGGTGCTCGGCTGCCTGATGGACGCGATGGCGATGATCATCCTGACCGTGCCGATCATCTTCCCGGTCGTCACCCACCTCGGCTTCGACCCGATCTGGTTCGGCGTCATCATCGTGATGACGGTGGAACTCGGCCTGATCCATCCGCCGGTCGGCATGAACGTGTTCGTCATCAAGAGCGTGGTCAAGGACGTCAGTTTCACCACGATTTTCAAGGGCGTGATGCCCTTCATCGTCACCGACCTGATCCGGCTGGTGATCCTGATCGCCTTCCCGATCATCGCGCTCTGGCTGCCCTCGCATATGTAGGGCGAATCGGCTATAATAGTTGGGATCCCAACCAATTAGCCAAGGCCTGACCATGGAACGCTCGTTCAAGAAAGAAGTGCAGGCGCTGCGGCTGGGCGACGGCGAGACCTTCCGCGGCGAAGGCATCCTCGCGGTCACCAAGGCGCTGCTGCAGTCGGGCGTGTCCTATGTCGGCGGCTATCAGGGCGCGCCGGTCTCGCATCTGCTCGACGTGCTGGTCGACGCCGAGGACATCATGGCCGAGCTCGGCGTGCATCTGGAGACCTGCGCCAACGAAGCCTCCGCCGCCGCCATGCTCGGCGCCTCGATCAATTATCCGCTTGCGCGGCGCGGTGACCTGGAAATCGATCGTCGGCACCAATGTGGCGGCCGACGCGCTGTCCAATCTGTCCTCGCCCGGCGTGATCGGCGGCGCCATGATCATCATCGGCGAGGATTACGGCGAAGGCGCCAGCGTGATCCAGGAGCGCTCTTATGCCTATGCGCTGAAATCCTCGATGTGGCTGCTCGATCCGCGCCCCGATCTGCCGTCGATCGTGCGCATGGTGGAGAAAGGCTTCGAGCTGTCGGAGGCGAGCCACGCGCCGGTGATGCTGGAGCTGCGCATCCGCGCCTGCCACGCCACCGGCGAATTCGCCGCCAAGGATAACCGCAAGGGCATCGTCTCCGGCCTCGACAAGCTCGCCGGGCCGCCGCGCTTCGACTACGCGCGGCTGTCGCATCCGCCGGTGACCTTCACCCAGGAGAAACTGAAGGTCGAGGAGCGGCTGCCGGCGGCGCGCGACTTCATCCGCGCGCACAAGCTCAACGAGACGCATCGCCGGCGATCTCGACGATATCGGCATCATCGTCATGGGCGGCCTGACCAATTCGGTGCTGCGCGCGCTCGAGCGCATGGGGCTGGCCGACGTGTTCGGCGCCTCGCGCGTGCCGCTGCTGGTGCTCAACGTGGTCTATCCGCTGGTGCCGGAGGAGATCCGCGAATTCTGCGCGGCAAAGCGCGCCGTGCTGGTGGTCGAGGAAGGCAATCCCGATTACATCGAGCAGGCGGTCAACGTCGAACTGCGCCGCGCCGACATCCAGACCCGCGTGCTCGGCAAGGGGCCGCTGCCGCAGGCCGGCGAATATACCTCCGACGTGCTGCTCGAAGGCCTGGCGGCGTTCCTGCAAGCGGCCAAGCCGAACGGCCTCGACGCCGACGCCGTCGCGGAAAAAGCGCGCGGCCTGATCGCGCACAAGGCAAAAGCCGCCGCCGCGCTCGGGCCGTTGCCGCCGCGCCCGCCGGCCTTCTGCACCGGCTGCCCGGAGCGCCCGGTGTTCTCCGCCATCAAGCTGATGCAGCGCGAACTGGGGCCGACCCATATCAGCGACCGATATCGGCTGCCATTCGTTCGCGACCTTCGCGCCGTTCTCGCTCGGCAATTCGATCCTCGGCTACGGCATGTCGCTCGCCAGCGCCGCCGCGGTCGACGCCCAACATGGAGAAGCGGCCGATCGCCATCATGGGCGACGGCGGCTTCTGGCATAACGGCCTGATCACCGGCGTCGCCTCGAACCTGTTCAACAAAGGCGACGGCGTGCTGATCGTGATGCAGAACGGCTACGCCTCCGCCACCGGCCAGCAATACATCCCGTCGAGCGTGACCAGCCGCGACGGCCCGACGCCCGGCGTCGATATCGAGCAGACGCTGCGCATCATGGGCGTGAAATGGCTGCGCACGGTGCGCAGCTATTCGGTCGCGCAAGATGGCGAAGACGCTGAAGGAGGCGATGCAGCACCGCCGAGCGCGGGCTCGAAGGTGATCATCGCCGACGGCGAATGCCAGCTCGCGCGCCAGCGCCGCGTGCGCGCCGAGGATGCCGTCAAGCTCGAGCGCGGCGAGCGCGTCACCCGCACGCGCTACGGCGTCGACGACGAGATCTGCACCGGCGATCATTCCTGCATCCGGCTGTCCGGCTGCCCGTCGCTGACGGTGAAGCCGTCGACCGATCCGCTGCGCAGCGATCCGGTGGCGACCGTGATCGACAGTCTGCGTCGGCTGCGGCCTGTGCGGCGAGGTCGCGCACGCCGCCGTGCTGTGCCCGTCGTTCTACCGCGCCGAGATCGTGCGCAACGCGACCTGGCGCGACCGCGCGCTGTTTCGCTTGCGGCAGAAAGTCATCGGCTGGCTCGGCGGTCCGGCACTGTCATTGCGGGGCGCCAGCAACGCGACGAACCTCGAATCCAGAAACCGGCGCAATCCGTGGCTATGGATTCCGGGTCCGGCCCTTCGGGCCGTCCCGGAATGACAGAGACAAACGCGCCCATCAAACTGCTGATCGCCGCGCTCGGCGGCGAAGGCGGCGGCGTGCTGACCGATTGGATCGTCAGCGGCGGCGGCCGAGGCCGGCTTCCCGGTGCAGAGCACCTCGATCCCCGGCGTCGCGCAGCGCACCGGCGCCACCACCTATTACATCGAGATCTTCCCGGTCGCCACGCGCGAGCTCGGCGGCAAGCGCCCGGTGCTGGCGCTCACGCCCGGCGTCGGCGACATCGACATCGCGGTGGCGAGCGAATTGCTGGAAGCCGGCCGCATGGTGGCGAGCGGCTTCGTCACGCCCGAGCGCACGCATCTGATCGGCTCCGCCAGCCGCTTCTATGCCATGGACGAGAAGATCGCCATGGGCGACGGCCGCTTCGACCAGGACAAGCTGATCAAGACCGTCACCGACAACGCGCGCGAGACGCTGCTGATCGACATGGACGCGCTCGCCAAGCAAAGCGGCTCGATCATCAACGCGGTGATGCTCGGCGCCATCGCCGGCTCGCGGCCGGCTGCCGCTGACGGCCGCGCAATTGGAAGCGGCGATCCGCGCCGACGGCAAGTCGGTCGACAGCAATCTGCGCGGCTTCCGCGCCGGGCTCGACGCCGCGCGCGCGAAAGCGCCGCCGGCGAAAACGCCCGAGCAGAAAACGCAACGCGCCGACCACGCCCGCTCTGCTCGAGCACGAGGTCACCTATTCGCTGCCCGCGCTGGCGCAACCGACCGCGATCGAGGGCGTGCGGCGGCTGATCGCCTATCAGGGCGTCGCCTTACGCGCGGCTTTATCTCGACCGGCTGCGCGCTTTGGTCGATGCCGATGCCGCCGCCGGCACGCCCGGGCAGGCTGCTCAAGGAGGTCGCGCGCCAGCTCGCGGTGCGCATGTCCTACGAGGACGTGGTGCGGGTGGCGCAGGCCAAGATTTCGCCCGAGCGCATGCGCCGCATCGCGCGCGAGGAATTGCGCGTCAAGGACGAGCCGTTCTCGGTGCACGATTTCCTCAAGCCCGGCATCGAGGAATTGACCCAATTGCTGCCGCCGTTGCTGGCGCGGCCGATCCTGCCGTTCAGCCGAGCGCAGAGGCTGGCTCGGCCGCGTCTATTTCGGCATGGAGATCAATTCGACCTCGATCAGCGGCTATTTGCGCTTCCTGATGCTGGCCAAGCTGCGGCGGCTGCGCCCGCACGGCTATCGCTTCAAGCAGGAGCAGGCGCAGATCGAAGCCTGGCTCGGCCTGATCGCCGAGGCGGCGCCGGCAGTCGGGCGCCCTGGCGCTCGAAGTCGCCGAATGCGCCCGCCTGATCAAGGGCTATGGCGACACCCATGCGCGCGGGCTTGCCAACTACCGCAGCATCGAGAGCCGCGTGATCCGCCCGGCGCTGGCGGGCGCCATCCCGCTCGACCGCGCCGCCGACGCCATGGCCAGCGCCCGCACCGCCGCTCTGGTCGATCCGGAGGGCGAGAGCCTCGCCAAATGCCTGGCCGAGATCGACGGCCAGAGCGCGTTCCGCATCGCGGCTGAATAACTCCCGCCTTTGGTTGTCAGCCCCTCCCCCGTCGCGTAAAACACTCGCAACAGCGAACGATCTGCGCCCGCGCGCGAAGCGGACGCCACACGGGGCGAAACGCATGGCCGTGACACCAGGCGGGCGCGAGCGGCCGGCCATCGCCGCCGAGGCCTTCCTGCGCGCGCTCGCCGACCACGGCGTCGATTATTTCTTCTGCAATCCCGGCACCGATTTCCCGCCGATCGTCGAAGCCTTCGCCCGCGCCAAGAAGACCAACGCCAAGGTGCCGAAGCCGATCCTGGTGCCGCACGAGAACCTCGCGGTCGGCATGGCGCACGGCGCCTATCTGATGACCGGCCGGCCGCAGGCGGTGATGGTGCACACCACCGTCGGCACCGCCAATACCATCAACAATCTCATCAACCTGTCGCGCGACCGCGTGCCGCTGATCCTCGCCGCCGGCCGCACGCCGATCACCGAGAAAGGCGTCGTTCGGCTCGCGCAACCGGCCCGATCCAATGGGGCCAGGAAATGTTCGACCAGGCCGGCATGCTGCGCGAACTGGTGAAGTGGGATTACGAATTGCGCATGCCGGCGCAGACCGGCGACATGGTGGCGCGCGGCGTCGAAGTCGCCATGGCGCATCCGCGCGGGCCGGTCTACTGATGCTGCCGCGCGAGCCGCTGGCGGCGTCGCTCGCCGAGCCGATCGCGCCGATCAAGCCGCGCGCGCAGGCCGCGGCGGTCTATCCCGACCCGACGACGCGATCGCGACGCTGGCCGAATGGATCGCTGGCCGCCGAGCGGCCGCTGATCATCACCAGCGCCTTGCCCGCCGCCGCGGTGCCGCTGCTCGCGCATCTCGCCGAGCGCTGCGCCATCCCGGTGGTCGACGCACAATCCGCGCACCGTCTGCCTGCCGTCGAGCCATGCCATGCATTTCGGCTTCGAGCCGGGCGCGCTGCTCGCCGACGCCGACCTGGTGATCGTGCTCGAATCCGACGTGCCGTGGCTTCCGAGCCTGACGCACGCCGCAGGCCGGCTGCCGCGTCGCCCATATCGGCGAGGATCCGTTCTACGTGCGCTATCCGATGCGCTCGTTCCCGAGCGATCTCGCGGTGCAGGCCGGAGCGGTCAACGCGCTGGAAGCGCTGACCGCGGCGGTGGAGGCGCGCCTGCAAATGGCGGAGGCGCGCATCGCCGCGCGGCGCGCGCGGCTGACCGAGCGCATGCGCATGCGTCGCGCGCAGCTTGCCAAGGATTAGCGGCGCCGGCCGCGACACATCTCGCCGGAATATCTGTCGCGCGCGATCGGCGAGACGGTCGGCGAGGACGCGATCATCGTCAACGAATATCCGCTGCGGCCGGACCATTGCGCGCGCGAGAAGCCGGGCACCTTCTTCGCGCTCGGCCCGGCCGGCGGGCTCGGCTGGGGCTTCGGCGCGGCGCTCGGCGCCAAGCTCGCCGCGCCCGACGCCTTCGTGGTCGCGACGCTCGGCGACGGCGCCTACATGTTCTGCCAATCCGATGGTCGGCCACTGGGTCGTCCGCCACGCAGGGGCTGCCGATCCTCACCATCGTCTTCAACAACAGCCGCTACGGCGCTGTGCGCCGCGCCACGCTGTCGATGTTCAAGGACGGCGTCGCCGGCGAGAACGACGGCCGCAGCCTCGCCGATCTCGACCCGTCGCCGGCCTTACGAGATGATGGCGCAGGCGCAAGGCGCCTATGCCGAGCGCGTGGAAAAGCCGGCCGACCTGCCCGAACGCGCTGATGCGCGCCCGCGAAGCCGTCGTCAGCGGGCAGCCGCCAGGCGCTGCTCAACGTCATCACGCCCTACTAAGTCTGCCCACAGGGACCTGAACGCGGGATCGGCTTTCGTGGCACCCTGTCGGGCCATCTGCTAACCTTCGCCCATGGCGCTGACCAACCCCATCGGCATGTCCGAGCCCGAGCCGCCGCCCGGCGACGGCAACGGGCGCGTCACGCCGATGATGGAGCAGTACATCGAGATCAAGGCCGCCAATCCGGACTGCCTGCTTGTTCTACCGGATGGGCGATTTCTACGAATTGTTCTTCGAGGACGCCGAAACCGCCTCGCGCGCGCTCGGCATCGTGCTCACCAAGCGCGGCAAGCATCACGGCCAGGATATCCCGATGTGCGGCGTGCCGGTGATCCGCGCCGACGAATATCTGCACCGGCTGATCGCGCTCGGCCACCGCGTCGCGGTCTGCGAGCAGCTCGAGGACCCGGCCGAGGCGAAGAAGCGCGGCTCGAAGAGCGTGGTGCGGCGCGACGTGGTGCGGCTGGTAACGCCCGGCACGCTCACCGAAGACACGCTGCTCGACGCCAAGCGCAACAATTATCTGCTCAGCGTCGCGCGCGCGCGGCTCTCCTCGGCCGGCGAAGAGGCCCGCTTCGCGCTCGCCTGGATCGACATTTCGACCGGCGAATTCCGCATCACCGAATGCGACCGGCTGTCGCTTGCCGGCCGAGATCGCGCGGCTGGAGCCGAGCGAAATCATCGTCTCCGACGCGCTTTACGCCGACGCCGATCTGGCGCCCTATTGGCGCACGCTGCCCGCGGTGACGCCGCTCACCCGCGACGTGTTCGACGCGCCACCGCCGAGCGGCGGCTGACGTCGTTCTTCGCGGTCGCGACCAGCGAGGCCTTCGGCGCGCTGACGCGGCTGGAGCTGACCGCCGCCGCGGCCTGCGTCACTTACGTCGAGCGCACGCAGATCGGCAAACGTCCGCCGCTGTCGCCGCCGTTGCGCGAAAGCGCCGGCGCGACCATGGCGATCGACCAGGCGACGCGCGGCAATCTCGAATTGATGCGCACGCTCGTCCGGCGAGCGGCGCGGCTCGCTGCTGGAAGCGATCGACCGCACCGTCACCTCGGCCGGCTCGCGGCTGCTGGCGCAACGATTGTCGGCGCCGCTCACCGATCCGCAGGCGATCGCGCGCCGGCTCGACGCGGTGGCGAGCTTCGTCGAGGACGTCGCGGCGCGCGCCGATACGCGCTCGCGGCTTGCCGCGGCGCCCGATCTCGCCCGCGCGCTGGCGCGGTTGGCGGTCGGCCGCGGCGGCCCGCGCGATCTCGCCGCCATCCGCGACGGCATGCTGGCCGCGGCCGATCTCGCCCGCGCGCTTGGCTCGCTCAAGGAGACGCCGGCGGAAATCGCCGACGCGCTGCAGCTCCTGCCGGCGCCCGGACGGCATGCTGGCCGCCGAACTTGCCGCCGCGCTCGCCGCCGAACTGCCCGCCTTCAAGCGCGACGGCGGCTTCGTGCGCGAAGGCTACGACGCAGCGCTCGACGAGACGCGCGCGCTGCGCGACGAATCGCGCCGCGTGGTCGCCGCGCTGCAGGCGCGCTACGCCGACGACACCGGCGTGCGCGGCCTGAAAATCCGCCACAACAACGTGCTCGGCTATTTCGTCGAGGTCACCGCCCAGCACGGCGACAAGCTGCTGGCCGCGCCGCTCAACGCCACCTTCATCCACCGCCAGACGCTGGCCGGCCAGGTGCGCTTCACCACCACCGAGTTGGGCGAACTGGAAGCCAAGATCGCCAGCGCCGCCGACCGCGCGCTCGGGCTGGAGCTCGAGATTTTCGAGCGGCTCGCCGCCAGCGTGATCGCGCAAAGCGCGGCGATCAAGGAATGCGCCGAGGCGCTCGCCAGCCTCGACGTCGCGAGCGCGCTTGCCCATCTCGCCGCCGAGCGCGACTACGCGCGCCCGCAGGTCGACGACAGCCACGACTTCGTCATCGAAGGCGGCCGCCATCCGGTGGTGGAGCAGGCGCTGGCGCGCGACGGCACGCCCTTCGTCGCCAATGATTGCGATCTGTCGCCGCCGAAGGAGGCCGAAGCCGGCCGCATCTGGCTGATCACCGGCCCCAACATGGCGGGCAAGTCCACCTTCCTGCGGCAGAACGCGCTGATCGCCATCCTGGCGCAGATGGGCTCGTTCGTGCCGGCGAAGTCCGCGCATATCGGCGTCGTCGACCGGCTGTTCTCGCGCGTCGGCGCCGCCGACGATCTGGCGCGCGGGCGCTCGACCTTCATGGTCGAGATGGTGGAGACCGCGGCGATCCTCAATCAGGCCGGCGCCGCGCTCGCTGGTGATCCTCGACGAGATCGGCCGCGGCACCGCGACCTTCGACGGCCTGTCGATCGCCTGGGCGACGGTCGAACATCTGCACGACGTCAACAAATGCCGCGCGCTGTTCGCCACGCATTTCCACGAGCTGACCGCGCTGTCGGCACGGCTTGACCGTCTGCACAACGCCACGGTGCGAGTGAAGGAATGGCAGGGCGACGTGGTGTTCCTGCACGAAGTCATTGCCGGCTCGGCCGACCACTCCTACGGCATCCAGGTGGCGAAACTGGCCGGCCTGCCGGCGAGCGTGATCGAGCGCGCCAGACTGGTGCTGGCCAAGCTCGAACAAGAGGACCGCGCCAAGCCGAAGGGCTTCGAGGACCTGCCGCTGTTCGCGGCGCCCTACAAGCCGTCGCAGCAATTGCAGGACGAGGCCTACGAACTGGTGGTCGCCGCCGTCGCCGCGCTCAATCCCGACGAGATGTCGCCGCGCGAGGCGATGGAAGCGCTCTATATGCTGAAGCAGAAGCTCGACGCGACGAAAAAGAGCTAGCCGGCGATCATGGCCGAACGCCCGCCAGACCATCATGTCGGCGTCGCGCCGGACGATCCGCGCAACCGCGCGCCGATCGCCTATTTCAAGCCGAAGCCGGTGACGGCAGACAGCGCACGCGCATCGCTGCGCCAGGCGCTGCCGCACGCCACGGACGGCGATGTCGAAGCGCGCGTGGAGCGGCTGCTGCAAAAGATCGCCACGGGGCCGATCAAATCTGACCCGCCGCTCAGCCAATCGCTCGCCGAAGTCGACGATCCCTGGTACGGGCTCGGCACCCATCCCGACATCATCGAGCACATGTGGAAGCTCGACGACACGCTGCCGCGGTCCTGCCGCTGGGTGTTCTGGGGCGGTCCGGCCCTCGTTCATCCGCAGACCGGCGTCGTCTTCGCCGTTGGCTTCGGCACGATCGGCTATGTCATGCGGCTGCCGCCACACGTTCTGGCGCAAGCGATGCCCGAGCAAGCGAGCCAAGTGGTGAGACGAAACCCGACCTATAAGTTCGACATCAGCGCGGGCGGCCCGGAGTGGCGTTTCGTGACGACGCGCGCGCCGGATGCGGAATGGTGCCGCGCGGCCTATGACTTCGCGGGTCTACCGGCTACTGGTCCCGCCGATAAAGCCCGGTGAACGTCACCGTGGCGCCGCCGCAGCCTTCGTTGTCCTCGACCATCAGCCAGGGGCCGACGCGCTGCATGCGCACGCGGCATCCGCCGCCTTCTTGCTCGAACGGCATTGAGCCGTCGTCGACGAAGGCGATGGTGTCTTTCCCGGGCGTCACCTTCGCCGCGATTTCGCCGGTGTGGGCGTCCTGCGCGGTCGGCACGACCATCTCGCCCTCGACGCTCAATTTGCCGCCCGCGGTTTGCTTGATCACGACGTCGCCGCCCGGATGCGACCAGGTGCCGAGCCAATCTGACGTCTTCGGCGCCGGCCTCGGCTTGACCGGCTCAAGTGCCGTGCTCGGCAGCCAGCCTCTGGTCCACACTTGCTTTTTCGCCCGCAGCGACTGGTAGACGACGCAGGTGAACGCGTCGCGCGTCTTGCCCGTCAGCACCATGTCGCCGGTGACCAGATAAGCTGTCTTACGGCAGGCCTCGGTGTCCGCCGGGCAGCTCTCGGCCTTGAAGTCGTCGTCGTAAGGGCTCTTGATGAAATGGACGCGCGGCTTGGCTATCACTTTCGACACAACCAGCGCCCGCTTGTCGTCCCAATCGACGCCGTTGCAATTGTGCTGGTCGTAGGCGTCGTAGGCCGACGCCGGTCCCGCAGTCAGGACCGCTGCCAAGAGCAAACTGGCGCTCACGAAACCAAATTGCATTACAATGCACCGTCTGCCGCGCTTAACGCGCTGCTCTTGGTCGTATCGGCTGCGGATTTGGTTCAAGCGGCGAGCCGGCGCCAGCGCATGAGCCACAGCATCGCGTTCCAGCCGATGCCGATGCTCAGGCCCGCTGCGTAGGACCACCAGACGCCGACCGGCTCGGCCAGGAAATGCACGGCCAGGAGGCCGAGGCCCAGGCCGATCAGCGGCGTGAGCACATGGCGCGGCGACGCTCGCCGCCGCCGGGCCGCCGATGCGCGGATGCAAGATGACGAAGAACGAGCCCATCGCCACCGGGAAGAAGGCGAACACCCCGGAGAAATAGGAACCGATCGAGCTCGACGCCGCGGTAACGATGATGACGCAGAGCGTCACCACGCCGGCGCGCCAGGCGAGATCGCGGGCGGTGAAGGCGACGCGCTTGATCGGCGCCTTCGGCGCGGAAGCGGCTGCCGGCGACGATCGGCGATCGGATAGACAACGGCGTTGAGCAGCGTGGCGCGTCGCCGCATTCCAGTCGACGAGGCGCGAGCACGAACGCGACTCCGAGCCAGACCAGAAAAGCCGCCGCCGATGCTCACCGCCAGCGAACGGCGCTGCGCCAGCGCGGCATAGGTCAGCGCAAAGACCGCGACCGCGGCATTGGCGACCATGCTGCCGACCGCGCTCTGCGCGATGAAGGCCGGCGGATGCTGCCAGGCGAGGATGATCATGGCGGCGCCGCCCGCGGTCGGCAGCGACGGCGATCAGCGCGCCGACGAACGGCCCCGAGCGCTCGACCACCACGGAGGCCGCCACCACGATGCTCGCGGTCAGTGCGATCTTCAGCAGCAGGCTGGCGAGCAACATCGTCATCGTGCACCTCGCCATTGCGCGCTGGCGCGCCAGAAACAGCAGCAGATTGCAGCTCGATCGATACCGCGAGCGTCAAGCGCCAGCGCCAGCGCCGAGCCGAGGCGGTCGGCGGTGAGATTGAGCACGATCACGGCGATGGCGAAGCCGCCGAGCCCGATCACCGCATTGGCCATCACCGCCGCGGTCGCCGGCCCGCCGACGCGGCGATGCAGGATGATCATGATGCTGGTGAGCACGATCGGGAATACCGCCAGATTGCCGCTCGCGCGCGGCCCGATGCGGAAGCTCAACGTCACCACCACGCCGACCAGCAGCGCCACCATCGCGGCGCGCAGCACAAGGTCGTACCAGCGCCTGCGCACGCGCGGCATCGGCGCGTGGCGCAACGGCGCCGACAGCCAGAACGCACCGGCGACGACGACGACGTTGAGCAGGATCGCGCCGGCAAGCGTCCACGTCACGAAGCCGCTCGTCCAGATCAGCGCAGTCCAGGCGGCGAAGGCGCCGCCGAGGCTGACCAAAAGCGCCGCGCTTCTGCGCCAGCAGCGCATAGGTCAGCGCGAAGACAACGTTGAACGGCGTTGGTCACGAGACTGCCGAGCGCGCTTTGCGCGATGAAATGCGCGTCGTGGTCGAGCGCGAGAAAGATGTAGACCGGGCCGGCGCTGATCGGCAGCGTCGCCACCAGCCCGCCGACCAGCGGCCCGGCGCGCTCGGCGGTGACCGTCGCCGCCAGCAGGAAGGCGGCGGTGACGGCCATTTTGACGATCAGCGTGAGCGCGAAATAAAGGTCGGGGGGCATTTGTCTATGTTCGCCCTCGCCCACGCCTGCGCGGCGAGCAGGTCATGCGCACTACACCCGCGCCATGCTCACCGCACCGGCGGGCCGGCCTTGATGGTCTGGTAAACCACGCAATAGCGCTCGGTGAGCTTGAGCAAATGGTCGAGCTTGTCCTGCGGCGCGTCGGTGTCGAGATCGAAGCGCAGGCGGATTTCGCGAAAGCCGACCGGCGCATCTTTGGCGACGCCGAGCGTGCCGCGGAAATCGAGCTCGCCCTCCGCCGACACCTTGCCCGACTTGAGCGGAATGTCGAGCGCGGTCGCCACTGCCTTGAGCGTAACGCCGGCGCAGGCGACCAGAGCCTCCAGCAGCATGTCGCCGGAGCACAGCTCAAGCCCCGAGCCGCCGGTCGCCGGATGCAGGCCGGCGGCGTTGAGCGCGCGGCCGGTCTCGACCTTGCAGGCGATGGCGCTGTCGTCGAGCGTGCCCTTGGCGCGCAGCGTGACCACCGCGGCTTGCGGATCGGCTTTGTAGCGTTCCTTGATCGGCGCCTGCATGCGCGCGCAATTCGTTGCCGTCCATCACTGACTCCATTTTATCCATCCCTTTCAGGAGGGATCAACGGCCGGCGTCAGCACCACGCGGCCGACGATCTTGCCGGCGCGCAGCTCGCCGTGCACCGCGTTGACGTCGTCGAGCGGACGCGTCGCCACCGGCACGTCGGGCAGCCCGGTGCGGCGCACGAGCTCCATCAATTCGGTCATCTCCGGCACGCTGCCGACATAGGAGCCCTGGATGGTGAGCGCGCGCATCGGGATCGGCGGCAGCGACACCGTGAAGTCGCCGCCGTAGAGGCCGACGATGATGTATTTGCCGCCCTTGATCAGGCTGCCGTAGCCGAGCGCGGCCGACTGCGTCGAGCCGACCACGTCGATCACCGCCCAGGCGCCGCCATTGGTCAGCGTCTGGATCTGCGCGATCGCGTCGGGCGCCTTGCCGTCGATGACCGCCGCGGCGCCGGCCTTCTTGGCGGCGTCGCGCTTGGCCGGATCGATGTCGACGACGATCGCCGAATGTCCGCCCATCTTCTGGTGCAGCGCCAGGCACATCAGCCCGAGCCCGCCGGCGCCGATGATCACCGTCGGCTCGCGCGTCAGCGTCGTCACCTTCTTCAAGCGCGCCGAAGGTGGTGACGCCCGAGCAGGCGAGCGGCGCGACGCGCTCCGGCGGC
Organism: uncultured Alphaproteobacteria bacterium; assembly: GCA_963720985.1. Classification (GTDB taxonomy): domain Bacteria; phylum Pseudomonadota; class Alphaproteobacteria; order Rhizobiales; family Xanthobacteraceae; genus Pseudolabrys. Next base: position 187,331 of record CAVRHL010000009.1, read on the forward strand.
AGATCGCCGATGTCGAACAGATAACGCGGATGCGGCACCATCATGTAGTCGGCATAGCCGCCGTTGCTGAACACGCCGAGGCTGCGCATGGCGGTGCACAGATTGTCCTCGTTGCGCTGGCACGGCGCGCATGTGCCGCAGCCGATCCACGGATCCGCCAGCATGCGCTGCGCCGACCTTGACGCCTTTGGCCTCGGGCCCGACCGCCACCACTTCGCCGACGTTTTCGTGGCCGAGCGTCACCGGCAGCTTCATGCCGCGGTCTTGCAGGCTCATGCGCTTGCCGCCGCCGAGATCGAACTAGCCGTCGGCCAGATGCAGGTCGCTGTGGCAGACGCCGGCGGCAAGCACCTTGAGCAGCACCTCGGTGCCGGCCGGTTGCGGCGTCGGCGCCTCGTTGCATTGAAGCGGCTGGCCGCAGACGCAGACCTGGAACATGCGCATTGTCGTTTCTCTCCCAGCTTGTTTCTGTCGTCACCGTCGCCCGGCTTTGCCGACGCAGCAGGGAACCATACCCGGAGCCGTCGCGTCACGTTGAACCCCGCCAACCCCATTCGCAGCCTGCAAAAATGCCGAAAAATATAGCCGCCGCAAGTGGCCTGCGTTAACGAATATCTTTGCCGGGAGCGGGTGACTTGCGCCCCGCCTCCGCTATCCCGTATGCCCCATGGCCTCGCTCGCCCTCGAAACCGGCCCGCGCACCGCGCCCGAGCATCCGACCCGGAACTCGGGCGATCTGATCGACGTCCGCGCCGTCGCCGCCGACCTGGAAAGCCTCGCCGAGACGCATCGCGGCGGCGAGCGCGAATTGCGCTCCGCGCTGGCGCAGCGGCTCAAGGCCGCGCTCGATCGAAGGCCGCGCCAAGGCCGAGCAGCTGCTGCTCAAGGACCGGCACGGCCGGCGCTGCGCCGAGCGGCTGTGCCGGCTGGAAGACGAAGATCATCCGCCTGCTGTTCGAGTTCGCGCGCAAGCATCTTTATCCCTCGCAAAATCCGTCCGAGGCCGAGCGCATGGCGGTGGTCGCCACCGGCGGCTATGGCCGCGGGCTGCAGGCGCCCGGCTCCGACATCGATCTGTTGTTCCTGTTGCCCTACAAGCAGACCGCCTGGGGCGAGTTGGTCGCGGAAGCCATCCTCTATTGCCTGTGGGACACCGGGCTCAAGGTCGGCCACGCCACGCGCTCGGTCGACGAATGCATCCGCCAGGCCAAGGCGGACATGACCATCCGCACCGCCATCCTCGAAGCGCGCTTCCTGCTCGGCGACAAGAAGCTGTTCGACGAACTGGTGACGCGCTTCGACAACGAGGTGGTGCGCAACACCGCCGCCGAATTCGTCGCCGCCAAGCTCGCCGAGCGCGAGGACCGCGTGCGCCGCTCCGGCCAATCGCGCTATCTGGTCGAGCCGAACGTCAAGGACGGCAAAGGCGGCCTGCGCGATCTGCATACGCTGTTCTGGATCGCCAAATACGTCTACCGCGTGCGCGAGCCGGACGAACTGATCAAGCGCGGCGTGTTCGACAAGGAGGAATATCAGCTGTTCCGCCGCTGCGAGGATTTCCTCTGGTCGGTGCGCTGCCACATGCATTTCCTCACCGGCCGCGCCGAGGAGCGGCTGTCGTTCGACATCCAGCGCGAGATCGCGGTGCGGCTCGGCTACACCGAGCATCCCGGCCAGCAGGACGTCGAGCGCTTCATGAAGCACTACTTCCTGATCGCCAAGGACGTCGGCGACCTCACCGCCATCCTGTGCGCCGACCTGGAAGACAGCCACGCCAAGAGCGTGCCGGTGCTGAGCCGCGTGATGGCGAAGTTCCGCCCGGTGAAGCGGCGCAAGCTCGCCGAGAGCGACGACTTCATCGTCGACAAGAACCGCATCACGGTCGCCGCCGCCAACGTATTCAAGCGCGATCCGGTCAATCTGATCCGCATCTTCCATCTGGCGCAGAAGCACAATCTCGCCTTCCACCCCGACGCCATGCGCGCGATCACCCGCTCGCTCAAGCTGATCGACGCCAAGCTGCGCGACGACGAGGAAGCCAACAAGCTGTTCATGGAGATCCTCACCTCCAAGAACGACCCGGAAACCGTGCTGCGGCGGATGAACGAATCCGGCGTGCTCGGCCATTTCGTGCCGGCCTTCGGCAAGGTCGTGGCGATGATGCAGTTCAACATGTACCACCACTATACGGTGGACGAGCACCTGTTGCGCTGCATCGGCGTGCTGGCGGAGATCGAGCGCGGCGACAGCGAAACGCCGCTCGCCAGCGAGCTGATCCACAAGCTGCTGCCCGGCAACCGCGCGGTGCTCTACGTCACGATGTTCCTGCACGACATCGCCAAGGGCCGCCTCGAGGATCACTCGATCGCCGGCGCGCGGGTGGCGCGGCGGCTTTGCCCGCGGCTCGGCTTCTCCGCCGCCGACACCGAGACGGTCGCCTGGCTGATCGAAAATCATCTGGTGATGTCGAGCGTCGCGCAGTCGCGCGATCTGTCCGACCGCAAGACCATCGAGAATTTCGCCGCGGTGGTGCAGTCGGCCGAGCGGCTGAAGCTCCTGGCCATCTCACCACCGCCGACATCCGCGCCGTCGGCCCCGGCGTGTGGAACGGCTGGAAGGCGCAGCTGCTGCGCACGCTCTATTACGAGACCGAGCCGGTGCTCACCGGCGGCTTCTCCGAGGTCAACCGCGCCCAGCGCGTCGCCGCCGCGCAGGCCGAATTCCGCGCCGCGCTCACGGACTGGCCGCCAGAGACGGCTGGAGGCCTATATCGCGCAAGCTCTATCCGGCCTATTGGCTCAAGGTCGATCTGCCGCACAAGATCGAGCACGCCAAGTTCGTGCGCGCCGCCGAGGAGCCGGCAAGTCGCTCGCCACCTCGATCAGCTTCGACGGCGGCGCGGTGACCGAATTGACCGTGCTCGCGCCCGATCATCCCTGGCTGCTGTCGATCATCGCCGGCGCCTGCGCCATGGCCGGCGCCAATATCGTCGACGCGCAGATCTACACCACCACCGACGGGCGCGCGCTCGACACCATCTCGCTGTCGCGCGAATTCGAGCGCGACGAGGACGAGGAGCGGCGCGCCAACCGCGTCGCCGAATTCGATCGAGAAGGCGCTGCGCGGCGAATTGCGGCTGCCCGACGTGGTGGAAAAGCGCGCGCGCGCCCAAGGGCCGCATCAAGGCCTTCGCGCTCGAGCCGACGGTCACCATCAACAATCAGTGGTCGCACCGCTACACCATGGTGGAAATCACCGGCCTCGACCGCACCGGCCTGCTCTACGAGATGACCACGACGCTGTCGAAGCTCAATCTCAACATCGTCTCGGCCCACGTCGCCACTTTCGGCGAGCGCGTGGTGGACGTGTTTTACGTCACCGATCTGATGGGCGCGCAGATCACCTCGCCGACCCGCCAGGCCGCCATCAAGCGCGCGCTGATCGCGCTGTTTGCGCGGCGGCGACGGCAAAGCCAAGGACTGAGCGGCACGTTGCTGCGCCGGAAGGGCTCGCCTTCGGCCCGTCCCTTCGCTTAATATGCCGCCGCATCCCAGAGGCATAATGCGTCAATCCCCTATTGCCATCGTCGGTCTCGGCTTGATGGGCGAAGTGTACGCCCAGCGACTGATTGACGCCGGTATTCCGGTCACCGGCTTCGACATCGACCCCGCTCGCCGCGCGCGGCTTGACGACATCGGCGGCGAGCCGGCCGCCTCGATTGCGGAACTGGCCGCGCCGGCGCGCTGCGATCATCATCGCCGTGTTCAACACCGCCCAGGTCGAGGACGTGATCGAAAACCATTTGTTGCCGGCGCTCGGCGAAGGCTCGGGCAAGATCGTCGCTGGTCATGAGCACCTGCGATCCCGACCAGGTGGCGGCGCTCGCCGCCCGCGTCATGCCGCGCGGCATCCGCTATCTCGACGTGCCGGTGTCGGGCACCAGCGACCAGGTGCGGCGCGGCGACGGCGTGGCGTTGATCGGCGGCGATGCGGCGATCGCCGCGGAAATGAAGGATGTGTTCGACGCTTTGTTCGCGCGCAGCTTCCACGTCGGCAAGATCGGCGACGGCGGCCGCGCCAAGCTCGCGGTCAATCTGATCCTCGGCCTCAACCGGCTGGCGCTCGCCGAGGGCCTCGTCTTCGCCGAGCGGCTCGGGCTCGATCCGGCCGCATTCCTGCCGTGGCGCGAGGCTCGGCCTCCTACTCGCAGGTGATGGAGACCAAGGGGCAGAAAATGCTGCGCGGCGATTTCTCGCCGGAAGGCCGCGCCAAGCAGACCTTGAAGGACGTCCACCTGATGCTCGATCAGGCGGCGGGCAAAGGGCAGAAGCTGTCGATGCTCGAGGTGCATGCCGATATTCTGGAGTCGTGCGTGCGCGCGGGCGAAGCCGATCTCGATAACAGCGTTGTCATAAAAGAAGTTCGGCGCCGGGGTGCAAAACCTTGAGCGATCCGGCGACATCACGGGGAGGACGTCATGAAGAAGCCTTTGCTCGTCTTCGCGGCCGCTTTGCTGCTGACCGCGGCTTTTGCCGCGCCCGCGCCGGCTGAAGACTATCCGCAACGCCCGATCCGCATCGTCGTCTCATTCGGGCCGGGCGGCGGCGCCGACATCATCGGCCGCATCCTCGCCGACGCGATGCAAGGCAGGCTCGGCCAGCCGCTCATCGTCGAAAACAAACCGGGTGCGGGCGGCATCTTGGGCAATGACGTGGTCGCCAAGGCGACGCCCGACGGCTACACGCTCGGAATCATGACCGCGGGTCAGATCATCGCCGCCGTCACCAAGAAGAACATGCCCTATGACACCAACGCGGCCTTCGCGCCGATTGGGCAAGTTGCCACCGCTAGCCTGATGATCGTGACGCGTCCGGATTTCCCCGCCAACAACGTGAAGGAGCTGGTGGCCTACGCCAAGGACCATCCCGGCAAGGTCGTGTTCGCCAGCCCCGGGTTTGCCGCTACCCAGCATTTTGCCGGCGAAATGTTCAAGCAGATCGCAAAAGTCGACCTGCTGCATGTCCCGTACAAGACATCGCCGGAAGCGATCAACGCCGTGCTCGGCAAGCACGCCGATATCCTGTTCGACACCGTGTCGGCGCTGATTGGTCAGGTGAAGTCCGGCCAGCTCAAGGCGCTCGCGGTGACCGGCAAGGACCGCTTTCCCGCCGTGCCGGACGTGCCGCCGGCAACCGATTCCGGCGTGCTGCCCGATTACGATGTGACGACCTGGTACGGCGTGTTCGCGCCCCGCGGCACGCCCGAAGCCGTCGTCGCCAAGCTCAACAAGGCGCTCAACGACAGCCTCGCCGACGAGGCCGTGGAGAAACGCATGGCCGCGGTCGGCGTCGTGGTGAAAACGTCGACGCCGGATGCATTCGGGAAATTCCTGGCGAGCGAATACAAGCGCTGGAATGCGGTGCGCGAGGCCGCCGGCATTCCGCAGCAATAGGTAACGGATCCATGGACAACAACGATCAGCACGCGCGCGGCCTGAAGCTGCGCATCGAGATGTTCGGCCGCGAGGCCGTGGAAAAGCGCATGAGCGCCTTCGGCGACTTCGGCAAGCCGCTGCAGCACATCATCAACGCCTATTCCTACGGTGACGTCTGGAGCCGCACCGCCTTGCCGGCGGCGACCAAATCGCTGGTGATGATCGCCATGATGGCGGCGGCGGGCCACCCGAACGAACTGCGCGTGCACTTGAACGGAGCCGTGAAGAACGGCTGCACGCCGGAAGAAATCCAGGAGGTGCTGCTGCTGCTCGCGCTTTATTGCGGCATCCCGGCCGCCAACGAGGCGCACCGCATCGCCGCCGAGGTGTTGCGCGAGCACGGCAAATTGTAGGCCGCTATTTGCCGGCGAGCTTCGCCGCGTCCTCGCGCACGCTGGCATCGATCAGCGTGCCGACCGGCACCGCCTGCTTTAGCACGCCGGCCTTGATGAACAGCTGCTGCATCCATTCGATGCGGTCGGCCGGCACCGCGAGCGTCGGATCGATCTGTTTGTTCTTGAGCGCCTGATCGACGATGAACTCGGCGCGCTTGTCGTCGGGCTTGGCGTGGGTGAGTTCGCGCGCAAGCTTGACCGCCTCGTCGCGGTGCGTGGCGGCGAACTGGTAGGCATCCATTTCCGCGGCAATGAACTTGACGAGATCGGCGCGCCGCTCGGTGAGCACTTTGTTGCTGGTGGCGACGCAAAGCCGGATGAATTTCGGCAGCGCCGTAGAGCCGCTCGCCAGCACCTTGATGTTGGGCGGCATCACCGCCTCGAACTCGTTCGACACCACCGCTGCATCCGTGATGCCGGCGAGGAGCGACTTGTAGCGATCGAGGTCGGCGCCCTGCGTTGCCAATTTCACGTCCGCGAACGGGACGTCGGCGTTGTCGAGCATGCCGCGGAACAAAAGGTCGGGCAGCGAGCCCGGCGAGGAAATGGCGACGGTCCTGCCCTTGAGATCGGCGAGCGTTTTGATCTCGGCCTTGGCCAGCACGACCTGCGGCACGCCCGGCCAGGTACAGCCGACGATCTTGACGCCGGTGCCGCGCGCGGCGGCGACGATCGATTCCGCCGCGCCCATATCGACGCTGTCGATCTCGCCGGAGATCAGCGCCTTCATCAGCGTGGCGCCGGCCTTGATCTGGATGAGCTCGATCTTCAGCCCGTGTTTCGCGGCGAAGCCGCCTTTGTCGACCATGGCGATGATACCTGAGTCGCTCTTGGCTTCCAGGATGCCGTGCTTCCACACCTTGTCCTGCGCGTGCGCGGCGGCAAGCGCGCAGGCGAGCACGGCAGCGGCGAGCGAAATCTTTTTCATGTGCGCTTCCTCCCCAATCTCGACTGCAGCGGCATTTTTCTAGATGCGGAATTCGCCGCCCCGCTTTCGGCCCTGGTCGACGCTGAGGAAGAGCTGCTCCAGCGCCGGCTTGTTCTTGATCAGCCCTTGCTCGTGCGAATAGGCGGCGAGCGTTTCCAGATTCTTCCGGTTCTTGTCGCCGAGTCCGTATTCCCACGGATCGGGACCGAGCACGCGCTCCTGCTCTTCCCAGGCGGCGCGATACCAGGCGAGCGGCACGATCCGCGGATTGGCCATGCGCCGCATGGCGGCGGCCTTCGCCTCGTTGAAAGCGCGGAACAGATTGACGGCGAGCCACGGATGCTCCTCCGCCAGCGCCTGGCGAAGACCGAGCACGTGCATGATCGGGAAGATGCCGGTGCGCTCGTAATAGGTCATCTCCTCCGCCCGGTGATCGGGGAAGAGACGCGCCACGCGTTTGTCATTGGCGACGAACGGCTTGATCAGATCTGAGTGGAACACCGCGTCGAGCTCGCCCTCGGCCAGCATGGTCTCGACCGATTTGTCGTCCGTCAGCACGGAGTATCTGATGTCCCGCGACAGGTTGACGACAACGTCGCCCTCGATTTCCGCCACCCATTCGATCGAATTGAGCGGCACGTCGTATTCGTGCTGCAAGATGCCGCGCATCCACAGCACTGCGGTCGTCATCAACGTCTTTACACCGATGCGCTTGCCCTTCAGGTCGGCCGGCTTGGCGATGCCTTTGCCGGTGTTGACGAACATGAAGCCGTGACGGAAGCGGCGATGCAGGAACACCGGGATGGCGCGGAACGGCCAGTCATTGTCACGCGCCGCGAGGTAGGACGAAGCGGACACCTCGGCCATGTCGAATTCGCGGTTGTTGAGGAAGCGCCAATGTCGCGTCGCCGAATCCATGTCAGTCAGGATGGTGAGATCGACGCCGTCGACCGCGACCTTGCCGTCGATCAGCGGGCGGACGATCTCGTAATCGCCGCAGGCCAGGGTGAAGGATAATCTCTTTCGCACACGCATCCTCTTCAAATTCCGCATTCCCAGCGGGACTAAGCAGACAATACTAATGTCCCGTCGCGATTGCAGCCAATTTGGCGGGCCCGTCGAGGCTGTTGCCGCGCCAGACCACGTGCAGGTCGGGCCGCAGCAGCAGGAGGTCATAGCCGTAAATGTCGCGCGGATGCTCCTCCTCGACGTCGAGGACTGCAAGGGGCGCGGCATATGCGGCAAAGGCCCGTTGCAGCGGCGTTGCATCGGCCCGGGCGCGGCCGAGGCGCAGCAGCGTGTAGCCGTCGCCGATGCGGTCGTGCAGCGCGGTGCCCCCGACGAGCCAGACATGCGGCAGCCGCGCGCCCGGGAACGTGGTCGGCACATATTTCATAAAATCCGGCGCGGGCGCCTCGCCCGCTTCCGGCCAGACGAGCGGCGAGCCGGCATAGCGGTAGCCCAATTCAGCGCCGATCATCTCGTTGCTCTTGCGCTGCTCGACGTCGGCAATCGCTGCCAGATTGGCGCGCGTCGCCGCGCCTTCCGGCGTGTCGCCGCGGATGTTCGGCTTGTAGGCCGCGCGCCAGGCGCGCCGCCCGCGCGAGGCATAGCGCGACGCTTCGACATTGTTGGCGCCGACCTGCCGGCGTTCGATCTCGTAGGACGCGAGCAGATTCGGACCCGCCCCAGCCCTCCAGCGTTGCGGCCAATTTCCACGACAGGTCGACAGCGTCGCCGACCCCGCTGTTCATGCCGAGGCCGCCGGTCGGGATGACGAGATGCACGGCGTCGCCGGCGAGGAACACGCGGCCGTCACCGTAGCGGTCGGCGAGCAACAAATTCTGCCGCCACGGCGCGCAGGACAGCATTTCGTATTGAACCGGCATTGCGACGACGCGCTCGAACGCGGCCTTCATCTCGCCGGCGCTCTCGACCGTCGCGTGCAGCGTGAAATGCCTGGTCGAGTCCTGCACGATGAGGAAGGAATGCTGCGCATCGGTGACGTGGTAGTGCCGCCCCTTGCCGATCGGAATGCGCTCGAACAGGTCGTCGCAGCGGTAGAGCGCCTGCTGGAACTGCATCAGGTTGGCTTCACCGGATAGCTTGATGCCGAGTTGGCGGCGCACCGCGCTCGCGCCGCCGTCGCAGCCGACGAGATAGTCCGCACTGAGTTTGATGTCGCCGGTCTTCGTCTTGACCCGCGTGCCCACGCCGCCGGCGTCCTGCGTGAACGAGACGAACTCGCAGCCGTAGCGGACGTCCACATGCGGGTTGGACTCCGCCACCGACTTGAGCAGCGGCTCGAGCGTATATTGCGAGATGAGCTGGTAGGGCTCGAGCGGCAGCGAGCCGTCCCGGCACGCCGCGATCTCGGCTTCAGCCTGCGCCACCGACGGATAAGGCAGGCGCAGCAGTGGCGGCTCGACCAAAGACGTCACAATGAAGACGTCCATGGGAACGTCGCGCGGAAAGCCGGCGGCGCGGATCTTCGGCGCCAGCCCCATGCGCCGGTATATCTCCATGGTGCGCGCGTTGCAGCGCTCCATCTTGGGCAGGAACTGCGGCGCCTCCTTCTGCTCGATGAGGATGCAGCGCACCCCGCGCCGACCGAGATCGATGGCGAGCGTGAGACCGACGGGCCCGGCCCCGACAATAATGACTTGACTATCCAACGAGGGGTTTCCGGCTGCTGGAGGGCTGGCGTGGACCCTAACATCTTGGCGCGATTGGCAAAGCCCCCGAGACGGCAAACGCCCGGATTTGCTGGCGAATATCCCTTAACGGCGCCTTAAATCGCAGCCTCTAGCCTGCCTCCGGGGACGGGCCCAAAGCCCCGTTCGAATTCGGGTCGCGATGGCAGGCAAGGGACAATCGGGCGAGCGTCGGGAGCCGGTCTTCGACAGCGCTCCCGAGCCACACATTTCGACAAGCGAGCGTAAGGCCGCGCCGCGACGCAAGCGCTCCAAAGCAAAGGCCAAGGCCAAGCGTGGCCCGCGCCGCTCGCTGATCGGCCGCGCCATTTATTGGAGCCTGGTGCTCGGCCTCTGGCTGGTGATCGGCGTCGTCGGCGTGCTCGCCTGGACCGGCGCGCATATGCCGCCGATCCAGTCGCTGGAAATTCCCAAGCGGCCGCCCTCGATCCAGATCGTCGACGTCAGCGGCCGCCCGCTCGCCACGCGCGGCGACGCCGGCGGCGCGGTGCTGCCGCTGAAGGACCTGCCGAAATACGTGCCGCAAGCCTTCGTCGCCATCGAGGATCGCCGCTTCTACCAGCATTACGGCGTCGATCCGTTCGGCATCGCGCGCGCGCTGATCGCCAACATCTTGCATCGCGGCGTGGCGCAGGGCGGCTCCACCATCACGCAGCAATTGGCGAAGAACCTCTTCCTCACGCAAGAGCGCACCGTTCATCGCAAGCTGCAGGAGGTGCTGCTGGCGATGTGGCTGGAGCGGAAATTCACCAAGACGCAGATTCTCGAGCTGTATCTCAACCGCGTCTATTTCGGCTCCGGCGCCTACGGCATCGAGCAGGCGTCGCAGCGCTATTTCGGCAAACCGCGCGAAGCAGATGAGCGCTGCCGGAAGCCGCCCTGCTCGCCGGCCTGGTCAAGTCGCCGTCGCGGCTGGCGCCGACGCGCAATTTCGACGGCGCCGAGCGCCGCGCGCAGATCGTGCTCGCCGCCATGGCCGAACTCGGCTTCATCACGCCGGCCAGCGAGAAGGTCGCGCTCGCGCATCCGCCGCACGTCGTGGCGCAGGCCGGCAACGGCTCGATCAATTATGTCGCCGATTGGGTGATGGACGCGATCAACGACGTGCTCGGCCACGTCGATGAGGACATCGTGGTCAAGCACCACGATCGATCCGGCGCCTGCAGGCCAATGCCGAGCAGGCGCTCGACCGATGAGCTGGCGCAGAAGGGCGACAAGAACGGCGTCAGCCAGGGCGCGCTGGTGGCGATGACGCCGGACGGCGCGGTGCGCGCCATGGTCGGCGGCCGCAATTACGGCGAGAGCCAGTTCAACCGCGCGGTCGCCGCCAAGCGCCAGCCCGGCTCGGCCTTCAAGGCCTTCGTCTATCTCACCGCGCTCGAACACGGGCTGACGCCCGACAGCGTGCGCCAGGACGCGCCGATCAAGATCAAGGGCTGGCAGCCGGAGAACTACGGCCACGAATATTACGGCCCGGTCACGCTGACCAAGGCGCTGGCGCTGTCGCTCAATACGGTGTCGGTGCGCCTGACCATGGAATTCACGCCCAGCGGCGGTGATCCGCACCGCCTACCGGCTCGGCATCGCCTCGAAGCTCGAGCCCAACGCCTCGATCGCGCTCGGCACCTCGGAAGTCTCGCCGCTCGAACTGGTCAGCGCCTATGCGCCCTTCGCCAATGGCGGGCTCGCCGTCGTGCCGCACGTGATCGAGCGCATCACCGCCGCCAACGGCAAGGTGCTCTACGCCCGCAACGAGCAGCCGCTCGGCCGCATCATCGACGCGCGCTACGTCGGCGATGATGAACGAGATGATGGCGCAGACCCTGACCATCGGCACCGCGCACAAGGCGGCGCTGCCCGGGCTGGCCGGCCGCCGGCAAGACCGGCACCTCGCAGGATTTCCGCGACGCCTGGTTCATCGGCTACACCGCGCATCTCGTCACCGGCGTCTGGCTCGGCAATGACGACGGCACGCCGACCAAGAAGGTCACCGGCGGCTGGCTGCCGGTGGAAATCTGGAGCCGCTTCATGCGCGGCGCGCATCAGGGCGTGCCGGTCGCCGCCCTGCCCGGCCGACGATCCGGCGGGCTGATGTCCGGATTGTTCAGCGGCAACGCGCCGCCCGCGCGAGACCGATAGTCATGAGCGCCGCCCGCGCCGATCCAGTCGGCCGGCAATGCGCCGCCGCGCGCGCAGCGCGCAGGCTCGACGACTGGCTGCTCGACAATCTGTTCGGGCGCAGCAGGAACTAGTGCTGCTTAGCCGCGCGTGCGCGTAACGCGCGCGTCGCGATCCACAACACGCAGCGTCGCGCAGCCCATCGCCGCCACCGCGGCGGCCAGCGGCCAGGCGCTTCTCCGAGCAGCGCACCGACCACCGCCCCGCACAGCGCCGCGGCGCTCTGCTGCACGAAGCCGAGCAGCGCGGAGGCAGCGCCCGCGCGTTCCGGAAACGGCGTCATGGCGCCGGCGATCGCCTGCGGCAGCACCATGCCGAGACCGGCGAGATAAAGCGCCATCGGCAACACCAGCGAGGCGGCGGAGGTCAAGCCCGAATGCGACCGCCAGCACCATGGCGAGCCCGCCGGCCGCCATCGCCGCGGCGCCGAAGCCGAGCGTGCGGTCGAGCCCGATGCCGCATCACCAGCCGCGCCGCCAGGTCGTGCCGGCCATATAGCCGACCGAGCCGACCGCGAAGGCGACGCCGAAATCGAACGGCGTCAGGCCGTAGAGATATTGCAGCACGAAGGACGAGCCGGAAATCCAGGCGAACAATCCGGCAAAGCTGGTCGAGGCGAGGCCGAGATAAGCGAGATAGGCCGGGTTGCGCGCCACCACGCGATAGGAGCGGAACATCGACGCCGGCGACACCGGCTCGGCCGCGCGCTGGGCGAGCGTTTCCGGCAGCAGCGGCCAGACGATCGCGGCGCCGACCAAGTCCGCCGCCGACCAGCGTGAAAAACACCGAGCGCCAGCCGAAGGCGGTCTGCAGCACGCCGCCGATCAGCGGCGCCAACACCGGCGCCAGCGCCATGACCGCGCCGATCAGCGACAATTCGCGCCCGGCGCGCGCGCCGGAATAAAGGTCGCGCACGATGGCGCGCGCCAGCACGATGCCGCCGGCAGCCGCCGAGCGCCTGCAGCGCGCGCGCCGCGATCAGCATCTCGATCGAGGTCGACAGCGCGCAAGCCAAGCTCGCCGCGCAATAAAGCGCCATCGCGCCCAGCAGCACCGGTTTGCGGCCGTGCCGGTCGGCGAGCGGGCCGTAGAAAATCTGTCCGACGGCGAAGCCGACCAGATAGGACGAGATCGTGAGCTGCGCCTGCGCGGTCGTGGCGCCAAGCAGCCGCGCGATGTCCGGCAGCGACGGCAGATACATGTCGGTGGTGAGCGGGCCGATCGCGGTCAAGGCCGCCAGCAAGCCGGTGAGCGCGAAAGTGCCGGGACGCAGCATGGGTGCTGACTACAGCAAGAACCGCCGCGGCGCTAGCGCGGACGTCCGGCATGCCGTAACGATGCAGGTCGGCTGCCGTGCGCGTCGAGCCAGGCCTTGGCGCGGGCGACGTGCGGGCAGATGCGCTCGACCACGCGCCAGAACCGCCGCGAGTGGTTCATCTCGACCAGATGCGCGACCTCGTGCGCCGCGAGATAGTCGAGCACGAAAGGCGGCGCGAAGATCAGCCGCCAGGAATAAGACAAGCACGCCGGTGGTCGAGCACGAGCCCCAGCGGCTCGACGGATCGCGGATCGACACCCGCTTGAACGTGACGCCGAGCGCCGGCGGCCGCGCGGCGGCTGGCCGCTTCCAGATCGGCTTTGACCTCGCGCTTGAGAAAATCGCGCAACCGGCGCGCGACATGCGGCTCGTCGCCGGCGACGCAGAGCAGGCGCTCGCTCTGCTCGTCGCTCTCGATCCACACCGTGCCGCGCTGTCCCGCGCCGATGCACGATGCGGTGATCGACGCCGCGCAACGGGATCACGGTGCCATGCGCGAAGGGCGCCGGCTCCGGCAGCCGGCCGAGCCGCGCCGCGATCCAGCCGCCGTGCTTCTGCGCGAATTCCTGCGCCTGCTTGAGGCTGCCGCGCGGCGGCATGGTGAGCACGACTTCGCGGCGTGGCCGAATGGATGCGCAGCGTGTAGCGCCGCGCCTGCCGGTGGCGGCGCACGCGCACCAGATAGATCTCGCGCTCGAAGGTGATGCTGATCGCCGGCGGTTCGCTCGGCCGGCGGTAGAGCAGCGCGCGCAGCGGCATTGCGCAAAGTCCGCCCGATGGCAGAATCGTCGCGGAAATACTGCCATATTCGCCGCCGTTCGCCACGGGGTTTTGCGCGGCCGGAAATGCCGCAACAACGCAAGGGCTTACGCTGACACGAAAAGGCGCGCGCTAGTGCTTGAGGGTCTGGCTGCCCGCCGCCGGCGCGGCGGCTGCCGCGGCACTCGGCGCCACATGAGCCTTGCCGCGTGAGGCACCGTTGCCGCTTTTGCCGCCCTTGCCGGCGCCGTTATGCGAGAGCACGAAGTCGGCGATGCGCGGGGCGATCTCGGCGCGGAAGCGCGAGCCGTTGAACACGCCGTAGTGGCCGACCGCCGGCTGCAGATAATGCGCCTTGTCGTCGGCGGGAATATTCGAGCACAGCACGTGCGCGGCCTCGGTCTGGCCGACCGCGGAAATGTCGTCGTGCTCGCCTTCCACGGTCAGCAGCGCGACGCGCCTGATCTGCGAGGGATCGATGCGCCGGCCGCGATGGGTCATCTCGCCCTTCGGCAGCGCGTGGCGGATGAACACGGTGTCGACCGTCTGCAGATAGAACTCGGCGGCGAGATCCATGACCGCGAGATATTCGTCGTAGAATTCGCGGTGCTTCTGCGCCGAATCGCCGTCGCCCTTGACCAGATGCAGTGAACAGATTGCGGTGCGCCTCGATGATGGCGATCGAGATTCATGCTCATGAAGCCGTGCAGCTGCAGGAAGCCCGGATAGACGTCGCGCATGAAGCCGGGATGCGGGAACGGCACCTTGGTGATGACGTGGCTGCGGAACCAGTCGAGGCCGCGATTTTCCGCGAGCTTGTTGACCGCGTTGGAATTGATGCGGGTGTCGATCGGCCCGCCCATCAGCACCATGGAATGCGGCACGTAAGGGTCCTTGTCGGCTTCCATCAGGGAGACCGCCGCCATCACCGGCACCGAAGGCTGGCACACCGCGATCACGTGCACGTCGCCGCCCAGCACGTGCAGCATGGAGATGATGTAGTCGATGTAGTCGTCGAGATCGAAGCGGCCTTCGGTCAGCGGCACCATGCGCGCATCGGCCCATTCGGTGATGTAGACGTCGTGATTGGGCAGGAACGTTTCCACCGTGCCGCGCAACAGCGTCGGATAGTGACCCGACATCGGCGCGACGATCAGCAGTTTCGGCTGCGGGCGGCGCGGCACGTGCGGTGAAGGCGCGCTCGAAATGCAGCAGCCGGCAGAACGGGCGCTCCCACACGCTGGTGATATGCACCGGCACACGCTCGCCGCCGACGGTCGTCTGATCGATGCCCCACTCCGGCCGGCGATAGCGGCGCGTCGAGCGCTCGAACAGTTCCGCCGCGGCGGCGATCGACTTGCCGTAGGTGGTATGCGCGAACGGATTGGCCGGATTCTTGAAGAACAGCCGCGTGGCGTCGGCAACCGCGCGCGAGGGATTGAGCGCGGCATGCCCCATCTCGTAGAGCCAGTACATCGGCGTCGACAGCAAAATGCCGCTGTCACCGGGCAGCGTGGCTGCCCCGTCGAATTCGCCAATCGGCATGGACTTCGTCCCCGGCCCTTGCTGCGCTGCAGCACCGTGTCGTTTTTCTGTCATAGCGTCAACATAGCCGATAAGTCCTTCGCGTCCGGTTTACACCCGGAAATCTGCGCCGTAAGCCACTAGAAAACGCTGGTGATTTTCGACTTATTCACCGGCCTGCAGCAGCGAGCCCTGCACCCGCGCGCTGTGCAGCAGCTTGAGGAAGGCAAACGACGCAGCCGCGAACAACACGACATTGAAGGCCAACGCTTCCAGCATCAGGTCGGCGCGAAACACGTGGTCGATCAGATAGCGCGCGCATGCCTTCGAACACATAAGTCGGCGGCAGCGCCCACGCAACGTATTGTAGGCATCCGGGCAGCACCGTAACCGGGTAGTACACGCAGGTGAGCGGCAGGAACAGGAACATGATGGTCCAGGCCATGCTCTCGGCGCCCATGCCGTTGCGCAGCAAGAGCCCGGCGACGAAAATGCCGATCGCCCAGCTGGTCAAGATCAGGTTGAGCGAAGAAAGCGACGAGCGCGAAGCCGAGCGACCACAGATTGAAGCCGAAGAAGGCAAAGCGCGAGCAGCGTCACCGGGATCATGCCGATCAGCCAGGCGCACGATGCTCATGATCATCAGCGCGGCGATGAACTCCACCGGCCGCAGCGGCGACATCATGAGGTTGCCGAGATTGTGCGACCACATTTCCTCGAGGAACGAGATCGAAAATCCGAGCTGGCCGCGGAACAGGATGTCCCACAGCAGCACCGCGCCGATGAACACGCCGGCTGGCGCGCACGAACAGGCCGCCGTTCTGCGACACGTAGAGCTGCAGGAAGCCCCACATCAGCATCTGCACCGTCGGCCAATAGATCAGGTCGAGCACGCGCGGCCAGGACGAGCGCAGCAGATACCAATAGCGCCGCACCATGGCGGCGACGCGGTTGACGGAGAAGTCGAGGCCAGCGTCGCTGTGCACGGATCGATTGCTGCGGTACCTCGCGGTGCGGCCTCGCATGTTCGCCCGCGCGCGACGTCGAGAAACACCTCTTCCAGCGTCTCGCGGCCATAGCGGTCGAGCAGCCGGGCCGGCGTGTCGTCGTCCTCGATGCGGCCCGTCTTCATGATGATGACGCGCTCGCACAGCCGCTCGACCTCGGTCATGTTGTGCGAGGCGAGCAGCACGGTCGCGCCCTGCCTGCGGCGATAATGCTCGAGCCGGCCGCGCACCCAGTCGGCGGTGTCGGGATCGAGCGAGGCGGTCGGCTCGTCGAGCAGCAGGACTTCCGGATTGTTGAGCAGCGCCTTGGCGAGCGAGACGCGCGTCTTCTGCCCGGCCGACAGTTTGCCGGTCGGCCGGTCGAGGAATTCGTCGAGCTCGAGATCGGCGGCGAGCTGCGGCGATGCGCGCGTCGATATCGGCGACCGCGTAAAGCTGCGCGAACACCGAAAGATTTTGCCGCACGGTGAGCCGCATCGGCAGCGCCACATAGGGGCTCTCGAAATTCATCCGGTGCAGCACGCGATAGCGCTCTTTCGGCATCTGCGCGCCCAAGCACCGTGACCGTGCCGGAGGTCGGCGTGACCAGGCCCATGATCATGGCGATGGTCGTGGTCTTGCCGGCGCCGTTGCCGCCGAGCAGCCCGGTGATCGAGCCGGGCGCCAGGCGAAACGAAATGCCGTCGACCGCCGCCACGCCCTTGTAGAGCTTGACCAGGCGGTCGACGGTGATGGCTGACGGTGTTCTGCGCGTCCATATCCGGCGCCAGATTGCTGACGCAAGATTGCCGCCGCGAGGCGAAAGCGCAAGCCCTCCGCCTCGCCCGGCGAATTTTGAGCCGGTGCCGCGACGCGCGGTACACTGCCCGCCATGCCCGCGCTCGGCCTTGCCTCAGAACCATCCGCGCCGCAACGTGCGCCTCGACACCCTGGTGCGGCTGCGCTGGCTCGCCATCATCGGCCAGACCACCGCCGTGCTGGCGTTTATTACGGGCTCGGCTTTCAAGCTGCCGATCTATGCCTGCCTCGCCGTGATCGCGCTGTCGGCCTGGCTCAACGTGGCGCTGCGCCTGCGCTTCCACATGACGCAGCGGCTCGAGCCCGACCGCGCCGCCTGGCTGCTCGCCTTCGACATCGCCGAACTGGCGGTGCTGCTGTTCCTGACCGGCGGCTGCAAAATCCGTTCGCCTTCCTGTTTCTCGGCGCCGGTGCTGCTGTCGGCGACCGCGCTGCCGCCGCGCTTCACGCTGATGCTCGGCGCCTTCGCCATCGCCTGCGCGACCGTGCTGGTGTTCGCGCATTACCCGCTGCCGTGGGACAGCGAGGACCCGCTGCAACTGCCGCCGATCTATATGATCGGCGTCTGGCTCGCGCTCCTGCTCGCCATCGGCTTCATCGGCGTCTATGCCTGGCAGATCACCGAGGAATCGCGCCAGCTCGCCGACGCGCTCGCCGCCACCGAACTGGTGCTGGCGCGCGAGCAGCATCTCTCGCAGCTCGACGGGCTCGCCGCCGCCGCCGCGCACGAGCTCGGCACGCCGCTGTCGACCATCTCGGTGATCGCCAAGGAACTGGAGAACGCGCTTGCCGCCGACGCGCCGCATGGCGACGACGTGCGGCTGCTTGCGCGAACAGGCGACGCGCTGCCGCGACATCCTCGGCAAGCTCACCGAATTGTCGTCCAGCGGCGAGCCGTTCGACCGCATGCCGCTGCGGCGCTGATCGAGGAAGTGGTGGCGCCGCATCGCAATTTCGGCGTCGCCATCGACGTCGCGACGCCGCCGGCGCGCGACGCCGAGCCGGTCGGCGCGCGCAACCCGGCGATCCTCTACGGCCTCGGCAATCTTGCTGGAGAACGCCGTCGATTTCGCGCGCGAACGCGTCGACGGTCGGCACGCAATGGAACGAGGACATCGTCGAGGTGACCATCGGCGACGACGGCCCGGGCTTCGCGCCGGAAATCATGGACCGCATCGGCGAGCCTTACGTCACCAGCCGCCGCCGCAAGCTGGACGATGCGGACAAGACGTCGGCCGGACTGGGCTTGGGCTTTTTCATCGCCAAGACTTGCTCGAACGCTCGGGCGCACGCTGAGTTTCGAGAACCGCGCGCTTTCCGAGCGCGGCGCCGTCGTCACGGTGCGCTGGAGCCGGTGCGATTTCGAGCGGCCGTTGACGTTCGCGGCATCTTGAGATCGCTGCAGAAAACTACTAGTTTTATGCGGTGTTTATGCGGTGACGCGCGATAGAACTCGCGGGGCGACGCGAAGCGCAAAAGGTGCAACGATGGACATGGCTATGAGCGACGTCGCCGAGCGCGGCGACACGAGACAATATTCCTGGCGAACGATCGTTGCTGATCGTCGAGGACGACCGGTCGTTCTCTGCAGCGGCTGGCGAAGGCGCTCGAACAGCGCGGCTTTAGCGTGACGACGGCGGAATCGGTCGCCGACGGCTTGCTGCAGGTCGAAAAGGCCGCGCCGGCATTCGCGGTGGTCGACATGCGGCTTGGCGACGGCAACGGCCTCGACGTGATCTCCGCGCTCAAGCGCCAGCGGCCCGACGCGCGCGGCATCATCCTGACCGGCTACGGCAATATCGCCACCGCGGTGAACGCGGTGAAGCTCGGCGCGGTCGATTATCTCGCCAAGCCGGCCGACGCCGACGATGTCGTGGCCGCGCTGCTCGCGCACGGCGACGCCAAGATGCGAGCCGCCGGAAAATCCGATGTCGGCCGACCGCGTGCGCTGGGAGCACATCCAGCGCATCTACGAATTGTGCGGCCGCAACGTCTCGGAAACCGCGCGCCGGCTCAACATGCACCGCCGCACGCTGCAGCGGATCTTGGCCAAACGGGCTCCGCGCTAGACCAAATCCCCATAAGGCCCGCCGGATCGGCGAGCGATTGCAGCCGCAGCGCGGCGGCGCGGGCGAACAGCAGCATCATCGATTTGCGCGTCGGCGCCGGCAGTCGGTGCTCGGGCGCCTCGCAGACCATTTGCGCGCCGAAGGCATCGGCCACGATCAGCCCGGTGTCGGGCGGGAAGATCTCGCACGGCACTTCCATGCAGGTGGCGAAGAACAGCCGGTCGCAATGGGCGCGGTAGTCCTGCCATTTCTGGTCGGCGCGGAAATCGGCGACCGAAGATTTGATCTCGACGATCCAGATCTCGCCGCCGGCATCGAGCGCCACCAGATCGGCGCGGCGGCCGGACGGCAGCGGCAATTCGCTCACCACGCAGAAGCCGTGCGCGTGCAGCAGCCGCGCGGTGCCGCGCGCGACCGCGAGCGCGGTTTCCGACTGGCGGCCGTCGACGGGAAATTCCAGCGGCTGTTTGGCGGCGAGGCTCATGGGCCGAGTCTTAGCACGTTCTGGAAACGCCGCGGCAAGCGCTTGCGCGGCTCGCCTGCAACACGCCGCGCTCGGTGATCAGCCCGGTGACGAGGCGCGCCGGCGTGACGTCGAAGCCGTAATTGGCGACGGCCGAGCCGTCCGGAACGATCTGCACGGTCTCGATGCGGCCGTCCTTGGTCTTGCCGGTCATGGTCGCGACTTCCTCGGCGCCGCGCTGCTCGATCGGGATTTCGGCTACAGCCGTCGCTGACGGAGAAATCGATGGTCGGCGACGGCAGCGCCACATAGAACGGCACCTTGTTGTCGTGCGCGGCCAGCGCCTTCAAATAGGTGCCGATCTTGTTGCAGACGTCGCCTTGCGCGGTGACGCGGTCGGTGCCGACGATCACCAGATCGACCAGGCCGTGCTGCATCAGATGGCCGCCGGTATTGTCGGGGATAACCGTGTGCGGCACGCCGTGCTGGCCGAGCTCCCAGGCGGTCAGCGAGGCGCCCTGATTGCGCGGCCGCGTCTCGTCGGCGAAGACATGCACGGCCACGCCCTTTGTCGTGCGCCAGATAGATCGGCGCCGTCGCGGTGCCCCAATCGACCGTCGCCAGCCAGCCGGCATTGCAATGGGTGAGCACGTTGACGCGCGCGCCGTTTTTGCGCGCCGCGATGTCCTCGATCAGTTTCAGGCCGTGGCGGCCGATCGCCCGGTTGATGGCGACGTCCTCGTCGGCGATTTCGCTGGCGCGGCTGCAAGGCGGCCGCGACGCGTTCGGCGCGCGGCCGGTTGCGCACCGCCGCCACCATCTCATCGAGCGCCCATTTCAGATTGATCGCGGTCGGCCGCGCCGCCAGCAGCGCGGCATAGGCGCGCTCGAGATTTTCGTCGGAGGCGTCCGCGCGCAGCGCCAGCCAGACGCCGTAAGCCGCGGCGGCGCCGATCAGCGGCGCGCCGCGCACCTGCATGGTCTTGATGGCGCGCACGGCGTCGTCGAGCGTCGTCAGCCGCAGCGTGGCAAAGCGATGCGGCAGCAGCGTCTGGTCGATGATGCCGACGCTTTGCGCATCGGCCTCGACCCAGATCGTGCGCATCGGCTTGCCGTCGATTTTCATGCTGCTAATAGATAACGATGTTTGCGTGGAAGCGCAAAGCCGGGGCAGCTTGCAGCCGCATGAGCCGGTCGACTACGAAAAGGAATACGACAACCGCGGCCGGGTGCCCGAGCATCCGGAGATTTTCGCGCGCTGGATCGCGCGAGGGCGCGGCCTATCGCGCGGCGGCGCCGGCGCCGAACTCGGGCCTGCAATACGGCCCCGGCGCGCGCCAGACCGTCGACCTGTTCCCGGCCAAAAATCGTAGCTGGACGGCGACGCGCCGCTGGCGCTGTTCATCCACGGCGGCTGGTGGCGCTCGCTCGAGCCGTCGATGTTCAGCCAGTTGGCGGCCGGGCCGAACGCGCACGGCGTCAGCGTCGCGGTCGCCGGCTACGATCTGTGCCCGCAGGTCTCGATCGCCGACCATCATCGAGCAGATGCGCAGCGCCTGCCTGTGGCTGTGGCGCAAACACAAAAAGCGCATCTTCGTCTACGGCCATTCCGCCGGCGGCCATCTCGCCGCCTGCATGCTGGCGCAGGACTGGAAGGCGTTTGCTGCCGACGCGCCGGCCGATCTGGTGCCCGCGGCTTACGCGATCTCCGGCGTGTTCGATCTCGCCCCGCTGCGTGCATGTGTCGCAGAATGCCGACTTGCGGCTCGACGACGCGGAAGCGCGCCGCGTGTCGCCGCTGTTACTGGAAAGTGCCGGCCGGCCGCACGCTCGACGCCGTGGTCGGCGCGCTGGAGTTGAGCGAATTCCTGCGCCAGAGCAGGATCATCGCCGACGGCTTGGGCGCGCGCGGCGTGGCGACGCGTTACGAGGAGATCGCCGGCGCCAACCATTTCACCGTGGTCGATCCGCTCAGCGATCCTGGCAGCGCCATGACGCGGCGCGTCGTGCAATTGGCCGAGATGGTCGCTGCGACTCTAGAACCAATAGCGCCGCGCGAAGCTGATGGTGAGCGCGGCGCCGACCGCGACCACCAGCACGCGCACGACGTTGCGCGGGATCACGCGCGCGAGATAGGCGCCGGCGAGCCCGCCGACGACGGTGCCGGCCATCAGCGCCAGCGTCTGCGGCCAGACCACCGCGCCCTGCGGTGATGAACACGACGGAGGCGACGAGCCCGTTGAGGCTGGAAACGAAATTTTTCGCGACATTGGCCGAGCGGTAGTCGCCGCCGGTGGCGACCGAGAACACGCCGAGCATCAGGATGCCGACGCCGGCGCCGAAATAGCCGCCGTAGAACGACACCGGCAGCAGCATTTTCAGGCTGGCACGTTGAAGGCGATGTCGTGGCCGCGGCCTTCGGCGCGCGTGCGCAGCCAGGCGCTGATCCGCTCGGCAAAGGCAAACAGCAGCGTGGCGAAGCCGAGCAGCAGCGGCACGATGACGTTGAACAGCCGCTCCGGCGTCAGCAACAGCAGCAAGGCGCCGGCGCCGGCGCCAACCACCGAGGCGACGATCAGCCCGATAAAGGCGCGGTTGAACGGCGGCAATTGCGCTGCGGTCGGACAGCGCGGCGAGCATGGTCGCCGGCATCAGCGCGACCAGGTTGGACACCGCGGCCGACTGCGGCGGCAGCCGGCGAGCGATCAGCGCCGGATAGACCACGACCGCGGCGCCGCCGACGATCGAGGCGAGCATCCCGGCGAGCACGCCGGCGCCGAGCAAAAGGGCGATGGTGAGGAGGGTCATTTTCTCTGTCGTCCCGGCCGAGCAAAGCGAGAGCCGGACCCATCTCCGCAGTCAATCGAGGAGGCACGGCGTATGGGTCCCCGCCTTCGCGCGGACGACGCAAGCATCAGAAGAACGCCTGGATGCCGGTCTGCGCGCGGCCGAGGATCAGGGCGTGGATGTCGTGCGTGCCCTCGTAGGTGTTGACGGTCTCGAGGTTCGAGAGCACCCGCATCACGTGATACTCCTCCGAGATGCCGTTGCCGCCGTGCATGTCGCGCGCCAGCCGGGCGATGTCGAGCGCCTTGCCGCAGTTGTTGCGCTTCATCAGCGAGATCGACGGCGGCGCCGCCTTGCCGGCTTCCAGCATGCGGCCCAAGCGCAGCGCGCCTTGCAGGCCGAGCGCGATCTCGGTCTGCATGTCGGCGAGCTTTTTCTGGATCAGCTGATTGGCGGCGAGCGGCCGGTTGAACTGCTTGCGGTCGAGCACGTATTGCCGCGCCGCGTGCCAGCAGAACTCGGCGGCGCCCATGGCGCCCCAGGCGATGCCGTAGCGCGCATTGTTGAGACAGCCGAACGGCCCGGCGAGGCCCTTGACGTTCGGCAGCAGGTTATCTTCGGGAATGACGCACATCTTCCAGCACGATCTCGCCGGTGATGGAGGCGCGCAACGATAGTTTGCCTTCGATCTTCGGCGTACAGAATCCCTTGGCGCCGCGCTCGACGATGAAGCCGCGGATGACGCCGTCGAGCTTGGCCCACACCACCGCGACATCGGCGACCGGCGCGTTGGAGATCCAGGTCTTGGCGCCGTTGAGCTTGTAGCCGCCGGCAACCTTCTCCGCCTTGGTCACCATCGAGCCCGGATCGGAGCCGTGGTCCGGCTCGGTCAGGCCGAAGCAGCCGATCAGCTCGGCGGTGGCAAGCTTGGGCAGATATTTGCGCCGCTGCGCTTCGGTGCCGTAGGCATAGATCGGGTACATCACCAGCGACGACTGCACCGACATCGCCGAGCGATAGCCGCTATCGACCCGTTCCAGCTCGCGCGCGATCAGGCCGTAGCAGACGTAACCGAGCCCCGCGCCGCCGTACTCCTCCGGCATCGTCGGGCCCAGCAGGCCGAGCTTGCCCATCTCGGGCAGCATCTGTGGATCGTATTTCTCCCGCGCATAGGCTTCGATGATGCGCGGCATCAGATAGTCCTGCGCGAAGCCGCTTGCGCGGTGTCGCGCACCATGCGCTCTTCTTCCGAAAGCTCATCCTCGAGCCCGAGCGGGTCTTCCCAGACGAAATCCTTGTCCTTGAGCATCGCGGGTTTGCTTCCGCGGGTCTCGGCCGGCTGCGACATCGATACCTCCTAAAAACCGCGGTGCATTATAGCCTCTCGCCCGCCGGCAAAGCCAACAAAGGTCAAGACCCCCGGCGGTGATTGCGGGCACACGTCATCGCCTGTAGTTTTTATGCGGCCCCGGGGAGGCCGTAGTCCTTTACCACCTTTCGCCCCTCGGCAAAGCTGAGGCAAAGGCGCGCCAAGCGGCACACCAGTCTTCCGTTTTGCCGCATTCCCTCATCGGGAATGCGGGCGCCTCTCGGCGCATTACCAATCGATGAAGATCGTCATTTGATGGACGAACGATTAGCGGCTGTAGCCCCAAATTCTCAGGTAAAATGCGGCGAATACCAGCACAATGCCGACATTCACCAACAAACGTTCCCAGAATCTGTTTTTAAAGAACATCAAATCCAAGCCAACGATAACGCCTGCCATCACCACCACGTAAAGCGCTAGGGCTATTCGTTTGTCCATTTGCGTGGCTCCCATGCCTTCGCTTTGCCCCGTGTCTTTAAACCGCCACTTCTTGGCTTTTTTCGAGTTGCAAGTTTCGTGGTGCTGTCGCCGGAAAGGTAGGTCCGCCCGCGCAAAACAAAAACCCCGCCGGCGTCCCGGCGGGGTCTTGGCGCACAACCAAACGACGGCGGTCAGATTGCCATCTTGAGTTCCTTGGTGGCGCGGAACGCGACCTTCCTGCTCGCCTTGATCTGGATCGGCTCGCCGGTCGCGGGATTGCGGCCCATGCGGGCGGCGCGCTTGCGCACTTGCAGGATGCCGAGGCCGGCGATCTTCACCCGCTCGCCCTTTTTCAGGTGCTTGGTGATGAGACCGACAAGATCCTCGAGCATTTCCTTGCCCTGGCGCTTGGTGAGTTCGTGCTGGTCCGCCAGCGTATCGGCCAACTGCTTGGTGGTGATCGGCTTGGATTTCGCTTCTGCCATGGACGTCTGCTCCTGTTGCGCACCATGCGCCCTGAATCAGCCCTATGAGATTCGCGCCCTTTGGAAAAGAGGCAGGATGCCGGAACCGCGAATAATCACAGAAAACGGGCCTTTATTGCGGTGCGGTGGGCCGTTGCCGATGCCGCCTCAGGGCGCCGGCTCCGGCTGCCGCCCTGCGCAAACGTGCCTCGCCGGTCAGAGGCCGGCCGCCGAGGCGTCCGGCGCCAGCCGCGACTGAGCATTGAGGCGGATCGGGGCGTTGATCGCGCCGAAGCCCCGATAGCCGCGCCGCTCGACGATCTCGAGAAAGAACAGGTCTTTGAAACTCTTGGTATAGACCTGCAGATATTCGCCGTCGGCGTCTCGGTCATAGAGGATATTGTTGGCCTTCAAGGCGCGCAGGCGGCCGGCCGGCAGGTCGACGCGGGCCTCCAGATCGTCGTAGTAATTTTCCGGAATGCTCAGCATCTCCACGCCGTTCGCCTTGAGCCGGGCCGCGGTCGCCACGATATCGTCGCTGGCAAAGGCGATGTGCTGGACGCCGGAGCCGAAATATTCGTAGAGAAATCGCGACGATTGCGTGCGCTGGCTCTGCGAAGCATTGAGCGCGATGCGCAACGCGCCATCCGCGCTCTCGACCACTTGGCTGCGCACGATGCCGCCGGGATCGGTGATGTCGACCTGCGGCGTCTTTCGCACGTCGAGCAGCGACGTGTAGAACAGCAGCCAGGACAGCATGTCCTCGTAGTGCATCGACTGCGAAATGTGGTCGACCGCGGTGAGCCCGGCACCGGCGCGACGATCGGCCATGGCGATCGGCTCGAACTCGACGTCCCAGACCTTGCCCAGTCTGCCGGTCGGATCGAGGAAATAGAGCAAGCTGCCGCCGACGCCGCGCACGGCGGGGATCTCGAGCTCTCCGGGGCCGACCTTCTGGCGGAACGGCGTATCGCAAAGCTTCTCGGCGCGGTCGAGCGTTGCTGGGGCATTGTCGACCTTCAGGCCGATGGCGCAGACCGAAGGCCCGTGCGTGATGTAGTGCGAATGGGCGAAGCCTTCTTTCTCCTTGTTGACGACCAGATTGATCGAGCCTTGCGTCCACCGCGTCACCGCTTTCGACTTGTGCTGCGCCGCCTTGTGAAAGCCGAGACCGGAAATGAACAGCGCCAACTCATCGGCGGTGCGGTCGTCGACCGCAAACTCGATGAACTCCACGCCGAGGCATTTCGACCGCGGCGGCATCGCCGGAATGCCGAGCAAACCGGCGCCGCTTTTCCCGCGCAGCTGGTCCATGAGGTAGATCAACGAGCCTTTGCCCATCGATCGCGACCGCGCGCGGCGAGCCGGCGCGGAACTGATCGTTGAATATCTCCAGCGAAAATTCGCCGTCGTAGCCGGTGACCAGCAGCGCTGCCATGAATTCGACCAACGGCAGGTCGCCCTGGCCGGGGAAGCATCGGAAGTGCCGGCTCCAGGACAGGACGTCCATGTCGAGCCAGGGCGCATCGGCGAGTTGCACTAGGAAAATCCGGTCGCTCGGAATGGCGTGCAGCAGCTTTAGATCGGTCTTGCGCGCGCAGATATGGAAGGTGTCGAGCACGAGGCCGATCGCCGGATGATCGGCACGGCGCACGACTTCCCAGGCGTCGCGGTAGTCGTTGATATGGCGGCCCCAGGCCAGCGCCTCGAAGCCGACACGCAGCCCGCGTTTGGCGGCGCGCTCGCCGAGCGCGTGGAAGTCGGCGGCGGCGCGGTCGACGCCGCCGAGCGATTCCGGCGACACGTTGCTGCACACCATCAGCAGATCGCAGCCGATCTCCTGCATCAGGTCGAACTTGCGCTCGGCGCGGTCGAAGGTGCGCGCGCGCTGCGGCTCCGGCATGCCCTCGAAATCGCGGAACGGCTGGAACGTGATCGCCTTGAGGCCGAGGTCGGCCATTTCCTTGGCCACGTCGGCCGGCGTGCCGTTGTACGACAGCAGATCGCTCTCGAAAATCTCGACGCCGCGGAAGCCGGCCGCCGCGATCGCTTGCAGCTTTTCGCTCAAGCCGCCGCTCAGGCAGACCGTGGCAATGGACGTTTTCATGGTGTTGTCCTCCGCTGTCCCAACGCCGTTCACGTCATTTCGGTCATCCGCGCATCGCGCTTGGCCAGCGCCGCCGCAAAGGCGCGATGCAGGCGCGCGATATCCGGCTCGATCCCGACGAACAGCCGGAAGGCTTCGGCCGCCTGGTGCACGCACATGCCGCCGCCGTTCATGACGCGGGCGCCTTTGGCGGCGGCGGCCTTGATGAAATCGGTCTCGATCGGCGTGTAGATGACATCGGCCCCCCAGTGCCCGGCGCGGAGGGCCGACACCGGCACCGGATTGCCCGGAAAGCCGCGCATGCCGACTTGCGTCGCGTTGACGACGCCATCGGCCGCCGCGATGTCGTCCTCCAAGGTACTTGCGACGCGGCAGCGCGACGCGCCGTAATCCTTGGCGAGACCAGCGACGAGCGCTTTGGCGCGCGCAGCGTCGCGGTCATGGATGACGAGAAGCCCGACGCCCAGATCCATCAGGGCAAAGGCAACGGCGTGCCCGGCGCCGCCCGCCCCAACCAGCACGACCGTCGCGCCCTGCGCGGCGTTGCGCCCGAACGTTTCCTCGAAGCTGTAGCGCCAGCCGCGGCGGTCGAAATTATAGCCGGTTGTGCGGCCGTCCGGTGCAATCGCCACGGTATTGACCGCCCCGGTCTGCGCCGCCTCGGGGTCGACGGCGTCGAGCAGCGGCATGATCTCTTGCTTGAACGGGAAAGTGATGTTGGTGCCGGCAAAGCCGGCGGTCTTGATCGCGGCCAGCAACTGCGGCAGTCGGCGTTCGCGCGACCGATCGAAAGTCGATGAGATGATAGAAGCCGTCGATGCCGGCCGCGGCGAAGGCGTCGGCAAACAGCGCTGGCGACAGCGACCCCATGATGTTGGCGCCGATCAGGCCAATGAGGACCCTGCGCTCGCTCATGCCGCGCCCTCCGCCGGCGCCAGGCCGCCGCCGAGGAACAATTGCGCGATCCGTGGAGTCGGCGAGGATGCGCGGCGCGGTGTCTTCGATGCGGGTCTGGCCCTGCTCGAGCACCAGCCCATAGTCCGACATCTGCAGGGCTTGCTTGGCGTTCTGCTCGATCAGCAAGATCGTGATGCCCTTGTCGCGCAGGTCCTTCAGGATGGCGAAGACCTCCTGCACCATCAGCGGCGAGAGCCCGATCGACGGCTCGTCGATCAGGATGAGCTTAGGATCGAGCAGAAGACCGCGCGCGACCTCGAGCATTTTTTGCTGGCCGCCCGACAGCGTCGAAGCCTGTGTGTTCGCCTTCTCCTTTAGCATCGGAAAGCGCTGCATGATCCTTTCCAGGCGGGCCGGCAGCTCGGCCTGATTGGGCAAAGCGACGCCGCCGAGCTCAAGATTGTGCCGCACGCTCAGCTCGGGAAAAATATTGCGGCCTTGCGGTACATAGGCGACGCCGGCGTCCAGATATGTCGCGCGGCGAGAAATTGGTGACGCTGCGGCCATCGAACGTGATCGTGCCGTCGCGCACCGGCAGCAGGCCGAAGATCGTCTTGAACAGCGTCGATTTGCCCGCGCCGTTCGGGCCGATCACCGTGGTAATGGCGCCGCGGCGAATCCTTGCCGTCGTGCCGTTGAGGATGGTCATCTTGCCGTAGCCGGCAAAGACGCCATCGAGAGCGAGGATCGGCTCGGGCGCGGTCATGCGGGTGCCATTTCATGTCCGAGATAGGCTTCGATCACCGCCGGGTTGCGGCGAATGTCTTGCGGCGCGCCTTCGGCGATCACGCGTCCTTCCGCCAGCACCAGCACGCGCGTGCACAGCGCCATGACGAATTCCATCTGATGCTCGATGACGACGAAGGTGGCCTTACGTTCGGCGTGATAGGCCTGCAGCCGTTCGCGCAGCAGCCCGAGCATGGTCAGGTTGACGCCGCCGGCCGGCTCGTCGAGCAGCACAAGCCGCGGCCCGGCCATGAAGGCCATGGCGGCATCGAGCAGCTTTTGCTGGCCGTAGCTCAACGCGCCGGCCTGTTCGGCGGCGAGATGCGACAGGCGAAAGAACGCGATCATTCGATCGGCCGCATCGCCGAGCCCGGCGTCGCTGCGGCCGATGCAGGCGCGAATACATCGTGCCCTGATGTTCCTGGCCGGCGAGGATGAGGTTGTCGCGCACCGAAAGCTGCGGGAAAACCTGCAGCAATTGAAACGTCCGGCTGACGCCGAGGCGATTGAGATCGCAAGGGCGCATGCCGGTGGTGAGTTTGCCGTCGAAGCGGACCTCGCCGGCGCTCGGCGTCAGCTGGCCGAGCACGCAATTGAACAGCGTCGATTTGCCCGAGCCGTTCGGCCCGATGATGCCGAGAATCTCGCCTTCGCGCACCTCGAACGACACGTCGTCGACGGCAGTGATGCCGCCGAAGCGTCTTGCGCAAGTTGGCGACCTGCAAGAACCGCGCTCATGGCTCGGCTTCCCGTGCACGCCGCCGAAGTCTTGTGCGGTGCAGCGGCTTTGGCCGCGCGCTCGAGCAAGCCGAGCACGCCATAAGGGCAAAACGCCATCATCACCATGACAGCGCGGCGTAGACGATGAGATAGTAGCCCTGCGTGATCCGCGTCCATTCCGGCAGCAGCACGGCAATCAGCGCGCCGACGAAGGGGCCGAAGAAATATCCGCTGCCGCCGACGATCACCATCAGCAGCAGATTGAACGACAGGCCGAGCGCGAACGAGCTCGGCTCGATGAATTGCACCAGCGGCGCATACAGCGCGCCCGAAAGGCCGCCAAGACTGGAGCCGATGGCAAAGGCCATCAGGGTGTAGCGCCGCGTATCGAGGCCGAGCGACAGCGCGCGGATCGGATTTTCGCGCAGCGCGACAAAGGCACGGCCCCAAGGCGAGCGCAGCATCCACCACGTCGCCGCCGACAATAACGTCAAGCGCGCCGAGGCTGAAGAAATAGAACCCGACGCGCGCTATGTCGTCGACCAGCCGAAACAGTGTCGGCCGCGCGATGCCGTTGATGCCGTAGATGCCGTTGGTCAGCCATTCCTCGTTGCGCAGGACCAGGAACACCAGCGTCGTGAACGCGAGCGTGACGAAGGCGAGATAATGATGCTGAACGCGCAGCGCGGGATAGCCAAGAACCCAGCCGATCGCGAAGCACAGCAATCCGGCGCAGGCAAACGCAACGCGGATAAGGCCAGCCCGCCTGCGTCAGCAGCGCAACGCAGTAAGCGCCGATGCCGACGAAGGCGCCCTGCGCCAGCGAGACCTGCCCGGCATAGCCGAGCGTCAGATTGAGACCGATCGCCGCGATCGTCAGCACCGCCCACATCGAAATCAGATAGATGCCGAACGGCTTGAGAAAGAACGGCGCCGCAACCGCGACAGCCCGCGGCGACCACGACCGCGATGGCGCCGAGCCGGTTCATACCGTGCGCTCCTCGATGCGGCCGAGCAGCCCTCGCGGGCGCAGCAGGATCACCGCGATGAGGATGAGCAAGGGAAAGGCGCCGCGATATTGCGAGGAGATGTAGGCCGCCGACAGATTATCGAGGATGCCGAGGATGATGCCGCCGAGGATGGCGCCGCGCACCTGATTGAAGCCGCCGATGATGGCGGCGAGGAACGCCGCCATGCCCAAGCGTTTCGCCGTTGGTGAATTTCGCCAGATAGATCGGGCTGATCAGGATCGAGGCGATGGCGACGAGCGCGCGCATTGATGAGAAAGGTGTAGAGCACCATCCGCCGCACCGGGATGCCGAGAATGCGCGCCAGCGTCGGGTTCTGCGCGGTCGCCTGCATGCGGCGGCCGAGCCGCGTCTTGTTCAGCAGCAGATGCAGCGCCACCGACGGCGACGATGGCGACCGCCAGCACCGCCAGGCTTTGCGTCGACACAACCGCGCCGAAGACGTGGACGTCGGTCGCCGGCGACCAAAGCCGGAAACGGCTGCGCCTGCGAACTGTAGAAGTCCTTGGCGCTCTCCTTCAGAAACAGCGACAGCGCGATGGTCGAAATCACCAGCGGCAGCACGCCGTGCTTGAGCATCGGATCGACGACGATGATCTTGAACAGCAGCCCGAGGATGACGATCGATAGCGCGATGCCGATCAGCGCACGCCAGCCAGAACGGCGCGCCGAGATTCATCGCCGCCAGGATGAAGAACGCCGGCAGCATGACGAATTCGCCCTGGGCGAAATTGATCGTCTGCGACGTCTGCCACAGCAGCGTAAATCCGACGGCGATCAGGGCGTAGATCGCCCCGGTCGCGAGGCCGGAAACCAAGAGCTGAATGAAGGAAGCCATCGGCGTCCGCACTTTGCTCCGCCCGGCGAATCGCGCCGGGCGGACGAGCTCCAATATAGCGGCCGTTATTTGCCGAGCTTCGGCAGGATCTCGACGATCTTCTGTTTGCCGTCCACGACCTCGCCGAGGAAGCTTTCGCGGTCGATATCGCCGTTCTTGTCCCAGGTCGCTTCCATCAGGATATCGGGCTCCTGCTTCGGCGTGATGGTCAGGCCGTGCGCGGTCTGCGGCAAAAGCCTTGCTGTCGAACTTGCCGATCTTCTCCGTCACGTATTTGATGAAGTAGACGGCGGTATAGCCCTTGATGCCGTTGTGATCGCAGACGTAGTTGAAGCGCTTCTTGAACTTGCTCGGCGAACTCCTGCACCGCGGGAATCGGCGCGTCGACGGTGAGGCCGACATGGCCGCGCACGCCGTTCGGCGGCGCCGCCGGCGAGATCGATCACCTTTTGCCCGAGCAGGGTGGTCTCGCCGATCAGCGGCGCCTTGATGCCCTGCTTCTTGGCCTCGCGCAGGAAGCGCGCGCTCTCTTCTTCGTTGAGTATAGACGAAGATCGCGTCGGCATTGGCGGCCTTGATCTTGACCACGTCGGCGGAGAAGTCGGTCTGGCCGGATTCGGTGGAGACGTCGGCGACGACCTTGATGTTGCGCGCCGCCATTTCCTTGATGAAGGTGTCGCGACCGCCCTTGCCGAAATCATTGTTCACCCACAGCACGGCGACGGTCTTCGCCTTGACGCCGTCGCGGATGTAGTTGGCGATCTTCGGCATGCTGAATTGCTGGCCGAAGGAGGTGCGGAAGACGTAAGGATCGTCCTTCTGCGTGATCGCCGCGGCTTCGCCGCCGACGATCTCCGGAATCTCGGCCTGCTGGGTCAGCATCATGTCGACCAGCACCGAGCCGGAGAACACCGGACCGAGGATGACGTAGGGCTTGTTGTCGAGCACTTTCTGGATCTGCGCGCGCGAGGTGCCGGCGTCGCTCTGGGTGTCGAGCAGCGGCGTTTCGATCTTGCGGCCGAGAATGCCGCCCTTGGCGTTGATCTCGTCGATCGCCAGCAGCATGCCGTCGCGGAAATTGGTGCCGGAGACGGCGCCGGCGCCGGACAGTTCGAGGACGGCCGGGATATAGACGGTCGATTGTGCATGGGCCGCGCTGGCCAGGCCAACGCCGGCGGCAATCACCGACATGATGGATGCGAAGCGAAACATGGGGCTTTTCCTCTTTGCTGGCGGAGCCGAGCCGGTTGGCGACCGGCCTTTTGCGTTCAGCGTCCGCCCGTTGGCCGGGCGGTCGAGCGACCATGCAGATGCCCCGGTGCGAGGTCAATAACCAAGACGTGCGAGGAACTTAACATGATGTTATTTTCTTCGCTGGCCTTGCGGCCGCGCCGTGTGCGGGCGGCGCGATGCCCGTGCCGGTGCGGCGATTCGCTCCATGTGGCTGCGCAAAGCAGCGACGAAATGCTCGCCGTAGCTCGACAGCGCGGCGTCCTTGCGGTGCACCACGTAGGTCTGGAACGCTGTCGGTTCGACGATGTCGAGCGCCCGGATGTTCGGCCACTGGTCGCTGGCCAGCGTGAACTCGTCGATGATCGCGATGCCCAAGCCGTGCGTCACGAGAGCGCAGACGGTCGAGCCGAAGCGGGCGCGGATCGTCAACGCAGCGCATGGGTGTTGAACACGCCCGCCATGATCCGGCCGTAGGGATCGTTCGGGTCGGCTCCGATCAAGGGATATTTGACGATCTCTCACCCGCGGTGCGCAGCGGTGCTCCGGCGCGATCAACGAACTCGTCGCCATGAGCTCACAAGATCGATCACCCGATGTTGCACGTAACCTTTGCCGAGCAGCAGATAGTCGACGGCATCCTCGATCTTCAGGATGTCGATCTCGATCAGCAGGTTGGGAAAGGCCTTGCGCACGTCGGCGATGGCGCGCGGCACCATGACATTGGCGATGCTCGGCACCGAGCCGACCTTGAGCTCGATATTGGAGCCGCGTTTGATCCGCGAAATGACGAATTGCAGGTCTTCGACTTTGTCGTAGACGCCGTTGATCTGATTGAAGATGGCATTGGCCTCGCGCGTCGGGCTGTAACGGCCGCCTTTGCGGCTGAACAGCTTGACGCCGACCGACATCTCCGCGTGCTTCATCACGCGGCTGATCCCGGGGGACGAGACGTTGAGCATGCGCGCGGCGCCGCCGACCGTTCCGGTGACCATGATGGCGCGGATCACTTCGATTTGCCGCAGCGTCAGCATCGTCCGATCAAGTCCGATTGCATCGTGCAAGCCTAGCAGGTCCCGCAACGATAGAGCGCCGCCCCGACACGGCAAGCGCAATCGACATTGATAGGTTACGTCCGCTTTGTGCCGGAAACAGACTTCGCCGCCTGAGACTACGCGGCGGATCGCCTCGTGTCCGCGGTCGATCTCAAGTCGCCGATTGCCGCTTGAAGCCGGCGCGTCAGTTCAACCGTCGTTTCCTTCCCAACAGGCAGTTCGGATGTTGGGATCGGTGACGCGAATGTCACCCGGATAGGAGGCCGGTTCAGGAGATGCGCGACTTGCATTTGCTTCGGGCCCTCAAAGAAGGCGGGCACAAGTGGAACCCGGGCACGAAGCGCGATGGTCGCGGCGCCACGCTTGAAGGCGATATGTCCCTCGCTTCGCGTGCCGCTCGGGAAAATCAGGATGATTTCACCGTGCTGCAGCATGCCGATCGCGCTCTTGATCGAACTTGGCGACGGGTCGGCGCGGTCAATCGGAAAGGAACCGCCGTGCTTTAAGACCCAACGCGACAGCGTTGAATTGAACAACTCCTCTTTTGCCATGTAGTGGAGCTGCCTTGGATAGACGGCGTAGGCCATCCATAGGCTGTCCGCCCAGCCGACGTGATTGCAGGCGATGACCGCCCCCCTCCTGCCGAACCGAAGAAATTCGGGCCGATTGATAACCTCCGGTTTGCCGACGCGCTCGAAAAGAACCTTGAGCCCGGGCGAGATGACCGCGAGAACATTCATCCAGCAAATCCTGACCGAAAACGTCTATTCACTTTGGACAGGCGCCAATTCTTGCGTATCCACCGCCATATGGATCCGTTGCGCCGCGTCATACACCGCGACCTGGATCAGCGGATAAGTTTGCTTGAGTTTTCGTGCTGCCGTCATGGCTTCGTCTGAACTCTCGAACCGCGTTTTCATCTTCCTATCGACCGACAAGATATAGCCGTCGGTCGGCACCGTGTTCGCCGGCAGATTCTTCGGCCTCCGGGTTTCTTCGAGCTTTATGTCTTCGCTCTTAGGCGCTTGGCTTATTGTCTTTTTGCTCATGTGTGTTCCTTTGTTGGGGGCGTCAGCGGCGGACGTGCCGCAGTGTCGAGAGACCTTCTCGCGAGTTGTTGTGAGAAGTTGACGTAAGACCGCGATGTCAGACGTCGGCGGCGCTTAGCTCGTATGAACCTCTGCGGCCGCGGGCATAGACTTTGGCGGCGATCGCGTAGATGCGCTCGCGGTTGATATCGAACGCCCGCAGCAAATCGACCGCGTCGGGCCGCAAGTTCGGCTGAATCCGGTTAAGGGCATCTGCCGTCACGAAGAACGAGCTTTCCATGGAGCGGTCGTATCCCCAGAAACGCACCGCGCATCGCGTCGCGTCGTAGCTGCGGCTGCTGTTCGGAAAGCTGATCGCCATGTTTGTGGCATTCATCTCTTGCGGTTGCCATGGGAATCGCATCACTGCACCTTGGCCGGAAGACAGTCGATTTTGTTGGAGGTCACCGCATTATCGCGGTCTTGCGCGGCTGCCAGTTTGAGGGGATCCACCGTCATCAACTCGACAGACCCCTGATAAGACTGCGCGGGCACCAGCATCGTCGTCGCAACACGGCGATAGACTGGGAACGACAATCCCTCGATCAACTCCTCGTCGGTCACGACCTCATAGCCGCCCGCAGGCAACATTCGGTCAATACCCTCAAGTGAAAACGGACGATTGAACGTTACAGTTTTTTGAGTCGTGCGCGCGCTCATTGGATTTTTTCCGCGACGCCGCGACCAGGCGAAGCGATTTCATCCGCCTTGGCCGGTTTGGATTTAAACGTCGCGTGTGTGATGGATACGGTCGTGCCGCGGGAATCGCTGGCGGTGTCCACGAGAGCATCGAGCTGTCTCGCCAACGCTTTGACAAGACTGGTGCCTAGTCCAGGCTTGGCCTGGCTTGCGCTGACGTCTGGCTTGCCAATTCCGTTATCGGACACTGTCAGCTTCCAATCGGTACCCGCGACTCTGTAGGAAACGACGATCGCCGCGTCCGGCTTCTCGCCAGGGAATGCATGCTTCAATGCATTCATTACCAATTCGGTGACAACCAAGCCGAGGCTTACGGCGTCGCGCGAAATCGCGCTGCCGGCATCGGCGTCGACCTTGAGCGAGATCGGCCGGCTATCGCCGATCATCGATTGCGCCAGAGTCTCGCACAGTTTGGTCAGATATGGGCCGATCTCGATCGGCTTGCCGCTACCGGCGACGTGCAGATGCTGCTGGATGGCGGCGACCGATAGAACGCGCTGATGCGCGTCTTCCAATTGCAACCGCGTCTCCTCGGACTGGACGGTTCGTGCCTTGATGAGGAGGATACTGGCGATGATTTGCAGGCTGTTGGCGACGCGGTGCTGCATCTCCTCCAGCAGCATATCCTTTTCCCGCAACAGATCTTGCACTTGCCGCTCTATGGCACGCCGGTCGGTAACGTCCTCGAACGCCAGCAGCACGGTGCTGTGGGCGCCCTTTTCGTAAAAGACCTTGCGCGCATTCAGGAGCATGACGCGCTGGCCGATCGCCGGAAACTTGCGGTCGACCTCATAGCCTTCGACGGTCGCTTGACCGTTTGAGATCGTTCCGAGCAGCTCACGAAGCTCGGGGATGTCCCATTGACCGCCGTCGATCTCGTAGAGCAGGTGGCCGCGGACCTCGTCGCGATCCAGCCGAAAGGTATTGTAGAAGGAGCGGCTCGCAGCAACGACGCGCAGATCGTGGTCGAGCACCACGAGAGGATCGCGGACGGTATCGACGATCGCATGCGCGAGCGTGATTCCGTCTTCCACATTGACGAATGGCGAATTCTTCGACAGCGTCGAAGTTAACATGTGAACCTTTCGCCCCGCTTTCGCGCGGTGGCAAAGCAGCGCAAATTTTAAAAAAGGTGGCGCAAACGCCAAGACGCTTCGCTGGAGCGTCGGAATTGATGAAACCATGCGCCTTTATTCGTGAAAAGTCGAGGATATTGCAATCACGATTAAGGGGCGGCCGGCGGCGTTTATCGTTCAGGAACCGACGAAATGCCGACAAAGGGAGCAGCGAGACAGAAAAATTGACCATGCCGATCGATTGCAGTGCTGAGACGTGATCTCGACCGCGGCATGCCTTGCTCTCGAAGAACATTCGTTATGTATGGAACAAGACCCAGTCCAGCGCCTTGTCATGTACCAAGCTCCCGCGGATTGGAGCTTCCCTGAAAATATGGAGCGACCATGCAAAAGAGATTTTTGCCAAAGACGTTTATTGTACCCGCAATGCTTCTCGCGACCTTGGCGCTGCCGATGACGGCGTACGCGCAAGGTACTCTGCGCGGCGCCCAAGAAGGCGCGCGCCAGGGTGACCATGATGCCGGCCCGGTCGGTGCGGTGGTCGGCGCGACGGTCGGAGCGGTTGCCGGCACGGTCGGCGGCATCCTCGGCGTCGAAGATCGCCCGCGCTTTCGCGAGTATGTCGTTCGCGAACATCACCCTTCCTATCGCTATGATAACGACTTCCGAGTCGGCGCGGTATTGCCTGAAAGCGGCGTCGACTATTACGACGTGCCGGCCGACTACCACGTGACCGGCTACCGCTACACCTACGTGAACGATCATGCCGTGCTAGTCGATCCGCGCACGCACCGCATCGTTCAGATCATCGATTAATACAAAAACCCCGGAGGGATAAAACATGTTGAAGGTTATT
Organism: uncultured Alphaproteobacteria bacterium; assembly: GCA_963720985.1. GTDB lineage: Bacteria > Pseudomonadota > Alphaproteobacteria > Rhizobiales > Xanthobacteraceae > Pseudolabrys. Next base: position 224,398 of record CAVRHL010000009.1, read on the forward strand.
GCTGTTACGGCGATTTCCGCCTTGGCACTGGCGGTAACGGCCGCGCCACAGCCTGCTTTCGCGCATGACGGCGGCGCGGTCGCAGCCGGCGTCATCGGCGGTCTGGCCGTCGGCGCAATCATCGGCTCGCAAGCCGACCGCGGCTACTACGGCGGCCCTGGTTATTATCAGTCGGGCTATCAACCTTCCTACCGCGAATGCCATATCGAGCGACAACAGGTTGAAGACGGGTACGGAAACCTGCGCACGCGGCGCATTCGCGTCTGCGATTGAGTTTCTCGTCTACGTAAATGTTGGATGAGCCTTCGGGCTCTGACTTCCCAACTCGACCCCGCTGCAGACGGCGGGGTCTTTTCTTTTTGGCAGCCGCCAAGCGAACCGCATTAAAACCAATTAATTCCCGCCAAAGGCAGGACCCGCTGAAGGATCGACGCCGCGCAGATCAGCACCACGAGCAGTTTGAGAAGATTTGCCAAACGCCTGTCGTTAACGAATTTTTCGATGGCCCAAAACAAATTGCACCGATGACGCAAGTAATCAGGACCCCAATTAAAACTGAAAGCATAGCACCCCCCTGGTTCGATGCGGTAACGAGCCTCGGTCAGCAATGCCCCGTAACCATTGTGTTACTTAGCCATCCGCCAAGCGAACAGTACCACAGCGGCACCCGCTGCCGCCGCAATGATCGACATCAGCCAGCCGCCGTTAAGCGCAAGCAGCAATGCGATGTGATAGCCGACGAACGCGCCGGCAACGCCCACGAGTGCGCTCGTGACGATGCCGCGGCTCGATCCGGAAAATTGGCGGGCGAGCCACGAGGGGCCGGCAAGCCGGTCGAAGAGAAGGCCGGCGACCACGCCGATTGCGAGAACCAGTAGAAACGTTGCGGCCGGATCTGTGGCGCGCATCGTAGGCAACCTTCGAGCTGCGGCAAGACAGCGCTTTTCTTAATAAGTTCGCGCAAGCGCCGTAACGCCTCGATTAAGCGTCTAATTATTGAAAAGATGCGCCTTAATTCCTGACGAGTTCGAGGATTCATTCTCCCGTTGAAGAGAGCCGTCTGGCCAATTTTCGATCGCGCCCCATTATTTCAACGAGCATTCTTCAAATGCTGTGGAACCTTATGCGCTAGAGCGCGTATACCCACGCCCTGATAGCGGCCCGAAAGGGCTCGAATAACCGTGGTTTCGGTGAACGAGCCCGGAGAACCGCGGTACCAATTGTCACGGCCGAAAGGTTTTGAATGGCCGTGATATTGATCGTCGAAGACGATGTGTTTATCCGCGAAGTCGCGGAAATGATGATCCAGGATTGGGGCCATCAGACACTCGCTGCTTGCGACGTCGACGAGGCGCTTGCCTTCCTGCGGTCTCCACAACACATCGACGCGCTGTTTACCGATATCTATCTGAAGGAATTGGTCCACGGCGGGTGTGATCTGGCGCTTCAGGCCATCGCGCTGCGGCCGAATTTGCGCGTGCTCTATACGACCGGCAATAACATCACCGACAAGATGAAGGCGCTTCTGATCGAAGGCACGCACTTCCTGCGCAAGCCATACACGCAACATCAGCTCCAAGACTCAGTCAAAGACTTGTTCGGCGCGTAATTGAAATCACTAGGGGACGACGGCTATGATTGATTCTGCTCACGGCGCTAAAGCCGTGTCCGATATTGCCGCGAGCGATATTGTTGAGACGGTGCCGAGCGCCCTCATCGTCCTCGACAGAAATTTAATCATCACATCTGCCAATCGCGCGTTTTACCAGACGTTTCGCACCAGCCCCAGTGAGACCGAGGGTTGCCTCATTTACGCGCTGGGAAACCGGCAGTGGGATATCACCGCGCTGCGCACGCTGCTTGAGAGCGTGATTCCGCATCGCGCATCGGTCGAGGGGTTCGAGGTCGAACACGATTTCCCGACCATCGGCCGGCGCACGATGCTGGTCAATGCGCGCAAGATTTTCAGCCCCGGCGACCATGACGGATCAATCCTGCTCGCCATCGAAGACGTCAGCGAGGAGCGCGCGGCGCGGGCCGAGAGCAAGCGCAACTGGCAACTCACGCAAAGCATCGTCGACACGATCCGCGATCCGCTGGTCGTGCTCGAAAACGACATGACCATCGTAACGGCGAGCAAGGCGTTTTTGACGATATTCGGGATTACCGAGGCCGAAACGCATGGGCGGCGCCTATCTGAACTGCTGCAACACCAATGGGACGTGCCGGCGCTGCGCAATTTGATGGAAAAGGTGTTGCCGGAAAACAAGCCGATCGAGAGCTTCGAGATCGAAGACATTTTTCCCGGGCTCGGCCGCCGCGTGTTCAACCTGAATGCCCGGAAAATTTCGCAGCCGGGCAACCATGCCCACCGCATGCTGCTCGTGTTCGAGGACATCACCGACCGCAAACAGCGCGAGCGTGACGCGCTGAGCTTGACCAACGAAATCTCGCACCGGATCAAGAATAACTTGCAGGTCATCGTCGGCCTGATCGCCTACGAAGCCAAATGGACGGCGGCGCCATGCGTGCAAGGCTATAAAACCATGCAGGCGCGCATCGGCGCCATTGCCCAGCTTTATGATTTGATTTCGCAAACCAGCCGCGGTCGGACCGTCGCCGTCGATGCTTACTTGCGGGAGATTGCCAAAACCATGTCAGCAAGCCTGCTTGGAAACACGTCGGGCATCGACATAGAAGTTAAGGCCGAGCCGGTGGAGATCGATCCGGATCGTGCCGTTCCCTTCGGCCTCCTGGTCAATGAACTTACAACCAATGCCATCAAGCACGCATTTCCGAATGGAAGCGGACATATCATGCTGTGCGTGGAACAGGTCGGTGATCAGATCGAGCTGGTTGTCATCGATAACGGCGTCGGAATGAAGGACAAGGATTTGGCGAAGAGTCCGGAGAAACGCGGTTCCGACTATGTCGCAATCTTCGTGCGCCAGCTTGGCGGCACGATCGTCCCGTCGAAGCAGGGACCGACCGGAACGACCGTCAGAATACGACTTCCCTTGCTTTTGGTCCCATCCGGAGACGTCGAGCCAATAGCCGCGTAGCACGTTTGTAGGCCGATAAACGACGAGAAACGCAGGATTAGGTCGTCGTTTGTTCGGACTATGGATCGGAAGCGCCAAAATACGGTGAGAGGTGCCACGATAGGCGACGGCCAGATAGTTCCTTGCACTGCGTAATATTCGTCGCATTACGCGCAATCATCCCCATATACGGTCTTCAGTATCGACAAGCAGACCAAACGGCGCGATCGAGCGGGCGACCACTCGACTGGTGTCACTGAGGGAGCCCCCATGTTCACGGCAGACCAATATCGCGCAAAAGCAGCGGAGAGTGCTGAATCGCTTAAACGTACTGATGTGCCCAGCGAAGTTCGCGAATTTCAACGCTCGAAGCAGAGCTTCAGCGATCTGGCGCAAAATGAGGACTGGCTGGCGGACAACTTCGACAAAATGATTGGTTCGCGAGACATCCATGCGCCGGACGACGTCGCTGCTGGAAACCGTCTCGACGGCAACGCGGTCGCGGAAATCGAGGAGCATATCCTTCGCTGCCTCGGCGCGGCCGTCATCATGCAATGGAACACCATCCCGACGAAGCTCCAGCGGAACCTTTTCGACACGGCAGGCTCGCTGGGCGAGGTGCCCAAAACAGTCGCGCTGAGAGGGCAGATTGCCCGCTTTCTGCATGACCACAAGGACGAAGCAAACTCCGCCGATTCCTTTTCGAAATCCAACGTCATAAATGGAAAATTTGATGGCGCATAAGTTCAAAATCGGTCAGCTCGTCGAGCTCGAGCCGAGCGTTCTTCGATCATTTGCAATAGGTCCCTATGAAATTCGTCATCTCATTCCTTCTTCGGACCGAGACCCCAACGATCCAATTTACCGCATCAAGAGCATCGTCGAAAAATATGAGCGAGTCGCTCCTGAAAGCGAGCTCACGATTTCGGCCAGCGTTTTCGCCTGAATCCGTCGGGGACATCCAAAAATGCTCCCTCGGCCACCTATGAAGTAGGGTTATGACGATTGAACATGCGTACGCGCATTCCTTACCGAAGCCATGGGGTGTCGTAGATACACGCCCGTGGAGTAGCGCAAGCGACGATAGCAATACGATCGGCGAAATCTGGTACGAGCGTTCCGATGCGACGGCCGCCCCTCCCTCGCTTCTGCTGAAGCTGCTGTTCACGAACCAGCCCCTGTCCATTCAGGTCCATCCGGACGACGCCTACGCGCAGTCGATCGGACTGCCAAACGGCAAAACCGAAGCTTGGTACATTCTGAGTGCCGCGCCCGAGGCCAAAATCGCCTTGGGCCTGAAACGGCGCATGAGCCCGGCGCAGTTGCGTCATGCCATCGACGATGGCTCGATTTCGGATCTTGTTGTGTGGCAGGCGGTGCATCCCGGCGACACGACATTAGTTGCCGCCGGAACGATCCACGCGATCGGCGCAGGCCTTGTGATCGCGGAAATTCAGCAGCGCAGCGACGCGACCTTTCGCCTTTTCGATTACGGCCGCGGACGTGAGCTTCATATCGACGACGCACTTGCGGTGGCGATTGCCGGCCCCGCCGATTTTCGCGTCACGCCGACAAGATTAACCGACACGCGAACGCTCCTGATCTCGAACTCGCACTTCACGTTCGAACGGGTCGATCTGGCGCCAAACTCCGCGTGGAGCCTGGAAGCCGAGCACGAGACCTGGCTTCTGGTTGTCGGCGGCAGCGCGCATGCCGGCTCATTCGACGTGACGACGGGCGATGCCATTTTCGCGCAGTCCGATCGCGTCAACATTCATCGCCGGCGGCGACGGCTTTGCCGGTCTCATAGCGTACACGGGCCGCATGGCTCCTCAGTTGCTGAAGTGCATCGATATGGAAACAACCCAATGAAACCGATTCAACGAGTAGCATTCATCGGCAATCATCTTCCGCGCCTCTGCGGCATCGCGACCTTTACCCATGACCTGCATCGAGCGGTTTCGATGGCGCGTCCCGATCTTGAGACCGGCGTCGTTGCCATGACAGATCCAGGCGGCGCCTATGACTATCCGCAGGCCGTGCGCTTTGGAAATTCAAGACGACAACGTCGACGAATATGTCGAGGCGGCCGAGTTCCTGAACGAAGCGGGCTTCGACGTCGTTTGCCTTCAGCACGAATACGGGATTTTTGGCGGCCAAGCCGGCGGCAATATCAACGCGCTTTTGTCGCGACTGAAGATGCCGGTCGTCACGACGCTTCACACGGTGATCGCCAAACCAACGCCTGCCCAGCACGACGTGATGCAACGCATCATCGATACTTCGTCGAAAATCATCGTCATGTCGAAGAAAGGCCAGCAACTCCTCCATTCAGTCCACGACGTGCCGGCCGACAAAGTCGAGATCATACCGCACGGAATCCCGGACATGCCGTTTCGGGAGACGCATGCTGCCAAAGCGAAACTCGGCTTTGCCGGGAAGACCGTCATTCTGACGTTCGGGCTTTTGTCGCCGAACAAAGGCATCGAATTCATGCTCGATGCCATGCCGGAAATCATCAAATCGTGCCCCAACGCCGTCTATGTCATTCTCGGCGCGACCCATCCAAATCTTGTGCGTGAACAGGGCGAGACCTATCGCGACGGCTTGATGGCCCGTGTGCGGCAACTCGGCATCCAGGACCATGTCGTCTTCTTCAACCAGTTTGTCGAGCAGGCCACGCTTCTGGATTTCATTTCGATGTGCGACGTCTACGTGACGCCCTATCTCAATGAAGCGCAGATGACATCAGGTACGCTCGCCTACAGCTTCGGATTGGGAAAGGCGGTCGTATCGACCCCTTACTGGCACGCCAAGGAATTGCTGAGCGACGGGCACGGCATCCTGGTTCCCTTTGGCGATGCCAAAGCCATCAGCAGCGAGATTGCGGCCTTGCTCACGGACGACGTTCGCCGTCATGCCATGCGCAACGCGAGCTTACGCAGCAAGCCGATCGATGACCTGGCCGGAAACGGCCAAGCAATATCTCACAGCCTTCGAAAATGCGCACGAACGCACCCGGCCCGACAAGTTGCTTCCGGCCCCGGTCGCTACTGTGCGCAAGGGCCATGCCATTCCGGAGATGCAGAATCGGGCATTTCCTGTCGCTTTGCGACAGTACGGGCATTCTTCAACACGCGGTCCATTCCGTGCCCGACCGGGCCCATGGTTATTGTGTAGACGACAACGCACGCGCCCTGCTCTTCGCGAGCGCGCTGCCGAACACCGCGGAAACGCATTTACCCAACGAGATCACGGCGCGCTTTGCAGCATTCATCCAGCACGCATGGAATCCGGATACCCGGCGGTTCAGAAATTTCATGAGCTACGAGCGCCGATGGCTGGAAGAATCGGGCTCGGAAGACAGCCATGGCCGGACGCTTTGGGCGCTCGCCGAATGCGCCCGGAGCGACACCGATCCATCCCGCCGTCGATGGGCGGCGGCGCTCTTCAAGACCGCGCTTCCGGTTGTCGAGCGGTTCTCGTCGCCGCGCGCTTGGGCCTTCACGCTTTTGGGCTTGGACGCTTATTGCGCATTGGAAGTCGGAGACGTATCCGCCAGCGGCATGCGCTCGCTCTTGGCCGACCGTTTGATGGCGCTGTTTCATGCAAATCAGCGCAAAGATTGGTCCTGGTTTGAAGACGTGCTCGCTTACGACAATGCGCGCCTTTCACAGGCTCTGATTCAAACGGGCCTGGCAAGCCATACGCCGCGGTACGTGGAGGCCGGTCTCCGATCGCTGCGTTGGCTCATGTCGCTTCAGACCACGGCGACCGGATATTTCAGACCCGTTGGCTCCAAAAGCTTTGGCAAGATTCGCCAAAAGCCCGATGCGTTCGATCAGCAGCCCGTTGAGGCCTGCGGCAACGATTTCCGCGTGTCTTGCCGCATGGCAGGCGGACAAGGGTGCCGAATGGCTGACGGGAGCAACGCGCGCATTCGGCTGGTTTCTGGGCGAAAACGACTTGCAGACAGCACTGATCGATCCTGATACGGGGAGCTGTTCGGATGGCCTCCATCCGGACCGGCCCAATGGGAACAAGGGTGCGGAATCGGTGCTATCGTATCTCCTTGGCCTCGTGGAGATGCGGCAGTTCATGGCCATGGTTGTCGTACGCCAGGCAAAACCCGCGTCAAAATCATCATCCAACGGCATCGGCACAGATCATCCAGCTCGATCGCCCCTAGGGAGCATCTTTGTCCCAATCCAAATTCGTGAATCGCCAGAGCCTCTATCTGCGCCCAGACCCGGCCAGGGTCGTCGTCAGGCCCTTCAAACCGGCGACTGAGCCTCGCGACCTCAACCCAACTGACAAGGTCCGTGCCAATCACATCGTTGACCGCGTGCTTCGGCTCAATACCGAAGCTGCCGCGCAACAATTGAACGAGGTGCTCGAAAACTTCGCGGGCCGCCATAGGAATCTGCTCGAGATTTTTGAATCGCGCGCCGCGGAGATGGAGGACGCGCTCGAACCGCATGCTCAATTGAATAAGACGCAACGTGGCCTGATCGGGGCTTATTTTCTCAACGAATATTCGTTCGAAGCCTCGGCCTTGTTCAATCCAAGCATCGTCCGGCATCCCGACCAGACCGGCGCTCCGGAACATGGCTGCCGATTCATCTTGAGCCTTCGCGCCGTCGGCGAAGGGCATGTTTCATCGCTCACGTTCCGGTCCGGCACTATCGCTGCGGACGGCAGCGTCTCCGTCGATCCGACCGCTCGTCTGGCGGCCGTTCCCACAGTTCGACGCCGGACATCGATGGCCAATGGAGATGATGTCGAAGTCATCTTCAGTCCAGACGAAGAACTGAGCGAGCGGGTCATCTTTCCGGTCACCGACGCCCAATCAAACGGCATCGAGGATGCGCGCTTCGTCGAATTCAGCGATGGTGGACGGACAACTTTCTATGCCACCTATACCGCCTACAGCGGCAGGGCGATCCGCTCCGAATTGCTTGCGACGACGGACTTCCAATCATTCAAAATGACACCACTCAACGGATCGGCCTCGCGCAATAAGGGCATGGCTCTGTTTCCACGAAAAATCGACGGCCGCTATGCGATGATAAGCCGGCAGGACAATGAGAATCTTTATCTGATCTATTCCGACGACCTTTACTCATGGGACGGCGGTCGATCCATCCTGCAACCCGAATATCCTTGGGAATTTGTCCAGATCGGCAATTGCGGCTCGCCCATCGAGTTGGACGACTGTTGGCTGTTGCTGATCCACGGGGTTGGTCCGGTCAGGAAGTATTCGATCGGCGCCGTTCTCCTTGACAAGAAAGATCCATCCAAGGTTCTCGCGCGTTCGCGCGAGCCTCTGGTTTACCCCGAGCCTACAGAGCGCGAAGGTTATGTGCCCAACGTCGTCTACACCTGCGGCGCCATGCGTCATCGCAACCAGATCATTCTGCCTTATGCCGTGTCTGACACGTTCTCCAATTTCGCGACAATAACGATTGCAGCGTTGATGCAGGCGGTTGCGAGCTAGCGGCTGTTGCCATACGACGGCTCCCTCTCCTAAATTGGAAAAATGCGATGAGTGATTTGACGGCACCGGAGGTTTCCATCGAACGGCTGCGGTCGGAGATCGCGCAGCTTGAGGCCCGATACGACGAAGTATTTCCACCTGGCGTTTATGCCGTGCTCGAAGACTTGAGACGCCAGCTTGCTGCGCTTCGCCAGGCTCCTTGAGCGAATGATGTGAGATCATGCAGGCCCTCTTTATCGGACACACCTACATCGACGTGACGTTTCTGACCGACCACATGCCGACCGGCGACGAGAAATATGTGGCGTCGGCCTACGCTATCTCGTTCGGTGGTAATGCGGTCACCGCCGCGTTTTGCTGTGCGAAGTTGGGACATGCACCTGACGTGCTCACAACCGTCGCCGACGATTGGCTCGGTCGCATGTTCCTGGACATGGCCGCCAAATACGGCATCTCGATCCACGTCAGGAAAGTCCACACGTCATCGCTGTCGTTCATCATGCCGAATGATGGCAAGCGAGCGATCGTTCGTTGTCGCGATGACGACTATCTTCATCCGTTACCTACCCTTCATCTCGCGGGCTGCCGCGCCCTTCACCTCGACGGGCACCAGCCGGATGCCGCAATTCATTACGCTAAGCTGTGCCGCCAATCCGGGATTCTCACCTCGCTCGACGGCGGAGGACTGCGATCGAATACGCACGAACTTCTTGGCTTCATCGACGTGGCGATTGTCGCCGAACGCCTTTGCGAACAGATGGGCCATGCGCCGGCGGCGATGCTGGATTATCTCAAGAACCGAGGCTGCCGGATCGGTGGCGTGACGCTCGGTGAGCGAGGCATGATCTGGTACGATGAGGCTGGCGTCGTGCGGGAGTTCCCTGCTCTTGCCGTACCGTCGAACAGAGTTCTCGATACCAGCGGCGCTGGCGACGTGTTCCACGGCGCCTATATTCATTCCTATCTCACCGACCCGGCGATGAGTTGGGAGGAGCATTTCCGCTTCGCGCGAGCGGCCGCCGCCTACAAAATCCAGCATCTCGGCAATGAGGCGGGGCTGCCGAACATGGCGCAGATTGCAACGGTCACACGCGAGTTCGAAGCGTCTCTGCTTCGCTAATTGCGTCTCGAATATAGGGGGTCGTTTTGGGTCGAAATCAGACCTCCCGCGACGTCCGCGTCACGTTCGCTTTGGCCTGGAAAAGCGGTCATTTCAACTCACCGACAATCGAGCCGCAATTAGCGCGGATTAATTAGGCGACGACGACAGAGCGTTGCCGCAGGAGGCCTCCCACATCCAATCCAGCACAATCAGACCCGTTGCCGCTCCCCGCCATTTCGTCTATTCAGGCGCCCAGGCGCCCGTAGCTCAGCTGGATAGAGCGTTGCCCTCCGAAGGCAAAGGTCGGACGTTCGAATCGTCTCGGGCGCGCCACAATTTCAATGACTTAGCGTAATTATATCAAGTTCGTCTGCTATTGGGTAAGCATTGGGTAAGCACTTGGGGCCAGCTTCATATCCCGGAGCCCACGTGGACCATCTATTCGCCAGAAATTCTTGAACCGCGTCGGCTATAGCTCGGTGTACCTAACGGTGTGCTGAATATTGGGGTGGCCGAGATAGGCTTGTAACTCGCGGGTGTCGTGCCCCTTGTTGGCCAGCGCGTAACCGCAGGCGTGGCGGAGCATGTGGGGGTGCGCCTTGAACGCCAGCTTGGCCTCCCTGCCGGCTCTTTCAACCAAGCGGGCGAAGCCAGCCGTACTAAATGGTGCCCCGAAAGTCGGGCTCATAGCCTGAAGGTCGTAGGTTCAAATCCTACCCCCGCAACCAAAATAAAGCCCGCTAGGTCTGAGACTTAGCGGTTTTTTTTCGCCAATTTGCCCCAATTTGCCGCGAACGTTCTCAGCGACGCGCGTCGATAATGCGCAGCAAGTATGACGCATGAAGCACTTGGTCCATTGCCTCCTGTATGTCACAGATGGTTACTTTCCGGTGCGAGTGTGGATTTTTCAACGCGGCGATAGCGCCTGCAAACATGTGCTCGTAACCCTTGCGCTCATTCTCGGGTAACGACATGTCGGCGAGCGGACCCGACGCCGAGTTAAACGCCTTCCGCATCAGATCAACACCATAGTCGTCCTGCGAGTAGCCGCCGGCCTCTCGAACCGCGATCTCAACCGCCGTTAGGGCATCACGCACGGACGTCGGAAAGTCGCCTCGGTGGAAGGCCGCCATAACATCAGCGGCGATAGACGGATGTAACAACGCTTTGGGAAACGAGCGGAGAGCCCGGATTTGATCCACGCCGTCAGGTGCCTCAAGAGCAGCTTGACCGCCGCGACTTAACACCATCCAGCCGTGGGCACCATTGACGTCCGGCGCTGGCAAGATCAGTCCATTGCGGCGCAAGTACTCAAACGTTTCGTTCACTAACGCATCAACCTGACGCTGCTTGTGGTATGGATACGCGTGTTGGTTTTCTGCGGTCATACCTGAGCCGACTGTCACCTGCGTTGCCGCCCCCGGCCAAAACATCCCGCCCGCCTGCCGTCCGGCAGCGGCAATGCGTAGCAGGACGGGCGCGAGCGTTTCGGGCGTCTGCTCGAGAAGGGCGTCGGCGGTAGGGAAAAGCTCGTGTAGCTTGCTCATGCGGCATCCCGAAATAGTGCCCTTCAGCATATGGGGATCGTCTCAGTTCGTGAAAACCCCCGATTGTTCTCCGACGCCGACGACGTAGGATGTGCCAAGGTGAAAGAGCCGAGCCGGTGCCCGAGAAGTACGCCCGCCCCCACTTACGAGCGCGTTCTGCCTATAAGGCTGCCACCATCGACGTAAAAGGTGATTGTCCCGGGAGAAGTGCCACGAGCTAGCAAATTCAAACTTCTCTAACGGCGCTCACTGGCGCTAAAGGCAATTTTCTGCACTGTCAAACCGGGGCGGTCACAACGCAAATATTTGCCGGAAACCTTGGTAGCGGCTACTCATGCAGAACAACGTTCAACAATGCGCTCTTTACTTTCACATCGCCGTTGTAATCGATGAGGCCCAATTTTCTAAATTTGTTCATGAAAACACTCACGCGGGCCCGGGTCGTTCCAATCATGTCAGCAAGGGTCTCCTGGGTGATCTTTGTCGAGATAGGTTCAGGATCGCGTTCCTTGCCGTAATTGGCCAGGAGTAGCAGTGTCCGCGCCAGACGCTTTTCGCTTGAGTTGAACAACTGATCTACTAAATCCGCTTCAACTCGGCTGTTTCGGGTCAAAAGATGAGCCATAAACATCTCTGAAAATTTAGGTTCGTCATGCAGGACCCGAACCATCGCTGCTTTTTCCATCCGCATCGTTTCGCATCCAGTGAGGGCGATGGCAGTGGCCAGGCGCAACGGCTGGCCGGCCAAGCAGCCGTCGCCAAAAAACTCACCCGCTCCAAGGACGGAGACCACCGCCTGTTTTCCTCGCTCGGAAGTGACCACGATCTTGATCTTGCCCGTCTGGATATAAAAGACTGCGTCGGCAGGGTCCCCTTGTGAAAATATAATATCGTCGATGTGGTAGTTGGATTGGGTTCGACCGCCATTCACCGTGGCGAGAAATTGTTTGGGATTAAACGGCGTTTTCTTCGCGGACTTTGCCATGGCGGTTGCTGTCAATCGTGCCCCAGATAAATATTATTCTTTCTTCGGATACGACGCCAGCAAGTAGCGGTGCCCCCGCACCCCGTACATTAAGACATTGAAATTCCGGCAATTTTCGATCGTGTTGCCACGCGAACATGGCTACGGGATAGCAATATCAATTACTTACAGTGTCTTCTCTAACGGCGCTCACTGGCGCAAAAGGCATTTTTCTGCACTGTCAAATCGGAAAATCTTAAAGCGCGAGATATGCATCACGTCTGCTTTACCCCCGAAAGCGGACATTGCGGTCCTCAACACTTATTGTATTACCTCGCGAGCAAACAGGACCGCAGCATTCCGAGAGCAATGTGCCGTAATGCCACTTACAGACCGCTCCGCCGATTCACTGGTGATCGCGCCGCCCACGCCCTTGCAACGAAAGGCTGCGGTTACTGTCACGGCTGCTCTCCTCATCGCCTTTGCGGTCACGGCTCCATTCGCGGCCTTGCCGTTGGCACGGATCAACGCCTTCATTCCTGGTGTTCAAGCAATCGTCTTCGTCGGTGATCTTGTGACGGCCGTGCTGCTATTTGGGCATTTCACAATGCTCCGCACCCGGGCCGTACTGGTGATAGCAGGTGCCTATCTGTTCTCGGCGTTGATCGTCATTGCGCATTTCGTTTCCCGGTGCCTTTGTGCCGGGACGCGTGTTTGGCGGACTGCAAACGACCGTGTGGCTCTACAATTTGTGGCACTTCGGTTTTTTGTTCGGAATTCTGGGCTACGTGTTGTTGAAAGATGCCGGTGGCAAAGCATCGGGTTCGGCTAAGGTCGAGATCGCCTGGTGCAGCGGAATTGTTCTCGGTATCGTCTGCGCGTTCACTTGGATCGCCGCAGCCGCCGACGATATCCTGCCGACACTTTATCTCGACGAACTCCGCCATGGACTCGCACTGCATGCCCTTGCATTGTTGAATGGGTGTGTCGGCGTGCTGGTGCTGGCGGTACTCTGGCGGCGCAAACGTTCCATTCTCGATCTTTGGCTCATGGTGGTCGTTTGCGCCGGGATAACGGAGCCGGTGCTCACCGGCGTGCTGGCGTCGGAACGCTTCACCTTGGGGTTTTATGCCAGCCGTATCTATTCGGTAGCTACTTCGACAATCGTGCTTAGCGTGCTGCTCTCCGAAATGACGATTTTCTACAATCGACTTTTCCAAGCGATCACCCTGCTCGACCGGGAACGCGCCAACAAACTGATGAGCATCGAAGCGGTGATCGCTGCAATATCGCATGAGGTACGCCAGCCACTAGCCGCCATCTCGGCAAACAGCGACGCAGGTTTGGTGGTTGCAAAGCAATCCCCGCCCGACATGAGGGAGATTGAAGAAATTCTGGCTGACATCAACAAAAATAGCGAGGCCGCATCTCTCGTATTCTCAAGCATTCGCTTGCTGTTCCAGCCCGCCGATCAGCCGCTAGAAAGCGTAGACTTGGGCGAAGTTGTGCTTTCATCAGTTCGGCTTTTTCACAACGACACGGTGAAGCGAGGCGTGGGGGTTCATTTGGATATTGCTGCCGATCTACCCGTCGTTCGAGGCCACACAGGGCAGTTAAACCAAGTGATGATCAATCTCATTCAAAATGCAATAGACGCAACGGACGGGGTCACGGATCGAACGAAGACAATCCACATCGTAACGAAGCGAAGCGATTCCGGTTCGGTTTGCGTTTCCATTGAAGACACCGGATGCGGCATTGATTCAGCAAAACTCGACGCAGTCTTCGATGTATTTGTTACCACCAAGAAACGCGGGACGGGCCTGGGACTGCCGCTGTGCCGAATGATCATTGACCGGCACGGCGGGCACATTTCTGTTTCATCAAAACTTGGTAAAGGGACGCGTTTTGAATTCGTGCTGCCGGTCGTGCATGATTTAAGTCCCACTGAGTAAGCCTGGGGCCGAGCACGGGAGAGGCTGTGCGGATGCGCTTCTCAGTCAGGCGTTGTTGGTCGCAATCAGTTGCGCCAGAAATCCTTAAACCGCGTTGGTGTTAGCTCGGTATACCGGACGGTATGCTGAATGTTGCGGTGGCCGAGATAGGCTTGCAGGGCGCGGGTGTCGTGGCCCTTGTTGGCCAAGGTATAACCGCAAGCGTGCCTAAGCATGTGCGGGTGCGCCTTGAAGGTCAGCTTGGCCTCCCTGCCCGACCGTTCGACCATGCGGGCGAAGCCAGCCGTACTAAACGGCGCTCCCGCGTTCCGAAGTGAACACGAAGGGCGACTTGGGCTGCTGCTCGCGCTGGAGCCGCCGCAGCGCCCGTAGCTCGACCCCGAGGATAGGATGGGTGCTGGGGGTGCCCTGCTTGACCCTGCGGACGTGCAAGGTGGCTGTGCCGAAATCTACTTGATCCCAGCGCAGGTCCACCAACTCGGAAGCCCTCAGGCCGTGCCGGTAGGCCACAAGGATTATCGCGGCATCCCGGTGGCCCCAGCGGTTGCCCTTGGCCGCTTCCATCAACCGCTCTACCTCGGCCTCCGTCAGGTATTCGCGGGTGCGAAGGTCGGCGTTTGGCACACGCTTCGGGGTGACTGTGCGATTTACGATGGCTGGCGTGACCAGCTTGAGGTGCGACTTGGCCATGGATTTCGCCCTTCCGGTGCTGACGACTGTTCGTACAACGGCTCTTCTACGAATAGTCGCGTCGGGCACGGCTGACGCGAGGTTGGCGGGACGTGCAGAGCGCGAACCCCCCGGTATGCTGGACAGGCCCCGGCCGTCGCGCGAAGGAAGACCCGGTTCGAAAATACGTAGGACCCAAAAACTCGCATTAACTTTTGAATAACCAATTCAATGCGGTCGGACCCGCTGCCAATCGATGCGGCCTTGCCGATTGGTGCTGGCTAACCATCCTATGTCTTGCTCTGCCGATAGGTGCCGTGCCGCCTTACGTTTGGCCGGGTAGCAAGGTGACAAACTAAGACCGCCGAACGCTATGCGCTCCAAGACGGTGGCGTGAATGGAATTTTGTCACCTTGAAACCTTTGGCCCTAAATTCGGCGTTAGGTTCAAACCAGTTAGCGACTTAAACGTCACTATTGGGGTAAGAGCAGACATTGCGCAGGTATCGAAGTGACGCGAATGACCCATGTGCGACATCAATGGTGCATCGCAGCATGCGACTCCCATCATTGGTAGCAGGCCGGCGACAGCCTTCTTCTAACGACCTAAGCCGGCTTCTTTGCAAGGTGCGCACCCGACTTCTGCCTGAAATGGGAACCGAAGCACCACCGAATTCTAATTCCAATGGTGGACACCAGTTGCCAGATCGAAAACTGCAGACATACTACCGCCTGCCGTACGCGTGTGTTCCATGTTGAAAGGTAATGCATCGCACTGGAGTAAAACTTGCACGCTCTTGACTACGGCTCGTGGGCAACCCGCCGAGAATGATTGTCTGCTAGACGTTATCAACATTCTGCTTCGATTTGCCGGGGCAAACTCGTAAATGGACACAAGCCCAATCAGCGAGGAAATGGTCAACTCCGCGCAGCAGGCTTGGTGCGACGGCTTGGTGCATATCGGCGCTGTGGCTGCGGAGGGGGGTGATGTCCGTGCCGCCGCCTGCGATCTGGTCGATGCGCTTTATGATTATGCGGAAGGCACGGTCTTCTTCAAACCGACGCTGGCCTTTGGCAAGAACACTTTCCGCAGTACCAGGCGGGGCGCGATCTCCTATTTCGTAGCCGGCGATCCGGACTTTCCGGAGGACACGGGCTTTGCACTTAAGCGCTGGGTCAAAGTCTGGTACGATAACAACGCTGCTGAGAACGGCATCCAGATCCATGGCAAGGTCGCGATCACCATGGGCAACGTCTATCTACAGAACGCAGCCGGTGAGGAAGTTATGGTGGACAAGACGTTTGTGTTCCGCTTCTGCCGCGATGGCAAACTGCGTCTTTGCGTGCACAAGTCGGCTCTGCCCTACTCGCTGGAGGACCGCTGACTCAGCCGGACGTAAAAGCGGAGGGCTGCTTCCATGCTTGGCTCTCTTATCCCCTCCCGCGGTGACGTGTTCGGAGGGATATCAGCCGGCATCGTGGCGCTGCCGCTTTGCCTCGCCTTCGGCGCCATTTCCGGGCTCGGCCCCGAAGCAGGCCTTTACGGCGCCATCGCCGCAGGGATCCTGGCCGCCATATTCGGCGGCACTCCGCTGTTGGTGACCGGCCCGACTAACCCAATGACGCTGGTCGCCGCGACGGTCGTCGCGGCGACCATGTTACCGACCGGCAAGGTAAACCTCGCAGTCGTTGTGACTGCTTTCCTTTTGGCCGGCGCCCTGCAGGTGCTGTTGGGCGTGCTACGCCTCGGCGGCTTTATCCGCTATGTGCCCTATCCGGTGATTTCCGGTTTCATGAGCGGAATCGGTATCATCATCATAATCCAGCAGTTCTATCCCATTGTGGGCGCTGAGGCACCTTCCTCTGACGCCGTCAAAATCCTGCGTAGCTTGCCCATGCTACCGGGCGGCATCGTGTGGCCCGTAGCATTGTTGGG
Source organism: uncultured Alphaproteobacteria bacterium (assembly GCA_963720985.1). Classification (GTDB taxonomy): domain Bacteria; phylum Pseudomonadota; class Alphaproteobacteria; order Rhizobiales; family Xanthobacteraceae; genus Pseudolabrys. The sequence continues at coordinate 241,108 of CAVRHL010000009.1, forward strand.
AGTGAGCACGCTCGCGATTATTCAAATCCTGCCGCGGTTCACGCGCAAAGTACCAGCCTCGCTAGTAGCGCTCATTGTTGTGACCGCGGGCTCTGTTGTGTTCGGCGTAAACGCGCCACGGATCGGTGCCATTCCTGCCGGTTTGCCGGCATTGGTCATTCCGGAGCTGTCGTTCGACCAAGCCGGCCTCGTCGTGTCAGCGGCAATTGAGCTCGCCGCGCTTGGCGCCATCGACACGCTGCTCAGCGCGCTACTCGCGGACAGCCTCACCAAGTCCCATCACGACAGCAACCGAGAACTGATCGGTCAAGGGATAGGCAACATAGGGGCGGCCTTGGTCGGGGGCCTTCCGGGCGCCGGTGCAAGTATCCGAAGCATCGTAAACATCGAAGCTGGCGGCAAAACTCGGCTTTCCGGCGTGATCCACGGACTGTTCTTGCTTGCCGTACTGCTTGGGCTCTCCAGGCTTGTCCAGTATATCCCGAATGCCGTGTTGGCCGGCATACTTGTCGGTGCCGGCCTGGGCTGCATCGACTTCCGAGGACTTTCGCACATAGGCAAAGTGCCGCGTTCGGACGCAGCCGTGCTTCTTATTGTGCTGGGGCTTACGGTCTTTTCGGGATTGATCGTCGCGGTCGCCGCGGGCCTCGTGATCGCTTCCTTTATTTTCATGAAGAAAGTGGCTGACATTTCTGAACGCGAGACGGCGATCTCGCCGCTAGCCGACGAGCCCTGGGCTGACGAGATCGACATTCCCGCCGAATATCGCGATCGCCTGCTCGTCAAACATGTCGAGGGGCCGCTGTTCTTCGGCTTCGCGCGTGGCTTTCTCAACATCGCCGCGCGTGCGGCTGGCGGACGATTGCTTATTCTTCGAATGGACCGCGTGTCGCTAATGGACCAGTCCGGCGCCTACGCGCTGCAGGACGTGCTCGTGGATCTCAAATCATCAGGGATGCGCATTGTCCTGGTCGGGCTGCCAGTTGCACAGCGCGACATTCTCGAGGCGATCCACGTTATCCCCGATCTGGTTTCCACAAAGGACCTGTTCGCAAATTTCGCTGAGCTCAAGGCGGTGCTGCCGAAAATGCTGGCAGAGATCGGAGCTACGAAGCAAAGCCTCGTGTCAAAAAAGTGAGGCCGTCGAGAGACAGAGGTTATCCCTCGGAATCGAGGCCACTCCACTGGGGAGCGAGACCGTGAAAGCGTATCAACTGGTGTTAGGGCTGTTGATCTGTTTGCTACTTGGGTTTGGCTCTACAAAACTGCAGCGAAAAAAAGGAAGCAGCGCAACGAACAATTAGTTCGAGGACTGCGCGCCTACAAGGTGGCTGCACGAGCCGAAAGTCGCGTTCGCCGTTTCCCGAGTATTCTTCAGCCCGCTGACGTCAGCCTTTTGTCGTTTGAGATTTCCGGGCAACTCAAAGCGGTCAATCTGCAGGTTGGTCAAAAGGTTCAATTGGGAGATGTGCTGGCGGAAATAGATCCGCGCTCACTGCAGAGTCAAGTCGATCAGGCAAGCGCCGGCGTGCAACAGGCCCAAGCGACAGGTTGAGAACGCCGAAGGCGACTTCCAACGCAAGCAAGAGCTTCTGAAAAGGGGTGTTACCACGCAAGCCGCGTTCGATCAGTCGAAAGCCAATCTTATCACTGCTCAAGCGCAACTCGATCAAGCGCGTCGGCAGCTCGAGCTGGCCAATCACAACCTCGATCGCAGCAAGCTTCTCGCCCCGTTCTCGGGAACCATCGCCCGCGTCGAGGTCAAATCATTCGCGCAGGTTGCGGCTGGACAACCGATTGTGACGCTGTACAGCGACGACCGTTTTGAGACCTCGTTCCTGGTACCGGCGGTGACCTTCCAGAGCCTGAAAATTGGCCAGCAAGTTGATATTACGGTCGCCGACCTCCCGAATCTGTCGCTCAAAGGCGCCATCAATGAGCTTGGCTCGAAGGCCGAACAAGTATCGGCATTCCCCGTCGTAGTCAGGCTCGAAAATAATGCCGCCGGATTGAATGCCGGCATGTCGGTCGAAGTCGCGATCGAGGAGCCGTTGATCGGCGGCGGCAACGGGTTCTTGTTGCCGCTCAGCGTGCTAGTGCCGGAAGGCGGCAAGGAGCTGCAGCGTGTCGCCACGGTGTTCGTCTATGACAACGCCAACTCGACCGTTAAAAAGCGCGAGATTATGGTCGGCGGCATCCGCGGCAATGACTTGGTCGTCACCGGCGGTCTTGAAGCCGGCGATCTGGTTGCCTCAGCGGGCGTGTCCTATCTGGTCGATGGCCAGAAGGTAAAGCTTCTGCCGGTGCAGGAGTAAGCCCCGGTGAATTTTCTGACGCGGTTCGGTCTCGAACGCTCGCGATTCACTGTCACGGTCATGGCGGGGCTGCTCGTTTTCGGCATCGCGCTATATCCGAATTTTCCCAAGCGCGAAGATCCGGTTGTTGTCATTCGTACCGCCGTCGTATCGGCGCAGTTTCCCGGAATGGCGCCCGAACGGATGGAGAATCTCGTCGCCGTCCCGATCGAGCGAAAGATCCGGGAGCTTGCCGAAGTTAAGGACGTTCGCACCTTGGCCACGGAAGGATCGCTCATTATTTACGTCGACTTGAAGGACGAGGTCGGCAATGTCAATGCGACGTGGCAGCGACTGCGCGACAAGATGGACGACGTCAAGGTCGAATTGCCCAACGGTACCCTCGGTCCATTCGTCAACAGCGACTTCGGCGACGTTGCGATTGCCACCATTGCAATCACAGCCGAGGGATTTTCGTTTCGCGACATGAAGGATGCGGCAGAAGACTTCCGCAAAAAGCTTTACCAGCTTCAAGGGGTCGCCAAGGTAGATCTTCTGGGCGTCCAGGACGAACGAGTTTGGTTGGAAATCGATACCCGAAAGCTTGGCTCGGTGGGGGTTCAGCTGAATGCGCTGATCAAAGACCTTCAGGCACAGAATGTCGTGTTGCCGTCCGGCAACATCGATGCGGATGGTACGCGTGTATTGCTGGAGACATCCGGCGATTTTCCGAACGTGCGTGCTATCGAGACGATGCTGACGCGGGTCGGAACGACCGATAGCCTGGTTCGGCTCGCCGACCTGGTGACGGTTCGACGCGGCTATGTCTCACCCAAGGTCAAGCCTATTTATTTCAACGGGCGCCCGGCCGTCGTCCTCAGCATCGTAATGCAGCCGGACCAGGACGTCACGCAACTTGGCGAACGGCTTCGCGCGGCGGCGCGCAATTACGAGGCAAGCCTGCCTATCGGCTACGTGATCGACTTCGCGACTTATCAGGCGGAACAGGTGCGGACCTCCGTCAACTCCGCACTTTCAAATGTGGCGCAGACCTTCGTCGTGGTCGGTGCCCTTGTTATTGTGTTCCTCGGGCTGCGCGCTGGGCTCGTCGCGGCGATGATTGTTCCGTTTGCCGTAATGTTCGCAGTCATCGGCATGCGCGTCCTCGGCATTGCGATCGAGCAGGTGTCAATCGCCGCAATTATCATTGCGCTCGGTCTTTTGGTCGACAACGGCGTCGTCATGGTAGAGGACATAATGAGCCGGGTCGACAACGGCGTGCCGGCCAATGACGCCGCGCTGGCGGCCGGAGAACAATACGCTTTTCCGCTGTTGGTATCTTCGGTCACGACTGTCGCGGCTTTCCTCCCGCTATTCTTGTTGTCTGGGGCCTCCGGCGAATACGCGTTTTCGCTTGCCGCCGTGGTTGCTCTTACGCTCACCGGTTCATGGATCGCCGCACTTTACATCCTCCCCGCCTTAACGGTCTGGTTCCTTGGCCGAAGCCGTCGGCCACAACAGGCGACCAGTTCGAGCACGCCTGCACAGGCGCTCTATGCTTCAATATTGGGCGTTACCATTCGTTTCTCGGTAGTCGTGGCCTGCGTATGCTTCGCACTTGTGGCGCTTGCGGTGACGCAGTTCAAATGGCTGCCCAAGCAGATGTTTCCGCTCAGCGAACGCAATCAGTTCCTGATCTACATGAATATGCCGGATGGGACCGATATCTCGCAAACCGAGACAAGAGCGTTGGAGATTTCCAAGTGGCTTGCCGATCCGAAACAAAATCCAGAGATCGTCAGCAATATTCTCTATATCGGAGATGGCGGCCCCCGATTTTACCTGACGCTGACGCCGGTTCCGCCCGATCCGGCCGCAGCGTTTTTCCTGGTCAACACAAAGGACTATCAAGGCGCAATTCGTGCTGCCGACCGCGCATGGAAATATCTTTATGAAAATCATCCCGAAGCGCGCTTCAAGATCAAGCGCCTCGCAATGGGTTCAGTAGAAGCCGGCATCGTCGACGTCGAAATCTCGGGACCCGACGCAGATCGTCTTCTTGCGCTGGGCGCACAGGTCCGATCGTTGTTTCAGGCCGCGCCGGGCATTCGGGACAATGACGATGACTGGGGCAACAAGGTTCTCAAGGTCGTCATAGATATCAATCAGGATCGGGTCCGGCAGTTGGGGATAACGTCGGAAGAGATCACCCAGACGCTCAAGACCTATTTCAGCGGATCTGCGGTCTCGATCTATCGCGAAGGTGACAACACCATTCCTATTGCGCTACGCGCCGGAGCGGCCACCTATCAGAGCCTCGAAGGCCTCACCAGTGCCACCTTCGCAAAAAACGGCACACTGATCCCGCTTGCGCAGATCGCCACGTTGACGAACCGGTTTCGATTTCTCGCGAATACGTCGAAAGAACCAGGAGAGGACGATTATTGTCAGTGGCCGAAGCGCCTCTTTGACCGCGGGCGATTTGCTGAATTTTATTCAGCCCGGCTTGCGGGCATTGGATCTATCCGGAGGATATCACATCGACATTGGCGGCGAGATTCAAAAGAGCGAGGAGACCAACGGCAAACTTGCCGCGGGCATTCCGGCTGCGCTTGCTGTGATGGTGATTGCAATTATCCTGCAGTTCAATTCATTCCGCCGGACTTTGCTGACCTTCATGACCATACCGCTGATTCTCGTCGGCATTCCCTTTGGCTTGCTGGCAACCGGGCAGCCGCTGTCGTTCTTCGGCACGCTCGGCATCATCAGTCTCGCGGGTATCATCATCAACAATGCCATCGTGCTTATCGATCAGATCGATATCGAAAGGTCGCGCTTGGCGCTGCGCGAGGCGATCGTCGCCGCTTCGCAGAAGCGCTTGCGCCCGATCCTGCTAACTTCGGCGACGACGGTTCTTGGCTTGGCGCCGATGGCGATCGCCGGCGGCGCACTCTGGCAGCCCATGGCAGTGCTTATGATGTCGGGTCTTGCCGTGGCTTCGTTGTTGACTTTGCTCTTCGTCCCGGCCGGTTATTTTTTGTTGTTCCGCTTCGATAATGGTAGCCGAGAAAGTCGAAGCCGCTCGACTCGATAGATATAAAGGGCTGTTGTTTTGCTGCGGTGCACGAGTTCGTTGTTGGCATTTAGCGTCGTTTTGCGGTGCTGCGAAAGTCGGTCGTTATTGGGGTAACGTCAGACATTGGCAAGGTGACAGCACTTCATTTGCCGTGTGCCGTACCGTTGTACCTTTTTACCCGTGACCCGCTGGGCTGCATGAGCCAAGCGAAACAAACGTCTCAGGTTTTCAATTTTTGGGTTCGCCGAAATTCGTTTAAAAATGGTGCGTTGCGATGAACAGCGCGAAGTGCCCAAGCTGACATCGCGCTTAATGCACATAACGCGCCGCATTTACCAGCCGGCCGTGGCGGTTTTCTTACTTTCTGCGATTACAACTCGCGCTTCAATATTATCCTTTGGGCTCGCTTTCGAATATACGAAAGCCTAGGATACCGGATCACCGATTAGCCAATGGTCTTGGTGACCGAGAGACGCGACCGCGCTCCCGTCAGCAGACAGGAGATGCTTTGTGGCTCAATCGCAAAACCGCCTACTTGCTTCACTTCCATCTAATGCCACGGCAGCTATTCGACCGCACTTGAAGCTGGTTGAGCTGAAGCTTGGTGATGTCCTTTCGGAAGCCGGGGGCATGATAACGCGCGTCTACTTTCCCAATTCCGGCGTTATCTCTCTGGTCGTTGAACTGAGTTCCGGCCAGATGATTGAAACGGCGATGGTCGGTCGCGACGGTGTTTTGAATGCAGCATCGGCACTTGACCGCAAAGTGTTCCTGAACAAGGCCATTGTGCGGATGGCAGGAACGGCCTTCGTGATTGGAGTGGATCGATTTCGCAAAATTTCCGACGAAATAAAATTCCTTCGCTCAATTCTGATCCGGCACGATAAAGTATTGTTTGCACAATCGCAGCAGTCCGCCGCATGCAATGCCAACCACTCTATAGAAGCCAGAATGTGCCGATGGCTTCTGCGAATGCGTGATCTTTCCGGCAGCGAGGTCCTAACGCTCAAACAAGAAGTTCTTGCACAGATGCTTGGCGTTCAACGGTCCGGTGTATCGATGGCGGCCAACAATCTGCAAAGGGAGGGCTTCATAAAATGCAACCGAGGAAACATTCGCATTATTGATCCCCGAGGATTAAAAAAGAGGTCGTGCGAGTGCTACGGCACAGTTACGGCTTACTACAAACAATTGTTTGGATAGAAAACCGCGAAACAAAGGGTTATTCGGATGGCCGTAATCTTAATCGTCGAAGACGATGTGTTTATCCGAGAAGTAGCGGAGATGCTAATTCAAGACTTTGGCCATCAGACACTCACCGCCAGCGACGTCGACGAGGCGCTTTCGATCCTGCGTTCTTCGCAACACATCGATGCGATGTTTACCGATATCTATTTAAAGAGTTTGGTCCAAGGCGGGTGCGATCTTGCTCAGGAGGCCATCGCGTTGCGGCCGAATTTGCGAGTGCTCTACGCGACCGGCAATACAGTTACCGACAAAATGAAAGCTCTGCTGATCAAAGGCACGCAATTGCTTCGCAAGCCATACACGCAACATCAGCTCCAAATCTCAATCGGCGCTATGCTCGCCGCTTAGTGTTAAAAAATGTCCGCTTCGGGTTAAAAGCCGACAGACCGCCTCCAATCAAAATCGACCTTTGTCTGCTTTGGTTTAAAGCGGACAAAATGTTGCGGTGTGTTCCGCTCTTAAAAGGTGAAAAGTTGTTACCGTACGCAAGTTCGGCGTTTAGTAGTAGCTCGCGGTCCCACCTTTGCACCTTCACACAGGTCAAGGTGACAAGGTAACAGCGAACGGTGCGAGAGAGCGTGTAACCGATTTACCTTGTTACCGTTGAACCTCGGCTGAAAATCCCGCAACCGTTTTGCGATGCTAGCGAGGATTAATTATTAATGCCATCCACCGGAGAGGATTGTAGCCTCTTTCTCCATGTACTCATCCTTCTGAATTTCGCCTCGCGCATACCGCTCATTGAGTATCTGCAATGCCGAGTGGGTTGGGTCACCACCCCACATTTGCGGTGGCCGTCCCCAATGGTGGCCCGCATGGCCGTAAAAGCCCCGAGCGAGAAAAAAGATGACAGCGAAAATAACGATCATGCATAGCATCATCAGTGGGAACATCCACCAAAAGTGCCAGCCATAACCATCGCCCCACATATGATGCCAAGGCCCCGGCCCATAATATCCTTGGGGCGGAGCGGCTGGTTGCGGCGGTTGCTGAGCGAACGACTGTAACGGCGAAGTAAGAACGATAAAGAAAAAGATCGGAAGGGTTGAAAGTCTCTTCATGACGGTATCTCCCTTCATGACGAATGTTATTTTCCTGCCGCAAATGGGGCCGTAATGCATTGACACAGGTCAACCATTACCCGCGATGCGTTGGGGTCGCACGAGCCGAGCCGGACAACCGGCTCAGATTTTCACCTTAGGTTCGCACTTAGTTCGGCATTACGGTTGAAGCCCGCTAACGATTGCCTCTAGCACACGCAAGGCATCAACTGTGCCGTCAGCTTCGCCTTTTTCAAAGTCTTGCTCTGCGACTGCCATCGTGTTTGTGACATGTGCCAAGCATAAAACTTTTTTGTTCGTGGCACGGGCAAACGCATAAAGAGCCGCGGCTTCCATTTCGACGGCCAGTATGCCCTTGGAGCGTGCAGCGGCAATTGCTTCCTCTGTTTCGCGGAACGGCGCATCTGTGGTCCAACTAGACCCGGTGACAATGTTCACGCCCTTGCCTTCATCGCCTGTGCAGCCGTAGCAACTAAATGCGGGTCTGCTTCGCTGTATTCTGAGGGTACGGCGTAGTGATAACTCGTTCCCTCATCGCGCAAGGCGCGATCAATCACAACGAAATATGGAGGCTTACCGGCAGGAGTGATTTGACCTGCGGAAGTGATGCTAATCAGAAAGTGACAACCGCTGGCGAAAAGCTCCTCCGCTATTAGTACAGCGAACGGCGCACCTACCGCGCAACCAACAATACCGACAACCTGTGTGCCAACTGTCGAACGTATAGAGTTCGGTGTGATAACAAGGCCAGTCGTTTGCTGGGTGTGCCTGACCAGTAGCCTTAAGACGACGGACAATGTCGCCGTCCGGGTCCAAGACGCAGACGGACGGCACCTTTGTAGCCCCAAGTCCTTTTTGGCGACGCGCTTCACGCAAGAGTGCGGAAGGTGCGAAAACCGACTTAGCCGCCGGATTTTTATTTTTGAGCAACGGCGGCATTACTAAAACCTCATGCGCTAGAGTGCTGAAACACAACGCCATAGTGATAGGGTGGAACTTCGACAACTTTTATGAATTTCAATCCGCGTCCATCCACAGACTTGATCGTGTCCTCTGGCGACATTCTCAATTCTGTTTTTGGGCCTCGCGACTCTCCAAGGATCGGCGTTTGCTCGCGCGGACGCTTGTGCCAATTGATGATTGCAAAATAGCCATCTGCTTTCAGTGCGGCTTGTACAGCCTGCCCCAATCGTGGGCGGTCAGGGACGCCATGAAATGCATTTGCCATAAAGACAAAGTCCACCGGTCCGGCCAATTTGGCAATGTCGTATGCGTTACCAGCAATAAAATCGCAATTTGTTACCCCGCTTTCCACTAACCGGTGCCGTGCCACCCCTAACAATTTGGCGTCAATATCAATCGCTGTAACGTGTCGTGCGACTTTAGCTATTTGAAGGGTGAACCAGCCGTCGCCCGCGCAAAGATCGATCACTCCCATGCCAGACCGCAGTCCGACCGCAGCAAGCACTCCGGCAGGATCAGGCCAGAGTGCCTCCCACCATCCGGCGGTCGGCATTTCAGTGCCTTCGAAAAATCCAACTGGCTTGTCAGCCATATATCCGCTTCCTAAGTCAGCAAGGCTATCTGCACTAACGCCCGGCCTGCAAATCCTCCTCCGAAGCGCGTAATGGCAGTACTTGCTCCCCCCGCCTGCTTGGGCAACTATCCTACTCACTGAGTATCATAGGGAGGCGTGTTATGGCCGTTGAAACTCTTGCTCAGCACAAACGTCAACAGAGCCAATACATCGACTTCTGGAATAGCGTACTGGTGCCGAAATTCATCCGCTGGAAGCACATCCTCGTCGATGGGTTGACGCTACACAGTGAGGCAATCTTTCCAACGCTACCTGTTAAGCCGGTGTGGACGCGGGTTGCGGATTTGGCGATACCGCGATCAAGCTTGCCAGACTGGTAGGCCCCTCCGGCTCGGTTTTGGCTGTCGATTGCTGTGATGCTTTCTTGGAGTTCGGTCGCAGGGACGCGAAGGCAGCGGGAATTACCAACATCACGTTCTTGGCTGAGGACGTGCAGACATACCCATTCGAACCTATTCACGATTTCTGTTTTTCGCGATTTGGCACACAGTTCTTCGAAAACCCTGTAGCGGGATTGCGCAATATGCGCAAAACACTCAAGCCCGGCGGCATAATGACGATGATCGTCTGGCGCGGCATAAAGGATAACCCGTGGCTCGGCTCGGCTAAGGAGACCGTATTACGCTATCTGCCGCCGCCCGGCGAAAATGCGCAGACTTGTGGGCCGGGGCCGTTTTCCATGGCCGATACTGGGGTTGTGACAAAGCAACTCGAAATTGCTGGTTACAAAGACATTAAGTTCGAGCAGGTCGATGCCAAAGTATTTGTAGGCAATGATCTAGATGATGCAGTGGGGTTTCAGCTTGCCATCGGACCGGCTGGTGAGGTGTACCGCGAAGCCGGAAAGTTGGCCGAAGAACAACACAGCGAGATCGCTGCCGCGCTCAAGGCACAACTCGCAAAGTATCAAGGCCCGAACGGAGTAGTGATGAACTCAAGCTCGTGGAAGGTAACAGCGAGCAATCCCGGTTAGCTCAGATTTCTGTGAAAAGTTGTTATTCGTCACGTAGGTCGGCGTCTGGCGGCCGCTCACCGTCCCACCTTTGCACCTTCTCACGGGTCAAGGTGGCAAGGTTGCAGACAATGACGAGGTGAGGGTCTGTGACCGTTTTACCTTGATACTGTTTGAACCAGACTGGAAATCCCGCAATCCTTTCGCGGTTAGAGGCCCCGATCGCGCCAACGATATTCAAGTGAGGGCAGAAACAGTCATCCCAAATATACACCTATTCGCCATTATGTTAGACTGTTGCTTCGGTTTGAACTCGGCCCACGCTCTGATGATCGTCGATTACGAAATCTCTCTCGGCACGCCGAACGATATTCCCGGCATCCTCACGCTTCAGGAGCTTAACCTGGTCGAACGCGGCGGTGGTCTGTCAGTGAGGCAGACCGCCGATTGGTTTAGGCACGCGATATTCGAAAAGTCGCTTGTAGTTGGCCGTCGGGACGGCAAAGTCGTCGGTTATGTGTTGGGGACTTCGCTCGCCGCGAAAGCACATGTGACAATGGTCCAGGCCATGTTGCGCGCTTTCCCGGCTCCGCCCGATTGCTACCTTTATGGCCCTGTCTGTGTCGCCGAAGCTGAGCGCGGAAAAGGTCTCGCGGGCGCGTTGTTTAAAGAATTGCAAGCGCTCGGGATCAGGCATCGCGACCGCTTGAACGCGGAACGAAACATCGGCTTCTCTGCCACCGTTTCGACACGCGCGTTGAATGTGGCCGGAGTTTCCTTGGCCTTTTTCTTCCACCATGACGGCACAAGCCCCCAGCGCATCGGCACCAGTTCGCGCTTCGCGTCGCGCTCAATTACAGCGTCAATCGTCGTGGTGGGGCAGATATTATAGCGCGCTGGCAAATTCCGCTCGGGAGTTGCCGGAACGGTCAACCGGTACAGCGTGACTATCTCACGCCAAGTCAGGCGGTTGGTGAAACGTCCGCACATAGGGCGGCATATAGCACGACTTCAAATATCAAGCACGTTTTTGGCTAATCTCTACGGTGCGCTTTTTCAGAAACAGAGCGATGGTTTCAAGCGGGACTGCATCAAATTGATATACGGTCACGTTCAATGTTCCATTAATGAGACGGTAGCTTTCATCGTCGTTTCTTTCGAGACGATAACCTTTGTCTTTCGCAATCTGCCGAATTGCATACTCGCGTTGCATTGTTTCGTTCCCGTTGGATGTAGCGAAACGCGACCAATCGCCGTCTATTTGATTAAGGGGAAGATCGGAAGACCTTGTTTTGGCCACACCGCCTCATTCATGGCCGGTTCAAAAGGGGTCAGCGCGTAACTGCGCAAACGTACCGGATCGCGCTCGCCCTGCGCTGCTATTTTGAGGATGCGTTGAGCAATGTAGCTTTTGGTTGTGTGCGCCTGTTGTCCCGAGGAAAGAGACAGCCAGGCTTGATCCAGCGCAGCCTTCAGAAGCTTGATCGTCTCAGGATCGAATGAACCGCCTTCAACGCGTTGCATGACGCGACCACTTTATTAAGCGCCCAAAGTTGGTGTCGCTTCTACGAAAAAAACGTCAGCCCATTCTTTTCCGTTGTCTGTCCGGCTGCCGACACAATCGGAACTATTTTGTTGTTGCAGTGCAACCCATTTGTTTTGCGTTGCAATTTCGGGGGCTCGTCTTTTCCGTCGCTGCTACTAATATTGCGCCTTCCCTGGGAGATCGTGCCCCTTGGCTTTCGATTAACCCGGGAAAGAAATTGCCCGGGTGTCAAAAATAATATTGAAGTAGAAACTTTACTGTGTGTGTGATGAGGTAACAAAAATGCTGGACCGAAACACACGAACGAACCGGTTACTCTCGCTCTTGTCAAACGATGATTACGAGCGACTGCGGCCACATCTTACGAATGTCGTTTTGGAATATAAGAAAAGTCTCTATGAGGCATCCGAGCCGATTGAATATGTGTATTTCCCTATTGATGGTGTCGCTTCCCTTGTGATTAACGCGGCCGATGGGTCCGGCGCGGAGGTTGGCACCATCGGCAATGAAGGCATGGTTGGGCTACCGATTGTTCTCGGTGACAATTACGCGCCTTCAACTGTGTACGTCCAGGTTCCGGGGACGGCCCTGAGGATGGATGCTCGGCTTTTTCGCACCGAGCTTGAGCGCCGCGCGACGTTAAAATCCATTTCACTTCGCTATATCCATGCCTTCTTCAACCAGGTCGCGCAATCGGGGGCCTGCGCGCATTTTCACAGGCTTGAACAACGCTGCTGCCGCTGGTTGCTGATGACACGGGACCGAATGCCAACTGACGAATTTTTACTGACCCACGAATTTCTTGGAATGATGCTTGGTGTCCGTCGAACGAGTGTCACCCTGGTGATGAGCGAACTGCAGAGGGCGGGGCATATTCGGTATACGCGCGGCAATGTGACCATACTCAATCATAAAGCTCTGCACGATCGAACTTGTGAATGCTACGAAATTTCAAAATCTGAATTTGACCGGTTACTCGGCGATACCCCTCAAGCGCCAAGGACTGATAGAACCCATCGTCGCATTACCGAGGTTGGTTGACTTATCTCTCACAAACTAAACTACCAGGTAACATCGTAACCGACCTTGGCGTGGCGGCGGCTTCAACAGAGTACCCTTGAGCCCGATCCCGACCTGACTGCGCAACAGTCGCTTCGCGATTTAAATTGAGCCAACCGTTTGCGGACAGCATGCAAGGATGAATGCGCTTCTTGCAGTCTTGGTTCTGTCGCCCTGCGCACAATGACGTGAGAGGGGCGCGGCAGGGTCACAGGCTTTGGACTTAAAAGTACCACCACACTTCAATCGGCTGCCAATACTTCTGGCCCCGTGCCGGATATACCGGGAACAATGCTGGGCATACGCTCTGGAAGAGTGACACTCAATTTGCAGACAAGTCCGGTCGTTTCAAAGGCCGTCTCGACTGTCCCGCCGAACTGATCCAAGGACCGTGTGAGAAGTCGCGTGCCAAAGCCGTGATGAGCGGGCTTGGTGACGATGGGTCCATCGCTTTCACGCCATTCAACCTTCAACTGTGCACCGGAAAGCCTCCAGTCGATTGACAGCTTGCCGGCCGCACATGACAACGCGCCGTATTTCGCAGCGTTGGTAGCGAGTTCATGAACTAAAAGCGCAATAATCAAAGCCAGTTTTGGGGGAAGGAGACAATCCGGTCCCTCCATAGAAATTCGCGATCCTCCATACGGGGCGAGTTCGGCGGCGAGGATGTCGCGAATGTGCGCGCCTTGTCCCTGCGTCGCCATAATAAGGTCATCGGTAGCCGAAAGTGCACTGAGACGGTCCAGAATTGCATTTCTTATCTGCGGTTCGTCGCGCAGTTGAAAACTTACGATGGACTGGATTGTAGCGAGTTTGTTTTTTAACCGGTGTGCGAGTTCATCAACCGCCAGTTTGCGGAACTTCGCTTCGTCATCGCGCTGTTTCATAACCTTACGATAATGACCGGCCGCCCAAACGATGAGCAGACAAGAAAAAATATAGATCACTAAGTTGATTTCTTCCGTAGCGGTTAGGGGTAAGAATGCGAAATACGGAGGTAGGAAGGCCCACCAGACAATAATTCCCCCTAATAGAGCAGCAAATGTGCCAGCCCCTGCTCCGCCAAAGAGGACCGCAATAAGCACAGCGGGGTAATACGTCGCGAAGGGCAGAACGCCGTCGGTGACCAGCCCCAGTCCCCAGCGTACAAGGCTCGCTATAACGACAAGAAACGTTGCAAACGCGTACGCTTCGGCAGACCCCGGTGAAAACTGCCGCCAATACACGCGATAATCGTTACCTGTGCCGTCCACTGGGAACCCCCTGAACCCGGTAGTCCGCTACAGTTTTCATTATTTCCTAAATAGCGAAGCTGCGCAATTCAAAGCGTTTGGCGATTTTACGTTAGCTATCGAACATACGAGCACCTATATACGTGCCACCGTTGACTAGACCCCTGGCGGTCAATGGCTGAGAGACGCGACCGCGCTCCCGCCGAATAGGCAGGAGAAGCGTGGTGGTGGCAAAATCCCCCAATCGATTGCTTGCGGCTCTCCCGGCGAAGACCTTCGCTGCGGTGCAAGCTCACTTAAAGATTGTCGAGTTGAAGCTTGGAGACGTGGTTGCGGAAGCGGGCAGCGCGGTGAGCAAGGTCTACTTTCCCTATTCCGGCGCGGTTTCTTTGGTCGTCGAACTAGCCGCCGGGGCGACAATTGAAACAGCGATGGTGGGTCGCACTGGGGCCGTGAATGCTGCAGCGGCCCTCGACGGCAAAGTTTCGCTCAACAAGGCCATCGTGCAGGTCGCGGGCACGGCCGCAGCAATTGATGTGGATCGGCTCCGCAAAATAGCCGACGAGTTCGCGGCGTTGCGTTCGGTCCTCATTCGCCATGAGCAGGTATTATTCGCGCAATCACAGCAGTCTGCCGCCTGCAACGCCACTCATTCGCTCGAAGCCAGATTGAGCCGCTGGATATTGCACATGCGCGACCTCGCCGGCAGCGACGAATTGACGTTGACGCAGGATTTTCTCGCTCGGATGCTGGGGGCCAAGACGCGAATAGCTGTTGACTTGTCGATCCCTTCGGGTCCTTCGAGAACGGTAATTTCATCATGCTTGCATCCTGCGACCCTGGCCCTGCGACAAGCTGCAATTAATGTCTTGCGGCCAATCGCGCGATTGAGCGGCGTATCGTCGCAGCCGAGATAGTCGATCACCCACGTGTCGAGACGCTTCACCTTGTCCCATTTGAGTTGGCAATCGTCCAAAAGATCGAGCACCGGATCATAAGCGTTGGCCCACGCAACCTCATTTATGGCCGCGAGCGTGTTGGCGTCACCACAATCAATTTGATATGTGTTGTTGATCAGGCTTCGCGTCGCGCTCACCGTGTGGTCTGTCAAGAGACCTTCATGAATTGTAGAAACGCCGCCTCGATAGGTGACGTTGGTTCGGTGGTGGAATAAATCGAAGCGAACTCCGATGCCGAGAGTTTTGATAGCGATTACGGCATTCGCCAGCGTCGGCTTAGGTAGACCGCTTGGATAGCGGTCGCGGAAGGTTACGCCAGCGATCGCATGGTCACTCCTCGGAACGCTCGTGCCGCCCCGCTTTGCCTGACCGGCGTCCGACCGTGGTTGAAGCATGGTCTTTTGCTTGGTCGACGCTGAGCCACTTGACGCTGACACCGCAACCTTGGGAGCCTTGGCGAGCGCGGCGCAAGCCTCCAATATGCCGGTATCTACGGGCTCATTGTCGACACGGTCGAAAGGAAACGAGACAACGTTGGCAGCGCCGTTGGTTTCTTTGATGCGACTGGTACGGCGAGGTGCGCGGTATGACGCGGCTCGACAGCCTTGCCCCCAACGTCCATTTCCAATCGGGTTTCGGTTTTTTGTCGGTCGCTTCCGTCTGCGTCGGACACGCTCACGTCACGCTCTCCTGTTTTTCGTGCGCTTTCGACTTTTCGCTTGTGCCGTCGTCACTGACTTGCTGTTCGCCGCCCGGGTCAGGCTGCATTGGCGAGACCGTGTCTGACGTAGAGCGCATCGGCGCACTCAGCTTGGACGCAACCCATTTATCGAGGTCGTCTGTCTCATAGTATGGAAAGCGCCCGACGCGCCGGAAGACCGGGCCGCCGCCGATCACGGCAAGCTTGGCCAGCGTGCTTGGGGCACGGACCAAACCATGAGTTTCGTGTCGATATTCAGAGGCCATCTTCCGGCGGAGAAGTCTATGAGTACGCATAACGCCACCCTTCTGGAGATCGCCGGGGATCGCCGGCTGGTGACGTTTTAGTAATGGTAAGAAATTAAAAAACAATTCTGGTAACGGGCCGTTAAGCTTAATGTGCCTGGGTTGTAGGTATCGTTTCCTAATTCGCGCCCGCAAACTCGCTTTTCAGCTTTGTCGCCTGCCTCAGGCGCTAAAACCGCCGCGGATTGGGACGACATTCTGTGGGATTTTAGGCCCTGAAGTTTCCATCATTCTAGCGATCTGGCGGGCAACCGTGTCTGCGGCTGTTATTAACGCGCTATCGAGATGGTGGACGTAGCGGCCGGTAATGCTGTGCGTCGCGTGGCCAAGCATCGCCGCGATTGTTGGTTCTGCATGTCCCAAGTCAGCCGCGACAGAAGCAAAAGCATGTCGCAACCCGTGAGGCGTAAGCCCTGGCAAGTTGGCCTTTCCTACGATGCGCGCCCATGCCTTGGGCAACCCCACGAACGGCTTGTCCGGCACATTCCCGCGCAAAACATAGCGGCCATCTCTCGAAAGCTTGGCGAGCAGTGCGGCGGCATCACTGCCCAGAGGCCGAATGCTTTTTCCCTCCTTGCTATCTGAGAGGCGAAGGCAGCGGCCTGGCACGTCCACTTCATCCCATTGGAGCCCCTCGATCTCACCACGGCGGCAACCCGTCAGAGCAAGAAGCCGTATAGCAAGAATAGCGGTTGGGTTTTCGCTGCCGGAACTCGCTGCCGCCAACGCATTGCCGAGGGCACGATACTGGTCGGTTGTCAGCCTGATCTCGCGCCGATTATCTGCCGGCCGCTTCACGCCTCGAACGGGGTTGCCCGGAATGAGCCCCTCAGTAACCGCAAACGATAGAATGCCCCCCAAAAGCCCGACTGTGCGCGAGGCCGTACCGGGCCCGCCTTCGACGATCGCTCGGCCGCGAAACCCGGTTTTGATATCATTCGCTGTCTTCCCACTTGCCACGTCGCGCATGAAGCGCGCGATGTCGGGCGTCGTTAGATCGCGTACCCGCCGGTTGCCGAGCAGTGGCAGAATATGACGCTCAATTCGCCCGCGGTCAGTGTACAATGTAGACGCCTTCTTTGGGCGGTTATCCTTTCCGAGGATCAATCCCTTCTCGGCAGTTTCGAGGTAGCTGCGGCAAAGCTGGCGGACCGTCGTCGCCTTGCGGTCTCGCGCGCGTTCTTCGGCCGGGTCGCTGCCCTTTGCCACTTCGGCAAGCTTTGCCTTCGCCATCTTGCGGGCTTCATCAGTCGTCAGCACCCCGAACTTGCCCAGCGTAATGCGCCGGCTGACGCCACTGCCGTTTCGGTATTGGACAATGAACGATCGAACCCCGCTCGGCTTAATCCTCAGCCCAAAACCAGACACTTCTCCGTCCCAAAGATACACGTCACGCCGAGGGTTCGGTTTAATGCTGTCAAGGATGCGCTTCGTCAGTTTCATGGGTCCGCCACTCTGGATCGGGTAAGCAAGAGGTAAGCACAGGTAAGCAATTTCAGTCTATTACCGGCGATGACCATAACCCCAAAATTCTGAATAATAGTTAATTGTTCAGGCTTTTGCGAACCAACAACCACTTGGGGTAAGCACGGGAAACATCGTTCCGTTGCCCTCCGAAGGCAAAGGTCGGACGTTCGAATCGTCTCGGGCGCGCCACAATTTCAATGACTTAGCGAAAAACAGCGCGACGCAAATATGGTGCTAACTAGCACGCTAGCAGAAAAAAGTCGCCGTCCCTGCGCCAACGCCGTGCGGGTATTCGCTCGAACCAATCATGCTGCATCCCTACCGTCCCCAATCAGCTCCGCCTGAAAAAGAGCCTGTCGCCGCGGGCGCAACCCACATAGGGGTTCACGTAATTGCGCACTGGTCCAATTTCAGTTTTTGCGTTGTGCGCGATGAACTCTATCTCCTCCGGCTCGCGTGTCGAAAGATCGATGCGTAGCCATCCCACCGCACGTGGATTTTGCCGCCGTCGCGACCATCGCACCTGATAACGCTGCCTTCGCGACCAATCTCCGCAGCCTGTTTCTTCGCGGGTGACCATGCGGGGCCTTTCTTGCGATCCATGTCCAGAATAATCAGCGCGCCGTGATCGTCGATAACCAAGGCCGCGCAATAAGATTCGCGAATACGAAGACCTAGGGATCAGTGTTTCCGCACCCTGCGGGCGTTCCGGTCGGACAGATCAAGAATCGACGCCATCCGTCACAATTGAGGAAGTCGAACGCGAACTCATCCTCCACACGCTCGCCCGTTATTGTGCGAGTTCCCGCCTGTGGAATTCGAGGATAAATCCAATTTAAGTCATACTCCGGTCAGTTATTTTCCCTTTGAACGTCAACTTCATAGTGAAATTGGGTATCGAAAATATCAAAGCTCATTTTTGATGGATGATCACATGCGACTGTTGACCTTGTCGCTGCCTTCGTCAACCGCGACCATTGCAAGCTGCCCGCAGTGTGGTTCGGTGATGAAGATCCGGCTGATTGAGCCGGATTTGAAAGACTCACGTAGAGCACAGCACGTTTTTGAGTGCCAAGAATGTGGTTTGCCGCGCGCCTATTTAGTTGATCGAGAAGGCGCGGTAGCGACGCATTAATATGGCGAGCGTTGTGCACGCCATTAGCGCGCACGCGGCCTCCAGCAGCACTCAGGCCGCGCGCTTCCCCACGCCGCCATTACCACGAACGGCCAGGCTGCAAACGGCGGCGGCCACGGTGAGATACCGCATCTCGCCTAGGCCCATATCTCAAAGTCAAAAACACTGTCAAAGCTGTGGCCGATTGACTGCAGGCATTACTGCCCCGCGAGGACACTCAGGAACGCAGACGATGAATGTGAAGCAATATCCCGCCGCTTCCACGTCGGGATGTGAAGGGGCTGTCCCGAACGCGAAAGCTCACTCCCCTTTGATGATTCCGTCAGCGGCGAGCTTCTTCCAGACTTCGACCTCCTTGCGGATCGTTGCCCCGAACTGCTCGGGCGTTCCGCCGGCCGGAGCAACTCCGTCGGTCGCAAGCTTCTCCGCCGCTTCGCTAAGCTTCAACGTTTCGTTGGCGGCCTTGTTGAGCTTGTCGACGATCGGCTGCGGCACGCCCTTCGGGGCAATGAGGCCATGCCATAGCGTGACGTCGTAATCGGGTACGCCCGCCTCTTGGACGGTGGGCACAGCCGGCAATGCTGGCAGTCGCTTTGCGGTGGTTACCGCTAACACCTTCAGCTTGCCCGCCTGGACATGCGGCATGGCGGTCGCCGGACTGCTGAAGAAGACTTGCGTCTCTCCCGCAAGTATAGAGACGAGCGCCGGGCCGGTGCCCCTGTATGGAATATGGGTCATCTTGATGCCGGCCCTGACGTTGAAGAGCTCGGTGGCGGCGTGAATGATGCTGCCTTGTCCTGAGGTTGCGAAATTAATTTCGCCGGGCTTATTCTTCGCCACCGCGATAAGCTCCTGCAGCGTGTTCACGCCCAGGCTGGGATGCACCAGCACGAGCAGCGGACCTTGCGAGACCTGAATGATCGGCGTGATGTCGTTGGCGGAATCGAAGTTGACCTTGCGGATCGCCGGATTGACTGTATAGCTCGACGCGATGACCGTCAGCGTATAACCGTCGGGGGCCGCTTTTACACCGACCTCGGCGCCGAGGGCGCCGCCCGCGCCAGGCTTGTTCTCGACGACGAGGGGCTTGCCGAGCAACTCGCCAAGCCTCACCCCCATGAAGCGCGCAATGAAGTCCGATCCGCCGCCCGGCGCGAACGGCACTATGACGTGGATCGGCCGCGTCGGATAATCCTCGGCGGACGCTGAGGGTGCTGAGGCAATCAGCGTCGCGGCGGCGAGCACGAGGCCCATGGTCTGCATTGGCTTAGGTAACCGGCATGGCATCTTGATACCTCCCTGAGTTTGCCGCGCGAGGACGCCCCGGCGTCGCGCGACGCTATCGATCGCAACGCATCCTGCACAACATTCAAATCACATACATATCGACGTATTCGTGCACTGGTATCGCCTCGAGCGCCGTCTGGTCGAGGCTGGCCGCAAGGATTGCCTCCTGCTGCTTCCTTGGAAAGCGCCGCGCCAGGTTGGTCATGAACTTTTCCACCAGCAGCGGAATCCCCTCGGCCCGGCGGCGCATATGCCCGACCGGGTACTCGACGACGACTTCTTTGAGTTTGCTGCCGTCTTTTAGTTCCACCGTCAGAGCATTGGCGATCGAGCGCTTATTGGGATCGTGATAGTCCTTCGTGAATTGGGGGTCTTCGACGCAGACGATCTTCTCGCGTAGCGCGTCGACGCATGGGTCGCCCGCAACGTCATCTTCATAATCCGCCCCGGTCAGATGACCGAACAGCAGCGGTACGGCAACCATATACTGGATGCAGTGATCGCGGTCGGCGGGATTGGCGAGCGGGCCTTTCTTGTCGATGATGCGGATGCAAGCCTCATGCGAGCGGATCGTCACTTTCGCGATGTGGTCCGCGCTCTTGCCGAGCCGCTTGAGCTCGGCGTGCAGCGTCATCGCCGCTTCTACCGCGGTCTGACTGTGAAACTCGGCCGGAAAGCTGATCTTGAACAGCACGTTCTCCATCACGTAACTGCCGTAAGGCCGCTGGAACTTGAACGGCTGCCCGCGGAAACTGACATCATAGAAGCCCCAGGTCTTTGCGGTGAGCGCCGAGGGGTAGCCCATTTCTCCGGTCTTTGCGATCAATGCTAACCGCACAGCTCGGCTTGTTGCATCCCCAGCCGCCCAGCTTTTGCGTGAACCGGTATTCGGCGCATGGCGGTAAGTCCGCAGCGGCTGGCCGTCGACCCAGGCAAGCGATATGGCATTGATGATCTTGTCCCGGGACAGACCGAGCATTTGTGCGACGACTGCCGTCGATGCCACTTTGACCAACACGACGTGATCCAAGCCGACCTTGTTGAAGGCGTTCTCCAATGCGAGGCAGCCCTGGATTTCGTGCGCCTTGACCATCGCGGTCAGCACGTCGCGCATCGGCAAGGGCCGCTTGCCCACTGCGATCGCGCAGCGGCTCAACCAGTCGGCCGTCGCCAGGATGCCGCCAAGATTGTCGGAAGGGTGACCCCATTCCGCCGCGAGCCATGTGTCGTTGAAGTCCAGCCAGCGAATCATGACGCCGATGTTGAACGCGGCCTGCACTGGATCGAGCTGGAACTGAGTGCCCGGGACCTTCGCGCCATTCGGCACCACGGTGCCTTGCACAATCGGTCCGAGCAGCTTGGTGCAAGCGGGATACTGAAGCGCCTCCAGGCCGCAACCAAGAGTGTCGATCAGGCAGTTGCGCGCGGTATCGTAGGCCAATTTGCTCGTGACGACGTAATTCAACACATAGTCGGCGGCGTCGACCAGGACCTGATCGGGTTGCGGGCGTATGTTTAGGGTATCGGAAGACATGACGTTTCCTTGCGATCGCGTCGGCGGATTCTATCAGAACGATGCTGCATCGGTTTGCCCGTCGAGCTCGCGGTCTTGGGAATCAGGACGCAGCATGGATGCCCGAGTTTGCATTACGCGCGACATCAGCCGCAACGGCCAGCGGATTTATCACACTCAATGAAGAATTACTTCCGATAACCCATCTTATCGGAGCAATTTTTTCTCGGAGATCAAATTTGTATCGCGCGATTCCGCGTTATTGTGTGGACTTGAGGCTAACATTTTGGCCCCACAAGCCGAGCGCCGGCGCAATCACTATCGAGGGAAAGGTAGGCACGTTGCTCGATCCCCAAGCTGGGATGGACCCGGAGTTCCACCGGTATCGAGAACATCTATCTGCGCGGCTACATGATGGGCATGAGCCGGCAGGAGATCGCATCGAAGCTCGACGAGATCGTTGAATTCACCGAGCTCGGCGAATTTCTGCAACTGCCGCTGCGCACCTACTCGGCCGGCATGTTTGCGCGGCTCGCCTTCGCGGTCTCGACTTCGGCGCAAAACGACATCCTGCTGATCGACGAAGGCATCGGCGCCGGCGACGCGGCGTTCCGCAAGAAGGCGCAAGAACGGATCGAGAGCCTTTTCCGGCGCACTCCGATCGTCATCCTCGCGAGCCATTCCGAATCGCTGATCGCTGAGTTCTGCAATCGTCGCCTGCAACTGGAACACGGCGTGCTCAAGGACCTCTCCTAGCAGCGAGACGACCCGGGCGTTCGCCTCGGCGCGACGGCGCCGACTGTAGGTTTTTCGGTTAAAGCAAAGACTTGCACCCGCCTGCCCGGCCTGCACATGGTCACCTGGAGCCGGTCTGAATGAAGACGCGGCGGTTTTAACCCTAATCTTCGGTAAATCGCCGCGGCAGTCCAAGGCGCCGCCGTAAACGGCGTATGAAACAATTCTTGCTATCATCAAGGGACGGCAATCGCACCGGGGGAAAGTACTTGCCACCGTCCTCGTCCGTGACCGAAGCCGCCGCGCACTTTGCGCCGCAGCCGCTGCCCGTTCACCCGCCACGCATCGCCGAGCGCACCGCGGTCAGTGTCGAAATCGCGACCGGCGCGCGGCTTGCCGAAATCCAAGGCGACTGGCGTGATCTCGTTGCGCGCGCCGACGTCGCCAATGTCTTCATGCATCCGGTGGTGCTCGTGCTTGGCGCCCGATATCCGAACGCCCGCTGCATCACGCTGCTCGGCTGGCGCAACAACGGCGGCCACCGCCAGCTCACCGGCCTTTGGGCTTTCAATGTCGGCCGCGCGCCGTGCGCGATTATTCCAATTTCGGTCTTGGTGGCGCCACCCTTCGCGCACACTTATCTCGCCACGCCGGTGATTGACCGCGACGTTCTCGACGAAACGCTTTCCGCCATGCTCGAGTGCATCGTCGGCGATCCAGCCCTGCCGAAAATTCTCGCGCTCGACGGCATGCGCGCCGACAGCGCCACCATGCAAGCGCTCGCCCGCGTGCTTGAAGCGCGTGGCAGCCCGCCTCGCGTTCTGCGCCGCTCGGCCCGGCCGATGCTCGCGTCCAAACTGGACGCCAAGCAGTACATGGAAAAGGCGCTGTCCGCGTCGAGCCGCAAGAAGCTGCGACAACACCGGCGCCGGCTCGCCGAGAAGGGCGTGCTCGAATCGAGGACGATCACACAGCCCAACGCGGTCGCCCTCGCGGTCGAGGATTTCCTGAAGCTCGAAGCCACTGGCTGGAAAGGCCGCGAGCGCAGCGCGCTCTTGTGCCGTCCGCCGGACGCGACCTTCGCACGCGAAATGATGAGCGCCCTGGCACCGCGCGGCGAAGCATGGATCCACGCGCTCACCCTCGACGGCCGGCCCGTGAGCATGCAGATCGTTCTGCGCGCGGGCGCCGCCGCCTTCACCTGGAAGACGGCCTATGACGAGGCGTTGCGCGATTTCTCGCCCGGCATGCTGCTCTTGGAGGACTACACCGCCGCTTTCTTGGCCGACCCGATCATCTCATACGTCGATTCCTGCGTCTATGACGATTCAAGCTTCATGGCCGTCTGGAGCGAGCGCGAGCCCATGGCCGAACTGTGGATCGACGCGCGGCGCGGCGGCTCGGCCGCGTTCGCGCATCTGAGCCGGGTGCAGAAGTTCTATCTGTGGCTGCGCAAGCAGGCGAAGGCGGCCCGCGCCAGGCTGTGGCGGCGCGGCTGATGTGCGGAGACGATGCGATGCGCATAACGGACGTGGCGATTGTCGGCGGTGGCTTGGCGGGCTCGCTCGCCGCCGCCATGCTCGGCCGCGCCGGCGTCGACGCCGTGCTGGTCGATCCACACGAGGTCTATCCGCCGGATTTCCGCTGCGAGAAACTCGATGGGGTGCAGGTCGCGATTCTGCGCAAGACCGGGCTTGCCGACGAGGTGCTGCGCGCGGCGACGCCCGACCGCGAATGCTGGGTCGCTCGCTTCGGCCGCCTGCTCGACAAGCGGCCGGGGGATCAATACGGCATTTTCTACGCGCCGCTGGTCAACACCGTGCGCAGCCTCGTGCCGCCGTGCGTGCCCATGATCGCCGCCAAGGCGACGGCGATCGCGACCGCCGGCGAGCGGCAAACGGTCGCGCTGTCGAACGGCGAAACGATCTCGGCGCGGCTCGTCGTGCTGGCCAACGGGCTTAACATGGCGCTGCGCAAGTCGCTCGGTCTCACGTGCAAGGTCCTGAGCGAGTGCCATTCGGTGAGCATCGGTTTCGACATCAAGCCGATCGGCGGCCGCGCCTTTGAATTTCCGGCGCTGACTTATTACGCTGAGCACGTCACCGATGAAACCGCATTGATCACGCTGTTCCCGATCGGCGCGGCGATGCGCGCCAATCTGTTCGTCTACCGCACGATGCAAGACCCCTGGCTCAAGGCGATGCGCGACCGGCCGGAACAGACGCTGCGCTCACTGATGCCGGGCTTGCGCACGCTGACAGGGGATTTCGAGGTCGCGAGCGAAGTGCAGATCCGCCCGGTCGATCTCTATGCCACCGGCGGCGTACGCCGGGCCGGCCTCGTCTTGGTCGGCGACGCCTTTGCGACCTCCTGCCCCGCCGCCGGCACTGGTGCGCGCAAGGCGATCAACGACATCGAAAGGCTGTGCAACGTTCACATCCCGCGTTGGCTGGCGACTCCCGGGATGGACGCCAGCAAAATTGCGGGCTTCTACGACGACCGGGTCAAGCGGGCCTGCGACGAGGCGTCCTTCGCCAAGGCTTTCGATCTACGCGCGTTCTCGCTCGATCCGTCATGGTGGTGGCAAACGAAGCGCCGCGTCAAATTCCTCGGCCAATACGCCGTCGGCGCGCTGCGCCGGCTGCACCGAAAGTTTAACCGCCGCACGATCGGCAGGGTATTCCGGCAGTCTCCCGCACATAACCGCTGCGCCATAGACCGCCGGGTAAGATATAGGCCTTAGCGGCTAGGTATTTGTGATACCGTTCGCTTTTCAGACGGCCGCCAATGGTACCACAACAGCCCGACAGCATGGTCGAATCCTGGGGCCGCGTTTTTAAGGCTCCGCACGCGGTCACGACACCCGCATTTCTGTCGGACTCAGGCGCCGCCTTGAGCGGGGGCAACCGGTCGACGCTCGCGCTCGGCTGCGCGCGCTCCTATGGCGACGTTTGCCTGAATAGCGGCAACGGACTCGTGCGCATGACTGGGCTCGACCGACTGATCGCGGCCGACTGGGAAAGCGGCATCGTGCGCGCCGAAGCGGGGCTAGCGCTTGATGCGCTGTTGCGCGTCGCCGTGCCGAAGGGCTGGTTCCTGCCGGTCTCGCCGGGCACGAAATTCGTCACCCTGGGCGGCGCCATCGCCAACGACGTGCACGGCAAGAACCACGAGAGCGCCGGTACCATCGGCTGCTATGTGCGGCGCATCGGCTTGGCGCGCTCGTCCGGCGACGTGCTGGAGCTTTCGGAAACCGACAATGCCGAGTTGTTCCAAGCGACCATCGGTGGGCTCGGTCTCACCGGGTTGATGCTGTGGGTCGAACTGGCGCTGAAGAAAATTGAATTGGCCATGATCGACGTCGAGACGCTGGTGATCACCGATCTCGATCATTTCTTCCGGCTGGCGGAAGAGAGCGCCGACTGGGAGCACACCGTCGCCTGGGTCGATTGCCTGGCCACGGGTAAGTCGCTTGGCCGCGGCCTGTTCATGCGCGGCCGTCACAGTCCGCACGGCGGCTTGCGCGTGCACGGCAATGCGCGGCTTACGGTGCCGCTCGACGCGCCGTCCTGGCTGCTGAATTCGGCGACGGTCAGCCTGTTCAATCTCGCCTACCGTCAGCGGCCGTGGACGTTTGGCCGCCACAGTGTGCATTACGACCCGTTCTTCTATCCGCTCGATGCGGTCGCCGGCTGGAACCGGCTCTATGGCGCGCGCGGTTTCTTCCAGCATCAATGTGCGGTGCCGAAGGCGGCCGCGGCCGGCGCGGTACAACGCTTGCTGAGCTTGACCGCCGAGCACCGACAAGGTTCATTCCTCGTCGTCTTGAAGCTGTTCGGCGCGCGCAGATCACCCGGTCTGTTGTCCTTCCCCATGGAAGGCGCGACACTCGCGCTCGATCTACCCAACCGCGGCGAACACACGCGCAAGCTATTGCAGGACATGACGGCCGAGGTGATGCAGGCGGGCGGCCGTATCTATCCCGCCAAGGACGCGACCATGTCGGCGGAGGCATTTCGCGCCGGTTATCCCGAATGGAGGCGACTGGAAGCCTTGCGCGATCCCAAGATCATGTCCGACTTCTGGCGGCGGGTGGCGCAATGACGTCGGGCGCGGCGCGCAGCGTCTGGATTCTCGGCGGCACCTCAGCCATCGCGCAGGCATATGCGCGGCGAAAGGCGGCGCATGGTGGCAAGCTGCTCCTGGTGGGCCTCGACGAGGATCATCTCAAAGCCAATGCCGCCGATCTCTCGGCGCGCGGAGGGTCGGCTGCAATTGAGGTGCTCGATCTGGCGGCTCAAATCGATCGCGCCGCCGCAGTCGGCGAATTTATCGAGCAACACGGCTTCCCGGACGAGGTGCTCATCGCCTACGGCATTCTCGGCGACCAGCAGCGCGCGCTGACCGACCTGGCGCAGGCCGCCGACATCATCAATGTCAATTTCACCAGCGTCGCCTTGTGGCTGCTTGCGATCTGCGCGCGCCGCGATCCCGCCCGGGCGCTGACCTTGGCGGTCATCGGCTCGGTTGCCGGCGACCGCGGCCGCGGCAAGAATTTCATCTACGGCTCCGCCAAAGGCGGCCTCGACCGCTTCCTCGAGGGCCTTCAACACGCCAACGCTGGCACGCCGCTTCACGTCCTGTGCGTCAAGCCGGGCTTCGTCGACACGCCAATGACTGCGGCGCTCAAGAAGGGCGGCCCGCTGTGGGCAAAGCCCGACCGCGTCGCCGCCGATATCAATAAGGCGGTCGCCCGGCGCGCGGCTGTCGTCTATACGCCGTGGTTCTGGCGCTGGATCATGCTGGCGATCCGCCTGCTGCCGCGCTTTCTGTTCAATCGGCTGAAGATATGAGTGGGCGGCCATGAGCCTGCGCATCGCCGTCACCGGAGCCGCCGGCCTGGTCGGTCAGAACCTCATGCCGCGGCTCAAAGCGCGCGGCTTAACCGACATCGTCGCCATCGACAAGCACAAGGCGAACACGGCGATCTTGCGCCGGCTGCATCCCGACATTCGTGTCGTCGAGGCCAATCTCGCGACCGACGACGGTTGGCAGGATCAGGTGGCGGCTTGCGAGGTGGTGATCGTCAGCCACGCGCAGATCGGCGGACTCGACGCCAAGCAATTCGAGGAGAACAACGTCGTGGCGACGCGCCGCCTGATCGAGGCGGTGGCGAAGAACCCGCGCGCCTATCTGGTGCACTTGAGTTCGTCGGTGGTCGAGTCGGAGGCGATCGACTGGTACACGGAGAGCAAGGAGCAGCAGGAGCGCCTCGTCGTGCAATCGGGCTTGTCGCACGTGGTACTGCGGCCGACGCTGATGTTCGGCTGGTTCGACCGCAAGCACCTCGGCTGGCTGGCACGTTTCATGCAGCGCGTGCCGGTCTTCCCCATCCCCGGTAATGGCCGTTATCCGCGCCAGCCGCTTTACGTCGGCGACCTCTGCGACATCATCATGTCGTGCATCGACAACCGGCCGAACAAGGCCGGCTACAATATTTCCGGCCAGGAGACTATCGACTACATCGATCTCATGCGCGAAGTGAAGAAGGCGACCGGCGCACGCGCGGCGATTGTGCGTATTCCCTATCGGCTGTTCTGGGCGCTGTTGTGGAGCTACGGTCTGTTCGACCGCGACCCGCCGTTCGCCACCAAACAACTCGAGGCGCTGGTGACGCCGGACGTGTTCGAGGTCATCGACTGGCCGGGCATATTCGGGGTCAAGGCGACGCCGCTGCATCTTGCGCTGGAGCAGACGTTCCAGCATCCGGACTATTCGAACATCGTGCTGGAGTTCTAGCGCCATGAGCCGCGTGGTCGTCATCGGCGCCGGCGCTATGGGTCTTGCCGCCGGCTATTACGCGGCGAAGCGCGGCCACGCCGTCACCGTGCTCGAAGCCACGCCCGAGCCGGGCGGCATGGCCGCGCATTTCGACCTCGGCGGCCTGTCGATCGAGCGCTACTTTCATTTCGTCTGCAAAGCCGACCGGGCGACCTTCGAGCTGCTTGCCGAACTCGGGCTCGGCGGCAAGATGCGCTGGATGCCAACTTCGATGGGCTATTACGTCGACGGCACGCTGTATCGCTGGGGCGATCCGGTGGCGCTGTTGCAGTTCCCCAAGCTGTCGTTGCTCGAGAAGCTACGCTACGGCGCCATGATGTTTCTCGCGACCAGGCGCAGCGACTGGCAGAGTCTCGAAAATGTCTCGGCCAAGGACTGGATCACCGCCTGGTGCGGGCGCGGCGCCTACGAACGCCTGTGGGCGCCGCTGTTCCGGCTGAAATTCCATGAATTCGCCGACAATATCTCGGCGGCCTGGATCTGGACCCGCATCAAGCGGCTCGGCACCTCGCGGCGCTCGATAATGCAGGAAGAGCTCGGCCATATCGAGGGCGGCTCGGAAACGCTGATCCATGCGCTGGTCAACGCCATCGCGACGAAGGGCGGCCGCGTGGCGCTCAAAGCGCCGGCCGAAAAAGTCGAGACGGCGGCGGGGCGCGTCACCGGAGTCATCGCCGGCGGCAAGCTCTATCCGGCCGACGCGGTCATCTCGACGGTGCCGACGCCGCTGATCGGCCGCCTGGTGCCGGATTTGCCGGCGGCGGACGTTGCCCGTTACGCGGCGATCCGCAACATCGGCGTCGTCTGCGTCGTGTTCCGGCTCAAGCGTTCGATCACGCCGCATTTCTGGGTCAATGTCACCGACGCGCGCTTCGAGATTCCGGGCATCGTCGAGTTCTCCAACTTGCGCCCGACCGGCGATACCGTGGTCTACATTCCCTATTACATGCCGGTGACGCACCCGAAGTTCGCCCAGGACGACGCGTATTTCCGCAACGAAGCCTTCGGCTATCTCAAGCTTCTCAACCCGCAACTGCGCGACAACGACTTGATCGCCTGTCACGTCGGCCGGCTCAAGCACGCGCAGCCGATTTGCCCGCCCGGCTTCCTGGCGATGCTGCCGCCGGTCGAGACCGCGATCGGCGGGCTGCAGATCGCCGACACCTGCTTTTACTACCCGGAAGACCGCGGCATTTCCGAAAGCGTGCGCTTCGGCAGACTGATGGCGGAGCGCGTGACGTGATGCCGCGCGGCGGCCACCGGCAATTCATCGCCTTCGTTGTCGCCGGCGGCATTGCCGCGGCGGCGAACATCGGCAGCCGCATCGTCTTCAGCCCGGTGATGGGCTACGAGATCGCGATCCTCCTCGCTTACCTCTGCGGCATGACGGTCGCCTACCTCCTCAACAAGACGTTCGTCTTTGCCGCCTCCGGTCGCGGTATCGCCAGCGAATATGTCCGCTTCACGCTGGTCAATCTGCTCGCGGTGGCGCAGGTGTGGATCGTCAGTGTCGGCCTCGCGCGCTTGATCTTCCCGGCGGTGGGGTTTGCCTGGCACGGCGAGACCGCCGCCCATGTCATCGGCGTGCTGGTGCCGGTCGTCACCAGCTATCTCGGTCACAAGCACTTCTCGTTTGCCGCGCCGGCAGACGAAGCGCTACAGCGCAAACCAAAAGGCTAGCGCCACGCCGAGCCCGAGCAAAAGGCTCGCAGGATCCTTGAGCGCGAAGATCACCGGGTCGTCGTCGAGCTCCATGCGGTTGCTCAGCAGCCAGAGGCGCATCATCCACACCATCATGCAGGCTGGCACCGCGTAAAGCCAGCTCGGCTTGGCGTAGAAGCCGGATGGCGCGGCATCATTGGCGAGATAGAGCAGCATGATGACGATCGAGATCAGCCCCGAACCGACGCCGAAGCTCAGCGTCAGCGGCCAATCGGCGCCGCGGTAGCCGCGACCGATGACGTCCTCGACGTCGGAGCGGTCGGCGCGCACCACTTCGACATGCCGCTTGGCGAGCGCCAGCGACAGGAAAAACGCCCAGGAGAATGTCAAAAGCCACGGCGAATAGGCAAGCCCGACGACCGCCGTGCCCATGACGATGCGCAGCACGAACAGCATGCTGATGATGAATACGTCGACCAGCGGCAATTCCTTCATCCCAAACGAGTAGGCGAGCGTCAGCACGAGGTATAACAACAGCGACGCGGCAAAAGCCGGGGACAACAGCAGCGCGCCGACCAGCGAGGCGGCGATCAGCAGCGGCGCGGCGATCAGTCCAAACGCGACCGGCAATTCGCCGCTGGCGAACGGGCGCAGGCGTTTGACGTCATGCTGCCGGTCGGCTTCAAGGTCGGCGATGTCGTTGAGCATGTAGGTCGCCGAGGCCAGCAGGCAGACCAGCACAAATCCAACGGCGGCCATCGCCACGTTGGCGAGGCTGCCGTAGGCGTGACCGACCAACAGCGGCACGAAGATCAGCGCGTTCTTCGACCATTGATGCACGCGAGCGGTTCGAAACCAGACGGCGGGTCGTACAGTCGCGTCCACAAAAGAGGCCTTCGGGTCGATGATTTCCGGCCATAATCCGCTGCCGCGACGCCGCGGTCAATTGCGTGGCGGCCCTTCCCGCGTGCGCGGCTTGCCCATCAGCGCCGGCTGGAACAGCACCGCCGCCGCCAGCGTGCAGACCAGCGACAGCGCCATCAGCTTGCCCATGCTCGATGTGCCCGGATGTTGCGACAGCCACAGACTGCCGAAGGCTGTCGCCGTGGTCAGCGCACTCCAGATCACCGCGCGGGTCAGGCTCGATTGCAGCAAGTTGGTCTGCCCGGCCCGCCAGGCCATGATGTAGTAGATCTTGAAGGCGACGCCGACGCCGAGCAGCAGCGGCAGCGCGATGATGTTGGCGAAATTCAGCGGCATACCGATCAAGACGCTGATCTCAAGCGTCACCAGGCCGGCGAGCAACAGCGGCGCCAGCGTCAGCAGCACGTCGCCGAAGCGGCGCAGTACGATCCACAAGATGAGCGCGATCGAGATCAGCGCGTAGGCTCCGGCCGCGATGAAGGCCGCCACCACGGTGTCGCCCGATTTAAGAATCGAAATCGGGCCACCGACCGCGTTTGGGTCGATCGCGAGCACGGCGCGGGCAAAAATGCGCAGCACCGCGGTGTCGTCGGTATTGCCTTTGGGCGCGACCTCGACGCGGGCGCGGCCGTCGCCTGCGAGCCATTGCCGCTTAAGGCTGTCTGGCAAGTTGGCGACGCTGACCGTCTGCGCCTGCAGTTCGTCGCGCAGATTGCCGATGTCGATTTCCAGCGGCGCCACGAAGGCCGCTTGCGCCGCCGCGCGCTGCGCCGGCGTCGCCGCCGCCAGTTTGCGCGCATCTCCAGCAACGCGCTTGGCGGCGTCGGCGCCGGCGCCTTTGGCATCGCCGGCCATGCGGTCGAGCTGGTCGGCGACACTGTTCAGCGCGGCGACGTTGTCGGCGTCGGTCGGCGGCCGCAGTGCGGCCGGCCGTTGCAGGATCGGGCCGACGCTGCCGGCGAGCGACTGAATCGCCGCGAGCTTCTTGTCCTGATCTCCCGGCACGAAATTCTGCAGAGTCGCCGTGCTCAGGGCTTCCGGCAGCTTGGCGAGACGCGTCGCCGCCGTATTGGCGGCGTCGAGCGACGGCAGCACCACGTTGACCGAATTGATGCCGACGCGCGGATCGCTGCCGAGGTCGAGCAGCGTTGAAATCGACTCGGTCGCGCTGCTGCGCAGATGGATCGGATCGAAATCGAAGGTGAGGCGATAGAGCAGCGGCGAGCCGAGCAAGGCGACGGCCACGGTGCCGACGATCACCGGCACGCGGTAGGTCTGCAGGAACCAGTCGACCGGCGCCAGCGCGCGGTATCCGACCGGATATGCTTCGCCCGGCGGGTTCATCACCGCCAGCAAGGCCGGCAGCAGGGTGATGCTGGTGGCATAGGCGACCAGCATGCCGACGCCGGCGATCTGACCCAGTTCGGAGACACCGCGGTAGTCGGTCGGCATGAATGACATGAAGCCTGCGGCGACCGCGGCGGCGGCGAGCGTCAACGGCACGCCGACCTTGGCCGCCGCCTGCGCCAGCGCCGGGCGCAGTTCGCCGATGTCATGGCGCTCGGCGCGGTAGCGCACCGAAAACTGGATGCCGAAGTCGACGCCGAGGCCGACGAAAAGTACGGCGAAGGCGACCGAGATCATGTTCAGCGCGCCGACCATCATCAGGCCGAGCGCGGCGGTAATGCTCAGGCCGACGAACAGGTTGATGAACACCGCGACGATGATGCGCGCCGACTTCAAGGCGAGCCACAAGATCACCAGCACGATGACGACGGTGGCAAGCCCGTTGACCAGCGCGCCCTGCTGCACGGTGGCGAACTCCTCGTCGGCCATCGGCACCGAGCCGGTCAGCCGCACGCGCGCGCGGTACTTGGCCGAGAGATCGAGGTCCTTGGCGGCCTGGCGAATGGCGTCGCTCGAGCGCTTGCCCGGCTGCAACGCCGTATAGTCCAGCACCGGATGCACTTCGATCAGCCGCCGCAAGTCGCTTTTCTCCGGCGGATGGCCTACGAGCATTTCCAGCCATGAGAACGCCGCGGGGCGTCCGGCGAGTACGTCCTCGAAGGTCGTCGCCGCCATCGACAACGGCCGAGCCAAGTCGTCGAGCGTCATCGAATGGTTTTGCACGCCAATGGCGACCAGCGACAGCAGCCGCGTCAGCCCGCGCAGGCTCGGATCGGCGACCAGCGTGCCCATCAGCGGTCCGGCCTGACGCAGGCCTTGCGTCAGGCGCACCACGTCGTCGGCCGGGCGGAACAACAGGCCGTTGCGCGAGAAGAACGCATTACCGGCCATGTCCTCGGCGGAGGTGAACAACGCCGGCTGCGCCGCCAAGCGCCGCGTCAGGTCGGCGCTCGCCTGCGCCGCAAGCTCGGCGGTGGGAGCGTCGACGACCACCAGCGTCGAGCCAAAATGGCCGGGAAACAGTTTCTCGAATTCCAATTCGCGCCGGCGCCAGTCGAGATCCGGCGAGATCAGCTTGTTGACGTCGGTATTGATGGCGAAATGCCTGGCCGAATAGACCGTCGACGCGGCCGCGGCGGCGAGCCCCAGGACGATGATCAGCCACGGCACGCGGGCGCAGCCCCGGACGATTAGCGTGACGGCGGCGGCTAGCATCGCGGCACCCGCATCGGTTTTGTGTCTGCCATCGCCTCGATCCGTCCCAAGCAATCCAAAGTCGCGCTGCCGCCCCGGTTCCCACATGGAACTCGGCATCTATTAATGCGCGGAACCGCCGCTGGTTGCCGACGAAATTCGTCACTCAATGGCCTGCGATTACCTCTGCGGCGAGTGGAACCGCACGGTGGAACTGGTCGTTATGGCCAAGTGGGGCCGCGCCGCCGGTTTACCGCGGCAGCGGCGGCGGATGGGAGCAAGATCATGCGCGGGCAGAAAACACTCCTCACCGTCTTGCTGACCGCCGCGATAGTGGTGCCGGGAGCCGCGCAAGCGCAGTTTTCGCCGCGCGGCATCATCGGCGCTGTCACCCATCCCTTGCGCTCGATGCTCGGCCGCTTCGGCCATTTCCCGCGCGGGCACCGGTCATACGCCGCGCAGGAGCAGCGCTCGTCCGGTCCGTCGGCCCTATCACGGGCGCAGTTCGGCGAGGCCGGGCCAGCCGGCTGGCCGAACGCCTATGAAGACATTGTCGGCTTTACGTTCTGGCCCGGCCGCTACGCCGGGCAGGTTCGCGCGCATGGCTTCGACGTCGTCGCCGCCGCTTTCATGAGCGCCGGGCGCGGCCCCGAGGTCGCGCACAATACGACGACCGGCGCCGCGGTGCAGAGCGACAGCAACGGCAATGCCGCCGACGCCTGCGGTCCGCCGGCCACCGCGCAGATCGAATGGCCGGCGTCGCAACTCGAGCAGGACGCCAAACTCGACGACGCGCAGCGCGCGGCGGTCGCCAAGGTGCAGAGCGCGGTGAGCCAAGCGATCAAAACCATCAACGCCGGCTGCCGCGATCTGCATGCCTTGCCGCCGCTTGAGCGCCTGAAGGCGACGCTGCAGGAGCTGTGGGCCGTGCGCGACGCTGGCGTCAACGTGCGCGCGCCGCTCAAGACGTTCTACGAGCAGCTCAACGACCAGCAGAAAAAGGATTTTGCTTGGAAGCAGCCTGACGATCGGGCGAAGCGAGCCGCCAAGCCGGACAACGGCGCCATGAATGGCGCGATGGCGAAGCAATACCAAGCCTGCGCCGGGCCGAGCCTCGAGGCGTCCGAACGTCTGCTGCGGCAAATCGAGCAGGAGGTACAGCCAAGCAAGGCGCAAGAGCAAAGCATGCAGGAGCTGCGCAAGACCGTCTCCGACATGGCGAAGCTGACGACCGCGCCCTGCGCGCAACCGATCCCGCCCGATCCGGTGGCCCGGCTCGACGCCGTCAACGACCAACTCTCCAACCTGAGCTACGCGGCGACCTCACTGGAAATCGCGCTCGACGGTCTCTACGCGCAACTCGACGACGGCCAGAAAGCGAAGTTCAATTCGCTCGGCCGCTGAGCACGGTCGCATTCCGGCCGCATCGGCGACACAGTTCCTTGCCGCTAAACTGTTTGTGAGATCGGGAAACGCCGCAGCGGCCCGAGGCGTTGGCCTTTTGCCTAGTGAAAGGAGGCACGCATGAAACGATTATTGTTGGGCGTTGCCGCGGCGGCGGTGTTCGCCGCGTTCACGCCGGCCAACGCGCAAGTCTATCTGGGCGCCGGACCGGAAGGCGCCGGCGTGCAAGTCGGTCCGCTCGGCGTCGGCGTTGGCCCGGCTTGGCATGACGACTACGCTTACCTGCCAGATTGCCGCATCGTACGCGAGCGCTTCGTGACGCCGCGCGGCCACGTGATCTGGCGGTCGCACCGCGAATGCGACTAAGCGCAATGTAGCTAAGCGCCACATGGCGTGACGCGAAAGGGGCGGCCCGAGCGGCCGCCCCTTTACGTGGGCGCGCGTGTCCGCGCGGCTCAGCGATACAGATATTCGACGCGGCGGGTGGTCGGCTCGACCAGCACCGGCACGTTGTTGACATAGGCGTAGTCGTAATCGGAGCCGGGGATCGGCGCGAGCGCGACGTCCGGCGGAAGGCCAACTCCTTCCACAACCTCGCCGTTGAGATAGACCGGCGTGACCGGATGGCTGACGACATAGCTGCCGATGGTCGGCGGCGGCGCGATAACCTGCGGCTGCTCGACAACGCGAGGCGCAACCAGCGTCCCTCTAATCATCGGCGGCGGCGCGGCGCTGCCGATGGTCTCGGGCGGCGGCTGATACGTAACGGGCGGCCGGACATCATTGAGATGTTCGGCAACGATCAGCGAGCGGCCGGAGAACTGCGCGCTGAGATACTGCGAATAGACCCATCCCAGTTGGCCGTTGTAGCTCACCTGGCACCACAGGCTGCCCGCGACGCAGCCGAGGACGGTGGCCTGGCCGCGCGTTGGAATGGCGCCGATGACGCTGTATTGTGGGCCCGGGCCCGAGCGGATGTTGAGCGGGATCATGGCCGCGGCGAGCGTCGCCGCCGAAGCCGGTGCTGCGGAAATCACGGCCGCTGTCATGGCCGCCATAAAGATCGTACTCTTGATCTGCATAGCCAATCTCCTTGTCCTGAATGCAAGCGTAACGCCCGGCGGACGACACCTGTTCCGCGTGCGGCTTTCCGGTTCCGCGACTTGCGCCGCAATCCGGTCCAGTTCCCGGCGCCGCGCGATCACGATGTGTGGCTAATCGCAACTCGCCCGTGAGCGTGCCCGCGCCGCGCCGATAAATGCGGCATAGCTCCAAGTCAGATGACGCGCCGAGGTCTGTTGTCCGGTCGAGCGATCGACCTGCTCGGACAGCGCGCCGTCGGCTGGCGTCACGCCGCGCACCGCCTCCATCACGGCGTCGCCGCGCGCGAGCAGTGCGTCGCGATCCGCTGCCGCGCCTTGCGCCCGCCGATAATACAGGCCGGCCGCGGCCAGCGTCGTCGGGTACCAGGCGCCGCCGCCGAAATAGCGATCGCCGCGATAGCGGCCGAGCAGCGGGACCGCCGGGCAGCGCCGATTAATGGGAAATTCGCGGCGAAAGAAATTCTCCAGCGCGGCTTGCGTGCTCAGCACGCGCGGATCGTGAACACTGTGTGGGCCGTCCGGCAGATCGGCGTCCCACACGGCGAGCAGCACCGCGGCATCGAACATGTCGGCGGTTGTCGCTGCCGCCGGCAGACGAGCGAGGAAAATCCGTTGTTTCTCGGACCAGTGCCGATCGAGCGTCGCGCGCAACATGCGCTCCGCCGCACCCCAGTCCACTTCGGCTTCGAGGTTGCCGGGCCAGGCGCGGCCATGCACCAGCGCACCGAGTTGCACCAGCGCGACATAGTAGTGGTGTGCGTTCTGCCCCGGCTCCTCCCACGGGCCGATACAGGTTCCGCCCGCGTGACGCAGCGTGAACGAGAGATCAAGCCGCAGTAGACGGGCGAGTTCCTCGCTCGGCGGCCCGCCGGCCGCGAGATAGCGCAGGCATGCCAAGGCGCGCAACGCCGGTCCGTCATATTGCGGACGCGACCAGCGAAAGATGTCGACGGTGCCGTCGGGATTGAAGCGCGGCTCATGCAACAATTTGTCGCTGGACAACGCGGCGAGTTCGGACTGCGGGCGCAAGAATTTGCGGCAGCCGCGCCGTGTCGCCGACCGAGCGTCGCGCGCCGCCGCGCCGTTCAGCGCGCTCAGCCGCAGACTGAAGTTCACGAAATCCGCAAAGTGACGCCGCCAGCGGGCGCGCTCGGCTTCGTCCGCCGCGTCCTCCATCAGCTCGGCCACGCCGCGCATGACGATCGCCGAATCACGCAGCCAGTGGAAAAAATAATCGGGCTCGGGATCCCAGTCCGCGATCGCCGGCGAAGCCAGAACCGAACCCTTCGCCGGCACGACGACTTGGCCGAAGATCTCGCGCCGGCGGACCAGATGCGCCGCCGAAATCGCTTTTTCCATCGCTGTGGCGCTGTGTTTCGCCTGCGCCGCGATCCAGACGTCGAGATCGGTTGAGCTCATTCTCGCGAACGACATGGCGGAACCAAAGTTCCATTTTTTGCAGCGCGGTCGTTTATCACTTGAAAAGTTTTATCAATGATAAGAGACATAGCGCGCCCCAGTGATTGCGGCGACCGTGCTGGCCACGGGGGGCCAGCTTACGAAAGCGACGTGACACAGAGCCAAGACGCATCCGAGGACGCTGTCGAGCCGCGCCCGCCGCAGGGTGAGCGCGAGATCGACGCTGCTCGCGGCCGGCGCGGCGTCGCGTTCGAGCCGCCCGCCGCAACCTACCAAATCGAAGGGCGCCGCCCGCGAAAGCCTGACGCTGCTGCGCGCGCTCTGGCAATCGAGCCATCGCCTGCGCGTCATCCTGCTCTCGATCGGCATCGCCGCGGTGCTGATCGCCAATATGTTCGGCCAGATCCGGCTCAACGAGTGGAACGGTTCGTTCTTCGACGCGCTGCAAGAGCGCAAGCTCGGCGATCTCGGCCACCAATTGCTGATCTTCTTCGGCATCGTCGGCGTGTTGCTGGCGATGGTGGTCGGCCAGACCTGGATGCAGCAGATGCTCAAGGTGCGGCTGCGCGAATGGCTGACGCACCATCTGCTCGACCGCTGGCTGGTGGCGGGCCGCGCCTACCGGCTCGGGCTCGCCGGCCAGCTCGGCGTCAATCCCGACCAGCGTATCGAAGAAGATACCCGCAAGCTCACCGAGCTCTCGGCCGGCCTCGCGGTCGGCTTGTTTCAAGCCGCGTTGCTGTTGATTAGTTTCATCAGCATCCTGTGGGCGCTGTCGTCCCATCTTGTCTTCGTGGTCGGCGGCTACAGCTTCACCATTCCCGGCTACATGGTCTGGTGTGCGGTCATCTATGCGCTGATCGGCTCGGCCTTGACCTGGCGCGTCGGCATTCCATTGATCGGCCTCAACTCCGAGCTTTATGCGCGCGAAGCCGAACTGCGGTTCGCGCTGGTGCGCGTCAACGAAAGCGCGGAAAGCATCGCGTTGTGCGGCGGCGAGCGCGACGAGCGGCGCCTGCTCAACGGCAATCTCGACTGCGTCATCGGGACCATGGGCCAGCTCTCCGGCGCACTGTCGCGGCTGACCTGGATCACCTCGGGCTACGGCTGGATCGCCATCGTGGTGCCGATCGTGGTGGCGGCGCCGGGCTACTTCAACGGCGGCATGACAATGGGCGGGCTGATGATGGTGGTCGGCGCCTTCAACCAGGTGCAGGCCTCGCTGCGGTGGTTCGTCGACCAGTTCCCGTCGATCGCCGACTGGTGCGCGACGCTGCGGCGCGTGAGCGCCTTCAAGGCGGCGGTCGACAAGGTCGACGCGATCGACGCGGCGGCCGATACCATCACCCTGACGCGGCATCCCCGCGGGATGCTCGCCTTTGACGGCGTCAGCGTGCTGTTTTCCGACGGCCGCGTCGTGATTGCGGAAGCCACCGTCGAGATCGAGCCGGGCGAGCGCGTACTCATCCTCGGCGAGTCGGGCGCCGGCAAGAGCACACTGTTCCGCGCCATCGCCGGGATTTGGCCATGGGGCGGCGGCGCCATCCGGCATCCCGACCCGCAAAGCATGATGTTCATGCCGCAGCGGCCGTACCTTCCGCTCGGCTCCATGCGC
Organism: uncultured Alphaproteobacteria bacterium; assembly: GCA_963720985.1. GTDB lineage: Bacteria > Pseudomonadota > Alphaproteobacteria > Rhizobiales > Xanthobacteraceae > Pseudolabrys. Next base: position 279,843 of record CAVRHL010000009.1, read on the forward strand.
GCGGCTATCACCTACCCCGACCCGCCAGACGCCTTCGCCACCGCGGAGATCGAAGCCGTGATCAACCGCGTCGGCCTCGCCGATCTGCTGCCGACGCTCGACGATACGGCGCGGCTCGACAAGAACCTCTCGCTCGGTCAGCAGCAGTTGATCGCTTTCGCGCGCCTGCTGCTGCATCGGCCGGCCTGGGTGTTCCTCGACGAGGCGACCTCCGCGCTCGATGAGTTGAGCCAGCGGCGGGCGATGTCGATCTTCGACCGCGAGTTGGAAAACGCGACGGTGCTCAGCATCGGCCACCGACCGGGGCTCGAGCGCTTCCACACGCGGTTTCTGCATCTTGTGCGCACGCCCGACGGCGCCAGACTGCACCACGCCGAGACCATCGACTTCGGCGACGGTAAGGTCGGGATCTTCGGCCCGCGCACCGCCGCGCGCGCCTAAGCCGCGCCGTTGGGCGGGAAATACTGGTAGAGCCAGGTTTCGGTCAGCGTCTTGTCGTCGAAGCGCAGATAACAGCGCAAATCGATCTGCTGCTTGCCGGGCGCATTGATGTCGAACAGCGCGCGCCAGCGGTCGGTGCCGACGACCTTGATCACATAGGGATTGACGATCTTGCCGCGCGAGGCGGTGACCACCGGCGTCACGTCAAAACGCGGCGCCATCTGCGACAGTGGCCCGCCGGCGAAATCGACCACGAATTTCCAGCTGTCCTTGTCTCGGGCTTGGGCTGGCCCGGCACGCCGCCCCGGCCGATGCGCGTGGCGGTGACGCGGCCGATGTCGGCAGGCGGATGCGGCTCGTCGTTCTGCCAGTAGAGTTGGTACGACAGTCGAGTTGGTCGCCGGCTTTGACCGGCGCTTGGGCGTCCAATAGGCGACGATATTGTCGTGGATCTCGTCCTGCGTGGGAATTTCCACCAGCTGCACCGCGCCCGCGCCCCAATCGCCCTGCGGCTCGACCCAGATGCCCGGCCGGCTGTTGTAGAAGGCGCCGTCGTCCTGATAGTCGGCGAAATCGCGGTCGCGCTGCATCAGTCCGAAGCCTTTGGGGTTCTCGTCGAGGAAGGAATTGGTCATCACCTACGGCGGATCGATCAGCGGCCGCCAGATGCGCTCGCCTTTGCCGGTCCACAGCGCCAGCCCGTCACTGTCGTGGATTTCCGGCCGCCAGTCGCTGGCCTTGCGCCGCTCATTCTCGCCATACCAGTACATGCTGGTGAGCGGCGCGATGCCCAGCTGCGCGATGTCGGTGCGGAAGAAGAGTTTGGCGCGCACGTTCATGACCGCGCCGCTCTCCTTTGCGGCATCGAATTGGTAGGCGCCGGTGAGGCTGGGGCCGTCCAGCAGGGCGTAGATCGTGATCGACGAATGGCCGGCCTGCGGCTCCGCCAGCCAGAACTCGACGAAACGGGGAAACTCCTCTTTCGACGACGCGACGGTGTTGACGGCGATGCCGCGGGCCGAGGCGCCATATTGATCGTCCTGTCCGGAGCTGCGGAAATAGCTTGCGCCCTGGAACGCCAGCCAATCGGTGATGGCCTGCGGCCCCTCCATGACGCGAAAACCCGAAAAACCGAGGTCCTTCGGCAGTTTTTCGGCCAAGCCGGGGGCGCCATACTCGAAATCCTGTGGCGAATAGATCACCCGCCGCGCCGTACCGCCGGCCAGGATATTGATCTGCACCGGCAGCGGGTTGAATTTGTCGACGTGGAATAAGCGCACCGGAAACGGGCCGGGCCCGGCGGCGAAAAGTTCCCGATCGGGGCGAAATTTTATTTTCTGCGCGACGTCAAAGTCGATAGTGGCGATCAAATTAGCCGCAGGCGATTTGGGCACCGCGTAGGGTTTCGCAGCGAGATTGCCGGCAGTCTGTTGCAGGACGCCGAAATCGAACGGCTGCGGCTCGCCAAATCGTCCCGGCATGGGCGCGGCCAGGCCGCGCGTGGCGGCAAATCCGCTCATTGTCAGCGCGAAAGGCGCGGCGGCGCGAAGAATTTGTCGACGATTGAGACGCGGCATTGTTTGTCCGAATGATGCCTGGATTAAGTTTGGCGGAATGATGCCTAGATCAAAAACTTCACATTGCCCATGGATTGCGCATTTCGACCCCCCTTTGAGCGATTGCCGCATTTTTCCCGGAAACTAAGCGGCCTGCCGCGCGTTGTCCGGAGACTTGGCGCGTTTGCTCGGGGTCCGAACGCGCGGCCGGGCTGCAGGGTTCCCGCCCGAAGGTATTTTGATCGTATGTCTGATCACCGACCATGGCAGAGCAGGCATGGCGCCGCGCCAACGCCAGCGCTTGAGGCGGCGACGCCGCCGCTCCGCCCGGCGCCGATGCCCCGGCAAACACTCGATTTTTGGACGCCGCGTCTCGGCGTGGCGGCGATGCGGGCACAGCTACGGGGGCTGCGGCAGGCGCAGCCCGCCCTGCAGCACGCACCGGTCACCGTGAACGTCGATGAACCGCGATGACGTTACCGTCCAACGTTGGCTGATCCTCGGTCTCGCCCTGTCGACGATGGCCGCAGCCACATCGCGGCTGGTGGCGATTTTTCGCGTCGACGGTGTCGCCTCCGTTGAAACGCTCCTGGTCTGCGTCTTCGCGATCCTGTTCTTTTGGATCGCGATCTCGTTCTGGATGGCCTGTCTCGGCGCCTACGAACTTTGGCAACGCGGCAACGACGTTCCGCTGCGCGAGCCGTCCGCCGACGCGCCAGTAACCGGGCTGGAGCGCTCGCGTAGCGTCCTGGCGATGCCGGTCCATAACGAAGTTTCCACCCAGGTTTTCGCCCGCCTACAAGCCATTCTGGAATTGCTGCGCGCGGCCGGCGGCGCCGGGCAATTCGATTTTTTCGTGCTGAGCGATACCACCGACCCCGAATGCCGCGTGGCAGAACAAGCCGCTTGGCGCAGCATGCGGGCGTGCAACAAGGACACCCGCATTTTCTATCGCTGCCGCGACTACAATACCGGCCACAAGAGCGGCAACATCGCCGAGTTCTGCCGCAACTGGGGCGCGGCCTACGACTATATGGTCGTGCTCGACGCCGATAGCCTGATGACGGGCGCGACGCTGACCCGTCTGGTGCGGCTGATGGACGCCAACCCACGCACCGCGCTGATCCAGGCCGCGCCCGCGCTGGTCGGCGGCGAGTCATTGTTTGCACGCAGCCAGCAATTCGCCTCCTGGGTTTACGGGCGGCTCTACACCGCAGCGCTCGCCAAACTGCAAGGACCGGACGGCAATTACTGGGGCCACAACGCCATCATCCGGGTGAAGCCGTTCATGGAGAATTGCGGATTGCCGATTTTGCCCGGCCGCCCGCCGCTCGGCGGCGAGATCATGAGCCACGACTTCGTCGAAGCGGCGCTGCTGCGCCGTGCCGGCTGGGATCTCTGGCTGTTGAGCGACGTCGAGGGCAGCTACGAAGCATCGCCGCCGACACTGATCGAACATTTGAAGCGCGACCGCCGTTGGTGTCAGGGCAACCTGCAGCACGTCCGCCTGCTGCTCGCGCGCGGGCTGCGCCTGCCGACCCGCATTCACCTGGCGATGGGCGCGATGAGCTACCTGTCCTCACCGCTGTGGCTGATCTCGATCGCGCTGTTCACCGTGCACGCGGTCGAAATGGAATATGCCGCGCCGGTAACCTATATGGGCAAATACCCGGTGCTGGCCTGGCCGATCTCGCACACGGTCGCCTTCGTCAGCCTGGCGGTTGCCGCCATGGGCATGCTGTACGTACCGAAATTCCTGGCCGTCGCCGTTCTGCTGCGCGACCGCCGCGCGGCGAAGGCCTACGGCGGCGCATTGCGCGTCATTGCCGGCGCGCTCGCCGAAAGCCTGCTGTCGACCTTGCTGGCGCCGATCTACATGCTGGCGCACAGCTGGTTCGTGGCCAACATCTTGATCGGACGCATCGCCAAATGGGGCGCCCAACTGCGCAGCGGCGATGGCACAAAGTTCGGCGCGGCCATCGTCGCTTTCGCGCCGCACACGATGATCGCGATTTTTGCGGGCGCCCTGGTCTGGCGCTTTACACCGGGCGACTTCTGGTGGTACCTGCCGCTGCTCGTCGGGCCGGCGATCGCCATCCCGCTTGCCTGGGCGACCAGCAAGCCTGGTTGGGGAGGCGCCGCGCGCCGCCGCGGACTGTTCCTGGTGCCGAGCGAAACGACCGGCCTGCCGATCGTCGATCGCGTCGATGCCCTGCTCGCCGAACCCACCGCCGACGATCGTTACGGCGGGGGCCTCAGCGGAAATCGTGACGCGTTGTCGGCCGCGTAACACTTCACTCGCAAACCGCGCGATTGGTGAGCGATGTCTGATCGCATCGACGCTCTGCTCAACCGCATGACGCTCGCCGAAAAGGTCGGCCAGCTCAACCATGTCAGCGCTGCGGCGGACACGACCGGCGCCGCCGGCGCGGTGGCCGATATCGAAAGCCGCATCCGCCGCGGCGAAGTCGGCACGCTGCCCGGCGGGCTCGAGCTGGCGCGGCTGCGCGCGCTGCAAAAAATCGCCGTCGAGGAATCGCCGCAGCGCATTCCGCTGATCTTCACCCTGGACGTCATCCACGGCCACCGCACCATCTTCCCACTGCCGCTCGCGCTTGCCTGCAGCTTCGATGCCGCGTTGATCGAACGCACCGCGCGCGTTGCCGCGATCGAAGCGGCCGCCGCCGGCATTATGCTCGCCTGGGCGCCGATGCTCGACGTCTCGCGCGACGCGCGCTGGGGCCGCTGCGCCGAGAGCCCCGGCGAGGACCCGTTGCTCGGCGCCATGGTGGCGCGGGCGATGATCGCCGGTTATCAGCAGGACGATCTCACGCAGCCGGATGCGATGATGGCCTGCGCCAAGCATTTCGCCGGCTACGGCTTGGCGGAAGGCGGCCGCGACTATAACGGCATCGATGCCAACCCCTACCGCATGCACAACGAGGTGCTGCCGCCGTTCAAGGCCGCGGTCGAGGCCGGCGTCGGCGCGATCATGGTCGGCTTCCACGCGCTCGCCGGCATTCCCTGTACCGCGCACCGCGAATTGCTGCGCGAGCTGTTGCGCGAGCGCTGGGGCTTCGACGGGCTGATCGTGTCGGATTACACCGCAATCCCCGAACTGGTGCATCACGGCGTCGCCGCCGACGCCAAGGAGGCCGCCCTGCTGGCGTTCAACGCCGGCGTCGACATCGACATGGTGGGCGAATGCTATATCCGGCACCTGCCCGCGCTGGTCGGCGAAGGGCGGGCGGCCGAGGCCGACATTGACGCCGCCTGCCGCCGCGTGCTCGAGGCCAAGCGGAAGCTGGGGCTGTTCGACGCGCCCTATCGCGGCCTCGACGAAGCGCTCCGCCAAGCGGTTACGCTCGCGCCCGAGCACCGGCGGCTCGCGCGCGAAGCGGCGGCGAAGGCCTGCGTGCTGTTGAAGGACGACGGCGTGCTGCCGCTCGCGCGCGGCAAGACCCTTGCCGTCATCGGCCCGTTGGCCGACAGCCGCGCCAACATGCAAGGCACCTGGGCGGTGGCGGCGCAATCGGCTGACAGCGTGACGGTGCTGGAAGGCCTGCAAGCGGCGGCGGACAAAGTCGTTTACGCCAAAGGCGCCAACATCGTCGACGACCCGAATATCGCCGCGCGGCTCAACATCTTCGGCGAGACCTTCGCCATCGATGCGCGGACGCCGGAAGAATTGATCGCGGATGCCGTCGGCATTGCGCGGCTAGCGGACGTGGTGATCGCCTGCGTCGGCGAAGCGAAAGAACATAGCGGCGAGGCCTCGACCCGCACCGAGCTTGGTCTGCCGGGCAGCCAGCGAAATCTGCTGATGGCGCTGCATGCGACCGGCAAGCCGCTGGTTTTGGTCACCATGAGCGGCCGCCCGTTGGCGCTCGAATGGGAAGACCGGCATGCCGCCGCCATCCTGCACGCCTGGTTCGCCGGCAGCGAAGCCGGCAACGGCATCGCCGACGTGCTGTTCGGCGTCGTCAATCCGTCGGCCAAGCTCGCCATGAGCTTTCCGCGCAGCGCCGGCCAGTGCCCGATCTATTATGCCGAGCCGCCGAGCGGGCGGCCGATCGGCATGGTCGGCATCGATGTCGCCGGCGACGGCGACGTCGACCGCGCCGGCAAACGCGTGTTCCGCAAATTCACCACGGCGTGCCGCCTCGAAGGCCCGCACACGCCGCTTTATCCGTTCGGCCATGGGCTGAGCTACAGCGCATTCGACTACGGCGAGCTCACGCTCGACAAAACGACGCTGCGCGGCGAGAGCGACACGCTCAAGGCATCCGTGACCGTCCACAATGCCGGCGCTACAGCCGGCGAAGAGATCGTGCAGCTTTACGTCGGCGACCCGGTCGCCAGCCGCTCGCGGCCCGTACGGGAGCTGAAAGGCTTCCAGAAAGTCATGCTGCAGCCCGGCGAGCAACGCATCGTGCAGTTCGCCGTCACCACCGCCGACCTGCGCTTTTTCCGCGCCGATCGTCTCGCCGAGCCCGAAGCGGTCTGGGAGCCCGGCGCCTTCGTCATCGAGATCGGCGCGAATTCGCGGGATGTCTCGGCGGCGCGCGTCGAGTGGCAGGACGGCGCATGAGTAACACGCAACCGTCCATCCCGGAGCGTCTGTCCGACGACGCCTTGCTCGATCTGACGCAGCGCCAGACGCTCGCCTATTTCTGGGACTTCGCGCATCCGGCAAGCGGCATGGCGCGCGAACGCTCCAATCCGGTCGCCGGCTACGATTACCTGCAGACGGTGTGCAGCGGCGGCACCGGCTTCGGCGTCATGGCGCTCATCGCCGGCGCCGAGCGCGGCCTCCTGCCGCGTGCGGCGGTGCTCGAACGCGTCGCCACCGTCGTCGCGTTTCTCTCGCGCGCTGAGACCTATCACGGCGTTTTCCCGCATTTCCTGCACGGCGAAACCGGCGCGACCATCCCGTTCTCCGCGATGGACGACGGCGGAGACCTGGTGGAGACGGCCTACCTGATGGTCGGCCTACTGTGCGCGCGGCAATATTTCTCCGGCGCTGCGGCCGACGAAACGGGCTTGCGCAAGGCCGTCGACCGGCTCTGGCGGGCGGTGGAGTGGGACTGGCACACGCGCGGCCGCGATGTGCTCTATTGGCACTGGAGCCCGCGTCACGGCTGGGCGATGGACTTGACCATCACCGGTTGGAACGAGTGCCTGATCACTTACGTGCTCGCCGCTGCCTCGCCCACGCACGCGATCGCGCCCACCGTCTATCACAAGGGATGGACCGCGAGTCCGACCTTCCGCAACGGCGCGAGCTATCACGGCATCGCGCTGCCGCTCGGCCCGCCTTTCGGCGGACCGCTGTTCTTCGCGCATTATTCGTTCCTCGGTCTCGACCCGCGCGGTCTGCGCGACCGCTACGCGAACTACTGGGAGCAATGCCGCGCCCACACGCTGATCAACCGCGCGCATTGCATTGTCAACCCGAACCGCTTCGCCGACTACGGCGATTGCGTCTGGGGTCTCACCGCGTGCGACGGCGACACCGGCTATGGCGCGTTTTGCCCGCAAAACGACCGCGGCGTGATCGCCCCCACCGCGGCGCTGTCGTCGATGCCTTACGCGCCGCGCGAAGGGATGGCCATGGTGCGGCATCTCTGCGAGGCGTTCGGCGGCGAACTGTGGGGCCGCTACGGCTTTGTCGATGCGTTCAACGCCTCGAAGAATTGGCACGCCAGCGGCAACCTCGCGATCGATCAAGGCCCGATCGTGGTGATGATCGAGAATTACCGCTCCGGCCTGCTCTGGGAACTGTTCATGAGCACGGCCGAGGTACGAACCGGCCTCCAACGGCTCGGCTTCGACAGCCCGGCGCTGCAACGCGCGGGCGCGGCGCGCGGATGACCGGGTGCGGGTTCCGGCCTATACAAAAATTTGTGCGGTCCGGCGCGAGGAACTCTTCCTGGTATTGCCCCGTTTGACTGCTGCAGGCAGTTGCCGGGCAAGGACGAGGTGAGGCCTATGGCCAGGGTCATTATTCGCTGCAAATACACCGGCCATTACGTGTTCACGGCCATCGATACGGAAACGGCGCCCGCCGTCGCGGGCGGCTGCGTAGCTTGCCCCTATTGCGGCACCGAACACGTCTGGACGATCGAGCAGCCGCGCGCCGACAATGCGCGCAACAAGGAGCCGAAGCTGATCGTGCGGCAGGCGAGTTGACGCCGACGACCCGCTTAGTCGAGCTGCAAGGTGCCGTCGTCGGCAAAGACGTGCTGGTGGATCACAAGAAAGCCGATGGTAAGCGGCACGGCGAAGAACGCGCCGACCGGCCCCCACAGCCAGGACCAGAAGGCAAGGCCGAGAAACACCACCAGCGGGTTGAGCGTGAGCCGGTGGCCCACGATGGTCGGCGTAATGAAGTGTCCCTCCAAGGTGCATAGCGCGATCAGGCAGATCGGCGCGATCGCGGCATAACTGAGCGACTCGGAGGTGACCAAGCCGACGCCGAACAAGGCGACAACCGTCACGCCGGGTCCGATGTAGGGCAGATAATTTAAAATCGCCGCCAACATGCCGAAGATCAACGGGTTGGGCAGCCCGAGCGCCCACGTGCCCAGCGCGACGATGATGCCGAGCGTGGCGTTGACCAGCGTGACGACCGTGAGATAGCGGGCCAAATTGCGCTCGATGTCGCGCATGATCTTCAGCGCGCGTAACTTCGCCTCGCGCGTGCCGAACATCATCGCCAGATTCGCCTGCATCTCGATCTGGCTGGCGAGGATGAATACCAGCGTGCCGAAGAACAGCAGCAACTCGCCCACGGCCGGCGTAACGAAGGCGAGCACGGGCATGATGACATTGGGCGCCGAAGGGGACGCATTCGTGCCCGCGCCAAAGACCGCGCCTCCTAGCGAAGTGAGCGCCGAGAGCGGTTCTGCTAGCACCGAGAGCGCCCGTTTGATCTTGCCTTCGATTTCCGGCGCCCGCCCGATCCATTGGCCGACCGGCCCGGCCATCATTGTCGCCGCGAGACCCAGCAGCAAGCCGAACACCGTCACAATCAATGTGCCGGTCAGCCAGGGTGGCATGCCGAAGCGCTTGGCGCGCTTGACCAAAGGCGAGAGCATGGTGGCGATCACCGCGGCGCCGAGCACCGGCATCAAGATCGGCTCAGCCAAATAGAGAAATGCGCCGAACAGCAGCAGGAAGATGCCGATGGTCGCGGCGCGGCCGGCGACCGTCCACATACGGCTGACATCGGCGACCGGCTGCGGATCGCTCACGACCGGCGCATATCGCGCCCGGCGGGCAGCACGCTCGTCCATCGCTCTCTCTGCACGCACCTGTCCATTGGCCATCTAGATCTCTTTCATCACTTGCGCGTAGGCGATGACGGCGAACAACACCGTGCCGCCGATAATGTTGCCGAGCAAAGCCGGCACGGCGAAATCGAACAGCACCCAGCCGATCCCGGCGTAGCCCTTGGCCAGCAACACGAGGGCCTCAACGCTGCCGGCGACGATGTGGGTGAAGCCGCCGAGCGCGATCAGATAGGTGATCAAGGTGATGATGTGGAATTGCGCGCGCTCGGCGCCGGGCATCAGCCAGACCATGGCCGCAATCAGAAATCCGGAGGTGATGCCGCGGAAGAACATATCGCTCCACGACAGTTCCAAGAGCCGCCGGCTGATCTCGATCATCGCCTGCAAGACGCTGGGCTGCAACGCCGGCGACCATGCGCAGAACATCGCCGCCACCAAGGTGCCGGCCAGATTGGCGGCGAGGACGATCGCCCACATGCGGGCCATACGCCCGAGGTTGGCGATGGTGAAGTTGGCGGCGAGCGGCAGCACTGCCGTAATCGTGCTCTCGGTGAACAGTTGCTGGCGCGACAGCACCGCCATCAGGAAGCCGACCGAATAGCCGAAGCTCGCGACCAGGGGCCGCCACGGCGTGTCCGGCAAGCCCATCTCCAACAGCGCCTGGGCCAGCAGGGAAAAACTGATCGACAGCCCGGCGGCGGCGCCCGACCACCACAGCGACGCAAACGGCCGGGCCATCTCTTCCTCACCCAGCCGCTTGACGATCTCGTAGATGACCGGCGTGCGCGGGGTGGACAGCTCCTCGATTTCTTCGACTTCTTTTTCGCTAATTCCTTTCGCTTGCGCGCGTCGATGCGAACGGCCGGCCATGGAAGCTACCTTGCGGGCGGTGCGTCGTTTGCGCCCCCGACCTAACAATTGCCCGGGGCATGAGGTTCCGCCGCGCGCCGGCAGCGCCGAACGCTAGACCCGACCGAGCACCACAAGAACCAGCAGAATGACGACGACGAGCCCGAGCCCGCTCGACGGGTAATAGCCCCAGCCTGCGCTGTATGGCCATGTTGGAAGCGCGCCGACCAAGAGAAGGATGACAATGATGAGCAGTATCGTTCCGAGCGACATCTCAGCCTCTGTTTCAGACCCGGACCGGTAACGTGGCCGCTTCAATTCCGTTCCGAAGCGGGGCAAAATGCCGATTGCCGTATATCAATGCGCGGCGGGAGGAACCGTCCTAATCGATAGAACGTTTACCGTCCTGTTGCGTTGAGGAGTACCCGCCGTGGCACCGCGTCCGAACTGGAAGGGCTTTCTCAAATTATCGTTGGTCTCCTGCGCCGTGGCGCTTTATTCCGCCACCAGCACCAGCCAACGCATCCTCTTCAACATCATCAACCGCAAAACCGGCAACCGCATCCGCAACGACGTCGTCGATGCCGAGACCGGCCAGCCGGTCGAGCCCGAGGATCGGGTCAAGGGCTACCAGGTCGACAAGGGCCAATACGTACTGGTCGAGGAAGACGAGCTCGACAACGTGGCACTGGAGAGCACCCACAGCATCGACATCGAGGAATTCGTGCCGGTGTCGGAAGTCGACCGCATCTATCTCGACGAGTCGTATTACATCGTGCCGCAGGACGACGTTGCCGAGGAAGCCTTCGCCGTTATCCGAGAGGCGATGCGCAAGGAGGATCTCGCTGGGCTTGCCCGCGTGGTGATCTACCGGCGCGAGCACCTGTTGCTGCTGCGCCCGCGCGGCAAGGGATTGCTGGCGACGACGCTGCGCTACAAGACCGAGGTGCGCGACGAGCATGAGTATTTCGACGACATTCCCAACGTCAATGTACCGGCCGACATGGTCAAGCTGGCGACGCATATCCTGGAGATCGAAGAAAGGCCACTTCGATCCGGACAAGTTCGAGGACCGCTACGAAACCGCGCTCAACGCCCTGATCAAGGCCAAGCGCGCCGGCAAGGCGCCGCCGGTCTTGGCCGAGCCGCGGCCGAGCAACGTGATCAATCTGATGGACGCGCTGCGCCGCAGCGCGCAAGGCGACCGGCGCCGTCCGGCGAGCAGGCGCAGGAACGGCAACCATCGCAAGCGGCCGGCTGCGCGGCGCAAGGTGCGGCGGGCAAGCTAGATGGCGGGACTCTCGATGGCCGGGCTGAAGACTTACCGGGCCAAGCGCAAGTTCGGCGTCACCGCGGAACCCAAGGGCAAGGTCGCGCGCAAACGCGGCCACGCCTTCGTCATCCAGAAACACGCGGCGCGCGCCCTGCATTACGATCTTCGGCTCGAGCTCGACGGCGTCATGAAAAGCTGGGCGGTGACGCGCGGCCCCAGTCTGGTGCCGGGCGAGAAGCGCCTCGCCGTGCAGGTCGAAGATCACCCGATCGAGTACAACAAATTCGAGGGCACCATCCCGCAAGGCGAATACGGCGGCGGCACAGTGATGATCTGGGACCGCGGCACCTGGCAGCCGGAGGACGATCCGCACAAAGGGCTCGGCAAAGGCCACCTGTCATTCACGCTCGACGGCGAGAAGCTGCACGGGCTGTGGCATCTGGTGCGCATGCACCGCAAGCGCGGCGAGAAGCGCGACAACTGGCTCTTGATCAAGGCGCATGACGCGGCCGCGCGCGGGCCGGGCGACAAGGACATTCTCGAGCAGAAGCCGCGCTCGGTGGCGAGCGGCCGCTCGATGGATGAGATTGCCAAAGGCGCGGTGAAAAAGACCGGAAAAAAGAAAGCCTCGCGCAAGCGCTCGGCCGCCGCCATGGCAGCGATCCTGCGGCGCACCAAAAAAGCCATGCGCGCAAACGGTGCCCCGGCGCGCCATAGCGCCTTGCCCGCTTTCATCGAGCCATGCCTTGGCGACGCTCGCGGAGAAAGCGCCGGATAGCGCCAATTGGATTCACGAAATCAAGTTCGACGGCTATCGCCTCCAGGCGCGGCTCGATGGCGGCAAGGTGAAATTGCTGCTCCCGCCGCGGCCTCGACTGGACCAAGAAGTTTCCGACCATCGCCGCAAGCCGTCGCCAAGCTGCCGGCTCAGGCCGCGCTGATCGACGGCGAACTGGTGGTCGAAGGCGACGACGGTATTTCCAGTTTCTCGCTGCTGCAGGAAGACCTCAAGAACGGCCGCCACGACCGCATGGCGTTCTACGTCTTCGACCTGATGCATCTCGACGGCGACGATTTTAAACCGCGGCCGCTCACCGAGCGCAAAGCGGCGCTGGCGCGGCTTTTGGCGAAAGCGCCAAAGCGCGGGCCGCTGCGCCTGAGCAACTCGTTAACCGAGCCAGGGCCGGCGCTGCTCAAGCACGCCTGCAAGATGGGACTCGAAGGCATCGTCTCCAAGCGCGCCGACGCCGCCTATCATTCCGGCCGCGGCCACGACTGGATCAAGACCAAATGTTCGGACCGGCAGGAATTGGTGGTTACGGGCTTTGCGCCGTCGAGCGCCGACGCGCACGCAGTTGGCGCGCTGGTGCTCGGCTATTTCGAGCGCGGCAAACTGCGCTACGCCGGGCGCACCGGCACCGGCTTCACCCGCGAGACCGCGCGCGACGCTTTATCGCAAGCTGAAAGCCCTGACGGTCGCCAAGTCGGCGCTCGAGCCGGTGCCGAAGGAGGAACGCGGCGTGCGCGGGCCGGTTTGGGTTGAGCCGAAACTTGTCGCCGAGGTCGATTTCCACGGCTGGACCCATGGCGACCGCGTGCGCCAGGCCTCGTTCCAGGGCCTGCGCGAGGACAAGCCGGCAAAACAGGTGGTGCGCGAGGTCAAGGCGCTGGCGGCGCGCGCCAAGCCCGCGGTCAAACGCAGCGCGGCCAAAGGCAGCGCGTCGCGCAACGCCAAGGCCGTGGTCGAGGGCGTGACGCTGTCGCATCCCGACCGGGTCTATTGGACGGACGCCAAGGTCAGCAAGCGCGACCTCGCCGAATTCTATACGCAAATCTGGAAATGGATGCGCCCGCACGTAGTCGGTCGGCCGATCGCGCTGTTGCGTTGTCCCGAAGGCGCCGCCGGGCAATGCTTCTTCCAGAAGCACGCAACCATGGGCGTCGCCACCGAGCACCTGCATCTGGTGCCCGAGAAGGGCGACAAGATTATTTCCATCGACGAGCTCGCCGGCCTGATCGCGCTGGTGCAGGCGGGCGTGCTGGAGGTTCACACGCGCGGCACCACCATAGACGACCGCGAACGCGGCGACCGGCTGGTGTTCGATCTCGATCCGGGGCCCGGCACCGGCTGGAAGAACGTGGTCGCCGCCGCGCGCGAAGTGCGCGAGCGGCTCGCACGGGTCAAGCTCAAGAGCTTTCTGAAAACCACCGGCGGCAAAGGCTTGCACGTCGTGGTGCCGATCAAGCCGGAGCCGTGGGACACCATCAAGACGTTCTGCCGCACCGTGGCCGAGAGCCTGGCGCAGGACGCGCCCGACCGCTACGTCGCGACCGCCACCAAGAGCGAACGCGACAACAAGATTTTCATCGATTACCTGCGCAACAGCCGCGAGGCGACCGCGGTCGCGCCCTACTCCACCCGCGCGCGGCCGGGCGCGCCGGTGTCGACGCCGATCGACTGGCCGGAGCTCGGCAGCCTCAAGGCCGCCAACCAATTCACCGTGCGCAACCTGCCGGCGCGGCTCAAACGGCTGCGCAAGGATCCGTGGGCCGGCATCGGCAAGAGTAAGCAGGCGCTGCCGCGCTTCAAGTGAGCGGCGTCAGCGTGCTGCACGGCACAATTCCGCGTGAATTTTAAAGACTTTTCGGAACGGACATAGCTGCTCTGCGTTTGCTCTTAGAGATGCCCGGGGGGTGTCGAGAGGAGACATCCATGAGAGCTACACGCCTGTTATCGACCACTGCCGCGATCCTTTTGATCGGCGGCGGTATTGCCGCTGCGCAAAGCACGAAGACCGACGAAGCGCCGGGACGCGCGCCGGCGGCACAGAAGGCCGCGCCAGCCGAAAAGGTCGCGCCGCCAATGGCGCAGCATCCGGCGAAGGCGAAAGAGACGACCGGCCAGGGCGCCGAACAGCGCCAAGGCGGCGCCACGCCGAAAGCGGAAAGCACGGAACGTCACGATCGCAACGCGAAACCCCAGGCCGCCGAGAAGGGCGACAAGGACAAGATGGGGACCAAGAGCAGCGAGAAGACCGGCGTGAAGACCGAAAAGTCGGAAATGAAGAACGGCGCGGCCGCGGGTGAGAAGGGCGAGAACAAGTCCGCCGCCGGCAAGTCCGAACAGCGCAGCACCACCGGCCAAGGCGCCGCGGGCGCCGCCAAGCTGTCGACCGAGCAGCGCACCAAGATCACCAGCGTCATCCGCCAGGACAAAGTCGAGCCGGCGCACCTTGACGTGTCGATCGCGGTCGGCGTGCGCGTCCCCGAGCGCGTGCACCTCTATCCGCTGCCGGTTGAGGTGGTCGAGGTCTATCCGGAATGGCGCGGCTACGACTACATCCTGGTCGGCGACCAGATCCTGGTCATCGACCCGGGCACGCACGAGATCGTTGCGATCCTCGAAGCGTAATCCACGTCGCGAACATACAAACTGGGAAAAGCCCCGGCCGGTCGTGGCCGGGGCTTTTGCTTGCGAGCGGCCATTCATCCAACGAATGCCGGATATATTTATTATCGATTATGCATATGATCGGCAGCTCTCTATGGTCCCCGCCCCGCGCCACCAAACGAGAGACCGATGGATCAGCCGCACGATATTATCGAAGAGACGATCACCCTGACCGCCGCCGACGGCCACGCCTTCGCGGCCTTTCACGCCAAGCCCAAACAGGGCAGCAAGGGCGGCCTGGTGATCTTGCAGGAAATCTTCGGCCTGACCGATCAGCTCAAATCGGTGGTGCGCGGCTACGCCGCCGACGGCTACGACACGATTTTCCCGTGCGTTTACGACCGCGTCGCGCCGAGCACGGTGATTCCATTCAACGAGCCGGACCGCGGCCGCGACCTCGCCTACGGCTTGGCGCTCGACAAGGTCATGCTCGATGTCGGCGCCTCCGTGCGGCACGTGCAAAACAGCCGCGGCGTCTCTGTGCTCGGCTTCTGCTGGGGCGGCGGCGTGATCGTGCGCGCGGCGGCGGAGTTCGACCTGCGCGGCGCCATCGCCTTCTATGGCACGCGGCTACCGACCTATCTCGGCCTCAAGCCAAAGTGCGCGCTGCTGTTCCACTTCGGCAAGACCGATCCGAACTCGACGCCGGAGATCATCGAGCAGGTGCGAAAGGCCTTCCCGTCGGCCGAGACCTACATTTACGACGCCGGCCACGCCTTCGCCAACGACGTGCGGCCGGCCTACTTCGAAGCCGCGGCCAAGACGGCGCGGGCGCGTACGCTCGAATTCCTGAGCAAGCATCATCAGGCGGCACCATCAAACCCGCCCAAGCCGGGCATCGTGCGCACAAACCGGCAGGGGTGAGCCTTGGCTAGAAGGCCTCGTAGACGGCCTTGATCTGCTGCCGCAGCCAGGCGTGTTTCTTGTCCTTGTCGTTGCGGTGATGCCAGACCATGTTGGTCGATATCTTCCCAACATTGATCGGCACAGCGCGCTTGGCAAGCTTGAACGACCGCTCGAACACATTCGACGCCAGTTCAGTGAAGACGCCGATCATGTCGCTGCGCGCCAGGAGAAGCGGCACGGCGGTGAAATTCGTTACCGCCACCAGCGCCTGACGCCGCAGGCGGTGGCGCAACAGCAGATCGTCGAAGATCGCCGTGCGGTTGCCCGTGGAACTGACAACGAGATGCGGGAAAGAAAGCACCGTAGCGATGTCGAATTTGACGCCGCGCTTGAGGATCGGATGATCGCGCCGGAACACGCAAAACAGATGTTCCGCCAGCATGAATTCGGCGCTCAAATGACCCGGCTTCTCGTCGAGCCAACCCAGCGCGAGATCGGTGTGGTCCTGATCGAGCAGATCGAGCGCCGGCTTGCGGTCGGCGGTCAAGATTTGTAGTGCCATGTTGGGCGCGAGCTTGCGCAGGCGGTCGAACAGCGGTGGCACGATGGCCATGCTCAGCCGGTCCGGGGTGCTCAGGCGGAACACGCCGGTCGCGGTCGCCGGATTGAACTGCGCCTCGCCGGCAAGGCAGCTTTCAGCAAGTGCGATCGCTTCGCGCAGCGGCGCGCGGATGGCCTCGGCGCGCGGCGTCAGCACGAAGCCATTCGGCCCGCGAACCAGGAGATCGTCGCCAAGGATCTTGCGCAGCTTGCCGAGCGCGTTGCTGACCGCGGGCTGGGAGCGGCCGAGCCGCACGCCCGCGCGCGTGACGTTGCGCTCGCCGATCAGCGCATCCAGGACCTTCAATAGATTGAAGTCGAGACTGCCGAGGTTCATCAAAATCCCCCCATCCATCGGCATTCGTGCGATGAATACTCGCTATTATTATGATCAATTTGGAAAATAGAGAAGCGCTGCCTAAACTGCAGCGCCAGCTTTTACGCACGTTTAAAGTCGCTTTCGAGAATACGGTCGGCGATCAACGCCGGCGTCATCAACCCCTGGGAGGAACAGCCATGACCATCTCGCGCCGCAAGATCCTCGTCACCCTCGGTCTCGGCTCGGTAGCAAGCCTGCTGCCGCGCGCGGCTTTCGCCGCGTACCCGGACCGGCCGATCCACCTGATCGTGCCGTTCGCGCCGGGCGGCAATGCCGACATCGTCGGCCGCATCGTCGGCGAGCGCATCTCCAGCGCGGTCGGCCAGCCGGTGGTGGTCGACAATCGCGGCGGCGCCGGCGGCTCGATCGGCGCGGAAGCGGTGGCACGCGCGACGCCCGATGGCTACACGCTGTTCGTCGGCTCGAACGGACCGCTCACCGTCAATCCCTTCATCCAGGCCAAGCTCGGCTACGATCCGCTCAAGGACTTCGCGCCGATCGCGCTGACCAGCTACGTGCCGCACGTCATCATCCTCAACAACGCGGTCGAATCGAAGACGCTGAAAGACCTGATCGCCGCATCGGAGAAGCAGCCGGTGAGCATCGCCACCTCGGGCGTCGGCAGCGCGACGCATATGACGCTCGAGCGCTTCAAGGCGGCGACCGGCGCCAAGTTCACGCACATCCCCTACCGCAGCGGCGGCCAGCTGATGCCCGACCTAATCGGCGGCAATATCCAGGCGGCGATGACGGAATTCTCCACCGCCTTGCCGTTGCACAAGGCCGGCAAGGCGCGCATTTTGGCGATTGCCTCGGCGCAGCGCTCGAAGCTTGCGCCCGACATCGCCACCTTCATCGAAGGCGGCGTCAAGGGCTTCACCGCGCAATCCTACATCGGCATTCTGGCGCCCGCGGCAACGCCGCCCGCCATCGTCGCCCAGCTGCAGAAGGCGATCGCCGCCGGGCTGGAAAGCGGACCGGCGCCAGACAAGCTGCGCGCCATGGGCTCGGAGATCGCCACGCCCGAGCAGATGACATCGGCGGGCTTTGCCGCCTTCATCAAGGCCGACTACGCAAACATGAAAGAAGCGGCCCAGCTCGCCGGCATCGAGCCAAAATGAGCGGCGCGCTGCCCGACGGCGCCTGCGACTGTCATTGTCACGTGTTCGGCCCGGCGGCTCGGTTTCCCTACGCGGAGCCGCGCAGCTACACGCCGGACGACGCGCCGCTCGACGCCTACCTCGCGCTGCTCGACCGCCTCGGCCTCGACCGCGGCGTGCTGGTGCAGCCGAGCGCTTATGGCCGCGACAACCGGGCCATGCTGGACGCGCTTGCGCGCGCGCCAAAGCGTCTGCGCGGCGTCGCCGTCGGCGGCGCCGAGTTGACACCGGCAACACTGAAAGCGTGGCATGCCGCTGGCGTGCGCGGCCTGCGCGCCAACGAATTCCGCCGCGACGGCAAGCCCTATTACCAGAACGGCGTCGGCTTAAAGGAAATCGAGCCGCTGTTGCCGGCGCTCGCCGATCTCGGCTGGCATCTGCAGCTCTGGGTCGACGCGGGCGATTTGCCGGACATGGCGGAGGCGCTCAACCGCGTGCCGGTGCCGGTGGTGGTCGACCACATGGGCCGGCTCGAATATCACCACGGCACGCACAATCCCGGCTTCCAGGCGCTGCTGCGCGGCGTCGGCGAGGGAAGACTGTGGGCGAAGCTGTCGGGCACCTACCGGCTCGGCGCGACGCCGCCCGATTACGCGCAGGCGCGGCCGTTCCACGACGCGCTTGTTTCGGCCAAT
Organism: uncultured Alphaproteobacteria bacterium; assembly: GCA_963720985.1. Taxonomy (GTDB): domain Bacteria; phylum Pseudomonadota; class Alphaproteobacteria; order Rhizobiales; family Xanthobacteraceae; genus Pseudolabrys. The sequence goes on from CAVRHL010000009.1 coordinate 298,328, forward strand.
CCGCGCAATCTGGTGTGGGGCACCGATTGGCCGCATCCGCGGCCCGAGGGTCCGGTGCCGGACGCGGCCCGGCTGTTGCAAGTTTTTCTGGATTGGACCGGCGACCGGGCAGTGCGCCGCGCCATCCTGGTCGACAACCCGGCGCGGCTTTACGACTTCTGAGCAATCCGGTTCAGGCCGGGTGTCCAAGCTTGGTCAACTCGATCCTTTGCCGCGGTTCCGGCCCGTAGAAATCGCCGCGCCGCGTCATCGGCCGCGGATTGATGAGGATCGACGTCAGACGATCGTGCAAGGCCTTGGGCGACGTCGGCTTGATGAGAAATTCGTGCACGCCGGCGTGCATGGCCTCCTTGACCGCGGCTTGCGAGGCGTGGCCGCTCAGCATGATGATCGGCACATGCGGTCTCGGAAACATGCCGGGCGTGCGCACCGCGCGCGCCACGTCGAGGCCGTTGTAACCCGGCAAATCCGAATCGAGCAGCACCACGTCGGGGTTGCGGCTGCGGATCGCCTCCAGGGCTGCGACACCGTCCTCCGCTTCGATCACCGATTTGGCGCCGAGCGTGGTCAGCATATTGCGCGACAGCCGGCGCATATAGGCATTGCCGTCGGCCACAAGAATGACGAGGCCTTGCAGTAAAGCTTCCGCCGATTTCTTGGTCATGCCGGGGTCCGTTTCGAAGAGACCGCCAAACGTAACCGGAGAGTCTGTAATTTTATTAAGCCAGACCATTCAATTTGTCGGTAATCGGCCTCGGCAAGCGTCATAATCGCAACCAATTGATGAACGCGGGCCCGGCCAGCGGGGTAAAATTGCCGGAAAACGCAGCGAGGCAGCATGAAGCTCCCCGGTCCCGACCACCCGATCGCTATTGCTGTCAATCCCAAGCGCGTGCGCGTCAGCTTCGCCGGCCAGGTGATCGCCGACACCCGGCGCGCGCTGACGCTGAAGGAAACGACCTATCCGGCGGTCCAATATATCCCGCGCGGCGACGTCGCCATGGACCTGCTGAAGCCGATGACGCATGCCAGCCATTGCCCCTACAAGGGCGACGCCAGCTATTTCACGATTACGGCGAATGGCAGGACCGCGGAGAACGCGGTGTGGAGCTACGAGCAGCCGTTTCCGGCCATGGCCCACATCGCCGGCTACCTCGCGTTCTACCCGAACCGCGTGGACCGGATCGAAGAATCCTGACGGCTCCGCGGCGCACGGTCACGAAGTGCGCGGCCGACCGCGCCGCGCCGCTGCGTCACCGGGAAGCGCGAGCGACAGCTCGCGGATTTCGCTTGCCGGCACGCCGTAGCCTTCGCGCATCAGCGGAAAGGCACTCTCAAGCCAAGTGCGAGCGATCGGCTCGGCCGACGTCAAATAATGCGGGCTGAGCTCGGCAATCTTTGTCACGCCCAGGAGAGCCATGGAACGCTCGATCTCGCTTGCGATGATTTCGAGCATGCGGACGACCGCATCCTCGCCGCCGGCTCCTAACGCAATTCCCTGCAGACGGCCCATCCCCACCGCGGTCGCACCGAGCGCCAGCGCCTTGAGAACGTCGGTTCCACGCAGAATACAGCCGTCGACAATGATCTCGGCACGACCGCCGACAGCGGCGACAATCTCGGGCAGCGCCGCAATCGTTCCTTGCGAATGGTCGAGCTGCCGCCCGCCATGGTTGGAGACGTAAATGCAGTCGACGCCACGCGCGACGCCGATCTCCGCATCTTCGGCCGTGCTGATGCCTTTAAGGATCAGCGGCACATTGACGTAGGATCGTATGCGGTCGACGTCATCCCAATTGAACGCTGCCCGGAAACTTTCCGGGGCGTGTCCGACGCGCGCGGTCGGACGATGGCCCTTGGCAAGATCGCGTTCACGGCGGCCATAGGCGGCGCGATCGACCGTGAGGCATATGGCGCGATAGCCGAACACCAGCGCCCTTTTGATCGTGCTGTCCACCCATTCCTTGTCGCCGCGCACGTAGAGCTGGAAGAATTTGGGATAGTCGGCGGCACGGCTGACCTCTTCAAGGCCGGGCGCGCAAACAGAACTCAGCATATGGACCACGCCGGCACGGGCGGCGGCCCGCGTCGGGACCACGCCGCCTTCGGCGATGATGTCCTGCATCGAACCGATCGGCGCGAGGACGATGGGGAGCTTGAGGTTCTGGCCCAGCAGGGTCGTGCTCGTATCGATGTGCTCGACATTGCGCAGCACGCGCGGGCGGAACGCGAGGCGATCGAGTGCCAGGCGGTTTTGATTCAGGGTTGTCTCGGTTTCCGAGCCTCCCATAAGGTAATCCCAGGCGCCCGACGAAAGCCTGTGCTTGGCCAAAGACAACAGCTGAAACAGCGTATTCACTTGACTGATATCGGTCATTCGGGGATCTCGGGTGATGGCGGCTCGACCGTCAATGAATGATTGTGGAGGATCCCGAGCCGCCGGGGAACTAAGGGCGCTCTAATGCATCCTCGGCGCCTTGAGAAACTTCTGGCGGTCGGATGAATTCACCCGCACATCGAAGGTGACGCCGTCGCGATAGAGCGTCAGCGGCACTTCGACCCCGGCCTGGCCGAGCGACCAGACCCTGCGGTAGAAGCCGGCGAGGGTCGAGACGGTCTCGCCTTGGACGGCGAGGATGACGTCGCCGGTTTTGAGTTCCGCGCGCGCCGCCGGGCCCTTGGGGGCGATGCCGACGGCGACAATCTTGTCCTCGATCTCGGTCGAATAAAGCCCGAGCCAGGGCCGCGCCGGCTTGTTGACGCGGCCGAACTTGCGCAGGTCGTCGAGGATCGGCGGTAACAGGTCGATCGGCACGATCATGTTGAGATGCTCGTTCTTGCCCTCGCGCGGGCGCTCGAGCTGCAGCGAGCCGATGCCGATCAATTCGCCCTTGGGCGAGATCAGCCCGGTGCCGCCCCAATTGGGATGCGCCGGATAAGTGAAAATCGCCTCGTCGAGCACGTATTCCCAATAGCCGGCGAATTCCTGCTTGGCGGCGATGCGGCCGGCGAGCGAGCGCGTGCGCCCGCCGGCGCCGCCGATCACCACCCGCTCGCCGATCTCGACCGTCTTAGACGAGCCGATCGGCAGCGCCGGCAAATCAACCTTGCCCAGCGCCTGCACCAGGCCGAAGCCGGTCTCCTGGTCGAAACCGAGGGCGTGACCTTCCACCACGTGGCCGTCGCCGAAATGCAGCCAGACGGTGGCCGCCTCGGTGATCAGATAGCCGATGGTCAGCACCAGCCCGCCGTCGATCAAGACGCCGTTGCCGGCGCGCTCGACGCCGAGCGTCTCGGCGGTGAAGGCGTCGGGCGGGATGATCGAATGCAGGCCGACCACCGCGGACAGCGCGCGCTCGAGGTCATAGCCAAAGTCTTCCGCGCGCGGCTGCGCGGAAGGCGGCACTTTCCACTCGGTCAAGGCGGCCATGCCAGGCTCTCCTGCATTCTGCTACTTATCATACGCCTCGGGATGGCGGCGAGAAGGTGCTATCCATCATGATCGCGTAGAGACAACTAGCCATGACCCCGCTTTCCATCCTCGATCTGTCGCCGATCGCCGCCGGCTCGACTGGCGCGCAGGCGCTGCGCAACTCGCTCGATCTCGCCCGCCTCGCCGACCGCCTGGGCTACGTGCGCTATTGGGTGGCCGAACATCACAATTTGCCGGCGATCGCCAGTTCCGCCCCAGACATCATGATCGGGCAGATCGCCGCGGTCACCTCCCATCTGCGCGTCGGCTCCGGCGGCGTCATGCTGCCCAATCACGCGCCGCTGATGGTGGCCGAGCGCTTCAAGGTGCTGGAAGCGCTCTACCCCGGCCGCATCGATCTGGGCCTGGGCCGCGCGCCCGGCACGGATCCTGCCACCTCTTATGCGCTGCGCCGCCGGCAGGGCATCAGCGAAGAGGACGACTTCCTCGACCGTTTCAACGAATTGATGCTTTTGGAGACGCGCGGCTTTCCCGCCGGTCATCCGTTCCACAATGTACGCGCTATGCCGTCGGACGTTCCGCTGCCGCCGATCTATCTACTCGGCTCGTCGGACTATTCGGCGCAGCTTGCCGGGCAGATCGGCGCGGCCTTCGCCTTTGCCCATCATTTCGCGACTTTCGACGCCACTGAGGCGATGCGGCTTTATCGCGACAATTTCCGTCCCTCGGTGTCGCACCAAAAGCCCTTCGCGATCCTGGCGACGCACGTCGTCTGCGCCGATACCGACGAGGCGGCTGAGCGTCTCGCCAAGACCGTCGATCTCAACATCGTGCGCCGCGCCAAGGGCGAATACCTGCCGCTCGCCTCGCCGGAAGACGCCGCAGCTTACGATTATTCCCCCGCGGATCGCGCGCGCCTCGCGCAGAATCGCACCAAGCTTTCGGTCGGTGCGCCGGCGACCGTCAAGGCCAGACTCGAACCGCTGATCGCGGCGACAAAAGCGGACGAATTGATGGTCACGACCATGATCTTCGATCACGAGGCGCGCAAACATTCCTATGAGCTTTTGGCGCGAGCCTTCGCGGAATAAGCGGCACAGGCGCGGGGTATCTCCCCACCGTGCCGCCCGGCATGCTAAAAGCACGCCGGGCGACGAGGTTTTCCGCGTTTCTGGCGTTTAGAAAATGGGAGGTTTCCTTGGGCAAGCAGTTCAAACTCACCACCGCCGACAAGCATTCGCTCGGCGCCTATCGCGCCGATCCGCAAGGCGCGGCGAAGGGCGGCATCGTCGTGGTGCAGGAGATTTTCGGCGTCAATCATCACATCCGCGCGGTGTGCGACCGCCTGGCCGCGCTCGGCTACGTTGCGGTGGCGCCGGCGGTGTTCGACCGCTTCGTGCGCGATTTCGAATGCGGCTATACGCCGGACGAGATCGCCAATGCGCGCAGCTACCTCGGTAATCTCAATTTCGAGCATATGATGCACGACATCGCCGCCGCCAAGGACGACATGAAGGGCGTAGGCCCCTTGGGCGTCATCGGCTTTTGCATGGGCGGCACCGCGGCGTTTCTGGCGGCCTGCCGGGTCCCTGGCCTGTCGGCCGCGGTCGCCTTCTACGGCGGCATGATCGGCAAGTTCGCCGACGAGAAACCGAAATGCCCGATGCAAATGCACTTCGGCGAGAAGGATGAAGGCATCCCAATGGACGTCGTGGCCACGATCAAGCAGAAGCAGCCGCAGGCGGAGATCTACACCTATCCGGATGCACCGCACGGCTTCTATTGCGACGAGCGCGCGAGCTACCGCAAGGAAGCCGGCGACCTGGCGTGGAAACGCACGCAAGAATTCCTCGGCAAGCATATGAAGAAGTGAACGGCATTACGCCGTTCATTCCCGCGCAAGCGGAAATCCAGCTCTCTGCTTCGTAAAATACTGGGTCCCAGCTGACGCGGGGATGAGCGGGGCGTGGTCTAGAACCACCGCTCCTTGACCATCACGGTGTCGCCGGGACGCAGCGGATAATTGAGCGGGACATCGCCCTTCATCTGCTCGCCCGGCGCGCTGCGGGTGAGTTCGACGGTCGCCTTGTAGGCACGCGGCGAGAAGCCGCCGGCAATGGCGATCGCCTTCTCCACCGTCATGTCGGCGACGTAAGGATATTGGCCCGGCGTGGTCACCTCGCCGAGGATGAAGAACGGCCGGTAAGTCTCGACCTCCACCGTCACGTGCGGCTCGCGCACGTAACCCTGCTTGAGCCGCTCGGCGATGCGCGCCGAGAGCTGCTGCGTGGTGAGGCCGCGCGCCGCCACGCTGCCAATCAACGGCAGGCTGACATTGCCGCCGGCGTCGACGATGTAAGTGTTGGAAATGCCGTCCTGGCCGAACACCACCACGCGCAACTTGTCGCCGGCGCCGAGCGTGTAAGGCCGGTCGGCGGCGGGCGCTGCGTAGGCATAAGGCGACGGCGCGACATAGCCGCCGCGATATTGCGCCACGGTGGCGCGCGGCGTAGGCGCCTGCGGCGGGACATATTGCAGCACCGAAGGCGGCTGCACGCGCTGTTGCGCATAAGCCTGCGGCGCGCTCGGCTGCATGGTCAGCAAGCCGCGGCCCTCGCCGGCGTCCGGGTCATGTTGCATGCAGCCGGTGGCCGTGAGCGCGACCAAAGCAGCCATCAGACATTGGCCTAACCGCATCGAACGAATCCGCGCCGTGCGAAGAAATTAAGCCGGATTAACGCTTTATATGGTTAATAAACCCTCACCGGCCGGCTGCGACCAAAAGCCCCCGTGACAACAAAGGTTTTGCCTTGGCCCAAAATGCAGCGCGCGCCCGCGGTGGGCGCCCGTGCGTTTTACCGACCTCAGTTTAGCCGCGGTCAGGCGCCGGCTTCCTGCGTCAGCTTGGCGCCGCTGCCGATCGGACACGACACACCGGTGCCGCCGTGGCCGCAATAGCCGAACGGGTTCTTCGCCAGATACTGCTGGTGATAGTCCTCGGCGAAATAGAACTCGGGCGCGTCGACGATCTCGGTGGTGATCGCGCCGTAGCGCTGCTTGTCGAGCTCCTTCTGGTACATCGCCCTCGACGCCTCGGCGGCCTGCTTCTGCTCGGGCGTGAAAGTATAGATGCCGGAGCGATACTGCGTGCCGACGTCGGCGCCCTGGCGCATGCTTTGCGTCGGGTCGTGGCCTTCCCAGAACGTCTTGAGCAGCGTCTCGTAGAAAATCTTTTTCGGATTGTAGACCACCAGCACCACTTCGTTGTGCCCGGTGCGGCCCGAGCAGACCTCCTCGTAAGTCGGGTTCGGTGTCAGCCCGCCGGCATAGCCGACCGCGGTGACGGTGACGCCGTCGCCCAATTGCCAGAATGCTTTCTCGGCGCCCCAGAAGCAGCCAAGCCCGAACATGGCCTTCTGCGAGCCATCCGGATAAGGCCCTTTCAGCCCGTGATGGTTGACGAAGTGCTCCGAGGCGGTCGGGATCGGCTGGCTGCGGCCGGGCAGCGCCTCGGCCTTGCTGGGCATCGCAATTTTCTTGAAGCCGAACATGGTTGGTTCTCCCTCAATTTCTTGCGCCTAATATAGTGGCGGATGCAGCGCAGCGATATGCCGCCGCCAATCACGTCTCGGCCAGACGGGCACACGCGCCATTCACGCCGCCGCGAGAACGCTAGCGCGCGTAGCCGATGAGCGGCTTCTTCTTGCGGCCGAAAAACAGCAGCAAAATGCCGGCAATGCCGAGCAGGCTCCAGGCCGGCGCTGCCAGGACCGAGACCGTCAGCGGGTCCCATAACAATCCGCCGGCATAGGGCGCGATCAGCGGCTTGAGCTTGGCGAGGCTCGCCGGGTTGATCAGCTCCCACAGCGCCTGCACCGTCGTCAGCGACAGGCTGTTGCCGGCAATCGACTTGGTGCCGTCATAGATCACCAGGATAAAGGCGGCAGCCAACAGGATAAGGCCGAGGAAACGAAACAGGAAACGGATCATGATTTGGCGGTATCGTCCTTGCGCAACGCTACCGATTACCTCCTGGCGTCGTCCAGTTCAACCGGCGCGGCCCTTCCCTTGAGCAAACGCTGCTGCATCCGCTAACGTGGCCTCGCCGGGCCACACCGGTTGTGCCATAGAGACGCAATGCCCACAAAAACCCCCGCCGGCCGCAACCGGCCGACCTTCACCGACCAGGAAGCCCTGCAATTTCATAGCGTCGGCCGTCCCGGCAAGCTGGAAGTCATCGCCACCAAGCCGATGGCGACCCAGCGCGACCTCTCGCTCGCCTATTCGCCCGGCGTCGCCGTGCCGGTGCTGGCAATCGCCGAGGACCCGAGCCGCGCCTACGACTATACGGTGAAGGGCAACTTCGTCGCCGTCATCACCAACGGCACCGCCATCCTTGGCCTCGGCAACCGCGGCGCGCTGGCGGCGAAGCCCGTTATGGAAGGCAAGGCGGTGCTGTTCAAGCGCTTCGCCGACATCGATTCCATCGATCTCGAAGTCTCCACCGAAGACCCCGACCAGTTCATCAATTGCGTGCGCTATCTCGGCGCCGGCTGGGGCGGCATCAATCTCGAGGACATCAAGGCGCCGGAGTGCTTCATCATCGAGCAGCGCCTGCGCGAACTGCTCGATATACCGGTGTTCCATGACGACCAGCACGGCACTGCGATCATTTCAGCGGCGGGGCTGATCAACGCGCTCGACCTGACCGGCCGCGACATCGAACACACCAAGCTCGTCTGCAACGGCGCCGGCGCCGCCGGCATCGCTTGCCTGGAACTGTTGAAGGCGATCGGGTTCAAGCCCGATAACTTGATCCTGTGCGACACCAAGGGCGTGATCTACCAGGGCCGCACCGACGGCATGAACCAGTGGAAGTCGGGCTACGCGGTCAAGACTTCGGCGCGCACGCTGGCCGAGGCGCTGGAAGGCGCCGACGTCGCGTTCGGGCTTTCGGTCAAAGGGGCTTTCTCCAAGGACATGATCAAGTCGATGGCGGAAAAGCCGATCATCTTCGCCTTGGCCAATCCCGACCCGGAAATCACCGCCGAGGAAGTGGCGGCGGTGCGCGACGACGCCATCATGGCGACCGGCCGCTCCGACTACCCCAACCAGGTCAATAATATTCTCGGCTTCCCGTTCATTTTCCGCGGCGCCCTCGACGTGCGCGCCTCCACCATCAACATGGAGATGAAGATCGCCGCCGCCCGCGCGCTGGCCGATCTGGCGCGCGAGGACGTGCCCGACGAGGTCGCAGCCTTGTACGGCGCGCGGCCGAAATTCGGACCCGATTACATCATCCCAGTGCCGTTCGATCCGCGGCTGATCTACACGGTGCCGCCCGCCGTCGCCAAGGCGGCCATGGACAGCGGCGTCGCCCGCAAGCCGATCGTCGATATGGACGCCTATCGCCAGCAGCTCAACGCGCGGCGCGATCCGGTCGCCGGAACTCTGGTGCAAGTGTTCGCGCGGCTGCGCCGGCAGCCGAAGAGCGTGGTGTTCGCCGAGGGCGAGGAAGAACAGGTGATCCGCGCCGCGGCGAGCTTCGTGCATCAGGGCCTCGGCACCGCACTCCTGGTCGGCCGCGAGGAGCGCGTGAACGCCACCGCCCGCGAGGCCGGCATCGAGCTTGGCGAAGGCATCGAGATCGTCAATGCGCGGCTGTCGACCCGCAATACGGTCTACACCAACCATCTCTACGAGCGGCTGCAGCGGCGCGGCTTCCTGTTGCGCGATTGCCAGCGGCTGGTGAACACCGACCGCAACCATTTCGCCGCCTGCATGGTCGCGCTCGGCGACGCCGACGCCATGGTGACCGGCGTGACGCGCAATTTCTCGGTGGCGCTCGAGGACGTGTGCCGGGTAATCGATCCCAAGCCCGGCCACCGGGTGATCGGCGTGTCGCTAGTGGTGACGCGCGGGCGCACGGTGCTGGTCGCCGACACCGCGGTCACCGAAATGCCGGAAGCGCACGAGATCGCCGAGATCGCCATCGAGGCGGCCGGTGTCGCCCGCCGGCTCGGCTATGAGCCGCGCCTGGCGCTGCTCGCCTTCTCCACCTTCGGCCATCCGCAGGGCGAGCGCTCGGCACGCGTGATCGAGGCGGTGAAGATTCTCGACGGCAAGCGGGTCGATTTCGAATATGACGGCGAAATGGCCGCCGACGTCGCGCTCAATTCGGCGCTGGCGGCGCCCTATCCATTCTGCCGGCTCTCGGGGCCGGCCAATGTGCTGGTGATGCCGGCGTTCCATTCGGCGTCGATTTCCACCAAAATGCTGCAGGAGCTCGGCGGCGCGACCGTCATCGGTCCGCTATTGGTCGGGCTCGACCGGCCGGTGCAGATCGTCCAGCTCGGCTCCAAAGACAGCCAGATCGTCAACATGGCGGCGCTGGCGGCCTACAATGTGAGCGGTTAAACCGCTGGCGAGACGGAGAGCTTCATTGAGCAAGACCCTTCGCGGCGTGATCGCCGCCATTGCCACCCCGATCGACGAGACCGGCGCGCCCGATCTCAAGCGCGCAACCGATCTGGCGCGCTATCTCCTCGACAACGGCTGCGACGGCCTCAATGTGCTCGGCACCACCGGCGAGGCGACCTCGTTCTCGCTTGACGAGCGCAAGGCGGTGATGAGCGCCTACAAGGCGGCAGGCCTGCCGCTCGACCGCCTGATGGTGGGAACCGGCGCCGCGGCGATCGCGGATGCCGTCGCGCTCACCAAGCATGCCGCCGAACTCGGCTTTGCCGGTGCGCTGGTGCTGCCGCCGTTCTACTACAAGGGCGTACCCGACGACGGCCTGGTCGCCTACATCGACACTTTGGTGAAGGCGACGGCGGACAAGCCGATCCCGCTCTATCTTTATCACTTCCCGGCGATGTCCGGCCTGCCCTGGCATGTCGCGTTGATCGAACGCCTGTTGGAATCCTTCCCGTCCCGCATCGTGGGCCTCAAGGATTCGTCGGGCGACATGGCTTACGCCCGTTCGGTGGCGGCAATCTCGCCCGACTTCGCCGTGTTCCCCTCGACCGAAGCCGCGCTGATCGAGGCGCGCAACGGCGGCTTCGCCGGCTGCATCTCGGCGACCGCCAATCTCAACGCCGATCTCTGCGCGCGCGCCTGGGGCGGCGGCGACGCGGCCGCGCTCGATGCGGCGGTCGCGGTCCGCAAGCTGTTCGACGGCAAGCCGCTGGTCTCCGGCGTGAAAGCGCTGCTCGCGCACATCCACGGCGACCCCGCGCTGGCGCGGGTCAAGCCCCCGCTCGCCGCGTTCTCGGCCGCCGACCGCGCCGCGGTCTACTCTGGTCATGACGCGGTGCGGGCCAAACGGGTGGCCTGATCGTCGGTATTTCTGGGCGTTGACGCCCGCGCGGGCGCTTACTATAAGCCTCGCCCGTGGCGGAATGGCATCTTCCCGCCGCAACTTCTTGCAAGATTAGTCGATTGGGCGGGCTTCCCGCCGCGAAACGCCAGTTTGTGAACGAGAGGCTCATGGCCAATACCAAGTCCGCCCGCAAAGCCACGCGCAAGATCGCGCGCCGGACGATCGTCAACAAAGCGCGCCGTTCGGTGCTGCGCAATTCGGTGCGCAAGATCGAGGAGGCGATCGCCAAGGGCGACCGCACAGAGGCATTGGCGGCCTTCAAGGAAGCCGAGCCGGCGATCATGCGTGCGGCGCAGCGCGGCGTCGTGCATAAGAACAATGCGAGCCGCAAAGTGTCGCGTCTTGCGCACCGGATCGCCAAGCTCGCCAAATAAGCGGCCGTCGCAGCTGTTGCGCTGCGTTATTCTCCAACGAATTATTGCGGAATGTGGCCGGGCGGTCATATGATGCGAACGCGCGCTTAACCGCGTTCGTTGAACCGTCATCGCGGCGTCAAATAAATCTGCGCGTGCCGAATTTCCTTGAATGTTGCATCGCTATCGGCGCGGGGGTCAACGGCTCATCGGTTTTTGACCGAGGGCTACTTTGATTTTCCGCACACGAATTTTTTCGCGGCATTAAAGACTTAACAACCATGTGAAGACGGGGACCACAAGAAGCGGATTTGAACGGCATCTTCTGCGTCCCGCGTCATTTTATTTATCGAGCCGCCCGCGCGGCGTTCGAATTCCGGTTTCGTCATCCAATTCTGTGCGACTCATCAAGACGTTGCCGACAACGTTATGCACAGACGCGCCGTCCGGCCGACGCGCATTCTTGTCATATGCAAAGCCTATATTTTCGATTTCGATTGCGGGTTGTTAACGCTTGTGTATTTTTGAAAAGCGCGCTCGGATGTCCTGAGCGCTGTCAAAACAAAGGTTACGCATCGCACTCATCGCGGATGAGAACAGCTTTTTTGTGCGCTATCGGCAGCAGAGACGGCCGTTCGAAACGCCGACAAGTCGGGTCTGAGGGTTCTAACGCCGGGTTCCAATAAGGTTGACTTCGTACACTCGGTCCTGCGTTCGGACGGCGACTTAAGCGGACTGCCGCGAGATGAGTGTGAGGCCGGCCACCGGGCAAAAGTTCGGAAAACAATTCGAGGGGGGAATTATGACAGTAGTGGGACGTTTTTCGGCGAGCAAAGTCGCCTTTCCCGAGTGGGCCTCGTCCGCCATGGAATCACGCTGCCTTGCCGCGCGTCCCTCCTCCTTTTCTTGGGTCGGTTTGTCCTTTAACCTGACCGCCGGCTGCTCCTCCGTCTTCATGACCGGCATTCGCGGTGCCACGCCGCCGCCGGCGGGCTGAGGCGCAGCATCCTCAGCCCGCCGTTCATGTCGCACCGCCCGGACCAAGAGCGTCCGGCGGACCGACAGTCTCCCAACGGCGCCGTCATCGAGTGTGTTGCGATCAGTTTCCGGCGCAGGGCGGCCTAGGGCCGCCGGGCCATCAGCCTTTCCGTCCAACCAATCAGATCGAGATACAAGAAAATGACGAACGCGGATCAGGATAGCTGGTCACGAGTAAAGGGGCGCCTGCGCGTCGAAGTGGGCGACGACGTCTATTCAAGCTGGTTTGCCCGCATGGACCTGGAAGCGATCGATGAGGGAACCGTGCGCCTGTCGGTGCCGACCCGTTTCCTCAAGAGCTGGATCCAATCGCACTATGCCGAGCGGGTGCTGGCCTGCTGGCAGGCGGAACAAAGTCAAGTCAACCGCGTCGAGTTGATCGTGCGCTCGGCTGTGCTGCGCTCGGCCGTGGCCAAACCGAAGGTCGAGTTGGAGATGGGCGCCGGAGACGGTGGCGGCCGCTTCAACGGCAACGGCAATGGCCGTCCCCTGCCGGCCGGCGACGCAACCGGACACGAGGCGCTTGGCGGCTCGCCGCTCGACGCGCGGTTGACCTTCGACACCTTCGTCGTCGGCCGTTCCAACACGCTGGCGCAAGCCGCCGCCAAGCAAGTGGCCGCCGCCAAGCGCGGCGACCCGGTGATGTTCAACCCGCTCTACATCCATGCGGGCGTCGGCCTGGGCAAGACGCATCTTCTGCAGGCGGTCACCTGGACCGGCAACGCGCTCGGCGAGCGCAAGGTGCTTTATCTCACCGCCGAGAAATTCATGTACGGCTTCGTCTCGGCGCTGCGCACGCAGACGGCGCTCGCCTTCAAGGAAGCGCTGCGCGGCATCGGCGTGCTGGTGATCGACGACCTGCAATTCCTGCAGGGCAAGTCGACGCAGGCCGAATTCTGCCACACCCTCAACGCCCTGATCGATGCCGGCCGGCAGGTGGTGATCGCCTCCGACCGTCCGCCGTCCGACCTCGAAAGCCTCGACGATCGCGTGCGCTCGCGGCTCGCCGGCGGGCTGGTGGTGGAGATGGGGCCGCTCGGCGAGGAGCTGCGCTACGAAATCCTAAAATCGCGCGTGACCGCGGCCCGCTCGCACCACTCGAGCTTCGACGTGCCGCTGCCGGTGCTGAGCTACATCGCCAAGACCGTCACCCACAACGGCCGCGATTTGGAAGGCGCGCTCAACCGCCTGCTCGCCCATAACAAACTCACCGGGCATGCCGTGACGCTGGAAATGGCCGAGCGCGAGGTGCGCGATCTGATCCGCCCGCAGGAGCCGAAACGGGTCAAGATCGAGGACATCCAGCGGGTGGTGGCGCGGCAATACAATGTCAGCCGCTCCGACCTGTTGTCGTCGCGGCGCACCGCTAACGTGGTGCGCCCGCGACAGGTGGCGATGTATCTGGCCAAGACCCTGACGCTGAGGTCATTGCCCGAGATCGGGCGGCGCTTCGGCGGTCGCGATCACACCACGGTGTTGCACGCGGTGCGCAAGATCGAGGGCCTGGTCGGCAACGACATGGCGCTCGCCGAGGAGATCGAAATCCTCAAGCGGCAACTACAGGAGTAGTCAGCGCTTCTTTGCCTGCATTCCGTCACTCTGAGGCGCTCGGCCGAAGGCCGAGCCCGAAGGGCGACGGATCAGGCTGTGGACGCCCTGGGGATATGATCGGGGACTAAAAACGCGCCCTTGCGTTAATCCCCTACATTCGTCACCTTTTACACCCGGCCTCGCATTCCGCGAGCCGCCGGCTTGCCGTCGCGCCTGAATTCAAGGCCGATTTCGAAGGCGCCGAAGCGGGTCTGCCCATGAAAGTTACTGTCGAGCGTGCTGAACTGTTGAAGTCGCTGGGCCACGTGCACCGCGTGGTGGAACGGCGCAACACCATCCCGATTCTCGCCAACGTGCTGATCAAGGCCGACAAGGGCAAGCTCAGCATGAAGGCGACTGACCTCGATCTCGAAGTGGTCGACTCGGTCGCCGCCGAGGTGTCGCCGGGCGGCGCCACCACCGTGCCGGCGCACATGTTTTATGAGATCGTGCGCAAGCTGCCTGAGGGCGCGCAGATCGTCATCGAAGGCTCCGGCGATCGCGCCGTGCTGTCGCTGCGCGCCGGCCGCTCGCGCTTCACCCTACAGACGCTGCCGGAAAGCGACTTCCCCGATCTCGCCGCCGGCGAGATGAGCCACAAGTTCTCGCTCGCCGCTGCCGACCTCAAGCGGCTGATCGACAAGACCCAGTTCGCCATCTCGACGGAAGAGACGCGCTATTATCTAAACGGCATCTACCTGCACACCGCCGGCACGGCGAAGAACGCCACGCTGCGCGCGGTGGCGACCGACGGCCATCGCCTGGCGCAGGTCGAATTGCCGCTGCCGGACGGCGCCGCCGGCATGCCCGGCATCATCGTGCCGCGCAAGACGGTGGGCGAGGTGCAGCGGCTGATCGAAACCGGCGAAGGCGAGGTGGCGATCGAATTGTCCGCCGGCAAGATCCGCTTCTCCATCGGCGACGTGGTGTTGACCTCGAAGCTGATCGACGGCACCTTCCCCGACTACGCGCGCGTGATCCCGGCCAACAACGACAAGAGTCTCACCGTCGACAAGAAGGATTTCGAGGCCGCGGTCGACCGCGTCTCCACCGTGTCGAGCGAGCGCGGTCGCGCGGTGAAACTGTCGATCACCGGCGGAAAGTTGGTGCTGTCGGTGACCAACCCGGATTCCGGCAGTGCCACCGAAGAGCTCGAAGTCGACTACGAGGCCGATCCGCTCGATATCGGCTTCAACTCGCGATATTTGCTCGATATCGCCGCGCAGATCGAGGGCGAGGTGGCCGTGCTCAAGCTCGCCGATCCCGGCTCGCCGACGCTGATCCAGGACAAGGACGCCAAGGGCGCGCTCTACGTGCTGATGCCGATGCGGGTGTGATAGCGTGGCGGTGAAATGTCCGCCGCCTTCATCCGCCGCCTGAGCCTCGCCAACTTCCGCAGCTACCATGCCGCGCAGGTCGCGCTCGCGTCGGCCGGGCCGGTGGTGCTGACCGGCGCCAATGGCGCCGGCAAGACCAATCTGATCGAGGCGATCTCGCTGCTGGCGCCCGGCCGCGGCTTGCGCCGCGCCGGCATGGAGGAACTGGCGTTCGCCGAAGGCGACGGCGCTTGGGCGGTGTCGGCGGAAATCGAGGGCATGCTGGGCTTGGCCACACTCGGCACCGGCATCGATCCACCGGCCGGCGAGGATTCTTCGCCGTCGCGCAAATGCCGCATCGACCGCGAGGGCGTCGCCTCGGCGGCGGCCTTCGCCGATCACTTACGCGTGGTGTGGCTTACCCCGGCGATGGACCCGCTGTTCAACGGCCCCGCCTCCGAGCGGCGCAGGTTCCTCGACCGCCTGGTGCTCGCCGTCGATGCGCAGCATTCCAGCCGCGTCGCCGCGCTCGAGCGCTCTTTGCGCTCGCGCAACCGGCTCCTGGAAGACCCGCGCAGCGATGCGCATTGGCTTGACGCGGTCGAGCACGAAACCGCCGAAGTCGCGGTGGCGGTCGCCGCCGCGCGCGCGGAAACGGTGAATCGACTCGCCGGCGCACTCACCGCCGCCCGCGACACTGCGCCGGAATTTCCGCGCGCCGAGATCGCGCTCGACGGTTGGATGGAGAAGCTGTTGCCCGATTACAGCGCGACCGAAATCGAGGACCGCTATCGTGCCTTGCTGAAAGCCAACCGCCCGCGCGACGCCGCCGCCGGCCGCACGCTCGACGGCCCGCATCTGTCCGATCTCTCCGTCAGCCATGCCGGCAAGGGCATTCCGGCGGCCCAAGCCTCGACCGGCGAGCAGAAGGCGCTGCTGATCCGCCTGGTGCTCGCCCATGCCGGGCTGATCAAGGAGATGACCGGCTTTGCGCCGCTCTTGCTGCTCGACGAGATCGTCGCCCATCTTGACCCGGCGCGCCGCGCCGCGCTCTACGACGCCTTGGCGAGCCTCGGCGCGCAAGTGTGGATGACCGGCGCCGACCCGGCGGCTTTCGGCGATATTGTCGGCCGCGCGCAAGTCTTTGTCGTGCGCCCTGGCGCGGTTGAGCCGGCGAAGCCGAACTGATGGGCCGCTAGGCTTCGCCAAGCAATTCGCGACGCTGGCGCTCGGAGGCGTCGGAATAGCGGCGCAGCGCATGCGCCTCGCTGAGCAGCCCAATGACCTGCCGGCGCTCCGCCGAGTCGACCACCGCCAGCGCCTCCGCCTCGAAACGATCGAAGGCCGCGATCGCTTCCTGCGCCGTCAATTGCGGCAGCAGCATATGGTCGGCATGGCGCAGGATGTCGCGCGCCGAGGCGGTGGCGGCGAGATCCGCACCATGCGCTTCCGCCACGATCACCATGCCGGCGTAGCGGCCGTCCTCGTCGACCGCGATCACTTGGTTGGTCGAGCCGAGCGGGAAGGCCTCGCGGAACGCCGAGATCGGTGTCTCCACCGGCGTGGTGCGCACGTCCGAGCGCATCATCTGGCCGACAGTCAGGTCCCTGATCCAGCCAACGTCGGCCGCGCTGCGGATGGTCTCGCCGCGCAGATGGAAGCGCCAGGTGGTGAACGAATAGCCGAAGAATTCGCGCGTCACCTGCATCGAAACGATCACCGCGATCAGCACCGCGGTGGTCAGCCACAGGTCGCCGGTCGTCTCCAGCGCGATGAAGGTCATGGTCAGCGGCCCGCCGATCACCGCCACCGACAGCGCGCCGATGCCGATGATGGCATAGGCGTCGGGGTTGGCATTCAGGCTAGGCCACACGGTGTCGAGCCCGACCGCGAACAATTGGCCGCCCAGTGCGCCGAGCAGCAGCGAAGCGAAGAACAGGCCGCCGCGGAAGCCGGTGCCGAGCGACACGATCGAGGCCAGCGCTTTGAGGGCGAAGATCAGCGCGATGGTGGCGAGCGGCAATTTGAAGATACCGGTCAGATGCAGCGCACCGTGGCCCGACGACATCACCTGCGGCGAGATCATTGCCAGCAGGCCGACCATGGCGCCGCCGACCATCGGCCGAAACGCCGGCCGCACCCGTAGCCGCGTGAACAGCACCTCGCAGGCCGCGACCCCACGCATCAGCGCGATGCCGAAAATCGCCGCCACAAGGCCGACGCCGCCGGCGATCACCACATCATGCACGGCAAGGCTCGACACCGCGCCGGTCTCGATGCCAAGCCGGTCGGGGGCGAAGGCCTGCGCGGTCAGGTAGCCAACCAGCGCGGCCATGCCGACCGGGGCGAGCGAGGCGATCGAATAGCTGCCGATGATCAGCTCGAAGCCGTAGAAGGCGCCGCCCAAGGGGGCGCCGAAGGCGCCGGCGATTGCCGCAGCGGCGCCGCAGCCGACCAGGATGCGCATGTCGCTGCGGCGCAGGCGGAAGGCCTGGCCGATCTTGGAGGCGATGCCGCTGGCGAGCTGGGTGTAGCCGGCTTCCAGGCCGACCGAGGCGCCGACGCCGCTCGACCACACGGTCTGCACCGCCACGATCAGGCTACCGCGCAACGACATGCGGCCGCCGTGCAGGGCGTTGGCCTCGACTCGGGTCGACCTCGGTGCCGCGCCGACGCGTGATGTAGGCGGTGACTAAACCAAACAAGAGCCCGCCGAGGGTGGGAACGGCGAAGGCGCGGATCGGATCGATCGACACCTGCGCCGAAGGCGCTCGCCCCAATCGAGCCCGAAAAAGGCGAGGTGCATCAAGGCGACCAGCGTCGCCCATGGCCACGACCGCTAGCCCGCCGCAGATGCCGACGGCGAGCGCCAGCACAATGATGCTCGACTCACGCGCGCGCACGATGGCGCGCAGGCGATGCGGAACTTCAAAGTGAGGCGTGGACCAACGCATGGAGGACGAAATCACGGAGGGCGCGGGGCGCCTTCTGCTTAGAGGCCATGCCGCGCCAAGAGGCAAGAAAAACTGCCGGCTATGCTGTCTGCAGTGAGCCCCTGGCGGCCACGGAGGGCCATGAAATCGCTACCGGGAAATGAAGCGCGAATCGGGCGCCCGATGGGCGGCAAAAAATGCGGATTTTTCTCCTGCCGCGGCTTTAAAAACTGCTTGTGAATCAACATATTACCTACAATGTTTTTCCCTGTACGGCGCTCCGATTTCGTGTCACACAAATCACCCATTCCGACTCATTTCGTCGCCTGCTTTGAGGCACGCTCCGATGGCTGAACCGGCCCGCAATCTCGAATCCGACTACGGCGCAGAATCGATCAAGGTCCTCAAAGGCCTCGAGCCGTGCGCAAGCGGCCGGGCATGTATATCGGCGACACCGATGACGGCTCCGGCCTGCACCACATGGTCTATGAGGTGGTGGACAACGCCATCGACGAGGCGCTGGCGGGCTATGCCACCGAAGTGGTGACTACGCTCAATCCGGACGGCTCGGTGACCGTGCGCGACAACGGCCGCGGCATCCCGACCGACATCCACAAGGGCGAAGGCGTTTCGGCGGCCGAAGTCATCATGACCCAGCTGCATGCCGGCGGAAAATTCGACCAGAATTCCTACAAGGTGTCCGGCGGGCTGCACGGCGTCGGCGTCTCGGTGGTCAACGCGCTGTCGCGCTGGCTCAAGCTCACCATCTGGCGCGACGGCAAAGAGCACTTCATGGAGTTCGCCGACGGCGTCGCGGAGGCGCCGCTGAAGGTGGTCGGCGACGCCGAGGGCAAGCGCGGCACCGAAGTCACGTTTCTGCCGTCGACCAAGACCTTCACCATGGTCGAGTTCGACTTCGCCACGCTCGAGCATCAGCTTGCGCGAGCTCGCCTTCCTCAATTCCGGCGTCACCATCGTGCTCTCCGACATGCGCCACGCGGTCGAGAAGCGCGAGGAGATGAAATACGAGGGCGGCGTCGAAGCTTTCGTGCGATATCTCGACCGCAACAAGACGCCGCTGATCCCCAACCCGATCATGATCAAAGCCGAGCGCGAAGGCATCACGGTCGAAGCGGCGCTGTGGTGGAACGACGGCTATCACGAGAGCGTGCTCTGCTTCACCAACAACATTCCGCAGCGCGACGGCGGCACGCATCTCGCCGGCTTCCGCGGCGCGCTCACCCGCCAGGTCACGCAATACGCCGAGACGCTGGGCACCACGCGCAAGGAAAAGGTGGCGCTCACCGGCGACGATTGCCGCGAGGGCCTGACTTCGGTGCTCTCGGTCAAGGTGCCGGACCCGAAATTCTCCTCGCAGACCAAGGACAAGCTGGTGTCCTCGGAAGTCCGCCCGGTGGTCGAGAACGTGATCAACCAGGCGCTGCAGGACTGGTTCGAGAGCACCCGGCGGAAGCCCGCGTCATCGTCGGCAAGGTGGTGGAAGCCGCCGCCGCGCGCGAGGCGGCGCGCAAGGCGCGCGACCTCACCCGCCGCAAAGGCGCGCTCGACGTCTCCTCGCTGCCCGGCAAGCTCGCCGACTGCCAGGAACGCGATCCGGCCAAGTCCGAGCTGTTCATCGTCGAGGGCGACTCGGCCGGCGGCTCCGCCAAGCAGGGCCGCAACCGCGAATTCCAGGCCGTGCTGCCGCTGCGCGGCAAGATCCTCAACGTCGAGCGCGCGCGCTTCGACAAGATGCTGGGCAGCCAGGAGATCGGCACGCTGATCACCGCGCTCGGCACCGGCATCGGGCGCGACGAGTTCAACGCCGACAAGCTGCGCTACCACAAGATCATCATCATGACGGACGCCGACGTCGACGGCTGCCACATCCGCACGCTGCTGCTGACGTTTTTCTTCCGGCAGATGCAGGAGCTGATCAAGCGCGGGCACATCTACATCGCGCAGCCGCCGCTTTATAAGGTCAACCGCGGCAAGTCCGAGCAATATCTCAAGGACGAGCGCGCGCTCGAGGACTATCTGATCGCGAGCGGGCTCGAGGACGCGGTGCTGCGCCTTGCCTCCGGCGAGGAACGCGGCGGGCAGGACCTGCGCACTCTGGTCGAGGAAGCGCGGCAGATCCGCAACATCTTGCAAGGGCTGCACAGCCGCTATAACCGCAAGGTGATCGAGCAGGCGGCGATCGCCGGCGTGCTGACGCCGAGCGTCACCTCCGATCTCAAGACCGGCGGCGCGGCGGCAGACTACATCGCCAAGCGGCTCGACGCGCTCGAGGACGAGACCGAGCGCGGCTGGAAGGGAACCTTCGACGAGGACGGCTTCCACTTCGAGCGCACCGTGCGCGGCGTCAAGGAAGTCGCCATCATCGACCAGGCGCTGCTCGGCTCGGCCGACGCGCGCAAGCTCGACGAGTTCGCGGCGAGCTTGCAGCAGGCCTATCCGCGCCCGACCCCGCCGGCCATGCTGCGCCGCAAGGACGAGACCACGGCGATCTATGGCCCCGTCGGCCTGTTCGAGGCGCTCACCGGCGCCGGCCGCAAGGGCATCTCGATGCAGCGCTACAAAGGCCTGGGCGAGATGAACCCCGAGCAATTGTGGGAGACGACGCTCGACGTCAACGCACGCTCGCTATTGCAGGTGCGCATCAAGGAAGTCGACGAGGCCAACGTCCTGTTCGACCAATTGATGGGCGATCTGGTCGAGCCGCGCCGCCAGTTCATCCAGGACAATGCGCTGTCGGCGAGCGTGGACGTTTAGGGCGTGCTCCGCGCATAACTGCCGCGCTCGATCTCTTCGATCAGCGAACGCGCCATCGGCTGCCATCCGAGTTCCGCCCGCGCGCGCTTGGCGCGCACGCGGCTGTTGGAGCCCATGGTATCGTTGGCCGGTCCCTCGCCCCATTCGGCCGACGCCTCCTCCATCGTCATGCTTTGCGTGCGCCCGCCCTGCCCGAGCATGCGACCGATCGCTTCACACACTTCGCGCATGGAATTCTCGCCGCTCTCGGCGTAATAGAACGCGCCGGGCGGCGCCTTCTCGATCGCCAAAATGTACAGTGCCGTCAGGTCGTCGATGTGGACGTTGGCCCAGCGGTTCTCGCCCGGACCGATATGTTTTGGAACGCCAAATTTCTTCGCCACCTGGATCAACCACGGCGCCTGGATGCTGTGCGAATTGAGTCCGCGCCCAAGGCCGTAGACCAGGCTTGGCGCGATCACGACCGAGCGTACGCCGTCGCCCGCCGCTCGCCGCACCAAATTGTCGATCTCGACGCGCGGCGCCCGCTGCGGCGTCGGCGTGAACGGCGTCTCCTCATCGAACACTTGCTCGACCAGTTCGCCGCGCGCGCGGGTGCCGACGATACTGGAGCCGCCTGTGTGCAAGAAGGTTTTGCCGGCGCCGGCAAAACCCAGAAGTATGGCTTCGACCGCGGCGCGGTGGCCGGCATTGGCGGCGTTGACCGTGACGTCGGCGTCATGCGCGGCCTTAGCCAGAACCGCGGCGTCGTCAAGCGTGCCGCGCACCGGCGTCATGCCGAGCTTCGCCAGCGCCATGGCCGTGTCGTTCGAGCGCGCCAAACCGCTCACGTGGTGGCCGGCCGCCAACAGCGCCGCGGCAACTGAGCCGCCGATATAGCCGCTGGCGCCGGTGATGAAGATTTTCATTCTTGCGTGCAGGCCCTAGTCCGACTCGATCAGGTTCGCGTCGGCTTCCGCCGCCGCAACGGGGGTGCCGGCGCGCTTGTCGAGCGCCCGCTCGGCGGCAACCACGGTGTTTTCCAACAGCATGGTCACCGTCATCGGCCCGACCCCGCCGGGCACCGGCGTCACATAGGCCGCCTTGCGGCGCACGCCTTCGAAGTCGATGTCGCCGACCAGCTTGCCATTCGCCAGGCGGTTGATGCCGACGTCGATGACGACGGCGCCGGTGCGGATCATCTGCGGCAAAATGAGATTGGGCACGCCCGCCGCCACCACCAGGATATCGGCGAGGATGGTGTATTGGGCGAGATCGCGCGTGTGCACGTGGCAGATCGCCACCGTCGCCTCGCGTTTGAGCATCATCAGCGCCATCGGCTTGCCGACGATGTTGCTGGCGCCGACGATGGTGACGTTCTTGCCGGCGACATCGATGCCGGCCCACTCGAGCACCTTCATGACGCCGTACGGCGTGCAGGGCGGGAACACGGTCTCGCCGAGCACCAGGCCGCCGACATTGTAGAGATGGAATCCGTCGACGTCCTTCTCCATGGCGATGGTGCGCAACACCGTCTGGATGTCGTGGTGCGCCGGCAGCGGCAGCTGCACCAGGATGCCGTGGATCGTCGGATCGGCGTTCAGGCCATTGATCAAATCGACGATCTCGGCGGGATCGACCTCGACCGGATATTCGTGCAGCACCGAGCGGATGCCGACTTCGGCGCAGGCCTTGATCTTGTTGTTGACGTAAAGCCGCGACGCCGGATTGCGCCCGACCAGCACGACGGCGAGCCCCGGCGTGACGCCGTAGCGTTGGCGCAGCGCCGCGGCGCGCGTCTTGATGCCGACGCGAATGTCGCGGGCGATCGCTTTTCCGTCGAGCAGGGTGGCGGTCATTGGCGGGAAATCTGTCGTGCTGCGAAGCCGTCCCGGCTGCCCGCAATAGCGACGTTTTTCCGGCTTGGCAAACGCGAGGCGGCCCGCACGCTGCCCACCGTGGGCCGCGCTCGTCGTACGTTCAGGAAAACAGCTTGGCGCCGATGAACAAGCCGATCGCCAGCGCGCCGAGAAACAGAAACAGGAAAATACCGAACAGCCATTGCGCGATGGTGGCGGAGGTCGCCTCCACGTCGGTGAAGCCGAATATGCCGGCGATAATGGCGATCAGCAGAAAGACGAAGGCCCATTTCAGCATCTGCGGCTCCCGCGCTTGGCCGGCACTTGGCGTCCCGCATTAAATAGGTTTGTCCGCTCCCCGGTTCCAGTGCGCCGGCGCGGATTTGTCGGGCAGCGTGCGCGGATCGCGCGGCGCCCAGCGGCCGGCGTCGACCCGGCAGAGGAAATCGCCGACCACCGCGTTGAACAGATCGGCTCCTCCAGGTTCACCACATGCCCGGTCTTCGGCAACATGACGAGGCCGGAAGCCGCGATCGCGTCCTTGAGGAACAGGCCCGGCTCGATGCAGCGGTCGTCCTCGTCGCCGACCACGATCAACGCCGGCGTCTTCAGCTTGCGGATCGCGTCCTCGAAATCGTACAGCGACGGCCGCCCGCCCTGAAAGCCGCGCGAGGTATTGGCCGAACCTTGCGCGTCGTGCCCGGCCAGGCGCTCCGTGAATTCGGCAAAGCCGCGCGGATCCTTGAGCAGGAAGGGGATACGGCTCCGCCCCATGCCGTAGCTCTGCGCCACGTGCGCCGAGCCCTTGCTCGCGAAGGTATCGCCGAGCTCGCGCGAATGCTTGTGGAAGTCTTGCGTGTACCAGCGTTCGCTGCCCGAGCCGGTGCCGGCGAGCGTCATCGAGCGCACGCGGTCGGGATGGTTGAGCGCGACCTGCAGCGCGGTATAGCCGCCCATCGACAAGCCGATGAGGTGCGCCTTGTCGATCGAAAGATGATCGAGCACGGCGACCGCATCGCGCATCACGTGCTTGTAGCTGTAGGCGGCCGGATCGGCTGGCACGTCGGACGGCATATAGCCGCGCGCCGAATAGGTGATGCAGCGGTAGCGCTTGCCGAACTCGCGCATCTGCGGCTCCCAGCCGCGATAGTCGGAGGCGAATTCGTGCACGAACAGGATCGGCACGCCCTGCCCGGTTTCCTCGTAGTAGAGCTTCACATTGTCGCTACTGACCGCGTAAGGCATGGCCGGCATCCCTTCTCAAGGAGCGGCACTCTATACGGGTCTTAGCGCGAAGGTCAGCCGGCGTGGCGGCCGACCAAGCCGATGTCGAGGCGCCGCCGCCAGACGCTCTGGCGCAGGCCCAGCAGCCGCTGCGCGGCTGTCCTGGCGTCGGCGCGGCTTGCCGCGGCGCAGGTGCGGTATTCGAGGTCGTCGACGCGGGCGTTGAGCGGCTGGCGGCCAAGCAACTTTGCCCAGGTGCTGACCTCGCCGTGAGTGAGTTCTGCGATGGTCCTGGCCACCTGGCTGCTGTGGCCGAAGGCCATGACCCGGCCGGTTATGATGTGGCGCACCTCGTAGACCCCGTGACCAGCCGGCGCGTCGACCGTATCGATCCGCCCGCCGGAAAAACGCTTCCAACCGCTCCACGTCTGCATCATGGGAAACCCCGGTTTGGCTCGCAAATTCGCGTCCCCATGAACGCAGGCGACAGCGCTTTGGTTCCCGCGCCGGGATAGCCGGAGGGCGTGACGGCTCAATGACCGGGCAGCACCAGCACCTTCGGCTTGCCCGGCAACGTCGTCTTCGACACCACGGTCGAGGGCACCGGCGCGATCTCTACGTCCCAATCCTGGCGCACGCGGTCGAGGAAGCGATTGAGCGTAAAGGCGCTGAAATAGTGCATCGGAATCATCAGCGGCGCTTTCAGCGCGTGCAGCACCTCGACGATGCCATCGAGGTCGAGGGTGAAGTTGCCGTCGACCGGCACCAGCACCACGTCGATCTTGCCGATCTCGTTGAGCTGTTGCTGCGTTAGCGTGTGATGGAGATGGCCGAGGTGGGCGATGCATAGACCGGCGACCTCGAAGATGAAGATCGAATTGCCGTGCCGCTCGGTGCCGCCGTCGAAGGTGCGGATATTGGTTGGCACGTTGCGCACGCGCACGTCCTTGTAGGTGAGGTCGATGCGCGCCGGCTTCTCGTCCTCGCGCCAGCCGCGCAGCACGTGCTTGATGGCGGAATCCGGGGCGAGGGAATAGTGCGTGGTGTGCGCGTGGTTCATGGTCACGATATCCGGGGTGACCGGCGGGCGCACATAATCGTTGTAGTCGGTGGCGATGCGCACCAGCTGCGGGCTCTCGATCAGGAAGGTGGCGTGGCCGATATAGCTGATGCGCACCTGGTCGTGCTCGAGCGCGGCGAGCCGGAAGGCGGCGGGCTGCGCGAACGGCATGCGCTCGGCGACGAGGCCCGGGCAGCTTTCGGTCATTTCCGGCTTCGGCGCCGGCGCCGGCGGCGCGGCGCCCTGCGCCAAAGTGTGGCTGGGCCAAGCCAGCACGCTCAAGGCCGCGAAGATTCCCAACAGTGTGCCGCGCATGTCTGCACCAACTCCGGCAGCCAAATCTGACATGCTTTTTGCGGGCCGGCTACCGGCTCATGCACAAATGAAAAGCGGTGCAACTTTTCAGGGCGCCGCTGTTCTTCGGATTGCGCCGGCGCTCAGTAGTCTTCGAAGTAACGGCGGTCGCGCATGGAGACGATCATGCCCTTCGGCGTCAGCACCATCCAGCGCCCGTCCTGCCGCTTGACCGATTGCACGGGGCCTAAGCCCGGCAAGGGCGCGCCGATCTGCGCTTGAAAGACCTCGCCATGGCTTTCGACAAAGACATAGCCGTTACGGAAATCGTGGATGGTCCAGCCGGTCACCACCGGGGTGCGCGCCGGCGGCGGCGGCTCCATCGCCGCAAAGCGCTGTGCCGGGCGCGGCACCGGCAGCGGCAGCTGTGCCGCGGGAATCGTCTGCGGCGCCGCAATCGAGCCAGTGATTTCCGCGGCCTGCTGCTCGAGCTTTTCGGAAATCTTAGCGATCTGCGTGTGCGCCGTCTTGCTGGCCTGATCCAGGTTGGTCTTCAGCGCGGCGATCTCTTTGTTGAGCTTGGCGATCGATTGCTGCATCGCCTTGCTCTGCTCGATGGCCGCGACGTCGGGCTTGGCCGGCGGCGGCGCCGACCCGCTGCTGGCCAGCGCGCCGATCACAGCGCCCAGCGCGGCGGCGAAGGTCACCGAAGCGGCAAGCACGCCGTAGCGGCGATGCCGCGGGCGGATGGTGAAGCGCGGCCAGATCCTCGGCGGCAGCTCGTCGGCTTTGAGCGTGGCAACCGGCGGCACCGTGGCTTCGATCGCGGGTGCAGCGGTCACCGGTTCGGGTGCGGGCGCCTCCACGACACTTGGCTCGGCGACGGCTTGCGCCACGGTCTCGCCTGCGGGCGACAGCGGCGGCGATTCGACTGCCGGCAGCTCGCTCTTCTCGCTCTTGGCCTGCGTGATTTCCGGTTCGCCGTCCGGTTTCGGTGCCGCTTCCATGACAAGTCCTCGCGCGGGTGTGTTCACCAATCGCTAACCATGTTCGGTTACCAATTGGTTACCACCGCGCGGAGCGCCCGCCCCGCCGCATGGCCAACGCCCGAAAATTCGGATGGTTCAGACCGGCAGGCCGTTCTCGGCGGCCAGCGCCTTGAGCGAAACGGCCGGCCGCGCGCCGATATGCTGGATCACCTCGGCCGCCGCCAGCGCGCCGAGCCGGGCGGCGGTGCGGTGATCCTTGCCGCGCGCGAGCCCAACCAGGAAGCCGGCGGCGAACAGGTCGCCCGCGCCGGTGACGTCGACGACGCGCTCGATCGGCATAGCCTGCACCGCTTCGACCGTGTTGCGGGCGACCACCACGCAGCCTTTCTCGCTGCGGGTGATGACCGCGAGTTTGGCGTCCTTGCGCAACGCCTTGACCGCGGTGTCGAAGTCGGCGGTTTCGTACAGGCTGTGCAGCTCGTGTTCGTTGGCGAAGACGATGTCGACGGTGCCCCTGCGGATCAGGCCGAGGAATTCGGCGCGGTAGCGGTCGACGCAGAAGGCGTCCGACAGCGTCAGCGCGACGCGCCGCCCCGCTCTGTGCGCGATCGCTGCCGCCTTGATGAAGGCTTCCTTGGCCTGCG
This sequence comes from uncultured Alphaproteobacteria bacterium, assembly GCA_963720985.1. GTDB lineage: Bacteria > Pseudomonadota > Alphaproteobacteria > Rhizobiales > Xanthobacteraceae > Pseudolabrys. Next base: position 325,196 of record CAVRHL010000009.1, read on the forward strand.
GCGGGTCCCACAGATATCCTTCGAGATAAGTCAGCGCGGCGCTGGCAATCTTGCCCTCGTCGATATCGGCAGGCGTGAGGTCCCGCGCGGCCCCCAGATACGTGTTCATGGTGCGCTCGCCGTCCGGCGTCACCATGATGTAGCAGCGCGCGGTCGAGGGCCCGTCGTCCGCGGGCGGCGTTTCGAAGGCGACGCGGGCGGCGCGGATATCATGGGCGAAGGCACGGCCGAGCACGTCGTCCTTGACCTTGCCGACGAAAGCGGCCTGGCAGCCGAAGCTCGCCACCCCGACGATGGTGTTGGCGGCCGAGCCGCCCGAGCTTTCCACAGCAGGGCCCATGGCCTGGTAGATCTTCTCGGCGCGCGGCTCCTCGATCAGCGCCATGGTGCCCTTGTGCATGCCGTGCGCCACCAGGAAGTCGTCCTCGGCGCGGGCGATCACGTCGACAATGGCGTTGCCGATACCGATGACGTCGTAGCGGTGGGGGGCCATGCATTACCTCGCGAGTTGAGGAGCGCACTATATCGGCCAAGCGTGCATCGGCAAGCTTGCCGCCATGACATGCGCGTGACGGGCGCGCGCCCATGAGGTTACAGTGCGGTATGTCGTTGGCGCGCGATATTACCACCGTCAGCGGCGGCACCTTGATGTGGTGGCCGTTAGGCTTCACGCCCTGCTTTGCCGGGACGCGTGCGGAGGCGAGTGAGATGCGGACATCGCGTCCAGGGACATCCTGCCTAGCCTAGTGAGGCGGCGGAAGCCTTTTCAACACTTCCAAACTCCACCAGAGAAAATAGCCGGCAATCAAAATGCCGAGCGCCACTTTCACCAATTGGATGATCAGTTCATCCTTGCTCATTAGCCCACCCACCGCTCGCCGGCGCCGCACGGTCCTAACAGCTCTATTTGATCTGTAACATATAACGGAGCGGCACCGCCTTTGATATCGTTGTGTCGACGCGCACCCTGGCTTGCGCGCAACGGGGGTTGCACGGCAAACGCCATCATGCCATGTGGCGCCGTATCGGTGAGGGACGGATATGGCCTTCAAGGAACACGTGTTTTCCGGCGTGCAGCCGACCGGCAATCTGCACCTCGGCAATTACCTCGGCGCCATCACCAAATTCGTCGCGCTGCAGGAGCGCTACGACTGCATCTATTGCGTGGTCGACATGCACGCGATCACGGTGTGGCAGGAGCCGCACGAGCTGGCGCATGCCACGCGCGAGGTGACCGCAGCCTTCCTCGCCTGCGGCATCGATCCGACGAAGCACATCGTCTTCAACCAGAGCCAGGTCGCTGAGCACGCCGAGCTCGCCTGGGTGTTCAATTGCGTCGCGCGTTTGGGCTGGCTCAACCGCATGACCCAGTTCAAGGAGAAGGCCGGCAAGGATCGCGAGAACGTCTCGGTCGGGCTCTACGCCTACCCGAACTTGATGGCGGCCGACATTCTGGTCTATCGCGCGACGCACGTGCCGGTCGGCGAGGACCAGAAGCAGCATCTCGAGCTGTCGCGCGACATTGCGCAGAAGTTCAACGTCGATTACGCGCCGTCGATCCACGCGCACGGCTACGGCGACGTGTTCTTTCCGCTGCCGGAGCCGATCATCCAGGGTCCGGCGACGCGGGTGATGTCGCTGCGCGACGGCTCGAAGAAAATGTCGAAATCGGATGCGTCAGATCAGTCGCGCATCAATCTCACCGACGACGCCGCCGCCATCGCGCTGAAGATCCGCCGCGCCAAGACCGATCCACACGCGCTGCCGAGCGAGGAGAAGGGACTGGAGTCGCGCCCGGAGGCCGACAACCTGGTCGGCATCTACGCGGCGCTCAACAACGTAAGTAAGGCGCAGGTGTTGAGCGAATTCGGCGGCGGCCAGTTCTCAACCTTCAAGTCGGCGCTGGTCGATCTCGCCGTCGCCAAGCTCGGCCCGATCGGCGCCGAGATGAAGAAACTCACGCAGGACCCGGTCTATATCGACACCGTGCTGGCGGAGGGTTCCGCGCGCGCGCAGGCGATCGCCGCCGAGACCATGAAGGCGGTCAAGGACATCGTCGGTTTCGTGCGCCGCTAATACCCCGGTTTTACTCGGAATTTATCTACCTCTGTGCCGGCTTGTCGCCACCGCCGCCGGCATGCGACCATCAGGCGCGCGTGCGTTCGCAAATGAACGCACGGAGCGGGAGCGACGATGAGCACCAAGCGCCGCAGCTACGAGGCCGGCCACAAGCGAAAATATCTGGTCGTCATCGACGACACCGAGGAATGCGACCGTGCCGTCTATTGGGCGGCCAAACGCGCCGGCCGCACCAAGTCGCAATTGGTCATGCTACGCGTGATCGATACCGGCGAGCGCAATCAACAATGGCTCGGCGTCGCCGACATCATGCAAGCCGAGGCGCTGGAAGCCGCCAATACGGCCTTCGATAAATATGCCGCGCGCGCCAAGGACATTTCCAACATCACGCCCGACCGCGTCATCCGCGAGGGCGATCCGCCCGAGGAGATCGTCAAGCTGATCGACGAGGACACCGACATCGGCATCCTGGTGCTGGCCGCCGGCACCACCAACGAAGGCCCTGGCCCGCTGGTCTCCAGCCTGATCAAGAATGCCGGCAGTTTTCCGATTCCCGTGGCCATCGTGCCCGGGCATCTGAGCGACGAAGATATTGATGCGAGTTCCTGACGGGCACGGAATCGGCACATTGCGGTCCGGTTGACCTTGGTCAACGCAAGCGCCATTTATCCGCTATACTCAATGCCATCCACGGGCCTTGACCCCGCCAGGAGGACAAGATGTTCATTCAGACCGAAACCACGCCGAATCCGGCGACCTTGAAGTTCCTGCCCGGACGGGCGGTGCTGGAAACCGGCACCCTCGACATGGCGAGCAAGGAAGCCGCCGGGCAATCGCCGCTCGCCGAGCGGCTGTTCGAAATCCCCAACGTCGGCGGCGTATTCTTCGGCTCCGACTTCATCTCCATCACCAAGTGCGACGGCGACTGGCAGCAGATCAAGCCGGCCGTGCTCGGCGCCATCATGGAGCATTTCATCAGCGGCGCGCCGCTGCTCGCGGGCGATGCCGAGACGGCGTCGGCGGACGCCGACGAGTTCTTCGACGCAAAGGATTCCGAAACCGTCGAGCTGATCAAGGACCTGATCGAGACGCGCGTGCGCCCGGCGGTGGCCGGCGACGGCGGCGACATCACCTTCAAGGGCTTTAAGGAAGGCGTCGTCTATCTCACCATGAAGGGCGCCTGCTCCGGTTGCCCGTCCTCGACCGCGACGCTGCAGCACGGCATCCAGAACCTGCTCAAGCACTTCGTGCCCGAAGTCACCGAGGTGCGGCCGATCTAACCTGTCATTGCTTTTGGCCGCGCATTGGTAAAAGTAGCTTTATGCGCGTCCTTGCCATCGATACCGCGCTCGAGGCCTGCTCGGCCGCCGTGCTCGACACCGAGCAGCCGGCGGCGTCGATGCATGAATCGCTGCCCATGCTGCGCGGCCACGCCGAGGCGCTGATGCCGCTGATCGCGCGGGTGATGGATCGCGCCGGCCTCGATTTCGAAGCGCTCGACCGGATCGCCGTGACCACCGGGCCCGGCAGCTTCACCGGTCTACGCGTCGGGATTGCCGCCGCGCGCGGCATCGCCCTCGCCGCCGGCAAGCCAGCCATCGGCCTGACCACGCTTGCCGCCTATGCCACGCCGCTGGTCGCCGCCGACGGCACGCGCTCGGTGGTGGCGGCGATCGATGCGCGGCACGACCAGGTCTACTTCCAGGTGTTCGGACCCGGCGGCCGCACCGTGGTGCCGGCGCGCGTCGCGCCCATCCGCGAGGCGTTGCGCGTCTCGGCGACCGGCGCGCCGGCGCTCGTCGGCACCGGCGCCGCGATGTTGGCGGCGGCGTGGCCGCCCGGCGAGCGGCCGCCGAGCCTCATCGACGCGCGCCGCGCGCCCGACATCGAATGGGTGGCGCGGCTCGGCGCCGCCGCGGCCGAGACCGCCGTTCCGCCGAAGCCGCATTATCTCCGTCCGCCCGACGCACAGCCGCAAGCCGCGGCGCAAGTGGCGCGGCGATGATGGGCCTGTTCACCAATCTGTTTGCACGCGCCGAGCCCGTGCTGTCGGAAGCCGCAAGCCGCGACGCCGCGGCGATCGCCGTGCTGCATGGCGCCTCGTTTGCCCGAGGCTGGAGCGAGCAGGAGGTCGAAGGCCTGCTCACCGACCGCCACGTCATCGCCCATCGCGCCATGCGCGGCGCGAGCATGGCCGGATTCATCCTGTCGCGCGTGGTCGAGGACGAGGCGGAAATCCTCTCGATTGCGGTCGCCGGCAACAGACGCGGGCGCGGCCTCGCCCGCACAATGCTCAATCTGCATTTGCGCCGGCTGGCCGGCCTTGGCGCGCGGACGGTGTTTCTGGAGGTCGAGGAGCACAACGCCGCGGCGATCCGGCTTTACGACCGTGCCGGCTTCCGCCGGATCTCCCGCCGGCCCAATTATTATCCCGCCGCCAGCGGTCAAGCGGCCGCCGCGTTGGTGCTGCGCCGCGATTTGGTTTAATCGCCCGGGCTCACTATGCTAGGAGAGCCGGACCCGAGAAACGAGACGCCAGCCGTGACCACGCCGGACAAGACCATTTCAGACAGGCGCAACATCGAGGCCCTGTGCGCCGAAAAGGGCATGCGCATGACCGAGCAGCGCCGCACCATCGCGCGCGTGCTGGCCGGCTCCGACGACCATCCCGACGTCGAGGAATTGTACCGCCGCTGCGCCAAGGTCGACGACCGCATCTCGATTTCCACCGTCTACCGCACCGTGCGCCTGTTCGAGGACGCCGGTATCATCGAACGGCACGATTTCCGTGAGGGCCGCGCGCGCTACGAGACTGCCACAGAATCGCATCACGACCACCTGATCAACCTGCGCAGCGGCGAGGTGATCGAATTCCGCTCCGAAGAGATCGACCGGCTGCAGACCGAAGTCGCGCGCAAGCTCGGCTATAAACTGGTCGACCACCGGCTCGAGCTCTACGCCGTGCCGCTCGACGACGAGAAAAAATAAACGCTCATGCTGCGCGGGCTGATGATCGGCGCGATCTTCTTCACGATGACGCCGCTCTTGATCTTGGTGCAGTGGCTGCTCGACAGACTCGGCCTGCCCGGCTGGGGCTTCATCGCCACGCGTTATTACCGCTTTCTGTGCCGGCTCTTGCGCATCCATGTCCGCGTCATCGGCGCGCCGGTGCAGGACCGCCCCGCCCTGTTCGTCTCCAACCACGTATCCTGGGCCGATATCCTGGTGATCGGCACGATCATGCCGGTCGCCCTCGTCGCCAAACGCGAGGTGTCGACTTGGCCGCTGGTCGGCGTCGCCGCCAGACTGCAGCGCACCGTGTTCGTCGACCGCATGCGCCGCCAGCAGACCGGCACGGCGATCGCCGAGATGCTCAAGCGGCTTACTGACGGCGTCTCGGTCGTGCTGTTCGCCGAAGGCACTTCGAGCGACGGCAACCGCGTGCTGCCGTTCCGCTCGGCGTTGGTCGGCGTGGTCAGCGACGCCGCCGCACATCAAGACTTCGGCGGCAAGTTCATGATCCAGCCGATGTCGATCGGCTATACCGGCCAGCACGGCATCCCGATGGGCCGCCAGCGCCGGCCGCTGGTCGCCTGGTACGGCGACCTCGACTTCATGCCGCATTTCAAGGATTTCATCGCCCTCGGCGCGGTCGACGCGGTGGTCAGCTATGGTGAACCGCTCGTCGCCCACACCGCCATCGACCGCAAGGCCATGGCGAAATCGCTGGAAGCCGCGGTGCGCGCGCTCAACGTCGCCACGCTGCGCGGCAAACCGCGGCCGATGCACACGGCCGCGTCGTAAAAGCGTCACGAAATCAAGTACATGGATGAGGGCGACAAAGCCGGCCCCGGCAGGCTAAATTGGGCGCCGGTTCGATTTGAAGAACGGCAAATTTAACAGTGGCATGAGCGAAACCCGCAAAGTCCACATCAAAAGCTTCGGCTGCCAGATGAACGTCTACGACTTCGCATCGTATGGCGGACACTTTGGCGCCCGCGGGCTACGCCGAAACGGCCGAAGCCGCCGACGCCGACTTGGTCATCCTCAATACCTGCCACATCCGCGAGAAGGCGGCCGAGAAGGTCTATTCCGAAATCGGCCGCATCCGCGTGCTCAAGGAAGAAGCCGCCGCGCGCGGCCTCAGCATGACCATCGCGGTCGCCGGCTGCGTGGCGCAGGCCGAAGGCGCGGAGATCATCCGCCGCGCCGGCAGCGTCGATCTCGTGGTCGGCTCGCTGAACTATCACCGCCTGCCCGATCTCATCGCCCGCGTGCAAGCCGGCGAACGGGTGGTCGATACCGAGTTTCCCGTCGACGACAAGTTCGACGCGCTCGCTGCGCCACGCCGCGAGGCGATTGCCGCGCGCGGCATTTCCGCCTTCGTCACCGTGCAGGAAGGCTGCGACAAGTTCTGCACCTTCTGCGTCGTGCCCTATACGCGCGGCACCGAAGTGTCGCGCCCGGTCGAGAAGATCGCCGCCGAAGTTGACCTCCTGGCCGACGCCGGCGTGCGCGAGGTGACGCTGATCGGGCAGAACGTCAACGCCTATCACGGGCTCGATGCGACCGGCCGGCCCGCGGCGCTCGGCCAACTCCTGCGCCGGCTTGCGCGCGTGCCCGGTATCGTGCGGCTGCGCTACATGACCAGCCATCCGTGCGACATGGATGACGATCTGATCGCCGCGCATGGCGACCTGCCGGCGCTAATGCCTTACGTGCATCTGCCGTTGCAATCCGGTTCCGACCGCATTCTTGCGGCGATGAACCGAAGGCATACGCGGCAGGATTATCTCGAGGTGATCGCTCGCCTTCGCGCCGCGCGGTCCGACCTTGCCTTCACCTCCGATTTCATCGTCGGCTTTCCTGGCGAGAGCGAAGACGACTTCCGCGCCACACTGTCGCTCGCCGAGGAGGTCGGTTTCGCCACTGCCTATACGTTCATGTATTCGCCGCGGCCGGGCACACCGGCGGCCGAGATGCCGGGACAGGTCCCGCCGGACGTTCAGTCCGAGCGGCTGCAACGCCTGCAGGCGGTCATCACCCGGCAATGGCGGGCGTTTAACGCCAGTTTTTCCGGCAAAACCCTTGCCGTCCTGTTGGAAAAGCCGGGCAAGCTCCCTGGGCAATTGGTCGGGCGTACCCCATATTTGCAGGCGGTGCATGTGATGGCCCCGCGCACGCTGATCGGGTCGGTGCTGCCGGTCACCGTCACTGAAGTCGGCACCAACACACTGTTCGGGATGCTCGCCGATCCGTCGCTGACGCCGGAATTCGCCACAGCAGGAGCCTAGGAAACCACTTGCGCACACCGGATCCGCCGATCCCACCCGCCGCCGCCTCCGAAGAGACGGCCACCACCCAGATCGTGCTCGCCTTCGAAGACAACCGGCTCGCCTCCATCCTGTTCGGCCAATACGGACAAAACCTGGCGCTGATCGAGCGCCGCCTCGGCGTCGTCGCCGAGCAGCGCGGCAATCACGTCACCGTCGACGGCTCGCGCGGCGGCTGCGAACAGGCGCGTCGCGTGCTCGAAGGTCTCTACGAGCACATCAAGCGCGGCCACGAGCTCGCCCAAGGCGACGTCGAAGGCGCCATCCGCCAGGCGATCGCGCAGGGCTCGCTGTTCGACTACGACCCGGCGAACGCGCGCACGGCCTTCGAGGAAATCAACCTGCGCAAGCGCCCGGTGCGTGCGCGCACCGCCGCGCAGGACGCCTATATCCGCGCGCTCAAGCGCCATCATCTGGTGTTCGGCACCGGCCCCGCCGGCACCGGCAAGACCTGGCTCGCGGTCGCGCAGACGGTGCAGATGTTCGAGCGCAAGGAGGTCGACCGCATCATCCTGTCGCGGCCGGCGGTCGAAGCCGGCGAACGGCTCGGCTTCTTGCCCGGCGACATGCGTGAGAAAGTCGATCCCTATTTACGTCCGATCTACGACGCACTCTACGACCTGATGGACGCGCGCATCGTCGAGCGCGCGCTGCAGGCTGGCGAGATCGAGATCGCGCCGCTCGCCTTCATGCGCGGGCGCACGCTGTCGAACGCCGCAATCATCCTCGACGAGGCGCAGAACACCACATCGATGCAGATGAAGATGTTCCTGACGCGGCTCGGCGAGAACAGCCGCATGATCGTCACCGGCGATCCGAGCCAGGTCGACCTGCCGAGCGGCCAGACCTCGGGACTTGCCGAAGCCGTGCGCCTGCTCGCCGGCATCGAAGGCGTCGGCCACGTCGCCTTCACCGCCGAGGACGTCATCCGCCACGAACTGGTGGCGCGCATCGTCGAGGCCTATGATCGCAAATCAGCGCGCGAGGCGCGCACATGACAGCGGCGCCGCATTCGCAGGCGGCGGTGCCTCTCATCGATATCCAGGTGCAATCGCCCCTGTGGCAGGCAGAACCCGCCGCCGAGCAGACCGTGCGCGACGCCATCGCCGCGGCGGCGACAATGCTCTCAACAAGGAATGGCGAACTGGGTATCGTGCTGGCCGACGATTCGTCCGTTCGGGCGCTCAATCGGCAATGGCGCGGCATCGACAAACCGACCAATGTGCTGTCGTTTCCGGTCAACAGTTTCGTCGGCCCGGCCATGTTCGGTGACATCGTCATCGCCTACGAGACGCTGCGCAAGGAATGCGACGATGAAGACAAAGCGTTCCTTCATCACCTCGCCCATCTCACGGTGCATGGATTTCTCCACCTCGTCGGCTACGATCACCAGGTCGACGCCGAGGCCGAAGCGATGGAAGGCCTCGAAAGCAAGATCATGGCGCGCCTGAAAATGCCCGACCCCTATCTCGAGCGCGATCTCAACCGGGGCGACGCCTGACCGCCATGGCCGACCACGACCCGTCCACTCCAAGTTCCACCGACGCCGCTCCCTACGAGCCTCGCCTTTTGCCGGTTCCGGTTCCGGCTGCGCGCGAAGACGGCTGGCTGACCCGCGTGTTCCGTGCGCTGTTCGGCCGCCGGCCAAATTCGCGCGCCGATCTGCGCGATGTGCTCGACGCCATGCCGCCCGGCGAACTCGGCTTCTCGCCGGACGAAAGCCGGATGCTTAAGAACATCATCGGGTTGCGCGAGCGCCGTGTCGGCGACGTCATGATCCCGCGCGCCGACATCGTCGCCGTGCAACAGGACATCGCGCTCGGCGAACTGCTGCGCATGTTCGAAAGCGCCGCGCATTCGCGCCTGGTGGTCTACAACGACACGCTCGACGATCCGATCGGCATGGTTCACATCCGCGACCTGATCGCCTTCATGACCGCGCGCGCGGCGGTCAACCCGGAGAAGAACGCCAAACGCAAGAAGCCGCTGCCCGCCGGGCTCGATCTCAAGGCAATCAATCTGTCGATGCCGCTGTCGTCGGCCAAGATCGTGCGCGAGATCCTGTTCGTGCCGCCGTCGTCGCGGGTCATCGACCTCCTGGCGCGGATGCAGGCGACGCGCATCCATCTCTCGTTGGTGGTCGACGAATACGGCGGCAGCGACGGGCTGGTTTCGATCGAGGACATCGTCGAGCAGATCGTCGGCGACATCGCCGACGAACATGACGAGGACGAGACGCCGCACGTGGTGCGCCAGGGCGACGGCTCCTTCATCGCCGACGCACGCGCCCGGCTCGAGGACGTGGCGGCGACCATCGGCAACGATTTCGACCCCGGCGACGTGGCCCAGGAAGTCGACACGCTGGGCGGCTATCTGGTGACGCGCGCCGGCCGCCTGCCGCTGCGCGGCGAATTGATCCCGGGGCCGGGCCTCTTCGAATTCGAAGTGCTCGACGCCGATCCGCGCCGCATCAAGCGCGTGCGCATCACCCGGCTCACCGAAAAGCGCGAACGCCCGCGCGGCGAACGCAAGCGCGGCGAGCCGGATGCGGTGCTCGCCGGCACCGCACCGCCGACCTTGCCCGTCGACGATCCGCCGAAGGACGGCGGCACATCCGGCTCCGCGGCCGGCGCGCAACGCTCGTGATCGTCACCCGCATCGCCTATGCGGTGGTGCTTGCCTATGGCTGGCGGCGCGCGCTCATAGCTCTTGTCGCCGGCGCCGCGTCGGCGCTAGCGCTCGCCCCGATCAACGCCTGGCCGATCCTGTTCCTGACCTTTCCGGTGCTGGTCTGGCTGGTCGACGGCTCCGCCGCCGGACGCTGGAGCGGCGCCTGGACGGCGGCGCTCGCCGGCTGGTGCTTCGGCTTCGGTTATTTCGTCGCCGGCCTCTACTGGATCGGCTACGCCTTCCTGATCGACGCCAAGACTTTCGGCTGGCTCTTACCGGTCGCGGTTGCCGGGCTGCCGGCCTATCTCGCGATCTTCACCGCCCTAGGGCTCGCCGCGGCGCGGCTGATCTGGGTGCGCGGGCCAACTCGCCTGCTCGCGCTCGCCACCATGCTCACCGGCGCCGACTGGTTGCGCGGCCATCTGCTCAGCGGCTTTCCCTGGAACACGTTCGGCTACGCACTGACCGAGCCGCTGGCGCTGGCGCAAAGCGTCACACTGGTCGGCGTCTGGGGCCTGACGTTTCTTTGCCTCGCGATCTGCGCCAGTCCAGCCGTGCTCGCGGACGATGTCGCGGACACGCCGCATCCCAAGCGCGCGATCCTCGCCGGCCTGCTCGTTCTCGCCGCCCTGGCCAGCTACGGCACGGTGCGGCTGGCGCAGCATCCGACCGAGTTCGTGAACGGCGTGAAACTGCGCATCATGCAGCCCAACCTGCAGCAGGACGACAAATTCAACTACTCCGCCAAAGCGCAGGTGATGGAGCGCTATCTGCGCCTGTCCGACCGCACCACCGGACCCGATTCCAAGGGCGTGCACGACGCCAATATCCTGATCTGGCCGGAGTCGGCGTTCCCGTTCTTTCTCACGCGTGAGCCCGATGCGCTGAAGCAGATCAGCGACCTGCTCAAACCGTCGACCGAATTGATCACCGGCGCGGTGCGTCCGGCCCCCGGCGCTAACGCTAGTAACCCGTACGCCTACAATTCGGTTTACGTGATCGATCCCGACGGTTCGATCCGCGGCATCTACGACAAGGTGCACCTGGTGCCATTCGGCGAGTATCTGCCGTTGCAGCGCGTGCTCGAGCGCTTCGGCTTGCGTAATCTGACCAAGCAGGTTGGTGGCTTTTTGTCCGGCGATCGCCGCCGCGCCATGGAAGTGCCGGGCGCGCCGAAGATGCTGCCGCTGATCTGCTACGAGGCGATCTTCCCGGGCAGCGCGGTGCCGCCCGGCGAACGGCCGGGCTGGCTGGTCAACGTCACCAATGATGGCTGGTTCGGCATCAGCAGCGGGCCGTACCAGCATTTCCAGCAGGCGCGCGTGCTGGCGATCGCCGAAGGCCTGCCGCTGGTGCGCGCGGCCAATACCGGAATCTCCGCGGTGATCGACCCGGTCGGCCGCGTCGTCGCCGCGTTGCCGCTTGGCAGCGAAGGCATCCTCGACGCCGGTCTGCCGAAAGCGATCGCGCCGACGATCTATGTCCGCTTTGGTGACGACATCTTGATTCTATTCACGGTAGTAAGTTTGATATTCGTTACGCGAAGGCGATTGCGGCGCTAGGTTGAACCCAATTCAACCGTGGGCTGTCCGCGCAATCGGGCCGGGCCGTCGCATATCATGAAGATGTGGATTTGCTATGCCGTATTACAGGGCTGCGCTTCGACCCAATGAAAACTGCTTGAAACATATGAGAAATTTTCAGCGGCCTTGGACAGGACCTGTCCAGCCGGCATTGGAACTTAAGTTGCAATAGCCCGCACAATGACATTACGCTTCAATATGGTCGCATAGGAGAGCGTTATGGCCAAGAAGACGCCGAATCCAATCGACAAACATGTGGGGTCGCGCGTCCGTATGCGTCGGATGATGCTGAGCATGAGCCAGGAGAAGCTCGGCGACGCCTTGGGCCTCACCTTCCAGCAGGTGCAGAAATACGAAAAGGGCACCAACCGCATCGGCGCCAGCCGCCTGCAGCAGATCTCCAATATCCTGCAAGTGCCGGTCTCGTTCTTCTTCGAGGGCGCGCCGAATATGCCGGGCCACACCGGCATGGGCGAAGCCCCTTCGCCGGCCTATGTGTCCGACTTCCTCGCCACCTCCGACGGCTTGTCGCTGACCAAATCGTTCATGCGCATCAAGAGCGGTAAATTACGCCGCCGCATCGTCGAACTGGTCGAGCAAATTGCTGGTGGGGAATAGTTTCAGGGGCTTAGCCCAACGCCCCGCCCCGGCTGCCCACCGCAGCCCGCATCTTGACCTCGTTCACCGCCACTGCAAGAACCTCCCGTGAAATGACGCGGCCGTGACGCCGCGCCCTCGGAGGAGTTTCAGCAGTGGCGCACACGAATTTCCTGTTCACCAGTAAGTCGGTTTCCGAAGGTCATCCCGATAAGGTTTGCGACCAGATTTCCGACGCGGTGCTCGACGCGTTTCTGGAAAACGACGTCAAGCTCGGCATCTCCGACGACAGCCAGGTGAACACGCGGCTCGGCTGCGAGACGCTGTCGACCACCAACAAGATCGTCATCGCCGGCGAAGGCCGCGGCCAGGCGCCGTTCTTCCATAAACACGGCGATAAAGCCGTCGTCGACCGCGAATTGATCGCGCAAATCGCGCGCGACGTGGTCAAGGACATCGGCTACGACCAGGACGGCTTTTCCTATTACGGCGCCGACATCGAGGTGCTGCTGCACGGCCAATCGCCCGATATCGCGATGGGCGTGAATGCCAAGAAGAAAAAGGGCGGCGAGGAAGAAGGTGCCGGCGACCAGGGTATGATGTTCGGCTTCGCCTGCACCGAGAGCGAGGTCTACGAGAAGAACTCGTTCATGCCGGCGCCGATCTATTTCGCGCACAAGATCCTGAAAGTTCTGGCCGACAAGCGCCGCGCCGGCCAGTTGTTCGATCTGCAGCCCGACGCCAAGAGCCAGGTCACGGTGCGCTACGTCGACGGCAAGCCGGTCGGCTGCACCAAGGTCGTGGTCTCCACCCAGCACAACGAGAAGAGCCGTAACGGCAAGAAATATACGCCAGGCATGGTCAAGGAATTGATCGCCGGCGCGGTCGAATCCGCGCTGCCCAAAGGCTGGATGCCGAAAAAGCCGTCCGATTTTCTGGTCAACCCGACCGGCAATTTCGTCATCGGCGGTCCTGACGGCGACTGCGGTCTGACCGGCCGCAAGATTATCGTCGATACTTACGGCGGTTACGCCCCACACGGCGGCGGCGCATTTTCCGGCAAGGACCCGACCAAGGTCGACCGCTCAGCCGCTTACGCTGCGCGCTATCTCGCCAAGAACGTGGTCGCCGCCGGCATCGCCGAGAAATGCACCATCCAGGTCGCTTACGCCATCGGCGTCGCCGACCCGATGTCGGTGCTGGTCGATACCCATGGCACCGGCAAGGTCGAAGAGAAAAAACTCGAGAAGGTCTTGCCCGAGCTTTTCCGCCTCACCCCGACCAACATCCGGCGCGCGCTCAAGCTCAACCGCCCGATCTACCGGCGCACCGCGGCCTACGGCCATTTCGGCCGTGCGCCCGACAAAGACGGCGGCTTTTCATGGGAAAAGACCGACCTCGCCGCGGCGATCAAGAACGCGGTAAAATAAGCTTCGTTCGAATATCCTTGAACGTCGATGAATGGCCGGCCTTGTGCCGGCCATTCGCGTCTTTGATAGTCAGTGCATGGATCCGAATTCGCCAGCGTCGCAGCGCGCCTTTTTTGGCCGGCGCAAGGGCCATGCCCTCAAGCCGCGGCAGGCGGCGCTGTTCGATACGCTGCTGCCGCGTCTCGCGTTAGATCTCGCCAAGCCGGCGCCCGCCGACCTTTGTGCCTTGTTCGCCGAGGCCGCCAACGTACGGCTGGAAATCGGTTTCGGCGGCGCCGAACATCTGATCGCGCAGGCGCAAAACAGCCCGCGCACCGGCTTCATCGGCTCGGACGCTTTCATCAATGGCGTTGCCAAAGCTTTGGCCGCGGTTGAAGAACACAAGCTTACCAATATCCGCCTGCATCACGGCGACGCCAGCGAATTGCTCGACTGGCTGTCTGCCGCTTCGCTCACGCGCATCGACCTGCTCTATCCCGATCCGTGGCCGAAACGGCGGCACTGGAAGCGGCGCTTCATCCAGGACGACAGCCTGAAGCGGCTGGCGCGCATTCTCAAACCCGGCGGCGAATTGCGCTTTGCCACCGACATCGCCGACTACGCGGCTTACGCGCTGACGCGCGTCATGCGCTCGCCGGATTTTGTATGGACCGCCGAGCGCGCCGACGACTGGCGCAAGGCCTGGCCGGATTTCTCCGGCACGCGCTACGAGACCAAAGCCAAACGCGAAGGCCGAACGCCGGCTTACTTCACCTTTAGACGGGCCTGATTATTCCCCGCTGTCCTGCCGCACTTGCCAGAAGCGCACCACGCGCTGGGCGGTGGTCGGGGTCAGCCGCTCGAAATTCTCGCGCGCGGCCTCGAACAACGTGCCGGCGACCTTGAGGCCGGGCCGCGCCGCCATGATCGCGCGCACCGTGCGCCAGCTAAAGCCCGCCGCCCGCGCCAGGATCAGCACCGGATCGGGCCGCTCGCCATTGACGAGGCGGTCCACCACCTCGACCGGCACCGCGCTCACCGTGGCGAGCGCGGCGATGGTTTCTTCGTAGTGGCCGCCTTTGGCATAATCGATGATGTCGGTTTCGGTGAGCTTCTTCTGCTTGTGCCGCGCCTGCACCGCAGCAAGCGCCGCGGTGTAGTTGCGCGGCGCCGCCTTGGCGGCGACCTCCTCGGTCACTTTCGTCAGCACGCGGCGGATTTCCGCCTGGGTCTCGGGCTTGGCTTTCGCCATAAGCCGCTGCTGCACCACGCCGCTCGCCTTCATCAGCAGTTCGCGAAACAGACGCGGCGGAATGTCGGTGCGCAGCCCGACCTTCTCGGCCAGCACGCCGTCGCGTTCGGCGCGCTTGACCAAAGTGGTGAACGCGCTGTCCGACAGGTGGGCTTTGGAATTGTTGGCGATGCTGCGCGCCACCTCGCCGTCGCCGCGCCGCACCAGCACGTCTGTCAGCGTTTCGCTCAGCCCCAAGCGCGCGGACAGCGCCAGGAGATGCGCCTGGCTCTTTGTCTCGGCGATATATTTGAGATCCGGCTCGGCGATCGGCGCCTGCTGAAGCACCGGCCCGGCGACCGCGATATTGTCGTTCTTGGCGAGCGTCGTCACCACGCCCGGCGGCGCGTTCGGCACCGGGGCGAGGCGGCGCGCGAGTTCTGCCAGCGCCTGGACTTCGATTTCCTCGATCAGGTAGCCGATGACGTCGTCGAACAGCGCGATTTGTTCGGCGTTAAATTTTTCCGCGCCGTCAAGGAACAGGCTGGTGATGCGGTGCAGCGTCTTGGCCCGCGCTTCCGCCGAGCCATGGTGGACGACCTCTTCCAGTTCGGGAAGCAGCGAAGCGGTAACGCTCATTGCGAAAACCTGCGCAAACGGTCTGGGGCGCTCGTCCAATGTATGGCTTTACCGCTGTTTTAGGCCGAGATTCTGAACGAAGGGTTAGCCGCCGGCTGCCCCTTTGCCCTTGCACGCGGCCCAGAAATCGCTATATTTCCGCTTGTTAAGACACCCTCATAACCGAACGGGTTTTGAGAGTGGGTCCTCCCGGGCCCGCTCTTTTTGTTACTGAAAATGGCCGGCAGCGAGGCAGATCAGGCGGTTGCAACCGCCGCGCAGAGGGAGACGGAACCGCGGCTCATCGTCGAGCCGGGGCTCGCCGCCCGCGTCGCGGCCATCGCCGAGCCGGTGATCGAGCAGCTCGGCTACCGGCTGGTGCGGGTGAAGATTTCCGGCGCCGAAGGCTGCACCGTGCAGATCATGGCGGAGCGGCCGGACGGCGGCATGGCGGTCGAGGATTGCGAGACGGTTTCGCGCGCGTTGTCGCCGGTGCTCGACATGGCCGATCCGATCGAGCGCGCCTATCGCCTCGAGATCTCCTCGCCCGGCATCGACCGGCCGCTGGTGCGCAAGTCGGATTTCGACCGCTACGCCGGCCACCTGGTCAAGATCGAGACGGAAATCCCGATCGACGGCCGCAAGCGCTTTCGCGGCCAGTTGCTCGGCACCGAGGGCGAGACCGCGCGGCTTCGCCAAGATGGCAAACGCGACGACAAGAAAGACGAGACGAAAGACGACAAGGAACTGTCCGGCGCGGAAGTCCTGCTGCCGATCGGAGAGATCAGCGAGGCAAAGCTGGTGCTCACTGACGAACTGGTGAGACAAGCATTGCGGCGCGAGAAGTCCGCCAAGCGTGAAGCGCGCACGGCGAAACGAGAACAACGAAGGCATAAATTCGGCCATGCCGGACATGCCGCCAACCAAGGAGACTGAGCTATGGCAGTCAGCGCCAACCGGCTCGAACTGTTGCAAATCGCCGACGCGGTGGCCCGCGAGAAGGCGATCGACCGCGGCATCGTTATCGCCGCCATGGAGGACGCTATCGCCA
This sequence comes from uncultured Alphaproteobacteria bacterium, assembly GCA_963720985.1. Taxonomy (GTDB): domain Bacteria; phylum Pseudomonadota; class Alphaproteobacteria; order Rhizobiales; family Xanthobacteraceae; genus Pseudolabrys. The sequence goes on from CAVRHL010000009.1 coordinate 341,767, forward strand.
AGGCGGCGCGCTCGCGCTACGGCGCGGAAACCGACGTGCACGCCGAGATCGAGCCGAAGACCGGCGACCTCCGCCTCACCCGCCACATGCTGGTGGTCGAGGCCGTCGAGAATCCGTCCAATCAGATCACGCTGGAAGGCGCGCGCAAGCATCATCCGGCGGCGCAAGTCGGCGACACCATCGCCGATCCGCTGCCACCGCTCGAATACGGCCGCATCGCCGCGCAGTCGGCCAAGCAGGTGATCGTGCAGAAGGTGCGCGAGGCCGAGCGCGACCGGCAATACGCCGAGTACAAGGACCGCATCGGCGACATCGTCAACGGCATCGTCAAGCGCGTCGAATACGGCAACGTGGTGGTCGATCTCGGCCGCGGTGAGGCGATCGTGCGGCGCGACGAGATGCTGCCGCGCGAGGTGTTCCGCAACGGCGACCGCATCCGCGCTTATATCTACGACGTGCGGCGCGAGCCGCGCGGGCCGCAGATTTTCCTGTCGCGCACGCATCCGCAATTCACCGCGAAATTGTTCGCCCAGGAAGTGCCGGAAATCTACGACGGCATCGTCGAGGTCAAGGCGGTTGCCCGCGACCCCGGCTCCCGCGCCAAGATCGCCGTGATCTCGCGCAACTCTTCGGTCGACCCGGTCGGCGCCTGCGTCGGCATGCGCGGTTCGCGCGTGCAGGCGGTGGTAAACGAATTGCAGGGCGAAAAGATCGACATCATCCCGTGGTCGCCCGACATCGCCACATTTGTCGTCAACGCGTTGGCGCCGGCCGAAGTCGCCAAGGTCGTGCTCGACGAAGACAAGGAGCGCATCGAGGTGGTGGTGCCGGACCAGCAGTTGTCGCTGGCGATCGGACGGCGCGGACAAAATGTTCGCCTGGCCTCGCAGCTCACCGGCTGGGACATCGACATCCTCACCGAGCAAGAGGAGTCCGAACGCCGTCAAACCGAATTCGAGAACCGCACCAAGATTTTCGTCGAAGCGCTCAATCTCGACGAAGTGGTCGGCCAATTGCTCGCCTCGGAAGGCTTCGGCTCGATCGAGGAACTGGCGCTGGTCGACGAGAAGGAAATCGCCGGCATCGAGGGCTTCGACGCTGACACCGCGCGTGAGCTTCAGGAGCGCGCCAGAGAATATCTCGACAAGCAGGAAGCCGAGCTTGACGCCAAGCGCGTCGAGCTGGGCGTCGAGGACGCGGTCAAGGACGTACCCGGCATCACCACGGCGATGCTCGTCAAGCTCGGCGAGAACGGCGTGAAAACGGTGGAGGATCTTGCCGGCTGCGCCACCGACGACTTGACCGGCTGGACCGAGCGCAAGGACGGCAAGTCCAAGCACGAGCCGGGCTTCTTCGACGGCCTCGACGTCTCGCGCGAGGACGCCGAAGCTCTGATCATGCAGGCCCGCGTCAAGGCCGGCTGGGTCACCGAGGCCGAGTTGGCCCCGCCGCCCGCGCCGGAAGCCGAAGCGGCGCCGGCCGAGGCGGCGCAACCCGAGGCGTAAGGGAGCACGGCACCGGCGATGCTGGCGATGGCGCAAGACGACGAGCTCGACCACGGGGCGGCCCATGTCGCACCCGGGATGGAGCGGACTTGCGCGCTCACCCGCACATTGAAGCCGGTCGACGACATGATCCGCTTCGTCGTCGGTCCTGCCGGCGACGTCGTGCCCGACCTCAAGCGCAAACTGCCCGGCCGCGGTATCTGGATCACCGCCACCCGCAGCGCGCTCGAACAGGCGGTCAAGGGCAATGTGTTCGCACGCGGATTTCAAGCGCAACGTGCGCCCGGCCGCCGATCTGGCGGAGGCGACCGAGCGGCTTTTGCAACAGAGTACACTCGACGCGCTGGCCATTGCCGGCAAGGCCGGGCAGGTCATCGGCGGCTTTGCCAAGGTGGAAGCGACGATTGGCCGGGACGACCTCAAGGCCCTGATCCATGCCGCCGACGCCGCCGAGGATGGAAAGCGCAAGCTGGACGCGGCCTTGGCGGGCAAAATCTCTGAAAAATCGCGGGAAATCGCGATCATTACCGGGTTAACCGGAGAACAATTGGATTTGGCACTAAACCGCCCAAATGTGGTACATGCAGCGCTGCTTGCCGGACCCGTGAGCGAGACTTTTGTCGCCCGCGCCAAGCGCTTGGAGCGCTTTCGGACCGGACAATCGCCCGATTTGGTTAGCGCGCATGCGCCGACGGATGGCGCACGAGGACAGAATACGTAATGAGCGAAACGAAGAACCCTGGCGAAAAGAAACTGAGCGTCTCCAAGCTGACGCTGAAGCCGCGCACCGAGACGGGCGTGGTGCGCCAGAGCTTCAGTCATGGCCGCAGCAAGCAGGTCGTGGTCGAGAAGGTCAAACGCCGTTCGATCGGCGCCGTACCCGAGGCCAAGGCCGAGCCGGCGCCGGTCGAGGTTGCGCGCAAGCCAGCCGCGGCCGGCAAAGCCGCGCCCGCTCCGGCGGCCGCCGAGGCGCCGAAGCCGTCCGGCGTCGTGCTGCGCACCTTGACCGAGGAGGAGCGCGTCGCGCGCGCCCATGCGCTGGCCGATTCGCGCGTGCGCGAAGCCGAAGAGCGCAAGATCGCCGAGGAAGAGGCGCGCCGTCGCCAAAGCCGCGAAGTCGTCGACAAGACCGAACGCGAAGCCGCCGAAGCGCGCAAGCGCGAGGAAGAAGACCGCCGCAAGCACGACGAGGAAACCAAGCGCAAGGCCGGCGAAGTCGCCAAGAAGCGTCTGGGCGACGAAGAGGTCAAGCGGCCGGTGCCCGGCCGTCTGGCGCTTGAGGTCGACGAGGATGAGGGGCCGCCCAAATCACGCCGTCCCGGCGCCGCGCGCCCGGCCACCGCTCGACCCGCCGCGCCGCGTGGCGCGCCGGCGAAAGAACGCGGCCGGCTCACGCTGGTGACCGCATTGCGCGCCGACGAAGTGCGCGAGCGCTCGGTCGCCTCATTCCGCCGCCGCACCCAACGGCTCAAGGGCCACACCTCCGACGAGCCGAAGGAAAAGCTGGTCCGCGAGGTCACGATCCCTGAGGCGATCACCATTTCCGATCTCGCCAACCGTATGTCCGAGCGCGCGGTCGACGTCATCCGCCTGCTGATGAAGCAGGGCCAGATGGCGACCATCAACGATACGATCGACGCCGACACCGCCCAGTTGATCGCCGAGGAAATGGGCCACAGCGTGCGCCGCGTGTCGGAAGCCGACGTGGAAGAAGGCCTGTTCGACGTCGCCGACGATCCGGCCCATGCCGTGCCGCGCGCGCCGGTGGTCACCGTCATGGGTCACGTCGACCACGGCAAGACCTCGTTGCTCGACTCGATTCGCTCGACCAACGTGACCGCCGGCGAAGCCGGCGGCATCACCCAGCACATCGGCGCCTACCAGGTGGTCGCGCCGTCCGGCGCCAAGATCACCTTCATCGACACGCCCGGCCACGCCGCCTTCACGGCGATGCGCGCCCGCGGCGCCAAGGTCACCGACATCGTCGTGCTTGTGGTCGCCGCCGACGACGGCGTGATGCCGCAGACTGTGGAAGCCATCCATCACGCCAAGGCGGCCAAGGTGCCGATCATCGTCGCCATCAACAAGATCGACAAGCCGGACGCGAACCCGACGCGCGTGCGCACCGAACTGCTGCAGCACGAGATTCAGGTCGAGTCGCTCGGCGGCGAGGTGGTGGACGTGGAAGTGTCCGCCACCAAGAAGACGAATATCGACAAGCTCCTGGAGATGATCGGCCTGCAGGCCGAAATCCTCGACCTCAAGGCCAATACGGACCGTCCGGCCGAAGGCACCGTGATCGAAGCCAAGCTCGACCGCGGCCGCGGGCCCGTCGCCACCGTGCTGGTGCAGCGCGGCACGCTGCGGGTCGGCGACCTGGTGGTGGCCGGCGCCGAATGGGGCCGCGTGCGCGCGCTCGTCTCCGACACCGGCGACCCGATCGAGACCGCTGGTCCCTCGACCCCGGTGGAAGTGCTCGGCTTCTCCGGCACGCCCGACGCCGGCGACCGCCTGGCGGTGGTCGAGAACGAAGGCCGCGCCCGCGAAGTCACCGATTATCGTGCCCGCCAGAAACGCGAGAAGACGGCCGCGCGCGCCACCGGCATGCGCGGCTCGCTCGAGCAGATGATGGCGCAGGCCAAGACCTCGGGCCGCAAGGAATTCCCGCTGGTGATCAAGGCCGACGTGCAGGGCTCGTTGGAAGCGGTCATCGGCTCGCTCGACAAGCTGGCGACCGACGAGGTGGCGGCGCGCGTGCTGCACGCCGGCGTCGGCGGCATTTCCGAATCCGACGTGACGCTCGCCGAAGCCTCCGGTGTGCCAATCATCGCCTTCAACGTGCGCGCCAACAAGGAAGCGCGCGAGGCGGCCGAACGCGCCGGCATCGAAATCCGCTACTACAACATCATCTACGACCTGGTCGACGACGTGAAAAAGGCCATGTCTGGTCTGCTGGCGCCGACGTTGCGCGAGACCATGCTGGGCAATGCGCAGATCCTGGAAATCTTCAAGGTCTCCAAGGTCGGCAACATCGCCGGCTGCCGTGTCACCGATGGTACCGTGGAGCGCGGCGCCAATGTGCGGCTGATCCGCGACAACGTCGTTATCCACGAGGGCAAACTCAGCCAGCTCAAGCGATTCAAGGACGACGCGCGGGAAGTGTCCGCCGGCATGGAATGCGGCATGGCCTTCGAGAACTACCAGGACATGCGGCAAGGCGACGTGATCGAATGCTACCGGGTGGAGACGATTCAACGCAGCCTGTGAGTCCAAACCTCAAGGCTTCGCGTTAGGAACATTCCGCCCTTTTCCACCGTCATGCCCGGCTTTATGCCGGGCATCCACGCCTTCCTTCGCAAAGGGAAGCAAGACGTGGATGGCCGGGACAAGCTCGGCCATGACGAATGAACTTTTTGGATAATCATGACACGTAAGAAATCACATCGCGACAACATCACGCCGGGCGGCTCACAGCGCCAGTTGCGCGTCGGCGAACTGGTGCGCCACGCCATGGCCGACCTGCTGACGCGCGGCGACGTGCACGACCCGGTCATCGAGGGCCATCTCATCACCGTGCCGGAGGTGCGCATGACCGCGGACCTGCGGCTCGCCACCATCTACATCATGCCGCTCGCCGGCCGCGACGCCGAGCAGGTGCTCGCCGCTTTCGAGCGGCACAAGAAATTCCTGCGCACGGAGATCGCGCACCGCGTCAACCTGAAATTCGCGCCCGACATCCGCTTCCGCGTCGACGAGCGCTTCGCCGAAGCCGAGCGCATCGACAAGCTGCTGCGCTCGCCGGCGGTCAAGCGCGATTTGGACGACGAGGGCGACGATGAGTGACGGAACCGACGAGTTGGCGATCGCGCCGCCGCAAGCGGCGGAGAACGAGCCGCGTCCGCGCAAGCAGCAATTCAAGCGCGACAAACGCGACGTGCACGGCTGGCTGGTGCTCGACAAGCCGGTCGGCATGACCTCGACGCACGCGGTGAGCGTGGTCAAGCGCCTGTTCTCCGCCAAACGCGCCGGCCACGCCGGCACGCTCGACCCGCTCGCCTCCGGCGCGCTGCCGATCGCGCTCGGCGAGGCGACCAAAACCGTTCCCTTCGTCATGGACGGCCGCAAGCTCTATGAGTTCACCGTGCGCTGGGGCGAAGAACGCGACACCGACGACGCCGAGGGCCGCGTCATCGCCACCTGCGGCGAGCGCCCGACGCCGGAGGCGATCCGCGGGCTGCTGCCCGCCTACATCGGCGCCATCCAGCAGGTGCCGCCGCGCTATTCCGCCATCAAAATCGAGGGTGAGCGCGCCTACGATCTGGCCCGCGACGGCGAAACCGTGGAACTCGAGGCGCGCCAGGTCCAGATCGACCGCCTGGAGCTGGTCGCCACCCCGGACCCCGACCACGCCGTCCTGCACGCCGAATGCGGCAAGGGCACCTATGTCCGCTCGCTTGCCCGCGATATCGGCCGCGCTTTGGGCTGTTATGGCCATGTCAGCGCGCTGCGCCGGGTGGCGGTCGGCCCATTCGGCCCGGAAACCATGATTTTACTGGAACAATTGGAGGCCCTGTGCCATAGAGCCGCGGCCGGCGAGGCTAGCCTCGCCGGCGCCCTGATGCCCGTTGAGACCGCGCTGGACGACATCCCGGCGCTGGCCGTCAGCGGTGCAGACGCGGCGAGGCTTTCAAGAGGCCAAGCCGTTTTGTTGCGCGGACGGGACGCGCCCAATTTCCGTGGGCCAGTCTATGCCACGGCGTCAGGCCACCTCGTGGCCCTCGCCGAACTGGATCACGGCGGGATCGTCCCCAAGCGCGTGTTCAACCTGGCCGGGCTCGTTGGCAGCGCCGGCCTCAAGAAAGGATGACCGATGTCGGTTACCACCGGCCGCAAGGCCGAAGTCATGAAGGAATTCGCCAAGAAGCCGGGCGACACCGGCTCGCCGGAAGTGCAGGTGGCGATCCTGTCCGAACGCATCAATAACCTCACCGAGCATTTCAAGAGCCACGTCAAGGACAACCATTCCCGCCGTGGATTGCTCAAGATGGTGAGCCAGCGCCGCACGCTGCTCGATTATCTGCGGCGCACCAACGAGACCAGCTACAAGACTTTGATCGAGAAGCTCGGCATCCGCCGATAATTTGTATCCGCGCGGGCGCGTATGCCCCGCGCGTTCCGTGAGCGAATGCGCGAGACGCATCCGCTATTTATCCGGCGGCGAAGGCGCCGCCGGCGACAAGCGGGTCCCGAAAAGGTTCGGTCCCGCGACAAGGCTAAGGTTCGAAACGCCATGGCAGGATCGCCAGACGCTGTTCGCCTCCCCGCTCGACGGTGACGCGCGGCAGTTTCTCGCCGTCTTGCTCATGGCTTTCGGGTCCGGCCGAGAACCATGAGAGAAGAAAAAATGTTCGATATGCATCGAGTTGAACTCGATTGGGGCGGGCGCAAGCTCACCCTCGAGACCGGCCGGGTAGCCCGCCAAGCCGACGGCGCCGTTCTCGCCACCTACGGCGAGACCACCGTGATCGCCACCGTCGTCGCCGCCAAGGCGCCGAAGGAAGGCATCGACTTCCTGCCGCTGACCGTCAACTACACCGAAAAATATTACGCGGCCGGCCGCATTCCCGGCGGCTATTTCAAGCGCGAACGCGGGCCGACCGAAAAGGACACGCTGACCTCGCGCCTGATCGACCGCCCGATCCGTCCGTTGTTCGCCGACGGCTGGCGCTGCGACACCCAGATCATCATCACCGTGCTGTCGCACGACCTGGAGAACGATCCCGACATCGTCGCCATGGTGGCGGCCTCCGCCGCGCTGACGCTATCCGGCGCGCCGTTCATGGGCCCGATCGGCGGCGCCCGCGTCGGCTTCATTAACAACGAATACGTGCTCAACCCGCAACTCGACGAGATGATTGAGAGCCAGCTCGACCTCGTCGTCGCCGGCACCACCGACGCGGTGCTGATGGTGGAATCGGAAGCCAAGGAGCTGTCCGAGGAAATCATGCTTGGCGCCGTGATGTTCGGCCACCGGCATTTCCAGCCGGTGATCGAGGCCATCATCAAGCTCGCCGAGAAGGCGGCCAAGGAGCCGCGCGAACTCATCGTGCCGGACAATGCCGCGCTCGAGAAGTCGATGCTGGCGCTGGTCGAGAAGGACCTGCGCGCGGCCTATTCGATCCCGCAGAAAATGTTGCGCCAAGAGGCTATCGCCGACGCCAAAGCGAAAGTGATGGCGCACTTCTTCCCGGAAGGCGCCGAGCCCGCCTACGACAAGCAGCGCGTTGCTGGCGTGTTCAAGGAACTCGAAGCCAAGATTGTGCGCTGGAACATCCTCGATACGTCAAAGCGCATCGACGGCCGCGACCTCACCACCGTGCGTCAGATCGTGGCGGAAGTCGGCGTTCTGCCGCGCGCCCACGGCTCGGCGCTGTTCACCCGCGGTGAGACGCAGGCGCTGGTCGTCGCCACGCTTGGCACCGGCGAGGACGAGCAGTTCATCGACGCGCTGCAGGGCACCTACAAAGAGACGTTCTTGCTGCACTACAACTTCCCGCCATTCTCGGTCGGCGAAACCGGCCGCATCGGCGCGCCCGGACGCCGCGAGATCGGCCACGGCAAGCTTGCCTGGCGGGCGATCCATCCGCTGCTGCCGAAGGCGGAAGAGTTCCCCTACACCATCCGTCTGGTCTCGGAGATCATGGAGTCGAACGGCTCGTCGTCTATGGCGACGGTGTGCGGCTCCTCGCTGGCGCTGATGGATGCCGGCGTGCCGCTGCGGCGGCCGACCGCCGGCATCGCCATGGGCCTCATCCTCGAGGACAAGCGCTACGCGGTGTTGTCCGACATCCTCGGCGACGAGGACCACCTCGGCGACATGGACTTCAAGGTGGCCGGCACCGAAGAAGGCGTCACCTCGCTGCAGATGGACATCAAGATCGCCGGCATCACCGAAGAGATCATGAAGGTGGCGCTCGATCAGGCCAAAGGCGGCCGCCTGCACATCCTCGGCGAAATGTCGAAGGCGTTGACCTCGGCGCGCGCGGAACTCGGCGAACATGCCCCGCGCATCGAGATGTTCAAGATCCCGACCGACAAGATCCGCGAAGTGATCGGCACCGGCGGCAAGGTGATCCGCGAGATCGTCGAGAAGACCGGCGCCAAGATCAACATCGAGGACGACGGCTCGGTGAAGGTCGCCTCCGCCGACGGCGAATCGATCAAGGCGGCGATCAACTGGATCAAGTCGATCGCCTCCGATCCGGAGCCGGGCAAGATCTACGAGGGCACCGTGGTCAAGGTGATGGACTTCGGCGCTTTCGTGAACTTCTTCGGCGCCAAGGACGGTCTGGTGCACATCAGTCAGCTCGCACCGCATCGCGTCAACAAGGTCACCGACGTGGTCAAGGAAGGCGACAAGGTGAAGGTGAAACTCCTCGGCATGGACGAGCGCGGCAAGGTGCGCCTGTCGATGAAGGCGGTCGACCAGACCACCGGCGAGGACCTCGAAGCCAAGGGCAACCCTCCACAGCAGGCGGCCGGCGGCGGCGCCGCGGAATAACCTTCGCGAAAAACCGAAACGAAAGGGCGGCCCCAGCGGCCGCCCTTTTTTGTTTAATCGCCTTGTACTTTGATATCCCGCAACAACGTCCTCGCGGCAGGCGGCCAAAAATTGTCTTTCCAAATTGCAGCCTTGTGTGATGGACCTCACAGTCGGCTCCGGCCCCCGCGCCTAGTCTCCGTGTATCACTGGGAGCCAAGCTCCCACGCGTTCAGGGGAGACCGACATGCGGAAAATCAACATTCTTGCCGTTGCCACCATGCTTCTTGCCGTCGCTACGGTGGTCACCAGCCTGATCCGCGGCGACGTCGCTGCCGACAGTAGCAAGATATCGGCAGCGCCCGCAGTCCAACATGTCCTGACCGCAAATGGCCTGAAGACGCGTCGTTTCGACGCTATTTGACGCACCATCCGACCCTGCCTACCGCCTCTCCCCGGAGGCCGCGATACCCGACCTCGACCTCCGACTTGGCAGCGGCCCCTCCCCAGGGGCCGCTTTTTTCTCAGGCTTTAAGGCAATTTCCGCGCGCTCGGCCGGAGGCCGAAATGCGCTCTTGTGTGAACCCGTTCACAGCGATGAACGCAGGTCCCCCGTAACGTGATCATCAAGGAAGACAGAGCGAAAGCTCCGGCGTCAATCGGGAAAACCCTGCAGACAAACAGGAGTTCGTCATGACCAGCAGCATCGCGACCGGTGTCACTGTCTTCTTCATTGTGTTCGGTGTCTGGGCGGCCAATCTGGTTTGCTACCACCCGGTGACCGACCTCGACCCAACCACGCCGGTCAGCCTGACGATGGCCCGGTAACGGCCTTCCGCCCGTCAAGGCCGGAAGAAACTCGAGCACGAGATTGAGCTTTAGCGCTCAATGTTTCGACGCTGCGCCGCGGGCCAAGCGCGCCGGTTATGACATTGCCCAGCGCCTCGAAATCTTGTCTGCGCGGCGAGGTGCGCCGCCAAACCAGTCCGATGCTGCGTCCAGGCTGCGGCTCGGAGAAACGCAGCAGCTTGACGCGTCCATCGCGGCCCTCGGCGTCGGCCGCGACCTCCGGCAGCAGCGTCACTCCATAGCCGTTCGCCACCATCTGCATCACGGTGGCGAGCGACGTTGCGCCCAGCCCGGCGGGCCGATCGCGCCTCGGAGCGGCGCAGAACGCCAATGCCTGGTCGCGCAGGCAGTGGCCCTCCTCCAGCAGAATGAGCCGGCGCTGATCGACTTCCGCCACATTGACGCGGCCGCGCGCCGGCCGCGCGTCCGCCGCCGGCACTGCCAGCAGGAACGCGTCGTCGAACAGCGTCAGCGTTTCGACGTCGGCGCCCTCGACCGGCAGCGCCAGCATCGCGGCGTCGAGTTCGCCGCGCGTCAGCTCCTCGATCAACAGCTTGGTCTGCGTCTCGCGCACTTCGAGCCGCAGCGCCGGATATTTCGCCTGCAGCCGCGGCAGCAGGCGTGGCAGCACGTAAGGCGCCAGCGTCGGGATGATGCCGAGCTTGAGCGATCCGGACAGCACGTCGCGGTGGCGGGCGAAGTCGACGAGATCGCGCGTCGCGGCAAGGATCTGCTCGGCGCGCTGCGCCACGTCCATGCCGGTGTCGGTGAGCGCGATGTCGCCCGGCCGCCGTTCGACTAATTCGGCGCCGATCTCGCGTTCCAACTCGCGCACCTGCATCGACAGCGCCGGCTGGGTCACCGCGCAGTTCTCTGCCGCCCGGCCGAAATGGCGGTGGCGGGCGAGCGCGGTCAAATAACGCAACTGCCGCAAGGTGATCATATCGATAAGCTAGTCTTATCGATAAGGGCAATCAATACGATTGGACCTGATCTGGCTCGGTCCCTATAAGCGCCGCAAGCGCGTGCTAGCTGCGTGCCGACACAGCGGAGGACATAAATCCATGGACGCAAAGACCGACGACAAGAGCGCGGGCAAATGCCCGTTCACCCACGGACACTCAAACCGCGACTGGTGGCCGGACGCGCTCAGCCTCGAGATGCTCCATCGGAACTCCAACCTGTCCGATCCGATGGGCAAGGATTTCGACTACGCCAAGGAGTTCAAGAGCCTCGACCTCAACGCCGTGATCAAGGACCTGCAGACCTTGATGACGGACTCGCAAGCGTGGTGGCCGGCCGATTTCGGTCACTATGGTGGTTTGTTCATCCGCTTGGCGTGGCACGCCGCGGGCACCTACCGCATCACCGACGGCCGCGGTGGCGCCGGTGCCGGCCAGCAGCGCTTCGCACCCCTCAACTCCTGGCCGGATAACGCCAACCTCGACAAGGCGCGCCGGCTGCTGTGGCCGATCAAGCAGAAATACGGCCGGAAAATTTCCTGGGCCGACCTCATGGTCCTCGTCGGCAACGTCGCCCTCGACTCGATGGGCTTCAAGACGTTCGGTTTCGCCGGCGGCCGCGCCGACGTCTGGGAGCCCGAAGAGCTGTACTGGGGTCCCGAGGGCACGTGGCTGGGTGACGAACGCTACAGCGGCGAGCGCCAGCTTTCCGAACCGCTCGGCGCCGTGCAGATGGGCCTCATCTACGTCAATCCAGAAGGGCCGAACGGCAATCCCGACCCGGTCGCGGCGGCGAAGGACATCCGCGAGACGTTCTTCCGCATGGCGATGAACGACGAGGAGACTGTCGCGCTGATCGCCGGCGGCCACACCTTCGGTAAGACGCACGGCGCCGGCGATCCGTCGCTGGTCGGCCCGGAGCCGGAAGCCGGCGCGCTCGAGGATCAAGGTCTCGGCTGGAAGAGCAAGCACGGCTCCGGCATCGGCGCCGACGCCATCACCGGCGGCCCGGAAGTCACCTGGTCGCAGACGCCGACCAAGTGGAGCAACCACTTCTTCGACAATCTGTTCAATAACGAATGGGAGCTGACCAAAAGTCCGGCCGGCGCCAAACAATGGAAGGCGGAAGGTGCGCAGGCCACCATCCCCGACGCCTTCGACAAGTCGAAGAAGCGTGTGCCGACCATGCTGACCACGGACCTCTCGCTGCGCTTCGATCCGGCTTACGAGAAGATCTCGCGGCGCTTCTACGAGCATCCGGATCAGTTCGCGGACGCCTTCGCCCGCGCCTGGTTCAAGCTCACGCATCGCGACATGGGCCCGATCGCGCGCTACCTCGGCCCGCTGGTGCCGAAGGAAACGCTGATCTGGCAGGACCCGATCCCGGCGGTGAATCATCCGCTGATCGGCGAGCCCGACATTGCGTCGCTGAAGGCCAAAATCCTCGGCTCCGGCCTCACCGTGTCGCAGCTGGTCGCGACCGCCTGGGCATCGGCCTCGACATTCCGCGGCTCCGACAAGCGCGGCGGCGCCAACGGCGCGCGCATCCGCCTCAGCCCCCAGAAGGACTGGGTGGTCAACCAGCCCCCCCAGCTCAGGACGGTGCTGGCGAAGCTCGAAGCCATCCAAAAGGAGTTCGGCAAGAAGGTTTCGCTCGCCGACCTGATCGTGCTCGGCGGCAGCGCGGCGGTCGAGAAAGCCGCGAAGGACGCCGGCATCGACGTGAAAGTGCCCTTCACGCCGGGTCGCATGGACGCGTCGCAGGACCAGACCGACGTCGAATCCTTCGCGCCGCTCGAGCCGCGCGCCGACGGCTTCCGCAACTACATCGGCAGTAAGCGCCAGTTCATGGCGCCCGAGGAGGCGCTGGTGGATCGCGCCGCGTTGCTGCGGCTGACCGGGCCGGAGATGACCGCCCTCGTCGGCGGCCTGCGGGTCCTCGGCGCCAATGCCGGCGGCTCCAAGCACGGCGTCTTCACAAGCAAGCCCGGCACGCTGACGAACGACTTCTTCGTCAACCTGCTGACCATGGACACCGAATGGGTGCCCGCCGGCGACGGCGTTTACGAGGGCCGCGACCGCAAGACGCATGACAAGAAGTGGACCGCTACCCGCGTCGACCTGATCTTCGGCTCGCACTCGCAGCTGCGCGCCTTCGCCGAAGTCTATGCCTGCGCCGACGCCAAGGAGAAGTTTGCCAAGGACTTCGTCGCAGCCTGGACTAAGGTGATGAACGCGGATCGGTTCGATCTCCGCGCCTGATCTCCGCCGCGATCAAAAACGAAACGGCCGGGGATGTCCTCGGCCGTTTTTCTTTATCCGTTGGAGAGGCTTACTGCCCGCTGTTATCCACCTCGCCATGCGCCGCCTTGAGCGCATCCGGCTGCGGCATCGAAATGACGTTGTAGCCGGAATCGACGAAATGGATTTCGCCGGTGACGCCGGTCGAGAGATCCGACAACAGATACAAACCCGCGCCGCCCAGTTCCTCCAGCGTCACGCCGCGGCCAAGCGGCGAATATTTCTGCTGGAAGGCGAACATGTAGCGCGCGTCGGTGATGCCGGCGCCGGCCAGCGTGCGGATGGGACCTGCGGAAATGGCGTTGACGCGGATCTTCTGGTGGCCGAAGTCGACCGCGAGATAACGCACCGCGGCCTCGAGCCCCGCTTTCGCGACGCCCATCACGTTGTAATTCGGCATCGCCCGCTCGCCGCCATTGTAAGTGAGCGTCACCATGGCGCCGCCATTCGGCATCAGCGCTGCGGCGCGCTGAGCCGCTTCCTTGAAGGCGTAGCAGGAGATCACCATGGTGCGGATGAAATTCTCGCGCGTGGTATCGGCGAAGCGGCCTTTCAATTCGTCCTTGTTGGAGAAGGCGACCGCGTGCACCAGGAAATCCATCGTGCCCCATTGCTTCTGGATTTCCGCGAACACCGCGTCGACCGAAGCGATGTCCTCGACGTCGCACGGCATGACGAAGGACGAGCCGACGGATTCGGCGAGCGGCTTGACGCGTTTGGCCAACGCGTCGCCCTGATAGGTGAAGGCGAGCGTGGCCCCGTGCTTCGCCAACATCTGGGCAATACCCCAGGCGATCGAGTGGTCGTTGGCCACCCCCATGATCAGCCCGCGTTTTCCGTCCATCAGTCCCGGCATTGTTGCTTCCTCAACGGTTCGCTTGCTCCGCTCATTCCCGCGTAAGCGGGAATCCAGGGCAAATCGGCAATTCAGTAAGAGCTGGGTCCCCGCTTTCGCGGGGACGAGCGGAGAGAACTATTAGGCATCCAGCCGCTTGAAGATCACCGAGGCATTGGTGCCGCCGAAGCCGAAGGAGTTCGACAGCACCGCGCCGAGCGTCACGTCGTCCTTGCGCGAGCGCTGGATCGGCATGTCGGAGAAGGCGGGATCGAGGTTGAAGATATTGGCGCTCTCGCAGATGAAGCCGTTCTGCATCATCAAGAGCGAATAGATCGCCTCTTGCACGCCGGCGGCGCCGAGCGAATGGCCGGTGAGCGACTTGGTGGCCGAGATCGGCGGGCATTTGGCGCCGAACACCTCGCGGATCGCTTCGATCTCCTTGACGTCGCCGACCGGCGTCGCGGTGGCGTGCGGGTTGATGTAATCGATCGGCGCCTTGCAAGTTGCGAGCGCCATCTTCATGCAGCGCGCCGCGCCCTCGCCCGAGGGCGCCACCATGTCGTAGCCATCCGAGGTCGCGCCGTAGCCGGCGACTTCGGCGTAAATCTTGGCGCCGCGCGCCTTGGCATGCTCGAGCTCTTCCAGCACCAGCACGCCGGCGCCGCCGGCGATGACGAACCCGTCGCGGTCGGCGTCGTAAGCGCGCGAGGCCTTGGTCGGCGTGTCGTTATATTTCGACGACATCGCGCCCATGGCGTCGAACAGCACTGATAGCGTCCAGTCGAGCTCCTCGCAGCCGCCGGCGAAGATCATGTCCTGCTTGCCCCACTGGATCATTTCGGAGGCGTTGCCGATGCAGTGGTTGGACGTCGCGCAGGCCGAGGAAATCGAATAGTTCACACCCTTGATCTTGAACCAGGTGGCGAGCGTCGCCGAGGCGGTCGACGACATCGCCTTCGGCACGGCGAAGGGGCCGACGCGCTTGGGGCCCTTCTCGCGCGTGATGTCGGCGGAATCGACGATGGCGCGCGCCGACGGCCCGCCCGAGCCCATGACGATGCCGGTGCGCTCGTTGGAAATGTCGCTGTCCTCGACGCCGGAATCGCGGATCGCCTGCTCCATGGCAACGTGATTCCAGGCGGCGCCGCCGCCGAGGAACCGCATGGCGCGGCGGTCGACCGAGTCAGCCGGGTTCAGCGTCGGCTGACCGTGCACCTGGCAGCGGAAGCCAAGCTCGGCGTATTTATCGGCGCGGCTGATGCCGGATTTGGCCTCGCGCAGGCTGGCGAGGACTTCCTGCGTGTTGTTGCCGATCGATGAGACAATGCCCATCCCGGTGACGACGACTCGTCTCATGGCCACATACCCTTCACTGCGCCGTGGAACGTCGGCGGTTGGCCATAGGTGGGCCGCCCCCGGCAACCATGCAACACCCGCGGGCTTTGATCAGGCGCCGCTCGGCTGCAGCGCGTCTTCCTGCTTGAACAGGCCGACTTTGAGGTCGAAGGCCCGATAGATCACGTTGCCGTCGGCCGAGAGCCAGCCGTCGGCGATGCCGAGCACCAGCTTCGAGCGCATCACGCGCTTGAAGTCGACGCCGTAGATCACCTTTTTCACCGTCGGCAGCACCTGTCCGGAAAACTTGACCTCGCCCAGACCCAGCGCGCGGCCCTTGCCCGGCGAGCCGAGCCAGCCGAGGAAGAAGCCAACCATCTGCCACAGCGCGTCGAGGCCGAGGCAGCCCGGCATCACCGGGTCGTTCTTGAAGTGGCAGAGAAAGAACCAGAGGTCCGGTTTCACGTCGAGTTCCGCGCGCACCATGCCCTTGCCGTGCTCGCCGCCCTGCTCCGAGATTTCGGAGATGCGGTCGAACATCAGCATCGGCGGCAGCGGCAGCTGCGGGCCGTCGGCGAACAATTCGCCGCGTCCGCAAGCCAGCAGATCCTCGTAGTCGTAGCTGTGACGCTTGTTATCCATCGCCGCGATACCCCCGCCGAGCGGGTCTGTGACGTTCATTGCCATGCGCGGATTCGTAACATACCGGGGCTAGCGGGCAAAGATGGCCACAACGCCTCAGGTGCACAATTTCCGGCCGAAATTACCGCGACATAGCGCCCAATCCGCCAATTGCGAAAGAGTTGCATCTAGCTTCGCGAATGCGTATATCTTGCGGTGAAACCGGCTTTTCGGCGCAGGCTCCGCGGGAGCCGGCGCCTCTTAACGCGGACGAGCGCATAGCATGGTGTTCCCTTCGGCCAAGCCTGCGATGATGCCTGCCGCCGACCGGTCAGAAATGACCGGCTGCCCGTGGCATGACGTCAAGGCCATGTTGCGCCAGGTCGGCTTGCGGCCGACGCGCCAGCGCATGGCGCTCGGCTGGCTGTTGTTCGGCAAGGGCGACCGGCATCTGACCGCCGAGATGCTCTACGAAGAGGCGACCCGCGCCAAGGTGCCGGTGTCGCTCGCCACCATCTACAACACGCTGCACCAATTCACCGAGGTCGGCTTGCTGCGCCAGGTCGGCGTCGACGGCTCGAAGGCGTATTTCGATACCAACGCGTCGAGCCACCATCACTTCTTCTTCGAAGGTTCCGACCAATTGCTCGATATCCCGAGCGCCGAGGTGGTGGTCGGCAAGACCCCGCTGCCACCCGAAGGCTTCGAGATCGACCGCGTCGACGTGGTCGTGCGGTTGCGGCGGAAGAGCTGAAATTCAATCGTGAGATTTAGTTGCTGTCATGGCCGGGCTTGTCCCGGCCATTTCGCTTAGTGGGGCGCTTCGTCCCTGATTGGGATCGCCGAGACACGCCCGGCGATGACAACTCAATCCACTTTCTCGTTCGGATAGGCGCCCCAGAGGCGGTCCTGGCGAATCCAGCCGTCGAAATTCTTGCCGGCGAATTCGCACCAGGCGCCGGTGCAGGATTTGAGCATTCCGAGCACGCCGGACTGCAGACGGGCAATCTCCGGCGACTTCGCATCGGGATGCTCGTAGAGTGGCACCAGATCGGTCTTCAGGGTCGGCACCACCACCGCCGAGCGCTTACCCGACAGCAGCGAGTGGTAGACCCAGCCTTCCGCGCCTTCCCAGTCGCGGATACGCCGCCAGTTCTCGAACTCGGCGGTGACCTCCACCGGCATGCCGGCCCGCGTATAGACCCAGCGCACGTCCTGGTCCTTGGTCGGGCCGGCGCGCACGTTGACCCGGTCCGATTTAAGGCTGACGAAGCGCGGCACCGGCAAGCCGCTCACCGAGCCGGTGGCAATCGCAATGTCGCTGCCGGCCTGGGCGCGCGGCGCCATGCCGGTCGGCTCCATGACCGCCAGGACGGCGGCGAGCGCCAGACCGGCGCCGGTCAGCCGGCGAAATGCGGCCCCAAAGCTTTGTGTTGTCATTGCCATCTGGTAGGAAAAAGAACGGATTGCGACCCTACATGCGATGCGCGCAGTGTGGTCGAGCACGGTTAAAGAGGGCTGAACGGCGCCCAAAACGGTCGTAGGATGGGCCGCCGGACGCTGCGGTAACAGGACATGCCGAAGACCAAGAAGCCGCTGGTCGTCGTCACCCGCAAATTGCCCGACAGCGTCGAGCTGCGGATGCGGGAACTTTTCGACGTCCGGTTCAATGCCGACGACAAGCCGATGACGCACGCCCAGTTGCAGGACGCGGTGCGGGCGGCCGACGTACTGGTGCCGACCGTCACCGACCGCATCGACGCCTCGGTGCTGTCGAAGTCGGGCGAACAGCTCAAATTGATCGCCAATTTCGGCAACGGCGTCGACAATATCGACGTCGCCACCGCCGTGCAGCGCGGCATCACCGTCACCAACACGCCCGGCGTGCTCACCGAGGATACCGCCGACATGACCATGGCGCTGGTGCTGGCGGTGCCGCGGCGGCTGGTCGAGGGTTCCGCGGTGCTGACCTCCGACAAGGATTGGACCGGCTGGACGCCGACCTGGATGCTCGGCCACCGCATCTGGGGCAAGCGGCTCGGCATCATCGGCATGGGACGCATCGGCCAGGCGGTGGCGCGCAGAGCGCGCGCCTTCGGTCTGCAGGTGCACTATCACAACCGCCGCCGCGTCGCGCCGAAGCTCGAGGAAGAGCTCGACGCCACCTATTGGGAGAGCCTCGACCAGATGCTCGCCCGCATGGACATCGTCTCGGTCAACTGCCCGCACACGCCGGCGACCTATCACTTGTTGTCGGCGCGCCGGCTGAAGATGCTCCGGTCCGAGGCCTATATCGTCAACACCTCGCGCGGCGAGGTCATCGACGAGAACGCGCTCGCCCGTCTGATCGAGTTGGGCGATATCGCCGGTGCCGGGCTCGACGTGTTCGAGCACGAGCCGGCGGTCAATCCGAAACTGGTCAAGCTCGCGCGCGACGGCAAGGTGGTGCTGCTGCCGCACATGGGCTCGGCGACGCTCGAGGGCCGCGTCGACATGGGCGAGAAGGTCATCATCAACATCAAGACCTTCATGGACGGCCACCGGCCGCCGGACCGAGTTCTTCCCTCAATGTTATAGGCTTCGGCCGGCGGCCTATTTTGCATGAAGACGGCCCGCGCAAGCGCGGGCCTTTTGCGCCGGATCGCGTGCTGCCGTCAATGTTGTGACAAATCCTTGATCGTCGGCTTGTCGCCCGACAGCGGATTGCCCGGGTCCCAGTCGTAGCTCAGCGTCTCGAAGCGCATCGAGCGCGCGTCGACCATCAACAGCCGGCCGACCAAGCCTTCGCCGAAGCCGACGATCTCGCGGATCACTTCGAGCGCCATCAGCGAACCGAGCACGCCGGGCAGCGCGCCGAGGATGCCGGCCTCGGCGCAGGCCGGCACGGTGCCGGGCGGCGGTGCCTCGGGAAACAGGCAGCGATAAGTCGGATTGCGCCGGCCGTCGGCCCGCGTCTCGATACGGCCGCAGCGTGGTGAGCGAGCCGTCGAAGGTGCCGACCGCGGCGGTGACTAGCGGCTTCTTGGCGAAATAGCAGGCGTCGGCGACCAGATAACGCGTGGTGAAATTGTCGGAGCCGTCGGCGACGATGTCGTAACCGGATATCAAGTCGAACGCGTTGGCCGCGGTGAGCCGCACGTTGTGCGTCTCGACCTGCACATGTGGGTTGAGCCGCGCGATCGCCTCGCCGGCGCGCTCGGCCTTCGCCGCGCCGATATCGGAGGTCGAGAAGATCACCTGCCGCTGCAAGTTCGACAGCGACACTTTGTCGTCGTCGACCACCCCGAGCGCGCCGACGCCCGCGGCGGCGAGGTACAGAAGCACCGGCGCGCCGAGCCCGCCGGCGCCGACCACCAGAACGCGCGCGGCCTTGAGCTTGGCCTGGCCCGGGCCGCCGACCTCGCGCAGCACGATGTGGCGCGCATAACGTTCCAGTTCTTTTGCTTCCAGCATCCGGTAAACCTATGGCTTTACACCGGTTTCGGCCAGGGGTTTGACGCCTTGCGCGGCTGCTTCGATGGGCTAAGGTGCCGCGCATTGAAATGACGGTGGCGTCAAGATGATGCGTTACGGTCCGTTCCTGGCGATGCTCGTGCTCTTGCTCGGCGCTGCCCCGGCGCCGGCGCAGGATTCGCCCGGCATCATCCCGATGCCGAAGGACACCGCGGCGAAGCCGGCGAAGAAGCACATCCGCCACAAAGCAACCGCCGTGAAACCGGCCGAGGCAAAGGCTCCTGCCGCAGCCAAAAAGGCCGGGCGCGCAGACAGCAAAAAGACCAAAGCCAAAGTGGCCGCTGTCGCGCCGGCACTGCCGCAGCCGCGGCCGGCGGAAGCCAAGGCCGTCGTGCCGAAGCCGGCGGAGGCAAAGCCCGCCGAAGCCAAAGCGCCCGAAGCAAAGATCCCTGAAGCGAAACCGGCCAAGACCGCTGCGGTCACTCCGGCGGCGCCCAAGCCCGAGGCCGCCAAGGCGGCGCCGTCGAGCGACGCGCTCGCCGGCATTCCGCCGGCCGAGCGGCAGAAAATCCAGGCCGCGTTGTCATGGTCGGGCGACTTCGCCGCTTCGACCGGCGGCGACGAACCGATGCTCGCCGCGATCAAGAATTTCCAGAAGCGCCACAAGGCCAAGATCACCGGCGTGCTCACCACGTCCGAGCGCGCCGATCTGGTCGCCGCCGCCAAGGCGCACGAGGCCGAATACGGCTGGAGCGTGGTGGTCGATCCGGCAACCGGCGTGCGCATCGGCCTGCCGACCAAGCTGGTGCCGCACGTGCGTGACGCCGCGCACGGCACGCGCTGGTCCTCGGCGCACGGCGAGGTGCAGGTCGAAACCTTCCGCTACAAGCAGCCGGACCTCACGCTCGCCGCGCTGTTCGAGCGCGAGAAGAAGGAACCGGCGACGCGCCGGATCAAATCGAGCGCGCTGCACGACGACGGTTTCTTCATCGGCGGCATGCAGGGGCTGAAAATGTTCGCCGTGCGCGCCAAGCTGCGCGACGGCGAGATTCGCGGTTACATCGTGCTGTACGACCAGATGATGGAGACCATCGTCGAGCCGGTGACGGCGGCGATGGCGGCGGCCTTCTCGCCCTTCCCCGACCGCAGCGCGCCGTTTGCCGCGCTGGCCAAGCCCGTCGAATACGGCAACGGCCTGATGGTGAGCGCGCAAGGCCACATCGTCACCGATCTCCGGCTGACGCAAGGCTGCCAGGTGATCGTCGCCTCCGGCCTCGGCAACGCCGACCGCGTGGCGGCCGACGAGGCGCACGGACTGGCGCTGCTGCGCGTCTATGGCGCGCACAATGCCGCGCCGTTGGCGTTGACGCAGGACGCGCCAAAGTCGGGCGACCTGACGCTCGTCGGCATTCCAGACCCGCGCGAGCAGGGCGGTAGCCGCAAGCTGACCGAGGTGAAGGCGCGGCTTGCCGACGGCGCCGCGATCGAACTGCGCCAGCCGGTGCCGATGGCCGGCTTCTCCGGCGCCGCCGCGCTCGACGCGCAAGGGCACGTGCTCGGCATGATGGAGATGGGCCACGCGGTGCTGGCGAGCGTCGAGGCTGCGGCTCCGCCGGTGCGGCTGGTTTCGGCCGCGGCCATCCGCGCGTTCCTCGCCGCGCATGACGTTGCGCCTGCCACCGCGCCCACCGCCGACGCCAAGTCCGCGGTGGTGCGCATTATCTGCGTGCGCAAATAGTCCGGCTAAGCCTGGATCGTAAAGCGGGTCACGCCGTCGTGGTTGCGGACCCACCAATAGCCCTGCTCGTCTTCGTAGCCGGCGTCCGGGCGCAGCACTTGCGTCAAGATATTCATGTACGAGACCGCATCGTTGCGCTGCGCGAAGCTGCAGCGCGCAACCACGGTGCTGTCGCCGTGCTCATTCAATTTGTGTTCGCAGATTTTGACCATCCGTCCCTCCAACGCTTGCGTTGGCCGCGCGGGCAACTTCACCGGCGTCGCTTAAGGGACGGTTAATGACGCATTTACTACGTATTCTTCCATACAGGCTTTCGCTTCTCGACGAAGGCTTTCATGCCTTCCTTCTGATCGTCGGTGGCGAACAGCGCGTGGAAAATACGGCGCTCGAATACCACGCCTTCGGCGAGGGAACCTTCGAACGCGCGATTGACCGCTTCCTTGCCGGCGAGCACCGATGGCAGCGACATAGTCGCGATGGTGTCGGCGACCTTCATCGCTTCTTCCATCAAATTTACCGACGGCACCACGCGCGCCACGAGCCCGGCGCGCTCGGCTTCGGCGGCATCCATCATGCGGCCGGTCAAGATCAAATCCATCGCCTTGGCCTTGCCGACCGCGCGGGTCAACCGCTGCGTGCCGCCGATGCCGGGAATGACGCCGAGCTTGATTTCCGGCTGGCCGAACTTCGACGTATCCGCCGCGATGATGATGTCGCATTGCATGGCGAGTTCGCAGCCGCCGCCGAGCGCGAAACCGGCGACCGCGGCGACGATCGGCTTGCGTGCGTGTGCCAGGCGATCCCAGGTCGCGGCGAAGTTGCCGAGATAGGCCTCGATGAAGGTCTTGTCCGCCATCTCCTTGATGTCGGCGCCGGCGGCAAAGGCCTTGTCGTTGCCGGTGATCAGCAGGCAGCCGACGGCGTCGTTGGCATCGTGGGCGTCGACCGCCTGGCCGAGCTCGACGATCAGCGCGCGGTTGAGCGCGTTGAGCGCCTGCGGCCGGTTGAGCCGGATGATGCCGACGCGGCCTTGTGTTTCGACGACGATGTTTTGGTAACTCATGGCTTGCCCTTGCGGTTTGTTCTCATTCGAACTTGATGCCGGCGCGCTTGATGACCTCGCCCCATTTGGCGGAATCGGTCTT
Organism: uncultured Alphaproteobacteria bacterium; assembly: GCA_963720985.1. Lineage (GTDB taxonomy): Bacteria > Pseudomonadota > Alphaproteobacteria > Rhizobiales > Xanthobacteraceae > Pseudolabrys. Next base: position 364,054 of record CAVRHL010000009.1, read on the forward strand.
GATGGTGGCGGCGAAATCCTCCGGCGTGCCGCCGGCCGGCTCGTCGCCGATCTTGGCAAACTTCTCCTTGAAGGCGTCCGATACCAGCGCCTTGTTGATCGCGACGTTGAGCCTGTCGACCACCGGGCGCGGCACGCCGGCCGGCGCGATCACCCCCGTCCAGGTCGGCGCCAGATAGCCGGGCACGCTCTCGCCGATGGTCGGCAGATCGGGAAACGCCGGCGAGCGCATGGCGCCGCTGACCCCGAGCGCGTGCACCTTGCCGGCGTGCGCCAGCGGCGCAATCGACTGCAGGCTCTCGAACATCATGTCGATATGACCGGCGATCAGGTCGGTGAGCGCGGGCGCGCCGCCGCGATAGGGCACATGCACGATCTGCGTGCCGGTCATGAATTTGAACAGTTCGCCGCCGACATGGCCGGGCGAGCCGTTGCTTGAGGAGGCGTTGGTCAGTTTGCCGGGATGGGCCTTGGCATAGGCGATCAATTCACTGACCGACTTGACTGGCAATTGCGGCGACACCGCCAGCAAGAGATGCCCGCGCGCCACCAGCGCGATCGGCTGGAAATCGCGCTCGATGTCGTAGGGCAGCTTCGCCACCATGTGGCGGGTGATGGCGAGCGCGCCGATCGGCCCCATGCCGATGGTGTAGCCATCGGGCGCCGACTTCGCGACCAGATCAAGCCCCAGCGTGAGCGCGCCGCCCGGGCGGTCGTCGATGATCACCGGCTGGCCGAGCTCCTTACCGAGCTCGTTGGCGAGGATGCGCGCGACATTGTCGGTGGCGCTGCCCGCCGCCTGCGGCACGATGAAGCGGATGGGATGATCAGGGTAGTCGGCGGCTGAGGCGGCCGTGGTGATAGCGAGCAAGACTCCAATCACAGCAAACTTGCGCATGATACGAACCCCGGCGTCAGGTCGCAAAGCTTGGCTCACTTTTGGCAGCTCGGGCAATAGAAGGTCGAGCGGCCATTCTGCACGATGCGTCTGATCTTTGTATTTTTCTTGCCCTTGCAGTTCGGGCACGGCTCGCCCTCGCGGTCGTAAACTTGGAAATTGTGCTGGAAATCGCCGAGTGCGCCGTCGGTGCGGCGATGGTCGCGCAGCGACGAGCCGCCGGCGGCAATCGCATCCTGCAACACCGCCTTGATGGCCTCGACCAGCGCCGCCGCGCGCGCATTGGGCTTGGCCTGGCGGTCGGCGATGGTGGAGGCCATTCTTTTGGGAGAAAGCCGCGCGCGGTAGAGCGCCTCGCAGACGTAGATGTTGCCGAGTCCGGCGACGACGCGCTGATCGAGCAGCGCCGCCTTCAGCGAGGTCTTCTTGCCGGCGCAGGCGCGCGCCAACATCGCCGCGTCGAAGGCGTTGCCGAGCGGCTCCGGCCCGAGCCCGCGCAGCAGCGGCTCGGCGTCGAGCTTGGCGCGCTTGATGAGTTTCATCGAGCCGAAGCGGCGCGGATCGTTGAAGGTGACCGTGGCGCCGTTCGACATGTGGAACACCACGTGGTCGTGCGCCGTGCTCTTGCCGCGCTCGTGGTAATAGACGCCGGGCTTGGTGTCCGCGCCGACGCGAAACGAGCCCGACATGCCGAGGTGCATCAGCAACACCTCGCCCGACGACAAATCGGCCAACAGATATTTCGCCCGCCGGCCGAGCCCTTCGACGGTCTGGCCGGTCAGGCGCTTTTCGAAATCCCTCGCGATCGGCCAGCGCAGGCGGCGGTCGCGCACCTCGACTTTGGCCAGCCGCGCGCCTTCCATGGCCGGCGCTAGACCGCGCCTTACCGTTTCGACTTCGGGGAGTTCTGGCATGGTTAACTCTGGTTCCGATCACACATAGCGCCCCCCGGCCTGCCGCGCTATGGTCCTGCCGACAAAGGATTATTGGCCATGGCCAAGCGGCAAACTACCGCCCAGGACGAGACCCATTTCGGCGAACGCACCGTGCCCTTGGCCGACAAGCAGGGCATGGTCGACGACGTGTTCCATTCGGTTGCGCGCCGCTACGACCTGATGAACGACCTGATGTCGGGCGGGCTGCATCGCGCCTGGAAGGACGCGCTGGTCACCGCGGTCAATCCGCCGAAGGGCGACAGGGACTTCGCCTTGCTCGATCTCGCCGGCGGCACCGGCGACGTCGCCTTCCGCGTGGTGGAGGCCGGCGGGCCGAACGTGCGCGTCACCGTCTGCGACATCAATGCCGACATGCTTGGCGTCGGCCGCGAGCGGGCTCACGAGCGCGGCCACGATCTCGCGGTCGCCTTCGAGCAGGGCAACGCCGAAGAACTGCCCTATGCCGACCGCAGCTTCGATTGCGTCACCATCGCCTTCGGCATCCGCAACGTGCCGCGCATCGAACGCGCGCTTGAGCAGGCCTACCGCGTGCTCAAGATCGGCGGACGCTTCCTCTGCCTGGAATTTTCCGCAGTGACCATGCCGGGCCTCGATGCGCTGTACGAACTCTATTCCTTCCAGGTGATTCCGCGCATCGGCGCGGCGGTGACCGGCGACCGCGAGGCCTATCAGTATCTCGTCGAGTCGATCCGCAAATTTCCGCGGCCCGAACGTTTCGCCGACATGATGCGCGCCGCAGGCTTCCGCCGCGTCTCGTTCACGCCAATGACCGCCGGCGTGGTGGTGCTGCACTCGGGCTGGAAGTTGTGATCGCCGGAATTTCACATCTCACCCGCCTGGCGCGCGCTGGATTCGTGTTCGCGCGCGAGGGCGTGTTCGCGCTGGTCGACACGCGGCCGCTGCCGCTGCCGGCCAAGACCGCGGTCGCGCTCGCCCGGCTGATCGAGCGGCCGAGCGCCAAAAGCGGCGAGAGCCGGCTCGCCGCAGCCCTCACCCGGCTCGGCCCGACTTACGTCAAGCTCGGCCAGTTCATGGCCACCCGTCCCGACGTGGTCGGCAAGCAAATCGCGCGCGATCTTGAAAGCCTGCAGGACAAGATGGCGCCTTTCCCGCAAGCCGAAGCGGAAGCAACCGTCGCCGCCGCGCTCGGCAAGCCGCTTGCGGAGGTCTATGCGAGCTTCGGCCCGGCGGTCGCCGCCGCTTCGATCGCGCAGGTGCACCGCGCCGAGGTCGCAGCCGATGGCGCGCGCAAGGCGGTGGCGGTGAAAATCCTGCGCCCCGGCATCGAGCGGCGCTTCAAGTCCGATCTCGACGCCTTCTTCTACGTCGCGCGCAAGGCGGAAAGCGTCTCGCTCGAGGCGCAGCGGCTGCGCCCGGTCGAGGCGGTGGCGACACTTGCCCGCTCGGTGACGATGGAAATGGATTTCCGCCTGGAGGCCGCCGCGCTCTCCGAGATGGCGGAGAATACGCGCGACGACAAGGATTTCCGGGTGCCGTCGGTGGACTGGGACCGCACCGCGCGCGAGGTGCTGACGCTGGAATGGATCGACGGCACGCCGCTCAACGACCGCTCAGCGCTCGAAGCCAAGGGCTTCGATCTGCCGGCGCTCGGCCGCAACGTGATCCAAAGCTTCCTACGCCACGCACTGCGCGACGGTTTTTTCCACGCCGACATGCACCCCGGCAATCTGTTCGTCGACGCCGACGGCAAACTAATCGCGGTCGACTTCGGCATCATGGGCCGGCTGGGGCCGAAGGAGCGGCGTTTCCTCGCCGGGATCCTATTCGGCTTCATCACCCGCGACTATCACCACACCGCGCAGATCCACTTCGACGCCGGCTATGTGCCGCGGCAGCATTCGGTGGAGAGCTTCGCCCAGGCGATCCGCGCCATCGGCGAGCCGATCCATAACCGCACCGCCGAAGACATCTCGATGGCCAAGCTGCTGATGCTGCTGTTCGAGGTCACCGGCCTGTTCGACATGCGCACGCGGCCGGAACTGCTGCTGCTGCAGAAGACGATGGTGGTGGTGGAAGGCGTCGGCCGCACGCTCGATGCCAAGCTCGACATGTGGACCACCGCCGAGCCGGTGGTGCGCGAATGGATCGAGCGCAATCTCGGGCCGGCCGGGCGGCTGGAAGACGTTGCCGAGGGCGCCGGCGAGATCGGCCGCTTCGCCGCGCAGGTGCCGTCGCTGCTGACGCGCGCGGCGACGCTGCTCGACCAGGTCGACGACATCACGCGCAACGGCCTGGTGCTGTCACCGGACACGGTGGAGGCCATCGGCCGCGCCGAGCAGCGCCGCAACCACTGGACCGCGGTGGCGCTGTGGGCGATCGCGGCGCTCTTGGCCGTGGTGGCGTGGCGGCTGTTCTAAGCCACCAACTCCTCCAGCTTATCGATGCTCTGCGCCCAACCGGCCTCCATGCCGGCGAGCATCTGCGGCGCGATCGGCACCAGGCCGACCATATGCGATTTCACAGTCAGCGTGGTCTTGCCGCCCTGCTCGCTCAGCGTGACGACGGTCTCGCCTTCGAGCAGATGCTTGCCGTCGTTGTCGATGGCGATGTTGCTGAACACCAGCCGCTCCGGCGGCGCCACCTGGGTGAACACGCCCTTCATCGGATAGTCGTTACCGTCCGGCCCATGCATGACGATGCGCAAGGCGCCGCCGACGCGGACGTCGAGCTCCGGCACCGAAGCCGTGAAGCCGCGCGGACCGAACCATTGGCCCATCATTTTCGGATCGGTCCAGGCCTGCCAGACCAAAGCGCGCGGCGCGTCGAACACGCGGGTGATGACGACGGTGCCTTCGCCGAATGTGGTGTTTGCCGCGAGCATTGCGTCCTCCGTCTATCGGCTTTCCGCCACGGTTTTCAGATGGGCGAGACCGGCCTCGAAATCGCCGCCGACCATTTTGTCCATGTTGAAGAACACATGCATGATCTTGGCGAGATAGGGCACGCCACCCTGCATCGCCCAGGTCACTGTGGTGTTATCGCCCTGCGGCTCGAGCGTGAAAGCGACATTGTTGTGTGCCTCGAATGGCGTGATCATGTCGAGCTTGATCAGCACCTGCGAGGGCGGTTGCGCGTCGGTGATGGTGATGCGGCCGCTGCCGACCTGGCCGTTGCCGGTCCACTCGTAGACCGCGCCCTTGCCGCTACTGTTGGCGCCATAGGTCCGCTTCATCTGCGGGTCCTTGTTCTCGTAAGGCGACCACTTGGTCCAGGCGTGGAAATCGTTTATCAGCGGGAAAATTCTGTCCGGCGGCGCCTTGATGCTGGCGCTGCGCGCCACACGGAACGTGTCCGGCTTGGTGGCGCCATAAACGAGGATGGCGGCCGCCGCGATGCCGAGGCAGCCGGCGAGGATCAGGACGACTTTCAACATCAGGATTCTACCTCAATCGCGGGCGCGTTGACCCGCACGGGTGGTCGCTTACGCGGCTTGCCCCGCATAGACTTGTTCCAGCGTGGCGATGTCGAACTTCTTCATTTTCATGAAGGCCTTCATCACGCGCGCCGCTTTGGCCTTGTCGGGATCCATCAACCACTTCGGCAGCGCTGCCGGAAACACCTGCCAGGACAGGCCGAATTTGTCCTTCAGCCAGCCGCAGGGGCCGGGCTCGCCGCCGCCTTCGGTCAGCTTGCTCCAGAAGTAGTCGATCTCGTCCTGGTTATCGCAGGCGACCTGGAACGACACCGCCTCGTCGAACTTGAATTGCGGCCCGCCGTTGAGTGCGGTGAAAGGTTGCCCGTTGATCTCGAAGGCCGCCACCATCACCGAACCGGCCGGGTTGCCGTGCACCTCCTGCCCAGCCTCGGGAAAGCGGCTCACCTCGGTGATCTTCGAATTCTTGAAGATCGAGCAATAGAACTTGGCGGCCTCTTCCGCCTGCGTGTCGAACCACAGGCAGGGCGTGATGCGTTTTGCGGAAACTTGCATGGGTAAACTCCTCATACGTCACTAGAGATCGATGAAGGTCTTGAAGCCGCCGTAGATGAGCCGCTTGCCGTCGAACCCTGCCGATTTCGGGTTCATTATCGCCGCCACGCGCTTGTCGTTCATGATTTTTTTCGTGGCGCGGTCGCGTGCGGCGCGCGACTTGTAGACGACCCAGGCGAACACCACGGTTTCGTTGGCCTTGAGTTTCACGGCGCGGGGGAACGACGTGACCTTGCCGACCTTCACGTCGTCGGCAGCGCTTTCGTGATATTCCAGCGCGCCGTGCTCACGGCACACCTTACCGAATTTCCTCGACATGGCCCGATAGGCCCCGAGTTTCTTCTTCTGTACGGGAATAACAATTCCATCGACGTAAGACATCTTGTTTTTCCTCGGTTGTTTGAGTGCGTCTAGGCCGCTTCTCGAAAGTCGCCGAGTTGCGCATCGAGGGCGCGCTTGAACGCCGGCCTCGCGGTGCATCGTTCGATGTAGGCCGCCAAGCGGGGATCGCTGCTGACGATGTCGGTGTACTTGAGGATGCGGAGGACGGTCGACATCATCAGGTCGCCGGCAGTGAAGCGGTCGCCGTCGAGGAAGGGCTTGTCGCCGAGGCATTTTGAGAGTGCCGAAAGGCGTTTTTTCGCAAACTCCACCGCGCCGGGCCGGCGCAGTTTCGTCCACTCCTCGTCTTTGTAAAACAGGTCGATCAGCGCCACGTTGATCACGTGCGGTTCGATCGAGTTGAGCGCGGCAATAAGCCATTGCGTCGCGCGGCTGCGCGCGGCGGAGTCTGTCGGAAGCAGCGCCTCGCAGCGCTCCCCGATATGAAGAGCAATCGCCCCGGATTCGAAAAGGACGAGACTGTCCTCCTCGAGCATCGGTACTTGGCCGAAGGGCTGCAGGGCTCTGTAGTCGGGCTTATCCTGATCGCCCATTTCCAAGAGACGGGTGCGGTAAGGCAACCCCGCTTCCTCCAGCGCCCAGCGGACGCGGAGGTCGCGCACCTGCCCGCGAGCAAAATCGGGGACCCACCTGAAAGCTGAAATTGTGATCATTCCGCTCCTCCTTACTTGGTCTTGGCCAGATACGCGGCGAGCTGATCCATGGTGCCGCCCCAGCCTTGCGTCATGCTGTCGTGCATGGCGTCGAAGGTCTTCTGCTCTTCGTCCGTGGCGTCGAGCGTGCGCCAGGTCACGGTGAACTTGGTCTTAGCCCCGGGCGCGTCCGCGAAGGTGAAGGTCGAGAGCATATAAAGCGGCCAGGTTGCACTGCCGGGATGGCGCGTGACACCACCGGCTTCGTCGGAAAACGAATTGACGAAGACCAGCTTCTCCTGCGGCACGATCTCGCGATATTTGAACAGGCCCCACATGGCCGCGCCGTTCGGCGCCGCCATGCCGTAGTGGTAGGAGCCGCCGACACGCAGATCCATCTTGGAGGAGAGCACGGTGAAGCCCTTCGGGCCCCACCACTGCTTCATGCGGTCCGGATCGGTGAAGCATTGCCACAGCAGCGCCCGCGGCGCGTCGAACACGCGCGACATGACGAAGTCTTTGCTTTTCGTTTCTGCGGTTGCGGGCATTTCATGTTCTCCCTTGTCCACGCGACGCTACTGACCGCCGGCCTCGCTCAAGCCGGGACGATGATCATCCAGCCGACGCCGAATTTGTCGGCGACCATGCCGAAGCGCTTCGCGAAGAAGGTCTTGTCCATCGGCATGCGCACTTCGCCGCCCGCACTCAGCGCGCCGAAGAATTTGTCAGCTTCGACTTCGTCTTTGGGGTAGAGGGTCAGCGAAAAGCCCTGGAAATTCGATTTGCCGCTGTTGCGGCCGTCGGACATCAGCACCGTGAAGTCGCCGATCTTGATCGCGCCGTGCATCACCTTCTCGGCGCTGCCGGGCGAAATCATCGATTGATCGGGGGCTTCCTTGAAGCGCATGACCATTTCGACCTTGGCGTCGAGCGTTTTCTTGTAAAACTCGATCGCCTCGTCGGCGCGGCCTTCGAAGAACAGATAGGGCTGGATTTGCATGGGTTTTCCTCCACAGATTGAGCTTGACAATTATGTTGATATCAACATAATTCACTTATGTCAACAGCCGGCTACCGACTTGATAAGTCGGAGCGGGAACTTCCGTTCCCCGCCACGCATCACGTGCGCGATACGTGTCTGTGCCTGCACGTGCAGCGCGCCGCCCGCGCATTGGCGCGCCGCTTCGACGAGGCGCTGCGCCCGCTCGATGTGACGCAAGGCCAGTTCTCGCTGCTCACCTCGCTCAACCGCCCGGAACCGCCGAATGTCGGCAGCGTCGCCGCGCTGCTCGCCATGGACCGCACCACGCTCACCGCCAATCTCAAGCCGCTGGAGCGGCGCGGCCTGGTCAAGATCGCCGTCGACAAGGACGATAAGCGCAACCGCCGTCTGGTGATCACCGCCGCCGGCCGCGCGCTGTTGCGCAAGGCGTTTCCGATCTGGCAGAAGACGCACGCCGAGACGGAGAAGTCGCTTCACGGCATCACGCCCGACGTCCTGCGCGCCGCATTGCGCGCGCTTGCCTAGTTGGTGCGTGCGCAGCATGACTACTTCACGCCCGCTGCCACGAACTCGGCCAGCCGCGCCATGGTCTGCGCCAGGCCCTCGTCGGCGCCGTAATCCTTGATGACGCGATCGCGCTCCGCGGCCGACGGGAACATGCCGTGCCAGGTGAGCCGCGTCTTGCCGCTGAGATCCTCGAAGGTCAGCGTCTGTTTGAACTGCACCGGCTCGACGTCCTCGTCGCCGGTGTGGCGATAGACGAGGCGCGATGGCGGCTCGATCTCATCGAACATGATGCGGTTCTGGTAATCGCGCCCGTTCGGCCCGTGCATGACGAAACGCCAGACGCCCCCGGGCCGGAAATCGAAGGCGCTGGTCGTGGTCGTGAAACCATCCGGGCCCCACCACTGCGCCAGATGCTGCGGGTCGGTGAAAGCCGAGAACACCAGTTCGCGCGGCGCGTCGAACACGCGGGTGCCGACGATAGAACGCGGGTCGCGCTCGAGGTCGATGCTATTTGTCACGCTCACGCTTCTCTCCCTTCGTTTGCAGCGTTTTCAGGTAATCGTCGAGGCGATCGAGCCGCTCTTCCCAGAGCCGGCGATATTCGCCGAGCCAGTCGTCGACTGGCTTAAGCGCGGCTGCTTCGAGCTTGCAGGGCCGCCACTGCGCCTCACGCGAACGCGCGATCAGGCCGGCGCGTTCCAGCACCTTGAGATGCTTGGAGACGGCGGGCCCGCTCATTTTGAAGGGTTTGGCGAGGTCGCTCACCGTGGTTTCGCCGAGCGCCAGCCGCGCCAGGATGGCGCGCCGCGTCGGATCGGCGAGAGCGGAGAAGGTGGCGCTGAGACGGTCGGTCGGCATTTGTAGTGAACCATTCAGTTAAATAACCTTTCGGTTAAATACATATGAAGAGCCGCCCGGTCAAGCGGCCACGAATTAGAATTTTTGTATGGGTCTTTGATTGCAATGATAGCAATGCTATCAGTACGGTCTAAGCTAGTGCAATGGCATGAGTTTTCGCATGGCCTCCCTCACCGTCCGCCAGCTCGATGAGCGCCTGAAGAAGCTGTTGCGCCTGCGCGCGGCGAAAAGCGGCCGCTCGGTCGAAGACGAGGTGCGCACCATTTTGCGCGCCGCCGCCGAGGAGACCGGCGAGGACATCCTCGAGAGCTTCTCGCCGCCCGGCAAGCGCGCCGCGCCACGCCGCGCCGCGAGCGCGCCGGCCGACGCCAAGCGCGTGCTGCTGATCGTCGGCGGCGGCATCGCCGCCTACAAGTCGCTCGATCTCATCCGCCGGCTGAAGGAGCGCGGCCTCGCCGTGCGCTGCATTTTGACGAAAGCCGCCGAGCATTTCGTCACGCCACTGTCGGCCGGCGCCATCGTCGGCGAGCGCGTCTTCACCGACCTGTTCGACGCTGCGAGCGAATTCGACATCGGCCACATCCGCCTCGCGCGCGAGACCGACCTCATTGTCGTCGCGCCGGCGACCGCGGACCTGATGGCCAAGATGGCGAACGGCCTGGCCTCCGAACTCGCCACCGCGGTGCTGCTCGCCGCCGGCACGACGATCCTGCTGGCGCCGGCGATGAACCCGCATATGTGGGCGCACAAGGCGACGCAGCGCAATCTTAAGCGGCTCGTCGCCGACGGCGTCGTTTTGGTCGGCCCCAACGAAGGCGAGATGGCGGAGAAGGGCGAGCGCGGCCTCGGCCGCATGGCCGAGCCGCTGGAGATCGCCGCCGCGGTGGAGAACCTGCTTGCGGGCGGCGCGCAGCCGCTCAAGGGCAAGCGCGTGCTGGTCACCTCCGGCCCGACGCATGAGCCGATCGATCCGGTGCGCTACATCGCCAACCGCTCGTCCGGCAAACAGGGCCATGCCATTGCCGCGGCGGCCGCACGCGCCGGCGCTGAGGTGACGCTGGTCAGCGGGCCGGTCACCCTGCCCGATCCACCGGGCGTTTCCGCTATCCACGTCGAGAGCGCGCGCGATATGCTGCGCGCAGTCGAAAACGCCCTGCCGGCCGATGTCGCCATCTTTGCCGCCGCGGTCGCCGACTGGCGCGTTGCCAATGCCGGCGAACAGAAGATCAAGAAAAAAGCCGGCCAGGCCGCGCCGGAATTGCCGCTGACAGAAAATTCCGACATCCTCTCCACCATCGCCCACCGCAAGGCGCAGCGGCCGCGGTTGGTGATCGGCTTTGCCGCGGAGACCGAAAACGTCGCCGCCAATGCCAGGGACAAGCTCAAGCGCAAAGGCTGCGACTGGATTCTGGCGAACGACGTGTCGCCGCAAACTGGCACCATGGGCGGCGACAGCAACACCATCGAGCTCGTCACTGCCGACGGCGTCGAGCCCTGGCCGCCGCAGTCGAAGGAAGATGTGGCCAAGATGTTGATCGCGCGTGTGGCGGAGGAGTTGGAGAAGCAATGAGCCTGATCGATGTTCAAATCGCCTGCCTGCCGCACGGCCACGACCTGCCGCTGCCGGCGTATCAGACTGCACATGCCGCCGGCATGGACTTGATCGCCGCGGTGCCGGCGGAGCAGCCGCTCACGCTTTCGGCCGGCGCGCGTGCCCTCGTTCCCACCGGCATCGCCATCGCGCTGCCCGAGGGCACCGAGGCGCAGGTGCGGCCGCGCTCAGGCCTCGCCGTCAAGCACGGGCTCACCGTGCTCAATGCGCCCGGCACCATCGATGCCGACTACCGCGGCGAGATCCAGGTGCTGCTGATCAATCTCGGCGGCGAGGCGGTGACCATCACCCGAGGAATGCGCATCGCCCAATTGGTGATCGCAACCGTTGCGCGAGTTTTATTGCAGGAAGTCACAACGCTCGAACAAACGCCACGCGGAGCGGGCGGTTTTGGTTCTACCGGAGGGTGAGTCGAACGGATTTGGTTTTTTCGGCTGGACGGAGTTCCGACTGTAACATACTACCCCTCGGGCAATTTTTTCGGTGCCCTCGATGCCGCTGGTATCCCGCAAGGGCATTCTCGCCATTGCTGCCGTGATCGACGTGGCGGTCAATGCCCGTGCCCGGCCGGTTTCGGCCAAGGCGCTGGCGGCGCGCCACAAGCTGCCGCCGCGGCATCTCGAACCGGTCCTGCAAGCGCTGGTGCGTGACGGTATCGTGCGCGGCATGCGCGGACCGCACGGCGGCTACGAGCTCGCCCGCGCGCACCGCAGTATCAGCGTCGAAGACATCCTGCGCGATCAACACCGCCGAGGAGTCCGCGCGGCCGGCTTGGCCGCCGTCGCCGCTGGCCAACGCCGTGGTGAAACCGGCGCTGGTCGAAGCCGAGCACTCGTTCGACTCCGCTCTCGGCCGCATCAGCGTCGAGGACATGGCGGTGCGGGCGTCGGCGTTGAAATAATCGCGTCGCCGCGCGCGTTCGCATCCCCCGTTCACGATCTGAACTCTTACGGCAGGAGTTCCCGCGGCGGTAAAGTCCCTTGATTCGCGAGGGCGCGGCGGCCGCCGCTCGCATCCCTGGGGCCGATCTGAAAATGCCGGTGACGACCCGGACGGCGAACGAGAGGCTGTGTTCTCGTCCGAGGCGGGTGCGCTTGCTCGCCGCTTTCGTGCTGGCGGCGCTCGGCGGCGCGCTGGCCGCGCCGGCGCGAGCCGAGGCCGGCCTATTCGAATACCTGATCGGCGGCGTCGCCGCGGTTAGCCACGACCAGACCGCCACCATCACTCTGACGCTTGGCCTGCTCTGCTTTGCGGTGCTGGCGATCGTCGTGCTGTTGCGCACGCGCAAATCGGCCGCGCAGGCACTCGGCGCCGCATACGACGAAGCCGCGCTGCTGCGCGCCGAACTCGATCATTTCAAGATGCTGCTGCTGTCGCAGCCGCAGGTCCTGGCGGCTTGGCCGGCCGGCGCGGACGAGCCGGAGATCATCGGCGATACCGGCATCGCGGTGCCGGGTGCGGTGCCGGAACGCGTGCTCGCCTTCGGCAGTTGGCTCGAGCCGGCGGCGGCGCAACGCATGGAGCGCGCGGTCGAGGCGCTGCGCGACGAAGGCCGCGGTTTCGTCATGACGCTCACCACCGGCGCCGGCCGCCCGCTCGAGGCGGAAGGGCGCGCGGTCGCCGGCCGCGCGGTGCTGCGGCTGCGCGACGTTTCCGGCATCGAATCCGAATTGATGGATCTCGCCTCCCGCCACGACCGGCTGTCGGGCGACGTCGAGACTATGAAGACGCTGCTCAACGCGCTGCCGAGCCCGGTCTGGGCGCGCGACGAGAACGGCCGGCTGGTCTTCGTCAATGCCGCCTATGCCCGCGCCGTCGACGCCGAGAACCCGGCCGATGCCGTCAAGCGCGGCCTGGAACTGCTCGACAGCGCGGAGCGCGAGAATTTCGCGCGCGAGCGCGCCGGCGGCCCGCATACCGCGCGCGTACCGGCCATCGTCGCCGGCGAACGCCGCATCCTCGACGTGGTCGATGCGCCGGCCGGCCCCGGCTCGGCCGGTATGGCGGTCGACGCCACCGAGGTGGAAGCGATGCGCGCCGACCTTGCGCGCGGCATCGAGGCGCATCGCCGCGTGCTCGACCAACTCGCCACCGGCGTCGCCATTTTCGACGCCGGGCGCAAGCTGATCTTCTATAATTCAGCCTTCCGCCTGCAGTTCGCGCTCGATCCGGCCTTGATCGACTACAACCCGACCAACTCGGCCGTGCTCGATGCGCTGCGCGCCGCGCGCAAGCTGCCGGAGGAAACCGACTTCCGGCAGTGGAAACAGCAGTTGCACGAGGCCTATCACGCGGTCGAGGCGAAGGAGCACCTGTGGCACCTGCCGGACGGCCGCACGCTGCGCGTCGTCACCGCGCCGAACCCGGAAGGCGGCGTCACCTATCTCTACGACGACGTCACCGAGCGCATCGACATGCACCGGCGCTACGACGCGCTGATCAAGGTGCAGCGCGAGACGCTCGATCACCTGGCGGAAGCCGTCGCCGTGTTCGGCTCGGACGGCCGGGTGCGGCTGCACAACCCGGCGTTCCAGCGCATGTGGAAGCTCGCGCCCGAGGCGCTCGACCAGCATCCGCACGTCGAAGCGGTGACCGCCTGGGCGCAGGCGCTGCACGACGACAATACAGTGTGGCGCAATCTGCGCGCCGCGGTAACGGCGATCGACAACCGCGAGCCGATCGCCGCGCGCATCGAACGGCGCGACGGCATGATGATCGACATGACAGCGATGCCGCTGCCCGACGGCGCGACGCTTGTTACCTTCCTCGACGTGTCCGACAGCGTCAACGTCGAGCGCGCGCTGATCGAGAAGAACGAGGCATTGGAGACCGCCGACGCCATCAAGGTCGACTTCGTGCACCACGTCTCTTACGAGCTGCGCTCGCCGCTCACCAACATCATCGGCTTCGCGCATTTCCTCGGCGACCCGGCGTTCGGCGCGCTCAACGACAAGCAGCGCGAATACCTCGGCTACATCACCGCCTCAACCAACGCGCTTTTGGCGTTGATCAACAACATCCTCGACCTCGCCACCATCGACGCCGGCGCCATGGCGCTCAACCTCTCCGACGTCGACATTCGCGCCTGCATGGAAGAGGCGGCCGAGGGCGTGCAGGACCGGTTAAAGAAGGACGGCATCACGCTCGACATCCGCTCGGCGCCCGGCATCGGCTCATTCACCGCCGACCAGCGCCGGCTGCGGCAAATTCTGTTCGATCTTTTGTCCAACGCGGTCGGCTTCTCGCCGCCGGGCGAAACCGTCACGCTCGCCGCTGAGCGGCGCGCCGACACCGTGGTGTTCACGGTCGCCGATCACGGCCCGGGCATTCCGCCGGAGGCGATGGACAAGGTGTTCGACTGGTTCGAGACCGATTCAATGGGCTCGCATCACCGCGGCAGCGGCTTGGGCCTGTCGCTGGTGCGCTCCTTCGTGGAGCTGCACGGCGGCACGGTGACCATCAATTCGACGCTCGGCAAAGGCACCACCGTCACCTGCACGCTGCCGGCCGAGCAGCAGGCCGAGCGCACGGCGGCTTAGCGATCCGTAGGACGATCAGGCGTGCTTGGCGCCGGCGGGACTGGCGTTGCGCAGCGCGCCGGGATTGAGCCGCGGCTCGGCGCCGAGCCAGAACAGAATATTGGCGAGGATGCACAGCCCGGTCGCGGCGAACCACACCATCGCCGTGCCAACGAAAGCCGGGAACAGCGCCCACCATGGGCTCACCGTCAGGAACAGGATCGAGCCGAGGATGATGTTGACACCGACCGTGACGTAGATGCGGCGCTCGAGATACCAGCTATCGGTCTGCAGGAAATAAAGCTTGCCGGTGTTCGGCGCGCCGAGCGCCGCCTTGAAGCCGAGGAGCTTGAGCACGTTGCCGATAGGGCAGAAGCCGGTGAAGGCGACGTTGATGGAGACGAGCCCAGTGGCGACGACCCCGAAGATCCACAGCGGATTGACCAGCACCGCCAGGATCGTGCTCGCCAGCAGCACCAGGCCGGCGATCAGCCAGACCGTCCGCTCGATATACCAGCGGTCGGTCGGGACGACGTAAATGCCTTTGCGCCTGGTCATGATAGTAGATCTACTCCGTTCGCGGCCTTTAGCCTATTCAATTTCCTGTAAGCGGACCCCGCGAAAACGCATTGATCTAGGTCAGAACAGCAACCCGGCGGCGAGCAGTAGGCTGAACAACACCTGAATCTGCACGGTCCACACCAGAATCCGGTTGAAACCGCGCCCCGGCGGCTCGCGCACGAAGCGTGCGATCAGCGCCAGCGTCAGCGGCAGCGCGAACAGCGCCAGCCAGACGTGCCGGTCGGGCAGCGCGCGGCCAATCGGGAGCAGCAACGCGAATGACACGAGCATCATCGCCGCATAGATCGCCGCGGTGCCGCGCGTCCCGGCGACAATGGCGAGCGTGCGCCGGCCGACCCGCGCGTCGGCCTCGCGGTCGCGGAAATTGTTGACCAGCAGCACCGCGCCGGTGATCAGCCCGAGCGCCAGCCCAGCGGCAAGCGCCGGCGCGTCGAGATGGCCAGCGCACAGCCAGTAGGAGCCGCCGACCGCGCCGAGGCCGAAGAAGGCGATGACGAAGGCCTCGCCGAGCGGCGTATAGGCGATCGGCCACGGTCCGCCGGTATAGGCCCAGCCCGCGGCGATCGACAGAATGCCGAGCACGAAAATCGGCCAGCCGCCGACGGCAATCAGATATAGCCCTAGCAGCGCGGCGATGCCGAAGCAGGTGCAAACGCCATGCTTGACGCGGCGGCCCGTGAGCAAGCCCATGGCGGTGACGCGCGGCGGTCCGATGCGGTCGGGCCCGTCGCCGCCGCGCTCGCTATCGACCGCGTCGTTGTGCAAATTGGTGCCCATCTGGATGAACATGCTGGCGATGAGCGCCGCCGCCACCGCAAGCCAGTGAACCTGTCCGTCCAGCGCCCAGGCCAATGCCGCGCCAACGACCACCGGCGTGACCGACAGACCGAGGGTGCGCGGCCGCGCCGCCATGAGCCAGGATGAAATACTCATCGTTAAGCTTGGCCTTGAGCCTATGGGCTTGGTTCCAGGAACATTTTCCGGCTCTGGTGGTTGGGGACGTGTCCCCGATTGGAGGGCACCGTCATGTTTAAGCCGTGCGCTATCGCTTTATTCGCAGCGATCATAGCCCCGCTGCCCGCGCTCGCCTACACGCAGCAGGATGCCGACGCCTGCACCCCGGATGCATTCCGGCTGTGCCAGGCGGCGTTCCCCGACGTTACGCGCGTGGCGCATTGCCTCGCCGAGAACAAGAGGCAGCTCAGCCCGGCCTGCAAGGTCGTGTTCAGCCGGCCCGCCACGGCCGAGGGCGCACCCGTCGTCGAGCATCGGTCCATTCATCGCAGCGACTACTGACGCGGCGCCGCACGCCCGCTGTCATAAGTTTTCCGTCCCCCTATACTCCCCGCGACGACCAAGCGGCCGATCAACGCCGCTTGCATGACGTTGGGGAAAGCGATCATGAAACTACCGAAGACTTTGCTCTGCGTCGCGGCGCTTGCGCTCACCGTTAGCGCGCCGGCCAAGGCCGACACCGTCAAGATCATCGTGCCGTTCGCCGCCGGCGGCCCGGTCGATCAATGGGCGCGCGTGCTCGCGCATGGACTTGGGCCCCTGCTCGATGCCGACATCATCGTCGAGGACAAAGGCGGCGCCGGCGGCGCCATCGGCTCGGAGACGGTGGCGCACGCCGCGCCCGACGGCAAAACCATTTTGCTGGCTAGCCTCGGCTCGCAGGTGATCAGCCCGGCGCTGCGGCCGCCGCACGGCTACGATCCGGTAAAAAGCTTCGAGCCGGTGATGCTGGTCGGCGCGGTGCCGACGCTTCTGGTGATCGGACCAAAATCCGGCGCGACGACGCTGAAGGAATTGATCGCCAAGGCGAAGGGTGGCCAGGCCATGGCCTATGGTTCGGCTGGCCCCGGCACCACCATGAACATCGCCGGCGAACTGCTCAACGCCGCCGCCGGCTTGAAGGTCGCGCACGTGCCCTATCGCGGCGCCGCGCCCGCGCTCAGCGACCTGATGGGCGGCCAGATCGACATGCTCAACGCCGACTTCCCAGTGCTGCTGCCGCTGGTCAACGCCGGCAAGGTCAAAGCGCTCGCTTTGTACGGCACCGAGCGCTCGCCGCTGTTGCCCGACGTGCCGACCACCGCGGAACTCGGCCTGCCCGACGTGGTGATGGAGAACTGGTACGGCGTGTTCCTGCCGGCCGGCACGCCCGCGGCGGTGCGCGACAAATTGGAGAAGGCGTTGTTTGAAGTCGTGGCGCAGCCCGACGTGAAGGAGCGCTTCGCCACCCAAGGTATGCACGGCACCTTGGGCAGCGCCGCCTTCACCGCGCGCCTTGCCAAGGAATTTCCCTACTGGCAGGCGACGATCCAGAAGCTCGGCATCAAGGCGGAGTGACGGGCCGGCGTAGGCCCAAGGGGAATTTTTGGTTAAGGCCGCAATTTCAAACCGCGCAAATGCGGAAACGACCTCCGCCAAAAATGGGGCTCGCGAAATCACCATGCCGTATGCAGCCACGAGGCGAGCACCATGCGCGAGCTGATCGGAAAAGTGGCGCTGAGCGAACCGGGGGTGACCCGAAGCGTCTACCGCTCGGAGCTGATCCGCTGCGGCGAATGCCAGAGGATGGGGCCGATCGGGATAGAGGTGATCACGGCGCGACGCGACGCCGATTCGCAGAAGGTCCGCGCCGCGAAACGAAAAACAAGCCGGACAATAACGACGCCTACTTGCGCAATTATCTCAAGCGCCGTTGAGCTGCGCCGAAGCCTGCGGTTCCCTTAGCGCTCACTTCCTCCCCGGCAGCAAATCCCGCACCGGCGCGCCGGCTGCGATCTTGGCGGTGCGCACTTTCTCTTTCTCGGCGATCTTGCGTACGCGCGCCAGCACCTCGGCGGCGCGGTCGCGCGGGATGAAGCAGACGCCGGTCTCGTCGGCTAGTACCAGGTCGCCGGGCGCGACAGCGACGCCACAGACGGTGACCGACTTGTTCACCGCGACGGTCTTCAGCCGCCACTTGCCGGTGCGCGGGCTGACGCTGCGCGACCAGATGGCGTAGCCCGAGCCACGGCCATGGTCGATGTCGCGCACGCCGCCGTCGACGATGGCGCCGATCTGGCCCTGGCGGTGGCCGATCGAGGCCGACATGCCACCCATGTTGGACACTTGATCGACGCCCTGCACCACCAACACGTCGCCGGGCTCCGCCAGATTGTGCGCCTCGATCTCCGCCATGCCGGAGACACCGGTGGCGACGTTGTCGGACACGCTCTGCGTCGCCGGCACGTTGAGCAACGTGAGCGCGCGGCCGACGATGCGCGCGGCGGGATCGGTCGGCTTGAGCACGCTCGACGGAATGGCGCCGGCGATGCCGAGCTCGTCCATGGCGTCCGACGCCATGCCGGTGAGATCGCCGAGCGCGCGGAAGCCGTCGACGACGCCGTCCGGCAGCGCCGGCAGCTTGAGCATGCCAAAGGCATCGGCGGGGAGTTTTCCGAGGGTTTGTTTGGTCATGGCCGCAACGCTAGCCGCGGCGAGGCGATCGGGGCAAGCTGCGAGCGGCGGCCTTTTATGACTATAAAGAGCGCCCTGCTAACGGATGGTTCGATGCCCATTTCCGGCGTCTACAGCTTCACGGTCACGCTCGCCGACGAGGAGGCGATGCGGCGGCTGATGGTGGATATCGCCGAGGCGCTGCGCCCCGGCGACACGGTGACGCTGTCGGGCGACCTCGGCGCCGGCAAGACCACTTTCGCGCGCGCCCTGATCCGCCACCTCGCCGGCGATCAAATGATCGAAGTGCCGAGCCCGACCTTCACCCTGATGCAAGCCTACGAGCTGCCGCGCTTCAACCTGGTGCACGCCGATTTCTACCGCTTGTCCGGACCGTCCGAGCTCGCCGAGCTCGGCTTCGACGACGTCGCGCCCGAGGCGGTGACGCTGATCGAGTGGCCGGACCGCGCCGCCAATGCGTTGCCCGCCGACCGGCTCGACATCTCCTTCACGCTGCTGGCCCAGGAGGGTCCGACGTTCCGTCACGCGCGCGTCACCGGCCACGGCGCCTTCGCCGCGCGGGTCGAGCGCATGGCCGTGATCCGGCTGTTCCTGTCGCGCTCCGGCTTCGGCAGCGCGGTGCGGCAGTTCATGCAGGGCGACGCCTCGACGCGCGCCTACGAGCGGCTCAGCGCTGCGGGCGCGAGCTACATCCTGATGAATTCGCCGCAGCGGCCGGACGGGCCCGCGGTGCGCGAGGGCAAGCCCTATAGCGCCATCGCGCATCTTGCCGAGAACGTGACGCCGTTCATCGCCATGGCGCAGGCCTTGCGCGCGCGCGGTTTTTCCACGCCGGCGATCTTCGCCGCCGACCGCGCGGCGGGTCTCGTGATCCTGGAGGATCTCGGCAGCGAACTGGTGGTCGCGGGCGAGCCGCCGGCGCCGGTCGAGGAACGCTACGAGGCGGCGGCCGATCTGCTCGCCGCATTGCATCGCTTGCCGATGCCGGAGCTGCTGCCGGTCGAAGGCGACGTCACCTATACGCTGCCGCGCTACGATCTCGACGCGTTCCTGATCGAGGTGGAATTGCTGATCGACTGGTATCTGCCGCGGCTCGGCGTTAAGCTCTCCGGCGACAAGCGCGATGCCTATGTCGAGCTCTGGCACAACGCGCTGGCGCCGGCGCTCGCCGCGCCGCCGGTCTGGGTGCTGCGCGATTTTCATTCGCCCAATCTGCTGTGGCTGCCGCAGCGTGAAGGTGTCGCGCGCGTCGGCCTCTTGGATTTCCAGGACGCGGTGATGGGTCCGGCGGCCTACGATCTCGCGTCGCTGGCGCAGGACGCCCGCGTCGACGTGCCGGAGCTTTTGGAGATCGGGCTTTTGTCGCGCTACATCCGCGAGCGGCTGAAGGACGAGCCGACGTTCGACGCGCCGGCCTTCGCGCAGATCTACGCCACCATGGCGGCGCAGCGCGCCTCGAAAATCCTCGGCATCTTCGCCCGCCTCGACAAGCGCGACGGCAAGCCGCAATATTTGCGTCACATGCCCCGCGTATGGACCTATCTGCAGCGCGCGCTGGCACACCCGGCGCTGGCCCTGCTCGCCGCCTGGTATCGCGTCAACGTGCCGTCGCTGAAATCGATTTGACGCAAATGACCTCAACCACACCCACGCGCGCGATGGTGCTCTCGGCCGGCCTCGGCACGCGCATGCGCCCGCTCACCGACAACATGCCGAAGCCTTTGGTCGAGGTCGGCGGCAAGCCGCTGATCGATCACGTGCTCGATCGCCTGGCTGAAGCGGGCGCCGAGCAAGCGGTGGTCAATGTGCATTACTTTGCAGAGCAGATCGAGCGTCATCTTGCCGGGCGCACGAAACCGCAAGTCGTCATCTCCGACGAGCGCGGCGTGCTGCTCGGCACCGGCGGCGCAGTGGTCAAGGCGCTGCCGCTCCTCGGCGAAGCGCCGTTCTTCCACGTCAATTCCGACTCGATCTGGGTCGACGGCGTCAAGCCGAACCTCGCGCGGCTCGCCGAAGGCTTCGATGCCGCCACCATGGACGCGCTGCTATTGCTGGCGCCTACCACCGGCAGCATCGGCTATGCCGGGCGCGGCGACTTTGCGTTTGCCGCGGACGGCCGACTGCGCCGCCGCGCCGAGCGCGGGGTCGCGCCCTTCGTTTTTGCCGGCGCGGCGATTCTTTCGCCCGCGCTGTTCAAGGACGCGCCGCAAGGCGAGTTCCCGCTGACCGACCTGTTCGCGCGCGCGGCGGAACAAGGCAGCCTCCACGGCCTGCGCCTCGAAGGCCTGTGGATGCACGTCGGCACGCCCGACGCCATCGCGCTCGCCGAAAACGCCATCCGCGCCAGCACGGCTTGAACGCCGGCGCGCGGAAGCGTGTATGATTCGGCCCATGCCGGCCGTCAAAGGCAACGTCTTCACGATTCCTCCCTCGGCGCCGTTTCTGCCGTCGCTGATCGCGGCGCTGCGCGCCGGTACGCTTGTGCCGGGGTTTCCCGCGAGCGGCGACCCCTTGGAACTGGCACGGCTGACGCTCTATCTGCCGACGCGGCGTGCCTGCCGTCTCGCCCGCGACGCCTTCCTCGACGAACTGAAAACCGACGCCGCCATCCTGCCGCGCATCGTGGCGCTCGGCGACCTCGACGAAGACGAGATCGCCTTTGCCGAGGCCGCCACCGGCGCGCTAGCGCAAGAGGCGCTCAAGCTGCCCGCCGCCATCCCGCCGCTCGAACGCCGGCTTCTCTTGGCGCAACTGATCGCGCAATGGGCCGAGCGCATTACGCCCGAGCAGGGTTCGCCGCTAATCGCCAACACGCCGTCGGCCGCGCTGGGCTTAGCCGACGATCTCGCCCGCCTGATCGACGACATGATCACGCGCCAGGTGCCCTGGGACCGGCTCGACAAGCTCGTGCCCGACGCGCTCGACCGCTATTGGCAGATCGCGCTCGACTTCCTCAAGATCGCGCGCGGCTATTGGCCGGCGCGGCTCAGGGAGCTCGACGCGGTCGAGGCCGCGGAGCGGCGCGACCTGCTGATCGAGGCCGAGGCCAAACGCCTCGCCGGGAGCACCGCGCCGGTGATCGCCGCAGGCTCCACCGGCTCGATGCCGGCGACCGCCAAGCTGCTCGCCACCATCGCCAGATTGCCGCACGGCGCCGTGGTGCTGCCCGGCCTCGACACCGATCTCGACGATGCGTCGTGGGCGCTGATCGCGGGCGATGCCGACGACAAAACTCATGACGGCGCGCCGGCCGCCGGCCACGCGCAATTCGCCATGCATGCGCTGCTCGACCGCATCGGCATCACCCGTGCCGACGTCGCCCAGCTAGTGCCGCCCGCCGCGCACGGCCGCGAGTGCCTGGTCTCGGAAGCGCTGCGCCCGGCCGCCACCACCGAGAACTGGCCGGCCCGCACCAAAGCGATAGACTTCGTCGCCACCGCTGACCGCGCGCTCGGCTCGCTCGCATTGATCGAAGCCGCCAATGCCGAAGACGAGGCGCTGGCCATTGCCGTCGCGTTGCGCGAGACGCTGCAAACGCCAAACAAGACCGCCGCGCTGGTCACGCCCGACCGTTCGTTGGCCCGCCGCGTCGTCGCCGCGCTCGCACGATGGGGCGTGACGGCGGACGATTCCGGCGGCGACAGTCTCGCCGATACCAGCGCCGGCGTCTTCGCGCGGCTCGCCGCCGAAGCCGCGCTCGGCGGCCTCGCGCCGGTCACGCTCTTGGCGCTGCTCAAGCATCCGCTGCTGCGGCTGGGCGCCAAGGAAAACGCGCACAACATCGCCATCGCGACGCTGGAGCGCGCGTTGCTGCGCGGCCCGCGTCCGCGCCCCGGCAGCGACGCGCTCGGCCGTGCGCTCTCCACCTTCCGCGCCAATCGCGCCGACTTGCACCGCTCAGATCCGCGCGGGCTGATCGACGACGACAAGTTCGACGTCGCCTCCGAACTGATCGCCCGCCTCGGCGCCGCGCTGGCGCCGCTGGAACGGCTGAAGCCCGGCGCGCATTCGCTCGCCGAACTCGCCAAGTGTCACAGCGCGGTGATCTCCGGGCTCGGCCGCGACGGCACAGGCGGAGTCGCTGCCTTCGCCGGCAACGACGGCACGGCGCTGCAGCGCGCCTTCGAGGAACTGAGCCAAAGCCCAACCGCCGCCGCGCTTGCCATTGCGCCCGGCGACTACGCCGAATTGTTTCACACAATTGTGGATCATCGGCAATTTAAAGTGCGTCCGCCAGTTAGGACCGACTTACGAATTAGCATCTTAGGCCAATTGGAGGCACGCTTGCTTAGTTTCAATCGCGTAGTGCTTGGCGGACTCAATGAAGGTACCTGGCCGGGAGATGCGCATAACGATCCATGGCTCAGCCGCCCGATGCGCGCCGATCTGGGCCTCGACCTACCGGAACGCTATATTGGTCTTAGCGCGCACGACTTCGCCCAAGGCTTGGGCGCCGAAGAGGTCATTCTCGCCCGCGCCGCCAAGGTCGCAGGCTCGCCGACGGTCGCCTCGCGTTTCGTGCAGCGCATCGCCGCGCTCGCCGGCGAGGCGCGCTGGAAAGAGGTGCTGGCGCGCGGCAATGCCTATCTCGATTACGCCCGCGCGCTCGATCATCCGGCGCAAGTGCAACTCGCCGAGCGCCCCGCGCCGACGCCGAAGGTCGAGGCGCGTCCGCGCGCGCTCTCGGTCACCGCCATCGAGGACTGGCTGCGCGACCCCTATACGATCTACGCCAGATACATCCTCCGACTGATGCCGCTCGATCCGGTCGACACGCCGCCCGGCGCGCGCGACCGCGGCACCGTGATTCACGGCGCCATCAGCGACTACACCAAGAAATTCGCTGCCAAGGCGCCGGACGATCCATTGAAGGAATTGCTCAAGCTCGGCGAGAAGCATTTCGCCAGACTCGAGGATTTTCCCGAGGCCCGCGCCTTCTGGTGGCCGCGTTTTGTACGCATCGCGCGATGGTTCGCGGCCTGGGATGGTGCGCGGCGCGACGGCCTTCGCGCCTTGCATGCGGAAATCCGCGGCGAGCTGAAATTTCCCGTCGGCCAACGCGAGTTCACGTTGTCGGCCATCGCCGACCGCATCGAGCAGCGCCCGGAAGGCTACGCCGTGCTTGACTACAAGACCGGCGCCGCGCGCACGGAGAAACAGGTGCGCACGGGCCTGGCGCCGCAATTGACGCTGGAAGCCGCCATCCTGCGCGCCGGCGGCTTCAAGAACGTGCCCGCCGGCTCGGTGTCGGAAATCACCTATGTGACGCTCAAAGGCGGCGAGCCGGCGGGCAAGCCGAACGAGATCAATTTCAAGGACGGCACCCCCGACACCCAAGCCGAGCACGCCCTGGCGCGGCTCAAGGAACTGGCGGCTAAATTCGAGAACAAGAAGGAACCCTATCGCTCGTTGGTGCACCCGATGTGGACGACGCATTACGGCGACTACGACCACCTCGCCCGCGTCAAGGAATGGTCGGCCACCGGCGGTGAAGAGGACGAGTCGTGACCGCCCGCACCATCCCGCCGGACGTGCGCCGCGTACAGGTCGAAGCCGCCGACCCGGACGTATCGGCCTTCGTCTCCGCAAATGCCGGCTCCGGCAAGACCTACGTGCTGGCGCAGCGCGTCATCAACCTGCTCTTACGCGGCGTCGACCCGGCCAAAATCCTCTGCATCACCTTCACCAAGACCGCCGCCGCCAACATGGCGAACGAAGTGTTCAAGCGGCTGTCCGGCTGGACCGCGCTTTTCGACGCCGCGCTCGACAAAGAGATCGAGCTTTCCACCGGCCGCAAGCCCGACGCGCGTGGCCGCGCGCGGGCGCGCCGCCTGTTCGCCTCGGCGCTGGAGACACCCGGCGGCCTGAAGGTGCAGACCATCCACGCCTTCTGCACACGGCTGCTGCACCAGTTCCCCTTCGAGGCCAATGTCGCCGCGCGCTTCACCGTGCTGGACGAGGCTTCGACCACGCAACTGCTCGATCAATTGACGCTGGACGTGCTGCTCGAAGCCTCGGCCCAGCCGGACGGCGCGCTCGGCCAAGCGCTGGCGACGGCCATCGTTGTTGCCGCCGACATCACCTTCAAGGAGGTGATCGGCGAAGCCATCCGCGAGCGCGACGCCATCGATGCGTGGATCGAACGCGCCGGCGGGCTCGATGCAGCGCTGGCCGAGCTGTCGCGCATGCTCGGCATCGCCCCTGGCGAGACGCGTGAGACGCTGGAAGCGGAATTCTTCTCCCATTCGCTGATCCCGGCGGCGGACTGGCCGTTGCTGATCGAGGTGCTGGAAGGCGGCTCGAAGTCCGACGCCAACCACGTCGCTGCGCTACAGGCGGCGGGGGCCTCGGTCGGGCGCGAGCGTATCGACAGCTACCTCAAAGTTTTTTGCACGATCGAGTTGGAACCACGCAAAAATATCGTCACCAAGAAGCTCGCCGAGCAGCATCCCGATTGGCTTCAACGCCTCATCGACGAGCAGGCCCGCGTCTGCGCCCTGCTCGCGCGCGAGCGCGCGCTCGCCGCCCGCGACCGCACCGCGGCGCTCATCACTATCGCCGCCGAAGTCATTGCGCGCTACCGCCGCGCCAAGGACCGCCGCGCCCTGCTCGACTACGACGATCTGATCGACAAGACGCTCGAGCTGTTCGCGCGTTCGTCGGCCGCCTGGGTGCTCTACAAGCTCGATCTCGGCATCGATCACGTGCTGATCGACGAGGCGCAGGATACGAGCCCGAAGCAGTGGGACATCGTGAAGACCATCACCGCCGAATTCAAGTCGGGCGGCTCGCGGCCGAACGTCAAGCGCACGGTGTTCGCCGTCGGCGACGA
Organism: uncultured Alphaproteobacteria bacterium; assembly: GCA_963720985.1. Classification (GTDB taxonomy): domain Bacteria; phylum Pseudomonadota; class Alphaproteobacteria; order Rhizobiales; family Xanthobacteraceae; genus Pseudolabrys. The sequence continues at coordinate 389,270 of CAVRHL010000009.1, forward strand.
GAAGCAGTCGATCTTCTCGTTCCAAGGCGCGGCGCCGCACGCCTTCTACGAGACGCGACGGCACTACGAGCAATTCTTCCGCGAAACGGACGAAGAATTCGTCGCCAAGAAATTCGAGGTGTCGTTCCGCTCCGGCGCGGTCGTGCTCGGCGCCGTCGACCAGGTCTATTCGCGGCCCGAAGCCTTCGGAGGACTGACCGCCGACCCGGTCAAGACCGTGCATCGCGCTTTGCCGGACGCAGCGCCGGGGCTGGTCGAGCTGTGGCCGTTGATCGCGCCGGCAGAGCGGCGCGAGATCGAGGGTTGGGACGCGCCGTTCGACACGATGAGCGAGACAAGTCCGCGCGTGCTATTGGCGCGCCGTATCGCCGAGCACGTCAAGCGGTGGACGGCGCGCGGGCAGAAGGCCGGCGACGTGCTGGTGCTGGTGCGCCAGCGCGGGCCGCTGTTCGAGGCGGTGATCCGCGCGCTGAAGAACGCCGGCATCGCGGTCGCCGGCGCCGACCGGCTGGTGCTTACCGAGCACATCGCCGTGATGGATCTGTTGGCGCTCGCCGACTGCCTGCTGCTGCCCGATGACGATCTGGCGCTGGCGAGCGTGCTGCGCAGCCCGCTGTTCGGCTTGAGCGACGTGCAATTGTTCGACATTGCCTTCGGCCGCAAGGGCTCGCTGCGCGCCAGCCTGCGCGGCAAGCCGGATTTCGCGACGACGAATGTCGCGCTCGACGAGCTGGCGAACGCCGCGCGGCGCCTCACGCCCTTCGGCTTCTTTACCCATGTGCTGGGGGCACAGCACGGCCGCGCGAAGTTCCTCGTCCGGCTCGGGCTGGAGGCGAACGACGCGCTCGACGAATTCCTCAATCTGGCGCTCGACTACGAGCGGCGGGAGACGCCGTCGCTGCAGGGCTTCGTCAACTGGCTGCGCGCGGCGCAAAGCGAGGTCAAGCGCGACATGGAGATGTTGCGCGATGAGGTGCGGGTGATGACCGTGCACGGCGCCAAGGGGCTGGAGGCGCACACCGTGATTCTCGCCGATACCACCACGCCGCCGACCGGCCCGCGCGACCCGCGGCTTCTGGCATTTGACAACGGCGCGCTGGTCTGGGCGACCGCGCGCGGCAACGACGTCGGTGCGATGAGCGATGCGCGCAGCGCGGCGCAGCAGGCGGCGCGCGACGAATATCGCCGGCTGCTTTACGTGGCGATGACGCGCGCCAAAGAGCGGCTGGTGATCGCGGCGGCGCAAGGCTGCAACAAGATCCCCGACGGCTGCTGGTATCAACTGGTCGACGACGCGCTGCGCGAGGCTTGCGTCAGCGAGCCGGCCGACGACGGCGACGGCGAGGTGTTGCGCTTCCGCAAAGGTCCGCCGGTGGAAACTGCGGCGGCTTCCGCGCCGCCAGTGGTCGCTCCGTCCGCCGTGCCGGACTGGCTGCGTGGCGACGCCAGCTCCGTCATTGCCGGCGTGCGCACGGTGACGCCGTCGAGCGGCGACGATGACAGCAGCCGTGCGTCGGGCGTCGGCCTCCGCGCCGAGGCGCTGTTGCGCGGCTCGCTCACCCACCGGCTGCTGCAATCGCTGCCGGATATCCCTGTCGAGAGAAGAGCGCAGGCGGCGGAAGAATTTCTGGCGCGCTCGGCGGAAGGATTAGCGGAAGATATCCGGCAAAAAATAAAAGAAGAAGTGGATGTTCTGCTCAACCACTCCGGCTTCGCCGAGCTGTTCGCCCCCGGCAGCCGCGCCGAGGTGCCGATCGTCGGCCGGCTGATCCTCGGCACTGAGACCATCCGCGTCTCCGGCCAGGTCGACCGCCTGGTGATGACGGAAAGGTCTGTGCTCATTGCCGATTTCAAAACGGACCGCAGCGTGCCCAGCCGAATCGCCGCCGAACAATCGAAATACGCCCAGCAGCTCGCGCTGTACCGCGCCGTGCTGGCAAAGTTGTATCCGGAAAAAACCGTGCGCGCCGCTCTGATCTGGACGGAAGTACCTGATCTCATGGAGCTTTCCGCGGAGGCGCTGGATGTGGCACTGGCGCGCATCACGTCGGTGCGATAGCGCCTTGACGCTGCCGGATCGCATTCATACGTTCCTGCCCTCGCCAATTTCCCGGCGCAATCCTGCGCCCATGATCCACACGAGGATATCGCCATGGCCGTCGGCAAAACGTCGGACGCAAGCTTCGAATCGGATGTTTTGAAATCGGCCGAGCCGGTCGTTGTGGATTTCTGGGCGGAATGGTGCGGCCCCTGCCGCATGATCGCGCCGGCGCTGGAAGAAATCGCCGGCCAGCTCGGCGACAAGGTCAAGATCGTCAAGCTCAATGTCGACGAGAACCCGAACACGGCTGCGAAATACGGCATTATGTCGATCCCGACGCTGATGCTGTTCAAGAACGGCGAGATCGCCTCGCGCCAGGTCGGCGCAGCGCCGAAACAGAAACTGCATCAGTGGATTAGCGGCGCGGTCTGATCGCTGCCAAGAATTCCATCTGCAACGGCCGGCCGCAGCGCCGGCCGTTTTCTTTTCAGGTCGGCAGGGTCCCGTTCTCGCGCAGCACCTCGCCGGCAAGATAGAGCGAGCCGGTGATGAGAATCCGCGGCGGCGGCTCGAGATCGAGCTTGCGCGCGGCATCGAGTGCTTCGTCGAGATTGTCGCGGCTGGTCGCCGGCAGACCGATGGCGCGTGCAGCGTCGGCCACCGCCTCGGCGGTGAGCCCTTTCTCGGCGCCCGGCACCGGCACCGCGATGAGGCGGCGCGCGAGCCCGGTGAAATTGCTCAGGAAACCTGCGCTGTCCTTGCTCGCCAGCATGCCGACGATCAGCACAAGCGGCCGCGATACGCGCTCTTCCAGATCGGCGAGCGCAGCGGCAATGGCGCGGCCGCCGTCCGGGTTATGCCCGCCATCGAGCCACAGTTCGCTGCCGGGCGGCGTCAGCTCGACCAGGCGCCCCGCCGCAAGCCGCTGCAGCCGCGCCGGCCAATCGGCCTTGATCATGCCAGCCTCGTAGGCGGCAGGCGCGATCTTCAGCGGTTTGACCGAGCGCAAGGCGGCAATCGCAAGGCCTGCGTTCTCGAATTGATGGCGGCCGTAGAGCTTCGGCGCCGGCAGGTCGAGCAGACCCGCCTCGTCCTGATAAACCAGCCGGCCGCGCTCTTCGGTCGCGGTCCAATCCTCGCCGGCAATCTTCAACGGCGCGTCGAGCCGCGCCGCTTGCCGTTCAATCACGGCGAGCGCATCGCGCGCCTGCGCGGCGATGATGGCAGGCGTCTGCCGCTTGAGGATGCCGGCTTTTTCCGTCGCGATCTTCTCCAGCGAGTCGCCAAGAAAATCGGTGTGATCGATCGCAATGTGCGTGATGACGGTGGCGAGCGGACGATCGATCACGTTGGTCGCGTCCAACCGGCCGCCGAGGCCGACTTCGAGCAACAGCACGTCGGCCGGATAACGCGCGAACAGCATCATGCCGACCGCCGTGGTGATCTCGAACACGGTGATGGGCTCGCCGCCGTTGACGCGCTCACATTCCTCCAGCGTCGTGCCAAGCTCCTCGTCGCTCACCAAGGCGCCGCCGAGCCGGTAGCGCTCATTGAAACGCACCAGATGCGGCGAAGAATAAACATGCACGCGCTTGCCGGCGGCCTCCAGGATCGCGCGCATGAAGGCGATAGTCGAGCCCTTGCCGTTGGTGCCGGCGACATGGATCACCGGCGGCAGGTTCCGCTCGGGATGGCCGAGCGCGCCGAGCAGCCGCTCGATGCGGTCGAGCGACAGGTCTATGCGCTTGGGATGCAATGCCGCGAGCCGCGCGACGATCGCGTCAACCGGCGGCGTCATGGCGGAGCGCTCACGCGTGGGCCGGAACCGGCAACTGCGGCAGCGCGCCCGGCACCGGCGCCTTGGTCAGCAGCCGACACAGATCGGAAAGCGTCGCGCGCAATTTGTGCCGGTGCACCACCATGTCCACCATGCCGTGTTCGGACAGATACTCGGCGCGCTGGAAACCTTCCGGCAATTTCTCGCGGATGGTCTGCTCGATCACGCGCGGGCCGGCAAAGCCGATCAGCGCGCCCGGCTCGGCGATCTGCACGTCGCCCAGCATGGCGTAAGATGCGGTGACGCCGCCGGTGGTCGGATTGGTGAGCACGACGATGTAGGGTTTTTTTGCCTCGCGCAGCATCTGCACAGCGGCGGTGGTGCGCGGCAATTGCATCAACGACAAAATGCCTTCCTGCATGCGCGCGCCGCCGGACGCCGCGAACACGATGAAGGGCGTCGACTTCTGCACCGCGGTTTCCAGGCCCTTGATCACCGCCTCGCCCGCCGCCATGCCGAGCGAGCCGCCCATGAAATCGAAGTCCTGCACCGCGATCACCACCGGCAAGCCGTCGAGCTTGCCGAGCCCGAGCTTCACCGCATCGTGCAGGCCGGTCTTGGTCTTGGCGTCCTTGAGGCGGTCGGCGTAGCGGCGCTCGTCGCGGAATTTGAGCGGGTCGACCGACACTTCCGGCACGCCGATATCGAGCCAAGTGGCGCCGTCGAACATTAGCTTCAGCCGCGCCGTGGCCGAAATGCGCATATGATAGTTGGACGACGGAATGACGAACTGGTTGGCCTCGACGTCCTTGTAGAAGACGAGCTGGCCGGTCTCCGGACATTTGATCCAGAGATTTTCCGGCGTCTCGCGGCGCAGCAGGCTGCGAATCTTCGGGCGGACGACGTTGGTGATCCAGTTCATGCAGTGCCTATATAGGCCGGATTCGGCAGAATTATAACCGTTACTCGGCGGCGACGCGACGCGCCGAGCGCACGCCGTCGGCGAGCGTGGACACCAACGATATCACCGCTTTGACGGTGTCCGGGCCGGCTTTGCCGCTCTTGTCGAGGGTTTGGCGCAACGCATCTACCAGCGCCGAGCCGACCACCACGCCGTCGGCGTTTTCAGCGATGGCGCGGGCCTGTTCGGCCGTCCGCACGCCGAAACCGACCGCCACCGGCAACTTGGTGTGGCGTTTGATACGCGCGACCGCCGCGCTGACCTTGGCGGCGTCGGGCGCGGCCGCGCCGGTGATGCCGGTGATCGAGACGTAGTAGACGAAGCCCGAAGTGTTGTTGAGCACCGCCGGCAGGCGCTTGTCGTCGGTGGTCGGCGTCGCGAGACGAATAAAATTAAGGCCGGCTTTGAGCGTCGGCAGGCACAGCTCGTCGTCTTCCTCGGGCGGGAGGTCCACAACAATCAAGCCGTCGACGCCGGCCGTCTTGGCGTCGGCGAGGAACTTGTCGACGCCATAGATGTAGATCGGATTGTAGTAGCCCATCAGAACGATCGGCGTTGCGTCATCGCCCTTACGGAACTCGTGCACCAGCGCCAGCGTCTTGGTCATGCGCGCCCCGGCCTGCAACGCGCGCAGGCCGGCGGCTTGGATGGCCGGTCCATCCGCCATCGGATCGGTGAACGGCATGCCGAGTTCAATCACATCGGCGCCGGCCGTCGGCAGCGCCTTGGCGATAGCAAGCGAGGTCTCGTAATCGGGATCGCCGGCCATAGTAAAGGTCACCAGCGCGGCGCGGCCTTCCTGTTTCAGCGCGGCAAAGCGGCGGTCCATGCGGGTCGTCATTTCGTCTTGCTTTCCAGAAACGCTTCGACGCTCGCTAGATCCTTGTCGCCGCGGCCGGACAGGTTGACCACCATCAGGTGATCCTTCGCCTTTGTCGGCGCCAGATCGATGACGCGGGCCAGCGCATGCGCCGGCTCCAGCGCCGGGATGATGCCCTCGAGCTTGCTGCACAGCTGGAACGCGGCGACCGCTTCGTCGTCGGTCGCCGACAGGAATTTCACCCGGCCCATGTCGTTGAGCCAGGCGTGCTCCGGGCCGATGCCAGGATAATCGAGGCCGGCGGAAATCGAATGCGCCTCGGTGATTTGGCCGTCGTCATCCATCAAAAGGTAAGTACGGTTGCCGTGCAGCACGCCCGGCCGTCCGCCGGCGACGGAGGCGGCATGCTGACCGCTCGGAATGCCGTGGCCGGCAGCTTCAACGCCGTAGATTTCGATCGAGCGCTCGTCGAGGAACGGATGGAACAGGCCCATGGCGTTGGAACCGCCGCCAATGCAGGCGATCAGCGAATCCGGCAGCCGCCCTTCGGCGGCCTGCATCTGCTCGCGGGTCTCGCGGCCGATGATGCACTGGAAATCGCGCACCATGGCCGGGTAAGGATGCGGGCCGGCCACCGTGCCGATGCAGTAGAACGTGTCGGCGACATTGGTGACCCAGTCGCGCAGCGCCTCGTTCATGGCGTCTTTCAGCGTGCGCGAACCGGAGGTGACGCCGCGCACTTCGGCGCCCAGCATCTTCATGCGCAGCACGTTCGGTTTCTGTCGTTCGACGTCGACCTCGCCCATGTAGACGATGCAAGGCAGCCCGAATTTGGCGCAGAGCGTGGCGGTGGCGACGCCGTGCATGCCGGCGCCGGTCTCGGCGATGATGCGCGTCTTGCCCATGCGCTTGGCCAGCATGATCTGGCCGAGCACGTTGTTTACCTTGTGCGCGCCGGTGTGGTTGAGCTCTTCGCGCTTGAAGTAGATTTTCGCGCCGCCAGCCGAAAGGCCGGAGGCCGTCTTTCTTAAATGTTCCGTCAGCCGTTCGGCGAAATAAAGCGGCGACGGCCGGCCGACATAGGTTGCGAGATAGCCGTCCATCTCCTTTTGGAATTTCGGGTCGGCCTTGGCCTGCGCGTAGGCCTTCTCCAATTCGAGGATCAGCGGCATCAGCGTCTCGGCGACGAAACGGCCGCCATAGATGCCGAAGTGGCCGCGCTCGTCGGGACCGGTGCGGAATGAATTGGGCTGCGGCGCGGTCATGCGGTTACTTTCGTCAGCGCGGCTTCGGCGGCGCGAGCGGCGCGGATGAAGGCGCGAATTTTGTCCGCGTCCTTTTCCCCGGGTGCTCGTTCGACGCCGGACGACACATCGACGCCCGGTGCGCGGGTAATGCGCAAGGCCTCGGCCACATTGCCGGCATCGAGGCCGCCGGAAAGCATGTAAGGAATTCCCGGATCGATGCCCTTGAGCAAGGTCCAGTCGAACGGCGTGCCGAGGCCGCCCGGGCGTGTCGCGTCGCGCGGCGCGCGCGCGTCGAAGATCAGCCAGTCGGCGACGGTCTTGTAGACTTCGATGCGCGCCAGGTCCTTGCGCTCGGCGATCGGCACCGCCTTCATCACCGGCAGGCCGAAGTGCCCACGCAACGCCGTCACCCGCTCCGGCGGCTCGACGCCGTGCAGTTGCAACATGTCGGGCTTGAGCGACTCGACGATCGCCGTGAGCGTCGCGTCGTCGGCATCGACGCTGAGCGCGACCTTGCCGGCGCGTCCTTTGACGCGCGCCCCCAAGTCCCGCGCGGCCGCGAGCGCGAGGTTGCGCGGGCTCGGCGCAAAGAACACGAAGCCAACCAGGTCGGCGCCGGATTCCAGCGCCACATCAAGCGCTTCCGGGGTCTTCAGCCCGCAGATTTTGACCAAGAGCGACATGGGCGGGGTTCTAGCAGCCTTCGCCCCCTTCCCGCAAAGTGGAACCGCCTCTGGCTTTAAGGAATCGGCCCCGGGATGAGGGGCACCGGGACCGGCTGCTGGGCGGACGTCGGTTTCTCCGCCGTGCCAAAACGGCGGCGGATGCCGTCGATCTCCTCATGCAGCGCGCGCACCTCGCCGTCGAGTTGGCGTGCACGACGGCGCCATTTGCTTTGCCGGACCCAGGCGGCGATACCGCCGACGATGACGCCCAGAATGAGCACCGCGAAGATGACGGCGAACAGCGGCAGGGTCACCGCATAGGCCGGGTTCACCGACGAGAACGGATCGAACGACACCGTCACCGTCTGCCGGTTGGCCACCGCGAAGGCGATGATCACCGCGGCGATCGGAACGATGACGATCCAGGTCACGATCTTGCGGAACACCGATGCCTCTCCAAAACGCAAGTGGCCGGGCATAGGCGAGCAAAGCAACGCCGTCCTTCGGCCGGCTATGGCCCGGCCACGACAATAGCACCCTGGCAGGTCCTGAAAACCGTCCGCTTACGCCGGGCCAGTCTTGTTCAGCCGCTCGCGCATTTCCTTGCCGGTCTTGAAGAACGGCACCGACTTCTGCTCGACCGAAACGTGCGCGCCGGTGCGCGGGTTGCGTCCGGTGCGGGCCGGCCGGTGCTTGACCGAAAAGGCGCCGAAGCCGCGCAACTCGACGCGGTCGCCGCGCGCCATGGCGTTGGTGATCTCGCCGAGGATGGCGTTGACGATGTTCTCGACGTCGCGCTGGTAGAGATGAGGATTCTGGGCGGCGATACGTTGCACAAGTTCGGACTTGATCATTGGGGCCGCCTTGGTCGATCCGGGGTTAGTTGGCGGTGGCAGGGTGCCAAAGCGCCAACAGACCGTCAAGGTTGAGTTTTTCGACCGCCTGCACCGCTCCCCACGCTTCGATGCGCTGTGCCATGGCAGAAAGACCGACCGCCTCGAAGGTCCAGGCGGCAACGTGCAGGAACGAAAGCTCGCTGAAGCGCGGTTCCAGCGAATAGTCGCGCACCCGCGTCGAGGCCGGGATCTTCTTTTCCTTCTCCAGCCAGGCGAGCGCGGTCTTTTCGTTGCCGAGATCGTCCACCAGCTTGAGACCCATGCCCTGCCGGCCGGTGAAGACGCGGCCGTCGGCGACAGCGGTGAGCTGCGCATCGTTCAAATTGCGGCGATTCTTCACCAGATCCTTGAACCAGGCATAGGAGTTCGAGACGATCGCGGCGATGGCAGCGCGTGCCTCGGGACTGGTCGGCTCGAAACCGTTCGGCGCCGCCTTGAGCGGCGAGGATTTGATCTCCTCCATCTGGATGCCGACGGTTTTGAGAATTTGCGTAAAATTAGGGTATTGGAACAGCACGCCGATCGAGCCGACCAGCGAGGTGTCCTGGGCGATGATGTGGTCGCAGGACAGCGCGGCGATATAGGCGCCGGAGGCGGCCAGCCCGTCGACCACGACCACCATCGGCTTCTTTGCCTGCAAGGCGCGCAAGGCGTCGTAAAGCTGCTCGGAGCCGGCGGTGGTGCCGCCGGGGCTGTCGATATGCACGATCACCGCCCGCGCGCTCGAACGGCCAAGCCGCTCCAGCGCCTCGACGCGGTCCTGATTGCCGCGGATCAGCCCCTGCACCTTGATGCGGGCGATGTAGTTGCCGGGCACGGCGAGCCGCGCACCCGGCACCAGCGCGACGGCGAGGCCGACCAGCGCGACAAGTGCGATCAAAAGCGCGCTGACGCGCCAAAAGGTGAGCTTGCGCCGCATGCGGCGGCGATCGACGATGGCATCGGCATCGAGCGACATGGAATGCGCTCCTGTTGGACGGTCCAGTCCGCGACCCTGGAACTGGAATCAAGCATACCCATTGGGGCGATTCTTGGCACGTCGCCCCGGCAAAGCAAAACCCCCGGGGTGAGCCCCGGGGGTTTCACGATTTCGGCCGCGGCAGGCCTCAGTCCTCGGCTTTTTCGGTCTCGGCCTTGTCGTCCGTCTTGTCGTCGCGTTGCTTGAGGGCGGCGCCTAGGATGTCGCCGAGCGAAGCGCCCGAAGTCGGCCGAGCCGTACTGCGCCAGCGCCTCCTTCTCCTCGGCCACTTCCAACGCCTTGATCGAGACGCCGACCTTGTGGGTCTTGCGGTCGAACTGGGTGACGCGGGCATCGACCTTCTGGCCGACCGCGAAGCGTTCGGGGCGCTGCTCACCGCGGTCGCGCGCGAGATCGGCGCGGCGGATGAAGGCGGTCAAGTCGGTGCCGACAATCTTCACGTCGATGCCGGCCTCCTTCACCTCGGTGACCTCGCAGGTGACCACCGAGCCCTTCTTGAGGTCGCCGGCCTGCTCCATCGGGTCGCCGCCGAGCTGCTTGATGCCGAGTGAAATGCGCTCCTTCTCGACGTCGACGTCGAGAACCTGCGCCTTGACCATGTCGCCCTTCTTGTATTCCTCGATCACCTGCTCGCCCGGACGCTTCCAGTCGAGGTCGGAGAGGTGGACCATGCCGTCGACGTCGCCGTCGAGGCCGAGGAACAGGCCGAACTCGGTCTTGTTCTTGACCTCGCCCTCGACCGTCGAGCCCGGCGGATGCTTCTCGACGAAGACCTCCCACGGATTGCGCATGGTCTGCTTGAGGCCGAGCGAGATGCGGCGCTTGACCGGATCGACTTCGAGAATCTGCACTTCGACTTCCTGCGAGGTCGAGACGATCTTGCCCGGATGCACGTTCTTCTTGGTCCACGACATTTCCGAGACGTGGATCAGGCCCTCGATGCCCGGCTCCAGTTCGACGAAGGCGCCGTAGTCGGTGATGTTGGTGACGCGGCCCTTGAACTTCGTTCCGACCGGGAACTTGGCCTCGATACCGTGCCACGGATCGTCGAGCAGCTGCTTCATGCCGAGCGAGATGCGGTGGGTCTCGTGGTTGATCTTGATGATCTTGACCTTCACCTGCTGGCCGATGTTGAGCACCTCGGTCGGGTGATTGACGCGCCGCCAGGCGATGTCGGTGACGTGCAAAAGGCCGTCGATGCCGCCGAGGTCGACGAAGGCGCCGTAATCGGTGATGTTTTTGACCACGCCGTCGATGACCTGACCTTCTTCGAGGTTCTGCACCAGCTCCTGGCGCTGCTCGGCGCGGGTCTCTTCCAGCACGGTGCGGCGCGACACAACGATATTGCCGCGGCGCCGATCCATCTTGAGGATCTGGAACGGCTGATTGACGTTCATCAGCGGGGTGACGTCGCGGATCGGCCGGATGTCGACCTGCGAGCGCGGCAGGAAGGCCACCGCGCCGTCGAGATCGACGGTGAAGCCGCCCTTGACCTGGTTGAAGATGACGCCGGTGACCTTCTCGTTGTTCTTGAACGCGGTCTCCAGCTTGCCCCAGCTCTCCTCCCGCCGCGCCTTGTCGCGCGACAGCACCGCCTCGCCGAGCGCATTCTCGACGCGCTCCAGATAGACTTCGACCTCGTCGCCGACCTTCAATTCGTTTTGCCGGCCCGGCCCGGCGAATTCGCGCAGCGCCACGCGGCCTTCGGTCTTCAGACCGACGTCGATGACGGCCATATCCTTTTCGATGCCGACGATCTTGCCCTTGATGACGGACCCTTCCTGCAGGTTTCCGCCGCCGAATGTTTCATCGAGCAGCTTGGCGAAGTCTTCACGCGTGGGCGATGCTTGAGCGGTGGCCATGAGTTCTCCTATAAGCGGCGCGCCGGGGTTTGGCATGGCGTTCGCAAAGGCGCGGGCCGAAGGCCCCGCAAGACCTTCGACAGCCACCCAGAATCCCGGATGGCCGGCGCTGATACCGTGCTTTGGAACGATGGTTCGTTTCAGGCGCCCAACGCAGAGGCTCGAGCGGGACTTTGTCCTCCAACACGAGGGGCGTTAATCGCGCCCTCGGCCCGCTCGGGTGGCCTCGACGATGTCGATGGCGGCCCGGATGGCCGGGTCTATAGCCAAATGCGTGGTATCGAGCAAGTGCGCGTCCGGGGCCTGTTTCAGGGGTGCGGTCGTGCGCTGGCTGTCGCGCTCGTCGCGCTTGAGGATGTCGGCCAAGACAGCGGTCTCGTCGATCTGGCGCCCTAGCGCCCGGTATTCGGCGGCGCGGCGGCGGGCGCGGACTTCCGGCGTGGCGGTGACGAAAATCTTCACGTCGGCATCCGGGCAGATGACGGTACCGATATCGCGGCCGTCGAGCACCGCGCCCGGCGGCTTGGCGGCGAACTCGCGCTGGAAGGCAAGCAGCGCCGCGCGCACCTCGGGGATGGCGGAAACCGCCGAGGCCGCCTCGCCGACCGCGTGGGTCTTGAGCGCGGCTTCGTCGAAGTGCGTCGGATCGAGCGCTTGGGCGGCGGCAATGGCTGCGCCCCCGTCGTCAGGACGGCACCCGGCGTCGAGCACACTCTTTGCCACCGCGCGATAGAGCAGTCCGGTGTCGAGATGGCGCAGGCCGTAATGCGCGGCGAGCTTCTTGCCGAGCGTGCCCTTGCCCGAGGCGGCCGGACCGTCGATGGCGATGATCATGCGAGATCCGCGCCCAGCGAGCGCATCAATTCGACGAAGCCGGGGAAACTGGTGGCGATGAAGGCGGAGTCGTCGATGCGAACTGGATTGTCGGCGGCCAAGCCCATCACCAGCGCCGCCATGGCGATGCGGTGATCCATATGCGTTGCCACTTCGGCGCCGCCGGCGACGCTGCCCTTGCCCTGCACGATCAGATCGTCGCCCTCGATCTCGACGGTCACGCCGTTGCCGCGCAACATGGCGGCGGTGGCCTCAAGCCGGTCGGATTCCTTGACGCGCAATTCTTTCAAACCGCGCATGCGGGTGACGCCTTGCGCGAACGACGCGGCGACCGCCAGGATCGGATATTCGTCGATCATCGATGGCGCGCGCTCGGCAGGCACGTCGACACCCTTGAGCGGCGAGGCGCGCACGCGCAGATCGGCGACCTCCTCGCCGCCGTCGTCGCGTTTCGCCACCGCTTCGATCGAAGCGCCCATTTCGCGCAGCGTCGTTATCAGACCGGTGCGCAGCGGATTGGTCATCACCGCGTCGAGCATGAGATCGGAACCGGGCACCAGCAGCGCCGCCACCATCGGAAACGCCGCGGAAGAGGGATCGGCGGGCACCACGACGTTTGCCGGCTCCAGCTCCGGCTGCCCGTGCAAGGTAATGCGGCGGCCGTGCTCGCCATATGGCTTGCTGGTGAGCTTGGCGCCGAAATGCTTGAGCATGCGTTCGGTGTGATCGCGCGTCGCTTCGGCCTCGATCACCGTGGTCTCGCCCGGCGCCGAAAGCCCGGCCAGCAATACCGCGGATTTGAGCTGCGCCGACGCAACCGGCGGCTCGTAGACGATCGGCACCGGATCGGCGGCGCCTTGCAGCGTCAGCGGCAGGCGGTCGCCCTCGGCCGCTTCGATCACGCGCGCGCCCATCTTCTCCAAGGGATCGAGCACGCGCCGCATCGGCCGGCTGCTCAACGAGGCATCGCCGATAAATGTCGCGGTCACCGCGTTACCGGCGACCGCGCCGATCGTCAGCCGGCAGCCGGTGCCGGAATTACCGAAGTCGAGCGGCCCCGCCGGCTGCGCGAAGCCGGCGACGCCGACGCCATGAATTCGCCACAGGCCGTCTGCGCCGCGCTCCAGCCTTGCGCCGAGCGCGCGCATCGCGGCGGCGGTATGCAGCACGTCCTCGCCTTCCAACAGACCGGCGATGGTGGTCTCGCCGACCGTCAGCGAGCCTAGAATCAGGGCACGCTGCGAGATCGATTTGTCTCCCGGCACCCGGGTAGGGCCCTGCAAGGGGCCACCGCGGCGGGCGGTTAACGGGCTGGAAACGGCGGAATCCACGGGCGTCATCCTTAACGAATGGGCCGTCCTACCACGCGCCCGCGCGGCCCGTCATCCCGCCGCGCCGGGGGTCTGCGCTATTGACAGGGGCCTTGCAACTAGCCAAGTGAAACACCGATTTATCGACCATTTCGAGGAACCTGACCGTGGCGAAAGCTGAACTCGGTACTAAACGCATCTGTCCGGAAACCGGCCGCAAATTCTACGATCTCGGCAAGACGCCGGTGATCTCTCCCTACACAGGCAAGGTCGTCCCGATCGCCGCGCCGGCGCCTTCGCGTTCGCGGCCCGAGCCGGTGGCGCCGACACCGGTCGCGCGGCCCGTGCCCGTGGCGGAGCCCGAGGTGGTCGCGCCGGAGACGGCGGATGCCGAATTCGTTTCACTCGAGGACGCCGAGGCCGAACAGCAGGGCAAGAAGCCGGTGGCCGAAGAAGCCGCCGTGGCGGGCGAGGCCGAAGACGTCGAGATCGACGAGAGCCTCGACGATGCCGCCTTCATCGAGGAAGAAGAGGAAGGCGACGCCGACGTGACCGACATCATCGGCGAGACCATCGAGAAGGAAGAGGAGACTTGACGATCGCGCGCCGCACGCGCATTCCCACCTGCGGCAATACGATTTGCGAATTGGGGCCATAGCTCAGATGGGAGAGCGCGTGAATGGCATTCACGAGGTCGGCGGTTCGATCCCGCCTGGCTCCACCAGCCTTCGCTCGCTTCGCGAACTATGGCTCGGCAAGCCGCCCGCCCGGGCGGCTTTTTTAATCACATGACGATGCGGCGCTACTGACAGCGATCGCTTCCGCGTGCATGATACCGCAAAAGCCACGGGGGAAACTCAATGCAAGGCAAGATCGCGCTCGAAGAGCATTTCGCCATCGAGGCGACACTTGGTGACTCGCAGGTGTTCGGATCGCATGTTTGGGGCGATCTCGGTCCGCGCCTGCTCGACATCCAAGACTTGCGCCTGCGCGAGATGGACAAGCACGGCATCGAGTTGATGATCCTGTCGCTGAACGCGCCGGCGGTACAGGCGATCCACGACGTCAAGCGCGCGATCGAGGTTGCCAAGCAGGCCAACGACGTCCTCGCCGACAACGTGCGCAAGAGTCCTACCCGCTTCGCCGCTTTCACCGCGCTGCCGATGCAGGACCCCGAGGCGGCGGCCGCCGAGCTGACGCGCTGCATCGAGGACCTCGGCTTCGTCGGTGCGCTGGTCAACGGCTTCTCGCAGATCGGCTCACCTGACAACGTCACCTACTACGACCTGCCGCAATACCGGCCGTTCTGGCGCGCGGTCGAGGCGCTCGGCGTGCCGTTTTATCTGCACCCGCGCAATCCGCTGCCGGGCTGGACGCGCCAGTACGAAGGGCACAATTGGCTGCTTGGCCCCAACTGGGCCTTTCACGCCGAGACCGCCGTCCATGCGCTGCGGCTGATCGGCAGCGGCCTGTTCGACGAATTCCCGAACTTGCAGATGGTGCTCGGCCATCTCGGCGAGGGCATTCCTGTCTACCTCTGGCGCATCGACGGCCGTAACGGCTGGATGAAGGCGCCGCACAAATACGCCGCCAAGCACGGCGTCGGCCATTACTTCCGCAAGCACTTCCATCTCACCACGTCGGGCAATTTCAGTACGCCCGCGCTGGTCAACGCGATTGCCGAGATGGGCGCCGAGCGCGTGATGTTCTCGGTCGACTGGCCGTTCGAGGCGGTCGACGAAGGCGCCGCGTGGTTCGACAAGGCGGAGATCGGCGAGAACGACCGCATCAAGATCGGCCGCGACAACGCGATCAAGCTGTTCAAGCTGAAACTAGGTTAGGCGAAAGTGCTTCACGGCGTTCTCGTTCCACACCATGCCATTGCCCGGACGGTCGGGAACGATCGCCTGGCCGTCGACGAGCTTGAGCGGCTCCTGCACCAGCACGTCCGCCCAATCGACATATTCGAGGTAATGGCACGTCGGCGTCGCCGCCAATAGATGCGCGCTGACCTCCGGAAACAGATGCGACGACATCTTGATGCGGTTGCGCGGCGGCAAGTTTGCGCGGCCTGCCGCCAGCCGGTGACGCCGCCGATGCGTTCGAGATCGGGCATCACGTAGTCGGGCTTGGCCTGCTCGATCGCCGCCGCCATGCCGGTCGGCAATCGAGAAATTCTCGCCGATCTGGATCGGCGTCTTCAGCTCACGCGCCAGCCGCGCCGCGCCGGCATAGTCGTCGTGGCGGATCGGCTCCTCCAGCCAATAAATATTTTCCGGCATCGAGCGCGCGGCCGCGCGCCAGCGCCTCGTCGACGCCGAGCACCTGATTGTAGTCGACCATCAGCGCGCACATCGTCGCCGATGCGCTTGCGCACCGCGTGCAGCCGCGGCGATATCGCGCTCAAGCGTCGGATAGCCGAGCCGCAGCTTGACGGCGCGGAAATTGCCAACGGCCAGCAGCTTCTCCGCTTCGTCGGCGAGCGCGCCGAGATCGTCCATCAGACCGAGGCCGCAACTGTTGTAGGCCGGGATCGGCTTCGGCTCGGCGCCGAGAAAGCGCGCAAGCGGCATGCCGGCGGCAATGCGCCAGCGCGTCCCAGCAGGCGACGTCGAAGCCGGCCATCGCCATGCGCACGATGCCCTGCACCCCGATCAAGCGCAAAACGGCCGCGCGAGCTTGGCCCACAGCGCCGGCGGATCGAGCCGGTCGCCCTTCGATCGGCGCGCTCGACTTCGTCGAGCATGCTCGACGATCGCGCGGCGCCGCCGCGCGCAGATAGCAGAACAGGTAGGCGCGGCCGGTGACGCCCTCCTCGGTCGTCGAGGTCGATCAGCAGCAGCGGCGCCTGGCGGAATGGCGCCGCGGCTGGTGCCGAGGCATGAAATTGAGCGGGCACCTCGACGGCGGTGGCGCGGATGGCCCGCACCGTGAGGGGCGGCATGACGGCTGATCTGGCATGGTAGCTCCCCGGGACAGAGGCCGGATATAGCCGCCTAGCCGGCGCGGAATTCCCTTGTTCTTGAACCTTTAACCCGGCCTGCCCATATTAGCGAGCGACCGGACGGCAGTCGCTGCGCCGGTTGGGGCGCCCGCAAGGGGCCCCGTCAAAGTCGCTTCATGCGAGGGCTTTGAGACCATGTCACGAGTTCCGTCACTATCCAGTCCGTTCCTGCTGGGCTTCGACGAGATCGAGCGCGTGCTCGACCGCGTCGCCAAGGGGGCCGACGGCTACCCGCCCTACAACATCGAGCGGCTGGCGCGCGATGCGGCAAAACCCGGAGCGGCTGCGCATCACGCTCGCGGTCGCCGGCTTCACCCGCGATCAACTCGACGTCTGCGTCGAGGAAAGTCAGTTGGTGATCCGCGGGCGGCAGCAGGACGACAAAAGCCGGCAATATCTCCATCGCGGCATCGCCGCGCGCCAATTCCAGCGCACTTTCGTGCTGGCCGACGGCATGGAGGTGTTGGGCGCCGATCTGAAGAACGGACTGTTGTCGATCGATCTGGTGCGGCCGCAAGCCGAGCGGATCGTGAAGACGATCGCCATCGACGAGCAGGAATGACGTATTCGTGAATACAGGACTCGACCGCGTCGAGCGTTCAATGAAAGGAGTCGAGGGCCATGAACAACGAGAAGACGACTGAAACCGAACACCACCAACCCGGCGATCACCGCAGGAAGCGCTCGCGCATCTCGGCGACGGCCGCTTGGCCTACGTCAAGGCGATCCGCTCCGAGGACGTCGCCAGTCTGTTCCCGCAGGCGCCGAAGATCGCGCCCGGCATCAAGCTGTTCGCCCTGCACGGCGCCGACGGCACGCCGATCATGCTGACCGATACGCGCGAAGCCGCGCTCGCCAATGCCTGGAGCCAAGAGCTCGAGGCCGGTGAGCGTGCACTGACGATATAGCGCGCGAAATCAAACCGACGCTGTCATCACCGGGCCGGCGCGAAGCGCCGTGACCCGGTGATCTCGTTTAGGCGAGCACGGTGCTCCCCAAGCGAGATAGCGTCGGAAGTCTGGCTTGCCCGACTTCCGCATTCGCTTTGATCGCTATTCAGGCTTACGCCGCGCTGCTCGCCGCCGGCATCGCCAGCACCGCATAGATGCGCGTCGGCGTCGCGCGAATTCGCGCAGCTTGCGCGCGACCTCGGGGTCGCGCAGCAGGCGCGCGACGCGCGCGAGCGCCTTGAGGTGATCGGCGCCGGCGGCTTCCGGCGCCAGCAGCAGAAAAATCAGATCGACCGGCTGGCCGTCGAGCGCCTCGAAATCGATCGGCCGTTCCAGCCGCGCGAACAATCCGAACAGCCGGCCGAGCTTGGGCAGTTTGCCGTGCGGGATCGCCACGCCGTTGCCGACCGCGGTCGAGCCCAGCTTCTCGCGCTGCAGCAAGATTTCCAGGATCGCGCGCTCGTTCTGACCCGTCAGCTCGGCCGCGCGGGCGGCGAGTTCCTGGATCGCTTGCTTCTTATTGTTGACCTTGAGCGCCGGAACAACCGCATTGGGCGCGACGAGATCGGTGAGCGTCATGGACATGGCCAATGATCGGAAAAGGCAGCGCTAAATGGCTAGGGGTGTTGGAAGCGGCGGACCATAAGGACGGGCCACCCCCGGCGTCAATGGCCCGGACCGGGCATCAGTCGCCGCTTTTTCTTTCATCTTTTGACGTCAGTATCGGGGCTGCGCTGGACGCGGCGGCGCTTGTAGCGGCGCAACCGCTTTTCAATATGCATCGCGGCCTGATCGGCGCTTTCATAGGCGTCGGCGGCCATACCCTCGGCTTCCAGCAATGTGCCGGAATCCAGATGCAGCACGCATTCGGTGCGAAACCCGAAGCCGTCCTTGCCGACGGTGGCATGGCCGGAATAGCCGCCGCGGAAATACTTCGACATCGCCTCCTCGACACGATCGGCAATTCGCTCGCGCAACGCCACGCCGATGTTGATGTTCTTGCCTGACACACGCAAAGGCATTGGTTTGCCTCCAATTTTCCGCACGGCTCAGAATTCAGCTAAGGAGTGTTCGGGGAAAGGTCAATCCGCCGCCTAGTAGTGGCCTTTCCACGCTTTACGTTTCGGCCGCTTGTTTCTCGCGCCGCCGCTGCACCGAAGACGGGATGCGCATCGCCTCGCGATATTTGGCGACGGTGCGGCGTGCGATATCGATGCCGGCCGCGTGCAGTTTCTCGACGATCGTATCGTCCGAAAGCACATCGGCGGCAGTCTCTGCGTCGATCAGTTGGCGGATGCGGTGACGCACGGCTTCGGCGGAATGCGCCTCGCCGCCGTCGGCCGAGGCGATCGACGAGGTGAAGAAATATTTCAGCTCAAAGATGCCGCGCGTGGTCGCCATGTATTTGTTGGCGGTGACGCGAGAGACGGTCAACTCGTGCATGCCGATGGCGTCGGCGACAGTCTTGAGATTGAGCGGCCGCAGATGCTGCACACCCTGCGCAAAGAACGCGTCCTGCTGCCGCACGATCTCGCTCGACACCTTGAGAATGGTCTTGGCGCGCTGATCGAGCGCACGCACCAGCCAGGTCGCGGTCTGCAGGCAATCGGCGAGATAGGTCTTGTCCTTGTCGTTGCGCGTGGTCTTCGACACTTGCGCGTAATAGCGCTGGCTGATGAGCACTTTCGGCAGCGTGTCGGAATTGAGCTCGACCTGCCAGGTGCCGTCCGCGGCGGGCCGCACATACACGTCGGGCACGATCGCCTGCACCATGGTCGAGCCGAAAGCGAGGCCGGGCTTGGGATTGAGATTGCGAATTTCCGCAACCATGTCGGCGAGATCTTCGTCGTTGACGCCGCACAGCCGGCGCAGCGCGGCGAGATCGCGCTTTGCCAGGATATCGAGATGCTCGACCAGCGTGCGCATCGCTGGATCGTAGCGATCGTGGTCCTTGAGCTGGAGCGCGAGACATTCGGTGAGGTTGCGCGCGCAGACGCCGGGCGGGTCGAGCGTCTGCAGGATGGCGAGCACGGCCTCGACCTCGGCGCACGGCGCACCGAGCTTGTCGGCGACGGCGTCGAGATCGCCGATGAGGTAGCCGGCCTCGTCCACCATGTCGATCAGGTATTGCCCGATCATCCGGCCGGCCGGATCGGAAATCGCCAAGGCCATCTGCTCGGCGAGATGCGCGGCGAGCGTGATCTCGGCGGTAACGAAGGCTTCCAGATTGTAATCGCCATCCGTGCTGCTCTGGCTGCCGGCGCCGGTCCATTCCGAATAGGCCGGCGGCGGCGCTTCCGGCGTCGCGCTCTTTTCGCCGCCGTCGTCGGGGAAGACATTCTCGAGTTCCGTGCCGAGCCCTTCTTCCATGGAGGTGCGGCTGGTCTCCATCTCCTCGCCGATCCAGTCGGCGGCGGCCGTACCTTCGTCACCGGTTTCGCCGCTGTCGGAGGGCCTCGGCCTCGGGCGCCTCGCGCGGCGCTTCGTCGCCCTCGCTGGCGCGCTCGAGCAGCGGATTTTTTTCCAACTCGGCGTCGACGTAGGCCGCAAGGTCAAGGCTGGAAAGCTGCAGCAGCTTGATGGCCTGCATCAGCTGCGGCGTCATCACCAGCGCTTGGGTCTGGCGGAACTCCAGTCTTTGCGACAACGCCATGTGGGTTTCCCGGCGGAAACTGGTCCGATTCTTGCTTGTTTTTTGTTTATAGCAGGTCTTTTGCGCCGGCGATATGCGATTCCGCAATGCGGTATTGCACAAGATTTGTGCGAAAAAAATCGATTAGAGCTTGAATTCCTCGCCCAGATAAAGCCGGCGCACGTCAGCATTGTTGACGATGTCGTCGGCCCGACCTTCCATCAGCACCGCGCCAGAATAGATGATGTAGGCGCGGTCGGTCAGCCCCAGCGTCTCGCGCACATTGTGGTCGGTGATCAGCACGCCGATGCCGCGGTTGGTGAGATGCCGCACCAGCGTCTGGATGTCGCCGACCGCGATTGGGTCGATGCCGGCGAAAGGCTCATCGAGCAACATGTAGCTCGGCCGCGTCGCCAGCGCGCGGGCGATCTCCACGCGGCGGCGTTCGCCGCCGGATAGCGCAATGGTCGGAGTCTTGCGCAGGCGCGCGATGTTGAACTCCTCAAGCAGCGCGTTGAGATCGGCTTCGCGCCGACCGCGATTCGGCTCGACCATTTCCAAGACCGCGCGGATGTTGTCCTCGACGTTGAGGCCGCGGAAGATCGAGGCTTCCTGCGGCAGATAGCCGATGCCGAGCCGGGCGCGCTGATACATCGGCAAGACCGTGACATCGTAGCCGTCGAGCTCGATGCGGCCGCGGTCGGCCTTGATCAGACCTGTGATCATGTAGAACACGGTGGTCTTGCCGGCGCCGTTCGGGCCGAGCAGGCCAACCGCCTCGCCGCGTCGCACGTAGAGCGTGACACCCTTGACCACCATGCGGTTGCCGAAGCTTTTCTCGACGCCGTGGACGGCCAAATAGGCAGGGCGCACGGCCTGCCGCCCGTCGGTGCGCTGGGAGCGTTCGGCGCCCACTTGCGCCTGGGGTTGTGGCGCCGCCTGCGCGGCGGCCGCCGCCGGGGTTACCTGGCGGATCAGCGGCCTGGCCGGCTGCCGAATCGTACGGCTGGCGGGCCGCGGCCGGCGTCGAAACAAGGTGAGGATATCCACCGGGCTACTCCGCGCCGCGCGTTGCAAACGTGCCAATCAACCGCCATTGCCGGCTCCTCACCTTAGCCGATTCCTCGCCGCAACGGGCAGCCGGGGCTTTTGCGCGGGGGCGGCGGATCAATTGGACGACCGCCCCGGGTGCGGCGCGGGGGCGGGCTTGGGACCACCGGGCTTGACGTCGATCGCGCCGCTGGAGGGCAGGAACAGGCCCTGCACGCGGTCATGTCCGTTCTTACCGGCCTCGACCCGCGAAACGCCGCTGGTCAGATCGACCACCAGACGCTCGCCGCGCAAAACGTTTTGCCCCTGCGTCATCACCACTTTGCCGTTGAGGGTGACGGTGTTGGTCTTCATGTCGAAGATGCCGGTTTCGCCGGTCGCGGTCTGGTCCTTCTGCGTCACCATCACCCCGCCGCGCGCTTCCAGCCGCTTGATCCGCTGCTCGCCGCCGGGCCCGGGGCTATCCGCTTTCAGGCTTTTGCCCTTGTTGGATTTGGCGTCGTCCTGCTCGTAAAACACCACCAGCGACTTGCAGCGCAAGTTGGTGTCGCCCTGCGTCACGCGCACGTCGCCCGAGAAGGTCGCCACCTTGTCCTTGTCGCGCACCTCCAGCGTCGCCGCCTCGATGTGTACCGGCTGATCGCGGTTCTGCGAGAAGCCCTGCAAGGCGTTCGGCGGCCCCTTCGACGTTTGTGCGTTGAGCGGCGCGCCGGCCAAGGCCAAGACTGCGGCGGCGATCAGCAGGAGGCGACGGTGCACGGTCATTGCACTCCGGCTTTGGCGTGCGAATCCGCAGTCTCGCCCAGCTTCAAGGTCATGGTCACGCCACCCTCGAATCGCACCAGATCGCCGCCGTCGACGATCTCCAGCCGGTTGCCGCGGAGCGTGCCTTGCAGCAGGTCGACCTCGACCGGCCGATTGGACACCACGTGGCTGGTGCGGATGTTGACCATCGCCTCGCTCAGCCGGCCGCGATAGCCGGTCGACGACGACAGCAAGATGTTCCGGTCGAGCTTGATGGTTTCGCCCTTGCTGTCATAGACGCCGACGGCCGCCGACAATTCCACCGTGCTCTTGTCCTGCATCTGCACTTTGGCGCGGATATTGCTCAATTCGACCAAGTCCGGCTTGGCCAAGTTCTGCTTGGCCGCGTCGGCGGACAGCTCGTAAGCGCGCGCATCGTGGGTGAAGCCGGACAGATGCGGCTTCTCCATGGTGATCTTGGTGCCGGCGACCACCAGATTCTTGATATCGATCGGCAGCTTGGTGAGCATGCGCAACGGATTGAAGTAGACGACCAGAAAAATGCCGGTAAAGCCCGCCACCACCCCGATCGGAATGGCCACGCGCAGGATGCGCACCACGCGGCTGTGCCGGCGCGCGGAGCGAAACGCCTGGTCACTGTCGCCGCGGCCCATGGTCCAATAGGCGCGCGCGGTCTGCGGATCGGTGGGGGCTGTGCTCACGCGGTTCTTGCCAAAATCGGCATTTGACTCCGTTGCATTTCGCCTGCGGAAAACGCCTGCCGTCCGCGAGGCAACCTGACGCGCGAATATGGCCCCTGCGCGGCGGCCAGGGCATCGACGAATACCTGCCTTAATACAGTAACTTACGCCGAATGCGAAAAAATGTCCTCGTCCGCCCAGCCGGATAGATCAAGCCGCACGCGGTCGGGCAGGAAGCGGAAGCAGGCCGCGGCCAACTCGCTGCGGCTTTCGCGCGCCAGCATGGCGTCGAGCTTTTCCTTGAGCGCATGCAAATGCAGCACGTCGGTCGCCGCATAGGCCACTTGCGCATCGCTGAGCGCGTCGGCGCCCCAATCGGACGATTGCTGCTGCTTCGACAGGTCGACGCCGAGCACTTCGCGCGCCAGATCCTTGAGCCCGTGCTTGTCGGTATAGGTGCGCGCCAGCCGCGAGGCGATCTTGGTGCAGTAAACCGGAGCGGCCATCACGCCGAAGGCCTTGGCCAGCATGCCGAGATCGAAGCGCGCGTAATGGAAGATCTTGAGGATCGATGTGTCGGCGAGCAGCTTTTCGATATTGGGCGCCTTGCGCTGGCCGGCGGCGATCTGCACCACGTCGGCGTCGCCATTGCCGGGCGACAGCTGCACCACGCAGAGCCGGTCGCGGTTGGGATCGAGACCCATGGTCTCGGTGTCGATTGCCACCGCGCCTTTGTAGGCGGAGAGGTCGGGCAGATCGCCGCGATGCAGGCGGATGGTCATTGCATAACCCGGCTCGGAAATCTGGTGCCCAGGAGAGGACTCGAACCTCCACGCCTCGCGGCGCTAGTACCTGAAACTAGTGCGTCTACCAATTCCGCCACCTGGGCAGGGCTTTAGAACTTGCCCGGACTAGGTACGGAGCCCGTTTCGGCTTGTCAATTGAAGGACTTTTCGGGGCCGGCACTACCCCTGTCCGGGTCTGTACAGCGTCCTTGCGATCCTGTATCCCCGCAGCCGTTCACCCTTTGCCATGAGCGCGGAAATGACCGCCAAAAGCAATTCGGAAACCCTGGTCACCGTTTATGGCGGCTCGGGGTTCCTCGGCCGTCATGTGGTGCGGGCGCTGGCCCGCCGCGGCTATTTGGTCCGGGTCGCGGTGCGGCGCCCCGACCTCGCCTTTCATCTGCAGCCGCTCGGCCGCGTCGGCCAGATCCACGCGGTGCAGGCCAATCTGCGCCACGCGCCGTCGGTGGGCGCCGCCGCGCGCGACGCCAGCGTGCTGATCAATCTGGTCGGCCTGCTGTACGAACGCGGTCGGCAGCGCTTCGACGCCGTGCATGTCTACGGCGCCGAGCAAGTGGCGCTGGCGGCGAGCGCGCATGGCGCCCGCTTGGTGCACGGGTCGGCGATCGGTGCCGACGCGCAATCGCGCGCGGCATACGCGCGGACCAAAGCCGAGGCCGAGCGCCTGGTGCTCGCGGCGCAGCCGCAGGCGGTGATCATGCGGCCGTCGGTGGTGTTCGGGCCGGAGGACGATTTCTTCAACCGCTTCGCAGCGCTGGCGCGCATCTCGCCGGCGCTGCCGCTGATCGGCGGCGGCGAAACCCGCTTCCAGCCGGTGTTCGTCGGCGACGTCGCCGAGGCGATCGCGCAGGCCGTGGACGGCAATGCCAAGGGCGGCACGATCTACGAACTGGGCGGGCCGCAGGTGTTCACCTTCGAGCAGCTGATTCGCTTCGTGCTGTCGACCATCGGCCGCAAGCGGCTGGTGGTCCCGGTTCCGTTCTTCGCCGCCAAGATCAAGGCGGCGCTGCTGCAATATTGGCCGAAGCCGCCGCTCACGCCGGATCAGGTCGAGCTGCTGCGCAGCGACAATGTGGTGTCCGACGCCGCCAAGGCGGAAGGCCGCACGCTGCAGGGGCTCGGCATCCAGCCGGAGTCGGTCGAGGCGATCGTGCCGTCCTATCTCTGGCGCTTCCGCAAGACCGGCCAGTTCCACAGCCGGATCGCGTGATCCCGAAAAGTGGGAACCCGTTTTCGGATCAGATCACGCGATAAAGAAAGAAGCGTAGCTCACACAAAATAAATCGCGACGAGGCCGATCGCGCCGACCAGGATTCGCCACCACGCAAACAATGCGAAGGTGTGTTGCTGAACGTAGCCGAGAAACGTTTTCACCACGATCCAGCCGAAAATAAACGAGCAAGCGAAGCCGACAGCGATCAGCATCAGGTTGGCGTGCGCGAGCTCGGCGCGGTCCTTGAACGCCTCGAAGGCGAAGGCGCCGACCATGGTAGGCATCGCCAGCCAGAACGAGAACTCCGCCGCCGAGCGCCGGTCGGCGCCGAGCAGCATGGCGCTGACGATGGTCGCGCCGGCGCGCGACACGCCGGGGACCATGGAGAAGCATTGGCAGATGCCGATGACGAAATACATCGGCAGCGTGAAGCCAGTCGCCTCGTGATAGCGCGGCTTGAGGTCGAGCCGGTCGATCAACAGCAGGATGAAGCCGCCGACGATGAGCGAGACGCAGACGACGCGCACGTCGAACAGATAAGTCTTGATGATGTGATAGGCGAGCGCGCCGATCACCGCCGCGGGCAGGAACGCGAGCAGCACACCGATGACGAAGCGCGCCGCCGCCCAGTCGGTGAACATGGTGCGCGCCAAGTTCCACAGCCGGCCAAAGTAAATGCTCAGCAGCGCCAGGATCGCGCCGAGCTGAATGAGGACGGCGAAGGACTTGCCGAAGGCGTCGTCGCCCCAGCCGAGAATGCGCTCCATCAGCAGCAAATGGCCGGTCGAGGACACCGGCAGGTATTCGGTCAGGCCCTCGACAAAGCCGAGCACGGCCGCCTTGACGATATCAATGTTCGCTGAGACCAGACCGGCCGCTTGCAGGGCGAGAGGGGGCATAAGGCGTGCTCCAGAAAGGTAGGCATTTTCCGCCGGTCGCGCGGAATCGTCGATAAGGTCAGCGCTTTTGGCCCAATGCCATCTGCCGGGCAACGAAAAAAGTCGTCATCGCCATCAATTTGCTCCGCTTTTATTGCTCCAAGGCGACAGTTTTCTATAGTGCTTTCCCGACTTCCGCCGTGCCGGCCCGCGATGCGGGCCGGACAGTTCCAGGACCCATGCTGACTCTGTTCCATCAAAGGCTATGCCCGCACTCGCGTTATGTGCGCCTGATCCTCGGCGAATATGGCATCGAGGCGCGCCTCATCGAGGAGCGGTTCTGGGAGCGGCGGGACGAGTTCCTGCTGCTCAATCCGGCCGGCGAAATCCCGGTGCTGGTGGCCGACGGTTTGCCGCCGATTCCAGGTGCCGCCATCATCGCCGAATATATCGACGAGACGTTGCCGGCCGAGCATGGCGGCGACCGCCTGCTGCCGGCGGCGATCGAGCAGCGCATCGAAGTGCGGCGGCTGGCGAGCTGGTTCAATGACAAATTCCATGCCGAGGTCAGCGGCCCGCTGGTCACCGAGCGCGAGTTCAAGCGCCACATGACCGAGGCGCAGGGCGGCGGCCCGCCCGGCACCGAAGCGCTGCGCGCCGCCCGCCACAATATCCGCTATCATCTGGCCTATATCGGCTGGCTGGTGCGCACGCGCGACTGGCTCGCCGGCGAGAGGCTGAGCTTGGCCGACCTTGCCGCGGCGGCGCATATCTCCGTGGCCGATTATTTGGGCGATGTGCCGTGGAGCGCAGACGAAGCCGCCAAGAACTGGTACGCGCGAGTGAAGTCGCGCCCGTCGTTCCGCGCGATTCTGGCCGACACGCTGGCGGGGCTGCCGCCGTCGAAGACCTACGCCAACCTCGACTTCTGAACGATCCGCTTCAGACCAAAACCGCGCTGATCGAGCACGCGCATGCGCGCGGCTTCGACGTTGCCGGCGTCACCGCGCCCGACGCCGTGCCGGAAGCAAAAGCGCGGCTTGAACGTTTTCTCGCCGACGGCGCGCACGGCGACATGGTGTGGATGGCAACGACCGCACAACGGCGCGCCTCGCCTCTGGCGCTGTGGCCCGACGTGCGCTCGGTGATCATGCTCGGCATGAATTATGGGCCCGACGAGGATCCGCTGGCGATCCTCAAGCGCAAGGACCGTGCGGCGATCTCGACGTATGCGAAGGGCGACGACTATCACGAGTTGATCAAAGCGCGGTTGAAGGACATCGCGCGCTGGCTCATCGCCAATGCCGGCGGCGACGTGAAGGTCTTTGTCGACACCGCGGCGGTGATGGAGAAGCCGCTCGCGGCGAGCGCCGGTCTCGGCTGGCAGGGCAAGCACACGAATTTAGTGTCGCGCCAATACGGCTCGTGGCTGTTCCTCGGCTCGATCTTCACCACGCTCGAGCTGCCGGCGGATCAGCCCGAGCCGGACAGTTGCGGCAGCTGCCGCGCCTGTCTCGATATTTGTCCGACCGCGGCATTTCCCGAGCCCTACCGGCTCGATGCGCGGCGCTGCATTTCCTATCTGACCATCGAGCACAAAGGACCGATCCCGCGCGAATTCCGCGCGGCCATGGGCAACCGTATTTACGGCTGCGACGATTGCCTCGCGGTGTGTCCGTGGAACAAGTTCGCGGTCAAAGGCCGCGAGGCCAAGCTCGCCGCGCGCGACATTTTACGCGCACCGGCGTTGGCCGAACTCGCGCGCCTCGACGACGCACAATTCCGTTCGCTGTTTGCCAAGACCTCGATCAAGCGCACTGGCCGCGACCGCTTTGTGCGCAACGTGCTCATCGCCATCGGCAATTCTGGCGACGCTTCGCTCGCGGTGGAAGCCGAACGTTTGCTCGGCGATATCTCGCCGCTGGTGCGCGGCGCCGCGGTGTGGGCTTTGTCGCGTCTACTGCTGCGCAAAACGTTCGCAGCGATGAGAACGACTGACAGCGATGTATCGGTGAACGACGAATGGGCCGCGGCGCTGGCCTAGAATTCCTTGACCGCCGCGATCAGCCGCTCGATGTCCTCTGGCCGCGACAGGCGGTGGTCGCCGTCCTTGATCAGCGTGAGCACCACGTCGTCGCGGGCAAAGCGCGACACCAGTTCGACCGCGTGCCGCCACGGCACGTCGGGGTCCTGCACGCCCTGCAGAATGTGCACCGGGCAACCGGTCTCGATGAGCCCGCCGAGCAGCAGATGCTTGCGTCCCTCCTCGATCAGCCCCTTCGTGATCGGGTAGGGTCCTTCCGAATATTGCGACGGACGCAGCCACACGCCCTTGTCCTCGATCTCGCGCTTGATCGCGGCAGAGAAGTTCTTCCACATCAGTTCCTCGGTGAAGTCGACCGCCGGCGCGACCAGAACCATGCCGGCGATCGGCGGCGCGCCGTTGCGTTTCTTCAATTCGCGCGCCAGCAGCAGCGCCAGCCAGCCGCCCATCGACGAGCCGACGATCACCTGCGGGCCCAGCGCGAAGCGCGCGTAGACTGCGAGGCTTTCCTCGAGCCAACGGCCGATGGTGCCGTCGGTGAAGGCGCCGCCCGATTCGCCGTGACCGGAATAATCGAAGCGCAGGCAGGCGCGGCCTTGCCCTTCGGCCCATTGGTCGAGCGCCTGCGCCTTGGTGCCCTTCATGTCGGACATGAAGCCGCCGATCCAAAGGATGCCCGGGCTCGTGCCTTCGCGCAGCCGCACGGCAATGGTGCGCGCCGGCGGCGGCGATTCGACGGTCAGCGAGATGAGGCGCGCTTCGCTCATGGATGGGACCGGTGGATCCTATCTTGTCGCCGCAAGCCGCCCTTGGGCGCAAGACCTGATGCCCGCAATTTCGCCGCAATGCGTTGCCGAGGCTAAACGCGGTGTTTATCCTCGCTTCTGGCCCGCAACGCCTGACGCCTGAGAATTCGAGGTAGTGACGGAATGTCGAGTTCGACCGCGTCGGTGATGTCCGCCCTGGAACGCGCCGCTCCCCGCGTAGCGGACGCGCGGCCGCACCTGGCGCAAAATCCGATCACCGTGTTGATCGTGGTGCCGACGCTGGACGCCGGCGCCGCCGACGTTGGCGCGCTCGGCCTGGTCCGCATCCTCAAGCAGGCCGGCCACCGCGCCATCGTCGCCTCGCAGGCTGGGCGGCTGGTCGCCGACGTGACCAGGGCCGGCGGCGAATTCGTGCCGCTCGATCTCGCCAGCAACAATCCGCTGCGAATCTTGCGCAACGCCGCCGCGCTCAACCGCATCGCCCGCGATAACCGCTGCGATGTCATCCACGCGCTCGGCCGCGCCGCCGCCTGGAGTGCCTACCTCGCCGCGCGGCTGCGCGGGATTCCATTCGTCACCAGCTGGTACAAGGGCTTCCGCGACCAGAACGTGTTCAAGCATCTCTATAACGGCATCATGGCGCGCGGCGATCGCGTGGTGGCGGTGAGCGAGCAGATCGCGCAATTGATCAACGACCGCTACGGCCTGCCGTGGCAGCGCATCGCCGTAGTGCCGAGCAGCATCGACCTGACGCGCTTCGATCCGGCCGAGATCGCGCCCGAGCGCGTCGAGGCGATCCGGCGCATCTGGGGCGTCAAGGGCGACACCAAAGTGATCCTGATCGTCGGCCGCATCGTGCGCCGCAAGGGCCATCATGTGGCGATACGGGCGGCGAAACGTCTCAAGGAAATGGGGCTGAAGGATTTCCTCTGCGTCTTCGTCGGCGAGGACCGCGGCCGCACGCACTACACCGGCGAATTATGGGACCTAGTGCTGTCGACCGGCACCATTGACGTGATCCGCATGGCGGCGCCGGTCTCCGATATGCCGGCCGCCTATGCCGCGGCCGCGGTGGTGGTTTCGGCGGCGGTGCAGCCGGAAGGCCTGCAACGGGCGATCCTCGAGGCGCAGGCGATGGCGCGGCCGGTCGTCGTCTCCGACCTCGGCGCCGGCCCCGACGTCGTCCTTACGCCGCCGGCGGTGCCGGAAGGCCGCATCACGGGCTTGCGCTTTCACGCCGGCGACGACGCCGCGATGGCGGCGGCGCTGCTGCGCCTGTTCTCCCTTCCGGAGCCGATTCGCCTCGGCATCGGCGCACGCGGCCGCGACTGGGTGCTTGGCCATTTCGACCAGCCGGTGGTCGCCCGCGATACGCTACGGCTATATGAAGAGATCGCCGGGCGCGATGAAATCCCGGCCAAGGCTGCGCGATCGCGACAAAATTAGAGGTATTTGAGCGATTTCAGCACGGTTCCGCAAATTTCGTCCGCGGACCGTAGCGAAACTCCGTTGACTTATTCGTGGTTTCTACCAATCTTTCGTTTCCCCGGGCGCCCTTCGCGGGCCCGGCCAGTCGCAACAGCATGAGGAGAAAAAAGCCATTCGTCGTCCGATGAAGTCCGCGCTGCCCGCCCAGAAGGACGGCCCGCGCATCAACGAGGAGATCCGCGTCCGCGAGGTTCAGCTGATCGATGCCACGGGCCACAATCACGGCCCCACACCCATTCAGACCGCGCTCGATATGGCGCAGGCCGCGGGGCTCGATCTGGTCGAGATCGCCCCGAACTCCACCCCGCCGGTCGTCAAGATCCTGGATTACGGCAAGTACAAATTCCAGGCGCAGAAAAAAGCCGCCGAGGCCCGCAAGAAACAGAAAGTCGTCGAGATCAAGGAGATCAAGCTCCGGCCGATGATCGACGACCACGACTACGACGTGAAGATGCGTTCGATGAAGCGCTTCTTCGAGGAGGGAGACAAGGTCAAGATCACCTTGCGCTTCCGCGGCCGCGAAATGGCGCACCAGGAGCTCGGCTACAAGCTGCTCAACCGCGTCAAGGAAGACACCGCGCCGATGGCCAAGATCGAATCCGAGCCGCGCTTCGAAGGCCGTCAGATGGTGATGCTGCTGGCGCCCCGTTAGCGTACGGCTGCGTCGAATCTGGTCAACGCCGCTCGCGATCCCGCGGGCGGCGTTTTGCGCTACTTCAGCTCCGCTTCCCAGCGCCCGGCGCAGCTGCCAGCCGTGCCGATGCCGTGCCAGGTGCCGGCGCCGCTGCGCCCCGCCAGACGGCCGGTGCCGGCCGGCGCCTTGCTCGCCAGACTTGATGCTGACTTTGGTGGCGCCATCGGGCGCGACCGTGCCGGCGAGATTGATCAGGGCATCGCCATTATAGGAGATGTGGCCGTTCGCCACTTTCACCTCATAGCGATAGCCGTGGTCGCACTCGCCCTTTTCCGTGACGATCAGCACACTCCAGATGCCCTCATGGACCGCCGCCTTGGCGGCCGGCGCGCCCAAGGCCATGCCGGCCAGAATTGCCGAAAAAATGACCGATTTCACCGAGCGGTGCATAGCTTGAGCCCCCTTGTCTGGCTGATTTGAGGGGCCTGATAGCAAGGCGCAGGCAAACAGTTCGTTAACGCCAGCCGGACCGCTGCTCGGTTGCAAGGCGCGCCAGCCTCTGCCATAACGCCGCCCTCTCGTCGCCCGGCCAGTCAGGGCTGCCGTGGCGGCGATAAAAGCTCAATTCCGAGCACCCGCTCAAAGACTTAAACGTCGTCAGAGCACATCCCGGCCAAGGGCGGCCTCGCGCCCCCCATTGCGCCGATGAGGAGAGCAAAATGCCCAAGTTGAAGACGAAATCGGGCGCCAAAAAGCGCTTCAAGATCACCGCCACCGGCAAGGTGAAATTCCAGCAGTCCGGCAAGCGCCACGGCATGATCAAGCGGACGACCAAGCAGATCCGCGAACATCGCGGCACCAAGGTGCTGTTCAAGACCGACGGCGACAACATCAAGAAATACTTTCTGCCCAACGGCTGATCGTATTCTTTAAGCCGCCTGCGCGCGGCTCGTGTCCCCGTCATTCGCCTGAAGACCTGCAAGGAGATTTGTCATGGCCCGCGTCAAACGTGGCGTCACCGCCCACGCCAAGCACAAGAAAGTCTACAAGGCCGCCAAGGGCTATTACGGCCGCCGCAAGAACACGATCCGCGTCGCCAAGCAGGCGGTCGAGAAGGCCGGTCAATACGCCTTCCGCGACCGCAAGCGGCGCAAGCGCACCTTCCGCGCGCTGTGGATCCAGCGCCTCAATGCCGCGGTGCGGCCGTTCGGCCTCAACTATGCCGAAGTTCATCAACGGACTTGCGAAGGCGGGCTCGAGGTCGACCGGAAGGTCCTGTCCGACCTCGCGATCACACGAGCCGGCGGCGTTCAAGGCGATCGTGGAAAAGGCCAAGGCCGCGCTGCCGGCTTAGCCGGTGGCGCACCGCCTCGCCTTTGTCATGCGCGGGCTTGACCCGCGCATCCCGCTTAGGGATGCAACTGGGCTCCCATCGGGATGGCCGGGACAAGCCCGGCCATGACCAGCTAGAAAGCTGGTGCCATGTCCGACATCGCGAACTCGAATCCGACTGCTCGCCGCCGTCGCTTCGGCCAACGACGAAGCGGCGCTGGAAGCCGTGCGCGTGGCGGCGCTCGGCAAGAGGGGCCGAGTCAGCGAGCTGCTCAAGACGCTCGGCGCCATGACGCCGGACGAGCGCAAGGTGCAAGGCCCGGCGATCAACGGCTTGAAAGACCGCGTCACCGAGGCGATCGCCGCGCGCAAGGACGAGCTCGGCCGGCGCCGCGCTCGACGCGCGCCTCGCCACGCGAGACGGTCGACGTCACGCTGCCGTGCGCGAAGCGCCGAGCCGAACGGCCGCGTGCATCCGATCAGCCAGGTGATCGACGAAATCACCGCCATCTTCGCCGATATGGGCTTCGCCGTCGCCGAAGGTCCCGACATCGAGACCGACGACTACAACTTCACCAAGCTGAATTTCCCGGAAGCCATCCGGCGCGGGAGATGCACGACACGTTCTATTTCCCGCAAAAGCCCGACGGCTCGCGGCACCTGCTGCGCACGCATACCTCGCCGGTGCAGGTGCGCACCATGCTCAGCAGAAGCCGCCGATCCGCGTCATCTGCCCCGGCCGCACCTATCGCTCGCGACAGTGACCAGACCCACACGCCGATGTTCCACCAGGTCGAGGGGCTGGTGATCGACAAGGGATCGCATCTGGGCCATCTGAAATGGATGGTCGAGGAATTCTGCAAGGCGTTCTTCGAGATCGACAGGTGAAGATGCGCTCCCGCCCGTCGTTCTTCCCGTTCACCGAGCCGTCGCTGGAAGTGGACATGCGGTGCAAGCGCGACAGGCAAGATCCGCTTCGGCGACGGCAAGGACTGGCTGGAGATTGGCGGCTGCGGCATGGTGCATCCGAACGTCTTGAAGAATTGCGGCCTCGATCCCGGCGGAGTACCAGGGCTTCGCCTTGGGCTTCGGCATCGACCGCATCGCCATGCTGAAATACGGCATGCCCGACTTGCGCGCCTTCTTCGAGGCCGACGTGCGCTGGCTGTCGCATTACGGCTTCCGGCCGCTCGACTTCCCGACGCTGGCCGGAGGGTTGAGCCCGTGAAATTCACCCTGTCCTGGCTGAAAGAGCACCTCGACACCGATCGAGCCGCTGTCGGCAATCGCCGACAAGCTCACCATGATCGGGCTCGAGGTCGAGCGTGTCGAGGACAAGGCGGCGCTGCTCAAGGCTTTCGTCGTCGCCAACGTCATCTCCGCCGAGAAGCATCCGAACGCCGACAAGCTGCGCGTCTGCATGGTCGACATCGGCAACGGCCAAGCCGATGCAGGTCGTCTGCGGCGCGCCCAACGCGCGCGCCGGCATGAAGGGCGTGTTCTCGGCGCCCGGCACCTTCATCCCGGGCAAGAACATCACGCTCGAGGTCGGCACCATCCGCGGCGTCGAAAGCCGCGGCATGCTGTGTTCGGCGGCGAACTTGAGATCTCCGACGATCACGACGGCATCATCGAACTGCCGGCCGACGCGCCGGTCGGCAAGTCCTACGCCGACTGGGCCGGCGTCAGCGATCCGGTGATCGAGATCAACCTCACGCCCAACCGGCCGGACTGCACCGGCGTCAACGGCATCGCCCGCGACCTCGCCGCTACGCCGATCGGCGATTTCAAGGACCGCCCGCCCGAGCAGGTGAAGGGCACGTTCCCCTGCCCGGTCAAGGTTGCGATCGAAGCGCCGCGAACTGTGCCCGGCCTTCGGCCTGCGCCTGGTCAAAGGCGTCAAGAACGGCCCCTCGCCCGACTGGCTGCAGAAGCGGCTCAAGGCGATCGGCCTGCGGCCGATCAACGCGCTGGTCGACATCACCAACTTCATTACCTTCGACCGCGGCCGGCCGCTGCATGTGTTCGATGCCGGCAAGGTGCAACGGCAAACTCACCGTGCGCCGGGCGCGGAACGGCGAGAACCTGCTCGCGCTCGACGGCAAGACCTATGCGCTCGACCAGGGCATGTGCGTGATCGCCGACGAAAAGGGCGTCGAGTCGCTCGCCGGCATCATGGGCGGCGAGGCGACCGGCTGCTCGGAGACGACCACGGACGTCTTGATCGAATCGGCACTGTGGAGCGAGGTCAACATCGCGCAGACCGGCCGCAAGCTCGGCGTCAATTCCGACGCGCGCTATCGCTTCGAACGCGGCGTCGATCCGAATTTCATGCTGCCGGGCCTGGAGCTCGCGACGCAGATGGTGCTCGAGTTGTGCGGCGGCACGCCGTCGGAGATCGTCGTCGCCGGCGATCCGGCGCCGAAGGAAACCGTCGTCGATTTCCCCTTGAGCGAATTGCCGCGGCTTGCCGGCATCAAGCTGCCGCTCACCGAAATTCGCCGCGTGCTGGAGAAGCTCGGCTTCTTCATCGCCGGCCAAGGCGAGAAGGTCAAAGTCGCGGTGCCCGCGTGGCGCCCGGATGTGCACGGCCGCGCCGACATCGTCGAGGAGCTGGTGCGCATCGTCGGCGTCGACCAGGTGCCGTCAACGCCGTTCCCGCGCGGCGATGCCGCGCGCAAGCCGGTGCTGACGCCGATCCAAAATCGCACCCGCAAGGCGAAGCGCGCGCTCGCCGCTCGCGCCATGGTCGAGGCGGTGACCTGGTCGTTCGTGTCCAAGCGCGAGGCGGAATTGTTCGGCGGCGGCAAGCCTGAACTAGCGCTCGCCAATCCGATCGCCTCGGAACTCTCCGACATGCGGCCGAGCCTCATTCCCGGCCTGGCGATGGCGGCGCAGAAGAACGCCGACCGCGGCAGCGCCGACGTCGCGCTGTTCGAGGTCGGGCAGATTTTCAAGGGCGACCGGCCGGAGGACCAGTTCATTGCCGCAGGCGGCGTGCGCCGTGCGCTCGCAAAAGGCAGCGGCATCGGCCGCGATTGGTCGAGCAAGACTGAGCCGGTTGACGCCTTCGACGCCAAGGCCGACGCCTTCGCCGCGCTCGCCGCCGCGGGCGCGCCGATGCAGGCGCTGCAGGTCGTGCCCGGCGGGCCAGACTGGTTTCATCCGGGCCGCTCGGGCACCATCCAGATCGGGCCGCAGAATGTGCTCGGCCATTTCGGCGAATTGCATCCGCGTGTCCTCGCCGCGTTGAAGGCGGAAGGACCGCTTGCCGCCTTCGAGGTCACCTTGGAGAAAATCCCCGAGCCGAAGGCCAAGGCCACGCGCGCCAAGCCGCTGCTCGAACTGTCGCCGTTCCAGCCGGTCGAGCGCGATTTCGCCTTCGTCGTCGACAACGGCGTCAAGGCCGCCGACATCGTCCGCGCGGCGCAGAACGTCGACAGGAAGCTGATCGTCGCCGTCACCGTGTTCGACGTCTACGAAGGCAAAGGCATCGAGCCGGGCAAGAAGTCGATCGCCATTGCCGTCACCATGCAGCCGCGCGAGAAGACCATGACCGATGCCGAGATCGACGCGCTGGGCCAGCGTATCGTCGCCGAGGTCGGCAAGAAGACGGGCGGCGTGCTTCGGGGCTAAGCCGGCAGCAAATCGGCAAACGCAAAGCCGTCGCGCTCCACCGTCGCGCCGACACGCACGGCAATCTTGCGCGACAGCATCGGGCCGGCCGAGACAAAGGAATGGAATTCGCCGTTCTCGCCGCACGGGTCAATGCCGCCCGGCAATCCGGCGAGCAGGCCGGCGTCGAAGCGCTTGCCGGCGAATGCGGCCGGCAATTTCTTCAGGTCGACCACCGCGAGATGCGCCTCGAGCCCGTCGTCGATCATGGCGCGCGCCAGCGCGTCGGTTGGCTTGAGCCACAGCGGAAACACCGCCGTGATGCCGCTGCCGGCGAGGTTCTTCTCGCGGTAGGCGCGGATGTCCTCCAGATAAAGATCGCCGAAGATGATGTGCGTGACGCCGCGCCCTTTCGCATCGCGGACGGCCTTGGCCATCTCGCGCTCGTAGACGTCGTTCGGGCACGGATAGGGAATGCGCACGATAATCGCCGGCAGCCCTGCGGCGTCGAGCTGCGCAAGCAGCAGCGCCTCGCGCACGCCATGCATGCTCACGCGCGCGAACGAATCGGTCACCGTGGTCAGCGCGCCGACGATGTCGAATTCGTCGGCTCGGCGCGCCTCGTGCAGCGCCCAGGCCGAATCCTTGCCGCTCGACCAGGCGATCAACGCTTTCGGGCGGGCGCTCATTGGCGGGCTCTTCGAATTATCGACATGGTATCCCAATCCTTGCTGCCGGCGGATCAGGGTGCCGCAAGCCGCGCTCAGCCGCAATTGTCATGGCTAACGATTGGTAACCCGCGCGCCGCCAATGAACCAAATTGCAATGAGTCATCATTAGAGTTGCCGGTAAACAAGATGCGCGGGCGGCACAGCTCGCGCGCGGGGGAACGCAGAATTCGGCCGGGGCTACGCGTCATGAGTTGGGCGTTCGATGGGTTTGGGCGGGTCCTCGCCCGTTATCTGGAAAAGCCGGCGCAGGGCTACGCGCCGTTCACGCCGAGCGATCCCGAGGCGTTGCGCGCGACGCTCAGGCCGGGTGACGTGCTCCTGGTCGAAGGCAACAACCACATCTCCGGCGTCATCAAGTATCTGACGCAATCGACCTGGTCGCACGCCGCGCTCTATGCCGGACCGATCGGCGACCGCGTCACCGAAGACGGCGAGCCGCTGGTGCTGATCGAAGCGCATATCGGCCAGGGCGTGGTCGCCGCACCGTTGTCGAAATACATCCATTGCCACACCCGCATCTGCCGGCCGACCAAGCTCACTGCGGACGATTGCGCGCGTGTCTGCGCTTATGCCGCCGAGCGCATCGGCTTCGATTACGATCTCAAAAACATCATCGACCTGATGCGCTATCTGTTTCCGCTGCCGGTGCCGCAGCGCTGGCGCCGCCGCCTGATGTCGCTCGGCTCCGGCCATCCGACCCGCATCATCTGCTCGGCGCTGATCGCGCAGGCCTTCGAGAACGTGCGTTATCCGATCCTGCCCAAGGTGGCGCGCGCGGCGAGCGAGCAGGCCTGGCAGGACATCCTGGAGATCCGCCACTCCTCGCTCTACGCGCCGCGCGATTTCGACATCTCGCCCTATTTCGAGGTGGTCAAGCCGACGCTGGTGCGCGGCTTCGACTACAAGACCATGGCCTGGTCCGATCTCCCGATCGAAGAGGACCGCGAGCTGATGCCGCTGGTACCGCTGGCCCAAGCAGCAAGCGAGGCCGACACGCTGTCGCCGGCGGTCTAATCCGATTATCGCGCCTTGCCCTAGCCGGACATTGGTCTTACCTCTTTGGCCATGTTCGACGCCGCGATCACCGCCCTCGGGCAACTGTTCACCGCGCCCCTGCGCGCGGTGCTGCTGAAGGCCGTCGGACTGGCGTTGCTGCTCATTGTCATCGTCGGCATCGTGCTCAACCGCATCTTCAACGCGCTGGCGGCGAGCGGGGCAACGTGGGCCGAGCAGACCACCGGCTTTGCGCCGCACGCGGCCTGGTCGGCGCTCGCCTGGGTGCTGTCGATCATGGCAAGCCTCGGCATCGTCACCGGCGCGCTGTTCCTGATGCCGACCATCACCGCCTTTGTCGGCAGTTTCTTCGTCGACGAAGTGGCCGACGCGGTCGAGCGCGACACTTATCCGACCGAGCCGCCGGGCAAGGCGCTGCCGCTGTTGCGCGCGCTGATCGAGGGCGTGAAGTTCTCAGCTCTGGCGCTCGTGATCTACCTCTGCGCGCTGCCGTTTATTTTCTTCGCCGGGCTCGGCGTGATCGTGCTATTCCTCGCCAACGCCTATCTGCTGGGCCGCCAATATTTCGAATTCGCCGCCATGCGCTTCCACTCGTCGCATGAGACTAAAGCGATGCGCAAGGCCAATGCGCCATACATTTTTCTCGCCGGCTTGGCGATCGCGCTGTTCGTGTCGATTCCTGTCGTCAATCTGGCGACACCGATCTTCGCCATGGCGTACATGGTGCACATCCACAAGCGCCTGTCCGGCCCGCACCCCGAGCTGATCGCGCCGCAGCGCTAAATCTTCCGCTGCGCCGCGTTCCAGTGCTTTTCCAGGTTGGCGATCAACGCCGGCGAGAAATGGCAATAGGCCTGCTCGCGGCAGTAGACCGCCATATAGCGGCGGAAGGTGTCGAGCGGTTCTTCGCCGACCCGCAAGGCGCGCCGGTTGCCGGCCGCGCTGACCACGCCGGATGAGGTGAAATCGTCGCACACCTTCATGGTCGCCTGCTCGACCTCGCCCGGCGGCACGACCACATCGCAGATCATGCGGCCTTCGGGCGTGTCGCAGTCGAGCCGGCGGCCCATCAGGATCGCCTGCCGGGCGATGCGCGCGCCGACGAAGCGCGGCAGCCGCAAATTCGCCGCGCCCGGGATGATGCCTTCCTTGCGCGCCGGCAGCGTCATGTAGGCGTCGGAACCCGCGGCCACATAATCCATCGCCAGCAAATACTGGCAGCCGCCGCCGATGGCGAAGACGTCGAGCTGCGCCACCCAGGGCTTCTCGCGAGTGCCGCCGTAAACTTCGTCCGGGCTCGCCGCGCCCATCGCAAGCCCGCGCAGCATCTTGTTGACCACGCCCATGTCGCGGCGGATGTACCAGAGGTAGGGAATCTTACCGCGATAGAGGTGCGTGAGGTTGATGCCGGCGGAGAAAACCTTGCGCCCGGCATATTTCGGATGCTCGACCACGCCGCCGCGCAACACGCAGATCTCGCTCAGCGGATCGAGGATGGCGATATCGGCCGCGGCTTCGGTGGCGTCGAGCGTGTCGTCGTCCTCGGCATTGAGGAAGCGCGGATTGTTGACGGTGACAATCGCCGTCTTGCCTTGCCGCTCGACGCGCGCGGGGCCGAAGTCGATGACGCCCTTGCTGATGAATTCCGGCATGCGCTCGACCGCTTCCGGTTTCGGCCGCAGCATGGCTTCGCAGAGGTGCATGCCGCTTTCGCGCAGCGCCAGGACCTGCGCCAGGAAAATGCCCTGGTCGATTTCGACGCCGTCCTTCTCGCTCTGCATCGATGCGCTTTCGGCCTTGACCTGCCGCTGGGTCGGCGTCAGCCCCGGCACCAGCTTGGCCGCCTCATCGGCGAGCTCATCTACACGTAGAGACTTTTCCAGCCCGTTCGTGAGTTTGCGATAGACGGCGCCGGCATGCGCGCGCAGGAAGCCTTCGCGCGCGTCGCGGCATCGCAACAGGATGATGTCCGCGGCCAGTTGCTGCTCGACAGTACGCTGCGGCTTCTTCGGCAGCTTGGCCAGGAGATTCGTGCCCGCGCGCCAGAAGCGCGTGCCGGCCGCGGCGTCGCGTTTGAACTTGTCGCGGAATTGCGGCGTGGCGTAGAGCCACAGCACAACGCCGCGATGCGGCAGGCCGGCCTGCTCCAGAACGACGCGCGGATCGCCGCGATCGACGAGCTTCCCAGCTGAGCCTTCCATCCGCCTCTCCCACGCAGTTACTTGGCGACCGTTTTCTCCGGCCATTGGCAGAGATCCGCGATCAGGCAGACCTCGCAGCGCGGCTTGCGCGCCAGACAAGTGTAGCGCCCGTGCAGGATAAGCCAATGGTGGGCGTGGCGCTTGTATTGCGCCGGCACCGCCTGTTCGAGTTTCAGTTCGACCTCGAGCGGGTTTTTTCCCGGCGCCATGCCGGTGCGATTGCCGACGCGAAAGATATGCGTGTCGACCGCGATCGTGGGTTGTTCGAAGGCGATGTTGAGCACCACGTTCGCGGTCTTGCGGCCGACGCCGGGCAACGCTTCCAGCGCCTCGCGCGTGCGCGGCACTTGCCCGTCGTGGTTGGCGATGAGCCGCCGCGACAGTTCGACCACGTTCTTGGCCTTGGTGCGGAACAGTCCGATGGTCTTGATCAGCTCGCGCACGCGATCCTCGCCGAGCGCGACCATCTTTGCCGGCGTGTCGGCGAGCGCAAACAGCGCCGGCGTCGCCTTGTTGACGCCGGCATCGGTCGCTTGCGCCGAGAGCACGACGGCCACCAGGAGCGTGAACGGGTTGATGTGCTGCAATTCGCCCTTGGGTTCGGGATTGGCCTTGGCGAACCGGCGGAACGCTTCCGCGATTTGCGCATTGGTCCAAGGCTTTGGGCGCGCAAGCTTGCGCGCTTTGCCCTTGCCAACTTTGGTCGAAGTTTTTCGCGCCGACTTTTTTGCCATCGTTCCGGTATACTGAGCGCCATGAGCGACGACAACGCCCAACTCGAGCCGACGATCTTTTCCGCGGTGATCACGCCGCACCGCTCGCTCGGCAATGTCGGCTTCATGGTGCTGATGATCGTGTTCGGCGGCGTCAGCTTCGTCTCCGGGATGGCCTTTCTACTGATGGGCGCCTGGCCGGTGTTCGGCTTTTTCGGCCTCGACGTGCTGCTGTTCTATTGGGCCTTCCGCATCAACTACCGGCATGCCGCGGCTTACGAGGAGGTCTCGGTCTCGCCAACCGCGCTCAAGGTGCGCAAGGTCGACCACCGCGGCGCCGCGCGCGAATGGGTGCTCAATCCGCTCTGGGTCAAGCTCGACCAGGAGAGCCACGAAGAATTCGGCATCGAGCGGCTGTTCCTGGTGTCGCGCGGCAAGCAACTGGCGATCGCCAATTTCCTCGGGCCTGACGAGAAGGCGAGTTTCGCGCAGGCGCTCGGCCACGCCCTCGGCGAGGCCAAGCGCGGGGTGACGAGAACGGTGATTTCTTGATCCCACCCCTGGAAGGGGGAAGGATAAAACCCAGAAATCGGGTGGTTGCGTCCGCCGCCGCGGCCTAGATACTGGTCATGACCATGACCCTGACAAAACCGGCTATCGCCGAGAACTTCCCACGCTTCGCCCCGCTGCCCACCGCGGCGGCCGATTACGACGTGGTGCGCCGCGCCATCGCCCATATCCGCGGCAATTGGCGCTCGCAGCCCGAGATCGAGACGATCGCCCACGCGGCCGGCGTCACACCGACCGACCTGCATCATCTGTTCCGCCGCTGGTGCGGGCTGACGCCGAAGGCCTTCCTGCAGGCGCTCACGCTCAGTTACGCGCGCGACTTGCTGCGTTCCTCGGCAAGCGTGCTCGACACCGCCTATGAGGTCGGCCTGTCCGGCCCCGGCCGGCTACACGATCTGTTCGTCACCCACGAAGCGATGTCGCCGGGCGAATGGAAGACCGGCGGCGAAGGCCTCACCATCTCCTACGGCTTTCATCCTTCGCCGTTCGGCACCGCGCTGGTGATGATCACGCCGCGCGGCCTCGCCGGCCTCGCGCTCGCCGACGCCGGCAAAGAACGCTCGGCGCTGCGCGACATGCGCTCGCGCTGGCCGCGGGCAAAATATGTCGAGGACTTCGCCGCGACCGCGCCGACCGCGCGCCGCATCTTCGACCCGGCGCTGTGGCGCCCCGAGCAGCCGCTACGCGTCGTGCTGATCGGCACCGATTTCGAGGTGCGGGTGTGGGAGAAGCTGCTGACCATCCCGATGGGCAAGCTCGTCACCTATTCCAACGTTGCCGCGAAGGTCGGCGATCCGAAGGCGGCGCGAGCGGTCGGCGCCGCGGTCGGCAAGAACCCGATCTGCTTCGTGGTGCCGTGCCATCGCGTCGTCGGCAAGAGCGGCGACATCACCGGCTACCACTGGGGCCTTACTCGCAAGCGCGCAATGCTCGGCTGGGAAGCCGGCATGGCCGCGGCGTAGCGGGTTCCCGCAAGCGGTTGACCGCCGCGCCGCGATCCCTCACAACCGTCGCGCTTTTGAGCCGTAGTGAGGGTTGCAGCGATGCAGAAGCGTCGTCCAGTGATGCTGGTCGTGTTGGACGGCTGGGGTTGGCGCGAGGAGCGCGCTGACAACGCCGTGCGCCAGGCCAAGACGCCGACCTTCGATCGGCTCTGGGCCAGCGACCCGCATGGCTTCCTGCGCACATCGGGGCCCGACGTCGGCCTGCCGCCAGGCCAGATGGGGAATTCCGAGGTCGGCCACCTCAATATCGGCGCCGGCCGCGTCGTCATGCAGGACTTGCCACGCATCGGCGAGGCCATCGCCAACGGCGAGATCAAGAAGGCGCCGGCGCTCACCGGCCTGATCGACAAACTCAAGCACAGCGGCGGCACCTGCCATCTCATCGGCCTCGTCTCGCCCGGCGGCGTGCATTCGCACCAGGACCACGCCGTCGCGCTCGCCAAGATCCTCACCGAAGCCGGGGTGCCGGCGGCGATCCATGCGTTGACCGACGGCCGCGACACGCCGCCGCAATCGGCGGCGGAAGATCTAAAGAAGCTCATCGCCGATCTGCCGCGCGCGGTACCGGTCGCCACCGTCATCGGCCGCTATTACGCCATGGACCGCGACAAGCGCTGGGAGCGCGTGGTCAAGGCCTATGACGCGATGGTCGTCGCCGAAGGGCCGCACTTCGCCGACGCGCAGGCCGCCATCGCCGACGCCTACGCGCACAAGCACTACGACGAATTCATTGTGCCGGCGGTGATCGGCGAATATCACGGCATGAAGGACGGCGACGGCGTGCTGTGTTTCAACTTCCGCGCCGACCGGGTGCGCGAAATCTTGATCGCCATGCTCGATCCGGCGTTTTCCGGCTTCCCGCGCAAGCGCATCGTGCGTTTCGCCGTGGCGGTGGGCATGGCGCAATACTCGGACGAACTCGACAAGCTGATGGAGACGATCTTTCCGCCGCAGGCCTTTCCCAACATCCTCGGCGAGGTAGTCGCCAACGCCCGTCGCACCCAGTTGCGCATGGCGGAAACCGAGAAATATCCGCACGTCACTTACTTCCTCAACGGCGGCCGCGAAGAGCCGTTTGTCGGCGAGGACCGCATCATGGTGCCGTCACCGAAGGTGGCGACCTACGATCTGCAGCCGGAGATGTCGGCACCCGAATTGACGGCGAAGGCGGTGGAGGCGATCGAGTCGCGCAAATACGACCTGATTGTGCTCAACTTCGCCAACCCCGACATGGTCGGCCACACCGGCAGCCTGCCGGCGGCGATCAAGGCGGTGGAGACGGTCGACACCAGCCTCGGCAAGATTGCCGATGCGATTAAGAAAGTCGGCGGCGCTCTGCTGGTCACCGCCGACCACGGCAATAGCGAGATGATGCGCGATCCGGTGACCGGCGGCCCGCACACCGCGCACACCACCAACCCGGTGCCGCTCATCCTATTCGGCGCCGGCAACCGTCTGCTGCTGGCTGAGGGACGGCTCGCCGATATCGCGCCGACGCTGCTGGAATTGATGGGCCTGCCCAAGCCGCCGGAAATGACTGGCGTGTCGCTGCTGGCGTCGTAAGCCGCCGCTTATTCTTTTGCAGCGGCAATTGCCGATGCTTGGCGGATTCTCTTGCCGATCCGGGCGGCGCCGAACAGGCAGACGATGGCGATCACCAGCAGAACGGCGGACACCGCTGCGTTCAGGATGTCGTTGTTCTTCGGGATGACGTAGTCGGTCAGCCAGGTGCAGGCGAGCGCGCCGAAGCCGATCACCATGAGGGCCATGACCTTCTTGCCCTCCGGACCGCTGAGATCGGTCTTGGCCGCCGGCGTCGGCTCCTTCTTCAAGGTCGACCAGAGGATAGCGGCGATGATGAAGCAGACAATGCCGATGCCGCTGAATAAATAGGGCGCGAACTCCGGCGGCGGTTCGGCGCGTCCGGTCGGCTGAATGGTGTATTGATAGGCCATGAACAGGCAGACGATGCCGGCGCCAATCGTCGCGTACATGTAACCTGTTCGCTTGGTCACCTGTTCCGGTGTCATTGCCGCCCCTGTTTCAGAAA
Organism: uncultured Alphaproteobacteria bacterium; assembly: GCA_963720985.1. Lineage (GTDB taxonomy): Bacteria > Pseudomonadota > Alphaproteobacteria > Rhizobiales > Xanthobacteraceae > Pseudolabrys. Next base: position 432,803 of record CAVRHL010000009.1, read on the forward strand.
CCGGCGAGGCCGAGCACGTCGGCCATCGAATAAAGCCCGGGCTTCTGGCCGCGCGCCCACAGTGCCGCGTGCAGCGCGCCTCGCGCGAAGATCATACGTTCTTCCGCCTTGTGCACGAGCTCGATGCGCTCGGCCGGTCCGGCGAAAATCACCGTGTGCTCGCCGACCACGCTGCCGCCACGCAAATTGGCAAAGCCGATGTCGCCGGCATGGCGCGCGCCGGTGTTGCCGTCGCGGCTGCGCACCGAATTTTTGTCGAGGTCGATGCCGCGGCCTTCCGCGGCGGCGCGGCCGAGCATCAGCGCCGTGCCGGACGGCGCATCGACCTTCTGGTTGTGATGCATCTCCAGGATTTCGATATCGAAGGAATTGTCGAGCGTCTTCGCTACGCGCCGCGTCAGCGCCGCCAGAAGGTTGACGCCGAGGCTCATATTGCCGGACTTGACGATCACCGCGGTCTTGGCGGCGTCCTTGATCGCGGCCTCGTCGGAAGCGCTCAGACCGGTGGTGCCGATGATGTGCACCTTACCGCTTTTGGCAGCGAGCGCTGCAAATGACGAGGTGGCGACCGGTATGGTGAAGTCGATGATGCCGTCGGCTTGTTCCATCAGCGGGCCGACGTCACCGGTGAGCTTGATATGATTCTCGCCGAGGCCCGCCAGCGTGCCGGCATCCCAGCCGATCAGCGGCGAGCGCGCGTCTTCCAAGGCGCCCACGAGCGCAAAATCCTTGTTGTCGGCGATCGCCTTGACCAGCGTGCGGCCCATCCGCCCGCCGGCACCGGCGACCACAAGCCGCATCTCGGCCATGGGACCTACTCCTAAACTGCGGTGGGTATAGCGGGGAGATGCAGGCTCTGTCACCTCTTCCCGCGGGCGGGGGGAGGGAGATCAAGGCTGCGGGCCGTCGTAGCCCTCGATCACGATCAGGTCGGCGTCGGCCGCGGCTTGGCGCATGGCGATGGCCTTGGCGTATTCCGGCGAACGGTAGCAGGTCATTGCTGCCTCGAAGTTCGGGAATTCAATCACGACAATGCGGCTGCGGCTCTTGCCTTCAACCACCTCGGTGCGGCCGCCGCGCGTCGTGTAGCGCCCGCCGTATTGGCGGAAGATGTCCGGCAACATGGCGACGTATGCTTTGTAGCCGTCCGCGTCGCGCACATCGACATTGGCGATCCAATAGCCCTTGGCCATGTCAGCTCCCTTTGTTCTTTCCCGTTGCTTGTTCGATCTCTGCCACGATAGCGTCGGCCGCGGCTTTCGGATCGTGCGCTTCCACCACCGGGCGGCCGACCACAAGATAATCGGCGCCGGCTTCGATGGCGCGCGCCGGCGTCATGATGCGCTTCTGGTCGCCCGAGGCGCTGCCCGCTGGCCGGATGCCGGGCGTCACCAGCACCATGCCAGGCCCGGCGATGCCGCGCAGGTTGGCGACCTCCTCGGCCGAACAGACCAGGCCGTCGACGCCGGTATCGCGCGCCTGCGCCGCGCGCGCCGCCGCCAATTCGCCAACGCTCATGTCGTAGCCGGCGGCGGCGAGATCGGCGTCGTCGTAGGAGGTGAGCACGGTGACGGCGAGGATGCGCAGCGTCGAGCCGCGCTTGCCCTCGACCGCCGCCTTCATGGACTGCGGATAGGCGTGCACCGTGAGGAAGGTCGCGCCGAGCTGCGCCACGCTCTCGACGCCCTTCTGCACCGTGTTGCCGATGTCGTGCAGCTTGAGATCGAGAAACACCTGCTTGCCGGCGGCGATCAGGCCGGCGGCAAAGTTCAGTCCGCCGGCAAACGCAAGTTGATAGCCGACCTTGTAGAAGCACCCGCTGTCGCCAAGCCGCGTCACCATGGCCTCGGCGGCCGCAACCGACGGCAGATCGAGAGCGACGATCAGGCGTTCACGGGCATCGAGCGTCACAGCACTGCTCCTCACATCATCCGCTGGGCCATGTCCACCAGCCGCGCCAGCTGCGCGCGCAACAGGTCGGCGGTGTCGGTGTCGGCGAGATTGTCCATGTCGTCGAAGGCCTGATCGGCGTTCGCGATGGCGACCTGCTCGGGCAGCACGAGCGCACCGCAGCCGAGCTCGAGGATCTGCCGCAACGCCATCAGCGAGCACAAGCCGCCGCCGCGGCCGGGCGAGGCCGAAGCGATCGCGAAGGCGCGGCCCTTGAAGGCGGCATAAGTCGGCTCGCCGCGCGCGCGCACCCGCGACACCCAATCGATGGCGTTCTTCAAATGCGGCGTTACCGAGGCGCTGTATTCGGGGCTGGTGATGAACACACCGTGGTGCGCCATGATCATGTCTTTGAGCTTGGCCGCAAAGGGCGGCGGACCATCGGCATCGAGCTCACCCTCGAAGATCGGCAGCGGGTAATCGGCGAGCGAGATGCGCGTGACGTCGATGTCGATCGTCGCCAGTTCCTTGACCGCCAGCGCCGCCAGCTTGACGTTGTGCGAGCCAGCACGCGTCGAGCCAGGCAGGACGAGGATTTTCGGCATGGCCATCGGCGGCTCCAAACAGGTCCGCCATTTATAACACGTGAGTGCCGAGCCTCAGCGCCCGCGATAAACCCACACGCGCGCCGGCGGGAAGTTCAGCCAGATCAATTCCGACGGCTCGGCTTTGATGCCAGAGAGCGCCTTCGGGATCGGCGGCACCATGGCGTAGGTAAACTGCACGAAGGGCGCGCCCGGGCCGAGCAGGCTCATCGCATCCGAGATCAGCCGCAGCCGTGTGCGCAACGGCTTGGTGACCAGCGGCAGGCTCGAGACCACAGCGGCGGCCGGCTCGCGCACGAAAGTCTCGAGCAGACGGCGCAGCCGGTAGGCGTCGCCTTGCATGACGGTCGCCGCCGGGTAGCGCGTGCGCAACAGCCGGCAGAAGTCGGGATTGAATTCGACCAGGATCAACCGCGCCGGATCGACGCCGCGCTGCACCAGCGCCTGCGTCACCGGACCGGTGCCGGGACCGAGCTCGATCACCGGACCGTTCGCTTTCGGATCGACGTAACGCGCCATGGTGCGCGCCAGCGCCTTGCTCGACGGCATCACCGCGCCGGTGGAAATCGGCTTCTCGATCCAGGAGCGGATGAATTGCATCTCGTCATCGAGACGAGGCTTCTTGGCGACGCGGGCGACGGAATGAGATGGCATCGATATGTGTCACGCGTGCGGGGGATTTAACTTTAGTCCAAGGAACTCACGGGTATAGGGGCCCGGGCGGGGGGTCAAGATGGCTAGTCCGTATGGCTGCCCCGATTTCCGAGCCCATCGAGAAAATCCTTAACCCGGCTGAAGAAGCCGGCCGAATTCCGGTTGGGTCGCCTCTGACGACAGTTTATCGAACTCGGCCAGCAGTTCGCGCTGGCGTTTGGTGAGGTTTTGCGGCGTTTCCACCGATACTTGAACGTACATGTCGCCGGTTTGTTTCGAGCGCAGCACCGGCATCCCCTTGCCGGTTAGCCGGAATCGCCGTCCGGCCTGGGTCCCGGCCGGCACTTTGACATTGGCCTGGCTGCCGTCTATGGCGGGCACCTCGAATTCGCCGCCGATCGCCGCGGTCACCATGGAAATCGGTACCCGGCAGTGCAGGTCGGCGCCGTCGCGCTGAAAGAACTCGTGCGGGGTGATGGAGAGAAAAATATAAAGGTCGCCGGCAGGCCCCCCGCGCAGGCCCGCTTCGCCTTCGCCGGCGAGGCGTATCCGGGTGCCGTCCTCGACGCCGGCGGGGATATTCACCGATAAATTGCGCTCGCGCGTGACGCGGCCGGCACCGCCACAGGACGGACAGGGATTTTCGATCACCTGGCCGCGGCCCTGGCAGGCCGGACAGGTGCGCTCGAGCGTGAAGAAGCCCTGCGCATGGCGGATTTTGCCGGCGCCGCCGCAGGTCGCGCAAGGCTTCGGCTTGCTGCCGGCCTTGGCGCCGGTGCCGGAGCAGGCCTCGCAAATGACCGAGGTCGGAATACGGATCTGCGCGGTCTTGCTCTCGAACGCCTCTTCGAGGCTGATTTCCATGTTGTAGCGCAGGTCGGCGCCGCGCTCGCGGCCCTGTCCGCGGCCGCCACGGCGGCCGCCGCCCATGCCGAACAAATCCTCAAAAATGTCGGAGAAAGTCGAGGCGAAATCGGCGCCAAAGCCGTGACCGCTGGCGCCCGCGCCCTGCTCGAAGGCGGCGTGGCCGAAACGGTCATAGGCGGCGCGCTTGTCGCCGTCCTTGAGCACGTCGTAGGCCTCGTTGAGCTCCTTGAATTTGTGTTCGCAGTCGGCGTCGCCCGGATTGCGGTCCGGATGATGCTGCATGGCGAGCTTGCGGAAGGCGGCCTTGAGCTCGACCTCGGTGCAGGTGCGCGAGACGCCCAGGACTTCGTAGTAGTCGCGTTTGGACATGCCGGGCCCGCCGTTAGATCAAGCTATAGGCGTCCTTGATTCGGCCGCCTGCCGCGCTCTGCAAAACGATACCCCGGGGACGGTGCCCCGGGGTTTTGCATGTCTTGTCGGCTGCCGGCTGCACGGTCAGCGCCTTTGCACTTAGGCCGACTTCTTGTCGTTCTTGTCGTCGACCTCGGTGAACTCCGCGTCGACCACGTCTTCTTTCTTCTCGGCCTTGGCGCCGTCGCCGCCCGGAGCCAATTCCTGCTCCTGCTGCGCCTTGTACATGGCCTCGCCGAGCTTCATCGACGCCTGCGCCAGCGTGTTGGTCTTCTGCTGGATCGCGTCGGCGTCGTCGCCCTTGAGCGCCTCTTTCAAGTCCGCCATGGCGTTCTCGATCGCGGTGCGTTCGGCATCGCCGACCTTGGAGCCGTGCTCGGCCAAGGCCTTCTCGGTCGAATGCACCAAAGCCTCGGCATGGTTCTTGGCCTCGACCTGCGCCTTGCGCTTCTTGTCCTCTTCGGCGTGCGACTCCGCGTCCTTGACCATCTTCTCGATGTCGGTCTCGGACAGGCCGCCCGACGCCTGGATTTGGATCTGCTGCTCCTTGCCAGTCGCCTTGTCCTTGGCATGGACTTTGACGATGCCGTTGGCGTCGATGTCGAAGGTGACCTCGACCTGCGGCACGCCGCGCGGCGCCGGCGGGATGCCGACCAGATCGAATTGGCCGAGGATCTTGTTGTCGGACGCCATCTCGCGCTCGCCCTGGAAGACGCGGATGGTGACCGCGTTCTGGTTATCCTCGGCGGTGGAGAAGACCTGGCTCTTCTTGGTCGGGATCGTGGTGTTGCGGTCGATGATGCGGGTGAACACGCCGCCCAGCGTCTCGATGCCGAGCGACAGCGGGGTCACGTCGAGCAGCAGCACATCCTTGACGTCGCCCTGCAGCACGCCGGCCTGGATAGCGGCGCCGATGGCGACCACTTCGTCCGGGTTGACGCCCTTGTGCGGCTCCTTGCCGAACAACTGCTTCACGACCTCCTGCACCTTCGGCATGCGGGTCATGCCGCCTACCAGGACGACCTCGTTGATCTCGGCCGCCGACACGCCGGCGTCTTTCATCGCCTGCCGGCACGGCTGGATCGTTTTCTGGATGAGGTCGTCGACCAGCGCCTCGAATTTGGCGCGGGTGAGCTTCATGGTGAGATGCTTGGGACCGGATGCATCCGCCGTAATGAACGGCAGGTTGATTTCGGTCTGCGTGGTGGACGACAGCTCGATCTTCGCCTTCTCGGAGGCTTCCTTCAGCCGCTGCAGTGCGAGCTTGTCGCGGCGCAGGTCGATGCCCTGCTCCTTCTGGAATTCGTCGGCCAGATAATTGACCAGCCGCATGTCGAAGTCTTCGCCGCCGAGGAACGTGTCGCCGTTGGTCGACTTCACCTCGAACACGCCGTCGCCGATCTCCAGGATCGAAATATCGAAGGTGCCGCCGCCAAGGTCGTAGACCGCGATGGTGCCGGTCTTCTGCTTGTCGAGGCCGTAAGCGAGGGCGGCCGCGGTCGGCTCGTTGATGATGCGCAGCACGTCTAGGCCGGCGATCTTGCCGGCGTCCTTGGTGGCCTGGCGCTGCGCGTCATTGAAATAAGCGGGAACGGTGATGACAGCCTGCTCGACCTTCTGCCCGAGATAGGCTTCCGCCGTCTCCTTCATCTTCTGGAGAATGAAGGCAGAGATTTGCGAAGGCGAATATTGCTTGCCTTCCTCCTCGACCCAGGCGTCGCCGTTCGATGCCTTGCTGATCTTGTAGGGGACGAGCTTCTTGTCCTTCTCGATGATCGGATCATCGTAGCGGCGGCCGATCAGGCGCTTAACCGCGAAGATGGTCTTTTCCGGATTGGTGACCGCCTGGCGCTTGGCCGGCTGGCCGACGAGACGTTCGCCGTCGTCGGTGAAGGCGACGATCGAAGGCGTGGTGCGCATGCCTTCGGCGTTCTCGATGACTTTCGGGGTCTTGCCTTCCATGACGGCGACGCACGAATTGGTGGTGCCGAGGTCGATGCCGATGACCTTGCCCATGGTTCTTCCTCTCAAAATTGCGGCAGGCCGGCCGGGCCTTTTAGCGCCCGAACGGGACTCCGCGGCTTATCCGCAGACCCCCTCATCCAGCCCCCTGGATACGCTTTTTGCCGCATTTCTGCGGCTCATGGCTCATATAGGAGGGGCCCCGCCCCCTGCAAGCCAGCCTGTCACGAATTCGCGAGCCTGCCGGGCTAACCCACCCTCCAGAGAAACAAAGCTTAATCTCTCCGTTGCCGCGCCGGGCGGCACCGGCTAGGCAAGCCGCCAGCGAAGGAAAGCACACCATCCATGTCCCGCCTCTTCTTGGCTTGCCTCGTTATGGCCTGTGCCGCCATCGCGCTGCTGGCGCCGGCACGCGCCGAGCCGCAGTTTCCGCCCGGCTTGCGCATCGGGCTCGAGCCGCCGGGCAACCTCAAACCGAGCATCCGGTTTTCCGGTTTTGAGGACGCCGACCGCAAGGTCGCCGTCACCATTCTCGATTTGCCGGCCGCCGCCTACAGCGAACTCGAACGCACGGCGACGGCGACGCCGCAGGCCGGCAACGCCCAGATCAAGCGGGAGGACTTCTCGTTTCATGGCGGCAACGGCCTCTTGTTCACGGGCCAGGCCAGGGTTAACGGCGTGACGCTGCACAAATGGATTCTGCTGGCGACTTCGGCCGCAGACAAAGATCTCACCACGATGATCAACATCGAAGTGCCGGAGAGCGCGCTGTCGATCTATTCCGACGCGGTGGTGCGCAAGGCACTGGCGAGCGTCACCTTCCGCCCGGCGCCGATCGACGAGCAGCTCGGCTTGTTGCCGTTCAAGCTCGGCGAGCGCGCCGGCTTCCGCGTGATAAAGGTGTCTCCCGGCGGCGTGCTCCTCACCGAAGGGCCGGGCGACGACCTGAGCCAGCAGCCTTATGTCATCGTCTCGGTCGGACGCGGCGCGCCGGAACAGCCCGACGACCGCCCGCGCTTTGCGCGCGATCTGCTGTCGTCGGCGCCATTGCGCGCCTTCACCGTGGAGTCGGCGGACGCCATGCGCATCGGCGGCGCGCCCGGCTACGAGATCAGGGCGCGGGCCGAAGGCGCCAAAGGCGAGCCGGTGATGGTGGCGCAATGGTTGCGATTTTCCAGCAGCAACTACCTGCGCATCGTCGGCATCGGCCCCAAGGATAATTGGGACGCGCTGTTCACCCGCTTCCGAGTGGTGCGCGACGGCATCGAAATCCGCTGAGCCGATCCGTTAGAACTTGATGGTGCTGCGCACGCCGGCGATCAAGGCATTGCCGACGGTCATGTTGGGATTGTTCGGGTCGGGGACATTGCCGCCGGGGTGCACGATGTATTGCAGGTCCGGCTGCACGGTCCACCACGGCGCGATCTGCGCCTGATAGCTCGCTTCGAACACCACCTCTTGGTCGCGGATCGGATAAGGCGGCCCGTTGAGCGCGAGCGTGTCCTGATCGAGTGCGGCGACGTTCTTGCTGATCTTGGCGTAGGAGACGCCGAAGGTGAAGACGTCGTCGGCGCGGCCGGCGAACGGGCCTTTGACGCCAAAGCCGCCATCGGCATAAAACGAGACCAGATTGCGGTCGGACGGCGCAAAGCCGCCGCGCAGGAAAAGGTTCAGGCTTGTCTTGTCGGCGCGCCAAACCATCTGGTCGGCGATACCGTAGATGCCCCAGTCGCCACGATGAAACAGCGGCCCCACGGCGGCCGGGTTGGCGAGCGACACCACCATGCCGGCGCCGTCGAGGCCGTAATGCTGGTCGGCAAAGTCCGTCGTCGCGTACCAGCCGCCGAGCTTGTAGACGCCGGGCAGGCCCTTCGCGTTTTTCTCCTGATTGACTGCGTATTGCAGTTCGCTCATCCACAGCGCGCCGCCGGTAAAGCTGAAGGTGGTGCCGTAGCGGTTGCAGACCTGCGGCTGGTCGTTGCAGTCGGCGCCGGCCGGATTGCCGGAGAACACCGCGGTCTGCCAAGTGATCTGATCGGTCGGCTTCAACGCGACGCGCACGCCGGGCGTCGCCAGCGGAAAGGCCGGCCCGCCGTTGAGCATATTGGCCGACACCAGGCTCGCCCAGCCGAAGGTGCCGTTGAGCATGTTGGCCGCGGTCGGGCTGTTGAGGAATTCGTCGTCCGCCGCGATCTGGCCGACGCGGATAGACACCTTGTCGTCGAACAGAGTCTGCTGGAACCAGGCGGTGAACAGCCGCGTCGTCGCCAGCGCGTCGATGTTGCTGACGTCGTCAATGCTGCCGACGTTGTCGGCGGCGACGTGGCCGGCTTTATGCAGCTGATAAATGGTGAAGTGCGTGGTGGCGGCTTTCCACCCGACCAATTTGTCGAGATCGGTGTCGACGGAAAACTCGAAGCGGCCTTCATAGCTCGCGGCGCGATGCAGGCCGCCGGACAAGACGCTCATAATCTCGTTGATCGAGATCAGCGTGATGTCGATGCCTTTGTCCTTGAGCGCGGTGCGCGCGCCGCCCCAATCGCCGGTCAGAGTGTCCTGTTCCCAGATCGAGGTGGGCTGCTTGGCTTTATCTTCCGCGTGCGCGCGCGCCATCGCGAAAGCGAGCGCCGCGGCTCCCGCGAGTAACTTGCTTACGATGGTAGTGCCGTTGTGCCGCATGAATTCGTACACTTGTACTATCAATCGTCAATCATTTCGACGACGCCTTTGCGCGACTGACCGAATTCCCGCTGAGACTGTCCGGCGGTAAAATACCGAACGCGCGGCGCGTCGCGCGCCGGCAAATTTCAACGCAATGTCAGCGAGTTTACTTCGCGCCGGGCGGCGGATTGTCGTTGGCCGAGGCAGGCGCTGGCTTCGGCGCGGCTTTGACCACCGCGACCATCGCCGGACGCAGTACGCGGTCGCCGAGCATGTAGCCGGCCTGGATGACCTGCGCGACGTGGCCCGCGGGCAGCTCGGACGTCGGCACTTCGTACATCGCCTGATGGAAGTTCGGATCGAACTTCTCGCCTTCCGGCGAGAACTTCTTCACGCCGTGCTTTTCCAGAACCTTGAGCAGCTCGCGCTCGGTCAATTCGACGCCTTCGACTAGCGCCTTGACCTTCGGATCGCTTTGCTGGTGCAGCTCGGGCCCCATGGCGTCGAAGGCGCGCTGCATGTTGTCGGCGACCGCGAGCACGTCGCGGGCGAACGTGGCGTTGCCGTACAGCCGCGCGTCAGCGACCTCGCGCTCGGTGCGTTTGCGCAGGTTTTCCATCTCGGCCAGCGTGCGCAGCAACTTGTCCTTGAATTCGGCGGCGGCTTCCAATGCGGCGGTGACCTGCTCGGCGGGCACCAGTTCCGGCGCCCCGTCAGTAGCCGGGCCGGCTTCGGGCTGGGCAGCCATATCGTCAGCGGCGGGCCTGTCCGTCATGGTGGATCGATCCTCAGAATTGTCAGGATGCCCGGGATATCAGGCTTCGACGGCCAAAAATCAAGCTCAACCGGAAAGTAACTGGCTGACGATCCGCGCGGTATAATCGACCATAGGGATGACCCGGGCGTAATTGAGCCGGGTCGGCCCGATCACCCCGATCACGCCGACGATGCTGCCCTTGCTGTCGCGGTAGGGCGCGACGATGGTCGAGGAACCGGACAGCGAGAACAGCTTGTTCTCCGAGCCGATGAAGATGCGCACGCCGTCGCCGCGCTCGGCGCGGCCGAGCAGGTCGATGACCTCGCGCTTGGTCTCCAGCGCGTCGAACAGCGAGCGCACCCGCTCCAGGTCCTCCAGCGCATGAAGGTCTTCAAGCAGATTGGCGTGGCCGCGCACGATCAGCTTGCGCTCGTCGCTTTCGCCGCCCGACCAGCTGGCGAGACCGGCGGCGATGACTTTCTGTGCCAATTGATCGAGCTCGGCCTGGCCGGCGACCAGCGCGGCTTCGATCTCGACGCGCAATTCGGCGATCGTCTTGCCGCGGATGCGCGCGTTGAGGAAATTGCCCGCCTCGACCAGCGCCGAGGTGGGCAGTCCGGCCGGCACGTTGAGGATGCGGTTTTCCACCTGGCCGTCTTCCGCCACCAGCACGGCGAGCGCGCGTCCGGGCTCGAGCTGGACAAATTCGATGTGCTTGAGCCGCGCGTTGGCCTGCGTCGTCACCACGACGCCGGCCGAATGGGTGAGGCCGGACAAAGCCTGCGAGGCTTCGGTGAGCACGGTTTCCAGCGACTTGCCGTGGCCGGCCGCCGCCACTTGCGCCTCGATCGAGCGGCGGTCGCTTTCAGTGAGATCGCCGACCTGCATCAGCGCGTCGACGAAGAAGCGCAGGCCCAATTCCGTCGGCAGCCGGCCGGCCGAGGTATGCGGCGCGAAGATGAGGCCGAGCTGCTCCAAGTCCGACATCACGTTGCGCACCGAGGCCGGCGACAGCGTGATCGGCAACAGCCGCGCCAGATTGCGCGAGCCGACCGGCTCGCCGGTCGTGAGGTAGCTCTCGACGATGCGGCGGAAAATCTCGCGCGAGCGCTCGTTGAGCGCCGCCAGGCTCACTTGGTTCGCGCCGATCGGGACGTCGTGGGAAGCCAAAGTTTACTCCTTAACGTGACCGACAATGGCCGTTGGGCCGGACTTGTTCAAGGCTGACATATGGTTATGGTGTGCGCCATAAACTAACGGGGATGCCGATGCGGCCAAGCCGCCGACAAGTCGACGAATTGCGGAGCGTTTCGCTCGAGCGCGGCGTGGTCAAATACGCCGAAGGCTCCTGTTTCGTGAAATTCGGCGACACCCATGTGCTGGTGACGGCGAGCCTCGAAGAGCGGCTGCCGCCCTGGCTCAAGGGCCAGGGGCGCGGCTGGGTCACCGCCGAATACGGCATGCTGCCGCGCGCAACGAGTGAGCGCACGCGCCGCGAAGCCGCCGCCGGCAAGCAGGGCGGCCGCACGGTGGAGATTCAGCGGCTGATCGGCCGCTCCTTGCGCTCGGTGGTCGACCTGCAGGCGCTGGGCGAGCGGCAGATCACCATCGATTGCGACGTGATCCAGGCCGATGGCGGCACCCGCACCGCCTCGATCACCGGCGCCTGGGTGGCGCTGTCGGATTGTCTCGCCTGGATGAAGGCGCGCGACATGCTTAAAGCGCCGGTGCTGCGCGATCACATCGCTGCGGTGTCCTGCGGCGTCTGCAAGGGCACCGCGGTGCTCGATCTCGACTACGCCGAGGATTCGGAAGCCGACACCGACGCCAATTTCGTCATGACCGGCTCCGGCAACATCGTCGAAATCCAGGCCACCGCGGAGAAGATCCCGTTTAGCGAGGAGCAGTTCCAGGTGCTCTTGACGCTGGCGCGCAAGGGCATCGACAAGCTGGTGGGCTTGCAAAAGCTGGCGGTGGCGTGAGCCGAAAGCTGACAGGCCCGGTCGTCATCGCCACGCAGAATCCCGGCAAGCTGGCCGAGATGCGCGAATTGCTCGCGCCCTACGGCATCGCAGCGCAATCGGCCGGCGAGCTTGGACTGCCCGAGCCTAAAGAGACCGGCACGACGTTTGCCGCCAACGCGCGCCTCAAGGCAATGGCCGCGGCCAAGGCAACTGGCAAAGTGGCGTTTGCCGACGATTCCGGCCTGGTGGTTGATGCGCTCGACGGCGAGCCCGGCATTCATTCGGCGCGCTGGGCCGGACCCGACAAGGACTTCCGCTTCGCCATGAACAAGATCCAGACGCTGTTGATCGAGCGCGGCGCGCGCGTTCCCAAGCAGCGGCGCTGCCATTTCGTCGCCGCGCTGTGCCTCGCCTGGCCCGACGGCCACACGGAAGAATTCGAAGGCCGCGTCGACGGCGTCGCGGTGTGGCCGCCGCGCGGCGACAAGGGCTTCGGCTACGATCCCCTATTAATGCCCGACGGTCATGACCGCACCTTCGGGCAGATGAGCGCGGAGGAAAAACACGGCCTGCCGCCGAAGGGGAAAGGCCTGTCGCATCGCGCCCGTGCCTTCGTGAAACTGGCGGAAGCGTGCCTGCGCGGCGCTTGAACGGTTCCCGATCGTTACAATTTTAATCACTTCTCGCGCCGCGCATCGCATTGACGCTGGCCGCGAGCCCGCGACGCATTTACACTCGTTAACATGTCATTAACCACGCCCGCGCCTTTCGCCGTCTACGTGCACTGGCCGTTCTGCCTGTCGAAGTGCCCCTATTGCGACTTCAACAGCCACGTGCGCCACGGCGGCGTCGACGAGACGCGCTTCGTGCGCGCGATCGAAGCAGAACTCGCCGCGACCGCCGCGCGCGTACCCGGCCGCACGGTGTCGACCATCTTCTTCGGCGGCGGCACGCCGTCGTTGATGCAGCCTGCCTCGGTGCAGGCCATCCTCGACGCCATCGCCAAGCACTGGAGCGTCGCGCCCGACGTCGAGGTCACGCTCGAAGCGAACCCAACCAGCGTCGAGGCGACGCGGTTTCGCGGCTATCGCTCAGCCGGCGTCAACCGCGTCTCGCTCGGCGTGCAGGCGCTCGACGATGCATCGCTGAAGGAACTCGGCCGCCTGCACACCGCGCAGGAAGCGCTCGACGCGGTCGCCGTCGCGCGCGCGAATTTCGAGCGCTACTCGTTCGACCTCATCTACGCGCGGCCGCGCCAGACGCTCGACGCTTGGCAAGCCGAACTCAAGCGCGCGATCTCGGAAGCGGCCGAGCATCTGTCGCTCTATCAACTGACCATCGAGCACGGCACGCCATTCTACGGCCTGCACAAGGCGGGCAAGCTCATCATCCCCGACGACGACCTCGGGCGCGATCTCTACGACTTGACGCAGGCGACCTGCGCCGCCTCCGGCCTGTCGGCTTACGAAGTGTCCAACCACGCGCGGCCCGGCGCCGAGTGCCGGCACAATCTGGTCTACTGGCGCGGCCACGAATATGCCGGCGTCGGCCCGGGCGCGCATGGCCGGCTCAACATCGACGGCCGCCGCTATGCGACCGAAACCGAGAAGCGCCCGGAAAGCTGGCTGATGCGCGTCGAGGCGAAAGGCCACGGCTTGATCGTCGACGAGAAACTGACGTCGGGCGAAACCGCCGACGAATTCCTGCTGATGGGGCTGCGGCTCGCCGAAGGCATCGAGCCGGAGCGGTACACCGCGATCTCCGGCCGCCCGCTCGACGAAAAGCGCATTTCGATCCTGCGCGACGAAGGCGCGGTCGAGACGACGTCAGATGGCCGCCTGCGCGTGACGCCGTCCGGTTTCCCGGTGCTCGACGCGGTGGTCGCGGATCTCGCTGCTTAGGTCCCAGGCGCGAACGACTTCGGGGCCGGGCTCACCACCTGTCCGCCTTGCGGCGTCACGCGCAGCACCGCCAGCCCGCGCTCGTTGGTGCCGTCGGCGTGGAAGCGGAACACGCCGTCGATGCCAGCAAAGCCCGAGGAATTGGTCAGCACCTGCTCGCTGAAGCGCGCCGGCCCTTGCGTCTTCACCAGCGCCGCGACCAGCGCCACCGCGTCATAGGCGAGCGTCGCGGTGCGCACCGGCTCCTGGCCGAAGCGGGCGCGATAGCGTTGCGCGAAGTTGCGGAAACCGGCCGACTCCGGCGCGGCATACCAGCCGCCCTCGAGCGACTTGTCGGTGAAGATGCGCTGGTCGTCCCACAGGCCGGTGCCGAGCAATTGCACGCGCTTCAAGTTGACGCCGGCGCCGGCGAGCGCGCGCACCACTTGCGGCACCGCGTCGGCGCCGTCGGGAATGAAGATGCTGTCGACTTGGCCGGCCGCCTGCGCCACGCGCCGCACCGGCTCGGCCATCCGGTTCGGATCGAGCGGATATTTCTCCAGCGTCAGGACGCGGCCGCCGCGGCGCGCCACCTCCTGCTGGAACGCGGCCTCCACCACCGCGCCATAGGCGCTGTCCGGCAGCAAGGCGGCGAACGAGCGCTTGCCGCGCGAGACGGCGTAGTCGACGATGCGCTTGACGTCGGTCTCCGGCAGGAAGCTCAACAGATAGACGCCGCGGCTGGCGACGCTGACGTCGGTCGAAAACGCGATCACCGGAATGTTGCGCTGGCGCGCGACAGCACCGACCGCTTTAACCGCTTCGGCGAACAGCGGGCCGATGATGATCTCGGCGCCCTCGTTGATCGCCTGCTGCGCGGCGGCCTGCGCGCCTTGCGGCGTGCCGCCGTCGTCCTTCACCAGCAGCTGGATGTTCGGGTTCTTGAATTCGGCGAGCGCGAGGTCGGAGGAGTTCTTCATCGAGGTCGCGGCGACGCCGGCGTTGCCCTGCGCCGACAGCGGCAGGATCAGGCCGACGCGGATCTGGCCCTGCCCGAGCGTGGCGGCAGGCGCCGGTTCCGTGCCCGGCGGCGGCGTGTTGCTGAAGAATTCGGAATTGCCGCCGGCGCAGGCGCTGAGCACCGCGGCAGCTGCGGCAAAGCCAAGCGCCGCGCAAATGCGTCGCCGCCCGCGCGACAGCACCCCCCGCTCAGCCCGCCGCATTCCCGGCATGTGGCTCCCCGCATGACGGTTCAATGTCATGTCGCAAGACTATCCGACATTTTGTCCGGCAAAGTAAAGCTGTGATAACGAAAGGGAATTTGCCACGATGACGCGCCCTCGGCCGCCGTCTAAACTCATCGGCATGGCTAAGGACAATAAAATCGCCGGCGACCGCCAACGCCGTTACGCGCTCAACGGCACCGCGCTCGAGGCGCCGTCATTGCCGGCCGGGCTTTATCTGGTGGCGACGCCGATCGGCAATTTGCGCGACGTCAGCCTGCGCGCATTGGAGACGCTCGCCGCCGCCGACGCCATCGCCTGCGAGGACAGCCGCGTCACCCGCAAGCTGACCGAACACTACGGCATCGCCACGCCACTCACGCCCTATCACGAGCATAACGCGGCAGAGGCGCGGCCAAAATTGCTCGCGCGCCTGGCCGGCGGGCAAGCGGTGGCGCTGGTCTCCGACGCCGGCACGCCGCTGATTTCCGATCCCGGCTACAAACTGGTGCGCGCGGCGAGCGAGGCTGGTTATAACGTTATCGCGGTACCGGGTGCGTCGTCGGTGCTGACCGCGCTCGCCGCCGCCGGTCTGCCGACCGACCGTTTCTTCTTCGAAGGATTTCTTCCGCCCAAGCAGGCGGCGCGGCAAAAGCGCATTGCGCAACTCGCCACCATCCCGGCAACTCTGGTGCTGTTCGAAAGCGGGCCGCGCCTGGCCGCCGCGCTCGCCGATCTCGCCGCTGGCTTAGGCGCGCGCGCGGCCGCGATCTGCCGCGAGTTGACCAAGCTGCACGAGGAGATCCGCCGCGATGATCTAGCGAGCCTGGCGCGTCACTATGCGGAAGGCGGCGAGACGCGCGGCGAAATCGTCATCGTGGTGGCGCCGCCCGCGGAAGACACCGAAACCGCTAACGATGTCGACGAGCTTCTGCGCAGTGCGCTTCATCGCGTCTCGGTCAAGGACGCGGTCGGCGAAGTGGCGCTGGCGACCGGCCGGCCGCGCCGCGAGGTCTATCAACGCGCGCTGGCGCTTGCGAAGGAGAACGGCGATGGCGCGCCGTAACGGCCTGCCGCCGCCCAAACCGAAACCGCTGCCGTCGCCGCAGCGGCAGATCGCCTTCGGCCTCGGCATTTCCGCCGAGAGCCGCGCCGCGGCCTGGCTGATTGCGCACGGCTACCGCATCCTGGCGCGGCGCTGGAAATGCCCGCTCGGCGAAATCGACATCGTCGCCGCGCGGCGGCACACGCCGATCTTCGTCGAGATCAAGGCGCGCGCGAGCTTCGACGAAGCCGCCGAGTCGGTCACCGAGCGGCAGAAGCGGCGCATCGCCGCGGCGGCCGATGTCTGGCTCGCCGACAACCCGCTGCCGGCGATCCGCGATATCCGTTTCGATGCGATCCTGGTCGCGCCGGGCAAATTGCCGCGCCATATCCCGGCGGCGTTCGAGACGAACTGATTACGCGCTCAGCCTCTGGAAAAACGCATCGACCTGGCCGCGGATGCGGCCGGCGACGCTGCCGAGGTCATCGGCGACCGTTTTCACAGTGCTGGCGCTGGAGCGGGTGTCCTCGGTGGCGGTGCCGACCTGCGACACCTCGTCGGCGGTCTGCACCGTGCGCTTGGCCGCGATCTCGACGCTGCGCGCGATTTCAGCGGTGGCGGCGCCCTGCTCGGTGACCGCGGCGGCGATGGCGCCGCTGATGTCGCCGATTTCGCGAATGATATGCTCGATCGAGGTGATCGCTTCGATCGAACGCACGGTGGCGCGCTGCATGCCGGCGATCTGCGTGGTGATCTCCTCGGTGGCGCGGCTGGTCTGCCCGGCCAGCGCCTTCACCTCGCCGGCGACCACGGCAAAGCCGCGGCCGGCCTCGCCGGCGCGCGCCGCCTCGATGGTGGCGTTGAGCGCCAGCAGGTTGGTCTGCTCGGCAATGTCGGTGATCAGCTTGACCACGTCGCCGATGCGCGCGGCCGCCTCGTCCAGTTCCTTGACTGCGATATTGGTGCGGCCGGCCTCGTTCACCGCCTTGGTGGCGATGGCGTTCGACTGCGCCACCTGGCGGTCGATCTCGTTCACCGAAGCCGACAGCTCGTCGGCGGCCGAGGCGATGTCGCGGACATTGGAGGAGGCTTCCGCCGAGGCGGACGCCGCGCTTTCGGTCTTGCTGGAGGCGGCGTCGGCGGCGCTGGCGAGCTGGTTCGAGGCCGCCAGCATCTGGTCGGAAATGCGCCCGAGCTCCGACAGCGTCGCTTCCACTTCCGCGGAGAAGCGCGCGATCTCGCCCGACATCTGCTCCTGACGCTGCGCCCGCGTCTCGGCGTCGCCGCGCACCGTGCGATTGAGCTCATCGTTGTGGCGCATGGCGCGCTGGAACACCGCGATCGAGCGGGCCAGGGCGCCGATCTCGTCCTTGCGCTCGCTGAACGGCACCGCCACGGAGGCCTCGCCGGCGGCGACCGCCTCGGTGACGCGCGTGATGTCGGCGATCGGCTTGGCCACGCCGCGCCAGATCATCAGCGCGCCGGCGATCGCCAGCACGACGGCAAGCGCGCCGAGCAGGCTCAGCCACAAAGCCGTCTTGTCGATGGCGGCGGACATCTCGCTGTAGACCCGCGTCGCCCGCGTCGCGTAAAGCTGGGTAAGCTTGTCCAAATCCGCGTTGAGTGCCTTGCGTACCGAGCGGTTGGCGTCGTTGTCGCCCCACACCCGCCCGGCGGCCGGGCTCGTTTCGGTGCCGAGCCGCGCCAGCTCGTCGCGGAACTGGATGAACGTGGCGATGCGCTTGGAAAACTCGGCGAACTGTTCGGCGTCGTCGCCGCGCACCGATTTCTTCCAGTCCTCGACCACCTTGGCGATCTGCTTGTCGAACTTGCGGATGCCGTCGGCATAAACCTTCGAGGTCTTCATGTCGGAGGACATGTAGACGCCGCGCGACTCCATCACCACGGCGTAAATCAGGCCATTGACCCGCTCGACGTTCCAGGTGCCGGAGTTGGCGGATTCGAACTCGTCGGTGAGCATTTTATGATGGCGCGCCGCCATCACCGCGACCACCGCGAGCGCGATGGTCGTGGTGGCCATCAGCGCGAAGATCGCATAGAGCTTGGCGGCGATTGAAAGCTTCGGCAAAGGGGCCCCCGCCCTTGAAATTAGGGTCAGCGTCGCGGTTATACTGGCGGTAATATGTTAACGGTCTGTTTTCCTTTGGCTTCTCGTTGTCCGGAAACGCTGCCAAATAGGTCCCCAAAATAGGTCCCTATGAGCCTTAAAGTCGCGGTGCAAATGGATCCGATCCAGCGGATCAACATCAAGGGCGATTCCACCTTCGCCTTGCTGCTGGAAGCACAAAAGCGCGGCCATTCGCTCGCCTATTACACCCCCGACCGGCTGGCCATGCTGAACGGACGCCTGTTCGCGACCGTCGAACCTTTAAGCGTGCGGGACGTTGCCGGCGATCATTTCAGCTTGGGCGAGCCCAAGCGGGTGGAGCTCTCCGCGTTCGACGTCATCCTGCTGCGCCAGGACCCGCCCTTCGACCTCGCTTACGTCACCACCACGCATTTCCTCGAGCGCATCCACCCGAAGACCCTGGTGGTCAACGACCCGGCGCATGTGCGCAACGCGCCGGAAAAGATGATGGTCACCGAATTCCCCGATTTGATGCCGCCGACTTTGGTCACCCGCGACCTCGCCGAGATCAAGGCGTTCCGCGCCGAGCACGGCGACATCGTGATGAAGCCGCTCTACGGACACGGCGGCGGAGCTGTGTTCCGTATTACGCGTGACGACCTCAATTTCGGCTCGCTCTACGACATGTTCGCGGTCACCTTCCGCGAGCAATGGGTGGTGCAAAAATTCCTGCCCGCGGTGAAGGCCGGCGACAAGCGCATCCTCTTGGTCGACGGCGAATTCGCCGGCGCGGTCAACCGCGTTCCGGCCGCCGACGATCTGCGCTCCAACATGGTGCGCGGCGGCTCGCCGAAGGCGACTGACTTGACGCCGCGCGAGCGCGAAATCTGTGCGCGGCTCGGCCCGGCACTGCGCGAGCGCGGGCTGTTGTTTGCCGGCATCGACGTCATCGGCGACTGGCTGACCGAGATCAACGTCACGTCGCCGACCGGCATCCGCGCGGTCAAAAATCTCGGCGGCCTCGATGCTGCGGCGCTGATCTGGGACAAGATCGAGGCCAAGCGGCGCGCGGGCCTGTAAAAATCCACGCTCGCCGCATCACTCGGCGTCGATGCCAGCTTTGGTCGGCGGCGGCCTGCGCGCGCGGCCAGGAGAAATCTCGCTCGCGCACAACGGCGTGCTGTTCCTCGACGAACTGCCGGAGTTCTCCGCGCAGGTGTTGGATTCGCTGCGCCAGCCCTTAGAAACCGGCGACGTCGCCATCGCCCGCGTCAACCACCGCATCACCGATCCGGCGCGCTTCATGCTGGTCGCGGCGATGAACCCGTGCCGCTGCGGCCGCGCCAACTATCCGGGCTTTGCCTGCCGGCGCGGGCCGAACACGCGCTGCGTCGCCGAATACCAGAGCCGGCTGTCCGGCCCGCTGCTCGACCGCATCGACCCGCACATCGAGGTGCCGGCGGTGACCGACGCCGACCTGATCCTGCCGCCGCCGTCGGAAGGCGGCCGCGAGGTCGCCGCGCGCGTGGCGCGAGCGCGCGACATCCAGTTCACACTATGCGGCGCTTGGGCTCGACAACGTGCGCACCAACGCGGAGGCGCAGGGCCGGTGCTGGAAGAGGTGGCGCACGCCGACGGCACCGGTTTGGCTCTGCTGCGCGACGTCGCCAATTCGAGCGCCGCACGGCGTGATGCCGGCGCGTCCCAGCATCCTTAACAAACAAGTAATCACCCGCCGTTAACCTTCGCGCCGCGCGGGCATCGTCCGCGCCGCCCAGGAGGGCTTAATGACGCGCACGCATGTCGCCGCGCTGCTGCTATTCGCCGCCGCGATCCCCGCCGCCACCGCCGCCTCGTTCTTCACGTCGAGCGAAAAGCCATGCTTCATCGCCGGCAGCACCGGCTACCGCGTGTCCGACAGCGCCGCCGCCAACGCCACAGTCCGCATCGACAACGCCGCGGCAATGCCGGACCTGCGTCTGCAGCTGATCGACGATGCCGCCGCCGCCGATTTCGTGCTGGTCGACGACGGCAATTCTGGCTCGGCCTGCACCGGGGCGACTGCGATGCAAAGCGTGCGCATCGATCCGAACGCCGTCAACCCCGACCTCACGGTGGCGTTGTCACGGACGCCCACCAGCTACAAAATTTATGTGCGTTCGGCCGCGTTCTCGCCGCAGGATGCTGCCGCGCTGTTCGCGGCGATCTGGCGCAACGGCCGCAAGACTGCCGGTTCCCGCCGCGAATTCGCCGCCCGCGACTGATCCCGGTCGCATCGCTTAACGCTCCCTTCACCACGTCGACCGCCCGCCTGCCACCGGGAATAAAGTTGCAACGTTAAAGGCGGCAGATACCCCGATCGCATGCGGGGATCCGGGCGCCGGACGATGGGATCGGGGTCGTTAAATCAAATCGCGCAACGAGCGCGCCGGCGCGCCCGCAACAAGGCGGCGCTGGTGCTGTTCGGCCGTTCGGTCATGGCCACCATGGCGGTGGTCTCCGGCTGGCTCGGCTTCCTCACCGGCATCAAGCTGCAGGAGGAGAACTACGATCCTTACGCCTACGGCACCGGCGTCGGCGCGCTATTCGCCGCGGCCTGCGCCGTCATCGCCTTCATGCTGATGCGCCAGCGCAATCACAAAGAAAAAGTACGCGCGCTGGAAATGCGCATCGAGCAATTGTCCGACGACAATTGGGCGCTGCACGACATCGAGGTCAGCGCGCTGGCCAAGGCGCGCGACGACGCGCAAAGCGCCAACCGCGCCAAGTCGCGCTTCCTCGCCACCGTCAGCCACGAGATCCGCACGCCACTCAACGGCATTCTCGGCATGGCCGATCTGTTGCTCGACACCCCGCTCACGCCGGAGCAGTTGACCTATGCCAAGGCGGCGAAGGCTTCCGGCGAAACGCTGCTGTCGCTGATCGAGGAGATTCTCGATTTCTCCAAAATCGAGGCCGGCAGGCTCGAACTGGAAGCGGCTCCGTTTGCGCTGGCGCCGCTCATCGAGGAGACCGTCGAATTGCTGGCGCCGCGCGCGCAGGCGAAAAACATCGAGATCGCATGCTTCGTCGACGAGCGGTTGCCGGAGCGGATCGTGGGCGATGCCGCACGACTGCGTCAAGTACTGCTCAATCTCGCCGGCAACGCCATCAAGTTCACCGAGACCGGCGGCGTTGCGGTGACGGTCGAGCCGGATGGCGACGCCACCCGTTTCGCGGTACGCGACAGCGGCATCGGCCTGACGCAAGACGATCAGGCGCGCATCTTCCGCGACTTCGAGCAGGCCGACGGCTCCCCGACCCGCAAGTTCGGCGGCACCGGCCTGGGGCTCGCCATTTCCAAGCGCATCGTCGAGCACATGGGCGGCGCCATCGCCGTCGACAGCGAGGCGGGCAAGGGTTCGACCTTCAGTTTCACCGTGCCGCTGCCGGCGGCCGATGCCATGCGCGACGTCACGCCGCCCGATCTTTCCGGCAAAGCGATGCTGATCGCGGCGGCGACCGACGCGGTCGCGGCGACGCTGGCGCGCCGGCTCGAAAGCTGGGGCGCGCAAACCGCCATCGCCAGCGATGAAGCCGACGCGCGCTCATTCTTGGCCAAGCGAAACTGGGACGCGCTGCTGGTCGATTATCCACTCGCCGGCGGCGACCTTGCGACAAGCGCGGCCGCGCGCCGCATCGTGCTGATCCGCCCGACCGAGCGGCACGAACTGCCGCGGCTCAAGGAGCACGGCTTCACCGGCTATCTGGTCAAGCCGGTGCGCAAGGCCTCGCTCGCCGCGCGGCTCGCCGCGCAATCGGCCTTCGAGGACATGCCGGCGGAGATGCCCGGCATCGCGCCCGCCGCGCCCGGCAAGGGCCTGTCGGTCCTGGTCGCCGAGGATAACGAGATCAACGCGCTCTTGGCGCGCGCGCTGCTTTCCCGCCTTGGCCACCGCCCGGCGATCGCCGGCAACGGCGAAACGGCTGTGGACATGTGGAGCGCCGCGCGCGCGGCCGGCGAGCCCTACGATCTGGTGCTGATGGACGTGCAAATGCCGGGCGTGGACGGGCTCGAAGCCTGCCGCCGCATCCGCGCCGCCGAAGCCGGCGCTGGCCGCCCGACCCGCATTATCGCGCTCACCGCCAATGCCCAAGCAGACGACCGCGCCGCCTGCCTTACCGCCGGCATGGACGGGCTTCTGGTCAAGCCGCTCGACCGCGAACGGCTGCGCGAGGCGCTCGAGGCCGCAGCGGCCCGCCTCGCTGCCTGAAACCGGCATCCCGGCTCTGTCACAAATCCATCTTGTCATAAATTCGTGTCCCGCACATGGTCGCCAGCCTCGACGGCACCGACCCGAAGCAATTGGCGATGCCGCTGTCGTTCATGCACCACTACGCGCGGGCGCCGGAACAATGGCGGGCGCGCGCGCTGCCCGACCGCTACGTCGAGATGAACCGCATCTCCAAAAAAGCCATCGATCCGAAGGAGGCGCTGCGCGTCCTGCCGCCGCTGGTCAAAGGCTATCTGCGGAGCGGCGCCTATATCGGCGACGGCGCGGTGGTCGACCACGAGTTCGGCACCACCGACGTGCTCATCATCCTGCCGGCATCGGCGATCAAGCAGCGTTATATCGAGCACTTCGCCATCGTGCGGCCGGCGGCGTAGGCCTTTAGCGTTCAAAACCTTTTGTTGTCATCGCCGGGCTTGTCCCGGCCATGACAAAGAATAATTTTTCGCGCGACGGACTAGCTCACAACCTCCGCAGCGACACTTCCTCGACCTGGTGGCTCTCGCCCTTCTTCAGGATGAGGTCGGAACGCTGCCGCGTCGGGATGATGTTCTCGTGCAGATTGAGCAGGTTGATGCGCGTCCAGATCGACGCCGCCGTTTCGGTTGCCTCCGCGTCGGACAAATTCGAATAGCGGTGGAAGTACGACTTCGGATCGCGGAACGCGGTCGAGCGCAGCGTGAGAAAGCGGTCGACGTACCAGGCCTTGAGCACGTCCTCGGCGGCGTCGATGTAGACCGAGAAGTCGAAGAAGTCCGAGACGAAGGGGATCGCCTTGCCGTCTTTCGGCAGCCGTCCGGTCTGCAGCACGTTCAAGCCCTCGACGATGAGGATGTCCGGCCGGTCGACTTCGACCCATTGGTTTGGCGTCACGTCGTAGATCAGATGCGAATAGACCGGCGCCCGCGCCGGGCGCCGTCCGGCCTTTAGGTCGGTGAGGAAGCGCAGCAGCGCCGGCAGGTCGTAGCTTTCCGGAAAGCCCTTCTTCTCCATCAGGCCTTCGCGCTCTAGGATCGAGTTCGGATAGAGAAACCCGTCGGTGGTGATGAGATCGACCTTGGGCACGTTGGGCCAGCGCGCGAGCAGCGCCTGCAGCACGCGCGCGGTGGTCGACTTGCCCGCCGCGACCGAACCGGCAACGCCGATGATGAACGGCATCTTGATGTCTTCGGTGCCGAGGAAGCGCTCCTGCGCGCGGAACAGCCGCTGCGTCGCCGCGACATACATCGACAATAGCCGCGACAGCGGCAGGTAAATCTCCTCGACCTCCTTGATGTCGAGCCGGTCGTGCAGCGAGCGCAGCCGCGTGACTTCCTCCGAGGTCAGCGTCATCGGGGTGTCGTCGCGCAACGCCGCCCATTCCGCGCGCGAGAACGTGCGGTAGGGCGAGAGCGTTTCTTCGGTGCGCTGTTCCATGAAAGCGTCCGCCCGCCTAGCCGCGCGCGGCCTTTTCCTGATGGCCGGATCGCGCCGTGCGCTTGTCCAGCTCGGCCTCGACCTCGGCCAGCGCGATGCCGCGCGCCTTGAGCACGACCAAGAGATGATAGAGCAGATCGGCGGCCTCGGCGACGACGCGCGGCTTGTCCTCCTGCACGGCCGCCATGGCGGTCTCGAAGGCCTCTTCGCCCAGTTTCTTGGCGCAATGGGCGACGCCCTTGTCGAGCAGTGTCCGGGTATAGGATTCGCCCGCGCTCGCCTCGGCGCGCTCGCTCACCCGCTTTTCCAGATCGGCCAACGTGAACTTGCTCATGCGCGATCTTTTAGCACCTCTGTTATTCGCAGTCATTCCGGGGTGTTACGCATCCAACCGCATCGGCAGCCCGGCTTTGGCCATATAGGCCTTCGCCTCCCGCACGCTGTGCTCGCCGAAATGGAAGATCGAGGCGGCGAGCACCGCGGTGGCGTGACCGTCGCGGATGCCCTCGACCAGGTGATCGAGATTGCCGACCCCGCCGGAGGCGATCACCGGCACGCTGACGGCATCGGCGATGGCGCGGGTGAGCGGGATGTCGAAGCCGCGCCGCGTGCCGTCGCGGTCCATCGAAGTCAGCAGGATCTCGCCGGCGCCGAGCGCGACGACCTCCTTGGCGTAGTCGACTGCGTCGATGCGGGTCGGCTTGCGGCCGCCGAAGGTAAATATCTCCCAGCGCGGCGTCTCGCCGGGGTTGGAGACGATCTTGGCGTCGATGGCGACGACGATGCATTGGTCGCCGAATTTCTCCGCCGCCTCCTTGACGAAAGCGCGGCGCTCGACCGCCGCGGTGTTGATCGACACCTTATCGGCGCCGCAGGTGAGCAGCTTGCGGATGTCGTCGACCGTGCGCACGCCGCCGCCGACGGTAAGCGGCATGAAGCAGGCTTCCGCCGTTCTGGACACGACGTCGTAGATGGTGTCGCGGTTCTCGTGGCTCGCGGTGATGTCGAGGAAGCAGAGCTCGTCGGCGCCGGCGGCGTCATAGGCGATCGCGGCTTCGACCGGATCGCCGGCGTCGCGCAGGTTGACGAAATTGACGCCCTTGACGACGCGGCCGTCCTTGACGTCGAGGCAGGGGATGACGCGGACTTTGAACATGGCTCAGGCCGCCGCTTTCGCGTCGCGGATCAGCTTCAGCGCTTCCGCCGCGTCGAGCCGCCCATCATAAAGCGCGCGGCCGGCAATCGCCCCTTGCAGTTTTTTCGCGCGCGGTTCGAGCAGCGCCTTGATGTCGTCGATCGAGGCCAGGCCGCCGGAGGCGATCACCGGAATCGAAATCGCCTCGGCGAGCGCGATGGTGGCGTCGAGGTTCAAGCCCTGCAACATGCCGTCGCGGGCGACGTCGGTGTAGACGATGGCGGCGACGCCGGCGTCCTCGAAACGGCGCGCGATCTCGAGTGCCGACAATTCCGACGTCTCCGCCCAGCCTTGCACCGCCACCTTGCTGTCGCGCGCGTCGAGCCCGACCGCGATCTTGCCCGGATAGTCGCGCGCCACCTGCTTGACGAACGGCGGATCGCGCACCGCCGCGGTGCCGATGATGACGCGGTCAATGCCTTTGTCGAGCCAGGCCTCGACCGTCGCCGTGTCGCGGATGCCGCCGCCGAGCTGCACGAACAGGCCGACGGTGTCGAGAATGCGCTCGACCGCGGCGACGTTCATCGGCTTGCCGGCAAAGGCGCCGTCGAGGTCGACGACGTGCAGGTGGCGGAAGCCCTGCTGCTCGAACAGGTGCGCCTGCGCCGCCGGATCGCGATGGAACACGGTGGCGCGCGCCATGTCGCCTTGCTGCAGCCGCACAGCCTGGCCTTCCTTCAGGTCGATGGCGGGGAACAGGATCATGGCGTCCACTTCAAGAAATTCGCGATCAGCTTCAAGCCCAGCCGCTGGCTCTTCTCCGGGTGGAATTGCGTGCCGACCATGTTGTCGCGGCCGACGATGGCCGTGAGCGGGCCGCCGTAGTCGGCCTGCGCCACCAGATCGCCGTGTCGCGCCGGCTTAAGCTCGTAAGAGTGCACGAAATAGCCATGCAGCCCGTCCGGCCCGAGCGGAATGTCCTCGAGCAGCGGATGGGCTTTGAGCAGAGTGAGCGTGTTCCAGCCCATGTGCGGAATTTTCAGGCTGGCGTCATTCGGCGTGATGCGGTCGACCTCGCCGGCGATCCAGCCGAGGCCCGGCGTCACCTGATACTCCCGGCCGCGCTCGGCCATCAGTTGCATGCCGACACAAATGCCGAGGAACGGCTTGCTCTGAGCAACGACGCTCTCGTTCAGTGCATCGATCATGCCGGGAATGGTGTCGAGCCCGCGCCGGCAATCGGCGAAGGCGCCGACGCCGGGCAGCACCACGCGCGAAGCGGCCGCGACTTCGTCCGGTCTGCTGGTGACCAGGATCGGCTGATCGTGCCCGCTCTCGCGCGCCGCGCGCTCAAAGGCTTTGGCCGCAGAGTGCAGATTGCCCGAGCCGTAGTCGACGATGGCGACGCTCATCGCGGCGTCCCCGCTTCGGGGAACAGGCCGATGATGGCGGACTGCGTCTGGCGCGGCATTGGCGACGCGCTCGGCGGTGCCGGCGGCGGCGCCTCGGCTGCGCGCGTGGTCGCTGTCTTGGTCCATTCGGCGAAGAAGCGATGCTCCGCCGTTTCGAGGTCGTCGCCGATGACAAAGCCGAGCATGCTCCAGCGCTTCCACGCCAGCTTGCGGCGGCGGATGCTCGCCGCTTCGAGCCCGATCAGCAGCGAAACCACGAGGCCGCAAAGAAATTGCACGGTCGCGCCGGCGCCGGTCCATCGCAGCACGACGGCGAGCGCGATACTAAAGACGACGTAGATCGCAAAGGCCAGCCACAGTCGGTAACGCAGCAGCCAGAACGGCGTCAGCACGAAAGCCCAGACATGGAATCCATCGCGCACAAACACGAAGCGCTCGGGAGCGCTCGCGGTGTCGCCCTTGAGCGGCGGCGGTGCGTGCACGGTGAAAGTGGGCATGACGAAGACTCTCAATACCATCTAGTCATTCCGGGGCGCGAGCAAAGCGAGCGCTACGCGCCATCCCAGAATGACGTTTAACCGCCCAGCGAGCCCTTGGTGGACGGCACTTCGTCCTTGGCGCGCGGATCGATCGTGACCGCGGCGCGCAGCGCGCGCGCCAGGCCCTTGAAGCAGGACTCGGCGATATGGTGATCGTTGGTGCCGTATAAAGTCTCGGCGTGCAGCGTGATGCCGGCGTTCATGGCAAAAGCCTGGAACCACTCCTGCACCAGTTCGGTGTCGAAGGTGCCAACCTTGTCGCGCACGAACTCGGCCTTGAACACCAGAAACGGCCGCCCGGATATGTCGAGCGCGACGCGGGTCAATGCCTCGTCCATCGGCACATGGACATCCGCATAGCGCGTGATGCCCTTCATGTCGCCGAGCGCCTGCTTGACCGCCTGGCCGAGCGCGATGCCGACATCTTCTGTCGTGTGATGGTGGTCGATGTGCAGGTCGCCCTTGGCCTTGACCGTGATGTCGATGCGCGAGTGCCGCGCCAGAAGATCGAGCATGTGGTCAAGGAAGCCGATGCCGGTCGCGACCGACGAACGCCCCTGCCCGTCGAGATCGACTTCGACTTCGACGTCGGTTTCCTTGGTCTTGCGCTTCACGGCGCCCTTGCGCATGGCGGGTCCTTGGCGAATATCGCTTTGTCGCGCGCCTTTTATCAGGGGTTTGCCAGATTTGCCACCTTGACCGCGGGCGGTTTGCAAACGCTCCGCGACATCCCTAGATGACCCGGATTGCAGGGGTTAACGCGTATGGGAAACGACCTTCCTTCCTGGCACGGCACCACCATCTTGACCGTCCGCAAGGGCGCCAGCGTGGTCATCGGCGGCGACGGCCAGGTCTCCATCGGCCAGACCATCGTCAAGGCCAACGCCAAGAAGGTGCGCCGGCTCGGCAAAGGCGACGTGATCGGCGGTTTCGCCGGCGCCACTGCCGACGCGTTTACCCTGTTCGAAAGATTGGAATCGAAGCTCGAGCAATATCCCGGCCAGCTGCTGCGTGGTGCCGTCGAGCTCGCCAAGGACTGGCGCACCGACCGCTATCTGCGCCGGCTCGAAGCCATGATGATCGTTGCCGACGCCAAGGTCTCGCTGGTATTGACCGGCACCGGCGACGTGCTCGAGCCGGAAGCGGGCGTCGCCGGCATCGGCTCCGGCGGCAACTACGCGCTCGCCGCCGCGCGCGCGCTCATCGACGGGCCGCTCGACGCCGAGGCGATCGTCAAGAAGTCGCTCGACATCGCCGCCGACATCTGCGTCTACACCAACCGCAATGTCACCATCGAGCAGCTCAAGACGTGACCGACGCCGCGCAATCTTCAGTGCGGACTTACGCGCTCGTCGTCGCCGGCGCGATGGCGATCCAGGCAGCGGCGCTGCTCGCCATGGGCCATCCGCCGATCTGCACCTGCGGCACCGTCAAATTATGGTGGGGCGTGGTGCAGAGTTCGGAGAACTCGCAGCACATTTTCGATTGGCACTCGTTCTCGCACATCATCCACGGCTTCATCTTCTACGGCCTCACCTGGCTGGTGCTGCCGCGCGCGCCGCTCGTGCTGCGTTTCGCCATCGCCATGAGCATCGAGGCGTCATGGGAGATCATCGAGAACACGCCCCTCGTCATCGAGCGCTACCGCGCCGGCACGATCTCGCTGCAATACTATGGCGACAGCGTGATCAATTCGCTGTCCGACACATTCTGCATGATCGTGGGCTTTGTGCTGGCGCGCCGGCTGCCTATATCGGCGGGGATCGGCGTCGCCGTCGCCATGGAGCTGATTGTGGGCTATGTGATCCGCGACAATCTGACCTTGAACATCATCATGCTGCTGCACCCGTTCGACGCCATCCGCGCCTGGCAGGCCGGCGGCTAAACAAGCGTAACCCCATGACCGACTTCTCCCCCCGCGAAATCGTCTCTGAACTCGATCGCTTCATCGTCGGCCAGAACGACGCCAAGCGCGCGGTCGCGATCGCCTTGCGCAACCGCTGGCGCCGCCTGCAGCTTGACGACAAATTGCGCGAGGAAGTGCTGCCGAAGAACATCCTGATGATAGGCCCGACCGGCGTCGGCAAGACCGAGATTTCGCGGCGGCTGGCGCGGCTCGCCGGCGCGCCGTTCCTGAAAGTCGAAGCCACCAAGTTCACCGAGGTCGGCTATGTCGGCCGCGACGTCGAGCAGATCGTGCGCGACCTGGTCGAAATCTCCATCGCGCTGACCCGCGAGCGCAAGCGCAAAGACGTGCAGGCCAAGGCGGAGCTCAACGCCGAGGAGCGCGTGCTCGACGCGCTGGTCGGCCCCGGCTCCGGCCCGCCAACGCGGGAGAGCTTCCGCAAGAAACTGCGCGCCGGCGAACTCAACGACAAGGAAATCGAGATCGAGGTTCAGGCCGGCGGCGGCGGCATGCCGATGTTCGAAATCCCCGGCATGCCGGGCGCGCAGATGGGCGCCATCAATCTCGGCGACATCTTCGGCAAGATGGGCGGCAAGACCAAGACGCGTAAGGTCACCGTGCAGGATTCGCACAACATTCTAGTCAACGAAGAATCCGACAAGTTGTTGGACAACGAGCAGCTCATCCAGGAATCGATCAAGGCGGTCGAGCAGAACGGCATCGTCTTCCTCGACGAGATCGACAAGATCGCCGGCCGCGAGGGCCGCTACGGCGCCGACGTGTCGCGCGAAGGCGTGCAGCGCGACCTCTTGCCGCTGATCGAGGGCACCACCGTCAATACCAAGCACGGGCCGGTGAAGACCGACCACGTGCTGTTCATCGCCTCGGGCGCCTTCCACATCTCCAAGCCGTCCGATCTCCTGCCCGAGCTGCAGGGCCGCCTGCCGATCCGCGTCGAGCTGAGCGCGCTGTCGCGCGACGACATGCGCCGCATTCTGACCGAGCCGGAAGCCTCACTGATCAAGCAATACGTGGCGCTGCTCGCCACCGAAGGCGTCACGCTCGATTTTTCCGAGGACGCCATCGACGCCATCGCCGACATCGCCGTGGCGGTGAATTCCACCATCGAGAACATCGGCGCGCGCCGCCTGCAGACGGTGATGGAGCGCGTGCTCGACGAGATTTCCTTTGCCGCCACCGACCGCTCCGGCGAGACCGTGAAGATCGACGCCGCCTATGTGCAGAAGCACATCGGCGATCTCGCCAAGAATGCGGATTTGAGCCGGTTCATCCTCTAGCCATCCCGGCTGCGATCATCGAAGATCACCCGGATGGCTGGGGCTGCCAACATGAAAGCCGTGCGTCTGTTCGAGTTTGGCGGGCCGGACAAGCTTGTCTACGGCGATTACGCGATGCCGGAGATGGGCGCGGGCGACGTGCTGGTGAAGGTGTTCGCCACCTCGGTGTCGCGCTGGGACGTGAAATACCGCAACGGCGAGGTGCATGAATTCTACGGCAATGCCACCGGCTATGGTGGCGGCATCGCCGGCCGCAAGCCGTTTCCGATCCGATGCAGCTCGGCCGCGACGTGGCCGGCGTCGTCGAGGCGGTGGGCGCCGAGGTCCGCGGCCTCAAAGCCGGCGACCGCGTCATCGGGCTCACCAGCCCGGAAAATCCGAACTCGCCCGAGGCGCAGCGCGGCCTCGGCAACCTGTCGACCGGCATCGACCTGCCGGGGCACACGATGTTCGGCGGCTATGCACAATACGTCGCGCGTCCGGAGAATTACTGGCTCAAGGCCTCGCCGTCGCTCGACGTCGATCGAGCCGCCGCGTCGATGTGGGCTTGCGCCACCGCGCATCACGTGGTTGCCGCACGCCTCAACGCGCGCAAAGGCGACACGGTGCTGATCACCGGCGCTGCCGGCGGTATGGGCACCGCGACGTTGCTGCTCGCCAAGCTCGCCAGCTGCCGCGTCATTGCCACGTCGCGCTTTCCGGGTAAAACGGATGCGCTGAAAAAATTGGGCGCCGACCTGGTCGTGGATACGAACAGCGCCGATATCGCGCGGCAAATTCGCGCCTTCACTGGCGGCGAAGGCGTCGACGGCGCGGTCGAATACACCGGCGCGACCGAGCTGATGCGGCTTTGCATCGACGCGATGCAGCTCGGCGGCACCTTCTGTCCTGTTGGCGGCGAAATGAAAGAGGTGCCGCTGCGCATTGTCGATGTGGTCGGCAAGGAACTCAACGTGCGCGGCGCGACACTCGCCGATCAGCGCATCGTCGCCGAACTGCTGGAGAGCGGCCGCCTCGTCATGCCGATCCATGCCGTGCTGCCGCTGTCGAAGATCGCAAGGCGCACCGCTTGCTGGAGAGCGCGCCGGATCTCGTCGGGCGCATCGTGCTGCACCCGTGGGACGACTAGCTCTTTTTCTTCGTCATGCAATCCATGACGAACTTCGAACGCTGATCCATCGGGATATTGCGATCCGCCGCCTGTTTCTCGCAGGCATGCATATTCTTCTGCTCCGCGGGCGATATCATCTTCTGCGGCGCGGTCGGCTTCATCGACGTTTGCGCAAGAGCGGTCGCGCCCATGACGCAAGCCACCATCGCCGGGACGATCGCGCGCATGACGCATCCTCCTGCAGGCAGGGGACGAGTTTACTTCTTTTTGTCGGGCCTGTCGTGGTCGGGCGCCGGCTCGGTCACCGCGACCGGATCGGAGGCCGGGAAGGTTTCCTCCAGCCCTTCCTCGAGCTCGCGCTCGAGCACTTTCTTATTGGATTCCTGCGCTTTGCCGGGCGACTTCGTCTTGTTGGACATGGACTGCTCTCTCCTCCGCTAGCGACAACGCCGATCAGGGCATACGCGTTCGCCGCAGGCGCACATAAAGCGCGCCCTTGCCGCCGTGGGCGACATGCGCTTCCTCGAAACCGACCACAAGCGAGCGGAATTCCGGCAGGCCAAGCCATTGCGGCACCTGGCGGCGCAACACGCCGGGCTCCGAACCGCGGCCTTTGCCGGTGATCACTAGCAGCAGGCGGGCGTCGCGCGCATGCGCGTTGCGCAGGAAATGCAGCAGCGCCGAATGCGCCTGCGCCTGCGTCAGCCCGTGCAGATCGATGCGGGCGTCGATCGCCTCCTTGCCGCGCGCGACGCGTTGCTTCAGGCGGCGGCCGAGCGGCGCCAGAGGCGGCGGCGCCGGTTTTGCCGGCGTGGGCTGTGGAGCGTTGACGGTTGTTTTCGCGCGCGGCGGCGCAACCACGTCGGCGATCGCCTCATCGCCCGCATCGAAATGTGCGCTCGCATGAAGCGGCTCGATCGCCTTGGTGAAGGTCGCCCACAGCACGCGTTCCTCGCCGGTGAGGACGCGGCGGCGGTTGCCCGCGCTCATGGCTTCGGCTTGGCCGCCGGCGAATTGTCGGCGATGACGTCCTTCGGCCGCGGCCGCGGCAGCGGGATGCCTTTGACCGGCTGCGGCGCGCTGCCGGCCGCCGAGACGCCCTGCGGCAGAAGCATGACGAATTTGCCGAACTGCTTGATGCGGCCGGCGATGTGCGGAATGTCGTCGCCGTGGCCGAAATAGATGTCGGCGCGCGCCACGCCGCGGATGGCGGAGCCGGTGTCCTGCGCGAACATCAGATGGCGGAAGGTGTCTTTCGGCTCCTCGCCGCTGATCGGGAACTTGGCGTCGATCCAGATCGGCTCGCCGTAGACGTGGACGTGCGGATCGACCGCGAGCGAACGTCCCGGCGTCAGCGGGATGCCCTGCGCGCCGAGCGGCTCGTCGTCGGGCTTGAGCGGCGTCTCGGAGAAAAACACGAAGGAACGGTTCTTCTCGCGCAGCGCTTTTCCGGCGTCCGGATTGGCTTCCATGTAGTCGCGGATCTTGTCCATCGACATGTCTTCGGGCGTGCACAGGCCCGCGTCGATCATGAGGCGGCCGACCGGCGTGTAGGGCTTGCCGTTGCTGGCGATGTAATTGAGCCGCAGCAACTGGCCGTCGTCGAGCTTGACGCGAGTCGAGCCCTGGATCTGCGCGAAGAAGGCGTCGACCGGGTTCTTGATCCAGCAGATCTCCAGACCCTTGCCGGCGAGCGCCCCCGCCTCGATGGCGGTGCGATCGAATTGCGAAAACACCGTGCTCTTCTTGCCGGCAATGCGTCCCGGCACGCGGTAAAGCGGAACCTTGAAGTCCGCGGTCTTGACGCGCGAGCCGGTGACTTCGCCCTCGTAATAGCCGGTGTAGAAGCCGTCAGCCCCGGTGTAATAGCCGTAGCTGTGCACCTCCGGCAGGATTCGCACCGGCTTGAAATTGGCCTCGAAGAAGGCGCGCGCCTTGTCGCGGTCGAGCGGACCCAAGGCGGTCGCGCGCTCGCACACCTTGTGAAGCCCGGCGTAGACTGGCCGCGCCTTGTGCGCCGACGCGCTGCCTTGCACGATCGCGCTGCAGCTTTTCAGGAAGGTCTGATACGCCGCGGCGTGGTCGTCGTTCTTCCAGCCGTCGAGCTTGGCGAAGCTAAGCGGCTCGACCTTGGCATTGCGGAATTTCAACTCGCCTGCCATCGACGGCCCGCACGCCGCCGCGATCAGGGAGAAGGCCAGGCCGATTTGCGCGCGCGAGGGTCGTGGCGCCATGCGGTCATTGCCCGGCTTCGGTGGCGACCAGCTTCCAGTTCGGATCGCGCGACGACAGATCGCGGGCGAAGGTCCAGACGTCGGTGACGTCGGTGACCTTCTCGGCGTTGCCGTCGGTGACGTTGCCGTCCTTGTCGCGGGTCGCGGTCACGAGCTTCGACTGGAAACGCACGGTCAACTGCGCGACGCGGCCGCGCAATTCGGCGGCAGTGATTTCGGCGTTGTCGATGGAGACGAAACGGTTCTCCATGGTTTCGCCGCGCTTCTCGCGCTCGGAGATGGCGGACTCGAAACCGTCGTAGACGTCGCGCGACAACAGATTCTTCAAGGTGCGGCGATCGCCTTCGGCGAAAGCGTTGACGATCATCTCGTAGGCGGCGCGCGCGCCGGTCAAAAAATGCTTGGCGTCGAAATTCGGGTCAGCGCCGACGATGGTGTCGAGACCGGCGGCGAGCGGCGTGCCCAGTTCGGCGATGCCCTTCCAGCGCTCGCCCGGCGGCGCCGCCGGTTCGGCAGGCTTGGCGGCGGCCGCTTCCGGCGCGCGGTTGGGCAGCGCGACGACTTTATCCGGCGCTGGCCGCGACGGCTCGCGCGCGGCGTAGGGATCGTACGGCGGCCGTTCCCGACCGGTGCGTTGGCCGAGCACGCTGCGCAGCCGCAGGAAAATGAATACCGCGAGCGCCAGAAAAATGATGGTGTAGATGTCGAACACGTCTCGCATGCTTTCGGTAACCGTACCGGCCGTATCGCCCTTAAGCCCGATCGACGGCGTGGCGGACCGGCGCGCCGTACTTATCTATGCCGGGGTCCGCGCCAATCCATAGGCTCAGCGCCGGATTCGACGCAATTGTGCTTCGCGAACAAAGCTTAAACGATCGGGATGGCTACGCCAACCTCGGGGTTTCAGAGTAACAGGCGATGAATGTGGCAAAATACCTGCTATTGGCCCTGGTGGCGCTGCCGTTTTTGGAACTGGCGGCGTTCATCGCGGTCGCCCAGGCCTTCGGTTTGTTGTGGGCGCTAGCGCTGATCGGCGCCGGCTCGTTCGCCGGCGCCATGGTGCTGCGCCATGCCGGCGGTAACCACGTCGCCCGCGTCCGCGTCGCCATGGGCGATGGCGGGTTTTCCGCGCTGCAGGCCGACGGCCCCGGCACCGCCACCCTGTTTGCCGGGATTTGCTGCTGATTCCGGGGTTTATTACCGACGTCCTCGGACTTTTGCTGCTCATCGCCCCGCTGCGGGGGCTGCTCGCCGCGCTCATTGGCCGCCACGCCACACGCCCGCGCAACGACGGCGTGGTCGATCTCGAGCCCGAGCAGTGGCATCAGGTGCCCGACCCGGCGCTGCCGCGGCGGGGCGACGACGGGCACTAATCGCGTGTCCTTGTCCCTCCGGTGACCCTGTGTTAGCCAACCGCCGCTTTCAATCGTGAGTGGCGGCAAGGAGTTTTCATGTCGACGACCAATGGGGGCCCGGCGCCGGCCCCCAATCAGCTGCCGCAAATCAACGTGGTGGCGCAGTACATCAAGGATTTCTCGTTCGAGAACCCGAACGCGCCGCAGTCGATGCAGCCCGCCGGGGCGCAACCGCAGATCTCCATCCAGATCAATGTCGGCGCCAAGCCGCTGGCGAACAACGACTACGAAGTGACGCTCAAGCTCGACGGCAAGGCCGACATCAACAACAGCGTGATGTTCCGCTTCGAGCTGGAATTCGCCGGCGTGTTCCGCCTGCAGAACATTCCGCCGGAAAGCCTGAATCCGATGGTGCTGATCGAATGCCCGCGCCTGCTGTTCCCGTTCGCGCGCGAGATCGTCGCTACCACGGTACGCAACGGCGGCTTCCCGCCGCTGCTGCTCGATCCGGTGGATTTCGTCGGGCTCTACCGCCAACGCATGAGCGAGGCGCCGGCTGCCGGCGCGCCCGCGCCGTAGAACTCACAAATAATTCCGCCACACGGCGATCTCGCCAAGGCTCGTCACGAAGTCGCGGTGCGCTTGGCGATCGGCGTCGCTGATACGCGGCGCCAGCGCCACCGCGCGTTCGGCCCGTGCGACGGCGCCGTTGCCGCCGCCGCTGCGCCGCACGCCGCTTTCGGCGAGGCCGAGTTGCGCCTGGCGCGCGCCGATCAATTCCAGATAGACCTCGGCAAGGATCTCGGCGTCGAGCAGCGCGCCGTGCTTGGTGCGCCGCGAATTGTCGATGCCGTAGCGCACGCACAGTGCATCGAGATTGTAAGGCCCGACCGAATGCTTGCGCCGCGCCAGGAACAGCGTATCGACCAGTCGCTCGCGCGCGATCGGCGGGCGCTCGATGCGCTTGAGCTCGGCGATCAGAAAGCCGTGGTCGAAGCTCGCATTGTGGATCACCAGCGGCGCGTCGCCGATGAATTCGAGGAAATCGTCGACGATCTCGGCGAACAGCGGCTTGTCCTTGAGGAACTCGGTGGCGAGGCCATGGATGGCGAAAGCTTCCGCCGGCACCTCGCGCTCCGGGTTGAGGTAGCGGTGGAAGGTCGCGCCGGTCGGAATGCGGTTGAGCAGCTCGATGCAGCCGAGCTCGACCAGACGGTGACCCTGGTTGGGGTCGAGCCCGGTGGTTTCGGTGTCGAGCACGATTTCGCGCATCAAATATTCTTTCCGTGGCAACTCAGCGCCGTCGCTCCGGCATCTTAGCGACCGCCTTGAGAATATCACGCACCTGGGCGCGGGCGTGGTCGAATCCCTGCGAGGTATCCACCACGAAATCGGCGCGGCGGCGTTTTTCCTCGTCCGGCATCTGTTTGCCGAGAATGGCCTGGAACTTGTCCTCGGTCATACCCGGCCGCTCGAGCGCGCGCTTTCGCTGCAATTCGGCCGGCGCCGACACCACCACGACCGCGTCGCAACGCTTGTCGCCGCCAGTCTCGAACAGCAGCGGCACGTCGAGCACCGCGACCGGTGCGCCGCGCGCCTCGGCCTCGGCCAAAAACTTCGCCGAGGCAGCGGCGACCATGGGATGCACGAATGCCTCCAGCCGCTTGATGGCGGCGGCATCGTCGAGAACGCGCTGCCCGAGCTTGACGCGGTCGACCTTGCCGCCCGCGGTGGTGCCGGGAAACGCCGCCTCGATCGCCGCTGTCGCCTCGCCGTCGTAGAGCCGATGCACCACGGCGTCGGCGTCGTGCAGCGGCACGCCTTCGTCGACGAACATCTGCGCCGTGGCGGATTTGCCCATGGCCAGCGAGCCGGTCAGGCCGAGAATGAACATGTTACTGCTCGCAAGCTTCTAGCCGTCCACAAACTTGTTCTGCCGCAAGATAGGCGAGCAGCGGCAACAGCGGCAGGCCGAGAACAGTGAAAAAATCGCCGTCCACCCGCTCGAACAGGTGCACGCCAAGGCCCTCGAGTTGATAAGCGCCGACGCTTGCCAGCACCGCGTCGCCCACCATGTCGAGATATTCGTCGAGAAACCGGTCGGAGACACCGCGCATGGTCAGCAGCGCGCTGTCGACGCAATCGAACAGCACGGCGCCGTCGCGCACCAGCGCCAGCGCCGAATGGAGCTCGTGCGTGCGGCCGCGCAACGCGCGCAACTGCTCAGCGGCGGCCGCGCGATCGGCCGGCTTGCTGAAACGCCGCGACCCGCGCGCGAGCGTCTGGTCGGCGCCGAGCACCAAGCGTCCGGGCAGCGTTGCCGCCACCGCTGCCGCCTTGGCGCGAGCCAACAGGCGGGCGGCGGCGGCGGCATCGGCGACGCCGCTTTCGGCTTCGACCGCGCGCTCGTCAATCTGCGCCGGGCGGATCTCGAAACGCAGCCCGACCGCCGCCAGCATCTTGCCGCGCACGTCGCTCTTCGAGGCGAGCACCAGCGGCTGCGGACTAAGCCAGAGCGCCATGACGGTTTCCCCAACCCCCATCTGCAATGAAAACACCACAAGCCGGGCTTTCCGTCCGCCCGCAATTCACCCGGCCGGCTGGCGGCGGCGCTCGGTCAGCAGTTTCATCACCGCGGCGGCGGTCTCCTCGATCGAGCGGCGGGTGACGTCGATCGACGGCCAATTGTATTTGGCGCAGAGCCGGCGCGAGAACGCCACCTCTTCGGCGACCGCCGCCTTGTCGATATAGCGGTCGTCGTCGCGATGCGCCTTCAAGCCCAACAGCCGGTTCTCGCGGATCTGCACGATGCGCTCCGGGCTGGCATAGAGCCCGATCACCAGCGGCCGGGTGAGCTTTTCCACCTCGGGCGCCAGCGGCACGCCCGGTACCAGCGGCACATTAGCAGTCTTGACACCGCGGTTTGCGAGATAGATCGAGGTCGGCGTCTTCGACGTGCGCGACACCCCGACCAGTACCACGTCGGCGTCCTGCAGGCCTTCGACGTGCTGGCCGTCGTCATGAAACATGGTGTAGTTGAGCGCGTCGATCCGCTGGAAATATTCGGCATTGAGCACGTGCTGGGCGCCGACGCGATGGATGGTCTCAGCGCCGAGATACGACTGGAACAGCCGCAACACCGGCCCGAGCACCGACATGCAGGGCAGCGCCAGGTCGCGGCACTTCTTTTCCAGCGTCTCGATCAGGTCTTCCTCGAGCAGCGTATAGAGCACCAACCCCGGCGACTCGGAAATTTCCGCCAGCGCCAGGTCGAGCTGCTTCTTCGAGCGCACCATCGGATAAAGGTGCTCGACCGGCTGCACATTGGCGTATTGCGCCGCGGCAGCGCGCGCCACCGTGATCAGCGTTTCGCCGGTGGCGTCGGAAACCAGATGGAGATGGAAATAGCCGGTGTTGGGCATCTGTATAGATCAAGGACCACGTGTGGATACGGCGGGAGAAGGCCATGCCTTTGTCTCCGGTGCAAGCATGCCTTGGCCATTCGTTCAATCTCCATCCACACAGCTGCCTTCGGGACGCCGCAAGGCACGCGCTGTGATTTCGACAAGGGAATGTGGACAGGCGCTTGGGGACGTCAGGGGATAGATCGCGAAAACGCAAATAAAACGACTTGAATGGCTGTGGACGAAGCGACGCTGGATTGAGCCGGAATTTGAATTGGCGCCGGCGATATGGTGGACAGACTGTTGATCGGGAGTCATGAGTCCAATCCACGCTCTAACAACCACTACAAAGAAACTTATAAGAGTCTTTATGGAAGAAGCCGGCAAAACCGACGGTCTGGGGACAAAGCCGCTGTTGCGCGTGCTCGAGCGCGAGCGGCAAGCGGTGCCGCCGGTTTGGATGATGCGCCAAGCGGGTCGATATCTACCGGAATATCGTGCGGTACGGGAGAAAGCAGGCGGCTTTCTCGATCTCTGTTTCAATCCGGAAATGGCGGCGGAAGTCACGCTGCAGCCAGTGCGGCGTTTCGGCTTCGATGCGGCGATCCTGTTTTCCGATATTTTGGTGATCCCGCTGGCGTTGGGGCGCAAGCTTTGGTTCGTCGAGGGCGAAGGCCCGCGGCTCGAGCCCTTGGCCGGTGCCAAAGCGGCGATGTCGCTGCGACAAGACGCGGATCACAATCTGCTGTTGCCGATCTATGAAACAGTGCGGTGCGTCAAAAGCGAACTCGGGCCTAAGACGACATTGATCGGCTTTTGCGGCGCGCCGTGGACCGTTGCGACCTATATGGTTGCCGGCCAAGGTACGCCCGATCAGGCGCCGGCAAAGACTTTGCGGCGCAGGCCCCCGAGGCTTTTCAGCATGTCATCGATTGCCTGGTCGATGCTTCGGTCGAGTATCTAGCGCGGCAATTGGAAGCCGGCGCCGAGGTGGTGCAGATCTTCGATACTTGGGCAGGCTCGCTGCCGCCGCAGGATTTCGAACGCTGGTGCGTGCAGCCGACCAAACGTCTGATCGCAAAACTGCGAGCAAAACGGCCAGGCACCAAAGTGATCGGATTTCCCCGCGGCGCCGGCAAAAATATTCCGCGCTATGCGGCCGAGACCGGCGTCGATGCGGTCAGCCTGGAAAGCGATATCGACCGCGGCTTCGCCCGGGAGCAAATCCAAAACCAAGTGCCGGTGCAGGGCAATGTCGATCCGCTGATCTTGCGCGAAGGCGGCGCCGCACTCGACCGCGAAGTCGATGCCGTGCTCGCCGCGTTTTCCGCGGGCCCGCTCATCTTCAACCTCGGCCACGGCATCCTGCCCGACACCCCGATCGCGCATGTCGAGCAGATGCTCAAGCGTGTGCGTGGATAGACCTCGTGTACCTCCTCCTCAAAGCGCTCCACATCATCGCCGTAATTTCGTGGATGGCCGGCATGCTCTATCTGCCGCGGCTGTTCGTCTATCATTGCGACGCCGAGCCAGGCTCCAAGCAGTCGGAAACTTTCAAGGTGATGGAGCGCCGGCTGCTCAAGGCGATCATCAACCCGGCGATGATCGCGACCTGGCTGTTCGGCGCCTGGCTCGCCTGGGACGGCCATTGGCTCGCGGCGCCGTGGTTCTGGGCAAAATTCGCGCTGGTCGTGGCGCTGTCCGGCGTGCACGGCTATTTGGTCCGCTTGGTTAAGCAATTCGCCGCTGACCAGAACCAGCACAGCCAGAAATTCTACCGTATTCTCAATGAGATACCAACGCTGCTGATGATCGCCATCGTGCTTTTGGTGACGCTGAAGCCGTTCTGAGTGGACCGCTCGTTCGCAAACAAAGCCGCCGCGCCACTTGCGAAAAAGCGGTTTCCCGCTTATGTTGAATGCTCCCACCGAACGCAGGCGGATGCTAGTCGCGTTCCGGCACCCACGTTCGGGCCGGTCGCAGCATCGGGTTCAGGGCTCCTTTCGAAAACTCCCTCGTTGCCCAAGACCTGCGATCTCTCTCTCCAAGTCCATCGGTTGCGAGTCGTCGCATTTTTCGAGACTCCGCCGGTCACTCTCCCAAGGATCAATGCCCCCCATGCGGGAAATGAAACTCCAGGACCTCAAGTCCAAAACGCCAGCCGAGCTGGTGCAGTTCGCCGAAGAAAACGGCGTCGAGAACGCCAGCACCATGCGCAAGCAAGAGCTGTTGTTCGCCATCCTCAAGCAGCTCGCCACCCAGGAAATCGACATCATCGGCGAAGGCGTCGTCGAAGTGCTGTCCGACGGCTTCGGCTTTCTGCGCTCGCCGGAATCCAACTACCTGTCCGGTCCCGACGACATCTACGTCTCGCCCAGCCAGATCCGCCGCTTCGGCCTGCGCACCGGCGACACCGTCGACGGCCACATCCGTTCGCCAAAGGAAGGCGAGCGCTATTTCGCCTTGCTCAAGGTCAACACGCTCAACTTCGAAGACCCCGAGAAGGCCAAGCACAAGGTCAACTTCGACAACCTGACGCCGCTTTATCCTGACGAGCGACTGAAGATGGAGCACGAGGATCCGACCAAGAAGGATCTCTCGGCCCGCGTCATCGACATTGTGGCGCCGATCGGCAAGGGCCAGCGCGCGCTGATCGTGTCGCCGCCGCGCACCGGCAAGACCGTGCTGCTGCAGAACATCGCGCACGCCATCACCGCCAATCACCCGGAAGTATTCCTCATAGTGCTCTTGATCGACGAGCGGCCGGAGGAAGTCACCGACATGCAGCGCTCGGTCAAGGGCGAGGTAATCTCCTCGACCTTCGACGAGCCGGCCTCGCGCCACGTCCAGGTCGCGGAAATGGTGATCGAGAAGGCCAAACGTCTGGTCGAACACGGCCGTGACGTGGTGATCCTGCTCGACTCGATCACCCGCCTCGGCCGCGCCTACAACACCGTGGTGCCGTCATCCGGCAAGGTGCTGACCGGCGGCGTCGACGCGAACGCGCTGCAGCGGCCAAAGCGCTTCTTCGGCGCCGCGCGCAATATCGAAGAGGGCGGCTCGCTCACCATCATCGCCACCGCACTGATCGACACCGGCTCGCGCATGGACGAAGTGATCTTCGAAGAGTTCAAGGGCACCGGCAATTCGGAGCTCATCCTCGACCGCAAGGTGGCCGACAAGCGCACCTTCCCGGCCATGGACATCACCCGCTCCGGCACGCGCAAGGAAGAGCTGCTCACCGATCCGGCCGTGCTCAAGAAGATGTACGTGCTGCGCCGCATCTTAAATCCGATGGGCACCATGGACGCCATCGACTTCCTGCTCGACAAGCTGCGCAACACCAAGAACAACGCCGAGTTCTTCGAGAGCATGAATACCTAATGTTTGGCGGTAAATACGATTTGCATTGGCCGGCCTTGTGCCGGCCATTTTATTTGATGTTTCAGCGCCTTATGCCCGTGACAAAAGGCAGCGGAACTCAATCTGCCTTGGGTCGTTAAAGCCGAGTTGTTCCGGGAGGTTCCGTGCCGCTCCACGCCATCGTCCATGATCCCAAGGATCGCCCGCGGGAGCAGCGATTGATTGCGTCCGCGATTTCGAACGTCTGCGCCGAGGAAGGGCGCCGTTGGGGGCTTCGTCCACCAGCCAAAGAGGGACACCATGAAGCTGCTGCGTATTATAGGAGCGCCGGCCGTTTTGCTCCTAATTGCTTGCGTGAATCATCCCGCCGATGCGCGTCATCGGCACGGTTATTCTGAAGGAAGTCATCATCACATTGCCCACCGGCTGCGGCATTCCTCCGCGCGGATGTCGGACGCCGGCTGTCAATTCACCTATGAAGGCCGCAAAATATGCGGCGCGGCGTTTCAGCCGAATCAGGTGGCCGCGGTCGACGACAGCGGCAACCGCGCTTACGCCTCCGTCGACCAAGGCACGGTGATCGGCGCGCGGCCGGACGGCTGTCCGCACGCTTATTGCGGCTGCGGCCTGCGCAAATATCTCGGACTCGCCGACGTGCGGCTCAACCTCGCGAGCAACTGGGCGCGCCTGTTCCCGCACGAGCCCGCACCGCGCGCCGGTCTTGCCGCCGTGCGCAGCGGTCACGTGATGTACATCGAAGCCTTAGCCGGCAATGGCGGCTGGCTGATCCGCGACTACAATTCCGGCGGCGGGCTGTCGCGGCTGCACGTGCGCAACCTGCACGGCTACGTCTTCGTCAACCCGCGCGGGTGACGGTCTCGGTCTTGACGGGAGCCGCGCCAGGCGCGGCTGCCTCAGGGTGACGGATTGGGGTTTCGCATCGCCTGGACCGCCGCGGCGATCCGGTCGGGTTCCGTCACCGGCAGCGAACAGCGCTCGCCGACGCAGACGAAAACGGCGCTGCCGCTGACCGCGGCGAGCTTTTCCTGCGCCGGATGCGCCGCCGGCAAATCCGCCGCCGCACCGGCGCGCAGCACGATGCGGTCGGTGAACGGCAGCCGCAGCGCGGCTTGCGCGAAACGCTCTGCCTCCAGTCCGGTGGCGACGATCTCGGCGCCGCGCAGCCGCAGGTCGAGCGCGTTGAGCAGCGCGACGTGGCCGAATAAGTTGCGCTCCGCCGCCGACAGAATGCCCTCGATCAGCCGGTCGGCCTTTGTGCGCCAGGCGTCGTCGCCGGCCAGCACGGCAAGCCGCACCAGATTCTGCGCGGCGATCGCGTTGGGATTGGGGATGGCGTCGTCGAGGGTCGAATGCGGCCGCAGCAAAAGGTCGCCGGCGTCGTCGGCCGACAGGTAATAGCCGCCGGTGTCGGGGTCGGCGTAATGGGCATCGAAGGCGCGCTGCCAGGCCAGCGCCCGCTCGAGATAGGCGGTTGCGCCGGTTGCTTCGTAGAGCGCCAATGCTGAGCGGATCATGGCGGCATAATCCGAGGCCAGGCCGGGGAACAGCAGGGTGCCGCCGCGCCAGGAATGGCCGAGCCGGTCGCCACGAGTCATATTTGCTGCAATAAAATCAAAGGCTTGGCGCGCCATGGCGAGCCATTCCGGCTGTTCCAAGGTGACGCCGGCGTTGACCAAGGCGGCGATCATCAGCCCATTCCAATCCGCCAGCGCTTTGTCGTCGAGCCCGGGCCTGACACGTTTCTCCCGCAAATCCAATAGCTTACCGCGCAGCATAGAAATTCGTGCGGCGTCGGTTTTGCTGCGGCGGGGCGCCATCCCGGGCGCCGCGCCGGGTTCCATGCTGCGCGGTAAGTATTTGAGCCGGTTGAGGATATTGTGACCCTCGAAGTTGCCGCCGGCGCTCACGTCATAGAGCTCGGCAAACTCGTCGGCATCCACCCCCAAGGCCTGGCGGATTTCCGTCAGCGACCAGACGTAGAACTTGCCTTCTTCGCCTTCCGAATCGGCATCGAGCGAGGCGGCGAAGGCGCCTTCCGCCGTGGTCATTTCCCGCTTGAGCCAGCCGACGGTTTCCCGCGCGCGCTCGGCGAACAGCGGTTTGCCGCTGCGCTGCCAGGCCAGCGCCAGCAATTCGAGGAGCTGGGCGTTGTCGTAGAGCATCTTCTCGAAATGCGGCACCAGCCAGCGCTCGTCGACCGCATAGCGCGAGAAGCCGCCGCCGAGATGATCGTAAATGCCGCCCTCGCTCATATGCTCGAGCGTGTGCTCGACCGTCTGGAAGAAACGCGTGTCGCCGCTGCGCGTCCCGGCGCGCCAGAGGAATTCGAGGATCGCGGCTTGCGGAAATTTGGGCGCGCCGCGCAGACTGCCGTTGACGGAATCGAACATGTTGCCGACTTGCACCGCCGCCGCGTCGAGCTCCTTGAGCCCGAGGACGATCTTGCCCGCCGGCCGCGCCTTGTCGGCGAGCTGCGCCAACAGCGCGGCGCGGTTCTGCTCGATCTTCTGCGGCTCCTCGCGAAACAGCCGCGCCACCTCGCGCAGCACGTCGGTGAAAGCCGGCCGGCCGAAGCGCGATTCTTTGGGGAAGTAAGTGCCGCCCCACACCGGCTCGCCTTTCGGCGTCAAAAACATGGTCAGCGGCCAGCCGCCCTGCTCGCCGAGTAAATGCAGCGCGTTCATGTAGATTTGGTCGATGTCGGGCCGCTCCTCGCGATCGACTTTGATGTTGACGAACAGCTCGTTCATCACCTTGGCGGTTTGTTGGTCCTCAAACGATTCGTGCGCCATCACGTGGCACCAATGGCAGGCGGCGTAGCCGACCGACAGCAGAATCGGCCGGTTACTGCGCTGGGCCTCGGCCAAAGCGTCCGGTCCCCATGGCCACCAATCGACCGGGTTGTGCTTGTGTTGCAGCAGATAGGGCGAGGTTGCGCCGGCGAGACGGTTTTCGTGCGCGGGATCGGATGACGCAGACATAAATCAAGTCTAGCGCGATTTGCGCGCCGGACCTATGCGAATTGGGCAGAGGGGAAATTTCGCCTTAACGGGGCGCGCCGGAGAAAGTTATGCCGCGCGCACGTGGCGCAGGAAATTATGGACCTGCCGCTGTAGAACTGCGGGGTGGTCGAGCAGGCGCTTGGCGCCATCCAGCGCCTGGCCCGAGGCGTCGTCGTTCTCGCGCGTCTTATTGTCCATTTCGACGATGTTGCGCGCGACGCGGCGCGAGCCATCGGCGGCCTGCTGCGCATTCTTGGAGATTTCCTGCGTCGCCGCCGCCTGCTGGCCGACCGCGCTCGCCATCTCCACGGTGCCTTCGCCGAGCCGGCCGATGGCGCCGATCACCTGCTCCAGCATGTTGCGGCGCTAGAGGCGCGACATGAATTTCGATTGATCAGGCGGCTTGTAGCGCAGGTTTGTGATCGCGCCATGATCGGTTGTCGGCGGGTGCAAGAAATCCTTGTTTTGGCCGGCGATGGCGTCGTTATGCGGA
The DNA here is from genome assembly GCA_963720985.1 of uncultured Alphaproteobacteria bacterium. Taxonomy (GTDB): domain Bacteria; phylum Pseudomonadota; class Alphaproteobacteria; order Rhizobiales; family Xanthobacteraceae; genus Pseudolabrys. The sequence goes on from CAVRHL010000009.1 coordinate 477,771, forward strand.
CCGAGGATGGCGCCGCCTTTGTTGCCGACGATGGGGGTGAGCGATCGGTTGTCCTGTGCGGCGGCGGCGGTTGCGCCAAAGACCATGGCGCCGGCGATGAGCGCTCTGCGTGAGGGATTCGACATGGGGGCGTTCCCTGGATTGGTGTCGCCCCTCTAGGGTCGGCTGCGGAACGCGCGACCGCCGCCATCCGTTCCGCTCAGGCCCCTGCGTCACTTCGGCCCAGCACTACTTGTCCTGCTGGATGCCGGCCGCCTTGATCGGTCCTGCCCAGGGCGCGATTTCTTCTGGGATGAACGTCGTAAGATAGGCCGGGCTGCGCCGCTCGGGCGCGCCGCCGGCGACGCCGTATTTGGTCAACAACTCCTGCACCGCCGGCGTGTCGAGCGTCTTGCTCATCGCCGCATTAAGCTTGGCGACGATCTCCGGCGGCGTGCCTTTGGGCGCTAGCAAGGCGTTCCGGGTGGTGACGTTAAAATCGGTAAGCCCCTGCTCGTGCGCGCTCGGCAGCTCCGGAAGGATCGCGGCGCGCTCGCGCGACAGTGTGGCTATGGCCTTCAGGTTGCCGGCCTTGATCTGCCCGGCAACGCCGCCGATGTTGAAGCAGCCGTAATCGATGCGCCCGGCCACGATCTCGGCCATCGCCGGCCCGCCGCCGCGATAGGGCACATGCACCGGATGCTCGCCTATCGCCGCATTGACCAGCGCGCAGCTCAAGTGCGTGGTTGAGCCGATGCCGGCGGGGCCGAACTGCATCTTGGCGTGGTTTTCTTTCACATAGGCGATGAAGTCCTTGAGGTTCGCGACCGGCAGAGCCTTGCGCGCGACCAACACCATCGGCTGCTCGGCGACAAGCCCGACCGGCGTGAAACCGCCGACCGGGTCGTAGGCGAGTTTCTTGTAGATCGACGGATTGTAGCCGTGGGTGTCGATGCTGGCGAGCAGCACGGTGTAGCCATCGGGCGCTGAGTGGGCGACACGGCTCGAGCCGATGATGCCGGACGCGCCGGTGAGGTTCTCGACCAGCACCTGCTGGCCGAGCACCTCGCCCATGCGCGGCGCCAGCACGCGCGCGAGCACGTCGAAGGCGCCGCCGGCCGCGAACGGGACCACGATGACGACGGGACGGTTCGGATAATTCTGCGCGAACGCGGCGTTGGATAATGTCGCAGCCGCAAGGCCGGACAAACCGGAAATGAAAGTCCTGCGACGCATCGGCGCCCTCCCCGATTGCACTTCCAAGCCCGCCTTATTGGACCAAATGGCGGCAGGGAAGAGCAAGGGGGCTCGCGGCTAGGTGGTGGGGCGCGAGGCGGTGCGAGCGCCCACCGCGAGGCCGAAACAAAACGCCAGGACATCGAGCGCAAATAGAAGTGTCGCGGTTACGCGGAATGACCAGGTCCACGGGCCGTCTGCCATGGTGAAGACGTTGTCTAGTCCGGCGCGCAGGAAATGTTCGTAGGCGCCAATGATGGCGACCATGCCGAAGAAGGCGGCGAGCAGCCAGGCTCCGCTCTTGAAGCGCAACCAGATCAGCGCCGCGGCGAACAGCGGAACGACGTTGATGGCGACGCCAAAGAGCCCAAGCCCGATTGGTGTCATGGGGGAATCGAGGTGGCCGAGAACGTAGAGGTGCCACGCGGTCAGCATGACATTGGCAACGACGATGATGACGGCAAAGGAACGCGGGTCTGGCATGGCGGGCGCTCGCATCAGCGCGTTGCCGGCGACAGGGTTGCCACCGATTTCAATCGTGAACATTCGTCGAGAATCTCCTTTTGCGACGGTCGACGCGGTCGCCAATCGAGGAACTAGCGACAGGTTTTGGCGCTTCAAGGATGTGGTCGTGTAATCTGGGAATCGCGCCAACAAATTGCGTGACGGAACTGTGGATATTTTGAGTTGGGCACGGCTTGGCGACAAATGCCTGTGAAGTTCGCATTTCGCCGGTAACCGACAACATCTGACATGCTGGTAGATCAACGTTAGGCGCGGTCGTGGCGGGTCCTTGACCAATTATCATTCCGGCGCTCACCTGCGCCGCGATGTCCGAGCCGCAACGCGACACCATCTTCGCCCTCTCCTCCGGCCGCGGGCCGGCGGCGATCGCGGTGGTGCGCATCTCCGGACCCGCGCGCCGGCGCGGCGCTCAAGGCGCTGATCGGCAAGGTCCCTGCCCCGCGCGCAGGCCGCGCTCGCCCGCGTGCGCGATCCCGCTACCAAAGAGACCATCGACCAGGCGCTGGCGCTGTGGTTTCCGGCGCCCGCGAGCGAGACCGGCGAGGACACCGCCGAGCTGCAATTGCACGGCGGCCGCGCCGTGATCGCGGCGACGCTTGGAGCGCTTTCCCGCCTGCCCGGCATGCGGCCTGCCGAGGCCGGCGAGTTCACCCGGCGCGCCTTCGAGAACGGCAAGCTCGATCTGACCGCGGTCGAAGGCCTCGCCGACCTGGTCGCGGCGGAGACGCAAGGCCAGCGCCGCCAGGCGCTACGCCAGTTGCAGGGGGCGCTGGGCAACCGCGCCGAAGCCTGGCGGCAAAGGCTGATTAAGGCGCTCGCGCTGGTCGAGGCGCGCATCGATTTTTCCGACGAGGCCGACGTGCCGGAGGATCTGCTCGGCCCGGCGCTGGCGATCGCGCGGGAGCTTGCGGACGAAATTGCCGCGGCGCTGGCCGACGGCGGCCGTGGCGAACGGCTGCGCGAAGGGCTCGCCGTCGCCATCGCAGGGCCGCCGAATGCCGGCAAATCGACGCTGCTCAACCGGCTAGCCAAGCGCGAGGCGGCGATCGTGTCGCCTTATGCCGGCACGACGCGCGACGTCATCGAGGTCCATCTCGATCTTGCCGGCTGGCCGGTGACGCTGCTCGACACCGCCGGCATTCGCGACAGCGAGGACCCGGTGGAGCTGGAGGGCGTGCGGCGCGCGCGCGAGCGGGCGCAAGGCGCCGATCTGGTGCTGTGGGTGGTCGATGCGGCGGGGGAAGGTGCGGGTGACGATGCTGCAGAAAATGCTGCGGCAAGTGGTGCAGCAATTTCTGACTCCGTCATTCCGGGGCGCGAGCAAAGCGATCGAGCCCGGCGTCGAGAGCCCAGGGTTGTGGCCCCTGAATTCCAGGATCGCGCCTCTGGCGCGTCCCGGAATGACGAGGTTATTGGGCCGCCGACTTGGCTGATCCGCAATAAAATCGACCGGATTCAACCTGAACAAAGAAATGAATTCCAATTACATATAATTAGAAGAGATGAAAGTAGATCCATTTCTAATAAGCCATTAATAAACATGGTTAATCAATCATTAAAACGTAGAAATGAATCGACGTTAGAAAAAGATGATTCAGGATTCATTATTTCGGCACTCACTGGCGAGGGTTTTGACGCCTTATTGCAGCAATTGCCCGCCAAGCCGAAGCTTTCCTCGCCGGATCCGAGTCGACGCTGATCACCCGCGAACGCCACCGCCATGCGCTGGAGGAGGCCCTGGCCGCCTTGCGCCGGGCGCAAGCGCCTGAGGTTGCGGCCAAGGAGGACGTACTGGCCGAGGAGCTGCGGCTTGCCGCCCGCGCCCTCGGCCGCCTGACCGGGCGGGTCGACGTCGAGGAGATCCTGGACGTCATTTTCCGCGACTTCTGCATCGGCAAATAGCGCATAAGCGGCGATTCAGCCGCGATAATTCTCGGGAATGCCTGTGGCATCGGGTCGCGGCGGCAAGGCGCCTTCTCGCCTTTGTGGGCGCGTTCTCCAATTCTGAGCCGGGACCGTCCAGCCGAGGAGCGTGCTATGTCCGCCAAATCCGCCTGGAAAGAAGCCCTACGCGAGCCCAACGCCTGGGCCTGGATCGCTGTGCTGGTCCTGGTCCTCGCCATCGGCGCAGGCACGGTCATCTTCGCCGGGCCGGGAGCGCCGAAGGGGCAGCCGGCGGCGGCCGTGGCCGGACAGGCGAAATAGGGCGGTCGGGAATTCTTCTCCGGCCCCGTGGCGAGAGGTTCTTCGCGCAAAAACGGGAGACGGGCGAATTCCTGCAATTTTCGCGCAAAAGCAGGTCGAGAAGAAATAGAAGTTCGGAGGTATTCGGTTATTGGGCAGCCAATGTTTCACGTGAAACATTCCGCGAAACAAGGAATTTTTGACCCCCTCGGCAGCCTCCGCTACAAACCGGCCTTCGAGGCTCTTATGAACACGCAATTCGACGTTGTCGTCATTGGCGGCGGCCATGCCGGCTGTGAGGCCGCGGCCGCGGCGGCCCGCATGGGCGCGCAGCACGGCGCTGGTGACGCATCGATTTGCCACCGTCGGCGCCATGAGCTGCAATCCGGCCATCGGCGGCCTCGGCAAGGGCCATTTGGTCCGCGAAATCGACGCGCTCGACGGCCTGATGGGCCGGGTCGCCGACCAGGGCGGCATCCAGTTCCGCGTCTTGAACCGCCGCAAAGGCCCGGCCGTGCGCGGGCCGCGCGCGCAGGCCGATCGCAAGCTCTATGCGGCGGCGATGCAGGCGGCGATTTCGGCAGACGCCGAATTTGCAGGTGATCGAAGCGGAAGCCGACGATCTGATCATCGCGAATGGCCGCGTATGCGGCGTGAAATTCGCCGACGGCCGCGAGATTTCACTGCGGCGCGGTGGTTCTCACCACCGGCACGTTTCTGCGCGGCCTCATCCATATCGGCGAAAAACAAATTCCCGCCGGCCGCGTCGGCGAAGCGCCGGCGCTGGGGCTTTCGCGCACGCTGGAAAATGTCGGCTTCACGCTCGGCCGTTTGAAAACCGGCACGCCGCCGCGGCTCGATGGCCGCACCATCGATTGGTCCGCGTTGGAAATGCAGCCCGGCGACGATCCGCCGGAGCCGTTTTCGATGCTGACGACGCGCATCGAAAACCGCCAAATCCAATGCGGCATCACGCGCACGACGACAGCGACGCACGAGATCATCCGCGCCAACGTGCATCGCTCGCCGATGTATTCCGGACAAATCGCGAGCAGGGGCCCGCGCTATTGTCCGTCGATCGAAGACAAGATCGTCAAATTCGGCGAGCGCGACGGCCATCAGATTTTCTTGGAGCCGGAAGGCCTCGACGACACGACGGTTTATCCGAACGGCATTTCGACGTCGCTGCCGGAAGAAGTGCAGCACGCGCTGGTCGCGACCATTCCCGGATTGGAAACGCGCGCAATTCATTCGGCCTGGCTACGCCATCGAATACGACTACGTCGATCCGCGCGAACTGCAGCCGACGCTGCAAACGAAACGTTTGCGCGGGCTGTTTTCTCGCCGGCCAGATCAACGGCACCACAGGCTACGAAGAGGCTGCGGCACAGGGACTTCTCGCAGGTCTCAACGCGGCGTCGCAGGCCGGCGCGGGCGCCGACATCATGTTCGATCGCGCGCAAGCTTACATCGGCGTGATGATCGACGATCTGGTGACGCGCGGCGTCAGCGAGCCGTATCGCATGTTCACCTCGCGCGCCGAATATCGTTTGCAGCTGCGCGCCGACAATGCCGATCAGCGTTTGACCGATCAAGGGATTGCGCATCGGCTGCGTCGGTGCAACGCGCGCGAAACTGCACGGCGAAAAAATGTCGGCGCTGAACGACGCGCGCGAATTCGCCAATTCGGTTTCGCTCACGCCGAAAGAAGCGGAGCGTCACGGTCTCGCGCTTAACAAAGACGGACAGCGGCGCACGGCATTTGAATTGTTGTCGTATCCGAACATCGCGATGTCGGATCTCGCGAAAATCTGGCCGCGCTTCGGCGCGCTCGCGCCAAAAATTTCCGAGCAGATCGAGATCGACGCCAAGTACGACGTCTATCTGTCGCGCCAGGCCGCCGACGTCGCCGCATACCGGCGCGATGAAAGCTTCACGCTGCCGGACGATCTCGATTACGAAACCATGCGCGGGCTTTCCAACGAAGCCAAACAAAAGCTGCAGCAAAATCGGCCGCGCACCATCGGACACGCGAGCAAGATCGACGGCATGACGCCGGCGGCGCTGACGTTGCTGGTCGCGCACGTGAAGCGCGGCAAACGCGCCGCGAAACGCGCTTGAAAAAAAGCGGGCAGGGCGCATTCGATCTCGCAGCCGACAAAAAACGCGCGCTCGCGCTCACGCCTGTTTCACGTGAAACACAAAAGCGCCTGGAGAAGTTCGTTGATCTGCTCTTGCTCTGGCAGAGCAAGTTCAACCTCGTCGCGTCTTCCACGCTTCCTATTCTTTGGACGCGCCACGTCGCCAATTCGCTGCAGCTCTTGCCGCTGGCGCCGGACGCGCAGGTCTGGGTGGACTTCGGGTCGGGCGCGGGCTTCCCGGGCATCCCGATCGCCTGCGCGCTCGCCGATAGGCCCGGCGCCATGGTCCATCTGGTTGAAAGCGTGGGCAAAAAGGCCAATTTCCTGCGCGAGGTGGTGCGCGAACTCGGCCTTCCGGCCCAGGTTCATCAGGTGCGGGCCGAGAAATTTGGGGAAAGCTGTGCAGAAGCCGTCGACGTGGTGACGGCGCGCGCGGTGGCCCCATTGAAAACTCCTGTGCGATCAGGCGTTTCCTTTGATCGCGAAGGGCGCGGTCGGCCTGTTCCCCAAGGGACAAGATGTAGAGGCTGAATTGACCGAAGCCGCTAAATATTGGAGACTTCAGGCCTCGATCGTGCCCAGCGTGACCAGCCCGGACGGCGCCATCGTCGTCGTCCGCGGTCTTGCAGCGGCTCAGAAAGTACCTAAGCCTGAATTCAACTCGGAAACTGATAACCAATGTCCGACAACGCCGACCGATCACCCCGACGTCGTTCCCTTCCCGCAGCCGGACACGCCCGCCGCCGGCGGCCGGCCGCGCGTGCTCGCCGATCGCCAACCAGAAGGGCGGCGTCGGCAAGACCACGACCGCCATCAATCTCGGCACCGCGCTTGGCCGCCATCGGCGAGCACGTCCTGGTCGTCGATCTCGACCCGCAGGGCAACGCCTCGACCGGGCTCGGCATCGAGCGCAAGGCGCGCCGCACCTCGACCTATGACGTGCTCACCGGCAAGGCCTCGATGCGCGCGGCGGTGCTGCCGACCGCGGTGCCGCAGCTCGACATCGCGCCCTCGACCATGGATCTCTCCGGCCTCGAGCTCGAGATCGGCCAGCGAACGCGACCGCGCCTTCCGGCTGCGCAACGCGCTCGGCGAACATCAACAACGGCACGCGCGAATTCGATTTCACTTACGTGCTGGTCGACTGCCCGCCGTCGCTCAATCTGCTCACGGTCAACGCCATGGCGGCGGCCGACTCGATCCTGGTGCCGCTGCAATGCGAGTTCTTCGCGCTCGAAGGTCTCTCGCAACTTGTTGAAGACCGTCGAGCAGGTGAAGACGAGCCTCAATCCGACGCTGTCGATCCACGGCATCGTGCTCACCATGTACGACTCGCGCAACAATCTCGCCAACCAGGTGGTCGCCGACGTGCGCCAGTTCATGGGCCGCAAGGTCTACGACACGGTGATCCCGCGCAACGTGCGCATCTCGGAGGCGCCGTCCTACGGCAAGCCGGTGCTGGTCTACGATTTGAAATGCGTCGGCAGCGAAGCCTACTTGCGCCTCGCCACCGAGATCATCCAGCGCGAGAAGGAATTGAAGGCGGGGTAGCTAACCCAGACGTCATGCGCGGGCTCAAGCCCGGCCATGACGGAAGACAAGCACAAACGTACGAAACGAAAACACAGAGGCAAGCGTGGCACGAAGTTCAGGAGCGGCGGCGATGGCGGATCATTCGCGATTGGGACGCGGCCTCGCATCGCTGATGGGCGACGTCGGCGAGGAAACCGCGGCGCCGGAGCCGGCGCGCAAGCCGCGCCGCGCGCCGATCGAAAATCTCGTCGCCAATCCGCGCAACCCGCGCCGCGCCTTCACCGAGGCCGAACTCAACGAGCTCGCCGAGTCGATCCGCGAGCGCGGCATCATCCAGCCGATCGTGGTGCGCGAGCACGGGCGGGCCGGGGCAATACGAGATCGTCGCCGGCGAGCGGCGCTGGCGCGCGGCGCAGCGCGCCGGCCTGCACGAGGTGCCGATCGCGATCGTCGACGCCACCGACGCGCAGTCGCTCGAATTCGCCATCATCGAGAACGTGCAGCGCGCCGACCTCAATGCGATCGAGGAGGCGGCCGGCTACGTCGCGCTGATGGAGCAGTGCAACCATACGCCAGGAGCAGGTGGCGCAGATCGTCGGCAAGAGCCGGCCGCACGTCGCCAACATGGTGCGGCTGTTGAAGCTGCCCGAGCCGGTGAAGGCGCTGGTGCGGGCGGGCAAATTGTCGGCCGGCCACGCGCGGCTGCTGGTCGGCCATGTCAACGCGCAAATCCTCGCCGAGATGGCGATCGACGAGGGCTACAACGTGCGCCAGCTCGAGGAGTGGGTGCGCGAGGACGAGGGCAAGCCGGGCGACGCCACCTTCGACGCCATGCAGAAGAAGATCCGCGCCGGCGTCGTGGCGGCAAGGACGCCGACACCCGCGCGCTGGAGCGGCGGCTGTCGGACGCTCTAGGTCTTGAGGTGACGGTCGATCACCGCGGCGAGTGGCGGCACGCTGCACATCAAGTATCGAGATTTGGATCAGCTGGATGGGGTGTTGAGGAAGTTGGGGGGGTAGCGGCGGCCGGCGGAAGCTGGCTACTGCTTGGGCGCAATTTTCTACCGGCCATGCTTTGAAACCGTTTCAAACAAAATTCCATGACCGCGCGCACGTGCGCGGTACGGGCAAGGTCGCGGTGCACGACCAGCCAAAGCGGCAATGACAGCACCTTCTCCGGTGGCAATAGACGGAGAAGGTCCGGTTCCTTATTCGCCAATGCACATGGCAAGATCGCGAGCCCAAGCCCGGCCTTACACGCGGCGTGATGCACGCGGCGCGAATCAGACGCCAATGCGATTTTCGCGCCGCGGGCACGCTCCGCCTCATGCAGGCTGCAAGCCGTTGTTTTGAATTTCGTGGAACTTTTGGAGCCAATCGAGACTTAAAGCCTCGTTTCCCGCAAAAGCGGCTTTTGTATAGAGCTACCACTGCATATGGCCGCATCCGAACCCACGAAGCCGGTTGTCGAACAGGCGCCCGGCGAGCCGCACATCGATGACCTCACCGGTCGCGCGTTGCGGCTTCGCATTCACCAGCAGGAGTTGCTCGCCGAACTCGGAGTGCTCGCTTTGCAAGGCGCCGGTTTCACCGGCATGCTCAATCACACCGCGCGCATGACCGCCGAGGGGCTCGGCGCCGAATACTGCAAGGTGCTTGAATACATTCCGGCGGAGAACCGGCTGCTGGTGCGGGCCGGCGTCGGTTGGGATGACGGCGTGGTCGGCAAGGCCAGCGTCGGCGCCGATCTGGCGTCGCCGGCCGGTTACGCGTTGCGCACCGGCAAGCCGGTGATCTCCAATCACCTTGAAAACGAGCAGCGCTTCCGCACCCCCGAACTACTGGTCGAACATGGTATTCGCCGCGCCATGAATGTCATCCTGCAAGGCGACGGCTCGCCGTTCGGCGTGCTGGAAGTGGACAGCCGGTCCGACGGCGAGTTCAACGAGCATGACGTCGCCTTCCTGCAAGGCGCCGCCAACATTCTCGGCATGGCGATCGAGCAGCAGCAATACCAGCGCAAGCTGCAAGCCGCGCTCGACCGCCATCAGGTCCTGCTCAAAGAGGTCAATCACCGCGTCAAGAACAGCCTACAGGTGGTGTCGAGCATGCTGCAACTGCAAGCCAACGACGTCGGCAATCCGGATTTGAGCGAGCGGCTTCAGGAAGCGTCGAGCCGCGTCAACGCCGTCGGGCGCGCCTACGAGCGACTGGCGTACAATGCCGATTATGAGAATATCGATCTGGTCGACTATCTGCGCGAGGTCATCGGCGACCTGAAGAGCTCGGTGGCGCCGTGTACGATTTACTTCGAAGCGGCGGAAAAAATTCTGTTTGCCGCGGACCGCGCCATTCTCGTGGCGCTCGTCATCAATGAGCTCGTCTCCAATGCCGGCAAATACGCCTACCCCGCCGGTGGCGTGATCTGGGTGCGGGTGATTTAATCGGACAAGACCGCCGTTCTTGTAACGGTTCGCGACGACGGCGTCGGGCTGCCGGCCGGCTTCGATCCGGCGACCAGCAAGCGGCTTGGCAGCCGCTTGGTGATGGCATTGGCCAGGCAACTGGGAGCCGAACTGACGCGGCCGGCGGCTCCGCTCGGCACCACGTTTTCGCTGCTGGTTCCGCTCCACTCGGCGAAGGCGCAGTAAGGGGCTCCGAGCTAAGCTTTCTTCGGCCGCCAGCGATAAGCCTTGGCGCAGGCGCCGCCCATCAGCATCGCCCGCTCGCTGTCGCTCAGGCGGTCGGTCTTAAGGAACGGCTCGACCGCCTGCTCGTAGTTGACGACGGCGAAGGCGCGCGTCCAGTCGGTGCCCCACAGGCAGCGCTCGAAGCCCCAGGCGTCGAACACGCGGGCGAGCGGGTCCCAGATGTCCGGAAACGGATAGGGCTCCTTCGACAGCGTGCAGGCGCCGCTGACCTTGATCGCGACGTTCTTGCGCCTGGCGAGGTCGAGCACCTTCGGCAGTTCGGCCCAGGGCTGCGGCGGCGCCGGCGGCTGTGCGCGGCTGCAGGATGCCGAGATGGTCGAGGATGAAGCGCGTGTCGGGGTTGCGGTCGATCAGCGCCGTGCCGGCGTCGAGGTTGCCCCAGCACAGCAGGTTGACCGGAAGATCGTACTTGACGGCCGCGCGCGCGATGCGGTCGAGGCCGGGGTGATTGGGATCGCGCTCGCGCCCCGGGTCCTTGGTCAGGATGATGCGGATGCCGACCGCGCCCGGCGTGCGCTTCCAGTCGGCGACGACGTCGGCCACCGCTGGATCGTCCGGGTCGACCGGCTTGACGATCGCCATGCGGTCGGGATGGGCCTTCTGCACTTCCACAGCATAACTCGCGTCGTAGTGATAAAGCGAAAAGGCGGAGATGAAGATCGCGCCGTCGACGCCCACTTTGTCCATCGCCGCGCACATCTCGTCGCCGGTCACATGCGGCGGCCAGTTCGGCGCGGCGTGCCAGGGCCGTTTCGGGGTGTTCGCCTCATAGGCGTGGACCTGGGAATCGATGATCACTGGGGAAACTCCTCTGCTGAACGCGCTCGGCATCGCAGCAGGTCGAACCGGCCGTGTCCAGATACGTGGCCGGGCAATGGCTGCGCCAAGCGTAGGGTGGGCTAAGCGAAGCGTCGCAAAGAGCTACGGTTTCCGTCCCCAGAAGATCTCGATGCCTTTCCAGACGAAACTGCCGGGGTTTTTGACCAGCCCGGCGAGGGCTTTCTCGAGATCCTTGGGGCTGTAATAGGGAAACTCGTCGAGCTTCCAGCCGACGCGCGTTAGCAGCTTGTCGAAGACGTACTCGATGTGCATGTCGAGGCCGATCTTCATCGCCGTTTCCGGACTGTAGGCGATCTCGGCCAGCACCAGATTGCGCTCGGGCTTCATGACGCGCAGCATTTCCGCGCCGGTCTCGCGCCAGTCGTCGGTGTGCTGCACGCCCTGCAGGCAGGCGGCGCAATCGAAGGCACCGTCGGCGAAGTCGCGCGTGTAGGTCCACTGCCAAGTGGCGAGCTGGCCGCCGCGGCCGTGCTTCTTGGCGATGTAGTTGTCGCGCGCCTCATCGGTGATATCGATGACGCGCACTTCGCCCTTCGGTCCGATGCGCGCGCGCATGTCGTCGACGAAGCCGCACGGCTCAATGCACTCGCCGATGATCAGCACCTTGTCGCCGTCGCGCAGCTCGAGCCGGTCGTAGATCACGTTGCGCGCGACCTCGGCTTTGCGCCACATGAACGGCAGCCCGCCGAGCAGCACGGCGCGGCACCAGCGTTCCTACTCTTTCTCGTCGAGGATGACCTCGCCGAAGCGGCGCACATCATAGGGCTGCATCCACTTCCAGGGGTTTTCGTTGTCCATGCCGCCCATGCGTTTCCCTCGCTTCTGTCGCGGCCACGATATCGGCCGGGTCAGCGAGGTTCAATACGGCGGCGACGCTCGCGCTTGCGCTCTCCCACAAGCGGCGGGCAAAGAGAGCCGGTCGCCGGCTGCCGCGTTCAGATCGCGCCGGGGCCGTTTGCCTTGTCGAAAATCCCGAGCTGCCTTTGCGCGTCTTCCGGCATGTCGGGCACGCGCAGGTTCCGGCCCATGAAGGTGACCCACGGCTTCTCGGCCACCGGCTGCAGCAGCGCGAAATTCCAGAACTGGTGCTCGTTCATCTCGATCTCGGTCACTTTGTGATCGAGCACCCAGTTGCGCAACGTGGTCAGCCTGGGCTGCTGGTCGGTTACGGAGAGCATGTGTTCGGGCAATGCTTTTTTCATAACGCCGGTCATAGGCCCTTGTGCTTAACAAGGTCTGACGGCGCACGGTGGTATTCGACGGACAAGCGCGCCGAGGAATAGCGCGGTGCCGGCGATTTTGAGCAGCCAGAAGGCGAGGCGGTCTCGGCCTGGTTCCTGCAGCCCGGGGCCCCCGGCTCACTTGATATAAAAGGCTGCTTTGGCGAACTTTGCGGGGGCTTCCCTGCCATTTCGGTTCCCCATACAGTCGCCCTAGCCGAACCGGTCTCGACGTGGACCCCATGCGCGCCCGTAGCGACGCCGCCGTCCGAATGCTGAAAACGATGTTGGTGGCCTCCGTCGCGATCCCGGTCGCGATCTTCAGCTATGCGAGCTGGACCACCTACCACGACGCCTATACGCACGCCGACGAGCGGCTGTGGGCGAACCTCGGCATCATGTCCGAGCACACCTCGCGCATCGTCCAGTCGGTCGACCTGACCTTCGCGGCGGTCGACGCCATTGCCGGCAATTTGACCGATGAGCAGATCAAGGCGGCGGAGCCCGCGCTGCACGCGCAGTTGAACAAGCTGGAAAAAGCGACCGGGGCGGTCGACGTCATCATCATCACCGACGTCGACGGGCACGTGCTGGCGTCGTCGGCGATCTCGCCGATCCCGAATACGGTCGGCGTCGCCGACCGCGACTATTTCGAGGCGCAGAAGGACCGTGACCCCGGCACTTATGTCGGCGGCGTGCTACGCCCGCGCGAACGCCGCGACGCCGGCGAATTCTTCGGCATCAGCCGGCGGCGACCGCTGCAGGACGGCAAGTTCGCCGGCGTCATCATGGTCGCGGTCGAGACCAAGGTATTCACCGAGTTCTATGCCCAACTCGCGCGCGAAGCCGGCGGCGGCTATTCGCTGGCGCGGGCCGACGGCATGATCCTGGCCCGCTATCCGCCGGCGCCCGACGGCGTGACGCGCTTCGGGCCGGACAGCGGCTTCATGCGCAACGTGGCGAGGCTTCCGAACGGCGCGATCCTCACCACCGATCAATCGATCGAGGGCGTCGAGCGGCGCATCGCGTTCCGTCCGCTCGGCTTTGCCAATCTGTACGTGTCGGACGGCGTGGCGACCGACACGATCCTCGCCGGCTGGCTGCGCACGATGTCGGCGCACCTTTATTTCGGCGTGCCCGCGGTGCTCTTCCTGATCGGATTGACGCTGATGACCATGCGGCGCACACGCGAGTTCTATGCCGAGGCGGAGCGCCGCGAAGCCGCCGAGCAGGCGCTGCGCCAGGCGCAGAAGATGGAGGCGGTCGGCCAATTGACCGGCGGCGTCGCGCACGATTTCAACAACCTGCTCACCATCATCATCGGCAATCTCGGCATCGCGCGGCGCGGCGTGGTCGAGGCGCGCGCCGAACGCGCGCTCGACAACGCGCTGACCGGCGCCAACCGTGCCGCGCAATTGACGCAGCGCTTGCTCGCCTTCTCGCGCCAGCAGCCGCTCAACCCGCGCGCGCTCGACGTCAACAAGCTGATCCTGAGCATGTCCGACCTACTCAACCGCTCACTCGGCGAGAACATCGCGCTGGAGACGATCGGCGGTGCCGGCCTGTGGACGGTGGAGGTCGACGCCTCCGAGCTGGAATCGACGCTGCTCAACCTCGCGCTCAATGCGCGCGATGCCATGCCGGACGGCGGCAAGCTCACCGTCGAGACCAGCAACGCCTATCTCGACGATGAATATTGCCGCGTGCACGACGGCATCAAGCCCGGGCAATACGTGCTGGTCGCGGTGTCGGACAGCGGCGTCGGCATGCCGGCGGCGACGATCGAGCGCGCCTTCGACCCGTTCTTCACCACCAAGGACACCGGCAAGGGCACCGGCCTCGGCCTTAGCCAGGTCTACGGCTTCGTTAAGCAGTCGGGTGGACACGTGAAGATCTACAGCGAGCCGGGCGAGGGCACCACTGTCAAGCTCTACCTGCCGCGGTTCCATGGCGAGGAGCCGGCAGCGCCGCCGGAAGAGCCGGCCGGCTCCGACCGCGGCCAGGGCGAGACCATCCTGGTGGTGGAGGACGATGACGGCGTGCGCCAATACGCCGCCGAGATCCTGCGCGACCTCAACTACCAGGTGATCGAGGCCAAGGATTCGGCGGCGGCGCTGCGCCTGCTCGACGCTGACAAGAAATTCGACCTGCTGCTCACCGACGTCGTGGTGCCGGGCAAGAACGGCCGCCAGCTCGCCGACGAGGTCAAACGCCGGCGGCCGGACGCCAAGATCGTGTTCATGACCGGCTATTCGCGCAACGCCATCGTGCACCAGGGCCGGCTCGACCCCGGCACCGAGCTGATCTCCAAGCCGTTGATCGAGGGCGTGGTGGCGCGCAAGATCCGCCAGGTGCTCGACGCGCCGCCGCCCGAGCCGTGAACCTCCCCGCCGCGCCGCGCGACTGATAAGCAGCACGTTCATTCTGGGGGTTAACGTGAGCGCACCGCACGCCGGCAAGAGCCGATGGATACGCACGGCGCTGATCGGCGCGGCGTTGGTCGGCTGGCAGGTATACGAGCTCGCCAGCGCGACCGAGGCGCCGTCACGCGCAGTGCTGACGCTGCACTACATCTTCCTCGCCCTGCGGGCTGCTCGCGGTCGGCGGCGCGCTCGTCGCCTATCTGCAGAGCGAATGAGGCTTCAGGCCTGCTTCAGACCTTTTTGGCGAACAAGTTGCACCAGCCGTTCGGCGAAACACTGCCCGCCACCCGTTGACAGGTATTTGGCGGCTTAAAAGCTTTGCATTGCGTGCAGCTCAATCCGTTTTTGGGATAGTCCTGATATTTCACCGTCCTCTGATCGGTCTTCGCCGGAGCCGCGGTGGCGTCGTTGGCGGCGAGCAAGATCGCCGCACCACCGGCGCCGATCAGCGTCGCAAACAGTTGCCGGCGCGACAGCGGTCCGTGGGGCGCTCGCATGCGCTTGCGATCCCCCGGTTGCCGCCGAGACGGCAACGCGAGGCGGAGGGGCTAAGTTCCGCGCCGGCCGGCCTATTCCGGATCCGGCGAGACGTGCGGTTCCATCTTGTGGTGCAGGCTTTCGGCGCTGGTCAGGGTGTCGACCACCGCGGTGGCGGCGCCGACGATCTTGCCGATGATGCCCTTCCGCTTGGCGGCCGGCTTCTTCTTCCTTGCCGGGGCCTTCCTCTTGACCGCGGCCTTGCGCGTTTTGCGCGCGCCCACGGATTTCTTCTTTTTCTTGGTCTTCTTGGCAGCGGATTTTTTCCGCGTCGTTTTCGCCATCGGCGTCCCCCGTTTGTGAAAGCTTCGCAGCCGTCAGCCTATGCCGCGCCGCGATGCCGCGCCAGGGGTCGGTGCAGCCCGGACGCTACAGCACGATCGGTGCTTTTCTTCTTACGGGTGGCGACCGAGTAGAGCTCGGCCTCGTGCAGCGGCAGCCCGGCCGGGATGTGCATTGGCGATCTGGCCGGACAGCAGAGCGAGAAAGGTCGCCATCTGCGCGGCGCCGACGTTGATCGGCCGCGTATCCGCCGTGGCCGCCTGGCCGGCGGTATGGCCGTTGAGGCTGTCGCAGATTCGCTCCAAATGCGGGTGGGCGGTGTATCGGTACGGTGCATCGCGCCGATCCGAGCCAAAAGGCGCTCGCCGCGCATGTCGCATCATGCAAAATTCTGGCTTGATTAATCGCGTCGTAACAATAGGGGAGCGAACGCCGTGCCGCAGGATTTCACCGACAAAACGGTTCTCATCACCGGCGGCAGCCGCGGCCAGGGCGCGGCCGAGGCGCGGCTGTTCGCGACGGCCGGCGCGCGCGTCATCATCGCCGATGTGCTGGAGGCGGAAGGCGAGGCGCTGGCGCAAGCGGTCGGCGGCAAGGCCGCGTACCGACGACTCGACGTGACCAGCGAGCAGGATTGGGCCGGCGCTGTCAGTTTTGCGAAAGCGACGTTCGGCGCGCTGCACGTGCTGGTCAACAATGCCGGCGTGTCGCTGCGCGGCGCCGATCTCGCCGGCACGTCACGTGCCGACTGGGATCGCGTGCTGGCGGTCAATCTCACCGGGCCGTTTCTCGGCATCAAAGCCGCCGCGCCGCTCATCCGCAACTCGGGCGGCGGCGCCATCGTCAACATCGGCTCGACCGCCGGCATCAACGGGCATTTCGCGGCGGCCTACAGCGCGTCGAAATGGGGCCTGCGCGGGCTGACCAAGGCGGCGGCGATGGAATACGCGTCGTGGCATATCCGCGTGAACGCGGTGCATCCGAGCATCGTGCGAACGCCGATGGTCGAGGGCGCCGACAAATTCGTCGAGGCGATGGAGCACGTCACCGCGCTCGAGCGCAGCGCCTCGGTGGACGATGTCGCGCAGGCGGTGATGTTTCTGGCCGGCGCGGAAGCAGGTTACTTGACCGGCATCGATCTTCCGGTCGATGGCGGCTTCACCGAATTGGGCGTCTATCGCCAGGTGTGGCGCCGCGCGACGGGGAAGGGCTGAAAGCCCGGCGTGGCGCATCGCCGCGCTGGATCACGGTACACAAATACTGCTAATCAAGGGGCGAAAAGCCAGGGAGGACGAGCGTGCCCGCTTCAATGCAAGGTGAAATTCAGCCGGCCATCTACCGCTTCAAGCTCGGCGGCTTCGAGGTCGCCCCCATTATGGACAGCTATGTGCTGCGCCCCGGGCTGACGCCGTCCTTCGGCGGCGAGGCGGCGGCGGCCGACGTCAAGGCGCTGGCCGTGGCCAACCGCATCGATGCCGACCGCTATGAGCATCCGTTCACGCCGATGCTGGTCAATACCGGCAAGGAGCTGGTGCTGTTCGACACCGGCAACGGCTCGTTGTCGCGCCGAGTACGAGCAGATCAAAGGCCGCCTGCCGCCGGGCCAACTGGTCGCGCGCATGGCGCAGGCCGGCTACAAGCCGGAGGACGTCGACGTGGTGGTGATCACCCACGGCCATCCCGACCATATCGGCGGGCTGACCAAAGGCGGACAGCCGGTGTTTCCCAACGCGCGCTATGTGTTCGGCGCCGCCGAGTTCGATTTCTGGAACAAAGGCGAGAACGTGCGCGAGGCGCGCAAGTTCAACCGCGAGCTTTACGTCAAGATCGTGGTGCCGCTCGCCAACCGTGCCACCATGATCAAGCCGGGCGACGACGTGGTGCCGGGCATCACCGCGGTCGACGCCTTCGGCCATTCGCCCGGCATGCTGGCGTTCATGATCGAGAGCGACGGCAAGCGCATGCTCAATTGGGCCGACACCGCGGGTCAGTACGTGGTGTCGCTGCAGCGGCCGGATCTGCATCTCGACGTCGACGACGACAAGGAGAAGGCGGTGGCCACCCGCAAGCGCATCTTCGACATGGTGGCGAACGACGGACTGCTGGTCGCCGGATTCCACAATGCCGTTTCCCGGCCTCGGCTATGTCGAGCGCAGCGGCGGCGCCTATCGCTGGGTGCCGCATAGCTATCAGATGAACCTATGAGCTAGCTGTCGCGCCGCCGCGTGCCCATCGCGATCGACAGCAGCGTGCGCTGCGCGATCGTCTCGGCGAGCGCGGCATTGCGCCGCGCCTCGAGCGAGGCCTCGGCGAGCTGCTGCATGGCGCGCAACAGCCGCGGCTGCGTCCAGGCGCGCAATGCGGCTTCGACGTCCTTCTTGCGCGTGAAATGCACCGGCGGCGCGCCACGCATCATGGCGAACTCGATCGAGTCGCCGCCGTCCACCGCGAGCTTCATCTTGTGCAGGTTGGCGACCTGGCGGATGGCCGCCGAGACGATCGCCGCCGGCGAGGACCCGCTGCCGCGCGCCTTGCCGAATTCGTTCTCGACTTCGCGCGTGTTGCCGGCAAAGGCGGCGTCGATCACGCCGTCGAGCGCTTGGTCGGAGGCGTCCGCAACCACCGCCATCACGTCGGCAAGCTCGATACGGTCCTTGCCTTGGACATACAGCGCGAGCTTGCGCAGCTCGCTGCGCGAGGCGAGGCGGTCGCCGCCGAGCAGCGCGGCAAGCGCCGCGCGCGCGTCGGGCGCAAGCGTCAGCTTGGCTTCGCGCATTTCCTCGTCGATCAGGCTGGACACCGCCTTGGCATCGTCGGGATAGCAAGCCAAAGCGGCGCCGGCCTTGGCCTTCTCGAACAGCGCGCGCAGCGGCGCGGTCTTGCGCAGCTCGCCGGCCTCGACGACGATGCGGCAATCGCGCGGCGGCGTCTCCAGCACCACCTCGATCGACGGCACGATGTTGTGGCGCGAATTGACCCGCAGCAGCACGGCGCGCCGGCCGCCGAACAGCGGCACCGTGTTGGCCTCGTCGGCGAGCCGCCCCGGATTGGCCGACAGTTCCTCGCTCTCGATGCGCACGAACGCGAACGGATCGTTGGGATCGTCGACCGAAGCGCGCACCAGCGCATCGACGCGCTCGCGCACCAACCCGGCATCCGGCCCGTACACCAGCACGATCGGCTGCGCCGGATTGGGCTTGGCGATGAAGCGGTCGATTTCGGAGGTTTTGATGGCGGTCATATCGTCTGCAACCTAATGCGCGTCCGCGGCCCAGGCAATCGCAGGGCGATCCTCAAGCCGGACGCAGCATGACCTGCTCGCTGAGTTGCGCCGTCTCGGCGTGCGCGATAGTGAAGCCCGCGCGTGCGGCCAGCGGCGCGAAGCCCTCCAAGCCGCGCGGGATCAGCTTGAAACCGATCGCGGTAATATTGCGCCGGTGCGCCTTGTCGGAACTGGTGACCGAGCCGGCGACAAGTTTCACATTGGCGGCCCGCAGCGTCTCAAGATTGGCGACGATCGCGGCGTCGCTGCCGTATTCGAACAGCCCGCCTTCGGACGAGGCGGCGACGATAGCGCCGGCCATACCAAGCTCGCGCAACAGGGCGCCGGTTCGTCCCAATTGTGGCGGCGTGGTCGAAGACGGCGTCGAGCCCGGCGAGCGGACCGCTATCGGCTTTGAGCGCGGTCAACGCGTTGTTGCCGAAAAACGGACCAGCGTCGTCGAGATCCAGCACATGAATGACGATCGGACGGCGCAGCAGGCTTGCCTCGCGTTTGTTCAAGAGGATCAGCGCGTTCAGGCTGTCGATCGCGGGACCGCCGGCGATATTGATCAAATGCAGCGGCGCCGCCACGGCCTTCGCCAATTCCGCCGCAACTCCGTCGGCGATCAGGCGCGCGACCTGTTGCGTTCGAAGCCGCAGCAAAGTGAGATTCGGCGACGCCGCGACTCGCCGGTCCATCGGGCAATCGTAAGGCGGCACCAGGTTGTCGGCGCCGAGCTTCATGACATAGGTGCTCATGCCGTCGAGAAACGCGGCGTCGCCGCCGAATAGCGGCTGAACCAAGAGCGAGCGCTTGGCCCCCGACTTCAGCAACCATCGCGTGATGAATTTCGGGATGCGCCGGTTGCGGCGTTCTTCGTCGTGCGACGCGTCGAGCAGCTTGCGCAGGCTGTCGGGATCGTCCGGCACCGCGAAGCGCGGATCGGTGACGTTGATCACCGGCAGGTAATGGCCGTCGCGCGTGAGCGCCTGGATCGGCGCGCTCGGCATGGCAAAGTGGAAACAGCGGAAATCTCTACGTCCCCGCCACGAAATACGACGCCAGGCGCGAACGGATATTGTCCGCGATCACTTGGCGGCGCGGTTCTCGGCGTCGCGCAGGCCGCGGTCGCCGGCGAAACGCTGCTGCTGGCCGGGAATGTCGTAGGACACGCGCGAGAAGGTTTGCCCCGCGAACGACCTCTTGCCGGTGCGAGATCGGTCAGCGTGTAGGTGGCGTCGATGCCGTAGTTCTGGATGTCCGGGCGCGCGGTGTTGATGTCGACGATCACCTGCGACTGGCTGGAGGTGAGCTTGATGACGAGCTTGTATTGCGATGCCGCAGCGCCGCCGCCGCCGGTCAGACCGAAGATCAGGTCGTTGCGCACTTCGACGCCGACGCGCGCCAGCCGGGTGCCGTTGGGCGCGTCGATCGGCGCGACGTCGACGCCGCTCATTCGGTCGGCGATGCCGGGGCCGCCGCCGACCGTCTTGTCGCCGTAGAGCGGCTGGAAGCAGCCGGCGGTCAGGCCGGCGAGCGCCAGAAGCGCCACCAAACGGGCCGTGCGCCGGGGGTTAGGCCACCACATTGACGATCCTCTGCGGGACGACAATGACCTTTTTCGGGCTCTTGCCGTCCAGCGCCTTTTTTACCTCATCGAGGGCCAAAACGGCAGCCTCAATCTCGGCCTCTTTTCCGGCGTCGCGGGCGACCGTCACTTCGGCCCGCTTTTTGCCGTTGATCTGCACCGGCAGGGTGATGGTGGTTTCCGACCAGCAATTCGGGCTCGAGCTGCGGCCAGGCCTCGGCGGAAACCAGCGTTTTGTGGCCGAGCGCCGCCCAGCATTCCTCGGCCAGATGCGGCATCATCGGGTGGAACAGGCGCACCAGGATGTCGCCGGCCTCGCGCAGCGCCCAGGCGAAGTCGGGCGCCGGCGCCGTCTCGGCGCTGCCGATGGCGTCGCCGAGCGCATTGGCGAATTCGTAGATGTGCGCGACGCAGCGGTTGAAGCGCAGCCTGGCGATGTCGTCGGAGACGTTGGCTAGCGCGCGGTGTGCGGCCTTGCGCACTTTGAGCGCGTCCGGACCAAAAGTTGCCGGGCGGCTTTGCGGTCCGGTGACATCGGCGATCTCGCCGATCAGCCGCCACAGCCGCTGCACGAAGCGCCAGGCGCCCTGCACGCCTTCCTCGGTCCAGATCACGTCGCGCTCGGGCGGCGAATCCGACAGCATGAACCAGCGCGCGGTGTCGGCGCCGTAGGCGGCGATGATGTCGTCGGGATCGACCGTGTTCTTCTTCGACTTCGACATCTTCTCGATCGAGCCGATCTCGATCGGCTCGCCGGTCGCGGCAAGCGTCGCCCGCCGCGCCTCGCCCAGGCCTTCGATCTTGACGTTGGCCGGCTCGACCCAGTCGCCGGTTTTCGTCTTGTAGGTCTCGTGCACCACCATGCCTTGCGTGAACAGGCCGGCGAACGGCTCGTCCATGCCGATGTGGCCGGTCTTGTGCATGGCGCGGGTGAAGAAGCGCGAATAGAGCAGATGCAGGATCGCGTGCTCGATGCCGCCGATATATTGATCGACCGGCATCCAGTCGTTGGCGCATTTCGGATCGGTCGGCGCGGTGGTGATCCAGGGATCGGTGAAGCGCGCGAAGTACCAGGACGAGATCGACGAAGGTGTCCATGGTGTCGGTCTCGCGCCGCGCCGGGCCCGCGCACTGCGGGCACGTCACATTCTTCCAGGTCGGATGGCGGTCGAGCGGATTGCCCGGCTTGTCGAAGGTGACATCCTCCGGCAGCGTCACCGGCAGATCTTTCTCCGGCACCGGCACCACGCCGCATTTGTCGCAGTGGATGATCGGGATCGGGCAGCCCCAATAGCGCTGGCGCGAAATGCCCCAGTCGCGCAGGCGATAATTGACCTGGCGCTGCGCCACCGGGCGATTGCCGCGCGTGTCTTTTTCCAGCCGCTTGGCGACTTCTTCCTTCGCCTGCGTCGATGGTCATGCCATCGAGGAAGCGCGAATTGATCATGCGTGCCGTCGCCGTCATAGGCGACGTCGGTGATGACGAAGGTCTTCGGGTCCTGCCCGGGCGGGCAGACCACCGGCGTGTTGCCGAGACCGTATTTGTTGACGAAGTCCAGGTCGCGCTGGTCGTGCGCCGGGCAGCCGAAGATGGCGCCGGTGCCGTATTCCATCAGAATGAAATTGGCGACATAGACCGGCAGCTTCCAGTTCGGATCGAACGGATGCACCGCCTTGATGCCGGTGTCGAAGCCCATCTTCTCGGCGGTGTCGATCGCCGCCTGCGAGGTGCCGATCTTCTTGGCACTCGTCGATGAAGGCGGCGAGCTTCGGATTTTTCGCGGCGGCCGCAGCGGCCAGCGGATGATCGGGCGACAGCGCCATGAACTTGGCGCCGAACAAAGTGTCCGGCCGCGTGGTGAAAATCTCCAGCTCGCTTTCCTTGTTCGGCGCCGTCGCCGGATCGAGCATGAAGCGGACCAGCAGGCCTTCCGAGCGGCCGATCCAGTTCTTCTGCATCAGCCGGACTTTGTCCGGCCAGCGGTCGAGCGTGTCGAGCGCCTCGAGCAGTTCCTGCGAATAGTCGCTGATCTTGAACAACCATTGGTACAGTTCGCGCTGCTCGACCTCGGCGCCCGAGCGCCAGCCGCGGCCGTCGATCACCTGCTCGTTGGCGAGCACGGTCTGATCGACCGGGTCCCAGTTCACCTTGCGGTATTCGCGCGCGACCAGCCCGGCCTTGAGGAAGTCGAGAAACATCTTCTGCTGGTGCTTGTAGTAGGCCGGATCGCAGGTCGCGAACTCGCGCGCCCAGTCGAGCGACAGCCCCATCGACTGCAGCTGCTTCTTCATCGCCGCGATGTTGTCGTAGGTCCACGCCTTGGGGTGCACCTTGCGGTCGATCGCCGCGTTCTCCGCCGGCATGCCGAAGGCGTCCCAGCCCATCGGGTGCAGCACGGCGTTGCCCATGGCGCGTTTGAAGCGCGCCACCACGTCGCCCATGGTGTAGTTGCGCACGTGGCCCATGTGGATGCGCCCCGACGGGTAGGGGAACATCTCCAGCACGTAGTATTTCGGCCGCGGGTCGTCGTTTTTGGTGGCGAAAATGCCGCGCTCGTCCCACGTTTTCTGCCAGCGGGCCTCGGCCTCGCGGGCGTTGTAGCGCTCGTTTTTGCTCGAATTGGGGGGCATTTGCGGGTCTTTTAGGGCGCGCGGAACAGACACGAAAGGGCTTTGTCGGTCAACGGGCGGAACAAATTCGCCTGCAAAATCAAAGGAACCAGCCGCCGCCGACATGGGTTAGCCATGCGGAAACAGGAGATGCGACCATGACCATCCAAATCCACGACATCAAGGAACACATGGAAGTGCTCGGCTCCGACGGCAAGCACGTCGGCACCGTCGACTGCACCAAGGGCGAGGACACGATCGTGCTGACCAAGAGCGACCCGCAGTCGGGCGGTCAGCACCACATCATTTCGGTGCGTCTGGTGCAGAGGCTGGAAGAAGACAAAGTGCGCCTGAACAAACCGGCGCGGCAGGTGATGCTGGAGTGGCAGGCGGCGGCTTGACGTTTCAGCGCGCCGCGATTGCGCGCACCACCGCTCCACCAGGACCGCCGGCTGGCATGGCTTCTCCACCACGGGAACGGCGGGAAACTCGCCGGGGCGCAAATCTTCGCCGCGCATGCCGGTGAGAAAAATGAACGGCGTGTTCTGTGATTGGAGTGCGGCGGCGACGCTGAGGCTGTCGCGCGTCGCGCCGCGCAATAGGATGTCGAGCACGGCGACGTCGAAGCGCGGGCCGCTGCGCAAGGAAGCCAAGGCTTCTTCGGCGCTGGCGAGGCAGATGACGCTCGCCGCGCCGGCCGCCCGCAGGATTTGCTCGATGTCGAGCGCGATCAGCAATTCGTCGTCTACCACCAGACAGCGTTTGCCGGCGAGCACGGTACCCGATTGCGCCACGAAGGCTTGCTCCAGTTCCTGAATGGAACTTTTCCTTGTGCCTGGAATTAATTCTTCCGGCATTTAAAAAAGACATACGGTTTGCATTTTTATGATCGTTGGCAACGGGCGGCCGAACGGCCATGTCACCTCATGCGAGCAATGCCCGCTGCGCCGGCGGACGAACCTGCGCGAATTCACCGCGGAGGAATTGGGCTTCGTCAAGCAATTCAAGGTCGACGAGCTACGCGTCGAGCCGGGCGCGAGTTTCCTGCGCGAGGGCGCGCAGAGCGAGCATCTGTACACAGTGCTGCACGGCTGGGCCTTCCGCTACAAGATGCTGGACGACGGCCGTCGGCAGATTCTCAATTATGCGTTGCCCGCCGACATGCTCGGCCTGCAAGGCACGTTGATGCGCGAGATGGAGCACTCGGTGGAGGCGCTCACCCCGCTCATGCTCTGCGTCTTTCCGCGCAGCAAGCTGTGGGACTTGTACAGCCATTTCCCTTCGCTCGCCTTCGACATCACGTGGCTGGCGGCGCGCGAGGAGCAGCTGATCGACGAAAATCTGGTCAGCCTCGGCCGGCGCACCGCGCTCGAACGCACGGCGTTTCTGCTGCTGCATCTGTTCATGCGCGCCGAGGAGGCGGGCTGACCAAGAACGGCACCATCCAGTTTCCGTTCACCCAGCAGCATCTCGCCGACACACTCGGCATGTCGCTGGTGCACACCAACAAGACGCTCAAGCGGCTCTATGCCACCAACGCCATCCGCTGGAAGGACCGCCTGTTCGAAATGCTCGACCGCGCCGCGCTGGCCAATCTCGCCGGCGACGACGTGACGCCGCACCGGCCGCGGCCGTTTATTTGAGGCCCGATCAGTTCGCCCGCGCCAGGCTGGTCTTGACGAGCTGCGAGGACGAGCGCGCGACCACCTGATTGCGGCCGCGCCGTTTGGCCTCGTAGAGCGCCTCGTCGGCGCATTCGACCAACCCGCCCGGTGTCATCATGTCCGCCGGTTCGACCGCGGCAGTGCCGATGCTGATCGAGACAAACCCCCACGGCGCGCCGATGTGCGCCATGAGCATGTCTTCGACGGCCTGGCGCAGCCGATTGCCAACGTCGACAGCGGCATCGAGATCGGCTCCCTGCAGGAGCACCGCGAATTCCTCGCCGCCGTAACGGGCGACAAAATCCGGTTTTCGCGGCAGGCCAATCATGCGGCTCGCAGACGGCGGCATGTCCTGCGGCGCCCGGACCGCCCCCGGTTTGCCGCGCAACCCGGAACTCACGGCGTTCGCAACCTTGCGCAAGCACACGTCGCCCTGCACGTGACCGTAGTGATCGTTGAACTTTTTGAAGAAGTCGACGTCGATCATCAGCACGGCGACCGGTTGCTGCAGGCGCGAGGCCGCCTTCCAGGCATTGGCCAAATGGGAATTGAAGGTGCGGCGGTTGGCGAGACCGGTCAGCGCGTCGGTATGCGCGAGCTCGTGCAGCTGATCGTTGAGATCGCGCAGCTCGCGCTCGCGCGCGTTGAGCTTGTCGGTCATGTCGTCGAGCGCGACCGCGAGCGGCACGAACTCGGCCGCCCAGGGCAGGTCGGCGGCGCGCGATTTATTTTCGCCATGACCGATCTTGCTCGCCGCCTGCGCGAATTTGCGGATCGGGCTCACCAGCAGCTTTTCGCCGCCGAACCAGATGCCGATCAGCGCCAGCAGGATCATCGCACCGAGCTCCGCCAGCGCGGTCCACATTCCATAGTTGGCGCGTCTGAGAACCGTCTCGGCATCGAAGCCGACCGCGAAACGCGCCTGGGTGTCGGGCAACTGCACAAAGCCGTAGATGCGGCGGACACCGTCGAGGCCCGGTTCGATCACCAGGCCGGAGGAACTCGTGAGCATATCCTGGATCAGCGCCTCGCCCTTGAAGTCGTGGCCGACGAGGTTTTGGCCGTTGGGATATTGCGCCAGCACTATGCCGGAGCCGTCGATCATCAACATGCTGCCCAACGGCGTCACGAAATCGTTGGCGATCCGCCCCAGCCAACTCAGGTCGATGACGCCGAGCACGACGCCCGCGAGCTCGCCGTCGTCGCCGATCTGTGGCAACGCGCCGGTCATGATGGGAATCTTGGCACGCGAGCCGAACAAGTAGTCGCTGAGCATGAACTCGCGGGTCGCCACCGCGCCGGTGAAATGC
Source organism: uncultured Alphaproteobacteria bacterium (assembly GCA_963720985.1). Classification (GTDB taxonomy): domain Bacteria; phylum Pseudomonadota; class Alphaproteobacteria; order Rhizobiales; family Xanthobacteraceae; genus Pseudolabrys. Next base: position 503,819 of record CAVRHL010000009.1, read on the forward strand.
GGGCGTTTGGAAATGTCGAGGCCGATCGCGTCCGGGAAGCTCGAGCAGATGACGCGGCCCCGCAGGTCGGCGACCGACAGCGCCTGGATCCAGGGGATCGGCTTGGCGATCTTGGCCAGGAACTGGTCGCAGTCGGCGTTGGAGAACTTGAACGTGCTGCGTGCGCTGGCGACCGATTGCAGAATGCCGCGCAGCGACACCAGAATTTCATTCTGCGTGGCGGCGCCCTGGCGGGCGAGATTGAGCGCCTGTTTGTAGGCGGCCTCGACGCGGTCGTTACGGTCGATCTGCTCGTTGTGGACGCGCTCGGCCAACACCGGCAGGACGACGAGGACCGCCATGATCATCAGCCGCACGCGCACGCTCAGCGTGCGCCTCGGCGCGGCAGCTTGATCGTTTGCCGTAGTCCCCATGGACATCGAAGGACAATTCCTACCCCGCACAAATACCTATCCGATCCGGCTTAAAATCACTCGCGGACGATCGATAAAATTTGACCGAATGCAGTGCCGGGAAGCGCCATTAGGCAATCGGCAATCATGAATGCTTCAATAACGGGCTCACCGCCGGCCGTGGTCGTTTGCTCGAATGCCGTGCCCTGCCGCTTTCGCCGGCCGTGACAAGCTGATATCTGGCTCGGCATGGAAACCATCGCCGCAACAGGCCTCGCCGCGCGTCCGCGCCGAGATCGCGCGCGCCTGCCAGCGACGCCGGGCGCGATCCGGCCGAGGTGACGCTGGTGGCGGTGTCGAAGACGTTTCCGCCCGAAGCGATCGAGCCGGTGATCGCCGCCGGCCAGCGCGTGTTCGGGGAAAACCGCGTGCAGGAGGCGAAGGCCAAATGGCCGGCGCTGCTGGCGAAGCACCGGGCATCGACGCTGCACCTGATCGGCCCGCTGCAATCGAACAAGGCCAAGGAAGCGGTGGCGCTGTTCGACGCCATCCATTCGGTCGACCGGCCGAGCCTGTGCGAGGCGCTGGCCAAGGAGATCGCCAAGCAAGGGCGCGCGCCGCTGTTGTTCGTCGAGATCAACACCGGCGCCGAGGCGCAGAAGGCCGGCGTGTTGCCGCAGGACGCCGACGCGTTTCTCGGCCAATGCCGCGACGACTACGGGCTGACGATTTCCGGGCTGATGTGCATTCCGCCGCTCGACGAAGCGCCGGGGCCGCATTTCGCGCTCACCGCCAAGATCGCGCGGCGCAACGGGCTCAAGCTTTTGTCGATGGGCATGAGCGCGGATTTCGCCACCGCGATCCAACTGGGCGCCACCCACGTGCGGGTCGGCAGCGCGATTTTCGGCGAACGCGGCTAGCGGAACCGCGTCGGCGGCGGCGGCGGAAAGCCGGCCGGGCTGGCTGCGGCGTGCCGAGCGAGCTGGCGTCGAGCGGCTTCTTCAGCAGGCTCGAGCGCAAGGCTTCGCCGCGCGGCGAGGGCGGCACCGGCGCAGCCGGCATCTGCGGCGCCGCCGGCTGCAACGGCGCGGCATCGAGCGGCGAACCGTAGTCGGCGAATTCGTCGTCGCCGCCGCGATGGCTCATGCTGGCGCTGCGCCAGCGCTCGATCACCGAGGAGATGCAGATCGCGGCTGATATTGGTGCCGGCATCGGAGCGGGTGTCGCCGGCCGCCTCGCTGTTCGGCCGCCGCTCCGGCGGCAATTCCGTGAAGCGCATGCGCGTCGGCAGCGCCACGCCGGGGCCGAAGGTGAACACCTCGCGCGTGCCGAGCGAGGGAATGAACGACAGCAGGTTGGCCGCGGCGTCCGACACCGCCGAGCGGATCAGGCTCCTGGTCGCGGTCGTTCGACAGCCGCATGACGAACAGCGTCGAGCACTGCGAGATGATGGTGGGGTCGATCTCCGCCGGCCGCTGCGTCACCAGGCCGAGGAACACGCCGTATTTGCGGCCTTCCTTGGCGATGCGCGACAGCGCGCGCTTGGTCGGGCCGAAGCCGATGTGCTTGTCGGACGGCGCGTAGCGGTGCGCTTCTTCGCAGACGAACAGCAGCGGCGCGACGCCGTCGCTCCACAGGCCGAAATCGAACGCCATGCGGCAGAGCACCGACACCACCGAGTCGACCACCTCGGCCGGGAAGCCGGCGAGCTGCATGATGGTCATCGGCTTGCCTTCGGTCGGCAGCCGGAACAGGTGGGCGAGGATTTCGGCCATGGTGTCGCCGCCGATATTGGCGTTCTCGAACATGAAGGCGTAGCGCGGATGATTGCGGAAGGTCTGAATGCGCCCGATCAGCTTGTGATAGACCATGCGCGAGGAGCGGTTCTCCAGCTTGCCCATGCGCTCGTCGAGCAGGTTGATCAGGTCTTCGATGCGGTAGGGCACCGGCGTATCGGCGGTGAAGCCGGTGTCGCGCGGATCGCGCTTCTTGGCGAGCGGATGCGTCGTTGTTGACGCGGTATTGCAGATAGGCCGACTTCGCCAGCGGAATGACTTCGGAGAGGATCTCGACTTCCTCGTCGACGCCGGGCCGGCCGCCGAAGAAGGCGTCGACGATTTCCTCGAAATTGAACAGCCAGAACGGCAGCCGCAGATTGCGCGGGGTGAGCACCTGCGCCTTGTCGCCGAAGCAGCGGCCGTATTCGTTGTGCGGATCGACCAGGAAGATGCGCAGGTTCGGCCGCGTATCGAGAATCTTCTGCAGGATGATGGCGACGCCGCTCGACTTGCCGACGCCGGTGGCGCCGACAATGGCGAAATGCCGGCTCACCAGATTGATCGATGTCGATGTGCACGCCGATGTTGGTGTTCTGCTGCAGGTCGCCGATATGCGCATGGTCGGCGTCGGCCGCGCCGTAGACGAGCCGCAGTTCGCGCTCGGTCAGCAGCACGCGCGGCATCGCCGATGCTCGGGATATTCGGTGATGCCGCGCTGGAAGCGCGCCGCGCCGTCTGTCGCCGGAGCGGATTTCGCCGAGCAGATCGAGCCGCGCGACCTTGCGGAAGCGGCGTCCGCCGGCCGCCGGCAGCGACGGCCTGCTCGCCGATCTCGGTGACCATGCCGATGATCAGGGCCTTGCCGCTCATCAGGCCCATGAATTTGCCGACCGTCGGCTGTTCGCCGCCGGCGCGAGCGCGCGGTCGAGCTCGACGGTGGCCTGCGAGCCGGTGACGGCGACGACGCGGCCGATCAGATTCGGCCGCGGGCCGGGCCGGCGCATGGGCGTGATGGGCATGGTGCGCGATCGATGTGTCCATGATCACCCCGGCGCGGCGCTTGTTTTGCATTTCTTGCATGACCGCCGCGCCGTCATCGAAATATCACGATGCGATGCCCGTTCCGTTAATGCGCCGGTTACGCGGCGCCGCGGCGCGCGACTATGCTTAAAAAATGGTAGGCCCGTGCGATGAGAAGTAATAATTCAATCAACCATGATTTTGGTGCGCGGGCCGACGCGCGCGAGCAGCCGGCGCAGCGAATTCATCGTCGAGCGCGACGCAGCCGGCGGTCGGCGCGAAGCCCGGCCGCGCGACGTGGATGAACACCGCGCTGCCGCGGCCGGCGACGCGCGGCCGCGTGTTGTGGTCGAGCTCGACGATGAAGTCGTAGAGGCCGTCCTTGCGCGCGAGCCGGTCGGCCTTCGATCGCGGCGGCACTTTGACCGGCCGGTTGTAGTGGCGGTCGGCGGGGTCCTCGCACCAGCCGTCGTCCGGCGCGATGCGGCGGACCGGCAATAATGTCGCCGGGCGCGGATGGCGGTCGGCGCGCCACCACAGCCGCTTGAGCCGGAACGCGCCGCGCGGGGTCGCGCCGTCGCCTTCGCGCTTGTTGGCCTTGATGCCGGCGCGGCCGAGCGCCACCGGCAGCGCCAGCGGCCCGGCGCGTCAGCACGCCGCGCGCGCGCTGCGCCGGCTTGCGCCGCACCGTCAGCCGCCGCAACGATGTTTCACGTTTTGCCCGCGGCACGCTGCAAAATCCCCCGAATCGAGGCCAAATACCAGTTCACGCTTGCTCTTTTAGCCCTGAATGCTCTACTTCGCGACTATTCCCGCGAGGCGACCATTTACGCGATGCCCAATCGACGCACCATCCTGATCGTCGACGACGATGCCGAGCTGCGCGAGGCGCTGGTCGAGCAACTGGCGCTGCACGAGGAGTTCGACGCCATCGCGGTCGACAGCGGCACCAAGGGGGTGCAGGCGGCCAAAGGCGGCCAGATCGACCTGGTGATCATGGACGTCGGGCTGCCCGACGTGGACGGCCGCGAGGCGGTGCGCATCCTGCGCAAGAACGGCTTCAAGGCGCCGATCATCATGCTGACCGGCCACGACACCGACTCGCGACACCATCCTGGGCCTGGAATCCGGCGCCAACGACTACGTCACCAAGCCGTTCCGCTTTGCCGTGCTGCTGGCGCGCATCCGCGCGCAGCTGCGCCAGCACGAGGCGAGCGAGGACGCGGTCTTCACCATCGGGCCCTACACCTTCCGCCCGAGCTCCAAGCTGCTGCTCAGCCCGAAGGGCAGCAAGGTGCGGCTGACCGAAAAGGAAACCGCCATCCTGCGCTATCTCTATCGCGCCGGCGCAGAAGCCGGTGTCGCGCGAGACGCTGTTGCAGGAAGTGTGGGGCTATAATTCCGGCGTCACCACCCACACGCTGGAGACGCACATCTACCGGCTGCGGCAGAAGGTCGAGAAGGACGCCGCGCAGCCCGCGATCCTGGTGACGGAAGCCGGCGGCTACAAGCTGGTGCCGTGAGCAAACAATCTCCGTCATTCCCGCGCAAGCGGAATCGAGCGAATCGCGCAGTTTTGCCCGGATCCCCGCTTGCGCAGGGACGAACGGATATAGCCATGTCCCTCGAAGACGACATCGCCTTCTTCGAGCAGGTGCCGACCTTCGCGGCGCTCGGCAAGCAGGCGCTGCGCATCCTGGCGATCGGCGCCGAGACCCGGCAGCTGCAGAACGGCGCGGTGCTGTTCTACGCCGGCGAACTCGCCGACGGCGGCTACGTCGTGCAGGAAGGCTCGCTGCTGCTGGAGCCGAACTCGCCGATGGAACGGCAAGCAAATCACCGCCGGCCCCGGCACGCTGGTGGGCGAGCTGGCGCTGCTCACCGACACGGTGTGCGCGTCGACCGCGATCGCGCAAGGGCCGACGGTGGTGATCCGCATTTCGCGCAGCCTGTTCCGCAAGATGCTGGAAGGCTATCCGGCCGCCGCGCAGAAATTGCGCGACATGATGGCCGAGCGCGTCGACGGCTGGACGCGCGAACTCGGCGGCGTGAAGGCGGATGCTGGAGCAACGGAAGTCGAGCTAGTCACAGCTCCACCGTCGCCGTCACCGGCACGTGGTCGGAGGGGCGCGCGGCGCCGCGATAGTCCTTGGCGATCTTGATTTCGGAGACGCGGTCGGCCAGCGCGTCCGAGGTCCAGACGTGATCGAGCCGGCGGCCGCGGTCGGCGGCTTTCCAATTGTCCATCGCGCGATAGCTCCACCAGGTGTAGAGCTTCTCCGGCTCCGGCGTGAGCACGCGCATGGCGTCGATCCAGCTGCCGGCCTGCGCGCGGCGTGAGCTTCTCGCATTCGATCGGCGTGTGCGAGACCACCTTGATCATCTGCTTGTGGCTCCAGACGTCGTGCTCGAGCGGCGCCACGTTGAGATCGCCGACCAGAATGGCGCGCTGCGATTTTCGCCGGCCGCAAGGCCGGATGCGCGCGCATCTCGTCGAGGAAATCGAGCTTGTGCTGGAATTTCGGATTGATCTCGGGGTCCGGCTCGTCGCCGCCGGCCGGCACGTAGAAATTATGCAGCGTGATCGGGTCCTTCAGGCCGGCGCGCTCGCCGAGCACCACCGACATGTGGCGGCAATCGGTCTTGCCGCAGAAATTCTCGAAGCCGAAACTCTCGAACGGCAGGCGCGAGAGCACGGCGACGCCGTGATAGCCCTTCTGCCCGTTGAGCGCGGCGTGCTCGTAGCCGAGCCGCTGGAAGCGCTTGAGCGGAAAGGCGTCGTCCGGACATTTGGTTTCCTGCAGGCAGAGCACGTCCGGGCCGCGCGCTTTTCAGGAACTTGGCGACCAGATCGATGCGCAGGCGGACCGAATTGATGTTCCAGGTGGTGATCTTGAGGGGCATGGGGCGCAAGTTAAGGGACGCGGAACGAAATTTCCACCGTCAGCGCTGCAAGGCATCCACACCCCGTTCATTCCCGCGCAAGACGGGAATCCAGGGCTGCAAGTGCGGCCGTTGAAGTTTGTGGCGCTGGGTCCCCGCTTTCGCGGGGACGAACGGCTAAAGTCAATTGCGATAATTCGTGTAGTCGATCTTGAACATGCTGGGATCGGGCCGCTTGCTGGTGTCGAGATTGTACACCGCGACCGTGGTGTCGTAGCCCTGCGGGTCGGTCACCGTCCACTGCTTGAGCTGCATGTCCTTGGCGCTGAACATGATCATCAGCCGGCTGGTGCCGACCAGGCCGTTCTTCTCCTCGACCACCACGGTGACGAACACGTCGTCGGCATAGACCGCGACCAGGCTGGTGTCCTTCATCAGGTCGACATGGTCGGCGAGCAGGAAGCGCAGCGGCGTCTGCGACAGCGGATAGACGTCCTGCGTCGCCAGATTGCGGTCGCGCACCACCACCGACTGGCCGTCGGCGATCAGCTCGATCGGGCTCGGGTCGTCGTATTCGAAGCGCACGCGGCCGGGCTTGGAAATATAGAACTCGCCTTGCGTGCGGCGGCCGTCCGGGCGCGACCTGGACGAAATTGCCCGACAGCACCTGCATGTTGGAGAGATAATTATTGACCTTCTCGATGATGCTGCGCTGCTCGGGGCTGAGCGCGGTGGTCGGAGCCGGGCTTGCCGAGCAGAGCGGCGAAAGGATTGGAGACCGGGTTGGGCGGCTGCGCCGAGCCGGCGGCGCAGGCGCCTGCGCGCGAGCGCGCAGCGCCGCCTCGGGAACGGCGGCGCGCTGCGCCACGATCGTGCCGGTCACGGCCTGGATCGCCGGGCGCGGCGTCGGCAGCGGCGACGCTTTGCGGCCAGTGCCGGGCCGGCAGCAGGCACGCCGAGCAAGCGCCGCCATCGCCAGGGTGCGGCCGGTTTGCGCATTGATAGTGTCCCGCCATCACGGTCTCCGCCTCGCTCGCGCCCGCGGTTGAGTTCAAGTCTTGGCTCCGTCCTATAGGGACGGCTGTGGCGATTTCGCGGCTCCGACCATCGGCTGATTCGTCCTCAATCGCGAAAACATTGTCTACCGATTGCCGCCCACGGCGGCTTCAAAAGCGATCGTCCGCCGGATTTTCCGGGATCAGGATCTCGCGCTTGCCGGCGTGGTTGGGCTGGCCGACGATGCCTTCCTGCTCCATGCGCTCCATCAGCGAGGCGGCGCGGTTGTAGCCGATCTGCAGCCGGCGCTGGATGTAGGAGGTCGAGGCCTTGCGGTCGCGCTTCACGATGGCGACCGCCTGCTGGTAGAGGTCGCCGCCTTCGGCGAGCCCCATGCCGGTCGCGTCGAACACCGCGCCGTCCTCGCCCTCTTCCGGATCGCCGGCGGTGACCTCCTCGAGATATTCCGGGTGGCCTTGCGACTTCAGGTGGCGCACGACCTTCTCGACTTCGTCGTCCGAGACGAACGGTCCGTGCACGCGGCTGATGCGGCCGCCGCCGGCCATATAGAGCATGTCGCCCTGGCCGAGCAGTTGTTCGGCGCCCTGCTCGCCGAGGATGGTGCGGCTGTCGATCTTGGAGGTGACCTGGAACGAGATGCGGGTCGGGAAGTTCGCCTTGATGGTGCCGGTGATGACGTCGACCGACGGGCGCTGCGTGGCCAGGATGACGTGGATGCCGGCGGCGCGCGCCATCTGCGCCAGGCGCTGGATGGCGCCTTCGATGTCCTTGCCGGCGACCATCATCAGGTCGGCCATCTCGTCGACGATGACGACCAGATAACGGCAGCGGCTCGAGCTCGAGCTCTTCCTTCTCGTAGATCGCCTCGCCGGTTTCCTTGTCGTAGCCGGTGTGCACCGTGCGAGTGAGCGTCTCGCCTTTCGCCTTGGCTTCGGCGAGGCGCGCGTTGTAGCCGTCGATGTTGCGCACGCCGAGCTTGGACATTTTCTTGTAGCGCTCTTCCATCTCGCGCACCGCCCATTTGAGCGCGACCACCGCCTTCTTCGGATCGGTGACGACCGGCGTGAGCAGATGCGGGATGCCGTCATAGACGGAGAGCTCGAGCATCTTGGGATCGACCATGATCAGCCGGCACTGGTCGGGGCGCAGCCGGTAGACCAGCGACAGGATCATGGTGTTGATGGCGACCGATTTGCCGGAGCCGGTGGTGCCGGCGATCAGGAGATGCGGCATGCGCGCGAGATCGACGATCACCGATTCGCCGCCGATGGTCTTGCCGAGGCAGAGCGGCAGCTTGGCGGCGGTTTCGTTGTAATCGTTGCCGGACGAGCAGTTCGCGCAAGTAGACTTTCTCGCGCGTCGGATTGGGCAATTCGATGCCGATGGCGTTGCGGCCGGAAACCACCGCGACGCGCGCCGACACCGCGCTCATCGAGCGGGCGATGTCGTCGGCAAGCCCGATGACGCGCGACGACTTGATGCCGGGCGCGGGCTCCAGTTCGTACAGCGTCACCACCGGGCCGGGGCGCGCATTGATGATCTCGCCGCGCACGCCGAAATCGCCGAGCACGCTTTCGAGCGCGACGGCGTTGGCGTCGATGATGTCTTTCGACAGCGTCGTGCGCTCGGAGGCGCGCTGCGCGGTCAAGCAGATTGAGCGAGGGCAGCACGATAGCCGTTGGCCGAGCGGCGCGCCGGCGCGCGCGGCGCGGCGCGGCGGCGCGGGGCGGGCTGCGCGTCTTCGTCTTCGTCCTCGTCGGCGAGCGCGGGCTCAGCCGCCAGCGGCGACGCGGCCGTAGGCGTCGAAACGCGGCTCCTGACGCGGGCCGGCTGCGCCGGCATGGCCGCGCGGCAGCGGCGTGCGCGGCGTGCGCCGGAACAGGCGGCCGGCGCGCGCCTTCCAGCTCAGCAGCGCGTGCGCGATCATGCCGAGCCAGGCCGAGGCGCGATCGCCGTCGTCGTCTTCGGTCTCGTCGTCGGCTTCGTGCATGGCGCGGCGCGCGCGTTCGGCCGCCGCTTGCCGCCGAAGCCGGCGGCGAAGGCGACCGTCGCCGCGGTGGCGATGCCGAACAGCAGGGCGGCGACGAGCAGCGCCAGGCCGTGCAGCGGGTGGCCGAAGATCAACGCCGGCGCGCGCAGCAGCGCGTCGCCGAACACGCCGCCCAAGCCGGTCGGCAGCGGCCAGGAGCCGATGCGCGGCAGCGTCGAGACGAAAGCCGGCGGCGAGAAACGTGGCGAGGATCCACAACAGGCCGCGCCATTTGTCGCCGAGCGGCCGATGCGACAACAGCCGCCAGCCGAGCAGCATTTCCGGCAGCAGCAGCATGATGGCGGCAAGGCCGAGCAGCTGCATCGCCAGATCGGAGAAGATCGCGCCGGGGAAGCCGAGCAGATTGTGCACCGGCGTTTGCGTGGCGTGGCTGAGCGAGGGGTCCTGCACCGACCAGGTGGCAAGCGCGATGGCGCCGAGCAGCGCCAGCGTGATCAGCGCGAGGCCGGCGAGTTCGCTCAGGCGCCGCCGCAGGATGTCGCGGAAATGCTCGGAGACGAAAGCGACGGCATCGAGGCTGCGGTCGATCGCGGGCATGTCTCTCTACCTCACCCGAGCACCGCGACGAGGCGATGCAGCGCCTCCGCCGTGGTCGCCTTGTCCTGCACCATGGCGACGCGGATATAGTCCGCGCCGGGATTGCTGCCGTCGGCCTGCTCGCGCGCGAGATAGCGGCCGGGCACGACGCGCACGCCGGCCTCCTGCCACAGCCGCTTGGTCACGATTTCGCTGCCGCCGTATTTCGACGACGTCGAGCCAGAGAAAAAATCCGCCGGCCGGACGCTCGTAGCCGTAGCGGTCGCCGATGATCTGGTCGGCGAGATCGAACTTGGCCGAATAGAGCTTGCGGTTTTCCTGCACGTGCGCCTCGTCGCCATAGGCGGCGACGGCGACGTGCTGCGCCGGCCCCGGCACCTGCGGCGCGGCGACGTTGCGCAGTTCGAGAAAGGCCGCGAGGAAGCGGCGGTCGCCGGCGGCGAAGCCGACGCGCAGGCCGGGCAGGTTCGAGCGCTTGGACAGCGAGTGGAACACGACGACGTTGGCGAAGTCGGGCCCGGACGCTTCCAGCATGCCGGCCGGCGCATGCTCGCTGTAGATCTCGCAGTAGCATTCGTCGGCGAACACCAGGAAGCCGAAGCGGCGCGCGAGACCGGCGAGCTTGTCGAGATAGGCGCGGCTGGCGACCGCGCCTTGCGGGTTCGACGGCGAGGCGATGTAGAACGCGACGGTGCGCGCCAGCAGCGCGTCGTCGAGCGCGTCGAGATCGGGCAGGAAGCCGCTCGTCGCGCGTCGCCGGCATATAGACCGGCTCGCAATCGGCGGCCAGCGCGCCGGCGCCATAGGCGGCATAGAACGGATTGGGGATCAGCATCGGCGCGGCTTGCCGGCGCGCGGCGCGACCCAGCGCTTGGCGGCGATGGCGGCGAGGAACAGACCCTCGCGCGTGCCGTTGAGCACCAGCACTTCGTGCTTCGGCATCGACCGGCCGCGCCAGCTTGTAGCGGCGGCCGAGCCATGCGGCGACCGCGCGGCGGAACGGCTCGCTGCCTTTGTTGGCCGGATAGCGGCCGAATTCGTCGAGATGGGCGGCGAGCTCGGGGCCGACGAAGGACGGGATCGGATGCTGCGGCTCGCCGACCGAGAGATTGATGGCGGGCTTGCCCGGCGCGATGCCGGCGATCAGCTCGGTCAGCCGCACGAACGGCGAGCGGCCTGTCGACCGCCGGGGCAGTGAGTGCAGGAAGGCTCGCGCTGGGCGGTCATCATGGGCATGCGGCACACAAGCGGGCGTCAGCGCCCGCGGCACAATGAGCCCACAATAGCGAGCGAGGTTAAGACCCGATTAACCATCGATCACTGGATTGAGTAGGATTGAACCGCGTTAAGCACGCCGATTAACCACTCCGTAAACCGGGGGGAATGACCGGCATGAAGCCTTGGTGGGCGTGGCGTATTGCGCTGCGGTATATTCATGGCGTCCATGAGCAGCAGCGGCCCCATGGCACTTGCGATGACCTGAGCGCGCCTTCGACGAATGAAGCCCGGCCAGCGTGCCGGGCTTTTCTTCGCCGCCAAAAGAGAGGCCCCCGGCTCTTGCGAACCGGGGCCTCGACGGAAGGGACAGTGCCGGGTTTCCGCCCCTACCGCTAGCTTGTCGATGCGCACGGTCTCGCCATGCAGCGCGAGATCGAGACCTTCGCGCTCCACTTCTTCGGAGACGCGCAGGCCGATGATCGCGTCGATGATCTTGAGGATGATCAGCGAGACGATGGCATCGTAGACGAACACGATGCAGATGCCTTCGACCTGGTTGAGGACCTGCACCGGGATTGCCTTCGATCAGGCCGGCGGTGCCGCCGTATTCGCTGATCGCGAACACGCCGGTGAGCAGCGCGCCGACGATGCCGCCGACCGCATGGACGCCGAAGCAGTCCAGCGCGTCGTCAACGCCGAGCATGCGCTTGAGGCCGGTGACGCCCCAGTAGCAGAACACGCCGGCGGCGACGCCGATCACCATCGAGCCGACCGGGCCGACGAAGCCCGAGGCCGGAGTGATGGCGACGAGGCCGGCGACCGCGCCGGAGGAGATGCCGATGACGGTCGGCTTGCCGCGGCAGGCCCATTCCACGAGCATCCAGGTGAAGGCCGCGACCGCGGTGGCGATCTGCGTCACGGTCATCGCCATGCCGGCTTGCAGGCCGGCGGTGACCGCCGAGCCGGCGTTGAAGCCGAACCAGCCGACCCACAGCAGCGAGGCGCCGATCAGGGTCAGCACCATGTTGTGGCCGGGGCCGCGTGTCCTTGCGCTTGCCGAGGCAGATCGCGCACATCAGGCCGGCAACGCCGGCGTTGATATGCACGACGGTGCCGCCGGCGAAGTCGAGCACCTTGATCATGGCGTCGGAGTTGCCGGACGACAGCATGCCGTCCGAGCCCCAGACCCAGTGCGCGACCGGCGCGTAGACGAAGATCGCCCACAGGCCGATGAACCAGAGCATGGCGGAGAACTTCATGCGCTCGGCGAAGGCGCCGGCGATCAGCGCAGGCGTGATGATCGCGAAGGTCATCTGGAAGCACATGTAGACGGTCTCGGGGATCGTCACCGCGAGCCCGTTCGGATTGCCCGCGCCCGTCGAGATGTCGCTCAGGATGCCTTGCAGGAACACGCGACTGAGCCCGCCGATGTAGGGCGAGCCGGGCGTGAACGCCATGCTGTAGGTGAGGCATCGCGTAGACGATCGTGACCAGACAGGTGATGGCGAAGCTCGTCATCACGGTGTCGCCCACGTTCTTCTTGCGCACCATGCCGCCGTAGAACAGGGCGAGGCCCGGGATGGTCATCATCAGCACCAGCGCCATGGAGGTGAGCATCCAGGCGGTGTCGCCCGAGTTGGGCGCGCACTTGGCGGTGACGGCCTTCTTCGGATCCGGATCGCTGGCGCAGGCGGCGCCGGCGTCGGGGCCGGTGCGGCGGCGGGCAGCCGCCGGCGGGCGGCGCGGCGCAGCAGCGCCGGGAGCCGGCGCCTGGGCGTAGGACGTATTATACGTCGCCACGCTCAGAAACAGGCCGAGCAGAACTCCCGAGAGGCGAGAGCCAACAAGTCCCGCACGGGAGGATTTCTTCAACGTCATGGTCTAACTCCTGTCCGTATTGTTTTGCGGTGCGGGTTACTAGAGCGCCGCAGCGTCGGTTTCGCCGGTGCGGATGCGCACGGCGTGATCGAGGGCGAAGACAAAGATTTTGCCGTCGCCGATCTGGCCGGTCTTGGCGGCGCCGGTGATGGCGCCGATGACCTTGTCGACCTGGTTGGTCGCCACCGCCACTTCCACTTTGATTTTCGGGAGGAAGCTCACCGCATATTCGGCCCCACGGTAGATTTCCGTGTGACCCTTTTGACGCCCGTAACCCTTGACCTCGGTGACAGTCAGCCCTTGCACCCCGATGGAGGTCAGAGCGTCGCGGACCTCGTCGAGTTTGAAAGGCTTGATAATGGCCATGACGATTTTCATGGATTCGATCCCCGCTTGAGCCCGTTTTCTACATTCACGCAGTGCGGGCGGGTTCACTGAGCCGGACCCGCAAAGCGCACTTCGCGGGCATGGCCGGGCACAGTAGAATCAAACGCCGTGCCAGATGCCGGAGCGAGGCCGTATCTGGCTGATTCGATGAACGAATTTTTACGATTGAGGCAGCGGGCCGATTGCCCCGATGGGCGTTAGCCCAAAGTCGCGCCAAGACTCATAGGGGCCTGCATAAAATTTAATCAGCCGTCCAGAGCAGGTAAATCCGCACCCGCCGGCACGGCGGATGCGGCCCGATTTGCGCGCTACTGCAGCGCCTCGCCGTGCTGGGTGACGTCGAGCCCCATCACTTCGTCCTCATGGCGCACCCGCAGCGGCACCATGGCGCCGACGATCTTGAGCACGACGAAGGTCACGACGCCCGACCAGACCAAAGTGACGACGATGCCGTAGAGCTGCGCCAGCACCTGCTGCGGATTGCCTTCGAGCAACCGGAACGCCGCCCGGCATTTCGGGCGTCGCCGACAGGCGCCGACCGCGAACACGCCGGCGAGCAAGGTGCCGGTCAGGCCGCCGATGCCGTGCACGCCGAACACGTCGAGCGAGTCGTCATAGCCGAGCTTCAGCTTGAGCCAGGTGCAGGCCCAGAAGCAGACCGCGCCGGCGATCATGCCGATCAGCACGCCTTGCATCGGCATGACGAAGCCGGAAGCCGGCGTGATGGTGCCGAGGCCGGCGACCGCGCCGGAGATCATGCCGAGCACCGAGGGCTTGCCGCGCGTCCACCATTCCAGCGCCATCCAGGTGAAGGCGCCGGCGCTGGCGGCGAGATGCGTCGCGATGATCGCCATGGCGGCGCGCGAATTGGCGCCGAGCGCGGAGCCGCCGTTGAAGCCGAACCAGCCGACCCACAACAGGCCGGTGCCGATCACCGCCAGCGTGAGATCGTGCGGCGCCAGATTTTCGCTGCCGTAGCCGCGCCGCTTGCCGATCACAGTAGGCCGCGACCAGGCCGGCGACGCCGGCATTGAGATGCACGACCAGGCCGCCGGCGAAATCGATCACGCCGTAGCTGGCCGAGGAAGCCGCCGCCCCAGACCCAATGCGCGATCGGCACATAGACCAGCAGCAGCCAGAACACGCAGAACAACAGAAACGCCGAGAAGCGCATGCGGTCGGCGACCGAGCCGGCGACCAGCGCCACCGTGATGATCGCGAAGGTCATCTGATAGATCATGAACAGGCTTTCCGGGATGGTCTTGGCGAGCGGCGAGATCGCAGTCGATGCGTCATGCCGTTGCAGGAAAATGCGATCGAGCGTGCCGATATAGGCGCCGTCGCCGGTGAAGGTGAGCGAGTAGCCGATCGACCGCCCACAGAGATGGAGACCAGGAATGTCGCGGCCATGCACTGCGCCATGGTGGCGAGCACGTTCTTCTTGCGCACCATGCCGGCATAGAACAGCGCGAGGCCCGGGATCGTCATCATCAGCACCAGGCCGGTGGCGCCGATCATCCAGGCGGTGTCGGCGGCGTCGATCTTGGCGGTTTCCGCGAAAGTCGGGCGTTGCCGCGAAAGCCGCCGCGACGCCGATCGCAACGGCAGTTGCTGGCGCAGCGTGTCATGTGATTGCCGCCCAGCAAAGCGTTGATTTGTCACCCGTCGTCATTTCAGCTCCCTCGGCCGAGCATTTCAGGTGACGAAGTATTCTAAAGCGCGTTGTCGTCGGTCTCGCCGGTGCGGATGCGCACGGCTTGCTCGAGCGGCGTGACGAAAATTTTTCCGTCGCCGATCTGTCCGGTCTTGGCGGCGGCGGCGATCGCCTCCATCACCTGGTCGATCTGCGTCGCTGGCGACCGCGACCTCGATGCGCAGCTTGGGCAGGAAATTCACCGCGTATTCGGCGCCGCGATAGATCTCCATGTGACCCTTCTGCCGCCCATAGCCCTTGACCTCGTTCACGGTCATGCCGTGAACGCCGATGCGGGTGAGGGCGTCGCGCACCTCGTCGAGCTTGAATGGTTTGATGACCGCAATGACCAGTTTCATGATTTTCCTTCCCGGCAGAGTTCTTGGCTGGCGCCCGATCTAGTCCGAAAGCCGGTCCGCGCCCTTGACTAAATTGGGGCGACGGCCATTTCGGGATCGCGCGCCGAAGATAACAAAACCCCCGCCCGGCAGTTGCCGGCGGGGCTGATTTGCCTAGCGTATCGACAGCCGGATCAAAAATTAAGCGGCAATATTGCCATGTCCCAAGGCAATCGCCGCGCAAGCGGCATTTTAGGTCAGTATTACTGTCTTATTTGCCTCGATTGCCGGCGCGGCAAGGCCGAAGGTCCCGGATGATGCCGGGCAGAGCGCTCGCGCGCCTGCGCGGCGGTCATGCCGGGCGCGATGCGCGGGTCATAGAGCAAAGTGAGCAGCGCGCGGTCGTAGACCGCCAGGTAGCCGACCATGCGTTTCTGATTGAGCGTGGTCCATGGATTGCGCTGGTCGTGGTTCGACAGGCCGAAGGCGTGCAGCAATTCGTGATAGGCGCAATCGAGGAAAACGTCGTCGCCTTTGTCGACGATGATGAAGGAGACCGCGTGCACGATGCCGCCGTCGGCGTTCGATTTCACGCTGGTCATGCATTGCGGATCGGTACGCGCGACAAAGGTCTTGGCGATCCTGGCGCCGAACGCGGCCTCGAGCGCCGACGTGAAATTTTCTCGTCGATCAGCCGCACTTCGATGTCGGCCGTCCGCCGCGTCGGCGATCGATGCTCAGATGCAGGTCGGAACCTTGCGCGGCATATTCGTCGAGCGACGCGCTGCATCGCCGCGGCGCGGTCGACGCTGCCGCCGCGCGATCACGGCGGCGCGGATCGGATGATCGAAGCGGCGGATGCCGCGCGGCGCCGCGCCGATGCGCAGATCGGAGCCGAAGGCGAGCGCGAGAAATCCGCGCATGAATTCGGCGGTGGAGAACGCGTGTATTGCGGCGGCGCGCCCGGCAAACGCGCCGGGCGGCGGCCGGCTCTCGGCCGGAGGCGGCGAGAGCCAGCTGCCGACATCGACAGCAGAACAACAAACGCGGCGAATGATCGCTTCATATCAACTCGTTCAGGGTGCGCGCCGCAGGCGCACCAGGCCTTCCTGCGCCACCGAGGCGACCAGCGTGCCGTCGCGGGTGAATATAAGTCCGCGCGAGAAGCCGCGCGAGCCGTGCAGATTGGGCGAATCCTGCGCATAGAGCAGCCACTCGTCGGCGCGGAACGGCCGGTGCAGCCACAGCGCATGATCGAGGCTCGCCGCCATGAATTCCTTCTCGAACAGCGTGCGGCCGTGCGGCACCAGCGCGGTGTCGAGCAGCCCCATGTCGGAGGTGTAGGCCAGCACGCATTGATGGATCGCCGGATCGTCCGGCAGCTTGCCGGTGGTCTTGATCCAGACGTTGAAACGGCCGTCGGGATATTTCTTGCCGAGATAGCGTTCGAACTCGACCGGGCGCAGCTCGATCGGCCGCTCGCGCTCGTAATAGCGCCGCACCGGATCGGGCATCGTCGGCAGAATTTTTTCGCGCACCTCGGCTTCGCTCGGCAGTTTTTCCGGCGGCGGCACGTCCGGCATTTTCGCCTGGTGGTCGAGGCCCGGCTCGTCGGTATGGAACGACACCAGCATGGAGAAGATCGGATGGCCGTGCTGGCGCGCGGTGACGCGCCGGGTGGTGAAGCTCTTGCCGTCGCGGATGCGGTCGACGTCGTAGATGATCGGCACCTTGGGATCGCCCGGCAGCAGGAAATAGGCGTGCATGGAATGCGGCGGCCGGCCCTCCACCGTGCGCACCGCGGCGACCAGCGCCTGGCCGATCACCTGGCCGCCGAACACGCGCTGCCAGCCGGTTTGCGGCGAGCGGCCGCGGAACAGGTTCACCTCGAGCGGCTCGAGATCGAGGATGGTGAGCAGGTCCTGGACGGCGGAACTGGTAGCGGTCATGGGCGGGGCCAGGGCGGGTCAAATGACGCCCCCAACCTGCTATGCTGGGCTTGAGTTTTACAAGGAAGCTGCAACAAAAGGCCGATGCCGAAAGTGCTGAAAGACCATCATAAAAGGTCCGATCTGGTGATCGGCGGCGCCGGCTTTGCCGGCCTGGCGCTGGCGATCGCGCTGCGCCAGGGGCTGGGCGAGGCCTTTGCGGTGACGGTGGTCGACCCGGCGCTGGCGGCCGCGCAATCGAAGGACCCGCGCGCTTCGGCGATCGCGGCCGCCGCGCGCCGGCTGTTCGAGGCGATCGAGCGTCTGGGACGCGGTTGCCGGCAGACGCGCAGCCGATCCTCGACATGGTGGTGACCGATAGCAAGCTCGACGACGCGGTGCGGCCGACCTTCCTGACCTTCGGCGGCGACGTGGAGGCGGGCGAGCCGTTCGCGCACATGATCGAGAACCGGCATCTGGTCGATGCGCTGGTCGCAAAGGCAAAAGAGCTCGGCGTCGATCTGCGCGCCGGCGCGGTCAGCGGTTTCGAACACGCGGCGAATGCAATCGACGTGCAGCTCGCCGGCGGCGAGACGATTTCGGCGCGGCTGCTGGTCGGCGCCGACGGCGCGCGCGTCGAAAATCCGCGAGCAGGCCGGCATCGCCACGCATGGCTGGAACTACGACCAGTCGGCGATCGTCACGACGGTCGCGCACGAGCGCGATCACAATGGCCGCGCCGAGGAGCATTTTCTCCCCGCCGGTCCGTTCGCGATCTTGCCGCTGACGGGAAAGCGCTCGTCGATCGTGTGGACCGAGACGGCGCGCGAGGCCGAGCGCATCGTCGCGCTGCCCGACGACGAATTTCACGCCGAACTGGAGAAACGTTTCGGCCTGCATCTCGGCGACATCGAGGTGATCGGGCCGCGCCGCGCCTTTCCGCTCGGGCTGTTCACCGCGCGCACATTCATCGCCGAACGGCTGGCGCTGATCGGCGACGCCGCGCACATCATCCATCCGATCGCCGGGCAGGGGCTCAATATGGGCCTGCGCGACGTCGCCGCTTTGGCGGAAGCGGTCGCCGACGCGGCGCGGCTCGGGCTCGATATCGGCGCGGCCGACGTGCTGGAGCGCTATCAGCGCTGGCGGCGCTTCGACACCATGACCATGGGCGTCGCCACCGACGGCTTGAACCGGTTGTTCTCCAACAGCTCCGACGTGCTGCGCCTCGCGCGCGACCTCGGCCTCGGCGTGGTCGAGCGCATGCCGGCGCTCAAGCGCGTGTTCATCCGCGAGGCGGCGGGCTTTACCGGCGAGGTGCCGAAGCTGCTGCAGGGGCGAGGCGCTTTAGCTCAGCGGAATACTGCCGACGTGATCGTGGAACGCCTTGCGCTTGGCGATCGCGTCGAACCAGCGCTCGAAATTCGGCGTCGGCGGACGGTCGGGCACCAGTTGCCGGTAGCGATAGGCCATGACGCCGACCGGAATGTCGCCGTAGGAGAACGCCGGGCCGGCGACGTAGGCGGTCTTGCCGAGCTGCGCGTCGAGCATCTGCATCGCGGCGACGGTCTTGTCCTGCGAGGCCTTGATCGCCGCCGCGTCGCGCTTTTCCGGCGGCGTGCGGATCAGGCCCCAGAACGCCGGCGTGATCGCCGGGCCGACCACCGACAGTTGCCAGTCCATCCATTGGCTGGCGAGCGCGCGCTGCTTGAGATCCTTCGGCTCCAGCACGCCGTTCTTGTCGTGCTTGCCGGCGAGATAGCGCACGATGGAATTCGATTCCCACAGCAGGAAGCCGTCTTCTTCCTCCAGCGTCGGCACCAGGCCGTTCGGGTTCATCGCCAGATAAGCCGGCTCCTTGTTCTTGCCGAAGGCGCCGCCGATGTCGATGCGGGTGTGTTCGAGCCCGAGCTCGCCCACCGCCCACATCGCCTTCTGCACGTTGGACGAGGTGTTGCGGCCCCAGATTTTGATCATTCACTGTCTCCTGCGTCATTCGCATTGTTCTTGATCGTCATCCTTCGAGGGCCGCTTCGCGGCCACCTCAGGATGACGGATTGAGGCCTACTCCAACTTGCGCGCCTCTTCCGGCAGCATGATCGGGATGCCGTCGCGGATCGGGTAGGCGAGCTTGGCCTTGCGCGAGATCAGTTCCTGCTTGGCGGCGTCGTATTCCAGCGTCGTCTTGGTCAGCGGGCAGACCAGGATTTCCAGCAGCTTGGGATCGACGCTGCCGGCCGGCGGTTCGGTGGGCGGGGTGGTGGACATGAAGAGCTCCCGGCGAGTTTCCGGCGTTATAGCATGGCTCTACCCTCTGTCGTACCTATGGGTCCCCGCCTTCGCGGGGACGACGAACTACTGCAGCTGCGGCTCGCCCTCGGTGTTCTTCTTGGCGAGTTCGATCTCGGTGATGGCGACCAGCAGTTCGGCGCGGGTCTTCAGATCGGGCGCCTCCAAGCAGCGCCTGCTTCTCCGGCGGCGCCGTAGGGCGACATCATCGACAGCGCGTTGACCAGCGCCTCGTTCGGCGCCTGGTCGATGCCCTCCCAATCGGCCTTGCAAATTGTTGGCCTTCATGAAGGCGCGTAGCGCGTTGAGCACCGCCTCGCGGTCGACCGCGTCCTCGCCCTTGCGCGCGATGAAGTCGTCGGCAAACGGCGCGTAGGTGACGCGGCATTGCCGGTAGTCGGTCTTCACCGGCAATTCCTCCTCGATGCGGAAGCGCGCGACGCCGGTGAGCTCGAGCAGATAGCGGCCGTCGCCCCACTCGGCGAGCTGGGTGATGCGGCCGACGCAGCCGACCTTGAACAGCGGCGGCTTGTCGGCGCCGGCCGCTGTGCGCGGCGTCGGGCTGGATCATGCCGATCAGCCGGTGGCCGTCGCGCAAGGCGTCGTCGATCATGGCGAGATAGCGCGGCTCGAAAATATTGAGCGGCATCTGCCCGCGCGGCAGCAGCAGCGCGCCCGGCAGCGGGAACACCGGGATGACTTCGGGCAGATCGATCGGTCTGCGATACTGGGCGTTCATCGGCATTGCACGTTACCCCGCGGGCCGGTGCCGTCCCGGCGCAAACGCGTCACGAAAACAGAATCGACGACAGCCGCTTGCGGCCTTCCACGGTCGCCGCGTCGGTCGGGCCCCAGGCCTCGAAGAACTGCACCAGCTGCTTGCGCGCGCCGTCCTCGTTCCATTTGCGGTCGCGCTTGACGATCGCGAGCAGATGCTCGGCCGCCTCCGCTGCGCTTGCCCTTGGCGTTGAGCGCGGCGGCGAGATCGAAGCGCGCCTGATGGTCGAGCGGATTGGCGGCGACTTTTTTCTCCAGCTCGTCGATCGGGTCCGACCGATTTCGCCTGCTCGGCGAGTTCGAGCGCGGCGCGCGCGGCGGCGACCGCGGCATCGTTGACGCTTGGCTTCCGGCACCATGGCGAGCGTCTGCTTGGCCTGCTCGATCGCGCCGGTCGCGACATAGCAGCGCGCAAGCCCGGCGAGCGCGGCGACGTTGCCGCCGTCCTCGGTCAGCAGTTGGCCGTAAAGATTGGCGGCCTCGGCCGCGTTGCCGGCGGCGAGCGCTTCGTCGGCCGCCTTCAGCAGATCCTTTTCTTCGGCGCCGATCTTGCCCTTGGTCACGCGCTCGAGGAACGCGATCACCTGGCTTTCGGGCAGCGCGCCCATGAAGCCGTCGACCGGCTGGCCGTTGGCGAACGCGATCACCGCCGGGATCGACTGGATGCCCATCTGGCCGGGGATGTCCGGGTGCTTGTCGATATCCATCTTGGCGAGCTTGACCTTGCCCTTGGCGGCCTTCACCGCCTTTTCCAGGATCGGGGTGAGCTGCTTGCAGGGCCCGCACCAGGGCGCCCAGAAATCCACCAGCACCGGCTGGCGCTTGGATTCCTCGATGACGTCCTTCATGAAGCCTTGTGTCGTCGTGTCGACGACCACGCTCTCGGCCGCCGCCACTGCCCCGCCGTTTTGCAGCATAATTCCTCGCCGTTTCGGGCCTTCAGCCTGCCCGGTTTCATGCCCGATTAAATGGGTCATCCGCGCCGCCGAATGCAATCGGGTCAGGACGCCCCGGCCGGCGCGGCCGGAAACCCGCTCGATGCGCGGGATGTGCCCGGTCGACTCCAGGAACTTGACCAGATCGCTCGCGCTTGATCGAGGTGGTCATGGTGTTGACCAGCGGATGGTAGTTGAGCGTTGCGTGCTCCATCATGGCGGCGTCGAGCACCACGGTGACGCGGCGCTTGGTGTCGTTGATGGCGCCGAACGGCGTCACCGCGCCGGGCTCGACCCCCCACACCTCGCGCAGCAGGTCGGACGAGCCGAACGAAAAGCGCCCGGTGGCGCCGAGCAGGCGGTGCAGGCCTTTGAGGTCGATCTCGGCGTCTTCCAGCGCCACCACCAGATAAAGCTCGTATTTCTTGTCGCGCAGGAACAGGTTCTTGGTATGGCCGCCGGCGACCTCGCCGCGCAGGCGCGCGGCCTGCTCGACCGTGAACACCGGCGGATGCTTGACGGTCGTATGGGCGATGCCGAGGCGCGTCGAGAGTGGCGAAGAGCTGGTCGGGCGTCGTCGGCATTTTGGCAACAATTGAGCCGGGAGCGGTGTTAGTATCACGCGGGGCACACGAGGTCGAGACGATGCGCTATCTGCTGCCGGCCGCCGTTGTCATGGCCGTCATGGCGTTCCACGTTCAGTCCGGCGCGGGCCTATGGCGACGCACCCTGGTGCGCGGTCGTCGTCGACGAGTCGATTCCATGGTGAGGAGTTGCCAATATTCCGACGTTCGAGGCCTGCCTGCACGAAGTGCATCGGCCGGCAACCGCGGCTTTTGCGAACAGAACCCCGACTGGTTTAGCCGGCGGCCGGCCCGGCGGAAGCGCCCAAACGGCACCACAAGCGCCACGTTAATCGGGATTAACGGCCTCAATCGGCCGTGGTTGCAAAGTGGTCAACCTTTTGGCTATAGGTTCGCCCTTGGCGGCCGGAGCCTGTTGGTTCGGCCAGTTATCTAACGGATGCGGGTGTAGCTCAGGGGTAGAGCACGACCTTGCCAAGGTCGGGGTCGAGGGTTCGAATCCCTTCGCCCGCTCCAATCTTCGCTCCTTTGGAGCTTCGGTTGGCGAGACAGTTTCTGTACGAAGGTTGCCCCGCCGTAGCTTAAGCGAAGGCGGGCTTTTCATTTTTCAATATCCCGCCGCTAGCGAGCCGCGGGTGCGGCGGTCGGCGGCGCCGAGATAACCCAGCGCCGTGAACTCGGTTTTCGGGATCACCTCGATCGAATTGGCCGAGCTGTACGGCTCGGTCGGCACGATGATGTGGCCGCGCGCCTTGAGCGCGTCGAGCACGTCCGGCGCAAAGCCCGGCTCGACGTAAGTCTCGTCCGGCTGCCACTGGTTATGCAGGCGCGGCGCGCTCACCGCCTTGTCGACCGGCATGTGGAAGTCGATCACGTTGGCGATCACCTGCAGCACCGCGGTGATGATGCGGCTGCCGCCGGGCGAGCCGGTGATCAAGAACGGCTTGCCGTCCTTCAGGACGATGGTCGGCGTCATCGACGACAGCGGCCGCTTGCCCGGTCCCGGCAGGTTGGCGTTGAAGCCGACCAGATCGTAGGCGTTGGCGGTGCCCGGCTTGGCGGTGAAATCGTCGAGCTCGTTGTTGAGCAGCACGCCGGTGCCGTCGGCGACCAGGCCGACGCCATAGGAGAAATTCAGCGTGTAGGTGTTCGACACCGCGTTGCCGTCGCGGTCGATGACGGAGAAATGCGTGGTGTTCTTGCCTTCGTAGTCGGCCGGCTTGCCGGGCTGGATGTCGGCGGCCGGCGTCGCCTTGTCGCCGATGCTCGCGCGCAGGGCGGCGGCGTATTTTTTCGAGATCAGGCCGGCGATCGGCATTTTCACCTGGTCGGGATCGCCCATGTAGACGGCGCGGTCGGCATAGGCGCGCTTCATCGCCTCGATCATGTCGTGCAGCGCCTGCTCGCCGCGGCCGAGTTTGCCGAGATCGTAGCCCTCCAGGATGTTGAGCATCTCGATCAGCGCCACGCCGCCGGAGGACGGCGGCGGCATGGAGACGATGTCGTAGCCGCGATAGCTGCCGCGCAACGGCGCGCGCTCGACCGCGCGATAATTCTTCAAGTCGTCCGCCGTCATGATGCCGCCGGCGCCGCGCACCGCGGCGGCGATCTCCTCGGCGATGCGGCCCTGGTAGAAGGCGCGCGGGCCGTCGTTGCGCGATGGCCTGCAAGCGTGTCGGCGAGATCGAACTGCAGCAGCCGGTCGCCTTCGTGCAGCGGCTCGCCGCCGTTGAGGAAGATGGCTTGCCGACGATGGCCAGCGCGCCAGCCGCTCTTTGGCGCGCGGCAGCGAGTCGGCGATGTCGTCCTCGACCGGGAAGCCCTGCTGCGCCAGGCGCAGATCGCCGGCGCGATCAGATCGGCGAGCGAGAGCTTGCCGGAGCCGTATTTTTTGTGCGCCAGCGCGAGGCCCGCCACGGTGCCGGGCACGCCGACGGCGAGCCCGCAGTCGCGCGACTTCGCCGGATCGGGATTGCCCTTGGCGTCGAGGAACATGGTCGGCGTCGCCGCTGCCGGCGCGGTCTCGCGATAGTCGATCGTGGTGTCGCGGTTCTCTTTGGCGAGATGGATCACCATGAAGCCGCCGCCGCCGAGATTGCCGGCGCGCGGATAGGTGACCGCCATGCGCGAAGCCGACCGCGACCGCCGCGTCGACCGCGTTGCCGCCGCGGTCGAGGATCTCGATGCCGATGCGGGCGGCGCGGCTCTCCTGCGCCACCACCATGCCGTTGTGGGCGAGGATCGGCGTCGCCGGCGGAATGGCCGGCGTGCGCGTCGACCGGCGCGACTTGGGCGTGAGCGGCGGCGCTCAGCAGCAGACGACAGCGATGAAGCAACAAGGAATGCGAGCAACCCGGCGCATGGCTCTTTATGTCACCTCTTCCCGCGCGCGGGGAGAAGGGCAATCTAGCGCGCCTGCCCGTGATAGACCGTGTTCGGCCGCATGTCGGTGGCCGAAGCGACGCGGTTCGACATGTTGAAGAAGCCGGCGACCGCCGCGATGTCCCAGATGTCGCGGTCGGAAAATCCGGCGCGGCGCAGCCGCTCGCGGTCGCCTTCTTCGACATTGGCCGGCTGCGCCGTGAGCTTGACCGCGAAGTCGAGCATGGCGCGCTGGCGTTTGTTGAGCCGCGCGGCGCGGTAATTCATCACCATCTGCTCGCCGAGCAGCGGATCGCCGGAATATTGCCGCACCGCGGCGCCGTGCGCGGTGAGGCAGTAGTAGCAGCGGTTCTGCGACGACACCGCGACCGCGATCATCTCGCGCTCGAGCTTGGAGAGCCCGCTCTCGCCCAGCATCAGGTCGTTGTACATGGCGACGAAGGTTTCGAGCTTCGTCATGTCGAAGGCATAGGCGACCAGCACGTTGGGGATGAAGCCGAGCTTGTCCTGGCATTTCTTGAAATAGGCGGCCATCGCCGGCGAGAGCTTCGCCATCGGCAGATTGAGCGCGATGACCGGCGCGTCGTCGGCGGCCGGCGGGAACCGCCTTGAGCCGCGGCGGGTTTGCCGCCTTTGATGGCGTGCAGCGACGGTTTGCCGCTGCGGTGGCTTGGCGGCGGTCGCCTTGGCGGCGGTTTTGACTGACTTGTCGGCCTTGTTCATCTTCCCGCGTCCCTTGCTGTCCTCGCCGTTGCCGCAAGACTACAATGTTCCGCGGTCGCGCGATACGACCGCGCGAGCCATGCTTTTGCCTTTTATGTCAGCATCTTAATCGCGGCAGCGAAGGCCGCATTTTGCCGCCGCCGTCACGGCGGCGTCACCAAATGGTGTGTTGCTCTCGACGGCCCGCCGCGGAAGGTGAAAACTCCAATCCATGCTCGACCGATTCTCCCAACCCGCGCCCGGCTCCATGGCCGCCGAATTTCCCGCCAGCGAGCACGAAACCGCCGCCCGCGCCGTCATCGAGCAGGCCGGCGCCGCGCTCGCCGCGCGCCGCAGCGACATCCCGCCGACGTTCGTCGCGCAGCTTTACGCGCGCGCGGTGGCGGAGGACGTGCTGTGCTACGCGCGCGGCCGATCTCGCCGACGCTGGCCGAGCGGGCGTTCGATTTTCTCGGCGAGCGGCAGCCGGGCGCGCCGAAAATCCGCTGCGAGACGGTGGCGCTGAACGAGTCGGGCGAGCGCAAGACGGTCACGCGTGATCGAGATCGTCAACGACGACATGCCGTTCCTGGTCGACTCGGTGATGGGCGAACTCGCCGAGCGCCGGCTCAACGTGCAGCTGGTGGCGCATCCGGTGTTCGGCGTTCAGCGCGACGGCGGCAAAGCTCGTGGCGCTCGGCGCGGCGGACGCCGCCGGCAGCGCGCGCGAGAGCTTCATCCATATCCATCTCGAGCCGATCGCCGACGAGGCCGCGCGCGCCGATATCGTGCGCGCGCTCGAGCAACGTGCTCGGCGAAGTGCGGCTGGCGGTGCAGGACTGGCGCGCCATGCTCGAGCGCGTCAACGGCGTCGTCGCCGACCTCAAGACCAATCCGCCGCCGCTGCCGGTCGACGAAATCGCCGAGGCGATCCAGTTCCTGCAATGGCTGCTTGGCCGACAATTTCACTTTCCTCGGCGTGCGCAACTACACCTTCGACGGCAATACGCTCGAGCCCGATTTCGACAGCGCGCTCGGCATCATGCGCTCGCCCGAGTTGCGCGTGCTCAAGCGCGGCGAGGAACTGCTCGAATACACGCCGGAGATCATGGCGTTCCTGCGCGAGCCGCGGCTGCTGATCATCGCCAAGGCCAATATCCACGCGCGCGTGCACCGGCGCGTCTATCTCGACTATATCGGCATCAAGCGCTTCGACGCCTCGGGCAATCTGGTCGGCGAGCAGCGCATCGTCGGGCTGTTCACCTCGACCGCCTATACGCGCACCGCGCACAGCATTCCCTATCTGCGCCGCAAGATCGCCGGCGTCGAGCAGCGCGCCGGCTTCGATCCCGACAGCCATTCCGGCAAGGCGCTGGCCAACGTGCTGGAGCATTATCCGCGCGACGAGCTGTTCCAGATCGACGAGGACACGCTCTATCATTTCGCGCTCGCCATCCTGCAGCTCGACGAGCGGCCGCGCGTGCGCGTGCTGGCGCGGCGCGACCGCTTCGACCGTTTCGTCTCGGTGCTGGTGTTCGTGCCGCGCGAACGCTACGACAGCGACATGCGCGCGCAGGATCGGCGACTATCTCGCCGCGCCTTCATCGGCCGCGTCTCGGCGTTC
Organism: uncultured Alphaproteobacteria bacterium; assembly: GCA_963720985.1. GTDB lineage: Bacteria > Pseudomonadota > Alphaproteobacteria > Rhizobiales > Xanthobacteraceae > Pseudolabrys. The sequence continues at coordinate 530,231 of CAVRHL010000009.1, forward strand.
TATCCGTTCTTCCCGGAAGGCCCGCTGGTGCGCGTGCACTTCATCATCGGCCGCTCCGGCGGCGCCACGCCCGCGATCGACGGCGCGACGCTGGAACGCGAGGTCGCGGCCATCGTGCGCTCGTGGACCGACGGGCTGCGCGACGCGCTGGCGCTGGTCAACGCGCCGGACAAGGCGCGCGAGCTGTTCGAGCGCTATCGCGACGCGTTCTCGCAAGGCTTCCAGGAAGTCTATGCGCCGGCGATGGCGGCCGGCGACATCCGCGTCATCGAGGCGCTGACCGAAGCAGCGCCCGCTCGGCGTCGATTTCCACCACCGCAATCGGAAGAACGAGCAGCGCGCGTCGGCCTGCAAGGTGTGGAGCTTCGGCCGGCCGCTGCCGCTGTCGGAGCGCGTGCCGGTGCTGGAGAACATGGGCTTCACGGTGGTGGACGAGCGCACCTACCGCATCGCGCCGCAGGGCGACCGGCGCAAGCTCTGGTTCCACGACATGCTGCTGGAGCGCGCGCGACGGCGGCACGATCGATCTCGACGCCGGCAAGGCGCGGCTGGAAGCCGCCTTCCTGATGGTGATGCGCGGGCGGCGCCGAGAACGACGGCTACAACGCGCTCACGTTAGCCGGCGGGCCTGGCCTGGCGCGACGTGGCGCTGATCCGCACGCTGTCGCGCTTCCTGCGCCAGGTCCGCGTGCCCTATTCGCAGGACTACATGTGGGCGACGCTGCGCGAAGCATCCGGCCATCGCCGCCGACATCGTCGAGCTGTTCCACGCCCGCTTCGATCCGCGCCCGGACGCCGCGCAAGCGCGCGACGACAAGCAGAAGGCGATCGCCGCGCGCATCGAGGAGCGCTGCAGAAGGTCGAAAGCCTCGACGAGGACCGCATCCTGCGGCATTTCGTCAACGCCGTGCAGGTCGGCGATCCGCACCAATTTCTATCAGACCGACAAGGACGGCCAGCCTAAGGCGCTGATCGCCATCAAGTTCGAGAGCGCGCAAGATCACCGACCTGCCGCTGCCGCGCCCGCTCTACGAGATTTTCGTCTATTCGCCGCGCGTCGAAGGCGTGCATCATGCGCTTCGGCAAGGTGGCGCGCGGCGGCATCCGCTGGTCGGACCGGCCGCAGGATTTCCGCACCGAGATTCTCGGGCTGGTGAAGGCGCAGCAGGTCAAGAACGCGGTGATCGTGCCGGTCGGCGCCAAGGGCGGCTTCGTGCCCAAGCTGATGCCGAAGAGACGCGACGCGCGAGCAATTCCAGGCCGAAGGCATCGCCACCTACAAGCTGTTCATCTCGACGCTGCTCGACATCACCGACAACATCCACCACGACGGCACGATCGTGCCGCCGGATTGCGTGGTGCGGCACGAGGGCGACGATCCCTATCTCGTCGTCGCCGCCGACAAGGGCACCGCGACCTTCTCCGACATCGCCAACGCGTTGTCGATCGAGCACGACTACTGGCTGGGCGACGCTTTCGCCTCCGGCGGCTCGGCCGGCTACGACCACAAGGTGATGGGCATCACCGCGCGCGGCGCCTGGGAATCGGTCAAGCGCCATTTCCGCGAGATGGACGTCGATATCGGCACAGACGCCGTTCACCGTGCGTCGGCGTCGGCGACATGTCGGGCGACGTGTTCGGCAACGGCATGCTGCGCGAGAAGACCACTCAGGCTGCTCGCGGCATTCGATCACCGCGACATCTTCATCGACCCCGATCCCGATCCGGCCAAGGCCTTCGCCGAGCGCAAGCGGCTGTTCGACGCTGCCGCGCTCGAGCTGGCAGGATTACGACAAGAGCCTGATCTCGCAAGGCGGCGGCGTTTATCCGCGCTCGTCCAAGGAAATCCGGCTCAGCCCGGCGGCGCAGAAGCTGTTCGGCGTGGCTGAGGCCGTGACGCCGCAGGAACTGATGAAGGCGATCCTGAAGGCGCCGGTCGATCTGTTGTTCTTCGGCGGCATCGGCACCTATGTGCGCGCGTCGAGCGAAAGCGACGAGGCGGCCGGCGACCGCGCCAACGATGCCATCCGCGTCACCGGGCGACGATCTGCGCTGCAAGGTGATCGGCGAGGGCGCCAATCTCGGCATGACCCAGCGCGGCCGCATCGAGGCGGCGCTCGCCGGCATCCGGCTCAACACCGACGCCATCGACAATTCCGCCGGCGTCAACACCTCCGACGTCGAGGTCAACATCAAGATCGCGCTTGAGCCGCCCGCTGCGCGCCGGCGCGCTGACCATCGATGCGCGCAACGCGCTGCTCGCCGAGATGACCGACGAGGTCGCGCGGCTGGTGCTGCGCAACAACTATCAGCAGACGCTGGCGCTTTCCTTGGCGCAGCGGCGCGGGCTGGAGGACCTCGGCTTCCAGCAGCGCCTGATGCAGACGTTGGAAGCAGCGCGGGCAGCTCGACCGCGCGGTCGAATTCCTGCCCGACGAGATGGCGATCGCCGAGCGGCGCAAGCGCAACCTGGCGCTGACGCGGCCGGAGCTCGCCGTGCTGCTCGCCTACGCCAAGCTCTCGCTCTACAGCGAACTGCTCGACTCGAGCGGTGCCGGACGATCCCTATCTCGGCCGCGAACTCGGGCGCTATTTCCCCAAGGAAATGTCGGAGCGCTACGACGACGCGCTGCATGCATCATCGGCTGCGGCGCGAGATCATCGCCACGCAGCTCACCAACTCGATGATCAACCGCGGCGGCGCGACGCTGATCGTGCGCATCGCCGACCAGACCGGCGCCTCGGCCGCGGCCATCGCCGCCGCGTTCGCGCGGTGCGCAACAGCTACGATCTGATCGCGCTCAATGGCGAGATCGACGCGCTCGACAACAAGATCTCCGGCAAGACGCAGCTCGAGCTTTACGCCGCCGTGCAGGATTTGCTGCTCGACCGGCTGGTCTGGTTCCTGCGCAATGTCGATCTCAAGCAGGGGCTGGAAACCGTCATCGCGCATTACCGTGACGGCATCGCGCAAGTTGCGGCGGCGCTCGATGCCGCGCTGTCGAAGCCGGCCGCGGCCGCGCGCGACGCGCACGAGGCCGAGCTCGCCAAGGCCGGCGTGCCGGAGGCGCTGGCGCGCCGCATCGCCAGTCTTTCCGTGCTCAAGGCCGCGCCCGACATCGTGCTGGTCGCCGACCAAGCCAAAAAGCCGGTCGCCGAGGTGACCGCGACCTATTTCGCCACCGAGGCCTTCTTCCAGCTCGACCGCGTCATCGGCGCGGTGCCGGGCATCGTGGTGTCGGATTATTTCGATCGCCTCGCGCTCGACCGCGCGCTCGATTCGATCGGCGATGCGGAACGCCGGCTCACCGCCGCCATGGTCGGCAACGGAGTTGCCGGCGCCGGCGCGGTGGAGGAATGGGTCAAGCCGCGCCAGGCCGAGGTCGAGCGCATCCGCGCGGCGATCCACGAGATCGCCGGCTCGGGGCTGACGCTGTCGAAGCTGTCGGTGGCGGCGAGTTTGCTGGGCGATCTGGCGAGGGAATAATCGGACGGGCGGTGTCGGTCCGAAGGCATCCATGGAATTCCTGGCGGTAGGCATCGCGTTCGTCGCATCGGAGCCTTTACATCAAATGGCCGATGATTTTCAGCGGGGCATTTGGCTCAAAACCAGCATGCTGTTCGGATGTTGTCCGAGGACAATTACCGACGCTACTGCGCGGCTTCGCGTGCTGCTCATCGTCGTTGCGCCGTGTTGATCTTAATCGGCGCAACGGACGGCTGATCAATGCCGGAAATGCCGCGTGCCGGTGAACACCATCGCGACGTTGTGCTCGTCGGCGGCCTTGATCACCTCGTCGTCGCGCACCGAGCCGCCGGGCTGGATCACCGCGGTGGCGCCGGCTTCGATCGCGACCAATAAGCCATCGGCGAACGGGAAGAACGCGTCGGAGGCGACCACCGAGCCCTTGGTCAGCGGCGCCGGCGAGCTTCAGTTCCTTTGCCGCGTCCTCCGCCTTGCGCGCGGCGATGCGCGCGGCATCGACCCGGCTCATCTGCCCGGCGCCGATGCCGACGGTGGCGAGCCCCTTGGCATAGACGATGGTGTTCGACTTCACGTGCTTGGCGACGCGGAAGGCGAAACGCAGGTCGGCAAGTTCGGCCTCGCTCGGCGCGCGCTTGGTCACCGTCTTAAGCTGCATCTCGTCGACCACCGCGTTGTCGCGCGACTGCACCAGCAGGCCGCCGGCCACCGATTTCACCGTCAAGCCGAAGCTGCGCGGATCGGGCAGGCCGCCGGCGAGCAGCAGCCGCAGGTTCTTCTTTGCCGCGACGATCTTGATCGCTTCGTCGCTGGCGTCGGGCGCGATGATGACTTCGGTGAAGATCTCGGTGATGGCCTTCGCCGCTTCGGCGTCGAGCGTGCGGTTGAGCGCGACGATGCCGCCGAAGGCGGAAGTGGAATCGCAGGCCAGCGCTTTTTTGTAAGCGTCGAGCAGGCTCGCGCCTTCGGCGACGCCGCACGGATTGGCGTGCTTGACGATGACGCAGGCCGCGGTGCGCTTGGCGTCGAACTCGGCGACGCATTCGTAGGCCGCGTCGGTGTCGTTGATGTTGTTGTAGGACAGCTCCTTGCCCTGCAGCTGCCGCGCGCTGGCGACGCCGGAGCGCTCGCCCGGCGCGCGATAGAACGCCGCGCTCTGGTGCGGGTTCTCGCCGTAGCGCAGCGCCTCGATCAGTTTGCCGCCGAAGGCGCGATAGTCCGGCGCGTCGTCGTGCAGCGTGTCGGCGAACCAGTTGGAGATCGCGGCGTCATAAGCCGCGGTGCGCGCGTAGGCCTTGGCCGCAAGCTTCTGGCGCAGCTCGAGCGAGGTCATGCCGCCGTGCAGCGCGAGTTCGGCCAGCACCTTGTCGTAGTCCGCCGGCTCGACCACCACGGTGACGTCGGCGTGGTTCTTGGCGGCGGCGCGGATCATGGCCGGGCCGCCGATGTCGATGTTCTCGATGCAGTCGTCGAAAGCGGCGCCTTTGGCGACGGTCGCCTCGAACGGATAGAGGTTGACCACCAGGAGATCGATCGGCTTGATGCCGTGCTTGTCCATCGCCGCGGCGTGGTCCTTGTTGGCGCGGATCGCCAGCAGGCCGCCGTGCACCTTCGGATGCAGCGTCTTGACGCGGCCGTCCATCATTTCGGGAAAGCCGGTGAGTTCGGAGACGTCGATCACCTTGAGCCCGGCGTCTTTGAGCGCCTTGGCGGTGCCGCCGGTGGAGACGAGCTCGACGCCGTAGCCGGCGAGCGCCTTGGCGAAATCGACGAGCCCGGTCTTGTCGGAGACCGACAGCAGGGCGCGGGTGATGCGGCGCGGATGGCTGGTCATGTGCTTTCCTTGCGCGAGGGGCTAGCACAGGAAGCGGGCGGAAGTGTATGCGGGATTCCCCGGGTTTTGCCGGGCATCCACAGTGATTACAGCGGCAATTCCGGCTCGTCCGCCTGTTCGGGACGGGTGCCGCGGTGCCGGCGGGGTGTGGCGGAAGCTCCAGCGCACCGAAGCCTCGCTGCGGGCGTGGCCGTAGATCACGATCTGCACGGTGCGGCGCGGGCCGTCCGGGCCGGCAGAGATAGACGCTTTCCTCGATGCTCGCACCGCGTTCGCCGTAGCTGGTGAAGGTCCACACCTCGCGGTCGGGCAAGAGCAGGATCACGCCGCGGCCGTCGGACAGCCGGTTGGCCTTGATCGACGGGATGCAGGTGAAAGCGCATGGCGAATTCGTCGGCTTTGTCCGCCGGCAAGCGTGTCGCCGTCGGCCGGCGTGAAGCTGTCCTCGCCGTCGAGCGTGCGGCCGTCGGGCGCAAGCTGCAGCGCGCGGTGATGGATCACGGCGAAGTCGTCGGCATAGCCGTCGTGCGAGGCGGGCAGGATCGTCGCCGTCGGTCGATGTCGTCGCGCGTCACGCGCACGTCGCGCGGCCCGCCGACGATCGGGCGTGCCGAACAGCAGCCGCCGCAGATCGGCGGGATTCGAGGAAACGGCACGACGACGCGTCGTTGAAGGTGACGGTCGAATGCGCCGCGGTCGCGCGCGCCACCTGCCGCCAGTTTTCCTTGTTGACCGCCGGCAAGCCGCAATTGACCACCAGCCGGTGCTGCTTCCACGACAGTTCGAACGACAGGCAGCCGGCATGCGCCTCCTGGCTCAAGGCGAGCGGCGGCGGCCGGCCGGTATCCATCAGCAGCGCGGTCGTGGCCGGCTTCGATGCGCTGATAGCCGGAATGCGGCGCGTTCGACACCGGCGCGCCGCGCGCGTCGTCATAAGCGAGCACGGTGGCGAGCAGATCGACCGGCGTCGGGCCCATGCCGTTGAACTGCGCGAAATTGCCGTCGCCGTGGCGGAAGAAGCGCAGCATCGGCATCATGCGGTCGATGGCGTTGTTGAGCGCCTGCGGCGGCTGCAGATGGCGCGCGGAAAACAACTGGCGCAGCGGCAGCAGATCGACCAGCAGCTCGATCAGCGCGCCGGGATTGCGGCTGATATGGCCGCCGTCGGGCAGGATCTGCCGTGCGCAGCTCCTCGATCAGCCGGCGCGCATTGCCGCGCAGACTGACCGGACTGGCCCTGCATGCACAGCGACGCATAATTGAGCGCGATCACCGCCTGCAGCCGCGGCAGTCCGTCGCGCGATTGCTTCAGCGAGCGGCGCAGATAGCGCACCTGCCGCGTCAGGCTGCGCAGGAAGCGGCGGTAGAAGCGCGCGTCGGCGTCCTGCAGGACGAACGGCGCCTGGCTGAGCCAGCACACGATGCGGCGCGACAGGATATCGACGCGCCAGCCGAGCGGGTGCCAGCCGCCTTGCAGATTGATCCAGTCGTCGATCAGCGAGCGCGCATTGGCGCGGGTGATGGCGCTGTCGGCGGCGCGCAGGTGGCGCAGCCAGGCGAAGCTGAGCAGCATCGACCGCCCATTCGTCGGACGGCGGCGTCATTTCGAACGGCGAGCGGCGGTCGCAGATCACCACCTTGCCGGCGAAGGCGAAGCGGCCGGCATAGATTTCGCTGGCGCGGGTGGCGTCGGCGGTGCGCAGATCCTGCGGCGCGATGACCAGCCGGTCGGTCTTGGCCGAGCCGAAGCGCCAGCGCAGCAGCGGATGCGCGCCGATGCCGCCGACGAGGCTGCGGAACGCGCGGCGCGCGACGAGCACGAAGAGCCGCAATCGCTCCGCGACCGAAACCCGCATCATGAAGGCGCTCGTCCCCTGCGGCGCGGCCCTGATTCTCGCGCTCGTTCCACACGATAGCGAAGGGTCGCCAAAGCTCCAATACGCCAGTACCGCAGCTAGGCCGTTGCGCGTGAGCCGGGCGGCATAGAAACCGTCGAGCCCGCCCCAGCGCGGATCGGGGTCGGGCAGTTGCGGCGGCAGCGTGCGCAGATCGCCGTCGGCGGTCAGGAACTCGGCGTGGCCGGAGACTTCTTGCGCCGCAACAGGCGCGCGGGCGACGCGCGGGTCGCGCGCCAGCAAGGCGGCGATCTGCGCCTCGGCTTCCTCCGGCTCGAGCGAGCAGACGCAATAGACCAGCGTGCCGCCCGGCTTGAGCAGATCGACCGCACGGTCGAGCAGCCGCTGCTGCAGCGACGTGAGCGCGGCGATGTCGGCTTCGCTTTTGAGCCAGGGAATGTCGGGGTGGCGGCGGATGGTGCCGGTCGACGAGCAAGGCGCGTCGAGCAGCACGGCGTCGAACGGGCCGCTTTGCCACTCCAGCGCATCGGCGGCGACGGTGTCCGCGTGCAGTCGACAGCCGCGTCAGATTCTCGCGCAGGCGGTCGAGCCGCGCCGGCGAGCGGTCGACCGCGGTGACGCGCGCGCCGGCGAAAGCGAGCTGCGCGGTCTTGCCGCCCGGCGCCGCGCACAGATCGGCGACCGCCTTGCCGCGCACGTCGCCGAAGCAGGCGCGCCGGCAGCGAGGCGGCGGCGTCCTGCACCCACCAGGCGCCTTCGCGGAAACCGGGCAGCAGCGAGATCGCGCCCTGCGCCAAGGTGCGCACGGTTCCGGTCGGCAAAACGCGCCCGCGCAAACGCTCGGCCCAGGTCTCGGCACCGGATTTGACGGTGAGATCGAGCGCGGGCTCGTGGCCGTTGGCTTGCGCGATCGCGCGCGCGGTGTCCGCGCCGTAATGTTTGCTCCAGCGCGCCAGCAGCCATTTCGGCGTGTCGCGCACGGCGGATTCGGAAAAGCCAGCATCGCGGCTCTGCGTCACGCGGCGCAGCACCGCGTTGATCAGCCCGGCGTAGCGCGCGGCGCGGCGGTCGGCTTGCGCCAGGCGCACCGACAGATCGACCGCGGCATGGTCGGGCACTTCGAGCCAGAGAATTTGCGCGGCGCCGATCAGCAGGATGGTTTCCACGCGCGGCGCGTCGGCGGGAAAACCCTTGTCGAGAAATCCGCCGAGCAGGTGTCGCAAGGTGCCGAGCCGCCGCAGCACCGTCGCGGCGAGCCGGCGCATCAGCGCGCGGTCGCGGTCGGCGAGCGCGGCCAGACCGGGATGGGCGGCCTTGCCGGACAACTGCTCATCGAGCGCGGTCTTGCGCCGCAAGACGCCGTCGAGAATATCGGCGGCGATCCTTCGGGCGGCGAGGCCGGGGACTTCCGGCTGCGGAGAGATGCGCGCACGCGGCATGATTCCGATCATTGCCATGAATTGTGGCTTGGACGCGAACCCGCGGGAAAAAACCTCACTGGTACACAGGTTTAAGCCGGCGGCCGCTTACGCGACATGGTAGCATAGTAGCAGATGATCGACTTGAGATAGGCCTTACGCGAATCGCTTGCCGATGGCGGCCGCCGCGAAACCCGGTGCGCTGACGAGGCGCCTCAGCGCTCGACAACCACCGGCGTGCCGACGTCGACCAGGCGATAGAGCTCGCGGATGTCGGCGTTGTACATGCGGATGCAGCCGTGCGACACGAAGCCGCCGATCAGCTCAGGCCGATTGGTGCCGTGGATGGCGTATTCGCCGCCGCGCAAGGTGAGCGCGGCCGCGCCCATCGGGTTGTTCGGCGCGCCGCCGAGAATGACGCGGGGCAGACGCGGATTTTCGGCGCGGATCGACGGCGGTGGCGCCCAGGCCGGCCGCACAAATTTGCCTTCGACGCGCGCGTGGCCGCTCCAGGTCATGCCGGCCTTGCCGACGCCGACCGGGAAGCGCAGCGCGCGGCCGCGGTCGATCACATAATAAAGCCGCCGCTCCTGTGTCTTCACCACGATGGTGCCGGGCGCAAAGCCGGAAAAGCCGACGACGTCATGGGTCGCCGCCTGCGAGGGAGCCGCAGAAAGCAGAATCGCGGCTACGGCCGCCGCGCACACGAGGCTCGCACGCTGAAACATGGCAACTGCCCTGAACTCGATTGAACGGCCGCAATTATAGCCGTTGCGGCCGGCGCATCGGGCGAAAGTTCAAAGTAGCGTAAAGATTGACTGATCGGATTTTAACCAGCCGGCATCGAGCGCCGGATCGCGGCGGCAACCAAAAGCGTTGCCGAGCCGAGCAGCAGAAACAGCACCGGCACGCTGACGCCGTATTTCTGCATGATGGCGGCCGCAACCGTCGCCGCGGTCATGAAGGCGGCGTTGAGCACATTGACCGCCGCGACCGTGCGGGCGCGATAGGCCGCGCCGGCCCAGGCCTGCACCGCGGCGAAGGTCGGCACGATGAATAGTCCGCCGGCAACCGCCATGCCGGCGAGGTCGATCGCGGCGCGAATCCCCAGCGCGGATGCAAACACCGCTCCGGGCGTCCGCGGCTCCGGCGCGGCTGGTGCGCCATAGGTCGCAATCCCAAGATCGAGCGCGAACAGGCCGAGCAGCACGGCGCCGGCGAACGTGATCTTGAGCACGATGCGGCCGCGCGCGAGCGCCGCCGCGAGCCCGGAGCCGGCCCCGACCGCAATCGAGAACAGCGCAAGATAGACGGTGACGGTGTCTTCGTTGCCGCCGATCAGCGTCTTGATCAGCGGCGGCAGCAGCGCCAGCACGACGATGCCGGCGAGCCAGAACCAGCTCGTCACCATGGCGCCCCACCACAGCCGGGGATCGGCGCGCAAATGGCGGATCATGGCCGCGGTCGAGGCGGCGATGTTGACGGACAGCTTGAGCTGCGGCGCGCCTTCGCCGCTCGGCGGGATCAGCAGCGCGGACAGCCAGCAGGCGAGCGCAAAACCCATCACCAGCGCCGCGAACGGCGCCACATCGCCGCCGCGCGCAGCCAGGCCGCCGACGATGGTGCCGGCAAGGATGGCGATGAAGGTCGCGCCTTCGACCAGTGCGTTGCCGGCCGGCAATTCCTCGCGGCGCAAATGATCGGGCAGGATGCCGTATTTGATAGGCCCGAACAAAGACGCCAGCACGCCGAACCCGAACAGCGCCGCATAGAGGATCGGCAACGAGCCATATGCGTAGCCGACGACCGCGACGCCGGCGACCAATATCTCGACAAATTTCACCCATTGCGCGACGCGCGCTTTGTCGTAGCGGTCGGCGAGCTCGCCGCCGAGCGCGGACAGGAGGAAATAGGGCGCGATGAAAATCGCGCTTGCCACCGTGATCAACGCGTCCGCGTCGGCCGCGCCGGAGCGGAACAAGATCAGGAACACCAGCGCGGTCTTGAGAAAATTGTCGTTGAATGCCGCGAAGAACTGGCAGGCAAACAGCGGCGCAAAACGCCTCGACAGAAGGAGGGGCGGCGACATGGCGCCCAGTGTTGCAAAGTTCCCGCGTGCGGTCGCGCCCCTTACCTCATAAAAATGGGCGGCCGAGGGGCCGCCCAGGAGGGTCGCTTCAGACAGGACGCGACTAACAGGACGCAACTACAAGCGGAATTTCCCGCCATTGACCGAATCCACGACGATTGCGGCCATGGTCAGAGCTATGGCGATCAGGGCTGTCACGGCAAACAGCGAAGTCCACATGGCGTAGCCTCCTCGTTGGCGCGAAGCGCGCGGGGAAGTCTGGCGGTGCCAACGCGGAGGGCGGTTTTTCGTTCCCAGGTTTCTGCGGCGCCATGCCAATTTTTGGTGACCACCCGGCATGCAAAAATCGTAGGCTTACCTGCAAAAATGCGAGAAACTTGATCGAGTTTTGGGGAAGTGGCTGAGATGGCAACGATTTTCAACGAAAGCACGGTCGCCGCGGAACCGGCGGACAATGGAACCGCGCGCCAACGTTTGTTGACCGAGGCGCGCATACCTGGAACCCGCATTCTGCTCGATCGGCTGACGTTGGCGCCGGGAGGCACCGCGCGCCTTTCGGTGCCGGCGCAAGGGCTCGCTTGGTTCCAGGTGCTCGACGGCGAGGCGAGGCTTGAACACGGCGGGACCCGCACGACATTGACCGACGCCCATGTAGCGTTTCTGCCGCCGCGCTACGCGGCCGCGCTGGCATCGAGCGATGGCGTCACATTGCTCTATGGCGAAATTCCCGACGCCGCGCGGCTCGATGCAAACCTCGCAAAATATCCGCCGGCGTTCCGCGTCGTCGATTGGACGCGCGAGCCGGTGCTCGATTCCGAGCACGACGCGCGCAAGCGCATCTATCTGGTGACGCCGAAGCTGTTCGGCACCAAGGCAGTCAAAGGCGAGATGATCATCTATCCGCCGGGCACCCAGGCCGCCAATCATCATCACGTCGGCGCCGAGCATTTCATGTACGTGCTGCGCGGCCGCGGCATGGTCTACGCCAACGAGCGGCCGTTTCCGGTGCGCAAGGGTGACGTGATCTACTATCCCGATCTTGAGCGGCATTATCTCGAGGCGGCGCCCGACGAGGAATTGGTATTCGCGGAATTCTTCGCGCCGGGCGAATTCACCACCGTATGGGTGGACGAGAGCCAGATCTGCACCTGGAAACCGACCGGCCACGACATCAAGGGCCGCGCGCCGATGCGCGAGATCAACGCGCACAGTTCGGCGACGGTGCTCAGTCCGGGGGATATTTAAAGTCGGCCGCCTACGCTCCTTCGGAGCTTCGGCGCGGCAGCCTTCGCCCGCTTCGCTCGATAGTTGCTGAATGGCTGGCCGAGCCGTAGCTCGAGCGAAGGCTGGTGCCGGCGGAGGGATTTGAACCCCCGACCACCCGCTTACGAAATGAAAAATCGAAATGTTCGGCGAATTAGCTGTAGTGCGTTCCAGATATCAGGTGACGCGTCAGAACGAGTTTCTCGATAGATCAAATATTTTCCCATAAGCGCATTTGAGAGTACTGCAGTGAACTACGGTGAACGGCTCATGAAGCGGGAGACTGTAACCACGCGGTAACCCGCAAGTCAGCGGCGCGGGGGGTCCGCAGCTCGGGTTATGAACGCGGGGAAAGCATATAACTTTCCCTCGCCCAAGCGGGAGGCCAAAAGATGAGGGTTTGCCCTATCACCTGCCAGCAGCGAGGCCGACGGACGAGGCTTCATGGCTATATCACGATTTGCGGCCGCTAATGTTGCAGTACGACGATGCACCGTCGCATATATACGTCTTCGTTTTCGAAGTACCCCCCTTCATACACGAGCGGAAACCGAAGGCATGCAGATCGGGCGTAGACTTATAAACGTGCGCTTAAAGCCGACCTGCACTAGCCGCCGGCAAATTCCGCTATCGGGGATAAAGCAGACATCACGCTGACTTGTCGGCATATTCGCTAATGACCCAACCGCGACATTAGCTGTGCATTGCGGCAATGCTTTCGATGCCGGTTTCAACCCCTATCGAAATACTCGTTGAAGTCGCTAAGATGCCGTTTCCAGACCTTGGGATCGGACATGAAGCGGCGCGAGTTCATCACGCTTCTAGCCGAATAAATTTCCTATTCTGAAATTCGTTCTGGGAAGTTCATCGAGGAACTTTCGACTTTGAGAGGGTCCATGAAGCTCGCCGTTGTCCTGGCTGCTCTGCTGTTGGCAACCATCGAGGCGCAGGCCAGCTGCGCCACGATGCAGAAGCTAGCGCAGGAACATTCGAACGACATGGCGCGGCGCGGCTCGATGGATCACGCAGGCTTTATGGATCGCGCGCGCCGGGGCGCGCGTGCCGAGAACGTTGCTGCCGGCGTGAAGACACGAAGCGCGGCGATCGCGTTGTGGTGGTCATCGCCCGGCCACGCTGCCAATATGCGCCTTCCGGGATGCAAAGCCGTGGCGCATGCGGTGGGGCACGGCGTTTACTATTGGACGATGGTAATCGGGCAATGAACTATCGATCGCTGTCCGCTATTGGGGTAACAGCGGACAAAAAGGGTTTTTTGGCCAGTGACGGTTTGTCGGCTAATGACCCACAGCAGACATTGAGCGCCCTAATCACTCAGCTCGTCGGGACCCGTCACGTTGCCGCGATCAGTCGCCGCAGCGTTGCCCGCAACGTCTCGGCATTGCCGGCGCCGAAGGCGGTTTCAAATTCCTTCTGCGCCTTGCGCCATTGTGCCTGCGCGGCCTTGAACTTCGCTTCGCCCGCCGGTGTCAGCATGACACTGCGGGTGCGCCCGTTCGGCCCGTCGCCGACATTGACGAAGCCGTCGCGCTGCAACGGGCCGATGGCGCGGGTAAGCGCCGTTCGCTCGATCACCAGCGCTTCGGCGAGCTTTCCGATCGGCAGCGGGCCACCGCGGCCGAGTTTCGACAGGATCGAATATTGCGTGCCGCGCAAGCCGACCGCCGCCATGCGGCGGTCGTAGATCTGCGAGACGTGCCGTGCCGCCTGACGCAAGGCCAGATTGTTGCAGGGCGTCTCGGTCAGCGTGGCCGGCTCGTTCTTGTCTTTTCGCATAGCTCACATTCCGTTCGCGGCACCCATCTTGCTAATATGTGCGTACGCACGTATAAAGTCAATAAGCGTGTATATGCACCTGTTGGAGACCGCCATGGATCCGCGCACGCGTATGTTGCTGGAAGCCCCCGTCGGGCGCACCATCGTGCGGCTGGCGCTGCCAAACGTTGCAGTCATGCTGGTGCAGACCTCAATCGGCCTGATCGAAACCTATTTCGTCGCCAAGCTCGGCGTCGACGCGCTTGCCGCCATGGCTCTGGTGTTCCCGCCCTTCATGCTGCTGGTGATGGTGTCGGCAGGCGCAATGGGTGGCGGCATCCTGTCGGCGATCGCCCGCGCGCTCGGCGCTAACGACAACGCCCGTGCCAATGCGCTGGTCTGGCATGCAGTCGCCATCACGCTGGTGCTCAGCACCGCGACGACGGCTGCGGCGCTGCTGTGGGGGCCGAAGCTCTACGCCCTGATGGGTGGCCGCAATGCATCGCTCGCGAATGCGGTACTCTATTCCAACATTATCTTCGCCGCAGCGATTCCGCTGTGGCTGTTCAATTCGTTGGCGGCGATGATCCGCGCTACCGGCAATATGGTTTTGCCGGCCACGGTCATGATCGGTGGTGCGTTTTTTCTGGTGCCGGTATCGCCATTGCTGATCTTCGGCTTGGGGCCGCTGCCGCGGCTCGGCATCGCAGGAGGTGCGATCGCTGTCCTGATCTACTACGCCGTCGGCGTCGTGATCTTCGCGTCCTACATCTGGTCCGGCCGCGGCGTACTCGCGCCGTCGATCCGTCCGCCGCGGCTGTCCTGGGCGCTGCTCAAGGATATTCTCCGCGTCGGACTTGCATCCTCGATCATCAGCCTGTCGACCAACGTCACCGCCGTCGTCGCCACTGGCCTCGCCGGTCTGGTCGGTCCCGCCGCTGTTGCCGGCTACGGCACTGGCGTGCGTCTCGAATATCTGCTCGTGCCGCTGGTCTTCGGCCTCGGCCAGCCCGTCGGCGCCATGGTCGGCACGGCGATCGGCGCCAGCCAGCCCGAACGCGCGTTGCGCGTTGCCTGGATCGGCGCTGCCATCGCCGGCGGTATTACCGAAGCGATTGGCATTGCCGCCGCACTGTTTCCGTCGGTCTGGCTGTCGTTGTTCGGCGGCGAGCCGGCGATGCTGGCCTATGGCTCGATGTATCTGCGCATTGTCGGCCCATTCTATGGCTTCTTCGGCGCCGGCCTGGCGCTCTATTTTGCCTCGCAAGGCGCGGGCCGCCTGTTCTGGCCGGTGATCAGCGCAACCCTGCGCGTGCTGATCTCGGCGGGCGTCGGTTGGTTCGCCGCGGCCAAGCTCGGCAACAGTATCGGCCTGTTCGCGGCGCTCGCGGCGGCGCTGGTAGCGTTCGGCACAGTGAATGCGGTGGCGACCTTTGCCGGCGCCTGGTTCGGCCGCGCGCCGCAGGCTCGTTTAGCGGCACAGGCAACATGACGGAGCCACCCATGACGCGAACCCCACTTTACCTTGACGATCTCTCGCCCGGTCAGGTCTACCGTAGTGAAGCCGTGTTCGCCGTCGACGAGACCGCAATCAAGAATTTCGCGTGTCAGTTCGATCCGCAGCCGTTTCATCTCGATGATGCGGCCGCCAAAGAGACGGTGTTCGGCGGCTTGGCCGCGAGCGGCTGGCACACCGCTGCCATGACCATGCATCTCCTCGTCACGGGCGGCCTGCCACTTGCTGGCGGTATAATCGGCGCTGGCATGGACGAGCTGGGCTGGCCGAAGCCGGTGCGGCCAGGCGACCGCCTGCGCGTCGAAAGCGAGGTAGTCGAGGTGCGACCGTCCAAGTCGCGGCCGTCGCAGGGGCTGGTGAAGATGCGCACCACCACGCTCAATCAAAACGGCGAGTCAGTGCAAATTCTGGTCGCCAACCTACTGGTGCCGCGCCGGCCGGCCTAGGCGACTTTCTTTCCCGCATCATGTCTGCTTTTGGCACGTTGCGTCATTTTGCGGCGACGCAATAATTTGGTCGCTATTAGAGTAAGAGCGGACATTGGTCGGCACGGGCGCTGAATGGCTCGGTCGCTTATGACCCTTAGCGGCGATGTACCGTTATCGACAAGTGTTTCGCGTAATCAGCCCGGGTCGAAACCCTTGGCCTTCAGGACGAGCGCTGCCTCCGGTCCGGTAATGAACTTGATGAATGCTTTCGCGGTATCGGGTCCTTTGCTCGCCGTGGCGATGCCCGCGGTAAACAGTGTCACGCTGCCAAGATTGCCCGG
This sequence comes from uncultured Alphaproteobacteria bacterium, assembly GCA_963720985.1. GTDB lineage: Bacteria > Pseudomonadota > Alphaproteobacteria > Rhizobiales > Xanthobacteraceae > Pseudolabrys. Next base: position 546,233 of record CAVRHL010000009.1, read on the forward strand.
CAACGGTCCGAGCATCTCCGCGCCGGCGACGGGAATGATTTCCGAGCCTTGCGCCACGCCCAATTCGGCTTCGCCCTTGGCGACAAGCTCGGGAGCCTCGGCGCCGGGCACTAGAATTGTCTTCGCCTTGAGTTCATCGGTCAGGCCGAGCTGCCCGACAACCTTGGCGAAGTAGACGCCGGCGGCGCCACCCTTCGCCGGGTCGGCATATGAAATCGATTTGGCCAAGATCAGCGTATGTTTCAGTGCATCGACAGTGCCGATATCCGGCTTGGGGGCGCCCGCGCGAATGGCGATCGCAACCGGCGTGCCGCCGACATTGGCGAGGCTGCCGGCCGTCAATTTCCCCTGTTTGAGAAGATCTTCCATCATCGGACGGATCAGGATGGCGACGTCGTCCGCTTCGCCGTTGGAGACCCGCTGCTTCAACTGCGCCGCAAGGCCATAAACCATCGTCACCTTGCCGCCGCCGGTGCTTTCGAATTTTGCCGCAAGGTCGTCCAGTGTCGATTTCAGGGCGACCGACGCCATCACTTTGATCTCGTCGGCTCGAGCAAGTCCGCTGCCAACCAAAAGTGATAGCGACAAAAAGGCCGCGACTACGTAGAGCGCAGCTCGCCGCATTGTCGTACTAGTCATGACGGTCCTCCCGAGCTTTCATTTTTTTGGAGCATAAATCAGCGCGGTCCGGCTTCGCAACGGGTAGCGGAACTTCAGCCCTGATGCTGGGGAATGCTCGCTTACCGGCGCAAGAGTTGAAGCCGGTTGCTGCGGTGCGTTTGGTCGCGATTGGCACTTAGCGGACAATCGCGGCACTACAATATTTTGTCCGCTTTCGGACAAGAGCGGACAAAGGTCGATTGTGACTAGGGAGCGGTTTGTCCGCTAATGACCCATAAGCGACATTGGTTGTGCATTGCGGCAATGTTTTCGATGTCGGTTCAGCACCTATCAAAGTGCGCGATTGATCCGATACAATGGTGTCTCCTTAGCTTGCGGACCCTAGCCGAAACGATGGTTGGGTGTTCCGTGCGCGGCCTTGTGGGGTAGACCGGATAGCCACGAAGGAGTGACGTCATGCGCCTTGTGCTTTGTGTCTTGCTCACCATGCTGCTCACGAGTTCCGCTTTTGCCGCCCAGCGAACCTTGACCCGGTCGGAAGCTCAGGCCGCCGTCGGGGGCGGCGATGCCCAAGCTGCGGCTGCATTGACAATGACGACCGATCGGACGACTTGCCTAAATGAGTGCACAAAGCGGGGGCACAACGCAGCGGAGTGCGCTGATGCCTGCCGGCCTGGACTTTGCCATCCGGATGCCGAGCAGCCTTATTGCATATCAAAATAGCTAGTCTCGACGTAATCGTATCCGGCCCGCACGACTCTGTTGTTGGCACTTAGCGGCCTTCCAGATCCAAGCACCGTATGGTCGCTACTGGACTAACAACGGACAAGGAGCGGCGCTGGGCCTAAATTGATGCGCAGCGAATGACCCAGAGCGGACATTCCAGCGCCAGCAGCGATAAACGGCTTTTTGCCGTCTGATGTTGAGCGCCGCGGATGGCGGTTCTATAATTATTAAATCGCCAAATCGGCGAATATCTAAACCGGGAGGAAAATTACATGCGTCGTTCAGTTGCGTCTGTTTTCGCGATTTGCGTCGCCGTCCTAATCGGCTCCTCCGCTCTTGCCCAGCAGCCCGCTTCACCGCCACCGCCGCCGCCGCCGCCGCCGCTTTACGGTCCGGCGGTCACGCTTGAGCAGGCCAAGAAGGTAGTTGCCGCGGCCGTGACCGAGGCCAAGAAGCTGCCATACCGGTACGTCTTCGCCGTCGTCGACCCAGCTGGCCAACTAGTCTATTTCGAAAGGATGGATAGCGCGCCAACATCCTCGATCGAGGTCGCCATCGGCAAGGCTTGGAGCGCGGCGACCTTCAAGCGTCCGTCGAAGGCGTTTTGGGATGCGATGGAAGCTGGCCATTCATTTTTCGGGCAGTTGGACCCCCGCATCGTTGCGTCACCCGGCGGCCTTCCGCTTATGCTCGATGGCAAAATCGTTGGCGCCATTGGCGTTAGCGGCGGCCCCAACGGTCTGTTCGACATGGCGGCGGCACAGGCCGGAGTTGACGAGTTGAAATAAGCCTAACCGTTGAATAGCTGGGTCCGCCGGGATGAAAGTCCCGGCGGTGTTTTTTTACCGACGGTTGGCCAATATCTTTTCTGACCACTACAATCTTTCATATCGGAGCAGAGCAACGCCTTAGTTGGCAACCCCTTTCGTTATTTTAACTTACACGCGTTGTCGGCTTTTGGCACTTAGCGGACAAACGAACCCAGCCGTCGAATGGTCGGTATTGGGGCTTAGCGGACAAACAATGTCAGCTAGCTACCTCCGCAGCGGACATGGGGCCACGCGCTCACTAAGAGACGCAGCGGCACTGATCGAGGAATTGCTCGCCACGGACGTTCTTGACGCTTGTATTCGCCTTTGGCGATCAAGACTTCGTGACAGCCGCGCAGGATTCACCCTCGCTCCGGTGTTTATTATTTACACAACACATAGGAGGGGTCGCATGCGTAGGCTTCTAATCGCGTTAGCAATTTCGTTAGTGCCCTCGTTGGCTCTCGCCGCGCACATTGGCGGCGGAGGTGGTCATGTAGGTGGCGGCCACATGGGCGTAGCTGGCGGCCATATGAGTGGTGGCTGGTCCGGTGCCCACATGGGTGGCTCCGGCTTTAGCAGCCGTGCTGCGGTTGGCACGGCCCGTGTTGGCGGCTGGAACGGTGCTCGTTGGAATGGCGCAAACTGGAACCACGGCTCATTCCGCCACGGCAGGTTCGTGCACCGCCACGGCCGGGTCTTTTTCGTCGGTGGCGGTCCGTGGTGGGTTGGCGGTTACGACACTTGTTGGCAGTGGGTCGCGACACCGTGGGGACTTCGCCAAACGTGGGTCTGCGGAGACTACGGCTACTATTAAGCGCGGTGACCTGTAGCCTACTCACTGAACAATATTAAAAGGGGCCGTGGCACAGTGCGCCGTGTGCGCGACCCCTAAGCTACTCGCACTCACCGACGACGTGATCGAATAATGCTGTTTGCTGCGGTGCGTTGGTCGTTATTGGCACTTAACGGACATTCCAGTCGCGCCGGAGTTTGTCCGCTTTCGGGGTAAAGCAGACATCCCGCCAACATCGCTGTTTGGCTGCTTATGATCCAAAGATGGGGTAATCGGCCGGCAGCTTGTGGATAGCTGAAGATTTTGGGTGCTGCGCTTCAGGCTGATGGTGAAACGAGGTCCGTGGTCACGGCCTCAAGCATCAGAAGGAGAAGCGCAGCATGGACCATTTTGCTGGATTGGACGTGTCAGTCAAGGATACGAGCGTCTGCATTGTGGACGACACAGGCAGGATCGTGCGGGAAGTGAAGGTGGCGAGCGAGCCGGAAGCTTTGCTGCAGGTGCTGATGAACCCCGCCTACCACTTCAAGCGGATTGGACTGGAAGCCGGGCCGCTGTCGCAATGGCTTTTCAATGCTCTCGCCGAAGCGGGCTTGCCGGTGATCTGTGTCGAGACGCGGCACATGCGGGCGGTGCTGAAAGCGCAGATCAACAAAACGGACCGCAACGATGCGCGCGGCATCGGGCAGATGATGCGGGCGGGGCTTTATCGCCCGGTGCATGTGAAGACGTTACGCAGTCAGAAGCTGCGGATGTTGCTGACCCATCGCAAGCTGCTGCAGTCGAAGGCCATCGCCATCGACAATGACCTGCGCGGGACCCTGCGCAACTTCGGCCTCAAGGTTGGGATGGTCGGGACGGTGAAGTTCGAGGCCCGCATCAAGGAACTTGTCGAGAACTTCCCTGACTTGGCGGTGCTGGTCGAACCGATGCTTATTGTCCGGCGAGTGCTGCGCGAACAGATTGTCATTCTGCATCGTCGCCTGCTGGCCATCGTTCGGGATGATGAGGTGTGTCGGCGTCTGATGACGGTCCCTGGCGTTGGCCCCGTGGTGTCGCTGACCTATCGCGCCACTGTCGACGTGCCGGCGCGCTTTCGTAGGTCCAAGTCAGTCGGGGCGGTGTTTGGTCTGACGTGTGCCAAGTATCAATCGGGCGAGGTGGATTGGAGTGGCAGAATATCACGCTGCGGAGACGAGATGATGCGGGTCATGCTCTACGAAGCAGCTCAAGCCATGATGCGTTCGAAGAAATGGTCCTGGCTCAAGGCATGGGCGATGCAGATCGCCAGGCGCCGCGGCATGAAGAAGGCGATCGTGGCGCTGGCGCGCCGGTTGGCCGTGATCATGCATCGCATATGGGTTGACGGCACCGAGTTCCGCTGGACCCGGGAACAAGCCGCGGCAGCAGCATGACAACCGTGCAAGATGAGATCCGATAGGCGAAAACCCGAGCTCCACCGAGCGGTGGAATGATGTCCCTCGCGGGACGATGGATGAGGTGAGTTCGCATGTCCGCTTGGACCTACCGTCATTCAGACGGCAAGGCCGCCCCAAAGATTGTTCCGCCTCGTCTTCGAATCCCATGATGGAAGGGCCTTGGTGCCGATTCCGAAGAGAAGCACGAGCCCGCGAGTGACATCGACACTGCAGTGGTGGAAAGTCTGAAAGTGCTTGACCCAGAACGGCCGATTAGAGAAGCGGACATCATTGGCTTCTGGGGTAAAAGGACATTTTCGAGCGACCTAGGCAGTCGCTCGTATCAATGCCGCAGGAACGGGGACACGCCAGCGATCTCCATTTGCAAACTGCTTACGGACGGATAGTGCCAGCGCAGAACGGATCGCGGCTAGATTTTGCGGCGGCTGGCTATTGAGCAGCATTGCCGCGCGAACGGTCCCTTTCGCATAGATCTCGAACAGATCTTCCGGTGCGTTGAGGTTCCATGCGCAATCGAGCGTCGTTACATCGATATTGGAATATCCGGCCTCCGATAAAAGCTTCACAGCCACATTTCGTCGCGCAAACTGATGGAAGTCCGGCCCCAACGGGGCGGATACGTCCGGATGACCGTGAGTTCTTGATCGCCCCATAGACGGCTGCAAAACAGGGAGAAGTATCCGGTCCGCACCAGACGGTCATCGCAAACTTTCCGCCAGGACGAAGTACACGCCGAGCCTCCGCAAGAGTGCGGGGTTGATCGGGGACATGGCAAACGCCTAAGTTTGAAACGACGATGTCAAACTCAGCGTCGTCGAATGGAAGGGCCTGCGCGTCCCCTTCTATGAAGGTTGCCTTTGGCGCTCGTCCCCGTGCGAACGCAAGCATCGCCGGTGAAAAATCGATGCCAACGACTTCGCAGCCGCGGCTCAGTAACGCCTCCGAAACATTACCCTGGCCACAACAAAGATCGAGTGATCTGAAGTTGCGTTGGGCACCAACCGCGTCCAACAGACTGCCGATTGCTTGATCGGATGCGGAAGCAAACAATTTGACGTAGCCGGAAGCCCGTGCGGTGTCGGACCACCCGCCGCGTTCCATGTTCGCAAAAGCTGAATAGTCGCTCACCGCCATTGCTTTTTCTGCAATGCAGATTGTCAGGACCTTTATAGCTGTTTGCAGAACCAGTGTGAATGTCCGCTTCTGATGCTGTGGACGGCTCCTCCACCGGCACGTGAGTGCCATGAAAGTGGGCGCTGTTAAGGCCCCCACAATTTGGAGGAGCCAAACATGCAAGCAATCACGACAATCGGTCTCGACATCGCCAAGTCGGTGTTTCAGGTGCACGGCATTGATGCACAAGGGCAAGTAGCTATCCGCCGACAGTTGAAGCGGCGGTACGTTTTGGCGTTCTTCGAGAAACTGCCACCGTGCCTCATCGGAATAGAAGCCTGTGCCTCATCGCACCATTGGTCGCGTGAGCTCAAGGCGCTCGGCCACACGGTACGGCTGATGCCGCCGGCCTATGTTAAGCCTTACGTCAAACGGCAGAAGAACGATGCGGCGGACGCAGAGGCAATCTGCGAAGCGGTTACCAGAGCGAACATGCGGTTCGTTGCGACCAAGACCCCCGAGCAGCAGAGCTGTCTGACGCTCCATCGCACGCGCCATCTGTTTATCCGCCAACAGACTGCGGTGATCAATGTGATCCGGGCCCACCTTGCCGAGTTCGGGATCGTCGCGCCGGTCGGACGCAAGGGTGTCGAGGAACTGCTCGATGTCATCGCCGATCCAAGTGACAAGCGAGTTCCTGCGATAGCCCGTGCGTGTCTCGCAGCACTTGGGATTCAACTGCGCAGGCTCAAGGAGCAGATTTTGGAGTTCGACCGCCAAATCGTGGCGTGGCACCGATCCAATGAGACGAGCAGGCGGCTCGATGCGATCCCCGGCGTCGGTCCGATGCTTGCCACTGCTTTGGTTGGCAGCATTGCTGACCCAAAGGTCTTCCGATCAGGCCGCAACTTCTCGGCCTGGATTGGGCTGGTGCCGAAGCAGCATTCGAGCGGCGGCAAGGACAGGCTCGGCAGTATCAGCAAACAAGGCGATCGCTATCTGCGCAGCCTGTTCATGGCCGGGGCGCTCGCCGTCATTCGCTATGCCAAGATAAATGGCACCAAGCATCGGCCCTGGCTCGCGGCATTGTTGGCGCGGCGGCCCACCAAGGTCGCCGCCATCGCGCTTGCCAACAAGATCGCCCGCATGGCCTGGGCCATGATGGCCAGGGGCGAGCGTTACAGGGAACCCGTCGCGCTTGCGGCGTAAACGAGATCGCGTCGAACATCCGACGTGATGTGAAGGTTGGAAAGGGCGAACAGCACGTAATGCAGTGCCGGTCGATCCGGCGATCAGGACAACCCATTTGTGCCAGCGCATTGTCGAATGCGTGCTTGTGACCGGGACCTGATCCGCGGAGGGCATTATGGCCAGCGGCCCTGTGTGCCGCACTTAAAGGCCGAACACATGGCTGCACCGACCAATGCTGCAAACGTGAAGAAAGCTCTTGCCAACTCGGAGCCGTCCACACATGGCACAACGCGCCCTTCGCGGCATTGCCGCAACGCCAGTGACGCTATTGGAGCAACAACGGACATCGGACGGCCGTGGCGCTGAATTTCTCGGGCGCTAATGACCCATGACGGAGCGCGAAAATGCTTTTCCGATATTTAGATCGGCACGACGCGATGATCGTCTATTCTCCGGAACACCTACTGATCCGCCGCGCGGGTTCAAGTGCATCGTAAGTTGCAGGGATATCTCGTCGTCTTGCCGAAAAGGGGGCTCAATATGACGAATGAATTTAATCAGGAAGTTTTTGATAAGGCCCGCCAATACCTTTTAAAGTTTCCGGGTGTGACAGAGAGAATACTCAGTAAGCATCTGGCATTTCCTGTGCAAAATCGACCTAAAACCAAAAATGATCTTTTTAAGAAGATGATTGACCATGCACACAACCGGCGAGGAATGGGAAACTCCATCGGGGATACGAAGCCGCTTGCTCGCTTCCTTGAGAATTTTAATGCCGATAAAGTACTGAAAAAATATAAGAGCTGGGATCAGCTATTTGATAGAATAAAAAATAGTTCTTATACGCCGCCGGGGCGAATGCGCCGTCGCAATGCACACAGTTACTGGGTGATCTTTTGCAAATCGATATTATCCATCGCAAAATTTCTAGGTAGATTTGAGACAATCGAAGACTTCAATCGGTCGCTCTAGACCAATTTTCGGTTGGTAGAAGGCTGGTGCCGGCGGAGGGATTTGAACCCCCGACCACCCGCTTACGAAGCGGATGCTCTACCGCTGAGCTACGCCGGCGAAGCTTGAAAAGCGGGCCACTAGTATCGGCGTGGGCCCGGAATAGCAATACGCGAAGGCCCTTAACGAAATAGCTGCTTGAAACGCTCCCAGGGGGCGAGCGGCGGCGAGGTCGGCTCGGGCACTGGATCGCTTTCCAGGACCGAATCCGGGCCGGGATCGTCAGGGGCGTGCACCAGCGGGATCACCGGTTCGACCGTTTTCCCCTTGGCGGCCGATTTGGCCGCCGGTTTTTGTGCCTTGCGCGACGGTCCCGGTTCGCCTTGTGGGGCCGGCGGCGCTTCCAGCGGCGGGGCGACCGTGATCGGCTCGGCGGCGGGCGCGGCTGGAGGAGGGGTCGCCTCGATCACCGGCCGCACCACTCCAATCTCGGCCAACGGCACCTTCCAGACATAGCCGTCGAGCCGCCCGCCCGGCGAAATCGGCTGCCAATGCTCGGAGACGGTGCCGTCCGCGGTCCACATCGGATCGCCGGAGGCGCGCATGGCGCGCGCCATCCATTCGCGCACGCGGCCTTCGTCGCCGTGCTCGGCGTCCTCGATTTCCGCCATCAAGGTGGCGACGCGTTGCGTCGGCGCGGCAAGATACGGCGCGAGCGCGGCGCGCGCGGCGGCGAAGTCGCGCGCGTCAAGCGCGGCGTGGGCCACGGCAATCGCGCCTTCGATGTTTCCCGGCGCCAGATCGGCGAGCTTCTGCATGCGCGTCAATCGCTCACGCGCGCTGTCGCCCAACCGCAGATCGGCATAGGCCTCGGCGAGATCGGGGTGCGGGTTGGCGGCCCAGGCCCGCTCCAGGATGCGGCGCGCCTTGCGTTGTTCGCCGGATTCCGCCAAGCGCCGGCCGGCGAGCGCGGCCGCCGGCACCAGATCGGGCGCGAGCTTGACCGCTTCCAACGCTGCGGCGCGCGCGGCGTCGCGATCGCTGTCGCCGAGCGCGCGAGCGGTGAGCAGCACCGCGCGCTTGCGGCGATAGTCGGACTTCGCCAACGCGGGCTTCGTGCGGTCGAGCGCTTCGAGCGCACCGCTCCAGTCGGCGGCGGCGCAGCGATAATCCAGCACCGCCTGTCCGGCCCAGGCCGGCGCGTGCGCGGCCTTGCCCGCCTCCTCGGCTGCGAGCCGCGCGGCCAGCGCGTCGTTGCGCCGCTGCGCCTCGATGTAGAGCCCGCGTAGGCCCAAGAGCTTGGTGTCCTCGCGCCGCGTCATTTCGCGGAAGGCGCGCTCGGCGCCGCTGCGGTCGCCGGCCATCTGCGCCGATTGTGCGGTCAGCAGCAGCGCGAGCGGGTCGCCGGGCGACAGCCGCGCCGCATCATCCGCCGCCCGGCGCGCGCTGTTGAGATCGCCGGCGCCGACGGCGATCAGCCCGCGCGAGATCGCGAGATAACCTTTGACGGCGCGGCGGTGGCGGAACAGCAGCGACACCTGCTCGGGCGAGCGCAGGATGGCGCGCACGATGGTCCACAGAGCCATGAGCACGATCACCAGCGCGGCGATCGCAAGCGCGGCCACCATCACCGAGGTTTCGGTGCGATAGCCCATCCAGGTGATGGTGACGTCGCCTGGGCGGTCGGCGAACCAGACGAAGCCGGCCGCAATCACCGCGACCGCCAGCAGGAAGGTGACGACCCGGATCATTGTGCTGCCGCCTTCGGCCCCAGCGCGCGCGCAGTGTCGGCGGCGAATTTGTGTGCGGCCTCGAGCGCGGCCTGCCGCGCCTGCGCCTTCTCGATCCAGCCTTGCGCCGGCGCGCGCGTTGCTTCATCGAGCCGGCCGAGATCGGCGAGCGCCGCCGCGATGTCGGCTTTCGCCGCGTCGATCTCAAGACGCGCCAGCACGGCCGACGGCTCGTCACCGGGCGGCGCGCTGACCGGACGGATGCGCACCAGTCTGCCGGCATTGGCCTGCAGCCGGTCAAGGAAGCCGCCTTGCGGCGCGGCGTCTGCATTCTTGATCATGGTGGGGAGCAGCGCGTTGAGCTCGTGCCCCAGCGCCGGCGCGGCCGGCACGCCGGTGGCCGCGAACGGTGCCAGCGGCGCCAAAATCTTGTCGTCGGCGCCAAGGACTTTGGCCTGCGTCAGCTCGGCCGAAAACGGCGCGCCGCTTGTCACGGCGTCGCGCAGGCTCGTCGCGCTCAAGGCCAGCCGCGCGGCGACGTCGGCCGAGGACGCCTTGGCAATGTCGTCCCGCGCGAGCTTGGTGGATTGCTCGAGCGCGGCGATGCGGCTTTGCAACGCTTCGAGCTCGGCAGGCGTGATCCCGGCCGATGAAGTCTTGGCGGCATCCTGCACGCTTGCGCGCAGCTCGGCGATCGCCTTTTGCGCGGCATCGGCGCGCTCGCGCGCCTGGCCGGCATTGGCGGCGATATCGTCGTTGCGGCGGCTCAGCGCGGCAAGTGAGACGCCGAGCGACTTCATGGCGCTTTCGGCGGCGGCGAGCCGCGCGGCAACACCGGCGTCGCCGGGCGGCAAATTCTTGATCTCGGTTTCGAGTGCGCCCACGCGCTGGGCCAACGCATCGATCGCCTTGCTATCGGCGGCCTGTGTGGTTGTCGTCGTGGACGTTGCAGGGTGCACGAGACCGGCGACATAGAGCCCGAGCAGGACCAGCAGCGCGCCAGCCAAACCGGCCGCGCCGCCGGTAAGCGCAGCCACGCCAAACGTGACGCCGGTTCGCGCCGGTTGTGTTTCCGCCGCGGCGGTTTTCCCAGGCGCGGGCTCTTCCGCGGCCGGCGGTGGATCGGGCTGTGGCGCCGCCGCCTGTTGAGGCGGCGGCACTTCGGTCGCGGTGAGCTCGATGGTCGGCGCGGCGCGCTTCGTGCGGCGCGAACGTTCGGGCGCGGCTTGCGGCGCGCCTTCGGGGGCTTCCGGCGTCGTGCGCTTGTCTGCCATACGCGTCCTCGAATCAGCCCACCCGCCCGCAGGAAATAACGCAAATGGCGCACCGGCGCCAATCAACCCTGCGCCGGCTCCAGGCTGGCGATCAATGCCGCCTCGTCCGGGCGTGGCGCGATGGCAATGCGGCCGGCACCCGCATCTGCGAGCGGCACGGCGATCTGCGCCGACAGGCAAATATGCCGCACGCTCAAGGCCGGGCCGGCGACGCCCGCCTGCACCGCCCCGGCGATGTAGTTCTTCGCGCTGCGCTTGGAGAAATGCAGCACGGCGTCGACTTCACCGGCTTGCAGCGCGGCGGTCAGCTCAGGCGGGAAGCGTGCGGTGATCGCGCGGTAGACCACCGCCATTTCGGCGGCGATGCCGTGCAGAACCAATTCGCCGACCAAATCGGCGGCGCGGTCCTCGCCGGCGAGATAGAGCAGCGGCGCCGTAGCATCGGCGTGCCGTTCGGCAATCAACCGCACCAGGTCGCGCACGTCGCCGCCGGCCGAGGTAACGTCGGCGAAGCCCGCGTGCCGCGCGGCCTCGGCGCTGCGCTGGCCGACCGCAAAGAGCGGATGATCGAGCAGCGTCTTGCGCGCCGGATTGTCGGCGATCGCGCTCGCCGCGTTGGCGCTGGTGACGATGACGCCGCCCCAGCCGCCGGACAGATCGGCGGCGACCGGCTCAACTTGCATCAGCGGCGCCAGCAGCACCTCGTGCCCGCGCGCGCGCAAGGCGGCGGCGGTGCGCTCGCCATCGGCCTGCGGACGGGTGACGACGAGGCGCATGATCATATTCCTCTGCGCATGATCTTCACCGAAAATCGGTTCCCACTTTTCGGGATCATGCGCTAATCGAAAAATCCAGGGCCGGCGCGGTGCTTCAATTCGCGGCCGGCCTCGTTGCAGATCTTGATGGCGTCGGCGCGGCGGCCGGTGGCGGCGATGTCGTGCGCGGCGGTGCCGTCGGGCCGCGCGATCAGGCCGCGAAACGCAATCGCGTCGCCGCGGAGCGTGGCATGACCGCTGATCGGCGTCTTGCACGAGCCGTCGAGCACGGCGAGAAAAGCACGCTCCGCCGACAGCGCGGTGAAGGTGTCGTCGTGATTGATGCGGGCAAGCGCCTCGCACGTGCGCGTGTCGCTTTCGCGTGCCTCGATGCCGATGGCGCCTTGTCCGACCGCGGGGAGAAACTCGTCGGTGCTCATGATCTTGGTCGCGTGCTGCGTCAGGCCGAGGCGTTTCATGCCGGCGAGCGCGAGGATCGTCGCGTCGACGTCGCCGGCCTCGAGCTTGCGCAGCCGCGTCTCGACGTTGCCGCGCAGCGGCGTCACGCGCAAGTCGCTGCGTGCCCGCTTGGCGATCGCCTGCCGGCGCAGCGAGGCGGTGCCGAGCGTCGCGCCCGCCGGCAGTTCGGCGAGAGAACGCGCTTTCAGGCTGATGAAAACGTCGCGCGGGTCCTCACGCTCGAGACAGGCCGCAAGCATCAGACCGGGTTGCGAGAACGTCGGCATGTCCTTGGCCGAATGCACGGCGAGATCGATGCGGCTGACGAGCAGCGCTTCCTCGATCTCCTTGGTGAACAGGCCCTTGCCGCCGACTTCCGCCAGCGGGCGATCCTGAATGGCGTCACCCGTGGTGCGGATGACAACGAGCTCGATCGCGTCCTCGGCCACGCCGAGCGCCGCGGACAGCCGCGCGCGCACCGAGCGCGCCTGCACCAGCGCCAGCGGGCTGCCGCGCGTGCCGATGCGCAGGGGGGCGGTGGATTGCGCCATGGGACCTCTCAATGCTAGGGCGTCATTTAGTGCACTGATTGCGCAAAAGGAAAGGCCACGAGAGGCCGAAATGATCGTTCTCGGCATCGAGACGACCTGCGACGAAACCGCGGCGGCGGTGGTGGAATGGTCCGCCTACGGCCACGGCAGTATCCTGTCCAATATCGTGCTGTCGCAGGAGGCCGAACATGCCGCCTTCGGCGGCGTGGTGCCGGAAATCGCCGCGCGTGCGCATGTCGAGGTGCTCGACTTTGTCATCGACGAGGCCATGACGCAGGCCGGCCGCCGCTACGCCGCGCTCGACGGTGTTGCCGCGGCCGCCGGGCCCGGGTTGATCGGCGGCGTCATCGTCGGCTTGACCACGGCGAAGGCGATCGCGCTGGTGCAACGCAAGCCGCTGATCGCGGTCAATCATCTTGAAGCCCACGCGCTCACCGCGCGGCTGACCAACTCCACACCGTTTCCCTATTGCCTGTTCCTCGCTTCCGGCGGTCACACCCAGATCGTCGCCGTGCGCGGTGTCGGTGACTATGTGCGCCTCGGCACGACGCAGGACGACGCCATCGGCGAGGCTTTCGACAAGACCGCCAAGCTGCTCGGCCTCGGCTATCCGGGCGGGCCGCTGGTCGAGCAGCAAGCAGCCGCCGGCGATCCCAACCGTTTCGCGCTGCCCCGGCCGATGCGGGGACGCAAGGAGGCCGATTTCTCGCTGTCGGGTTTGAAGACCGCGCTGCGGCTCGAAGCGGAAAAGATTGCGCCCTTGTCCCCGCAGGACGTTGCCGATCTGTGCGCCTCGTTCCAGCAGGCGGTGGTCGACGTGGTGCTCGACCGGCTGCGCTCGGGCTTGCGGCTGTTCCGCTCGCGCTACGGTGCGCCGACCGCCTTGGTCGCTGCCGGCGGCGTCGCCGCCAATCAGGCGATCCGCAAGGCGCTGGAGCGTCTCGCCTTCGAGGTCGGCACCACGCTGGTGGTGCCGCCGCTCAATCTGTGCACCGACAACGGCGCTATGATCGCCTGGGCCGGTTGCGAGCGACTGGCCATGGGCTTGACCGATACGCTCGACGTCGCGCCGCGCGCGCGCTGGCCGCTCGACGAAGCTGCGGCGGCCAAAGGCAAGCTGCAACGCACGGCGGCGTATAAATGACCATCCAGAAAATCTCGGTGCTCGGCGGCGGCGCCTGGGGAACGGCGCTGGCGCTGGCCTGCGCGCGCGCCGGCCGCGACGTCACGCTGTGGGAGCACGAGGCGGACAACGCCGAGAGCCTGGCGAGCGAACGCGAAAGCCGCTTCCTGCCCGGCGTGCGGCTTGACGACAAGATCAAGGTGACGCGCGCGCTGGGCGAGGCTTCGCGCGCCGATGCGATCCTTCTGGTGGTGCCCGCGCAGGCGATGCGTTCGGTGATCAAGTCGCTGGCGCAGACCACCGGCGACGGCACGCCGCTGATCGCCTGCGCCAAGGGCATCGAAGCAGGCACACATAAATTCATGACCGAGGTGATCGCCGAGTGCGCGCCGCGCTCGCTGCCCGGCATCCTCTCCGGGCCGAGCTTCGCCATCGACGTGGCGCGCGGCCTGCCGACGGCGGTGACCGTCGCGGCCGGCGACGAGGCGGTCGCGCGCGATCTTGCGCATGCGATGAATACGACAACGTTCAGGCCGTACCATGCGAGCGATGTGCGCGGCGTCGAGCTCGGCGGCGCCACCAAGAACGTGCTGGCAATCGGCGCCGGCATTGTGACCGGCAAGGGGCTCGGCGCCAGCGCGCTCGCGGCGCTGACCACGCGCGGCTTTGCCGAGTTGGTGCGCTTCGGCCGCGCGTTCGGGGCGAAGACCGAAACGATGATGGGCCTGTCCGGGCTCGGCGATCTAATCCTGACCTGCTCCAGCCCGCAGTCGCGTAACTTCTCGTTCGGCGTTGCGCTCGGCAAAGGCGAGAAACCGGAAGGCGCCGCGCACGGCAAATTAGCCGAAGGCGCCTTCACCGCGCCGGTGCTGTTGGAGATGGCGGCTGAGAAGAATATCGAGATGCCGATCTCGGCCGCCGTCGCCGCCATTCTTGGCGGCAAATTGAGCGTAGACGCGGCCATCGAATCGCTGCTGACACGGCCGATCAAGGCGGAGGGATGATATGGCCTACTGGCTGGTGAAATCCGAACCCGGCGCGTGGTCGTGGGACGAGCAGGTGAAGGCAGGCGCCAAAGGCACCGCCTGGACCGGCGTGCGCAATCATCAGGCCAAGCTCAACCTGATGAAAATGAAAAAAGGCGATCGCGCGCTATTCTATCACTCGGGCGAGGACAGGGCCGCCGTCGGCGTGGTCGAGATCGTGCGCGAGCATTATCCCGACCCGAGCGCCAAAAAGGGTGAGCCCTGGGTCGTTGTCGACGCGAAGGCGATCGAGCCTTTGCCCAAGCCGGTGACGCTTGCGGCGATCAAGGCCGAGCCGAAGCTCAAGGCGATGGTGCTGTTCAACAACACACGGCTGTCGGTGCAGCCGGTGACGGCCGACGAGTGGAAGATCGTCCGCAAGATGGGCGGGCTGTAGCCGAATTCACTATCCCGGTACTGGACAGCGGCCTTTCCGGGCGGGCCGGGCGGTTGAAACCAGCCAAAAGTGGGGCTTGGCGCGCCTTGTCGCGTGTGCAACCACCGTCGCATAATAGACCCAACAATGAAGACGATTGCCCGCGGCCCGATCCGCGGGCGGGAGGAAATTGCGATGTCCGACAAGATTTATGCAGTTCCGGCCGAGTGGCAGAAACGCGCCTTCGCCGATAAAGCCAAATACCAGGAGATGTACGCGCGCTCGATCAAGGACCCGAACGGCTTCTGGGCCGAGCACGCCAAGCGCATCGATTGGATCAAGCCGTTCACCAAGGTGAAGAACACCTCCTTCGATCCGCACAACGTGTCGATCAAATGGTTCGACGACGGCACGCTCAACATCGCCTACAACTGCGTCGACCGGCATCTCGCCAAGCGCGGCGACCAGACCGCGATCATCTGGGAAGGCGACGACGCGAAAGACGACAAGAAGATCACCTACAAGCAGTTGCACGCAGAAGTCTGCCGCTTCGCCAACGTGCTGAAGGCGCGCGGCGTCAAGAAGGGCGACCGCGTCACGATCTACATGCCGATGATTCCGGAAGCGGCGATCTCCATGCTCGCCTGCGCGCGCATCGGCGCCATCCACTCCGTGGTGTTCGGCGGCTTCTCGCCCAACTCGCTCGCCGGCCGCATCGAGGACTGCAAGTCGCCCATCATCGTCACCGCCGACGAAGGCGTGCGCGGCGGCCGCAAGATTCCGCTCAAGGTCAACGCCGATGCGGCGGCCGAGAAAGCCGGCGGCGTTAGCTCGATCATCGTCGTGCGCCGCACCGGCGAGAAAGTGAACATGCAGGCCGGCCGCGACGTCTATTACGACGAGATCGCCAAGACCGTGCCAGCCGATTGCCCATGCGAAGAGATGAATGCGGAGGACCCGCTGTTCATCCTTTACACCTCGGGCTCGACCGGCAAGCCGAAGGGCGTGCTGCACACCACCGGCGGCTACGCGGTCTACACCTCGATCACGCATCAATACGTGTTCGATTATCACGACGGCGACATCTACTGGTGCACCGCCGACGTCGGCTGGGTCACCGGGCACAGCTACATCGTCTATGGCCCGCTCAGTAACGGCGCCATCACCATGATGTTCGAGGGCGTGCCGAATTATCCGACCACGTCGCGTTTCTGGGAGGTGTGCGACAAGCACCAGGTCAATATCATCTACACCGCGCCGACCGCGATCCGCGCGCTGATGCAGGGCGGCAACGATCCGGTCAAGAAGACCTCGCGCAAAAGCTTGCGCCTGCTCGGCACCGTCGGCGAGCCGATCAATCCGGAAGCCTGGGAGTGGTACTACCACGTGGTCGGCGAGGACCGCTGTCCGATCGTCGATACCTGGTGGCAGACCGAAACCGGCGGCATCTTGATCACGCCGCTACCCGGCGCGATCGCGCAGAAGCCCGGCTCGGCGACGCTACCGTTCTTCGGCGTCATCCCGCAGATCGTCGACGCCGAGGGCAACGAACTCAAAGGCGCCGGCAGCGGCAACCTGTGCATCGCCGATAGCTGGCCGGGGCAGATGCGCACGGTCTATGGCGACCACGAGCGCTTCGTGCAGACCTATTTCTCGACCTATATCGGCCGCTACTTCACCGGCGACGGCTGCCGCCGCGACGAGGACGGCTATTACTGGATCACCGGCCGTGTCGACGACGTCATCAACGTCGCCGGCCATCGCCTGGGCACCGCCGAGGTGGAAAGCGCGCTGGTGGCGCATCCGAAAGTGTCGGAAGCGGCCGTGGTCGGCTATCCGCACGACATCAAGGGCCAGGGCATCTACGCTTACGTGACGCTGATGGCGGGCGAGCAGCCGAGCGAGGAGTTGCGCAAGGAGCTGGTCGGCTGGGTGCGCAAGGAGATCGGCCCGATCGCTTCACCCGATCTGATCCAGTTCTCGCCCGGCCTGCCGAAGACGCGTTCGGGCAAGATCATGCGCCGAATCTTACGCAAGATCGCCGAGGACGAGTTTGGCAATCTCGGCGACACCTCGACGCTGGCCGACCCGGCCGTGGTCGACGATCTGGTGCATAACCGGCAGAACAAGAAAGCGGGCGCCAAGGCCGGCGCTTAGCCGCAGTTTTCAGAGAATTGACGGTCCCCGTCCGAGCGGGGGCCGTTTTTATTTGAGCATCTTCAAGACGCGGTCGACCATCTCGCCGGCGACGCCGAGATAATTCGCCGGGTCGACCATTCTCTCTAGCTGCTTGCGGCTGGCGTGCTTGCCGATCTCTTTGTTCTCCGCGAGCAGATCGACCAGCGGGCGGCCGGTTTTCACCACGTCGCGACAGATGTCGTAGACCAGGTCGTGCGCGTAATTGCGCCCCATCTTGTCGCCCAGACCCATCATCACCGCCTCCGACATGATCAGGCCCTTGGTCATGTCGAGATTGTCGCGCATCTTCTTTTCGTTGACCTGTAGGCCTTCGACCAGGAAGCGCGTCTGCGCCAGCGCGCCGGCCGACAGCATGAAGATTTCCGGCAGCGCGATCCATTCGATCTCCCACGGGCCGGTGGCGCGTTCGTGATCTTCGACCATCGCTTCCAGCAGCGCGGCGGCGAGCTGTTTCACCATCGCGGTCTGCGCCGTGATGTAGACCGAGGAAATCGGGTTGCGCTTCTGCGGCATGGTCGACGACGAGCCGCGGCCCTGGTGAAACGGCTCGTAGACTTCCTCGACTTCGGTCTGCATCAGCAATTTCACGTCGAAGGCGATCTTGCCGCAGGTGCCGGTGACCAGGCCGAGGAAACAGCCGACCTCGGCGATGGTGTCGCGCACCGTGTGCCAGGAAATCGCCGGCTGGCCGAGTTTGAGCTCCTTGCAGAGCTCGGCCTGCACCTTGAGCCCGTCCTTGCCGAGCGAGGACAGCGTGCCGGCGGCGCCGCCGAACTCGCCGACCAGCACGCGGACTTTCAATTCCTTCAGACGCTGCTTGTGCCGCTCAAAGGCGGCGAGCAGGGTCGCCATCTTGTAGCCGAAGGTGATCGGCACCGCCTGCTGCAGGTTGCTGCGCCCGGCCATCGGCGTATCGCGGTATTTCTTGGCAAGCTTGGCCAACGCATTAGAAATGGCGTCGAGGTCGTCTTCGACGATATCGAGAGCCTCGCGGATCTGCAGCACGGTGGCAGTATCGGTGATGTCCTGGGTGGTGGCGCCCCAATGCGACCACTCGCCGAGCCCGTCCTTGCACAGCTTGACGAGCTGTTGGACGACGGGAAGCACCGGATAGCCGATGCGCTCGGTCGCTTCTTTCAGCTTGGCCATGTCGATCTTGCCGGCGTCGCAATGGCGCACGATATCGGCGGCGGCGTTTTTCGGGATGATGCCGAGCTTGCCCTGCGCCCGCGCCAGCGCCGCTTCGAAATCGAGATATTTCTGCACGCGGTTTTCGTCCGACCAAACCTGCCGCATCGCGGGCGTGGTGAAAATGTCGCGGAACACCGCGGAATCGAGGATCGTCGAGGGCATGGCGGTCTCCTGTGGGCGCGCAACTTAGCGTTTCTTGCGCCCCGATCAACTAGTTGCGCGCCGACGCGTTTCGGTCCCAAATTGGCGGAAACCGAGGGAGGATTGCATGAACGTGAGAACCGAGCCGCAGCGCGGCTTCAAGCTTGAGCCGGTGCATCCGAAGCCGGAGGAGGCACACACGATGCCTTACGCACCGGCTGTCCATATCGTCGGCGCCTGCGATCTGATGTTCCTGTCGGGGGCGACGCCGTCGCCGCTCTATCACAAGCATCCGCATGTGGAGGCCGAGCACATCCATCCGCACTCGATCGAGGAGCAGACCAGGCGCGCCATGGAGGCGATCAAGTCGATCCTCGACCACGCCGGCGCGACCTGGCGCGACGTTGTGAAGGTGACGAAATACCTGACCGACTTCCGCGAGGCCGACGCCATGCACGCGACTATGGCCAAGTATTTCGGCGACTGGCGGCCGGCCTCGACCACGGTGTGCATCAACCAGTTGTCGTCGCCCGGCGCGCGCATCGAGCTCGACATGATCGTGGCCTTGCCGAAGAAGGCGCCGTGACCCTCCCGCCGCATCTCGTCCGCATCGTCGACGCCGAAATCCCACGCTATTCCGACGCCGAAATGGCGCGGCGGCGCGCGGCCATCGAGACGCTGCTCGCCGAGCACGATTGCGACCACCTCATATTTTGCGGGCTCAATCGCTTCGGCTCAGCGGTGCAATGGATCACGCAATGGCCGGTGACCGCCGAAGCGGTCGGCGTGCTCAGTCCGGGCGAGCGCGACGCGCTGTTCGTGCAGTGGGTCAATCACGCGCCGCAGGCGCGGCTCATCGCCGACAAGGCCGACGTCGCCTGGGGCGGCAAATCGACGATCGCCGCGGCGATCGCGGTGCTGGATCGACGCAAATCGCGCAGCGGCCGCATCGGCTATATAGGGCCGCTCACCGCCGAGCAGCACGCGCGGCTTGTCGCGCGCTATCCGAACGTCGCTAATCTTTCGCGCGCCTACACCAGACTGCGGCAGGTGAAGTCGGCGGAGGAGCTCGACTGGCTGCGCATCGGCGCGCATTTCACCGATCTCGGCATGGCGGCGTTGCGCGACGGCCTGAAGCCGGGTTTGAACGAACGCGAACTCGGCGACGCCATCGAGCGCGCCTACATTTCGCAGGGCGCGGCCAACGTTATTCATTACATCGGGGTAACGTCGATGGGCGCGCCGGACCTCGGCGTGCCGCGGCAGTTTGCCACCACGCGTCGCATACAAAAGGGCGATGCCGTCGTCGCCGAGATCAGCGCGGCGTTCTGGGATTATCCCGGGCAGGTGCTGCGCAGCTTCGCGCTGGGCGAGCCGAGCGCGCTTTACCGCGACCTGCATGCCACGGCCGACGCGGCATTCGACGCCATCGCAGGCGTGCTACGAGCCGATGTGACGCCGGCGCAGGTGATCGAGGCCTCGGGTGTGATCGAGGACGCCGGCTTCACCATCATCGACGATCTGTTGCACGGCTATGGCGGCGGCTATCTGCCGCCGGTGCTCGGCTGCCAGAGCCGCCCCGCCGGCCCGGTGCCGGAGGAGCCATTCCGCGCCGGTCAGACGGTGGTGATCCAGCCCAACGTCACGACCCGCGACGGCGCGGCCGGCGTGCAGACCGGCGAGATGGTGGTGATTACGGAGATGGGAATCGAGCGCCTACATTGGATCCCGCGCGGTTTCACCCAGCTTTAGCCCAACTGCTCCTTCATCCAATCCGCGCTTTGCGAGCGCCAGCGGTAGGCGCGGTTGTTGGCGATGTGATTGCCGTCCTCGATCATCATCAGCACGACGGGACCTTTGACCTCGCGCGCCAGCCGCTCGGCGTCGGCGGCGGGGACGACGCGGTCGAGCCGTCCGTTCACGATGAAAATCGGGCAAGTGATGTTCTGCGCGATGCCGGTGAGCGACAGCGTCTGCGCGTTCTTGCGCGCCTCATCGACGGTTTTGCAGTGGCTGCGGATACGGAACGTGTCGCGCGTCAAGTCAGGGATGGTGTCGAAGGCAGCGCCGAAGTGGAACGGGCCACCGAGCGCAATGCAGGCCTTGATGCGCTTCTCGAACGCCGCCGCGCGCGGCGCGTAATAGCCGCCGAGGCTGACGCCCCACATGCCGATGCGCTTGCGGTCGAGATCGCTGCGGGCCTCCACATAGTCGATGACGGCTTTCACCGGCACTTCGTAGTCGCCGCGGATCGGCAAATCGTATTGCGCCTCGCCCTGGCCCGGCCCCTCGAACACCAGCGTCGCCATGCCGCGCGCCAGAAACGGCGTTTCGTAGGCGTCGGTTTCTTCTTTGGTCGAGTCGAGGCCGACCGCCATCACCACGACGGGCGGTTTTTCCACGCCAACGGGTTTGCGCAGAATGCCGGCGAGCGTCTTGCCCTGATAGGGAATTTCGACGCGCTCGCCGGGCGGGTTGAGATACGGCAGCGCCAATTGCCGGCACTCGATCTGCTTTTTGTGCGCGGCCTTCATCTGCGCCGGATCGTGCGCGAACAGGAACGATGCGAAATGGTAGTAGACCCCCGCGCGCTGCAGGCATTCGCCGGCGGTCAGGAAATGCTTGGCCGCCAAGGCCTCGCGGCCGAGCGTTTCGTGATACGCGGCGCGCGCCGACCAGGCGCGGCACCAGTCGTCATAAGACGACAGCGAGCCGGTGATTTCTTCGAAGTCGGTGAGCACCACGCCATTGGCGACAAAGCGCGCGCCCCAATGCGCGATCGCGGCCTTGAGCAAGGGATCGGAGGACATTCCTGTTTTTTCCTGGAGTTTAGTTGGTCATCTCGTCGCGGCGATACCACGGCATGAAGCGCCGTGTACACCAGTTCACCAGCAGTTCGAAGCTGACGCCGAAGGCCGCGAGCAGCAGCACGCCGACGAAGGCCTCGTTGTGGTGATACGAACGCGAGTTGTAAAGGATGTAATAGCCGAGCCCGCCGATCGAGAGGAAGAACTCGGCCACCACGGCGCCGATCAGCGCGCGGCCGGCGGCGAGGCGAAAACCGGCCAGCAAATAGGGCATCGACGCCGGCAGCACGATATCGATCAACGTGCGCAGGCGGCCGGAGCGGAACGAACGAGAGACTTCGAGGTACTCGCGCGGCACGGCGCGCGCGCCGTCGGCGACGTTCATGGTGATGGCGAAGATCGCCGCAAAGACGATGGTGGCGATGCGCGCCCCGCCCGAATAGCCGAACCACAGCGAGAACAGCGGCAGCACGATGATCATCGGCATGGCGTTGAAGCCGTTGATGTAGACGCGGATCATCCGGTCGACGGTGGGGCTGCGGCCCATCAGCAGGCCGATGGCGGTGCCAGCGACGATCGTAATCGCCAGGCCTTCGGCGACCGCCGCGAGCGTCGCGCCGACCGCATTGAGAAACTCAGGATCGACGATGACGCGCGGGATCGCCAGCACCACCGTGCTTGGCTTGGCGACGTAAGCCGGCGCGATGGCGCGGACCACGATCTCCCATGCCAGCAAAATGACCGCACCGGTCAGCAGGCGCGGCAGGAAACTGCCAGCCGGCGCGGCGGCGCGCGACCTTGCCGGCGCCGCCGGGGCCGTTGCGATACCGATGCTGGTCTCGGCCATCGGCTATTGTCTCCACCGCGCGAAATGCTGCTCGATCGCCAGACCGAGCCGTGTCAAGCCGACGCCGATCAGGCCGATCACCAGAATCGAGGCGAATACGCCGCCGGTGTCGAAATCCTGCGAGGCGCCCATGATAAGCTGGCCGAGGCCGGTCGCCGACAGAAAGAACTCCGCCGCGATCATGCCGACCAGCGCGCGGCCGATCGCCTGGCGCACGCCGGTCATCATGTAGGGCAGAGTGTAGGGCAGCATCACCTCGCGCCACAGCGACCACTCGCTGGAGCGGTAGGATTTTGCCACCTCGATCAGCTCAGGCTTGATGCTCCGGGCGCCTTCGACGGTGTTGTAGAGCACCGGGAAAACCGAGAACAGGAACACCACCAGGACCTTCGGCGCGAAGCCGAAGCCCATCAGCGACAGGATGAAGGGGATCAGCGCCACCATCGGTGTGGCATAGAGGATCATCAGGTATGGTTCGATGCCGATGCGCAGGATGCGCACGCGTGCGAGCAAGAGACCAAGCGGCGCGCCGACGATCAGCGCCAGACCGAAGCCGGTGAGGAACAGCTCGGAGGAATCGAGAAACTGGGTGATGAATTCGCCGCTCGCGACCAGTTGCCAGAGCCGAACCAGCGTCTCCGAGAACGGCACCATGAAGGCCGCGCTGGTCGAGCGGCCGGCGACTTCCCACAGCGCCAGCCCGGCGAGGACGCTGAGACAGACGGGCAGGTGGCGGCGGAGGGATGTCAGGTGCATTTTACTTTTCTAGCTCGTCGTTCCGGGGTTCGCCCGATACGCGGGCGCCCCGGACTGACAGAGTGTCACTTCACCATCGCATTGGCGTCCTTCCAAACGCTTTGATCGACCAGCGCGTCATAGGTCACCGGCTCCTTGTCGGATTTGATGGAGCCGATCTTCTTCATCAGTGCGGCGGTGGCTTCGAGCTTGCTGCGCGGCAAACCGTCGTCTTTCGCGGCCCAGAAGTCGATCGCCAGGAACGACTTAAGCGCCTCTTTGTTCACGTCCTTGTTGTGGCCGGTCACCGCGGCTGCCTCCGCCACGGCGTCGGCGTTCATCGGATCCTGCATGAAGTGGGCGGCCGCGATCAGAGCGGCGACCGAGCGTACGATGGCGTCGCGGTTCTTCTCCAGATTGTCCTTGCGCACCACCAGCGTCAGGTAATGGCTGGTCGGGTTGGTGTTTTTCATCGCCAGCAGGATGTTCAGCTTCTTGCCTTGGTGTGCGATCTCGGCGAGGTCGTCGAGATGCAGCACGGCGAACTGCAGCCGGCCGGCGAGCAACGCCGGTCCCGGGCTCGAGCCGAGTGCGATCTGCTTGACCTGATCGATCTTGACCTCCTTGCAGCCGGCGGTGAGCATCGAACGCAGCGCGATCGAGCGCGCACCGTTAATCGAATCAACGCCGACATCCTGGCCGGCCATGTCCTTACAGGTCTTGCTGGCGTCGGTGGTGCCGATCACCCAATCCGGGTTCGGCATGCCGTAGACGCCGACCAGCGGCACATCCGCGTTGGAAATCTGGACGATCACCGGCGGCGTCGGCGACCACGCCAGGTCGATATCGCCGGACACCACCGCGCGCGCGGCGGCGGTGCCGTTGTCGAACGGCTTGATCGTGAGGTCGGCGCCGTACTTTTTAAAGAAGCCTTGTTTCTCGGCGACGAAGGCGATGGTGGCCGAATAGATGGGCGGAATACCCGGAATCGCGAGGACGAGCTTCTTGCCTTGCGCGGCGGCCGGATGGGTCCCGATGAGCGCGACCGCGAGCGCCGCGCCGGCCACTAAGCCAAACATTCTGCGAATCATGAAATCCTCCCTGTTTCGATTCAGTTTCTTATGAGCGTTCAAGTACGAATTCGGCTTCGCGCGCCTCGCGCATCAGCGTGCCCCACACGCGTTCGCGCAATTCGGCAAAGCGCGGCTCGCGCAATGTTCCGCGCGTGCGCGGGGTCGGCAGATCGATGGTGATGGTCTCGTGGATGCTCGAGGGCCGGCCCTTGAGCACGATGACGCGGTTGCCGAGCAGCACCGCCTCCTCGATGGAGTGCGTGATGAAGACCATGGCAGTCGGCCGCTCGTCCCAGATGCGCAGCAATTCGAATTGCAGAATCTCGCGCGTCTGCGCGTCGACGGCGGCGAATGGCTCGTCCATCAGCAGCACGTTCGGCTCGACCGCCAGCGCGCGCGCCAGGCCGCAGCGCTGCTGCATGCCGCCCGACATCTGATAGGGGAACGCATTCTCGAAACGGGACAGTCCGACCATCTTGATGAAGTCCGGGACTTTGCGCTTGATATCGGCTTTTGTGGCGCCGGCCATGCGCAGGCCGTAGGCGACGTTGTCGAACACCGTCTTCCAGGGAAACAGCCCGAAATGCTGAAACACCATGGCGACGCCGGCGATCGGCTCCTCGACGCGCTGGTCGCCGACCCAGATCTCGCCGGCGTCGTGTGGCAAGAGGCCGTCTATGCAACGCAACAGCGTGGTCTTGCCGCAGCCGGACGGTCCGACCACGGCGACGATCTCGCGCTCGGCCACTTCGAAGTCGATGTTGCGGAACACTTCCAGCGTGCCGTAGCGCTTGGCCAGTCCCTTCACGCGGATCCGCGCTTGTCCCGTGACCGCAGGAGAGGCGGCGACGGGGGGTACGGCGGATGCCGACTGCTGGTTTGTCACTCGGCAGCCTGTGACGCTGGCTTGGGATTGATTTTGGCCCAGTAGTCGGCGGCCTGTTTGGACTGCTGCAATGCGTCCATGGTCTCGAAGCCTGGGGCCATCGAACCGTCGGTGCCTGCGAGAATCTGGTGGTGTTCGATGTTCAGCGTGCGCAACCAGCGCTGCTGGCCCATGGTGATGGCGACGAAGTAGCCGATCTCGACCAGTTCCGGCTCGCTGAAATGCTTATGCAGGCGCGCCCACAACTCGTCGCCGGCCGGCAGGTCCCAAGTGATCGCCTCGGCGTAGGCGAGCGCCGCTTTTTGCCGGTCGTCGTAACGCGTCGAGCTCTCGAAATTGATCAGGTCGGAGTAATCGTCCTCCTTGAGGCCGGACTTGGCCGCCTTGATCGAGCGCTGGTTGCCGCAGAACTCGCACAGCACCGAACGCGAGACGTAGATGCGGCACAGCTCCTTGATCTTGTGGTCGGCGACGCCGTTCTTGAACACGTCGCGCCAGGTGTTGGCGAAGGACCAGAACGTCGCCGGTACGTGCGCGCGGATCGCCTGGCTTTCCGGCCGCGGCGTTCCCTCCCGCGCGCAGCGTTCCAATTCGGCGATCATGGCCGGATCCGTCACGGTCGCTGGATCGACATAGCTAATACGTGGTTTAGACATCGACGACTTCCTCTCAGCAACGATTATTATGCGCGCCCGGCGGGCGCGGCTCTGCTCTTGGCCGGCATGTTGCCGCAACCAGGCGGTATGAGCAACGCCGGTAACACGGCCCCGGAATCGGACGCGGTTACTAGCCCGTTGCGTCCGTCCGCCGGCCGCAGCAGCTGCTCGAAGACAGCTCCCGCACCGGCAAGGCCATCCAGTAAGCCCTAAAGCCCGCGCCCGGAAAACCGCCAATCGCGGATTCGATCCTTCATATCGCTGGGTCTCGAGACGTGCGCCGGAAACCTCCGCGACGTCCTCATCATCGTTGCCTCGCGCGCTGGATGCGTGAATATTATCAAGCGCGTGGGGTTGATTGAGGGCCGGGACGGCAAGCCGCGTCACCTGCTATCGTCAAATCCGGCCGATCGCTCAATCGTCACATCGATTTCCCGACATAAGGGAAACGACCGAAAATCAGGGAGGAAGCTGTCATGTCTACCGGAATGCGAAAATCGGGCGTATCGCGCCGCACGCTGCTCAAGGCGGGCGCGGCGATCAGCATGTTGCCGGCGCCGCACGTGTTCGCGCAGTCGCCGGAGCCGCTGAAAATCGGCTTCCTCACGGTCCTCACCGGTCCGCTGGCGGCGGGCGGCAAACAACAGGAAGAAGGCGCGGCGTTCTTCGTCAAGGAACGCAACGGCATGATCGCCGGCCGCAAGGTCGAGCTGATCACGCAGGACACCGCCGGCCAGCCGGCGCTCGCCAAGACCAAGCTGCAGGAGCTGGTCGAGCGCTCCAAAGTGCAGGTCACCATCGGCCCGCTCGCCACCAACGAAGCGCTGGCCATGGACGGCTACGTGCGCGAAAGCAAGGTGCCGCTCATCACCACGACGTCGGCCGCGACCGTCGACCTCAAGGCGCGCCAGCCGCATCCTTACGTGCTGCACGCCTTCGGCACCGCGCCGCAGGTGACCTATCCGCTCGGTGACTACGCCGCCAAGACGCTCGGCTTCAAGAAAATCTGCATCGTCGCCGAGGATTTCACCTATGGCCACGAGGGCGCCGGCGGATTTCAGCTCGCCTTCGAAGCGGCCGGCGGCAAGGTCGTGCAGAAGCTGTGGCCGCCGCTCAACGCGCCGGAATACGCACCGTATCTGGCGCAAATCAAACCGGACGTGGACGCGATCTACACGGGCTTTGCCGGCGGCAATCCTCTGCGCTTCCTCAAGCAGTTCGCCGACTACGGCCTGAAGGGCAAGGTCGCCGTGCTTGGCAATACCACTATGACCGACGAGGGCATCCTCAAGGTGATGGGCGAAGAGGCGGTCGGCGTCTACAGCGCCGGCTGGTACGCCGCCGGCCTCGACACGCCGGACAACAAGAAATTCGTCGCCGGCATCAACGCCGAATACAAGCACGATCCCGGCTTCTATACGGCGGGCCCCTACACGGCGCTGCTCATCATCGAGGAGGCGCTCAAGACCACCAAGGGCAAGACCGAAGACGCGGCTGCGTTTCTCGAGGCGATGCACGACGTGCGGCTGACCCGCGGCCCCATCGGCCCGATCAAGCTCGACGACTACAGCACGCCGGTGCTTGACATCCACATCCGTAAGGTGGCGCGCGTCAACGGCAAGCTCACCAACACCATCATCAAAACCTATCCGCAGGTAAGCCAGTTCTGGACCACCGACCCCAAGGAAGCCGTGAAGCAGCCGGTCTTCTCGCGCGATTTCCCGCCGAGCAAGAATCTCGAATAGTGGGCCTTTGGTCGTTTCACCGACGCCGCGGCCGTCCGGGCTTTCGGGCGGCCGCTTGCGCTCTTAGATAAGCTTTGTCGGGCGCGCGCCGCGCGAGGAATTGTTCATGTTCGATTCGCTGCGAAAACTGATGTCTGACCTGGGCGAGGGCAAGCACGCCGGCCGCTTCGCCGACGACGACTACCGCGTGGCCGCCGCCGCGCTTCTGGTGCATGCGGCGGCCATCGACGGCTCGATTTCCGACGCCGAACGCGCCAAACTGCACGGCTTGATCAAGCTGCGCTTCAATCTGGACGATGCCGCGGCCGACGAATTGGTCGCTAAGGCGACCGCAGCCGAGCATAAGGCGGTCGATCTTTACCACTTCACCGCCACGCTCAATCGCTCGCTCGACGAGGCAGGCCGCGCGCGGGTGGTCGAAATGATGTGGCAGATCGCCTACGTCGATGACGTCATCACCGAGTTCGAGGACAATTTGATCTGGCGGGCGGCCGACCTGCTCGGCATTTCGCAAACCGAGCGTATCGCATTGCGTGAGCGGGTGTCGGCGTCGCGCGCCTAGGGGAGCAAAGCATCGTCATGAGCGGCTTGCAGCCGGTCACCGTGATTACCGGCGCTTCGGCCGGCATCGGCGCGGCGCTGGCGCGCGTGTTCGCGTGCCACGGCGGGGCGGAGGCCGGCTATCGCGGGCTGATGCAGGGCCGCCGTAGCGTGGTGCCGGGCCTGGTCAACAAGGCGGTCGCCACCGCGATCCGGCTCGTCCCGCGCCGCTTTCTGCTGGCGCTGGTGGACGCACGGCAGCGGCGGCGCAGGTCCGCGCCGCGCACATAGCGGCCATCGGCGGTTCTTATTGCAAACAGCGGCGGAGCCGTTACTCATATGAATCGTGCGCCGGATTATGCTCGAGGCGCCGCATCGCCATGCTGAAGCCGGTCCTTCTCGTCCTTCACCAAGAGCATTCCTCGCCCGGCCGAGTCGGGCAAGTGCTGGCCAAGCTCGGCTATCCGCTCGACATTCGGCGGCCGCGTTTCGGCGATCCGCTGCCCGAGACCATGGACGAGCACGCTGGCGCGGCGATCTTCGGCGGCCCGCAGAGCGCCAACGACAAGGACGATTTTATCAAGCGCGAGATCGATTGGGTCGGCGTGCCGCTGCGCGACCGGAAACCGTTCCTCGGTATATGCCTCGGCGCGCAGATGATGGCGCTTCATCTCGGTGGCCGCGTCTTTCCGCATCCGCAGGGCCACGCCGAGGTCGGCTATTACCCGATCCATCCGACGCCGGCGGGGCGGACGATCTGCGCCGATTGGCCTGATGCCGTCTATCAATGGCACCGCGAGGGCTTCGAGCTGCCGTCCGGCGGCGAGCTGTTGGCCGAGGGCGATGCGTTTTCGGTGCAGGCATTCCGTTACGGCACCGGCTACGCCCTGCAGTTTCACCCCGAGGTGACCCACGCGATGATGTATCGCTGGCTGGTGCGCGGCGCCCATCGCATGGAACTGCCGGGAACCAAGCAGCGGCACGAACACATCGCCGACCGCGCGGTGCACGATCATGCTTCGCGCAATTGGCTCGCCGCCTTCATCGATCATTGGATGGGGTGCACGCCGGCCAATGAGGCGGCTGAATAAAAAACCCGCCTTGGCTAAAGCTTCAGCGGGCAACCTTCGCGGTTATACGGTGGCTTGCCCACCGAAGCGGCGGAAGGCCGCGCAGGTTGGTGGAGCCGAGGGGATTTGAACCCCTGACCTCCTCATTGCGAACGAGGCGCTCTCCCAACTGAGCTACGGCCCCGCCATTTCGGCGCAATCTTTGCGCGTTTTCAGCGAGTGGGCGCCATTTAGGGCCAGGGTTTCGGCCTGTCAAGGACGCCCCTTTTCCTCGGCCTAGCAAGGGGCTATTCGTCAATCCGGCCACCCGCACGGAGCGCGCGATGAACCCTTTTCTCTGGCTCGTTGACACGATCATCACGATCTACATCTGGCTCTTGATCGCGTCGGCGATCT
This sequence comes from uncultured Alphaproteobacteria bacterium, assembly GCA_963720985.1. Lineage (GTDB taxonomy): Bacteria > Pseudomonadota > Alphaproteobacteria > Rhizobiales > Xanthobacteraceae > Pseudolabrys. The sequence goes on from CAVRHL010000009.1 coordinate 575,458, forward strand.
TGTCCTGGCTGATCGCCTTCAACGTGGTCAACACGCGCAATCCGATCGTGCACTCGGTCGGCAACTTTTTGTACCAGATCACAGAGCCGCTGCTGCGGCCGATCCGTTCGATGCTGCCCCATCTCGGCGGCATCGATATCTCGCCGGTGATCCTGATCATCGCCCTGTTGTTCCTACGGCAACTGATTTTCTGGCTCTACATCAGGCTGTTCATCTAGGTGCCGCGCGACCCGCAGCGGCCGTGGACGCCCGCCCCTGGCGGCGTCACGCTGTCGGTGCGCCTGACGCCCAAGGGCGGCCGTGACGCCATTGACGGCATCGCGCAATTGGCCGACGGGCGCTGCGTGCTCAAGGCGCGCGTGGCGGCCGTGCCGAGCGAGGGCGAGGCGAATACCGCCCTGCTGCGGTTGATCGCCAAGGCGGTGGGCGTCCCACCGCGCGACGTCGCGCTCATGGCGGGCGCCACCTCCCGCGTTAAGCAGCTCGCCGTGTCGGGCCATGGCCCAACGTTGATCGCGGCTCTGGAGAAGATGACGGCGAAAGGCTAACAATCGGCCATGTCCGCACGCATCATCGACGGCAAGACGATCTCGGCCGATCTGCGCGGCAAGGTGACCGACGCGGTGCATCGCCTGCGGCGTGACCGCGGCATTGTGCCGGGCCTCGCGGTGGTACTGGTCGGCGATAATCCGGCCAGCAAGGCCTATGTCCGCAACAAAGCCAAGGCCGTGACCGAAGCCGGCTTGCAGCCGTTCGATCAGCATCTCGCCGAGGACGTCGAGCGAAAATGAGCTGCTCGACCTGATCACGCGGCTCAACGCCGACGAGAACGTCAACGGCATCCTGGTGCAATTGCCGCTGCCGCCGCAGATCGATGCCGACAATGTGATCGCCGCCATCGATCCGGCCAAGGACGTCGACGGTTTTCACCCGCTCAATGTCCGGCCGGCTCGCGAGCGGCCTGCCGGGCCTGGTGCCGTGCACGCCGCTCGGCTGCGTGCTGCTGGCGAAAACCGTGCACGCATTCGCTCGCGGGGCTGGAGGCCGTGGTGATCGGCCGCTCCAACATCGTCGGCAAGCCGGTGGCGCAATTGCTGCTGGCGGAGAACGCGACGGTGACCATCGCGCATTCGAAGACCGCCGACCTGCCGGCGGTATGTCGCCGCGCGGATCTGCTGGTCGCCGCGATCGGCCGTCCGGAGATGGTGCGCGGCGACTGGATCAAGCCGGGCGCGACGGTGATCGACGTCGGCATCAACCGCGTCGCCGGCGACGGACGGCAAGCCCGCATCGTCGGCGACGTCGCCTATGCCGAGGCCGCGGCAGCTGGCCGGCGCGATCACGCCGGTGCCGGGCGGCGTCGGGCCGATGACCATCGCCTGCCTGCTGCTCAATACGCTGCACCGCCGCGTGCATGCAGAACGGCCTGCCGCCGCCGAACATCTAGCGGCGCCATCCCCGCGCAGGCGGGGCCAGCTTTCGATAACGAATGCGTGCTGTGAGAACGCCTCACTGCCAGGCGTAGGCGACCTTGTCGAGCGTCTTGGCGCCGAAGCGCTCCGAGGAGCGCGCCACGGCGCGGCCGCCGAGCGCGCGATAAAATTCCACCGCCGGCTCGTTGTCGGACAGCGCCCACACCACCAGGCTCTTCAAACCGCTCTGCGTCAGATCCTTGCGCGCTGCGGAGAACAGCCGGCGGCCGAAGCCGAGGCCCTGGAACTCGGGCCGCAGATAAAGCTCGTAGACCTCGCCGTCGTAGAACAGGCTGCGCGCGCGGTTGCGGCCGTAGTTGGCGTAGCCGGCGACCTTTTCGCCGAATTGCAGGATGGTGATGCGGCTGCCTTTGCGGATCGCCGAGTCCCACCAGTCCGGTCCGCGCCGGTTGATCAGCTTGTCGAGTTCGTTGCCAGGGATGATGCCCTGATAGGCGGTCCGCCATGCCTCGTCGTGCGTCTCGGCGACGTCGGCCGCGTCGGCGGTCTTGGCTCGGCGAATCTCTATGAGGGTCGTACTCATTTCGGAATTGAAGCAATGAACTTTGCGGCCTTCAAGCCCTATAATTAATGATCGGCTTAACGGTGTGGATTACTGGCCACAGTTCGTCGAGAAACCGGCTGTGGCGGCTGCAAAACCGCGTCTACGACGCGCGGGTCGCACGCGGCGCATTCGCGCGAGATTTTCGCGCCGTGTGGTGGCGGGCAACTCCGCGGCGGGGTGATTCGATTTTTTAGGGTCGAGTAGTCCCAATATAGGACAGCATTACCGCCGCGCCGCGGCGGGATTTGCGGAGCTCACACCGCCTCGGCGGCGGCCGCGCGCGCGCGGTCTTCCCGCTTGCGGTCGGTCTCGTCCAGGAGCTTCTTGCGCAGCCGAATCGATTTCGGCGTCACCTCGACCAATTCGTCGTCCTCGATATAGGCGAGCGCCTTTTCCAGCGTCATGCGGATCGGCGGGGTGAGGCGGACCGCTTCGTCCTTGGAGGTGGTGCGGATATTGGTGAGTTGCTTGCCCTTGAGCACGTTGATGACCAGATCGTTGCCGCGGGTGTGCTCGCCGACGATCATGCCGCGGTAAACCTTCCAGCCCGGCTCGATCATCATCGGGCCGCGCGTCTTCCAGATTCCACAGCGCATAGGCGACCGCATCGCCTTGGTCGTTGGAGATCAGCACGCCGTTGCGGCGGCCCTGGATCGGTCCCCTGTGCGGCGCATAGGCATGGAACAGCCGGTTCATGATGGCGGTGCCGCGGGTGTCGGTAAGCAATTCGCCCTGGTAACCGATCAGCCCGCGCGTCGGCGCGTGAAACACCATCCGCAGGCGGTGGCCGCCGGACGGCTTCATCTCCAGCATCTCGGCTTTGCGCTCCGACATTTTCTGCACGACGATGCCGGAGTGAACCTCGTCGACGTCGATGACGACTTCCTCGATCGGCTCCAGCGTCGCGCCGGTCGTCGGATCCTCGCGCAGCAATACTTTCGGCCGCGACACCGAGAGCTCGAAACCCTCGCGCCGCATGGTCTCGATCAGGATGCCGAGCTGCAATTCGCCGCGGCCGGCGACTTCCATGGAATCCTTCTCGTCGCTCTCGCGCACGCGTAGCGCCACATTGCCTTCCGCCTCGCGCAGCAGCCGGTCGCGGATCATGCGGCCGGTGACCTTGTCGCCTTCGGTGCCGGCGAGCGGGGAATCGTTGACGCGGAACATCATCGCCAGCGTCGGCGGATCGATCGGCTGCGCCGGAATCGGCGTCTCGACCGCCGGATCGCAGATCGTCATCGCCACCGTTGCGTTCGGCAGCCCGGCGATGGCGACGATATCGCCGGCATTCGCCTCGTCCACCGGAACGCGCTCGATGCCGCGAAACGCAAGTAACTTGGTGATGCGGCCGGTCTCGATCAGCTTGCCGTCGTGGTCGAGCACCTTCACCGGCTGGTTCGGCTTCACCGCGCCGGAAGTAATGCGGCCGGTGACGATGCGGCCGAGATAGGGGTTGGCTTCCAGGATGGTGCCGAGCAGGCGGAACGGGCCGTCCTCCACCACCGGCGGCTTGACGTGGTCGAGGATGAGATCGAACAGCGGCTGCATGCCGTCGTCATGCGAGCCGTCGAGCTCTTCGCCATCCAGCCTTGCTTGGCCGAGCCGTAGAGGATGGGGAAATCGAGTTGCTCGTCGGTGGCGTCGAGCGCGGCGAACAGGTCGAACACCTCATTGATCACCTCGACAGGCCTGCGCGTCGGAGCGGTCGACCTTGTTGATGACCACGATGGGCTTGAGCCCCATCTTGAGCGCCTTGGAGACCACGAATTTGGTCTGCGGCAGCGGGCCCTCGGCGGCGTCCACCAGCACCAGCGCGCCGTCCACCATGTTGAGGATGCGCTCGACCTCGCCGCCGAAATCGGCGTGGCCCGGCGTGTCGACGATATTGATGCGGATGTCTTTCCAGACCACCGAGGCGGCCTTGGCCAGGATGGTGATGCCGCGCTCGCGCTCGAGGTCGTTGGAATCCATGGCGCGCTCGACCACGCGCTGGTTCTCGCGATAGGCGCCGGATTGCTGCAGCAGCCGGTCGACCAGCGTGGTCTTGCCGTGGTCGACGTGGGCGATGATGGCGATATTGCGAAGATTTATAAACGGTCCAAAAACCAAAGCGCGGGCCCTCATGGACCCGCGACGCGACGCTATTGCAGCGCAATATAGTCACGGAGCGGCAGGAAGCAACCGCCGGCTTCAGGTGGGAGCCATGAGGTTAAGCTTGTTTTGAGGTGTTTTTCTCAGCCCGGTGGCAAGACAGGCGCGCCGGTGCGCTTTGGCCGGATTTCGGCTCGATATCAATCGGACCACAGCTCCCGATCGCCGACATCCTTGAGCGTCACGGTCAGCACGCCGGTGGCGCCGTCGATCGCGATATGGCCAAAAAACTGCAAGCCGAAGCAAGGGGCGAGATTTTCGCTCTGCTCAGGGCTCGCGGCATTCTGGTAGACGACGCGGGGTCCGAAGGCACGATCGAGCGTGCTCGGAGTTCCAGGTGCCGGCGTGGATCGGTCCGGAAACGAATTCCCAGAAGGGCTCAAAGTCCTGGAACACCGCTTGATCGAAATAGTGCGCGGCGGTGTAGTGCAGGTCGGCGGTGATCCGCAGCGTGTTGCGAATGCCGGCGCGCTGGATGAACGACAGCAGGTCGGCGATCTCGATGCCGCGCCCGAGCGGCGTGTGGGCGTTTGACGCGCCGGCGCCGCATACGCTGAGTGGCGTGTCGGTAGCGATCACCTTCCAGGTTGCCGTCGAGCGCGCGAGCTTACGCTTGAGCCAGGCAAGCTGCGCGGGACCGAGCAGGTGAACTGCCGGACCGTAGTGGTCATCCAGACGGCCGTCGTTGGGACCGCGATAGCTGCGCATGTCGAGCAGGAAAATGTCGAGCAGCGGGCCGTAAGCAATCTTGCGATAAATGCGGCCAGGCACCGACGGTGTGTAGCGCAACGGCATGAATTCATGGAATGCGCGGCAGCCGCGTGCGGCGAGCAACAACGCGTTCTTCTCGACATAGCCGCGCCGGTTGATCGTGTCGCCCGGCGCCCACTCTTCCATGACTTCGTGGTTGTCCCATTGCGCGAAAATCGGGAACTTCGGCGTTGAATTCGCACAGGTTCGCGTCGAGCAGATTATATTTGTAGTTGCCGCGATATTCGGTCAGTGTTTCGGCGGCCTTGCTCTTTTCCGCGGTGACGATGTTGCGCCAGGTCTCGCCGTTCGGCAGCTTCTGTTTGGCCGATATCGTGCAGTCGGCGTAAATGTTGTCGCCGCAATGCACGAAGAAGTCGGGTGCGTTGCGCCGCATCGTCGCGTAGGTGCGCATGGCGCCGCGCGACGTGTCGATGCCCCATCCCTGCCCAGCGGTGTCGCCCGACCAGACGAATGAAATCGAGCGGCGATCTGCGGGTGCCGTGCGGAAGCGGCCGATCGTGCGCTCGCCGATCGCCTGGGTGGACGACAAGTCCTGAAAGCGCAAGCGATAGAAAATGTCCTGGCCCGCCGGCAGATCCTCGATCAGCGCCTGGGCTGTGAAATCGCTTTCCGGCAAAGCATCCACGAAACTTTGGTGCCGGATGTCCTTGAAGCTGTCGGTGGTCGCCGCCTCGATCAGGAGGCGCGCGGAGCGATCCGCGCGCGCCCATACCACGCCAGAGTCGGCCGAAACATCGCCCGATTGTACGCCGTGCGTGATCATCGGCCTCTCGGCCCAGCGGCTGAATGCAGGCGCCGCGACATTGCCAAAAGCGGCGGCCGTTGCCGCCGAGGCAAAAGATGTCAGGAACCGGCGGCGCGTTGTGACGCTGCCGGCGCGCGGGCGCCCGGACATGAATTTGTCTCCGCCGAATCACCGCGGAGGGTGGCTGCGCTTTCTGACAGTCAAAAAAAGTAAGACGACGGGCGTGTGAACTCGGCTTCTATGCCCCCGCCGGCCGGCTCCAAGGACCGGGCTCGCTGCCCTTCGGCAGCGCATCCTGTAGCATCATCATCTCGGCGATGGTCTCGCCGGTGACCAGCCCGACCAGCTTGCCCGCGCCATCGATGACGCCGACCGCCGGCGCCTGCTTCATCTGAAGCAGCTTGAACGCCTGCTCCAGGGTGGTGCGGTGGCCGATCGTCGGCATGGCTGCGACCATGGCGTCGGCGACGCGGGCATCGGGACCGCGTTGTTTGATGGCGCGGATCAGGTCGCCGCGGCCGAGCACGCCGACCGGCTTGCCGGCGGCGTCGACCACCGGGAATTCACCCTGGCCGGTTTGCAGCAGCGTCTGCACTGCCGCGTCGAGATGCTCCTCGGGCGTCAGCGTCTCGAATTGCGTCACCATGGCGTGGCTCACCGGCACGCCGCGCGAGGCGGCACGCAGCGCCACCATGTGCGCTTCCGAGGAGGCGGCGAGATAGACGAAGATGGCAATGAAGATCAGGATCGGATTGTACATCAGGCCGATGAAGCCGAGCGCGAAAGCGACGAATTGCCCGATCGCCGCGGCGACTTCGGTCGCCCGCACGTAGCCCATGCGGCTCGCCAACAGCGCGCGCAGCACGCGGCCGCCGTCCATCGGGAAGGCAGGGATCATGTTGAACAACGCTAGAAACAGATTCACCGCCGCCAGGCGGTCGATCAAGGCGAAATGCGTGTTGTCGAGCCCGGCCGCGGCGTTCGAATTCAGCGTCGCGCCGCCGACGACGACCAGCAGGATCGTGATGGCGACATTCACCAGCGGCCCGGCGATGGCGATGAGGAATTCCTGCCCCGGCTCCTCCGGGATGCGCTCGAGCTGCGCTACGCCGCCGATCGGCAGCAGCGTCACATAGGGCGTCGGCACGCCGAAGGCGCGGGCGGTGAAAATATGGCCGAACTCGTGCAGCAGCACGCACAGAAACAACAGCAGCATGAACAGCAGGCTGTCCCACGCGGTCGCCACGCCGCCCGAGGCGTAGCTGGCGGCAAAAATCCAGGCGAGAAACAGCAGGAAGGTGAGGTGGATACGGACGACCGTGCCGAACACCTTGCCGATATTCAATGACCAGGACATGAAAAGCCTCGTATGATCGGGGTGCGTGCCCAAGAGGTAGTATCAAATTGGACCCATTACGAGGGTCCCGCGTTGGCCTTGGAGGGCCTCGTCATGGCACAGAAATTGACCGCAGACGCCCGCAAAGCCGCCTTGGCCAGGCTCGCCGGCTGGTCCGAGGTGGCCGGCCGCGACGCCATCGGCAAGAAATTCGTGTTCAAGGATTTCAACCAGGCCTTCGGCTTCATGACGCGGGCGGCGCTGGTCGCGGAGAAGATGGATCACCATCCGGAGTGGTTCAACGTGTACAAGACCGTCGAGGTGACGCTGTCGACGCACGATGCCGGCGGCGTGACCAAACTCGACATCAAGCTCGCCGAGGCGATGGACAAGCTCGCTGGCTGAGCATGGATAAGACGACGCTCGACGTTTACGATTCCGCCGCGCCGGCCTTTGTTCAGCGCTGGCTGTCGGAGCAACCCGCCGACATGTACGCGCTGTTCCGGCGGTTTTTCCGCCCCGGGCTGACCGCCGATATCGGTTCGGGCAGCGGGCGCGACGTGGTCTGGCTCACCGCCAACGGTTATCCGGCCATCGGCTACGACGTGTCGGAAGGACTGCTGGCGCAGGCGTGCGCCCGCTTCCCCGACCTCGAATTCAGGAAGGCCGCGCTGCCCGAATTGAGCGGCGTGCCGGCGCGGCATTTCGACAATGTGGTTTGCGAAACCGTGATCATGCATCTGCCTCGCGAGGAAATCGAACCGGCGGTCGCGCGCATGCTGGAGATCCTCAAGCCCGGCGGCGTAATCTACCTGAGCTTTCGCATCACCGAGAGCGCCGACCACCGCGAACAGGACGGCCGGCTGTTCACGGCCTATGTCGGCGACCATGTGCGCCGCGCGCTAGCCGGGCACGAGATTCTGTTCGATACAACGGTCCCGCGAGCGGCCGGCGGCACCATCCAGCGGCTCATTGCACGCGCCGGCTAGCGTCTTGCGGCGGCCGTTTCCGGCGCCCATTTAGTGTTCATGGCATTCGCACACACGGCATTCTGGCGCAGCGACGACGACAGCGCGCTTCAGCGCAACTTCTGGCGCAAGCTCGAGCGTGTGGCCGCGCGGATTCCATTCGCCGAGGAATTGCTTGCGGCCTATTATTGCGCCTTCGACAGGGATACGCCGCTCAGCGTGAAGGCGACGCTCGTTGCGGCGATCGCTTATTTCGTGTTGCCGATCGACGCCATTCCCGACGTGTTGCCGGTCATCGGTTTCACCGACGATGCCGCGGTGCTGGCGACCGCGGTTAAGCTCGTCGCCGACAATATCCGCCCGGCGCACCGCGAAGCGGCGCGCAGCGCCATGGCCGGGCTCTAAGGCCGCAGTATCGCCTTGCCCATCACTTTGCGTTCGGCAATCGCCTTGAGCGCGGCCGCCGATTCGCTCAGCGGATAGACCGCGTGCACGTGCGACGACAGCTTGCCCTGCACACACCACTCGAGAATCTTCGTCATGTTGGCGCGGTGGCCTTGCGGATCGCGCTGCGTCCAGGCGCCCCAATAGACGCCGAGCACGTCATAGCTGCGCAGCAGCACCAGATTGAGCGGCAGCTTCGGCATGTCGCCGGCGGCAAAGCCGATGACCAGATAGCGTCCGCCCCAATCCATGCCGCGTAGCGCCGCTTCGCCCTGCGCGCCGCCGATCGGATCGTAGACCACGTCGACGCCCTTGCCGCCGGTGAGCGCGCGCAGGCTGTCCTTGAGGTCGCTCGCGGCGTAGTTCACGCCGTCGTCGGCGCCGTGCTGCTTGGCAAAGGCGATCTTGTCGTCCGACGACGCGCAGGCGATCACGCGCGCGCCGATCAGCTTGCCGAGCTCGACCGCCGCCAGCCCAGTGCCGCCGGCGGCGCCCAGCACGGCCAGCGTCTCGCCGGCTTTCAGCTTGGCGCGGTCGTTGAGCGCATGCATCGTCGTGCCGTAGATGACGGTGAGGCCGGCGGCATGGTCGAAATCGAGACCGGCCGGCATGGCGACCAGTCTGTCGGTGGCGACGGCGACCTTCTCGCGCGCCGCGCCCCAGCCGATATTGCCGATGACGCGGTCGCCCGGCGCAAAGCCGGTGACGTCGGCGCCGACGCTCTCGATTTCGCCAGCAAACTCCGCGGCGGGCGAGAACGGGAAGGGCGGCTTGTGCTGATATTTGCCGGCAATGATCAGCGTGTCGAAGAAGTTGAGCGCCGCCGCCCTGACGCGCACCGCGGCCTCGCCCGGCCCGGCCGTCGGTTCGGCGATGTCGGCAAGTTCAAGCTCCTCGGGGGTGCAATAGCGGGTGCAGAGCAGGGCTTTCATGGCGCCTCGGCCGAATTGAGATTGCAGGCTATTTAGCATGGCCCGGCCGGTTTGGCGGCGATGGATTTCGGCCTATAGTTGCCGGGGGCGACCGATTGCCGCCTCCGGCCTTGTCGAATTTCGTCCCTAATCGTCTAATATCCGTCGCTGCTTGTGGGGGCGGCTTCGATACAGTCATTCACTTCAACCGGTAGGGCCCGATGACGAAGACGCTTCTGCAAAGCTGGGCCATTGCACCGCTGACCTTCGCCGTCGCCATCGGTTGCACGGCCGCCTTCGCGCAAACCAAACCGGAGGCGAAAAAGCCGGCCGCCGCTGCGCAAGCCAAGCCGGCGGCGAAGAAGCCGGCTGCCAAGCCCGAGCCGACCGAGCAGGCTGTGCTGCTCGGCCAGTTCGGCGATTGGGGCGCCTACAGCGCCACGCCAAGCGGCAAAAAGGTCTGCTTCGCCCTGTCGAAGCCGACCTCGGCGCAAATCGTGCCGTCCAACAAGAAGCGCGATCCGTCCTACGCCTTCGTCTCGACGCGGCCGACCGAGAAGGTACGCAATGAGGTGTCGGTCATCGTCGGCTATCCGCAGAAAGCGGGCTTCGATGCGACCGCCACCGTCGGCTCCGCGAACTACGTGCTCTACACGCAGAACGACGGCGCCTGGGTGAAGAACGCCGCCGAGGAAGCGCAGATGGTCGACACCATGCGGAAGGGATCCGAATTGGTGGTCAAGAGCGGGTCGCACACCGGTGCCAAGACCACCGACACCTATTCGCTCAAGGGCCTCGATCAGGCCCTCGACAAGGTGGCCGAGGAGTGCAAGTAGCGATCCCGCACCCTATATTGCCGGCAAGCCGCGGCGCGGCGGCGATGACGGCTTGAACCCATGACGACGACAATCGAAATTGCACCTGACTCGGCGTCTTTCTTCGAAAAGACACCGCTCGAGCACTACGTGGCGCCAGAGAAGCCGTCGCTGGCCGGGCTCACGCGCGGGCAACTCAGCGCGCTGCTCGGCGCCATCGGCGTGCCGGAAGGCCAGCGCAAGATGCGCGTGCAGCAGCTCTGGCACTGGATCTATTTCCGCGGGCTGACCTCGTTCGACGCCATGACCAGCGTGTCGAAGGAGCTGCGCGCCGAGCTCAGCGACCGTTTCACGCTGGAGCGGCCCGAGGTGGTGGCCGAGCAGGTCTCGGTCGACGGCACGCGCAAATGGCTGTTGCGGCTGCCGTGCGAGACGCAGGGCGAGCGGCCGCACGAAGTCGAATGCGTCTATATCCCCGACACCGACCGCGGCACGCTGTGCGTCTCAAGCCAGGTCGGCTGCACGCTCACCTGCTCGTTCTGCCACACCGGCACGCAACGCTTCGTGCGTAATCTCACGGCCGACGAGATCGTCGGCCAAGTGATGGTCGCGCGAGACCGATTGGGCGATTGGCCCGGCGCCACGCGGCCGACCGACGGCGTGATCCCGACCGGCGAGCGGTGCATCACCAACATCGTGATGATGGGCATGGGCGAGCCGCTGTACAATCTCGATGCGGTGCGCGACGCGCTGCTCGTCGTCGCCGACGGCGACGGAATCGCCATTTCCAAGCGCCGCATCACGCTGTCGACCTCCGGTGTGGTGCCGATGATCGAGCGCGCCGGCGCCGAGATCGGCTGCATGCTGGCGGTGTCGCTGCACGCGGTGCGCGACGAGTTGCGCAACGAGCTGGTGCCGCTCAATCGCAAATACCCGATCGCGCAATTGCTCGAGGCCTGCCGCGACTATCCCGGCGCTTCCAACGCCAAGCGCATCACTTTCGAATACGTCATGCTCAAAGGTATCAACGATTTCATCGACGACGCCAAGGCGCTGGTGCGGCTGCTCAAGGGCATCCCGGCCAAGATCAACCTCATTCCGTTCAATCCCTGGCCGGGCAGCAAATATGAATGCTCCGACTGGGAGCAGATCGAGAAGTTTTCCCAGGTCGTGTTCGACGCCGGCTATGCCTCGCCGGTGCGCACGCCGCGCGGCCGCGACATTCTGGCCGCCTGCGGCCAGCTCAAGAGTGCGAGCGAGAAGCTGTCGGCGCGCGAGCGCATGGCGCTGCGCGCCATGGCGATGACGGAATAGACGTGGCGCTGCTCGGCCGCATCATCGTCATCCTGTTCGGCCTGTTCATGGCGACGGCGATGGCCGGCATCGCCGCCGCGATTGCTTTGCTCGGCCTCGAAATGCATCTGCTCGGCCCCGATCCGGCCGAGCACATCTTTTTCTGGGGCACTGCGGCCTTCGCCTCCGGCATCACCGTGCTAGTCGGCTTCCTGCCGATCCTGATCGCCGTGGTGCTGGCGGAGGCTTATGCAATCCGCTCGCTGTTGATCTACGCGCTTGCCGGCGCCGCCATTTTTCTGCTCGGCTATTACAGCGCCGGCTTTACCGGATCTTACGACGAATTGATCGACTATCCGCCGCCGCCGATCTCGCGCCAGGCCGAGATCGCCGCCGCGGTCGGCGTGGTGTTCGGCTTCACCTATTGGCTGATCGCCGGCCGCAATTCCGGGCGCTGGCGCGGCCGCTGACTTCCCTTTGCCTTCTTGCTCGGCTAGACCGCCCTCGGCGGGGAAAACCATGAACCGGACCGGACTGATCATCGCGCTTGGTCTCGCCGCATTTGTCGGCGCGATCTTCGGGCTGTTTCCGCAGCTCGATCTGATGATCTCGGCGCCGTTTCAGTTCTCCGACGTCAATCACAATACCTTCGCCCTGCATCTGTATCCCAGCCTGCAGGTGGCGCGCGACGTCGGGCTATGGGTCGGCACCGTCATCATCATTCCCGTGGTGGCCGCGCTGCTGCTCAAGCTGCTGCTGCCGCGGCGGCGGCTGCTGATGTCGGGGCGCGCCGTCGTGTTCCTGGTATCGACTTTGGCGCTCGGTCCCGGTCTCCTGGTCAATGTCGGGCTCAAGGATCATTGGGGCCGGGCGCGGCCGATCGACGTCACGCAGTTCGGAGGCGACCAGCATTTCGTCGCCTGGTGGGATCCGCGCGGCGACTGCCCCGGCAACTGTTCGTTCGTGTCGGGCGACGTATCCGGCACGGTGTGGACGATCGCGCCGGCGGCGCTGGTGCCGCCGCAGTGGCGCGCGCTCGCCTATGGCGCCGCGCTCGCGCTTGGCGCCGGTATGGCGGCGTTGCGCCTGGTGTCGGGCGCGCATTTCTTCAGCGACGTGATTTTCGCCGGCGTGTTCACGTTCCTCATCGTCTGGGTCGTGCATGGGCTGATTTATCGCTGGCCGCGCACGCGGCTCACCGACGAGGGCGTCGAAGGCGCCATCGAACACTTCGCGCTGCCCGGTCACGATTTTCTTGTCGGCGTGTTGCGCAAGCGGAAAACGGAACTCTGACGGCCGATTCCCGGGTTTTGTGGCTTGCGGCCGCCCTTGGGGCTTGCCGATGATCGCCAGGCGGCGATGATGCGACAATGGTCCCGCCTGCGGCTGGCCGCAGGTGGTAAAATCGCGCCGATTCGTGCGAGGAGGGCATCGTGGCCGAGTCTGAAGAAGAAAGCCTGAAGCGGGTGCTGCAATTGAAGATGCGCGCGCTCGGCGAGCCGTCGCAGGTGCTGGCGCTCATCCGCAGCGCGGCGCCGTTCTACCGGACCATTGGCGGGGCGGGCTTCCGCATTCTGCAGAACGTCGACGACCCGGCCCAGATCCTGATCGAGATCGAATACGCCGCCCATGCCGCGCTGGAGCTCAACCGCCACAAAGTGGCGAGCGACCCCATGGTACGGACCTTCCTGCAAGGCTGGCGCGCCATCCTGGCCGGTAGCGCGGATATGGACGTCTATGAGGATGTAACCGAATAGCGCGCCGGCCCGCCCCTTGACCGCCGCCGCCATCCTGAGTTCAACAATCCCTGAAAGCGCCCGTTCCCAGGGCGGCCCAGCGGACGCAGCTCCATGCCCGGCGAGACCAAGAAAGCGCCTAAGAAAGTCGTGCTCGCCTATTCCGGCGGGCTCGATACCTCGATCATCCTGAAGTGGCTGCAGAACACCTATGGCTGCGAGGTGGTGACCTTCACCGCCGACCTCGGCCAGGGCGAGGAGCTCGAGCCGGCGCGCAAGAAGGCGCTGCTGCTCGGCATCAAGCCGGAGAACATCTTCGTCGAGGATCTGCGCGAGGAATTCGTGCGCAACTACGTGTTCCCGATGTTCCGGGCGAACGCGCTGTACGAAGGACAATATCTGCTCGGCACCTCGATCGCGCGGCCGCTGATCGCCAAGAAGCAGATCGAGATCGCCGAGAAAGTCGGCGCCGACGCGGTGGCGCATGGCGCAACCGGCAAGGGCAACGACCAGGTACGCTTCGAGTTGACCTATTACGCGCTCAAGCCCGACGTCACCGTGATCGCGCCGTGGCGCGAATGGAATCTCACCTCGCGCACCAAATTGATCGAGTTCGCCGAGCAGCACCAGATTCCGATCGCCAAGGACAAGCGCGGCGAGGCGCCGTTCTCGGTCGACGCCAATCTGCTGCACGCCTCCTCGGAAGGCAAAGTGCTCGAGGACCCGGCGCAGGACGTGCCGGACTACGTCTATTCGCGCACCGTCGATCCGGAGAAGGCGCCGGACAAGCCGACCGTCATCAGCGTGGATTTCGAGCGCGGCGACGCGGTGGCGGTCGACGGCAAGAAACTGTCGCCGGCGACATTGCTCGCCAAGCTCAACGAACTCGGCCGCATCAACGGCATCGGCCGGCTCGATCTGGTGGAGAACCGCTTCGTCGGCATGAAGTCGCGCGGCATGTACGAGACGCCGGGCGGCACGATCCTTTACGCCGCGCACCGCGGCATCGAATTCGATCACGCTCGACCGCGGCGCCGCGCATCTCAAGGACGAGCTGATGCCGAAATACGCCGAGCTGGTCTATTACGGCTTCTGGTTCGCGCCCGAGCGTGAAATGCTGCAAGCGGCGGTTGACAAGAGCCAGGAATACGTCAGTGGCCGGGTGCGGCTCAAGCTCTACAAGGGCAGCGTGACCGTGGTCGGGCGCGAGAGCAAGTATTCGCTCTACGACCAGGACCTGGTGACCTTCGAGGAGGGCGCGGTGGCCTACGATCACCGCGACGCCGAGGGCTTCATCAAGCTCAATGCGCTGCGGCTGCGCACGTTGGCGCAGCGGCGCAAGAAACTCAAGCTCGATTGAGGGGAGATCCGATGCGACGGCCAGCCGGGAACTGGTTGTTGATGACGGTCATGGTGGGCGCGCTCGCGGCCTGCACCAGCAGCAAGGAAGTGCCGGTCGACCCGAATCTATTTCCCACCGATTATAAGAGGGAAATTCTCGATCTGCTTTCGAATTCGTTGATCGACCCGACCAACATCCGCAACGCGTCAATCAGCGATCCTGCGCTCGCTCCGGTCGACAAGGAGCAGCGCTACATCGTCTGCCTCCGCTACACGCCGCGCGATGCCGCCCGGCAATACACCGGCGCCACCGAACGCATCGGTTACTTCTACGGCGGCCATCTCAATCAATTGGTGGAAGCCTCGCAGGGACAGTGCAGCAAGGCTGCTTATAAGCCGTTCCCCGAGCTGGAAAAGCTGTGCAGGTCCGAGCACAAATGCGTCTGACCGCGGCGGCGGACGAGAGCTTCGGCCGCGCGCTGCGTTAGCGACAGAATGCCTTAAACCTGCCGGTCCACCATCGCCTTCTTCAGCGTGGCGATTTCCTTGGCCGGGTTGAGGCCCTTTGGGCAGGCTTTTGAGCAATTCAGGATAGTGTGGCAGCGATAAAGGCGGAATGGATCCTCGAGATTGTCGAGCCGGTCGCCGGTCGCTTCGTCGCGGCTGTCCTGCACCCAGCGATTGGCCTGCAGCAGCGCGGCCGGGCCGAGATAGCGGTCGGAATTCCACCAGTAGCTCGGGCACGAGGTCGAGCAGCAGGCGCATAGGATGCATTCGTACATGCCGTCGAGCTTGGCGCGGTCCTGGTGGCTCTGCACCCATTCCTTCTCGGGCGTCGGCGTCTCGGTGTGCAGCCACGGCTCGATCGAAGCGTATTGCGCATAGAAATTACTCAGGTCGGGAACCAGGTCCTTCACCACCGGCTGGTGCGGCAGCGGATAGATGCGCACCGGCGCCTTGTTCTCGTCGATTGCCTTGGTGCAGGCGAGCGTATTGGTGCCGTCGATGTTCATAGCGCAGGAGCCGCACACGCCTTCGCGGCAGGAGCGGCGGAAGGTGAGCGTCGGATCGACGTTGTTCTTGATCCAGATCAGCGCGTCGAGAACCATCGGGCCGCAGTCGTCGCGATTGACGTAGTAGGTGTCGACGCGCGGATTGGCGTCCTCGTCCGGGCTCCAGCGGTAGATGCGGAACTCGGTCTCGCTCGCGCCGGCCGGCGCATGCGGCCAGGCCTTGCCCTGGGTGATCTTGGAATTTTTCGGCAGTGTGAATTCGACCATGGCGGAGTTCCTGGCGTTCAGTAGACGCGCGCTTTGGGTTCGACGTAGGCGACGTCGTTGGTGAGCGTGTAGGTGTGCACCGGGCGGTAGTCGAGCGTCACGTTGCCCTTCTCATCCAGCCACGACAGCGTGTGTTTCATCCAGTTCTTGTCGTCGCGCTCGGGGAAATCCTCGCGCGCATGCGCACCGCGGCTTTCGGTGCGGTTCTTCGCCGAATCCATGGTGACGACGGCCTGTGCCATCAGGTTGTCGAGCTCGAGCGTCTCGATCAGGTCGGAATTCCAGATCAACGAGCGGTCCGAAACATGCACGTCGGCCATTCCGGCCTGGATGTCGTGGATCAGCTTGTGGCCTTCCTCTAGCACTGGGCCGGTGCGGAACACCGCGCAATGGCTCTGCATCGTCCTCTGCATGTTGAGCCGCAGTTGCGCAGTGCCGGTACCGCCGGAGGCGTTGCGCAGCTTGTCGAGCCGCGACAACGAGAGATCGGCGGAATCCTTCGGCAGCGCGGGCTGCTCGGCATTGGGTGTGAGGATTTCGGCGCAGCGCAGCGCCGCGGCGCGGCCGAACACCACGAGATCGATCAGCGAATTTGAGCCGAGCCGGTTGGCGCCGTGCACCGAGACGCAAGCCGCCTCGCCGAGCGCCATCAAGCCGGGCACCACGGCATCGGCGTTGCCGTTCTTCTTGGTTAAAGCCTCGCCGTGATAATTTGTCGGGATGCCGCCCATGTTGTAGTGCGCGGTCGGGATCACCGGGATCGGCTCGCGGGTGACGTCGACGCCGGCGAAGATACGCGAAGATTCGGCGATACCCGGAAGCCGCTCATGGATCACCTTGGGATCGAGGTGGTCGAGATGCAGGAAGATGTGATCCTTCAGCTTGCCGACGCCGCGGCCTTCGCGGATCTCGATAGTCATCGAGCGCGACACCACGTCACGTGAGGCGAGATCCTTGGCCGATGGTGCGTAACGCTCCATGAAGCGCTCGCCTTCCGAATTGACTAGATAGCCGCCCTCGCCGCGCACGCCCTCGGTGATCAGGCAGCCGGCGCCGTAGATGCCGGTCGGATGGAACTGGACGAATTCCATGTCCTGCAGCGGCAAGCCCGCGCGCAACACCATGGCGTTTCCGTCGCCGGTGCAGATATGCGCCGAGGTGCAGGAGAAATAGGTGCGCCCATAGCCGCCGGTGGCCAGGATCGTCATGTTGGCGCTGAAACGGTGGATCGAGCCGTCGTCCATGTTGAGTGCGACGACGCCGCGGCAGCGGCCCTCGTCGTCCATGATCAGGTCGATGGCGAAATATTCGATGTAGAACTCGGCGGAATGCCGCAGCGCCTGGCCGTACATGGTGTGCAGCATGGCGTGGCCGGTGCGGTCGGCGGCGGCGCAGGTGCGCTGCGCGGTGCCCTTGCCGAAATGCGTGGTCATGCCGCCGAACGGGCGCTGATAGATCTTGCCGTCTTCTTCGCGGCGCGAAAACGGCAGGCCCCAATGCTCCAATTCATAGACCGCGGCCGGCGCGTTGCGGCAGAGATATTCGATGGCGTCCTGGTCGCCGAGCCAGTCGGACCCCTTGACGGTGTCGTACATGTGCCAACGCCAGTCGTCCTCGCCCATGTTGCCGAGTGCGGCGGCGATGCCGCCCTGCGCCGCCACGGTGTGCGAGCGGGTCGGGAATACCTTGGTGATGCAGGCGGTGCGAAGGCCCGCCTCGCTGCAGCCGACCACGGCGCGCAGGCCCGAGCCGCCGGCGCCGATCACCACCACGTCGTAGCTGTGGTCGGTGATCGGATAGGCATTGCCGGTGACCGCGGGCGCGGCGCCCGGTTTTCCATTCTTCGCCATGGTCTAGACTCCGAACGACAGTTTGAGGATGGCGAAGGCGGAGGCGAACGCGATGCCGAAGCAGAAGAACGTGTTCGCCAGCAAGGTGGCGAGCTTGAGCTTGTCCTCGTGCACGTAGTCGACGACGATCTCCTGCATGCCGATCCACATGTGGTAGACGATATTGATGATGAACAGCAGCATGATGATCGCCACGATCGGCGATCCGAGAATCTGCACCGCTGCCGCGTGGCTGCGTCCGAGCAGTCCGATGACGATCACGATCAGCGCGATGCAGAGCGGAATGCCGGCGACCGACGTCACGCGTTGATGCCAGAAATGGTGCGTGCCGGTGTGAGCGGCGCCGAGCCCGCGCACGCGGCGCATGGGGGTGCGCATCGAGGTTTCTTTCATCGCGGGCCTCCCATGGCGAGATAGCCGATCACCCAGACGACGAGGGTGAGCGAGACCGAGCCGACGATGGTCGCCAGCGCCAGGAATTCACGTTCGGCCGGCTCGAAGCCGTAGCCGAGGTCCCAGATCAGATGGCGCATGCCGCCGAGCATGTGATGCAGCAGCGCCCAGGTGTAGCCGAACAGCACCAGCCGCCCGATCAGGCTGCCCATGAACCACTCGAAATAGCTGTAGGCGTTGGGGCCAGATGCTGCCGCGATCAGCCACCAGGCGATCAGCAGCATGCCGAAATACAAGACGGCGCCGCTGATGCGGTGAAATCCCGACATCACGAAGGTCAGCATCAGTTTGTAGACTTGAAGGTGCGGCGAAAGCGGACGGGACCGTCGCGGTCCTGTCGTTGAACCCGCCTGAATCTCGGCCATTGTCGTTCTCCAGAACGCTCTAGTCGTGTCGTGCGGTCGCGCGCGGTAACTAAACCAAACTTCGGCAACGCCGCAACGCATCAAGCCGCGAATGATGCGGTCTTGCGCAGACAAAAACATTGCCGCACAACACGACGATACCGCTTCGCCCGTCTTGCACGCCGTTGGGCACAGCCGTTTTGCGGTTTGATGAACCGCCGTAGTCGGCTACTTCAACAATTGCGAAAGCTTGCACTTTCATTTATGCTGCCACAATATGTGTTTTGCATAGTCTGCCTTCGCAGAATAAGAAGGCTGTAGCCGGATGCGCTTCGACTTCACCGATCTCAACCTGTTCCGCCACATCGTCGAGGCGGGCAGCATTACGCATGGCGCGGCGCGCGCCAATCTGGCCCTGGCTGCCGCTTCGACCCGCATCCGTAAGATGGAACTGGCATTCGGCACCGAATTGCTGGTGCGCGGGCGCCAAGGCGTGGTGCCGACGCCGGCCGGACGCACCTTGCTGCAGCACGCGCGCGGTATTCTGGCGCAGACCGAACGCATGCAGGAGGATTTGACGCCTTATGCGCGCGGGCTCGCCGGCCAGGTGCGGGTGCTGTCCAACACCAACGCGCTCACCGAATTCCTGCCGGAGACGCTCAGCTCGTTCCTGATGGCCTATCCCGACATCAGCGTCGACCTCGAGGAGCGCCTGTCCGACGAGATCGTGGGACTGATGGCGGAAGGCGCCGCCGATATCGGCATCGTCGCCGGCACCGTCGATCACGGCAACCTGCATGTCTTTCCGTTCCGCAGCGACCGCTTCGTGCTGGTGGTGGCGAAGAGCCATCCGCTCGCCAGCCGCTCGCGCATCGGCTTCGCCGAGGTGCTCGACTACGACATGGTCGGCCTCGACCGCGCCAGCGCCATCCAGCGCTTCCTCGCCGACAAGGCCAACCGCGTCGGCCGTCCCTTGCGGCTGCGCGTGCAGCTGCGCTCCTTCGACGCCATCTGCCGGCTGGTCGAGTGCAATGTCGGCGTCGGCATCGTGCCGGAGACCACGGTGAAGCGAACCGAACGCAACATGGCGATCAGCGCGGTGCGCCTCACCGACGCCTGGGCTTTGCGTGAATTGTCGATCTGCGTGCGCGACATCGAGACGCTGCCGCCCTATGCGCGGCAGCTCGTCGATCACCTGCGCGCGAGTGCCTGAGGGATACGTCACGCGCCTGTTTGACCCGCATCAATGCGCCATTGCTGAAAATCGATAGTCTCTCACGCTGGCAAGTGGGGGCGCGTAACCGGTAGACACGAGGAGATCAAACGATGATCACCCGACGCCAAGCCAGCGCTGGACTGTTATCGACCGCCATTCTCGCCGGCACCGCAGCGCAAGCAGCCGATGAGCCGCCTGTTATGCAACTGCCGGCGCCGAAGACGGCTGGCGGCATGCCGCTCATGCAAGTGCTCAAGCTGCGCCGTTCGACGCGCGAATACGCCGACCGTCCGCTGCCGCTCCAAGTCTTGTCCGATCTGCTGTGGGCCGCCTACGGGGTCAATCGACCTTCGGGCGACCGCACCGCCCCGTATTGGCGTCACATCATGGTGATCGACGTCTATGCCGCCATGGCGGACGGCGTCTGGTTCTACGATCCGAAAGGTCATCTGCTGCGCAAGCACTTGAGCGCCGACATTCGCGCCGCCACCGGCCAGCAGGATTTCGTCGGCAGCGCGCCGCTCAATCTTGTCTACGTCGCGCACGGCGAGCGCATGCGCGACGTTTCTCCTGAACAGCGCCGGCTCTACGCCTCGGTCGATAGCGGTTTTATCGGACAGAACGTCTATCTGTTCTGCGCGTCCGAGGGACTGGCGAGCGTGTTCCGCGCCGCGGTCGACTACAAGAAGCTGGAAAAAGCCATGCAGCTCGAGGACGAACAATTCGTGACGTTTGCCCAGACCGTTGGCTACGAGAAGGGCTGAGCGCTGACTTCGGCATCGGCACCCGGTAATTGGCGTTATGCCGTGCCGGGCTGCGCGTTGGCCTTATTCAGCAGAGCAATGAGCTGCTTGACCGAGTCCGACAGCGCCAACACTTCCTTCTCGCGCAGTTCGTCGATCTTCTGGTGCAAGAGTTCGATCTCGAGCTCGGCCTTCACGTTCACCTGGTAGTCGTGCTCGGCCGCCTTGCGGTCGATGTCCTGCTGGCGGTTCTGGCTCATCATGATGAAGGGCGCCGCATAAGCCGCCTGGAACGACAGCGCGAGATTGAGCAGAATGAACGGATAGGGGTCCCACTGCTGCACATAGGCGGTGATGTTGAGCACGATCCAGATGAACAGAAGGCCCGATTGGATGATGATGAAGGTCCAAGAGCCCATCATAGCCGCCACGTCGTCGGCGATCCGCTGACCCAGCGTGAGCTTGTAGGTGTCCTTGCGCCCGCCGCGATGCGTGCGACGCAGCGTGCGCAACTCGGCGAGCAGGCGCTCTTCGGTTTCGTGCAGTCTGTGCATCACGCGCGATTCGCCGTCCATGTCGTCCTCACGAGAGATTTGTTATCAAAGTGCGAGGCGATGGCCTCACTTCGGCATCAGTACCCAATAGTCGAGATCCAGAATCACCGCCGGGTCGTAATCGTCGCCAGTCTTGTAGGGAAAGTCGGCGCAAGGGCAATCCTTGGTGGCGACGGTGCGCAGCCGCAGCGCGCCGACGTCGTTGCGGCCGGGCACGTCGGCGGTGGCCAACACCTCCGACCAGGCGAACACGGTTAAGCCCGCGAACAGCGGCGCCACGTGCCGCCCGCCGTTGATCGCCGCCACATGGAACGCGTTGGCGAGCCCGTTGAACGACAGCGCGCGCGCCAACGAGATGGCGTGGCCGCCGTAGATCAGGCGGTGGCCGAAGCGGCCTTTGCTCTCGGTGAAATGGTCGAAATGGATGCGCGCGGTGTTCTGATAAAGCCGCGTCGCCATCATGTGCTCGGCGTCCTCGACCGTGATGCCGACGACGTGGTCGATCTTCTCACCGGCTTTGTAGTCGCCGAAGCGGTGCGGGCTGGCGGCGAGCACCGTGTCATATTCGGCGGCATTGATCAGCGGGCAGCCGGCGCCGAGCTGCGACGGCTCGACGCTCTTCGGCAGCTCCGGCACCTTGTCGCCGGGCGCCGGCGCCGCCTCGTCGCGTTTGCGCACCATCACCCAGCGCGCGTAGTCTAGCACCCCGTCGCCGCTCTGATTGAAGCCGCGCGAACGCACATAGACGATGCCTGTCTTCTTGTTGGAATTTTCTTTGAGCCCGATGACCTCCGACTCCGCGTTCAGCGTGTCGCCGGGATAGACCGGTTTGAGAAAACGGCAGTCGGCATAACCAAGGTTTGCCACCGCGTTGAGCGAGACGTCCGGCACGGTCTTGCCGAACACCACGTGGAAAACCAGCAGATCGTCGAGCGGCGCGCGCGGATAGCCGAGCTTGGCGGCAAACACATCGGACGACTGCACCGCAAAGCGCGGCCCGAACAGGGCGTTGTAGACCGCGACGTCGCCAAGCGTGACGGTGCGCGGCGTGGCGTGCTGGATGCGCTGGCCGAGGCGAAAATCCTCGAAGAAATTGCCGGAGTTGGTCTTGACCGACGGCGCTTGGCTCACAACAGGGCTCCTTCATCCGTGCCTGCCCGGGCTTGGCCATTCTCACAAAACCGTGAGCCGAACGCCAGCATCCGACAAGGGGAACTGATGAGGACGTGTTTAAGCCGTGTGTTAGCGGATGGGTCGTCAGGTTCACATTCCTCTGGAGGACGCCACATGAAGAAGAGCATGTCTGTTTTCCGCGCTGATCGCCGCCGGTCTGGCCATGGCCCCGCTGGCGCCGACGGCTTACGCCGACGACATGAAGAAGGACACCATGTCGAAGGACGAAATGAAGAAAGACGACGGCATGAAGAAGGACAGCATGGCGAAGGACTCGATTAAGAAGGACGATGGCATGAAGAAGGACGACGCCATGTCCAAGGACAAGATGGGCAAGTAAGCCCGGCCGGCGGCCGGGCTTCGCGCATCCGCGGGTCCGGCCGCGCCGTATACTCGTTGAGGCGAGTTCGAATAGGATGCCACGGCAGGTTCGCGATGACCGCTGAGACCATAACCGCCATGCCAGACGATGCGACCATCCACCCCGGTTGGGTGCGCGTGTGCCATTGGATCAACGCGCTGGCGATTCTGGTGATGATCGGCTCCGGCTGGCAGATCTACGACGCCTCGCCGCTGATCCGAGGCTTCGAATTCTCCAAGCACATCGCGCTCGGCCAATGGCTCGCCGGCGCACTGCTCTGGCATTTCGCCGCGATGTGGGTGCTGGTGGTCAACGGCATCGTTTACGTGACGCTCGCGCTCGCCACCGGCCGTTTCCGCCGCAAGCTGTTGCCGATCACGCCGTCCGCGGTGCTCAGCGACGCCAAGGCGGCGCTTACGTTCAAGCTCGCGCATGACGATCTTGTCCCACTACAACGCGGTGCAGAAGTTGCTCTACGCCGGCGTGATCCTCTGCGGCATCCTGATCGTGCTGTCGGGGCTGTCGATCTGGAAGCCGGTGCAGTTCCAGGAATTGACGACATTGTTCGGCGGCTACGATTTCGCCCGCTACGTGCATTTCGTCGCGATGAGCGTGATCGTCGGCTTCCTCTGCGTGCACGTGTTGCTGGCGCTGCTGGTGCCCAAAAGCCTGCGTGCCATGATCGTCGGAAAGTAGGACACCATGCGCGCCCGCAAAGTCATCCCCGGCGTCGATCCAAAGCTCCTCATCAAGGACGCGGCCAAGCTGATGCCCGATCCGGCGCGGCGCGGCTTTCTGCGCGGCGCGGCGAGCCTCGGCGCGCTCGCCTTCCTCACCGGCTGCGACATCATCGACGGCGACACCGCCGAAGGCGTGCTGCGCAAGATTTCCAGTTTCAACGACGGTGCGCAGGCCGCACTGTTCAGCAAGACCAAGCTGGCGCCGACATTTTCGGAAAATGAACTCACCCGGCCGTTTCCGTTCAACGCCTACTACGACGAGGACGAGGCGCCGGTGGTCGATGGCGCAAGTTACAAGCTGGAGATTTCCGGCCTGGTCGACAACAAGAAGCCGTGGACGCTCGCCGAGCTGCACGCTCTGCCGGAAGTGTCGCAGATCACCCGCCACGTCTGCGTCGAGGGCTGGAGCGCCATCGGCTCCTGGCAGGGCGCGGTGCTGTCCGATTTCCTCCAGCGCATCGGCGCCGACACCCGCGCCAAATACGTCTGGTTCAAATGCGCCGAGGGCTACACCAACACCATCGACATGCCGACCGCGCTGCATCCGCAGACGCAGATGTCGTTCAAGTACGACCACAAGATCCTGCCGCGCGCCTACGGCTTCCCGATGAAGATCCGCATCCCAACCAAGCTCGGCTTCAAGAATCCGAAATACGTGGTGGCGATGGAAGTCACCAACACCGACAAAGGCGGCTATTGGGAGGACCAGGGCTACAACTGGTTCTCCGGGCTGTAGCGCTACTTCTTCATCTCGCTCGCCGCCACGAACGGCGTCGCCGTCGCCGGGCCTTCGCCGACGATCAGCAGCACGGCGTCGACATCCTTGGCGCCGTCCCAGTGCACCTGCTTGCCGTAATGCGTGACGAATGAGCCGGCCGGCATCGGCACGCTGGCGTTGCCGGGATCCCAATTCGGCCCGGTCCCGACCCACCAGGTTCCCGAGATCACGGTGATGAAGCGGTCGTGCGGATGGAAATGCGGCTTGCTGAAATGATTGCCGGCCACCCAGCGATGTGAGCACGCCATAAAGCCCGGGCTTGTTGGGATCGCCGAACAGTACCGCCTGCTGGTTGCCGGCGGGCGTCACCGGCCCCCATTTGATTTGATCGGGTAGCTTGTAGACGACGCACCTTCGGATCGAGTTCGACGGCTTGCGCCGCCGCCGGCAGCGCCGCGGTCAACAATGCCGCGCATAACATTTTCGCGAATGAATGAGTCATCGTCGCCTCCCTGACCGGATTTTTAAATTGCCCGGATTGGCTTCAGTGTCGCGATTTCGCGCCGCGGCGTCCAGCGCTCGGTCGTAACGGCGACGTTACTTTTTGGACTCCGGCTCTGTGATCAGCCGCGCGCCGCGCTGGAACGTGACGTAAGTCCACAGCCAGCTGAAGGCGACGATGAAGCGGTTGCGCACGCCGATCAGGAAATAGATGTGCACCGCCGCCCAGAACAGCCAGCCGATGAAACCTTTAAGCTGCAGGCGGCCGAATTTCACCACCGCGGCGCGGCGGCCGATGGTCGCGAGCTCGCCGAGATGCATGTAGCGGAACGGCGGTGGCGCTGGGCGCCCGGCGATGCGTGCCGCGATCAGCTTGGCGACGTATTTCCCCATCTGCTTTGCCGCCGGCGCGATGCCCGGCACCGGGCGGCCTTTGGCGTCGGTCACGGTGGCGGTATCGCCGATGACGAAAATTTCCGGATGCCCCGGCAGCGACAGATCGGCATTGACCTTGACCCGGCCGGCGCGATCGGCCTCGGCGCCGAGCCAGCGCGCGGCCGGCGAGGCGGTGACGCCCGCCGCCCAGATCAGCGTACCGGCGTCGATGCGCCCGCCATCGGTATCGACGCCGCGCGCATCGCAATTGGTGACACGCGTATCGGTTTTGACGTCGACGCCGGCGCGCATCAGCGCGGCGCGCACGAAGTCAGATTGTTCGGGCGGAAAGGCCGGCAGCAGTCGCGGGCCGGCTTCGATCAGCACGATGCGCGCCGAGCGCGGGTCGATGCGGCGGAAATCGGCGGCGAGCGTCTGCCGCGCCACTTCGGCGATGGCGCCGGCCATCTCGACGCCGGTGGCGCCGCCGCCGACGATGACGAAGGTGAGCAGGCGCCTCCGCTCGTCGGTATCGGCGATCAGCTCGGCCTGCTCAAAAGCGATCAGGATGCTGCGACGGATGCGGGTCGCGTCCTCGATGCGCTTGAGGCCCGGCGCATAGGCGGCCCATTCGTCATGGCCGAAATAGGCATGCGTCGCGCCGGTGGCGAGCACCAGATAATCGTAAGCGACCTCGCCGAAATTGGTGCGCAGAAGTTTTTGCGCCGTATCGATGCCGGTCACTTCTTCCATCAGCACCGTGACATTGCGCTGGTCGCGCAGGATATGCCGGGTCGGCCAGGCCACGTCGGCGGGCGACAGCGCCGCGGTCGCGACCTGATAGAGCAGCGGCTGGAAGCAATGATGGTTCTGCCGGTCGATCACGATCACATCAACCGGCGCGCGCTTGAGCGTCTTGGCGGCTTCCAGGCCGCCAAAGCCGGCTCCGACAATCACCACTCTCGGTCGGTGTTCCGGCATGGTTGATCCTCAATCGGTGCGTCCGCCAGTGTCGGACCGGAGCGTCCGGTTGCCAAGTCCGCGGTGAGGCTCTAGCAATCCGCGCGACAACGTATCTGTGAGGCATTGCGTATGGCGACCCATAATCTCCTGCTGCTCCCCGGCGACGGCATCGGCCCCGAAGTCATGGGCGAGGTGAAGCGCGTCATCGCCTTCTTCAACCAAAAGGGGCCGGACAAGTTCACAACCGACGAAGGCTTGGTCGGCGGCTGCTGTTACGACGCCCATGGGGTCGCCATCACCGACGCAACCATGGAAAAGGCCAAGGCCGCCGACGCGGTGATCTTCGGCGCGGTGGGCGGGCCGAAATGGGACAAGGTGCCCTTCGATGCGCGGCCGGAAGCGGGCCTGTTGCGTCTGCGCAAGGATCTCGCGCTCTACGCCAACTCTGCGTCCGGCGGTGACCTATCCGGCGCTCGCCGATGCCTCCTCGCTCAAGCGCGAGCTGGTCGAGGGTCTCGACATCATGATCCTGCGCGAATTGACCGGCGGCGTTTATTTCGGCGAGCCGAAGACCATCACCGATCTCGGCAACGGCCAGAAGCGCGCCATCGACACGCAGGTCTACGATACCTACGAGATCGAGCGCATCGGCCGCGTCGCCTTCGAGCTGGCGCGCAAGCGGCGCAACAAAGTCACGCTCGATGGAAAAGCGCAACGTCATGAAGTCGGGCGTGCTGTGGAACGAGGTAATGACGGCGCTGCACGCGCGCGAATTCAAGGACGTGCAGCTCGAGCACATGCTGGCCGATGCCGGCGGCATGCAGCTGGTGCGCAATCCGAAGCAGTTCGACGTCATCGTCACCGACAATCTGTTCGGCGACATGCTGTCCGATGTCGCCTCGATGCTCACCGGCTCGCTCGGCATGCTGGCGTCGGCCTCGCTCGGCGAGGTCGATCCGAAGACCAAGAAGCGCAAGGCGCTCTACGAGCCGGTGCACGGCTCGGCGCCCGACATCGCCGGCAAGGGCATCGCCAACCCGATCGCCATGATCGCTTCGTTCGGCATGGCGTTGCGCTATTCGTTCGATATGGGCAAACAGGCCGACATGATCGATCAGGCGATCGCCGCGACGCTCGCCAAGGGCCTGCGCACCGCCGACATCAAGTCGGAGGGCTGCAAGGTGGTCTCGACCTCGGAAATGGGCGACGCGATTCTCGCTGAGTTGGAAAAGCTCGCGGCCTAAAACAAAAACGCGGCCCAAAAGGCCGCGTTTTCGTGTCCGCACTCGGCTGCGATCAGTACTGAACCCAAGGATTGGTCTTGAACGGCAGGGTGAACGGCCCGGGCAGCGCGGTCTGGTTGCTGCCAAACGCCGTGTTGTCGAGCACGCCGTCGGCGCGATGGTTGGGTGACCACGCGTAGTTATGAACGGAGGTCTCGCCGGGAAACTGCTCGGTACCCGGATCGAGATAGGACCGCTTCTGAATGATGATACGGGTGCGGGTGCGGCCGTCTTCGTCACGGCTCACGAACACCGTATGCCCGTTGCCGGCGACCATGCGCTGCTTCTTTTTGGTGGCCGCGTCGACCGGCGCCGCCAGGAGGCTGAAGGCCGCAGCAGCAGCGATCGCGGTGGCAACGAATTTCAAGCGCATTGGGTCCTCGCCAGGGCTGAGAGTGCAACGCAGTCTAGCTGGGTTCCGTTCGCCGCAACAGAGCGAATCGCACGCAATTGTGACGTGGAAATTCTTAAGATAGCGGCCCCGCCCGGTAGGGCAGGGCCGAACTGTCGGTTTGTCGGTGAAGTGTGGCTTTTAGGTACCGTAGTTCTTCGCCAGATAGTCGGCGATCGCTTTGGCGTCGGCATCGTCGACCGGGGCGCCGTAGGCCTTGATCATCTTGGTCACCTCGGCGGTCCAGCCCGCCGCGTTGAGGAACGGCGAATTCATCGGGATGTAGGCCAGCGTGTGGCAGGCTTGGCAATTGGCCTCCACCTTGTCGAGGCCGGGCGCCTGCTTGAGCTTGATCGCCTGCTCGGCCATCGCGGGAAGCGCGATCAGTGCGGCGATGAATGCAACGACAAATATCCGCATGGTCTTCTCCCTCAGGCCGTCAGCGTGATGTTTTGCATGACGTTGTTGTGGTAGCCGGCCGGGTTGAAGATCAACTCGGACGTCTGGCCTTGGCCAATCTTGTTGGTGGCGTTGACCATCACGGTGTTCTTGCCGTGCTTGGCGTTGAGCACGAAGCTCCACGGCCGGAACGCGTAACGGCCGGGATCCTGTCCGAGCGTCGCCGAATTCCAGGTCTTGCCGCCGTCGCTCGATACGTCGACTTTGTTGATGCCGTAGCCGCCGTCCCAGGCGAGGCCGCTGACGGTGACTTTGCCGCGACTGATCTTGTCGCCGTCGCGGTGGCTGGTGATCAGCGAATTCACCACCATTTCGGTAATCGGCGTTGAGGCGGCGTCTTCCTGCGTGATGAAGCGCGCCACCACCGGAAATTTGCCGACCGGAATGCGATAGGCCGGTTTCATCCAGAAGCCGCCCTGCGGCTTGGTCAGCACATTCACGTTGGTGAGATGCTTCATCCAATAGGTGCCGGTCCAGCCGGGCACGATGAGGCGCGCCGGGAAGCCGTTGAGATGCGGCAGCGGCGCACCGTTCATCTCGTAGGCGATGATGGTGTCCGGATCCATCGCTTTCCAAAGCGGGATGCTCTTGATGAAGTCCGGCGTCTTGTCGATCGCCGGCCCGTCGGCGCCGTTCAAACCGACCTCGATCGCTTCGGTCTTCACCCCGACCTTATCGAGAATGTCCTTGAGCCGCGCGCCGTTCCATTTCGCGCAGCCCATGGCGCCGTAACCCCATTCGACGCCGGCGACGTGCGGCTTGGACAGTCCGCGGCGGTTGCCCGAGCATTGGTTGACGGCGGTCACTTCGACCGCCGGCATCTTCTTCAGGTCGTCGAGGGTGATGTCGGCCTGGCCGTTGGCGCCGTCGCCGCCGACCGAAATCTTGTACGTCTTGGCGTCCACTTCGGGGATGTCGGCGAGGTGGTAACGGACGAAGAATTGGTCGTTCGGCGTAATCGGCGTACGCAAATATTCCAGCGGGGATTCGTAATTCGGCGGTTTATCGGCGAGCTGGATCAGGGGCTTCTTGCCCGGCAGCGTGCCCATGGTCACGTAACTGCTGATCCCCTGCGGCACACCGGGCGTCAGGTGCACGCCGGCGGCTTCCGCCGCGGAGAATTTCGGCAGGGCTATTCCGGACGCGGCCAGCGCTGCGCCCGCGCCGGCGGTCCCCAACAAGTGACGTCGTGTGATCATTGTTTACTCTCCCCAGAGACGTCTTTTTCAGCCGACCCGGCCATCGCCGCGGCTTAGATATTTTTATGTGAATATGATCCGCCGAAATATTCGGCCGGTCAAATGAAAACGGCGGTCTGCGACAAATCGCTCTCGCGCTGCAGCAAGCTAACTTCAGCAAATGAAGGTGAGGTGATCCCGAACTTGTAGCGAATGCGGATCGCTCAGCGGCCGATGCGCCGCGGCGCCGGCCGGTTCGCCAGCGCCTTCCACAGCAGCGTGTACTTAGGCGTGGACGCCAGGATCGGCTCGCGCTGGCCGCAGAAACTGCGGTTGAGCTCGGCTTGCGCGAACAGCGCGCCCACCTTCGGCTCGCTGCCGGCCGACAACAGCGTCAAGCGATCGAGCGCGCAGGCGAGAGTCGAGCGTTCGATGAACTCGGCGCCGCCCTGGCAGAACCAGCCGGACAATTGCAGCATCGGTTCGTCATAGTTGCGCACGAACGCGAGGCAATAGCGGGCCACGCCTTTCGAAGTCTCGAAGGCGACAACTTCAAGCGGACCGAATTTGCTCGTCAGTGGCTGCGCGCCGTGCTGCAATGCCACCGGTCCGAGCGCGCTTGCGTCCGCCGCGATGGTGGCCTTTGGGCCGGTGAAGCGGCGGATCTCGCTGCCCGGGCGATAGACTTCGACTTGCAGGTAAGGCGCTACGCTGTCGGGCTCACCCAGCTCGAGAATGTCCTTGCGCCCGCCGCCCTCCGTATGGCGCCGGATGACGTAGTGGAACGGCACATTGGTGGCCTCGGGGATCGAGAGCGCGAAAGCCGGGAAGGGCCGCTCGATCTCGACCCACGGCGAATGAACGATCGCGATAGGACTCATCGCCGGCGGTGATTGAAAAATATGCGCGACGGCGATGGACAACACGGCCGTCCCGCCCACATATGCGAGGACGCGCACAAGGGCAGGGGCAAGTTCCTCACGCCAGGAATGCAAGGCCGGGTGCATGGCCTTTAGACTCCGGCAGCGGCGCCGAGGTTCGACGCCGTTGTCATAAATCAAGTTCTCGCCTAGAAGCGCCTGCTATCCGGTTGCGGTGGAACCGCTTGTGCCGGACAATTTTTTCGGAGAGTTAACAATGGGTTACAAGGTCGCGGTGGTGGGTGCCACCGGCAATGTCGGGCGCGAGATGCTCGCCATTCTGGCCGAACGGTCGTTTCCCGCCGATGAAGTGGTGGCGCTCGCCTCGCGCAAAAGCATGGGTCAGGAGTGCTCGTTCGGCGACAAGACGCTGAAGGTGAAGGCGCTCGACCATTACGATTTCTCCGACGTCGACATCTGCCTGATGTCGGCCGGCGGCGCCGTGTCGAAGGAATGGTCGCCCAAGATCGGCGCGCAAGGCGCGGTTGTGATCGACAATTCGAGCGCCTGGCGCATGGACCCGGACGTGCCGCTGATCGTGCCGGAAGTGAACGCCGACGCGATCGTCGGCTTCACCAAGAAGAACATCATCGCCAATCCGAATTGCTCGACCGCGCAGCTCGTGGTCGCGCTCAAGCCGCTGCATGACAAGGCCACGATCAAGCGCGTGGTGGTGGCGACCTATCAGTCAGTGTCGGGCGCCGGCAAGGACGCGATGGACGAATTGTTCTCGCAGACCAAGGCGGTGTTCACGCTCGGCGAAGTGACAACGAAGAAATTCTCCAAGCGGATCGCCTTCAACGTCATCCCGCACATCGACGTGTTCATGGAGGACGGTTACACCAAGGAAGAGTGGAAGATGGTGGTCGAGACCAAGAAGATTCTCGATCCCAAGATCAAGCTCACCGCCACTTGCGTGCGAGTGCCGGTGTTCGTCGGCCATTCCGAAGCGGTGAACATCGAATTCGAAAAGCCGATCACTGTGGAAGAGGCGCAGAATATCTTGCGCAACGCCCCGGGCTGCCTGGTGATCGACAAGCGCGAGCCCGGCGGCTACGTGACGCCGTATGAATGCGTCGGCGAGGACGCCACATACATCAGCCGCATCCGCACCGACCCGACGGTCGACAGCGGCCTGGAAATCTGGGTGGTGTCCGACAATCTGCGCAAGGGCGCGGCGTTGAACGCCGTGCAGATCGCGGAAGTGCTGATCAACCGCAAGCTGATCAGTGCGAAAAAGAAGGCGGCCTAGGCGAAACTAGAACCTTGGTTGCGCCAACATCTTGGCGTGCGCATCCGCGACGCGCACGAATGTCCGGCTCTCCGGCTCGTAGATCGACAAGTCTCCGCTGGCGACGCCGAAATAGGCGGCATGCAGCTTGAGCTTGCCGCGCTCGACCAAGATGCGCACGCACGGAAACGTCATCAGATTGTCGAGCGTCAATATCGCCGAGGCCTGCTCCAGTGCCGTGAGATAATCGCCGAGCGGGCGCCCGCCGCGCGGCCCGACGATTTTGGCCGCCGGCGCCATCAGCGCCATCCAGCGGCCGATGAAGTCGCCGGGAGAAAGTGGCGGCCCCTCCTCGGCAAAGGCGCGGATGCCGCCGCATTGCGCGTGCGCCAGCACCACGATGTGCTTCACGCGCAGCGCCTGCACGGCGAATTCCAGCGCCGCCGACACCGCACGCTGTGCGCCGTCCGGCGTATAGGGTGGCACGAGGTTGGCGATATTGCGCGCAACGAACAGTTCGCCCGGGTTGGCGTCGAAAATCACCTCCGGCGAGACGCGCGAATCGCAACAGCCGATCACCATGATTTCCGGCTTCTGCCCGCTCTCGGCTAGCTCGCGATAGCGGTCCTGCTCGCGCGGCAGCAGGCCGTTCGCGAAGGCGCTGTAACCGTCGATCAGTCGCTGCGGAAAATTCATTGTCAGCCTTCGCT
The DNA here is from genome assembly GCA_963720985.1 of uncultured Alphaproteobacteria bacterium. Taxonomy (GTDB): domain Bacteria; phylum Pseudomonadota; class Alphaproteobacteria; order Rhizobiales; family Xanthobacteraceae; genus Pseudolabrys. Next base: position 607,452 of record CAVRHL010000009.1, read on the forward strand.
CCACACTGCCTAATTTATTAGCTACCCGCCAAAGCCTAGCAAAGGCCATGCCCGAAAGGTCGCAGGCCGTCCGGCCGGGCTGGGTTCCCTATCGCCAAGGCCGCGATTTTTACGAGCGCCCGGGCCGGTTATGTGCCATTTCACTGGCGGAATCGCGGCATGTTCATTGCCCGTTCAGGTAAAATCGACGACTGAAGGGCGAAAAGATTGCACATGCTCCAACCGAACAAGCCCATTATTGCCAATCCCCCGTCGATGCGGTCGCGCGCGCACGGTTTCTCGCCGCCGCAGATCGGCGTGCTGTTTGCAGCCTTCATGCTGCTCATTTCGGTTCCGATCTGGACGCACCCGCTGCCGCCGCTGTCGGACTACGTCAACCATCTGGCGCGCATGGAAGTGATCGCGACGCTGTCGACGAACTCACAGCTCGCGCATTTCTACGAGATCGACTGGCAGGTGATTCCCAATCTGACGATGGACGTGATCGTCCCGCTGCTGGCGCGCGTGATGAACATTTATCTCGCCGGCCAGCTGTTCATCGTCGGCATGTTCGCGTTGATCATGTCCGGCTGCCTCGCGCTCAACCGCGCCTTGATCGGCCGCTGGTCGGTGTTTCCGTTGTTCGCATTTCCGCTGCTCTACAACTACGTCTTCCTCGTCGGGCTGATGAATTACATTTTCGGCATCGGCGTCGCCTTGTGGGCGCTGGCCAGCTGGGTGGCGCTGCGCGAGCACATCTGGCCCGCGCGCATTGCGCTGTCGGTTGCCTGCGTGGCGTTGTTGTTCTTCTGCCATCTCTCGGCGCTGGGCATTTACGGCGTCGGCATTCTCTCATTCGAACTGGCGCGGCTGTGGCAGCGCCGGAGCGAGCCATGGCCGGCGCGCATCGCCGATTTCGTCGCCAGCGGCCTGCCGTTCCTCGCCGCCGCGCCGCTGCTCATGGCGAGCCCGACCATGCAACTCGTCAGCTCGACCTATTGGGATCAGCGCGGCAAGATCGACGGGCTGATGTACGTATTCAGCATTTATTCGGACATCATTGCTTTCGCGATCATCGCCACGATGGTCGCCGGCATCGTGTGGTCGGTCCGCCACCGCGTCTTGCGCTTTCATCCGCTGGTCTTCCCGCTGCTGATCGTCGGCGCCGCGGTCTATTTCGCGCTGCCGCGCATCATGTTCGACACCTACATGACCGATCAGCGGGTGCCGCTCGGCGTCGTCTTCATGCTGTTCACCTGCGGCGATCTCGAGTTGCGCCGCCGCCTGGTGCGGCGGGCGGCCCTGGTCATCCTGATCGTGTTGATCACGGGGCGGCTGTTCGAAATCGACTACAATTGGTCGCAGCTGTCGGATTCGACCAGCGCGTTCCGCTCTTCGGTCCGCCGCATCGTGCCCGGCTCGAAGGTTATCGTCGCCTATACCGACCGCTCGCAGGGCGAGGACGTGCGCGACCTCGGCCTGGTGCATGCCGCCTGCATCGCTACCATCGAGCGCTCGGCGCTGGTCACCACGGTGTTCACGACCGCCGGCAAGCAGATCCTGCATGTGCGGCCCGAATTCCACGACTACACCGATCTGCGCGACGGCACGCCGCCGGCGGTGGCGCAGCTGATCCAGGCAGTCGATCACCCGTTGCCGTGGATGCCGGCGTTCTGGTTGAACTGGACCAAGTTCGATTATCTCTATCTCCTGTTCACCGAGGACGAGGCGGCCAATCCCGATCCTTCGCGCCTGAAACTCGTCGCCGACGGCGATCGTTTCCAGCTTTACAAAATCCTCAAGCCGCAGGCCGCGGCGGCAAAATAACCGGCAGCGAGCGTTACATAGAGGCAGCTGCGCGGCTTGATAGTTTCCGGACGCCCGATAGAGTTGGCCGCATGACCATCCGTCCGCGCCGCAGCGTGCTGTACATGCCGGGCTCCAATGCCCGCGCCTTGGAGAAAGCCAAGACGTTATCGGTCGACGGCGTCATTCTCGATCTTGAGGATTCGGTCGCTCCCGACGCCAAGGAAACGGCGCGCAAGCAGGTTGTCGACGCGGTCAAGGCCGGCGGCTTCGGCAAGCGCGAGGTGTTCGTCCGCGTCAACGGCGTCGACACGCCCTGGCATGCCGACGACCTCGCCGCCGCCGCCCACGCCGCGCCCGACGCCATCCTGGTGCCGAAAATCGTCAACCCCGATATGCTCGAGATGATCGGCCGCCGCCTGCTCGACATGGGCACCGATCACAAGACGCGGGTCTGGGCGATGATCGAGACGCCGCTCGGCATTTTCAACATTTTGTCGATCGCCGCCGAAGCCAAGGATTCCGAATCGCGCCTGTCTGGTTTCATCATGGGGACCAACGATCTCGCCAAGGACACGCGCGCGCGCCTGGTGCCCGGCCGCGCGCCGATGCTGTCATGGCTGTCGACCTGCGTCGCCGCCGCGCGCATTTACGGCATCGATATTCTCGACGGCGTCTATAACGACATCGGCAATGCCGACGGTTTCGAGATGGAATGCCGGCAGGGCGTCGAGCTCGGCTTCGACGGCAAGACGCTGATCCATCCCAATCAGATCGAGCCCTGCAACACGGCGTTCTCGCCGGCGGCCGACGAAGTGGCGTGGGCGCGCAAGATGATCGCCGCCTTCGATCTGCCGGAGAACAAGAGCAAGGGCGTGGTGTCGATCGACGGCCGCATGGTCGAGCGCCTGCACGCCGACATGGCACGCCGCACCGTGGCGGTCGCGGAGGCGATCGAAATGCGTTAACGCACGTCGCGATTGCGATCATGCGCAAGAAAAAAATGCTCAACCGGAGGGGCCAATGCGACGACGCGATGTCTTAACGTTGCTCGGCGGCGCGGCCGCCGCAGTCCCATTCGGCGCGCGTGCCGAAGCTGATTATCCAATACGGCCCATTACGCTGATCGTTCCCTACGCCGCGGGCGGCGGCAACGACGTCTTGGCGCGCGGCGTCGCCGAGCCGATGGGCAAGACGCTGGGCCAGCCGGTGGTGATCGAGAACCACGGCGGCGCCGGCGGTTCGCTCGGCACGCGCCAGGTCGCCAAGGCCGCGCCCGACGGCTACACGCTCGGGCTTGGTGGCACTGGCACGCTTGCCGTCGATCCGACGCTCTATCCGAACGTCGGCTACGATCCGCGCAAAGACTTCGCGCCGGTCGGGCTGATTGCCACCAGCCCGCTCATCGTCCTAGTGAACCCGTCATTGCCCGCGCACAACGTGCAGGAACTGATCGCGCTCGCCAAGGCGCAGCCGGGCAAGCTCAATTACGCGTCGGCGGGCCGCGGCAGCGGCATTCATCTTGGCACCGTGTTATTTGCCCTGACCGCCGGCATCGAGCTTACGCATATTCCCTACAAGGGTTCGGGGCCGGCGCTCACCGATCTGCTCGGCAATCATGTGGCGCTCTATTTCTCCTCGCTGCCGCCGGCGATCGGGCTGGTCAAGGAGGGCAAGCTGCGCGCACTCGGCGTCACCGGCTTGAAGCGCTCGCCGATCTTCCCCGACGTACCGACGGTGGCGGAGCAGGGGCTGCCCGGCTTCGAGGCCGTGCTGCACTACGGCATCGTCGCGCCGGCCGGCACGCCGCGCCCGATTATCGACAAGCTCAACGCCGCGCTACGCACCGCGCTTAATTCCGGGGAGGTGCACAAGCGCATCGCCACCGAAGGCGCCGAGCCGCTGCCGGCCGCGCCCGACGAATACGCTGCCGATATCGACCGCGAGGAGACCAAGTGGTCGGCGCTGGTGGTAAAGGCCGGTCTGAAGGCGAAGTGAAGCCTGCGATCTCGCAGCCTCTTGCCGTGCGGAACTTTTGCTGGCGTCAGCGCATTGTTGCGGCGTCGGTGAATTCCCGGGACGGCGTCCGACTGGACATTTTCAGGTCGCAGACCATGGCCCAGGCAGCCGCAAGTCCGAGCAACAATCAAATCTACAAGGATCTACGCGATCATCGCCACGCCGGAGACCAAGGGTGCCGATCTCGAAGCCATGGTCGCCGCCGAATAGCGGGACGCCGAGTTCCTTGAAGACGAAATGACCGCCCAGTTCGCTGTTTTGCTGCTAGATTTAGCCGACGACAAAAGCCGAATGCTCGCTTTGGCCTTCGGTGAGGCCGCGCGCCTTCATCCAGTCGTAAGTCCGGCCGAACAGCGTCGAGTTGTAGTAGTCGACGTGCTTGTAGCGCACGAAGGCTCTGAGCAGTTCGTTCGGCTTCAAGGCGCCTTTGGTGTGCGCCGCGACGTGGTGCGCGTATTTATAGAAATCGGCGTTGATGAGATCGACTGCCTCGTTCTCCGCGTCGTAATAGGCCTTGCGTTGCTCGGCGCTGAGGTCGGCGGCGATCACTTCGCCGCCGCGGTAGAATGACGCCGCGATGATATGCGCGCCATCCTTGAGGCCGAGGCTGATGAACGGTTCCATCACCGTGACGACGCGGAAGGTTCCGTTCTTCAATCCCTCGTAGCGTTTCTGCGGCAAGCCGCCGCGCGCGATGTTGACGTGCTTGGCGCTGAGCGCGCTCTCAAGCATTTGCAGCGTGGTGTAGTGCGACCCGGTCAATTCCTGTACCACGACCGGAACATCGGCGAGATCGCGCGGCACTTGCAGCGTCTCGTCGAAGGTGATGATCGCCTGCGCCGCCACCGAAGCGCGCAGTGCCGCGATATTGCCGCCACGCTTGCCTTTTTCCAGCCGGTCGATGCTGGCCCATTCGCAGACGTTATAACTGTCGGCCGAACCGCAATCGAACATCTGCTCCTTCATCCGCGCCATGACCGGAAATTCGACGCTGTCCTTTTCGCGGTCCGCGTAGGTGCCAGAGAAGCGGACATCGAGGCCGGCTTTATCGAACAATTTTTCCTCGATGCCGACGATCACCGGCAGATCGAAGACTGGATTGTTCGGGGCAATTCTGACGAGGGGCTTTTGCTGGGGCATCGCTATGGCATCCTTCATCTCGTTCACGTCACAGCCGCTAAAGACAAAGATATCAATTCGCCGGCCGAATCGGAAGTCCTATGGGTACAGCGTCAACGCGCCGAAATTCCCGCGGCTTTGGCAATTTCCGCGTTGATCTTGAGTTCCTCTTTGACAAACTTGCCGAACTCCCCGGCATTCATCGCCATCGGCTGCACGCCGAGCTTGGCGAGCTTATCGCGCACCTCGGGCGCTTGCAGCGCCTTTTGAATCTCGGCGTTCAGCTTGTTGACGATGGCGGGCGGCGTCTTGGCGGGGGCAAACATGCCGATCCAGAACCTGTAAGCGGAATTTGGGTAGCCGGATTCAAGCGTTGTCGGGACGTCGGGAAGCGTGGGCGCGCGTGTCGGGCTGCTGACAACCAGCGGCAAAACCTTGCCGTCCTTGATAAGCGGCAGGGCCGCCAGAACCGGCGCATAATACACGTCGACACGGCCGGTCATGACCTCGATCATGGCTTCCGGAGCACCCTTGAAGGTGATGGCTTGCGCCTGGAAGCCGGCGCTCTGGCGCAACCGCTCCATCGCCAGGTGGATCGGGCTGCCGACGCCAATCGATCCGAACGTGATGGGCCGGGTTTTTCCGAGGGCGACGAGCTCTTGCACGGTTTTAATGTTTTTCGACGGCGCAATGACGAGCACGTTGGGTAAATTTCCGAGCGGCGCGACCGCGGCAAAATCCTTGATCGGATCATACGGCAGGTTCGCGACCGTGGATGGGGCGATAATGTGAGCCGAGGAATGCGCCAGCAGCGTGTAGCCGTCGGGATCCGCCATGGCGACGGCGCGCGCGGCGATCGTGCCGCTTGCGCCGGGCTTGTTTTCGACAATGATCGGCTGCCCGAGCCGGGCCGACAATTGTTCGAAAACAATTCTGGGAACGACGTCGGCCGCGCTTCCCGGGCTCAACGGGATGATCGCGCGGATGGGTCGGTCCGGCCACTCGCCGGCGCGACTGCCGGTCACGGAGGTGAGGGCGGCAAGTGCGATTGCCAAGACCAGAGCCACTCGATTGCGCACGTCGGACCCCTCACAATAGGCTGCTGCTCAATACAATTCATCTTACGGTAGGATCGACGGCTGATCTACATCCCTCAAAGGTTGCTGGGAGAGGCGTCAGCGTATGAGCGAAGACTGCGAGCCGGTTCTCATTGCAGGCGGCGGTCCGGTCGGATTGCTATGCGCCTGGCTGCTTGGCCGGCGCGGTTTGCGCGTGCGCCTGTTCGACGATAATGCGGGGCCGCAGGCCGACCCGCGCGCCGCCACCACCCATCCGGCGACGCTCGAGCTCCTCGCCGTCGATGGGCTCGCGGAAGACATGGCGCGGGCCGGACTGGTGGCGCCGATATTCCAGTTCTGGGACCGGCCGAGCGGCGAATTGGTCGCGCAATTCGATCACGCGCTGCTCAAGGACGACACGCGATATCCTTATGTCGTTCAATGCGAGCAGTTCAAGACCGCCAAGCTGATCCTCGACCGGCTCCGCAAGCTCCCGAATGTCGAGGTGCTTTTTGGCCACGAGGTAATCGGGGTCAAGCAGACCGCAGCTTCGGTAACGGCCGAGGCGCGCGGGCCGGACGGTGTCGAGACGCATACCGGCAGCCATCTCATCGGCGCCGACGGCGGCCGTAGCGTCGTGCGCAAGCAGTGCGAAATTCCATTCGAAGGTTTCACTTGGCCCGAGCGCTTTCTCGTCTTGACGACGCCGTATGATTTCGAGGCCGAACGAGGGTTTTGTTACCGCAGCTATTTCGCCGACCCAGGCGCCTGGTGCAATTGCTTCAAGGTGTCCGCCGACGGTCCGCCCGGCCTGTGGCGCACCGTGTTCCCCGCCGGCTCCGAGCAATCGGAAGCCGACATCATGAGCGATGCCGGCGTACAGGCGCGCATTCAATCGTTTTTCCTGTCGCCACGGCCTTACGACATCGTGCATCGCAATCTTTACGTAACGCACCAGCGCGTCGCCGACACGTTCCGCAAAGGCCGCGTGCTGCTGGCCGGCGACGCCGCCCACGTCAATAATCCGATCGGCGGCATGGGCCTCAACGGCGGCATCCAGGACGCGGCCAATCTGGCGGAAAAGCTGGCGCAGGTCATTCTCGAAGGTGCGCCGGAGGAGCTGCTCGACTTATACAGCCGTCAGCGCCGAACCGTCGCGGTCGAATTCGTGCAGGAGCAATCGATCGCCAACAAGAAGCGCCTGGAGGCGCGTGATCCAGAAGCGCGGCGGCGCAATCTCGGCGAATTGCGCGAGATCGCGGCGGATCCGGCGCGCGCCCGGCAATTCCTGTTGCGCACGTCGATGCTCACCAGCCAAAAGCGTGTCGCGGCAATGACGCTGGAGCGCGCGCGATGAAAATCGCCGTACCCGACATGATTTCGAATTCCTATTTCCCCGCGGGAGCCGCGGTCGAACTCGGGTTCTTGCGCGACGAGGGGCTCGACGTCACGCTGGAAATGATTTTTCCGGTCGACAAGGCCTACATGGCGTTGCGCGACGGCGCAGTGGATTTTGTCGGCGGCTCGGCCCATTCGGCGCTCGCCGCGTTTCCGCAATGGGACGGCGTGAAGCTGATCTGCGCGCAGGCGCAGGGCATGTACTGGTTTCTGGTCATGCATAAGGATTTTGCCGCCAGGCGCGGTGATGTCGGTGTGGTCAAGGGCAGAAGCATCGGCGCCGCGCCCTGGGTAGAGATGGGACTGCGCCGCCTGTTGATCGCGGCCGGCATCGATCTGCAGCGCGATGGCGTAAAGATTGCGCCGGTGCCGGGTGCGGTCGGCACCGATGTCAATTTCGGCCTCACCGCGGCGAAGGCGCTGGAGGACCGAAAGATCGACGGCTTTTGGGCCAACGGCATGGGCGCCGAAGTGGCGGTTCGTCGCGGCGTCGGAACGGTCGTGCTCGACGTGCGGCGCGGTGACGGGCCGCACGGATGTTTCGACTACACTATGGCGTCGATTGCGACGACGCAGCGGCTGATCGACAAGTCGCCCGAGGTTGCCGCCGCAGCGGTGCGGGCCATCGTCAAGACGCAGAACGCCTTAAAGAAAAATGTTGCGCGCGCGGCCGAGGTCGGCCGCAAGCTGTTTCCGCCGGCGGAAGCCGAATTGATCGTCGAATTGATCCGCCGCGATCTGCCGTATTACGACGCCGCAATTTCGGAAAGTTTCGTGGCCGGCATGAACCGGTTCGCCCGCGGCGTCGGCATCCTCAGCGGGGATGTGGCTTACGAAAACGTCGTGGCGACCCAGTTCCGCTCGCTCTGGAATGCCTGATATCAGCGTCAGCGTCGGCCGCGTGCGAGTTCACTTAAAATCTCTTCGTTGTGCTGGCCGAGCGCCGGCGGGGCTGAGTCGATGCGCGGGCCGCCATGCGCGAAGGTGAAGGCCGCGACCGGCACGCCGAAGCTACCTTCGACGCCGGGCGCGCCGTCATGGCGGTAGATGATGCCGCGGCTCGCTAACTGCGGATCGGCGATCGCCTCACCCATGGTGCGCACGCGCGCGGCCGGTACATGGTTGGCCTGCAGGAACGTCTCCCATTCGTCGGCGGTGCGGGTGAGCATGATCTCCTCCAGCACGGCGATTTCGCGCGCGTGATCGGCGTCGCGCTCGTCGTTGGTCTTCTTCGCCATGTCGGGGCGGCCGAGCAGCTTCCAGAGCCGCGCCTGCTGGCGCAGGTTACTGGCGCCCAGCATCAGCAGCCCGTCCTTGGCCATGAAGGCGCCGTTGGTGGCGTGCGGCTGGCGGTTGCCCTTCGGCTTCGGGTGCACGCCGTTGCGCAAGTAGCCGGTCAGGTGCGAGCTCATCAGGATCATCGCCACGTCGAGCATGGCCATGTCGATGCGCTGGCCCTTGCCGGTACGCTGGCGCTGGAACAACGCCGCGGACAGCGCAAAGGCGCCGGTCATGCCGGTGGCGTAATCGACCGCCGGAGAGCCGAACTTAATCGGGTTAACCTCCGGCGTGCCGGTCATCGCCATGATGCCGGACGTGGCCTGGATCACGTGATCGTAGGCGGTCTGCGGCCCCCGCGGGCCGCTCTGGCCGAAGGCCGAGAACGAGGCGTAGATCAGCCGCGGATTGATCGCCGCGAGCGCCTCATAGCCTAAGCCCAGCGCTTCGAAGGCGCCGGGCCGGTAGTTCTCGACAAACACGTCGGCGGTCGCGACCAGCTTCTTGACGATGTCTCGGTCGTTTTCCTGCTTCAGGTCGAGGGTGATCGAACGCTTGTTCGAGCCTTGCGTCAGGAACGCGGTGCCCATGTTGGCGTGGTTGAGCGCCTTGTCGGTGCCGGCGCCGCGGCTCTGGTCTGGATCGTCGGGATGCTCGACCTTGATCACGTCGGCGCCCAGCACGGCGAGCTGATAGGCCGCGAACGGCCCCGCCAGCACATGGGTGACGTCGATCACCCGGATTCCTTCGAACGGCCGCATGACGCACTCCTCCCGGCATCGAGAAGGCCAGCATAGCCAGTCGTTGGCGAGAAGGTGAAGGCTATACGATGGGTTCAAGCCCCGCGGCTTTGAACAGCGCGGCGGCTTCCGGCGTGACCAAAGCCATGACGAAGGCCGCGGCAAGATCGCGATGGCGGCTGGCGCCGGCGACGCCGGCGGTGAAGTCGGAATATAACTGCAGCTCCGGCGGGAAGGGGCCGACATATTGCGCGCCGGCGACCGGCAAGAGCTCGGGCACCTGCTGGATCGCGATCTCGGCTTCGCCGCGCGCGACCAGTTCGGCGACGCGTCCGCTCGGCCCCAGCACGATCTTGTCGCGCATCGCCTCGGCGATGCCGAGCCGCTCGAGCAGCGTATTGAAATAGATGCCGCTGGTGCCTTCGGTCGAGCGCGCGACCGACTTGGCGGCGAGCAACGTGCGCTTGAACGCTTCGGTCGTGGCGATGTCGGGTTTCGCCGCGCCTTGGCGCACGGAAAGACCCAGGCCCGAACGGCCGACGTCGCCGCGCGGCTTGGCCAGCATGTTGCCTTGGGCGACGAGGTCGTCGAATACCGGCCGCGTCACGATGGCGACGTCGAAGGCCGCGCCGTTCTCGACCTGGCGCTTGACCGCCTTGGCCGGATCGTAGCCGTAGATCAGCCGGCAACCGTGCGCGCGCTCGAATTTCGGGCCGAGCTCGTTGAGCACGTCCACGGCGGCATGTGTGCTCAGCACTTTGAGGGTTGCAATTGTCATGACGGGATCGCCCGGTGGGAGGGACACCGCAGATTAAGGCCTGTGCGGCAGCTAGGCCAGAATCGCGGCTGGCAGCTGAAACCTGCGGCGCGCCGCCGGCGTTGTTTGTTGCCGCCATTCATGGAGGAGACTGCTCTGGCCTTCCGCAAGAAATGGCCGGAATTCAACGAGATCGCAAAAGAAATCGAGCCAAGCCTTTATGACGTCGTCTTGGTCGAGGCCGCGTAAAGCGGCGACGCGCCATCCCTTCTGGCGGCGGCGACGAAGGGTGTTATTGTTTGATCTTTACTTGGCCGTCGCGCTCGCGCTTGGCGAAGGCGGGATCGAAGCTGCACAACGCATGCCTGATGCCGCTTTCCGTGCGCAAGAACGCCTGTCCTTCCAAAACGGGGTGTCCGCATTCTTGGCATTGCCCGAGCGTTGCCACGAATTGCTTCTTGCGCATTTTCTCCGCGCTGACGGGCTCGTTTTCTACCGGCATGGCCGCCGCCTTTGGTTGTGATCTTCGATGCAAAGACCGAAAACCGGCGGCGGTCATTGATCTCGATCAATGAGCGCAGGGAGCGCCTCTTGCTGCGCCGCAAAACCGCGATGGTATCACTTGGCCGCTCTCACGCGGTGCGCCGAATTGCGGCCGGTCTTTGCGCGATGGCTGGCGCCAATCGAGCCGCAAGAAAGACGATTGTTACGCCCAGGGCCGCGCGGCCTTGGCCTTGTCTTCGTAGCTTTCGATCTTCGCCTGCTTCTGCTTGGTCAGGCCGATATCGTCGAGGCCGTTGAGCAGGCAGTGCTTGCGGAACGAATCGATCTCGAACTTGACGACGCCGCCGTCGGGCCCGCGGATCTCCTGCTTCTCCAGATCGATCGAGAGCGTCGCATTGGCGCCGCGCTCAGCATCGTCGAACAGCTTCTCGAGATCTTCCGGCGAGACGCGGATCGGCAGCACGCCGTTCTTGAAGCAGTTGTTGTAGAAAATGTCGCCGAACGAGGTCGAGATCACGCACTTGATGCCGAAATCCATCAACGCCCAAGGCGCGTGCTCGCGCGAGGAGCCGCAGCCGAAATTGTCGCCGGCGACCAGGATCTTGGATTTGCGATAGGCCGGCTTGTTGAGCACGAAGTCGGGGTTCTCGCTGCCGTCGTCCTTGTAGCGCATCTCGGAGAACAGGCCTTTGCCGAGCCCGGTGCGCTTAATGGTCTTCAGGTACTGCTTGGGGATGACCATGTCGGTGTCGACGTTGATCATCTTCATCGGCGCGGCGACGCCTTCGAGGGTCGTGAACTTTTCCATCGCGGCTTTTCTCCAATCGTTTCGTTTTTGCCGGCTTGTGCCGTCTCGGTCAAGATCGCCGAAGTGCCATCTGTAATGCGCTATTCGGCAGCCTGCTTGCGGGCATTACGGTCGAATTTGGCCTCGCGCTTCAGCTCGCAGATCTGCAGGCTGTAGGTCTCGTAGTAGATGTCGCGCCCTTTCTTCTGCGCTTCGCGGTGGTCCGGGTTCATGCGCCAGGCGCGCTGCCCCTCTTCCGATTCGAACTCGACGATGGTGCAGCGCTCGCCGTCCTCGGCGAAGAAGCCTTTGTGCGCGATGTAGCCGGGCGTCGCCTGCGCGAGCTTCACCATGCGCTCGACCAGCGCGACGTATTCCTCCTGCAACCCCGGCATCAGGCGGGAGCGGAAAACGGTGACGATCATGCGGAAATCCTTTCTGCTATCTCGCGATCATCGGCCGATCGCATGCGCCGATCAAATGCGCGATATCGATTGGAATCATTCACGCCGCTGATTCGGAACTTCAAGGCCGGCCTTTTTCATTGCGCGGGATCGACGCCAGTTCGGTGACCCAGGGGCGCGCCGAGCGGAACCAGTTCTGCTGCTTGGGCGTGAGCTCGCCGCGTTGGCGCAAGGTGCCGACGCGAACCATGTAGCTGTCCGGGTTGTCGCCGGGCGCGGTGGAGTAGATCGGCGTGCCACACTGCGGGCAAAAGGCCTGCACCCGCGGGTTACCGCTCTCCGCCGTGGTCTTGACGTAGCGCGTCGGCTCGCCGCCGAGCATTTTGAAGCGCGATCCGGGCGTGCGGATGCTGACGCGGAAAGCCGAGCCGGTGCCGGTCTGGCAATCGGTGCAGTGGCAGATCGAGACGTTTTGCGGGTCGCCTTCGGCTTCGAAGCTCAAATAACCGCAGTGGCAGCGGCCGTCCAATCGCATGGTCGTCTCCTTCAATCGACGCTCGCCTCGAGCGCTTCCATGTCCGCGTCCGACAGTCCGAAATGATGGCCGATCTCGTGCACCAGCACGTGGGTGACGATGGCGCCCAGGCTGTCCTCGTGCTCGGCCCAGTAGTCGAGGATCGGGCGGCGGTAGAGCCAGACCATGTTGGGCATCGGCTCCGGGACGCTGGCCGACTGGAACGGCAGGCCGACACCCTGGAACAGCCCGAGCAGGTCGAATTCGGATTCGGCATTCATGGTGTCGAGAACTTCCTCGGTCGGAAAATCCGCGACCTGGATGACAAGATTTTCGCAGAGCGCGCGGAAATTCTCCGGCAGCCGGGCATAAGCGTCCGCCGCCAACACCTCGATTTCGGCGAGCGACGGCGCCGGGCTTCCGCGCCAAGCCAAGGGATCGTTGGATGAAGCCTGCATGATGGCTTTCTAGACCGCGCCCCGGCCTTATGAAACCAATTCAGGCGCGAGTTGACGGAACGGCCGGAATGGGCAACCGTTCACGATCGGATGGGGATTATGCCGAGAAACCGCAGCGTTTCTGCGATGGCGTTGCTGATTGCCGCGGTTTTTTCCGGCGGTCCGGTCAATGCCGCCGAAAACGCGCGCGGCAGCCAGGAATTCGCCGCGCAGACGGTACGCCGGCCGCATATCGTCATCCACCCGCGCCGCGTCGAGCCCGGCCCTAATTCCCGGCGTTATTGCCGCTTTTGGCTCGCCCAGCAGTACCGCGTTAGCGGGCCGGTGATCGTGCCGCAGCAGCAGTGCTGGTGGCGATAGCCAGCGCGCAGGGAACTTCCTAGAGGGGGCATTGGAGGTGCGTCCATGTCGAAACTCGTGAAATTTTTCGCAATCGCAGCCCTGGTCGCCGGCGCCTTCGCCATGGCGCCTGGTCCGGCCGCGGCGCAGCATCATCATCACGGCGGTGGCGGCCATTGGCATGGCGGCGGCGGATGGGGTGGCGGCTGGGGCGGTTTTGGACCCGGCTTCGCCTTCGGCTTCGGTTCCGGCTGGGGCTGAGGCGGCTATCCCTATTACGCCGAGCCGTACTACGCCGAGCCGGCCTGCGGCTGGGCGCGCGTGCGCGTCTGGCGGCACGGGCACTGGCACCTGCGGCGCGCCTGGCGCTGCTGGTGACCGCGTTTCCCGTGAAACGAAAAAGGCCCGCCGTGTTTGGCGGGCCTTTGATTTTTGGAATGAAGTTCCTTCGCTATTTCCACTCGCGCACGTCGACGAAATGTCCGGCGATTGCCGCCGCCGCGGCCATCGCCGGCGACACCAGGTGGGTGCGGCCCTTGTAGCCCTGGCGGCCTTCGAAGTTCCGGTTCGAGGTCGAAGCGCAACGCTCGCCCGGCTTGAGCTTGTCGGGGTTCATGGCGAGGCACATCGAGCAGCCCGGCTCGCGCCAATCGAAGCCGGCGGCCTTGAAGATCTTATCGAGTCCTTCGGCTTCTGCCTGCTCCTTCACCAGCCCGGAACCGGGCACGATCATGGCGTAGACATTGGCGTTCACCGTCTTGCCGGCGGCGACGCGCGCCACCTCGCGCAGATCCTCGATGCGCCCGTTGGTGCATGAGCCGATGAACACGCGGTCGAGCTTGATATCGGAAATCTTCTCGCCGCCTGACAGGCCCATGTAGCCGAGCGAACGTTCGGCGGCGATGCGCTTCTTTTCATCTTGAATCTCGGCCGGAACCGGCACGCGGCCAGCGATCGACACCACTTGCTCGGGGCTGGTGCCCCATGTCACCAGCGGCGGCAGCTTGGCGGCGTCGAGCTTGATCTCGCGGTCGAAATGCGCGCCTTCGTCTGAGGCAAGCGTCTCCCAATAGCGCATGGCCTCGTCCCAGGCCTTGCCCTTGGGCGCCTTCGGCTTGTCCTTGAGAAAAGCGTAAGCCTTCTCGTCGGGCGCGATGAAGCCGGCCTTGGCGCCGCCTTCCACCGACATGTTGCAGACAGTCATGCGGCCTTCCATCGACAGCGCGCGGATCGCCTCGCCGGCGTATTCCAGCGCGTAGCCGGTGCCGCCGGCGGTGCCGATCTCGCCAATGATGGCGAGGATGATGTCCTTGCCGGTGACGCCCGCCGGCAGTTTGCCGTCGACCACCGCGCGCATGTTCTTCGACTTTTTCTGGATCAGCGTCTGCGTCGCCAAGACATGCTCGACTTCCGAGGTGCCGATGCCGTAGGCCAGCGCGCCGAAGGCGCCGTGCGTCGCGGTGTGGCTGTCGCCGCAGACGATGGTGGTGCCCGGCAGCGTGAAGCCCTGCTCGGGGCCGATGATGTGGACGATGCCTTGGCGCTTATCGAACTCGTTGAAATACTCAATGCCGAAGTCCTTGGCGTTCTGCGCCAGCGCCGCGATCTGCTCGGCGCTTTCCGGATCGGGATTGGGCAGGTTGCGGTCCGACGTCGGCACGTTGTGGTCGACCACCGCCAGCGTCTTGTCCGGCGCGTGCACCGGACGGCCGGCGACGCGCAGGCCCTCGAAAGCCTGCGGCGAGGTCACCTCGTGCACGAGGTGACGGTCGATGTAGATGAGCGCGGTGCCGTCCGGCTGCTCGTCCACCAGATGGTCGTCCCAGATTTTGTCGTAGAGGGTGCGCGGTTTCATGACTCGAAGGCCTTGCTCAAATGAAAAAGGGAG
Organism: uncultured Alphaproteobacteria bacterium; assembly: GCA_963720985.1. GTDB lineage: Bacteria > Pseudomonadota > Alphaproteobacteria > Rhizobiales > Xanthobacteraceae > Pseudolabrys. The sequence continues at coordinate 622,500 of CAVRHL010000009.1, forward strand.
GCGGCTTGCACAGAGCCGGCGATGCCGGCCGAGCCGGTCAAAGTCCCGCTTGCACCGCCGTCAGCCGGCCGAAAAATCGCCAGGGCAGACGGGTGTGATCGGACAAGGTGATGCGCTGAGCCTCGGACACCATGAAGGCTATATAGCCGTTCGCACCGGTTCCGACAATGCAAGCGGCCGGTCAGTCGACGATCTCAAATTCAAGCTTGGCGGCGCACGATGATAATCTCGCCGCCATGTCGCGGACTTGCTCGACGGTGAAATGGCCGCTGATTTGGCCCGCGCCACCGACAATCGGTTCGCGAATGACGGGGACCGATACCGTGTGCCCGTCAACGCGGATGGCCAACTTGCGGCCGACATTGTTGCGTATCAGGTCGGCGAAAGCCTTGCCCGATGCCGCCGACATTTTGAATGAGATGAGCAGCTCGGCATTTTGCTGGTTGTAGACGGCTTCAGCGGCGACGAGCTCGATCTTGATCGGCGCTGCCGCGGCAAAGCCGCTCATCGCCAGCAGAATGATCGCGGCGAACGCCTCATAACGAAAAAGGCCGGACGTGCCGGCCTTCTCGGATCGGATCGGATCTGGTCGCGGGCGACCATTATTCCTTGGCAGCGGCCTCGGCCGCTTCCGGCCCGCCGGTCGCCTGCGCCTCGATGCGCGCCTTCTTGCCGCGCAGACCGCGCAGGTAATAGAGCTTGGCGCGGCGCACCTTGCCGCGGCGCACCACCTTGATCGAGTCGATCATCGGCGAGTGGATCGGGAAGACGCGCTCGACGCCCTCGCCGTAGGAAATCTTGCGCACGGTGAAGCTCTCGTTGATGCCGCGGCCGGAGCGGCCGATGCAGACGCCCTCGTAGGCCTGCACGCGCGCCTTGTCGCCTTCGACCACTTTGACGTTGACCAGCACGGTGTCGCCCGGCTGGAAATCGGGAATCTCGCGGCCGGCCGAGAGTTTCTCGACCTGTTCCTTTTCGAGCTGTTGGATGATGTTCATCGTCTAACTCCGTCGGCAGCGCCAGCAACCGGCGCGCGGTCTTGTCTGGTCTTTAATGGGTTGGGCGAGCTTCTAGACCAAAGATTGTGGCTTGTCACCCTCGGGTTTTTGGCCCGTTTTGAGACTTTGGGCGGGCCTGATACGCTGCCCAGAGGTCCGGCCGCCGCTCGGCCGTTAGCCCTTCGGCTTCCGCCCGCCGCCAGGCGGCGACCTTGGCGTGGTCGCCGGAGGTCAGCACCTCCGGGATCGGCTCGCCCTCGAACACCGGTGGCCGGGTATATTGCGGATATTCCAGCAGACCGTTGGCGAAGCTCTCATCGTCAATCGAGGTCTCCTTGCCCAGCACGCCGGGGAGGAGCCGCACGCAGGCGTCGACGACCGCGATCGCCGCCGGCTCACCGCCGGACAGCACGAAATCGCCGAGCGAGACCTCCTCGAGCTTGCGCGCCTTGATCAGACGCTCATCGACGCCCTCGAAGCGGCCGCAGACGATGACGACGCCCAGGCCCGCGGCCAAGTTGGCCACGCGCCGCTGCGTCAGCGGCTTGCCGCGCGGGCTCATCAGCAGGCGCGGACGGTGATCGTGCGGCACCGTGTCGAGAGCGCGCGCCAGCACGTCGGCTTTCATCACCATGCCGGGCCCGCCGCCGGCCGGGGTGTCGTCGACGGTGCGGTGCTTGTCGGTCGCCGCGTTGCGGATGTCGTGGGTGTCAAGCGACCATATGCCCGAAGCGAGCGCTTTGCCGGCAAGGCTGGCGCCGAGCGGGCCGGGAAACATTTCCGGGAAGATGGTGAGGATCGATGCGCGCCACATCGTCAGTCTTCCTCCTTCGCTTCGATCTCGTCCGGCGGCACCACAACGATGCGTCCCGCTTTGAGGTCCACCGTCGGTACCGTCGTCTCGTTAAAGACGATCAAGAGCGCCTCGCCGCCGGCCGCCGGTGCGATCTCGATCAGATCGCCGGCGCCGAAATTATGGATCGCAGCGATCGTGCCGAGCGCCACGCCGTCCTCGCTCACCACCGCCAGGCCGACCAGGTCGGCGTGATAGAAGGTGTCGTCCTCTTCGATCGGCGGCAGGCGTTCGCGCGACACGTAGAGGTCGGTGTTGCGCAAGCTCTCCGCGGCGCTGCGATCCGCAATCCCGACAAGGCGCGCGACCAGGAAATCCTTCGCCTGCCGCGCCGCCTCGATCTCGAACCGCCGCTTGCCGTCCTCGGTCTCCAGCGGGCCGTATTGCGTGACGGCCAGCGGATCCTCGGTGAACGACCACAGCTTTACCTCGCCGCGAATGCCGTGCGCGGCCCCGATGCGGGCGACGCGGATGCGGTCGGCCACGGCGAGCTAAGCGTCAGCTCGCCGCCGCCGCGGCGGCTTTGTCGGCGGCAGCCTTGGCGGTGGCTGCGGTCTTGGCGGCCGCGTCGCCGGCCTCCTTGGCCTTCTGCGCTTCCTCGGCCTTGGCCTTGCGCTCCTTGCGCGGCACCGCCTTTTCCGGATTGTTGCGCTTCTCGCGCTTGGCGATACCGGCGGCATCGAGAAAGCGCATGACGCGGTCGGACGGCTGCGCGCCTTTCTTCATCCAGGCCTGCACCTTCTCCAGATCGAGCTTGAGCCGCTCGGTCTTTTCCTTCGGCAGCAGTGGATTGAAGAAGCCGAGCCGCTCGATGAAGCGGCCATCGCGCGGGCTACGCGAGTCGGCGACGACGATATGATAGACCGGCCGCTTCTTGGTTCCGGCGCGAGCCATGCGGATGACGAGAGACATTGCAGTTCCTTTCTGAACTCATTGATCACTTCTTTTTTCCGAGGCCGGGCAAGCCCGGCAATCCTGGAAATTTTCCGCTGCCGAGCCCGGGCAGGCCCGGGACGTTCGGCAGCAAATTCGGCATGGTTGGCGGCGCTGCGCTGCCCGGCATACCCGGCGGTAGTGCGCCACCCGGCATCTTCTTGGCGATCTCCGCCATCTGCTCCGGCGATGGCACGCCGCCGGAGCCGAAGCCCATGATCTGGCCGAGCCCGGCGAGGGGCCCGCGCTTGCCTGAGCCCATCGCCTTCATCATGTCGGCCATGCCGCGGTGCATCTTCAGAAGCTTGTTGATGTATTCTGGCGTGGTGCCGGAGCCCGCGGCGATGCGCTTCTTGCGGCTGGCCTTGAGGATGTCCGGGTTGCGCCGCTCCTGCGGCGTCATCGAGTCGATGATCGCCATTTGGCGCTTCAGCAATTTATCGTCGAGGCCGGCGGCGGCGATCTGATTCTTCATCTTGGCGACGCCCGGCATCATGCCGAGTAGGCCGCCCATGCCGCCCATGGCCTGCATCTGCTGCAATTGTTCGCGCAAGTCGCCGAGATCGAACTTGCCCTTGCGCATCTTCTCGGCGGCGCGCATCGCCTTTTCGGCGTCGATATTGGCGGCGGCTTTTTCGACCAGCGCGACGATGTCGCCCATGCCGAGAATGCGGCCCGCGATGCGCGCAGGATCAAACTCCTCCAGCGCGTCGAGCTTTTCGCCGGTGCCGATCAGCTTGATCGGCTTGTTGGTCACCGCGCGCATCGACAGCGCGGCGCCGCCGCGGCCGTCGCCGTCGACGCGGGTGAGCACGATGCCGGTCAGGCCGACGCGCTGGTCGAACGAACGCGCCAGATTGACCGCATCCTGGCCAGTCAGCGCGTCGGCGACGAGCAATACCTCGTGCGGATTGGCGGCGCGTTTGACCTCGGCCGCCTCGTTCATCATGTCGTCGTCGAGCGTGGTGCGGCCGGCGGTGTCGAGTAGCACCACGTCGTAGCCGCCGAGGCGGGCGGCTTCGAGCGCGCGCTTGGCGATCTGCGGCGGCTGCTGGCCGGCGACTACCGGCAGCGTATCGATTTGCGCCTCGCGGCCGAGCACGGCCAATTGCTCCATCGCCGCCGGCCGGCGCACGTCGAGCGACGCCATCAGCACTTTTTTCTTCTGCCGATCGGCGAGGCGGCGCGCGAGTTTCGCGGTGGTGGTGGTTTTGCCGGAGCCTTGCAGGCCGACCATCATGATCGGCACCGGCGGCGCGGCATTAAGATCGATACCCTGGCTGTCGGCACCGAGCGTCTGCACCATCTGGTCGTGCACAATCTTGACGACCATCTGGCCGGGCGTCACCGATTTCACCACCTCGACGCCGACCGACTGCTTCTTCACGCCATCGGTGAAGGCGCGCGCGACGTCGAGCGCGACGTCGGCCTCGAGCAGCGCACGGCGCACCTCGCGCAATGCGGCATCGACGTCGGCTTCGCTGAGCGCGCCGCGGCGGGTCAGGCGGTCGAGAATGCCGCCGAGTTTTTCCGACAGTGTGTCGAACATCAGTCTATAAACACCTTCACGCCCGAGGGCGCATTGCGCTGTCGGGCGGTGGCCTCCGGCCTCTCAAGGGCCGGGCGGCGGAACTGGACTTTCAAGTCTTCAGCAAAAGCGGGCGGAACCTAGAGTTGCCCTGTGGCCAAGTCAAGGCGCTGAATTACGAAGTTAATTCGAAGCTGACGGTGACCACCGCCCGCAGCATCTGCTCGCCCGGTGCGATGGGGGTCACCGCGCCGGCGCGCAGCGTCTGATAGGGCAGCGGCTGCGGCGTCGCGCCTTCTTCCGAGATTGTCATGACCCGGCCGACCTTCATGCCGGCGGCGGCGGCGTAAAGCTCGGCCTTGCGGCGGGCATCGGCGATCGCCTCGGTGCGCGCTTTGTCGAGCAACTTGCCGTGTTCGGAGACGACAAACTCGATGCCGGACATTTCGTTGGCGCCGGACGAGATGGCGCGGTCGAGGACCGAGGGCAGGTTGGCGATGTCGCGGATCTTGACCGTCACCTGATTATTGGCCTGGAAACCGATGAGCCGCGGCGCGCCGGTCTTGTTCGGCTCGTACTGCGGCTGCAGCGACAGCGAGGTGGTCTGGATATCGCGGTCGGCGGCGCCGCTCTCCTTGATCGCCGCCAGTACGACCGTCATTTCCTTGGCGTTGGCGTCGCTCGCCGCCCGCGCCGTCTTGCCCTGGCTGGAAACGCCGAGTCGGATCACCGCGCTGTCGGGAACCGCCGCCGCCGTTCCCTCGCCCGTGACCGTGATCAGCTTCTCTACGCGTTCGGCGGTTTGTGCCGAAGCGGGCGCGAGCGCAGCGGCAAAGGCAAAGACGCAGATCAGGACACGCGATGTCGGCATCGTCATCTCACCATCATTTCACAGGCACGAACACGTTGACCATCAGATTTTCAGCATTGGTCTTGACCGGGTCGGTAACATATTCCTCGATGAACAGACCCTGCGACTCGAGATGCTTGTCGTCGAGGTAATTGGTGATCGCCTCGTAAGTCGATATCCATGGCGTCGTAGGAGCCGCGATGGACGAATTTGAGCGCGTTGCCGGTCGGCGCCGGCCCGACCGCGATGTCGCCTTTCGGCGGCTCGGCTGGCGCTGCGGCGATCACATAGGCCGCCTCGAATGAAAAGCCCGCGTCGTCGGTCTCGGTGTAGATCGTCATGGCAGGCCCGGCGGGCTTGATGCCCTGCTTGTCGAGATACTCGTTGAGCGACTTGAAGGCGTCGACCAGGGTCTCGAAGGCGGCGTCCCACTTGCCCTGGCCCTTGATGTAAATGATCGTCCGCTCGGGCAGGGTCACGCTCTCGCCGAAGGCGTCGCCCGGCTGCAACGGCGCCGGCGCGTCGAGATTGAGCTGCGGAGCGGCGCGTTGCCCCGGGGCCGGGGCGGCGGCGAAAGCGAGCGCCACCGCGAGCAGGCTTGCTCCCGCAATGCGCATGCACGCCATCACGTTTCTCCATATGAATGCGGCGATCCCGGCCTTTCGCTAACCTAGCATGGGCCCTTGGCCAATTGGCGTTTATTCGCCATATAACCGGACGAAAGCGCCGATAAAAGGTGGGATTCGGCGAAATTTATGGGCAACAACGTGGGCGCGCTCGCCAACCAGTCTTTCGTCAAGATGAACGGCATCGGCAACGAGATCGTCGTCGTCGATCTGCGAGCGCGCGGCGGCGCCATCGCGCCCGAGGAAGCGCGCGCGGCAGCGAGTCCGGCGGGTGCGCCTTACGATCAACTGATGGCGCTCTATCCGCCGCGCACGCCGGGCACCGATGCGTTCATCCGCATCTACAATAACGACGGCTCGGAAGCCGGCGCGTGCGGTAACGGCATGCGCTGCGTCGCCGACCTGGTGGCGCAGGAGAGCGGCAAGACCGCGCTCACCTTTGAGACCTCAGCGGGCATCCTCAATTGCTGGAAAGGCGCCGACGGCCTGTTCACGGTGGACATGGGCCCGCCGCGCTTCAAGTGGAACGAGATTCCGCTCGCCGAGGAATTCCGCGACACCCGCGCCATCGAATTGCAGATCGGGCCGATCGACAAGCCGATCCTGCATTCGCCGTCGGTGGTGAATATGGGCAACCCGCATGCGATCTTCTGGGTTGACGATGTGAATGCCTACGAGCTCGCCAAATTCGGATCGCTGCTCGAGAACCATCCGATCTTTCCCGAGCGCGCCAACATCACCCTGGCGCACATCGTCTCGCGCGAGGCGATCTTCATCCGCACCTGGGAGCGTGGCGCCGGGCTGACCAAGGCCTGCGGCTCGGCGGCCTGCGCCGCCGCGGTCGCCGCCGCGCGGCTCAAGCGCACCAACCGCAAGGTGAAAGTGACGCTTCCCGGCGGCGAACTGACCATCGACTGGCGCGAGCACGACGATCACGTGCTGATGACCGGGCCGGTGGAATTCGAGTTTGCCGGCAAGTTCGATCCCAAGCTATTCGATAAGGCAGGCGTCGCATGAGCGTCGACGTCCTTACCTTCGGCTGCCGACTCAACATCGCCGAGTCGGAAGCGATCCGCCAAGCCTCCGCCGGCCTGGATGAGGCGGTGGTGGTGAACACCTGCGCGGTGACGGCGGAAGCCGTGCGCCAGGCGCGGCAGAGCATCCGCCGCCTCAAGCGCGAACGGCCGGACGCGCGCATTGTCGTCACCGGCTGCGCGGCGCAGGTCGAGCCGGAGCTGTTCGCGGCGATGCCCGAAGTCGCCCGTGTGCTCGGCAACACGGAGAAACTCGATCCGCGCGCCTGGGCCGACGACCGGCGTGTGGCGGTCGGCGACATCATGGCGGTGAAACGCCACGTCGGGCAGGCGGTCGATCATCTCGAGGGCCATACCCGCGGATTCCTGCAGGTGCAGAACGGCTGCGATCACCGCTGCACATTCTGCATCATCCCGTTCGGGCGCGGCAATTCGCGGTCGCTGCCGGTGGACGAAGCGGTAGCACGGGCGCGCCGCCTGGTCGCGCGCGGCTATCGCGAGATCGTGCTTACCGGCGTCGACATCACCGGTTACGTGGACGGCGACATGCGGCTGGGCGCGCTGGTCAAGCGCATCCTCAAGGAAATTCCAGAGCTCGCGCGCCTGCGGCTGTCGTCGATCGATTCGGTCGAGGCCGATAACGATCTGCTCGACGCGCTCGCCAACGAGCCGCGGTTGATGCCGCATCTGCATCTGTCGCTGCAATCGGGCGACGATCTCATCCTCAAGCGCATGAAGCGGCGGCATACGCGCGCCGACGCGATCGCCTTCTGTGACCAGGTGCGCCGGCTGCGGCCGGACGTCGCCTTCGGCGCCGACATCATCGCCGGCTTCCCGACCGAGACCGACGCCGTATTCGCGCGCTCGCTCGATCTCGTCGACGCATGCGGGCTCACCCAACTCCACGTCTTTCCGTTCTCGGCCCGGCCGGGCACGCCGGCCGCGCGTATGCCGCGGGTCGCGCGCGACGTCGTCAAGGAGCGCGCCCGGCGTTTGCGCGAAAAGGGCGAGGCAGCGCTGCGCGCGCATCTCGACGCCCAGGTCGGCGCACGGCGGCTGGTCCTGACCGAGCGCGGTGGCGTCGGCCACACCGAGCAATTCACGGCGGTAAGGCTTGCAACGCCGGTCGCCCCGGGTGTTATTCTCGATTTGACGATGATGGGCCATGACGGCCGGCAGTTATTGGCCGCCTAAGGGGGAATGACCATGAGCGTGGGCGACCATCTAATAACGACTACGGAGCAGCTCGAAGCGCTCTACGGCGAGAAGAATCCGAACTCCGTCATCAAGGAAATTCATCACATCAACGGCGGCTACCGCAAATTGATCGAAGCGGCGCCGTTTGTTGCGGTGGCGACCTCAGGGCCCGAGGGGCTCGATTGTTCGCCCAAGGGCGACCCCGCCGGCTTCGTGCGCATCCTCGACGACAAGACGATTGCCATTCCCGACCGCCCTGGCAACAACCGCATCGACGGCTTCCGCAACATCGTGCGCGACCCGCGCGTGGCGCTCTTGCTCCTCATTCCCGGCGTCGGCGAGACGCTGCGCATCAACGGCCGCGCCGACATCTCCATCGATCCCGAGCTGATGCAGAGCTTCGCCATCAACGGCAAGCTGCCGCGCTGTGTGATGGTCGTGCACATCGAGAGCATCTACTTCCACTGCTCGAAGGCGATCGTGCGCTCTAAGCTGTGGGATGAGGCGACCAAGATCGACCGCAAGAACCTGCCCTCGACCGGCACCATCGTCGCCGAATTGAGCGGCGGCAAAGCCGGCGGCGAGGAATACGACCGCGCGGCGCCGGAGCGCATCAAGGCGCAGCTTTATTAGTTTCGCCTTTCCACCCGCACAAGGTCAGCGCCTCACGTATGTGTTCCGGCACCGGCGCGGTGATCGTCACCGCCGGCTTGTTCTTGGAAATCGGCACCACAATCTCGCGCGAATGCAAATGGAGCGGCGGCCCGCCGAGGCGCGGCGCGCGGCCGTAGATATTGTCGCCGAGGATCGGCCAGCCCATCTCCGCGCAATGCACGCGGAGCTGATGCGTCCGCCCGGTCAGCGGCTCGAGCGCGAGCCAGCTCTGGCCGGCGCCGCGCCCCATCACCTTCCACGTCGTTGCCGCCGGCGCGCCGTGCGGATCGGGCTTCATCCACCAGCCGCGCGTCTCGTCGAGCTTGCCGAGCGGAATGTCGATGCGGCCTTCGTCGGCTACTGGCGCACCTTCTACCACCGCCCAATAGGTCTTGCCGATCTTGCCCTGCTTGAACAGCTTGCCGATCAGCGCGAGCGCCTTGCGGTGGCGGCCGAGCACCAGGCAGCCGGAGGTGTCCTTGTCGAGCCGGTGCGCCAGCGCCGGGTTGCGCGGCAGGCCGAAGCGCAGCGCGTCGAAATAGTCTTCCAGGCTCTCGCCGCCCTTCGGACCGCGATGCACGGCAAAGCCCGCCGGTTTGTCGATCACCAGCATCAGCCCATCGCGGTAAAGCAGGCGGGCAAGCATCTCTTCCGGTGTCATGCTGAAACGGCTATCACGGGCGCAACATGAACGACAGCACCCAGACAAGCTGGTGGAAGCGCCTGAGCGGCGGGCTCAAGCGCACCTCGTCGTCGCTCGGCGGCGCCATTGCCGGGCTGGTGACCAAGCGCAAGCTCGATGCCGAGATGGTGGAGGAACTGGAGCACGAACTGATCCGCGCCGACCTCGGGCCGGAATTCGCCGGTCGCATCGCGTCGGCCTTCGCCGAAGGCCGCTTCGACAAGGCGATCGCGCCAGATGACGTGAAGGCGCTGCTCGCCGGCGAAATCGAAAAAGTGCTCAGCCCGGTGGCCAAGCCGCTGGAGGTGACGGGGAAGCCTTTCATCGTGCTGGTCGCCGGCGTCAACGGCTCGGGCAAGACCACCACCATCGGCAAGCTCGCCGCCAAGTTCCGCGCCGAAGGCAAGAGTGTGATGCTGGTCGCCGGCGACACCTTTCGCGCCGCGGCCATCGATCAGCTCAAGATCTGGGGCGAGCGCACTGGCGCGAGCGTCATGGCGCGCGAGCCGGGCGCCGACGCAGCGGGCCTCGCCTTCGACGCGCTCGGCGCCGCCAAGACGCAAGGCGTCGATATCGTTCTGGTCGATACCGCCGGCCGGCTGCAGAACCGCGCGGAGCTGATGAGCGAACTGGAAAAGATGGTGCGCGTGATGCGCAAGGTGGAACCGTCGGCGCCGCATGCCGTGTTGCTGGTGCTGGATGCGACGGTCGGCCAGAACGCGCTCAGTCAGGTCGATATTTTCGGCAAGATCGCCGGCGTCACCGGCCTGGTGATGACCAAGCTCGACGGCACCGCGCGCGGCGGCATCCTGGTGGCGATTGCCGCAAGGTTCGGCCTGCCGGTGCATTTCATCGGCGTCGGCGAGGGCGTCGACGACCTGCAGCCGTTTACCGCGCGCGATTTCGCCCGCGCCATAGTTGGGCTGGAATCCTGATTTAGCGAACCATCATGCCCGACAAGAAAAAGCTTAATCCCATCCTCAAGCTGGTCCTCGACATCGGGCCGTTGGTGCTGTTCTTCGCCGCCAATTCGAAGTTCGGTATCTTCGCGGCGACGGGCAGCTTCATGGTGGCGGCGTTGATCGCGCTCGCGGTCGGTTACGCCATAACGCGGCGTATCGAAGTGATGACGCTAGTCACCGCGGCGATTGTCATCGTGTTCGGCACGCTGACGCTGGTGCTGCACGACGACACTTTCATCAAGCTCAAGCCGACCATCATTTATCTCTTGTTCGGCGGCACGCTGCTGGGCGGGCTTTTGCTCGGCAAATCGCTGCTCGGCGTACTGTTCGAGCAGATGTTTCAGCTCACCGACGAAGGCTGGCGCAAGCTGACCTGGCGCTGGACGTTCTTCTTCTTCGCGCTGGCGATGTTGAACGAGATCGTGTGGCGCACGCAGACCACCGATTTCTGGGTCAGCTTCAAATTGTTCGGCGTTGTGCCGTTGACGTTCTTATTCGGCGCGCTGCAAATGCCGCTGATCAAGAAATACAGCGTCGAGCAAAAGCCCTAGCGCGCCGCTGTCGTTGCCTTGGCGATTTCCGGATTAAGCGCGCCGTCAAGATTCTCGGCGGTGACCGGGCCGACCAGCTTGTAGACGATGGTGCCGTCGCGGCCGATCAAATAGGTCTCCGGCACTCCATAGACGCCCCAATCGATCGAGGCGCGGCCGCTGGCGTCGACGCCCACCGCGACGAACGGATTACCGTAGCGGTTGAGGAAGCGCCGCGCGTTGTCGGTCGGGTCCTTGTAGTTGATGCCGACCAGCTTGATGCGCTTGTCGTGTGACAGCTTCTCCAGGAACGGAACTTCGTCGGCGCAGGGGATGCACCACGAGGCCCACACGTTAACCAGCGTCAGCTCGCCCGGGAACGCCGCATTGGACAGGCCAGGTATCGGTTTGCCGTCACGGGTGGTGAGACCGGCGAGCGGCGGCAGATCTGTTTTCGGCGCAGGCTGCCCGAGCAGCGCTGACGGCAGGCGCGACGGGTCGCCGCTCCACAGCCGCACCAGGAACAGGATAGCGAGCGCCGCAAACACGATCAGCGGCAGCAGCACCAGAATGTTGCTCCGCTTTTTGCCGGAGCCTTCGCTCGATACCGAGCTCATCGCTCGTCCTTGCGCTGCGAGCGCCGCGTCACGCCGCGCTCTTCCAGATCGCCGAGGATGCGTCGTTGCGCCGAGTAATCGAGCACCACCCAGGCGACCAGCCCGGCCACCACGAAAACCGTCACCGCGTACGCGGCGACGATGAAGTCGGCATGCGGTCCGAGATTCATGCGCGCGCCTCCTGTGCCTGCATGATGCGCATGCTGCGCACGCGCCGGCGCAGGATTTCGTTGCGCATGGCGGCGAGGTGCAGCGCGAAGAACAGCAGCGTAAAGGCCACCGCCATGATCAACAGCGGCCACAGAATGGAAGGATCGATGGCCGAGCCGCCCATGCGCAGGATCGAGGCCGGCTGATGCAGCGTATTCCACCAATCGACCGAGAATTTAATAATTGGGATGTTGACCGCGCCGACCAGCGTCAGCACCGCCGCCGCGCGCGAGCCGCGGCCCGGATCCTCGGCGGTCCAATAGAGCGCGAGCACGCCGAGATAGAGCAGGAACAGCACCAGCACGGAAGTGAGGCGCGCGTCCCACACCCAATAGGTGCCCCAGGTCGGCCGGCCCCACAGCGAGCCGGTGACCAGGCAGATTAATGTGAAGGCGGCGCCGACCGGCGCTGCCGCTTTGGCCGCGACGTCCGCCAGCGGATGCCGCCAGACCAGCGTGCCGAGCGCGGCGACGCTCATCACGCCCCAGCCCATCATGCTGAGCCAAGCGGCCGGCACGTGCAGGAACATGATCTTGACCGTGGCGCCTTGCTGATAATCGTCGGGCGCCTGCATGGCGCGCACCAGTCCGACCGCGAATAAGGCGATCGTCAGCGCCGCCAGCCAGGGCAGCACGCGGTTGACCAGCGTCAGAAAACGCGTCGGATTGGCGAGATCGATGACAGCCATCGGTAGCCTTTTAATCAGACCCGCCAGCCCGGGCAATGCCGGCCGGCGGCGACCATATGCCCATTTCGGGGCGCCATCGGTTTGATTTGCATCATGATGCCGACCGCCGATTTGGCCGGGCAAAACCGATCATTCCAGGCCGTGGCGCAACGCCGCCGCGGCGGCAAAAGGCCCCAGCACTAGGCTCGCCAAGGATAGGGCGCAAAGAATGGTGAAAGGTGGGCCGAACGGCGCGGGACCGACGATCGCCGCGTTGGCCGCGGCGACCCCGAAAATCAGCACCGGAACCGTGAGCGGCAGCACCAGAACCGCGAGCAGCAGGCCGCCGCGCCGCAGCGCCACCGCCAGTGCGGCGCCGATCAGGCCGATGAAGGTGAGCGCCGGTGTTCCGGCCAGCAACGTCAACGCCACCGTGCCCATGGCGCGCAGCTCGACGTTGAGCATCAGGCCGAGCACCGGGCTCACTACGACCAGCGGCAAGGCGGTGGTCAGCCAATGCGCGATCGCCTTGGCCGCCACCGCCAGTTCCAGCGGCATACGGCCCATCATCAAGAGATCGAGCGAGCCGTCGTCATGATCCGTCGCAAAGAGCCGGTCGAGCGCCAGCAGCGTCGCCAGCAGGGCGCCGAGCCACAATGATCGCCGGGCCGATGCGCGCCAGCAGATTGAGATCGGGGCCGAGCGCAAACGGCATCATGGTGACGACGATGAGGAAGAACAGCGCGCCCATCAGCGCGCCGCCGCCGACGCGAACACTCAGCCTTATGTCGCGGAGGAGCAGGGCCAGAAACGCGTTCATAGCGGCCCTATCTTTAGTTCGCGCGGACGCTCGAGCCCGATCGGCCCATGCGCGGCGGCGACAATCATGCCGCCGCCGGCAAGATGGCTGCGCATCAGCTCGGCGAGCCGGTTTTGCGACGGCACATCGAGCGCCGACGTCGGCTCGTCCAGAAGCCAGAGCGGCCGCGGCACGGCGACCAATCGGGCGATTGACAGCCGCCGCCGCTGGCCGGCCGACAGATAGGCGGCCGGTAGGTTGACCAGCGCCGCGAGATCGACCGTCTGCAGCGCCAAATCGATCGGCAGATCGACGCCGCCGAGATAGCGTGCCCAGAATTGCAGGTTTTCGCCCACCGTGAGCGATGGCTTCACCGCGTCCTGATGGCCGACGTAATGCGCCTGCTCGGCAATCGAGGTATCTGGCTCTCCGCCTTCAAGATCGAGCTCGCCGCCGGCCAGATGCACCAGCCCGGCGATCACGCGCAACAGCGAGGATTTGCCGGCGCCATTGCGCCCGGTCACCACCAAGGCTTCGCCCCCGGACAGGCTGAAATTGAGGCCCGTAAAGACCTCGCGCCCGCCCCGGCTGCACGTGAGATTATTGCCTCTGAACCGCATCAGGCGCGCTTTAGCCTGCCAATGGTCGGCGGGAAAGCCGTGCCCGCCGCCGACAATCCAGATATGCCGCGCATTTTTACGGAAGTTCCATCGTTAATATGGCGTCCGGCGCAAAAAGACCCTATAAGCCCGGCCGTTATGGCGCTAACTTCATGGCATTCGGGCGCGGGCCTCTCCGGCGAGAAAAATCCTGTCTTGCTAAGAGCTTAGACCAAACCGGCGCCATTGTCCCGACCGGGAATGGAAACCTCCGACATGACTTCGCTCGACAGTTTTAGATGCTGCAAGACCCTCCAGGTTGGTAGCAAATCTTACGCCTATTTCAGCCTTCCCACCGCCGAGAGAAACGGGCTCAAGGGAATTTCCCGCTTGCCGTTCTCGATGAAGGTGCTGTTGGAAAACCTGCTGCGAAACGAAGACGGGCGCACGGTGACCAAGGACGACATCAAGGCCTTCGCCGAATGGCTGAAGACCAAGACGTCGGAACATGAATTCGCATTCCGCCCGGCGCGCGTGCTGATGCAGGATTTCACCGGCGTGCCGGCAGTGGTCGATCTCGCCGCCATGCGCGACGCCATGAAGGAACTCGGCGGCGACCCCAAGAAGATCAATCCGCAGGTGCCGGTCGATCTCGTCATCGACCACTCGGTCGCGGTCACCTTCTTCGGCAATAATCAGGCGTTCAAGAAGAACGTCGACGAGGAATACCGGCAGAACCAGGAGCGCTACAAATTCCTCAAATGGGCGCAGCGCTCGTTCGACAATTTCAGCGTGGTGCCGCCGGGCACCGGAATCTGCCACCAGGTCAACCTCGAATACCTGTCGCGCGTGGTCTGGAGCAAGAAGGACAAGGTCAAGGTCGACGGCAAGCAGGCGACCATGGACGTGGCCTATCCGGACACGGTTGTCGGAACCGACTCGCACACCACCATGGTCAACGGCCTCTCGGTGCTCGGATGGGGCGTCGGCGGCATCGAGGCGGAAGCGGCCATGCTCGGCCAGCCGCTGTCGATGGTGCTGCCCGAGGTGATCGGCTTCAAATTGTCCGGCAGGCTCAAAGAAGGCCTCACCGCCACCGACCTAGTGCTCACCGTCACCGAAATGCTGCGCAAGCGCGGCGTGGTCGGCAAGTTCGTCGAATTCTTCGGCCCCGGCCTCACGCATCTGACGATCGCCGACCGCGCCACCATCGGCAACATGGCGCCGGAATACGGCGCCACATGCGGCTTCTCGCCGATCGACGACGACACCATCCGCTATCTCAAGGACACCAGCCGTCCGCCGGAAGTGATCAAGCTCGTGGAGGCCTACGCCAAGGCGCAGGGCATGTACCGCGTCAAGACCACGCCCGACCCGATCTTCACCGACATCTTGAAGCTCGATCTCGCCACTGTCGAGCCGTCGCTGTCGGGCCCCAAGCGTCCGCAGGATCGCATCGCGCTGCGCGACGTCAAGGCTGGCTTCACCGGCTCGATGGAGAAGGAATACAACAAAGGCAACGAGCTCAAGAAGCGCGTGCCGGTCAGCCAGAAAGACTACGACCTCGGCAACGGCGACGTGGTGATCGCGGCGATCACGTCCTGCACCAACACGTCGAACCCCAGCGTGATGATCGGCGCCGGCCTGCTCGCCCGCAAGGCGGCGGCCAGGGGGTTGACCGCCAAGCCTTGGGTGAAAACTTCGCTCGCGCCGGGCTCGCAAGTCGTCGCCGAGTATCTCGAGAAGGCAGGACTGCAGAAGGATCTCGACAAGATCGGCTTCAATCTGATCGGCTTCGGCTGCACCACCTGCATCGGCAATTCCGGCCCGCTGCCGGAGGAGATCTCCGAGGCCGTCAACGAGAACGATCTGGTCGCCGCCGCGGTGCTCTCGGGCAACCGCAATTTCGAAGGCCGCGTCAACGCTGACGTGCGCGCGAACTATCTCGCGTCGCCGCCGCTCGTCGTCTCCTATGCCATCGCCGGCTCGATGTATGTCGATCTCGCCAAGGATCCGCTCGGCGTCGATCAGAAGGGCAAGAAGGTTTATCTCAAGGACATCTGGCCCTCGAACAAGGAAATCGGCGAGTTCGTCGCCAAGAACGTCACCAAGCAGATCTTCGCCAAGAAATACGCCGACGTGTTCAAGGGCGACGCCAACTGGCGCAAGATCGCGGTCAAAGGCGGCCTAACCTATGCGTGGGACGACCGCTCGACCTACGTGCAGAACCCGCCGTATTTCGAGGGCATGGAGAAGCGTCAGCGGCCGATCGAGGACATCGTCGACGCCCGCGTCCTCGGCCTGTTCCTCGACTCGATCACCACCGACCATATCTCGCCGGCGGGATCGATCAAGGAAGCAAGCCCGGCCGGCGAATACCTGCGCGACCACCAGGTGCGGCCGAAGGACTTCAACCAATACGGCACGCGCCGCGGCAATCACCAAGTGATGATGCGCGGCACCTTCGCCAATATCCGCATCAAGAACCAGATGGTGCCGGGCGTCGAAGGCGGGGTCACCATCCACTACCCGTCAAAGCAGCGCATGACGATGTACGACGCGGCGATGAAGTACAAAGCCGACAACGTTCCGCTCGTCATCTTCGCCGGCAAGGAATACGGCACCGGTTCCTCGCGCGACTGGGCCGCCAAGGGCACCGTGCTGCTCGGCGTGCGCGCCGTCATCACCCAGTCGTTCGAGCGCATCCACCGCTCCAACCTGATCGGCATGGGCGTAATGCCGCTGGTGTTCGAAGAGGGCACCTCCTGGCAATCGCTCGGTCTCAAGGGCGACGAGCAGGTCACCATCCGCGGCCTGCACGGCGACCTCAAGCCGCGGCAGCGGCTGATCGCCGAGATCGTCGCCGGCAACGGCACCCTCAAGCGCGTGCCGCTGATTTGCCGCATCGACACGCTGGACGAGCTGGATTACTTCAAGAATGGGGGAATCCTACAGTACGTGCTGCGCCATCTGGCCACCTGATATTGCCTGCGTTCCCGGTGGGCAGCGCTCATGGCCGTTGCCGCTATCCGCTCACTGCGAAGTGAGTGGCGGGTGATCGGCGAGGCGCTCAATATGAGAGCCAAGCCGGGTAGGGGGATTGTGGGTTTGGCATGAACTATCGCCACATTGCCTTCGCGGGCGCGTTAATTTGCACCGCTTCCGCCTTGCCGCCGGACGCCGGCGCGGCTGAGCCGCGCGCGGTCATCGAACTCTTCACCAGCCAAGGCTGTTCGTCCTGTCCGGCCGCGGACAAGCTCCTCGCCGAGCTATCGCGCGACTCGACACTGGTGACCCTCAGCCTGCCGGTCGACTATTGGGACTATCTGGGCTGGAAGGACACGCTGGCGCTGCACGGCCATTCCAACCGGGAGCGCGCCTATGCCGATGCGCGCGGCGACCGCGAGGTCTACACGCCGCAAGTCGTGGTCAACGGCCTGGTGCCGGTGCTGGGCAGCGACAAGGCGGCGATCGAACATGCGATCGCGCAGACGCGGCAGAGCGCGGCGCCGCTGACGTTGCCGGTGACGCTGACGGTCGCCGACGGCAAGGTTTCGGTGAATGTCCCCGCGGCGACTGGCGGCGAGCACGGCAGCGCCGAAGTGTGGCTCTGCCCGATCACCGGCAAGGCGCAGGTTGCCATCGAGCGCGGCGAGAACCGCGGCCACACACTGACCTACACCAACGTGGTGCGGCGCTGGGTGAAACTCGGTGTGTGGACCGGCAAGGCGGAAACCTTCAGCGTGCCGGTGGCCAGTCTTCCCGGCGCCGAATTTTCGCTGCAGGACATCGATCGCGTCGCCGCGGTCGTGCAGAATGGCGTTGCCGCCAAGCCGGGCCTGATGCTCGGCGCTGCCGTGGCGAACTTGCACTAAGTTTTTTCCGTCATCCCGCGGTGACTGCCGAAGGCGGTCGAACGCGGAAGCCACACTCCCACAGCGTCGGGGTTATGGATTCCGAGTTCGCTCGCGCGTGCGCCCGGAATGACCGACAAAAAAACGGGCCGGCGACTAGCCGACCCGAAGACTTAGGGGATTGAACCGTACGCTGAACTCAACTTGGCCCGGTCGGCAGAGCCCCGGGGGGCTGGGGGGCTGAGGAATCCGGAGCTCGAACCGGACCGGGCCTTTGAGGCAACGCTGGCGTTATCCCAAACCACGGTGACCGGCGATTGACGGAAATAGGGCGTTATTGTGGGGGCTTTTAACGAGTTCGTGATCGGTTAATGCCGTTTCGCCCCGGTCTTGCGCCGTTTCCGCTTGAAAAGAGGCTCTTGCCGTCGGCACCGCCCGGCGCGATCATTGCGCCAGACAAAAGGAGGCGCCGCATGACGTTCGGTACCGGCGAAATCGACCCCAGCCAGTCCCTCGGGGGCGGCACCCAGCAGCGCAGTGCCCCCGCCCCCGTCAGCCAAGTCACTTTCAGCCACCGCGAACTCAAACGCATCCTCGATCTCTACGGCCGCAAGGTCGCCGCCGGCGAATGGCGCGATTACGCCATCGACTTTCTCAGAGATCGCGCCGTGTTCTCGATCTTCCGCCGCACTTCGGAAGTCCCGCTCTACCGCATCGAAAAAAATCCCAAGCTGGCGCGCCGCCAGGGCGCCTACAGCGTGATTTCGGCGACCGGCCTGATCGTGCGCCGCGGTCATGAACTCGACCGCGTGCTGCGCGCGATCGATCCGCTGGCGCTGGTGGCGAACTAGCGGCCTTGCCGTTAGTGCAGGTTCGCGTTCGGCGGCGCGCCATCGGGCACGACGTCACGCTCCTGCGGCGGCGCCGTCGCTCCCGGACCCAATGCCAGCTGCATCATCGGCGTATCGCGCCAGCGGCCGAATTTCCAGCCGATCGCGTGCAAGTTGCCGGCATCGGTGAAGCCGCAGGCCTTGTGCACTCCGATCGACGCCGCCTGGTTTGAATCGCCGATCACCGCGATCATCTGCCGCAAACCGAGCGCGGTGCAGGCCTCGATGAGCTTCATCAGCAGTGCCTTGCCGACGCCGCGGCGATGGATGTGGGGCGCGACATAGACGGAATCCTCGACGGTGAAGCGGTAGGCCGGCCGCGTGCGGTAGAGCGACGCATAGGCATAACCGGCAACGGCGTGGTCGATCTCGGCGACGATATAAGGGAATTTGCCGTCGAGGATCGCCTGCATCCGCCGCGTCATCTCCGCTTCGTCCGGCGGCGTCAGTTCGAACGAGGCCGTGCCGTGCTCGACGGCATGGGCATAAATGCGGGTGATGGCCGGGATATCGGCAAGAGTGGCGGGGCGGATCGGCACGCTCATGGGAAGGACAGGTTAGCAAAACAAAACGCCCCGGCACTATGCCGGGGCGTTCGATTTCGTCGGTCCGTTTGCGCTTAGCGGCGGTCGCCCATAAAGCGCAGCAGGAACAGGAACAGGTTGATGAAGTCGAGGTAGAGCGTCAGCGCGCCCATCACCGCCTTGCGGCCGGAGACGGTGCCGTCGTCATTGGCGCTGTACATCTCCTTGATCTTCTGGGTGTCCCAGGCGGTCAGCCCGGCGAAGATCAGCACGCCGATCGCGGAGATGGCGAAGTCGAGCCCGGTGCTCTTCAGGAAGATGTTGACGACCATCGCCAGGATCAGCCCGAACAGGCCCATCACAAGGAACGAGCCAATCGGCGAGAGATCGCGCTGCGTGGTGTAGCCGTACAGGCTCAATGCGCCGAACGACGCGGCCGAGATGAAGAAGGTGCGGGTAATCGAGGCGCCGGTGTACTGCAGGAACACCGTCGACAGCATCAGTCCGAGCAGCCCGGCGTAGAGCATGAACAGAACGAGCGCGGTGCCCGCCTGCAGCCGGTTGATCCGGAAGCTCAGGAAAAAGACGATGCCGAGCGTGCCGAGGAACAGCACGATCGTTAGCGGTCCGCCGAAGATCGCTTGCCCGAACGGCGTCAGGCTTGTGATCTTGCCGGCCGAGTCGGTTACGACTGCGGCATTGTAGGTGAGCCAAGCGACCACGCCGGTCAGAGCGACGCCGCTGGCCATGTAATTGTAGATGCGGATCATGTAGGCGCGCAGGCCCACATCGATCTCGGCGGCGCGCGCGGAGCCGATGCCGCGGGCAGCCACGTTACGGTCGAAGTCCGACATCGAAGTTCCCTCTCTTTGTGCCGGCTCTTCGCCGGTTACAGCAGACGCGCCGGCGGCAGCCGTCGCGTTCGTGGCCTGAATTTAGTGCGGGCCGAGCCTGTACGCCAGATATGGCTCGATCATGGCCCGACTTTATTGCGGATCGTTAACAATGCCGGCCTGGCAAAACAGGGGAAAACACCCGGGCGGCTTGGCGGAATCCGCCAAGAATCTAGAGATTTCTCAGCACTGTGGCCGGTTTCTGCCCCAAGGCCGAGAAAGTGCCGAGAAGGCCCAAAACGACCGTAACGACCACTGCGCCAAGTGCCGCCGCCAGCGCCGGGAGCGGCAGCCAGGCAAAACGCAGGTGCATCAACTCGCTGACGATCAGCCAGCCGGCGAGCGAGCCGGCCAGCATGCCGATCAACGCCGTGGCGGCGCCGAGCAGTGCGTATTCGATGGCATAGACGGCGACGAGCCGCAGCCGGGTGGCGCCAAGTGTCTTGAGGATCACGGCGTCGTAAACGCGATGGCGATGGCCGGCGGCGAGGGCGCCACCCAGCACCAGCGCCGCGATCACCAACGTCAGCGCGCTGGCGCCGCGGATTGCCAGCACCAAGTTGGCGACAATGGAGCCGATCGCGTCCAGCGCGTCCTTCACCCGCAGCACGGTCACCATGGGAAAGGTCTCGGCGACTGCACCGGTGATGGCGCCCTCCTGCGCTGGCGTACCGCCGCCGGCAAAGATGAGCGTGGCGAGATGGGTGCGCGGCGCGCCGTCGAAAGCGTGCGGCGAGAACACCATCACGAAATTGATGCCGAGGCTCTCCCAATCGACCGTGCGCATATTGGCGATCCGCGCGGTGATGTTACGGCCGAGCACGTTGACGGTGACCTCGTCACCGAGCTTGAGGCCGAGGCCGTCGGCGATTTTCTTTTCGAACGACAGCAGCGGCGGGCCGGCATAGTCCGGCGCCCACCATTGGCCCTCGACCAGCCGCGAGCCCTCGGGAACCTGGTTCGCATAGGTGATGCCGCGGTCGCTTTGCAGCACCCAGGCGGCGCCTTCCTTCGGCTTGATCTTTTCGGCCGGGATGCCGTTGGCGGAAATGATGCGGCCGCGTAGCATCGGCACGTCCTCGAGCTTGGCGTCTGGCGCCTCTTTGCGCACGAAGACGCCGAAGCGTGTGGCCTGGTCGGCGGGGATATCAAGGAAATAGAACGACGGCGCCTTGGCCGGTAGTTCGTTGGCGAACTGCCGCTGCAGGTTGGCGTCGATCTCGATCACGGTGACCAAGAGCGCGATGCCGAGGCCGAGCGACAGCACGACCGTCGCGGTCAGTGCGCCCGGCCGGTGGATATTGGCGATGGCCATGCGCAACACGGTGGATCGCGCGCGCGGCGCCAGGCGTGCGGCAAGCATCAGCAGCGTGGCGATGAGCCGCAAGGCGACGAAGACGCCGGCGGCGATCGCGACATAGACGATTGCCACGTGCCTGTCGTAGGCCAGTGCGACGGCGAGCGTGATCAGCGCGGCCGCTGCGGCCGCGGTCAGCGCGATATAGATTTTCCGGGGCCAACGCGGCTGCGGCGCCACCGCGTCGCGGAACAGCGCGCCGACCGGGACGTCGTGGGCGCGGCCGAGCGGCCAGAGCGAAAAAGCGAGTGCGGTCATCAGTCCGTAGACCAGCGCCAGCGCGAGTTCGCCCGGATGCAGCGCAGGTTCGATCGGCAGCGGAATGATGGCGCCGAAGGTCCACACGATCGCGAAGGGCAGGATCGCGCCCAGCGCCACGCCGATAACGCCGCCGATTGCCGCCAGCATCTGCACTTGGACGAGGTAGATGGCGAAGATGCGCCGGCCGGAAGCGCCGAGCGCCTTCAGCGTGGCAATGGTTTCGCGCCGGCGTTCGAGATGGCTTTTCACAGCATTGCCGACACCGACTCCGCCGACCAGGAGCGCGGTGAGCCCGACGATGGCGAGAAATTGGGTGAAGCGTTCGACGTTGCGTTCGAGCTGCGGCGAGGCGTTGGAACGACTGCGGATGTCCCAGCCGGCTTCGGGAAATTGT
Source organism: uncultured Alphaproteobacteria bacterium (assembly GCA_963720985.1). Classification (GTDB taxonomy): domain Bacteria; phylum Pseudomonadota; class Alphaproteobacteria; order Rhizobiales; family Xanthobacteraceae; genus Pseudolabrys. The sequence goes on from CAVRHL010000009.1 coordinate 644,412, forward strand.
GCGCGCGCCTGCGCCGCCACCGCTTTTGCCGCGGCGTCGCTGGTGTCGTTGGCCGGTAGCCGCAGGCGATAGTGCCAGCGCACCAGGCTGCCCGGCTGCAACAGGCCGGTGGCGCGCAAGCCCGCTTCGCTCACCAGCAGCCGCGGGCCGAAGCCAATGCCGCCGGCGAGCTTGTCCGGCTCGCTCGCAAGCGCCGCGCGGATCTCGAACGTTGCGTCGCCGATGGTCAACCGCGCGCCCGGTTTGAGACCGAGCCGCGTAAGCAGCAGGGGGTCCGCGACAGCGCCGAAAGCGCCGTCGCTTTGTGCGAGAGCGGCAGCGAGAGTGCCGGGAGGATCGAGACTAACTTGTCCAAACAGGGGGTAGGCACCGTCCACAGCCTTCATCTCGACCAGAGCCGCCTTGCCGTCGGCGGCGCGCGCCATCGCGCGCAGCGTGGCGATGGCGGACACCGTACCGGCGCCGTCGAAAAATTCCCGTTCGGCCGGCGCCGCCTCGCGCTGGATCAACGTGAACGACAGGTCGCCGCCGAGGATGACTTGGCCCTGTCGCGCTAGCCCGTCGGCGAGGCTGGCGGACAGCGAACCGACGCCGGCGATCGCCATGCAGCCGAGCGCAATGGTCGTGATGAACACGTAGAATCCGCGCAGGCCCCCGCGCATCTCGCGCAGCGCAAAGCGCAGCAGAAGTCCGCTGTTGCTCGCGCGTTGATTTGAAATCGCTGCGACGCTCATGGTGTGCTGACGCCGTCGATGCGGCCGGAGCGCAGCCGCACGATCCGCCCGCAACGCGCGGCGAGCGCGGAGTCGTGCGTGACTAGCACCAGCGTCGATCCGCGCCGGATATGGCCGGCGAACAGCAGCTCGATGATCTGCTTGCCAGTGTCCTCGTCGAGGTTGCCGGTCGGCTCGTCCGCCACCACGATGGCGGGATTGGGCGCCAGCGCGCGCGCCACCGCCACGCGCTGCTGCTCGCCGCCGGACAGTTCGGCTGGATAGTGCTGCAGCCTGTCGCCGAGACCGACGCCGACGAGTTCGTCGCGGGCGTGCTGTTGCGCATCGGCGATGCCGGCGAGCTCCAGAGGCACCGCCACGTTTTCCAGCGCCGTCATGGTCGGAATCAAATGAAACGACTGGAACACGATGCCGACCTGGCGGCCGCGAAAGCGCGCCAGCACGTCCTCGTCGAGCACATTGAGATCCTCGCCGGCGACGGTGACCGTGCCGCTATCGGTCCGCTCCAGCCCCGCCATCACCATCAGCAGCGTGGACTTGCCCGAACCCGACGGTCCGACCAAGCCAATCGCCTCGCCGCCGCCTATATTCAAGTCGATGTCTTTGAGAATATGGACGCGGGCCGCCCCTTGCCCGAGCGAAAGATTGACGCCGGCCAATGCAATGGCCGGGCCTTGGGAAGGTGCTTTCATGTGGCCTTACCGTTCACGACCCCGCACATATGGGGCAAAACCTCGCCGGCTCCAATGCCTCGCCGTACTGCTCGCGGTGCTGATATGGGCGGCGCCGGCGGTCGCCGCCGAGGCGCCAGTGAAGCTCGTGGTGCTTGGCGACTCGCTCAGCGCCGGCTACGGCCTGCCCGCGAACGAGGCTTTCCCCGCCAAGCTGGCGAAAGCGCTGGCCGCGAAAGGCATCGCCGTCGACGTCACCAATGCCGGCGTCTCGGGCGACACGGCATCCGATGGATTGAGCCGCGTTGCCTGGTCGGTTCCTGACGGGACCGAGGTGGTGATCGTCGAGCTTGGCGCCAACGACGCCCTGCGCGGCATCGATCCGGCGTTGACCAAATCAGCGCTCGATAAAATTCTGAGCAAGCTCGGCGACCGGCACATCGTTGTCTTGCTTGCCGGTATGCAGGCGCCGCGCAACATGGGCCCCGATTACGTGAAGGCCTTTGACGCCCTTTATCCGGCGCTTGCCTCGACTCATCCGGTCGTCTTTTATCCGTTTTTCTTGGACGGGGTTGCCACCGATCCCAAGCTGAACCAAGACGATGGCCTGCACCCGAATGCCGCGGGCGTCGACGCCATCGTGGCGCGCATCTTGCCACGGGCAGAAGAGCTGATCGCGCGTGCGCGTAAGGCGCGCGGTTCGTAAGGCGAAAGAGTCTGAGATGCCGCGTCTCTTCACGGGCGTCGAAATCCCCGCCGACATCGGACAGGCTCTCGGCATGCTGCGCGGCGGATTACCGGGCGCGCGCTGGATCGATCCGGAGAATTATCACCTGACGCTGCGCTTCATCGGCGACGTGGACGATATGATCGCGCACGAAGTCGCCTCCATGCTTGGCCGCGTCAAACGCGATGCATTCGAACTTCATCTGGAGGGGCTGACGTCATTCGGCGGCCGCAAGCCGCGCGCCGTGGTCGCATCGGTGGCGCAGGCGCAGGCCCTGCTCGACGTGCAGGCCGAGCAGGAGCGGCTGATGCAGCGCATCGGCTTGGAGCCGGAAGGGCGTAAATATACGCCGCACGTGACGCTGGCGCGCTTGCGCGATGCTTCGAGCCATGCGGTCGCCGAGTATCTTGCGGCGCGTGGGCTTTTCCGCACCGCGGCGTTCCGCGTCTCGCGCTTCGTGCTGTTTTCTTCGCGCGCCTCGGTCGGCGGCGGCCCTTACGTGGTCGAGGCGAGCTACCCGCTCAACTAGGCCGGCCGGAACAGCCGCGACTGCACGTCGAACATTGCGCTGGCGACGCCGTAGCTGTCGGCCATGGCCTCGCGCATGAGCGACAGCATGGTCGAGCGCGGCGGATCGACTTCGCCGATAACGCTGCCGAAGTCGAAGGAGAACTCGGCGTCGAATTTGCGCGCGAGCTGCTGCATGCGCTGATTTTCCGGAAGGCAATTCATGCGCAAGTGTGTGATACCGCGGTTGCGGGCGGTGAGCAGCGTGCGGTCGAGCAATTCGGTTCCGACGCCATGGCTCTGCCACGGCTTCTCGATGCTGAAGGCGGCTTCCGCCTGATGCGAGAACAGCGAGCCCTCATGCCGCAATTCGGCCGCGCCGCGTAGCACGCCTTCGACAAAGAACCCATGCACGACGACGCCGGATTCCTCGATGGTCGCGGCATGGCGGGCGATAACCTCGTCCGACACCGCGCCGGAAAAGCGCCGGTGGCGGCTTTCGCGGTCGAGGCGGAGCAAGTGGTCGCGATAGGCTTCGGTTTCGCCGAGCCACAGTTTGCGGATGGTTCCTCCGTCTGGCAAAAGTTCATTCATTCCGTCTCTCCTGACTCTTCGACCGCCTTGCATGGTGACATTCTCGTCTCGGCGTACGCCATCGTTCCCGAACCCTATATGGTGCATTGCAGCAAAAAGAAGAATTAATTTTAACGGTGCGGGACCAAAACCTGCGAAAAACGCATGACTAACAAAGCGTTAACGCTTAGTTTTTGGGCGGCGGCTGGTGCAAAAACTGACGCCCACACGCGCGCGGTAGGTAGAAAGGCACTCGGCACTTTTGCGCGGTTTACAGACGGCGTGGTTCACCATAGGTCTCGTGCAAATTCGTCCGCCGCCCGCCACATCCGCCGACGATCTTCGGCCCGCCTCGCCCGCAATGTCCTAACTCATGCCCGACACGTTCAGGACGCGCTACGCGGCGCTCATCAATCAAGGAGAGATCGAGGCCGACCCCGGGCAGTTGATGCTGGCGGGACAGTTTTCCGCGCTGTCGCATCGACTCGAGCAGCGCCGACTGGCGCGCAAATCCTCGTCCCTCGGCTGGCTGTTCGCCAAGCGCGAGCAGGCCGGCCCGCCGCTGAAGGGCCTTTACATCTACGGCGAGGTTGGGCGCGGCAAGACCATGATGATGGACTTGTTCTTCGCGACCACCGCGGTCAAGCGTAAGCGCCGGGTCCACTTCCACGAGTTCATGGCCGACGTGCACGAGCGCGTTCATCAGTATCGGCAAGAAATCAAGAATGGCGCGCTACCCGAGCAGGATCCGATCCAGCGCGCCGCCGCGGCAATCGCCGACGAGACCTGGCTGCTTTGCTTCGACGAGTTCCACGTCACCGACATCGCCGATGCCACGATCCTCGGCCGCCTGTTCACACGGCTGTTCGAGCTCGGCATCGTGGTGGTCGCAACATCGAATTTGGCGCCTGGCGAGCTGTACAAAGACGGGCTCAATCGCGCGCTGTTTTTGCCGTTCATCGGGCTGCTGCAACAGCACTGCGAAGTCGCGCGGCTAGACGCGCGCATCGATTTCCGGCTGGAAAAGCTCACCGGCATGCCGACCTGGTACGTCCCGGCCGATGCGACCGCCGAAGCCGCGCTCGACGACGCCTGGCGGCGGCTCGCCGGCGCGCACGCCGGCGCGCCGCATGAAATGGTGGTGAAGGGCCACATCGTCCGGGTGCCGAAGGCGGCGATGGGGGTGGCCCGCTTTTCGTTCGACGATCTCTGCGCGCAGCCTTTGGCGGCCATCGACTACCTCAAGATCGCGCACGAATTCCACACGATCATACTCGACCGAATCCCGGTCATGGATTTCGCCCAGCGCAACGAGGCCAAACGCTTCATCATCCTGATCGATACGCTCTACGACCACGCGGTGAAGCTTTTGGCCTCCGCGCAAGCGCAACCAGACGAACTGTACGGCGGGACCGAGGGCTACGAGGCGCTGGAGTTCAAGCGCACGGCCTCACGCCTGATCGAAATGCGCTCGCAGTCCTATCTCGGTCTGCCGCACGGTCCGCGGCAGGGAACGACGATCGATACCGGCGAAATTGTGGAAACCTGACGCGCGAATCAAGTTAGTGCCGGTGGCGATTTTTCGTTGCCAATTGCGTTTGCGCGCGCCAAAAGTCCGCCCTGGGGAGCATTCGAAGACCAGGAGCCGGAGATGGCCGACCAACCGCTCGCGCCGGACACCGCAACCGCTGGACCCGGCGCGCCGGAAAACGACGACACCGCCGCGCAGAGCCCGCCGGCAATCGGCAACGGCGCGATGGCGGAGTCGCCAGGCATCGGCACCGCGGCGCCGAGCGCACCAACCCGCCAGAGGCGCGTGCGGCCCTTCCGCTTCCCATGCGTGATTTGCGGCCGCGAGCGGCCCGCCCGCGACGTCACCCAGCTCGACGTCGTGCGTCCGAGCCTGTTCGACCGCGTCAAGGCCGACTACCCGGACCTTCCGGCCGAGGGCTATATCTGCAGCGACGATCTCGATCGCTTCCGCTCGCGCTATGTCTCCGAGTTGCTCGGCGAGGAACGCGGCGAGCTCACCAAGCTCGAGCAGGAGGTGGTGCAGAGTCTTGCCGACCACGAAACGCTGGCGGAAAACATCGAAGCCGAATGGGTCGGCCGGCGAACCTTGGGCGAGCGGCTATCGGATCATCTGGCGAGCTTCGGCGGTAGCTGGACGTTCATCATCATATTTTTCGGCATCCTTATTGCGTGGATGGGGGTCAACGCCGTCCTCATCGAGCAGAGCCGTTTCGACCCCTATCCTTACATCCTGCTCAATCTAGTCCTGTCGTGCCTCGCGGCCATTCAGGCGCCGATCATCATGATGAGCCAGAAGCGGCAGGAGGCGAAGGACCGGCTGCGGTCGGAAAACGATTACCGAGTGAACCTAAAAGCTGAACTCGAAATCCGGCACTTGCATGAAAAAATCGATCACATCCTGACGCGGCAATGGGAACGGCTGGCGGAAATCCAGCAGATCCAATTGGAGCTGATGCAGGACCCGGCGCTCCGCAAACGCTGAGCGCGGCACATCATCGATCGTCCGTCATCCGAATACCGAAGGGGGCTGGAACTCAAGGCAACCGTCTATTGGTATAATGTATACAAAGCCTGTTTAGGTACAGGCCCGTATTGCTGCACTACAGCAAACTCGATAAGCCACGGATGGCCGCGGTCCGCGGCTTCATCAATTCGAGAGTTTTCCCACCATGGCGCGTCATAAGATTGCATTGATCGGCGCCGGTCAGATCGGCGGCACGCTCGCCCACCTCATCGGCCTCAAACATCTCGGCGACGTCGTCCTGTTCGACGTCATGGAAGGCATCCCGCAGGGCAAGGCGCTCGACATCGCCAAATCCTCGCCGGTCAACGACTTCGACGCCAAGTTCACCGGTACCAACAGTTACGAAGCCATCGAAGGCGCGGACGTGTGCATCGTCACCGCCGGCGTGCCGCGCAAACCTGGCATGAGCCGCGACGATCTGCTCGACATCAATCTCAAGGTCATGGGCCAGGTCGGCGCCGGCATCAAGAAATACGCGCCGAACACCTTCGTCATCTGCATCACCAATCCGCTCGACGCCATGGTCTGGGCGCTGCAGAAATCCTGCGGCCTGCCGCAGCAGAAGGTGGTCGGTATGGCCGGCGTGCTCAACTCGGCCCGCTTCCGCTATTTCCTCGCCGACGAATTCAACGTCTCGGTCGAGGACGTCACCGCCTTTGTGCTTGGTGGCCACGGCGACACCATGGTGCCGCTGATCCGTTACTCGACGGTCGCCGGCATTCCGGTTCCAGATCTGGTCAAGATGGGTTGGACCACGCAGGCGCGCGTCGACGAGATCATCAAGCGCACCGCCAACGGTGGCGGCGAGATTGTCGCGCTGCTCAAGACCGGCTCGGCCTTCTACGCGCCGGCGGCCTCGGCGATCGCGATGGCAGAAAGCTATCTGCTCGACAAGAAGCGCGTATTGCCCTGCGCCGCCTGGCTCAGCGGCGAATACGGCGTGAAAGACATCTATGTCGGCGTGCCGGTGGTGATCGGCGCCAAGGGCGTCGAACGCATCGTCGAGATCGAGCTCAACAGCGGCGAGCGCGCGATGTTCGAGAAATCGGTGGCGTCGGTGCAGGGTCTGGTCGAGGCCTGCAAAAAGATTGCGCCCACGCTCGCCTGATCGGCGTTGTGCTTCCGGGCGCGCCAAGCGCCCGGACTCAAGTCCAGGGAAACCCGATGAATATCCACGAATATCAAGCCAAAGCGGTACTGCGCGAATTCGGCGTGCCGGTGCCGCGCGGCGTGCCTGCCTTCAGTGTCGATGAGGCGCTCAAAGGCGCGCAGGAACTCGGCGGTCCAGTCTGGGTGGTGAAGGCGCAGATCCACGCCGGCGGCCGCGGCAAGGCCGGCGGCGTCAAGGTGGTCAAATCCATCGACGACGTGAAAAAGGAATCGACCCGCATCCTCGGCTCGACCTTGGTCACGCATCAGACCGGACCGCACGGCAAGAAGGTCAACCGGCTTTACGTTGAGGAAGGCTCGGCCATCGACCGCGAGTTCTATCTGTCGGCGTTAATTGACCGCGAAACTTCGCGCGTCGCCTTCGTGGTGTCGACTGAAGGCGGCATGGACATCGAAGAAGTAGCGCACAAGACGCCGGAAAAGATCCTCACGTTTTCCGTCGATCCGGCCACCGGCATCATGCCGCACCACGGCCGCCGCGTGTCGCAGGCGCTCAAACTCAGCGGCGATCTCGCCAAGCAGGTCGAGATCATCCTGCCCAAGCTCTATTCCGCCTTCATCGAGAAGGACATGAGCCTGCTGGAAATCAACCCGCTGGTCGTGACCAAGGACAAAAAGCTGATCTGCCTCGACGCCAAAGTCGGCTTCGACGACAACGCGCTCTATCGTCATCCGGATATTGTCGCGTTGCGCGACCTGACCGAAGAGGACGAGAAGGAAACCGAAGCGTCGAAATTCGACCTCAACTACATCGCGCTCGACGGCTCGATCGGCTGCATGGTCAACGGCGCCGGCCTCGCCATGGCCACCATGGACATCATCAAGCTCTACGGCATGGCCCCGGCCAATTTCCTCGACGTCGGCGGCAGCGCCACCAAAGAGAAGGTCACGGCCGCATTCAAGATCATCACCTCCGACCCGAGCGTGAAGGGCATTCTGGTCAATATCTTTGGCGGCATCATGAAGTGCGACGTCATCGCCGAAGGCGTGGTCGCGGCGGTCAAGGAAGTCGGCCTCAAGGTGCCGCTGGTGGTGCGGCTCGAAGGAACCAATGTCGATCTCGGCAAGAAGATCATCGCCGAGTCCAAGCTCAACGTGACCTCGGGCGACGACCTCGACGACGCCGCGCAGAAGATCGTGAAAGCCGTGAAGGACGCCGCGTAATGTCCATCCTCATCGACAAGAACACAAAGGTCATCTGCCAGGGCTTCACCGGCAAGAACGGCACCTTCCATTCGCAGGCGGCGCTCGACTACGGTACCAAGATGGTCGGCGGTACTTCGCCGGGCAAAGGCGGCTCCAGCCATCTCAATCTACCCGTATTCGACACTGTCGCGGAAGCGCGCGAGAAAACCGGCTGCGACGCCAGCGTGATCTACGTGCCGCCGCCGGGCGCGGCCGACGCGATCTGCGAAGCGATTCAGGCGGAGGTCCCGCTCATCGTCTGCATCACGGAAGGCATCCCGGTGATGGACATGGTGAAGGTCAAGCGCGGGTTGTCGGGTTCCAAGTCGCGGCTGATCGGGCCGAACTGTCCGGGCGTCATGACCGCGGGCGAATGCAAAATCGGCATCATGCCAGGCAATATCTTCAAGCCGGGCAAAGTCGGCATAGTCTCGCGCTCCGGCACGCTCACTTACGAGGCGGTGTTTCAGACCACGCGCGAGAATCTCGGTCAGACTACTGCCGTGGGCATCGGCGGCGATCCGGTCAAAGGCACCGAATTCATCGCGGTGCTGGAGATGTTCCTTGGCGACCCGAAAACCGAGTCGATCGTCATGATCGGCGAGATCGGCGGCTCGGCCGAGGAGGATGCCGCGCAGTTCCTCAAGGACGAGGCCAAGCGCGGCCGCAAGAAGCCGATGGTCGGCTTCATCGCCGGGCGCACCGCGCCCCCAGGCCGCCGCATGGGCCACGCGGGGGCCATCATTTCCGGCGGCAAGGGCGACGCCGAGTCCAAGATCGCCGCCATGGAGTCGGCGGGTATCAAGGTATCGCCGTCGCCGGCCCAAATCGGCAAAACCCTGGTAGAAGTACTGAAATCCTGATTCAGTACTTAGGTCTTTTGTAGACTTACAGGCGTCATAAATAGAGTTAAAACAGCAGTCCGCCGTTGGATGCCGGTCCTACGGGCCGTCGCCGTTCGCGACGCGCCGTCTGAAGCTTTCGCAAGGATCAGCCAAGGATCGCCCATGTCCCGCCAGGACGCCAATGCAGCCTTCGCCCGCACTTCGTTCCTCTATGGCGGCAACGCCGCCTACATCGAAGACCTCTACGCCAAATACGAGAATGACCCCGCCTCGGTCGACGCCGAATGGCGCGAGTTCTTCACGGGCCTGAAGGACGCGCCGGCCGATGTCGAAAAAAGCGCGCGCGGCGCCTCCTGGCAGAAACCGAATTGGCCGCTGCGCCAGAACGGCGACCTGGTGGCGGCGCTCGACGGACAATCGGCGGAGACCGAAAAGCGCATCGGCGAAAAAATCGCCGCCAAGGCGCAGGCCAAGGGCGTCGAAATCTCCTCCACCGACGTGCAACAGGCGACGCGCGACTCGATCCATGCGCTGATGCTGATCCGCGCCTACCGCATGCGCGGCCATTTCCACGCCAAGCTCGATCCACTCGGCATCCAACAGGAGCCGAATGAAGAGGAGCTCGATCCGCGCTCCTACGGCTTCCAGGAAGCCGACCTCGACCGCAAGATTTTCCTCGACAAGGTGCTCGGCCTCGACTTCGCATCGATGCGCGAAATCGTCGCCATTCTGCGCCGCACTTATTGCCAGACGCTCGGCGTGGAGTTCATGCACATCTCCAACCCCGCGCAGAAAGGCTGGATCCAGGAGCGCATAGAAGGTCGCGACAAGGAGATCAGCTTCACCGTCCAGGGCAAGCGCGCCATCCTCAACAAGCTGGTGGAAGCCGAAGGCTTCGAAAAATTCCTCGACGTCAAATACACCGGCACCAAGCGCTTCGGCCTCGACGGCGGTGAGTCGCTGATCCCGGCGCTCGAGCAGATCATCAAGCGCGGCGGCAATCTCGGCGTAAAGGAAATCGTCATCGGCATGCCGCATCGCGGCCGCCTTAACGTGCTGACCCAGGTGATGGGCAAGCCGCACCGCGCGCTGTTCCACGAATTCAAGGGCGGCTCGTCGACGCCGGACGAGACCGAAGGCTCCGGCGACGTGAAGTATCATCTCGGCGCCTCGTCCGACCGCGAGTTCGACGGCAACAAGGTGCATCTCTCGCTCACCGCCAATCCGTCGCATCTGGAAATCGTCGATCCGGTGACGCTCGGTAAAGTCCGCGCCAAGCAGGACCAGCATGGCGCGACGCCGAACGAGCGCACCATGGTGCTGCCGCTGCTGATGCACGGCGACGCCGCCTTTGCAGGCCAGGGTGTGGTGGCGGAATGTTTCGGCCTGTCGGACTTGAAGGGCTACCGCACCGGCGGCTCTATCCACTTCATCGTCAACAACCAGATCGGCTTCACCACCTATCCGCGCTACTCGCGCTCGTCGCCTTATCCGTCCGACGTCGCCAAGATGATCGAGGCGCTGATCTTCCACGTCAACGGCGACGATCCGGAAGCGGTCACCTTCGCCGCCAAGGTCGCGACCGAATACCGGCAGAAGTTTCAGCGGCCGGTGGTCATCGACATGTTCTGCTACCGGCGCTTCGGCCACAACGAAGGCGATGAGCCTTCGTTCACCCAGCCGCTGATGTACCAGAAGATCCGCTCGCAACCGACCACGCTGGAAATCTACGCCAAGAAACTGATCGGCGAGGGCGTCGTCACCCAGGCCGACGTCGACAAGATGAAAGCGGATTGGCGCACGCGTCTCGACGGCGAATTCGAAACGGCCGCCGGCTACAAGCCGAACAAGGCGGATTGGCTCGACGGCCGCTGGTCGGGACTGAAGGCGGCGCGAGGCATCGAAGACCCGCGCCGCGGCAATACCGGCGTCGACATCGCCGAGCTGCGCGAGATCGGCAAGAAGATCACGGCCGTTCCGCAAGGTTTTCACGTCCACAAGACGATCCAGCGCTTCCTCGATCATCGCGCCAAAACGATCGAATCCGGCGAGGGCATCGATTGGTCCACCGCGGAAGCACTTGGCTTCGGCACACTGCTCAAGGAGGGCCGTCCCGTCCGCCTGTCCGGCCAGGACTCGGAGCGCGGCACGTTCTCGCAGCGTCATGCGGTGCTGTTCGATCAGCAGACCGAGGAGCGCCACACGCCGCTCAATCATCTCGGGCCCGACCAAGCGCGCTTCGAGGTGCTCAACTCGAGCCTGTCGGAGGAAGCCGTGCTCGGCTTCGAATACGGCTATTCCACCGCCGAGCCGAACGCGCTGACGCTGTGGGAGGCGCAATTCGGCGACTTCGCTAATGGCGCCCAGGTCCTGTTCGACCAGTTCATCTCCTCGGGCGAGCGCAAATGGCTGCGCATGTCCGGCCTCGTCTGCCTGCTGCCGCACGGCTACGAAGGGCAGGGGCCCGAGCACTCCTCGGCGCGACTCGAACGCTTCCTGCAATTGTGCGCCGAAGACAACATGCAGGTGGCGAATCTCACCACGCCAGCCAATTACTTTCACGTGCTGCGCCGGCAGTTGAAACGCGAAATCCGCAAGCCGCTGATCCTGATGACGCCGAAGAGCCTGCTGCGCCACAAGCGCGCGATCTCCCGGCTCGACGAGATGGCGGCGGGTACCGCCTTCCATCGCTTGCTGTGGGACGACGCGCAGGCGCTGCCGGGCGAGAAGATCAAGCTTGCGTCAGACGACAAGATCCGCCGCGTCGTCATGTGCACGGGCAAGGTTTATTACGATCTCTACGAGGAGCGCGAGAAGCGCGGCATCGACGACATCTATCTGCTGCGCCTCGAGCAGCTTTATCCGTTCCCGACCAAGGCGCTCGTCTCCGAGCTGTCGCGCTTCAAGCAGGCGGAGATGGTGTGGTGTCAGGAAGAGCCGCGCAACATGGGCGCCTGGTTCTTCGTCGACGTGTTTCTGCAGTGGATCCTCAACCAGATCGGCGCCAAGCATCGCATTATGCGCTATGCCGGGCGTCCGGCCTCGGCCTCGACCGCGGTCGGGCAGATGTCGAAGCATCTGGCGCAGCTCAAGCAATTTCTGGAAGAGGCGCTGGGGTAGACGCGCTTTTCATTCGCGCGATTTGAGAAGGTTCAATCATGGCTGACATCCGCGTCCCCACCCTCGGCGAATCGGTCACCGAAGCGACCGTCGGCAAATGGTTCAAACAGCCGGGAGATGCAGTCGCGGTGGACGAACCGCTGGTCGAATTGGAAACCGACAAGGTCACGCTGGAAGTGCCGGCGCCGGCCGCCGGCGTCTTGTCCGAGATTGCCGCCAAGACCGGAGAAACTGTCGGCGTTGCCGCGCTGCTCGGCCAGATCACCGATGGGGTCGGCGCTGTGCCCGCCAAAGCCGCGCCGCCCGCCGCCAAGGCCGCCGAAGCGCCGAAACCGGCGCCCACTCCGCCTCCGGCCGCGAAAGCCGCCGAAATGCCGCTTCCTCCTTCAGTGCGCAAGATGGCGGCGGAAAGCGGCGTCGATGCCGCCAAAGTTGAAGGCTCCGGTGTGCGCGGCCAGGTCACCAAGGGCGACATGATGGCTGCGATCGAGCGCGCCGCCGCCGCGCCGACCCCGGTCGCCGCGCCGGTGCAGATGCGCGCGCCGTCGCCCGCCGACGATGCGGCGCGCGAAGAGCGCGTGCACATGACGCGGCTGCGCCAAACCATCGCGCGGCGTCTGAAAGATGCGCAGAACACCGCGGCCATGCTGACCACCTTCAACGAGGTCGACATGGGCGCGGTGATGGCGCTCCGTACTCAATACAAGGAGCTGTTCGAGAAGAAGCACGGCGTGAAGCTCGGCTTCATGGGCTTCTTCGTGCGCGCCTGTATCCAGGCCTTGAAGGAAATCCCCGCGGTCAACGCCGAGATCGACGGCACCGACATCGTCTACAAGAATTATTATCACATCGGCGTCGCCGTCGGCACCGAGCGCGGGCTGGTGGTGCCGGTGGTGCGCGACGCCGACACCATGTCGCTCGCCAAGATCGAGCAGGCGATCGGCGAATTCGGCAAGCGCGCGCGCGAGGGCACGCTGAAGATCGAGGACATGCAGGGCGGCACCTTCACCATCAGTAACGGCGGCGTCTACGGCTCGCTGATGTCGACGCCGATCCTCAACGCGCCGCAATCCGGCATCCTCGGCATGCACAAGATCCAGGAACGGCCAGTGGTGCACGGCGGCAAGATCGAGGCGCGGCCGATGATGTATCTGGCGCTGTCCTACGATCACCGCATCGTCGACGGCCGCGAGGCGGTCACCTTCCTGGTGCGGGTGAAGGAAGGCCTGGAGGACCCGGCGCGGATGGTGCTCGACCTGTAAACATCGGGAGTTTGTCATGGCGTTTGGCCCGAACCCGCCGCCGATCCAGGCGTACATCTGCGTCAAGAACGGATCGGACGCGATTACGTTTTATGAAAAGACATTCGACGCGGTCTGCACCTTCAAGAAGATGGCGGACGATGGCCGCCGCGTAATGCACGCCAATCTCGACGTGTACGGCAGCGAAGTCATGCTGCACGACGAATTCCCGGAATTTGGCGGCATTCTGATGAGCCCGGCGACGCGTGGCGGCGCCAGCGTCGGTATCCATATCAATCTGCAAAAATCGGCCGATGTCGATGCCGCCGTTGAACGCGCGAAAAAGGCGGGCGCGATTGTTGTGTTCGAACCCGAAGACACATTCTGGGGCGCGCATTGCGGTCAGGTGCGCGATCCCTCCGGTCATATCTGGGCATTCAACGCACCGCTGAAATCCCCTTGAAGAATTGCGAGTAAACAATGGCCTACGACCTCATCGTCATCGGCACCGGTCCCGGCGGCTATGTCTGCGCCATTCGCGCGGCGCAACTCGGTCTCAAGACAGCGGTGGTGGAGAAGCGCGCCACCTTCGGCGGCACCTGCCTCAACATCGGCTGCATTCCGTCGAAGGCGCTGCTGCATGCATCCGAACTGTTCGAGGAAGCCGGCCATTCATTCGGCAAGATGGGCATCGGCGTGCCGGCGCCCAAGCTCGATCTCGCGGCGATGATGGCGTTCAAGGACGCGGGCGTCGACGGCAACGTCAAGGGCGTCGAGTTCCTGCTCAAGAAGAACAAGGTAGATACATTTGTCGGCGCCGGCCGCGTTGCCGCGCCGGGTAAGGTCGAAGTCAAAGGCAACGACGGCAAGACGCAGATGCTGGAGACCAAATCCATAGTCATCGCCACCGGCTCGGACGTCGCGCGGCTCAAGGGCATCGAGATTGACGAGAAGCGCATCGTCTCGTCGACCGGCGCGCTGGTGCTGCCCAAGGTGCCGGAGCATTTGCTAGTGGTCGGGGCCGGCGTCATCGGACTCGAGCTTGGCTCGGTGTGGCGGCGGCTCGGCGCCAAGGTGACCGTTGTGGAATTTCTCGATGGCGTCTTGCCCGGCATGGACGGCGAAGTGCGTCGGCAGGCGCAGCGGCTTTTCGAAAAACAAGGAATGTCATTCAAGCTGTCGTCCAAGGTCACCGCGGTCGATACTTCGGGCGCGCGGCTGAAGGCGAGTGTCGAGCCGGCCAAAGGCGGCGCCCCTGAAACCATCGAGGCCGACGTGGTGCTCGTGTCGATCGGCCGCGTGCCTTACACCGACGGGCTCGGGCTGAAGGAAGCCAGCGTGAAACTCGACGAGCGGGGCCGCGTCGTCGTCGATGATTATTATGCGACCAACGTGCCCGGCATCTGGGCGATCGGCGACGTCATTGCCGGGCCGATGCTTGCTCATAAAGCGGAAGACGAGGGCGCGGCGGTTGCCGAAATCCTGGTCGGCCAGGCCGGCCACGTGAATTACGACGCCATTCCGAACGTGGTCTACACCTATCCGGAAATCGCCACCGTCGGCAAATCCGAGGAAGAGCTGAAAGCCGCCGGCGTCGCCTACAACGTCGGCAAGTTCCCGATGACCGCCAACGGCCGCGCCAAGGTCAACCAGACCACCGAAGGCTTCATCAAGATCCTTGCCGACGCCAAGACCGACCGCGTGCTCGGCGTGCACATGGTCTGCGCCGACGCCGGTAACATGATCGCCGAGGCCGTGCTGGCCATGGAGTTCGGCGCTTCGGCCGAGGACATCGCGCGCACCTGCCACGCGCATCCGACGCTGCCCGAGGCGGTGAAGGAAGCGGCGATGGCGGCGGCGAAGCGCGCGATTCATATGTAGCGATCTGTCATTCCGGGGCGCACGCCAGAGGCGTGCGAGCCCGGAATCCATAACCACAGCGCCATCGACTCAAATCCATACCGGGGTTATGGATTCCGGGTCTCGGGGCTTGCGCGCCTCGCCCGGAACGACAATCAAAAAGTTTTCGCAGGGAGAAACAATGGCCAAGGGTCACAAGGACAAAGTCGCCGTCATCACCGGCGCCGCCAACGGCATCGGGCAGGCATTTGCCAAACGTTTGGCCGAAGACGGTGTGGACGTCGCGATTGTCGACCTCGGCGATGGCGGCGAGACAGTGAAGCTGGTCGAAGCCGCCGGCCGCCAGGCGATCGCGGTCAAATGCGACGTGTCATCCGAGGCGTCGGTCGCCGCCATGGCCAAGTCGGTGAACGCCAAATTCAACCACGTCGACATCGTGATCAACTGCGCCGGCATCTTCCCGCAGACAGAATTCGCCGACATGACTTTCGCCGATTGGCGAAAAGTTCTGTCGATCAATCTCGACGGCACCTTCCTGGTTACCGCCGCCTTCGTGCCCGGCATGCGGCAACGCAAATGGGGTCGCGTGGTCAACATGGCGTCGTCGACGCTCGGCTCGGTGGTCACAGGCTTTGCGCACTACGTCGCCAGCAAGGGCGGCATCGTCGGCTTCACCCGCGCGCTGGCGTCCGATCTCGCCGGCGACGGCATCACCGTCAATGCCATCGCGCCGGGACTGACGCGCTCGCCCGGCACGCTGGTGCGTGCGCCGCGCCCGCAATTCAAGACCATGGACGACGAATTCGCAGCCATCGCGCAAATGCAGGCGATCAAGCGCGTCGAAGTGCCGGACGATCTGGTCGGCGCGGCGTCGTTTTTGACCAGCGACGACGCTGCCTTCATCACCGGGCAGACGCTGAATGTGGATGGGGGCAGGGTGCGGAGTTAGCTTCGTGTCCCGGGCGCAGCGCAGCGCGCGAGCGGTGCGCTGCAGACCCGGGACCCAGCTTGCTTCATTGCAAAAGCTGAGCCCCGGATCAGCGGTGCATCATTCGCTTCGCTCATGTTGCACCGCATCCGGGGAACGCCGCCGTGGCCCGCCTTATTTCCGGCCCTAACCGCCCCCACATTTCCCCCATGCGCCGCTGGCTCCGCCCGTTCTGGGTCGTTCTCGCGCTTTTATTCCTGCTGGAAGCGTGGCTGTGGGACCATCTCGAGCCCATCGTCGCGCGCGCCGTTAATGTCTTTCCCTGGGGCCGGGCCAAGCTCTGGCTCAAGCCCATGATCGAAGACCTGCCGCCCTGGGCGGCGCTCGGTGTCTTCATCATTCCTTTCATCGTGCTGCTGCCGCTCAAATTCCTCGAGGTGTTCTTTATTGCCAAGCGGCAGTGGCTCGCCACCGGCGCGGTGCTGATCCTTGCCAAGCTGCTCGGTCTCGGCATCACGGCGTTCGTGTTCGACGCCACGCGCGGCAAGCTGTTGCAGATGCCGTGGTTCGCCCGGATGTTCGACTGGTTCATGTGGGCGCGCGTTTGGGCGCACGAAATCACCGAGCCCGTGCGCGAGCGAGCGCGGCAATTGGCCTGGCTGTTGAAGCCGCAGCGCGCCGGAAAATTTCTGCGCCGGCTGATGAAGCTGCGACGGAACGCCTACCGGCGGGCGGCGTGATTGCCCCGGAACCGGCGGCGGTCAATGCTCCGCGGTGTGGGTCAGGAAGTCCAACGCATGCGGCGCCCACAATCCGAGGCCGGTGAGCGCGACGCCGGCGACGCCGAGCAGGCCGGACAGCCAGCCCAGGGCCACCATGCCGGTGATGATTTGCGCGGAGGCGAGTACGATACCGATCTGGAAAGCGGCCGAAGCGAATTCGTAATTGTGATAGCGCTCCATATCGAGCTCGCGCTTGTGTTCGGCCGCTTGCGCCTTGGCCATGAGTTGTTTGCGGCCTTCGCCGCCTTCCGGATCGTCGTCATAACGTTTCGCGGTGTCGATCCACTCCTTGGCGGTCTTGTCGAGCCGCGCTTTGACGGTCGCGTCGGTGGCGCGATCGGCCTCGATCTGCATGTGCTCGCCGCCGGTGAGCAAAACGGTGCCGCGGATGTGCTTGGCCTGGTAGAAGGCCCAGAGGTCGTTGGAGTGGACGTTTTCGGTGATCGCCGCGGTCTGCGCGCTCTTGCCCAGCGTTTCGGAGAACGCCAAGAACAGCGCCAGCACCGCGATCAGCAGGGCGATTTTCTTGTTGGAATGCGCCGCATGTTCGGCGTGCTCGGCATGTTCCAGGTTTTCGTGTGCGCTCATCGCCGTCCCCCAATGAATGGCGCGGCGACGTTGCTATGAAATCCGGCTCACGCGCAAGAGGGACATTAGGCGCGTGGATGGGCGCTGGCGTAAACTTCCAATAAACGCTCGGAATCGACCGCCGTGTAGATTTGCGTGGTCGACAGCGAGGCGTGGCCGAGCAGTTCCTGGATGGCGCGCAGGTCGCCGCCGCGCGCCAAGAGATGCGTGGCGAAGGAATGGCGCAGCGCGTGCGGCGTCGCGGTGTCCGGCAGGCCGAGCGCGCCGCGCAAGCGTGCCATGGCCAGTTGCACGACGCGGGCGGTGAGTGGCCCGCCGCGCGCGCCGACAAACAAGGGCCCGTCGTCCGGCAGATCGAACGGGCAGAGCGCGGCATAGTCGGCGATCAGTTTTGTCACCTGCGGCAGCACCGGCACCATGCGCGTTTTGTTGCCCTTGCCGGTGACGGTGATGGCGTCGCGCGCGCCAATATCGGTACGTTTGAGCGAGAGCGCTTCCGAAATACGCAGACCCGAGCCATAGAGCAGCGCCAGCACGGCGGCGTCGCGCGCGACGATCCACGGCTCTGTGTGTTCGCCGGCCCGCAATTCGGCATCGGCGATGCGCTTGGCGGTGGCGACGGTCAGCGGCTTGGGTAATGTCTTGGCAACCTTAGGCGCGCGCACGGCGGACAATGCACCGACCTTCCCTTTGCCGTTGCGTTCGAGAAAGCGCGCGAACGAGCGCGCCCCGGCCAGCACCCGCATCAGCGAACGGCTGGAAAGCCCTTCGCTGCGCCGCGCCGCCATGAAGGCGCGCACGTCGGCGGGCGAAAGTTTAGCCAATTGCTTGAGCGAGGGCGCGCCGCCGAGATGTCCGGCGAGAAAGTCGAGGAACTGGCCGACATCGCGTTGATAGGCTTCGAGCGTCTTCGGCGACATGCGCTTTTCGGCGCCGATAAACCCAAGCCAGCGGACGATTTCCGCAGTTACGTCGGGGGCGGCGCTCAGCGTGCTCATGGCGGACAGAGTGGCACCGTTTTCTTCACCCTTCCTTAAGCGCGCGGAATCGGCCTAGATCAATCGCCATGAGCACGCGCGTGATCGACGTTCTGGTGCCGGTGGCGCTGGATCAGACCTATTCTTACCGGGTGCCGGCCGGGCTCGAGCTTGCGCCCGGCGATCTAGTGAGCGTGCCGCTCGGCGCGCGCGGCGAGACCATGGGCGTGGTCTGGGCGGAGAACCCGGCGCCTAATCCGCGCCTGCACAACCGCCTCAAGGATGTCGCCGACAAGCTCGACGTCCCGCCGCTCAAGCCCGAGCTACGCAAATTCGTCGATTGGGTCGCCGACTATACGCTGGCGCCGCGCGGCATGGTGCTGCGTATGACGTTGCGCATGGGCGAGCATCTCGGGCCGGCGCGCGAGCGCGTCGGCGTGCGGCTCGCCGGGCCGCAGCCGGCTCGCATGACGCCGGCGCGGGCGCGCGTGCTGGCCGTGTTTGCCGACGGCATGACGCGGGGCAAAGGCGACGCCGCGCGCGAAGCAGGCGTTTCCGCCGGCGTGATCGACGGCCTGATTGACGAGGGTACGCTGGAAACCGTGGTGCTGCAGCCGGAGCCGGTGACGCGGCCGCCCGATCCCGATTTCAGCAAGCCGGAATTCTCGCTCGGCCAATTGGCTGCCGCCGACGCGCTGCGCACCACCGTTGAACAAGGCGGCTATACGGTGACGCTGCTCGACGGCGTCACCGGCTCGGGCAAAACCGAAGTCTATTTCGAGGCGGTGGCGGAGAACATCCGCAAGAAACGGCAGACGCTGATCCTGATGCCGGAGATCGCGCTCACCGCGCAGTCACTCGACCGCTTCACCGCCCGCTTCGGCACACGTCCCGCCGAATGGCATTCGCAAGTGTCGCCGCGCCTGCGAGCGCGCGCCTGGGCGGCGGTCGCCGGCAACGAGGTGTCGGTGGTGGTCGGCGCGCGCTCGGCGCTGTTCCTGCCTTATGCCGATCTCGGTCTGATCGTGGTCGATGAGGAGCATGACCCCGCCTACAAGCAGGAGGATGGCGCGCATTATCATGCCCGCGACATGGCGGTGGTGCGCGGTAACGTCGCCAAGATCCCAGTGGTGCTGGCATCGGCGACGCCGTCGGTCGAATCGGAAGTCAACGCGCGGCGCGGCCGCTACAAGCGTATCCATCTGCCCGAGCGTTTCGGCGGCGCGCATCTGCCGACCATCGAGGCGATCGACATGCGGCGGGAGGGCCCGCCGCGCGGCCGCTTCATCGCGCCACGGCTTGCCGAGGCGGTGAAGAACGCGCTGGAGAGCAAAGAACAGGCGCTGTTGTTCCTCAATCGCCGCGGCTACGCGCCGCTGACACTGTGCCGCGCCTGCGGCTTCCGCCTGCAATGCCCGAACTGCGACGCCTGGCTGGTCGATCACCGGTTCAAGCGGCGGCTGGTCTGCCACCACTGCGGTTTCGCCATGCCGCCGCCGGCGGAATGCCCGCAATGCCACGCCACCGAGAGCTTCGCGCCCATCGGCCCCGGCGTCGAGCGGCTGGAGCAGGAGGCGGCGGAAGTGTTCCCGGGCGCGCGTATTCTGGTGCTGTCGAGCGACCTGGTGGAATCGATGGAGCGATTGCGGGCGGAGCTCGACGACGTGGCGGAAGGGCGCTTCGACGTCGTCATCGGCACCCAGCTCGTCGCCAAGGGTCACCATTTTCCCAAGCTTAATCTGGTCGGCATCGTTGACGCCGATCTCGGCCTCGGCAATGGCGACCCGCGCGCCGCCGAGCGCACCTTCCAGCTTCTGCATCAGGTTGTCGGCCGCGCCGGCCGCGAGGAGGGGCGCGGCGTCGGCTTCCTGCAGACGCATCAGCCCGAGCATCCGGTGATGAAGGCGCTGATCCTGGGCGACCGCGAGGCGTTCTATTCGAGCGAGATCGCGTTACGCGAAAAGACCGGCTATCCGCCGTTCGGACGGCTCGCCGGCCTAGTGGTGACGGCGAACGACCGGCACGGCGCGGAGGCTTTCGCGCGCACGCTGGTGTCTGCTTCGCCGGTCAGCGACCAAGTGCGCATCCTCGGCCCCGCCGAGGCGCCGATCGCCGTGGTGCGCGGCCGGCATCGTTTCCGCCTGCTGGTTAAGGCGCCGCGCGGCTACGATCTTTCGGCTTACTTGCGGCAATGGCTCGCCGACGCGCCCAAGCCGCGCGGCAACGTGCGGCTGGAAGTCGACGTCGATCCGCAGAGCTTCTACTGACGTCCGAATTTTCGCCGCGTTTCGAGCAAACACTTCGCTGGGGCGCGCACATTTGGAATTGGCCGATGGCACCCACACATGCGTTGACGGCGATCGTTCCCTGCAACGATCTCAATGCAAGCGAAGAGTTTTATGCTCGTCTCGGCTTCACGCAGCGGCTAGGCGAGCACAAGTTTGACGAATACCGCATGCTTTCCGACGGCCAAGGCGGTGAAATCCATCTCACCAAAACGGTCGAAGGTTGGCTGGTGCCGGGACGTAATCCATTCGCCGTTTATCTCTACACCGAAAACGTCGATGAGCTCGC
The DNA here is from genome assembly GCA_963720985.1 of uncultured Alphaproteobacteria bacterium. Taxonomy (GTDB): domain Bacteria; phylum Pseudomonadota; class Alphaproteobacteria; order Rhizobiales; family Xanthobacteraceae; genus Pseudolabrys. The sequence goes on from CAVRHL010000009.1 coordinate 665,451, forward strand.
CGCCGCTTTCGGCCGTAAAGCTGAAGACAAGCCTTGGGGAATGTACGAGTTTGGCGTCTCCGATCCGGACCAAACGCTTGTCCGCGTCGGCTGGCCGACCCGCTTGCGCGGGAAGACCTAGTTACTCCGGCATCTCCGTGTGCTTCACGCTCGGCTGCAGCAGCACGCAGGCTGCCGCCGCGAAGATCAAGACGAAGCCGACGATATCGGGCAACGTTGGACGCTCGCCAAGCAAAACGGCCGAGGCGGTCACGCCGATCACCGGCACCAGCAGCGAGCCGAGCGAAGCGGTGATGGTCGGCAGCCGTCCGATGATCGACCACCACAGGAAATGCGCCAGGCCGACGCCAAACAGACCGACATAAAGGATCGCCAATACGCTGCGGCCGCCGAGCGGCCACAGCCGCGGCAGGCCTTCGAACACGAAGGTACCGACGGCGACGAACAGGAAGCCGAACAGCAATTGCCAGGCCGCGTTGGCGAGCGGCTCGATCTTCACCTCGGCCCACTTGATGTAGACGGTCGCGATGCACCAGCTCAGTGCGCAGCCGAGCGAATAGAACACGAAAGGCGGGAATCCGTCGGAGAACAGCGGCCAGAGCAGCACCGACAGGCCCGCCACGCACAAACAGAACGCGATAATGCGGATGCGGGTGAGCGCTTCGCCGAGCACGACGGCGCTCAATATGGTCGTCCAGATCGGCATCGAATAAGTGATGATAATGGCGCGGCTGGTGGCACCGCTGAGTTGCGCGAAGCCGGAGAGAACCTGAAACGCCGCGACGTTGAAGAAGCCGGCGATCATCACGTGCCGGAATTCGCCGCGCGGCACGCGCAGGTCGTGTCCGGTGAGCAGCGCGGCGGCGAACAAGACCGCGGCGCCGATGCCGGCGCCGGCAAAACGCAGGCTCCAGGGCGACACCTCGGTGAGCGCCCAGGCGGCGGCGATCCAGTTGAGGCCCCAGGCGAAGGCCAGCAATACGACCAGCAGCTTGGCGGTGGCGGCCGCGTCGCGCGTGGCATTGATTTGCGACATTGGCCGCCGGCTCCCGGGCAAGGAAATCGCCGCGCAAGCTATAGGCCGCCCGCGCGTGTGGCGAGCTATCCCTTGGATGCAAATTTGCCGGTTCCCGCGCATCGTGCAGGCCCGGCATCTCCTCCCGTTCGGCGCGCCATGTTGCACCGCCCCCGGCCCTGTGTTAGCTAGCGCCTCGATTTCATGGGGGTTTCCGCGGGCTGCCGCGACGTCCTCAAGAATCGGAATTCCCTCTTGGATTCCAATCGTTTACGCCGCCCTTCTGCGACGGCGCCCGGCCTGTGAATGAAGTAACGAAAACGAGCGTCCAGTGGCTGGCACAGATCCGATTATTTCCGGCATGGCAGGGCGGTATGCCAATGCTCTGTTCGAGTTGGCGCTCGACAACAAAGCGACCGATGCCGTCAAGGCCGATCTCGACCGCTTCGACGCGCTGATCGCCGACAATCCCGATCTCAATCGGCTGGTGCGCAGCCCGGTGTTCGGCGCCGACGAGCAGTTGCGCGCGCTCGCCGCCATCCTCGACAAGGCCGGCATCAGCGGGCTCGCCGCCAATTTCCTGCGCGTCATCGTCACCAACCGCCGGCTGTTCGCCGTACGCGACATGATCCGCGGCTACCGCGCGCTGGTTGCCCACCACAAGGGCGAGGTGACCGCGCAGGTCACCGTCGCCGAGCCGCTCAGCGACAAGAATCTCGACGCGCTCAAGGGCGCGCTCAAATCGGTGACCGGCGGCAAGGACATCGACTTCGACGTCAAGATCGAGCCCGCCATCATTGGCGGGCTCGTCGTCAAGGTCGGCAGCCGCATGGTCGACTCGTCTCTCCGCACCAAATTGAATGCGATCAAGATCGCGATGAAAGAGGCCCGCTGATGGATATCCGCGCCGCAGAAATTTCCGCCATCCTGAAAGAGCAAATCCAGAATTTCGGCCAGGAAGCCGAAGTCTCCGAGGTCGGCCAGGTGCTGTCCGTCGGCGACGGCATCGCCCGCGTCTACGGTCTCGACAACGTGCAGGCCGGCGAAATGGTCGAGTTCGAGAACGGCGTGCGCGGCATGGCGCTCAACCTCGAAACCGATAACGTCGGCATCGTCATCTTCGGCAACGACCGCGAGATCAAGGAAGGCCAGACCGTCAAGCGCACCGGCGCCATCGTCGACGTGCCGGTCGGCAAGGGCCTGCTCGGCCGCGTGGTCGACGCGCTCGGCAATCCGATCGACGGCAAGGGCCCGATCAAGTCCGACATCCGCGCGCGCGTCGACGTCAAGGCGCCCGGCATCATCCCGCGCAAGTCGGTGAACGAGCCGATGGCCACCGGCCTGAAAGCGATCGACGCGCTGATCCCGATCGGCCGCGGCCAGCGCGAATTGATCATCGGCGACCGTCAGACCGGCAAGACCGCGATCGCGCTCGACACCATCCTCAATCAGAAGCCGCTGAACGCGCAGACCGACGAGAAGATCAAGCTCTACTGCGTCTATGTCGCGGTCGGCCAGAAGCGCTCGACCGTGGCGCAATTCGTCAAGGTGCTGGAAGAGCAGGGCGCGCTCGACTATTCGATCATCGTCGCCGCCACCGCGTCCGATCCGGCGCCGATGCAGTTCCTGGCGCCGTTTTCCGGCTGCACCATGGGTGAATATTTCCGCGACAACGGCATGCACGCGGTCATCATCTATGACGACCTGTCGAAGCACGCCGTCGCCTACCGCCAGATGTCGCTTCTGCTGCGTCGCCCGCCCGGCCGCGAAGCCTATCCCGGCGACGTGTTCTATCTCCACTCGCGCCTGCTCGAGCGCGCCGCCAAGATGAACGACGCCAACAAAGGCGGCTCGCTCACCGCGTTGCCGGTCATCGAAACGCAGGCCAACGACGTGTCGGCCTATATTCCGACTAACGTGATTTCCATCACCGACGGCCAGATCTTCCTGGAGACCGATTTGTTCTATCAGGGCATCCGTCCGGCGCTTAACGTCGGCCTGTCAGTGTCGCGCGTCGGCTCGGCCGCGCAAACCAAGGCGATGAAGAAGGTCGCCGGCAAGATCAAGGGCGAGCTCGCGCAGTACCGCGAAATGGCCGCCTTCGCGCAATTCGGCTCCGACCTCGACGCCACCACGCAGCGCCTCTTGGCGCGCGGCTCGCGCTTGACCGAACTCTTGAAGCAGCCGCAGTTCTCGCCGCTTAAGATGGCCGAGCAGGTCTGCGTGATCTACGCCGGCGTCAACGGCTATCTCGACAAGTTCGAGGTGGCGCGCGTGCGCGCCTTCGAGCAGGGCCTGCTGACGCTGCTGCGCACCAAGAACGCCGATCTGCTCGACAGCATCGGCAAGAGCGGCGACCTGTCGAGCGCCGACGAAGCTAAGCTGAAAGAGATCGTCGACGGCTACGCCAAGACGTTTGCCTAATTTTCTCTGCCTCCCCCTCAAGGGGGAGGGGATGGGACACGGGACGAGGATAGACAGAGCTCGAAATGGCCTCCCTCAAGGACATGCGCGTTCGCATCGCTGCGACCAAGGCGACGCAGAAGATCACCAAGGCCATGCAGATGGTCGCGGCGTCCAAGCTGCGCCGCGCGCAGGTGGCGGCGGAAGCCGCGCGTCCTTATGCCGAACGCATGAGCAAGGTGCTGGGCTCGATCGCCGCGGCGGTTGCCGGCAGCGACAGCGCGCCCAGGCTCTTGGCCGGCACCGGCAACGACAAGGTGCATCTGCTGGTGGTCTGCACCGCCGAGCGCGGCCTGTGCGGTCCGTTCAATTCGTCGATCGTGCGGTTGGCGCGCGAGCGCATCAATTCGCTCGTCGGCCAAGGCAAGGAGGTCAAAATCCTCTGCGTTGGCCGCAAGGGCCAAGACCAGCTTCGCCGGGTCTACGGCAAGCTGATCATCGAAACGATCGAGCTGCGCGGCATCAAGCAGATCGGCTTCGAGCAGGCCGACATGATCGCCAAGAAGATCGTCGCTCTGTTCGACGCGGGCGCTTTCGACGTCTGCACGCTATTCTTCTCGCGCTTCAAATCGGTGATCGCGCAAATTCCGACCGCCCAGCAGGTCATCCCGCCGGTGTTCGAAAAAGCCGCGGCGTCAGCATCCTACGAATACGAGCCTGAGGAAGACGAAATCCTCGCCGAGTTGTTGCCGCGCAATCTGTCGGTGCAGGTGTTTCGCGCACTCTTGGAAAATGCCGCCTCCGAGCAGGGCGCGCGCATGAGCGCGATGGACAACGCCACCCGCAACGCCGGCGAAATGATCCGTAAGCAGACGCTGACCTACAACCGCACGCGCCAGGCGATGATCACCAAGGAACTGATCGAGATCATCTCCGGAGCAGAGGCGCTCTAAGCCCGAGGAATCGAGTTTCTAAGAGGATTAAAATGGCCACCACGCAGAACGCAGTCGGAAAGATCACCCAGGTCATCGGCGCCGTCGTCGACGTGCAGTTCGAGGGCGATTTGCCGCCCATTCTCAACGCGTTAGAGACGAAAAACGGCGGCAACCGGCTGGTATTGGAAGTTGCCCAGCATCTCGGCGAATCGACCGTGCGCACCATCGCCATGGACTTCGACCGAAGGCCTGGTGCGCAGCCAGGAAGTCATGGATACCGGCCAGCCGATCGCGGTGCCGGTCGGCCCGGAATTGCTCGGCCGCATCATCAACGTGATCGGCGACCCGGTCGATGAAGCGGGCCCGGTCAATGCCAAGGCCACGCGCGCGATCCATCAGGAAGCGCCGCTTTATACCGATCAGTCCACCGAAGCGCAGATCCTGGTCACCGGCATCAAGGTGGTGGACCTGCTGGCGCCTTATGCCAAGGGCGGCAAGATCGGCCTGTTCGGCGGCGCCGGCGTCGGCAAGACCGTGCTGATCATGGAGCTGATCAACAACGTCGCCAAGGCACACGGCGGTTATTCGGTGTTTGCCGGCGTCGGCGAGCGCACGCGCGAGGGCAACGACCTCTATCACGAGATGATCGAGTTGGGCGTCAACAAAGACCCCAAGAAGGGCTCGGTCGAAGGCTCGAAATGCGCGCTGGTCTACGGTCAGATGAACGAGCCGCCGGGCGCGCGCGCCCGCGTCGGCCTCTCCGGGCTGACGGTCGCCGAATATTTCCGCGACCAGGGCCAGGACGTGCTGTTCTTCGTCGACAACATCTTCCGCTTCACACAGGCCGGCTCGGAAGTGTCGGCGCTGCTCGGCCGCATCCCGTCGGCGGTGGGCTATCAGCCGACGCTCGCCACCGACATGGGCACGCTGCAGGAGCGCATCACCACGACCCACAAGGGTTCGGTGACGTCGGTGCAGGCGATTTACGTGCCGGCCGACGATTTGACCGATCCGGCGCCGGCCACCTCGTTCGCGCATTTGGACGCGACCACCGTGCTGTCGCGCGATATCGCCGCCAAGGGCATCTACCCGGCGGTGGATCCGCTCGATAGCACCTCGCGCATGCTGTCGCCGCTGATCGTCGGCGAGGAACATTACGCGGTGGCGCGCCAGGTGCAGCAGATCCTGCAGCGCTACAAGGCGCTGCAGGACATCATTGCCATTCTCGGCATGGACGAACTGTCGGAAGAGGACAAGGTGGCGGTCGCGCGCGCGCGCAAGATCGAACGCTTCCTGTCGCAGCCGTTCTTCGTCGCCGAAGTGTTCACCGGCTCGCCCGGCAAGCTGGTCGATCTCGCCGACACCATCAAGGGCTTCCAAGGCCTGTGCGACGGCAAGTACGATTACCTGCCGGAGGCAGCCTTCTACATGGTCGGCACCATCGAAGAGGCGGTTGAAAAGGGCAAGAAGCTCGCGGCGGAGGCGGCGTAACTCGATGCAAGCGCGCTCGGGCCTTCTCGCGTTTTTGATTGTGGGGCTGCTGATCGGCGTGTTTGCCGGTTATCTGACGCGGCCGGAATCGGCCGAGATCAAGTTCGGTCCGCTCAATATCGAAGTGAAGGGAAATCAGATCGCGCGCGGCAACGGGCCGCTGACCTCGAGCCAAATCCAGCACATCGCCATCATTACGGCGATCGGCGGGGTCATCGGGCTTGGCTTGGGATTCGCGATGGGCAGAAACAAAGGCTGATAGACGATGGCGGCTTTCCATTTCGATCTGGTTTCGCCGGAAAAGCTCCTGTTCTCCGGCGAGGTCGAGCAGGTTGACGTTCCCGGCGCCGAAGGCGACTTCGGCGTGCTGGCCAACCACGCGCCCTATGTCGCGACGTTGCGGCCGGGCATTTTGACTGTGCACGGCGCCAGCGGAACGCAGAAGATCGTCGTGCTCGGTGGCTTTGCCGAGGTGTCGGCGCAAGGCCTCACCGTGCTCGCCGACGTGGCGGAAGCGGTCGAGGATATCGACCGCGCCATGATCGCGACCCGCATCAGCGAACTGGAAACCCGCATCGAGAAGACCGAACCTGGCTCCGAGCTCGACAAGCTGATCACGCGGCTCGATCACTTCAAGACCGTCGACCGGCACGTGACCGGCACGGCGATGCATTGATGGCTCAAGCGTTAGCGAACTTCCCGAACTCGCTGACTATGCGCTGATATGTCTGCCGTTTGAACGGCACCACCAGATCGGGCAGCTCGTCCATTGCCGCCCAGCGCCATTCGATGAATTCCGGGTCGTGCCCGCCGCCGGGATTGACGATGTCGATCTCGTTCTCGTCGCCGGTGAAGCGCAGCGCGTACCATTTCTGTTTCTGCCCGCGGTACTTGCCGCCCCAGGCCTGACCGACGATGTCACGCGGAATATCGTAGGCGAGCCATTCGCCGATCTCGCCCAGCTTCTCCACCGACCGGATGCTGGTCTCTTCATACAGCTCGCGCAGCGCGGCTTTGTACGGGTCTTCGTCCTCGTCGATGCCGCCCTGCGGCATCTGCCAAGCATGCACCATGTCGATGTGTTCCGGCCCGCTGGTGCGGCGGCCGATGAACACGAGGCCGGCGCGGTTGAGCACCATCATGCCGGCGCACGGGCGATAGGGCAAAGACTCGAAGGGGGGCATTGCTACTCCGTCACTCCGGTCGCGCGCTTCATTCGCGCCCTTGAATGACACTATGACGACTTTTCCTTCACCGCCACCATGGTGATCGGAACCAGCACAAAGCCGCGCGCCTCCACCGCTTTCGCCCATTCGGCAATGCGCGTGACGGTCGCCGGCAGCGCAGTGGCGAGCCCGACCGCGGATCCGTGTTCGCGCGCCGCCAATTCGAGCCGCGCCAGTGCGCGGTCGATTTCGACCGGGGTCGGCACGGCGTCGATCACGACATCGGTCTTGGCGAATGGAAAATTATGACTGCCGGCAAGCTGGCCCGCGACACTGCGCGACGAGGCGCCGTCGTCCACGTAGATCAGCCCGCGCTTGGCCGTCTCGCGCAGCACCGGCGCGAGCGACGGCTCGGACGACGTGAAGCGGGCGCCCATGTAGCTGACGATACCGACGTAGCCCTGCAGGCGGCTCATCTGCCAGTGCAGCCGATCGATGTTCTGGTCCGCGGTCAGCGAGGTCAGCAAAGTCTGTGGTCCGGGGTCGTTGTCGGGATAGTCGAACGGTTCCATCGGCGACTGCAGCAGCACCTCGTGATTGGCCGCGCTCGCGCGCTCGACCAGCTTGTCGAGGCTGTTGCCGTAGGGCGCGATCGCCAGCGTCACCGGCGCCGGCAATTTCGCCAGGGCGTCGGCGGTGCCGGTGGCGCTGATACCGAGCCCGCCGACGATGACGGCGATGCGCGGCGCGGCGGTCTTGTCGGGCGGCAGCTGGCGCGGATGGGCGAAGGCGCGGAACGGCCGCGCGCTGTCCGCCGCGGCTTTCGGGATGGCTCCGTGATCGGTGGTGGCTTCGAGGTTTGCCTGGTCGCTCGCCGCTTTCGACGCGGCATCGCTGCCCTTGCCGGGAAGGATCACCTCCTGATGTTTGCCGCTAGAGCCGTCGATGATGGTGATTGTCTTGCTGCCCGGCGGCGGGGCGACCTGGGCGGGGATGGCGACATTCACAGCCGGCGCGCTGTCAGGCACCGCCCCGTCATGATGGGCCTGTTGCTGGCCGTCGCCGGCCGGTTTTTCCGCCTTCTTGGCGAGCGGCCCGGTGGAAATCACCGCGGTAGGCTCGCCGCCCAGGGGGTCCTTGACGAAGATCGCCCAGACCACCACCACGACGCCGAACAGGCCGAGCGCCCCGGTCAGCAGTTGCGGGGCGATCGCCGGCAGCTTCGATGGCCGCTTGCGCTTGTCCTGGCCGAGAGGGGCGTTCAGTTCATCCGATGACAAGGCCCAAATCCTCGCGAATCATCCGCTAAGTCTAGCACGCGTCGATTTTCACGGATTTGCCATAAACGAACGGGGCGGCCCTCGAGCCGCCCCGCCGGAAACTGCTTTGCCGATTGGACCGCGGTCAGTTGGGGACCGGGGTCTTCGGATTTGGCGGGAACGCCGAGTTGACTACGGTTCCGCGCAACAGGTCTTCCGCCATGATCAGCGCCTTGTCGTTCTTCGGGTCCGGCGGGACATAAGCCTGCGAACCGGTCTGTTCCTTGCCGGTGTCGCCCTTGAGGTGGCCGCGCAACGAGGCTTCGCCCTTGGTGCTGGTGTCGGACTTGGCCTGGATTTCCGGCGGCACGTCCTGCAGCACCTCGATGTCGGGCACGATGCCCTTGGCCTGGATCGAGCGGCCAGACGGCGTGAAGTAGCGCGCGGTGGTCAGCCGCAGGGCACCGTTGCCGGAGCCGAGCGGGATGATGGTCTGCACCGAGCCCTTGCCGAACGAGCGCGTGCCGATGACGGTGACGCGCCTGTGGTCCTGCAGGGCACCGGCGACGATCTCCGAAGCCGAGGCCGAGCCGCCGTTGATCAGCACGATCACCGGCTTGCCGTTGGTCAGGTCACCGGGCCGGGCGTTGAAGCGCTGCGTCTCTTCGGGGTTGCGGCCGCGGGTCGACACGATCTCGCCCTTTTGCAGGAATGCGTCCGAGACCGAAATCGCCTGGTCGAGCAGGCCGCCCGGGTTGTTGCGCAGATCGAGGATATAGCCCTTGAGCTTGTCGTTGGAGATCTTCGCCGAGATGTCGGTGATCGCCTTTTTCAAACCGTCGGTGGTCTGCTCGTTGAACTGGGTGAGCCGGATATAGCCGACGTCGTCGCCTTCCACCTGCGAGCGCACCGAGCGCACGCGGATGATGTCGCGCGTGATGGTGATCTCGATTGGATTGTCATTGCCCTTGCGCATGACGGTGAGCTTGATCTTGGTGTTCACCGGCCCGCGCATCTTCTCGACCGCCTGGTTCAGGGTAAGGCCCTGCACCTGTTCGCCGTCGAGCTGGGTGATGATGTCGTTGGCCATGATGCCGGCCTTGGCGGCGGGCGTCTCGTCGATCGGCGCCACCACTTTGATCAGGCCGTCTTCCATGGTGACCTCGATGCCGAGCCCGCCGAATTCGCCGCGGGTTTGCACCTGCATGTCGCGGAAGCTCTTCGGATCCATGTAGCTGGAATGCGGATCGAGCCCAGCCAGCATGCCGTTGATCGCGGTCTCGATCAGCTTCGAGTCGTCCGGTTTCTCGACGTAATCGGCGCGCACGCGCTCGAACACGTCGCCGAACAGATTGAGCTGCCGATAGGTGTCCGCGGCCGCCGCTTTGGCGGTCGAACCGATGAAGATCATATGGGGCTGTGTCGCGAGCAGCGTCATTGCCGCTCCAGCCGCCGCGCCGAGAAGAATGAGAGTTGTCTTGCGCATCATCCGCGAACCTTTTCGCCTTCGCCAGCTGCCCACCATGGGCCTGGATCGACGGGAATCCCGTCCTTACGAAACTCGATATAGAGCACCGGTTGGCTGGAACCTGTCGCGAGGATAGCGGCGATATGGGAGCCGTTTCCCATCACCGCAACCGGTTCTCCAGTCAGTACGAATTGTCCGAGATCAACTGATATCCGATCCATCCCAGCGAGCAAGAGATGATACCCGTTGCCGGCATTGAGGATCAAGAGTTGCCCGTAGGATCGGAACGGGCCGGCATAAACCACCCAGCCGTCGGCCGGGGCGGTGACCTGCGCACCGGCGCGGGTAGCGATGGAAACGCCCTTTTCCGCCCCGCCGGTACCATCGGGAGCGCCAAATTCCGTCAATTTGACGCCATTAACCGGAATCGGAACTCGCCCGCGCAATGACGCGAAAGCGACCGCCGGGGCCAGCCCCCCGGGATCGTGCAACGCCGCCATGGCCGGCCGCGCATCGCTGCGGGCGGCCTCGCGGGCGGCCCGCGTCGCCGGATCGAGCCCCTGCTCGAGCTTGGCGATCAAATCTTTGAGATTGTCGACCTGGCTCGCCAATTCGGACGCGCGCGCCCGTTCGGCGTCGAGCGCCTTTTCGCGCTCGGCCTGCTGCTTTTGGCGTTCGTCGACCAGCGCCGTCATGCGCGTGCGTTCGTTGCCGAGCGAGGCCACCTCGCCTTTGAGCCGGTCGCGTTCGGCGGCGATTTCCTTGCGGACCTTGAGCAGGCCGGAAAGGTCGTTGGCCAGCGCCTCGACTTCGTGCCGCATCTCCGGCAGCACCGCGCCGAGCAGCATGGCGGTGCGCACCGACTGCAGGGCGTCCTCCGGGCTGGCGATCAAGGCCGGCGGCGGGCGATGGCCGATGCGCTGCAGCGCGGCCAGCACTTCGCCGATTACCGCGTGGCGGCCGTCGAGCGACTTGCGGATTTTCTGCTCGTTCTCGTCGAGCGGCTTGAGCCGCGTTTCGGTCGCCGCGACCTGCGTCTCGACTTTGCGGATGCGGCCGGCAGTATCGATCAAATCCTGGTTGAGCTTGCGGCGGTCGGCGCCGATCTGCTCGATCTCGCGCTTGAGCGCGGCCTCGGTCTCGATCGACTTGCCCTGTGCATCGCGCGCGGCCTTGAGGTCTTGGTCGCGCTGCTGCAGCGTTTCGAGCTTTTCCGTCTTGTCGGTCTTGCCAGCTTGCGCGAGGTGAATCGGGCGCTCTTGCGCCGAAACCGTGGTGGCGAGAGCGATCGACATCGCGAGCGCCGCGACAATCGCGGAGCGCGGTTCGAATCCCCCGAAGCAAATCATTACGGCCACGTTACGCCCGCAGGTTGGGACGGCAAGCCCGATGTTCCGGCCAGTTTCATGCAGGCGGATTAAGACCGATCTGCGGCGATCAGGCGCGATGATATGGGTGCCCCGCCAAGATCGTGGTGGCGCGGTAAAGCTGCTCCAGGAGCATAATGCGCACCAGTTGATGCGGCCAGGTCGCCGCCCCGAAGGCGAGCCGCAGCTCGGCCTTGGCGCGCAGCGTCGGGGCGAGGCCGTCGGCGCCGCCGATCATGAAGACCGCGGCCGGGCGGTCGTCGGCGCGCCATTGCGCGAGGCGGGCGGCAAGGCTGGCGCTGTCGAGGTTCTCGCCGTGGGCGTCGAGCAGCACGACCGCCGCGCGCTGCGGAATGACATTGGCGAGCGCGATCAATTCCTCGAGCATGCGCTTGCCGGCCTCGTTGGCACGGCTTTCGCGGATTTCGATGACGTCGATATCGCGCAGGCCGAGGCCGCGGCCGGTTTGCGCGGCGCGCTTGGCATAGCGCTCGGAAAGCTCGGTTTCCGGGCCCTTCTTCAGGCGTCCAACGGCGGCAACGATGAGGCGCATCGTGCCGCGGAGTGTATCAGTTTGTGCGGCGCGTGCCGCCCTTCCACATCTTTTCCAGATCGTAGAAGGCGCGCACTTCCGGCCGGAACACGTGCACGATCACGTCGCCGGCGTCGATCAGCACCCAGTCGGCTTGCCGCTGGCCTTCAACATGAATCCCGGTCATGCCCGCGGCCTTGAGATCCTTGACCACATGCTCGGCGACCGCGCCGACGTGGCGCTGCGACCGGCCGGAGGTCACGACCATGAAATCGCCGATGGAGGATTTGCCGGTGAGGTCGATGGTGACGCTGTCCTCGGCTTTCATGTCTTCCAGCCGCGCGAGGACGATGCGGAGCGTCTCCTTGGCGTTCGGGCGCCGGGAGACAGGTTCGGGCGTGACACGTGTTGCCCGAGAGAGTGCAGTTTTGCTCAGAGGTTGTTTTCCTTTTGCGTGCGTTGCACCCGCTCCGGCGCATGCCGGGGCTTCGATCAAGATAGTCAATTCGCTCGCCGCTTGCCACTCATAGACTTCTTGGACTTCTTGGATTTCTCGGGTTTGTTGGATTTTTTCTTGCCGGCTGCGCGGACAGCCGGACCGCCACCCTGGCGCAAGGCGCGCAACGCGGTGGAGGAGAGCGGAGACTTGAGGCCGTGCAGGAAGGTCCAGGCCGGCGGCTGCCAAAAAGGCAGGCTGGCGGCGTCGTGTTCCGGAATGCGGGCGCGGGAGAGGGCTTGGCCGGCCGCGCTCGCTGCGGCGTAAAGGCTCGGGCCGAGGCGGTCGATCACCACGAACGGCACCAGCTTCGCGATGCGACGCCATTTCTGCCAGCGGTGGAAGCTCCGCAGATTGTCGGCGCCCATGATCCAGACGAATCGGACGCGCGGACACCGCGCTTTCAACCATTTGATCGTGTCATAAGTATATCGCGTTTTGATGACAGCCTCGAGGCCGGTCACCTCGACGCGCGGGTGATGGGTGAGCGCGCGGGCGACGCCGATCCTGTCCTGCAGCGGCGCGAGCCCGCTGGTGTTTTTGAGCGGATTGCCTGGCGTGACCAGCCACCAGACGCTGTCGAGCCGGAGCCGCTTGAGCGCCAAAAGGCTCGCGGCGACGTGGGCTTGGTGGGGCGGATCGAAAGTTCCGCCGAACAGGCCGATCTTCATCCCGGGCGCGTGGGGCGGAAGAACGCGCTCGGGAAGGGCGGGGATTGGCGCTGTCACGGCCGGATCTGACCGTTGCCGTGGATGCGGTATTTGAACGTGGTCAACTGATCGACTCCGACAGGCCCGCGCGCATGCAGGCGTCCGGTGGCGATGCCGATTTCGGCGCCGAAGCCGAATTCGCCGCCGTCGGCGAACTGGGTCGAGGCGTTATGCAGCACGATCGCCGAGTCGACTTCGCGCAGGAACTTCTCCGCCGCCGAATGATCCTCGGTGACGATGGCGTCCGTGTGATGCGAGCCGTAGCGCTCGATATGGTCGATGGCTGCAGCGACGCCGTCCACCACCTTGGCAGCGATGATGGCGTCGAGATATTCGGTGGCCCAATCTTCTTCGGTCGCGAGTTTCACGCGCTTATCCACGGCCTGGGTCGGCTTATCGCCGCGGATTTCGCAACCGGCGTCGATCAGCATCTCGATGAGCGGCTTGAGGAATTTATCGGCGACGGCGCGGTCGACCAGCAAAGTCTCCGCGGCGCCGCAGACGCCGGTGCGGCGCATTTTGGCGTTGAGCACGATCTTCTTCGCCATATCGAGCGAGGCCGCCTTGTCGACGTAGACGTGGCACACGCCTTCGAGATGCGCGAACACGGGCACGCGCGCCTCCGCCTGCACGCGGGCGACCAGGCTCTTGCCGCCGCGCGGCACGATGACGTCGATATTGCCGTCGAGGCCGCCGAGCATCAGCCCGACCGCGGCGCGGTCGCGGGTGGGGACAAGCTGGATGGCGGCTTCCGGCAGACCGGCTTGGCGCAGGCCCGCGCCGAGCGCGGCGACAATGGCGCGGCTCGAACGCAAACTGTCGGAGCCGCCACGCAGGATCGCGGCATTGCCCGATTTCAGGCACAGCGCGCCGGCGTCGGCGGTGACGTTCGGCCGGCTCTCATAGACGATGCCGATAACGCCGAGCGGCACGCGAACGCGCTCGATCGTCATGCCGTTCGGCCGTGTCCAGGAATCGGTAACGGCGCCAACGGGATCATGAAGCGCACGCACCGCTTCGATGGCGGCCGCGATCGCTTCCACCCGGGGATCGTCGAGCATCAGGCGGTCGAGGAAGGCGCCGGAAACGCCGGAGGCGCGCGCCTCGGCGATATCCTCGGCGTTTGCGGCCAGAATCCGGGCCTTTTCCGCGCGTACGGCATCCGCCATAGCCTGCAAGGCGCGGTCTTTCTGGGTGGTGGAGGCGAGCGCCAGCGCGCGGGCGGCGAGCCGTCCCTGGCGGCCGATCCCGGCCATCAGGGCGGCAATATCTCCTGTCCCTTCAATGCTTTTCAGCGGTGCACTCATGGCCAGTGGCCCAAACTGATGTCAGCCAAGTTCCTAACACGTCGGGGTCGCCGGGGCGAGGTAGCCCGGCCGCATGAGAGGTCTGGGGATAGCGGGGATAAGCGGCCGGACCACGGACCCATTCAATTGACCTACACATTGGGCTGCCAGGGTGACACATCACAGGAGGACAGCGTCATGGCGTCCAGCTCAAGTCGGCTTCCCAGCCGTTTCCCGGTCGGCACCAAGTTCGTGATCGAAGGCCGGCGCGGCGGCGAAGGCCAGGTGCAGGTTTACAGCCGTTATCTGGAGTTTCCCGACGGCACGTTCTACCCCTTGCCGACGCACCCGGTGCAACGCAAATCCGGCAGCACCCGGCGGTCGGCGAAGCCGCGCTCGCGCGGACATTAGCCGCTGGCCCAGCGGCCGACTACGCGGCCCCGGTCCGGAGTCGGCCAATGGCCGACCGGGGCTAAGCCCTAGTCTGTCTTGGCAAAATAGGCGCGCGGGCCGATGCGCCTTCGGCAACAGAAAACCCCGGCCTCCGGTGGGCCAGGGTTTCCGGGCGATCGGTTAATCGCCTTCCAAATCAACACTCGCGTCGTGCAGGGATAACGCGGCGGCGCGGTCCGAGTTCCCGCCGCGAACACCCACCGAACATCTTATTCCTCCCGATTTTCTCGATGTAGATGTTCGCGGATTTCTCCGCCGATGTGCGCGGCCCAATTCTTTTTTCTCCTGGTTTCTTCTCCCGCCGGCAAATCCGGATTGCGACCCTCCGCGCGCGATGGCCACCACAGACCCGGTGGGCTACTCTTTGTCCCCGCTATCGTCTGCCTTTGAGCGCGGGTCACCGAGGGTACTGTGAGTGCGGGTGGGAGAGTATCGGGATGATAACCGACGAGCTGTCACAGCTCGCCCGGGAACTCGGCAGTGCCAGTGCCGATCTCGCGCGCACGCTGGCGTCGCTGCTGACCGCTTCCCATGATTTCATTGGCATCGCCGATCTCGAGGGCAATGCACTCTATGTGAACGAAGCCGGCCGCAGGCTCGTTGGATTGCCCAATTCGCGGGCCGTCCGTTCGACGAAAATCGTCGATTATTTCGCGCCGGACGACCAGCCCAAAATTGTCCAGGAGGTCTTGCCGGCCGTTCGCCAGAGCGGCTTCTGGTCGGGCGAAGTCAAGTTTCGCAATTTTGCGACGGGCGCGCTGGTGCCGGTGCAATACAACGTCTATGCGGTTCGCGACGCATCCGGCGCCATCGCCGCCTACGGAACCGTCACGCACGATCTGACCGAATCGAAACTTGTGGATCAGCAGATGCGTTCGCTGGCATCGATCGTCGAGTCCAGCGATGACGCCATTGTCAGCAAGAACCTCGACGGCATCATCACAAACTGGAACAGGGGCGCAGAGCGTGTCTTCGGCTACACGGCCAAAGAGGCGATCGGGCAATCGATCACCATTGTCATTCCGGAAGACCGGCGCAACGAAGAGGTTGAGATTCTCAACCGGATCAGGCGGGGAGAGCGCATCGACCATTTCGAGACGGTCCGGCAGCGCAAGCACGGCAGCCTGATCGTGGTGTCGCTGACCGTTTCTCCGGTCAAGACTGCCGAGGGCAAGATCGTCGGCGCCTCGAAGATCGCCAGGGATATTACCGAGCAGAAGCGCAACCAGGAGCAAATCACCACGCTGGCGCGGGAAGCCGAACATCGCAGCAAGAACCTGCTGGCGAGCGTCCAAGCGATTGTCAATCTCTCGCATTCCGATACGCTCGACGGCCTGAAGGCGGCAATCGAAGGACGCATCCAGGCGCTGGCAAATGTCCATTCGCTGTTCGTCGAGGCGCGGTGGGTCGGCGCCGAATTGTCGGCCATCGCCAACCAAGAGCTTACGCCTTATTTCGCGGCCGACCGAACGCGCGTGCGTATCGACGGTCCGCCGACCTTGCTGGAACCGACGGCCGCGCAAGCCGTCGCGGTCACGTTGCACGAACTGGCGACCAACGCCGCCAAATATGGATCGCTGTCCAATAGCGCCGGCCGTATCGACCTGACATGGCAGTACGGCACCGACGGCCACCTGCTGCTGCGCTGGATAGAGACGGGCGGTCCGCCGGCGCGCAAGCCGACCCGCAAGGGTTTTGGTAGCCGGGTCATCGAACAGATGATCAAGCAGCTCCCGGGCAAGCTGCGGTTCGACTGGCGTGCCGAGGGGCTCGTTTGCGAAATCAGCTTTCGGGCCTGATATAGTCTTGCCTGGCGCGGAGTTGCCGGCAGCGACCCGTGGCTATTCGCCACCGAGCACCAGGTCGTCGCGGTGGATCATCTCGGACCGTCCGGTAAAGCCGACGATGGCAGGGACGTCCGCCGAGGAGCGGCCCTTGATCTTGTCGGCGTCGTCGGCGTCGAAGGCGATCAGCCCGCGGCCGATCTCGGCGCCGTCCGGCCCGCGCACCACCACGGCGTCGCCGCGGCCGAAGGCGCCCTCGACTTTGGTGACGCCGGCCGGCAACAGGCTCTTGCCCGAACGCAGCGCGCGCACCGCGCCGGCGTCGATGACCAGCGCGCCGCGCGGCTCGAGCGAACCGGCGATCCACTTCTTGCGCGCGGTCACCGGATTGGCCGGCGTCAGAAACCAAGTGCAGGCCGCGCCGTCGGCGATGGCCTTGAGCGGATGCGCGACGTGGCCGTCGGCGATGATCATGTGCGTGCCGGCAGTGGTGGCGATCTTGCCGGCTTCGATTTTGGTGAACATGCCGCCACGCGCGGTGGCGGATTCGGAGGCGCCCGCCATCGCCTCGATCTCCGGCGAAATGCGTTGCACCACCGGCACCCGCTGCGCGCCGTCTTGCGACGGCGGCCGGTCGTAAAGCCCGTCGACGTCGGACAGCAGCACCAGCAAGTCCGCGCTCATCATGGTGGCGACGCGCGCGGCGAGCCGGTCGTTGTCGCCGTAGCGGATCTCGTTGGTGGCGACGGTGTCGTTCTCGTTGATCACTGGCACCGAGCGCCAGTCGAGCAGCTTGGCGATAGTCGAGCGCGCGTTGAGATAGCGGCGGCGCTCCTCGGTATCCTGCAGCGTCACCAGCACCTGGCCGGTGGTGACCGCATGCGCCCCGAGCGCCTCCGACCAGGCGCGCGCCAGCGCGATCTGCCCGACGGCGGCCGCGGCCTGCGCCTCCTCGAGCTTGAGGGGGCCGGCGGCGAGCTTGAGCACGGCGCGGCCGAGCGCGATGGCGCCGGAGGAGACGACGATGAGGTCGCGGCCTTCGCCGTGCAGCGCGGCGATGTCGGCGGCGAGCGACACCAGCCACTGTTGCTTGAGCGCGCCGGCTCCGGCGTCGACCAGGAGCGACGAGCCGACCTTCACCACGATGCGGCGGAAGGCGGCGAGGGCGGGGGTTTGCGGCGATTTCGACATGGCCCGGCGGGTTCTCTTGGCGGGCGCTGTGTAGCATGGCGGTTCCGCTCCGTCATGCGGGCGACCGCCCTTGTCTTTGCCCCTGTTGTTGGCGAGGCTTCGGTGTGAATTGACGGCCCGGGATCACGCGCATGAAGCTGCAGCATCTTCGAGCGACCGCCGCGCCGTGGCTGTTGCCGGCGGCGACCGCCGCGCTCGCCGCGGCCATTTTCGTCGCCGACACCATCGCCGATCTGGAGATCGCAATCCCCGCCTTTTACACCGCGGTCGTTCTCTTATCGGTGCGCTTCTGCAAGCCGCGCGGCGTCATCCTGGTCGGCGCCGGCTGCATCGGCTTGACGCTGCTCAGCGACCTCTTGACCGCGGCAAGCGGCGAGACCGGCGCCGGCGTCATCAATACGACGATCAGCATTCTAGCGATCGCTATCACGACTTTTCTCTCGTTCAAGATCGAATCGGAAAAGGCGGCGGCCTACGAGGCGCGCTCGCAGCTCGCCCATGTCGGCCGCGTCACCACCATGGGCGAACTCACCGCCTCGATCGCGCACGAGATCAACCAGCCGCTCGCCGCGGTGATCACCAACGGCAATGCCTGCGTGCGCTGGCTGGCCGCCGATCCGCCAAACCTCGACGAGGCGCGGGCGGCGATCGGCCGTCTGGTCAAGGACGCCAATCGGGCAAGCGAAATCATCGCCCAGGTGCGCGCGCTCACCCGCGGCTCGCCGCCGCAGCAGGAATGGCTGGCGATCAACGACATTATCCTCGCCACGCTCAGCCTGATCGACAGCGAAATTCTGCAGAACCACGTGTCGCTGCGCACGGAACTCGCCGACGACGTGCCGCGGGTGCAGGGCGACCGCGTGCAATTGCAGCAGGTCATCCTCAATCTCATCCTCAACGCGCTCGAGGCATGAGCCTCCTTGCCGAGGGGCCGCGGCTCTTGATCGTGAGTTCCGCGCGCTTCGACGGCACGGGCGCGCTGGTCACCGTCAGGGACACCGGGGCCGGACTGGCGCGGAGAGCCTCGACCGTATCTTCAACGCCTTCTATACTTCCAAGCCGGATGGCATGGGCATGGGTCTGGCGATCAGCCGCTCGATCGTCGAGGCTCATGGCGGCTATATCTGGGCGACTGGCGAATGCACCGCGTGGCGCGGCGTTTCAGTTTAGTTTGCCGGGGGGCGTGGTACCGTGAGTGAGGCGACACCAGTCGTATACGTGATCGACGACAATCCCGCACTGCGCGAAGCGCTCGACGGTCTCATTCGTTCGGTTCACCTCAGCGTGCGCACTTTCGCCTCGACCGAAGAATTCCTGCAATTCAAACGGCCCGACGCGCCCGGCTGCCTGGTGCTCGACGTCCGCCTGCCGGGCCTCAGCGGGCTCGACTTCCAGCGCGAGATGGCCAAGCTCGATATCGACCTGCCGGTCATCATCATCACCGGGCACGGCGACGTACCGATGTCGGTGCGCGCGCTGAAAGCGGGCGCCATCGAATTCCTGCCCAAGCCGTTCCGCGATCAGGACCTGCTCGACGCCATTTACGTCGGCATCGAGCGCGACCGCGCGCGGCGCGCGGCACTCGGCGGTGATCGAGGGGCTGCGCGGGCATTTCGGCAAGCTAACGTCGCGCGAGCGGCAGATCATGTTGAAGGTCGCCAGCGGCCGGCCGAACAAGCAGATCGCTGCCGAGCTCAAGCTCAGCGAGGTCACCGTCAAGGTGCATCGCCGTCACGTCATGCGCAAAATGAAGGCGCGGTCGCTGGCTGATCTCGTGCGCATGGCCGACAAGCTGTCCGACGGCGCCGAAACGGCCTAGCCGCCGATACTTTGGTACAATCGCGGCGCCGCACGCTTTGCCATAATGATTGCCGCGCCGGCTTTATCCACCGCGGTTATTCATTGCGCGCGGCGGGACACCGTCGCATGGCGATCAAACCGTCGATAGCCGTCGTCGAGGACGACAGTCCGTGCGCGAGGCCACCATCGGCCTGTTGCGGTCGCATCGGATTCATAGCCGACGCGTATTCTCAAATCCAACCGCATCCGTATCACCTCTTGCCTGATCGCCGACGTGCAGATGCCGAACATGAGCGGGCTCGCGCTGTGCGGACATCTTGTCGCAGTGGGCACGCCGATTCCCGACCATCCTGATCACGGCCTATCCGGACGACAATGTCCGCACCCGCGCGCTGCCGGGGTGACCGGCTATCTGGCCAAACCGTTCAGCGAGCGTGCCCTGCTCGACTGCATAATTCGGCCGCCAAACATGGCGTGCTGCTGGCGCCGGTCAACCGTTAGCGTGAAATGGCGCGCGGCGGCGGCCGCGAACCTCTTTCCCGACAATGAAAGTCCGGCTGCGGCGGAGCGATCCGCATCGCCGCGATGAATACACAAAAGGCGTAGATGGCCTTGACACCCCAATGTAATCGATCTCATGCGCGCGATATTTGGAACAATCGCCCAACGACAATAAGCGGCAGATCTAAGGGGGAGATCGGACAATGGGCGGCACATTGCGGCGCGCGGCTGGTATTCCGGGGTGGCGTTTTCGGCTTTATTATAGTCGTCGGCGCGAACGGCTCGGCCAACGCCCAGGCGGCCTCCGAAGCGCAGGTCAAGGCACTGCAGGCGCAGGTCGAGGCGCTGATGAAAACCGTCAAGGAATTGAAAGAAGCGCAGTCGCACACCGCCGCCGACGTCAAGGCGGCGAAGAAGCAGGCGACACAGGCGGACGCGAATGCGGCTCAAGCTAAAGCGACCGCGGCCGATGCGCACGAAACGCCAAGCAAAGCGCCGGTAAAGCGGATGGCTCGACACCAAGGTCACTATTTCCTTGAGCGCAAGCCGGGCAAAACCTCACCTTCTATACGCCGGGCGGCGAGATTACGACCTACGGTCAATTCGACGTTTCGCTCGACGCGGCGACGAAAAACGCCAAGGGGTCCGGTATCGGCTCCCCCCGACTTGGCAATAACTGACTGCCGGTTGGCAATTTCGGCTGGATGCCCGACATCTCGACCAACATCTCGTATCTGGGCGTGCGCGGCTTCCAGCGCATCCCCACTCAATCGTTCAACTTCGTCTATCAGTTCGAAGCCGGCATCGACATTTCCGCCGCGCCCGGCACCAAACAGTCGAACAGCAATTTCAGCAATCAGGTCAACGGCGCGCTGTTCAGCCGCAACAGTTACATCGGCTTTGCCTCGAAGGAATGGGGCGCCATCAAGGTCGGCAAGACCGACGCGCCCTACAAGAACTCGACCGCGATGTTCAACCCGTTCTCCGGCATGTGGGGCGACTACGGCGTCATCATGGGCAATTCGGGCGGCGACAACCGCGTCGAGTTCGGCACCCGGGTCAGCCACGCGATCTGGTACGAGTCGCCGAAATTCGGCGGCGGCTTCCAGTTCAACGTCTTGTTCTCGCCGGGCCAGAACAGCGCCGACGACAGCGGCAATCTCGCCTCGGGCAAATCCGATTGCGCCGGCAGCAACGATCCGAACAGCGGCGCCAATCCGCTGGCATCGTGCAGCGACGGCGCGTTCAGCAATGCCGTTAGCGCCGATCTCAGTTACAAAAATGGCCCGTTCTACGCATCGCCGCTTACGAATTCCACCAGAACGTCAACCGGTCGAGCGATGTCGCCGGCGCATACGGGGTAGCCCGTTACGCCTGGCGGCATTCCTACTCGCAAGACTGCGCGGCTTCAACCGCGCTCATGGCCAGCAGCTCTGCAGACAATGGATACCGCGAACGAAGACGCTATCAAGATCGGCTGATGTACACGTTCCCGACCAAGACCACGATCGGCGTCATCGGCGAACGGCTGCATCGCTACGTCTCGGCGGATCTGGATTTCCAGAACGAACGATCGCGAACGGCACCTGGCTGGTCGTCAGCCAAGAGCTGACCCCGGTCGACAGCCTGCATTTCGGCTGGGCGCATGCGTTCCGCGTCGCCCGGCAATCCGGGCCAGCACAACGACACCACCATCGTTCTTGCCGACAGCACCGCATTCGGCGGCCCAACCAGAACCAGGCGGACATGCTGACGGCGGCCTGGAAACACCAGTTCTCCGAGAACCTGATCTGGTACACGGATGTGGCCGCGACCTTCAACGGACCCGACGCGCACTACGATCTCGGCGCCGGCGGCCGTTCGGTCACCACCGATTGCCACGACGCCAATGCGGCGCCGGGCGGCATCAACGCCAACCCGCACTGCTGGACCGGCACCACGATCGTGGGCGTGTCGACCGGCATACAGTGGAAGTTCTGAGCGGACCGACCAGGCTTCTTTCAAGACCATCACGGGCGGCGCATATCGCGCCGCCCGTCGCTTTTTGCAGGCAGGGTGAAGCAGATCGTTACGTGCGCCCCATATCGACCTAAGTGACCGTTTGAGAATGGGTTGTGGCATTTAATGGAAGTTCTCAGGAGCCCTTGCACTGCGCCGCTAATGTGCGAGGCAATGGGCGCTCGGTTGAGGTCCAACGCAACTCAGGCCAGCCATGCTCTGGTAGTATCTGCTACCATAGGCGCTGCATAGGGCCTACCGGCAGCATTGACCGAGACGAATAGTGCCTTTGAAAAAGAAAGACCGCCAACGGGGCGGTCTACTCGAAATCCGGTCAGGTGTTTTGATCGGCTGACAAGATAAAGCCGACAATAGAATTAAGAACTACAAGTTCAACAGCAATAATCAGCGGCCAGTGCTGAATATGCCAGCCGAAAATTGAAAAATCTGAGATGAGCCAACTCATCGCGGACGCGATCTAGCCTCTAAAACATTATCTATTCGAATAAATTGAAAAAAAATACACACCGTCGCGACAGGAAGCATAATAAATTGTCTTCCTCAATGCGCCGCGCTATTTTTCGGTTTGTGCTAATAATTGTGGTGGCACACTTTAGAAAGCCATTGCGCAAGCGCACTATTCGTAAGGCACTACTACATGAGCACTCAAATGACGAAGCTTTTGATCTGTAGCGTCTTCTTTGTCGCCGTCGTCGCCGTCACCCCAGTGACCACATCGACCGGAGCCGAGACAATCGCGACTACTCCTAAAAAGATAAGTCACTCCGCCCGCCAGTTGAGCAAAAAACATTTAGATAACCGCAACGGCGTCATAAATGATTTCGGCTCTAACGAAACAACACCCCCAGGCTATTTGGAAATTGGGGTTACGCTCCTGGGGGTGAATACTGGAACCCCAATTATCTGTGGCGTCGTTCGCTTGGGTTTTGGGACACGAACTCACCGGGGTGCCCTTTTCGATCGTGCTAATCCAATCAGTTGCCGCGTCCTAACAAAGCCGCTGATCGATGACAGCGCCGGGGCCAAGTGATCCGCTCGGCGAACTTTATTTCCTCTCACCGGCAACATGACTTTTGCGGAGGTGGTAGTTGGCCGCACAAACAGAAAGACCGCCTTTGCACGGCGGTCTCTCCGAATTTCGATTAGGTGAGTATCCGGTTATTGTTATCGGCAAATCCACACGCGACGCAAGCGCCAGCCATATGGCGTGCTAACACGGACGGTTCGATAGCATCCACCGTAGTAGGGGCCTCCACCGTAAGCATAGGGGCCGTAGCCATAATAATAGGGATATGCAAGCGCTCCACCAATTAGCGCTCCGCCGAGGAATCCAGCGCCAACACCCCAGCCCCAACCGCCCCCGTAGTAGCCTCCGCGATAGCCACCACATGCAGCCCCACCATGCCAGCCGCCGCCGTGCCACGCGGCTGAGGCACCGGTCGGAATAACCGCGACGCCAATGGCGGCTATCACGGTAA
Organism: uncultured Alphaproteobacteria bacterium; assembly: GCA_963720985.1. Lineage (GTDB taxonomy): Bacteria > Pseudomonadota > Alphaproteobacteria > Rhizobiales > Xanthobacteraceae > Pseudolabrys. The sequence continues at coordinate 688,805 of CAVRHL010000009.1, forward strand.
GCATGAACGACAATTTACGTAACATTGTGCTTGTCTCCTTGGGTCGCATTCCCCCAAACGAGAAATGATCATGCACGTATTGGACTGAATGCGACGTGAACCGAGATGGGCGACAATGTGACAATGGCCAGTTTATGCTGCAATGCACAGCGCTTTGGCGCAGTGGAAGGTGCGACGCGGCGCTGCATAGGGCCTACCGGCAGCATTGACCTGAGCGCTCTAGCTGCACCCTGATCGAGCGCGCGCGGCGGTCTCTCTCCGAAATCCGATTAGGTATTTTTGCTAGCGCTGGCTTCTACACAGAGACCGATCCTGACACGGCGCGCTTGGAGCCGATGCACCCCAAGTCGGCGGGTATACGATGACAAAACCTAGGACCTGGTGAATCGACCTAGGCTTCTTGCAGGACAGTCGCGGGCGGCGCACATCGCGCCGCCCGCCGCTTTTTCTCAGCCCGGTGCCGGCGGCAGCGTCTTTACTCCCGCCGCAAGCGGCTCAGGCGTGAGGCTTTTGACGCATTCACCGCACCCTCCGGCACGCGGCCGGCAAGCAGCGCATCGACCTGACGCACGGTGTCGAAGGCCTGGTGCTCGGCGGCATTCGGCGTCAAGCCGGCGATATGGGGCGTGGCGAAGACGTCGGCGCGGCGCGCGAGCGACGGCGTCGGCATCTGGTCCGCCGCGCGGCCGACGTCGAGTGCGGCGCCGGCGATGCGCTTGTCATCGAGCGCTTCGACGAGCGCCACCTCGTCGACCAGATTGCCGCGCGACAGATTGATGAAATAGGCCGTCTTCTTCATCGTCGCGAAGGCAGCGGCGTTCATCAGGTTCTCGGTCGCCTCGTTGGCGACGGCGAGGCAGACGACGAAATCGGCGCGCGCCAAGAGATCGGGCAGCGTGACTTGCGTCAGTCCTGTGGCGACGACTTTTTTGTAGGGATCGGCAACCAGCACCGTCATGCCGAAGGCGAGCGCGAGGTCGGCGAGATATTCGCCGATCACGCCATAGCCGATGATGCCGACAGTTGCGCCCTTGAGCTGCCGGCCCATGCGCGCCTGCGGCACGCGGCCGGCGTGATAGGCCTCGGCGGTCTGCGTGATATGGCGGCCGCAATTCACCATGAAGCCGATCGCCGTTTCGGCGACCGAGGCGGCAAATCCGGGCGTTGCCTGCGTGACCAGGATGCCTTGCGCACTGGCGGCGCCGACGTCGATGTTGCGAATGTCGACCGCGACGCGCAGAAACGCGACGAGATCGGGGGCGTCGGCGAAAAATTCGGCTGGCCCGGCGGTCTGCCGGTCGGACACGATAATCTCGCAGCCGCGCGCGGCCTCGCTCAAGGCGCGGGCGTCGAGCACGCAGCCGGTGTCGTTGAGCCGGACATCGCCGAGCTTGCGCAGGGCGGCAAGCGCGCGCTCGCCGTAATAATTCGCCAGCATGTCGGGCGTGTGGGTGAGCAAGATCGTCGGCACCACGTCAGGCTATACCAGCGGTTGGCCTGAGGGGAGGGCGGCTCAGCGCTCCGATAGCTGCAGGTGGCGGTGCTTCGGTTTGGGGGCGGCGACCTTGGCGTCGCGCTCTTTGCGCTTCGCCGGCGCCTTGGCCTTGTCGCTTGCCGACGCCAATTTCGTTGTCGCGTCATGCAGTCCCGGCGGCGTGTCTTTATGCGCGACCTCGCGCGTCGGAGGCAGTGGGATGCGGTCGGGCCCATCCCAGGCGAGCAGGCCGGCAGCCTCTTGGCAGGGCGCGCGGCGCTGCAGCTTCACCGCCGGGCTGCCGCGTTCGATCTCGATCCAGCCTTCGGCCGGCCGGCCGGTGATGGTCTTGACGTAATCTTTGGTCTCCTGCGGCAGCCCGCTTTTTTTGGTGAGCCAGGCGTCGACGCGCCCCGGGCCGGCATTGTAGGCGGCGGCGGCAAGCCCGAGATTGCCGAAGCGTTGCGCCATATCGCGCAACAGGCCGGCGGCGGCGGCGATCGCTTGCAGAGGATCGTATGGATTGTCGAGGCCGCGGTCGGCGGCGGTCTCCGGCATGAATTGCGCGACGCCTTCAGCGCCGGCGGGACTGACGGTGCCGGGTCGGAAGCCGCTCTCCTGGTACAGCAGGCGGATGAAGAACGGCGCCGGCAGATTGTTGCGCCGCGCCGCGTCGGTCAGCGTATCGCAGATCTCGGCGCGCGAACGCGCAATGATCGGCTTAACGATCGGCTTGAGCGGCTTCGGACCCGCCGGCACGGTTTCGGCGATCGGATCGGGGATCTCGTATTGGTCGGCGTAGCCGGTCGAGACGGCAACGGCCGCGCCCTCGGCTTGGTCCTGCGCGCGCTCGTCCGGCGCTGGCTTGGTCGCAACGTCGATATCGACACCGGCGTCCACGGGCGCGACCCGCTGCACGACGGCGTCGGGCAGTTTGGCCAGCGAAATCTCCGGTCCGACCACGCCGCCGCCGGTCAGTAAACCCAGGCAGCAGGCGGGCACAAACAGATGACGCATTGCGTCCGGTCCTCGAACTCGCGCGGGCCGCGCTTTGGCAGATTGGAAGAACGGAAACACCCCGTTTGTGTTCGCCTTGAGTGGTCCCAAATCGGGACAATATTGTGGATCGCTTCCAGGCAAAATCGAGGCAAGGCAACCACAAGTCTCTCGCCCGAGCGTGAAAGCAGTTGTGGCAATTCGACTAAAAATCGTCAGCACCGCAAGATTCGCGCGAGTCGTGCCGGGCTGATAGAATGGCCACTGGAACTCCGGCCGCTGCCTGGAGTTGGCGTGGCGGACTGGGGCGAGTTCCGGGGCCGCGCGATGCCGTTTTTCGTCTATGTCGCCATTATGGCCGTGGCGCTGTTCAGCGTCGCCCTCGAATGGGACACGCTGGTCGCGCCGTCGTCGACGACGTGGCACGCGATGCAGGCGGTCGGCGAGCTCGGCAAGCCGGCGGCGCAGCGCGACACGGTTCAGCCGCCGCCTGCCGCTGTTGCACCGCAGCCGCAGGCGAAAACCGCCGCTGTCCCACCGCCTGCAGTCAACGACGGTGCGCCGACGAAGATCGGCGACGAGGCGCAGGCGCAAAAGACCGCCGCGCCGCAATGCGACGTTGCCGCCTGCACCGCCGCCTATCGCACCTTCCAGGCATCGGATTGCACCTATGCACCACGTTTCGGTGTGCGCCGCCTGTGCACCAAAGGCGTGCCTGAAGCGGCGGAAGCACAAGCCGTCGCCGCGCCGACATCGGTGCCGGGCTGCCATGTCCGCGCCTGCGCCGAGTCCTACAGCAGTTTCAATCCGCAGGACTGCACCTACCAGCCGCTCGATGGGCCGCGGCAGCTTTGCAAGAAGTGACCGGTCAATAAATCACCACGCTCCTGATCGACTTGCCCTCATGCATCAAGTCGAAGGCGTCGTTGATCTGCGCAAGCGGCATGGTGTGGGTGATCAGGTCGTCGATGTTGATCTTACCGTCCATGTACCAATCGACGATCTTAGGCACGTCGGTGCGGCCGCGCGCGCCGCCAAAGGCGGTGCCCTTCCAGACGCGGCCGGTGACCAATTGAAACGGCCGCGTCGCGATCTCTTGCCCTGCGCCGGCGACGCCGATGATGATCAACTCGCCCCAGCCGCGGTGACAGCATTCCAGCGCCTGGCGCATCACCTGCACGTTGCCGATGCACTCGAAGGAGAAGTCGGCGCCGCCGCCGGTCAGATCGACGATCGCCTGCACCACCTTGTCGCGGCCGACCTCGTCCGGGTTGATGAAATGGGTGAGGCCGAATTTCTGCGCGATGTCGCGCCGCGCCGGGTTGAGATCGATGCCGATGATCTTGTCGGCGCCAACCATGCGCGCGCCTTGAATCACGTTCAGCCCGATGCCGCCGAGACCGAACACCGCGACGTTGGCGCCTGGCCAGACTTTCGCGGTGTTGATCACCGCGCCGATGCCGGTGGTGACGCCGCAGCCGATGTAGCAAATCTTGTCGAACGGCGCGTCCTCGCGCACTTTGGCGAGCGCGATCTCCGGCAGCACGGTGAAATTCGAGAACGTCGAGCAGCCCATGTAGTGGAACACGTTGTCGCCGTCGCATTTGAAGCGCGACGTGCCGTCCGGCATGACGCCTTTGCCTTGCGTGGCGCGGATCGCGGTGCACAGGTTGGAGCGGCGGGAGAGGCAGGTTTTGCATTGTCGGCATTCCGGCGTGTAGAGCGGGATGACGTGGTCGCCCACCTTCACCGAAGTGACGCCGTCGCCGACCTCGCGCACGATGCCGGCGCCTTCGTGGCCGAGGATCGCCGGGAAGATGCCTTCTGGGTCGGCGCCCGACAGCGTGTAGGCGTCGGTGTGGCAGATGCCGGTGGCCATAATCTCGACCATGACCTCGCCGGCCTTGGGGCCTTCGATGTCGATGGTCTCGATGGTGAGCGGCTCGCCCGCTTTCCAGGCGACGGCGGCGCGGGTTTGCATGTCTGTCCTCCAACGTGCGCGGCTTGATCCCGGGCATTCAGGCGGTACACTTTGCCAAAATATGCGCGGTCGCGACAAGCCAGTCGACGTTGCGCTCATCTTTTCTTGATGACCGACAGCTTGCCGTCGCGTTCGAGCCGCGCCTCGGCCACATCCGCAGGATCGGCGATGCCCTTTTCGCGGAGGTCCTCGTCGAGGTCGTCCGGCGACATGTGCGCGTCGCTCATGTTACCGTGCAAAATTCGCCCATCCTTGATGATCGGTGTCGCGGAGCCCTTCACCAGACCGCTGAACAGCGGCCAGTCGCGCGAGACGAGCGAGATCAGCCAGTGGAACGCGACCAGCGCGACCACTGCCGCCAGCGCGACGAACAGCGGAGCGTCGCCGACGATGGCGCGGCTGGCGGTCGATCCGATCATGATGACCAAGATGACGTCGAAGGCGGTGGCCTGTCCGAGGAAGCGCTTTTTGCCGAGACGCACAACCACGATCAGCACGATGTAGATCAAGAGCGCGCGGACGATGCCCTGCACGAGGGTCAGCTCCTGCGCTTTCGCGGAATACCCCAGCAGGGTTTCGGCGACGTTCGCCGCCGTCTCCATCGATCCCTCCGGCAGATGCGGGTCCGCCGTGGTAACTCGATGAATTATGAACAAGTTCCGCGGCCCGGCGGCCCGCGGCTAGGGCTGCCAGGCTTCTTCTTTGGCTTCCGGCGTGTCGGCGTCGGCGCGTGCCTGGTCGATGAATTTCCATAGCGCGCGCAGCACGTCGGTGACGCCTTGGCCGGAGGCCGACGACAGCACCAGCGGTGTCTTCTTGCAGGCCTTCTTCAGCTTCGCGGTCAGCTTCTTGATCGCCTCCGGCGTCAGCGCGTCGGCTTTCGACAGCGCCACGATCTCCGGCTTGTCGGTCAAACCCTGGCCGTAGGCTTCGAGCTCGCTGCGCACGATGCGATAGGCTTCGCCCGGATCGTCGCTGGTGCCGTCGACGAGATGCAACAGCACGCGGCAGCGCTCGGTGTGGCCGAGGAAGCGGTCGCCGAGGCCGACGCCTTCATGGGCGCCTTCGATCAGGCCGGGCAGGTCGGCCAGCACGAACTCGCGCTCGTCGACGCGCACGACGCCGAGCTGCGGGTGCAGCGTGGTGAACGGATAGTCGGCGATCTTCGGCTTGGCGGCGCTGACCGCGGCGAGGAAGGTGGACTTGCCGGCATTGGGCAGGCCGATCAGCCCGGCGTCGGCGATCAGCTTCAAACGAAGGCGGATGGTACGCTCCTCGCCGGGCTGGCCGGGATTGGCGCGGCGCGGCGCCTGGTTGGTCGCGGTCTTGAAATAGGCATTGCCGAAGCCGCCATTGCCGCCCTTCATCAGCACGATGCGCTCGCCGGCGCGCGTGAGATCGGCGAGCAGCGTCTCGCCGTCTTCTTCGTAGATCTGCGTGCCGACCGGGACCTTCAACACCACGTCCTTGCCGTTGGCGCCGTGCATGTCCTTGCCCATGCCGTTGCCGCCGCTCTGCGCCTTGAAGTGCTGCTGAAAACGGTAGTCGATCAGGGTGTTGAGGCCGTCGACCGCCTCGACGATGACGTCGCCGCCTTTGCCGCCGTCGCCGCCCGACGGGCCGCCGAACTCGATGAACTTCTCGCGGCGGAACGCGATGCAGCCGTTGCCGCCGGCGCCGGAATGCACATAGACCTTGGCTTCGTCGAGGAATTTCATGGCGTTAGCGTATATGGCATTGCCCGGTGCAGTTCCACAGGCCTGCCGGGAATAAATCGCCCGGCCATCCGATCTAGTCCCCGAAACGCATCACGCGTCAGGGAGACTGACCATGACCGACCACAATGACGGCTTAAGCCGCCGCAAGGTGCTGGAATGCATGACCTGGGCCGGCACCGGGGTGCTGTGGACCATATCCGGCGGCGTGCCGCATTCGCTCGGCCTGGTCGACGCCGCCCAAGCTGCCGAGGCGAAGGGCCTCACCTTCCTGCAGATCAGCGACAGCCACATGGGCTTCGACAAGCCGGCCAATCCGAACGCCAAGGGCACGCTGGAAGAGGCGATCGCCCACATCAAGGCGATCCCGAAAAAGCCCGCCTTCATGATCCACACCGGCGACATCACGCATCTGTCGAAGGAATCCGAATTCGACGACGCCGAAAAGATCATCGGCGGGGCCAAGCTCGACGTGCATTACGTGCCGGGCGAGCACGACATCATCGATCCCGACATCAAGCTCTACAAGGAACGCTACGGCCGCGGCACCAAGGGTTCGGGCTATTACTCGTTCGACGCCAATGGCGTGCACTTCATGGGTCTGGTCAACGTCGCCAACCTGAAGGGCGGCGGCATGGGCAGCCTCGGCAAAGAGCAGCTCGAATGGATCGAGGCCGACCTCAAGGGCCGCTCGGCGTCGACGCCGATCGTGGTGTTCGCGCACATCCCGCTGTGGGCGCTCTATCCGCAATGGGGCTGGGGCACCGAGGACTCAGCGCAGGCGTTGTCCTACCTCAAGCGCTTCGGCTCGGTCACCGTGCTCAACGGCCACATCCACCAGGTGATGCAGAAGGTCGAAGGCAACGTCACCTTCCACACCGCGCGCTCGACCGCGTTCCCGCAGCCGGCGCCCGGCGCCGCGCCGTCGCCCGGGCCGATGAAGGTGCCGGACGATAAATTGCGCACCATGCTCGGCACGGCGAGCATCGCCTTCAAGCAAGGCGAGCAGCGTCTCGCCATCATCGACACGCCGCTGAAGAGCTAAAGACCATGACATTCGCAAGAGTTCTCGCGCTCGGCGCGACCGTGATGCTCGTTGCCGCAGTCAACCCGGCGCGCGCCGCAAATATCGAAGTGAAGATCGACAACTTCGTCTTCAACCCGCAGCAGATCACGGTGCACGCCGGCGACACCGTCACCTGGGTCAACCACGACGACATCCCGCACACGGTGACGTCGAAAACTTTGATCTTCCGCTCCAAGGCGCTCGATACCGACGACAAGTTCTCGTTCACATTTGCGACACCGGGCAGTTTCGCCTATTTCTGCTCCTTGCATCCGCACATGACGGGCACGATTGTGGTGGAGGCCGCGAAGTAGAGGGTAAGGCCGGGTCGGCGATGATGGCGGGCGGTGCGATCGAGGCAAGCGACAGCGGCAAAGCTGAGCGTTTCAAGGCGCTCGCGCTGCCCTATCTCGACGACGCCTATACGCTGGCGCGCTATCTCATGCGCAGCGCCAGCGACGCCGACGACGCGGTGCAGGAATGTTATCTGCGCGCGTTTCGCCATTTCGACACTTTCCGTGGCGGGCCGATCAAGCCGTGGCTGATGGCGATCCTGCGCAACGTCTGCCACGCCGCGCACGCCGGCGGCACGCGGCTGGTGTTCACTGCGGCAAGCGACGAGCCGCCGTCGCCGCCGCTGTGGCGCGAGCCGGGCGACACGCCGGAGCAGGCGGTGTCGCGCCGGCAGGATTCGGACACCATGCGCCGGCTGATCGGAGAATTGCCGGCGGAATTCCGCGAGGTGATCGTGCTGCGCGAGATCAACGATCTGTCCTATCGCGATATCGCCACCGTGATCGAAGCGCCGATCGGCACGGTGATGTCGCGGCTGGCGCGCGGGCGGGCGCTGTTGCGCGACGCCTGGCGCGCGGCCGAAGGCGGGGGGTGAGGCGTCATGAATTGCGACGAAGCCAATGTGATGATGCACGCGCTGATCGACGGCGAGCTCGACGCCGGCCACGCGCGTGAGGTGGAGAGCCATGTCGCCGGCTGCGACGCCTGCGCGCGCGAGCTGCACGAATTCCAGGAGCTGCGCCGCTCGATCGACCCGGCGGCCTTGCGTTATCCGGCGCCGGCGGCTTTGCGCGCGCGCATCGTCGGCAAACTGCCGGCGCCGCGCGCGGCGACGAGCCGGCGCGCCGTGCTCGGCGGCTTCGCGGCTGGCGCCGGTTTGAGCGCGATCGCCGCGTCCGGCCTGCTGGTGATGGTGATGCGCGCCGACGACCGGAAGCGCGTCTCTGGGCGAGGTCGTGTCGGCGCACCTGCGCTCACTGCAGGCGCAGCATCTGATCGACGTGGCTTCGAGCGACCAGCACACGGTGAAGCCCTGGTTCAACGGACGGCTCGACGTCGCGCCGCCGGTGGTGGATCTCACCGCGCAAGGTTTCACGCTCATCGGCGGCCGGCTCGACACGCTCGACGCCAAGCCGGCGGCGGTGATCGTCTATCGCCGGCGCGTCCACGTCATCAATCTGTTCTGCGCGCCGGCGCCCGGCTCCGGCCAGCGCGCCGCGTCGATGGAGAGCCTGCACGGCTACAATGTGCGGCGCTGGAGCGAGAACGGCTTGAACCTGTGGGCGGTCAGCGACCTGAACGCGGAGGAACTCACCGAATTCGGCGAGAAATTCGAGACGGCGCGGCAGTAATTACGCCGCAGCGAAGTGTGTCGTGCCGTCGCGCTTGATGCGCTCGAGCAAGTCGACCTCCCACGACAGATATTCGTTCATCGCTGCTTTCGGATCGCCGGCGCGTTCGTAGGGCTTGAGCCAGGCGTCAAGCGGCTCGTCGGCCATATTGGCTTCGCTCGACAGCGGAAAGCCGGCGGCGGCCCAGGCGGCGTTACCGCCTCTGAGCCAGCGCACCGGCAGCGTGGTGAGCGGGCGGACGTTTTCCACGGCGATACCGGCGAGCACGCCATCCTCCGAGGTGAATACCAGCGTGCCACGCGGCGAAATCTTTTCAATCGCCTGAGCAAGCCGCGCGCGGATGGCGAACCAGGCGCCGGGAATGTGGCCCTCGCGGTAATTCGGGCTGAGCGAGAGATCGACGATGGTGGCGTCGGCCAGCGCGCGCAGCGCGGCCGGATCGATCGCCGCATCGTCTGGCAGCGTGCCGAGTACCTTGGGCGCCGGCCAGCCTTTTTCATCGCCTGCTTCCGCCAGCACGGCGACGTCGCGCCAGCCCATCTGCTTGAGCCATGACGCCGTCATCACCGCGCGCGCCTCGTTGTCGTCGGACAGAACGATGCGCGCGCCAAGCGCGCCGGCATATTGGTCGGTCGCCTGCACCAGTTGCCCGCCGGGCGCTGAGATCGCGCCAGGATAGTGGCCGACCTCGTATTCGGCCGGCTCGCGCACGTCGAAGACGTAAGTCGTGCGGCTTTTATCAGCGCGCCAGCGTTCGAGCGTTTCCGGCACGATCCAGGGCACGTCGAACTTGCGCGCCACCGCCGCGGCCGCCTGCTTCGCCCAAGCAAGGCCGTCCGGCGTCACCGCGGGAAAGCGCGCAGTCTTGCCCTTGTCGCAAGCAAGGCCTGCGAGATGCCAGCCCATGGTGCCGTTGCGCAGCGCCACTACCTTGTTCGGCACGCCGGCATTGATCAGCGACTGCGCGCCGATGATGCTGCGGGTGCGGCCGGCGCAATTGACGACGATCAGCGTGTCGGGCGAAGGCGCGATGTCGTGCACGTGCAGCACCAGTTCCGCGCCCGGCACGTTGATGCCGGTCGGGATCGAGATGCGCGCATATTCGTCGAGCGGCCGCGAGTCGAGCACGACCATGTCGGTCTTGGCCCGCATCAGCGCGTCGAGCTCCTCGGCGCTGACGCTCGGCGTCGCGCTGGCGTGTTCGATGAATTCGCCGAACGCCTTGCTCGGCACGTTGACGCCGGAGAACAATTCAAAGCCGGCGGCGACCCAGGCGGCATTGCCGCCGTCGAGATACGAGATGTCGGTGTAGCCGGCGCACCCGAGAATGGCGGCCGCGCGTTGCACCGGGCCGTCATTGTCGTCGATCAGCACGATGCGCGTCGCCTTGCGCGGCACCAGCGCGGCGAAGCGCAGCTCCAGCCGGCTCAGCGGCACATTGCGCGCCCACAGCAAGTGACTGCGCGAGAAGATCAGTTCCTCGCGCAGGTCGATCAGCGCCAATTCGCCGCCATCGCCGAGCATGGCTTTGATGGCGCCGGCGGGGAGGGGGCGCAGCCCGTGTGTCGCGCGCAGATTCACGACGCCTGGCGGGCCTGGATCTGCTCCACCGCGCCGGTCGACAGATCGATCTTGATGCGGTTGATCTTTTCCAGATCTGTGCCGGTGACGCGCACGAAGCGCGCGGAGTCGGGGTAATCGATCGAGTGGATGGCGCCGTCCTGGTAGATGCCGGCCTGGCCCGGATTAAGCCGATAGCTTTTCGCCGGCTTGAGCGCGGCGCGGTTGGGATTGTGGCCGTCGTCCTCGCGCGCCCATTCGATCATGTCGGTGTATTTGTTGGCCTGGCCGTAGATCGCCCAGGAGGCGCCGTGGTCGTGCGGCGGCGACTTGTGCGCCTTCTCGTTGATGTGGGCGAGCACCTGGAAGCCGAGCTTGGGGTCCTCGTACAGCACCTTGACGCCGCGCGGCTGGTCGTCACCGCAATGGGCTTTGATGAAATCGGGATTGGCTAGCAGGCGCTCGAGATTGGAGCGCACCTGTTCGCGCCCGGCGGGACCCGGATCGCGGGTGAGCGACGTTTTGCAATCGGCGATGAACTGATCGAGGCCGTAAGCCATGGCGTCCTCCCTGACGATATTTTTCGCCAGTGTCGCGCAAACGCGCGACCGATGCCAGAGGCCTAAGGCCCGTTCTTGCCGCGCTCCGCCACCTGCGTCGCAATGATGTCGGCGTCGCCGCCGCCACCACGCAAGCCAGCAGCCACACCGGCGCGGTCGACCGCCGGCCGGTTCTGGCTGACCTTCCATTTGCCTTCGATACGCGCGATCGGGATTTCGACGCCGACGATGCCTTTAAACTGCGCGGCGAGGTAGCTTTCGGGCGCGTCGGAGACGCGCCACTGCGCCTGGCGCGAGCGCTCGTTCTGCGCCGTCAGATTTCAACTTGGCGCCGGAGCCAGCCGACGTCCTCGATCTCCCGCGGCCGGCCCCAGGCGTGCACGGTGATGTAGTTCCAGGTCGGCACGACCTTTCCGTGCTCGCGCTTGGTCGGATAAAGCGACGGACTTATGTAGGTTTGCGGCCCTTGGAACGCGACGAGGCATTCGTCGACCGCCGCCAATTCGCGCCACTGCGGATTGCCGCGCGCGAGATGAGCCCGCAGCGTGCCATGGGGCGAGCCATCGGCATCGACCAGGAACGGGATGTGGTTGGCCTGCAAGCCGCCCGGCCCCGCTGTCACCAGCAGGCCGAGCGGTTGCGCGCGGATCAGCGCGTGCTGAACCTCGAGCCGGTCTTCGCGAAAGTGCGGCGGCTGATACATGGTATCGGCTCCCGGCCTACATCACCTTCTTCGATCGGCCCCAGGTCTTGAGCGCGGACCAGATGCCGCGCTCGAGACGGAAGCGGTCAATCGGAGCCGACGAGTTGATGGCGCGGATGCGGCAGAGGCCGACGCCTGTCCACTGGAAGCCGCACTTCTCCAGCACCCGGCGCGAGGCCGGATTGGTGACGCGGGCGCCGGCCTGCAGCTGTTCGTGGGCGAGGTCGGTGAAGGCGTAGTCGATCACGGCGTGCAGCGCCTCGGTGGCGTAGCCTTGGCCCCAGTATTCGACGCCGAGCCAGTAACCGAGCTCGGGCACCGTCTCCTGCAGAACGATGCCGCAGGCGCCGATCACGGTCTTGTCGCGCAGCGTGATCAGGAACACCGCCTCGTCCGGCTTGCCGGCGCGGGTAATGAAATCCTCGGCATCCGAGAGCTTGTACGGATGCGGAATGCGCGCGGTGTTTTCGGCGATGCGACGGTCGTTGGCGAGCGTCGCTACCGTTTTAGCGTCCCCGAGGCGCGGCGCGCGCAGGCAAAGCCGCTTGGTCTCGAGGACGGGGATACTGCCCTCGTGGAAGGTCTCTCTCGGTATGCGCTCTAAGAGTGTCATGACACGGGCTCCAGGGTTTCAACGCGGTTGAAATGCGGAGAGGGGGAGCCGGCTTTCCGTCTCCCCCTCTCAGAGCCCTATGAGCCCTGCCGGTTTGACTGAAATGCCGGCAGACCTCGAATTTTGGTCTACCTTTTACTCGGCCGCGGCCTCCGTCATCGGTACAACGGACACGTAGGTGCGGCCTTTGGTCTTCTTAGCGAACTGAACCTTTCCATCGACGAGAGCGAACAGGGTGTGATCGGTGCCACAACCGACATTGCGGCCGGGATGCCAGGTGGTGCCGCGCTGGCGCGCGAGGATATTGCCGGCAAGGACGATCTCGCCGCCGGCCTTCTTCAGGCCAAGCCGCCGGCCCGCCGAATCGCGGCCGTTCCGGGATGATCCGCCTGCTTTCTTATGCGCCATGACTGCTCTCTTTAATTCGATACTTTTCTACACCGATTCCGTGAAGGAATCATCTCACTTTTTCTTGCTCACGTTCTTGCCCTTGGCCGCGGGCTTTTTTGCGACCGGTTTCTTGGCCTTTGGCTTTGCTTTGGCCTTGGCAGCCTTGGGCTCGGCCTCGCCTCCTTCGCCGCCGTCGGGCGGCTTGGCCTTGGGCTCGCGCTGAGGCCGCGGCGGCGGCTCCTTCGAGGGCTTGGCACCCTCGGTGAGGATTTCGGTGATGCGGATCACCGAGAACTCATGGCGGGAGCCGCGCTTGCGGCGCGAATTCTTGCGCCGGCGCTTCTTGAAGGCGATCACCTTGTCGCCGCGCGTGTGCTGGAGCACCTCGCCGGCGACGGTGGCGCCTTGCACCGTCGGCGTGCCGATCTGCGGGGTGTCGCCGCCGAGCAGCAGCACCTCGCCGAACTCGACCACCTGGCCCGGCTCGCCGGTCACCCGGTCGATCCGGATCACGTCTTCGGCGGCCACCCGGTATTGTTTGCCGCCGGCTCTGATGACTGCGAACATCGTTCTTCCTTTGGTGTTCGATCCCAGTGCTCGGAGGATTCCGGACCGGCTTCTTTTCAGTCGGTTTGTTGTGTGTTTTTAAGGGCTTAGTGAGCCCTTGAAAAAGCACGCGGACCCGAAGGCCCGCGAGGCCATGCTTATGAAGGGTCTTGGTGGAAAATGTCAAGGAACGCTGTAATCCGGGGCGGCGCCGCGGCGTTGAGCGATTAACGAAGATTCCCCCTGCCGAGCGCCCCTATGACCGATCAAGCCGGACAACCACGCCCGCTGCTGCCGTTTCTGGCGCCGTTTTACCGGGCGTCGTGCCGATGGCGTGGCCGCTGGTGCGCGTCGGCGTCGGCTGGAATTTGCTCGTGCACAGCTGGGGCAAGGTTAAGCTCGGACCGGTTGCCGAAGGCGCGCTGCTGGCGCGTGAGGGGTTTGCCTTTCCGGTGGCGCTGGCGCTGCTCCTCTTGGTGGTGGAATTGGTCGGCGGCATTTGCATCACGCTCGGCCTGTTCACGCGCTTCTTCGCGGCCGCGGCAGCCATCGAGATGGGCGTGATCACGCTGCATTATTGGAGCCACGGCTTTGCCTGGCTCAAGGGCGGCTACGAGTACGCGCTGCTGTGGGGCGTGATGTCGCTGGCGATCGCGCTGGGCGGCGGCGGGTCGTATTCGCTCGACCGGCCGATTGGCCGCGAGCTTTGATCAGGAATTGCTCTTGGCCGGCGCTTCGGCCTTTGCCCCGGCCTCGGCCATGGTGCCGCCGTTCTCGGCGGCGCCGTCCTGCGCCAGGCGGTAGCCGACGCCGAGTTCCGTCACCAGGATCTTGGGCGAATCCGGATGCGGCTCGATTTTCTGCCGCAGCTTGCGCATGAAGATGCGCAGATAATGGGTGTCGTGCATGTGGATCGAGCCCCACACCTCTTTCAAGAGATGCTGATGCGTCACCACGTTGCCGGCGTGCTGCGCCAGCACTTGCAGCAGCCGGTACTCCTTCGGCGTCAGCGTCAGCCGCACCCCGTTGAGCGTGACCGCACGGGTGGCGAGATCGATGGTGAGCGGGCCGACCTTGACCGTCGGCTCGCCGCTCGCCGCGCGCATTTGCCGGCGCAGCGCCACGCGCACCCGCGCCAGCAATTCCGCCATTCCGAACGGCTTGACCACATAATCGTCGGCGCCGAGCTCGAGCAGATGCACTTTCTCCGCCTCGCTCGAGCGCACCGAGAGCACGATGATCGGCACGCTCGACCAGGAGCGGATGCGCTCGACGACTTCCGAGCCGTCCATGTCGGGCAGACCGAGGTCGACGATGACGAGGTCGATCGGCCGCAGTGTGGCGGAGCGGATCGCCTCGGCGCCACTGGCGGCCTCGTGCACCACGAAGCCGTTGAGTTCGAAGCCGGTGCGCAGAAAGCGGCGGATTTGAACCTCGTCGTCGACGACGAGCACAATTGGGGATGACTCATTCATCGGTTTCGCCTTCCATTTGCGGGACCGCCCCTTGCGTCAGCGGCAGTTCGATCGACACCGTGGTGCCCAAGCCGGGACCCTCGCTGGAGGCGCTGATCCTGCCGCCGTTGACTGCGATGAAAGCGTTGGCGATCCACAGGCCGAGGCCGGAACCGCTGGTGGTCGTGGCGAGGCGATCGCCGCGCGCGAAGCGGCCCCACATCTTCGCCTGCTCGGCGGCGGTCACGCCGGCGCCCTCATCGGCGATGCTGAGGACGATGTGGCCGCTCTCGGCGCGCGCGCCGACCGCGATCCGCGTGCCGGCTGGCGAATATTTCACCGCGTTGTCGACGATTTGCACCAGCGCCTGCTGCACCAGCACCGGATCGACGTGCACCAGCGGCAGATCGCCAGGCAGGTCGAGCGCCAGGCGCCGGCCTGCCATGCGGCGGCGGCAGCGCTCCATCGCGGAATTGACGATATCGGCCGGATCCGCCCATTCGATATGCGGCGTGACGCCGTCGCTGGAGATGCGGCTGGCGTCGAGCAGGTTCTGGATGTCGTTGTTGAGGCGCTCGGCCTCGTCGCGCACGTCGTGCACCAGGGCCCTGAGCTTCTTCTCGTTGGCCAGCGCCGGCGCCGCGCTCAGCACCGTGGCGGCGCCGAGAATGGAGGCGAGCGGTGTGCGCAATTCATGGCTGACCGAGCCGATCAGCGCCTCGCGCAGCTCGTCGGTCTGCGAGCGCATGCGCGCCTCGCTGATCGCGTGCGCGACGCCGAGCCGCTCCAGCGTGGCGGTGGCGTCCGCCAGCACCGCGTCGACGCGGATGCGCATCTCGTTCGAGCCCTCCTCCGACTCGCGGCCGAGATTGATGGCGATGACGCCGAATTCGAGGCTCTTGGGCGACACCGCGCGGATCAGCCAGATATCGCCGCTGTCGGCGGTCACCAGCGCGCCGCTGTCGGCGCCGCGCCGGCCGGAGGCGACCTCGATCACCACGGTGCGCACCGACTCCGGAACCGTGATGCCAGCGTGGCGGCCGCTCGAAGCAGAGGCGTCGCGCGCGCCGGCGAACAGCACGACCTTGCGTTGGGTGATGGCGGTGAGATGGTCCTCGATGGCGGAATGGATGTCGGACACGTCGAACGCCACCGCCAGGCGCCGCGAGAAGGCGTAGAGGTCGCGCAGGTCGATCTCGCGCTGGCGCGCCGTTTCCAATTGCCGCTTGAGCCTTGTCGCGAGCTGGCTCACCACCACTGCGACGAAGACGAACAGAATAAGATTGATGATCTCGTGCGGGTCGGTGATGCGGAAGGTATAGAGCGGCGGATAGAAAAAGAAGGCGGAAGCGAGCACGCCGCCGACTGCGGCAAAGATCGCCGAGATGATGCCCCAGCGCGTCGCCGCGATCACCACCGGGATCAGATAGACCACCGAGCCGTGGCCGAGGCCGGTTTCGACGATCAGGGCGTAGACGAACACGGTCATCACTGCGACCATGGCGATGGTCGGTACGGTGCCGCGCAAATCCCTGCGGATGCGGTCGAAATTCGCCCTGTCGAGCATCTTTTACCGGCCGGCGGCCGCCCAGTTTGGCTCAACGCACAATATACGCCGGCCAAGCGGGGTCTGTCTCTTGTCTGTCTTGGCCCGCTTGGTTAGATAGCAGCCGTCCAAATCGGGGTTTTTCAGGCGCTTTTTGGGTTCCGGAGAGGTGGCAGAGCGGTTGAATGCACCGCACTCGAAATGCGGCATACTCGCAAGGGTATCGGGGGTTCGAATCCCTCCCTCTCCGCCAGCGCCTCGAAACGACCAGTAAGATCAGCGACCTGTTGAATCGACCGGGATCCCGGACCGCCGGCGGTACACAAAGCCGGTACACACATGGTCGCGCCTTCGGCACCCCAAACGCCATCCCGACAGCGGAATTTACACGTTCAGGAAGCGCGTTCCCGACCGCCCGGAAATAGCGTCTTGTCCTTCGCGCGCCCATCCCTCAGCGATGTTGAACGCGACTACCCGAAGCGGGTTTGAATATTGGCCGGTGACGAGTTGTCGCGCGCTCCGACATATGCAGGAAGCGATGGCGGAGTTTAAGGCGGCGTGGGGAAGCGCGCGGCCTGAGTGCGGCTGGAGGCCGCGTGCGCGCTAATGGCGTGCACAACGCTCGCCGTATTAATGCGTCGCTACCGCGCCTTCTCGATCAACTAAATAGGCGCGCGGCAAACCACATTCTTGGCACTCAAAAACGTGCTGTGCTCTACGTGAGTCTTTCAAATCCGGCTCAATCAGCCGGATCTTCATCACCGAACCACACTGCGGGCAGCTTGCAACGGTCGCGGTTGACGAAGGCAGCGACGAGGTCAACAGTCGCATGTGATCCTCCATCAAAAATGAGCTTTGATATTTTCGATACCCAATTTCACTATGAAGTTGACGTTCAAAGGGAAAATAACTGACCGGAGTATGACTTAAATTGGATTTATCCTCGAATTCCACAGGCGGGAACTCGGATGGCGTCGATTCTTGATCTGTCCGACCGGAACGCCCGCAGGGTGCGGAAACACTGATCCCTAGGTCTTCGTATTCGCGAATCTTATTGCGTATGCACCGGATCGAAATTCCAAGAACACTGGCAGACTGTGTTCGGCTCCCACAATATCGGGCGAGCGTGTGGAGGATGAGTTCGCGTTCAACTTCCTCAATTGTGTGACCGACGAGGTGCGGAATGACCTCATCCATAATCAATCCAGGAGGAGAGATTACAGCAGTCCGTGACGTCAGGTTCTTGGGCGTTCTTGTAATCGATGGTGTGGACATCAGCGTCCCTCCACACAACTTCGGGTGCGGCCCCAACCCCGAAAGTGCCCCGCTCTCAGTAGAGAAAAATATGGTTAAATAATTCTTAATAGGGCCTACCGGCAGCATTGAACTGACCGCGATGCCGGTTGCGCACAAACAGAAAGACCACTCGCGGCGGTCTCGCCGGAATCCGATCAGGTGCTTTGCTTACGCTGCGAGAGCAGCAGCCTTCCGCTTCCTGCGCCAGCCGAGCAGACCCAATGCGCACGGGTTCCAAATCGGGAACTATGACAAGTGAATTTTTTGTACCAACGGTGATAGCTGTCACATTTGCGTGGCGTGCCGGCGAGTAGTCTCCCCCACAACAATAAAAACAGGGGAGAACAGTAGTGGTGACCGACAAATTTGAGACTTACAGAAAATACCCCTTCAGGAAAATGGAAGTGGGTGAGACTTTCAAGCTTGATGAGGGCGATGTTCGCCGCGCGCAAAAGTTAGCGCACTACTACCGTGTTCACTGCAAGCGCCCGCTACGGATCAAAGTGACCAGGACCGGAGACGGTCATTACTGCGAGCGTCTTGCCTGAGACGGCGCGGCCAATTCACCGCTGATGAATTGGTGCGGAAGCTTGCGGCGCTGATGGCCGAGGAAGGGTTGCTGCGCGCGATGTGGGAGGTCGGTTATTATCCGCCCGATACTCCGCCGCCGGTGATGATTGCAATTAGGGCGCTGCCTCAGCAGCGTGACTTATGAATGTACGTGGGTTAGGGCTGCAAAGTCCGCTGTACACCCAATAGCGACCGAACATATTGCGACGCAGCGAACGACGCTTTGTGCCATGTGTGGACGGCTCCGAGTTGGCAAGAGCTTTCTTCACGTTTGCAGCATTGGTCGGTGCAGCCATGTGTTCGGCCTTTAAGTGCGGCACACAGGGCCGCTGGCCATAATGCCCTCCGCGGATCAGGTCCCGGTCACAAGCACGCATTCGACAATGCGCTGGCACAAATGGGTTGTCCTGATCGCCGGATCGACCGGCACTGCATTACGTGCTGTTCGCCCTTTCCAACCTTCACATCACGTCGGATGTTCGACGCGATCTCGTTTACGCCGCAAGCGCGACGGGTTCCCTGTAACGCTCGCCCCTGGCCATCATGGCCCAGACCATCCGCGCGATCTTGTTGGCAAGCGCGATGGCGGCGACCTTGGTGGGCCGCCGCGCCAACAATGCCGCGAGCCAGGGCCGATGCTTGGTGCCATTTATCTTGGCATAGCGAATGACGGCGAGCGCCCCGGCCATGAACAGGCTGCGCAGATAGCGATCGCCTTGTTTGCTGATACTGCCGAGCCTGTCCTTGCCGCCGCTCGAATGCTGCTTCGGCACCAGCCCAATCCAGGCCGAGAAGTTGCGGCCTGATCGGAAGACCTTTGGGTCAGCAATGCTGCCAACCAAGGCGGTGGCCAGCGCCGGACCGACGCCAGGAATGTCATCGAGCCGCCTGCTCGTCTCATTGGATCGGTGCCACGCCACGATTTGGCGGTCGAACTCCAAAATCTGCTCCTTGAGCCTGCGCAGTTAAATCCCAAGTGCTGCGAGACACGCACGGGCTATCGCAGGAACTCGCTTGTCACTTGGATCGGCGATGACATCGAGCAGTTCCTCGACACCCTTGCGTCCGACCGGCGCGACGATCCCGAACTCGGCAAGGTGGGCCCGGATCACGTTGATCACCGCAGTCTGTTGGCGGATAAACAGATGGCGCGTGCGATGGAGCGTCAGACAGCTCTGCTGCTCGAGGGTCTTGGTCGCAACGAACCGCATGTTCGCTCTGGTAACCGCTTCGCAGATTGCCTCTGCGTCCGCCGCATCGTTCTTCTGCCGTTTGACGTAAGGCTTAACATAGGCCGGCGGCATCAGCCGTACCGTGTGGCCGAGCGCCTTGAGCTCACGCGACCAATGGTGCGATGAGGCACAGGCTTCTATTCCGATGAGGCACGGTGGCAGTTTCTCGAAGAACGCCAAAACGTACCGCCGCTTCAACTGTCGGCGGATAGCGACTTGCCCTTGTGCATCAATGCCGTGCACCTGAAACACCGACTTGGCGATGTCGAGACCGATTGTCGTGATCGCTTGCATGTTTGGCTCCTCCAAATTGTGGGGGCCTTAACAGCGCCCACTTTCATGGCACTCACGTGCCGGTGGAGGAGCCGTCCACAGCATCAGAAGCGGACACGCAGCCAACCCGACCTACGCACTTGCGCGAGATGACGCTTCGCTCAGCCTAAGCCGTTAGCCGTCGTGAGTCGGATAATCGACCGGTTGGGACACCCTCGTTATTGATCTCGATCTGGAAGATCTCGGACAATCCCGCCCTTCCAGACGATGTTAGTTGGAGTGCACGACTGTTCGAAACGCGTTTGAACCATCCGAGCTCCAATAGACGATCCAAAATCCGAGCCCCGACGAGCCCCTTGATGTGATATCGACGCTCGCTCCAGTCGAGACAAGGCTGGCAGAATATCCGCCGGGTCCGCGGCCTCAGATCAGCGCCGAACGCGGAAAGGAAACGCTCGCCCGAAGACGTGACCTCACCGCCCTCATCGGTGAGAACGATGTGCCCCATGGCAACAAGTGCATCGGTCACCGCGACTCCCACCCGGCCAGCCAAGTGATCGTAGCAACTTCGGGCAAAACAGAGTGCATCTTCGTTTGCTGACCGCGGCTGACGGCGCGGTGGCACCTCTATGGCGGCGACGACCTTGATGCTCTCCAACATTGTCGCGACCAGCGGGGACGCGATCCGATAATAGCTAAAGCGGCGCTGGCGAGTGACAGTTAAGAGCCGCGCGGCAACCAACTTGCTCAGGTGTCCGCTCGCCGTCGCGCGAGATACATTGGCGCAGTAAGCAAGCTCAGTGGCCGTCAGCGACTGGCCGCCCATAAGGGCATTAAGCATCGTCGCTCGCGCAGTGTCACCCACGAGAGCGGCCACCTCCACCAGATTTGCCGCCGCGACCATCGTCAAACCCTATCGCTGATACCGGAAGCATATCAATCGAAAACAGTTTGGCACGGACCGAACTGTTCGCGCGGGACATGTGCGAACCTCGCAGGTAGACGTCGACGACGTTTAACAACCGGAGGAACGCATCGTGGCGATGGCGGCGGTGATCCATAAAAAAGGCGCACCCGAAAACTTCATGTGGGAGGAGACCAAGGTCGGGGCTCCCGAGCGTGGCCAGGTACGTCTTCGCAGCACGGCGGTCGGCGTGAATTTCGCTGATACGTACCATCGTGCAGGTATCCCGCACCCGATGATCGTCGGCGATCCGCCGGTTGTCCTCGGTTTCGAAGGAGTTGGCGAGATCGAGGAGTTGGGTCCTGGCGTCACCGGGTTTTCCGTCGGCGAACGAGTTTGCACCTGCCTTCCCCCACTCGGCTCCTATAGTCAGGAGACGCCTTTACCCGGCTGACAAGTTGATCAAGGTTCCAAAGGGCTTGCCGTTGGATGACGTTCAACTGGCGGGACTAATCCTGAAGGGGATGACCGCACAGTATCTCTTGCATCGAACGCACAAGGTGCAGCCGGGAGATTATGTCCTGATCCATGCAGCCGCTGGCGGCATGGGCCATATCCTTTGTCCTTGGGCGCGACATCTCGGAGCCACTGTGATTGGTACTGTTAGTACCGAGGAGAAGGCCGAGATCGCCCGAAATCTCGGTTGTCATCACGTTATCAATTACACGACCGAAGACTTCGTAGCTGTCACCCGCAAGATTACGGACGGAAAAGGCGTAGACGTTGTCTATGAGTCAATCGGTAAGGACACGCTGCAAAGGTCGCTCGACTGCCTGCGGCAAGTCGGTATGTGCGCAGCTTACGGCCAGGCGTCAGGCGTTCCTGATCCGATCGACATCGTCAAAGATTTGGGCGCTCGTGGGTCACTCATTATCACTCGTCCTGCGCTCTCGCATTACATATCGAACCGAAGCGAAATCGACGCCGCAGCAAAATCCCTGTTCGATGCCGTCGCACGAGGGGTCGTAGCGAGCAACGTTGTCAAAACCTTTCCGCTTCGAGAGGCTGCAGCCGCGCACAAGTTCATCGGCGGACGCAAGACAACGGGTTCGATTGTCATGCTTCCATTCGCGTAAGCGGCTCAAAAAAACGACTTCGAGGCACTCAATCCACAGAAAGAGAATACCATGTCGATCATACGCCACGAAATTAGACAGATGTCAGACGAGAATTGCGGTCAGCCGATCATTAGCCAGGCAGTCGTTCACGGCAACGTCGCCTATTTCGCCGGCATCACCCCCAACCCAATTGTCGGCGATATCAAAGCCCAAACTGCTCAAGTGCTGCGACGCGTCGATGAGCTTCTCAACCTCGCGGGGACCGACAAATCAAAGCTACTAAGCGCCCAGGTCTGGATCGCCGACATGCGTCTGTTCGAAGATCACAATTCTGTTTGGAATGAATGGGTCGATCCGGCAAATCCTCCGGTGCGGGCTTGCCTCAGCACGGACTTTTGGCGACTTGGGATACTCGTTGAAGTTATGGTGGTTGCGGCCTTGCCGTGAAAGTCGGGAAGAACAGCTGTTGTCCGCTTTGGGTCATTAGCGCCCGAGCAATTCAGCGCCGCGGCCGTCCG
The DNA here is from genome assembly GCA_963720985.1 of uncultured Alphaproteobacteria bacterium. Classification (GTDB taxonomy): domain Bacteria; phylum Pseudomonadota; class Alphaproteobacteria; order Rhizobiales; family Xanthobacteraceae; genus Pseudolabrys. The sequence continues at coordinate 710,966 of CAVRHL010000009.1, forward strand.
ATGTCCGTTGTTGCTCCAATAGCGTCACTGGCGTTGCGATGCAGCGAAACGTCGCTAAGTGCCAGAAGCTGACATGACCAGCATGACGACTGGTGTCAGCCCAACTTAGTCAAAACGGGGCCGCTTGTTCGATGCGCTTACGGTACATCGATATGAACCCATCGTACCGGGCAGATAGCAGCTCTGACTTGAGTGTCGGCGCTTTGTCGGGATGACCGGAATCAAATGGTGGCGCGGGGTCATATTCCATGCCGAGCTGAATTTTTCTGGCCGCCAATTCCCCCGCGATTTCAGCAACAACGCTAAGCCCAAAATCGATCCCTGCGGTCACACCACCGGCAGTAATCACGTTGCCATCTTTCACGACCCTCGCCTTTTCATATGTGGCTCCGACCAGAGGCAAGAGGTCAGTATAGGCCCAGTGCGTCGTAGCCCGCCGCCCCTTCAACAATCCGGCTACACCGAGAACGAATGCACCGGTGCAAACCGAAGTGACATACTTTGCGCCGCCCGCTTGCTCACGGACGAATGCAATGGTGTCACGGTCGTTGATAATGCCGGCTACGCCTTCGCTGCCCCCTGGTATGCAGATCAAGTCGAGAGGCGGACAGTTTGCAAAGGTGTGCGTGGGTACGAGGCCAAGTCCGCAATCGCTCAGAACGGGCGCTGCCGATTTTGCGACAATGTGGGTCGCCGATTGAGGAAGCCGTGAGAGCACCTGTAAAGGACCGGTGAAATCAAGCTGCGTCAGATCAGGGAAGATGACAAAGCCAATATTGAATAGCGGCATACTCGGCCCCCTATTTTGGGGATCGTAACGGTTCAAATAGCAATATTGGAAGGGGGTCCGCTCATCGCCCGCTTTTGGCCAAACCGCGCCAGTGGCGACCGATGTCCGCTATGCCCCCGATAGCGACCGCCGTTGCGGCAAGCAGCGAAGGCCGCGAAGTGCCAACCTCAGCGGCGTTGAAGACCACCAACCTGGCGCCAACTGATGGCATCCTCCAACCGATCGTCGCCCCAGAATAGTTCCCGATCCACTACGAAAGTTGGCGAACCAAAAATTCCCAGTTCTCTGGCCGCGTCCGTCTCCGCCGTAAGCGCCGTCTTGGCATCATCGGAACTAGCCGATGCGAGCACGCGCGTCGGATTCTGTCCAATATCGAGCAAACTCTGCGACACGTTTGGCTCGCTGCCGGTCTCTTGCCCAAGCTGGAACCAACGGCGATAGGCCGCGCGTACATAATCGGCGCCCCAGCCTTCGCGCATACCCACTGTCGCAACGAGATTGGCAACTACTGACTGCTTGGCTGGATACGGTGCCGGTAACTGAGCGGAAATGCCATACATGCTCGCCCGGCGTTCGATGTCGCGCCACATATAGGCAGATTTGGCCGGCTTGTCGGCAAATGGGACGTGCTTCATTTCCTGAAGAATTACGAGTAGGTGAAATGGCCGCCAACGAAACCCGATCCCTGTGGATCGCTCCAATTCTGCAATTCGCATCACGCTTAGAAAGGAATACGTGCTTCCCATCGTGAACCAAAAATCGATTTGAGTGCCAGCCATGCTCGCCCCCAAGGTGGTCTTTGAAACTTAAATTGTCGATTTTTCGCCCTCGCCGTTCAAGGGGCAAAATGGGAAGGTTCAGGTCAATCGCGTCATAGCCGTCGCGGGCCCAAATTGACGTTTGTCCGTTGTTGTCCAATCGCGTCCTAAATGGTGCGTCGCCGCGAACGCAGCGATGTGCCAATCGCGACCAAACGCACAGCAGCATGGACATGCGCGGCCAGCCGAGACACGCCCTGCTTCTAGACGATCACGGTGCGGGTGCCTCAAAAGCTTACTGAGGGGGGCTACGCGGCAACACGCGGGGATGCGTTGGCGGATTTTAAGGCACGGCGGAGTGTGGTTTGAAATAAAAGACGGCCACTACACTAATCTAATGATCACGCGACCCTTCTTCTGGGGCAACAATCAGGAAGTCTTCAAGCTTCTTGCCTTCCTTCAACGCACTGGCTAGCCACCGGGGCATCATTCCTCGCCCCGTCCATGTGCAGCCATCCGGCCCACGGTATTTTGGGGCTATCTTCTTACGCGGCGGTGTAGCCGCAAGTGTTCCACCGTTATCTTCAGGGATTTCGCCGCCAGTTAGCAGCTCAAGCTCCTTCCGTAGGTTTTCAGCGCGAGTTTTGAGCAGTGCCGCAATTTCGTCTCGCAGTTTGCAGAGGGCCTCATTGGAGAGCGAGGCAAAAGAGGATTTCTTCAGCTGCATGCGTCGTGCCAATATAAAGTCCGGGAAGTCGCCGGCGAGTGCTAGTACCATCAGCTAAATTTATCTTGTTATTTCCGGCTAGAAATTTGTTGATATTTGCCAATATGAGCCCTCCGCGTTCCGCACAATAGTTTGATATAAAACTAAATTGCACATCTGGCACGCGCAACCAAAACTTTGGCGGATAATAACAAGACGCCGACAGAAAAGTCGCGCATATCTAGCCGGTTCTGCTGGCAAATATGCGCGCAGAAAACCTCACACCGGACGGTAAATCGCGCCGAGTTCAGTGTCGGAACGAAAAACCTGTGAGCCCGCAAGTAGATTGGGAAGGCCCTGATGTCGAACGAGAAGATGATTGTGGGAATCGTTGATGATGACCCTGAAACACGTATCGCGATGGCGCGGCTCTTGTCAGCATTAGGATATGGGGCGGAAACCTTCAATTCTGCAGAGACATTTCTTCTTTGTGCTTCGACAAGCAAGGCGACTTGTCTTTTGCTCGATATCCAGCTGGGCGATATCTCTGGTATAGAGTTGGCGCGTCAATTGGCGACGAACGGGTTCAAATTCCCGATTATTTTTATGACTGGGCTCAACGATGAAGTGATCCGCAGTCAAGCTGCTGATGCGGGCGGCATTGCGTTTTTACATAAGCCATTTCCGGCAAAAATGCTGATGGATGCAATCAAATTGGCAATCGGATAGATCATTTCTGGTTCGGTATTGGTTAAATGTCGTTTCTAAATGAAATCGCCGTTTTATTAATTGTGTGGCTGCTTGCGGTCGTCTGGTTAGCTTGGCGTTCGGGTATCTTTAGGCAAGACCTGGATGACTAATCGCCCACCTCGACTTGTCCGCTTCGGGTCATTAGCGCCCGAGCAATTCAGCGCCACGGCCGTCCGATGTCCGTTGTTGCTCCAATAGCGTCACTGGCGTTGCGATGCAGCGAAACGTCGCTAAGTGCCAAAAGGCGACAAAAAACGAGGCCGCCATGCGGTGGGCTTGGCGGCCTCGGGTTAAACAAGGGCTGGGGGAGAATGGGGGTGCCCTTGTTACCTATGCTGCATGATCGGATTGACGTTCAGGTTCGATGTTCCAAGCAAGTTGCTGAAGAGCTGCTTGTTCCTCCGCTAGACGGCGTTCAACAAAGCGACGCTCTTCGGCAGTCAGATATGTTGCTAAAATCTTTTGGTATTTTGTGATGTTCGCTCGGTGACCAAATCGCTCCGCAGTTTCCATCCGCAATGCCATGGAACGTTCTCCCACCATGCGTTTTAATTTTATGCATCCTGATGGGATGCGACGCTAAGCGGATATTGTACTTAGGTGCATATATGCCGCGCTTGCTGCGCCGCACAACACGAAAAAGATCAGCGGCGTTGTCTGATCTAGATCAATGACATTTCCGCAGTGCGTCAGATATTTAAATGGGTTTTGTAGCAAATTGCTAAAATTGCTTTGCCACCTCGTCATATCGGGCAAAGCATACAAAAGAAGAAAAATGGGAGGTCAAAAATGGCATTGATCAGATCTCTTCGACATTCGACGCTATGTGCCCTGTGCGGAAAGGAGATGATCGCTCCCACACGGGCTGAATACGTGAGCCCAGAAGAAGTCCATAATTTTTGGTGCTGCTCGAATTGTGGCTACACGTTTGAAACGTTTGACCAGCTTCCTGTGGAAGCGCAACTGCCGACAGAACTCGTCGAGGAGCTTTTGCCAAATTTGATGGTTGCATGATTCTTGCTGCTAATTGAGGGACGGCACAGCCCACCCCCGGGTTAACCTCAGGAGCCGAGCATGGCAAAAGACAAAAAACCCTCAGAAGATTTGAGCGCGATGGCAGGGAAGACCGTCGAGCAGGCTCGTGGGGCAATGGAGAACTATTGCGATTTCTTTCAGAAAACTATGTCAGCCTTACCTTGGGCGAACACAGAATTAAACAAAAAAATGGCAGATTACGCTCAGCAAAATGTCAACACCGCTTTCGGTTTTGCACAAAAGCTAATGCAAGCCAAGGACCCACAAGATGCGGTGCGTATCCAAACAGAATTCTTCCAAACACAAATGAAATCGCTGACCGAGCAAGCAAAAGATCTCAGCGAGACCGCTACGAAAACAACGGCTGGTGCGTTGAAGGGTTCCTTTTCTTAATGGGCTTTGCGTATTGCCACCCGATGTCCGCTTTGGTCGCCAAAAGCGGACATGGTCATCCTTAATCCAATCGCCTCATCGGCTGAGTTCGTTTGTCCGTTAAGTGCTAGCGGACATTCTTCTGCGCGGTTGGGACGTATGATAATTACTAATTTATTGGAGGCCGGAGGAGCACGGTGTAGTCGACAATGAACCGAAACTCCGGTTGAGTGTCGCGCACGTTATTCTGCTGCCAGACATTCGAGTATTGCGTCTTCACGCGAAAGCCCTTCAGCGGCCCTTGCGTGGGGCGATACTGGATCCAGAGATCAAGCTCATCCCGATTGGGTATTCCCAAGTTCGTGCTTGGATCAATGGCGTCCCAGCCGTGTGTGTACCACGCTCCCGCACTGAGTCCGGACAGGCCAGCTTTGCTAAATGCATAACCGAAATCGTACGCAACGCTGCCGCCGATGGCCTTTTCCCTGGCATTGTCGAACGATGCTTGCTGCATATCGGTGTAGTTTGGCTTTGTGCCGTACGGCGAGAATATCTTTGAACCATCGCCGGTAATTGAACTCGCGGCGAATAAAGTCCATCCGACATAGCTCATTTGCACCTTCGCAGAGGCCTGATAAGTCTGGAAGGAATTCCCTGTTAGCAGGTCAGATCCAACGCTTCGCTGGTCGATAACGTTCGCGCCGATGATCCAATTTGGAACGTCTTTCGGCTGATGGAAATCGTATTCTGCTTGCACGAATCCGGTGTTCACGAAGTCCTGGACGTAGTAGTCCGTGAATGCGGTTGAAAGTCCCTGGATGGGACGGTACTTGACCATAAAAAACGGTGCGCCGCGGTTTTCGACATCACCGCTCGCCAGCGCGTTTGACATCGATATGAAGTCATTTAAGTCTCGTTGTTTTACCGCCCAGAGATATCCAAGCGCATAGTCATAATTTCGTTCCTTGTCCGGCAGCGACACCAGAGTGGCGCCTTCGAAGGTGTTCGGCACCATGCGATTGTCTTGCGGATTGATGAGAGGCGTATCGACCAGTTGGCGGCCGCCGCGTATTTCCTGGTCGACGATCTGCATGCGTCCATAGATCTGCCCAAGCATTCCGAGTGAATTTTGGCCCGGGGCTAACAGCTTTGTGCCGTCTTCATCGAGCGGACCGAAAAGCTTTTGGGACGTGTAGTAGGCTGCATGCACCCCGAAAAGGTCGCCGATTAGGCCCGATCGAAATGCTATCCAGCCCCCGGCTGCCCAAGCCTGCGACTTCGATCCATCAAAATTGTCGCGTCCAAGATAATATGTGCGGGCCACGAACTGCAGCAAAGAATCGCGAAAGAAAGCTGGTGTATCGCTGGGCCACCGCCAGTAGAGCTCGTTCATATACGGTTGGGGAGGAAATTTCTTCAGGGTCCATGACAGGCGTTCCTGATCTGCTATTTCTTCATGTGATGGCGGCAGCAGTGATTGCGCATGCGGTTGTGTTGCAGTACCGAAACATGCCACGCAAATTCCAATCCAAACAGCAATAACGACCCGCATTGCAAACTCTGCACCCCGTCGCCGGCGAGAAAATTTGTAGCTATAGCGCCCCGGAGCCTGCATTTCGCGCTCCTCAAGCTTCAGACGCTATCGTTCTAAATTCTGCCCTTCAATACCGCAAAATGATACCTGCAACTTGGCATACAACCCTCGCAGCAAGTCGAAGGTGAAGATGTCAAGCGCTAAACTCGTCCATAAACGCGACATCTCCGCTGCAGGGACGCGGTATTCTATGTCTGCTTCTCTAATCGGCCGTTCTGGGTCAAGCACTTTCAGACTTTCCACCACTGCAGTGTCGATGTCACTCGCGGGCTCGTGCTTCTCTTCGGAATCGGCACCAAGGCCCTTCCATCATGGGATTCGAAGACGAGGCGGAACAATCTTTGGGGCGGCCTTGCCGTCTGAATGACGGTAGGTCCAAGCGGACATGCGAACTCACCTCATCCATCGTCCCGCGAGGGACATCATTCCACCGCTCGGTGGAGCTCGGGTTTTCGCCTATCGGATCTCATCTTGCACGGTTGTCATGCTGCTGCCGCGGCTTGTTCCCGGGTCCAGCGGAACTCGGTGCCGTCAACCCATATGCGATGCATGATCACGGCCAACCGGCGCGCCAGCGCCACGATCGCCTTCTTCATGCCGCGGCGCCTGGCGATCTGCATCGCCCATGCCTTGAGCCAGGACCATTTCTTCGAACGCATCATGGCTTGAGCTGCTTCGTAGAGCATGACCCGCATCATCTCGTCTCCGCAGCGTGATATTCTGCCACTCCAATCCACCTCGCCCGATTGATACTTGGCACACGTCAGACCAAACACCGCCCCGACTGACTTGGACCTACGAAAGCGCGCCGGCACGTCGACAGTGGCGCGATAGGTCAGCGACACCACGGGGCCAACGCCAGGGACCGTCATCAGACGCCGACACACCTCATCATCCCGAACGATGGCCAGCAGGCGACGATGCAGAATGACAATCTGTTCGCGCAGCACTCGCCGGACAATAAGCATCGGTTCGACCAGCACCGCCAAGTCAGGGAAGTTCTCGACAAGTTCCTTGATGCGGGCCTCGAACTTCACCGTCCCGACCATCCCAACCTTGAGGCCGAAGTTGCGCAGGGTCCCGCGCAGGTCATTGTCGATGGCGATGGCCTTCGACTGCAGCAGCTTGCGATGGGTCAGCAACATCCGCAGCTTCTGACTGCGTAACGTCTTCACATGCACCGGGCGATAAAGCCCCGCCCGCATCATCTGCGCCGATGCCGCGCGCATCGTTGCGGTCCGTTTTGTTGATCTGCGCTTTCAGCACCGCCCGCATGTGCCGCGTCTCGACACAGATCACCGGCAAGCCCGCTTCGGCGAGAGCATTGAAAAGCCATTGCGACAGCGGCCCGGCTTCCAGTCCAATCCGCTTGAAGTGGTAGGCGGGGTTCATCAGCACCTGCAGCAAAGCTTCCGGCTCGCTCGCCACCTTCACTTCCCGCACGATCCTGCCTGTGTCGTCCACAATGCAGACGCTCGTATCCTTGACTGACACGTCCAATCCAGCAAAATGGTCCATGCTGCGCTTCTCCTTCTGATGCTTGAGGCCGTGACCACGGACCTCGTTTCACCATCAGCCTGAAGCGCAGCACCCAAAATCTTCAGCTATCCACAAGCTGCCGGCCGATTACCCCATCTTTGGGTCATTAGCGCCCGAGCAATTCAAGCCCCGGACGGTCGTTTGTCCGCTATGCCCCGATAGCGACCGCCGTCGCGGCAATGCAGCGAAGGCCGCGAAGTGCCATGTGTGGACGGCTCCGGGTTGGCAAGAGCTTTCTTCACGTTTGCAGCATTGGTCGGTGCAGCCATGTGTTCGGCCTTTGAGTGCGGCACACAAGGCCGCTGGCCATAATGCCCTCCGCGGATCAGGTCCCGGTCAACAGCACGCATTCGACAATGCGCTGGCACAAGTGGGTTGTCCTGATCGCCGGATCGACCGGCTCTGCATTACGTGCTGTTTGCCCTTTCCAACCTTCACATCACGCCGGGGGTCCGGCGCGATCTCGTTTACGCTGCAAGCGCGACGGGTTCCTTGTAACGCTCGCCCCTGGCCATCATCGCCCAGGCCATGCGGGCGATCTTGTTGGCAAGCGCGATGGCGGCGACCTTGGTCGGGCGCCGTACCAGCAATGCCGTGAGCCAGGGCCGATGCTTGGTGCTATGGATCTTGGCATAGCGGATGACGGCGAGCGCGCCGGCCATGAACAAGCTGCGCAGATAGCGATCACCTTGCTTGCTGATGCTACCGAGCCTGTCCTTGCCCCCGCTTGAATGCTGCTTCGGCACCAGCCCGATCCAGGCCGAGAAGTTGCGGCCTGATCGGAAGACCTTCGGATCGGCAACACTGGCAACCAGAGCGGTGGCCAGCATCGGACCGACGCCGGGGATAGCATCGAGCCGCCTGCTCGCCTCATCGGACCGGTGCCAGGCCATGATCATCCGGTCGAACTCCAGGATCTGTTCCTTGAGCCGGTGCAGTTGAGTCCCGAGAGCTGCGAGACACATCCGCGCAACCTCGGGCAGCCGGTCGTCATTTGAATCGGCGACGACATCGAGCAGTTCCTCGACACCTTTGCGTCCGACCGGCGCGACGATCCCGAATTCGGCAAGATGGGCCCGGATCACATTGATCACCGCGGTCTGTTGGCGGATAAACAGATGGCGCGTGCGATGGAGCGTCAGACAGCTCTGCTGCTCGGGGGTCTTGGTCGCAACGAACCGCATGTTCGCTCTGGTAACGGCTTCGCAGATGGCCTCTGCGTCCGCCGCATCGTTCTTCTGCCGTTTGACGTAAGGCTTAACATAGGCCGGCGGCATCAGACGCACCGTGTGGCCGAGCGCCTTGAGCTCACGCGACCAATGGTGCGATGAGGCACAGGCTTCTATTCCGATGAGGCACGGTGGCAGTTTCTCGAAGAACGCCAAAACGTACCGCCGCTTCAACTGTCGGCGGATGGCTACTGGCCCGCGCATCAATGCCGTGGACCTGGAACACCGACTTGGCGATGTCGAGACCGATTGTCGTAATCGCTTGCATGTTTAGCTCCTCCAAATCGTGGGAGCCTTAACAGCGCCCACTTTCATGGCACTCACGTGCCGGTGGAGGAGCCGTCCACAGCATCAACAGCAGATATTCGACGCGCCACTGTCTGTGACTGACCGAGGTAGAAAATTTTCTAATGGGTGGCCTGCTGGCTAGTATTGTATGGCTCGATCTGGGCGGACTGACATTCTTATTGACCTGCATCGCGGGCGCGACATCCGAGGAACGGCGGGCTTACTACCGCCTACTCCGGTACCTTGTTGGTAAGAAACTCTCAGCCACGTACAAAGAAGATCAAGCGCAACCTTTGCCGCCCCGAATGACAGATCTCCTGAATACGCTTGAAAATCATGGCGCATCTAAAACTTCGCCACACAAGTCCCATTAAATTGCCAACCGCCCCGTGCCTAATTAGAAGCCAATTTGGCAGTGTGCTGTGGCCATGGCCTCCAATGGGTCGGCCTAACTAGGACCATCTTATTCCGGCGCACATCGGACCAACCTACACCATTACGGCGGCACGGAAATGCTAATGCGTGATATTGCCCATTATCGTAGACGCATAGTTCCAATTCGATATCCGACGGAACGGTGACAATCGGATTCCATTTATTAGATTGTTTGAGATCCTTTTCCATGATTGGCACCTCTGCGTAATTAGTTTCGAAATTGTTGCTATAAATTGCGCGCATTCGCATTGATATAGCGCAACGGCGTCACGCTCGCCAAGGCTCAGTTAATTGTTATCGTCGGCAGAAATGGACATGCCAATCACACGATTCGGCAATTCTCTGCTGCGTGGCCTAAGCATGTGTGAGGTAACAGCGAGCGGCGCATGAGGGCGTGTAACAGTTTTGTCAGTGACGGTCTGGACCGGGCTTTTCACCCTTGAGCGACGTTGGCTGCCGCTTGTCGAGATTGGTCGAAGGGGTCTGCGCCATACGACACCAGGCCACCGCTTGTGACGAAACACCGAAACGGGCAATTTGTCCCTTTGGTTTCCGCCTCACGCAAACGTTAGCTGCTATCCTCGGCCGGCGAGTGGTATAGTGCGATTGCTCTTGAGGAGATATGCAAATGAGAAAAGTCCTCGGTTTTATTGTGATCGCCTTCGCGCTCGTTGCCGGAACGGCTGCTTTTGTAACCGTCAACCCGCATCAAGCCTTCGCTTGTGACGGCGACCATCGCGGCTCCTAGTAGACATCCGAAAGACAAGGCCCCGGTCTCCGCCGGGGCCTTTTGCTATTACGGTGCTTGTGATCGTTCCTGTCACGCGCCCCACCCTTGACGCCTTGGGCCGCACGAATCGGGCGAAACAACGGCTCAGGCTTTCACCGTTTTACCTTCGCTAGACCGGTTCGGCATGTCCGCTTGCCCCCAATAGCTGCCGTGGCGTTGCAATGCAGCGAACAACGCTTTGTGCCAGAAGCTGCCGCCAGGCAACGGCGCATTTGTGCACCGGCTTCTGGTTTAGAACGCGTAAGGCCTTGCGAAACCAGCGCCATCAAGTGGTGTCGGCCAATACGAAGGCCATTGTGTTCAGTTTAAGGTAAAGTCCTGTGGATGCCAGTGCTCCCATCCAATCCAAGACGTTCAGAGCCCCAGTTACAAAAATCGCAAGTAATGATTTGCTTCAGCAATGAAAGGGTTGCCCTCTTTTTTCGGTTTGCCGCGACGCTGATTGTGGCCGCCGCGACAGGGGCGGTCAGCCCGGTGAGTGCGCAAAGCGCCGCACCTACGGTAGCCTGCGTCGCGCCTCCGGAATTCACTCGCTTTAACAACCCACTCAAGCGCGTGGCGGAACGAATTTCTGCCAGTCAACCTCTTACCATCGTCGCCATCGGCTCGTCATCGACCTTTGGCGCGGGCGCAAGCTCGCCCGCGATGTCCTATCCGAGCCGACTTGCGTTTGAGCTCCGTGCGTTGCTCCCGCGCACGTTGATCACCGTCATCAACCGTGGCGTCAATGGCGAGACAGCGCGGGACATGCTGGCGCGGTTCGATCGCGACGTGTTCGCGGTAAACCCTGACCTGGTGTTGTGGCAGGTCGGTAGCAATTCAGTGCTACTCGGCAGGCCGATTGCGCCAACCGGTTTGCTGATAAGTGAAGGCTTGCGACGGCTCAAGGTCGCTGGCTCCGACGTAGTCCTGATCAATCCGCAATACGCGCCTAAGGTCATCGCCATGCACGACGAGCACGACGTTGATCAAATGGTCACTCTGATCTCCGCCGCGGCCCGCGAAATGAATATCGATTTGTTCCAGCGCTTTGCGCTGATGCGTTACTGGCGCCTGACGGAAGGCCTCCCGTTCAGCGCTTTCCTGTCGAAGGACGAACTCCACATGAACGATTGGAGCTATGGTTGTATTGCCAAGCTTCTTGCTGGCGCGATCGCAGAAGCCGCGACGCGCGCGAAGGTGCAATAGGGCATGTCCGCATCGGGTCATTCACGTCATGGCCGTCGCGGGCCAAAATTGAGGTTTGTCCGTTGTTGCCCCAATCGCGTCTATTGGCTTGTTGCGTTCGCTTCACGACTGTAGTCCGTCGAACTATATTTTCTGGACAAGTGCTCTGCAGCTCAACCAACGCCCGCGAAAGACCTTGGGCTTCGGAACACCAGCCGATAAATTACAAGCGGTGTTGCACTGACCGGTTGAGCTCACAGGGGTAAAGCAGACATGGCATGGGGCTGTCAGTTCGTCCGCACAGACTGACTAAAACGGGCTACAATAACAATTGCCCTATCCACGCTGGAGACTGATTGTTGCACCTTGCACACTGGCTTGCCCATCTTGCGACCTAATCGTGACCGATTGCTTGTCACCGCGCGTTACCAGATTCAGATTGGCGGTAAATGTCGGTCCCTTGGCCACGACCTGAAAGCCGACGCCCTCGACCTTGCCGGATAAGGTTCCGGCTGCATTGCGGGTGGACTCACTCCAAACGCCTGTGATCGCACCGGCTGCGTAAGTCGCACTGGCGCGCAAATTGAAATTATAGTTATCGCTAGCACAGCGAATATCTAGCTGAAGTTTGCTTTGTTCCTCGAGAACATCATAGGACGCGCGACACTTGATCGGCTCGTGCCTGCCGTTGGACAAATCGATAGTCCCGGAACCGGACCAACTCCCAGCCAATTGGGCGAATGGATCCGTGCTCGGCGCTGAACCCACCGTAGCATTATTCTGCGCGGCAGCGTCGCCGACATAAAACAAAACCGCCAGGGCCAACGCGACCCCGCGAAACATCACACTTGCGGATTTCGAATGCACGCACATTATTAAATTCTCAGCTCTGGAGCAGTAACATCTATCGCTGCCCTCTAGTTCCCGTGGAACAGTGAAGGAACGTGAGCGCCTTCGCCGGAAGGGCCATTTTTTAGGCATTGGAGCACGGCCGAGCATAGCTTGCCTACGATCATGCATCCGCTGCCTTGCCGCCATGCGGGCCCGCACATCAAGGATAAATGTCGGCGGCGGAGGATATGCGCGGGGATTGGCAATTCAGATAGAGCGAGGCGTTGCACCGTTGTCAGTTGACGATCACCGACATCTTGACTGAGGGATGAATATTGCAGCGGACCCGGTAGCTGCCGGCCTTGTCGAACACATAGGAAAGCGTCGCGCGCGGTTTCTGCAGGCCGAGGTCTTTCTCGAAGTCGCCGGGCCCGAAGATATGAATATTGTGGATGACGTCGTCTTCGTTGGTGAAGACGATGCGGTCGCCCTTAGCGATTGTGGCCGATGATTTGCTGAGCATCAGGCCGCGCTGGCTGCCGGTGAGGGTTGCGGCCGCTTGCACGGCGACGGCGGCGCCGAGCATAAAGGCGATGGCGGCGGCGGTGACGGTCTTGATCGGCATGGAGTTTCTCGCCGGCGGGCAAGGCCTCTCGCAGGCGGGTGACGTACCCCGCGTGCGGCTAAACGCAGCAGCCACCGCAAAACCGCAACTGGGACCTGCTTGCGCCGTTGAGGCGCAAGCGTCACTCCCCGCTGTCGCCTCGCCGCAAATCCGGTTAGCCTTTCCGCCGGGGTAAATGATACTGGCGCGGCCGTGCAACCGGGCCGCGAAAAAAGTCGGATCAGCGGAGGAAACCAAGATGCGCCGAGTGTTGTCGATCGCATTCGCCGGTGCGCTGCTCGCCGTGCCGGCTCTTTCCAGCGCGCGGGCGGACTATCCCGACCGGCCGATCCGGCTCGATCGTCGGCTTCGGCCCCGGTGGCGCCACCGATACCTTCGCGCGCATCTTCTCCGGGCCGCTAGCCAAGGCGCTTAAGCAGACCGTGCTGGTCGAGAACGTGCCCGGCGCCAGCGGCTATATCGGCTGGCGCACCGTCGCCTCGGCCGCGCCCGACGGGTACACGCTGATGATGGCGGAGAACGCGCTGGTCATCCGCCCCGGCTTCAAGGACATCAAGCCGCAGTTCGACCCGACCACCGAATTCACGCCGATCGCCTTCGCCGCGACCTCGCCGCTCGCCGTGTGCGTCGCCAACGCGGTGCCGGCGAACTACGATGAAGGAACTGATCGCGCTGTCGCATTCGGCGGCGAAGAAGTTGACCTTCGCCTCGGCCGGCGTCACCTCGGTGTCGCAACTCGTCTGGGACGTGGTGCGCGACGGCGCCAAGATCGAGGCGATCGACGTGCCCTATCGCGGCGGCGGTCCGGCCATGGCCGACCTGATCGCCGGCCATGTCGACCTCACGCTGCCGTCGAGCCAGGTGGCAAAGCCTCTGGTCGACACCAACCGCATCAAGTGTCTCGCCGTCACCGGCAAGACGCGCTCGCCGGCGCTGGCCAAGGTGCCGACGCTGGAGGAGGCGGGCATCAAGCATGCCGACGTCGATCTGCGCTTCTGGTTCGCGGTGTTCGGCCCGAAGAACCTGCCGGCCGACGTGACCGCGAAATTGCAGAAGGCGATCAAAGCCTCGCTGGCAATCGCCGGAGCTGAAAGAACGGCTCAAGGCGCTCGACATCGCGCCGGAATACGCCGGCGGGCCCGAGTTGGGCGCGCGCGTCGTCAGCGACGTCAAGAATTGGGGCGCCTTCATCGATCAGGCGCGCACCGCGAATCTGCGCGCGGCCGTCAAGGGGCAGGTAGACTTGGAAGACCGCAGCCGGCGCGCGCAAAAATGGGTGAACGAGGAATTCTACAAAGTCCTCGACGTGTTCGGTTTCCGCTCGGTGATGTTCGTCGAATGGGGCTTCCGCCCGGCCGACGTGCGGCGCACCACCGAGCGCATCAAGAGCCCGATGGCGGTGGTCAAGCAGTGGGTGCGCACCGCCGAGCAGGAGCAGAAGCTCGCCGAGGAGGCGGAGGCGTCCGGCCATCGCGAAAGCGCCGCCGAGTTCTACTACCGCGCCGCGCTTTACTACGGGCCGCCCTGCGGCGTCATCCACGCCAACACGCCGCGCAAGCTCGAACTCTATCAGCGCATGGTGCATTGCTACACGCGCTTCACCGAATTGTTCGACGAGGCGCCGGTGCGGCGCGTCGAAATCCCGTTCGAGAACGGCAAGACCATCCCCGGCATTTTGCAGACGGTGCCCGGCGCCAAGGGCAAGACGCCGGTCGTGCTGGTCATTCCGGGCATGGACACCATCAAGGAGTACATGCCGAGCCCCTACCACAATCACTTCCGCCGCCGCGGCATGGCGACCTTGTCGATCGACGGTCCCGGGCAGGGCGAGAGCAACACGCGCGAGACCTGGGTCACGCTCGACAACTTCGAGCGCGCCGGCAAGGCGGCGCTCGATTTCATCGAGACGATCCCGGAACTCGACGCAAGCAAGGTCGGCATCTACGGCTGGAGCATGGGCAGCTATTGGGGCCCGCGCGTCGCCGCGTTCGACCGCGCGTGTCAAGGCGCTGGTCGGCGCCATGGGCAACTATCTGCAGAAGGATACGATCTTCAAGCACTCCAAGCCGGCCTACCGCGCCAACTACATGTATATGTCGAACACCTACGACGAGGATGCCTTCGACGCCATGGCGGCGCAGATGACGCTCGAGCCGATCGCCGGCAAGATCAAATGTCCGACGCTTCTGGCGATGGGCGAATATGACGAGCTGTGCCCGCTCGCTGACGGCGAACGCATGTTCGACCTGCTGACGTGCCCGAAGGAGATATGGGTCTACGAGGACGAGACCCACGTCTTCGGCAGCCGGCTGCCGGACTTCTATCTGCAGGTCGCCGACTGGATGCGCGACGCGCTCAATGGCAAATTCCCAGCCGGCTACAAGAACCGCATCGACCACGCGGCGCGCTAAAGGAGTGCTCCGCACCGCCGACTGAGACGTTTTTTCTTAAACGCCGTCACGGCAAACGGAGGGGATCTCTCAATGCCGATCACATCGAAGTACCTCTTCGTCGCGAGCATGGACGTCGATCCCGACAAGGAAGCGCTCTTCAACGAAGTCTACGACACCGAGCACGTGCCTAATCTCTTGGGCGTGCCCGGCGTGCACGCCGTCAGTCGCATGGAGGGCGAGCCGTTTGCCATCAGCATCGGCGGCGAAGAAAAACAGGTTAAGCATGATGGCCCGCGCCACAGCGCGCTCTACGAGATCGACGGGCCACATGTGCTGGTAAGCCGCGAGTGGGGCAAGGCCGTCGAAGCGGGGCGCTGGCCAAAAGAGGTGCGGCCGTTCACGCGAAACCGTCGCCACGCGCTCTACCGGCTGCGGTAGCGGCGCGGCGTCACTCTCGTCGCGGCGCGCGGCCCGGTTACATATTGTCGGCGAGCCAATCCGCGGCGAAGTCGATGCCGACCTGGCGGTTGTCGACATGGGCGTGCTCGGCGCCGCCTTCCTCCGTGGTGAAGATCTTGATGGTCTTGTTCTTCGAGCCGACCGCGTCATAGAGCTTCTGCGCGTTCTCGACCGGCACCACGCGGTCGTTGCCGGCGTGGGTGACGAGGAAGGGGCAGGTGATGTTCTTCGCCACGTCCTTCAGCGAGAACTTCCTGGCGATCTCGATGCCTTCGTCTTCGTCCTTGGCGCCGGCGACCCAGCGCCATTGGAAGTTCGATTGCGCCACCGAACCGGGCGCGTTGCGGTTGGCGTCCTTGATCTTCTGCTGCCAGGCGGCGAGATCCCAATGCAGCGCCGACAGCGCGATGCAGGCGGCGTAACGCTTCTCGAAGGCGGCGATGCGCGACGAATAGTAGCCGCCGAAGCTGTAGCCCATGATGGCGACGCGCTTGCCGTCGACCTCCGGGCGCTTGAGCAGATAGTCGAGCGCAGCGGAGCCCGGCACCTCGTAGTCGTAGCGGCTCGGCATGTCGCGCATGCGCCGCATCTCGCCCATGCCGGGGCCGTCGATGCAAAGCGTGTTATAGCCGCGGCGCGCGAATTCGAGGCCGCAGAAGAAGATGCTCATCTCCTTGGCGTTGTCCATGCCGTTGACCACGACCACGGTCGGCTTGGCGCCCTCGCCGGGCGCCTTCATGAATAGCGCCGGCAGCGTGGTGCCTTCGTAAGGCACCTCGACGAATTCGACGTTCGGCTGGCGCAGCCGGATGCCCTGGTGCCAGACTTTATAGGCGAGGGCGCACTGCGCCTTTTTCTCCGGGCCGGGCACGATGAAGCGCTCGGCGTTGTAGTGATAGATGCCGGCGCGCAGGTAATAGTCGCCGGCGGTGATCTTGTGGTTCTTGGCGAGCGCGTCGTCGCCGCGCTTCTCGATCTCATCGCCCAGCGCGCGCCATTCCTCGAACCAGGCCTTGCCGCGATCCGGCTCGTTCCAGCGCGGGCGCAATTTCTCGCAGGCGCGATCGATCTCTTCGAGCGAGACCACGCCGTAAGGCGCCATGCCCTTGAGGATCAGGACCGCGTTCGACCAGAGAAAATTATCGCCGAAGTGATTGATCCAAGGTCCACGACTCATCGATTACTCCTATGCGCGGGCGGCGCGACGGTTTTGAAGGCGCGACTTGATTTATTGCGGCTTGATGCCGGCGTCCTGGATGACCTTGGTCCAGAGCGCGAGTTCGGACTTGATCAGCCTGCCGAACTCTTCCGGCTCGCTGCCGGCCGGCGCCATGCCCTGTTTCTTGAATTCGGTGACGAGTTCGGGCATCGCCACGGCCTTGGCGACTTCATCGCGCAGCTTCTTGGCGATGGCCGGCGGCGTGCCGGGCGCGGCGAGCAGGCCGAAATAATTGTTCACGACGAAATCCTTGTAGCCGGACTCCGCCATGGTCGGCACGTCTGGCAGCGCCTCCGAGCGCTTGGCGCTGGTCACGGCGAGGCCGACGACGGTGCCGCCTTTCACCTGGCCGACCTCGACCGGCATGGCGTCGAACATGGCGTCGATGTGGCTGCCGAGCAGATCGGTGAGCGAAGCGGCGGCGCCCTTGTACGGCACGTTGACGATGGAAATGCCCGAGCGCAGCCGCAGCAGTTCGGCGGCGAGATAAAGCGAGCTGCCGGCGCCGCCGCCGGAGCCGAAGGTGAGCTTGCCGGGGTTCGCCTTGCCGTAGGCGACGAGATCGCCGACGGTCTTGAACGGCGCGGTCTTGCGCGACACCAGAATGAACGGCCCATTCGACACTTCGGTCACCGGCGTCATCTTGGCGAGATCGAACGGATAGTCCTTGTGGAACGGCTGGGTGACGACGACGCTCGCCGAGATCATGAACAGCGTGTGGCCGTCCGGCGGCGCGCCGGTCAATTCGCGCAACGCCGGCTCGAAGGCGGCGCCCGGCTTGTTCTCGACATAGACATTGGTGTGCAGGCTATCGGTCAGCTTCTGCGCGATCAGCCGCGCGGTGACGTCGGTGGCGCCGCCAGCGACCAGGCCGACGATGATGCGGATCGGCTTGTTGGAGAAATCCTGCGCTCGCGCCGGATCCGCCAGCACCAGCGCGCCGCACGCTAGCGCGACGGCGGCGGCCCGAAATTTACGCTGCATCGATCCTCCCCATCGCCTTGTGTTTCCATTCCCTTAGCACAATGGAAATTGACGCGCAGCATGGCGGCCCATAGCGTGCACGCGTGGCGGCAAGATTGGAAGAAGTGAGCAACCGATGAGCTATGTTATGGTGGCGCGCTGGCGCCCGCGCGAAGGCGAGAGCGCAAAGATCGAAGCGATCCTGCGCGAATTGGCAGCGGCCATCCGCAAAGAGCCGGGCAACCGGCAGTTCACTGTGTTGCGCGGCCACGACGACGCCGACGACTTCCTGCTCTACGAAGTCTATGCCTCGGAACAGGCGTTCCGCGACCATCAGCAGACTGAGCACTTCAAGCGGCTGGTGCTCGGCGAGGCGGTGCCGCGGCTCGCGTTACGCGAGCGCAACGCCTATACGGTCGCCGACGACTTCTGAGCGGCGAGTTTAACATATGTGCATGATCTTTTCCGAAAACCGGTTCCCACTTTTCGGGATCATGCACTAGGCGCTGCGATAGAGCTTGGTCAGCACGAATTCGCGGTGGCCGAGCGCCTCGGCGGCGGTCAGCCGGCCGTTGGCGGTGCGCAGGATCATCTCGATCAGCGCGTCGCCGGCCTGCGGGATGGTCATCTCGCGCCGCAGGATGCCGGAGACGTCGAGGTCGACGTGCTCGGACATGGTGCGCACGGTGCGCGGATTGCCGGTGATCTTGATGACCGGCACGATCGGGTTGCCGATGATGTTGCCCTGGCCGGTCGGGAAGGTGTGCACGACGTAGCCGGCAGCCGCCATCAGCGTCACGCATTCGGCCGCGGCCGACGAGGTGTCCATGTAATAAAGACCGGGGCCCTTGGCCGGCGCTTCGGCCGGCTCGAGCACGTCGATGTATTTGCAGGTGCGGCCGATCTTCTCGAGGTTGCCGAGCGCCTTCTCCTCGATGGTGGTCAAGCCGCCGGCGATGTTGCCCTTGGTCGGCTGCGATTCCGAAAGGTCGTTGGTCTTGTGCGCCTCGATGACGTCGTCCTCGTAGGCCTGCCAGGTCTTCATCCATTTCTCGCCGATCTCCGGCGAGATGGCGCGCGCCTTGGCGAGATGCTCGGCGCCGGTGATCTCCGAGGTCTCGCCGAACACGCCATAGATGCCCTGGGGGATCAGCTTGTCATACATGTTGCCGACGGTCGGGCAGGAGGCGAGGCCGGTGGTGGTGTCGCTCTCGCCGCATTTGGTCGAGACCCACAGGTCGGCGATGCCGCACTCCTCGCGCTTCAATTCCGAAGCCCATTGCAGATAATCCTTGGCGACGCGCGAGGCGCGCGCGATCGTATTGATGTCGCCGTGCAGCTCGATGCCGAAGCCGGTGACCGGCTTGCCGGTCTTGGCGATGCCGTCGACCACGCGCTGCGTCCAGCCTTCCTCGATGCCGATGACGACGCAGGCGGCGACATTCGGGTTGGCGCCGGTGCCGATCAGCGTGCGGAAGAAGGTTTCGAGATCCTCGCCGAATTGCAGCCGACCGTAGGCGTGCGGCACGGCGAGCGTGCCCTTGATGTTGTTGGCGACCGCCTCGCAGGCGGCGTTCGACAGATCGTCGAGCGGCAGGATCAGCACGTGGTTGCGCACGCCGACGCGGCCGTTCTCGCGCCGCCAGCCCTGGAACTTCAAATTCGTTTGCGCCATGTCACCACCGCTTGGTCTTGAGATTATGGACGTGGACGTGCTCGCCTTTGGCGATATCGGCGACCGCTCTGCCGATGTCCTGGCCGTATTTGATGACGGTGTCGCCCTTCTTGATGTCGGTGAGCGCGACCTTGTGGCCGATCGGCACGTCCATCTTGGCGCTGAGTTGGAACGAGGAATTGTCCGCCGTCACCACGCACAGCATGTCGGTGCCGCTTTTAAGGCCCTCGACGGCGACCACGCCGACGGTGTCTTTTTTCTCGTGCACTAAGAGTTGTGGAATGCTCATGACGCCAACCTCGGCCTCCCGACCCGTTTTCTTCTTGTTCTTCTATAGGGCGACGCAGCGAATCCGGTCAATGCGGCAGCTCAGCGCGAGCGAACTGCGCGCCGGCGAGCCGTCGCTTGGCGGTCGATGATCAGAGAGAAATAAAAGCCCGCGCGGCTACCACTCGCGCCGCGACGCCCACGGCAGGGCGTTGAGCGCCTTCAGGGTGGCGACGTTTGGGCAATAGTCTTCCCACTTCGGGTTGCTCGAATCGCGCAGCAGATCGCGCGCGCACTGGCGGTGGCTCTCGCACATGGTGCAGATGCGCTGCAGATCGCGATAGGTCTGCGGCTGCGTCTGCGCCACCTCTTTGCGGTCGAGGTCGAGCACCGCCATGCGGCGCATCAGCAGCTCGGCCGATTCCGGCCCGAGCTTGGCGAGTTCGCGCAGTTCGGCGACGGACATGCCGATGTCGGTGGCGATGCGTTCGACTTCGCTCTCCGCGCTGCATGAGTGATTGACCAGGGCCGGACCGTTGCTGGTCCACACCTGCCACCATTGCTGGAGCACTTCGACCGGAGACCGGCGCTTGCGCTCGCTGGACTGGACCGACATGAGAAACTCCTCTCGCCGTGCAAGCCGTCCTGCGGCCCGGCGGTATTTACATATAACCGAGTGCCGCGTTGCGGCCTTTGACCTAGGTCAACCGGCGCGTGACGGGCTTTAAACGGCCACCGAATGCCGGGATTTGGCCTGGCCGAGATAAGTGTCGAAGGCCGAGGCGACCAGGCGCAAATAAGGCCGGCCCTTTTCGGTGATGCGGATGCGGCGGCCGTCGATTTCGACGCTGCCGTTGTCGCGATAGGGCTGCAGCGACTCGAGTTCGCCGGAGAAATCGGCGGCGAGGCCGATCTCGCCGGTGGCGGCATCGAGGTCGACCGCCATGTCGCACATCAGCCGCTCGATGATGTGGCCGCGCAGACGGTCGTCGGCCGACAGCGCGATGCCCTTGACGGTGGCGAGCTTGCCCTCGGCGATGGCGCGCGAATAATTGCCGACCGCAGGCTGGTTCTGCGCGAAGCCCTGCGGCAGGCGGCTGATGGCGGAAGCGCCGAGGCCGACCAGCGCGTCGGCGTCGTCGTCGGTGTAGCCCTGGAAATTGCGCCCCAGCTTTCCGCCCTGCGCGACCAGCTGGTCGTCCGGCTTGGCGTAGTGATCGAGGCCGACTGGCCGGTAACCGAATTGCACCAAGGTTTCGTGCGCGGCTTCCGCTTGCGCCAGCCGCTGCGCCGAGGCTGGCAGGTCGGCGTCGGCGATCAGTTTCTGCTGCGGGCGGAACCAGGGCACGTGCGCGTAGCCGAACACGGCGACGCGCTGCGGCCCGAGCGAATGCGCCAGCGTCACGGTGCGCTTGACGTCGTCGGCGGTCTGCTTGGGCAGGCCGTACATCAGAGTCGATGTTGATGCGGTCGATGCCGAAGTCGTTGAGCAGGTCGACCGCGGCTTTGACCGTCTCGAACGGCTGGATGCGGCCGGCGGCGGCTTGCACATGGGGGTTGAAGTCCTGCACGCCGAGGCTGGCACGGTTGACGCCGATGTCGCGCAACGCCGCGGTGAGGCTGTGCGTGACGTAACGCGGGTCAAGCTCGATGGCGTGCTCGCGTAGCGCCGACAGATCGAAGCGGTGGTTGAGCTCGTCGGTGACGAATTTCAGCAGATCGGCATCGAGGATCGACGGCGTGCCGCCGCCCCAATGGATATGCGTGACCTTGCGCTTGCCGGCGCGCTCAGCGACGAGCGCGATCTCCTCGACCAGTCGCTGCGCATAGGCTTCGATCGGTTCGTCGCGCAGCGTCGCCTTGGTGTGGCAGCCGCAGTAGTGACAAAGCTCGCGGCAGAACGGGACGTGCAAGTATAATGACAACGTGGCCTCGCGCGGCAGCGCCGCCAGCCAGGCGCCGTAGGCCCTCGCATCGACCGCCGCACTGAAATTGGGCGCGGTCGGATACGACGTGTATCGCGGGACCGCCCGTTCCAGCATATTTGCCATTCGCACCACTCGCCTTTGCCGCTCAGCCAGCGGCGGTAAATTATATCGCATCGCCGCGCCGCGGTTGACATAAGTCAATCGCGCGGCGTGCCGTCGATCGATACCGGCGAGGAAAAATTCAGCGCGGCCACGCCGCCGGATGCGACACGCGGGGCGGGTGCGGGCGGTCGTCGCCGCGGCCGGGCGGTTGCGCGGCGGCCTGGCTGCGCGACGCCGCGGCGGCGTCGTTGCCGCCGCCATCGTTGCGCTCACGCTCCGGCGACGGCCGCGCGGTGAAGCCGCCGGCGATCATGGCGCAGAACTTGGCAAATTGGTCGAGCGCACGCATGGCAATCTCGCGTTTGCGCGTTATCGCAACTTAACGGTCGTTCGCCGCTTCACGTTGCAGTTCGTCGAGCGTGTCGGCGTTCGGGCAGTAGTGGTGCCAGACCGGGCTCGTGGGCGAGAGCACGAGATCGCGCTGGCACCGCTTCTTGTCGACGCAGTTTGTGCACAGCCGCTGCATATCGCGCATCACCGCCGGCTCATTCTTGGCGATCGCGTCGGCGTCGAGGTGCAAGGCCGCCATCCGGTCGAGCAGTTGCTGGGCGGCGTCGGGTCCGCGCTTCGCCATCTGCCGCAGCTCGCTCGACGACAGGCCGACGTCGTGGGCGATGCGCGCGATTTCGTCATTGTCGCAGGCGGCAAACCGCGCATTGCATTGGCGAATCAGCCGGCGATGCCGCATCCAGTCGCGGAACGCCGCGACAAACGACTTGGACGCCGGGTTGGTCTGGACTGAATTTGGTGCGAGCATGGCCGCCCTCCTGCAGACTTTTCATCATGCAGGCGGCTCGGATCGCTGCCTTGATCCACGTCAACCGGGGAGAAGGATTCGTCGCCACAACCGGGCGTTCGCGGATGCGAAAGACGGAACTGTGATCCCGCCGCCGAATCGCGCCCGGCGCCCGGCGTGAAGCCGGTAGTCGCGCACCTTTTGGCCGGCGGCGGCGATGACAGATGCCTCGCTGCGCGCTTTGATTTCCGTCAAGAAGCCGCTTATCGACAGTGGTTATGAAGATTTGGATTCGGCAAACTCGGTCGAAATCCTTACCATGTACGGGATGTTGTTGTGCCATCGACCCGCCAGGGCAGAGAAATCATGACCGAGCCGACCGAATTGACCGCCGCCAAAGACCGTCGGGTGGGCGGAGGCTTGTCGCGCGTCGCGACCGCGTTTGCCGCCGCCCTGCTGATCGCTGGCCTGTGGGGCGCCGCCGCCCGCGCGCAAAACGCCGAGCGGCGACCAGGCCGCGCCCAAGCTCACCAGCGAAATGTGCCTCGGCTGTCACGGCCTCGAAGGTTTCGCGCCGCCGGTGACGCCCGGCGAAAAGCAGTTTCCCATGGTGCTGAAGGACCGCTTCCTCGGCAGCGCGCACGGCAAGCTCAATTGCGTCGAGTGCCACACCAACGTCACCAAGATTCCTCACGACCCGGTCACCGTGCAGGTGAGCTGCGTCACCTGCCACGAGAGCAAGCTCGAGGAAGCGAAAGACAAGAACGACGCGGGCCGGATCGCCAAGCTGAGCGGCGTGATCGACATGATCGGCCGCTACATGAAGTCGATCCACGCGCAGCCGAGCAAGGTCGATCAGTCGCACACCAACGCGACCTGCTACAATTGCCACGACGCCCATTACGTCTATCCGCCGAATACGCCGAACTACAACTGGTGGCGGCTCAATCTCCCCTATGCCTGCGGCTCGTGCCACACCGCCGAGCTTGCCGAATACAAAGGCTCGATACACGGTCAGTTGACGCTGCTGCAGGGCAATCCGAAGGCGGCGATCTGCTCGGACTGCCACACCACGCACGACATCCAGGATCCGTTCCTCGACAAGACGCAACTCTTGATCACCAAAAACTGCGGCAATTGCCACAAGGAACAGCTGGCGTCGTACCAGGGCACGTATCATGGCCAGGTCAACACACTCGGCTTCGCCTACACCGCTAAGTGCTTCGATTGCCACGGCTATCACACGATCCAGCGCGTCAACGATCCGAAGTCGACGGTCTTCCCGGCCAACCGCCTGCAGACCTGTCAGAAGTGCCATCTTGACGCTACGGAAGGCTTCCTGAGCTTCCAGCCGCACGCCACCACGCATAACCTCCACGAATACCCATACACTTGGATCGCCTCCAAGTTCATGCTGCTCTTGCTTGGTGGCACCTTCTCGTTCTTCTGGACGCATTCGGCGCTGTGGTTCTTCCGCGAATACCGCGACCTCAAGCAGCACAAGAACAGGCCGCACGTGCGCGCCGAAGCGCTGCAGAACGGCGACGGTAAGCCGGTCGTGTACTACAGCCGCTGGCCGGCGATCTGGCGGCTGGCGCATCTGTGCTTCGCCATCTGCACCATCATGCTGGTGCTGACCGGTATGACGCTGTTCAACTCCCAGCTCTCATTGGCGTCATTCATCAGTCACCTGTTCGGCGGTCCGCGCGTTACCGGCAACGTGCACCGTTTCTTCGCCATCGGCTTCGTCGGCATCTTCTTCTGGCACATCGCCTATATATTTCTGCGCATCGGCAAGAACTGGAAGACGTTCCAATGGTTCGGGCCCAATTCGATGATCCCCAACTTGAACGACCTCAACGATGCCATCGGCATGTTCAAGTGGTTCTTTGGCCTCGCGCCGAAGCCGCAGCTCGACCGCTTCACCTATTGGGAGAAGTTCGACTACTGGGCGCCATTCTGGGGCGTCACCATCATCGGCGGTTCGGGCGCCATGCTGTGGTTCAAGGGCTTTGTCGCCACTTATCTGCCGGGCTGGGTATTCAACGTTGCCACCATCTTCCACGGCGAAGAGGCGGTGCTCGCCGCCGGCTTCCTGTTCACCGTGCACTTCTTCAATAATCACTGGCGGCCGGAAAAATTCCCGCTCGATATCCTGATGTTCACCGGCAAAATGCCGCTCGAGGAGTTCAAGCGAGAGCATCTGGTCGAATACAAGCGCCTAGTCGCGGACGGCGAGCTCGACAAATTCCTGGTCGACGCGCCGTCGCGGCCGATGACGGTCGCCTCGACGGCGCTCGGCTTCACGCTGATGGGCGCCGGCCTCTTCCTGCTCGTCTTCGTGCTTTACGGCTTCACCCGTCACCTCTTCGGCGGGGGATGATGCGATGCAAGCGCAACCAACACATCACAATCCGGGGTTTCCCATGAGACATCTGCTGCTCGCCATGTTCCTGTCGGTGGCGCTGATCGGCTGTTCGGACCAAGGCAGCGGGACCGACAAGCAAACCGCGGAAGACATCCGCGTCGGCAGGGGCGTAGCGGAGAGGGAATGCAAGGGCTGTCACGGCCTCGACGGCAAGGGCGTCGCTCCCGGCATTCCCAATCTCGCCGGGCAGCGCGGGCGCTACATCATAGCGGCGCTGCAGGAATACAAGGAAAGCCGACGCGTTCACGCCGCCTTGCGCGCGATCGCTACTGATCTGAGCGACGATCAGACTCGCGGTGTCGCTGCCTTCTACGCCAGCCTGAAGCCGATACCGGCCGAGAAAGAGCCGGTCTTCTCGCCTTATGAGCATGGCAAGACAATCGCCGCGGAGTGCGTGTCCTGCCATGGCGACGACGGCAACAGCAAGACCGCCGGCACGCCGAACCTCGCCGGCCAACAGCCGATTTATTTCATTACCGCGACGCAGGAGTATCTCACCGGTCGGCGCGCATCGGCGCCGATGGAGCCGATGCTGCGCAAGCTGAGCAAGCTCGATATCGAAAGCGTGGCGCTGTACTTCGCCTCGCAGACGCCGATCGCGCGCCCCGCGCCGCCGGTCGGCAACGCGACGCTCGGCGAACCGCGCACCGCGGTGTGCGGCGGCTGCCATGGCTCGCACGGCGTGAGCACCGACACCGCGACGCCGAGCTCTTGCCGGCCAGGATCCGGACTATCTGACGCGCGCCATAAAGGGCTACCGCACCACGCGCAAGAACGACACCATGGCGCGCGTCGTCGTCAATTTGAGCGATCACGAGATCGACGACATCGTCGCCTTCTACGCGACGCAGAAATCCAAGCCCGCCGAAGACGGCCAGAATTTGCTCAAGGACATCACCGACAAGTGCAATCGCTGCCACGCCGGCGACATCAACAATCCGGCACTGGCGATTCCGATCATCAATGCGCAGGACAAGGACTATCTGGTTGTGGCGCTGCGCGCCTATCGCGACGGCAAGCGCGGCAACTCGCTGATGCACAACATGAGCGTGCCTTACGGCGACGCCATCATCGAGAGCATCGCGTCGTACTATGCGAGTCTGCCGGCACGCTAGGCAGGGAAATGAAAGACAATTCGAGGCGCGCCAGGCTCGCTGCGCGCCGCTCGAAGGAATGCCACGAAAAGCGAGCGGGGTGTGATGTCCATGAAAAAGCTCCTGATCGGTGCGGCCGTGATGCTGGCTGCAATTGCGGGTTCGGGCTCAGGCGCGCGCGCGCAATCGGGCGAGGAGATGCGCACGCTCAACGCCGCGCCGATGGACGTCGCCGACGGCAAGCACGTGGCAGAAATGGATTGCGCGGCCTGCCACAACCTCAACGGCATCAGCACGGTCAAGGGCACCCCGCACATCGCCGGGCAGCGGCCGGCTTATCTTTATCTCGCGCTGAAGGAATACAAATCGGGCGCGCGCAACAGCGAGGCCATGACCAGCGCCATCAAATTCCTCAGCGACGAGGCGCTGATCAAGGTGTCCGCTTATTTCGCCAGCCTCGATCCGGCGCCGGTGCCTGGCGGTAGCGCCGGGCCGGCCAAGCCGGATGCGGTGGAAGCTGGCAAGGCGTCCGCCGCGGCCTGCGCCGGTTGCCACGGCGACGCCGGCGTCAGCCAGATTCCCGGCATTCCGAGTTTGATCGGGCTCGATACGAAATACCTGGTCGACGCGATGAAGGCCTACAAGGACGGCCAGCGCAAAAACGACACCATGAAATCGATGCTGGCCTCGCTCAATGACGCCGCGATCGGCAACATCGCCTTGTTCTACGCGCTGCAAAAGCCGGCGCGCGCCAAGACGCCGGCCTCGGGCGATGCGGCCGCTGGCAAGGCTGCCGCGTCGGCGAGCTGCAACGGCTGCCATGGCGAGGGCGGCGTGAGCGGCAGCCCGGGCGACGCCGAGCCTCGCAGGACAGGACGCGCAATACATCGTGACAGCGTTGGTCGAATATAAGAACGGCTCGCGCGCCCACGACACCATGAAAGGCCTCGCCGCCACGCTCGACGATACGGCCACGAAAAATTTGGCCGCCTATTTCGCGGCGCAGACTCCGCAGGCGCCGAACGTGCGCAAGCCGCTGTCGACCGCGGAATGGGTCGAGCGCTGCAATCGGTGCCATGGCGTCAACGGCAACAGCACCGATCCGCGCTTCCCGATGCTGGCCAGCCAGCGCGTCGAATATCTGCAGAAGGCGTTGCTCGACTACCACGCGCGGACGCGCAAGAGCGGCGAGATGGCCGCCATGGCGGCGGGCTTGAGCGACGACGACGTCGAAAACATTGCCTCCTTCTATGCGCATCAAAAAGCACGCGCGGTGCTGTTCGTGCCGCTGCCGGCCAAGTGAGCGAGACCTAACCGATGGACACGAGCATGAGCGAAGCGCCACTGCACCGGCACTACCTGCATTACTCGGAGCTGCCCTACAGCCAGCGTGTTCTTTACACCGCGGCGCTTCTGGTCCTCGGCGTGGGCTATCTGTTCGCCTTGCTCAACGTCTACTTCACCTATGCCGGCCGTTCCGGCGGCAATCCGCAGATGCTCACCTCGGAAGACCTGATCGTGGCCTATTCGGGCAGCGGCAAGGGCTCGCGGCTGGAAGGCGCGCTGCGCGGGCCGATGTCGACCATGCTGCCGGGCGACGACCGCAACGTGATCATGGCCTGGGCCGCCGAAGGCTCGCCGCATCCGGCCTACGACAAGACGGTGCGGCCGCTGCTCGATAAATACTGCATGAGCTGCCACGACGGCAGCAATCCGCATCTGCCCAATCTCAACGGCTACGACAATCTCAAGAAGGTCACCGAGAAGGACACCGGCGCTGCCATCCCGACGCTGGTGCGGGTGTCGCACATCCATCTGTTCGGCATGACTTTCATCTTCTTCCTCACCGGCCTGATGTTCAGCCACGCCTATGTGCGGCCGGTGTGGTTCAAATGCGTTGTCGTCGCCACGCCGTTCGCCGGCATCATGATCGACGTCGCCTCCTGGTATCTGATCAAGGTGTTCCATCCCTTCGTGTTCGTGGAAATCGCCGCCGGCATGATCCTGGCGGCGTGCTTCGCCTTCATGTGGGTGGTCGCGCTCTATCAGATGTGGTTGATGGCCGCGCCCGACGCTGTGACGCTGCGCGAGCGCGGTTTGTAACGCGATCAGGCCTGCCGGCGCAGCGCCGCGATGCGGTCAGCGAAATCGTCGACCGCGTCCCATGAGGTGTATTCGATGCGGGTGTCGGGATCGGTCGGCCCGCCGGTCAACAGCATGATGAAGCGGATAATCTGCCGGTCGCGCCAGCTATAGCGCCGGTAATCGAGCCGGCCGGCGAAAGCCGCCGCCAGCGCCGGCGCTAGCCGGTGGCGCGCGATGATCTTGCGCAAGTAGGCGTTGCCGGCCGCAGTGGTCTTGTCCGGCTTGCGTGCGGTGAGATTGACCGAGGCGAGCGCCAATGGCGGCGGCGACGCGAGCGAGCCGTAGGCGGTCAGGAAGCGGTCCGCCTCCGGCAAGTGCTTGCCGTAGCGAACTGCGGCCACCAGCACGATCAGCGAGACCGCGGCGAGGTCCTCCGCCACCGGCTGCGCAACCGCCAGATCCTGCGGCGGGGCGAGCGGCGCGTCCGCGGCGAGCCGGCCGCAAATATGCTCGGCGATGCGCCGCGCCTGGCCGTCGCGCGTCGCGTAATAAAGCGCAATGCTTCGGTCATTCGTCGCCATCGAGCGCCTCGTGCTGCGGCCCGGCTTACAACCAATGTCCGCCGAAGCCGATCGCCATCATCACCAAGAGCGCCAGACCGACCAAGACGAGGGCGAAGCCGAGAACCTTGGCGCCGAGCGTGAGCGGCGGCGACGGCGCGTCGACCAGGTGGCGTTCGAGCTCGCCGCTTTGCGAAAGCCGCGCATACTCCACCGCGTATTCGCGCTTGAACTCCTCGAGCGGCATCGAGCCAGTGAACATGACGATGTCGAGCGGGAATTTGTCCGGCCGCCAGTGATTGACGAAATAATGCACCGTGAAGAGATAGGCGGCGGCGAGCAGCGCTTCGTCGCCGTGCGCAACGGTGGCGACGTTGAACGCCCAGCCGGGCAGATAAGCGGCGGTGAGCGTCTTGAACCACAGCACCGCGCCCGTCGCCACCAGCATGGCGATGCCCCAGAACGGCGCCCAATAGTCAACCTTCTGCTGGTAATTCCAGTGATCGAATGAGGGCCGCGGTCCTCTGCCGAAGAACCATTTGAACATGGCGGTGAAGTCGGCCGCATCTTGCCAGTTCGGCATCAGCGAGTAGGGGCCGAAGACCTTGAAACTCGACCAGTTCCGCGCGATGTGAGCGGCGGCATAGAGGATGTGCCAGGCGAACACCGCCACCATCACCACGGCGGCGACGCGGTGGATGATGCCGGCGATTTCCGGCCCGCCCATCGCGCGCTCGAGCACCGGCGCCCAGGCCGAGTTCGGATAAAGCAGCGTGATGCCGGTCGCAACCAGAAGGATGATGCTCACCGCAAACAGCAGATGCGCCCAGCGCCACATCGCGCTCCAGCGCTGGTAGTAGCGCTCGCCTTGCGGCACGGCCTCGGCACGCACATGCGGACGCGGCGCGCCCTGCTGACGGTCGCGGTACTCGCGATAGAACCACAGCGCCGAATGCGCCCAGAAGAACAGCAGCACGCCGCCGACTGCGAGGTTGACGAATTTCGAGGCGATCCAGGTGTAGGGATAACGCGCGAAGTCGTCGGTGGTCGCGTGCGGCTGGAACGTGGCGAAGCCCGGCGTCGCGTCGGCGTGGCATTTTTGGCAAGTCTTGAGCACGTTGCCGGGCGCTACGCGCGACGCCGGATTGCTCGCCGGCAGGATATCGTGGCTGCCATGGCAGTCGGCGCAGGTCGCGCCATGCGGAAAGCCCATGATGACGACCTGGCCGTGATAGGTCTCGGCATAGCCTTGCGCCGCTTGGGCATGGCAGGCGATGCAGTTCTTGGTCATGGCGATGCGCGTCTTGTCCCACTCGGCGGCGGTCCTCGACGCGCTCTTGTGCGGTAATTCGGTGATCGAGGTGTGGCAATCGACGCAGCGTACCGACGCCTTGCCGTGCACGCTGTCGGCGAATTGAGCCGGCACGACCGCCAGCGCGCGCGCTTTTCCGTCGGCGCGCCGCGCGGCGAAGTCCGGAATGCCGTGACAGCTGAGGCAGGTGGCGTTGTCGAGATTGCCGGCGCCTTGCGCCAAGGCGGCCTGCGTCAATAACAACAGCGTCGTCAATGCGAGCGCGCGCAGCGCGAATGGACCGGCAGCCATGGCTCACTCCTTCACGATCCAGCGCGCCCTGAAAATACGAACGCGCGGCACATGCGGCCGCGCGCTCGATTTTGACTCGCAAGTTTTGCGCAGCTTCGCCTCATCGAAGACGAGCATGCCGCCGACGATGACGCGTGTAAATCTCTTCGGACGAAGCCGATTTGCGAAGTGCCGCCCGTTTTCGCGGTTACAGCTTATGGCCGTTCGCTTGGAATTTTTTGCCAGCGTCCTTCAGTGCGCCGCCGCCGCCGGGACTGACGTGGCAGAAGCCGCAGGCCTTGCCGGTTGCCTGCGCGTAGGCAGGCAAGGCTTTCGCCGGTTGAGAACCAACCACCGTGAACGCGGTCGCGATCAAAAATGCAGCCGCGATGCTGCACACCAGCGTAACGATCGTCTTCGCTTGCACTTGCATAATCGTCTTCTCCATTGCCGAGATGTTGCAAACAACTTCACCCGCGACCGACAGGCATCGCGAGATAGCTACTGTACCAAGCTTTGCAGTGGTAAAAACAGCACAGCAAAATTGTCACAGTCCCCAATTTTGATCTAGGTCAACAAGAATCCGTCTTGCACCCCTAGACAAATTCGAGTGTTATCTTCGTGGCGTGGTTGGGGATAGTAGTAATGCGGTATGGTGTGCAGTATTCGACACGTCATACTCGCACGGGGCGCTTAGCGATCAGATAAGGCTGCGGTCTACAGGCGACACACTCCGGAAATTACGGTTCTCCGTCACGCGAAGTTCACCTGATCGACGCCACTGCGGCGCCGGTCGAGAATTGTTAGCGGTGGCGGGGGTCGTTCGTGAAACACAATCGTCGTGAGGCTGTCGAATTCGGGCTCAATGGAGCTTTGTCGACGGATATTCCGGACAGGCCCAAAAGTCCAGAACAAGTAATAGGGTAGTAATTTCTCGTAGCGGCGGCGGCGGTATTCTTTGGCGCCGCTTTCGGTATTTCTCAGGCCGCCAAGGCCGAGACCGGTTTTACCATCCCGGGCGTCAATTCGACTTTGCCCGCCTTTGCGCAGACTGCTGCCGCACCGGCCGTCAAGTCCGACGACGACCAGAGCATCGCCGCGCTGCGCTCTTACGCGCAGAGCCTTGCTGCAGCGCAACCGGCCTCGCTCAAGGGCGAGATCAAAGTGGCCGAAGCGGACAATTTGATGGATTGGCTTGCCGGCGAAGAACAACGCCCCGGCGGCTCCGGCGGCCCCTGCCCCGAAAGCGAGGGCAAACGCTCGGCTGCGCCGGTCGGAGGCGCACATGGTCGGCTCGCAGGCTTGCGCGGGCTGCCATGCGACCGCTGATCGCGGAATTCAAAAAGACCCTGATGGGCAAGATCAGCGACACGCCGCAGGGCAAGGGCAAGTTCGAATGCGAGAACTGCCACGGTCCCGGCTCCGCCCACGTGAAGGCGGGCGGCGGACGCGGCGTCGGCGGCATCATGTCGTTCGAGGCCGACGATCCGCGCACGTCGGAAGAGAAGAACGGGATCTGTCTCGCCTGCCACCAGCGCGGCGAGCGGAACTATTGGGCCGGCAGCGTTCACGAAGACGCGCGGCGCTTGCCTGCACCAATTGCCACAGCGGTCATGAGAAGCGTGTCACGCAAGAATAACTTAAAGACGACAGTTGAGGCGGAAACTTGCTTCCAATGCCACAAGGACGGCGCGCACAAATGTTCAGTATTCGTCGCATATGCCGCTTCGCGAGGGAAAGATTACTTGCTCGAACTGCCACAATCCGCACGGCACCGTCACGGAGAAGCTGATCCGTCAGGCCTCGGTCAACGACAATTGCTACACATGTCATGCTGAAAAGCGCGGTCCGTTCCTTTGGGAACACGCGCCGGTGCGTGAGAACTGCCTGAATTGCCACGTGCCGCATGGCTCGAACTACGAGAACCTGCTGAAAGTGGCGCGCCCACGGCTGTGCAATGAATGTCACAGCACCGTTCACAGCCCGACTGCGGGTGGCGGGTTAGGCCTACCGAACACGGCCTACGTACTGGGACGTGCTTGCGGCAACTGCCATAGCAATATTCACGGTTCTAATCACCCGAACGGAGTCTACTTCCTCCGATAAGAACCGAGATTCAAGCGCCGATGATCGTACTGAGGGTTTAAAGTTGGGGGCTACGAAAATGAAAATGCGTGCTGGACTGCTAGGGACATGCGCGGCGACCGCCTTGATCATCGGCTTGGGATTCGCATCGCCAGCGCTGGCTGCCGACACAATGCCAACGAAGGCGCCGGTGGCGGTTGAACCCCTCCCGTTCTGGTGGTACGAAGGCTTTGCGGAAATTGGCGGTCGTTTTTTCTTAAATAACCCGGACCATTCGTCTCTAGGATCCTTCTACAAGTATCGCGATCTTAGGCCCGGAGTTTTCGGCAATTTCTTTTATGGTGCGCACCGCACCGGCGTAGACCCGCTTGATATCGAAATCTGGGGAAAAAATATCGGATGGGACGATCAGGCGTTTGGCTTAGACCTTTCGAAGCCCGGCTCGTACTATTTAACCCTCGGGTGGGATGAAACGCCGCACGTATACACCGATAACGCCCACTCAATCTGGAGTGGCGTCGGCGGTACTTTCCTCACGCCAAACGTTTTCTTGCCCCAACTGACTGTCGGCAACGGGCGTACTCTTGCTAACACTATTGCTAACAACAGCAACTTAATCGACATAAAGACCCGTCGCGACACCGCGAGCGCCGGCTTTCGTTGGACACCTAACGATAATTGGGATGTCAACATGGGCTACTCGCATTTGCATCGCGAGGGCACACAGGCTGGCGGCGCAGTATCGTTCTCGGGCTCAGGTGCAACCCGTTCGACCTTCGAAATCGTCAAGCCGGTTGATGACGTGACGCAGAACGCCGATCTAAAAGCTGAATACGCAGGCTCGGCACCCTGGGGCAAGCCATTCAATATTGCGTTGGGCGGCGGCTACTCGAAATACAGCAATTCGGATGAATCAGTG
This sequence comes from uncultured Alphaproteobacteria bacterium, assembly GCA_963720985.1. Taxonomy (GTDB): domain Bacteria; phylum Pseudomonadota; class Alphaproteobacteria; order Rhizobiales; family Xanthobacteraceae; genus Pseudolabrys. The sequence continues at coordinate 744,430 of CAVRHL010000009.1, forward strand.
ACGTTTCAAAATCCGTGGAACGCGGTCAATACTGCGACCAGGCCACTGAACAACCTTTATTCGCTGCCGCCGGACAATCAGGCTGGAACGGTGAACCTTACGGGCGGTGTCGGTCTGCCATTTAACAGCCGCTATATGGGCACGTTCCAATATACAAACATGAGGGCTGACGCGTCGAATCTACCATTCTCGAGTAATCCGTTGGTTCTCTCGCTTCCAGGCCTTGCCAACCCGTTATTTTCGGCACCGGACCGTGAGACAAATACCACGCTGTTCAACAATGTTCTGCATACACAGATTACGTCAGAATTGAACTCCACTCTCAAATATCGGTATTACAATTACAATGCCACCTCCTCGCCCGCCATTATATTTGGTGCACGGCCGCCAAACCCAGAATTCGTCGACCGGGTTCCCGGACGAGGAGGCTGCAGTTCGCTATCCCAGCAGCTACACCAAGCAGAATGCCGACGCCGAACTGGTGTGGAGGCCGCTGAAATGGCTAAACCTGGGTGCGAGTTACGATTGGGAGTATTGGAGCCGCCAGTTCCGTGAGACGGACGTCACTCACGAGAACACTGGAAAGGTATTCCTCAACTCCAAATGGGGCTTCTCGTCATTGCATGCGAGCCTGCAATTCGGCGAGCGGCGATACGATAGTTACACGGCTTTGTTGGACAACTCGAATATCGCCCAATACCGGATGAACGATCAAGCCAACCGTGATCGAACAAAGGGCCTAATCACCTGGGCCGTCGATGTCACCAACTGGCTCACGGTCACGCCGAATGGTGGCTTCATGAACGATGATTATCAGACCAACGTTAATTTTGCTCCCGGCAGTGAACTCGGTCTGAAGCACGCCAACTCATGGAACGCGGGGATTGATGGCACGATAACCGTTAACCGCGACTTGGCTTTCTTCGTTGCGTACAATTTCGAGCACGGCTACCGTCAAGTCTATGAGAACGCTTCACCTCCAAATGCCAACGTGGAATCCACTGACCTCGACAACACGATAATCGTTGGCGCTAAGTATACGGCAATCCCGCAGAAGCTCTTCTTCAATGCAAACTTTACGTATACGCGCTCCACATCACAGTGGGACCTGGGCTGTACACCTTCTGGCTGCCAATATTCACCGCTGGCAACGTATCCAGACGTTCACAACACTTTGACTCGGCTCGACCTACAGGCGAAATATGTGTTTGACGACACGATCACTCGCAACTGGGGTCTGCTCGCAGGGGTCCATCCCTACCTGAAGGCCCGCCTGCTCTGGGAACGTAATTCGAACAACTCATGGCAACCGCTGCAACAGCAGCTCGGCTTCCTTGTTAATCCCACTGTCTCGACAACGGGTTATTCAATTTGGTTGGCCACTGGCAATCCGAACTACGATGCGGTGCTCGCCGAGTTGTCGATGGGGATGAAGTGGTGAGTTGTTTAGAGAGACGTAGACCAATTCCGCAACGGAGTTGTAAAATGCTCAAGAGTACCAAATTAATTGCTACAATTGCGGCGGGGAGTCTTGAGCGGCACTCTGCTCGCGAGCTTTGCTTTCGCCCAGAGCGAATTGATTTTGGGAGGGGGGGCGGCCAATGTCGGCGTCGGCGCCGGCGGCGGAGGTGGCACTGGAATGGATCCCGCGGGTGGGGGCCCCGGTGTCAGCGGCGGTATTCGCCCTGCAAGCGCTGGCACGCCCGGGCCAGTTGAAGTAACCGCAGCGTCTGTAGTCACGCAAACGCCATCGCGACAAAAGGCAAAGACTACGAAATAGCGAAAGTGCTTATTTTCGATTAGTAAAGCCGTTTCCACTTATTGTGAAACGAAGGGATTCACTGCAAGCAGCGAATTAAATGTTCGGGCGTATGCGGCGCTATCGAAGCCGAAGGCGCAACTCGAATGACTTCTGGCAGAACATCGACCAGCAGCTTGGCTTTTCAGTACGTGGCGCGGACACGACGCAGTAACGCGCGGTCTTCACCGGTATGAGTGACCCGAACTACAACGTGGTCGTCGGCGTTGCTCAAAGCCATTCAAGCGCAGGAGAGCCGAGAGGCAGCCGACCAGAAGTGTTGCCCATCCCGGGCCGTTGACATTCGTCAAAAGGCAAACATCATTCTGCGGTAAAAGGATCGGGCCGCATTGGCGGGGGCCGGACTATTGTATTACAAAGACTACGGAATCGAAGGAGACCGGCTATGAAGCGGCAACGGATTTTCATCGGAACGGCGGCGGCTGTGGGCCTCGCCATCCTGGCGGTGGTCGGCATGCAGTTCACCACCTCGTCCCCGGCCTATTGCGCGCCGCAAGACCAGCCCAAGCGCCCCGCGCCTCAAACCAGCCAGTCGAAGAAGAGCTTCAAGGAAGACGTGATGCCGATCTTCGTCGGCCGCTGCGTCTCCTGCCACCAGCCGGGCGGCGAGGGCTTCGCCAAGAGCGGGCTCGACCTCACCAGCTATGCCGGGGTCATGAAAGGCACCAAATTCGGGCCGATGGTCATCCCGGGCGATCCGGAAAGCAGCAACCTGATGGTGCTGCTCGATTGGCGCGCCTCGGCCGACTTGCGCATGCCGCACGGCATGAAGCAGCTCAATTCCTGCGACCGCAACGACATCCGGGCATGGATTCGCGAAGGCGCCAAGGACAACTGAAGTTGTATATCCAGCTCCGGATGGCGATACGTTTCCGGCGATGCCGTTGTCGGCTAAACAGTGAGGAAAGACGCTTTACCGCCAACCGGACCTGACGCCCGTTTGGCGGGTTGCACCCATTCTTACTGGGCGGCGGCCGCTTATGATTTTATTGCGCCCTCAATTTGCGCCGAGTTCAAGCCGATGACACTCCGTTAATTGTCAGCAATTTGTCAGCGAACCACCCTTAAGGAACTTCCCCGAATTGTCGGCTTTGCCTTACGCCGTATCCTCCTGGCATGAGCCGAGTGTTGCCGAAGTTTCGGGAGTTGCCCGATGACTGCACGTGCCTAGGTGAAGGCCCGGCGCCTGTTCGCCGTGTGCCGCGCTTTGGTGCTATGCCGGAATTGATAACATACCAATGTCCAGTGTGCGGACACGTAGAAACGATCGAGAAGCCGCCAAATACACCGCCAGTCATCGACGAAGATTGAGAGCTTCAAACCGGTTATCCGGCTTCAAAGTCATTCGCTGCGAAGTTCTTGCTTCTGGCGTTCGTTTTAAGTTTAGAACTAAGCGAGCTTCCTGCGGGAACAGGTTTAAAAAGTGGTCCTGTCATCGCACCATAGTAGCTCACTTCGTGGAGCTAATTAGCCGCACAGTTCACCTAAAATATTTTATCCGCATCCTAGACAGCCACCGAGGTCATTTGCGCTAAATCGGAAGCGATCGTCGTCTGCGGGAATACAAGCGTGAATAATGCGCCGCCACCCGGGGTTTCGTCGACAGAAACGGAACCCTGTAAACTCTTCATGATTCGATCGACAATGGCCAAGCCTAACCCAGCACCGCCGCCACTTGTGTCGCCTCGCCAAAAGCGCTCGAAGACTTTCGTGCGTTGTTCCAACGGAACACCCGCGCCAAAATCCATGACCTCAATAGAAGGACAATCCGTCACGCGCAGCCGTACAGATGTTCCGGCCGGCGAGTGCTTGATTGCATTTTCAATGAGATTGCTGAGTGCGGCCTGAACTGCAAAAGTGCTAGTTCGGATGACGACAGGTGCGGCGCTGCAAATCAACTCGATGCTCCTGCCAGAGGCAAGAGCGAATGGCGCAAGGCTGCTTGCGATCTCGGCGGCGGCATTGTTTAAGTCAACAACCTCGTCCGTATTGATGGACACCGTTTCTAGCCGCGCAACGAGCAAAAGCTGTGACACGATGCGGCTCATTTGCGCTACGTCAGTGCGCAGCCGCTTGGCTAGTTCCGGGTCCTTCAGTGTATCCACATTGGCCATGAGTACTGAAAGCGGCGTGCGCAACTGATGTGCGGCGTTGGCGTTGAATTCGCGCTGTCGCTGCAGGCCCTGCTCGAGGTGGTCGAGAGCAGCGTTCATCGACCGAACGAGCGGAAGGATTTCCAGCGGAATTTGATCGATTGGTAGCCGGATATTTGCATTCATTGGTCCAATCGATTCGGCCAATGCTGATATTTGTGCGATTGGCGCAAGCGCACGTTTCACAATCCAGATGCTGACTACGAGCAACAGGAGTAGAAACGGGATTACAAGCCATCCGCCATCCGTTATAAACTCATCGACAACGGCCATTCTGAGATAATCTGGATCGTTCGTTGTCTGCTCGACTTGAACGAAAACAGTCCGATGACCGATTTCGGTTCGGAGTGCCGCTCCAAATACACGAAGTGGACCAGGACCGTCGGGATCGTAATCGTAAAGCTGCTGACGACTGTGCGATAAAAATGGCAGCGCCGAAACAGCTGTCCCGCTGTTGAAAAGATATTGCCCATTCTCATCGCGAACCGCGTAATGGTACTCACTTTCGGGACTGGAATAAGCCTCCGCAAGGCGCGCCGGCAAGCTCAACTTAATCGAATTATTGCCTTCCAACCTAAGATATCCGGCAATCACTTTTGCCTGGTCGAACAGGCTTTGTTCGCGCAGCGTGACGTCCGTCCATTTAGCCTTAAAATAAAGCCAACCAAATGAAGACAGACCCGCGATCAGCATCGTCGCTGTCAGTCCGATCGTTATCCGGCGTAAGAGCGAATATGGTTTCAATGCTTATTTTCCCTCAGTAAATATCCGATCCCGTACAGCGTAAGAATGGAGCAATTGGCCCCGACAGAATCAAGCCGGCGCCGCAAGCGTGAAATCAGAACCTCGATACTGTTCGGAGTAACACTTTTGGTTAGGCCGTAGAGGCTGTCTTCCAAAGCTTCTTTGGCCACTACCTGGCCTTCTCGACGCATTAACAATTCAAGTGTGTCGACTTCACGCATTGGAAAGCGCACAGTCGCTCCATTGACAATCACCTGGCGCGAAGTCGTTTGAAGTTGCAAATTGCCTACTACGAGAAGCCCGCCAAGAGGTTGGCCAGGCCGCCGCAGTAGTGCCCGGAGCCTGGCGGCCAGTTCGGTCATGGCGAAAGGCTTTACGACGTAGTCATCAGCGCCAGCATCGAGGCCTTTGACGCGGGAGTCGATGCCGTCACGCGCAGTCAGAATGAGGATCGGCGCGGATGCACCGCTTTGTCTCAATTCGGTGAGCACATCGATGCCATCACGGTCGGGGAGGCCGAGATCCAAGATGATCGCATCGTACACAATCGATCTGAAGGCATTTAGCCCGTCCCCCGCAGTTTGGAACGCGTCAACGCCAAAGCCAAGTCCAGCCAGGCCTTTTGAAATCAACTCGGCCAGCCGGCTATGATCTTCAATTAGTAGAACACGCATGGGTCGGCCCAAGTGCTGAACAAAGAGATTTTAAGCGAGTTTGTCAGCAACCGAAAGCTGACAAAAGTCTGAAATGATGGCGATGGCAAACAAATCGCAGGTAATTGTTGGATTACCGTGACTTTAGGCCAACGTAGTTGCCTACTTGCTAGTAAGAATCCTGACAGAAGCCTGACAACCAGTGAACCCATCGCAAAAAATAAGCGGCGACCATTTTTGTTCACGCGAATAATATCAACTTGATTTCGGTCAAAGCCTGCCAGAGTCTCGTCAGGGAATATTTCTCTTAGGGCGCGACGAGAAAAGGAATGATGCTATGGCCGATCAAGGGAAGCATTCTTTGATGAAAGTATCTCGACGTTCAGTATTGTTGCACGGCGCAGTATGTGCGGCCGGCGTCGCGACCATTCTCGCTGCTACTGAAAATTACGCAACTGCAAATCCATTGCCGAAAACAGCAGTGAGCTATCAAGACACGCCAAAGGGTGACCGTCAGTGCAGCAACTGCAGTCTGTTTGTCGCACCGAATGCCTGCAAGAACGTACAGGGTGAAATCAGTCCGAATGGTTGGTGCCTGCTTTGGCGCAAGACGTGAGACATCGCAGATCGGTGTTTAGGCTAAAGGTGTAACCGTTGAGGCGCTGCCTAATACGTTTGTTACTAATACTGCGTGGGGACTAGAGCCGAGCAAGTCTTCTGTGGGGATCGGGGAATGTCTTCCATTAAATCTCATGCGCGCCGCTCTTGCGCCGAAATAAATCAATTTGTGGCGGGAGGTGTGATCGCGGCGGCTGTCGCATTCGGCTTCATTTGCCTCGTCTCGTTCTGGGTAGTCACGCCCGCTGAAGCGTTGCCGAGTTACGCGAGACAAACCGGGCAACCTTGCGGTACATGCCATACCGATTTCCCTGGGCTAACTCCTTTTGGTCGCCGATTTAAAATTGGTGGTTACACCGCTGGTGGTGGTCCCTACCGGACCACGCTTTTCTCCGACTGGATCGAGAAAAAAAAGTCTGATGCCAAAGCAAAGTCCGACGCGACAAAAGATGGGCAACAGGGCACTAGCGATACCTGGGTGCCGCCGATATCAATGATGGCTATCGTTGGATACACCCATACACAAGCATCCCAAGACGCGACCGGATCCCCCTACCAGGCAAACGACAACGTCGTCGTTTCGCCGGCAAGCGTGTTTTATGGCGGCGCAATAACGCAACACATCGGCGCGTTCGCCCAATTGACATACAATGGCGCGCCATTTGGGCAGCAAGATCCCGCCGATCCATTTGCGACCCATCAATGGACATGGGATAATACGGATATCCGCTATGCCAATACTGGGACCTTTGCTGGCTTGGATGTGATCTTCGGCATAACGGCAAATAATAATCCGACCGTTCAAGATCCTTGGAATACGACGCCAGCTTGGTCATTCCCGTATGCCGTATCAAGTGTGGCGCCCACACCTGGAGCCGGCACACTTGTCGACGGGACTTTTGCAGCGGGTGTCGCCGGTGCTGGTGCCTACGCGTTCATCAATGATCTGCTGTACGTGGAGTTGACCGGTTACCGTACGGTCAATTTCGATACTCTAAACAAATTGGGACAGGACCCGTTTGGATTTCCTGGAACGATTGACGGTATCGCGCCGTATTGGCGTGTGGCCGTGGAACCGCATTGGGGTAACCATTGGCTCGAGTTTGGCGCATTTGGAATGTCGGCGCAGGTACATCCGTGGACGTTCGCGACGGATTCAAACGGCTTCTACATTAATCAAACATACCCGCAGACCGATCGATTCACTGACATTGCCTTCGATGCACAGTATCAATATCAAGGAAGTAATTATTGGCTGACGCTTCGTGGCACTTACATCCACGAGGACCAAACTCTTGATGCGACATTCGGCAACGGCGGCTCAGATAATCCGACAAACACTTTGAATACGTTTCGAGCGCTGGCGTCGCTTGCCTATGGTAACGACAATCGCATTGTGCTGACCGGCCAGTATTTCAATACGTGGGGCTCGTCAGATGCGACTTTATACGCAAACAATCCAGGATGCGGCTGCAGTCCAAATAGCGACGGCTATATCTTTGAGATTGCGTATATCCCCTTTATATCAAGTCAAGCGCCAGTGTGGCCATGGGCGAACATGCGCGTCGGCCTTCAATATACATATTACAACAGGTTCGATGGGGACACAGCCTCCGCGCACGATAACAACACGGTGTTCGCGTACATTTGGTTTGCACTGTAATCGTCGAGGTCATCTTAGATGCCGCCACCTGACAAGGCCGAACACAGGAGCGAATGCTCGAAGATGAGGGTCATCAATATGCGCTCGGTGTTGTCGGCGGCAGTTCTAGCAATTGTCTTGTGCACGGCGAATCAAGCGACAAGTGCTCCCTTTTCGCAGCAAGCCCTTCGCGCCAAAATCGAATATTGCAAAACGTGCCACGGGTTATCGGCGGAAGGCTATCATGGATTTTATCCAATTCCGCAACTCGCCGGACAGCAAACCCAATACATCGAAAATCAGTTACACGCCTATATCGAAGGCCGACGGAAAAATAGTTACATGTACAACGTGGCGCATGTTTTGAGCCCACAAATGCAAGTGGCTCTTGCCAAGCATTTCAGCGGTCTCAATTCTAGGCCGTTGGTCAGTGCTTCAAGGGCGCTCGTCGCAACAGGAAAAACAATTTACGAAGATGGGGATCCAAACTCGAACGTCCCCGCATGCATGGCCTGCCATGGCGGTGACGCTAAGGGTCACGAAGAAATCCCACGTTTGGCTGGTCAACTCCCTGACTACATTTTCAACAAATTGGTGAATTGGAACAAAGAGCGCGGTCAGGACCAAAAACGCCCTGACATATCTGCGATCATGCTGCCGACCTCGCACAACCTGACCAAGTCACAAATTCAAGCCATCGCGGCCTACGTCAATCGTCTTGAGTAGTTGCACTCGTGGTTACAAAGTCTCGTTTGACCCAAAGAATGAAGTGTGAAGCTCCGATGATAATACTCGTCAGGTCAAAAATAGCGGTCCTGGCACTCGTTGCCTTTACGATCCCTTCATGGGCGGCGGGCTTGGAGACCGGCAGAGTTCAAAATTGCACATGGTGTCACGGCGTCTCGGCGCAAGGTTATGAGCCGGCGCCACGATTGGCCGGGCAGAGAGCTCCGTATATTGAGAATCAACTCCTGAATTATCGCATGCATACGCGCGACAATCCATTTTCAAAACAATATATGTGGTTCGCTGCGGCGAACGTTAGCCCAGGCGCGGCGCATTCGTTAGCGGTTTATTTTTCAACGTTGTCTCCGAAAGCCGCTGATGATGGAGACAACAAGCGGGCGGCCGCAGGAAGAATTTTATACGAAAATGGAAATCCAGAGGCCAATACCGTCGCTTGCGCCGTTTGTCATGGTCCAGATGCGCAGGGCATTAGAGATATTCCGCGGTTGGGTGGGCTCTCGTACTACTATTTGAAGCGGAAGCTCAAGGAATGGGGAGAGGGGTATCATGCGACAGCGAAGTCTCCGATGCTGCAAGTCGCTCGTAAATTATCCGCAGACCAAATTGAGGCTCTGGCGTCATACCTTAGCTTCGTAAAATGAATGAGCTTGCCGCTGGGACTTGCGGTGTCGGAGACAGGATTATGAATTTAAACAGCATGCGTCTCATACTTAGCAACGACTGTTCTGGCAATTGTCCTTTCTGCGCCGTGTCGAGCTGAGGATTCTAAAGCTGACTTTTCGGAGCAAGCGTTTCAGGCCAAGGTCACATATTGTAAGACGTGCCACGGCGTTTCGGGGCAAGGCTTTCACGGATCTCTTCCGATCCCACGTCTCGCAGGGCAGCAGCCTCAGTACCTTGAAAATCAATTAAAGGCGTTTATCGAGCGTCGGAGAGAAAATAAATACATGTACAACGTCGCACATGTACTAAAGCCCGCGATGCAAACGGCTCTTGCAAAGTATTTTCATGATCTAAATCCTAAACCGGTTGGCGGTGCCCCGAAAGAACTTGTAGCTCGCGGGCAAGAAAATCTTCGAGGAAGGTCTTCTGGACAAAAACGTACCCCCATGCGCGTCATGTCACGGTCCAGAGGCCAAAGGCGAGGGCGAGTTTCCTCGTTTGGCGGGCCAGCTGCATGACTACATTTTCAATAAGCTGACCAATTGGAGCAAAGAACGCGGTCAGGATCCGAAGCATCCAGATACATCGGCGATCATGGAGCCGATCGCGCACAATCTGACCGAAGTACAGATTAAAGAGGTAGCGGCTTATCTCAATTATTTGGAGTAACTGCTCATGTTCGACGGGGAAGGGCATCCAGCTTTGCGCTGAACTCGATAACGTCCTTTTCCCACGAAAACGGATCGCGTATTGTGTTCGATACTAAACGACCTGAGCTAGCAATATAGGATCTCTAGATGCAGCGGACTTTAAAAAGGGCATTGCTACTTATTGTGATGCCAGGGTTTGTCGGCATTGTCGGGATGCTCGTTGCACCAACTCATGCCCAACAGACAAGAGGGAATCTCCCGCATCTTGCCGATTTGATGAACGAGGCAATGCAGGTTCACCATGCCAAGCTTTGGTACGCTGGTCATGCCAACAATTGGGCGCTGGCGGCCTATGAAGTAAGAAAAATCAAAGAAACGATTGTAGAGATTAAGGAGGCAATCGTCGACATCCAGGTTGCCTCACCTCAGTGGCAGAACGTGCCCGTTGGTGAAATGCTTAGGAGTTTTAATTCGAGCCTTGATGCATTAGATCAAGTCGTCAAGGCAAGGGATGCGGCCAAATTCGAAATTGTTTATCGCGACTTCACTGCCACTTGTAATGCTTGCCATTCGAGGGCCGGTCAGCCCCAGATCAAGATTATCCAGCCACTTCCCAATGGCGGCACCTCATTTCCAGACCAAGACTTTAATGCAGACCAGCAATAGTGTTTGTAATATTTGTGGATGGAATGGAAATAAGTTCGAACGCTTCGTGCACAAGCGGTCCGTTTTGAACTGATCTCGACGTCTGGAAATACCGCGAAAATGCTCGCGATCAATTCAATAAAGTAATGTCACCATATTATGTTGGTTCACATCTGTTCGTGTGTCGGACCGATGACTGCAAATAAAATACTTTCTTTAGTGTTCATTTGCCTTTGGGGGTGGCATGAAGTTACCGCGCAACGTCACCAGCAAGGGTTTCAGCGAATAGCGAACAATGAGGCTAGTCAGGCATCCCTCGCTGAATGGAGGAACATTCCTGGTCTTGAACTTTTGTGTATTGCAAGGGTACTTAATCAGCAGGGGCAAACCTTGGAGGCGACATTGCTGAATGGAATAAGCCCATCCAATCCGTCATTGGCTGGCGTGCGCGCTCAATGTAAAAGTAAATCTCATACGAATCCCACAAATGATACGATCATTCCGAAATGATGGATGGGGTCAGGTCGGATCTAAACAGTTTTTATCCACGAAAATTAGTAAGATCGGACATACCGCTCCATGTGTCTAATGTGTCATACGTTTCTGGGTCCACGCTCTTCCCGTGCGAGATTAGATGCGGCACGTCCGTATGAACGAATTGCCGCGCATTTTTTGGTATTTGGCGAGTATAAGACCGTTACAAAGACGGTCACCTGAACTCGGAAGAGTCATCAGGCTCTCGCATTCGGAATGAAAACGGAAAGCTTGCGCGCTTTGGCTGATGCCGGCGGCGTCGCTGCGATTCCAGCGTGAAGACAAGCTGGCGGGCTTGTCGCCAGAGCAAGTGCTCGTAGCGGCTGAGCCGATCGAGCGGGAAGGTTGGCAGCGCGGCAAGATGCAGGAAAGCCATTGCCAGCGTCTTATTCCTTTTGGTGCCGAGCGGACTGATGCCGAGGGGTCGAGGTCGGGTGTGTGGTGTTCACGGGCTCTCCACCAGCACTGCCGGTTTGGCTCCGAGTGGCTTGCGATCTCTAGGGCAGCGTCGGATTTGGCCTTTGCTCCTGTTGGTACGAGTCTTGGCCGGGCCGTCACCGATGCAAACAGCGCGGTCTCGATGCCTGTGGCCCGGCGCAGCCGCCAGAGGACACTTGCCAATCGCAGTACGAGTTCGCGTTCAACGGCGGTTTCGGCATCGTAGTCGGCTGTCACGGCAGCTTCGAAAGCCTGGTAATCGTCAGTGTCTTCAAGCGTGGCGATGACGGTCTCGGCAGTAAGGCCGTGTCGAACAGCATTACGGCGTGAGCGTTTTTGCCTTCTTCGGTCATCGGGCCGGTGCTCTTGAGCGCATTGCGCCGGTTGGCCGCGATCTGCTTCGGCGAGCTCATTGCGGATCGACTGGAATTGGCTTCGTTTTGTCGTTCGCCTCCGGTGCGGTTCCCTTGTCGTCGGGTGCGGTATTCGTGTTGTCCGGTGCGATGCTCGTGGCGTCCGGCACGGTACTCGCGGCGTTTGTTGCTGTGGCATGGTTGGGAATTGCTTGAGCCTCGGAACGAACCTTTGCCTTTGGATGCGTTTCCTCCCAAAACGCCTTGGCGACGGTGAGCGGCTTGATGTTGAGCCTCTCCCACCAGGTCACCTCATTGCCGGCCTGATGCAGTTCGCGGTGATGACCGCGGCACAGGGGCACGGTGAACTCGTCGCTGACCTTGAGGCCGATGGCTCTCGGCTGTGCAAAGCGCAGGTGATGGGGATCGGATGGTTGCCGGCCGCAGACCAGGCACGGCTGTGAGGCAACGAACCTGAGATGCGCCTTGTCGCGCAGACGTTTGGGTTCGGCAATGGTCAGCAGGCTCTTGTCGATGCGGCCGGGCAGGGGATCAGGCTGAGCATCAGGCGCCAGCGGCGGAGCCGATGGCGATGGCGCGGTGCCATGGGGGCATGTACCGGCAGCATCCCCATCGCCCGTTCGGCCTGGCGTCGTTCACCCCGGAAGTGCTCCGCCATCGTTTATGCCGACGGCCGTAGTAGCGGGAGGCCTCGGGATCGGCGTCGTGTCGTCGGGGTGGAAGCCGACACGGCCGTCGGCGGGAACCGGGACTGATGGCCGGCGCGGGCAGGGGCTTCTGCTGCGCTGCGTGCCTTGCTGCCGCCCCGGTAGAGCTCAAGACCAAAGGGTCGGCCGAAGGTGGCCAAGGCCCGCTTGGTGGCATCGGTCTCCGCGGCCTTGAGGGCGATGTCATGCACCTCGCCGGGGGAATGGCCCCGGCCTTCGCCGGTGCCATGGCCTTCCCGGATAATGGTTGCCCCATCCGCCTGAACGGTGAGACGCACCCGTGGCAATATAGACGGCCAGGAACGTGCCCTTGGTCTCCCGGGCGAGGACGCACTTGGATTCGATGGTCTCTCTGGACCAGCCGTCAAAGCCGAAGATCCGGTTGGCCTCAGAGATGGCATACCAGCCCTCGAGGATAGAGTCAGCTGCCCTTCCATGGGCCTGCCGGGTGCGGATATGGCGAGCGGCTGGGTTGGCGCTTGAGCGCCTGCAGCTGTTTTGCCGAGAAGCCCATCACCGTGTCCTCACGCTCAGGACCGGTTCGGGATCTGAGAGGACAACGCCTTCGATCTCGGCGCCCTGTTTGAGTTCGTAGGCCAGTTCCTGGCGCTTGAGACGCGGCTCACTCGGTTGCCAATAGATGCTGCGGCACCGGCTCCTCGTTGAGGACTACCAAGGCTGGGCATTCCGGGCCTTAAGGACGCGGAAAAGTCTGGCGCCGTTATCTTCTTCAGGTCGAGCTCGACCATCGCGTCTTTGGCAATTTGCCAGGCGTTTGGCGGCCCGGACCTTGCAGCCGCTCAAGCCGCCCTTGCATGTCCGGGGGCCGGCTATCTTGAGCCCTGTCGGCCATCGAGCCTCAATCAGCCAGCGCTCCCCGGACGATCTGGCGCCGATAATTTGACGGACATCGGTCCCGCAGCCCCTCGACCGCATCGGCCAGCGTCTGCTCGTCGATATCAGGGATCCGGCGCCTTGAGCCCCGTGGCGGATGGCCCGGTAGGTGGCGGTGGCAAACTCGGAATTCGATGGTTAACTCCCTGTTGCATGGATCATCGGTTTATGGCCCTCGGACCGTAGAATCGGCCAGCGTAAATGCTCGATCGATCTGCGGTGGCTCAATGCGCCCGGATACGGTCGCGGATCGCCCGGCTTAGCGTGCTGGTGGCGAGATTCGGCAGGTTCGATACTGGGTAACTCCACGATCGTTGACTATGATCAACGTATCAGATAGTCCGGCCTCGATAGGGAGCTATAAAGTCACTCTAAGTGACGAATCTGAGCCGCTGCCAGCATCGAATTCAGGCACGAAAACGGCGGTCGGCTCTGGTTTGCGACTCCGCGGCACAGACGGAAAAGCAAATGACGTAATTGGAGCAAGCCGAGGTATTTTGGCAAAACGAAGCCAAAGTATTCAACGGCTATCAGTACCCAATTCATCGACGCGCTATTTGGCGAAGATCTCTCGTACAATCCAAACATAATAAGCGCGGAGACTTCGGCACGGCCGTTTAAATTATGGCGACTTGATTGTTTTTCAAGTTAAGTAGCAAAATCAGTCTATTAGAATAACTGAGCGCATACGAATCGGCCGCAATTGACGAGCGGCGGCCCGTGTGTGCAACTGCGTGCCGGCGTCATGAAGGGCACCAAATTCGGGCCGATGGTCATCCCGGGCGATCCGGAAAGCAGCAACCTAATGCTGCTGCTCGATTGGCGCGCCTCGACCGAGCTGCGCATGCCGCACGGCATGAAGCAGCTCAATTCCTGCGACCGCAACGACATCCGGGCCTGGATCCGCGAAGGCGCCAAGGACAACTGAGTTGGGCAGCCCAAGCTAGCGGAACTCGGATTTTCAATCGTCCTCTACGCCAATACCGCGTTGCAGGCCGCACTAAAGGCGAGCTACGGGATGCTGCATGTGCTCCGCCGCGACGGAGCGCTTGCCGCAGTGGCCAACCGGCTCGCATCCTTCGGAGAATTTCAGCGCGTGGTTGCCAAAGATGTCTGGGACCAACTCGAATCCCGCTACCGCGCCGAGGCATGAGGAGGCTCGATCAATGACCAAACCGTGGGACGGCATCATCTCGGAAGAGGAGCAGCGGGCCTACAACGCCGCGGGGTTCGGGCGCACCACCGGGCTCGGCACACGGCCTGCTTTGCTCATCATCGACGTCCAGTATCGAACGGTCGGCACCACGCCAAAGCCATTCTGGGAAGCCATCAAGGAGTTTCCGACTGCCTGCGGCGACGTCGGATGGAGCGCCGTCCGCAACATCGAGCACATCCTGAAACTCTTCCGCGAGCGCAACTGGCCGGTGCTCTATCCTTATGTGGCGCCAAAGGAGGCATTCGATTTTGGCCGGCTGTCTGACAAGGTACCGGCGATCATGACGGTGGCAAGCAAGGGCTATGAATTTGTCGCCGAAGTGGCGCCGCGCGAACAGGACATCTTACTGCCAAAGAAGCATCCAAGCGCATTCTTCGGCACGCCGCTCGTGAGCTATCTCATCAATGCGGGGGCCGACAGCCTCGTTGTCACTGGATGCACGACCAGCGGCTGCGTGCGCGGAAGCGTAGTCGACGCATTCGCCTACAATTTCCGCGTCCTCGTGCCGCATGATGCAGTCTATGACCGCAGTGCAACCTCGCATGCTGTCAATCTCTTCGACATGGCCTCTAAGTACGCGGATGTGGTTTCCACCGACGATGCCATGACCGCCCTTCGTGGAATCAATACACGATTAACAAAGGAGTAAGACGATGAAGGCTCTGTTATCAATAACGCGGCGTGCATTTGTCGTGGGCGCGGCGATCATCGGCGCGGCCAGTGTCACATCGGCAAACGCGCAAGACACCTTACGCTTTGGTCTAGCGATGCCTTTGTCGGGCAGCCAGGCCCTCTATGGCCAGGACCAAGTGAAGGCCGCACAGTGGGGGGTTGCAGAAATCAACGCCAAAGGGGGTGTGAACGGCAAAAAGCTTGAGATGATCATCCTCGACACGCGTGCGGATGCGCAGGCCGGAATTGAAGCTGTCAATCGCCTAGTGTCTGTGGAAAAGGTGCCGGTTTTCATTACGGCCTGGTCGTCAGTGGTGAAGGCGGTTGCACCCGTCGCCAATGACAACAAGGTGACCGAGCTATCGGTCGGCGCCAATTCCGCGGATATCGCAAAGCTCGGTGACTATGTGTACACCACCTATCCATTGGCGGACATCGACATTACGGCAGTCGCGAATTACGCGGCCACCAAGATGGGCAAGAAGAAGGCCGCCGTGCTCTACATCAACAATGAAAGTGGCACCGTCGGCGCGCAAATCTTCCGCGATGCTTTCACTAAGACAGGCGGTACTGTTGTCGCCTATGAAGCCTATGATCCCAAGGCGTCTGACTGGACTGGCTCACTGCTCAAGGTGCGGGCGGCCGAATCCCGATATCGTGCACATCCAGGGTCTTGTCTCTGACACCCCGCAGGTGATTGCGCAGATGCGCCAGCTCGGCTTGCAGCAGCCAGTGACATCTTACTCGGCCGTATACAATCCCAAGCTGATTCAGCAACTCGGCGCGGCCGCAAACGGCGTCATCGCCACCTCGCTTGCGCCGGGTGCCTCCGACAGTCCGGCAGTGGCGGCCTATGTGGAGCGTTGGAAGAAAGAAGTCGGCCGCGAGCCGAACGGTCTTCCCTACACCGAATACCTGCACGACGCGCCCTTCATCATCGCCGCCGTGTTCACGAAGATGGAAGCCGATAAAGTACCAATGACCGGTGAGAATTTCCGCAAGACGCTGATGGCGATCAAGACTTTCGATCTGCCGCTTCTTGGCAAGTTCACCATCAACGCCAACCACACTGTCAACAGCCCCGTGTATCTAATGGAGGTCAAAGACGGCAAGTGGGGCCGTCTGGCGCTTGTCGAGTGACGCAAATGAGATACCGGGCAGCACGCCGAGCGTGCTGCCCGGCATGAGGGACAAGCATGCTGTCAACAGGCGTCATTGCGCAGATTTTATGGACCTCGTTCGCTACGGCGAGCTATTTTGTGCTCTCGGCGCTCTCCTTTGCCATCATTCTCAAAGTCAATCGCTTGTTCAATTTCGCCCAGGCCGCCGTGATGACGGTTGCCTTCTATGCCGCATACACGGTGGTCGGCTTGTCAGGCCTGCCCGGCTGGGCCGGTTTTCTGGCCGCGATCGTTGCATCGCTGGCGCTGTCAGCCGCGCTCGAGATCGTTGGCTTCCGCGTGCTACGTCGGCGGGGCGCATCCACGATGTTTGTTTTCATCTTCACGCTGATGATCTCGGAGTTGGTCGCCTATCTCGCCATGCTGGTCTACGGCACCTGGCCGGCGACGATTTTCCCGTCGCTGTTCTGGCCAGTGACGCTGATTGGACCCGTAGCGGTGAGCGGGTGGGATGTCCCGGCGGTGGCAACGATGCTTGCGACATGCACCATGCTTTATGCTTTCTTGCGCCTGACGCGACCCGGCCAGTTCATGGTCGCGGTCGCGGACAATCCGGACTTGGCCGAGCTTTACGGTATCGCCAAGGATCGCGTCTATCTGATCAGCATGCTGATTGCCGGCGCCCTCTGTACGGTCGCGATGTTTCTCTACGGGACGCGCGCGCAAGTACAGCCCACCACCTCAATTGATCTTTTGCTGTTCGCGATCGCGGCCTCGGTGATCGGCGGCATCGGCAATATCTGGGGCGCTGCCGTGACCGCCCTCGTGTTGGCCTTGCTGCAGAACGCGAGCGTGCTTTTCATCCCATCGGAGTGGCAGGGCTTCCTACTTTATATCGTGCTGTTCCTCGCCATTGTCTTCTTTCCGCAGGGGGTCCATTTCCGGAAAATTTCGCAAATTGTCGCTCGTCTAAGCCTGCGCCATTCCGACCCTGCGCAAACGAAGGATGTGTGACGATGGAATATCTCTACACCGTCATCATCCTGATCGCGCTCTATGTGGTGCTGGCCGCAAGTTTCAATCTTATCATCGGCTATGGCGGCCTGATCTCGATCGCCCATCCGGTGTTTTACGCCATCGGCGCCTATGCATCGGCAATACTGTCGCGGGACTTCGGGGTGCCGATCATTGCGGCGATGTTCATCGGCGCGCTGGTGGCCGTAGTCGCGTCGATTGCCCTGGCGCTGCCAGCGCTGCGAGTATCCGGTGACTACTTGCTGATCGCCAGCATCGGCTTCCAGCTCGGCCTGCTTGAAGTCATCAAGAATGTCGGTTGGACTGGCGGTGCCGGGGGGCTGACCAACATTCCCTCGTTCCTAGTGCAGCCGGTGGGCCGGGAGACTTACGTCGCGCTGGTGGTCGTGGTTGCCGTGCTGTCTGTCTGGCTGGTACGCAACATCGCGCACGGACCCTATGGCCGCGCCCTGAGCGCGATGCGCGACGACGAACTGGCCTATTCCGCGCTCGGACGCAATGCGATTGCGACGAAGGTTGCCGTTTTCGCGCTCGGCTCCGGTCTTGCCGGCTTCGCTGGTGCGCTCTATGCGCATTATTTCCGTTATATCGTACCCGAGCAGTTTGAGATTCTGCAGTCGGCCGCGATCCTCACCATGGTCGTGGTCGGCGGCATGCGCTCGACCTGGGGGCCGGTGGTCGGCGCCATCATGCTGGAAGCGCTGCCGCAGGCCATCACCTTCCTCAACCTGCCGCCGAGCGTACTCGGCCCGTTGCAGGGCCTACTGTTCACCGGCTTGGTGCTGATCTTCATGTTCCTGCGTCCGCAGGGACTGGTCCCCGCAGGCGATTTGTGGCGCGCGACGGGTGATAGGAGCACGCGATGACAGGCGTGTTGGAGACGCGCGGATTGACCAAACGGTTCGGCGGCATCGTCGTCGCCGACGACATCAATCTGACACTGTCGGCCAAACGCATCGTCGGTCTGATCGGGCCGAACGGGGCTGGCAAGACTTCGCTGTTCAACCTTCTGACAGGCGTGGAAAAACCGGACGCCGGCTCCATTACCTTTAACGGCAAGCCGCTCGCCGGCGTGCGCATGCATGAGCGAGCGCGGCTGGGGCTGAGCCGAACCTGGCAGAACCTGCGACTATTTCCGTCTCTCACTTTGCTTGACAATCTACTGGTGGCGCCGCGCCATTATCCGGGCGAGAACCTGTTCACGCTCTTGTTCGCGCCCGGTACCGTCAAACGCGCCGACCAGGCCAACCGCGAGAAAGCGATGGCCATTCTCGAGCAGATCAGGCTCGCCGATCTCGCCCAGTCGCCCGCCACCGATCTTACCTTCGGTCAGCAAAAGCTCGCCGGCGTGGCGCGCGCACTGATGAACGATGCCCGTTGCCTGCTGCTCGACGAGCCGATGGCTGGTGTCGAGGGACAGACCTACACCACCATGCAGAAGGTTGTGCGTGATGTGGCGGAAAGTGGTGTCGCAGTCTGCGTGGTCGAGCACAACGTCGCCTTCATTCGCGATCTGTGCGACGAGGGCATCTTTATGTTTTCTGGCAAGATGCTGGCGCGCGGCTCCGTCGAGGAACTGATTGCCGATCCGCGCCTGACCGAACTTTATTTTGGGACGTGAGCGATGCTGCAACTCGATAATGTCACGGCCCGTTACGGCACGCTGACAGCGCTCAGCGACGTCTCGCTCAAGATTGAAAAGGGCCAGCGGCTGGGCGTCTTCGGCCACAACGGTGCCGGAAAGACGACTTTGTTGCGTTGCATGATCGGCGCGCACGCACCGGCTTCAGGCAGCGTGAAGTTCCGGGGCGACGAGGTGACGGCGGGACACGTGTCGGACATGGTGCGGCGCGGCCTTGCCTTCGTGCCGCAGGGGCACAATGTGTTTCCCAATCTATCGGTCGAACAGAATCTGCACATTTCCGGCCTGCTATTCGACCGGAGCTTCGTCAGCAAAGTACTGAAATTCTTCCCGATCTTAGCGGAGCGGCGCAAGCAGCGCGCCGGCTCGCTGTCCGGCGGCGAGCAGCAGATGCTCGCGCTCGGTATGGTGCTGATGACGCAGCCCAAGTTGCTGCTGCTCGATGAGCCGTCGACTGGGCTCGCGCCGGTGATCGTGCGAAATGTGATGCGCGAGCTCAAGGCGATAAACGAGATGCTCGGTACCGCGATCGTCATCGTCGAGCAGAACGTTCCGGCCACGCTCAAGATCATCGACCGGGCGATCATCCTCAAATCTGGCCGCGCCGTGTTCGAAGGCGATGCCGAGACCTTGGCGGCCAAGCCTAATCTCTGGGAATGGTTTTGACATGACAGCCATGGATGAAGCATTGCGGCAGAAAATGAGCGAGGAAGTGCGCGCGCTGCTGCGATGGGCGGCGGCTGCGCGGGGGCGCCCCTTGCCGGAACCAGTCCGCCGGCGCGCGGCTTTGATTCTCGCCGACGATCTCGGAGCGATGGTCGCCGGTTCGGAGGAGCCGACGGTCGCGCGGGCGCGCCGCACGCTCGCCGCTTCGGCCGCCAATGCGGAGGCAACGGTTTTCGCCCGCGGTACCCCGCGTGCCGACCGCTATACTGCGGCAGCGATGAACGGCATGGCGGCGACGTGGTGTGAGCTCGACGAGGGATTCCGTGCCGCACCCTGTCACGCCGGTGCCTATGCCTTGCCGGCGTTGCTTGCGGAAACCGAGGTGGGCAGCGCGACGGTCGACGATGTTTTGCGGGTACTGGCGCTCGCCTATGAAATCACCGCGCGTTTCGCGCTCGCTTTTCCATTCAAGATCATGACCGTGCATCCGCATGCCGCTTTCGCAACTATGGGAGCTGCCGCCGGCGCCGCGCTGGCGCGCAGTCAGGATGCCAAGACGCTGCTCGATAGTATCAGCGGCGCGACCAGCATGGCGTTTGCCGGTCCCTACAATCACGCGATTGACGGCGCGCTCGTCCGAAATGCCTGGACCTCGGCTGGCGCGTGGGTCGGTTTGCGCTCGGTCGACTGGGCCGAGATTGGTATCGGCGGTCTAGCGGAAACGCCCTACGACGTCTTTGTCGGCGGCTTCGGAACGAATGCCGAACCGGCCGCGCTCACGAGCGGGCTCGGCGAGGAGTGGGCGGTTCTCAACGGCTACCACAAAGTATTCGCCTGCTGCCAATACGCGCACGCCGCCATCGAAGCGTCGCTGGCGCTGCATGCGCGGCTGAATGGCAAACGTAGTCCGGAGGATATTGCCGAGATCGTCGTTGCGACTCACCCCCGCGGCATGACGCTGACGACGGTCGAGCCTCCGACGACACTGGCCGCGAAATTTTCCATGCCACACGCGGTCGCCGCCAGCGCCGTCCTCGGCACCGGCGGGCAGCGCGCCTTCACGGAATCAACCCTCGACGCTCCGAACATTGCTGCGCTGCGTCGTCGGGTGCGGCTGACCGCCCATCCCGAAATCCGGCCGTCGCCTTATGATCGGCCGAGCCGTGTGAGCTGGCGCTTTGGCGACGGCGAGGTGTGGACGGAAGAGTGTGCGAGCGCGCGAGGCGGCGCCGATCAGCCATTCGACGATGCCGTGCTCATGGACAAGCTGAACGAGAATGTGGGCGAGGTGTTTCCACGGATGCCCGCGACGCTGCGAATAATCATTGACGGTAATAGTACAGTCATGCCGCGGCTCTGGCGTGAGGTCGTGGTGGAATTGGTGAGCGCGTGAGGGTTCAATGGAATACGACGTCGATGTTTTGGTGATCGGGGCCGGGGCCTGCGGGCTGGCCGCGGCGATCACGGCGCATGACGCCGGGCTTTCGGCGGCGCTTCTGGAAAAGCTGGACCGACCGGGCGGCAACTCGTCCTTGTCCACCGGCTCGGTGCCGGGGGCCGGCAGCCGCTTTCAGCGCGAGGCGGGCATCATGGACGATCCACAGACCATGGTGCGCGACCTTACCGCGATCGCCAGCGAAACCGACGATTTTGATCTGGTGCGGCGGCTGGCCGAAGTTTCCGCGCCGACGGTCGAATGGTTGGTCGACACCGTTGGCGCCCGTCTGCAACTTGTCACAGCCTACAAACATATCGGCCACTCGGTGCCGCGGCTGCACGCTCCGATATCGCGGCGCGGCCAAGACTTGGTCGATGATCTCTTGGCTGCAGTCGAAAAGCGCAGCATTCCGCTGGCGCTCGGCAATTCTGTGCGCGAGCTGATCGTGGAGGACGGCGCGGTTGTCGGCGCGCGCGTCGCCATCGGACAGACCGAGGAAACAATCCGGGCGCGCAAGATCATTCTCTCGGTCAACGGATTCGCTGGCAACGCGAAGCTGGTGGGCCGTTTCTGCCCGGAGATTGCCGGCGCGCAATATTTCGGCGCGCGCGGCTCGACCGGCGAGGCGGTGATCTGGGGCGAGAAACTGGGCGCGGCGCTCGCCAATATGGCGGCATATCAAGGCTATGCCGCCGTCGCCGACCCGCACGGCAGCCTGTTGTCCTGGACCACCATCGAGAAGGGCGGAATCCTGGTCGGCGCCGACGGGCATCGTTTTGGCAATGAGAGCCTCGGCTATTCCGGCTATGCGCGCATTGTGCTGGAGCAGGGCGCGCGCGCCTATGCGATCTTCGACCGGACCATCTTCGATGTCGCCGCCGAAGAAGAGGAGTTTGTCGAGTTGGCCGACTACGGCGGCCTGAAGTCGGCGCCGACGGCCGGCGCGGCAGCGGAAACCTATGGCCTCGACGCCAGGGCCGTCGATGGGGAAGTCGCTGCGTACAACGCGAGCGCGCGCGGTGAGAAGCCCGATCGGTTCGGCCGACGCGATTTCGGCCTCGCGCCGCTGAAGGGGCCATTCTATGCCTGCCGCGTTGTGCCCGGCCTGTTCCATACCCAGGGTGGGTTGCGCGTCGACCGCGACGGCCGCGTGCTGCGCAAGGATCTCACGCCCATCGCCAATCTGTTTGCCGGTGGCGGCGCTGCCGAAGGCATCAGCGGACGCGCTGGCGCGCTCGGCTATGCCTCGGGCAATGGACTGCTTTCCGCAATTGCCCTCGGTCGGCTCGCAGCGCTGGCAGCTGCCGCCGAGATCAAGCAGGCGGCGTGATGAGTCTCGCGCGGCAAGCAATCAGGGCGATGCACGGTCTCGCGCGAGCCAGTTTGCCGGAAGCCGTTGCGACAGTCGCGCGTCTACATCTCCTTGATGCCATCGGCGTCGGACTGGCCGCGAGCGCCTCGCCGGCAGGTAAAGCCTTGGGTACATTCGCCCGCGATCTGCCGAGTGGGGCCGCGAGCGTTTTCGGTCGCGCGCAGGGTGCCAGGGCAGCCGATGCTGCGCTGGTCAACGGCGGACTGATACACAGCCTTGAGTTCGACGATACGCACATGGCTTCGATCGTGCATGGCAGCGCCGTACTCGCATCGACCGTACTGGCGATGGCGGAACAGTGTGCCGCATCGGGCGCGCGGCTGCTCGGCGCCTATGTGCTTGGTTGGGAGTTGTTGGTGCGTCTTGGACTTGCCGCACCCGGCGAATTTCAGACGCGCGGATTCCAGGTTACCTCGACCGCTGGCGCGCTGGTGGCCGCTGCCATTGCCGCCGAGCTAAGCGAACTGGACGAGGACCAGAGCATCAATGCGGTCGGAATTGCACTGAGCCAGGCCTCTGGTGTGTTCGAGTTCCTTAGTAACGGTTCATCGGTAAAGTCGTTGCATCCGGGCTGGGCGGCGCATGCTGGCATAACGGCGGCGCTACTGGCATGCGCCGGTATGAGCGGCCCGGAGACCGCTTTGGAAGGACGGTTTGGACTTTTTGCCAGCTTTGCCGGCGACCGCGCCGCCGGCGACCGCTTTGCCGCTTCACTTGCCGATCTGGGAAAGGTTTGGCATCTGCTTGATGCCGCCTACAAATTCTACCCGTGCTGTCACTACCTGCATCCCTTCATTGAGGCGGCCGGCATTCTTATGGATCGTGGCGTCACCGCCGATCGCATCACGCAAATCGTGTGCCGGATTGCGCAATCGGCCGCGCCGGTCGTATGCGAACCGTGGGAGCGCAAGCAACAGCCCGATACCGGGCATGCGGCGCGATGGAGTCTACCGATCGTGGTGGCGGCTCGTTTCGTTGACGGCCGCATCGATATGCGGACGTTCGAGCAATCGCCTTCCGTGGCGGTGCGTGAATTGGCGGGGCGGGCGCGTTGGGAGCCGCTCGCCGACGCCTGTTTTCCCGAGCGGTTCGAAGCCGAATTGATCTGCGAGACACGCGACGGTGCGACGAGTTGGGTTCGGATCGACAATGTCTATGGCAGCGCTAACCGGCCGGCGAACGCCAGCGACGTGCGCGCTAAGTTTCACGCCAATGCGGCTTTGGTCATGACGAGCGCCGAAGCGGCAAACCTTGAAGCGGCGGTTGACAGGCTCGACCGTGCCAAAGATCTAACAGAGCTCACGCACGCGCTTCGCTGCGCCGCGTCGAGCCGAGCGATAGGATAAAGCGATGACGTCCTTCGATTTGGTAATACGTGACGGTGATGTAATCCTGCCGGGCCGCGGGAGGACGCGCTGCGATCTTGCTATCCAAGATGGCCGTATTGTCGCGATCCTGGCGACGGGGGCGTCCTGCCTTGCAGTCGAACAGGTATCGGCGCACGGCCTTGTCATCCTGCCCGGGGCGATCGACGTTCATTTGCATCTTGGCCACGGCAAGGATATTGCACGGCCGCGCGTGCCGCTCGATGCCGATCAGGAGACCGCAGCGGCGGCAAAGGGCGGCGTCACGTCGTTCGTGCCCTACCTGATGTCGACAGAGCCATTCGAGCGAATTTTCGACGACGTTGTCGCGGTGACTGAAGCCGGTGCGCGTATCGATTTCGGGTATCACTTCATCATATCGACCGAAGACCAACTCGCCAGCGTGCCGCGCTATATCAGCGATTATGGCGTGCCGAGCTTCAAGATCTTCATGAACAATCGCGGCGGCGAAGGTGCGCGGCTCGGCCTGCCGGACATCGACGACGGCTTCCTGTTCCGCCTGTGTGAGGCCGCTGGTGCCCATGGCGGCATGGTCTGTCCGCATCCAGAGACAATCGAAATTGCTTGGGTGCTGCGTGACCGTCTAAAGGCTAGCGATCCCGAAGGGCGCGGCGGTCTTGCGACTTGGAACGGCACGCGCCCGCCTTTCGTCGAGGGCGACGCTGTACAGCGCGCGGCCTATATTGCCGGTCAGGCGGGGTCACCGCTTTATGTCGTCCATACTTCCTCCAACGAAGCATTGCAGGCGGCGTTGCGCCGCCGCAAGCTGGGTGGACGGATCTATGTCGAAACTTGCCCGCAATATCTCACCCACGACATCGGCTGGAGCGGCGGCGACGTCGGCAAAATCAATCCTCCGCTGCGCGAAGCGGCTGATCGGGAAGCCTTGTGGGCGGCGTTGCTCGCCGGTGACATCGACACCGTCGCCACCGATCACGTCCATCGCGACATCGCGTCAAAACAAGGCGGTATATGGTCAGCTTCGCCCGGCTGCCCAGGACTTGAGACGTTGCTGCCAGTCTTGCTGAGCGAAGGCCATCACAAGCGCGGACTTGCACTGGAAAGTATCGCCGCGCTGACGGCTACAAATCCGGCACGCTTGATGGGCATGGCGAATACTAAAGGCACAATCGTGCCCGGTATGGATGCCGATCTGACTTTCATCGACCTTAACGGAACGTGGACTCTCGAACGGGCGGACGTGATGTCGAGCGCGGGCTATTCCTTGTATGAGGGATGGAGCTTCAAAGGGCGTGTGATGCACGCCATGGTCCGCGGCCGGTGGGTGCTCCGCGACTGTGCTGTGATCGACGCAGCAAAAGGTACTGGCCGTTTCATCAAACGAGAGCTCATAGGTTGACCGCGTCGGTCAACACCTCTCCCTTCTTTGAATATCGGCACTTGATAAGGCGACGGATTTAGCGAACGACCAGAAGTCGGCAACGTTGAGCGACTATCGGAGGGCCGGCGTCGAATTCATCGACGAGAATGGCAGAGG
Organism: uncultured Alphaproteobacteria bacterium; assembly: GCA_963720985.1. Lineage (GTDB taxonomy): Bacteria > Pseudomonadota > Alphaproteobacteria > Rhizobiales > Xanthobacteraceae > Pseudolabrys. The sequence goes on from CAVRHL010000009.1 coordinate 769,756, forward strand.
TCCTGATGTGCGGCTACGCGAGCGTCAGCGATCAAAAAAGCCTAAGTAGGTGCGTTGCGCTTCGGCGGCACTGCGCTACGCGGCAAATCAACGAAACGAACCCAATTGGGTTTGGCTTCATCAACGAGAGCGTGGGGGATAACAACCGGTTAAATAAGGGTCTCAGTTGGCGCTGCACCATCGGATCTTAGTTCTTGCAGGTGCACAATGAGATCGTGGAAGCATTCAATTAGCATGCTGCGACGAGCAGACGACATAACTGTATTAATGTGTAAGAAATAACTCATTGCCAACCGCATCAATTTGAGTCATCATAATTGTGCGGATCGACCTAAGGTCTGTTTCCGCCACTGCCTCAAGCGAAGCAAAACCAATAAGCAAGGCTTGAGGGTTACCGGCACCAGTACCAGTTTTCCAAGTCGCAGTACCGAGCAAACATCTCTCGGAGGTGGCGGTTATGGCACACGGTGGTTGGCGGCCTGGCGCAGGCTGGCACATGGGTTCGCCAAACCGGGCGAACGCAATGCGCGAAAAATTAATGGCTCAAAGCGGTTCCACGCCGTTCGAAGTTATGGTCAGCGTCATGCGCTACACTTTCGATATGGCGCAGGAAGAGCTCAAGCAAAATAAACCAGACAAAAGCAAGCTTAAATGGGCCTTTGAGCTTGCACTAGAGGCAGCAAACCGAACAGCACCATACGCGCACCAGCGCATGACAGCTGTAGACCCCAGACCGACGCTTCACTACGAAAGGTTGACCGCAGATGAGCTTAGAATTTTTATTCCGCTTTTCAAAAAATGCATCACCGATCCCCCCGCTAGCGCAACAGAGGAAGGTGGAGCAGCGCCTCCAGATCCTCAAAAGTAGCTGCCAAGCGAGCGGGTCACTCACTATGGTGACCGACAACGTCGAGACCGTCCCGCAAGCAGTGCGGGTTTCGCACGCAAAGTAATAGGAGACTCCCAACTTGATTGTTTTTCAACTTATGTAGCAAAATCAAGCTATTAGAAAGTACTAGCTTGATTTTACAATACAAAATTCAAAAATATTGCGTACAGATTTGTATTCACAAACAGTTGCCAACAGCCCGAGGGAGGCTAGGCGCTCCAGTGTTGAACTGTACCTTCAGGACTTGTGCTCCAGCGCGCCGTAGAGACAATTGGGCGGGTGCTCAGCCCTCGACCTTGAGATCCTTAATCACCATGTCCAGCTGACGGAGCTTGTCCGGGTCGCTGGCCAATGCCTTGCGCGCATCGGCGGCCGCGGCCTGCGCCTTGTCGCGATCGCCCAGCACCACGTAGGCGCGTAGCAGCCGTTCCCAGCCGGCCAGATCAGAGCCGTCGGCTTTGAGCTTGTCGGCGAGCTTTGCCACCATGCCGCGGATCATCTCATTCTGTTGGTCGCCGCTCATCTTCGCCGCCGCCGCCATGTCGGCCGCGGACGGACCGGGCATGCTGGCCGGCGGTGCCGCCGGGTGCGCGGGCGTTACGGGCGTCATCGGCGGCGGCGCCGCCGCGACCGAGGTCGCCGCGCCGACGCCGGCGTCGAACTGCTTGAGCTTGTCGGCATCGCCGGCGAGCGCCTTGCGCGCATCGGCAATCGCCGCCTGCATCTTGTCCGGCTGCTCCAGCACTCGATAAGAGCGCACCAATTGCAGCCAGCCATTGACGTCGGAGCCGTCCTTCTTCAGGCGGTCGGCGAGCCGCTGCACCATGGCGACGATCGATTGGTCCTGCGCCGGGCTCGCCTGCGGCGCCGCCTCGGCTTGCGGTGCGGCCGGGGCAACCGGCGCCGCCGAGGTCGCCGCCACGGTGCCGTCGTTGAACTGTTTCAGCCTGTCGGCATCGCCGGCGAGCGCCTTGCGGGCGTCGGCGAGCGCGGCCTGCATCTTGTCGGTTTGGCCGAGCACCCGGTAGGAGCGCACCAGCTGCAGCCAGCCTTGCACGTCGGCGCCGTCCTTTTTCAGCCGTTCCGCCAGCCGTTCAACCATGGCGTTGACGTCGTGATCGGCGGGCGCACCCTCTGCCGCCACCGCCGGTGCGGCCGCTCCGCCGGCCGGCGTGTTGCGCGCCAAGGCGCGGCGGACCACCTCGACCCAGGGCGCATCCGGCGGTGCGCCGGCGATCAAGTCGTTCCAGATTTTTTCGGCCTCGGCGCGCTTGCCGTCCTGGTCGGCGGCCATGCCCATGTAGAAGCGCGCCATCACGTCTTGCGGATAGATCTTCAAGGCACGGTCGAAGGCGGCCTTGGCCTCGTCGGTGACCACGCCATTGGCGGCCGCGACCACGGCCTCGCCGTAATTCGCCTCGCGCTCGGCGTCGCTGCCGTTGATGGCGATGGCGTTGTGCCAGGCGCGTACCGCGTCGTCGTAGCGGCCGAGCCGCATGTAGACCGGCCCGAGCACTTCCCAGCCTTTGCCGTCGTTGGGGTTTTTCGCGACGTGGCTCTCCACCTCCGCGACCATGGTCTGGATATCGTTGGTGTCTTTGGGCGCCTGCATCCGCAGGGCCAGCGGTTCGCCCGGCAGGTCCGGCGAGCCGAGCGTGAGGTAGAGCGCGAAGGCGCCGGCGGGGAGCAGGACGAGACCGGCGATGGCGGTAATGCGCCGCTGCAGCAGCGACGACTTGGCGTCGGCCGGCCGTTCCGCGTCGGCGGCATCGGCGGCGGCGATGAGCCGGCGCGACACCTCGACACGGGCGGCCTCGGCCTCGGCGTCGCCGATCAGGCCGCTCGCGCGGTCGCGTTGGATCTCGTCGAGCTGGTCGCGGTAGACCGCGACGTCTCCGCCGAGGCGCACCGGCTTGTTGCGGGCGAGCGGCCACAGCACGGCGAACGCCGCCGCCGCCGTCATCAGGACAAACACGAACCACAGTGCCATGGGACCGTTCTACCAGCTAAGTTCTTGTAATTGCTGCCCGAAACGACACATGCCGGGCAATAACGTCAGAATGACGACGTCCATTATCGTGGCTTTCCTCTCCGACGCGAGCCGCCCTAACCCATTGATACATATCAAGGCGGCGGCGAATTACATGACAAACTATCCGGCCGATTTGAAGAGGAGTAGAGGCCCCATGAAAGCCGCCGATGTCATGGCGACCAGCGTCATTTCGGTCCGTCTCGATACGCCCGTCACCAAGATCGCGGAAGTGCTGCTGGCCAACCGCATCAGCGCGGTGCCGGTGGTCAACGACAAGGACGTCCTGGTCGGCATCGTCAGCGAGGGCGACCTGATCCGCCGCGTCGAAGCCGGCACCGAGCGGCACCGCTCGTGGTGGCTGGAACTGCTCACCGGCAAGGAAACTCTGGCGCACGAATTTGTCATGTCGCACGCCCGCGCCGCTTCCGACGTGATGACCCGCCAGGTGGTCAGCGTGACGCCCGACACCTCGCTCGGCGACATCGCCTCGCTTCTGGAAAAGCACCGCATCAAGCGCGTGCCGGTCGCGGTCAACGGCAAGATCGTCGGCATCGTCAGCCGCGCCAATCTGATTCAGGCGCTGGTGAGCCAGGCGAAGGCGCAGGAGCCGCCGGTCGACGATGCCGTGCTGCACGACAATATCGTCGATGCGCTGCGCGCGAAGCCTTGGGTCGACCCGTCGACCATCAACGTGATCGTCAATGACGGGTTGGTCGAATTGTGGGGCATCGTCGATTCGGAAACCGAGAAGAACGCCATCCGCGTCGCCGTCGAGGTGATGCCCGGCGTGCGCCGCGTCGCCAACAAGCTCGTCGTCGAGCACCTCATGAGCACGCAGTGACGGCGGCCGACTGTCGTTCCGCTCTGTTCTGAAATGCCACTAAGTCGCGTTGCCGGACGCGAACAACTCCAGCACAAGCACGGAACGCGGCGGCGGATATAATTACCGCCGCGCTAGGCTTTCGCCTGCGCCAGCGCCGCCTCGACGAGATGCGTCACCGCGGCGAGCGGTTCGGTAACCGCATAGGACTTGAACAGCGCCGCAACGTTCGCGACGACCGCGTCGCGTGACTCGCCACGCGGCCACGCAGCGAGCCGCGCCTCGGCCCAGCGCTCCAGCAGCAACTGTTCGACATATTCGGATTCGAGCTCTGCGGCTTTGACCCGTGTGCGCAATTGCGCCGCCGCTTCCGCAATTCGCGCTTCGGACAATGCAACGGTCTTGAGGCACCGACGCGCGGCGCGCAACGGCTTGACGATGTCATCGTGCCACGACGCGGCTTCGGCGCGGGCCGCGGCAATATCGTCGGCGGTCAATGTGACGCCGTGCACCGCGCCGACGAACGCGCACAGCAGCAGCAGATTGATGTCGAGGCCGAAGCGATCTTGCAGCGAGAGACATTCAGGCTCGACCGCCTCCGCGCCGTAGACTGCAAGCGAGAAGCCCCAGAACTTCGAGCCCATACAATACCGTTTCAGGCCTTGGTCGAGGGCCAGCGCTTCACCAGACCGACGTCGATGTCGAACAGATCGAGGCAGCGTCCGACGGTCTGGCTGACGATGTCCTCGATCGTTTTTGGCCGGTGATAGAACGCCGGCACCGGCGGCATGATGATGGCGCCGTTCTCGGTCGCCGCCTGCATGCTGCGCAGGTGACCCGCGTGCAGCGGCGTCTCGCGCACCACCAGCACCAGCCGTCGGCGTTCCTTGAGGATGACGTCGGCGGCGCGGCTCAACAGATTGTCGGTGGTGCCGTAGGCGATATCGGACAGCGTGCGGATCGAGCAGGGCACAATGATCATGCCGCGCGTCTTGAACGAGCCGCTGGACACGGCGGCGCCGACGTCGCTGTTGGAATAGGTGGTGCCGGCGAACGCGCGCACGTCGTCGACGCTGAGATCCATCTCTTCCTTGAGGGTGATGGCGGCCGACTTCGAGATAATCAAATGCGTGTCGACGTTGGCCTTGCGCAGCGCCTGCAACAGCCGCACGCCGTAGATTGCGCCCGAAGCGCCGCTAATGCCAACGATCAGAGGAAGCGACATCGTTCCTAGGTCCGGCTAAACCATTGATAATCGTGACACTATAGCGGGCCTAGCGCGGTCATGTCATCCGGCCTAGCGGCCGGTGAAATTCGGCAGCCGGCGCTCGGCCGTCGCCTTGACGCCTTCCTTGAAGTCGTCGGTCTTGCGTAAGGCAGTCTGTTCTTTCAGTTCGTGCTCGGTCGCCTTCAAGACGCGGTCGGCGAGATCGGCGCGCATGGTGGCGCGCGTCGAGATCAGCCCGAGTGGCGAATTCTCGGCGATCTCAGCGGCGAGCTTCAGCGCCGCTTCGCGTACCTGGTCCTGCGGCACCAGCACGTCGGCAAGGCCCATGGCATAGGCCTCGTCGCCGCGCACGCGGCGGCTGGTGTAGAACATCATCGCCGCCTTGGTCGGCCCGATCACCAGCGGCAGCGTGACGGAAAGCCCGAAACCTGGGTGGAAGCCGAGCCGGGTGAAATTCGCGGAAAAATGCGTCTCCGGGCAGGCGACACGGAAGTCCGCCGCCATTGCGACGCCGAGCCCGCCGCCGACGGCGGCGCCGTGCACCGCGGCGACGATCGGCTTCTTGGTGCGGAACAGCCGGTTGCCTTCGATGTAGAGGTGCTGCACCGCCTTTTCGCGATTGAGTTCGCCCTCGCGCTGGCCGTCTTTGTTGAGTGTCGTGCCGTCGCCGAGATTGGCGCCGGCGCAGAACGCCTTGCCTTGCGCAGCGAGCACGACGGCGCGGCAATCGACGTTCTCGTCGAGCGCTTCCAGCGCTGTGGCGATCTCTTGGATCAGCGCGACGTCGAAGAAATTGTGCGGCGGACGCCGGATCTCGATCAGCGCGACGTGGCCGGTCTTGTCGACGCCGATATCCTTGAACGGGCCCATGGCTCTTATCCTTTACTCGGCGGCGCGGCGCTGCGGCGGGCGCGCCTGTTTGACGATCAGGGCATCGACGATGGACACGCCTTGGCCTTGCGCGTGCACGATCACCGGATTGAGATCGATCTCGGCGATATCGTCGGCATGATCGGCGGCAAAGTGCGACAGGCGGACGATGACATCGATCAGTGCGTCGGTATCAGCCGCAGCCATGCCGCGATAGGGGCTCAAGATCGCCGCGCCTTTGAGACGGCCGAGCAGCGCGGCCGCCGCAGCGCGATCGAGCGGCACCGGCGCCAGCGCGACGTCACCGAGCGCCTCGACCAGCACGCCGCCCAGGCCCACCATCAGCAGCGGGCCCCAGGTGGCATCGCGATTGATGCCGAGGATGACCTCGCGCCCGGGCGGCGCCATCGGCTGCACTAGCACGCCGTCGATCCGCGCCTGCGGCGAGTGTTTCTTTGCCGCGGCGAGCACGCGCTCATAGGCGGCGCGCGCGCCGTCGCTGGTGACATTGAGCACGACCGCGCCGGCTTCGGTCTTGTGCGGGATGTCGGACGACTGAACTTTCAGCGCCACGGGCGTCGCCAGCTTTTTGGCGATGGCTTCCGCTTCCTCGGCCGAATGCGCCAGCGCGCCGGCTTCGGCGCCCATGCCGTAAGCGGCGAGCAAAGGCCGCGCCTGCCACTCGCACAGCACCGGATCCGACGCGGCAAGCTTGGGGCGCACTTGCTCCTGCGCGCCGGCCGACGATGCCGCTGCTTTGCGTTGGCTGCAGCAGCCGTTCGCGCGCTTCACGGTAGTCTGCCAAGACCCGCATGGTGTGGGCGCAGCCGGGTGCGCCGGTGAACAGCGGATAGCCGGCCTCGTTGAGGATCTCGACACTGCGCTCCGAGGGTAGCGTATAGGTCCACATGAACACCGGCTTCTTCAACTCGCGGCCAAGCGCCTGCAGTTTCGGCAGATCGGTCTCCAGAAACGCCGAGCGGCGCGCCGTCACCACGACGATGACGCCGTCGACCAAAGGCGAGTTGCCGGCGAGCCGCGCGAATTCGGCGTAGCCGACTTTGTGCACGCCCTGCGCGGTCGAAATCGACCGGGTTCTGCGAGGTGCCGTAGGACGGCAGATGCACGTCGATCGCCTTGCGGGTCTCGTCGTCGAGCACCGGCACCTCGAGGCCTTCGGCGGCGCAGGCGTCCGCCATCCACACGCCGGCGCCGCCCGAGGAGGTGCAGATCGCCATGCGCCTGCCGGCCGGCAGTCTGTCGCCGCAGGCAAGGAAGCCCACGGCGATATCGATCATCTCGTCGAAGTCGCGGCCTTCGATCAGCCCGTCATGCGCGAAGATAGCGCGGTAGGCGGCGGCGGAGCCGGCAAGCGCCGCGGTATGCGAGGTTACCGCGCGGCGGCCCGGTTCGGACTGGCCGATCTTGCCGACGATCAGCGGCTTGCCGAGCCTGAGCGCCTTTGCCGCCGCGCGCCTGAATTTGTCCGGCGACTTCACGTCCTCGAGCAGCAGCAGGAAGACGTCGGTGCCGCCTTCGTCGAGCATGTAGTCGAGCACGTCGGCGACATCGAGCGCGGCCTCGTTGCCGGTGGTGACGATGTGGCGGAAGGCGAGGTTGCGCGAACGGGCGCGGTCGAAGAAGGCAAAGCCGACGCCGCCGCTTTGCGAGATCACCGAGACTTGGCCGTTGCCGAGCGCGCGCGCCGGGCGGATGCCGCCGGCCTTCTTGTCCATCGCCGGCGAGAAGGTCGGGCAGAGCGCGGCTTCGATGTTGGCGAAGCCTTCGGTGTTGGGTCCGCTCACCGCCATGTCGTAGCGCCGCGCGGTCGCGGCGATCTCGGCCTGCATGCGCTGACCAGCTTCGCCCGGCTCTTCGGCAAAGCCGGAGGACAGGATCACCGCCGCCTTGATGCCGGCTTTGCCGCAGCGCTCCAACTCGTCCGGAATGTATTGCGCCGGCACGATGAGGATCGCGAGATCGGCCGGCTCGGGAAGTTCTGCGACCGAGGCATAGGCCTTGAGCCCTTGCACCTCGGTGGCACTGCGACTCACTGGGAAGACCTTGCCCGCGTAAGGGTGGCTCAAGATCACTTCCAGGATGCGCCCGCGCAAGCCGCTGGTATCGGACGAGGCGCCGACCACGGCGACGGTCTTGGGCCACAGCATTTTGCAATGTCGGGCACGGCGCGCCTCGTTCACCGCAGCCCGAGGCCGCGGGCGATGATGCCGCGCAGGATCTCGGTGGTGCCGCCCTGGATGGTGAGCTTGGGCGCGACCTTGAAGGCGAAGTCGAGCTGCTCGTCGAGCGTCACGCGGTTGCTCGCCTCCGGCTCGAGGAACGCCGCGAGCTCGCGCACGCGCTCGGGCAATTGCTGCTCCCAGATGGTGCCGACGTCCTTGACGATGGAGGATTCCACCACCGGCTCCTTGCCGGCCTGCAGCATGCCGGCGACGGAGACCGACATGCGTCGCAACGTGTGGAGTTGTGCCACCAGCCGGCCGAGGCCTTCGGCGCTACGCAAATCGGGATCGGGGCCGAGCGCGCGGACCAGTTCGGCCAGCACGTAGAAGGTCTCCAGGAATCGTTCCGGGCCGCTGCGCTCATAGGCGAGCTCGCTGGTCGCCTGCTTCCAGGCGCCGTCGATTTCGCCGAGCACATGATCGTCGGGAATGAAGGCGTCGTCGAACACGACCTCGTTGAAGTCGTGCTGGCCGGTCATCTGGATGATCGGATTGACCGTGATGCCCGGTGTCTTCATGTCGACGAGAAACTGCGTCAGGCCATGCCGGCGGTTCTCTTTCGTTGCCGGCGAGGTGCGGAACAGGCCGAGCATGTAGTCGGCGATATGCGCGTTGCTGGTCCAGATCTTGGTGCCGTTGATTGTCCAGCCGCCGTCCACCTTGGTCGCCTTGGTCTTGGCGGCGAACAGGTCGGAGCCGGAATTCGGCTCGCTCATGCCGATGACAAAGCACAATTCGCCGCGGCAGATGCGCGGCAGAATGTCCAGCTTGATGTGCTCGGGCGCGTATTTGAGCAAGATCGGCCCGCTCTGCCGGTCGGCGACGAAGTGCAGGCGCACCGGCGCGTTGAGCGACGCGGAATTCCTCGGTGACGACGTAGCGCTCGAGGAAATTGCGCTCGTGGCCGCCGTATTGCTTCGGCCAGGTCATGCCGATCCAGCCTTTGGCGCCGACGCGCCTGCTGAATTCGCGGTTCTGCGTGTCGCCATGGCCGGGCCGGTCGGGGACGAAAGTGCCGGCGGCGACTTCTTCGGCGATGAAGGCGCGCACTTCCTCGCGCAGCTTCTGGCATTCGGGCGGCAGGCGGATCTGGTCGAATTGGAGATTGGTGCTCATCGGTTCACCGCGCCGCCAGCATCGGCCAGAACTTGTCGGCGCCGCGCGCGGCAATCATGCCGCCGAGCGCCGCCGCCCAATGGCTTTCGCTGCCGAAATCGTCGCGCCACGCCAGCATGCGCAGGGTGAAGCGATGCAGCACGTGCTCGTTGGTGAAGCCGATGGCGCCGAACACCTGATGCGCGATGGCGGTGCCTTCCGCCGCCGCTTCGCCGGCGCGGATTTTTGCCGAGGCGGCTTCGAGCATCACCGTGTCATCGAAGGCATCGGCATGCACGATCGTGTCGGCGGCGGAGCCGGCGGCGGCGAGCGCAGCGGCGGTTTCTCCGGCGAGCCGCGCGAGGTTCTGCTGCACCGCCTGGAATTTGCCGATCTTGCGCTCGAAGGCGACGCGCTCGTTGGCGTAAGCGACGCTCATCGCCAGGATCGTCTCCAGCGCGCCGGCGATCTGCAGGCTGCGCACGGTCGCGCCCATCAGCATCGGCGCCAACGCATCGAACGGCGCCGGCGCGCTGCGGACGACTTTCGTGCGGTCGAACGTGACGATGTCCGATGCATCGCCGGCGAGATTTTGGCCTTCGTTCACGCGGCAGTCGGCGGTCTTGACCAGCGCGATGGTCGTGGCTTTGCCGCCCGATGCGACGACCGCGATGTGTTCGGCATTCTTGGCGAAAGGAATCCCGCGCACGGTTCCGCTCAACGTGCCGTCGGAATTCAGCGTGACACGGTCGCGCGGGCGGGCCGGGGCGACGGTCATCGCGCCGGCCGGCGCTTCGATGCCGGCTTGCGCCAGCAGCCAGCCGGCGAGCAGCGTCTCGGCGAGCGGAACCGGCAGCGCAGAGCGGCCGGCGGCGGCCAGAATGGCGAAGCCGTCGTTCAGGCTACCGCCGGCACCGCCATATTGTTCCGGCACCCAGGCGAGCGTCAGCCCGGCGTCGGCGAGCGCATGCCAGAGCTTGTCCTTCCACGCGCCGTCGCGGGCTTTGTTGATGGTCTGCGGATCGGCAAGGTCGGCGAATATCCGCGCCGCCGTCTCGGCGACGATGTTGTCGCTCTCGGTTGGCCATTGCCGTTCCGGCTTCCTTCTCGATCAGGCGTTTCCCGGCGCCATCGTGCGGTGCCGGCTCACCGTTGGCAAGCGGGCGGCGCGCGCAGCAAATAGCGGATTTTGAGCCGGACTTTGTCGTGTTGATCGGGGCTACCATACCGGGTAGCGTTGCGGGAATAACAAGAAAGAAATGGCTGCCGGTCATAGCGGCGCAGCCGCGCATACCCCGGGGAGGATCCAATGGGAACCAAATACGTCGCGCTGGCGGCGGCTCTTCTCGCAAGTCTGACATTCGCAGGCGCGCAAGCGCAGACGCCCAAGCACGGCGGCATCCTGCACATCTATCATCGCGAGACGCCGCCGAGCCTTTCGATCCACGAGGAAGCGACCTTCTCGGTCAATGCCCCCGCGATGGGAATTTACAACAATCTGATCCTCTACGATCAGCACAAGCCGCAAACCAGCATCGACAACATCGTGCCCGAGCTCGCGACCAGCTGGGCCTGGGACAAAACGAATACCGCGCTCACCTTCAAGCTGCGCACCGACGTCAAGTGGCACGACGGCGTGCCGTTCACCGCCAAGGACGTGAAGTGCACCTTCGATCTTCTGCAGGGCAAGGCGCAGGACAAGTTCCGCAAGAATCCGCGCAAGGATTGGTTCGAATTCGTCAACGACGTGACGGTCAACGGCGATGCCGAGGTGACATTCCACCTCAAGCGGCCGCAGGCGTCGCTGCTTGGCGATGCTCGCCTCCGGCTATACGCCGATCTATCCCTGCCATGTGCCGGCGGCGCAGATGCGCACGCATCCGATCGGCACCGGACCATTCAAGTTCGTCGAGATGAAGCAGAACGAGTTGATCAAGCTGGTGAAGAACCCGGACTACTGGAAGAAGGGCCTGCCGTATCTCGACGGCATCGAATACACCATCATCAAGAACCGCGCGACCGCCGTGCTCGCCTTCGTCGCCGGCAAGGTCGACATGACCTTCCCGACCGAGATGACCGCGGCGTTGGTGAAGGACATCAAGTCGCAGGACAACACTGCGGTCTGCGAGATCAAGCCGATCAACGTCAACACCAACCTGATCGTCAATCTCGAATCGCCGCCGTTCAACAATCCCGACCTGCGCAAGGCGATGATGCTGTCGCTCGACCGCAAGGCCTTCATCGACATCATCCTGCAAGGGCAGGGCGACCAGGGCGGCTCGTTGCTGCCGGGGCCGGAAGGCGTCTGGGGAATGCCGCCGGACATGCTCAAGACCATCCCCGGCTACGGCGACGTAAAGAAGGACCGCGACGAGGCCCGCGCGATCATGACCAAGCTCGGCTATTCCGCCGACAAGCCGCTCAAGATCAAGGTGTCGACGCGCAACCTCGCCACTTATCGCGATCCGGCAGCGGTGCTGATCGATCAGCTCAAGAGCATCTATATCGACGCCGATCTCGATCCGGTGGAATTCGAGCCAGTGGTTCGCCAAGGTGGCGCGCAAGGATTACCAGGTCGGGCTCAATCTGACCGGCAACGGCATCGACGATCCCGACCAGGCTTTCTACGAGAACTATTCATGCGGTTCGGAGCGCAACTACACGCATTACTGCAATAAGGAGTTGGAGAAGCTGTTCGATCAGCAATCGGCCGAAACCGATCTCGCCAAGCGCAAGAAGCTGGTGTGGGAAATCGACAAGAAGATCCAGGAGGACGGGGCGCGGCCGATCCTGTTCCACGCCCGCACCGGCACCTGCTGGAAGCCTTACGTCAAGAACATGACGATCGAGAACAACAGCGCCTATAACGGCTATCGCTACGAGGACATCTGGCTGGACAAATAACGACGCCAGCCCCGGCGTGTCCGGCCGTGAGGGGCGGCCGGACGCGCTTTTCCCCGCGCACCATGGGAGGACTTGGTGGGGAGTTACCTGATCAGGCGCTTCATCTTGATGCTCCTGACGCTGTTCGGAATTTCCGTGCTGATCTTCACGATGCTGCGCATCGTGCCCGGCAACATCGCGGACATCGTGTTCGATGCCGCCGGCATGATCGACGTCGCCGAGAAGGCGAAGCTGGAAAAAGAGCTCGGCCTCGATAAGCCGATCCCCGTGCAGTATGTGCAGTGGATCAACGGCCTGGCGCACGGCGATCTCGGCTATTCCTACGTGTCGGAGAAGCCGGCGCTTGAGGAAATCCTGCCGCGCATCCCGATCACCGCCAAACTCGCCGGCCTGGCGCTGCTGTTTTCCATCGTGTTCGGCGTCCCGCTCGGCGTGGTCAGCGCGGTCAAGCAGAACTCGGGCCTCGATTACGTCTTAAGGGTCATCAGCCTCAGCGGGCTCTCGATGCCGGCGTTCTGGCTCGGCCTCCTGATCCTGATGGCTTTCGTCAAATATTTCGGCACCATCCCGATCTACACCGACGCGCCCGGCGGATTCTGGGCCGCGCTCGCCCTCTACAGCATTCCGGCGGCGGCGGTCGGCTTCCGCTCCTCGGCGCTGGTGATGCGGTTGACGCGCTCGTCGATGCTGGAAGTGCTGCGCCAGGATTACATCCGCACCGCGCGCGCCAAGGGCGCCTCAGATCAAAATGTCAATTACCATCATGCGCTGCGCAACGCGGTGCTGCCGGTGGTCACCGTGATCGGCATCGAAGCCGCCTTCCTGATGGGCGGGCTGATCGTCACCGAGACGGTGTTCAACATTCCCGGCGTCGCGCGCTTTCTGGTCGAGGCGATCCGCTGGCGCGACTATCCGATCGTGCAGAACCTGGTGATGTTCATCGCCGTGGTCGCGGTGTCGGTCAACTTCCTGGTCGACTTGCTCTACGCGGTGCTCGATCCGCGCATCAAGTATTCTTAAAGGCACAGCGCATGGCCAGCATCGACATCGCCCCCGTGCCCGCGCCGGATACCGCCCGCGCCGAAGGCGTGTGGTCGAATATCCGTTATCACGCCGCGTCGCATCCGCTCGGCGTGATTGGCGCCGCGATCATGGCGGTGTTCGTGTTCGCCGCGATCTTCGCCGATTTCATTACGTCTTTCGATCCGATCAGGACCAATTCGGCGATCACGCTGCTGCCGCCCAATCATCTGCATTGGCTCGGCGCCGACCAGATGGGCCGCGACATTTACAGCCGTATCGTCTACGGCGCGCGCATTTCGCTCGCGGTCGGGATTGGCTCAACTGTCCTCGGCTCCGTCGTCGGCGTGACACTGGGCCTCGCGTCCGGCTACATCGGCGGCTGGGTCGACCTGGTGATCCAGCGCATCGTCGACGTGCTGCAGGCGGTGCCGCTTCTGGTGCTGGCGCTAGTGATGGCGGCGGCGCTCGGGCCGGCGCTAGACAATACCATTTTAGCGATCGCCATTCCGCTAGTGCCCTATACCGCGCGCGTCATCCGCTCCAACACGCTGACGCTACGCGAGCAGCCATTCGTGGAAGCGGCGCGCGCCGTCGGCATGAGCGAATTCCGCATCGCCGTGCGTCACGTGCTGCCCAACACGCTGGCGCCGCTGATCATCATCGCCACCGCGCAGCTCGGCGCCGCGATCCTGACCGAGGCCTCGCTGTCCTTCCTCGGCCTCGGCGTGCCCGAACCGCATCCGTCGTGGGGCCGCATGCTGTCGGAATCGGCGGCTGAGTACGTGCGCACCGCGCCGTGGCTGGTGATTTTCCCCGGCGTCGCCATCAGCCTTGCCGTATTCGGCACCAATCTGCTCGGCGACGCCTTGCGCGACATCCTCGACCCGCGGCTGCGGAATTGAAATGAGCATCGTTAGCGAGCCCGCAACGCGGCAGTCCGGCGCCGGCCGACATTTCGAACGCAAGCGCCGCTACTCGAGGTAGACGGGCTTGCGGACTTATTTCGATCTGCGCCACGGCGTGGTGAAGGCGGTCGACGGCGTTTCCTTCGCGCTGGCGCCGCACGAGACGCTGGCGATCGTCGGCGAATCCGGCTGCGGCAAGAGCATCACCGCGCTGTCTCTGATGCGCCTCGTGCCCGATCCGCCCGGCCGCATCGCCGGCGGCACGATCAAGCTCGCCGGTCTCGATTTGCTTGCGCTCAGCGAAGAGGCGATGCGCGACGTCCGCGGCAAAGACATCGCCATGATCTTTCAGGAGCCGATGACCTCGCTCAATCCCGTGCTGACCATCGGCAGCCAGATCGCCGAGGTGCTGCTGCTGCACGAGAACACCAACCATAAGCAGGCGCGCGCCAAGGCGATCGACATGCTGCGTCTCGCCCGCATTCCCGAACCGGAGCAGCGCGCCGGCGAATATCCGCATCAGTTGTCGGGCGGCATGCGCCAGCGCGCCATGATCGCCATGGCGCTCGCCTGCAATCCGAAGGTGCTGATCGCCGACGAGCCGACCACGGCGCTCGACGTCACCATTCAGGCGCAGATCCTCGACATCATGATGGATCTGCAGCGCAAGCTCGGCACCGCCATCATCCTGATCACCCACGATCTCGGCGTGGTCGCGGAAACCGCGCAGCGCGTCATCGTCATGTATGCCGGGCGCAAGGTGGAGGAGGCGCCGGTCGACGAATTGTTCGCGCGGCCGCAGCATCCTTATACGCGCGGGCTGATGGCCTCGATCCCGCGCCTGCCGCTGATGCGCGGCGAAGCCGACAACACCGGCGAGCGCCTGCAGGAAATCCCCGGCATGGTGCCGGCGTTGACCAACCTGCCGGCGGGCTGCGTGTTCGCGCCGCGTTGCGCCTACGCCGAGGACCGCTGCCGCCGCGAATACCCGGCCTACGAGGAGAAGCGGCCGCGGCACTGGGCGGCGTGCTGGCGTTCGGCCGAACTGTTCGGTGACGGCCATGGCTGAGGCGCCGGTGATCGAGGTCAACGACCTCAAGAAGCATTTCCCCATTCGTAAGGGCTTGCTGCAGCGCGCCGCCGGCACGGTGTTCGCGGTCGACGGCGTCAGTTTCTCGATCAAGGCCGGCGAGACGCTGGGTCTCGTCGGCGAATCCGGCTGCGGCAAATCGACCGTCGGCCGCACCATCTTGCGGCTGATCGAGCCGACCGGCGGCAGCATCCGCGTCGACGGCCGCGACATCACGCATCTGAGCAAGACCGAGCTGCGGCCCTATCGCCGGCAGATGCAGATCATCTTCCAGGATCCGTTCTCCTCGCTCGATCCGCGCATGTCGGCGGGCGAAATCGTCGCCGAGCCGATGCGCGTGCACCGCACGGCGCAGGGCGGCGAGGTGAAGAAGCGGGTGGCCGAACTGTTCGAGCGCGTCGGCTTGCGCAAGGCGCAGATGGCCAATTTCCCGCATCAGTTTTCGGGCGGGCAGCGCCAGCGCATCGGTATTGCCCGCGCTCTCGCGCTGCAGCCAAAGCTGATCGTCGGCGACGAGCCGGTCTCCGCACTCGACGTCTCGATCCAGGCCCAGGTGCTCAACCTGATGATGGACCTGCAGCGCGAGATGGGGCTCGCCTATCTGTTCATCTCGCACAATCTCGCCGTGGTCGAGCATTTGAGCCACCACATCGCGGTGATGTATCTCGGCCGCATCGTCGAACTGACCGACAAGCGCACGCTGTTCACCAAGGCGCTGCACCCCTACACCGAGTCGCTGCTGCTGGCGGTGCCGGTGCCGGATCCGCGCGTCAAACGGCAGAAGCGCGTGCTGCAGGGCGACGTGCCGAGCCCGGTCAGCCCGCCGTCGGGCTGCCACTTCCATACCCGCTGCCCTTATGCGGTCGAGCGCTGCCGCGTCGAATCCCCGGCGCTGCGCGAGGTCAAGCCGGGCCACTTGGTGGCCTGTCATTTGCGATAGCCTCTGGCTGCTGTATCGTCCGCGCGCCCCTGGGGAATTTCGCAATGGTCTCGAAAATCAATCCCAATCCTTTCACCACGCGCCCGGAAATCGACGGCACCTTCGGCGTCGTCACCACGACGCATTGGATCGCCACCGCCGTCGGCATGGCCACGCTGGAGAAGGGCGGCAACGCCTTCGACGCCGCGGTCGCCACCGCCTTTACGCTGCAGGTGGTCGAGCCGCATCTCAACGGCCCGGGCGGCGACGTGCCGGTCATTCTCTACGACGTGCGCCAGGGCAAACCGGAGGTCATCTGCGGCCAGGGCCCGGCACCGGCCGGCGCCACCATCAAGCTCTACCGCGATGAATTGGGTCTCGATCTCGTTCCCGGCACTGGGCTGCTCGCGGCCTGCGTGCCCGGCATGTTCGAGACCTGGATGCTGCTGTTGCGCGACTACGGTACCATGCGGCTGGCCGACGTGCTCGTGCCGGCGATCTCCTACGCGCGCAACGGCTATCCGCTGGTCGAGCGCGCCAGCGCCACGATCGCCATGGTGGAGGATTTGTTCCGCGAGCACTGGCCGACCTCGGCGGCGGTCTATCTGCCAGGCGGCAAGGTGCCGGAGCCGAACGTGCTGTTTCGCAACGGCGGCATCGCCGACACCTACGAGCGCGTGCTGCGCGAGGCGGAGAGCGCCGGCGCCGACCGCGTCAAGCAAATCGAGCGCGCGCGCAAAACC
Organism: uncultured Alphaproteobacteria bacterium; assembly: GCA_963720985.1. GTDB lineage: Bacteria > Pseudomonadota > Alphaproteobacteria > Rhizobiales > Xanthobacteraceae > Pseudolabrys. Next base: position 786,517 of record CAVRHL010000009.1, read on the forward strand.
TGGTCGCAGGGCTTCGTCGCCGAAGCGATCGACACCTTCTGCCGCACGCAAGAGGTGATGGACACCAGCGGCGAGCGTCACCGCGGCGTGCTAACCGGCGACGACATCGCGCGCTGGCAGCCGCGCATCGAGCCGCCGGCGACGCTCCCGTACGGCGACTACACGGTGTGCAAATGCGGGCCGTGGAGCCAGGGCCCGGCGATGCTGCAGCAACTGGCATTGATGAAGCAGTTCAAGCTCGGCCGCATCGATCCGACCGACGCCGGTTTCGTCCACACGCTGGTCGAGGCGTCCAAGCTTGCTTACGCCGACCGCGACAAGTTCTACGGCGATCCCGATTTCGTCGAGGTGCCGCTCGAGACGCTTCTGTCCGACGCCTACAACGCCGAGCGCATCAAGCTCATCGGCGAGCGCGCCTCGCTCGAGCAGCGGCCCGGCACCATCGGCAAGTTCGGCAAGCAGCTTGCCGTGCGCGTCGCCGGCGGCACTCGCAAGGTTGCCGGCGCCGGCGAGCCGACCGTCGGCAAACTGTGGACGCACGACGACACGCACGATCCGAGCGTCGTCATCGACGGCGCCAAGCTCGACCGCGCCGGCGCCATGCGCGGCGACACCGTGCATTTCGACATCATCGACCGCGACGGCAACATGGTGTCGTCGACGCCGTCGGGCGGCTGGCTGCAATCCTCGCCGGTGATCCCGGAGCTCGGCTTCTGCCTTGGCACGCGCGCGCAGCAGTTTTGGCTCGACGAGGAGCATCCCTCGGCGCTGGCGCCGGGCAAGCGCCCGCGCACCACGTTGACGCCATCTTTGGCCCTGCGCGTCGGCGAGCCCTATCTCGCCTGGGGCTCGCCCGGCGGCGACCAGCAGGACCAGTGGATCGCGCAATTCTTCCTGCGCCACGTGCACGCCGGCATGAACCTGCAGGAAGCGATCGACGCGCCGGCCTGGCATTCTGAGCATTTCGCCGCCTCGTTCTGGCCGCGCGAGGCGCGCCCCGGCTTCCTGGTGGTGGAAGGCCGCCTCGGCAAGGCGACGATTAAGGAGCTGCGCCGCCACGGCCACGAGGTCGAGGTCGGCCCCGATTGGTCGGAAGGCCGGCTCACCGCCGCCTCGCGTAGCGGCAACCGCCGCAAGGCGGCGGCCAATCCACGCGGCATGCAGGGCTACGCGGCGGGGCGGTAGGGCGTGGGGTGACAAGTCATGTTGGAAACTGACAAGCTGTTCGCCGGCTCGATTCCGGAAAATTACGACCGCTATATGGTGCCGTTGATTTTCGAGCCGTACGCCGCGGATATCGCACGACGCGCAGCATCCTTGTCGCCAAGCGCCGTTTTGGAAATCGCCGCTGGCACCGGGGTTGTCACCCGCGCCTTGGCGCCAAAACTGTCCCCCCGTGCAAGCTACGTCGTAACCGACCTCAACCAGCCGATGCTCGACTACGCCGCTTCGCGACAAGCTCAAGACAGCCGCATCAAATGGCGCCAAGCGGATGCTCTGGCGCTGCCGTTTGAAAATGAGGCCTTTGATCTCGTTTGTTGTCAGTTCGGCGCGATGTTCTTTCCCGACCGCTCATCTGCCTACCGCGAAGCAAAGCGAGTCCTAAAGCCCGGCGGACATTTTTTATTCAGCGTATGGGACCGCATCGAAGAGAACGTTTTTGCGGACGATGTGACGAACGCTCTTGCAAAGACGTTTCCGAACGATCCGCCGCGTTTTCTGGCACGCACGCCGCACGGTTACCACGATACGGCACTGATCCGTAGCGAGCTGGAGGACGCAGGTTTTTCCGGTGTGGTAATCGAGACGAGAGCCGAACAAAGCCGTGCATCCTCGCCGCGCCTTCCGGCCGTTGCTTATTGTCAGGGAACTGTTCTTCGCAGCGAAATCGAGGCCAGGGACGCGGGAAAACTGGAAGCTGCAACCGACTACGCCGCATCCGCGATTGCAGACAGACATGGCAGCGGCGAGGTTGCTGCCAAAATTCAGGCGCACGTCATCGTGGCTGTCGCCTAGGTGTTGGGGTATCGCCTTCTGGCCCAGAACAGACAAACGGATTGCGGCGCTCGATGTCTGATTTCGGAAGCAAAGCGGACGTGGCTTCATTGAATTTTATGAGGATACGGCCTAGAGCCTCGCCGCCGCTTCGCGCGCGGCTTCTTCCATGGTCATGAACACCGCGCCTTCGTTGCCGAGCCGGTCGACCAGGCCTTCGAGCGCCAGCATGCGGTAGCCGCGGCCGATGACGAAGGGATGCATGGTGTAAGTCAACACGCCCCAGTCGACGGTCTTCTGCATGTAGAGGAATTCGTCGAACCAGCTGTCCATCACCGCGCTCGCCGGCTGCAGGCCGGGCAGGATGACGCTCGGCGTGCGCACGAATTCGAAATGCGGATAGTCGTCGAGCGACCAGGAGATCGGCATCTCGATCAGCGCGGTCGGCTCGCCGAAATGAAACGGCTCGCCGAGCTTGGCGACGTCGCCGCGCCGCGCCCGATAGGGCAGGTAGTCGGCGCCCATCAGGCTCAAGTCGTATTGGAAGCCGTGCGCCAGCAGGAGATCGATGGTGTGCTCGCTCAGGTCCCAGGACGGCGAACGGTAGCCGCGCGCCTTGCGCCCGGTGAGCCGCGCGATCGCCTCGTTGGCGCGAACCAGATCGGCTTCCTCTTCGGCGCGGCTCTGATTGGCCGGCGGGATATGCGCCCAACTGTGATGACCGACCTCGTGGCCGGCGGCTACGACAGCCTCGCATTCGCGCGGCCAGCTCTCGATGGTAAAGCCGGGCACGAACCAAGTCGCCATGATGCCGCGCGTTTGCAGGAAATCGAGAATGCGGCGCGCGCCGGTAACGCCGAACTCGCCGCGCGACAGCGGCGTCGGCGTGGTCATGCCGCGGGCGATGAAGCCGGACTGGGTGTCGAAGTCGAAGGTGAGGCAGACGATGTGGCGGGGCACGTAACACCTGCATTGGCGGCGCGAAGCCGGCGCATCATACTCATGCCCGGCGGCAACGGGTAAGGGGACGCATGGCGGTCATCGACCTCGGCATCATCGTCAACGGCGCCACCGGACGCATCGGTGCGACGCAGCATCTGGCCAATGCGCTGGCGCCGATCTGCGCCGAGGGCGGCTTGCCGGTGGGCGGCGACCGCATCGTGCCGCGCCTGTTGCTGGTCGGGCGCGACCGCGAGCGGCTGGCCGGCATCGCCGAGAGCTACGGCATCGGCGACTGGAGCACCGATCTCGACGCGGCGTTGGCGCGGCCCGATTTCATCGTGTTCTTCGACGCCGCGGCGACCCACCAGCGCGTCGCGGCGCTGAGCAGGGCGATCGCCGCCGGCAAGCACATCTATAGCGAGAAGCCGGTGGCGCCATCGCTCGCCGAAGGCCGCGCGCTGCTTAAGGCCGCGCAGGCGCGCGGGCTCAAAGCCGGCGCGGTCGAAGACAAGCTCAATCTGCCCGGGCTGCAGAAGATGCTGCGGCTCGCGCAATCCGGTTTCTTCGGCCACGTCACCGGCTTCAAGTTGGATTTCGGCTGGTGGGTGTTCGACGGCGCCGAGCGGCCGAGCCAGCGGCCGAGCTGGAATTACCGCAAAAGCGGCGGCGGCGGGCTCACCCACGACATGATGCCGCACTGGCGCTACGTCATCGAAGGCATTCTCGGGCCAATCGCGCGCGTCGTCGCCGCGACCAAGACCGCGATCCCCGAGCGCGTCGACGAAAAGGGCAAGCGCTACGCGGTCGATGTCGACGATACTTCGGTCACGCTCGCCGAATTGGCGGGCGGCGCGGTTGGCACCATCATCTGCTCGTGGGCGACGCGCGTGCGCCGCGACGATCTCGTCACCCTGCAGATCGACGGCACCGGCGGCTCGGCGCTCGCCGGACTGCACCGCTGCTGGGTGCAGAGCGCCGCCGCCACACCCACCATCCGCCGCTTCAATCCGGACACCGACATCGGCGCGGATTATCGCAGCGACTGGACCGAAGTTGCCGACACGACGGCCTACACCAATCCGTATCGCGTCGGCTGGGAGAATTTCCTGCGCCATGTCATTGCCGGCGCACCACTGCTCTGTGATTTTGCCGCCGGGCTGCGCGATGTACAGTTGACGGAAGCGTGCTATCGCAGCGTCGCGCAACGGACATGGGTGAGTATCGATGACATCGCCGGCTAACCGCACCGCGTTCGTCTCCGGCGCCTCGACCGGCGTCGGCTACGGCATCGCCTGCGCGCTGGCGCAAGCGGGCTACGATCTGGCGGCCACCAGCCGCGACGCCGCGCGGCTCGATGCGCTGTTGCAAGAGCCGGCGATGCAAGGCCGTAAGGTGGCGCCGCTCAAGCTCGACGTGCGCGTCGATGGCGATAGTGCGAAAGCGCTCGCCGCCGCGGCCGATGCGCTCGGCGAGATCGACGTGCTGGTCAACAATGCCGCCCGCTCGCTGGTCAAGCCAGCGGTGGACGTCACGCCGGCGGAGTGGGACGACGTCGCCAGCACCAATCTCAAGGGCCCGTTTTTCCTGGCGCAGGCCTACGCCGCGCGCTGCATCGCCGCCAAACGGCCCGGCTGCATTGTCAACATCGTCTCGACGCACGGCATGACCGGCTTTCCCGGCCGCGCGGTCTACGGCATCACCAAAGGCGGGCTGATCCAGATGACGCGCATGCTGGCGATCGAATGGATCCCGCACAACATCCGCGTCAACGCGGTGGCGCCGTCGACCGTGCTGACGCCGTCGCGCGCGGCGATGTACGACGACGCAACGCGCGCCCACATGGTGGCGCGAATCCCAATCGGCCGCTTCATCACCCCGGAGGAAGTCGCCGCGGCGGTGATGTTCCTGGCTAGCCCCGGCGCCTCGGCGATCACCGGCGAGACGCTCGCCGTCGACGGCGGTTTCATGGCGAGCTGAGGGCGGTATTCTTTGGTCGTTACGCTTGTCCACGTTGTGAGCGCGGTTTGTCGCATGGCGGCGCGCGCAAGGAAGCGTTGCGTCCGGGACGGTTGCGGCGCCGTTCAAACGGGGCCTAAAGTGCGGCCATAAAGCGCAGCTGCGGCCGAGTCCTTGCCGCGCGCTGCCGTCCGGGGAGACGCCTGCTTGAAAATCGGAATCCTGCTCGGCGACGACATCGGCCTCGAGGTCGTGCCGGAGACCGTCAAGGTGATGAAAGCCGCGGCCGCGCGCGCCGGGCTGACCATCGATTGGCAGGCGCTGCCGATCGGCAAGGACGGCCACGACAAGGAAGGCAACACGCTGCCGCCGTCGACCGAGGCGGCGCTGTGGAAGCTCGATGGCTGGATCATGGGGCCGATCGGCCATGCCACCTATCCGCGCAAGGACCCGACCTGGGTGATGCCGCCGGTGCGCAAGCGCTACGAATTGTTCGGCGCCATCCGGCCGTCGCGCTCCTATCCGAGCATCAAGTCTGTCCACAAGGACGTCGACATCGTTTTCCTGCGCGAACTGTCGGAAGGCATGCTCTATTCGGAAACGGTGGTCGCCGGCGGCCCGGAATTTCGCCCGAACGACGACATCACGGTCGCCATGCGCGTCATCACCCGCAAGGGCTCGAACCGCGTCGCCCGCGAGGCCTTCGAGATCGCGCGCACGCGCAAGCGCAAGAAGGTCACCGCCGCGCACAAGGAGCCGGTCTATCGTCTCGCCTGCGGCATGTTCGCCGAGGAATGCCGCAAGGTGGCGAAGGACTATCCGGACGTCACCTTCGAAGAGGCGATGATCGATACCATCTCGATGAAGCTTGTCATGGTGCCGCAGCAATACGACGTGGTGGTGACTACCAACCAGTTCGGCGACATCCTGACCGACATCGGCGCCGGCCTCGTTGGCGGGCTCGGTCTCGCGCCCGGCCTCTGCGTCGGCGAGAAGCAGGCCATGGCGCAGGCGACGCACGGCTCGGCGCCCGATATCGCCGGGCGCAACGTCGCCAATCCATATGCGATGATCACCTCAGGGCAGATGCTGCTCGGCTGGCTCGGCCGCAAGCACAACGAACCGAAAGCCGTCGCCGCGGCGAATTACATGCAGGCGGCGATCGACAAGGTCATCGTCGAAGCAAAATATTTGACCAAGGATCTCGGCGGCAACGCCAGCACCCAACAAATGGGCGACGCCATCGCGGCCGCCGTCCAGCAATAGGCAAAACGGAAAAGCCATGTACAGCCTTCAGCTCAGCCCCGAACAGTTGGAAATCCGCGACACCATCCGCGATTTCGTCACGCGCGAGATCAAGCCGGTGGCGCTCAAAGCCGACCGGCTCGACCAATGCGATCGCACGCTGCTCACCGATCTGCTCGATCAGGCCTCGCAGATGGGCCTGCGCAGCCTCGCTCTCTCGGAGGACCGCGGCGGCGCCGGCGCCGATGCTTTGACATCTTGTATCGTCACCGAGGAGCTGGCGGCGGGCGATGCCGACATCGCCGCCGTGCTGTCGGAAAGCTCGCGGCTGGCGCATGTGCTGTTCGATCATTGCATGAACGACGCGCAACGCGACGTCTCGCTGCCGAAGTTCCTCGACGGCGACCGTTATCATCTCGCTTTCGCCGGCCGCGAGCCGGGCAGCGATACCCGGCTCGGCGTCAACTACCACCGGCCGGCGGGCACGGATGCTGCGGTGAAGACCACGGCGGCGAAATCCGGCAATGATTGGATCATCAATGGCGTGAAGGTTTGCGTCGCCAATGCGCCGGTCGCCGGGCTGTTCGCCGTGCTGGTGCAGATCCCGGGACGGCCGGCGCCGAGCGTGCTGCTGGTGCCGGCCGATACGCCGGGCGCCAGCGTCAAAGCGCACGATAAGCCGTGGCAGCATGGCGCCTGCGGCGAGGTGACGTTCAAGGACTGCAAGGTGCCGGGCGGCAACCTCCTCGGCGACGATGCGCCGGATATTTTGACCGGTGCTTTAACGCCCGGCCGCGGCATTCCGCTGGCGCAGGCGCTCAATCTCGGCATCGGCCGTGCCGCTTACGAAGCCGCGCTCGATTACGCGCACTTGCGCGTGCAGGGCGGCCGGCCGCTGATCGAGCATCAGGCGATCGGCACCAAGCTCGGCGAGATGGCGATCAAGCTGGAGATCGCCCGCGCCGCGATCTGGCAGGCGGCCTGGGCCTTCGATCATCCCGAGGCAGTCGCCGACCGCAGCCTCGCCGATCTGCCGCTGACGACCCTCGCGCAGGTGTTCACGTCGGAGGCGGTGATGAAGACCGCCAAGGACGCCGCCGAAATCTTCGGCGCCATGGGCGTGATGCGCGACATGCCGCTTGCCAAATATGTGCACGACGCCCGCGTCTGCATGCATTCCGGCGACGGCAACACCGACGCGCGGCTGCGCGTCGCTGAGGAAATTGCCGGCTACCGGCGCGCCGATCAGCGCGCGATGCGGCTGGCCGGCGAATAACAAATTTCAGGTGAGGACATCGCAATGGACTTTACTCTGAGCAACGAACAGCGCTCCTGGCAGATGGCGGCGCGCAAATTCGCCGACGAGGAGATCCGCCCGATCTCGCTCGAGCGCGACACCATCTCGACCCCGCGCGAGACCTGGGATTGGGACATCATCAAGAAGGGCTCCAAGCTCGGCTTCCGCACCATGGCGGTGCCGAAGGAGTGGGGCGGGCAGGGCACCGATTTCGTCACCCAAGCGCTGGTGATGACCGAGCTCGCCAAGGCCGACAGCGCCATCTCCAAGGCCTTCAGCCAGAACTGGAAATGGAGCCACCTGATTTCGGCGAGTTGCACCGAGGAGCAGAAACAGCGCTTCCTGCCTGGCTTCGTCGCCGACGACACCTGGGTGCTCGGCAAAGGCATCACCGAGCCGAGCGCCGGCTCCGACAACCGCATGCCGCAGGACGACCCGAAGACCGGCATCAAGCTGCGCGCCGAGCGCAACGGCAACGAATGGATTCTCAACGGTGAGAAAGCCTTCATCGCCAATGCGCCAATCGGCAAGCTGTTCTTCATTGACGCGCGCACCGACATGACGGTGCCGCCCAAGCAGGGCACCACGCTGTTCCTGGTGCCGAGCGACACGCCCGGCTTCCGCATCGGCAAGGTGTTCAACAAGAGCGGCTGGCGCTTCTACCAGAACGGCGAAATGATCTTCGAGAACGCGCGCGTGCCGCACGCCAACGTGGTCGGCGAGGTCGGCGGCGCCGTCAAGAAGAGCGGCGGCGCCGGCGGCGACACCACCGGCGGCGATTTGTTCGGCGATCTGGAGTTGGCGGCGAACGCGCTCGGCATCTGCGACGACGCCTGCGCAACCGCGCTAAAATTCGCCAAGACCACCAAACAGGGCGGTCAGCCGCTGTGGGCGCAGCAGAATGTGCAGCTGCAGATAAACAAGATGTTCATGCTCACCGAGGCGCTGCGCTGCTTCGTCATGCGGGTGGCCTGGGAGCACGACATGAAGATCCACTCATCCAATGCCGGGTTCGCCATGAACTATTCCTGCGACGTTGGGCAGGAGGTCACCGAGCACTATATGGAAGTGCGCGGCGCCGATGGCTGTCACATGGATCACCACACCGACAAGATCCTGCGCGACGCCTTCATCTGGAATCACCTCGCCGGCGACAGCGTTTCGCGCATGAAGGTAGCGAAAAGGCTGGCGGCCTAGGGTGCAAGCCTCACCGGCACACCTTTGTCGAGCGAGGCGATGACCGCCTCGAAGGCGCCGATCAAATTGAGCATCTGATCCGGCCGCACCGGGAACGGCGCCTTGCCCTCGATGGCGTCGGCGAAGGCTTCCAACAGCACGCGCAGAGAATCGACATGCGGAAACGTCTGCACTTGCGGCGTACCGCCGATCTTGGCGACGGTGAGCTGGTCCTCGCCGTTGGCTTCGGCGTAACCGTCGGTACCGAACACGGCGCAACGCCAATAGACCGGCGTGGCGCGGACCGTCGCCATCAGCCCGGTGGCGCCGCTTGCGAATTCGGTGAGCACGGCGACAACGTCGCGCGGATCGGGCGGCGCCTTTTTCGAGATCGAGCGCGCGTCGACGTAGGCGATCGGCCCGACGAGGTTGACGAAGGCATCGAGCACGTGCAAGCCGGCGCCGGTCATGCCGGCGCCCGGCGATTCCTTGGGATCGTCACGCCAGCCGCCGGATACGCGCGTCGAATGCTCGTTGGAGAAATGCCCTTCGATATGCATCACCTTGCCGATCGCGCCCGATTCGACGACGCGCTTGAGCTCGCGCATCGAGGCAAAGCAGCGCTTGTTGTTGCCGGTGCCGAACGGCACGCCGGCGGCCTTGACGGCGGCGACCGCGACCTCGGCCTGCGCGCGGGTGAGCGCCAGCGGCTTCTCGCACCACACCGGCTTGCCGGCGGCGGCCACCATGCGCACCTGTTCGACATGTAATGAATGCGGCGTCGCCAGCAGAATGGCCTGCACCTCGGGGTCGGCAATGGCGTCTTTGAGGTCGGTGGACAACCGGAAACCGTGCTTGGCCGCCAACTCGCGCGCGACTTCAGGCTCCTTGGTGACGCTGTGCACGATGCGGATGCGGTCGCTCTTGCCTTGAATCGAACCGAGAACGGTCTGGCCCCAACGACCGAGGCCCACCATGGCTGCGTTGATCATTGTTGCCCCGACATTGCGATGCGTCTTGCCAATCTCGTTTAATCGATATGACATGACAAGGTGGGTTGGCGATGAGGGGCAATGCATGAAAGCGATGCTGCTGCGGGGGCCGAACACCCCGTTCGAGATGGTGACCGTGCCCGATCCGGTCGCCGGTCCGGGTGAGGCGGTGGCGCGTGTCATCACCTGCGGCGCGGGGCTCACCATCCAGCATGCCAAAGCCGGCCGGCGGAAGATCGACTTCCCGCGTATCATCGGCCACGAGATCACCGGTGAGATCGTGCAAGTCGGCGCCGGCGTGTCGGGGTTGAAAGTCGGCGACGGCATCACCGCGTATTTCTATCTCAACTGCGGTCACTGCCGGCATTGCCTGTCGATGCTCGAGCCGCTGTGCACCAACCAGGGCGGCAATGTCGGACTGGAATGCGACGGCGGCTATGCCGAGTACATCAAGCTGCCGGCGCACATCTTCATCAAGTATCCCGACGGCCTCGATTACAAGAAGCATCCGGCCGAGATGGGCGTCATCACCGACGCGCTGGCGACACCCTACAAGGTGCTGCGCCGCGCGCAAGTGAAAGGCGGCGAGACGGTGGCGGTGATCGGCGCCGGCGGCGGCGTCGGCATCCATCAGGTCATGATGGCGAAGTGGGCGAACGCCCGCGTCATCGCCGTCGACACCGCGGCGGATAAATTCGATGCCTGCCGCAAGGCCGGCGCCGACGAGGTCGTCAATCCGCGCGACGGCGACGTGGTCGAAGTGCTGCGCGATCTTTCGCACGGCGGCGTCGACGTGGTGATCGACTACGTCAGCACGGCGGCGACACTGGAGGCTGGCGTGAAAGCGTTGGGCCAGCGCGGCCGCCTGGTCATTCTCGGCGGCGCCGCGCAAACGTTTCCGGCGCCGGGCCGCGACATGCTGACCAAAGAGCAGGCGATTCTCGGCAGCCGCTACGTCACACGCGCCGAGATTCTCGATGCCTGCGATCTGGTCGCGCGCGGCGAGGTGTGGCCGCTGGTTACCGAGTTGCGGCCGCTTCAGGAAGCCGAAGCCGTGCACGACCTGGTCGAGCGCGGCGCGGTCACCGGACGTGCGGTGCTGCAGGTTGCCTGAGCGTTAATTTTTGCGGATGCGGAAGGTGAGAACGCCATCCGTTTCGGCCCTGCCTTCCAGCGTATCGCCGGTCTGCCGCAGCAGATTGGGGATATCGATCGCGGCCAGCGGATCGGTGCATTCGGCGACGATCAAGTCGCCGCTTTTCAGGGCGGACAGCTTCTTGCGCACCCGCAGCGCCGGCAGCGGGCATTTCAGGCCGCGCAGATTCATGGTGGTTTCGCTCATGCGCTTTCCGCCTCGTTGGGCTAGACTGAATAAGCTCACCGCAACAAGGTCAAGCGCTGTAAAATGGCGTCGGAGACGGGACAGACGATTGCACGGCTGACGCCGCTCACCGAGGTCTTGGCGCTGATCGACCGGGAGGTGAAGCCGGTCGCGGCGCGCCGGATTCCCTTGACGCAGGCTTTGCACGCGACGCTCGCCGAGGACGTCCTTGCCGAAGCGCGGCCCGCCGCGCCGCTGGCGCTGATCGACGGCTGGGCGCTCGCCGCCGATCTCACGCGCGATGCCGGCGGCTATGCGTCGGCGCCCTTGCCGCAGGTGCCGCCGCTCGTTGAAGCCGGGCAGCCGCTGCCGGCCGGGACCGATAGCGTCGCGCCGCTCGACACGGTGAAGGTCGCGAACGGCCGCGCCGAGGCGCTGGCTCCGGTCAATGCCGGCGACGGCGTGTTGGCAGCGGGAGGCGACAGCGATGGTTCGACTCCAATGCGGAGCGCCGGCAAGCGATTGCGTCCGCACGACATCGCCGCCTTGACCGCTGCCGGTGTCGCGCAGGTCAGCGTGCGTGTGCCGCGGCTGCGCATGGTGGCGGTTCGTTCCGACCCGATTCTTATCGGCGCCGCGGACTTGATCGCCGGCGATGCGACGCAATGCGGTGCCACGCCGGACGACGCCAGCGGCGAGCTGAGCGAAGCGCTTGCCGACAAAAGCATTAATGCTGTCATCGCCATCGGCGGCACCGGCAGCGGACGCAGCGACGATAGTGTGCGCATCTTGGCACATGCTGGCCGCGTGACCGTGCATGGCATTGGACTGGCGCCTGGTGAAACCGCGGCGTCCGGCTTTGCCGGCGACAAGCCGGTGTTGCTGCTGCCCGGCCGTCTCGACGCGGCGCTGGCGGTGTGGCTGACCGTCGGCCGCCACATGCTCGGGCGCCTCACCGGCAGCGTGGCGGGTGAACCGGTCGAGACTGCTACCCTCTCGCGCAAAGTGACATCCACCGTCGGCCTTGCCGAGGTCATCCCGGTACGCCGGTCGGGCGACGCCGTCGAGCCATTGGCCAATAGATATTTGCCGTTTTCGGCGCTGGCGCGTTCCGATGGCTGGATTCTGGTGCCGGCCGACAGCGAAGGCTATTCTGCGGGCTCGAAGGTCCGAGTAGAGCGTTGGCCGTGAGAAGCGGACGATGAGCGATACGCGTAGAGTCAAATCCGACGCCGATGCCGAATTGCTGGCGCGCGTGCGCGCGGCTGCACGGCAGGAGCAATTTCTCGAAGTGGTTTCGGCCGACGAGGCGCGCACGCGTTTCGAGGCACATCTCGATCTCACGCCGCTGGCCGCCGAAACCGTGCCGCTTGCCGCCGCGCTCAACCGCGTGCTGGCGCATGACGTCGTCGCCGCGGTCGATGCGCCGCCGTTCGACCGCTCCAACGTCGATGGTTTTGCGCTGCGCGCCGCCGATACCGCCGGCGCCAGCGACGCCAGCCCAAAAATCTTCATGCTTAACGCCGAGGTGATCGCCTGCGGCGATGCGCCGGCGCTGGAAGTCGCGCCCGGCACGGCGACGACCATCGCCACTGGCGGCGTCATCCCGCGCGGCGCCGACGCCGTGGTGATGATCGAGGTGACCGAGCTGATCGAAGCTGGCGCGCCGTCGATCGAGCTGCGCCGCACCGCCGCGCCGGGGCAATTCATCTCCTATGCCGGCTCCGACATCGCCCGCGGCGAAACGCTGCTGCGGCGCGGCGCGCGCATCGGCTCGCGCGAGATCGGCATGCTGGCGGCCTGCGGCCTCGCGCAAGTCGACGTGGTGCGCTGGCCGAAGGTCGCGGTGCTCTCGACCGGCGATGAATTGACCGCGCCGGGCGAGCCGCTCAAGCCGGGAAACGTCTACGACAGCAACGGCGCCATCATTGCCGCGGCAGTCGTCGAGGCCGGCGGCGAGCCGCTGGCGCTCGGCGCATTTCCAGATGACGAAGCGGCGCTCGAACAGGCGGTGCGCAATGCGCTCGGCGAGAGCGACATCGTCGTGCTGTCCGGCGGCACCTCGAAGGGCGCCGGCGATCTGTCACACCGCGTGGTGTCGCGGTTGGGCAAACCCGGCATCCTGGTGCACGGCGTAGCGCTCAAGCCGGGCAAGCCGCTTTGCCTCGGCGTCATCGGCGACAAGCCGATCGTGGTGCTGCCCGGCTTCCCCACTTCAGCGATCTTCACCTTCCACGCTTTCGTCGCGCCGGTGATCCGCGCCCGCGCCGGCCTGCCGCCAGAAGCCGCGGAGAAAACCACCGCGCGCGTGCCGGTGCGGATTGCGTCGGAACTCGGCCGCAAGGAATTCGTGCTGGTGTCGCTGATCGACAGCCAGGAGGGGCCCATCGCCTTCCCGACCGGCAAAGGCTCCGGCTCGGTGACCAGTTTCTCGCAAGCCGACGGGTTCCTCGAGATCGACGCGCTCGCCACTTCGCTCGATGCCGGCAGTGTTGTGGACGTGACGTTGATCGGCAGCGCCGCGCAGGTGCCGGACCTCGTCATCATGGGCAGCCACGACGTGGCGCTCGACGTCGCGGTCGGCGCGCTGAGCGAGCGCGGCTATTCCGCGCGCGTCTTGGCGGTCGGCAGCCTCGGCGGCGTCGCGGCGGCAAGTCGGGGCGAATGCGACATCGCGCCGGTGCATCTGATCGATCCGCAAAGCGGCCTGTACAACGTGCATCTGGTCACGTCCGGGCTGTCGCTGGTGCCCGGCTGGCGGCGCATGCAAGGCGTCTTGTTCCGACCGGGCGACACGCGCTTCGAGGGACTTACCGCGCAGGAGGCGATCGGCGCGGCGCTCGCCGATCCGACCGCACTGATGGTCAACCGCAATGCCGGCGCCGGCACCCGCGTGCTGATCGACAAGCTGTTGTTGGGCGCGCGGCCGCCCGGCTACGCCAACCAGCCGAAGTCGCACAACGCGGTCGCCGCCGCGATCGCGCAAGGACGCGCCGATTGGGGCGTTGCCATCGAGCCGTTGGCGAAGCTCTACGGCCTCGGCTTCCTGCCGCTGTCGCCGGAACATTACGACTTCCTGCTGGTCGAGGCGCACGCCAAGCGGCCGGCGGTGCAGGCGTTCTTGTCAGCGGTGCACGACCCGGCGACGCGCGAGCGCATCCGCGCGCTGGGCATGCGCCCCGCTGACGACTAAGTTCCGTGTTATGCCGCGCGCATAACGGACCGGCGTCATGACATTCTGGATCGTTCGCTGCTGTGTCGCGCTGCTGCTGTTGCCTGTCGTATTCGATGCGGCGCAGGCGCAGTTGCGCGGCCACGGCGGGCCGGTGCGCGCGCTCGCCATTTCGACCGACGGCAAGGAGGCGATTTCCGGCAGTTTCGACACCTCGGCGATCCGCTGGTCGCTTGAACGCAATGTCGCCGAGCAGGTGATGCGCTTTCACGACAACGGGGTGAACGCGGTCGCCTGGCTGAAAGACGGCCGCGTCGTCACCGCCGGCGCCGACACGCATATCGCGATCTGGACGCCGGGCAAGCAGGAACCCGACAGCGTGCTCGACGGCCACAAAGGGCCGATCGCCGGGCTTGCGGTGTCGAACGACGGCCAATGGCTTGCCTCGGCATCGTGGGATCACAGCGTGCGCTTATGGCCGCTTGGCGGCGGCGCGCCACGCGTGCTGGAAGGCCATGCGCAGAACGTCAATGGCGTTGCCTTCTCGCCCGACGGCCGCGATCTGGTGAGCGCCGGCTATGACGCGACATTGCGCATCTGGCGCGTGAGCGACGGCAGCGTCGGCGTGCGCGCGCTGCCGACGCCGCTCAATTCCGTAGTCGTAGCGCCCGACGGCGAGATCATCGCCGCCGGCGCCGACGGCAAGGTCTATTTCCTATCGCCGCAGGGCGACATGCGTGGCGGGTTACAGGCCTCGGCGACGCCGATCATCGCGCTGGCGCTGTCGCAGGACGGCAAGCTCGTCGCCGCCGCCGGCATTCGCGGCTCGGTGGCGGTGATCGAGCGCAAAGAGCGCAAGCTCACGCGCACGCTGGTCGGCCCCGGCCTGCCGGTGTGGTCGGTGGCGTTCTTTCCCGACAGCCGCACGCTGTTGACCGGCGGCACCGACCGCACCATCCGCCGCTGGGACGCGGTCAGCGGCGAGCCGATCGGCGGTGTCGTGGTCGGCGCGGCGGACGATCCGCTCAAGCAATATGCCGGCGACCATGGCGCGCAGGTGTTCCGCGCCTGCGTCGCCTGCCATACGTTGTCGCCCGAAGAAGGCAACAAGGCGGGGCCGAGTCTGGCCGGCATCTTCGGCCGCAAGATCGCATCGTTGCCGGGCTACCGCTATTCCGACGCGCTCAAGCACATGAACATTGTCTGGACGCCGCAGACGGTGGCGAGGATGTTCGAGGTCGGCCCGATGACCTACACCCCCGGCACCAAGATGCCCGAGCAGAAGATCGGCTCGGCCGAGGATCGCCAGGCGCTGGTGGAGTTTCTGGCGAAGGCGACGCGGAAGTAGGGCGCCCGCACCCCGCTTCCGATCAGGACTTTTGCTTTTCTTCGTATTCGCGCTTGAGCTTTTCCAGTTCCCGCTCGCGCAGATAATCGTCCGACGTGCGTAGAGCCGGGCGCTTGGGGCCGGCGAAGGGATCGAAATTCTCCTCCGCCATGGCGGAAACGCGGCAGTCGGCGCACATCTTGATGACGTCGAGCCGTGTCTTCGAGTCCTTGAACATCCAGTGCCGGCCTTCGAGCTTGGCCGCGACGCGCTCAACCGAGCTCTTGACGCCGAACGGCTTGCCGCAGCGGATGCAGGCGAACGGCTCCTCCTGCTTGACGATGCGGCTTTGCGCTGTCGCGGCGCGGAAATCGATCTGCGGCTTCAGGCTGATCACCTTCTCCGGGCAGGTCGCCTGGCACAGCCCGCATTGCACGCAGGCGTCCTCGGCGAAGCGCAGCGTCGGCCGCTCCGGATCATCCGACAGCGCGCCGGTCGGGCAGGCCGAAACGCAGGACAGGCACAGCGTGCAGCCAGCGACCTTGACCTCGACGGTGCCGAACGGCGCGCCTTGCGGCAGCGGCACGATATCGACGGGGCTCAGCGCCGCGGCATGCAGTTCGCGCAGCGCGAGGCGTACCACGTCGCGCTTGAGGCCGGCGGCGGCAAAGGTGGCAGGCTTCGTCGCGCCATCCATCGCTTCGACCGCGCGTAAAGCGCTGCCCAGCGGTTCCGGATCGTCGGTTTCGATGGTGGCGACCCGCGCGCCAGCAAAGCCGAGGCCGGCGAGAATCGGTTCCGCCAGCGCGATGGTCTTGCCGAGGCCGGCGATGTCATGACGCGGCTTGGCGCGAACGAGAAAGCGTACGGCGGACGCGCCATAGGCAAACGAGGCCGCGACCGATTCGAATCCGACTTGGGTCACCTCGTTGACCTCGACCGGCAGCACGTTAGCCGGCAGGCCGTCGCCGTGCCGCGCCAGCGCGTCGATCAACGCACCGCCATGCTCGGCGTCATGGAACATCACCACGGCCTGCGTGCCGCCTGCCTCGTGATAGGCCATGAGCAGCGTGCGCAATTTGCGCAGCATCGCATCCGACGGCGGCAGCGCATAGGCGGCGGCGCCGGTCGGGCAAGCGGCCGCGCATTGGCCGCAGCCGGCGCAAATCTGCGGATCGATCGCCACATGATCGCCGTTCGGCGCAATGGCCCCGGTCGGGCAGAGATCGAGGCAGCGGCGGCAGCCGACAATGTTGGAGCGCGAATGCGCGCAGAGATCCTCAGTGAAATTGACGTAGCGCGGCTTGTCGAAGGTGCCGGTGAGATCGCGCGCTTTCAGCACCGCGCGCAGCACCGCGGCGGGGTCGCCGGGGTCGGCGCGCAAATAGCCGTCGTGCAAATCGGCGGCCGGAAACAGCGGCGCGCCGCCGCTGAGGTCGAGTATGATGTCGCAGCGCGAGGTCGCGCCGTTGCGCGCCGGACCGAAAGCAAGTTCGCCGCGCGACGACGGCGCCGGCGCGGCGTAGTCGTCGACGGTGAGCTCGAAGGCGCCAAGGTGGCCCTTGGCCTGTCGGATGTTGCCCTTCACCACCGGGAAATCGGTCGCGCGCGGCGGCGAGACGTCGGCCGGCGGCTTGATCAGCACGGTGAGGTCGAGATGGCCCTTCAGCAGGTGGGCAGCTTCGATCGCGTGTTCGTCCTTACCGTAAATCAGCGTCACACCCTCGCTGGTCAGCGGCACAAAGCCGAGCTCCGGCGCCGGTTCCGCTCCCGCCGCGATCAACGCCGCCATTTTCGGCCCGGCGGCGCTCGCGTCCTTCGACCAGCCGGCGGTTTCGCGGATGTTGACGAAATCGATTGCACCCGCGCCCTCGATCCCGGCGGCGACCTCGGTGAACAGCGGCGCTTCCTGCGTGCAGGCGACGGCCAGCGGTGCGCCGCCGGCGGCCGCCTTGCGGAAGCGCTCGAGTTCCGCGCGGCACAATTGCCGCCCTTCGACGACGTCGGCGCCGCGGCAGGCGCGCTTAATCGCCTTGCCGTCGAGCGGCATGGTGCCGTCGCAGGAACAGATCAGGACGTTGCGCGGCCGTTCGGCCATCCGGCTCACTAACCGTTTCAATAACCCGCGTTTTGGAGGCGAAAGGCCGCCTGTGGCGTCGCTTTCGCGCTTAACCCTCGCGGCCGCGGGACTGGGCCTCGAGACCCCGTGTGGCTATAATTATAGGTATCTCAACGAGAAAGTCACAGCCAATGGTGCTGGAGACGCGGGGAAGCGCGCTGACAGGGGAATTGACGCTGCCGCCGCCGTTCACGCTGCTGCGCCTGCGTGAACTGGGCGACGCCTTCGCGCATGCGCAGGCAATTGCGGCCGAGCGCGGCGCCGGAACGCTGGTCTATGTCGGGCGCTTCGATCTCGCCGAATTCGCCGTGGTGCTGGAACCGGACGAGCCGCTCAAGCAGGCGCGGCGCGCTTTCTATGCCGGCATGGCGGCGCTGGCCGACGCGCTCACCGCCCACGCGCAGCCGGAAACCGAGATCACCATCGATTGGCCGGGTTCGATTTCCGTCAATCGCGGCCTGGTCGGCGGCGGCCGCCTGGCCTGGCCGCAGGGCATCGGCGAGGACGAGACGCCGGCGTGGCTGGTGTTCGGCGCCATGATCCGCACCGTGTCGATGAGCGGCAACGAGCCGGGCCTCAATCCGCTGGTGACCGCGCTGGAGGAGGAAGGCTTTTCCGACGCCATGTCGGACCACGTGGTGGAAAGCTTCGCCCGCCATTTCATGGTCGCCATCGACGCCTGGCAGGAAAAAGGTTTCGGCGCGGTGGCGCGCAGCTATCTGGAGCGGCTGCCGGCCGAGACGGGCGTGCGCCGCGACATTGACGAGACTGGCGATCTCCTGATCCGCCGCATGGGCAAGACTCAAGTCGAGCGCAAGAAATTGGTGCCGAAGCTCGCGGAGCCGGCTTGGTTCGATCCTGTAGCGAAGGGGCCGCGCACGTGAAGCTGTTGCGCACCATCAGGCTCGATCCGTCGGATACATTCGTCTTCGAAACGGCGGCCGAGCCGGGCGAATGGGCAGTGTCCGGTGCCTTTGCCTTCTGGGATCGCGACCCGGCGACGCTCGACGGCAAGGCGCGTTCGGCGTTCCGCGGCGGGTTTCTCGGGCTGTCGTCATTCGGCCGCTCGACGCTGGTGCAGATCGTCGAGGCGACCGACGCCGATCGTGCAACCCTGGTGGATATGCTCGCGCAGCATTTGATCGAGCGCTACGGCGCGCCTTCGATGGAAGATGCCCGCGCCGCGGCGGAAGACGAAGTGACGTTCGCAGAGTCGCTGTGCAGCCAGCCTAAGGATACGCTGGTGGCGGTGCATCGCTCCTTCGACAACGGCGAAGTGCGCGAAACCTTTCGCACGTTGCGCCCGCGCGCCGGACAAAAACCGGCACGTGCGTTTTCTTTCCTCGAGGTCGAGGGCGAGGACGAGCCGGCGGGGGAAACGGTCGATCTGGTCGGCTTGGCTGCGCGGGAACCGAAATGAACGATTTCTGGATTTCATCCGGCCACCATCTGCTCGACCGCGACCAAGGCGGCGGGTTGGTCGTGACCGACGAGTTCCTCAAGCTTTATCTGGCGCGGCCCGAGCTGATGCCGCCGCCGGAGGCCTGCGCGGTCGAAAAGACGCTGCATGGTGCACTGCTCGCCAATCCGCGCCTGGCGGTCACCGCCGCCGACATCGCGGCGATCGCGGACGTCGACGCGCGCGATAATTGGCATTTGATGGTCGCACTTCCGCGACCGTCTGGTCCGGCACAAGACCCTGGAGGCGGCCTATAGCGACCTCGTGCTCAACGGCGTCGGCTCTACGCCGCCTTTGTTCATGAACCAGTTGGCGCACGTCATCCTGCGCAACGCGCTCGACGGCGTCACCGACGCACGCGTGCTGCGCGCCGCCGAATTGTTCTTCCGCACCCAGCGCCTCACCTTGCACGAGAATTCGCTGTTGGTCGCCGACGAGGAAGTCATCGGCGGCATCAATGCCGCGCCGGTGTCGCCGCTGGTATCGCTGTTGGGCATTCCGGTTGAAGCGAATATCGACGTGCTCAACGACGCCAATGCCGACAGGTATTGGGAACGCAGCGACCGCTTCGACATGGCGCTCGATCTGACCGGCGGCCGCGCCGGGCTCGTCGCGCTCGCCGAGGCGATGCGGCGGTGGATCGCCCATCTGTTGGGCGTGGAGGTGGCGATCGAGCCCTTGACCGAGCTGCGCGACGCGCCGCTTTCCTGGTATGTCGGGCTCGATGGCGACGCCACCGCAATCGGCGATTGGCTCTGGAGCGGCGGCGACATCGACGAGTCGACGAAGTCGGCGGTGGTCGCATTGTTTGCGCTGACGTTCCGCGACCCGAACATCATCCTCGACAAGGTCAAGAACGCGCCGGTCTATCTGATCCTGGCGCAGACACCGGACAAGACCATCCGCATGAAGCCGCAGAACCTCATCTCTGGCCTGCCGATCAAGCATTTGGAGGCGGTTGGATGAGCGTCGCAGCCCCGCTGCAGAGCATTCCGGTCGGCGTCGTGGTCGAGCGCACCAAGGGCGAAAGCCGCTGGAGCGAATTTCTCTGGCGGCCGCTCAGCGTGCTTGCCGGCGCGCCGGAAACGCCGCCCTGGACCAAGCTGTCCGGCGACGGCGAGCGGGCGACGTATTTTGCCGGCACCGCCGCAATCGAGCTGCATCGGACGGAAACGGCCAACTACCGCGGCAACTTGATGATTGACGAACCGTTGCTGTGGGTGGTGTTGCGGCCGAGCGAGGGTGAAATGCCCTATGCCTTGCTGATGGTGACGGCCGATCCGGCCGAGGGCGAAGCAATGACCGAGGCCGGCAATGACCTCGTCGAAACCGTGCCCATGCCGGAGGCGATTCAGCAGGCGGTTGCCGATTTCGTCGCCCGGCACCATGTCGAGCAAACATTCACCAAGCGAAAACGCGACCGCGCCGATCCGGAAGCGCTGGGGCGGCGCCTGTTGCGCGACGACGAGCAGCTATGAGCGACCCGGAGAAATTTATCGATCGGTGGTCGCGGCGCAAACGCAAGGCGGCGGACGAACACGCGCCGGTCGAAGCGAAGGACGCCGCTCTTGTTTCGCCGCCGTCCACCGAAACCGATCCGTCGGCCGCGGAGGCCCCGTTCGATCCCGCCAGCCTGCCGCCGATCGAATCGATCGGCGCGGAATCTGATATTCGCGCCTTTCTCAGACCCGGGGTTCCGCCGGATCTCTCGCGCGCGGCACTTCGTCGCGCTTGGTCCGCCGATCCGGCCATTCGCGACTTTATCGGCCTGGTCGAGAACGGGTGGGACTTCAACAACCCCGACGCCATGCCCGGCTTCGGGCCCATTTCGGCCGGCGATGTCGCCAAACTGCTGGCGCAAGTGATCGGCGCGCCGCAGCCGGCCGAACCTGCTGCGCAACAATCGACGCACACAAACGATAAGCCAGAGCCCGCCAGCGCCGATTTAACGCAACAACCGCCGCAGGATAGGTCTGCGTCGGCACAGGACGCCGCAGCGGTGGACCAGACACCCATGCAGCGCAGCGACGATATTGCAACGCAAAATAACTCAGACGAAAAAGACTCTGGCCCGCGCGCCCGCCATCGTGGGCACGGCGGCGCACTCCCGAAATAATGATCGGGGCTTATAGCCTCCGGCTATTGACCCTGCATTCCATGCGGGAATAGCCTTTCACCGTTCGAAACTGGCCCTTCTAAGAGCCGGTCGCGCCAAGAAAAAGAAAGGGGCTCGGGGGGAGCCGAGCTGTGATGACAGACCGGGGACTAGACGAAGCGATTCGCGCCGCCGGCGGCGTCACCGAGTTGGCGCGCCGTATCGGTATTTCGCAGCCCTCGGTGTCCAACTGGACGCGCGTTCCGGCCGAACGCGTGCTCACCGTCGAGGCGGTGACCGGCGTCGCGCGCGCGATTCTGCGGCCCGACCTTTACCAAGACGGCAATAAGCCAAGCGACATCGACGACGTCGATCTCGCCCGCGCGCAAGAATATGCGCTGCTGGCGGCGTTGCTCGCACGCGCGCCGGACGCGGCATTCCTACAACGGTTGGCCGCGCTACGCGGCGATCCGACGCCGCTCGGCGTCGCCCATGTCGGCCTCGCCGAAGCGGCCGCCAAAGCCGGCGCCGGCACGGTCGAGCGCGAGTTCTTCAATTTGTTCATCGGCATCGGCCGCGGCGAATTGATGCCTTACGGCTCTTACTACATCGCCGGCTTCCTGCACGAGCGCCCGTTGGCCCGGCTGCGCGAGGATCTCGGCCGCTTCGGCATCGAGCGCGTCGAGCAGCAGTACGAATCGGAAGATCACGCCGCCATCCTGTGCGAGATCATGTCGGGCATCGCCGGCGGGCAATTCCCGGCGCCGGCGGGAGCCGACCGCGAACTGTTCGAGAAACATCTGGCGCCCTGGCTCGGCCGTTTCTTCGCCGACCTCGAACGCGCCGACAGCGCGGCTTTCTACCGCAGCGTCGGAACGCTCGGCCGCGCGTTTATCGAGATCGAAACGGAGGCTTTCGCGCTGGCCGACTAAGCGCGGGCAAGAACGCTTCACGTCTTCAAGGAGACTGGCGATGACAAAAGACCCGAAGGCTAATCTGGCGCGCCGCAATTTCCTGCGCGCGCTCGGCGCCGGCGCCGGTGTTGCGGCAGTGCCCGCCGCCCTCGTCACCGAAGCCGAAGCGGATATCGGAGAACGACGACGACAAGCGCAAGGCGCGCTACAAGGCCGACTCCGCCGAGGTGAAGACCTACTACCGCGTCAACAGCTATCCGAAGTGAGGGAGGCAAGCCGTGCTGATCAAACGGACTGAACGTCAGGCGCGCCAAGGTTCGAGCCATGGATCGCTTGCCGCCCTCGCTAGCCAAGCCACCAAGCGGCCTCGATCGCCGCAGCTTCCTGCGCCGCTCGGGTCTCGCCGCCGGCGGTCTTGCCGCCATCGGCGCTCTGCCGCTCGCCAGCGTGCGCAAGGCCAAGGCCGGCCCGCCGGCTGCCGCGGGCGCCGCGGTCACCATCCGCAAGAGCCTCTGCACGCATTGCTCGGTCGGCTGCACCGTCACCGCGGAAGTCTCCAACGGCGTCTGGATCGGCCAGGAGCCAAGCTGGGATAGCCCCATCAACCGCGGCTCGCATTGCGCCAAGGGCGCCTCGGTGCGCGAACTGGTGATGGGCGAACGCCGTCTCAAATACCCGATGAAGCTCGCGAACGGCCAATGGACCCGCATCAAATGGGACCAGGCCATCAACGAGATCGGCGACAAGCTGACGACGATCCGCGGCAAGTCCGGCGCCGACTCGGTCTATTGGCTCGGCTCGGCCAAGATGACCAACGAGGGCTCCTATCTGTTCCGCAAGTTCGGCGCGTTCTGGGGCACCAACAACACCGACCACCAGGCGCGCATCTGCCATTCGACCACCGTCACCGGCGTGGCCAATACCTGGGGCTACGGCGCGATGACCAACAGCTACACCGACATCCGCAACGCCAAGACGCAGATCATCATGGGCGGCAATCCGGCCGAAGCCCATCCGGTGTCGCTGCAGCATCTGCATCGAAGGTGCCGAGCTGCAGAAGGCGAACGTCATCGTCATCGATCCGCGGCTGACGCGCACGGCGGCGCACGCCACCGAATAC
This sequence comes from uncultured Alphaproteobacteria bacterium, assembly GCA_963720985.1. GTDB lineage: Bacteria > Pseudomonadota > Alphaproteobacteria > Rhizobiales > Xanthobacteraceae > Pseudolabrys. The sequence continues at coordinate 809,647 of CAVRHL010000009.1, forward strand.
GTCCGGCTGCGGCCCGGGCACCGATATTCCGGTGCTGTACGGGATGATGTGGCACATCATCAAGAACGGCTGGGAAGACAAGGAATTCATCAAGCAGCGCGTCTACGGGTTCGAGGACGCGCGCAAGGAGATGGAGAAGTGGACGCCGGAGGAGGTCGAACGCGTCTCCGGCGTTCCGGGCGAGCAGCTCAAGCGCGTCGCCCAGATGTTCGCGACCGCAGAAGCCGTCGACGCTGATCTGGTGCATGGGGCAGACCCAGCACACGGTCGGCACCGCCAACGTGCGCGCGAGCTGCATGCTGCTGCTGCTCACCGGCAATGTCGGCGGTCCGGGCATGGGCGCCAACATCTTCCGCGGCCACGACAACGTGCAGGGCGCCACCGACGTCGGCCTCGATATCGTGACGCTGCCGTTCTACTACGGCCTCGTCGAAGGCGCGTGGAAGCATTGGTCGCGTGTCTGGGAGGTCGACTACAATTATCTGCGTCGGCCGTTTCGACGACAAGAAGATCATGGAGACGCCCGGCATCCCGCTGACGCGCTGGTTCGACGCGGCGATTCTGCCGAAGGACCAGGTCGCCCAGAAAGACAATGTGAGGGCGATGATCGTGCAGGGTCACGCCAGCAACAGCATCACGCGCATCCCCGAGTCGCTGAAGGGGTTGAAGGCGCTCGAGCTCCTGGTCGTCGCCGACCCGCATCCGACGACTTGGGCGTCGCTCGCCGTGCAGGCCGGCCGCAAGGACGACATGTACCTGTTGCCGGTTGCCACGCAGTTCGAATGCACGCGGTTCGCGCGTGGCGTCCAATCGTGCGCTGCAATGGGGCGAGCAGATCGTCAAGCCGATCTTCGAATCGAAGGACGATCTTGGAGGTCATGTACCTCCTGGCCAAGAAGCTCGGCTTCGCCGACCAGATGTTCAAGAACATCAAGGTCGAGAACAATCTGCCGGTCGCCGAGGACATCCTGCGCGAAATGAACCGCGGCAGCTTCTCGACCGGCTACTGCGGCCAGTCGCCGGAGCGGCTGAAGTCGCACATGGCGCACCAGGCCGACTTCGACATGCTCACGCAACGCGCGGCGAGCGGACCGAACAAAGGCGACTATTACGGCCTGCCATGGCCGTGCTGGGGCACGCCGGAGGTCAAGCATCCGGGCACGCCGCTGCTGTACAACACCAATCTCGCCGTCATGGACGGCGGCGGCTGCTTCCGCGCCCGCTTCGGCGTGGAACGCGAGGAGAAACGGCCGGATGGCTCGACCGTGAAGGTCAGCCTGCTCGCCGACGGGTCCTACTCCAAGGATTCGGAGATCAAGGACGGCTATCCCGAATTCACGCTGGGCGTGCTCAAGAAGCTCGGCTGGGACAAGGATCTGACCGAAGCCGAGACTGGCGGTGATCAACAAGGTCAACCCGACCACGCCGGACGCGGTCTCCTGGTCGATCGATCTCTCGGGCGGCATCCAGCGCGTCGCCATGAAGCATGGCTGCGTGCCCTACGGCAACGCCAAGGGGCGCATGAACGCCTTCGGTCTGCCGGACCCGATCCCGGTGCACCGCGAGCCGATCTACACGCCGCGCGTCGACCTGGTGGCGAAATATCCGACGCTGCCGGACGCCAAGCAGTTCCGGCTGCCGAATATCGGCTTCACCGTGCAGAAGGCGGCGGTGGACAAGGGCATCGCCAAGGAGTTCCCGCTCATTCTCTCGTCCGGCCGTCTGGTCGAGTACGAGGGCGGCGGCGAGGAAACCCGGTCGAACAAGTGGCTGGCCGAACTGCAGCAGGACATGTTCGTCGAGATCAATACCTCGGATGCCGCCGAGCGCGGCATCAAGGACGGCGGCTGGGTCTGGGTCACCGGCGCCGAGAACGCCTCGAAAGCCAAGGTGAAGGCGCTGGTCACCGAGCGCGTCGGCAAGGGCGTCGCCTGGATGCCGTTCCACTTCGGCGGCTGGTTCGGCGGCGCGGACCTGCGCGGCAACTATCCGAAGGGGACCGACCCGATCGTGCTCGGCGAAAGCGCGAACACGATCACCACCTACGGCTATGACCCGGCGACGGGCATGCAGGAACCCAAAGTCACCCTCTGTCAGATCAGAGCGGCGTAAGGAGCAACGACCATGGCACGTATGAAATTCCTCTGCGACGCCGATCGTTGCATCGAATGCAACGCTTGCGTCACCGCCTGCAAGAACGAGCACGAGGTGCCCTGGGGCATCAACCGCCGGCGCGTCGTCACCCTCAACGACGGCAAGCCGGGCGAGCGCTCGGTGTCGATGGCCTGCATGCACTGCACCGACGCGCCCTGCGCGGCGGTCTGCCCGGTGAACTGCTTCTACACCACGGCCGACGCGGTGGTGCTGCACTCCAAGGACCTGTGCATCGGCTGCGGCTATTGCTTCTACGCCTGCCCATTCGGCGCGCCGCAATATCCCAAGGTCGGCAACTTCGGCTCGCGCGGCAAGATGGACAAGTGCACCTTCTGCGCCGGCGGCCCGGAAGCCGACAACACCAAGGAAGAGTACGAGAAATACGGCGCCAACCGTCTCGCCGAAGGCAAACTGCCGCTGTGCGCCGAGATGTGCTCGACCAAGTCGCTGCTCGCCGGCGACGGCGACGTCATCGCCCAGATCTACAAGGAGCGGGTGGCCAAGCGCGGCTACGGCTCCGGCGCCTGGGGCTGGCAGACCGCCTATCGCGAGACGATCGCGACCTGATTGCATTTGCGGCGGTGCGGCCGTGTCGCACCGCCGGTTTCGCCGCCGCAGAAGACTTGCGTTGAAGGAGAAATGATATGGCGAAAATCTTTGCAGCGATGCGTCTGATCGCCGGAGCGCTGGCGCTCGCCTTCGTCGTCGCGACGGCATTGCCGTCGGCGGCGCAGCAGCCGAACTCGGTCAACCCGAACGCCGCGGCGGTGAAGGAACAGCAACTGCTGCAGCAGCTCCACAAGATCGAGGGCCGAGGGTCAATCCCGGACATGAAGTCTCAAGTGATCGAGCATCCGGCCGGCCGCGACTGGCGCGAATACCACACGGTCACGCTGAAATGGATCGGCGGCATCTTCATCTTCGGCATTCTGGCGATCCTCACCGCGTACTATTCGTGGCACGGCACCATGCGCATCGAGGAGGGTCGTTCGGGACGCACCATCATGCGTTTCAACGCCTTCGAGCGCTTCGTGCACTGGCTGACCGCGGTCTCCTTCGTCATCCTCGCCATCACCGGCCTCAACATCAGCTTCGGCCGCAGCCTGATCCTGCCGTGGCTCGGCCCGTCGGCGTTCAGCACGTGGTCGGAATGGGCGAAATTCTCGCACAACTATCTCAGCTTCGCCTTCACCATCGGCCTGGTGCTGATGTTCCTGATGTGGGTGGCGCGCAACCTGCCGAGCTACAACGACTTCGTCTGGTTCAAGAACGGCGGCGGCATGTTCGGCGGCAAGGAGCCGCCCGCCGAGAAGTTCAACGGCGGCGAAAAGCTGATCTTCTGGATCTCGACGTTCGGCGGCATCGGCGTCATCGTGAGCGGCTACATCCTGCTGTTCCCGTTCTACGGCACCACCGTCGGCAACATGGAACTGGCCGAGATCGCGCACAGCGTCATCGGCGTGCTCTTCATCTCGGCGATGTTCGTGCACATCTACATGGGCACGATCGGCGTGGAGGGCGCCTTCGAGGCGATGGCCGAGGGCACCGTCGACGTCAATTGGGCGAAGGAGCGGCACAGCCTCTGGTACGAGGAGGAAATGCAGTCCGGCGTCGTGCCGCAAGGCCGGGCGGCGCAGCAGCCGGCCGAATAGCCGGCCACCGCAATCGACGATAAAAACGCCCGGCCTTGCGGCCGGGCGTTTTGCTATAAGGGAACCATGCGCATCGTCGGTCTCGCCGGCTGGAGTGGGTCGGGCAAAACCACGCTGATCAAGAAGCTCATCCCGCGCCTGATCGCGCGCGGCATCAGCGTGTCGACGCTCAAGCACGCCCATCACGGCTTCGATCTCGATCAGCCGGGCAAGGACTCGTTCTTCCACCGCGCCGCCGGCGCCACCGAGGTGATCATTTCCTCGGCCAAGCGCTGGGCCATCCTGCACGAACTGCGCGAGCAGCCGGAATGGGACCTCGTCGCTTTGGTCGGCAAGATGTCGCCGGTCGACCTGGTGCTGGTCGAAGGCTTCAAGCGCGACGCCTTCCCCAAGCTCGAAATCCACCGCATCGCCAACGGCAAGCCGCTGATCCAGCCGGAGGACCCGCACATCGTCGCGGTCGCCTCGGACAGTGCGGTGCCGCAGGCCAAGGTGCCGGTGGTCGACCTCAACGACATCGAGGCGATCGCCGATTTGCTGCTCGAGCACGCCGTGCCTATCTCTGCGGTCAGGACGGTGTAATGGCGCAACTGACCGACGATTGCTTTGCCTTTTCCGGCCCGCTGCTGCCGCTCGACGCCATGGAGCGGCTGATCGGCGAGCGCGTTGCGCCGGTCGAGGGGAGCGAGCGCGTCGGCTTGCACGCCGCGCGCGGCCGCGTCACCGCCGCGGACGTCATGGCGCCGGTCGATCTGCCGCCATTCGACAATTCCGCGGTCGACGGTTACGCGGTGCGCCACGCCGATCTGGTGCGCGACGGCGACACCCGGCTGACCGTCACCGGACGGCTCACCGCCGGCGCGCGGGGCGACCTCGCGCTGACGCCGGGGCAGGCGATCCGCATTTTCACCGGCGCCGCCATGCCGGCCGGCGCCGACACTGTGTTCATGCAGGAGGACGTGACCGTCGATGGCGACCAGGTGATCGTGCCGAAGGGTCTGAAGCTCGGCGGCAACCGGCGGCTGGCCGGCGAAGACCTGCCCGCCGGCCATGTCGCGTTGCCGGCCGGCGCCGTGCTGGAGCCGCAGCATATCGCGCTGGCCGCCGCGCTCGGCATTGTCGAGATCGAAGTGCGGCGGCGGCTCAAGGTCGCGATCTTTTCCACCGGCGACGAGGTGGTCGAGCCGGGATCGCGGCGCGCCGGCGCGGCGATCTACGATGCCAACCGCTATCTCTTAAGCGAATTGCTGGAGCGGCTCGGCGCCGTGGTCACCGATCTCGGCATCCTGCCGGACGATCCGGAGCGGCTGGCGCGCGCGTTGCAGGCGGCGGCCGCCGGCCACGATCTGGTGCTCACCTCGGGCGGCGTTTCGACCGGCGAAGCCGACCACGTGCGCGGCGCGGTCGAGCGCATCGGCAGCCTGGTGTTCTGGCGCGTCGCCATCAAGCCGGGCCGGCCGGTGGCGATGGGCGTGATCCGCGACGCCAGCGGGCAGGGCGCAGTGTTCGCCGGCTTGCCCGGCAATCCGGTGGCGGTGTTCGTCACCTTCGTGCGGGTGGTGAAGCCGCTGTTGCGGCGGCTTGCCGGCGCGCGGCCGCAAAGCCTGATGCCGCTGCCGGTGCGCGCGGCTTTTGCCTTCCGGAAGAAAAAGGACCGCCGCGAATACGTGCGTGTTGCGCTGCGCCGCGCCGCCGACGGCGAACTGGAAGCGGTCAAGCACCCCCAGGACGGCGCCGGCGTCATCACGTCGCTGACCGAAACCGACGGCTTGCTGGAATTTCCCGAGGACGTGACGGCGATCGAGCCCGGCACCCGCGTCGGGTTCCTGTCTTATGCCGCGCTGATGGCGTGATCAGGCGCCGAGCCGCACGCTCTGCCCGCTGCTGAAGGCCTTGTCGACCGGCTCCTGCACGCTGCTGAGCACGAGCCCGCCGATCACCGCGATGATGATGGCCGCCACGCAGGCGATGACGAACGTCTTCATGAAACCGGCTCCTCTCCCGTACGCCCCATAGTTTGCGACTATAGCAAATATGTGCGCCGCGCGGGGAGGATCAAGCGCATCAAATGCCGTGATGCTGCAGCGCAATGCGCTCGGCCCGCGCGGCGTCCTCGGGCGTATTGACGTTGAGGAACGGGTCGACCGGCTCGGCCGGCCAATCGGCCACCGCGACGCCGTGGCGCGCGGTCCACAACTCGATCTTGCGCAGGCCCTCCTCGACCAGGGCCTGCCGCAGGCTGGCGCGCAGCGCCAGCGGCCACAGGCCGATCACAGGATGGCGCCATTCGCCGGAGCGGGCGCAGGCGAGTGGCACGCCGGCGCCCATCTTCACGCGGGCGATATGCAGCCGCTCGACCAGGTCGTCGGGCAGGAACGGGCAGTCGCCCGGCACGCTGAGCAGCCATTCGACGCCGTTATCCTGCGCGGCCAGCCAATCGAGCCCCGCCATGATGCCGGCGAGCGGACCGGGATGGTCAGGCACGTTGTCGGGCACCACGGTGCAGCCGGTGTCGGCGAAGCGCTCGGGGTCGCCGTTGGCATTGATGATGATATCGACGCATTGCCCCGACAGGCGGGCCAGCACGCGGTCGAGTATCGACACGCCGCCGATTTCGATGCGTGCCTTGTCGCCGCCGCCCATGCGGCGCGCCAGACCGCCGGCCAGCACCAGGCCAAACGTGGGAGGAAGTGGAATATCAGACATTACTCGTCATGCACGGCCGCCTTGCGCCGGTGCTTGCTGCTCTCTTCCTCGACAAAGCTGAGGTCCTGATCGAACACGATGCGGCCCTCGCCGGCGAGCGCGACGAAGCGCTTACCGCGCGCCCGACCGATCAGCGTTAAATTCGCCTTGCGCGCCAGCTCGACGCCCCAGGCGGTGAAGCCCGAGCGCGAGATCAGGATCGGGATGCCCATGCGCACGGTCTTGATGACCATCTCCGAGGTCAAGCGGCCGGTGGTGTAGAAAATCTTGTCGGCGGCCGAGACCTTCTCCTTGAACATCCAGCCGGCGATCTTGTCGACCGCGTTGTGGCGGCCGACGTCCTCCATATAGACCAGCGGCCGGTCTTCCTGCGCCAGCACGCAGCCGTGGATGGCGCCGGCCTCGAGATAAAGCGACGGCGTGGTGTTGATCTCGTGCGTCAGCTTATAGAGCCAGGAGGTGCGCAAGATCGCTTTCGGCAGCGTGACGTCCTCCAGCGCCTCCATCAGGTCGCCGAACACGGTGCCCTGCGCGCAGCCGGAAGTCTGCACCTTCTTCTTCAGCTTCTTCTCGTAATTGGTCTTGCGCTTGGTGCGCACCACGACGACCGCCAATTCCTCGTCGTAATCGACGCCGGTCACGATGTCGTCGGGCAGCAGCATGTTCTGGTTGAGCAGATAGCCGATCGCGAGATATTCGGGATAATCGCCGATCGTCATTGCGGTGACGATTTCCTGGCTGTTGAGGAAAATCGTCAACGCGCGCTCGACGGTCACCGAGGTCTCGATCTTCGCCCCGGTCTGGTCGATGCCGGTGACGCGCTCGGTCAGCCGCGGATCGGCGGGATTGGGCCGGACGATGTAGCGGTCGGTCTTCTTGTCCATGGGCTGCGACTATAGCAGAGATTTTGTCGCCCTTTGAAACTGCCCACTCTAGGTGGGCAGCCGCGCAGCATTTGTCCATGTCCGGCGCGGCAAAAATCGCCGGACCTGTTTCCAAAAGGCTTGCCGCCGGCCTAAGATGTTTGCAACGACAACAGACAAACAAGCCACCGGGAGACGACGTCTATGCTTCGCGCCACCAAAGATCTGATGCTGCCGACCACCATCACCGGCTCGCTGCCGCGGCCGAGCTGGTACACCGAGCAGCTCGGCCATCGCAGCTTCATGGACGCGATGGTGAACAACCGTTTCCGCGAGCAGTACGTCGACGCGGTGTCGGTCTATCTGCACGAGCAGGACATCGCCGGCCTCGACATTGTCACCGACGGCGACGCGCATTTCGACAGCGACGTCGGCGGCCAGAGCTGGACCAATTATCCGACGCGCCACATGGGCGGTTTCGACCGCGGCAATCCGCAGCCGATCCGCGCCGGGCAGGGCGGTCTCGCCTTTCCGCCCGGCCACATCCTGCACGACTACCTGGAATCGCGGGTGATGTCCGGCATCGTCGGCCCGGTGACGCGCGGCGACCTGCAATACGCCGAGATGTGGAAGGTGGCGCAGCGGCTCACCAAAAGGCCGGTGAAATTCGGCACCATCGGGCCGGAGCTGGTCGCCTTCGCCGTGCCCGACTCCCACTACAAGAGCATCCGCGACCGCATCCTGGCGATCGCCGACGCCTTGAACGAGGAACTGCACGCGCTCGCCGACGCCGGCTGCCCGGCGATCCAGTTCGAGGAACCGCAGATCCACCTGCTCGCGGTGCGTAACATCGTCGACGAGGTCATCAACCCGGCGTTCAGCGTCGAGGTGTTCAACCGCACGGTGAAGGGTCTGCGTGCCAAGACCGAGGTGTGGTGCCACACCTGCTGGGGCAACCCGTCGCAGCAGCGCATGTTCAAGGAAGTGCAGAGCTACAAGAACGCGCTGGAGATGCTCAATAAGGTCGATGCCGACGTGATCACCTTCGAGTTGGCGAGCGCCCGCGGCATGGACCTCGAGGATTTCGGCAAGATCATCACCGGCAAGAAGATCGCCATCGGCGTCATCGACCACCACGGCCTGCAGGTCGAGCGGCCGGAAGAGATCGCCGACCATATCCGCAAGGCGCTCAAGCACATTCCGGCCGAGCGGCTGGTGTTGTCGTCGGACTGCGGCATGGGGCGCGAGGGCATGAGCCGCCGCCACGCCTATTACAAGATCGTTGCGATGGTGCTCGGCACCAATATGGTGCGCAAGGAGCTTGGGTTACCCCAGGCCGAGGTGCTGGCCGCCGACCCGCGGTATTCCCTGGTGCGGCCGAACGCCTGACGCGTCTCCAGTTCTTGCTAAGTGATGAATTTGCTGGAGAGAATTTCCCGGCCCGCTTTGGCGTGGCCTCAATGTCTTTGTGTTTATTGTGGTTTCTGGACCAGGCCAGAAGGCTATGCCGATGAAACCAAGAGATATTGCGATCGCGATTCTGGTGATTGCCGCTGCCGCAAGCCAGGCGCGCGGCGGAAGCGCAGCGCATCATTGCCGCCGAGCCCGATTTCGCGCTGCTGCACCGGCAGGCGAGCGACGCTTTGGCAGCGCTGCGCCAGTCGCACGAGCAGCGGCTGGCTCTGGCCGACAGTTCGGCCCCGCTGAGCGTTAACCCGGCAGAAACGCCGCGGCGCCGGTCTGCGGATCGGTGAGCTTACTTTGCCAGCGCCTTCTGGCAGGCGGCCCAGACTTTGCTCGGCGTCGCCGGCATGTCCATGTGATCGGCGGCGCCGTTCGGGATCGCATGCGCAACGGCGTTCATCACCGCGGCGATCGATGCCGTGGTGCCGGCCTCGCCGGTGCCCTTGACGCCGAGCGGATTGGTCGTGGCCGGCACCGGGTGCAGCGCCTCGCGCAACTCGACCGGCATGTGATGCGCGCGCGGCATGCCGTAATCCATGAACGAGCCGCTCACCAATTGCCCGTTCGAATCGTAGACCGCGTCCTCGGTCAGCGCCTGACCGAGCCCCTGCGCCAGACTGCCGTGCACCTGGCCCTCGACGATGGTGATGTCGAGCGGATTGCCGCAGTCGTCCACCGCGGTATAGGTCACAAGATCGACAAAGCCGGTGTCGGGATCGATCTCGACCTCAGCGATGTGGCAGCCGTTCGGAAACGTGAGCGGCGTGTCCGCCTTGTCCTTGGTGTCGAGGCTTTCGCCCATGTCCCTGCCGCGTTTGGCGGTGTCGAACAGCGAAATCTTGCGGTCGGTGCCGACCACCTCGAAACTGCCGTTGCGATATTGAATGTCGCTCTCCGATGCTTCCAGTGCGGCCGAGGCGACCTTCTTGCCCTTCGCCAGCATGACGTCGGCGACGTGGACAATGGCGTTGCCGGCGCACATCGCCGAGCGCGAACCGACCGAGGCGCCGCCGGTGAGACCCAGATTGGTGTCGCCGTGACGGTGCTCGATTTGGCCCGCATCGACGCCGAGCTTGTGCGCCAAGAGATGCCCGAACACGGTGGCGTGGCTCTGCCCGGTCGATTGCACGTTCAAGCCGAGGATCATCTTGTCGCCGTCGGCAAACGCCAGCGACGCCATTTCCATCGGCGTCGCGCCGGAATGCTCCAGCATGCAGGAGATGCCGATGCCGCGCAGCTTCTTGCGCCTGGCCGATTCGCGCTTGCGCTTGTTGAAATTGTCGACATCGGCGAGCTTGAGCGCCTTATCGACGATACCGGGAAAATCGCCGCTATCGTAGGTGTTGATCGGCGTCTTGAACGGCATGGCCGACGGCGGGATCAGGTTTTTCTTGCGCAGCCGCACCGGGTCCATGCCGATAACGCGGGCGGCTTCCTCGACCGCCCGCTCGAGCGCGTAGTTTGCCTCCGGGCGCCCGGCGCCGCGATAGGGTGCGATCGGCACCTTGTTGGAGAAGTAGCAGGCAACACCGACGTCGACCTTGGCGATCCGGTACATGCCGGGCAGGCAGCGGGCGAAATTGTTGGTGTTGATGTTGATGCCGGCGTTGGCGATGTAGGCGCCTTGGTTGCAGAGATGCCGCACGCGCAGCGCCAGAAACTTGCCCTTGTCGTCGAGCGCGAGTTCGACATGGCTGACCGCGTCGCGCGCCTGACAGTCGCTCATGAAGGCTTCCGACCGCGTCGACTGCCAATGCACCGGCCGTCCGACCTTGCGCGCGGCCACCATTACGGCGACGTATTCCGGATAGACCGTGGTCTTCATGCCGAAGGCGCCGCCGACGTCTTCGGTGATCACCCGCAATTTGTCGTTCGGCACGCCCATGATCGAGGCGGCCTGGCCGCGCAAGGCATCGGCGCTCTGCGAGCAGGCGCGCAGCGTGTATCGGTCGTTGTCCTTGTCGTAGACGCCGGTGGCGCCGCGCGTTTCCATCGAGGCCACCACCAGGCGCTGGTGGACGACGCTGACGCGCGCCACATGCGGCGCCTTGGTGATGATGTCGGCGACGTCGCGTTCGTTCTGCTCGCTGGGCACCGGGCCCGGCCAGTCGACGCAGAGATTGCCCGGCGCGTCGGCAAAAAGCTGCGTCTTGCCCTTCATCGCGGCGTCGAGATCGACCACCGCCGGCAATTCTTCATACTCGACGCGCACGAGCTCGGCGGCGTCCTGCGCCGCGCCGCGCGTTTCCGCCACCACCATGGCCACCGCATCGCCGACATGCATCGGCGTTTCCGCGAGCGCCGGGCGATACGGCATCGCCATCTTAGCGCCGCCGCGGCCGACCACCGGCGGGTGGCGCGAAATGCCGGCAACGCCGGCCGCCTTGATGTCCTTGGCGGTGAGCACCACCAGTACGCCCTTGGCCTTGCGCGCATCGTCGGCGTTGATCGAGACGACGCTGGCGTGCGCGTAGGGCGAACGGACGAAGGCGGCATAGGCCTGGATCGGCAACTTCGGGTCGTCGGTGAAATGGCCTAGGCCGCGCACCAGGGCGTCGTCCTCGACGCGCGGCGTGTGTTTGCGGTGGGCGAGCGGTGAGTTCATGCGGTCTTCCCGGGCGTCGAAAGAGGCCCGTTTATAGCCGAAACCAGGCCCTCCGACAGGGGCTTGCGTCGGGGACGCGCCTGCGGCACTCAGACGCCTCAAAATCACCCATAGCCTTGCGGCGGTTTTCAGAGGACGAAATAAGCAACGTGCGCACCATCGATACCCACACCCATATTTGCACCCTGGAAACCGCCGCCATGCTGACCAAGGCGGGCGTCAAGGTCACGATCACGCCCGACGATGCCGAGAATGCGGCATTCGATGTCGCCGGCGTGGTGTATCGGCCGTTCCCGACCGGCGGCTTCGACATCCCACGCCGGCTCAAGGACATGGACGCCACCGGCGTCGACGTGCACGTGCTGTCGGCGACGCCGCAGACCTATCTCTACAACCAGGAACCGGCGCTGGGTGCGACGCTCTCCGCCGTCCAGAACGACCAGATAGCGAAACATATCGCCGCGCATCCGACGCGCTTCTTAGGAATAGCCACGCTGCCGATGCAGGACCCTAAGTGCGCCGCCGACGAACTCAAGCGGGCGATGACCAAGCTCGGCCTCAAGGGCTCGATGTTCGCCTCCAACGTGGTCGGCAAGAACCTCGACGATCCAAGCTTCGAGCCGCTGTGGGCGACGGCCGAAGAGCTCGGCGCCTTCATGTTCATCCATCCCAACAACGTCGCCGGCGCCGATCGCCTCAAGTCGTATTATCTCGGCAACCTGATCGGCAATCCGCTCGACACCACCATTGCCGCCGCCTGTCTTATTTTCGGCGGCGTCATGGACAGGCATCCGAAGCTGAAGATCATGCTGGCGCATGGCGGCGGCTTCACGCCTTATCAGGCGGCGCGTTGGGAGCATGGCTGGAAGGTGCGCCCCGAACCGAAGAAGAACGTGCCGGCGCAGCCCAAGGGCATCGCCAAGCGCTTCAACTACGACACCATCCTGCATTCGGCGCCGGCGCTGGAAGCGATGATCGGGCTGGTCGGCAGCGAGCGCGTGATGCTCGGCAGCGATTATCCTTACGACATGGCGATGATGGATTGCGTTTCCCATGTGCGGTCGTTGAAAATCTCCGACGCCGACAAGGACGCGATCCTCAACGGCAATGCCGAAAAGATGCTGACGGGGAAATAGCCATGAACGTGCAGGCGTCGCCCAAAACCGGCCGCGTGCCGACCGCGGCGGTCACCGGTTTCATCATCGACGCCATGCAGAAGTCCGGCGTGCCGGCGGCCGACTCGGCCAAGATCGCCGAGCTGATGCTTGAGGCCGATCTCGTCGGCGCCGATGCCCACGGCGTATTCCGCCTGCCGCAATACGTGCAACGCCTCAAGCTCGGCTCGACCAACGCACGGCCCAATATCACGGTGACGCGCAGCGCGCCGGCGACCGCGCTGGTCGATGGCGACAACGGCATGGGCCATCTCGTCGTCGCCAAGACGGCGGAAACGGCGATCGCGCTCGCGCGCGAGAACGGCGTCGCTTGGGTCGGCTGCCGTAATTCCGGCCACGCCGGCGCCGCCGGCGTCTATGCCGCGCTGCCATTGAAGGCCGACATGATCGGCATCTATTCGGCGGTGGCGAACGCCAACCACATGCCGCTCGCCGGCGGCGCTCAACCGCTGCTCGGCACCAATCCGCTGGCGATCGCCATCCCCGCGGGCGAGGAGCCGCCGCTGGTGCTCGACATCGCCACCTCGATCGTTTCCTACGGCACCATCAAGAACCACAAATTGCTCAACCGGCCGCTCAAAGGCGACTGGATGATCAATCCGAACACCGGCGAGGCGGTGATCGATCCGCAGCAAAGCGGCGAGGCGCTGCTGCTGCCGATGGGCGGCTACAAGGGCGCAGGCCTGGCGCTGATGCTCGGCCTGCTCGCCGGTACGCTCAACGGCGCGCTGTTCGGCTGCGACTGCGTCGATTTCAATGCCGAGCCGGGCAAGGTCACGAACACCGGGCAATTCGTCATCGCGCTCGATCCGGCGCGCTTCCAGCCGCTCGCCCAGTTCAAGGCCGAGGTCGACCGCCACATTCGCAGCTTGCGCTCATCGAAGGCGCTGCCGGGCGAGAGCGTGCGGCTACCCGGCGAAGAGCGGGCGAAGCGTCGCGCCGACCGTCTCGCGAATGGCCTCGCGTTGCCGCCAGAACTACTGGCGCAGCTCGACAAGATGGCGAGCGAATTGTCGATCAAGCCCTTAGCGCGCTAGAGGCTATTTCCCTTCAATGGCTGCTTTTGTCGGCGGCCTTGATCTGCTCGACCACCGTCTTCCACTTCGCCGATTCGGCGGTGACGAAGGCCTTGAAGTTTTCCGGCGTCGGGCTCGAGGTCGGCACCATGCTGTCGGCGATCATGTGCTGGCGCACCTCGGGGTCCGCCATCGCCTTGAGCACGGCGGCGTGCAGCTTGGCGACGATCGGAGCGGGTGTATCCTTTACGGCAAAAAGCCCCTGCCAGGAGCCGCTGACGTCCTCGGGGAAGCCGAGTTCGACCACGCTCGGCACGTCTGGTAGCGATTCGACGCGCTCCTTGGTGGTCACGGCGAAGCCTTTCAGCTTGCCCGCTTTGACGAACTGCGCCGCCGACGACAGCGTGACGAACATCACGTCGACATTGCCGGCCAAGAGATCGACCACGGCGGGCCCGGCGCCGCCTTTGTACGGCACTTGCGTCATCTTAAGGCCGAGGCGGTGGCGGAATTGCTCCATCGCCAGCGTGTTGAGCGTGCTCACGCCGGCTGCGGCATAGTTGATCTTGCCGGGATTGGTCTTGGCGTAGGCGATCATCTCCTTGAGCGAGTTCGGCGGGAATTTCTCGCTGGCCACCACGATGCCGGGCGTCTCGGCGGCGAGCGAGATCGGGATGAAATCGCGCTCCGGCGTCACCTTCAACTCGGGAAAGAAGTGGGGGTTGATCGCCACGGTGCCGATATTGCCGAGGAACAGCGTGTAGCCGTCGGGTGCTGTGCGCGCCGCGGTCTCCATGCCGACATTGCCGGCGGCGCCGCTGCGGTTGTCGACCACCAGAGTTTGGCCGAGTGTTTTTTCCAGGCTCGGCTGGATCAGCCTTATGGCGAAATCGGAAGCGCCGCCGGGCGCGAAGGGGACGATGATGTGGATCGGCCGCGTCGGATAGCTCGCGGCGTCCTCGGCGGCGGCGAGGCCGCTCGCGGCCATAAGCGCCAGCACAGCCAACGCAACGCTGCGTCCGTGCAACCACATCATCATGCGCTCCCTCCGACGAAGGGCGTCACGCCACCGCTTTCAGCGCATCCGTATCGAGCGGCAGCTTCACCGGCTTGCCGAGCTTGGCCGACAGATCCAATGCCTTGGTCAGCATCAGGTTGCGGTGCGCTTCTTCCACCGTCGCCGCCGCGGTCGCCAGGCCGAGCGCGACGCGGTTGAGCCAGCTGTCGGTCTCGAGCGCCATCGGCCCGCGCAATTCGCCAAGCGCCATGTCGCCGGGCGGATAGCTGCCCATGAAGTCGACCAGCCGCGAGGAGTCGGGATTGTAGCCTTCCGACTGTCCCTTGGAAACGGCGAGCACGATATCGCTGTGGGTGTCGTCGATGGTCAGCGCGCCAGTGGTGCCGATAATGCCGACCGCGAGCGAATAGACCGCCGGCGGCCAGGTGATCGGCAGGCCCCACGACATGGCGAGATGGTAGAGCGTGCCGTCGCTGAAGGTGATCATGCCGGCAGTGGCGTCGATGCCTTTGTAGAGCGGGCCGAGCACCTTATCGATCGAGCGCGCGTAGATCTCGACCGGCGTCTTGCCTTCCAGGCACCACATGCAGATGTCGAGCGCGTGGGTGCCGGAGATCACCATCGGCGAGATGGTCGAGGGGTCGTCGGTGCGCTTGTAATTGTCGATCGCCACCAGGCGGTTCATGAAGGCTCGCGAAGTGACCAGTGTGACGTCGCCCAGCGCGCCGGTGCGGCACTTCTCCTTGGCGGCGAGCCAGCGGCGGCGGAAGCGCTGGGTATAGCCGACCACGGCGTCGACCTTGGCGTCCTGGATCGCCTTGAGCACCTTCGCGGACTCATCGAGCCTTGTCGCGAGCGGCTTCTCGATCAGCAGCGGTATGCCGCGTTCGAGCGCCGCCATGATCGGATCGACGTGCAGGTGCTCGTCGGTGCAGATGATCGCCGCGGTGACTTCCGGGCGCTTGAGCAGCTCGACGTGGCTCTGGGTGACGAAATCGGCGCCGATCTTGGGCGCCACTTCGCCGGCGCGGTTCGGGTTCTTCTCGGCGAGCCCGATCCACTCGACCGCCGGATGGCGGTTGGCCACCTCGCCGCGGAACAGGCCGACTCGGCCGCCGCCGACAATGGCCAGACCGACGCCCCTGGCGGATTTCTTCATGCGTTCACCCCGGCCATGTTCTTCTTTTTCAATTCCGCCACCGCCGAGATCGTCTCATTCGACAGCGGCAGGTCGACCGGCTCGCCGCGCTCGGCGGAGAGATCGGCGGCGGTGTAGGTCTCCATTACCATGCGCGCCGATTCAGGCGTCACCATCGGCGGCTTATCGAGGATGCAGGCCTCGAGGAAGTGCAGCGTCTCCGGCCCCATCTGGCCGGCATAGACGTGATCGACTTGCTCGCCCGGCATGGTCGACATCGGGAAGCGCTGGCCGTCGGAGACCGTGTTGAGCCAGTTGTCGCGGTGGGTGTCGTCGAGGATGAGCGAGCCTTCGGTGCCGAGGATCTCGACCCAGGTGCTGCAATAGTTCGGGTAGCTCGGCGGCAGGTTCCAGCCGCCGGCGATATTGGCCACCAGGCCGTTGTCGAAGGTGACGACGGTGAACATGACGTCGTAGGAGCCGTTCACCGGCTTCATGTAGCCGTACGATCCTTGCGCGTAGACGCGCACGGGCTTGGCCGGCTCCAACAGCCAGAACACGAAATCGAGATCGTGGGTAGATTCCATCACCACCGGCGACAGCCGCACTCGGCTGGCGATCTTTTTGCCGAGGCTGCGCGACAGATGCCGGCTGACCATCACCGAGACGACGTTGCCGAGTGTGCCGTCGGTGATCTTCTTCTTGGCGTACGCGAACTTGGTATTGAAGCGCTGCGAATAGCCGATGGTGAACTTCACCTTGTTGCGCTTGGCGATCTCGATCAGCTCGTCGGCTTCCCACAATTCGAGCGCGATCGGCTTTTCCAGGAGCACGTGCTTGCCGGCTTTGAGGCAATCCTTGGCGATCGGGTAGTGGTTCGATTCCGGCGTGGTCGAGATGTAGACCACCGAGATATTCGGGTTCCTGACGATGTCGTGGTAATCGAGCGTCGCCGTCGCCGGCCTGGTCAGCGCCTTCACCTCGGCCAGCCGCTCGGGCCGAATTTCACAGATGTGCAATTTGTCCACCAGCGCGGAGCGCGAGAGCGTCTCCGATCGGATGCCGCCGCACCAGCCGGTGCCTATCACCGCCGCTTCAACCTGCTTCACCGGACGTCTTCCTTTTGATTCTTGCTCGTGAGATTGCGCGCGGCCGGGCGGCCGCGGCGGCACACTATGCCAAGTCGGCGCGCGGGCCAAAGGGGCTGCGGCAAGCAATCGCGCGGATCTGTTAAGACATTGGAATTATGATAGATTTAGCGGGCGGCGACGGCCTGGGTGGCGCTGAAGACTTGAGCCGCGAACTGCGGATAGACCTCGGCGAGCTGCGGCGCCACCACTTCGCGCATCAGCGTGAGCGTCTCGGCCAAGGGCGGCGGCGTCTGCGGCACGTTCGCGGGGCGATCGAAATCGAAGCCGGTGTGCTCAATCACCTCCTCGACAGTGTGGCCGGGATGCACGCTGGCCAACGTGAAGCGTCCATTGGCGAACGAGAACAGGCAGCGGTTGGTGATGAGCGCGATCGGCCCGCCGGGCCGAAACACGTTCGGCTCGCTCGCGCCCGGTGCGGAAATGAAATCGACTTTGGGCACCAGCGTGCGACGCGAATGCTCGGTGCGAAACAGGATCACCTTGGGGACCACGTAGTAGAGATAGGCCGAGCCGAACGAGCCGGGGAAGCGCACCTGCGGATGTCCATGCTCGCCGATTTCGACCAGGTTGACGTTGCCCTGGCCGTCGATCTGTCCGCCGGAGAGGAAGAACACGTCGATGCGGCCTTGCCCGGCGCAGTCGAACAATTCGCGTGCGCCGTCGGTCCAGAACGTATTCTTCGGGCTGCCCAGGAGCGACACGAATGGCCGGCCGTGCCCGCGCTCGCGCGCCAAGAGCGCCGCGGTCGCCGGAATCGGCGAGGCGTTGCCGACCGCGACATGGCGCACGTCGCCGATCAGCCGCGCGATCACGTCGGCGAGCAGCTCTTCGGTGCGGAAGTCAGGCAGCGCGGCGCTCATAGACATATTTGTCCAGATATTCCGCGAAGCCCTGTTCGCTCGCCGCCATCTTGACGTAGAGCGCCAGATGCTCCGCATCGGCAGCGTAATTATCGGGCAGCGGCAGCGGCCAGGCGCCGCGCTCGGCGATGGCGATGCTCTCGACATAGAAGCCGGGCAGCGTGCCGGCAGCGAGCAGGGGATCGTCGAGCAGATTGCCGTCGTGGATTTTTTCGACCGTGACGACTGTCTTCTCCGCAGCATGCGCCATCGTCGCCAATTCGCGCTGGCGCCCGATCCAGACATTGCCGAAGCGGTCGGCCATCGGCGCGTGCATGAGAGCAACGTCCGGCTTGATCGCCGGCAACAGCACGATCGGGTCGGCATTGCCGAACGGACTGTCGATCACCTTCCAGTCGTCGCGATATTTCAACACGTCGGAGCCGATCAACCCGCGCAGCGGCATGAACGGCACGCCTTTCTCCGCCGCCTGCAAGGCGGCGTGTAGCGCCGGGCAGGTCGCGTCCATCATCCTGATCGCGCCGGCAAGCACGGCGGCGTTGAAGCGCGGCGCCGGGCCGAACTCGCCGAGGCTCACCGCACTCGTCTCCAGCGTGGCGACGCAGCCGGCGCCGATCAGCAGATCCGCTTGCAGGCTCGAGGTCGGCAGCGCGACGACATGCAGCCGCTTGATGCCGCGCTTGATCAGCGCGCGGGTTGCCGCCATCGGCACGCCCGACACTTCGCGCGGCACGACGATCTTCGTGCCGTCACCGACGCAGGCGAGCGCGTCGTCGAGGGATTTCACGGCCTGAAACATACACTCACTGTCTCATTCTTGAGCTTGCCAGGTCCACACATTTTTGCGACGTGATCCTATGGCCATGTCGCTCAAGGACAAGCTCGCCGCCAGCCGCTTCGTCATCACCGCGGAAATCACGCCGCCGGTGAGCGCCTCACGCGACGAACTGCTCGCCAAGGCGCTGCCGCTCAAGGGCCTTGCCGACGCGGTCAACGTCACCGACGGCGCCGGCGCGCGGCCGCATCTCGGCGCGGTGACGGCGGCGGCGATGCTGGTCGAGCAAGGCATCGAGCCGATCCTGCAGCTCACCTGCCGCGACCGCAACCGCATCGCGCTGCAGAGCGATCTGCTCGGGGCCGCGGCGTCGGGCGTGCATAATTTATTGATGCTGCGCGGCGACGATCCGTCGGCCGGCGACCAGCCCGACGCCAAAGCGGTGTTCGATCTCGATCCGCGCCAGTTGCTCGACACCGCGCGCCGCTTGCGCGACGCCGGCGAATTGCCGTCGGGGCGCAAGATCACCGGCCATGCCGATTTCTACCTCGGCGCCGCCGACAACCCGATCGATCCGCCACCCGCTTGGCAGCCGACGGCGCTGCAGGCCAAGCTCGATGCCGGCGCGCAATTCGTGCAGACGCAATTCTGTATGGATGCCGGCGTCGTGCGCCGCTACACGGCGCGGCTCGCCGAGCACGGGCTCGCCGACACGTTCGCGCTGCTGATCGGCATCGCGCCGCTGCGCTCGGCAAAGTCGGCGCGCTGGATCACCGAGAAGCTGTTCGGCGCCATCATCCCCGAGGCCATCGTCGAGCGCCTGGAGCGCGCCGCCGATCCCGCCGCCGAAGGCCGCCGCATCTGCCTGGATCTCATCGCCGAGCTGGCCGAGGTGCCGCACGTCGCTGGCGTGCACATCATGGCGCCGGGCCACGACTCCGCGGTGCCGGGGGTGATCAAGGCGGCGCGAGACAGTATTTCCCGTCTCACGCCGGCCTGATTTTCAGCTCAGCGCCGCCTTCACCCGGTCGGGCGAGAACGGCACCCGCCGAATGCGGACGCCGGTCGCGTCGAAGATGGCGTTGGCGATCGCCGCCGCCACCGGGCGGATCGACGGCTCGCCGGCGCCGGACGGCGCAATGTCCGGGTGGTTGAGCAGCACCACGTTGACCTCGCCCGGCGTCTCGGTGATGTCGAGGATCGGATAGCTCAGCCAATCGACGCTGGTCACTGTTTTGTTGTCGAAGGTGACCTCCTCCCACAAAGTGCGGCTGACGCCCTGCACGATGTTGCCCTCGATACATTTCGTCAGCCCATCCGGGTTGATGATCTGTCCGCAATCGTGCGCCACGGTGAACTTGCGCGCCCAGATCTTGCCGGTCGAGCGGTCGACATCGACCTCCGCGATCACCGCAACGCGCGTGCCGTTCCTTTGCGCATAGGCAATGCCGCGGCCGGACACCTTGCTGCCGGTCTGGTCCTTGCGCGGCGAGGGCCGCGTATCCCAGTTCGCCTTTGCCGCCGCCGCCTTGATCACCGCAACGTCGCGCGGCTCCTTGATGTGGCGCATGCGGAATTCGATGGCGTCGGCGTTCACCGCCGCCGCCACCTCGTCGATGAAGGATTCGCTGGCGAAGTGGATCTGCGGCCCAACCGGGTCGCGCAAATGCGACGTGCGCAGCGGCGACGAGCGGTCGAGCAGCGGCGCGATCGTCTCCCACGACAGCTTCTTGTTGTCGAAGGCGTAGGATTCCGACGGCACGCCGAAGCCGTCGCCGGAATGCAAGGCGACGCCGCGCAGCTGCCCGGCCAGCGTGCCGTGCGGATTGCTGCCGTTGGTGATGCAGTCCACCCGCGAGAAGGCCTTGCTGGCGAACTCGTAACCGATCACCTTGCCGGAGGCGTCGAGCGCAGCGCGCGCCTTATGGATCGAGGCCGGGCCCTTGGGGTCCCAGCCGGTGCCCTGGTCGCGCATGTATTGCACGCGCACCGGTTTGCCGACCGCCTTTGCCAATAACGCCGCGTCCATGGCCGCGTCGTCGGCATCGTTGCGGCCGTAGGAGCCGGGGCCGGGCGTCCAGATCACCCAAATCTTCTCGGCCGGGATGTCGAGTGTGAGCGCCAGCCCCTGCCGCTGGAAATGGCCCTTCTGCGTGCCGCTCCAGCAGGTGACGTTGCCATCCTTGATCTCGACCAGCGCGCAGGCCGGTCCCACGCTGGCATGCGATTGGAACGGCCACTCGTATTCGGCTTCGATCACGCGTGCCGAGGTCTTGAAGGCCTCATCGACATTGCCGTTCTCTTTGGCCACTTCGCGCTTGCGCACGGGGGCCTTGCGAATGTGGTCGTAGAGCAAGGCCTGCGCCGGGAAGGGCGGCTGCACTTGCGACCATTCCACCTTCAGTTTCTCGGCGGCCTTGATCGCGTCCCATTCCTTGTCGGCGACGACGCCGAGGAAGCCCTTGTCCCAGACGACTTTCGCGCCCGGGATGTCCTTGATCGAGGCTTCGTCGACTTTGATCGGCACCGCGCCCGCGACTGGCGGCCGGATCATGCGGCCGTGCACCATGCCGGGCACCTTGACGTCGGTGACGAAGTCTTCCTGCGCGAACACCTTCGGCGCCACGTCCTCGCGCTTGATCGGCTGGCCGACGATCTTGTGTTCGCTCGGCTTCTTCGGCTGCGCCTTGCCGGGCGCATAGAGCGGGTTGCCGTATTTCTTGTTCCAATCGAGCTGGACGTTGAAATAACGGCCGCCGATCAGTTCGGCATAGGTGACGCGCTTGGCCGCGACGGGGCTGGTGCTGACCGCGCCCTCGTTGACGACGAGCGTGTCCGCCGGTGCGCTGAGCTTTTCCGCCGCCATCTCGAGCAGCACGCGGCGCGCTTCCGCCGCCGCCATGCGCATCTGCCGGCCGCCTTCCTGGATGCCGGTTGAACCCGAAGCGCCGCCCTGGTTCACCGAGGTGGCGGTGTCGCCCATGATGACCTTGACGCTCTTGAACGGCACGTCGAGCTCTTCGGCGACGATCTGGCCGATGGCCACATGCAGTCCGTGGCCCATGTCCATCTTGCCGAAATAGGCGGTGACGCTGCCGTCGGCGTTGACGGCGACGTAGGACGACAATTGGTCGGGGGTGAGCGGCGGCTTGGCATCCTGCGCAAAAGCCTCGTTGATCGACAGCATGGTATCAAGCGACACCGCGGCGCCGACTGAAACGACCAGCGCGCCGGCGCCGAGCAGCACCGAGCGGCGCGTGAACGAAGAGGTCTTTTCGAATTTTGTCATGACACCCTCCCTCAACCCATCATCTCGGCGGCACGCTTGACCGCCTTGAGAATGCTGATGTGCGTGCCGCACCGGCACTTGAGTCCGGAGAGCGCCTCCTTAATTTCCGCCTCGCTTGGTTTTTTCTTCTTCGCCAGGAAGTCGGCGGCGGTCATGAGCCAGCCGTCGATGCAGTAGCCGCATTGCGGCACTTGCTCTTCGATGTAGGCGGTCTGCAGCGGATGCGGGTGCTCGGGTGTACCCAGCCCGGCCAGCGTCGTGATCTTGCCGCTGCCGACCGAGGCCAGCGGCGTGACGCAGGAGCGGATCGCCTCGCCGTCGAGATGCACGGTGCAGGCGCCGCATTGCGCCAGCCCGCAGCCGAAATGCGGATTGTTGAGGCCGAGATCGTCGCGCAGCGCGTAAAGCAGCGGCATGTCGGAATCGGCGTAGACCGTATGGGTCTTACCGTTGACGGTGAGGTTGAATTTTTGGCTCATGGCGGGTTGCTCCCTGGGCGTCGCGCGACCGTGCCGCCCCGTCGCGGTGTTCCGCGAGCGCACCGTTGACCGGCGCTTGCCCGGAGAAGGCTAGTCCCGCACACTCGTCTTGGGAACGTATGCCGGCATCAAAATAATGTTAAAGTGCCGGGAACAAGCGCCAAAGGGTCCCACAAAAGGCCTGCGAATAGGGAGGAATTGCGCCATGTCCGTCGCTCGAACCCGGCTTATTTCGCTTGCCGCCATCCTAGGCGCTGCGCTCAGCCTCACGCCGCAAGCGGCGCTCGCGCAAGGTAAGCCCTGGAAGCACGCGCTGCTCAACGCCAAGGCCGATGCCGGCTTCTTCATGATGGCGGCGAACAAGGGCTTCGCCGCAAAGCAGGGGCTTAACGTCGAGCTGCTGCAGGTGAAGGACGACCAGATTGGCCTCAAGGCGCTGATCGCTGGCGAAGTCGACAGTTTCGAGGGCGGTCCGCAGGGCGCCTTTGCAGCCATCGCGCGCGGCGCCGACGTCAAGATCATCGGCTGTCACTGGATCGTGCTGCCGCACGGCATCTATGCGCGCGACGACATCCACAAGGTCGAGGATCTCAAAGGAAAATCGGTCGCGGTGTCGGCGCCGAACTCGATGCCCGACCTGCTGGCGCGCGCGGCGCTCGCCAAATACGGCATCACAGCCGATCAGGTAAAGCTCGCCGCGGTCGGCGGCGACCGCGAGCGCTATCAGGCGCTGGCCGGCGGCGTGGTCGAAGGCGCGGTGGTGTCCAACGAATACCAGCCGGCCATGCCGAAAACGCTGCACCTGCTGGTCGCCGGCCGTGACGCGGTGCCGAATTTCTTGCGCGTCTGCCTGATGACTAGCGGAAAGGTGTTGAAAGAACGCGGCGACGACGTCGTGAAATTCCTTGTCGCCGAAATGCAGAGCTTGCGCTTTGCGCTGTCGCATAAAGCGGAGACGGTGGCGCTGACGCAGGAAATCATCCACGCCAAGCCGGACGACCCGCGCCCGGCTTTTGTCTACGACGATGCGGTCGCCCATCACGCCGTCGATGCCGAGCTGCCGATCCCGGCCGAGAAGCTCAACTGGATGCAGGAGCAGATGGTCATGGCCGGCAAACTCAAGGCGGTGCTGCCGCTCGATCAGATCAGCGCGCCGGAGTATCGCGAGAAGGCGGCAAAGCTGGTGGGCAAGTGACAGGAACCCCGCATGGGTGAGGTAAGTTTCGTCGACGTCTCCAAGCGTTTCAGCCTGCGCGTCGAGGGCGAAGTGCATCACGTGCAGGCGCTCGACCGCGTCAGCTTTACCGTACGCGACGGCGAGATCGTCGCTCTGATCGGGCCGTCCGGCTGCGGCAAGACCACGGCGCTGCGCGTCGCTATGGGCCTCGATCCGGCCAACGGCGGCCGCGTCACCGTCGACGGCCGCGAGGTCAAGGGCTGCGGGCACGACCGCGGCATGGTGTTCCAGCACGCCGAACTGCTGCCGTGGCTCTCGGCGTTGCAGAACGTGATGTTCGGCCTGGAGATGAAGGGCCTGCGCGGCGAGCCGCTGCTCGACACCGCCGGGAAATATCTCGACCTTGTCGGCCTCAAGGATTCGCAAAACCGCCGTCCGCATCAGCTCTCCGGCGGCATGAAGCAGCGTGTCGGCATCGCCCGCGCGCTCGCCATCGATCCTTCCGTGCTGCTGATGGACGAGCCGTTTGGCGCGCTCGACGCGCAGACGCGTGAATCGATGCAGGCCGAGCTGCTGGAAATCCACGCCCGCACCAAAAAAACCATCTTGTTCGTCACCCACGACCTCGATGAGGCTGTGCTGATCGCCGACCGCATCGTGGTGATGACGCACGGCCGCGTTCAGGAGATCGTCGAGGTGCCGCTCCAGCGCCCGCGCGCCGATCTGAGCATCGTGCGCGGTACGCATGAGTTCAACGAGACCCGCTACAAGCTCTGGCGCCTACTGCACAACGAGCCGACGGTGCATTAATTTATGGCCGATATCGCCGACAGTCAGAATCCAACCGCCGCGCCAGAGCCCGCCGAGCGCCGCCCGTGGCCGCGCTGGGCGATCACGCTCGCCTCGATCGCCTGCGCGCTGATGCTGTGGGAAATCCTCGGCCGCCACGTCAACCCGATCTTCGGCTCCTATCCTTCCGCCATCGCGGTCGCCTTCTGGGAGCTGCTGCGCACGGGCGAACTCTGGTCGGCGCTATCGCAGTCGTTGCAGCCCTTCTTTGTCGGCTACGGGCTTGCCATTGTCATCGGCATTCCGGTCGGTCTCGTCATTGGCCGCTTCCGCACCATGGAGGCCGCGTTCGGCATCTACGTCACCGCCGGCTATGCCATGCCCCTCGTCGCACTCGTGCCGCTGCTGATCCTGTGGCTGGGGCTCGGCTTCAAGGTCAAGGTCGCGGTGGTGTTCCTGATGTCGTTGTTCCCGATTTGCATCAACACCTGGCTTGGCGTCACGGCGGTGCCGAAGACGCTGATCGAAGTCGGCAAGTCGTTCGTTGCGCCGGGCACCGTGATCCTGCGCCGCATCATCCTGCCGGCGACGCTGCCCTACATCATGGCCGGCATCCGCCTCGCGGTCGGCCGCGCTGTGGTGGCAATGGTGATCGCGGAGTTCTTCACCACTATCTCGGGTCTCGGCGCGGTGATCATCAACTCCGCCAACAATTTCGACACCGCTACCATGTTCGTCCCGATCATCATCCTGATGGTGATGGCGGTCGGCCTCAACGGCCTGATCGGCTTTGTCGAGCACAAGGTCGCGCCCTGGCAGGCGGAGATCGCCGGGCGGGATCGAGAATAGTTAAGCCAAGGCTCTGACCGCCTTCAGCAAATCTCGCACTTGCTGCTCTGAAATATTCTTGGTGATGAACACGATCCGGCTCTGCCGGTCGCCGTCCGGCCACGCATCGAGCTCGACCGGCGGATGCGCCAGGTGCTGCACGAACTGCACCGCCACCGGGCCCTGGCAGCCCTCGACATTGACGAAGCCCTTGACGCGCAGTAGGTCCGGCCCGCGCAGTGTCATCAGGATGTCCATGGTCTTGGCAAAGGCCGGCCACGGCAGCGGCGCGCTCTCCGTCAGCACGAAGGAGCCGATGCCGCCGGAATGTTCGGCTTCCGCGACAAAGGCGTTGCGCCCTACGCCAGACGGCTCGGTCAGCCGTGTCGGGTCGATCTCGCCGTTGACCGCCTCGATGATTTCGGCGCCCGGGTTGAGCGCGCGCAGTTGCGCGGCCAGCGCCGCGGCGGCGCCTTCGCCGGCGATATCGGCTTTGCTGATCACCAGCCGGTCGGCGAGGATCGCCTGCTTGCGCGCCTCCGCCGACCAGGAAAGCGTCTCAGCCCCGGTCTCGGCATCGACCACGGTCACCACCGCTTCGACGTGGAACACGTCGCCCAGCGCCCGGTCGGTGGCGAAGGTCTGCAGGATCGGTGAGGGGTCGGCGAGGCCCGAGGTCTCGATGACGATACGCCTGAAGGCCGGCAATTCGCCGCGCTCGCGCTCGACCACCATACGGCGCAGCGCCAGTTGCAGGTCGCTGCGCGTGATGCAGCACAGGCAGCCGTTGCCGAGCAGCACGGTCTCGTCCGTCGACGAACGCACCAGCGCGTCGTCGATACCGGTCGCGCCGAACTCGTTGACCACCACTGCGGTGCCTTGCCCCTCCGGCGTCGCCAGGAAGCGGCGCAGCAGCGTGGTCTTGCCGGCGCCGAGGAAGCCGGTGATCACGGTCACCGGGATGCGATGGCCGCGCTCGCGCTTGAGCCGGCGCCCGAACATCCCGGCGGCCGGGGAGGGGAAGAGTTCGTTCATGCCGCACTTTACCCCGCCCCGCCGCGCGGGGCGAGGGAGGATCAGAAATCCATCTCCAGCGTATAGAGCCCGCCGGAGAAGCGGTCCTGCGTGTAGACGATGCCGCGCTCGTCGACGAACACGTCGTTGAGCTGGATGGCGCCGACCGGCGAGCCCTTCGGCGCCGGCGGCAGGAAGCAGGCGATTTCCTTCGGCTGGTACGGGTCGGAAATGTCGTAGGCGCGCAGGCCGCCGTTGAAGAAAGTGCCAAGCACGATCTGGTCGGAGCGCCACGCCGTCGGCAGCTCGACGTTTTCGTGGATGTTGTGCGCGCCGAAGCGGCCGCCGCGATCCCTGTAGGCATCGACCGGCGGCAGTGGGCAGGTTGCGATCGACACCGGGTGCGTCTCGTCGCGCATGTCGAGCATCCAGATCAGCTTCGGCCAGTCCTTGCCGGCGTTCTCGGTCGACTCGTCGGTCACCAGCATCAGGTTGCGGTCGAACAGCGGCACCGCGGTATGCATGAAGCCGGTGTAGGGCGGCGAATTGGTCCAGTGCGAGATGACTTTCGGGTTGGCCTTGTCCTTGATGTCCATCACGAACATGCCGCCGTCGATGTAGCAGAGGTACAGCCGGTCCGGCCGCGACTGGTAAACGTTAGTGTTGTGCGCTCGGTACCCTTTGTCGAGCGGATGGCGCGGCGGCGGCGCGACGTTGTCGGTCGCCGAGGTGCCCGGCATCCACCAGCGGCCGATCTCCTTGGGCTTCGACGGATCGCGCACGTCGATGCAGCGGTAGAACTGATCGTCGAGCGGGTGGCTCGGCTTGAAGTCGGGCGCGCCGGACGCGATGTGGACGTATTCGCCGTCGCAGAACCACAACTGATGCACGCCGCGCGAGGTCGCGCCGGAGCAGTCAAAGAACGAGATCGAGCGCGGGTTCTCCGGCACCGACACGTCGAACAGCTCGACGCCGGCCGGCTGCTGCCCGGTCTTCTGCGTCTGATAGGCCACCGCCATGATGTTGTTGGCGGAGCATTCGAGCGAGTTCGAGCGCATGTGCGCCTGCGGCAGGTTGGTCTGCACCACGACTTTCGGATTGCGCGGATCGGTCACGTCGACGCCGGTGAAGTTCTTCGGCGCGCTCTCGTGCGCCAGCCAGATGATGCGCCGGCCGTCCTTGGCGATGGTGATCGACATGCCTTCGCCCATGCCGCCGAAGCCGCCGAGGTCGTTCTGCGCGAGCAGCTTGAAATTCCAGGTGACGGGCTCCCCGGTCTGGGTGAGCGGATTGCTAGCGGCGGCCATCGGCGTCTCCATTGTCTTGCTTGTCCTCACGCCAGGCGGCGCGGGGTGGTTCGCGTGTTGTCCACGATGCGAACAGAGGGGCGGGAAATCGATCCTTCGTCATGCCCGGCGTCAAGCCAAGCATCCAAGTCGTCCTACTTAAAGCAAGACGGACGTAGCCGGGACAAGCCCGGCTATGCCTAAAAATGAGAACCGCTCGGACTCAGGCGCTGGCCTGCTTGAGGAATTCCTCGCGCAGCGCCTTATTCCAGTCGGGGATGGCCTTGATCTTCTTGGCTTCGAGCAGGATTTCCGCCTGCTTCTGCATGTAGGGCTTGATGTCGGCCGGCCAGCCGGGAGCGACCTCGACGCGCGCGATCGCCTTGGCGAAAGTCTCGGGCGCCATCTTGTAACCCTTCGAGGTGTAGAACGTGTAGATGGTGTCGGAGACCTTCTTCGGATTGTCCTTGAAGTCCTTGGCGACGTCGAGCCAGGCCTTGAGGTAGGCGACCACGGTCTGCGGGCTCTTCTCGACGAATTCGGGCGTCGCTGCCATGAACACCGGCAGCTTGTCGAACGAATAGAAGTCGACCAGCGTATTGGCCATGCCGTCGGCTTCGGCAATGGCGTTGTAGGGTTCGACATTGACCATGGCGTCCACGGTCTTGGCGGCCATCGCGGCCACCATGTCGTTCACGTTCATACGGATTTCCTGGTAGTCGCCCTTCTTCAATCCGGCGCCGGCGGCGATCTGGTCGACGAAGATGTTGCCGGTGGACGAGCCGGTCTGGTTGGCGACCTTCTTGCCTTTCAGGTCGGCGACAGTCTTGAGGCCTAGATCCTTGCGCGCCATCACGCGCGCGGTCTTGCCGACATATTCGATCATGGCGATGGCGACGAGGCCGCCTTTGTCGGCGCCGATGGCGAAGGACGGCCCGGCATAGGTCCCCATGTCGACCTGACGCGCCACCATCTGCTGCATTGTGAGGTTGCCGGATGGCACGGCGAATTCCTCGAACTTGACGCCGTGCTTTTCGAGATAGCCGGAGCGCATCAGGTAATAGGTCGGCATGCCCCACATGTTGGTCTGGTAGCCCTGCCGCACCGTCTCCAGCGCCGCGCTCGCGCCGCGCACGCCCAAGCCGGCGGTGAGAAGTCCGGCGCCAGTCGCCACCAGCGCGTCGCGCCGCGTGATGCCTTTGTGTAGAATGCTCATGCTCGTCCTCCCTTATGGCTTCATTTGTCCGTTGGGCGCCATTTTCGGCGTCTCGTTTTCACTCGCCTCATGACCGAGGTAATGCAGCAATTCCTTCTGGCATTCGACGAATTCGACGCTGAGCGGATCGCGCGGGCGCGGTAGCGGAATTGTGATCACGGCTTTCACCGTGCCTGGATGTGGCGTCATCACGACCACGCGGTCCGCCAGATAGACCGCCTCCGCCACATTGTGCGTCACGTAAATGACCGTCTTGCGAGTTTCCCGCCACACCTCCGCCAATAGCCGCTGCATGTCGTCGCGGGTCAGCGCGTCGAGCGCGGCGAACGGTTCGTCCATCAGCAGCACCGCCGGATTGTACGCCAGCGCCCGGGCGATGGCGACCCGCTGCTGCATGCCGCCGGACAGATGATGCGGGAACGAGCTGGTGAACTTCTCCAGCTTGACCAAGCGCAGTTGTTCGCGTGCGATGGTCTCGCGTTCCTCCTTGGGCACGCCCTTCATTTCCAGCCCGAACGAAACGTTGCCGAGCGCGGTGCGCCACGGAAACAACTGGGCGAAATCCTGGAATACGACGCCGCGGTCCATGCCGTGGCCGGTGACGGTCTTGCCGCCGATGCGGATTTCGCCCGTGGCGGGGCTGAGGAAGCCGGCGATCATATTGAGCAGCGTCGACTTGCCGCAGCCGGAAGGACCGACGATGCAGAGAAACTCGGAGGCGTCGATATTGAAGCTGACGTCCTTGACGCCCGGCACCTTGCCGCCTGGCGTATCGTAGGTGAGCGTCACGTCGCGGATTTCGATCGGCAGCATTCCTTGTTTCCATCTCTACTTTTTCGTTTTTCGCGCGACGTTGTAGCTGGCAGGGCGCTTCTCAAGAAAAGCGGCGAAGCCTTCCGCGGCTTCCGCCGTTTGCCGCTTGGCGGAATGCGCCTCGACGAGCGCGTCGAACGCCGGGTCGTCGAGATCGACTCCAGGCCGATTTGAGCGCCCAGATTTTGGTCGCCGCGACCGCGTCCGGCCCGTTGGTGAGAAGCTCGTCGACGATGCGCTCGCCCGCCGCTTCCAAGTCGGCGAGCGGCACGACCTCGTGCACCAGGCCGATGCGGTGCGCTTGCCTGGCGTCGAAGCGCTCGCCGGTGAGCGCGTAGCGGCGCACCTGGCGCAGGCCGATGGCGTCGTTGAGCTGCGGCAGGATGATGGTGCCGGCGACGCCGATGCGCACCTCGGCGATCGAGAAATGCGCGTTGTCGGCGGCGATGACGACGTCGCAGGCGGAGATGATGCCGGTTCCGCCGCCGTAGCAGGCGCCCTGCACCAGCGCCACGGTCGGCACCGGCAGCAGATTGAGCCGCTGCACCGCTTCCGCGGTCATGCGCGAGGCCTTCAGGTTCTCTTCCGGCGACGAGCGGCGCACCGCGTCGAGCCAATTGATGTCGGCGCCGGCGATGAAATTGCGCCCGCTGCTGGTGATCACCACCACGCGCGGCGCCTTGGCGGCGAGCGCGTCGTAGGTCTCGAGCAGGCCTGAAATCATCTCGCCGTTATAGGCGTTATAGACCTCCGGCCGGTTGAGCGTGACGCGTGCGACGCCGCGCTCGTCGAGACGCCAGAGGACCGGCCCGCTTTCCACCGCTTCATTCATTCGCATCAACCCTTGGCCGTCCGCACCATGCCCCAGCGCTGCACCGTCGCCTTTTCGATCGAGCCGAACACCACGCGTTCGAACACGAAGCCGATGACGCCGATCACCACGATCGAGGCCAGCATGACGTCCGCTTGCAGGAACTGCTCGGCGTCGAAGATCACCCAGCCGAGCCCCCAGTCGGAGGCGGCGATCATTTCGGCGCCGACCACCGCGATCCAGGCGCGCAGGAATCCCTGCCGCATGCCGGTGATGATGAACGGCGAGGCGCCGGGCATGATCACCTTCCAGAACATGTTGCTGCTCGCCGGCGCCCATGGCAGCCTGCTGCGCGCAGCCAGATCGGATTGACCGCAGCGCACCCCCGACCAAGTGTTGAACAGGATCGGGAAGGTAGCGCCGTACAAGACGATGAGCACGGTGGTGATGTTGCCGATGCCGAACCAGAGCATGAACAGCGGTACCAGCGAGAACGAGGGGATCGGCATCAGCGCGCTGACCAGCGGCAGAAAGAAATTCTCCACCGGCTTGAAGCGCGCCATCAGGATGCCGAGCGTGATGCCGACCACCATCGCCAGCGAGAAGCCGAGCAGCACCCGCGACAGGCGTAGCGCCGGCGTGCTGCGAACATGCTGCCGTCCGCCAGCATGCCGTAGAGCGTTTCCAGCACGGTCGGGATGGTCGGCATCAGGACGCGCGGAAAATAGCCGCTGCAGCGACAGCGCCTGATAGAGCGCGGCGGCGGCCGCCAGCGTGACGGCGGCGCGGAAGATCGAGCGCCTGCGTTGGCCCTGCGCGTTCATGACGACCATCATCCCCCAGCGCACGATGGTGTAGTCCTCGATCTTCTGGAACACGAATTTCTCCAGCGCCGAGGCCGATGATGGCGATGACGGCGATGCCGGCCATCATGGCATCGGTGTTGAGGAATTCGCGCGCGCCGAAAATCAGCCAGCCGAGGCCCCAGGGCACCGAGGCCAGCATTTCCACCGCCACCAGGATGCGCCAGGCCTGCGCCAGGCCGAGCCGCAGCCCGGTGAGGATGTAGGGCAGCGCGCCGGGCAGAATGACGTAGCGGAACATGCGGCGATCGTCGGCGCCCATGGATTGCGCCGAGCGCACCCAGATTTCCTTCACCGCCTTCACGCCGGTCCAGCTGTTGTAGATGATCGGAAACATCGACACGAAGCCGACCAGCAGCAGGGCGGAGAATGTGCCCGGGCCCGAACCAGAGCAGGAACAACGGCGTGTAGGCGAGGCCGGGGATCGGCGCCAGAATGCTGACCAGCGGCAGGAAGATATCTTCGGCCCGGCGCGAGCGTCCCATCAGCACGCCGATGGTGACGCCGAACGACGCGCGGCGAGCGCGAAGCCGGACAGCAGCCGGATCAGCGTCTCGATGGCGTGATGCGGCAGGATGCCGGAAACGGTGAGGTGGACGAACGAGAGCGCCACGTCTTCCAGCGTGGGAAAGAGTTGGTGCGGGAAGACGCCGGCCCAGGCGACGATCTCCCAGATCGCGCCGACCACGAGGAACGGAAAGACGTTGCGCGCGATCAGCGCGCCAGCGCTCGCTGCCGGCGCCGGCGCGCTCGGGCGCGCCGGCATGACGATGATGGTGGCGGCATCCTGCATCGCGCCGGCGGACGTCCTCCCATGATATCCTTTGCGGCCTCTTGGCCGGCCGTGCGGCAGCCTTGTTGCCGGCCTTGGGGACAGGATAATGCGCTCGGCGACCACAAGCATAGGCCTGCATGCCACAAGGACGCTGGCGATTGCCGCAGAACGGCTAAAGCCGCCGACGCAAACGCTTTCAACGGAGAGTTTCGTGATGTCGAAGAATGCACAAAAGATCGGCTGGATCGGCGTCGGCCGCATGGGCACGCCCATGGCCGAGCGCCTGCTCAAGGCCGGCCACGACGTGACGATCTGGAACCGCACCCGCGCCAAGGCCGAGCCGCTGGCCGCCAAGGCGGCAAGATCGTCGACAAGCCGGTCGAGCTCGCCGACTGCGACGTGGTGTTCGCCATCGTCTCGACCGGCAAGGACGTCGAGCAGGTCGCTGTTCGGCAAGGACGGCGTGCTCGTCCGGCGCGCAAAAGCCGAAAATGCTGGTCGACTGCTCGTCGATCTCGGTCGAGGAATCCGCCGACATCCGCAAGCGCGCTGACCGAGAAAGGCGTCGAGCTTCGATCGCCGCGCCGGTGTCGGGCAATGCCAAGGTGATCAAGGCCGGCAAGTTGTCGTCGGTGCGTGTCGGGCCCGGAGGCCGACGCCAAGACCGCGATGCCGCTGATCGAGGTGTTCGCGCCGCAGCGGCGTGTCTTACGTCGGCGACGGCGAACTCGCGCGCATCTGCAAGATCGCGCACAACGTCATGCTCGGCGTGGTGATCGAGAACCTGATCGAGATCACGCTGCTCGCCAACAAGATGGGCGTGCCGCGCCACGCCTTCCTTGCCTTCATGAACAACGGCGTCATGGGCTCGATGTTCACCGCCTACAAGACGCCGGCGCTGGTCAATCTCGACTGGACCACGACGTTCACGCCGGAGCTGTTGCGCAAGGATCTCGACCTCGGCCTCGAGCTCGGCCGCGAATGGGACGTGCCGATGCCGGTGACGGCGGCGACGCGCGAGGTGCTGCAGACGCATTTCGGCGCAGCCCAGCTGCAGGAGGATCCGGAGGAATATCTGCAGAAGGATTTCGCCGCGCTTGCCGAGACCATGGCGCTCGCCGCCGGCATGAAGCTTACGCCGGAGAACAAGAACGTCGGCGACGGGGCTGGAGTGAATTCGTCGTCCCGGGCGAGCGCCAGCGAGATCCGGGACCCATACTCCGCAGTCTATCGATAGATCACGGCGTATGGGTCCCCGCTTTCGCGGGGACGACAGCGCGCACAAAAAAAGGGCCCCTTGCGGGGCCCGTGTGCATAAGGTGGAGGATTCACGCCGCCATTCAAGCCAAAAGGGAGGAAAAACGGCGGCTGCGCACGACATCTACTCAAGCGGTCGCGGACGCCTGATCACAAGTAAAATGCCCGTAAATACGCCGGTGGATTTATTTCGCTTAAATGCGCATCATTTGCAGAGAAATCTGCCACCGAGAGAACCCGCACATGGCTTTCAAGCTCTACAACGCGCCGCAATCGACCTGCAGCCAGCGGGTTCGCTTTGTGTTCAACGGCAAAAAAATTCCGTTCGACGAAGTGAAACTCAATCTGCTCGCCGGCGACCAGCTCAAGCCCGACTATCTCAAGCTCAATCCGAATGGGGTGGTGCCCACCCTCGACCACGATGGCGCGATCGTCATCGATTCGACCGTCATCACCGAATATCTCGACGAGGTCGCGCCGGACAGACGAGCTTCACGCCGGAATCCCGGTCGAGCGCGCCCGCATGCGCGCGCTGATGCATTTCATCGACGAGATGCCGGCGGCCGCCGTGCGCGTGCCGACCTTCAATCTCGCCTTCCTGCCCAGCTTCCAGAAGATGAGCCGCGAGGAATTCGTGGCGATGGCGGAGAGCAAAGCCGCTTGCGCCGCGAATTCATGCTGACCATGGGGCAGACCGGCTTCCCGCAAGGCCGAGATGGACGCCGCGCTCGCCCGCCTGCGCCGCACCTATGAGCGCATGGATGCCGAGATCGAGAAGAGCGGCGGGCCCTGGCTGCTCGGCAAGGACATCTCGCTCGCCGACGTGGCGGTGATGCCGGCGCTGGTGCGCATGCACGACCTCAACATGCCCGGCTGGCTCGATCTGCCGCGCGTCGTCACCTGGTTCGACAATATCCGCGCGCAGGCGGCCTTTACGCCGACCTTTTATCCCGGCTCGCTGCTTTCCGAGCGTTTCCCGCATTTGCGCGAAAAAGTCCCGGCCTGAACGCGGCCGGCGGTTCCATCCGGACGGCTATCCTGCGACCAGGCGCCGGCGCATAGTGCCGGCCGCGCCACGTTGTTTATAAATACGGAGGCCTGACCCATGAATCCCATCACCTCTGCTCGTCACCATCGTGCTCGCCGTTATCGGCGCGCTGCTGTTCGTTTCCGGCCTGCAAATCGCCGGCATCGGCTTCGGCATCCTCGCCGTGCTACGTGCTGTTCTCGCTCAAGATGGCGAACAACTGGGAGCGCTTCGTCATCCTGCGCGCCGGCAAGCTGTCGAGCGTGAAGGGGCCCGGCCTGTTCATGATCATTCCGGTCATCGACGCCATCACCGCCGTCATCGACGAGCGCATCCAGACCACGCAGTTCAACGCCGAGCAGGCGCTCACCCGCGACACCGTGCCGGTCAATGTCGACGCCGTCATCTTCTGGCACGTGCACGACGCGCAAAGCGCCGCGCTCAACATCACCGATTATCGCTCGGCCATCGACCGCGTGGCGCAGACGTCATTGCGCGAAATGATCGGCGCGTCGCATCTGTCGGCGCTGCTGTCCGAGCGCAAGGCGGCGGACGAGGTGCTGCGCACCGAGATCGCGCGCAAGACCGCCGACTGGGGCATTTCGGTCAATTCGGTCGAGATCCGCGACGTCGCCATTCCGGTCGGCCTGCAGGACGCCATGTCGCGCCAGGCGCAGGCCGAGCGCGAGAAGGAAGCGCGCGTCATCCTCGGCTCCGCCGAGGCCGCGATCGCGCAGAAATTCGTCGAGGCGGCCAACACCTATGGCAGCAACGCCGCCGCGCTGCATCTGCGCGCCATGAACATCATCTACGAGACCACCAAGGAGCGCGGCGCCACCATCTTGATGCCGACCTCGATGGTGGATTCCATGAGCGTCGCGCTGCCGGCGGCGTTCCTGGCGCAGAGGGACCTGGCGGGGCGGCCGGAAAAAGCTGAGACGGCGCGTTAACCGGCTTTCACGGCGCCGAGCGCGCGCGCCTTCTTCGCCGCTTCGAAACCGTGCATGCCGCCATACCATTGGATGGCGACCACGGCACCCTTGACCGGCTGCAACAGGCCGAGCGTCATCGCCAACGCGGTCGACGGCCACAGCACCATGCTGAGCCAGACCGGCGGACCGATTTCGGTCTCGACCGCCAGGATGATCGGCACCAGGATGTGGCCGACGATTACGATCACCAGATAGGCGGGAAAATCGTCGGCGCGATGATGATGCAACTCCTCGCCGCAGTGCGGGCACCTGTCGGCGACTTTGAGAAAAGCGCGGAACATGCGGCCTTCGCCGCAGGCCGGACAGCGGCCGCGAAATCCGCGCCACAGCGCCCCTGCGGCGCTTTGAGGCAACGCGGCTTGGACGTTTGCGGCAGTCATCCAACGGTCTTTCTTAGCGGGTGCGGGCACGACTGGAATCCGCTCATTCCCGCGTAAGCGGGAATCCAGTTCTTATAGGGCACTGGGTCCCCGCTTTCGCGGGGACGAGCGGGTTTTGCTGCGTGGATCAATACTTCGCCGAGATCGGCAACTCCTCCGCCGGGAACAGCGAGATCAGGCGGCAGCCTTTGTCGGTGACCACGACCTCTTCCTCGATGCGCGCGGCCGAGTAGCCGTCGGTCGCCGGGCAATAGGTCTCGATCGCGAACACCATGCCTTCCTTGATCTCGGTCGGGTGATCCATCGACACCACGCGCGAGATGATCGGCCGCTCGTGCAGGTTGAGGCCGAGCCCGTGCGCGAACTGCAGGCCGAAGGCCGACATTTCGTCCGGGAAGCCGAACTCGTCCGCCTTCGGGAACACCTCGCAGATATGCGCGGTCGAGGCGCCGGGCTTGATGCGGGCGATGGCGTTGTCGAGCCAC
Organism: uncultured Alphaproteobacteria bacterium; assembly: GCA_963720985.1. GTDB lineage: Bacteria > Pseudomonadota > Alphaproteobacteria > Rhizobiales > Xanthobacteraceae > Pseudolabrys. The sequence goes on from CAVRHL010000009.1 coordinate 845,705, forward strand.
TCGCGCGCCATCTTGTAGGCGTCGTGCTGCGCCGGCGTGGCGCGGCAGACGTTGAAGGTGCGGTAGTAGCAGGTGCGGTAGCCCATGAACGACTGCAGGATGTCGAAGAAGGCCTGGTCGCCGGGGCGGATCATGCGGTCGGTGAAGTTGTGCGGATGCGGGCTGCAGCGCTCGCCGGAGATGGCGTTGACCGCCTCCACGTCGTCGGAGCCGTGCGTGTAGAGGAACTTGTTGACCTCGGCGACGATGTCGTTCTCGCGGATGCCCGGACGCAGCATCTCGTTGACCACGTCATAGGCGCCGTCGACCATCGCCGCGGCGCGGTTGAGCAGCGCGATCTCGTCGGAGGATTTCACCTCGCGCGCGCTCAGCATGATCTGCTGGCCGTCCTTGATCTTGAGGCCGGCCTTTCTCCAGCTCGAACATCATCGGCGGCTCGATGATGTCGACGCCGACCGGCATCTTGGCGACGCCGGCGGCTTTCAGGATCGAGGCCATCTCCTCGGCGTGGCGCTTCATCAGGCCGAAGGCGGGATCGACGGTGCCGCGCAGGCCGACCAGGCCGGCCCGGCAGTTCTCCGGCGGCAGCCACGGCGAATAGAGCTTGTGGTGCACGGCGGCCGAGCCGAAGTCCCACAGGATCGGATCCTGGCCGCGGATCAGCAGCGCCAAGCGCGACAGCTTGTCGCGCGCCCATTCGCCGATCTTGGTCGAGGTGACGTAGCGGACGTTGTTGTCGTCGAACAGCAGCAGCGCGCCGCAGTCGGATTTCTCCAGCGCGGCCTGCGCGCGGGCGAGCCGGTAGCGGTGCATGCGCCGGTAATCGACGCGCTCCTCGAAATCGACGCCCATGGTGCCGAGCGCCGGCAGATGGCGGCCCCAATTGTAGCGCGGGTTGATGTCCTCGGCGGTGATCTTGTGCGGCTCGCGCGTTCTCTCGTCCATGGCGTCCTCCCTTATTCGGTTGATAGGCTGGCCGGCTTTATAGCGGGTGGGTTGGCGGCATTATAGGCCGAGTTCCCGGCAAATTCAGCGCACCGCCCGGCGTTTCATGAAGGCTTGACTTGAATACTCGTCGATGAATATAATCCTAAGTGTCCGGCCGGATGTGGGCGCTGTCATGAGGCGTCTTGCGGAAGGCTCGGATGGCGGTGCGCCGACAATGCGCATCGCGGATGGAGCGCCCGGGGGCGCCGGGCCCTTTCGCCAATGGGCTCGCGCGTCTCGCCAGACGCGCGGCGGGTTTCGCCAAACCCGCCAAGGGGCGGTGCGCCAACGCCCCTGGCGCCCTCCCGGCGCTCCATTCCCCTTGGGGAAAGGAAAAAGGGAAGCCGGCGTACCCCGCGCCGTCAAAGAATAGGGGCGATGACGCATGCGCGCTTCACCCTGCCCCCTCCAGGGGAGGGTAAGGTTCAAGCCACTTTCTTCCCCCACAGCCTGCTCGAGGCAATGTCGGCGCCTTCGCGGATCGCGCGCAGCTTGAGCCACACCGCCGGCTCGATCACCCATTCTCTGTTCGTGAATGTGCCGAAGCCGCAATCGGTGCCGGCGATCACGCGCTCGCGCTCGCCGACCGCGGCGACCGCGTCCTCGATGCGGCGCGCCACGACTTCCGGATGCTCGACGAAATTGCTGGTGGTCTCGATCACGCCGGGAATGAGCAGCATGTCCTTGGGCAGCGGATGCTTCTTGAGCGCCGAGTATTCATGCGCGTGGCGCGGATTGGAAAACTCGATCGACAGCGCGCCGACCTTGGCCTGGTAGAGCGCCGGCAGGATCTTGACGAGCGGAACGTCGTGGATATGCGGGCCTTCCCAGTTGCCGTAACAGACATGCAGCCGCACGCGGTCGCGCGGAATCCCGGCGATGCCTTCGTTGATCGCCGCGACGTGCCGCTCGACCGCCTTGACGAAGCCGGCGTCATCGAGATCGCGGTACATCATGGTGCGGTCCATGGCGAGATCGGGCGCGTCGATCTGCAACAGCAGGCCGGCTTTATGAATCGCCTGGTATTCGTTCTTCATCTCGCGCGAGATCGCCGACAGATATTTGTCCTGGCTGCCGTAGATACGCGTCGAGCATGGTGCTCGAAATAATGCCGGGCGAGGGCGCGGTCATGAACTGCTCGGCGAATTTGCCTTCGCGAGATTTTCTTGAAGCGCGCGATCTCGTTCTCGATCGGCTTGATGTCGAGGTATTTCAGCTCGCTTTGGCATTCCGGCGCGTTCTGCTGCTTGCTGACATGCGGGAAACGCCGCTTGAGTTGCTCGACCAAATCGGGGAATTCCTCGAATTCGCGGCCGCGCCGCCGCTTCGACACGCCGGCAAAGCCGGACATGCGCTGCGGTACGTAGGTCTGGAAACCGACCCGCTGCTGCTCGCCGTCATTGCCGATGTCGATGCCGGCGGAGGCCTGCTTCTCGACGACGTGGCGCACCGCTTTGTCCATTTCGGCGGCCATTTCCGCGGCATCGAACTTTTCGCCGGCCTCCTGGCGCACCAGCAGATCGGACAGCTTCTCATTGCGCGGCAGGCTGCCGACATGGGTGGTCAGAATGCGGTCCCGGCTCAACAGCATGCGCTTGAACTCCTTGGCATTTGAGTATTGACTTTTGTCATGGCCGGCCGCCGGCCGATCGTGACATTGAGAGAAGACCCGACTTTGCGGCGCTCGGCTACGCCGCATCTTACGGGCATCCCGGGGGAAAAACATGGCTGATGCGCAAGCCGGTGCGGCAGTTGCGAGCGCGCCGGAACCCGTGGGCGATATCCCACGCAACTACAATTTCGCCGCCGACGTCCTGCAGCGCAATCTCGATGCCGGCCGCGCGGAAAAGCCGGCTTATATCGACGGCCGCCACACGCTGACCTATCGCCAGCTTGCCGACCATGTCGCGCGCTTTGGCGCGGCTTTGCGCGGTTTAGGCATTCACCGCGAGGAGCGCGTGCTGCTGGCGCTGCTCGACACCATCGACTGGCCGATCGCATTCCTCGGCTGCCTCAAGGCCGGTGTCATCGCCGTGCCGGTCAACACATTGCTCACCGAGGACGACTACCGCTTCATGCTGGCCGACAGCCGCGCCAAATGCCTGGTGGTGTCGGAGGCGCTGTTTCCGAAATTCGAGAAACTCATCGCAGCTAGCCCGGACCTCGAGCACGTCATCGTCTCCGGCGCCAATCCGCACGGCTACCGGCTTTTTGACGACGTCATCGGCGCCGACGAGCCGGAGGATTACACCGCGCCGACCGTCGCCGACGACATGGCGTTCTGGCTCTACACCTCGGGCTCGACCGGCAAGCCGAAGGGCGCAGTGCATGCGCACGCCAGTCTCAAGCTCACCGCCGATCTCTACGGCACGCCGATCGCCGGCTTTAAGGAAGCCGACGTCGTCTATTCGGTCGCCAAACTGTTTTTCGCCTACGGGCTCGGCAACGCCATGACGTTCCCGCTCAGCGTCGGCGCCACCACGGTGCTGCTCGGCGATAGGCCGACGCCGGACGGCGTTGCCGCGCTGCTTCGCCAGCATCCGGTGACGCTGTTCTGTGCGGTGCCGACCTTCTACGCCGCGTTCCTGGCGAGCCCGAACGCGCCACAGAAATCGGAAGTGAAAATCCGCCGCTGCATCTCGGCCGGCGAGGCGCTGCCCGAGCAGATTGCCAAGCGCTGGAAGGAACGCTACGGCAACGACATCTACGACGGCCTCGGCACTACCGAGATGCTGCACATCTATCTCACCAACAAGCCGGGCGCGACCAAATACGGCACCACCGGCAAGGCCGTGCCCGGCTACGAGATCAAGCTGATCGGCGACGACGGCACGCCGGTGAAACAGGGCGAGTTGGGCGAACTCTACGTGCGCGGGCCGACCAGCGCCATCATGTACTGGAACAATCGCGAGAAATCGCGCACCACGTTCCAGGGCGAATGGACCCGCTCGGGCGACAAATATTTCCAGGACGAGGAAGGCTATTACGTCTGCGCCGGCCGGCAGGACGACATGCTGAAGGTTTCCGGCATCTACGTCTCGCCGTTCGAGGTCGAAGCGGCGCTGTCGTCGCATCCGGAGGTGCTGGAGGCGGCGGTGGTCGGCTGGTTCGACGAGGAGCGGCTGGTCAAGCCGAAGGCCTTCGTCGTGCTGAAATTGCCCGACAAGGCGAGCGAGGCGCTCGCCCGCACCTTGCAGGATCACGTCAAGCACCTGCTCGCGCCATACAAATACCCGCGCTGGATCGAATTCCGCAGCGAACTGCCGAAGACGGCGACGGGGAAGATTCAGCGGTTTAAGCTGAGGGCGGAAGATCGCGTATAAGTCCTGTTATGGCCCTCGCAGACGCTGGCTTCCTCGACATCGGCGCGCAGAAACTTGAATACCGCATGATCGGCCCGCGGCCGGATGCGGCGCCGACGCTCATTCTGTTGCACGAAGGCCTCGGCTGTGTCGGGCTGTGGAACGACTTTCCCGACCGGCTGCAACAGGCGACCGGCTGCGGCGTGTTCGTCTATTCGCGCGCCGGCTATGGCCAATCGTCTCCGGTAAGGTTGCCGCGGCCGCTCAGCTATATGCACGACGAGGCGCGCGAGACGCTGCCGGTTCTGCTCGAGACAATCGGCTTTCAGCGCGGCCTCCTGATCGGCCACAGCGACGGCGCTTCCATCGCGGCGATCTACGCCGGCAGCCATCAGGATCATCGCGTCGGCGGCCTGGTGCTGATGGCGCCGCATTTCTTCACCGAGGATATGGGCATCGCCTCGATCGAGGTGGCGCGCAAAGCTTACGCGACCGGCGACCTGCGTGCGCGCCTGGCGCGCTGGCATGCCGACGTCGACAACGCCTTCAAGGGCTGGAACAGCGCCTGGCTCGATCCCGGTTTCCGCAACTGGGATATCACCGAGTTTCTCGCCTATATCCGCGTGCCCATCCTGATCGTGCAGGGCGAGGCCGACCAATACGGCACGGTCAAGCAGATCGAGGCGGCCGAGCGCGAGTGCTATTGCCCGGTCGAGGTGGCGATCTTGAAGGGCGCGCGCCATTCGCCGCAGCGCGACGCGCCGGAAGCGACGCTCAAGGCGTTGTCCGATTTTGTCGCCCGCGTGCGGGCGATGAATGGCTGGGTGAAAGCAGCGTGACCAATTTCAAAAACAAAATGGCCGGCACAAGGCCGGCCATTTCAGTCATTGCCGTAAAATTTATTCCGCCGCCTGCTTGGCAGCGCTGCCGTGCGCCGAGATCAGGTAATCCATCGCCGCCTGCACGCCGCCTTTCTTGTGCGGAATGCCGGCAAGCCCGAGCGCCATTTCGGTCGCGCCGAGCGCGCCGATCATCATGGTGTCGTTGACGTCGCCGAGATGGCCGATGCGAAAATACTTGCCGGCATAGGCACCGAAGCTCGCGCCGTAGGAGATGTTGAAATTCTCCAGCGCCAGCGCGCGGAACTTGTCGGCGTCGTGGCCCTCGGGCACCAGGATCGCGGTGATGGTCGGCGAATACTGGTTGGCGTTCTTGTTGAGATTCTCCAGTCCCCAGGCCTTCACCGCGCGGCGGGTGGCTTCCGCCAGCCGATGATGCCGGGCGAACACGTTGTTGAGCCCTTCTTCGTGCAGCATGTCGATGCCGACGCTGAGGCCCTGCAACATCTGCGTCGCCGGCGTGTAGGGGAAGAAGCCGACTTTGTTCATGGTCAGCATCTCGTCCCAGGCCCAGAACGACTTCGGAATTTTCGAGGTCTTGTTCGCGGCAATCGCCTTGTCACTGATGGCATTGAACGACATGCCGGGCGGCAGCATCAGGCCCTTCTGCGCACCGCCGACGGAGACGTCGACGCCCCATTCGTCGTGCCGGTAGTCGGTCGAGGCGAGCGAGGAAATGGTGTCGACAAAGAACAGCGCTGGATGGTTGGCGGCGTCGATCGCCTTGCGGATCTCGGCGACCGGCGTCAGTGCGCCGGTCGACGTCTCGTTGTGCAAGACGCAGACCGCCTTGATCTCTTTGTTCTTGTCTTCGCGGAGCTTGGCTTCGATCGCCTTCGGATCGGCGCCGTTGCGCCAGTCGGTGGCGATGAACTCGGGCTTGAGCCCGATCTTCTCCGCCATCTTCTTCCACAGTGTGGCGAACTGGCCAGTCTCCACCATCAGCACGCGGTCGCCGGGCGACAGCGTGTTGACGAGGGCGGCTTCCCAGGCGCCCGTGCCGGTCGCGGTGTAGATGATCACCGGGTTGGTAGTCTTGAAGATGGTCTTGATGCCCTCAAGACACTTCTTGGTCAGCTTGGCGAATTCCGGCCCGCGGTGGTCGATGATCGGCGTGTCCATCGCCCGAAGCACGCGGTCGGGCAGCGGGGTCGGCCCCGGAATGTGCAGAAAATGACGCCCGACCGGACGCGAAGAATTCTTAGCCATTGGCATTTGCTCCTAAACCACCGCTTTTCAAGGATTTCGTGGTGCGGCGACGGCGCGGTCCCGGCGAAGGGGCGGCGCTTGTGGCGTTGAACTATGAATGCAACATTGCGGTCAAGCGGTTTTCCGCACAACGAACAAGCCGTCTATGCATAGGTTAAACGAGGCGAAAAAAGGACCGGCGCTGTGGCGGTGGTAAGGCCCGGCCTGGAGCGGCGGCTGAAGGCCGAATTGAGCGGGGACGTGCAGTTCGACCGCTTTGCCCGCGGCCGCTATGCCACTGACGCATCCCATTACCAGATCATGCCCGTCGGCGTCGTTGCCCCGCGCACGATAGAAGAAGCCGAACGGGCGATCGGCATTGCCAAGGCTGAAGGCGTCACCGTGCTGGCGCGCGGCGGCGGCACTTCGCAGGCCGGGCAGGCCATCGGCGAATTGCTCGTGGTCGACTGCTCCAAATATCTCACCCGCATCCTCGATCTCGACATCAAGGGCGCGCGCTGCACGGTCGAGCCGGGCATCGTGCTTGACGAGCTCAACCGCCAGCTCAAGCCGCACGGATTGTGGTTCCCAGTCGATATCTCGACCGCCTCGCGCGCCACCATCGGCGGCATGGCCGGCAACAATTCTTGCGGCGGCCGTAGCTTGCGCTACGGCACCATGCGCGACAACGTTTTGTCGATCGAGGCGGTGCTGGCCGACGGTACGCTGGCGCATTTCGGACCGCTGGGCGGCAGCGCCGACGACGTGCCGGCGCCGATGCGGCCGCTCGCGAAGGATCTGCTGGTGATCGGCGCGCGCGAGGCCGACGAGGTCGCCGCGCACTTCCCCAAGGTGCAGCGCCGCGTCGGCGGCTACAATCTCGATGCGCTGGTGCCGGGCAAGAACGACATCAATCTCGCCCACCTGCTGGTCGGCTCGGAGGGCACGCTCGGTTTTTCCAACCGCATCGAATTGAGGCTTGCGCCGCTGCTCGGCCGCCGCGCCGTCGGCGCCTGCCATTTCGGCAGCTTCCGCGAGGCGATGAACGCGGCGCAGCACATCGTGCATCTCTTGCCGATCGCGGTCGAACTAATTGACCGCACCATGATCGAACTCGCGCGCGAGATTCCGATCTTCCGGCCGACGCTGGAGAAATTTGTGCGCGAGACGCCGGAGGCGATCCTGCTGGTCGAATTCGGTGAACCCGACCACGAAGAAAACTTGCGCCGCTTGCGCCGCCTCAGGGAACTGATGGGCGATCTCGGCTTCGCGTTCGACAAGTACGGCGACAAATGGGGCGGCGTGGTCGAGGTGCTCAACGCCGAGCTGCAGGCCGCGATCACCGAGGTGCGCACCTCCGGCCTCAACATCATGATGTCGATGAAAGACGAGGGAAAGCCTGTGTCATTCGTCGAGGATTGTGCGGTGGCGCTCGAGCATCTCGCCGACTATACCAGCCGGCTCACGGCGATCTTCGACAAGCACGGCACGCGCGGCACTTGGTACGCACATGCCGGCTCCGGCTGCCTACACGTGCGGCCGATCCTCAACCTGCGGCAGGAAAAAGACGTGCATGCCATGCGCGCGATCGCCGAAGAGGCCTTCGCCATGGTGCGCGAATACAAGGGCTCGCATTCCGGCGAACATGGCGACGGGCTGGTGCGCTCGGAATTCAACGAGCCGATGTTCGGTTCGCGCCTGGCCCGCGCCTTCGAGGAGGTGAAGGACCGGTTCGATCCGCAGGGCTTGTACAATCCCGGCAAGGTGGTGCGGCCGCCAAAATTCGACGACCGAAGTTTGTTTCGCTACGCGCCCGGCTACAAAGGCGATGACGTCAAGACGCAGCTCGACTGGTCGGCGTTTCCCGGCGCCGGCGGCGGCTTCCAGGGCGCCGTCGAGATGTGCAACAACAACGGCGCTTGCCGCAAACTGTCGGGCGGCGTGATGTGCCCGAGCTATCGGGCGACGCGCGACGAGCGCGACGTCACCCGCGGGCGCGCCAATTCGCTGCGGCTGGCGCTGACCGGCCAGTTCGGTCCCGACGCGCTCGCCTCCGGCGAGATGGCGGAAACGTTGAAGCTGTGCGTGTCGTGCAAGGCGTGCCGACGCGAATGCCCGACCGGCGTCGACATGGCGCGCATGAAGATCGAAGTGCTGGCCGCGCGCCTCGCCAAGCACGGCCTGCGGCTGCACGACCGGCTGGTCGGCTATCTGCCGCGCTACGCACCTTATGCGGCGCGCTGGCCCTGGCTTGCCAATTTGCGCGACCGTTGGCCGATGGCGCGCAAGGCGTCCGAGATGCTGGCCGGCTTTTCCGGCCGCCGCAGCCTGCCGCGCTGGCGCAAGGACGTTTATCGCGACCGCTCAGACTGGGCCTACCGGCGCGCGATGGAAGACGAGCCGCCGCCGCCGCTGCGCGAGGTCGTGCTGTTCGCCGACACCTTCAACCGCTATTTCGAACGCGAGAATCTCGACGCGGCGCTCGGCGTGCTGGTCGCCGCCGGCTACCATGTGCATGCGGCGCTGCCGGTCGACGGCGACGAGCGGCCGCTGTGCTGCGGGCGCACCTTCCTGGCGGTCGGCGCGGTGGATGAAGCGCGCGCCGAAATGCAGCGCACGCTCGCCGCGCTCGCGCCTTATGTGAAGCGCGGCGTCCCGGTCATCGGGCTCGAGCCGAGCTGTCTGTTGAGCTTTCGCGACGAACTGCCGGCGCTGCTCAAGGGCGACGAAGTGGACGCGCTTGCCGGACAAGCCATGCTGCTCGAGGAATTCCTCGCCCGCGAACAGAAGGAAGGCCGGCTCGATTTGCCGCTCGGCGCGTTGCCGAAAAAGGCGCTGTTGCACGGCCACTGCCATCAGAAGGCGTTCGACACCATGGGCGCTGTCGAGAGCGTGCTCAGGCTGGTGCCCAAGCTCGACGTGCAGACCGTCGAGTTCGAGTTGCTGCGGCATGGCCGGCGCGTTCGGCTATGACGCCGACACCATCGACGTTTCGTTCAAGATGGCCGAGCTGTCATTGCTGCCCGCGATGCGCAAGGCGCCGGCCGACGCGCTGATCGTCGCCGATGGCACCTCCTGCCGGCATCAGATCCACGACGGCGCCGACCGCGAGGCGCTGCACGTGGCACGCGTACTGGCGATGAGCATGGACGCAGCCAAATAATCGGCCGGCGTCACCGCGGCCGGACGCGGCGCCGGCTTGCGGGTCACGATCCCGTCGCCAGGCTGAGACACTTGTCGATCAGCTTTTTGCCGGCCGGCACCTCTTTCGAGAATTCGTCGTAGATGTCCTTGCTGGCAGCGACGAAGGCGGCCTTGTCGACCTCGTTCACCTTGATGCCGGACCCCTTCATCTTGCCGAGCAGTTCGCCGTCCAAGCCGGCGGCAAGCTTGAGCACGTCGGGCTCCACGTCCTTGGCGGTGTCGGCGAGGATTTTCTGCACGTCGGGCGGCAGCCGCGCGAAATTCGCGCCGGCGGTGAGATGGGCGGGCGTGTAGACGTGGCCGGTCATCGACAGATATGTCTGCACGTCTTGGAATTTCTGCGAATAGATCTGGGTGAGCGGATTTTCCTGCCCGTCTACCGAGCCGGTTTGCAACGCGACGAACACCGTCTTGAGCGACGTCGGCCGCGGATTGGCGCCATAGGCCTGGAACATCTTCGCCCGCCATTCGCCTCTCGGCACACGCAGCTTGAGGCCTTGCAGGTCTTCCGGCTTCACGATCGGATGCTTGTTGTTGGTGATCTGACGGAAGCCGTTCTCCCAGACGCCGAGGATATGGTAGCCGGCCTTTTCCGCGATCGGCGCCAGCGTTGGCCGGGTCACCTTGTCGGCAATGCGGGCGGCGTGGCCGCGGTCGCGCACCAGGTAGGGCATCTCGAACACGCCGAATTCGGGCGCGATCGAGGTCATCACCGTCGACGGCAACGCCAAATCGACGGTGCCGAGCTTGAGCTTCGTGAGCAGTTGGGAATCGCCGCCGAGCTGCACTCGATCCGTAGATGACGATCCTCGCCTTGTCGCCGAGCTTGGCGTTGGCGCGCGAAGCGAAAATCTCGGCCGATTGCGCGAACAGCGAGCCGGGCCCGCCGACATGGCCGAACTTGATCTCAATCTGCGCCGATGCGGTTGCCGTCGCCAGCGCCATTGCAAATGCGATTGCGAACAAAGCTCTTGCCGGGCGCATGCGTATTCTCCCAGAGCTTTTGCGGTCTCACCGCCAATTGTCGCCACCGGGCGGCCGTCAGTTTTCTATTTTGGTTCATCCACGCAAAACGGCGCGACTCGCGCAAGGCGATGATTTTACCACAGGTTCGCCTTGTCGTCGTATGCGCGTGGGGCGAGCAAGGGGGCGCGGACCCGCATTCGATGCAATAGGCGGGAAAAAAGCGACCCGCCCGGACGGGGACTGCCGGGCGGGTCTCGGCGATCGGCGCGAGGGTGGACGGGGGGCTGGCACCGACCGTGTCGCGGATTAGTACGGGACGACGTCGCAGACCTTCACGGTGCGCATATAGTTGCCCCAGCGGTCGAAGCGCTTGACGTAGTGGCACTCGGCGTAGCCGTCGTTATAGGCGTTGGCCGCAACGGCAGAGCCGATAAGCGTGCCAGCGACGATGCCGGCGCCGATGCCCCAGCCACCGTGATGGCCCCAGTGATGGGCTTGCGCCTGGCCGCTGAAAGCGGTGAGCGAGGTAGCGAGCGCGATGGCAGTGATCGCGGCTGCGATGGTCTTGGACTTGGTCATGGCGGATCTCCACAAGGTTTGAATTTGGGCGGCCCTCATTGGCCGCGTGACCATGGGTCGAATGGGTCCGGCAAAAGGTTCAAACGCGTTTTTCAGGCGGCGCTTGCCGGATCGGGCCCGGCAATGGGAGAGTGCGCGGATGAAACGATTTCCCGCGATTTTATTGGGTTTGGCCGCGGCCTTGGCGGCGGCCCAGGCGCAAGCGCTGGACCAGGTTCGCTTCGGCACCAACTGGGTGGCGGAGGCCGAGCATGGCGGCTTTTACCAGGCGCTCGCCGACGGCACCTACAAGAAGTACGGGCTCGACGTGACCATCGTGCCCGGCGGGCCGAACGTGAACAACCGCATCCTGTTGCCGGTCGGCAAGCTCGACTTCTTCATGAGCGCCAATTCGCTGCAAACCTTCGACGCGGTCGAGCACAATATTCCGACCGTCGCGGTGGCGGCGAGCTTCCAGAAGGACCCGCAGGTGCTGATCGCGCATCCGGGCGTCGGCAAGCTCGCCGACCTGAAGACGCACACGCTGTTCGTCTCCAAGGAAGGCATGGTCACCTATTTCCAGTGGCTGAAGGCGGACTTCGGTTTCGACGAGTTGAACGTGAAACCTTACACCTTCAACGCGCAGCCGTTCCTTGGCGACAAGAATTCGACGATGGAAGGCTACGTCACCTCCGAGCCCTATGCGATCGAGAAGCAGGCGCATTTCAAGCCGGCCGTGTTCCTGCTGGCCGATCACGGCTTCAACAGCTATTCGACGCTGATCGAGACGCGGCGCGACCTGGTCGCCAAAAAGCCCGATCTGGTGCAGCGCTTCGTCGACGCCTCGGCGATCGGCTGGTATCACTACCTCTACGGCGATGCGCGTCCCGGCAATGCGCTGATCAAGCAGCAGAACCCGGAAATGACCGACGACCAGTTGGCCTTTTCCATTGCGCATATGAAGCAGGACGGCATCGTCGATTCCGGCGATACGGCAAAGCTCGGCATCGGCGCCATGACCGACGCGCGCTGGCAGAGCTTCTACGACAAGATGGTGCACGCCGGCGTGGTAAAAGCCGGTCTCGATTACAGACGCGGCTATACGCTGCAATTCGTCAACAAGGGCGTCGGCGTCGAGTTGCGGCCCAAATGATATCGCCCGGCTCGGAGATCGTCGCGCTGCGCAACGTCGGCAAGACGTTCGACAGCGGCACGGTCGCGCTCGACGGTTTGACGCTCGACGTGCGCGCCGGCGAGTTCGTGTCGCTGCTCGGTCCCTCCGGCTGCGGCAAGTCGACGGCGCTGCGCATCGTCGCCGGCTTGAGCGCGCCGAGCGCCGGCACGGTCGAATGGCCGGGCGGCGCCGGTCAAATCGGTTTCGTGTTCCAGGAGCCGACGCTGATGCCGTGGGCAGACGTCGCCGCCAATGTGCGGTTGCCGCTGAAACTCGCACGGGCGGACGCGGCGCAAGCGCGCAACGAGGCGATGCAGGCGCTGACTCACGTCGGGCTCGCCGATGCCGCAAGCGCCTATCCGCGCGAATTGTCCGGCGGCATGAAGATGCGCGCCTCGATTGCCCGCGCGCTGGTCACCGATCCACACGTGTTGCTGATGGACGAGCCGTTCGCGGCGCTCGACGAGATCACCCGCTTTAAGCTCAACAACGATCTGCTGGTGCTGTGGCAGGCAGTGCAGCGCACGGTGATCTTCGTCACCCATTCGGTGTTCGAGTCGGTTTATCTGTCGCAGCGCATCGTGGTGATGACGCCGCGGCCGGGCCGCGTCTTTGCCGACATTCCAATTCCCGCGCCCTATCCACGCGACGAGCGCTTCCGTACCTCGGCCGATTATGCCGGCTATTGCCGCGTCGTCTCCGAGGCGCTGGCGCAGGCGATGGGAGGCGCGCCATGAACGAGCGCGTATGGCGCATTGGATTGCCTTTGCTGGTGTTGGCGCTGATCGTGCTGGCCTGGGACGGAATCGTCCGCGCTCTCGCGATCCCGCCTTACGTGCTGCCGGGGCCCAATCTGGTGCAGAGCACCCTGATCGCCGACGGCGGCCTGCTCTGGCATTCGCTGCTGGTGACGCTCGGCACCACCTTCGAAGGCTTCGTCTTGGCCGCGATCGGCGGCATTGCTCTCGCCGTTCTGTTCAGCCTGTCGCGCGTGATCGAATACTCGTTCTATCCTTACGCGGTGATTTTGCAGGTGACGCCGGTGGTTGCCATCGCGCCGCTGCTGCTGATCTATCTGCCGCAGCCGCTGGCGGTGCTGGCCTGCGCCTGGATCGTCGCGTTCTTCCCCGTGCTCGCCAACACGATGCTGGGCTTGAGCTCGGCCGATCACAATCTCATAGCGTTGTTCGAGCTCTACAAGGCGTCGCGCTGGCAGACGTTGTGGCAGCTCAAGCTGCCGTCGGCGCTGCCGCAGATGCTCGCCGGCCTGCGCATCGCCGGCGGCTTGTCGCTGGTCGGCGCGGTGGTCGCGGAAATTGCCGCGGGCTCCGCCGGCGCCGGCTCCGGGCTTGCCTATCGTATTGCCGAGTCGGGCTACCGGCTCAACATCCCGCGTATGTTCGCCGCGCTGCTGCTGTTGTCGCTCGCAGGCGTGGTGATCTTTTTTGTGCTTTCGGCGGCCTCGTATCTGGTCTTGCGCCGTTGGCACGAGAGCGCGGTCAAACGCGAACACTAAAACGAATATTGCGCGACGATGCCGAGCAGCGCCATCACCACGACGACCTCGATCAGACCACGGTGAAAACGGAATGCCAGGATGCCCGCAACCACCGCGAGGATGGCGGCGTGCGTGTCGAGCGCGCGCGGATCGAAAGCGAACCAGCGCAGCACGCCCCAATGCTGTTCGGTGACGCGGCCGAACAGTACGTGCAGCGCGAACCAGACCGACAGATTGAGGATGACGCCGACCACCGCGGCGGTGATGGCGGCGAGCGCCCCGGCAAGCCGCCGGTTGCCGCGCAATTCCTCTATGAACGGCGCGCCGGCGAAAATCCACAGCATTGCCGGCACGAAGGTCACCCAGGTGGTTAGCGCCGCGCCGATGAGCCCGGCGACGAGCGGCGTGAACGGCGCCGCTTCGCGGAAGGCGGCGAGAAAGCCGACGAATTGCGTCACCAGGATCAACGGGCCTGGCGTCGTCTCGGCAAGGCCGAGCGCGTCGACCATTTCCGGCGCCGTCATCCAGCCGTGCGTCTCCACCACTTGCTGCGCCATATACGCCAGCACCGCATAGGCGCCGCCGAAGGTCACCACCGCGAGCTTGGAGAAAAACACGCCGATGGCGACGAGGACATGTTGCGGGCCGAGCAGCAGCGCGGCGAGGGCGACCGGCGCCCACCAGATCGTCAGCCCTGTCGCCGAGGCGATCGTGAATTGCCGCCAGCGTCTGCCGGAATAGCCGGTCACTTCCGGCGCCTTGACCGCGAGGCCGAGCAGATCGGGACGCGACCGGGCGATGAGAAAGCCGACCAGCGCCGCGGCAATCACGATCAGCGGGAATGGCGCTGCAAGAAAGAAAATTCCGATGAAGGCCAGCGCCGCGAGCGAAACCAGCAGAGACGATTTCAGAGCGCGCTTGCCGATACGGATCAGCGCCTCGAAAACGATTACCAGCACGGCGGCCTTGATGCCGAACAGCGCGCCGTCGATCGGACCCAGGCCCCGCCCATAGGTATAGAGCAGGCTCAAGCCCAGCATGACAAAGGCGCCCGGCAGCACGAACAGGATGCCGGCGGCGAGCCCGCCGCGCACGCCGTGCAACAGCCAGCCGACATAGGTCGCGAGCTGCGTCGCCTCCGGTCCCGGCAGCAGCATCGAGAAATTGAGCGCGTGCAGGAAGCGCGGCTCGTCGATCCATTTTTTCTCGTCGACCAGGATGCGGTGCATCATGGCGATCTGCCCGGCCGGCCCGCCGAAATTGATGCAGCCAATCTTCAGCCAGACCACAAAGGCCTCGCCGAATCTCGGGTGCATCTTGCTGTCGGTCGTCGTCATACCCTCACGCGGCCTTGGCCGGCCAGTTATGGCGTTCCTCGGCGGCAAAGCGCAGCCGGGGGAACGCGCATCGTAGACCATAAAGCCGCGTTCGCGCAGCCATGATCGTCATCGCCGGTAAGGCGTCAGCGCAAGAATGCCGGCACCGCCAGCGACAATCCGGACACCAGCAGCAAGACCAGGATGACTTTGCGAAAGGTCGCATCGTCGAGCTTGCCGTAGAGAAACACGCCGACCCACAAGCCGATCAGCAAGGCGGGCAAGCCGAGCAGGAAGAGTTTGAGCACGCCGTCGTTGAATAGATGGCCGGAGGCGGCAAACGTCAGCGTCGTCATGGTCATCGTCATGAACAGCACCGGTTGGAACACGGCGCGTTGCGCGTCTTTGG
This sequence comes from uncultured Alphaproteobacteria bacterium, assembly GCA_963720985.1. Lineage (GTDB taxonomy): Bacteria > Pseudomonadota > Alphaproteobacteria > Rhizobiales > Xanthobacteraceae > Pseudolabrys. The sequence goes on from CAVRHL010000009.1 coordinate 861,206, forward strand.
GTCCGCCGCCGAGTTGAACCCAGACCGTGCTGATAACGCCGCCGAGGCCGGTCAGGCCGCCGAGCAGGCCGTTCATGACGCCGATGCCGAGATCGGCCGTCGCATTGGAGTTGACCGGCGTGAATGCCGGTCGCGCCAGATTGTAGGTGGCGTAGGCGACCAGTAGCACGCCGACGCCGATGCGCAGGTAGACCGGGTTGGCATAGGTGAGCAAATAAGCGCCGAGCGGCACGCCGACCGCGCCGCCGATCACGAACGGCAGCACCCGCCGCCACTTCAGCGCGTGGCGCACCTTCCAGATGCCATAGCCTTGATTGACCACGCCGTAAGCGGCGATCAGCACCGCGGTTTGAATCGGCGAGATGATATGCAGCCATACGCCCGAGACGACGAGCCCGGCGGCGAAGCCGGTCAGGCCGCTGGTCAACCCGCCGAGGAACGTGGCGGCGAGAAAAAGCGTCAAGTTCAATCCATCCATAACAGTCGCTCCCAAAGCGAAAGGGCGCAGCGCTTGGATGGGGATCATCTGACGGGGAGGCGGCTTAACCCCCGGAGTTCTGCCTGCAGTGTCGGTGAGTTCGTCAGCCAACAAACAACATCGGTCCCCTCCGTGAACGAAGGAGACGGTGCTTGGGCTCGCAAGCCTTGGGAAGCGCGGGGCGACCGCCGTAGACCCCACGCAATGATTCATAATTCAAAACGCGCCGGCTTTCAACCGGATGTTTTACATTACCGCCAGTCTGCTACCCTCCTGGCCAGGTTGAGGTCGGCGCGATAACGATATGACGACAGCATAAAATGCCCGACTTCGCGAACCTTCGCCGCCAGCGGCTTACCGGCATCGCCCTGATGTGCGGGGCGGTCGCCTCTTTTTCCTGCCTCGACGCGACCGGCAAATATCTCAACCATCACATGGCGACGACCGAAGTCGTCTGGGCGCGCTATTTCTTCGCCTTTACGCTGACGCTTGTGTTTTCCAATCCCGTCAGGGATCGCGCCCTGATGCGGACGACGCGTCCGTTCATGCAGGTCGGGCGGTCGGCGCTGCTGCTGCTGTCGACCGCGCTCAACTTGTTTGCGCTGCGCTGGTTGCAGCTCGACGAGGCATTGTCGATTATCTTCGCGACACCGCTCCTGGTCGCGCTGCTGTGCGTGCCCTTGCTCGGCGAGCATGTCGGCTGGCGCCGCTGGACCGCGATCGTTATCGGCTTCTGCGGCGTGCTGGTCGTCGCCCGGCCCGGGTTGGGCGGGCTGCATCCGGCGGCGCTGCTCTCGCTGGGCGGTACGGTCTGCTACGCGGTCTACGTCATCTCGACCCGCGTTCTGTCCCGCACCGACAGCAACGAAACTACGCAGTTCTATACGAATCTCGTGGGCGCGGTCGGGATGACCGCGTTCCTGCCTTTCGTTTGGAGCCCGCCGGACAGCCTCTTGACCGGCGGGTTAATGGTGCTCATTGGCGCGCTGGGCGGCGGAGGACACTATCTGCTGATCCGCGCCCACCGGCTGGCGCCCGCCTCGACGCTCGCGCCGTTCATCTACACACAAATGATCTGGACCACGACCCTCGGTTTTGCGGTATTCAGCGACGTGCCGCACCACTGGACCATCGTGGGCGGGCTGATCGTGATATCGTCCGGCCTCTATCTCCTGCATCGCGAGGCGGTGCGCAAAGTCGAGCCGTCGGCACCGGTTGCCTAGGCATCATGGGCGGCGCTAAGTTGCCTGAAAATAGCCCTTTCGAGGAACACTCATGGCCACAGCGAAGGACCGGGCGGTGCCACCGGCCGGATTGAACGACGATATTGGCGAGCAAAAGCGCCTGGACCTGTACCGGACGCAGGTGACGATTCGCGAGGCCGAACAGCGCGCCTACGACCTGTTCCTGCAGAACCTGGTCAAAGGCACCAGCCATCTCTCGCTCGGCCAGGAGGCGGTGGCGGCGGGCTTTGCCGGCGCGATGGTCAAGGGCGATCTCAGTTTCTGCACCTATCGCGGCCACGCCCACACGCTGGCGCGCGGCGTTTCCGTCGAAAAGGTGCTGGGCGAGCTGATGCAGCGCGACAACGGCCTGATGCGCGGCAAGGGCGGTTCGATGCATCTGACCTCGGTCGACCACGGCGTGATGGGCTCCTACGCCATCATCGGCGCGCATCTGCCCATTGCCTGCGGCGCCGCCTGGCGCGCGCAATACAAGGGCGCCAAGGACGTTTCGGTCTGTTTCTTCGGCGACGGCACCACCAATATCGGCGCCTTCCACGAGGCGCTCAATTTCGCCGCGGTGTGGAAGCTGCCGGTGGTCTTCGTCTGCGAAAACAACCTTTACATGGAATACACCCCGATCGCCGACGTGACGGCGGTCGAGCATCCGGCCGCCGACCGCGCCTCGGCTTACGGGCTCGAGCGCATCGTCGTCGACGGCAACGATGCCGACGTGGTCTATCGCACCGCGCAGACCGCCTTCGACAAGGCGCGCGCCGGCAGGGGCCCGTCGCTGATTGAATGCATGACCTACCGCCACAGTGGCCATTCGCGCGCCGACCCGGCGAAATACCGCCCCGAAGGCGAGCTCGACCGCTGGAAGCTGCGCGACCCAATCAAGATCTATCGCGAGCGGCTGCTGCAGTTCGGCGTCAAGGAAAAGACCATCGCCGACATCGACGCGCAGGTGCGCAAGGTGGTCGACGACGCCACGGAAGCGTGCAAGGCCGCGCCCAATCCGCCGCTCGATATCATCTCGACCGACGTCTACGCCGATGGAGGCTGGGCATGGCGGAATTGACCTATCGCGACGCGGTGATCCGCGGCATCGCGCAGGAGATGGCGCGCGATCCCGACGTCGTGTTCCTCGGCGAGGATGTGGCCAAGGCCGGCGGCGTGTTCAAGGCGACCGTCGGCCTCTACGAACAGTTCGGGCCGTTGCGGGTGCGCGACACGCCGATCTCCGAGCAGGCGATCATGGGCGCCGCCATGGGCGCGGCGATGACCGGCCTCAAGCCGATCGCGGAAATCATGTTCTCCGATTTCTTCGCGGTCTGCTTCGACTACATCGCCAACGAATTCCCCAAGAGCCGTTACATGTCGAACGGCCAGGTGAAGTGCCCGCTGGTGGTGCGCACCGGCAACGGCGCGGGCTCGCGTTTCGGCGCGCAGCATTCGCAGAGCGTCGAGAACTGGTGCATGATGATCCCCGGCCTCAAGGTCGTGGCGCCATCCTCGCCGGTCGACGTCATCGGCCTGCTGGCGGCTTCGGTGCGCGATCCCGATCCGGTGATCTTCCTCGAGCACAAGTCGCTCTACGCCACCAAAGGCGAGGTGCCGGACGGCGAGATCGTCGACAAACTCGGTACCGCCAAGATCGTGCGCCCCGGCAAGGACGCAACGGTCCTCGCGTTGGCGCTGATGGTGCCGCGCGCGCTGGAAGCAGCCGAGAAGCTCAAGGCGGAACACGGCATCGACGCCGAAGTTGTCGATGTGCGCTCGCTGGTGCCGCTCGACACCCAGACCATCCTTGGCTCGGTCGCGAAGACGCACCGGCTGTTCACGGTCGAGGAAAATCCGCGGCTGTGCGGCTGGGGCGCGGAGATCGTGTCGATCGTCGCCGACGAAGCGTTCTACGATCTCGACGGTCCGCCGGTGCGCATCACGACGCCACATATTCCGCTGCCGGCCGCAGACATTCTGGAAGACGCCGTGCTGCCGACACCGCAGCGGATCGCGGAGACGGTGCGGCGATCACTCGGAAGTTAGTTTCCCGCTCGTCCCTGTGAAAGCGGGGACCCAGAGCAACAAGAACTGGATTCCCGCGAGCGCGGGAATGAGCGGAGCAAGTGGAGAGCTCTCATGTACGAAAATCTTCTCGCCGATGTCCCGACCGATCTATGGATCGGCGGCAAATGGCGCAAATCGTCCGACGGCGGCCGCTTCGACGTGATCGATCCGGCCACCGAACGCAAGATTGCTTCCGTGGCCAGCGCCACGGTGGACGATGCCAAGGCCGCGCTCGATGCCGCCGACGCCGCCTTCGAAGGCTGGGCGGGCCGCAAGCCGCGCGAGCGCGGCGAAATCCTGCGTAAGTGCTACGACCTGATCATGCGAGACGCCGAGCGCTTCGCCAAATTGATCACGCTGGAGAACGGCAAGGCGCTGTCCGACTCGCGCGGCGAGGTGGCTTACGCCGCCGAATTCTTCCGCTGGTATGCGGAAGAGGCCGTGCGCAATATAGGCGAAGTCTCGCGTGCGCCCGCTTCCGGCGCCCGCATTCTTGCCCATCACAAGCCGGCCGGCATCGCCGTCTTGGTGACGCCGTGGAATTTCCCCGCCGCCATGGCAACGCGCAAGATCGGCCCGGCGCTCGCCGCCGGATGCCCGGTGGTGTTGAAGCCGGCGTCCGACACGCCGCTCACTATGCTGGCGCTGATGCCGGCGCTGGAAGAAGCCGGTGTGCCGGCGGGCGTCGTCAACGTGGTGCCGTCGCGCCGCTCCGGCCCCGTGGTCAGCGCCATGCTGCACGACCGCCGGGTACGCGTCGTTTCCTTTACCGGCTCGACCGAGGTCGGCCGCAAGCTGCTGCACGAAGCCGCCGACAACGTGCTCAAGCCTTCGATGGAGCTCGGCGGCAACGCGCCGTTCATCGTGTTCGATGACGCCGATATCGACGCGGCGATCGACGGCGCGATGATCGCCAAGATGCGCAACATGGGCGAGGCCTGCACGGCGGCCAACCGCTTCTACGTGCACGAGAAGGTGCACGACGAATTTGCCAAGAAGCTCACCTCGAAGATGGGCTCGCTGAAGATGGGCAACGGCCTCGACGACGGTGTTGCGCTCGGGCCGCTGGTCAATAAGGAGGGCCGCGACAAGGTGATCGAACTGGTCGAGGACGCCACGGCCAAGGGCGCCAAGGTGCTCACCGGCGGCAAGACGCCCGACGGGCCGGGCTTCTTCTATCCGGCGACCGTGCTCACCAACGTCTCCAACGACGCCAAGATGCTGAACGAGGAAATCTTCGGACCGGTGGCCTCGATCCAGACCTTCAAGAGCGAGGACGAAGTGATCAAGCGCGCCAACGACACCGAATACGGGCTGGTCGCCTATCTCTACACCAAGGACCTGTCGCGGGGCTTACGCGTGTCGGAGAAGCTCGATTTCGGCATGATCGGCCTCAACCGCGGCCTCGTCTCCGATCCGGCGGCGCCGTTCGGCGGCACGAAACAATCCGGTCTCGGCCGCGAAGGCGCCTCGGAGGGGATGAAGGAGTTCATGGAGACACAGTACGTGTCGGTGACGTGGTAAGCGGGGACGATCGTACATGGACGTCCTGATGCCGCAGCTCGGCGAGACCGTCGCCGAGGGCAAGATCGTGAAATGGTTCAAGGCGGCCGGCGACGTGGTAAAGCCGGGCGAGAACCTGTTCGAGATCGAGACCGATAAGACCTCGATGGAAGTGCCGTCGACCGTCGCCGGTACGCTGACCGACATCCGCTTTCAGGTCGGCGAAGTGGCCAAGGTCGGCGCCGTGGTGGCGGTGATTGCGGGAACGGGCGAGGTGGCAAAGCCAAAAGCTGCCGAGGCTCCAAAGAGCGCGCCGCAAGCTCCGCTCACCCCCGCGAAGGCGGGGGTCCAGAGCCCAGAATCCCTGAGTTCCCGTGGAGACGAACGGGCTGCAAGCGCGTCACATGCCTATCCTCATATGGACCCGTTCCGCGAAGTGCGGACGCCCGAGCGCAATTACGGGCCGGCGAAGCTGCCCGGCGGCGCCTTCGTCACGCCGCTGGCGCGGCGGCTCGCCGGCGAGCACGGCATCGATCTGTCGCGCGTCTCGGGCTCCGGCCCGCATGGCCGCATCGTCGCCGCCGACGTCGCAAAGGCCGCTCCCGCGCGCGGCGCCGCGATGGCAACCGGCGCCAGTGCCGCGCAGGTCAAAGCGCTCTATGAGGGCATCGCTTACGAGGAAGTGCCGCTCGACGGGATGCGCGCGACCATCGCCAAGCGGCTGGTCGAGGCCAAGCAGACCATCCCGCATTTCTATCTGACCGCCGATCTCGACGTCGGCCGTCTCGTCGCCATGCGCGAGGAGGCGAATGCCGCCGCGCCTGAGAAGGACGGTCACCCCGCCTTCAAGCTCTCGCTCAACGACTTCATCATCAAGGCCTGGGCGGCGGCGCTGCAGCGCATCCCCGCCGCCAATGCGGTGTGGGCCGAAGACCGCATGCTGCGCTTCACTCACTCCGACATCGGAATTGCGGTAGCGCTCGAGGGCGGACTGATCACACCGGTGATCCGCAACGCCGAGACCAAATCGCTCACCGCCATTTCGGCCGAGATGCGCAATCTCGCCGAGCGCGCCCGCGCCAGGAAGCTCAAGCCACACGACTACCAGGGCGGCGCCAGCGCGATTTCGAATCTAGGCATGTACGGCGTGCGCGAATTCGTCGCTATCATCAATCCGCCGCACGCAACCATCCTGGCGGTGGGTGCAACGCGCCGCGCACCGGTCGAGACTGAGGACGGCGGCGTGAAGTTCATCAGCCAGATGACCGTCACATTGTCCTGCGATCATCGCGTCGTCGACGGCGCGCTCGGCGCCGAACTGCTGGCCGCCTTCAAGGATTTCATCGAAAAGCCGGTCACGGCGTTGCTGTAAGGGAGAGCGATCATGGCTGGCGAAAAGCCGGACGTGCTGCTGATCGGGCAAAAGAAGCCGGTCATGGTCAAAGGCCTCGAACCCAGCGTCACGCTGCACTATCTGATCGACGCCAAGGACCAAGATGCGTATCTCAAGTCGATCGCCGACAAGGTGCGCGCCATCGCTATCGCCTATACGTCGAACAAGATCGACGCCGCCTTCATGCAGAAGCTGCCCAAGCTCGAGCAGATCTCGTCGTTCGGCGTCGGCTACGATCACATCGACGCCAAGTGGGCGGGCGAGCACGGCATCGTCGTCACCAACACGCCGGAAGTGCTCAACGAGGAAGTCGCCGACACCGCGCTCGGGCTGTTGCTCTGCACGGTGCGCGAATTCCCGCAGGCCGAGCGCTATCTGCGTGCCGGCAAGTGGCTGGAAAAACAGTACCCGCTCACCAAGGCGACGCTGCGCAACCGCACCGTCGGCATGGTCGGCATGGGCCGCATCGGCAAAGCGATCACGCGTCGGCTCGACGCCTTCGGCGTGCCGGTCGTCTATCATTCGCGCAATCCGCAGAAGGGCGTCGCCTACAAGTACTATCCGAAGCTCCTCGACATGGCGCGCGACGTCGACACGCTGCTGGTGATCGTGCCGGGGGAGCCGCGACCGCGAACATGATCAATGCCGAGGTGCTCAAGGCGCTCGGGCCGCAGGGCATCCTCATCAACATGGCGCGAGGCTCGGTGGTCGACGAGCCGGCGCTGATCGAAGCTTTGAAGAACCGCACCATCTATTCCGCCGGCCTCGACGTGTTCGCCAAGGAGCCTCAGGTGCCGAAGGAACTGATGGAGATGGAGCACGTCGTGCTGTTCCCGCATCTCGGCTCCTCGACCGAGGTGACGCGCGCGGCGATGGACCAGCTCGTCGTCGACAACATCCTGGCATGGGCGGCGGGCAAGGCGCCGCTGACACCGGTGCCGGAAACGCCGCCCAAAGTTTCGTGAGGATTGCCGTACCGGTTCCCGTGTTATAGTGACGCCATGGCCCGCCTCGCGCCGATATTTTTTGCCTTGCTCATCCTCTCGACCGCCGCCTCGGCGCAAGCGCAGACGCCGCCGCCTCAGCTCGACGAGTCGGCCAAGGCGATCATCGGCACTTGGGAGTTCTCCAACGCCGACCGCGACAAAAAATGCACCGCGACCTTCAGCGGCGAGCGGACTGCGGTCGGCTTCAAGGTTGAATTCGACGGGAATTGCGCCGGCCAATTTCCGCTGGTGGCCGACATAATCGGCTGGAAGTTTCCCGACAACGATCTGCTCTATCTGCTCGATTCGACCGGCAAGGCGCTGGTCGAGTTCAGCGAGGTCGAGGACGGCATCTATGAGGCGCCGACGCCGGGTGTCGGCGTGTTGTTCCTGCAAAATGCCGCGGCGGCGGCCGGGCCGCCGGAAAAGCCGCCCGAAGACCTCGCCGGCAATTGGCTGCTCAGCCGCGGCGCGGGCGCGCCGCTCTGCGCCTTCTCACTCGCGTCGACGGCGCAAGGCGACGGCATGGCGCTGACGGTGAAGCCGGGCTGCGCGCCGTCGATCGCGCAGCTTAACTTCTCGCAATGGCGTCTGGATAAGGGCGAGCTTGTGCTGGTGCCCGGCCGCGGCGCGCCTTGGCGCTTCGAGGAGGTTGAAGGCGCGGGGTGGCGCCGGATCCCCGAGGGGGCGAACCCCATGATGCTGGTCCGCCAGTAACTTTCCAGCGGCGGTTTGCAAATAACCTCGGCGGCAGCGGGGCTTCCGGGTACTTGCCTAGTCAATCGATTGATCCAGGTCATGGCGCGTCACAATGTGACGCCTATATTTTTGTCAAATTATTGCGATTCTAATGTTTCAGCCCGTTGCGAATAAGAGGTGCGTGATGTCGATGACAGCCCCCACCGATGCGCCGATCGAAATGCAACCCGCCGCCGGCAAAGCGGCGCTGCGTGTCGTCCCCAAGCCTCCTATTGCTTCGGTCGATGACGGGGAAGGGCGCGACTCCTACGCGGTCACCGCCGTCGCCGACATCATCGATCGCTCGCTTCACGCCACCATCGCGCGTCTCACCTTCGGCCTGTCGCCGGCGGCGCTGAGCCAAGGCCTATTTCGACTGGGCAACGCATCTCGCGGTGTCGCCGGGCAAGCGGCTGCAACTGATCGACAAGGCGACGCGCAAAGCGATCCGCTTTGCCAATTACGCATTCCACGCGGCGGCGGAGGGCGGCAAAACGTCCTGCTGCATCGAGCCGCTGCCGCAAGACCGCCGCTTCGACGGCGCCGACTGGCAGAAGTCGCCGTACAATTTGATGTACCAGGCGTTCCTGCTGCAGCAGCAATGGTGGCACAACGCGACCACCGGCGTCCGTGGCGTCAGCAAGCAACATGAGGACATGGTGGAGTTCGTCTCGCGCCAGATCCTCGACATGGTCTCGCCGTCGAATTTCCTGATGACCAATCCCGAGGTGCTGCGGCAGACCGTCAGCAAAGGCGGCATGAACCTGGTGCGCGGGCTGGCGCAATTTCGTCGAAGACTGGGAGCGCAGCATCAGCGGCAAGAAGCCGGTCGGCACCGAGGACTTCGAGGTCGGCCGCGACGTCGCGATCACGCCCGGCAAGGTCGTCTATCGCAATCGCTTGATCGAGCTGATCCAGTACGCGCCGGCGACCGGCAAGGTGCGGCCGGAGCCGGTGCTGATCGTGCCGGCCTGGATCATGAAGTACTACATCCTCGATCTGTCGCCGCATAACTCGCTGGTGAAATATCTCACCGAGCAGGGCTTCACGGTGTTCATGATCTCGTGGAAGAATCCGAGCCCGGACGACCGCGATCTCGGCCTCGACGACTATCGCCGGCTCGGTGTCATGGCGGCGCTCGACGCGGTCGGCGAGATCGTGCCGGAGCGAAAAGTCCATGCCGTCGGCTATTGCCTCGGCGGCACGCTGCTGTCGATCGCGGCCGCCGCCATGGCGCGCGACGGCGACGATCGTCTGCAGTCGGTCACGCTGTTGGCGGCGCAGACCGATTTCACCGAGGCCGGCGAGCTGATGCTGTTCATCAACGAGAGCCAGGTCGCCTTCCTCGAGGACATGATGTGGGAGCAGGGCTTCCTCGACGCCACGCAGATGGCCGGCGCCTTCCAGATGCTGCACTCCAGCGACCTCATCTGGTCGCGCATGGTGCACGACTATCTGATGGGCGAGCGCGCGCCGATGATCGACCTGATGGCGTGGAACGCCGACGCCACCCGCATGCCCTATCGCATGCATTCGGAATATCTGCGCCAGCTGTTCCTCGACAACGATCTGGCCGAAGGACGCTATCTCGTCGACGGGAAACCGATCGCGCTCACCGATATTCGCGCGCCGATCTTCGCGGTCGGCACCGTGCAGCGACCACGTGGCGCCGTGGCGCTCCGTCTACAAGATCAATCTCCTCACCGACGCCGACGTGACCTATCTGCTTGGCGAGCGGCGGCCACAACGCCGGCATCGTCTCCGAGCCCGGCCACGATCGTCGCGGCTTCCAGGTGCTGACGCGCAAGGCCGACGAACGCTACGTCGATCCGGAGACGTTCCTGGCGCAAGCGCCGCGGCATGACGGCTCGTGGTGGCCGGAATGGGTCGGCTTGGCTTGCGGCGCGGTCGGGCGAGCCGGTCGATCCGCCGGCAATGGGCGCGGCCGGATCGCGTCGCGCTTGCCGAGGCGCCGGGCAGCTACGTGCTGCAGCAGTGAGCGCGCGGCGCTCCGCGCAGTGAATTTCGAAGCGTTTGATTCTGAAGGCGGAATGCGTTCGGTCGCGGTTGACCTATAACAACGCGCCCGTTTGATTTTTGTGACAGATATTTCGCATGTACGAGCCAACGGGACGGCAAGATCCGCGTCTTGGTTTCATGTGGCCGGCATTCGCCGCGGCCTCGGCAAGCGAATTTGCCGCGTTGCTGGCCAAGCATTTCATCGGCCTTGCCATCGGACGCTGCCGATAGAGCGGCGGCGCGCGAGCCGACATGGGCGACGCCGAACACAATCGCGCTTGAATTGAAGACCGTGCGGCTGCGCGATTTCAGCACGGCCGCCAAGGACGGCGTTGCCCACATTTGTTGTGCGCGCCCTTCGCGCTGCATCGCGCTCCGTGGCCGATCTCGCGCCCGGTCATAGCCTGGTCGCGGCGCTGCGCGAGGCCGGACTGCGGCGGCTGTTCGTGACCGATTGGCGTTCGGCGACGCTGGAGATGCGCTTCCTGCGCATCGACGACTATCTCGCCGACCTCAACGTGCTGGTCGACCGGCTCGGCGGCAGCGTCGATCTGGTCGGGCTGTGTCAGGGCGGCTGGCTGTCGCTGCTTTATGCCGCGCGGTTTCCCGCCAAGGTGCGCAAACTGGTGCTGGCCGGCGCGCCGATCGATATCGCCGCCGGGCAATCCGCATTGTCCGCGCTCGCCGACGCCAGCCCATTGGCGCTGTTTCATGAACTGGTGAAGCTGGGCGACGGCCGCGTGCTCGGCCGCAAGGTGCAGAAGTTCTGGGGTGCGGAAACGATCGACAGCGACGCAGATTCATCAATTGCTGCAGACGCCGGAACCGATCGGCTCGCCCGCCTTCGCCGAGCTGGAAGCGATATTCCGGGATTGGCACGCGTGGACCGTCGATCTGCCCGGCACCTATTATCTCGAGGTGATCGAGAAGCTGTACAAGCGCAACGAAATCGCGCGCGGCGAATTCATCGCCTTGGGCGAGCCGATCGACTTGGCAAGCTGTGCGGCCCCGCTGTTCCTGCTGGCGGCGCGCGACGACGAGCTGGTCGCGCCGGCGCAATTGTTCGCGACCGAGCATCTGGTCGGCACGCCGCCGCACGCCATTCGAAAAGGCGATGGCGCCCTGTAACCACGGCGGATTGTTCATGGGACGGACGATTCTCGCCGAATACTGGCCGAGGATCGCGCGCTGGATGATCGAACCCGACGCGCGAAATCTCGCGCCGGCGGCATGAGGCGCTAGATCAGCCTGCAGCCCCTTGAAGCTGGCATGGCCTCCTTGCCGACGATGATGTGGTCGTGCACGGAAATGCCGAGCGGCTTGGCGACGTCGACGATCGCCTGCGTCATCTGGATGTCCGCGCGGGACGGAGTCGGGTCGCCCGACGGATGATTGTGCACCAGGATCAGCGCGGTGGCCGACAGTTCGAGCGCGCGCTTGACCACTTCGCGCGGATAGACCGGCGTGTGATCGACGGTGCCGACCTGCTGCAATTCATCGGCGATCAACTGGTTGCGCTTATCGAGAAACAAGACGCGGAACTGCTCCTTGTCGGCGAAGGCCTGCGTCGTCCGGCAGTAGTCGAGCACGCTCGACCACGACGACAGTTCCGGCCGCTTCTGCACCTGACCGCGCGCCAGCCGGCTCGCCGCCGCATGTACCACCTTGAGCTCATCGACCGCTGCCTCGCCGACGCCCTTGATCTCCTTGAGTCGCGCGCGGCGCCACGACCTCGGCGAAGGAGCCGAAACTGGCGATCAGCTCCTTGGCGAGCGGCTTGACGTCACGCTGCGGAATGGCGCGGAACAGCACCAGTTCGAGCAGTTCGTAGTCGCTCACGGCCTCGGCACCGGCCTCGCGGAAGCGCGAGCGCAGCCGTTCGCGGTGGCCGTAATAGTGCGGCGGCGCCTCGGAAAGGCCGCATTTCGCTTCGCTTTTCGCCGCCATGCTTCGACGCCCACGTCACCCTTACAGAGAGCGATTGTAGTGCAGTCGAATACAATCGACGAGGGTAGCCGCTATAAAATTGTGAGGTGCGGTCAGCGCTTATAGGGCGGCTTGTCGAGGCCGGCCGGCGAAAAGGTGAACACCTCGACGCCTGTGTCGGTGACGCCGACGGTATGTTCGAACTGGGCCGAGAGCGAACGGTCGCGCGTCACCGCGGTCCAGCCGTCGGACAGCACTTTCACGTGCGGGCGGCCGAGATTGATCATCGGCTCAACGGTGAAGAACATGCCGGGCTTGAGCACGATGCCTTCGCCGGCGCGCCCGATATGCACGATATTGGGCTCGTCGTGAAACAGGCGGCCGAGGCCATGGCCGCAGAAGTCGCGCACCACGCTCATGTGCTGGGCTTCGACGTAGCTCTGGATGGCGGCGCCGATGTCGCCGGTGGTCGAGCCGGGGCGGATGGTGGCGATGCCGAGCATCATCGCCTCGTGGGTCACCTCGATCAGCCGTTCGGCGCGGCGCGGGATTTCGCCGATGGTGTACATGCGGCTGGAGTCGCCGTGCCAGCCGTCGAGGATCAGCGTTACGTCGATATTGACGATGTCGCCGTCCTTGAGCGGCTTGTCGCCGGGAATGCCGTGGCAGACCACGTGGTTGACCGAGGTACAGGTCGATTTCTTGTAGCCGCGGTACATCAGCGTCGCCGGCATGGCGCCGTGATCCATCGCGTAGTCGAACACCAACTTGTCGATCGTTTCGGTCGCCACGCCTGCGCCGACGTGATCGACCAGCATGTCGAGGCAGCGCGCGACCAGTTGCCCGGCCTTGCGCATGCCGGCGAAGGCTTCGGGGCCGTGGATCTTGATCTGTCCGGTCTTGCGGAGGGGGGCGATGGCGGCGTCGACGTAGGTCATGTTGATAATCTAAGGATTGTGGTGCGTCGCAGCAAGGATTTGTCATCACCGGGCCGCGCCGAAGTCCGGCCGCGGCAAGGGCCAGCGGGGAATTAGGCGATTTTACCGCCCAATTCGTCCTCGATATGCGCGCGAATGATGTCGTCGAAACTCGCCTCGGCCTTGAAGCCGAGCGCGGCGGCGCGCTTGGCGTCGAAGCGCTCGGACCAGCCGCTGACGATGCGCACGATCAGTTCGTCCGGCTCGCGGCGGATGCGCGCGGCGACCTGGGGCCCGGCAATGCGCGACAGCGCCTCGATCTGCTCGGCGACGGTGCAGCAGACGCCGGGCATCGCCAGATTGATGCGCGGGCCGAGCTGCTCGCGCGTCAGTCCCGCGGCATGGAGCAGGAAACCGACCGCCGCGCGCGGGCTGGCATGGGTATGCCGCACGCTGTCGGCGACCGGCAGCACCGCTTCCATGCCAGCCAGCGGCTCGCGGATGATGCCGGAGAAGAAACCTGACGCCGCCTTGTTCGGCTTGCCCGGCCGCACGCAGATGGTGGGCAGCCTGATACCGACGCCGTCGAGGAAGCCGCGCCGGTTGTAGTCGGCGAGCAGCAGTTCGCAGATCGCCTTCTGCGTGCCGTAGGAGGTCAGCGGCGTCAGATGGAAGTCGTCGGGGATCGCGTGCGGGAAAGGCGCGCCATAGACCGCGATCGACGAGGTGAAGACGAATTTCGGTTTGTAGCCGGCGCCGGCGCTGCGCACGGCTTCGAGCAGCGCGCGGGTGCCGTCGAGATTGACGCGGTAGCCCTTGTCAAAATCGGTCTCCGCCTCGCCGGAGACGACGCCGGCGAGATGGAAGATCACGTCCGGCCGCTCCGACACCGCCTTTTCCGCGACGCCCGGCGCGGTGAGGTCGGCGGCCCGCGTCTTGACGTGATCGGAAAAGCCCGCGGGCCGCGCCGGCGCGACGATATCGATCAGGGTCAGTTTTTCGATCGGCGTGTTGCCGAGTGCCCGGTCGATGACGAGCCGCTCGGTCAGCTTGCGGCCGATCATTCCCGCCGCGCCGGTGATCAGGACATGCATTTACGGCCTCGCTTCTTTGCCCGCCGGCTCGAAACGGTCGATGCGGCGCAGGTCGGGGAATAGTAGCATCCATATCCCGGCGATCAGCAATGAGCCGATACCGCCAACCAACACCGATGGCACCGCGCCGAGCCAGGCGGCGACCGTGCCGGACTCAAATTCGCCGAGCGTATTCGAGGAGCCGACGAAGAGGTAGTTGATGGCGCTGACGCGGCCGCGCTTGTCGTCGGGCGTTTCGATCTGCACCAGTGAGAAGCGGATCACGACGCTCAGCGCGTCGGAAGCGCCCAGCACCGCTAGCACCAGCAACGAGAGAGGAAACGAGGCCGACAGCCCGAAGGCGATGGTCGTGAGACCATAGATCGCCACCACGGCGAACATCTTGACGCCGATATGGCGTTCGACCGGATGGTTCGACAGCACGATCGAGGTGATCAGCGCGCCGGCGGCGGGCGCCGAGCGCAACAGGCCGAGCCCGCTCGGGCCGACGGCGAGGATATCGCGGGCGAAGATCGGCAGCAGCGCGGTGACGCCGCCGAGCAGCACCACGAACAGATCGAGCGTGATGACGCCGAGCAGCCGGCGCCGCGAGCGGATGTAGTTGAAGCCGGCGAGCACCGAGGCGAAAGTCGGCGGCTCGCGGTTGGCGGCCGGGCCTTTGGCATGGACGAAGGAAATGAGAATGATCGAGCCACTGAAAAACAGGATGCACAGGCTGGTGACCAGCTTGGGGCTGACGGTATAGAGCAGCCCGCCCAGCGCCGGGCCGCAGATCACCGCGACCTGGTTGGCCGAGGTCCAGGCCGCCACCGCGCGCGCGATCATCGGCGCCGGCACCAGCGCGGGCACCAGCGAATGCGCGGTCGGCAATTCGAAGGCGCGAGCGCAGCCGATCAGGAACACCGCGCCGAACAACAGCTCGCGGGTCAGCGCGCCCGCAAGCAAGGCGACGGTGATCATGATCGCGGCGAGCGCATGGATGCACTGCGCGCCGCGCACGATCAGCCGTCGGTCGTAGCGGTCGGCGGTGTGGCCGATCAGCAGCGTCAGCACCACTGCGGGCACGAACTGGATCAACCCGACCAGGCCGAGATCGAAGGCGCTGTCGGTGATCTGGTAGATCTGCCAGCCGATAGTCAGCGCCAGCATATGGTAGCCCATGGTCGAGCACAGCCGCGCCACCCAGAACAGTACGAAGGGCCGCTGCTTCAGCAGACTGGAGCCGGTCGGAGCAGGCGTGTTCATTCCGTAGCGCTGTTCAGCGCGCTCAGGCCGACCTTCTGCTTGCCGTCCGCGGTGAAGTTTTCCGGCGCCAGCCAGCGCTCGAAATTGGCTTTGCGTGCCGGCCATTCGCCGTCGAGCATGGAGAACCAGGCATTGTCGCGGTTGCGGCCCTCCTTGGTGATCATGAATTGCCGGAACGTGCCTTCGTAAATGAAGCCGTAGCGCAGCGCCGCCCGCCGCGAGGCGGCATTGAGCGCGTCGCATTTCCATTCGTAGCGCCGGTATCCCAGCGTTTCGAAGACGTAGCGCGCTAATAGAAATTGGACCTCGGTCGCGAGCGGTGTGCGTTGCAGCGTCGGTGAATAGAGGACATGACCGACCTCGATGACGCGCATGTCCGGCACGATGCGCAGCAACGTCACATAGCCGACAGCGCGATTGGCCGGATCGACGATCGCATAGGCGTAGGGGTCGTCGGCCGCCGCGCGCATTGCAAGAAAGGGGGCAAACTCGGCCGCGTTCGCGAATGGTCCGTCCTTTGCAATGTAGGTCCAGATGTGGTCGTGACCGGCAAAGGCCGCCCACAGGTCCGCAGTGTGCCGGGGTTCGAGCTTTTCGAGGTGGCCATAGCGGCCTTCGAGCGTGACCGGGCCGGGACGCAGGGCTGGCGTCGTCCGATCGACGGGCAAGCTCACTGGCTGGCCGGTGCGCGGATGTGGTTCCGAGCGGGTCATTTTGTTGGCGGCTTTGTGCTGGCGAAGAATTCGTTGAGCTCGGCGTTCGTGATGATGTTGGCGAAATTGTCGAATTTGCCGTTCTTGGCGATCTCGGTCGCCGCCTTGATAAAGGCGTCCATGGCGACGCGCGCCAGCGTGCCGCCGACGCTGATACGGCCGACGCCCATCTCGGCGAGGTCTTTGACGGTAAAGCCGAAGGCGCCGCTGTTGAGAAAATTGATCGGCTTCGGCGCGACCGCCTTGACGGTCGCCTCGATCTGCTCGCGGGTCTTGATGCCCGGCGAATAGAGACAATCGGCGCCGGCATCGGCGAAAGCCTTCAGGCGGCGGATCGTTTCATCGAGATCAGGCCGGCCGCGAATAAAGCCCTCGGTGCGCGCCGTGAACACGATGTCGCCGCCGGCCTTGTCGATCGCCGCGCGCGCGGCCTTCACGCGCGCCAGCGCGACATCGAAATCGTAGAGGGGCTGGTTCGAGTCCCCGGTCGCGTCCTCAATCGACAGTCCGGCGACACCGGTCGCTATGCAACGCGTCACGTTGTCGGCGAGGCGCCCGAGATCGTCGGCAAAGCCGTTCTCGAAGTCGGCGTTGACCGGCACATCGGTGGCGGCCGCGATCTCGGCGAAATGCGCAAGGACCTGCTCGCAAGATTGCGCTCCGTCGGCATAGCCTTGCGAATGGGCGAAGCCGGAACTGGTCGTCGCCAGCGCCGGAAAGCCGAGCCCTTGCAGATAGCGAGCGGTGCCGACGTTCCATGGATTGGGAATGACGAAGCAGCCGCTTTTGTGCAGCGCGTGGAACGTGCGGCGTTTCTCGGCGGCGGTCATGGCGAACCCTTCTTCCGGAGACGGTAGCGGGGGACGCTATTTAGCCGATTTTTTCCATTCCGCGTATTCTTTGCTGACGAATTGCGCCGCCGATTCAACGTGCGTGTGAAACCAGCGCCGTTTGCGCGTTTCGAGATCCTTGCGCAACGCGTCGCGCTGGTCGCGTGCTCCGAGATGGATGGCGGCGAGTTCGCGGCCCATACACCAAAGCAGGTCGGGATGCAGCAGACGGGCCGCGTCGCGCAGGTCCTCGCCGCTGATCTTGCGGTTGTTGGGCGACAGCCGCCGCATCAGTAGGCTGCCGCTCGCGGCGTACCAGGGATCGGGCGTGCGATATTTGCCGAAGGCGATCTGGTCGAGGAAGAGATGCGTGCCGCCGCCATGCGCGCGCGTCCAGCCGGACGGCACCAGCGCCTTGCCTTCGCGCAGCAGCGGTCCGCCGTGCCAGATGCCGTAGCCGACCCAGCGCTGGCGGCCAAGGCTGCCGGTTCCCGCGCTGCGCCGCCAATAGGCGAGTTTGATCGAGGGGTCCGGCAGCGCACCCGCGAACAGCTTGAGCCACCGGTCCGGTGGCCGCTCGGGATGCTTCTCGGCCAGCGTGTCGCGATACTGCTTCTCGATCTTCTGCCAGAACTTGGCGCGCGCGGCTTCGTCGACCACGAAGCGGCTGCGCAGCCACAAATGTTCGCGGTCGAGCACGAATGCTTCCGGCGCCTCGATGCCGTGCGCGTAGCCTTCCAGCACGTTTGTGCAGATCGCCTTAAGCGAAATCTGGCTCGGTGCCGCCGCGAGCGCGGCGCTGGTGGCGAGCCGCACCAGGTCGAGGATGTAAGGCATTTCCGCCGCCTCGTCGTAGTCGTTGACGCCCCAGCAGAGGCGGCCTTCCTTGTCGGTCCAGGTGCCGAAATTCTCCAGATGGATATCGCCGACCGCCAACACGGTGGGCGTTCCGGCAAGATCGGGACAAATTTCGAGAATGGTCTCCGCCCAGCGCCAATAGGTGGCGCGCAAGAAGACGAAGGGGTCCTCGCACATCGACTTGTGTTTTTTCTCAAGGTCGGCTTCGACAATGTCGCCCTTGAGCTGGGCGCCGAGCCAGCGCTCGTACTCCCGGTTTGCCGCGCCAATGCGCATGCTGGCCCTCTACGCCTGGACAATTTTGACGCGAGGATGCGCCGAAGCAGACGCGGATTGCAATCGGCTTTGCCGCCGGCCCGCGCATTGTGACAACCTCAGGCGGCGCGTTTAACCCCTGCCGGCGGCTGATATTCCGACACCGTGTTGTGATCGAAATCGCGCGGGCAGCGCCCTTGTTTTGCCTTGCCGCGGGGTTAGTACAATTGCCTATGACCCGACGAAAGGGTGCTCCCATGACATCGTTTGCGCACAAGCTGATGGTGTCTTGTCTCGGTCTTGTCTTTGTGTTCGCCGCCGCGCCGGCCGCCGTCAAGGCGCGCAAGCACAAGAAGCCGGTTGCGATGCATGCCGCCACCGTCGCAGCAAAAACCGGCTACCGCGGCGCGAATCTGTTCCCGGCCGGCCCGGTCTATCACGCCAACGATTATCTCGGCGACGACCCCGATCCGTTCATCCGCCTGCAGCTGCAGCGTGACATCGGCTCCCATTACGGCGGCGAGCCCTGAGCGCCCGGCAATTTGATTTTCCTCGCCCGATCGGGTGAACTGCGCGTCCAATCGAGATCGCGCGGCGTCATCTGGCCGGAGTAAATTCCTTGGATAGTGTCGATTTCGACGCCCTGGAACAGCGGGCGCGCGAAAAGATGTCGCCGGTCGCCTTTGCCTTCTGCGCGGCGGGCGCCGACGACGAGATCAGTGCCAACGAGAACATCATCGCTTGGCGCGCGCTGCGTCTGCGTCCGCGCGTGCTCAATGATGTGGCGGCGATCGACACCAGCGTCATTGCTCGGGGAGCGGCAGCCGCATCCGATTCTGATCGCGCCGATGGGGCGCCACAAAATGTTCAATCCGGAAGGCGAGCGCGCCACCGCGCGCGGTGCGGCGAGCGCCCATGCGCCGTACGTTGTCGCCAACAACGCCAATGTGACGATCGAAGACACCGCGTCCGAGCGCCGCAGCGCGCCGCAATGGCTTCAGCTCTACTACTGGCCGAACCGGCGCGAAGTTGAAGCGCTGATCGAACGCGCCGTCGCGGCCGGCATGACCGCGGTGGTGCTCACGGTCGACGCGCCGACCGGCGGCTGGAGCCCGCGCGCCGCGCGCGAGCAGCACGAGCCGTCGCCCGACGTCCGCAACATCAACATGCCGGGCTCGCCGATGGCGCGCACCTTCTATCATCCCGATTTTGCGGGAAAGGTGTTGTACCCGGCGACGTGGCGGGAGCTCGAGTGGCTGGTCAAATGGTCGCCGGTGCCGGTCCTCACTAAAGGCGTGCTGCGCGCAGATGACGCGCTTCGCTGCGCCGATTGCGGTGCGCGCGGCATCATCATCTCCAATCACGGCGGACGGCATCTCGACACCACGGTGACTACGGCCGCGGCGATCGGCGACATCGCCGCCGCAATCGGGACCAAAGCCGAGGTCTATGTCGACGGCGGCATCCGGCGCGGCACCGACATCTTGAAGGCGCTGGCGCTCGGCGCCCGCGCCGTGCTGGTCGGCCGGCCAATTCTTTGGGGCCTGGCGGTGGAAGGGGCCGACGGCGTTGCCAAGGTGATCGATCACTTGCGCGTCGAATTGGTGCGCGCGATGCAGCTTTCCGGCACGGCGAGCCTACGCGACATCACACCGGATATCGTTGCCCCGAATTGATTTTCCGGCGCTAATCGGGTGAACTGCGCGCGAAAATCGACATTGCCGGGGAGCTACGCCATGCTGAAAACTATCGCGGCCTTCGACCGCATCGGCGAGGAAAATGCCTTCGCGGTGCTCGCCCGCGCCAACGCGCTCGCGGCGCAGGGCCGCGACATCATCAATCTCGGCATCGGCCAGCCGGACTTCCGTACGCCCGACTTCATCGTCGAGGCGGCGATCAAGGCGTTGCGCGACGGCCATCACGGCTACACGCCGGCGAACGGCATCCCGCCGCTGCGCGAGGCGGTCGCCGCCGACCTGCACAAGCGCTTCCAGGTCGAGGTCTCGCCCGACAGCGTGATGATCATGCCCGGCGGCAAGCCGACGATGTTCATGTCGATCCTGATGTTCGGCGAGCCGGGCGCTGAGATCATGTATCCGGATCCGGGCTTTCCGATCTATCGCTCGATGATCGAGTTCACCGGCGCCACGCCGATCCCGGTGCCGATCCGCGAGGAGAACGGCTTCGCCTTCTCGGCGGAAGAGACGCTCAAGCTGATCACGCCGCAAGACGCGGCTGCATGATCGTCAATTCGCCGGCCAATCCGACCGGCGGCGTCACCGGCAAGGCGGAGGTCGACAAGCTTGTCGCCGGGCTGGAAAAATGGCCGGACGTCGCCATCATGTCGGACGAGATCTACGACCACATGGTCTATGACGGCGAGACGCATGTCTGCCTGCTGACCTATCCGTCGATCCGCGACCGGCTGATCCTGCTCAACGGCTGGTCGAAGACCTATGCCATGACCGGCTGGCGGCTCGGCTACGCGGTGTGGCCGGGCAAGCTCTACGACTACGCGCGCAAGCTCGCGGTCAACCTGCACTCCTGCGTCAACGCCTCGGCGCAATATGCCGGCCTTGCCGCGCTCAAGGGGCCGCAGGACGAGGTGGTGAAGATGGTCGCCGAGTTCGACAAGCGCCGCAAAGTCGTGGTCGAGGGCCTCAACAAATTGCCTGGCGTCTCCTGCGTGATGCCGAAGGGCGCGTTCTACGCTTTCCCCAACATCAAGCGCACCGGCTGGAAGGCGAAGGAGCTGGCCAACATCGTTGCTCAAGAGCCGGCGTCGCCATCATCGGCGGGCCGGACTTCGGCATTCTCGGCGAGGGCTATATGCGGCTGTCCTACGCCAACTCGACCGAGAACATCCTGAAGGCGCTCGGCCGCATGGGCGAGTTCCTGGCGAACAGGAAGGCCGCTTAAAGCGCAGCTAGCGTGGGCTGCTCCCGTCTCGACTCATCACCGCAGCCGCGTCAGACTGGGCCGGCTGGAAAACACATAAGAAAACCGAGGTAACCTTCATGCTGGACATGATGCGGAGCGACCGAGGGTTGTCCGAAGAACAGCGCATGATGCGGCAGAGCTGCCGCGAATTCGTCGACGACATGGTGCTGCCCTTACATCAAGCAGAACTGGCAGAAAGAATGGTCGATGGTGCCGGAGGAGCGGCTGCCGCTCAGCATCCTGGAAGGCGCCGAGAAGATCGGCATCCGCACGCTCGGCGTGCCGGAAGAATACGGCGGCGTCGAACTCGAGAAGGGCACGGAGGTGCGGACCTTCGCGCTGGTCGCCGAGGAGATCGCGCGCGGCGATTCAGGGCTCGCCGACAAGCTGGTGCAGAACTGGAAAGTCTCGGTGCTGCTGCGGCAGTTCGCGCCCAAGCATCTGCAGGAGAAATGGTTCAAGCGCCTGGTCGCCGAGCCGCAATTCCTGATGGCGCATTGCCTGACCGAGCCGCGCGGCGCCTCCGACCGCTGGCTGCCCTACAACGTGCCGGAAGCGGCGATGCAGACCAAGGCGGTCAAGACCAACGGCGGCTGGGTGATCAACGGCCGCAAGCAGTTCATCTCCAACGGCTACGACGCCAGCGCTCTATGTCGTCTACGCCAACACCAATCCGAAGGTCGGCATGCTGCAGGGCACCTCGTCGTTCCTGGTGCCGCGCGAGACCAAGGGCTTCTCGGTCGCGCGCTGCAACGAGACGCTCGGCTGCCGCTTCATGAACAACGGCGAGATGGTGTTCGAGGACATGTTCATCCCCGACGATCATCTGCTGGTGCAGGATAGCGCGATGGGCTCGGCCGGCGTCTATTTCCGTCCCGGCAAGATCATCCAGGCGGCCAAGAACCTCGGCGTCGGCGTGCGCGCCTTCGAGGCCACCGCGGACTACGTGCAGAACTACGTGCAGGGCGGCCGCATCCTGATCAAGCATCAGGCGGTGGCGCTGCGGCTCGCCGACATGGCGACCAAGATCGAAGCGGTGCGTGCGCTGCTCGACCGCGCCGCGCAGGCGGTCGATGACAATGCGCCGGAGGCGGAGACCCTGGTCAACATGGCCAAGATGTTCGCGTCGGAAGAGATCATGAAGGTCGCCCAGCACGCGGTCGAACTGCACGGCGGCAACGGCATCATGCTCGATTTCGGCATCGAGAAGGTGTTGCGCGACGCCGTGATCTTCATGCACATGGACGCGACGGTGGACATCTCGAAGTTCAAGATCATCAAGAACATGTTCCCGGACACCGCGGGGAAATATGCCGGGCCGGAGTGAGCGTCACCGCAGCGCGAAGCGGAAGCCGAGTCACCACGATCACCAGCCCGACGAGCTGCGGCGATGCTCGGCACCACGCCGAGCGCGAGATAGCCGATGATCAGCGAGAAGCCCGGCACCAGCGCCGGGAACGTCGCCGCGCGTCCGGCGCCGAGCAGGATCACCGCGCGCGCGAACAGATAGATCGGCAGCATGCCGGCGAGGATGCCCTGCACCACGACCTGCAGCAGGTTCTCGACCAAGCCCATGCGCAGCATGCCGTCATAGCCGACGAACAGCACGTACAGCGGCGCGAAGACCACGACCGACAGCGCGCCGACCACCGCGATCGCGCGCGTGCCCGACACGCGCCAGTAGCGCAGCAGCGATGCCGAAGGTCGCCCAGAACAGTCCGGCGGTGGCGAACAGCAGGTCGCCGCCGACGCCGTGGCTGCCGATGGTGGCGAGCGATTCGGCGCCGAACACGATCAGGCCGGCGATGATGGTGGCGCCGCCGAGCGATGCGCTGCGCCGGTCGGCCGCTCGCGCAGCACCAGCGTGGCGAGGATCAGGCCCGAACAGCGCCGCGCAGGCCGGCTGGATGGTGGTGCCGTGGCCGAGCGGCACCAGAATGAAGCCGGTATAGGCGATCATCGCCTGCGGCGGTCCGGCCAGCACGCTCATCACCAGCCCGCGGCCCCAGCCGATGCCGCCGAGGTCGGCGATGCCGTCGCGCAGCACCAGCGGCATCAGCAGCAGGCCGGACCAGAAGAAGCGGTGCAAAGGCGAGATCGGCCGGCGAAAAGCCGATCGCAGATGCCGTGCTTGGCGGCGACGAAGCCGGCCGCCCAGCCGAAGCGCGGCGGCGGTGCCGCACAACACGCCGATCAGGATGCCGGACGCGCGTGCCGCCGCAGGTTGGGGTCTTTCATGGCGTCTCACGGCGAAGCGCTCCCGTGACAGGTGACTTGAGTCTGGCTGATACTCTAGGATCGGCGCCCAAGTCCAATCGCGAAATCAAAAGCCTCACTTTACCGGGATGGAACGCTCATGGCGAAGTCGCGCAAAGTCATCATCACCTGTGCCGTAACCGGCTCGATCCACACGCCCTCGATGTCGCCGCATCTGCCGGTGACCGCCCAGGAGATCGCCGACGCCGCGATCGGCGCGGCCGAAGCCGGCGCCGCGATCGTGCATCTGCACGCGCGCAATCCGCAGGACGGCCGTCCCGACCAGACGCCGGAGGCCTTCGCGCCGTTCCTCAAGGTGATCAAGCAGCGCTCCAACGTGGTGGTGAACATCACCACCGGCGGCGCGCCGACCATGACGATCGAGGAGCGCGTCAAGCCGGCCGCGACCTTCAAGCCGGAGGTCGCCTCGCTCAACATGGGCACGATGAACTTCGGGCTCTACCCGATGATCCCGCGCTACAAGGGCAAGTTCAAATACGACTGGGAGGAGCCGTATCTCGAGGGCTCGCGCAAGGGCATGTTCAAGAACACCTTCGCCGACATCGAATACATCCTCACCACCTGCGCGCAGAACAACACGCGCTTCGAGATCGAGTGCTACGACATCGGCCATCTCTACACGCTGCGGCATTTCCTCGACCGCGGCGTGGTCAAGCCGCCGCTGTTCGTGCAGTCGGTGTTCGGCATTCTCGGCGGCATCGGGCCGCATCCGGAAGACGTCATCATGATGAAGCGCACCGCCGACCGCCTGCTCGGCGACAATTATCACTGGTCGGTGCTCGGCGCCGGCGCCAACCAGATGCGGGTCGCCGCCATGGCGGCGTCGATGGGCGGCAATGTGCGCGTCGGCATGGAGGATTCGCTGTGGATCGGCGCCGGCAAGCTCGCCGAGTCCAACGCCCAGCAGGTGACCACGGTGCGCAAGATCCTGGAGGGCCTGGGCCTGGAGATCGCCTCGCCCGACGAGGCGCGCGAGATCCTCTCGCTCAAGGGCGGCGACAAGGTGAATTTCTAAGGACGCCGAGTCGAACCCCCGTTCATTCCCGCGAAAGCGGGAATCCAGTCTTTGACCAAGAGCTGGGTCCCCGCTTTCGCGGGGACGAACGGAATAATCGCTGCTATAAACGGGCGAGGGATTCCGCATGGCCTCGCTCGACACCATCAGCATCGCCATCCTGCTCGGCAGCCTGCTGGTGCTCGCCGGTATCCTGTCGAGCCTGATCGCGCTGCGCTTCGGCGCGCCGCTTGCTGCTGGTGTTCCTGCTGCTCGGCATGCTGGCCGGCGAGGGCGGCCCGGGCGGGCTCAAATTCGACAGCGTGCGCACCGCCTATACCGTCGGCTCGATCGCGCTGGCGCTGATCCTGTTCGACGGCGGCCTGCGCACCCGGCTCGCCACCTTCCGCAACGTGCTGGCGCCGGCGGTGATGCTGGCGACCGTCGGCGTGCTGATCACCACCCTGCTGACCGCGCCGGTCGCCAAGCTGGCGCTGGGCATCTCCTGGATGCAGGCGCTGCTGATCGGCGCGGTGGTGGCCTCGACCGACGCGGCGGCGGTGTTCCTCCTGATCAATGCGCGCGGCTTGCGGCTGCGCCCGCGCGTGCGCGCGACGCTGGAAGTCGAATCCGGCACCAACGATCCGTTCGCGGTGTTCCTGACGTTGCTGCTGGTCGAATTCCTGCTGGCCGGCGATCACAGCTGGTCGCACGCGCTGGTGATCTTCCTGCGCGATACCGTGCTCGGCTGCATCATCGGCGTCGCCGGCGGGCGGATCATCACCCTGGTGCTCAACCGCCTCGACGCTGCCGCAGGGCCTGCACGCGCCGTTCGTTGCGGTCAGCGCGCTGGTGGTGTTCGCCTCCGCCAACGTCGGTGCATTCGTCGGGCTTTCTCGCGGTCTATCTCGCCGGCCTGGTGGTGGGCAACCGGCAGACGCGCGCGCACAATTCCGTCGTCGTGTTTCTCGATGCGGTAACCTGGCTGGCGCAGATCGTGATGTTCGTGCTGCTCGGCCTCTTGGTGTGGCCGCAGCGCATGGCCGACAGCCTCTTCGGCGCCGTCGTGGTCGCGCTGGTGCTGATGCTGGTGGCGCGGCCGGTCGCGGTGTTCCTGTGCCTCGCGCCGTTCGGCTTCCAATGGCGCGAGAAACTGTTCGTGTCCTGGGTCGGCTTGCGCGGCGCGGTGGCGATCTTCCTCGCCTCCATCCCGATGCTGGTCGGCCTGCCGACGGCCTATCTGTTTTTCGACGTCGCCTTCGTGGTCGTGCTGTCGTCGCTGTTGATCCAGGGCTGGACCGTGGCGTTCGCCGCGCGCAAGCTCGGCATGTCGTTCGCGCGCAGCGATCCGCTGCCGCGCCGCGTCGAGCTCGATCTGCCCGGCCAGCTGACGCGCGAGATCGTCGGCTATCCGGTGCCGGCCAACAGCCCGTTCCTGCGCCGCGGGCTGATCCCGAACTGGGCGCGGCCGACGCTGGTCGTGCGCAACGAGGAGATCCTGACGCCGGCGGAGGCCGCATCCGGTGCGCGAGGGCGATTACGTCTATCTGCTGGCGCCGCCGGAAAAGGCGCAGGCGCTCGACCGCTTCTTCGTCAACATGCCGCCGCCGGCCGCGCCCGATCCGCGGCTGCTCGGCGATTTCTTCGTGTCCGGGCGAGGCGACGCTCGGGGCGCTTGGCCGACATCTACGGCCTGCAGGTCGCCGCCGACCACATGGACGTCAACGCTTGCCGACTTCTTTACCGAGAACCTCAGCCGCCCGGCCAAGACCGGCGACATCGTGCAGCTCGGCCCGATCGCGCTGTTGGCGCACAAAGTCGCCGGCGGCCGCGTCGACCACGGTCGGCTTGCGGCTCGCCGAACCGGACGAGGCGCCCGATTTTGTCGGGCGCCTCAAATCATAGTGGAAGCGAATTCAGAACTTATCTTGGCTAGTGCGCGCGCCGCGCCAGCGCCGGGCCATGCTGCACCAGCCAGGCGCCGCCGAACAGCACCGCGGTCCAGAACAGGTCGCCCAGCACGGTCTTGTCAGGAACGGCAGCGCCGCGACGTAGCATTGCGTCAGGCCCTGCGACGTCGAGTCGGATACATGCCGCTGAAGGCCCAGACGGCGAAATTCGGTGGCGAGGAAGAAGACCAGCGAGCACGACAGCATTGCGGCAATCACAGGAACCGCGCCGTGCCAGCGCCGCGCCAGCATGCCGGCAAAGGCCGGCAGCGTAATCGCGGCGCAGACGATCAGCGGTCACCCGCCAGTCGTCGCCGGTCGAGCCCGAGATCGCTCAGCAGCATGGCGCCGAACGGCACGATCAGGCGCCAACGCCGGCATGCGCAGCATGCGGCCGGCGAACAGCGCGCTGGCGGCGAGCGGCCAGATAGCCCGGCGCATGCGGCAACAGCCGCGCCAGCCACGTCGAAGGCGATGAGGAAGGCGACCAGACCCAGATCCATCCACAGGTCGGCGCGGGCTTTGTTCGGCTGCATCGAGATCGGCGTCCTCTGCTTCGTCCGTTTTGTTCTAGCACGTCCTGCCACGGAATTCACGTCCCGCATTTGCGCCCATTCGGCGATGATTCCGGCGAGCCGGTCGAGCCCGTCGGTGAGCGCGGCCGGGCCCGGCTGCAGGATCAGCGTCGATTTGACCTCGCGCAGCCAGCCGCTGGCGACCGCCGGAACCCCGCCAAAGCCCGGCCGGGCGGCGACCTTGGCCGGCACGAATTTCTTGCCGCACCAGGAGCCGATGATGATGTCGGGCGCGGCGGCGATCACGTCTTCGGCCGAGACGATGCGGTCCTGGGCGTTCTTGCGCGCGGCCAAGCTGCGGGAACACCTCGACGCCGCCGGCGGCCTGGATCAGCTCCGACACCCAGCCGAGGCCGGAAATCATCGGCTCGTCCCATTCCTCGAAATAGACGCGCGGCCGGCGCGGCAGATCGAGGCTGCGCTCGTGCACGGCATTGACGCGCGCGGCGAGCGAGTTAGCGAGCGCCTCGGCCTTGTCCGCCGCGCCGACCAGCGCGCCGAGCGTGCGGATCATGTCGAAGATGCCGGCGACGTCGCGCTGGTTGAAGGCGTGCACGTCGACATTGGCGCGGATCAGCTCGGCGACGATGTCGGCCTGCAGGTCGGAGAAGGTCAGCACAAGGTCGGGCTTGAGCGCGAGGATTTTCGGCACGTCGGCGGAAATGAAGGCTGCGACACGCGGCTTCTCCTTGCGCACGTGCGCCGGCCGCACCGCGTAGCCCGAGACGCCGACGATGCGGCGCTCTTCGCCGAGGAGATAGAGCGTCTCCACGGTCTCTTCGGTCAGGCAGACGATGCGCTCGGGCGGGAACATGTTTGCCCATTGTTTTGACTAGACTTAATGCATGTTCACTGTTTGTTAACGGATGACGACCTTTTCGGCGACAATTGCTAACTCACAGTTTAACTCGCGTCGGCCGTTTCGGCCTCGGCCAACACGAGGCTTGCGCCCTTTGGCGTCCATGCGCGGCGATCAGTGCCACTTTAGCCGAGCGCGGGCCAAAATGATTCAGCTACGGACGTAACTCGGATTCATCATCATTCGAGCCTACATACTACCTCTCCGGCGGAACAAGATTGGGGAGAGGGCTCAATCGGTGGACCACTGACTCTTAATCAGCGGGTCCCAGGTTCGAGCCCTGGTGCGCCCCGCCGACGGTGATGCGGATCATCGGGAACCAAAGATCGGAAACTGCCGCGTAAAATCCGGCGAGCCCCGGAAAGATTAGTTTCGGATCGCGGTTCACAGTGCTCATGACGTTTTCCCGTGTTGTCAGTCGGAGATGTTGCCAAGGAGGCCGCCAAATTCGTGGCGCACCGCTCTAGAGATGAAACGGCCTCGTTTTCAATAGATGATGTCGGGGGAAAGGAAACCCCGATGCGCCAGCGAGCCTCATCATGAAACTACTGTACCCTCGCTGTCAGTATGGTCCCTACTTGGGGCCCTATTTCAGCAAGTCCGTCAGGTCGCCTCGATCGTCGGCTATCGTTTTTTGGCTTAGCGGTCCGCAACCGCCGCGGCTTATCGTCGAGTTCCAATAGATAATCCGCCGATACGTTCAACGCTTTTGCCAGCCTTCTTATGATATCAGCTCTCGGCTGAATCCCGCTTAGTTCAATACGCGCGATTCGCGCCCCACTCATAGAACATCGTTTCGCTAACGCAATGGCACTCATGCCTAGCGCTTTGGGACCATAGAGATGCGACGCGCGGAGGTAACAATTCAGCCCGGCGTGCATATATAAAATATCCAGGACGTCAAAGCCAATGCTGACCGACCGCGAAATAGAACTGATCCGCGCCCCCAAAATTCCGCGTTTTACTCAAAACATGTCGGCGCTACCGTTCCCGCGCCGACGCTCCCGCGTTGCGATCACTTACACGACACACTGCCAAGATTCTCAAAGCGTCTATCCTAGATAGCTGTTTTTCTGCTATGATTACGTTAGCGTTACGAGGCTGAAATGCGAGGCCCATCTCTCGATATAGATGCGACGATTGATGATCTGGTGGAAAGTCTGGACGATCCCGAAGATTATGTCCGTCGAGCGCTCGCCAATTTGCACGCTCAGGTTAGCAAAGAGCCTAATTCTCGGCTGACCATCGGCATCACAGGTTACGGTGTCTACCCAAATTATAAGATTGATATCCCCGGCGAACTTGCGAAATTGGACATGCAAAATATAGCTCCGTCCAAGATTTACAGTGGGCGGACGCATCAGGAATTACTCGATCCTTCAAATGGTTGCTATGAACATTGGAGTGCCGCCTCAACCAGTCTTG
This sequence comes from uncultured Alphaproteobacteria bacterium, assembly GCA_963720985.1. Taxonomy (GTDB): domain Bacteria; phylum Pseudomonadota; class Alphaproteobacteria; order Rhizobiales; family Xanthobacteraceae; genus Pseudolabrys. The sequence goes on from CAVRHL010000009.1 coordinate 890,473, forward strand.
TCGAATTGCAGGCACTTCTTGGTCATCTGAAAAAACGCAAACCGGGAATTTGAACCGAAAAGGCGCTTCGGGGACATCGGTACATTGGTCATGGAAATCCTGGCGTGGTCCTCGCGGCGCTGGCGTTCCAGCTTCGCCCTCCTTGGCGTAATGATGGGCGAGCGGAAAATGCGGCGCGCCAGCGGCGCAGCACGGTCAGCGCGTGGTCCTTGCGGTTCAGCGGGAAAACGCCGATCGGCAGGCGTTTGGCGCGCGCCGTGATCGCCGCTTCGAATAGCGCATGCTTCCGCGTGAGCCATGGTAAAGTCCCGGTCTCGGCAAAGGCGGCATTGGCACGGTTGCTGGCCTCATATGCGGCCTTGGCGAACAGTACCGAGCCGAAGGTGCCGGGTGGTAGGAAGACCACCTGATCGTCGGCGAGATGTGGCGCCAATAGCCGAGCAATGTCGATTTGCGCAGTCGTCGGTGCCGGACACAGAATCAATTCCGCCCCGCGCACGGCCACACCGATATCGCTTGTGACGGCGGCGGGTTTAGCGGTGCGGCGGCCCTGAAAATCCTTGATAATGACCGTGTGCCGGCCGCCTGCTGCGCAGTCACCGCCGCCTGGTCGCGGCGCCATAGCCGCACCGCGTGGTCGGTGAGAGCAAAATCTCCTGCCGCCGCGAACGAGCCGTTGCCGCCTCCGCGTACCGCAATCTGCATCAGTGAACGTCCTCGCCCCTAGTCCGGTGGTTAGAGCTAGACGATGCACCCGGACCGATCAAGTGACGCGCGCGTCGCCATGCTTCACGCGGCTTGGGGTCGATGTGACGTTCGCATCAGAACAGGCCGTGCGCGCCTCCGGCTGCGGCGAATGTCACGACAAGACTCAGAATAAAGAGAATTTCATGAAATCGCTGAATTCTCGCGAACGTGCGGCCGTTTTGGTCTTCGAGCGAAGCGCGCCGGCGGCCAAAGAAAAGTAGTTCCACATTGGATAGTTTCACCGCGAATAGCAGCCAGAGGCCGAGCATTGCGTCCATCCACCAGAATTGGCAGGAGCCGAAGCGGTCCCACAAATCAAACCGATAGGTCAAATAGAAACCGCTCAAGCCTGCCAATATGACGGTGATTCTGGCTTGCCAAGCGAAAAAGTTGCCGAACGGTTGGAATGTGGCCAGGCGCTCTTGCGGCGGCCGGGTGTGGTGAATAACCGGCATAAGCACGGTCGTGACGAAGCCTACACCGCCGACCCAGAGTACGACCGACAGCTCATGAATTGCGCGGGCGAACGCAGCATCATCCATTGCGAACTCTGTGGTCAATCGCCCTCAAGAATTCGCCAAGCACGGCCGCATTGCTGCAAGCGGACTTACATGCAGCGTTGATCGAGGCACTCCGCCCCACTGTACTGCTTGGTTGCCGTGTTACGCGTGACATGTCCATACTCAAAAATTGAAATGCCAAAAAAGTCCAGCGAATTCTGCGTCACTACCCTAGCGTTGGGAGTTACTTGCAGTCCAAGTTGTGATCGGGCCGGGACTTTGCCTGATCAAACGCGCCGGCTCCAGGCACCATCATCTGTTCGTAAGCGCCCCGTCGTGGAAGAGGATTTAGCGTTCGGCCGTCGGCGATTGTCTCAGCTTGGACCGGCGTTTCCTCGAAGGCGATTTTGTCGCCATAGGTGATGACTTCTTCGGCGCCTAGGCCGCACACAAAAATCGATATTGCCGCGCGAGCACGTCGCGGCCACATGCGCGCTGCGATTGCGCGCGAGCTGCACAGCGAAGGCGCCGACGCCGCCGGCGGCGGCGTGAATCAGAACCCGCACGCCGGGGCCGATCTGGGCGGCGGTGGCCAAGGCCGCCCATGCGCTCAGTCCGGCGAGCGGCACGGCCGCGGCATCGATGAACGACAGCGTGTCGGGAATGCCGCCCGCCAGCGCCGCCGGCAAGACGACCCGCTCGGCCCAGGTGCCGACCCCGAGCGCGCCGAGAAAGCACACGCGTCGCCCGATCAATCCACTGTCGACGCCGGCGCCGACGGCAATGACCACACCGGCGCCGTCGCGGCCGCTGGTCACCGGGAAGCTTGCCGGAAACACCTTTTGCAGCAAGCGCGGCGCGCAACTTCCAATTGATCGGGTTGACGCTCGCCGCATGCACGTCGATCGACACTTCGCCGGCGCCCGGCTGCGGCGCCGGAGTGCGCCGCGCTGCCAAGACCTCGGGCGGGCCGTAGCCGGACGGCGGTGATCTCGCTCATCGTCAAACGCCCGGGATCGCCATATCGGCTGGCTCGCTTTCGATCGTCTGCGGGGTCCAGGGCGCTGACGGATCGTCTGGCGGAACCGCGGCCAGCAGGGCCTTGGTGTAGGGATGGCTCGGTGCCGCGAAAATCTTGCCGGTCGCGCCACGCTCCACCACCTCGCCGCGATACATCACCAGGACCCGGTCGCACAGATAACGCACGACCGAGAGATCGTGCGAGATGAACAGCATGGAAAAACTGTGCTGGCGGCGCAGCCGCATCAGCAGGTCGAGCAGTTGCGCCTGCACCGAAACATCCAGGCCGGACACGATTTCGTCGGCGATCAGGATGCGCGGCGTGGCGCATAGCGCGCGGGCAATGTTGACGCGCTGGCGCTGACCGCCGGAAAGCTGCGCCGGAAACCGCTGCCCAGCTTCCGGCGGCAGGCCGATTTCGGCGAGAAGCGTTTCGGCGCGCGCCAGCCGTTGCGCCCAGTCGGTCTTGCCGGTCGCCTCCAGCACCTGGGTGACGATGCTGGCGACGCGGCGGCGCGGATTGAGCGCGGATTGCGGATCCTGAAACACCATTTGCACATGCGCGCGCTGATGCGCACGCGCGGCGGCGCCGCCGTCGCTAACATCGCGCCCGGCGATGACGACCGCGCCCTGGCTCGGCCGCTCCAGGCCGCACAACATGCGCGCGACCGTGCTCTTGCCGCTACCGCTTTCGCCGACAATGCCGACGAATTCGTTCTGATGCAGCGTAAACGTCAGGTCCTTCACCGCGGCGACTTCAGTGCGCCGGAAGAAGCCGCTGTCGACGATGAAGGTCTTGGCCAGCCCCTTAACCGCGAGCAACGGCGTGCCGGTGTTGGACGCCTCGACCGGCGCCAAAGCGGGGACGCAGATCTCCGCGGTGGTCTCGCTGCGAATGCAGGCGGCAATGTGATTGGCTTCGATCTTGGCGAACGGCGGCGGCGCGCGCGTGCAGTCGCGCGTCTGGCTCGGACAGCGTGGGGCGAACAGGCAGCCGGCGATGGCGTTGAGCGCGCTCAATCCCGGCATGCGCTCGGGCAGCGCGTAAAGCCCGCGCCGCGGACCGCCCATGGCCGGATTGGAAAGCTGCAGGCAGCGCGTATAAGGATGCGCCGGCCGAGCGAACACCCGCCGCGCCGGGCCGTATTCGACCGGCCGGCCAGCGTAGAGCACCAGAATTTCGTCGCAGATCTGCGCCGCCAGCCGCAGGTCGTGGCTGATGAACACCACGCTGGTTCCGTCGCGCCGCTGCATCTCGGCGATCAGCTGGACGATGCGCGCCTGGATTGTGACGTCGAGCGCGGTGGTCGGCTCGTCCGCCACCAACAGCTTCGGATTGCCGGAAAATGCCATGGCGATCAGCACGCGCTGGCACATGCCGCCGGACAACTGGTGCGGATATTTACCGAGCAGATCGGCGCCTTGCTTGAGATGCACCGCATCGAGCATGGCCAGCGCGCGTTCGCGCCGCACCCGCGCATTGCCGATGCGCAGCCGCGCCAGATGCTCGTCGATCTGGTGGCCGATGCTGAGCACCGGATTGAGCCCCGACAGCGGCTCCTGCGGCACGAAGGCGATCTCGCGGCCGAGCAGTTCGCGCCGCTCTTGCGCCGGCATGCGCACCAGATCCCGGCCGTCGAACAGCAGTTCGCCGCGGGTTACGGCAAAACCGGCCGGCAGCAATTGGGCGATGGCGCGCCCGACCATCGACTTGCCCGCGCCCGACTCGCCGACCAGGCCGAGAATCCGCCCGGGCGCCAACGTGAAATTCAGGTCTTGGATCACCGGAACGCTGCGGTCGGCGAGATCGGCGGTGACAGCGACGTCCTTGGCGCTCAGCGTGTCCATGATCAGGGCCGCTGCGCCACGGCGAGGCGCACGTCGAGCGTGCGGCGCAGGCCATCGCCCAGCATGTTGAAGCCGAACACCGCAAAAAAGATGGCCAGGATCGGGAACAGCAGGTTCCAGGGCGAGTCGTAGATGTAGAGTCGCGCATCGGCGATCATCTGCCCCCAGGCCGGGGTCTCCGCGCTCACGCTCAATCCGACGAACGACAAAATCGCCTCGACGATAACGGCGATGCCCATCTCCAGGCTCACCAGCGTGATCAGCAGCGGCAGGCTGGCCGGCACGATCTCGCGCGTGATTGTGCGCCAGTGCGAGAAGCCGAGCAGGCGCGCGGCCGCGACATAGTCCTTGCGCGCTACCACCAGCACCTCGCTGCGCATCACGCGGCAGAACCGCGTCCAGTCGACCAGCACGATGGCGAGGATGACGTTGCGCACCCCGACGCCGAGGCCGACCATCAGGATCAGCGACAGGATCACCGGCGGAAACGACATCCAGACGTCGACCGCCCGTCCGATCAGCGCGTCGATGCGTCCGCCGAAATAGCCGGCGATATAGGCCAGCACCGCGCCGATCGCCATGGCCCCGAACGAGGCGAAAACCGCCACCAGCATGGCGACGCGGGCGCCGTAGATCAGCCGCGACAGCACGTCACGGCCGAGACTGTCGCTGCCCAAAAGATAGGCCGGGTCGCCGCCCTTGGCCCAGGCCGGCGGCAGAAAGGTCGCGATCAAGGTCTGCTCGTTGGGATCGTGCGGCGCGACCAGCGGCGCAAACACGGCGCACAAGGCGATGACAAGCACAATCGCCAATCCGAACAGGACGCGGCCCGAGCGCAGCCAGGTCGGCAGTCTGCGCATCGTCAGCGAATCCTCAGTTTCGGGTTGAGCACAAGATAAAGACTGTCGACGACGGTATTGATGATCAGCACGACCACGCAATAAGCCAGCCCAACCGCCTGGATGATCGGCAGGTCGGCGTTGCGCACGGCGTCGACCATCAGATTGCCGAGGCCGGGATATGAATAGATCACCTCGACCAGCAACGTGCCGCCGAACAGAAATCCGAACTGCACGCCCATCAGGCTCAACGTCGGCAGGACGGCGTTCTTGAGCGCGTGGCGCAACAGGATGCGCCGTTCCGAGAGCCCGCGAAGCCGCGCCATATGGATGTAGTCTTCCTGATAGACGTCGATCAGGCCCGAGCGCAGCAATCGCATGATGGCCGGCGAGAAGGCGATGCCGAGCGCAAGACACGGCAGGATCATGTGCTTGAGCGCGCTCCAGAACACGTCGAGCCGGCCGGCGATAAGTTCGTCGAACAGCAGGAAGCGGGCGCCGTGCGGCATGGCAAATTGCGGATCGAGCCGCCCGGTGAACGGCAGCCATTGCAAGGCGACGCCGAAGATGAGGATGAAGAATAGGCCCCAGAGGAACTCCGGAATCGACAGCAGCATGATCGAGCCGAAATCGATGACCGGCTCGCGCGCGGTGCCGCGCACGTGGAACAGCACCAGCCCGCCGGCGAGCCCAAGCGATGCGGCCACGATCATCGACAACACGGCGAGCTCGATCGTCGCCGGCAACGTGGCGGCGACCAGACCGAGCACGCCGCGGCGGTAATGGATCGACACGCCGAAATTGCCGTGCAGCACCTGCGTGAGCCAGATCAGATATTGCTGCGGCAGCGGCAGATCGAGCCCCATCTCGCGGCGCTTTGCCTCGATTTCGACAAGCGTCGCGGTCGGCGGCAGCGACATCGCCGCCGGGTCGACCGGCAGCACGTGCAGGACCGCAAACAGTAGGAACGACACGATCAGCAGGATCAGCACCGAGACCAAAAGGCGCCGCCCGATTAATGGCAGGATTCCGGCGATCATCGGAGCGGCCCGTTACGGCGATGCCGCCTCGCCGCGACGCGGCGGCCGGCGCAGCCGGCGTCGTGACGGGGCGAATTGCCGATGGCCGAGCGCCGCGCTGACCGTGTCATCTCATCCCCATTGCATCGTATTGGCGAGCACCCAGCCGTTGCCGAATTCCTCGTATTTCAGGGTCTTCTTGCGCACGAGGGTCTGCACGCTTTGCAGCAAGGGGATGCTGGCGCCGTACTCGATGGCGAATTTATTGAGTTCCTTGTAGCCGGCGATCCTCGTGTTGTAGTCGGCGATGCCGAACAGATTGAGCACCTTGGCGCCGACCTCCATGCCCTTCCAGGCCGAGAACGGCATTTTCGGATTGAGCAGATAGCCGGCGAAGATTTCCGGATCGCCGGTGGCGTTGTCCCAACTATAAAGCGTGGCTTCCGGCAGCTTGCTCGCGCGATTGAGCTCGAAATATTTGGAATATTCGATGGTCTCCAGCTCGGCGTCGATGCCGACTTTCTTCCACATCTGCTGCATGGCGCGGGCGATGTCGAAGTCGCTGGGGAAATGGCCGTTGGTGGCGGCAAACCGGATCTTGGCCGGCTTTTCCGGACCAAAGCCCGACTTGGCGAGCAGCGATTGCGCCAGATTCACGTCGTAGGGAAACTTGAAGTCCGGCAGATAGGCCGGCGTTCCCGGCGTGGCGACGACCGAAAGCGGCACCGCCGCGCCGCCGTAGAACGCCTTCGACAAGGCCGCCTTGTCGATGGCGTGGTGCGCGGCGAGCCGCACGTTCTGGTCGGCGAAGCCCTCGTCGTTGCGGCATTGCAGGAGAATGACGCGGGTGATCGGATCGATCTCGCCGGTGAGATTGGGTTCGTGGCCGAGCCTTGTTACTTCGCGCACCGGCACGTTGACGGTGAGATCGACCTGGCCGGATTGGATCGCGGCGACGCGCGCGGACGGGTCCTTGATGATCTCGAAGGTCACGCGCTTGATTTTCGGCTTCGCGCCCCAGTAATTGTCGTTGCGCTCGAGCACCGTGCGGGCATTGAGCTGGTAGTCGACCAGTTTGTAGGGGCCGGTGCCGATCGGCGCCGAACGGAACTTCTCGGTGCCGACCTGCTCCATGTATTTCTTCGGCACCACGAAGCTGCCGAGGAAGGCAAGCCATTGCGGCGCGGTCGGCGCCGGCGAGGAAAACTTCATCACCGCCTTGGTCGGCGATTGCACCTCGATGTCGCTGATCTTGCGCCACGAGTTCTGGATGTCGATTTTCTCGCTGCCCTTGACGCGTTCGTAGAAGGTGTAGCGGAAGTCCTCCGTGGTCATGTTGTCGCCGTTGTGGAACGTCACGTCGTCGCGCAATTCCACCGCGAGGCTCAGGCCGTCCTTGGCCAGGTCCCATTTGGCGATCAGTTTGGGGATGAGATCGAGCTTCGGGTTCTGATCGAGCGGCTGATCGAACACCAGCTTGAAGATCGACTGCGCATCCGGCGTGAAGCGCTGATTGGGATCCCAGGAGGGAACGTCGCTCGGCCATCCGATGGTGACGGAGTCGGTATCGGCCGCGAACGCAAGCAGGCTGTCGGTCAGCACTCCGCCACCGACCAGGCCGAGGCCGAGCATTTGCAGCAGCGTGCGGCGTTCAATCTCGATGTCCATCTGCGATCCCCTTGGTTGGCGTCAGCACGCGAGCTTATCGCCACCGCGCGCGGCCGCGTGCGAAAAACGAGAGAATTGAAGGGTAAAATGCATAGCGTTCGCGCACAACAGGCATAACTGCGTCCCGTTATGGAAATCGGCGCCGGCGCCGCGGCGGCGGCCGTTCAGCCGAAAATGCGCACCCGCGTCATCGGAAAATGCGTGTCGGCGCCAGAGTACGGCGGAAACGCATGATAATGAGCGCGTAATTCCTGCCGCACCGGCGAGGCCATGGCGATATTGAAATTTGCGATATCGTCGAACACGACCTCGTTGCCGATCATGTAGTCCGCCGCCGGCAGGTCGGCGCGCATGCTTTGCCCGGCGGCGTCGGGCGGGGCCGCGAGCGGCAGACAGCACATGATGTTGCGGATTGCGGGCAGCTTGGCTTGGGTCACCGGGTGCGTAGCCAGGTAGTTTGCGATGAAGGCGGCTTCGTCGGCGGCCGGGCGATGATAGCGCACCACATAGGAGAACGCCGCGCGCAGCGCCGCAGGCCTTGGCTCGTCGCCGACACGGTAAAATCGCCGTTCGAAGGCAGAGCCGGTCGCGCTGACGCCGCGCGGCAGCGGAACCAGCGCGCCGCTGAATTGCCCGGCTTTGACCGCGGCGGCGAGCGCGCCGTGCGTGGCGAAGCCGAGCATCAACAGCATCAGCGGGCCGCCGCCGTCTTGATTGTACGGATCGCGCGCCGGGCCCTCGGCCGGCGTATAAAGATCGATGCTCGTCAAACCGGGCAGGGCCGCCAAGGCCTGGCGCGGTCCCGAGAGAAACCATTGCCCCAGCGCCGCGCGCAGGCCCGGCGCGCCGCGCAACGCGATTTCATACACCCAACTCATGCCGCTCCCAGCGACCGGTTCTTAAGCTATCCGTCTTTGTGCTGCATCGCCGCGTCGACAAAGCCGCTCCCTTTGTGCTTACGATCATTGCGGCGCGAGAACAGGCCGTCAAGCGCCGGCCAATGCCGCGCCGGCGCACAAGGCACGGCGCAACGGAGCGATCGATGCAGAACTCGCCGGTGATCGAGCGGCCCGCGTCGGCGGTCGAATCGCTGCTTGCGGAACTTAAGGCGCGCTGGCCGGAGCGCCTGTCGGTCGTGCCGGCGGTGCGGCTGCATCACGCCAACACTCTCACCTGGCATGCGTCGCAGCCGCCCGATGCCGTGTTCTTTGCCGCCAGCACGGCGGAGGTGCAAGACGTCGTCAAGCTTTGCGCCACGCACCGCGTCCCGGTCATTGCCTTCGGCACCGGCACCTCGCTGGAAGGCCAGATCAACGCGCCGCAGGGCGGCGTGTCGCTCGACCTGTCGCGCATGAACGAGATCCTGGCCGTCGATGCGGCGGACCTGACCTGCACCGTGCAGGCCGGCGTCACCCGCAAGCAGCTCAACGATCATTTGCGCGACCAGGGACTGTTTTTCCCCATCGACCCGGGCGCCGACGCCAGCCTCGGCGGCATGGCGGCAACGCGCGCCTCCGGCACCAATGCCGTGCGCTACGGCACAATGCGGGAAAACGTGGTTTCGCTGACCGCGGTGATGGCGGACGGCCGCGCCGTGCGCACCGCGCGCCGCGCGCGCAAGTCCGCCGCCGGTTACGATCTCACCCGCCTGCTGGTGGGATCGGAAGGTACGCTGGGCATTATCACCGAGGTGACGCTGCGGCTGCACGGCATCCCGGAGGCGATCGCGGCCGCGGTGTGCCCGTTCCCCAGCCTCGGCGACGCTTGCGACACGGCTATTGCCGCGATCCAATCCGGCCTGCCGCTAGCGCGGGTGGAGCTGCTCGACGAATTGCAGATCCGCGCGTGCAATATCTATTCGAAGCTGACGCTGGCGGAAACGCCGACTTTGTTCGTCGAGTTCCACGGCAGCCAGAGCGCGGTCGACGAACAGGTCGCAGCGTTCGAAGCCATCGCGCGCGATCATCTCGGACAGGACTTCCAATGGTCGCGGCGGCCGGAAGAGCTTTCGAAGCTGTGGCAGGCGCGGCACGACGCGGCCTATTCCTGCCTGGTGCTGCGGCCCGGCGCCAAGGTCACGGCCACCGACGTCTGCGTGCCGATCTCGCGGCTCGCCGAATGCGTGACGCAGACCAAGCAGGATCTCGCCGAGCACCGCTTGTTCGGCCCGATCGTCGGACATGTCGGCGACGGCAATTTTCACGTCGCGGTGCTGTTCGACGGCGACGACCCCGCCGACATCGCGCGTATGAAGGCGTTCTGCGAACGCCTGGCGATGCGCGCCATCGCCATGGACGGCACCTGTACCGGCGAGCACGGCGTCGGCCAGGGCAAGATCGCCTATCTCGCCGCCGAGCACGGTGCGGCGCTCGACGTGATGCGCCAGATCAAGCGCGCGCTCGATCCGCTCAATATCATGAACCCGGGAAAGATCTTCCTGCCGTGACGGCGGCCGGGGCGGCGGCAAAGGCGGCGAGCAACTCGCCCTCGCATTGCTTGGCGTGCGCGATGTTGCGCGCCTTGACGTGACCGTAGCCGCGAATGTGCTCGGGCAGCGCGGCGATTTCCACGGCCAGCGGGTAATTGTCGGAGGTGAGCCCGGCAAGTAGCGTGTCGACCGTCTGCCGGTATTGGCCGATCAGCTTTCGCTCCGCCCGGCGTTCGTGCGTGTAAGCGAACACGTCGAACCAGGTTCCACGCAAGGCTTTCATGCGTGCCAGCAGCGGGAACAGGCGGCCCATCCAGGCGCCGTAGTCGCGCTTGCGCACCTGGCCGGTGGCGCGCTCGGGACGCGCCACAAGCGGCGGCGCCATGTGGAAGCGGATTTTGTAGTCGCCGGTGAACCGCTGCGCCAAGTCGCGCGCGAAGGCGCCGTCGCTGTAGAGACGGGCGACCTCGTATTCGTCCTTGATGGCGAGCAGCCGGAAATAGCCGCGCGCGACCGAAAAGGCGAGCGGTCCGTCGGCCCGATCGATACGGCGCTCGGCGGCGCGCACGCGCTCAACCAAAGCGAGATAGCGCTTGGCGTAGGCTGCGTTCTGGTAGGCGGTCAACGTATCGGCATAGCGTTCGACCAGCGCATCGAGGCTTGTCTCGTCGGCGTCGGAGCGCAGCGGGGCGAGCAACTGCTCGATGGCGGCGGGATCGTGCGCCGCACGCCGCCCCCAGGCAAAGGCCAGCCGGTTGGCCTCCACCGCCGTGCCGTTGAGCGCGATTGCCTGGTCGATGGCGTCGAAGGCAAGCGGCACCAGCCCTTTTTGCCAGGCGAAACCTAATATCACCATGTTGGCGTAGATCGAATTGCCAAGCGCCAGATCGGAAATTTCCGTCGCGGCGATGAAGTCGCATTGCGCCGCGCCGGCCGCCTGAACAATGGCCGCGCGGAGCGGAGCGGTGTCGAGGTCACTGTCGGGATCGAGGCGCTGCTGCAGCGTCGGCGCAAGATCGGCATTGGCGACGACGCAAGTGCGGCCCGGATCGATTTTGGCGAGCGAGGTCGGATTCGCCGTCGTGACCAGATCGCAGGCGAGGATCAGGCTAGCGCCGCGATCGGCGATGCGCGAGCCGTGGCCGTCGTCGCGTTGCGCGTGAATGCGAATATGGCTCGACACGGCCCCGCCCTTGCGCGCGAGGCCGGTGTTGTCGAGCACCGAGGCGCCATAGCCCGAAATGTGCGCCGCCATTCCCAGCACGGCGCCGATGGTGATGATGCCGGTGCCGCCGACGCCGTCGATAATAATGTCGCATGGGCCGGCGAGCGCCGGCGTTGAGGGGAGGGCGACGCTGAACGCGGCGGGCGCCGCGGTTGGCCGGCGCAGTTCGCCGCCCTCAACGGTGACGAAACTCGGGCAGAATCCCTTGAGACAGGAAAGGTCGGTATTGCAGGCCGACTGGTCGATCTCGCGCTTGCGCCCGAACGGCGTCTCGACCGGGCGGATCGCGGCGCAGCTCGACTGTTCGACGCAGTCGCCGCAGCCCTCGCAGACCCGCGTATTGATGAACGCGCGCACCGGCGTTGCGATCGTGCCGCGCTTGCGCCGGCGGCGTTTCTCCGTGGCGCAGACCTGGTCGTAGATGACGGCGGAGACGCCGGGGCATTGCCGCAACTCGCGCTGAATTTCATCCATCGCGTCGCGGTGGTGCACGCTGACGCCGCGCTCCGGGTCTGCCAACTCTTTGTGCCGCTCGCCGTCTTCGGAGAAGATCGCGATGCGCGCGACGCCTTCCGCCGCGAGCTGGCGCGCGATCTGCGCCACGCTGAATCCGCCTTCGACCGGCTGTCCGCCGGTCATCGCCGTCGCCTCGTTGTAGAGCAGGCGGAACGTGATCCGGCATCCGTCGGCAACCGCGGCGCGAATGGCGAGGCTGCCGGAATGAACGTAAGTGCCGTCGCCGAGGTTCTGGAACACATGCGCGGCATCGACGAATGGCGCGATCCCGAGCCAGACGGCGCCCTCGCCACCCATCTGCGGCAACAGCGCGGTCCGGCTGTCGGGCATCCACAGCCGCAGCGAGTGGCAGCCGATGCCGGCGATCGCCATACTGCCGTCGGGCACGCGCGTGGAAACGGCATGCGGGCAGCCGGCGCAGAAATGCGGGACGCGGATTTGGCTGGGCGCGCGCCAGATTTCCTGCTGCGCCCGGGCGATTGCGTCGAGCCGCTCAGTCACGGCTTGCGGCGGCGCCAGGCGAGCGAGCCGCTTGCCAAGCGCCAGCGCAACGATGTGCGGCGACAATTCGCCGCTTTCCGGCAGCAAGATGGCGCCCCTTTCGTCGCTCTTGCCGACGATGCGCGGCCGCCGGTCGGCCGGCCAGTTATAGGCAAGGTCCTTGATCTGCGGTTCGAGAACGGCGCGGCGCTCCTCGACCACCACGACCTCCTCGGCGCCATAGAGCGCATCGCGCAGGCGTTCCGGTTCGAGCGGCCACACCAAGCCGACTTTATATATGACGATGCCGAGGCGGGCGGCGAGCGCCTGGTCGACGCCGAGCTGCGCCAAGGCCTGGCGCACGTCGCCATAGGCCTTGCCGGAGGCAACGATGACCAGGCGGCGGGCGGCGCGGTTGCCGAAGGCGATGCCGTCGAGGGAATTGGCGCGGGCAAACGCCTTCGCCGCCGGCAGGCGAAAATTCAACTGGCGCACATCCTGGCTCCAGCGGTCGTCCGGCCAGCGGGCGCCGAGGCCCTGCGGCGGCAGCTCGAAATCGTTCGGCAACAGGATGGCCGGCTGCTCGGGATCGACCGCGACGGTTGCCGTGCACTCGACCGCATCGGATACGGTTTTCATGCCAGTCCAGGACCCGGCATAGCGCGACATGGCGATGGCGATGAGGCCGAAGCGCAGGATCTCGCCGACATTCTCCGGACTGAGCACGGGAATGCCGGCGGCGATGAAGGCCTGATCGCATTGGTTGGGCAGCGAGGACGAACTCGCGCCCGGATCGTCGCCTGATATTGCGAGAACCCCGCCATGCGCCGAGGCGCCGACGGCATTGCCGTGCTTGATCGCATCGCCGGCGCGGTCGAGGCCGGGGTTCTTGCCGTACCAGATGCCGAACACGCCGTCGAACTTGCTGGGTCCGATGGCGGCAATCTGTTGCGTGCCGCCGACCGCGGTGGCGGCGAGTTCTTCATTGAGGCCAGGTCCGAATTTGATGTCGTTTGACTTGAGCAGTGCCTCGGCCTGCCAGAACGCGAAATCGACCCCGCCGAGCGGCGAGCCGCGATAGCCGGAAATGTAACCGCCGGTGGCAAGTCCCGCGCGCGCGTCGCGCCGGTGCTGATCGAGCGCGAGCCGGACAATCGCCTGCACGCCGGACAGGAGGATCTGGCCGCGCTCAAGCGTATATTTGTCGTCGAGCGATACCGCGGTCATGGCATCCCTGGGGGCTGGCGTTCCGCCGGCGGACGGGCCGCGGAGCGCGAGCGGCGGAATATGTATAACGCCTGCCTGTCCACTTGTCCGCTGGGCGCGCTCGCGGCCCAGCGTTGCGTCAGGCGCTCACGCAATGACCCCCGCCGCGGCGAGGGCATCGACGTCGCCGCCGGCAAAGCCGGCTTCGGCGAGAACGCGGCGCGTATCGGCCCCGTATTTGGGCGGAAAGTGCAGCTCGCCCGACGATCCGGGCACATCCACGGCGAGCGGTTGCATTTGGATGGTTTGCCCCTTCGGCGTCACCGTCCGCGTGAGCTTGTCGCGCAGCTGCGGCAGTTCGCGCACCTGGCGCACGTCGAAAATGCGCGTGGCCGGAATGGTCGCCGCGCGCAGATCGGCCAATAGCTCGTCCACCGGGTAGCGCATCGTCACCGCGGCCATGTCGCGGTGGATCGCCTCCTGCTCGATGTGGCGACCTTCGTTGGTCGCGCGTACGCTATTGGCGACGGAGGCAAATTTGGGGCTATCGGTGAGGCGCTTCCATTGCACGTCGCTGCCGATCGCGAGGTAGACGAAACCGTCGGCAGCCGGATAGACATTAGTCGGAATGAACTTGCGGTGCCGGTTGCCGGCGCGCGTGATTTCGTTCGGCTCGCAGCCGAAGTCGATGAGCGGCAACACGGTAATCAGCCAGGATGCCGCGGCCTGCAGCATCGAGACGTGAATGGCCTTGCCGCGGCCGGTTTCATGCCGCTCAAGCAACGCCAACAACACGTTGGCGATAGACTTCATCGCCGGCCTTGAGATCGATAACCGGAAGACCCATGACGGTCGGCGGGCCGGTCGGATCGCCGGTGACTTCCATATAGCCGCACATGGCCTGGATCACCGGATCGTAGCCGGGGGCTTCCGGATATTCCGGCCCCATGGCCGAAATGCCCGCCCAGATCAGGTCCGGCTTCACTGTGGACAAAGCTGCGTAGTCGATGCCGAGCGACTTGTAGCGGGACGGCACCGTGTTGCAGCAAAACACGTCCACATTGAGTGCGGCGATCAATTGCGCGAGTACCTGCTTGCCGCGCGCGTCCTTGAGATTGAGCGCGATCGCCTCCTTGCCGACATTGGGCGCGATGAAATAGCTGCGCCGGTCGTCATCGGCGACGCGGCTGCCGATATAGCGGTTGGGGTCGCCTGGCAGGCCATTGCCACTGGGCGCCGCCTCGATGCGAATGACGCGCCAACCCAATTGCGCGAATCGCAATGTCGCCGAGGGCAGCGACAAAGCCTGCTCCATGCTCAGTACGGTACGGCGTTTCACAATGCGGCGTTCCAGGTAGGCGCCTGCGAATGGCCATGGAGCGCGCGATAGACATTCTCAGGCGTGAACGGCAGCGCGTAGATGCGCACCCCGGTCGCGTTGTAGATGGCATTGGCCACCGCGGCCGCCACGCAAATGGCCGGCGCCTCGCCCACGCCCTTGGCGCCCTGCGGACCTTCTCCGTCCATGGTTTCGATGAAGGAGATGTCCATTTCGGGAATTTCCGGCGCCGTCACCAGCTTGTAGTCGCGGAAATTGGGATTGCGCATGGTGCTGTTCTCGACGATCAGGTTTTCGGTCAGCGCGTAACCCTGACCCATGACAATGCCACCCTCGATCTGGCCTTCGATCCCCAGCCGGTTCAGTACGCGTCCTACGTCGTG
The DNA here is from genome assembly GCA_963720985.1 of uncultured Alphaproteobacteria bacterium. GTDB lineage: Bacteria > Pseudomonadota > Alphaproteobacteria > Rhizobiales > Xanthobacteraceae > Pseudolabrys. Next base: position 905,691 of record CAVRHL010000009.1, read on the forward strand.
CGCGCCCGTCACCTTGAGCAGTTTGATGATGCCGGTCTGGGTGTCGATCTCGATCTCGGCGACCTGCGTGGCCCAGGCATAGGCGGCGGAAACGTCGCCCTTGAAATTGCGGTCCTGATGCGCGCTCGGTGGTTCGTAGTAGAAGGAAGTCATCACCAGCTCGGCCTTGTCGGAGAAGTGCAGGGAGCGGATGAGCTTGCCGAGCTCGATAAGCTTGGCGCCGCTGCCTTTCTCGACCACAAAACCGCCCTGCAGGTCCATGCCTTCCGCGGCCTGGTCGAATTTGGCCGCCGCGGCGGTCAATATCTTGTCCTTGGCTTTGCGCGCGGCGCCGATCGCGGAATTGCCGGCAATGAATGTCGTGCGCGAGGCATGCACGCCGACGTCCCACGGCGTGATGCTGGTATCGTTGTTGACGACGGTAGCCGACGAAAGCGGCAGACCTAGTTCCTCGCACACCAGTTGCGACAACACCGTTTCCGAGCCCTGACCGATTTCCGAAGCGCCGGTGATCAGCGTGACGCGCGCGAAATCGTCGATCTTGAGAATGGTGCCGCAGCCGTCGGATGGGTAGATCTTGGCGCCGCCGCCGACATGCAGCATCGAGGCCATGCCGATGCCGCGTTTGATCGGGTTCTTATCGTGCCATTTTTCGCGATTGCTGCGTTGCTTGGCGCGGTAATCACTGCGTTCCGCCGCCGTGCGCAGGCACTCCTGGAAGCCGCAAGACTTGAATTGCATTCCCTGCGGCGTGGTCTCGCCCTGGCTTTGCGCATTCTTGAGACGAAACTCAAGCGAATCCATTCCGATCGCTTCCGCCAGTTTGTCCATATGCGCTTCGACGGCAAAGGTCGCCTGCAAATTGCCGTAGCCGCGAAATGATCCCGCATAGGGGTTGTTGGTGTAAATGGCACGCGTCCGATAATCGCAGTGCGGGACGCGGTAAAGCGACGAGAATGTCTGCATCATCACGAACGGCGTCGTCGCGCCCCATGAGGTGTAGGCGCCGTTGTCATGCAAGGTTTCGACGGCGCGGAAAGTGAGTGTGCCGTCCTTCTTGCAGCCGGATCGCAGCTTGAGCAGTACCGGCTGGCGCGTCGGCGAGGCGACGAATTCTTCCTCGCGCGTGAACACCAGCTTAACCGGCCGTTTGGTCACCTTGGCCAGGAATATGACGATCGGCTCGAACGGATAGATATCGAGCTTGGAGCCAAAACCACCGCCGATCGGCGGCTGGATGATGCGAATCCGGTCCGGGATCGATGCCGAGCAGTTCGGCAAATTCGCGTTTGTGCAAAAACGGAACCTGCGTATTGGAATAAAGCAGGAGATTGTCCTCGGCGTCGAATTCGGCGATCACGCCCGACACGCCCATGCAGCAATGCGTGACGTAGTGCAGCCAGAAAGTATCCTCGATGACGATGTCGGATTCGGCTTCGCCTTGCGCCATATCGCCCTGCGCGTAGTTGAACGTCATGGCGACATTATCGGTCGAGCCCTTGTGCAGGACCTCGGTTCTGCCGTCCGGCGTGGTCCAGGCCAGGTCGTCGGCGTGCAATATCGGCGCATTCGCCTTCAACGCGTCTTCGACATTGGCGACCAGCGGCAGCCGCTCGTATTCGACCTTGATCAATTTCAGCGCGGCCTCGGCTATTTCCTCGCTGTCGGCGGCAACCGCGGCGATTTCGTCGCGCGGACTGCGCACGCGATCTTGCTTGAGCGGAAGGTGGTCCTTGGCGACGCCGATCGGGCGTTGCCATGGCACGTCGGCGGCGGTGATCACCGCGTGTACGCCGGCCAGGGCGCGGGCCGCGCTGGTATCGATCGATAGAATCTTGGCGTGCGCCTCGGTCGAGCGCAGAATCTTGGCGTGCAATTGAGCGGGAAGATCGATGTCCTGAATGTAGCGGGTCTTGCCGCTGGCCTTTTCGGGCGCATCCATCTTCGGGATACGCTTGCCGATGAGCGTCTCATTGACGTGAGGTTTCACAATTGCATCCATGTCGACCTCCTATGCCGCGTCTATTTCAGCGTCGGCGATAGCGTCGACGATCTTCTTGTAGCCGGTGCAACGGCAGAGATTTCCCTCGATGCCGCGCTGGATTTCGGTGCGATCCGCGTGCGGGTGCGCCTCCAGCAGATGGCTCGCCTGCATCATCAGGCCCGGCGTACAGAAACCGCACTGCACGGCGCCGTTCTTGGTGAAGCTCTTCCTGAGCGACTCGCCGAGCGGGCTTGTCACCAGGCCTTCGATGGTGACCAGCTCGCGCCCGTCGCAATCGGCCGCAAACATCAGGCAGGAATTCACCGTCTGGCCGTCGACGCTGATTGTGCAGGCGCCGCATTCGCCTTCACCGCACGCATATTTCGTGCCGGTCAGGCCGATGCGCTCGCGCAACATATCGAGCGCGCTCATCTGCACCGGGACAGTCACGCGCCGCTCGACGCCGTTCAGCTTGAAACTGATCTCAATGGTCGCGGACATGCACCAGCATCCTCTGCAAGATGTTGTGGACGAGCTCGCGCCTATACCAGTCGGACGCGCGCACATCGCTGATCGGGTGAATTTCCTTCGCGGCCGCCGCAACGGCCGCCTCGATGGCGGCATCGTCGAGCGCCTTGCCCTCGATGGCGGCTTCGGTTTGCGGCGCCCGGATCGGCGCCGGCGCCACCGAGCCGAAGGCGACGCGGACACTGCTCAAGGTCTTTCCTTTTTGTAGCCCGGCCAAACCGATCGAAATCGTCGAAATGTCGAGCGCGGGCCGGGTGCCGAATTTGAAGAACTCGCTGACGAAATCGGCCGGCGGCAAGGGCATTTCGACGGCGATCAGAAGTTCGCCGGCTTCGCGTTTGGTGCGGCCCGGCGCCACGAAGAAGTCCTTCAGGGGCATAATGCGGGTGACGAGGGCGCCGTTCGGCTTGCCGGTCAAAACCACCTTGGCATCGAGCACCAGCAGCGGGACCAGGGTATCGCCGGCGGGCGAGGCGTTGCAGATATTGCCGCCGATGGTGCCGGCATTGCGCAACTGGTCGCTGGCGAAATGATCGCAAGCCTGCCACAGCGCATGGAAACGCTCGCGCACCAGTTCGCTGTTGAGCAGTTCCGTCATCGTTGTCAAGGCGCCGATGCGGACCGTGCCTTGCGCCTGCGAAATGCCGCGCAGCTCCGGGATGTGGCGGATATTCATCAGCGTCGGCTGCAATTTCAACTTGCCGGTCTTCATTTGCGGCATCACGTCGGTGCCGCCGGCGAAAATCGTGACCTTGCCCGCGCGCAAAATCTCGGCCGCTTCGTCGAGCGTTCGCGGGGCTGCGTAGCTTTGAGTGTCGGACATTCGCGTTACCTCGAAGATCGGATACTAACGGGTTGTGCGCGTCATACGGATATCTCTTTAGCGATGATCAGCTTGAGGATTTCACTGGTGCCGCCGCCGATCAGCGTAAAGCGGACGTCGCGCAAGAAACGTTGCGCCGGATATTCCATCGCATAGCCGTAGGACGCAAACACGCGCGCCGCCTGGTCGCAGACGCGGGCCGCGGTTTCGCTCGCAAATAGCTTGGCCATGGCGGCCTGTTTGTGGTGCGGCTTGTCGTTATCGCGCAACCAGGCCGCATAATAGACGAAATGGGTGGCGGCTTCGAGCTCGGTCGCCATTTCCGCCAGCTTGATCTGGATGGCCTGGTAGCGGTTGATGGGTTTACCGAATTGTTTGCGCTCCGAGGCATAACGCACGGCGGCGTCGAGCGCCGCCCGCGCGATGCCGTTGGCCATGGCGCCGGTGATGATGCGGATTTCGGCCAGGGTCTTGCGTAAGTGACCCTCGCCGTCGCCTTCCTCTTTCGACAGGCGATGGCTGTTGGGCACGAAACAGTCGTCGAACGAGAGTTCCGAAGTCGGCAGCGCCCACACCCCCATTTTTTCGATCGGGCGGCCGATGTTCAATCCTTTGGAAGCGCGCTCGACCAGGAATATCGTGAGCTTTTTCTCCTCGCCGGCTTTGGCGAACACGGTGAAAAAATCGGCGACCGGCGCCGAGGTCACCCAGGTCTTCTGGCCGTTGAGGATGTAGCCGCCGTCGGTTTTGCGCGCCAGGGTCGCGATGCCGTCAAGATCGCTGCCGGCATTGGGCTCGGTCATGCAGATGGCGCCGATCTTCTCGCCGCGCAGCGCCGGCTTGAACAGCCGCTCGCGCAGATTCGGCGCTGCCGAGCATGTGCAGGAACTTCGTGCCCATCAGCGACTGCATGGCGACACAGCCGGCGACCGAAAGCGAGCCGCGCGCGATTTCTTCCAGTGCCAGGCAGAATTCGATCAGCGCCAGCCCCGTGCCGCCGTCGGCTTCCGGGTAGCGCATGCCGAACAGGCCCATCGCGGCCAGCTGATCGAACACCGCGCGCGGGAAGGCGTGCGCGGCATCGATGGCCGCCGCCTGCGGCGCGATACGCTCGTCGCAAAAGCGCGCGAACGTCGCTTTGATCTCGCGTTGCTCTGGGCTCAGCTCAAAGTCCATAGAATTTTTGCGCGGCGGCGGGAGAAATGACCGCCGTCACGCACCTCTTCGCGCAGCTTGGCGCGATTGCGCTTGTGCGGATCGCCGTACCCGCCGCCGCCGCCTGCCTGCTGGTGGTATATCGTGCCCTTGGGAACGTTGGTAATCAGGTCTTTGTTCCGCGGCACGACGGTTTTGCCGTCCGGATAAGTCAGGTGGATGAAGTTGAGTGTGCCGCTCCCGCCGCCGAACAGCCCGAAGGCCGGTTCGAAGTCGCCGTCGCCGAAGGTGACGAACTGCGTATTGTCAGAGCCGATCTCGAAGATCGTCTCGACGCCGAGGCCGCCGCGCCATTCGCCGGGACCGGCGGAGTCGCCGAGGTATTCGTGCTTGATCAGACGATGCGGCGTCTGCTGCTCGAACATCTCATAGTCCTGGTCGAGCACGCCGCCAGAGGCGTCGATCATGCCGATGTGGTCGTATCCGTCGGTGCCGAGCATGGCGCCGGACCCGCCTTTGAGGCCCATGAAGCCGATATCGACGTATTTATCGTTCTTCTGCGGGTCGATCCCGGTGGTCAGCGAGCACAGCAGGTTGTTCCAGCCGGCGGTGACGCGATCCGGCATCACCGGCGCCAGCGCGCGCTGGATCGCATCGGCGTTAGGCGGACACAGATGGTTACCGAAGGTTGTCGCCTTCGGATAACTGGCGTTGAGGATGGTGCCCTCGGGAATGATGATTTCGATCGGCTCGACCATTCCCTCGTTGTGCGGAATGTCAGGGTTGATCATCTGCAACAGAGTCAGGATGGTTGCCGACGCGCTCGAGGTGAAGGTGCCGTTGACGAAGCCGTTGCTCTGCGCATCGGTCTTCGAATAGTCGAACTTGATGCGCTTGTCTTCGACGGTGATGGTCACGCGCACCTGTGAATTTCGAGCCCTCGTGGCGGCCGTCGTAATAGATCGAGCCTTCGCCGGAATAAGTGCCGTTCGGGATGGTCGCGATCTCGGCTTCCATCATCTTGCGCGTGGCCTCGAACAGCGCGCCCTTGTGCGCCTCGAAATTCTTGCGGCCGTATTTCTTCAGCAGTTCGCCGACGCGGCGTTCGCCGACGTGGCAGGCGCCGATCTCCGCCTTCATGTCGTGCTGCACGATGTCGAAACGGATGTTGGCGAAGATCAGGTCCCAGACGTCTTTGCGCAGCTTGCCTTTTTCGTAGACCTTGATCGGCGGGATGCGCAGCGCCTCCTGCCAGACCTCGACCGCGTTGGGATTATAGCCGCCGGCCACGGCGCCGCCGATGTCGGCCTGGTGGCCCTTGACCGCGGTCCAGGCCACCAGCTCGTCCTCGAAGAACACCGGCTTGTACACCGCGACGTCGTTGTTCTGGTTGCCGAGCGAGAACACGTCGTTGTGGAAGATGACGTCGCCGGGATGGATGTCGTCGCCGTAGTGGTTGCGGATGTATTTGCACACCGGCGCCAGCGAGAACGCCAGAATCGGCAGGTTTTCCGTCTGCTCAAGCATGCGGCCTTCGGCGTCGTACAGGCCGGTGACGAAGTCCTTGGCCTCGCACAGAATCGGCGAGGACGTCGTCTTCTGCATCGAGATCGACATCTCGTCGGTGATCGAGCGGAACGTGCGCGCATAGACCGACAACAGGATCGGATCGATTTTCATGCCAGAGCCTCCGCTTCCTCGCGCGCCAGGCACGATTGCACTAGGTCTTCGCGGCCCTTCTGATAGAGGACGAAGGACCCATAGCGATCCACCACGCAGTCGTAGCTCGCCGAAACGAACACCGCCGTAGTGACCGTCTCGATCAGCGCCGGACCGGAAATCCGGTTGCCGTGCCGCAGACGATGGCCGTCATAGATCGGCGCCGTCTGGAACGTTTTGGTTTCCGGGATGTACATGCGCCGCCGCGCTTTGGCCGCGTGCTCCGCGTCCGGGCGGTGATAGGGGTCCTCGGCGTGGCCGCGCTTGTCGGTCAGCCCGACCGCCTGCAGCCGCACATTGATCAGCTCGATCGGCGTTTTCTCCGCCTCCAGCATATAGCCGTAAAGCCGGTTGTGCTCGGCGTGGAAACTGCGGCCGATGCTCGCCGTGTCGCGCGCCTCGATCGCCGCCAGCGGCACGTCGAAGGAGACCTCGTGATACTGCTTGAGATAGCGGCAATCGAACTGCACGCCGTAGCGGCGCTGCGCCGGGGCGATGCGTTCCTCGGCGAGGACCTGCTCGCCTTCGCGTTTCATCTCCGCCAGCATGGCGCCCAGCCGTCTCCAGTCGAGTTTGTCGAGCCGGGCAAAGAAAGTGCGCAGGAAATCATGCTTGAGCTCGGACAGCAGCATGCCGAAGGCGCACAGCACCGAGGACGAACGCGGCACGATCTGCAGCGGAATTTCCAGCTCGTTGCAAATCAGGCAGGAGTGGATCGGCCCGGCGCCGCCGGCGGCGACGAGCGGGAATTCGCGCGGATCGTAGCCGCGCTTGATGGTCACTTCACGCACGCCTTGCGCCATGTTGTTGCAGGCAACGCGGTACATGCCGGCCGCCGCCGCCTCGACGGTCAGGCCCATCGGCGTCGCGATCTTGCTTTCGATGGCGCGCCGCGCCGCCTCGGTGTCGAGTTGCATCTTGGCGCCGGCGAAATAGTCGGGGTCGAGATAGCCGAGCACGAGATTGGCGTCGGTCGTGGTGGGAAGCGTTCCGCCTTTGCCGTAGCAGGCCGGTCCCGGCGCCGCCCCCGCGCTTTGCGGGCCCATGCGCAACAAGCCGCCGTCGTCGAGCCAGGCGATCGAGCCGCCGCCGGCGCCGATGGTGTGGATGTCCAGCATCGGCAGCGCGATCTTATGGCGGGCGATTTCGCCGTCGGTCACGGTTGCCGGCGTGCCAATGGCGACCGAGGCCTCGAAGCTGGTGCCGCCCATATCGGTGGTGATGCAGCGGTCGCCGCCCAGCGCCCGCGCGTAGAACAGACCGGCGCCGGGGCCGCCGGCAGGTCCCGACAGCAGCGTGAGCGCCGCCTTCTCGCGCGCGACTTCCGGCGACATGACGCCGCCGTTCGACTGCATGATCAGCAGCACGCCGTCGAAGCCGACCTGCTTCAAGGCCGTCACCAGTTGATAGAGATAGTAATTGAGCTTGGGGCCGACATAAGAGTTGAGCACCGTGGTGCTGACGCGTTCGTAGAAGCGGATGGTCGGCAACAGCTTAGTCGAGACCGTCAGATAGGCGTTGGGAAGCTCCTTGCGCACCAGCTCCTCGGCCGCGCGTTCGTGCGCCGGATTGGCGAACGCGTTCATGAAGCAGATCGACACCGCCTCGATCTTTTCCTGCTTGAACAGGGCGATGGCCCTGCGGATGTCGTCGAGCGAAAGCGGCTCGACCTCCACGCCGTTGCGATCCAGACGGCCGCCAACCCCGACGCGCAGATAGCGCGGAACCAGCGGCTTCACGTTGGTGAAGCGGTTGTCGTATTGCCGCTCGCGAATGCCGCGCCGCATCTCGATCGCATCGCGCACGCCGCTTGTGGTGATCAGCGCGGAGCGCGCGCCGGTGTGGGTGAGGGTGGTGTTGGTGGCGACCGTCGTGCCGTGCACGATGGTGTCGATCGAGGCTACGAACTCGCGGAACTCCGCGTGCGGCATCAGCATCGGCGCGATTTCCTGCAAGCCGGCGAGCACCGCCAGCGAGGGGTCCTGTGGCGTCGACAGCACCTTGTGAATCAGCGTCTCCTGTCCATCGCCGGAGACGATGAAGTCCGTGAAGGTGCCGCCGACATCGATCCCGATCTTCCAGCCCATGCTCATGTCCGTATCATTGCCCGTATGGTCCTATGCCTCGACCGAGGCGACGATTGCCTTGAGCACTTCGACGCGCATCACTTTTCCGAGTGCGGTGCGCGGCAATGCGTCCGAGAAACGCACTTCGCGCGGCCGCTTGTAGCGCGCGATGCGCTCGTCGAAGAGCGCCAGCACGTCGGCTTCGCTCATGCTCGCGCCGGCCTGCAGCACCACGATCGCGACCAGTGCCTCGCCCCAGCGCGCGTCCGGGCGCCCGACGATGCAAGCCTCGAGGATCGCGGAGCATTCCAGCAGAATATTTTCCAGCTCGGCCGGATAGACGTTCTCGCCGCCGGAAATGATCATGTCGGTCTTGCGTCCAACCACGGTGAGATAGCCCTCGTCGTCGAAGTGGCCGACGTCGTTGGAATGATACCAGCCGCCGCGGAACGTTTGCGCCGTAACGGCGGGGGCCTTCCAGTAGCCGCGGCTCACGTTCGGCCCGCGCACGATGATTTCGCCGTCTTGGCCCGGCGCGACGTCTTTGTCCTCGTCATCGACCAAGCGCACCTCGCAATGCAGCGCGGGAAGGCCGGCGGCGCCGGCCTTGCGCTCGGCATTCTCGGCGCGCACGTAGGCCGCGATCGGACAGGTTTCAGTCGAGCCGTAAACCTGCACCAGGCGCAGTCCGCAAGCGTTCACGCTGCGCACGAAAGATTGCGATACGATCGTCGAGCCGGTCGTGATCATGCGCAGGCTGGACAGATCGGCTTGCCGCCAGCGCGGATGCTCCATCATCGCCGTGAGCTGGGCGGGAACCAGCACGGTCAGCGTGATGCGCTCGCGCTCGATCGCCTCGATGGCCGCCAGCGGTTCGAACTGCTCGTGCAAGGTCGACGTTGGCGCCGGCGTGCAAGGCGGGAAGCGTCAGGATATTGAGCCCGCCGACGTGGAACAACGGCAGCGTAGTCAGAATGCGATCGGCGCTGGTCATGTCGTGCATGTGCGCGCTGTTGAGCGCGTTCCAGAACAGCGCGCTTTGCGTCAGCACGACGCCCTTGGGCGTCCCGGTCGAGCCGGACGTGTAGCAGACCAGCACCGGGTCCTCGAGGCTGCCGCTTAAGCGCTGCGCGCTCCCCGTTGCGGCGATTGGCGCAAGATCGTCCCAGCCGGTCCAGCCCGCAGGCACATCGCCCAAGGTCGTCCACACGACGCCGGGACGTACTTCGCGCAGCGCCGTCGCGCGTTCGGTGAAGGCCGCGTCGACCAGGATCGCGCGCGGCGTACAATCGGCGAGCACGCGGGCGTGCTCGGGCGTGGCGTGCCGCCAGTTCAGCGGAACGACGATGGCGCTACAGCGCGCGCAGGCGAACAGCAGCGCCAGCATTTCCGGGTGATTGCGGCCGAGATAAGCCACCCTGTCGCCCGGCTGTACGCCAAGCGCGGCAAGCCGGTCGACGCTGCGCCGGACACGTCCGGCAAACCCGGCATAGTCGAGGTCCTGTCCGGCGAACCGGATTGCGAGGCTGTCCGGCGTGAACGCCGCCGACCGCTCGATCCAATGCGCCAGGTCCATGGCAGCCTCTATTCGTCGCTGACTTCGATGACGACGGCCATCGCGGAATCGCCGGCCGCGCATCCGGTGAACAGGCCGTAGCCGCCGCCGCGAATGACCAGTTCCTCGATCAGTTCGATGACCGCCCGCGTTCCCATCGGCGCCTGCGGATGTCCCCAGACCAGCGAGCAGCCGTAATTGTTCATGCGATCGAGGGCGACGCCGGTCTGCCGCGAAAACAGCACGTCGTTCAACGCGAACGGATTGTGCGTCTTGATCGCGTCCATGCGCATCGATGCCCAGGCCCGCTTGCTCCAGCGCGCGCTGCGCGGCGGGGATCGGCGCTTCCGGCATGTAGGCCGGCGCGGCACGCGCGCTTCCGAACCCGCGCAACTGAATCCTGATTTTGGGGTCGCGGCTCAATTCGCGCGCCCGCTCCGCCGTGGCGACGATCATGCCGGCATTGGCGTCGGCGGGATGCGTCTGCCCGCCATAGGTCACCGTGCCGCCTTCGACCACCGGCTTGAGCTTGGCCAGCTCTTCGGCGCTCGACAGCCTGATTCCTTCATCGCTGGCGAGCGTTGCGACGGTCTTGCGGAAGGATGGATCGGGGACCTGGAACGGCAGGGTCATAAAGCGTTTGTGAAAGGCGAAGTCGTCGGCCAGCGCCTGGCGATATTGCGCCTCGCGCCGCAGCACCACATCGTGCTGCTCGGACGTCGTGATCTGATGTTTCGCCGCGACGTTTTCCGCGGTCTGCACCATGGCGTGCCCGCCGAGCGGATCGCAGTTGAAATTGTCCATCACCCAGTCTTCATGCGCGCCGGTGCCGCCCGGCGCGCGCGGGTTGGGGTAATACAAATGCGGTCCGTTCGAGGTGCGGTCGCAGGTGACGATGAGCGAGACCTCGGACATCCCGGCATCGATTTCCTGCGCCGCGGTGAGCAGGACCCGCGCTCCGGTCGCGCAAGCCTGCATGATGGTCGGCCCGGCGACGGCATCGAGCCCGGCCATTCCGGCGAGCCAGGGCAATCCATAGAACGCGTGCTTTTGCGGGACGCTGATGCCCATCACGCCGTGGTCGATGACGTCGGCGGGAATCTTGCGGCACGCCAGTTCGGCCTTGGTCACGTGCGCGGCGAACTCGATGGAGTGCAGATTGGAGAAGGCTCCCTGCCAGCGCGCGAACGGCGTGCTCCAGTAGGCGCCATAGGGAATTTCTGCTTTGTGTTGCACGGTACCCTGCTACTTGCTGTTGGAGTTGAGGGCGTCGCGCAGGATGCGCTTTGCCTCAAGAAGATGCTGCCGCATTGCGCCGCTTGCGCCGGCGCCGTCGGCGGCCGCCAGCGCCGCCGCAATCCGCTTCAGGCCGTTCAACACCACCGTGCGCACCTCGCGGTCGCCCAGCGTGAGCGCGCGCAAATAGCGGACGTGATCGCCATAAAGCTCGATGGCGCGCAACAGCCTCGGGTTGGGAATGAGCTCCAGCCATGCCGCGCGGAACCGGTAATTCGCGTCGGTGAAGGCGGCGGCGTCGTTCTCGGCGTGGGCGGCGACCATCACGGCGAGCTGTTCGCGAAACGGGGCCATCTGCGCCTTGTCGCGGGCGCGCAAGGCGACCTGGCGCAGCGCCTCCGGCTCGAGCAGCAAACGCAATTCGTAGATGTCTTCGACGTCGACTTCCGACAACGAGGGCACGATGAAGCTGCGCCCGTCGGAACCGAGCAGGCCCTCGCTGGCCAGACGCGCCAGCGCTTCGCGCACCGGCGTGCGCGAGACGCCGAGCTGGGCGGCAAGCGCGGCCTCCTGCAGCGGCCGGCCGCTCGGCACCCAGCCGGAACAGACGTGCTCGCGCAGGGTGATGTAGACGCGGTCGCCCAGCAGCCCTGGCCGGTCGAGTGTCTTGAGCGATGCCATGCTGGCCCCAAACTTTAGGATTGTATCCGGTATTGGGAATACGGTATACATAACTAGGTGGCCTGTAAATACCCTTTCCACCTGCATGGCCACGGGGCCACGGGGCCACGGGGCCACGCGGGCGCAAGGCAAGGCAATTACAAGGCAAGGCAAGGCAAGGCGGTTTCAGGCCGGATCGGCGGGCGGCGACTTCAAGACTTTGCGGTCGATCTTGCCCACCGCGGTTTTCGGCAGGCTGACGACAAAGCGGAATTCGGAAGGGATCTTGTAGTGGACCAGGTGCTGCGCGCAGAAATCGGACAGATCGCCGGGCGGCGGGCCATCCGGGCGGCGCGCGACGATGAGCGCGCACAGGCGCTCGCCCTTGCGCAAGTCAGGCTCGCCGATCACGGCGGCTTCCGCAACGGCCGGGTGCCGGTAGAGCACCTCTTCGACCTCGCGCGGATAAACATTGAAGCCGGACACGATCACCAGATCTTTCTTGCGGTCGCGGATCGCCAGGTAGCCGTCCGCGTCGAGCAGGCCGATGTCGCCGGTGTAGAGCCATCCGTCGCGCAAGGCTTGCGCGGTCTCCGCCGGATTGTTGCGATAGCCGGACATCAGCTGCGGCCCGCGCACGCGGATCTCGCCGGATTGCCCGACCGGCAGCTTTTGCGTTCCGCTCTCCACATCGACAATCTCAACCTCGGTCGACGGCAGCGGCAGGCCGACCGTTCCCGGTTTGCGCAGACCATGCCGCGGGTTGAAGCTGACCACCGGGCCGGCTTCGGTCTGCCCGTAGCCCTCGCAAATCGCGCAACCGGTCGCGGCCTCCCAGCGCTTGAGCGTTTCCGCGGGCAGCGCCGATGCGCCCGATGTGCAGAGCGCGAGCGAGGAAAAATCGGTTCCTGCGAATGTCTCGTCGGCCATGAGGGCGTGAAAAATCGTCGGGCTTCCCGCCAGCAGCGTGATGCGCTGCTGCGGCAGCAAAGCCAGCGCACGATCGGAACGGAACTGAGGCAGGATGATCATGGTCCCGCGGGCAAACACCGCCAAATGCAGGCACATGGCCATGGCATAGACGTGAAACAGCGGCGCGATGGCGAGAACGCGCTCGTGTTCGGCCCGCGTGGCAAGAACATGCTCGCGCTGACCGACATTGATGGCAATGGCGCCGTGCGTCAGGTTGACACCCTTGGCCTTGCCGGTCGTGCCGCCGGTATATTGCAGCGTTGCCAGCGCATCCGGGCTGGGCAGCGGATGTGGAAGCTGCCATGCCGTCTCGTTGCACCACCGGGTCAGCCGTTCGGCGGGCGCGCCGACAACGATGCGCGGCAAAGTCCGATCGATGCCGGCGGCAAGCACGACCGGTTCGACGTTGCCGTCACAAATGACTGCCTTGCACGCCGCGTCGGCGAGAATGGGCCCCAATTCGCTGGCGGTATAGGCCGGATTGAGCGGAACAGCCTGTGCACCGGCGGCATGCACGGCGAAGATGGCAATGGCCGCGTCGTTGGAATTGCCGAGCAGAATAGCCACGCGTTCGCCGCGCGTGCCCAGGCCGACCAACCGATGCGCGAAGGCAGCAACGCAACGCGTGTATTGCGCGTAGCTCAGCGTCTCGTCGCCGCAGATCAATGCGTCTTGCCGCGGCGCCCGCGCGCAGGCGTCCGCCAGCATGTGCACGACGCTTGGAAAGCTCGCCGGCAATTGCGCAACCGAGGTTATTTCGGTCAATGGATATCCGCCCGATGAGTGTTAACCGCTATCATGCCTCAACCGCGCGCGGCATACGAGTCGTCATCGCGCGATCGCGTCGCGACGAAGGCGGTGCGCGGCGCACGCTGTGCCGATACTCGCACGGATGGCCGCGCGCCGGCTGGCTGGAAAACCGGCTTGACTTGGAGTAAGCATGGAAAAATTTTCACCGCCAATCGGTTTGACGGGCCAACTTGCGCGGGATCGAGGCCGCCGCATGCGTACCGAACTCTTTGCGTTCGATCAATGCCGCGTGTCCGCGACGGCCGCTAGGGATATCAGATATTCAGGAGCATCGCCGTGAGCGAACGCCGGATCAAGGTTTTGGTTGGCAAGCCCGGCTTGGACGGGCACGACGTCGGCGCCAAAGTCGTCGTTCACGCGCTGATGGAAGCGGGCTTTGACGTGATCTACAGCGGCCTGCGACAGACGCCCGAGGGCATCGCGGCGCAGGCGCGCGAGGCCAATGTCGACGTGGTCGGCGTTTCGATCCTGTCGGGATCGCATATCCCGCTGTGCCGGCGCCTGCGCGAAGAACTGCAGGAGAAGGGGCTCTACGATAAGCTCTGGATCGTCGGCGGGAATATTCCGGAAGAGGACCGCATGGTGCTGCGCCAACTCGGGTTCAGCGGCGTGTTCCCGACCGGCAGTCGCACTGGAGACATCGTTTCGTTCATTCGGGAGAATCTAAAATGACGGCACCCGTGCTCGAGCAGAAAGCTAAGAAGCCGCGCCAGAGCCAGCCGCTCAAGCCGGTGATCAACGAATCCGGCATCGAGGTGAAGACGCTCTACACGCTCGATGACGTGATCAGCAGCGGCGGAATCGACGCGAGCCCGCCGGGCGAGGCACCGTTTACGCGCGGCATCCACAGCGAGATGTACCGGCGCCGGCCCTGGACCATGCGTCAATACACCGGCTTCGCCAACGCCGCCGACACCAACAGGCGCTTCAAATATCTGATCGAGAACGGGCAGACCGGGCTTAACGTCGCCTTCGATCTGGCGACGCAATGCGGCTACGACTCCGACGCGCCGGAGGCGCTCGGCGAGGTTGGCCGCGTCGGAATGGCGGTCGATACGCTGCGCGATTTCGAGGTCGCCTTCGACGGCATTGACCTCGACGCCATCACGGTGTCGCTCACGGTCAACGGCACCGCCGCGGTGCTGATCGCCATGTATCTGGCGATAGCGGAAAAGCGCGGCTACGACCTGGCCAAGCTGCGCGGCACCGCGCAAAACGACATCCTCAAGGAATTCATCGGCCGCGGCACCTGGATTTTCCCGGTCGACAGCTCGGTCAAGCTGGTCGCCGACACCATCGAGTACTGCGCGAAAGTCGCGCCCAAGTACAGCCCGGTCAGCGTGTGTGGCTATCACATCCGCGAATCCGGCGCGACGCCGGCCGAGGAAATGGGGTACGCGTTCTGCATCGCCAAGGCCTATACCGACGCGGCGCTGGCGCGCGGCCTCGACATCGACGAGTTCGCCGGGCGGCTCTCGTTCAACTTTAACATCTTCGGAAATCTGTTCGAACAGATCGCCAAGTTCCGCGCCGGCCGTCGTCACTGGGCCAAGATCATGATCGACGAATATCATGCAAAGGACCCTTCGTCCGGCTGGATGCGCATGATCGCCGGCGGCGGCGGGTTCGGGCTGACCATCGAGCAGCCGGAAAACAACATCATGCGCGGCGCCTATTATGCGCTGGTTGCCGCGCTGTCCGGCGCCCAGACCATGGCGCTGTGCTGTTACGACGAGGCCTACACGATCCCGACGCCGAAGGCGCAGCGCATTTCACTGCGCACCATGCAGCTGCTGATCGAGGAGATCGGCCTGTGCGACACGGTCGATCCGCTGGGCGGCTCGTATTACGTCGAGACCCTCACCAACCAGATGGAAGACAAGATCGTCGAAGCCATGAACTGGGTCGATTCCGTCGGCGGCATCGTCCCCGCGGTCAGCCAGGGGCTGATCCAGTCCAAAGTCTCCGAATATGCCTACCAGCGACAGAAAGACACCGAGACGGGGGCGCTGCGCAAGGTCGGCGTCAATTGCTACGTCGAAAGCAACGAAGAAAAGCCCGACGTGGCGATGCACCCTTACGACGAAGTCGGCGCCACCGAGCAGATCAAAAGCCTGAAGGACATCCGCGCCGAGCGCGACAATGCGGCGGTAGAGCGTTACCTGCGCGCGCTGCGCGACGACGCCGAGGCCGGACGCAACGTGATGCCCGCCATGGTGCAGGCAGTGAAGGCCTATGCGACGGTGGGCGAGATTTCCAACACGCTAGTCGGCGTTTACGGTCGTTTCGTGGAGCCCACGCGGTTCACCAAGACATCGGCGCGCGCCTAGAATGCCGACGATGGCGAGCGTGCTTGAGATCGCCGGCCGCGTGAACGCCGATTGCGCCGAGGCGGCCCGCGGCTGGTGCGCAAACGAGGCAGCGCCTGCGTGGTCCGCGCTCGCAGGTCTCATCGCGTTCGATTGTTACGTGCCGTCGGGCGGCAGCCCCAAGGACCCGATGGTGAATGACGGCTCGGGTCCGCCGTTCGTCATGATGCTCGAATTTTCCGGCATGGCCGCGCGCGAAGCCGCGGTGCGTTCGCCGGAATTTTCCGCGCCCTTGTCGCGGCTTCCCGCCGGCGTGACCGTGTCGGCCGACGCGATGCAGCGGCGCTCGTTCGCGGTGTCGGGGGAAACGGCGGCGCAGCCGCTGTCGGCGCCGTTTTCCTACAGCGTGCGTTACCATCGCCCGGCCGACGACGAGGCTCGCTTCGTCGATTTCTATCTGGCCAATCACGCCCCGCTGCTCGCCAGCCTGCCCGGCGTGCGCAACGTCATTTGCTATCTGCCGCAGCGCGGGGTCGACCCTGCCGGCCTGCCGAGCGCGGACTACATGCTTGGCAACGAAGTGGCCTTCGACAGCATCGAGGCTTTCAACGCCGCCATGGCGTCGGAGGTCCGTCACGCCTTGCGCGCCGACTTCGCCCGGTTTCCCCGCTTCACCGGCCGCAACACCCACTATCCGATGGAACGGACGCGGCTCGTCGGCTAGCTGCGTCCGGCAAATCCGATAAATCATGGAAACTCCGATGATCCTCAACAATCCGCTGCTGCGCAAACCGTCCCGGCCGCTGCCGAAGAATATCGTGGTCGTCGGCGCCGGCACGATCGGTCCGGACATCGGCTACTACCTCAAATCGGCCATCCCCGAACTCAAGCTCACGCTGCTCGACGTGGCGCAGCCGCCGCTCGACCGCGCGCTGAAGCGTTTCTCCGACTACGCGCGCAAAGCGGTCGAGCGCGGCAAGATGAAGCAGAGCCAGGCCGACAAGGTGCAGGCGAACGTGCACGCCAGCCTCGACTACGAAGTCGCGCGCGAGGCCGATTGGGTGATCGAAGCCGCCACCGAGGACCTCGCGCTCAAGCGGCGGATTTTCTCGCGGCTCGACGCGACCATGCGGCCGGAGTCGTGGATCACCTCGAACACCAGCTCGCTGCCGGCGGCGCGGATTTTTTCCGAGTTGAAACACAAGAACCGGGCGACGGTGACGCATTTCTTCGCGCCGGCCTGGCGCAACCCCATCGTCGAGGTGATCCGCACGCCGCAGCTCGATCCCCAGGTGCTTGACGATCTGCGTTGGACATTCTGCATGACCGGCAAGGTTCCGTTGGTCACCGAGGACGTGCCCTGCTTCATGCTGGATCGCGTTTTCGACAATTGGTGCAACGAGGCCGCGCAACTGCTTGACCGGGCAAGCGCCGCGCAGATCGACACCGGCGCGGGCGAGTTCGTCCAGGCCGGGCCGTTTTTCGTACTCAACCTCGCGCACGGCAATCCGATCATCATCGAGACCAATACGCTGCAGGCCGAGGAAGAGGGCGAGCATTATCGCCCGGCGAAGATCTTTTCATCGGTGGCGAGCTGGAATACGGTGGCGCCAGGAAAATCCGTGCAGGTCGAAGCCGACGCCGCGGGCGCCATACGCGATCGTCTGCTGGGCATTTTGATTTCGCAGACCGGCGATATTCTCGATCGTTCGATCGGCACGGCGGCGGATCTGGAACTCGGCTGCCGGCTTGGATTTGGCTTCAAGTTCGGCCCGCTCGAATTGATGCGCCAGGCCGGCGCGGCGGAGGTGACGCGCATCGGCAAACGCCTGTTGGCCGAGCGACCCGGGCTGCCGCTGCCACAAAAACCACTCGAGCATTATCAGAACTTCTATCGCTACGTGCTGGTCGACGATGTCGGCGACGTGAAGCTCATCACCATGCGCCGGCCGGAAGCCTTGAACGCGCTGCACGACGAACTGACCGACGAAATTCTCGACGTCATCCGCCGCTTTGAGAACGACGCCAAGGTCAACGGCTTTGTCATCACTGGCTACGGGCCGCGGGCGTTTTCCGCCGGTGCCGACATCGGCCGGTTTCCCAGCATGCTCGGGGACGCGGCGGCGGCCGCGCAATATGCGCGCGACTGCTCGCGGCTGCTGCTGCACATCGACCGCATGCGCAAGCCCGTGGTCGCCGCGCTCAACGGCATGGCGCTGGGCGGCGGCCTGGAACTCGCCTTGCGCTGCCACGCGATCGTGGCGCAGCATGGGGCTACGCTGCAACTCCCGGAAATCATGCTGGGGATCGTTCCCGGCATCGGCGCCATGGTGGTGCCCTATCGGCGCTGGCCGGCGGCCGCGAAATTGTTCAACGACATGATGCTGCGCGGCGAGCGGGCCTCCGCCGGCGCCGCGCACGAACTCGGTATCGTCGACGCCTTGAGCGACGATTACGTCGGCATGATCGAAAGCGCGATCGGCCGCGTGCATGCGCTGGCCGGCAAACTGCGGCCGCCGGCCGACGGCGCCGTGCGCATCGAGATGCCGAGAGCGCGCGAAACGGTGGCGGCCAACGGCCAGATCCTGAGCGCGGAGGTCACCGGCATTTTGCAGGCGGCGATCGGCGAGGCCGCGGCGGCGGCGAGCTTCAACGACGCGCTCGAAGTAGGCTATCGCGCCTTCGGCGCCAGCGCCTGCACTGCGGCGGCGCGCGAGGGGATCGACGCATTCCAAGAACGGCGCACGCCCGACTTCACGAAGACCGGTTAGCGCGGCGTCGCGTCGCGGCGCCGGCGGCGGTTCACAGAATCGAATCGACCGTCTTGATCGCGCCGGCGAGCGCCAGGCCTTCCTCGTCGGCCAAGGCCGCGTTGCGCAAGCGGCGCACCCAGTCGGCGGCATCGGAGCGTCCCTGCACACGGGCGGCGGCGGCCATCACCTGGTCGAATTTCGAGGCGCCGCGCGCGTGCGTGTCGGAATAGCCCTTGATCAGCCGCCGCGTTTCCAGCAACTCGACCGCGAGCGCATAGTTTTCCGGCGCCGCCGCCCGCACCCGCGCCAGCCAGGTGTCGCGATGCGCGACCTCGCGCGCGTGGCGCAGCGTGCCGCGCCGATAGCGCCGCAGCCCGCCCAGCACGTACAGCGGCACAAACCAGCGGATCGTGCCGGTGCGCACGCGACGGCCGCGATTGACCAGGCGATCGAGCGCCTTGAACAAAGCGGGGCGGCTCTCGATGAAGCGGCCGAGCCAGGCCGGCAGCGAGCCGGCGACTTCGTCCATGCGCGGATGCATGTATTCGGTCAAAGCGATCAACTGATCGTCGCTCGCCGCGACCTCGTTGCGCACGCGCGCGAAGCGGCTGGCGCGGGTTTTCAGATCGGCGACACGAAAAACATCGTCATAGGCCATGGCGCGCGCGAGATATTTCGCCGCCGTGCGGGTCAAGGCGAAGCCCTTGGCCTCGCCACCGCCCGCCCGGTCGAGCGCCAGAACGGTGTCGAGCAGATCGAGATATTCGGCGCCATAGGCGATGTCCTGGAAATCGATCGTGCGCTGTAGCCCGGCGGCGATCATGTCATGCGTGGCCGGAGGGAAGCCGGCATGCGCGCGCGCGACCAGACGGTCATAGTCCGGCCGCCCGATCGCGGCCAGCGTGGGAAACCGCTTGTGCGACGTTGCGGTTTTTAGCGCCGGTGGCGGCATCGTTGCTTGCAGCAGCGTGCTCGCTTGCGCATGGCCGAGCGCAAAGGCGCGCAGGCTCGGCGCAACGCCGATGCCGGCGTCACGGATCGTCGCCTCGAAGGCCTGACGCGGGAACGGCAGCGCCTGGGTCGCCGCCAGCGCGCCGAACAGCACAGCGGAAACGACGCTACCGGACTCCGTCGCCAGCGCCTCCATGTCGAAGCCGATGAAGCGCTTGGCGGCCGCGTGCGCGGCGGCGTGCACCTTGCCGGCGTCAGCGATGCCGTCGCCCGGCACCGTCTTTTCCTGCACGGCGAACGTGCGATGCGTCGAGCTGATGAGAACCGTGCGGTCGGGCGTCACCAGGCCGCGCTGGATCGCCCGTCCGGCTTCCATCAATTCGGCGCCGATCACGATATCGACCTCGCCGGGCACGGCCATCAGCGAGAGCACCGGCCGCAAGGCGGCCGGCGCCTTTGCCGGCAGCGGCAAGGTCTCGATGAAATAGACGGTCGCCCCGGTGCGCTGCGCCACGCCCGGCACCGATGTCGCCTGTGCCGCCCAGTTTTGGCTCTCGGCCAGCGCGACGATCCAGTCCACCAGCACGCCGCCGCCCTGGCCGCCGATCGCCAGCACGGCGATCGACATCGGCCGGGTCGTGTCGAGCGTGGCGGCGGGCATCGCTGGGCTCCGCCGATCAGGCGAAGGCGACGCGGCGGCGTTCGCGGCGCCGTTGCAGGTAGCCGATCGCGGCGTCGCGCAGGCGCGCGACAAGCCGCTCCATCCGCGTCGGATTGTTGACGATGTCGGCGCGGTAGAACGACGGGCAGAGGATCGCCGCATCGGCCACGTCGCCGCAATTGCCGCAGCCCACGCATCCGTTGTCGACCGCGGCGACCGGATCGTCCTGCAGCGGATCGGCGCTGTGCTTGACCGAGAGCGACGGGCAGCCCGACAGCCTGATGCAGGCGTGGTCGCCGGTGCAGATGTCCTCGTCGACGCCGAATCGCTCGCGCACGCGCCGCTTGCCGCGCTTGACCGCATCGTTGAAAGCCGGCTTCTCGCGGCGCTGCTTGTTGAGCATGCATTCCGACGACGCCACGATGAACTTGGGGCCCGGCTCGCGGCTGGTGAGCGCCTCCTTCAGCGTGTCGCGCATTTTGCCGACGTCATACGTGCGGTCGATCTGGCGCACCCAGGTCCCGCCGACGCCCTCGATCGCCTTGGCGATCGGATGCTTGGTCGAGCGCGAACGATTGTCGGCGCGCGAGGACAGAACGTCCTGGCCGCCGGTCGCCGAGGCATAGAAATTGTCGACGACGATGACGACGCCGTCGTGCCTGTTGAAAACGGCGTTGCCGATGCTGCCGGTCAGCCCGCTGTGCCAGAAGCCGCCGTCGCCGATCATAGCGATCGAACGCTTGTCGGCCGCGACGTTGAACGCGGCGGCGGAGGCCGGACCCAGGCCGTAGCCCATGGTGGTGGCGCCGATATTGAACGGCGGCAGAATCGAGAACAGGTGGCAGCCGATGTCGGCGGCGATGTGGTGGCGTCCCAGTTCCTTCTCCACCAGCTTCATGGCGGCAAAGATCGGCCGCTCCGGACAGCCGATGCAGAAGCCGGGCGGGCGCTGCGGCACGGTGTCGGCCAGCGCCTTGACGCGCGGGTCCTCCTGGATCGCCTGTACGTTCGGCGCGCGCGCGGCGTCGGACAGAGCCGACGGCAGCTTGGCTGCGAAATATGCGCGCATGCCCGCCAGCATGACATCGGGGGTGTATTCGCCGGCCATCGGCAACATGTCCTTGCCGCAAACGCGGGTGTTGACATCGGCGCGCCGCAGAATCGTGTTGACCGCCTGCTCGATGTAATCCGGCTGGCCCTCCTCGACCACCAGCACCGAGGTCTTGCCGACGCAGAACGCCACCAGTTCGTCGTCGATCAGCGGATAAGTGACGTTCATGACGTAGAGCGGCACACGCGTCGCGCCCCAAATGTCGGCGAGCCCGAGCCGTTGCAGCGCGCGGATGACGCCGTTGTACATGCCGCCTTGCAGGATGATGCCGGCCTCGGCGATGTCGCCGGCAAACACCTCGTTGAGCTTGCGCCGCTTGATGAATTCGACCGCGGCCGGCCAGCGTCGCGCGATCTTGTCGCGCTCATGCTGATACGAGGCGGGCGGCAGCACGATCCGGCCGGTGTCGCGCAGCGGATTTTCCAGCGCCTGGCGCAAGGTGAAGGGCGGGCGCTTGTTGTCCTTGGCGATGAAGCTGCCGTGCAGATGGCAGGCGCGGATGCGCACTTCCAGCATGACCGGCGTGTTCGACGCCTCGGAAAGCTCGAAGCCGTCCTCGACCGCCTTGACGATCGATACCAGGTTTGGCCGCGGATCGAGCAGCCAGAGCTGCGACTTCATGGCGAAGGCGTGCGAGCGCTCCTGCATGATCGAGGAACCTTCGCCGTAATCCTCGCCGATGATGATCAGCGCGCCGCCGGTGACGCCGCTCGAGGCAAGGTTGGCCAAGGCGTCGGACGCGACATTGGTGCCGGCGGTCGATTTGAAGGTGACCGCGCCGCGGATCGGATACATCACCGAGGCGGCGAGGGAGGCTGCCGCCGCCGCTTCCGAGGCAGAGACGGAAAACTGCACGCCGAGCTTGGCCAGCGTGTCCTGGGCGTCGGCGAGAACATCCATCAGATGCGAAATCGGCGCGCCCTGGTAGCCGCCGACGTAGCCGACGCCGGATTGCAGCAGCGCCTTGGTGATGGCGAGGATTCCTTCGCCGCGAAACTCCTCGCCGGCGCGAAGCTCCAAGTCCCTCACTTCCTTGGCAAAAGATCGCTCCGCCATCTTGTGCTCCGCCGCGTTGACCAATCCTTAGCGCAACCGCATCGACATTACCATCGCGCGGCAGCCGGCGGCGATTCAGCGCCGCTTGATCCAATAGCCGGCGGCGTCGGCGCTCCACGTGGTCGGCGTGACGCCGCGCTCGCGCAATTGGAATTTCTGGATCTTGCCGTTTTCCGTGCGCGGAAGATCGTCGAAGAACTCAAGGAAGCTCGGCACCGCGAAATAGGGCAGGCGCGGCTCGCAAAAACGCATGAGTTCCATTTCGTCAAGCCGGCTGCCCGGCTTGCGCACCAGCGCCGCCATCACTTCGTCCTCGGCCAGCGCCGAACGCACCGGATAGACCGCCGCTACCTGGATTTCCGGGTGACTGAGAAGGACCTGCTCGACCTCATAGGAAGAGATGTTCTCGCCGCGCCGGCGAATGGCATCCTTGAGCCGGTCGACGAAGCGAAAGCGCCCGTCGGCGTCTTGCACCACGCGGTCGCCGGTGTGGAACCATTGGTTTTTCCAGGCCTGCGCGGTCTTGTCCGGCATGCCGAAATAGCCGGAGGCGAAGGCCAAGGGCTCGTCGGCGTGCAGGACCAATTCGCCGGCGACGCCGGGCGCAACTGCGTTATCCGCCTCGTCGACCACGCGCGCATGAAAACCCGGGATGACGCGGCCCATGCTGCCGACGCGCTGCTCGCCGACCGCGTCGCCGAGCACGAAATTGGTTTCCGTCGAACCGTAGCCTTCGAGCAGCGCGATGCCGCAGCGCTGGCGGAAGGTTTCGTGCAGGTTTCCGGGAACGCCGGGTCCGAGCGCGATGCGCACGCGATGCGCGCGCTCTTCCGGCGCCGGCGGGCGCGACAGCAAAATCGGCACCATGGCGCCGAGCAGGTAGCACACGGTCGCCTGGTGGGCGGCGATCGATGGCCAGAAGCCGGACGCGGAAAAGCGCGCCTCGACCACCTGGGTGGCGCCGGTGAGAAGCGCCTGGGCAAAGCAATTGAGCGCGTTGATGTGAAATAGCGGCAGCGTCGTGTGCAGGATGTCGCCGCCGGTGATACCCAGCATGCGGCTCGAATTGACGCCCCACCAGAAATATTGCGCGTGCGGGCAGATCACGCCTTTCGACGGCCCGGTGGTGCCGGAGGTATACATGATCGCAAGCGCATCGCCCGGCTTGACCGGCGCGGCCGGCACGGCCGCTCCCGGCTCCGGCAGCGCGCCGCAGGGTACTCCGTGCACGGCGGAAGGCGCCTCGCCGCCGATCACCCAGATGCGTTGCAACGGCAGGCCGGCAAGATCGGCTTGCGCGATCGCGTCGAGAAATTGCGCTTCGACGACCAGAATCTTCGCGCCGGAATCTTTCAGGTAATAGCCGACTTGCGGGCCTTTCGCGGCGGTGTTGATCGGCACCGTGACGGCGCCGATCCAGGCGGCGCCGAGAAACACCGTCATGAATTCGGTCCGGTTGCCGCACATCAGCGCGACGCGCTCGCCGGCGCAAAGGTCCGCGTCCAACAGACATGCCGCGGCCGCGGCCGCGCTTTCTTTCGCCGCGCGGTAGCTCCAGGTCATGGCCCCGCAAACGAATAGCCGCCGCTCGCCGAAGTGTTCGGCCTGCGCGGTCAAGATCGCGGGCAGTGTGCGCTGCGCGCCTTCAAATGCGAAT
Organism: uncultured Alphaproteobacteria bacterium; assembly: GCA_963720985.1. Classification (GTDB taxonomy): domain Bacteria; phylum Pseudomonadota; class Alphaproteobacteria; order Rhizobiales; family Xanthobacteraceae; genus Pseudolabrys. Next base: position 929,697 of record CAVRHL010000009.1, read on the forward strand.
GGCAGATGGTCCTGCAGCGGCAAGGAACGGTCTCCGTCAGCCGTGCCCGCCGAGGTAGGTCGCAATCACTCGCGGATCGTGCGCAAGCTCGCGGGCCGGGCCCTGATAGGTGATCTGGCCGGTTTCCAGCACATAGCCGTGGTCGGCAGTTTCCAGCGCGGCGCGCGCGTTCTGCTCGACCAGCAGTATCGAGACGCCATGATCGCGCAGCGAGGCGACGATGCGGAAAATCTCACGCACGATCATGGGCGCGAGGCCGAGGCTGGGCTCATCGAGTAGCAGCAGGCGGGGCTTGGCCATAAGTGCGCGTCCGAGCGCCAGCATCTGGCGCTCGCCGCCCGACAGCGTATTGGCCTTTTGCCCGCGCCGTTCGGCGAGGCGGGGAAACAGGCCGTAAACCTCATCGAAGCTTTGCTTGACCTGGCGTCGGTCGCGCTGATGCACATAGGCGCCGAGCAGCAGATTGTCGTTGACCAGCATGTCGCCGAACAGTTCACGCCGTTCCGGCACCAGGCAAAATCCGCGCTCGAACTCTGTCCTCGACATCAAGCCGTTCCAGATCGACGCCGTCATAGATCATGCGGCCACGCGAGCGCATCAGGCCGGCGGCGGCGGCGAGCAGCGTCGTCTTTCCGGCGCCGTTGGGGCCGATCACGGTGACGATCTGCCCGGCGTCGATGCTCAGGCTGGCGCCGCGAACGGCCTCGACCTTGCCGTAGGCGACGTGCAGATCCTCGATACTCAAAAGTGCGGTCATGTCACGCCGCCCAGATAGGCTTCCTGCACGCGCACGTCCGCGCGCACGGCGGCGGGGGCGCCCTCGGTCAATTTGGTGCCGAAGTCCATCACCACGATGCGGTCGACGATGCTCATCACGAAATCCATGTCGTGTTCGACCAGCATGATGGTGACGCCTTCCGCGCGCAGCGACTTCAGCAGTTCGGCGAGCGCGGCCTTTTCCAGCCGCCGCAGACCGGCCGCGGGTTCGTCGAGCACGACGAGCACCGGATCGGCGGCTAGCGCGCGCGCCACCTCGAGAATGCGCTGGTTGCCGAGTGGCAGATTGCCGGCGAGTTCGTTGACGCTTTCCGCCAGACCGACGCGCTGCAATTGCACCAGCGCCTCAAGACGAGCGGACGCTTCTTCCGCGCGATCGAGCCGAAGGGCGCCGCGCAGATAGCCGGAACGGGTACGCAGATAGGTGCCGAGCAGAACGTTGTCGATCAGCGACATGTTGGGACGCAGCTTGACGTGCTGGAATGTCCGCGCCAGGCCCGCCGCGGCGATGCGCCGTTGATTGTGGTGCGTGATGTCCTGGCCGAGCAGCGTGACCTTTCCGTCGTCGCTGGACAGCGCGCCGGTGATGACGTTGAACACGGTGGTCTTGCCGGCGCCGTTCGGACCGATTAGGCCGACAATGTCGCCGGCGTTGATTTCGAAGCTCACTTCGTTGACGGCGATCAAGCCGACGAAGCGTTTGACCAGCCCCTGCACCGTCAGCACCGGCGTGCCGCGTTGCGGCATACCGCGCCGTGCCAGCCGGGGGGCGTCGGCGGCGATCGCGGCCGGCGCCGTCTTGGGCATGTAGCGGCGCAGGATCGGCACGATGCCGCCGCGGGCGAATTGCAGTACGACAATGAACAGGATCGAGAACACGACGATTTCCAACTGCGCGCCGTTGCTCGAAACGAGCGGCAGCAGATCCTGCAGCTTGTTTTCCAAAAGCGTCACCAGCGTGGCGCCGGCGGCGGCACCGAGAATTTGCCCCGATCCGCCGATCACCGTCATGAACAGATATTCGATGCCCATGCGCACGTCGAACGGCGTCGGGCTGACATAGCGGCTCATATGCGCGTAGAGCCAGCCCGACAGCCCGGCGAGCAGCGCCGCGATCACGAAGATGATCAGCCGCGTGCGGAAGGCGTTGACGCCGAGGCTCTCGATCATGATGACGCCGCCGCGCAGGCTGCGGATGGCGCGGCCTTCGCGCGAATCGAGCAGGTTGGCCATCAGCAACGCGGCGACGGCGAGCAGGCTCCAGATCAGGTAAAAGATCGCTTCCGACGGCGCCAGCGAGATCGCGCCGACAAAAATCGGCGGGATACCGGCGAGGCCGTTGTAGCGGCCGAGCGCGTCGATATTTCCGAAGGTGAAGAAAATCGCCAATCCCCAGGCGATGGTACTCAACGGCAGGAAATGCCCGCCGAGGCGCAGCGTCACCGCGCCGAGGAAGGTTGCGATCGCCCCGGTCATCGCCAGCGCGAACAGCAGGCCGAGCCAGGGCGAGACGCCCTCGGCGGTGGTCAGCCATGCAGTGGCGTAAGCGGCGATGCCGACAAACGAGGCCTGGCCGAACGAGGTCAACCCGCCGATGCCCATGAGCAGAACAAGGCCGAGCGTCACCAGCGCGTAGACGCCGATGTAATTTAGCAACGTGATCGTGAAGCTGCCGATGAACAGCGGCAGGACGGCGAGCGCGAGAACGCCGGCACAGATAATTGCGTTGCGCGCCGCGCGGTTCATGTCTCGATTTCCTCGTCTTCTTCCTCCACCTGGCCGATCGTCAACGACCGCCACAGCAAAATTGGAATCAACAGGCTGAACACGGCGACTTCCTTGAACGAGCTGCTCCAGAACGAGGCGAAGCTTTCCAGGATGCCGACCATGATGGCGCCGACCGCGGTGAGCGGATAGCTCACCATGGCGCCGAAGATGGCGCCGACGAAAGCCTTGAGGCCGATGAGAAATCCGGAATCGTAATACAGCGTCGTTACCGGTCCGATCAGAATGCCGGATATCGCGCCGAGCAGGGAGGCGAGCAGAAAGGCCAGCGTGCTGGTGGTCGACGGCCTGATGCCGACGATGCGTGCGCCGAGGCGGTTCACCGCGGTGGCGCGCAGGGTCTTGCCGGATATGGTGAACTCGAAATACAGAAACAGCATCAGGCTGAACACCAGCGCCGCAGCCATCATCAGCACGGTCTGTGCCGTGACCGTCATCGTGCCAATGGTGAAGACCGTGTTGATCAGGGGCGCGGTGCGAAAGCCCTCGGCGCCGAAAAAAATCAACCCCAGCCCGGCCAGGCCGTAATGCAACGAGACCGAAACGATCAGCAGCAGCAGAACGGACGCATCGGCAATCGGGCGCAGCGCGATGCGATCGATCAACGGGCCAATCGGCGTGACCAGCGCCAGCGCCAGCAGAATCTGCGCCCATGACGGCAACATCAGGCCGGCGCTGAGCCAGGCAATCGCCACCGGGATCAGCGGCAGCGCGCCGTAGCCGATGAGGCCGCGCAAAATCTTCTGCGGCAGATTGTGCCGCCAATGGTGATAGGCGTCGATGGCGCAGGCGGTCACCGCCAGCACGATCACCAGGTTGAGCGTTCCCGGCACGCGGCCGAGCTGCAGCGAGGCGAGCGTCAGCGCGGAGAACGCGACGATGTCGCCGAACGGTACGAAGATCACCCGCGTCGTGGAAAAAATAAGGACGAGGCCTAGGCCGACGAGGACATAGATGGCGCCGCTGGCCAATCCGTCCATTGCCAGAATCAGGGCAATGTCGCTTGTCATGGAATCCCCAATGCCGGCGCCTCGACTGGCCGGCTTCCCAGGAAAAAGCCTTCTGCCATCGCCGCACGCAAACGCCGGGGACAAAGAAACATTGCGCGGGAATTATTTCAAGCTTGAAATTGTTCTGCGCGCCCCGCCGCGGCTTGCGCCGGCGGATTGCATGCCGCCGCGCGGACGAATTGTCTCGGCCCTGTGTATGTTGACGTTGACGCGCGACTGCAATCCCAGCGTGTCCCCGGCGCCCCTGCGGATTTTGCCGCTGGAGCGGCCAGGCCGCATCGCAAGAGCGCAGTAATGACAGTCAAGATACGCCAGGACATTGCAAAACACCGCACGCATGGCTCGATTGCGGTGCGAAGAGACGCGCAATGCGCAGCCTGTGGCCGCGTCTTGCCGGCGCGCGCGGGGCGATGGGACGGCGCCGCGTTGCAAGGCCATCGCGGGCCCGGCCCGGCGCGAAGCGTCCCCGCAAAGGTTGCTTGCAAAGCGGATTGTTTGAAGCTTAAAATAACCACGGCGAGGAAAATAAACTCAGGCGGGAGAAAAACAATGAGGAAAATCGTGGTTTGGGGCTTGGCGGCGGTGCTGTCGGCCCTGGCTGGAAGCGCCGCGCAGGCGGAAATCAAGGTCGGTTTCATCACGTCGTTGAGCGGCCCCGGCGCCTCGATCGGCATTCCCTACAGCAAGGGACTGAAGGCGGCGCTCGCCTATATCAGCGAGGTCTCCGGCGAGAAACTACGTATCATCGAGCTCGACGATGCCTCTGACACCTCGGCGGCCGCGCGCGATGCGCGCAAGCTCGTCGACGAGGACAAGGTCGACGTGCTGATCGGCACCTCCGGCGTGCCCGGCTCGCTGGCGATGATCCAGGTCGCGGTCGAGCAGAAGACGCCGATGATCGGCCTCACCCCGCTGCCTCCCGGGACGCCCGACGATCCGACGCCTTGGATCATTTCGATTCCGCAACCGCCGAGCCTGATGGTCGAAGCGGTCGCCGAGCACATGAAGGCCAAGGGCATCAAGAAGGTGGCCTATATCGGCTTCAGCGATTCCTGGGGCGATCTGGTCTACAACAGCCTGATGGCCGCGTCGAAGAAGAACGACCTCGATGTGGTCACTAATGAGCGCTATGCGCGCCCCGATACCTCGGTGACCGGTCAGGTGCTCAAGATCGTCGCCGCCCATCCGGATGCGGTCATGGACGGCGGCTCCGGCACGCCGGGCGCCCTGCCGCTGCTGGCGCTGGCCGAGCGCGGTTACACGGGTCCGAAGTTCGGCAGCCACGCCCTGATCAATGCGGACTTCGTCCGCGTCGGCGGCGCAGCGGCCGAAGGCATCATCTGCCCGACTGGCCCGGTGGTGGTCGCCGAGCAGCTTCCCGATACGGCGCCGACCAAGAAGGCGGCGCTGGCGTTCCGCGCGGCCTACGAAAAGGCCAACGGCGCCTCCACGACGGACGCGTTCTCGCCTTACGCGTTCGACGCCTGGCTGGTGCTCGCCGATTCGGCCAAGCGCGCGCTCGCCAAGGCCAAGCCCGGCACACAGGACTTCCGCAATGCGTTGCGCGAAGCCATTGTCAACACCAAGAACGTCGTCGGTGCGCATGCGGTCTATAACTTCACGCCCGCCTCGCGTAGCGGCGTCAACTCGCGCGCCCGTGTCGTCGTGCAGCTCGAGAAGGGAAAGTGGATCCTCATCAAGTAGCGCGCGCCGATCGCGCTTAGCGCCATCGGCCGATCGAGCGGGACGGCGCGTCCGTGCATGCGGCTTGCGCGGGCGCCGTCGCGCATGCATGTGAAACGGGATGCAGCTTCCGGCAGACGCCTCCACGACCGTCTTTGACGCGTTCGCGCGCAGCGCGGCGCGATTTTCCCAGCGTCCGTTTCTGGCGACGATCGCGCAGACCGCCGCCGCCTACGGCGTGGCGCCGGGCGAGATCGCCTATGCCGCCGCGTTGCAAGAGGTGACCGGCCTGCGCGAGGCCTATCGCGGCAAAGGCTACGGCCACGGCCATCGCGTCGGCCTGCTGCTGGAGAGCCGGCCCGATTTCTTTCGCCATTGGCTGGCGCTGAACGCGCTCGGCGTCTCGGTGGTGCCGATCAGCCGCGATTTGCGCACGACCGAACTGGAATATTTGATCGCGCATTCCGAACTCGCGGCGATTGTCTCGATTGCGCCCATGCATGCTGTGCTGCTGGCCGCGGCGGCCGCGGCCGGGGTGTCGCCGCCCATGGTTGGGCCGGGCGACGAACCGGCCGGCATTGCCAAGCCGGCGCCTGCCGGCGGCGCGCCCGGTCGCGGCAGCGAATGCGCGCTGCTCTACACGTCGGGAACGACCGGAAAGCCCAAAGGCTGCGTCCTGCCGAACGAGTATTTTCTCTATGCCGGCCATTGGTATGCCTCGGCCGGCGGCCTCATCGCCCTCAAGGCCGGCAGCGAGCGGATGCTCACGCCGCTACCGTTTTTCCATATGAACGCGCTGGCCTTTTCCGCTATGGCCATGATCGTGACCGGCGGCTGCCTGATCCCGCTCGACCGATTCCATCCGCGCAGCTGGTGGGCGGCGGTCAAGGACAGCCGGGCGACGCTCGTGCACTATCTGGGGGTCATGCCGTCGATGCTGATGGGCGCGCCGCCAAGCGCGGACGACAAGGCGCACGACGTGCGCTTCGGCTTCGGCGCCGGCGTCGACCGCGCTTTGCACGCGCCGTTCGAGACCCGCTTCGGTTTTCCCTTGATCGAGGCCTGGGCGATGACGGAAACCGGCGCCGGCGCGGTGATCGTCGCCAACGCCGAGCCGCGCCATGTCGGCACCAGTTGTTTCGGCCGGCCGGGCGGCGAACTCGAGATCAAAGTGATCGCCGAGGATGGCAGCGCGGCGGCAACCGACGCGCCGGGCGAGCTTCTGGTGCGCCACGCCGGGCCTAATCCGCGTTACGGATTTTTCCGGGAATATCTCAAACAGCCGGACGCCACGGCCGCGGCCTGGAGCGGCGGCTGGTTCCACACCGGTGACGTCGTGCGGCGCGGCGCCGACGGTGCGCTGCATTTCGTCGACCGGCACAAGAACGTGATTCGCCGCTCGGGCGAGAACATCTCCGCGGTCGAAGTGGAAAGCGTCTTGTTGCAGCACCCGGCGGTGCGCTACGCGGCGGTCGCCGCGACCCCGGATGCGGTGCGCGGCGACGAGGTGTTCGCCTGCGTGGTGGCGCGTGACGCCATGCCCGGCGAGGCGGCGGCGAAAGACCTTGCCGCCGAACTGGTTTCTTGGTGTCTTGCGCGCATGGCCTATTACAAGGCGCCGGGCTACGTCGCGTTTGTCGCCGCCGTGCCGTTGACCTCGACGCAAAAGATCCAGCGCGCCCACCTGGCGGACCTGGTCGCCGCCACCTGCGGCACCGACGCCTGCATCGACACCCGCGCCTTGAAAAAGCGGGCGCCGGCATGAGCGAGCAACCGTCAACCCGCAAATCCTACGATGGCGTGGTGATCTGCGCGCCGGTGACGGTTCCCTATCGCCGCTATTCGACCAATGCCGCGCATTGGTGGATCGGCCGCGCTTTGTCCGCGCTTACCAAGCGGGCGGGATTGCGGCCCGCCGATATCGACGGCTTGTCGGTTTCCAGCTTCACCATCGCTCCGGATACCGCGATCGGGCTGACGCAGCATTTCGGACTGTCGCCGCGCTGGCTCGATACGGTGCCGCTCGGCGGCGCCAGCGGCATGGTGGCGCTGCGCCGCGCCGCGCGCGCGGTGCAGGCGGGTGACGCGGACTTCGTCGCCTGCGTCGGCGCCGACACCAACCACATCGATTCGTTCCGCCGCAATCTGTCGAGCTTTTCCCGCTTTGCCCAGGATGCGGTCTATCCCTATGGTTCGGGCGGGCCCAACGCGAGCTTCGCGTTGATCACCAAGAACTACATGAACAGATTCGGCGCCACCCGCGAGGATTTCGGAAAAATCTGCATCGCGCAGCGCGACAACGCCTTGTCGGTTCCGCACGCGCTGATGAAGAAGAAGCTGACCATGGACGCCTATCTGTCGGCGCGGGCGATTGCCGATCCGATCCATCTGTTCGACTGCGTGATGCCCTGCGCCGGCGCCGAGGCGTTCCTAGTTTGCCGCGAGGACGCCGCGCGCGCGTTGCATCTCCCGGTCGTGCGCATCCTTTCGACCATCGAGCGGCACAACGCCTTCCCCGACGACCCGGTGCAGATCCGCGGCGGCTGGGCGCGCGACGTCGGCGAGTTGTGGGCGATGGCCGGCGTTGCCCCCGCCGACATCGATTTTGTCCAAACCTACGACGACTATCCGGTCATCGTCATGATGCAACTGGAAGACCTGGGTTTTTGCGCCAAGGGCGAGGCGCCCGACTTTGTCCGCAGCCACAGCCTGACCAATGACGGAACGTTCCCGCACAATACCTCGGGCGGCCAGTTGTCGGTCGGACAGGCCGGCTGCGGCGGCGGCTTTCTCGGTCTGGTCGAAGCGGTGCGCCAGCTTAGCAGCGGGGTGCTCGGCACGCAGGTGCCCAATGCCAAGCTCGGCCTGGTGTCGGGCTTCGGCATGATCAATTACGACCGCGGCCTCGCCTCCGGCGCCGCCATTCTCGCGAGCGCCCGATGACGCAGCCTTTGCCCCGCCCCAAGCGCAAGAACCCGCTGAAAAAAACGCGGGCGCCGCTGAGCCCGCACGCCGCGCGCAGCCGCGCCGCGCATGGGCTGACGGCGGCCGCCGCGCAAGGGCGTTTCGAATTGCAGGTCTGCCAGGATTGCAAGGCGGTGGTATATCCGGCGCGCGACGCCTGTCCGGCCTGTCTGTCGGCGCGGCTCGCCTTCACGCCGGTCGCCAATGGCGGGACGGTGCTGGCGGAAACCACTGTGCGGGTGGCGACCGAGCCGTATTTTCGCGAGCGCGTGCCGTGGCGGGTCGGCATGGTGCAGCTTGACGTCGGGCCGGTGGTGATCGCCCATCTGCATGGCGACGTCCTCGAAGGCCGGCGCGCGCGGCTCGTGTTCAAACTCGACAAAGGCGGTGCGCCGGTGGCGATGGCCCTTCCTGAAAAGGATACCCCGAACATGGCCGACGATCCGCAATGGCGCGAAATGACCTGCGATCCGAAATTCCGCCGGGTCTTGATCACCGACGGCCGCAGCGCGGTGGGGCAGGCGATGGCCAAGGCATTCTCAGAAGGCGGCGCCTCGATCGTCTTCGTCGGCATCGCCGACGGCTGGAAGCCGTTCTCGGGGATGGAGGCGCTTGCGGCGATCGCGCGAGTCGAGATCGTGCCGCTCGACCTGACCGACACCGAATCGGTGCGCGAACTGGCCGAGCAGAACGGCGGTCGGGTGGACATCGTCGTCAACACCGCCGAACACGTCCGCCCCGGCGGACTGATCGGCCGGCACGGCCTGACCGTTGCGCGCGAGGAAATGGACATCCGCTATCTCGGCCTGGTCCGCCTGGCGCAGGCGTTCGGGCCGGCGATGGCCGCGCGTGGCGCCGACGGCGTCAATTCGGCCGTCGCCTTCGTCAATCTTTTGTCGGTGCACGCGCTGGTGAACTGGCCCGCCTACGGCGCCTATTCCGCCACCGAAGCGGCCTGCCTGTCGGCGGCGCAATGCCTGCGCGCCGAACTGCGACCGGGCGGCGTCAAGGTGGTGAACGTCTTCTTCGGTCCGCTGGAAACCGATTGGTTCCAGACCGTCCCGCCGCCCAAGGTCGCGCCGGCGGCACTGGCTAACGCCCTGGTCGATGCGTTGAAAAAGGGATTGGAAGACGTTTTCGTCGGCGATGTCGCCGAGGACATCCGCGCCCGCCTGGCGGTCAATCCGAAGGCGGTCGAACGGGAAATCAGCGAGTAGCAGGGGTCAGCCGTGGCTTTCGAATCTTCAATCATTCGCGCAAGGGATCGCCGAAGGCTCGATCAAGGTGATCGATCTGACGCATACGCTGGCGCAGGAGTTCCCAACCATCGTGTTGCCGCCCGAATTCGGCCAATGCGCGCCCTTCCGCATGGAGGAAGTCTCGCGCTACGACGAACGCGGCCCGGCCTGGTACTGGAACAATATCAGTTTGGGCGAGCACACCGGAACGCATTTCGACGCGCCGATCCACTGGATTTCCGGCAAGGACCTGGCCAACAACGCCGTCGACACCATCGATCCGGCAAAATTCATAGCCCCGGCGGTCGTCATCGACTGCACGAAGGAATGCGCCGCCGACGCCGATTTCATGCTCACGGTTGCCTTCGTCGAAGCCTGGGAGCGCCGGCACGGCCGCATCGAGCCAGGCAACTGGGTGCTGCTGCGCACCGACTGGTCGAAGAAACCTTATGCCGGCTATGCGGGGTTGCGCGAGGACGGCGCGCACACGCCCGGTCCGACGCCGGCGGTGGTAAAATGGCTGGTCGAGGAGCGCGACGTGCACGGATTCGGCACCGAAACGATCGGCACCGACTACGGTCAGGGCCAGCATTTCAACCCGCCTTATCCGGCGCACTTCTATATGCACGGCAAAGGCCGCTTCGGCCTGCAATGCCTGACCAATCTCGATCTGCTGCCACCGACCGGCGTGGTGGTCTTTGCCGCCCCGCTCAAGATCAAGCAGGGTTCGGGCAGTCCGTTGCGCGTCTTGGCCCTGGTCGCACAAGAGTCGGCCTGAGCGGCGCGGCGCGGCGGCGGGCGGCGCCGCCAAGCTCTTTATGGTTAGATATTTCAAGCTTGTAAGATTTGCCGGTTTCCCGCATTCTTGCCACGTCGATCCGTTTTATTGGAGCTGAGCATGCGCGCGGTTTGTCTTGGCGGCGGTCCAGGCGGCTTGTATTTCGCAATTTCGCTGAAATTGCGCGACCCTTCCCACGACATCACCGTCATCGAGCGCAACGGGCCGGACGACACGTTCGGCTGGGGTGTGGTGCTCTCCGACGAGACGCTGACCAACCTCAAGGCAAACGATCCGGTGAGCGCGGCGCTGATCCGCGACGACTTCGTCTACTGGGACGACATCGCGGTGCATTATCGCGGCAGCGTCATGACCTCGACCGGGCACGGCTTCTGCGGCATCGGCCGCAAGCGGCTGTTGAATATTCTGCAAGAACGCGCTCGCGCGCTCGGCGTTAAATTGCAATTCGAGACCGAGGCGCAGGACGTCGACGCCTATCGCGCCTATGACCTGATCGTGGGCGCCGACGGGGTGAACTCGCGGGTGCGCGCCGCCAGGGCGGAGATTTTCAAGCCCGACATCGACGTGCGCGCCTGCAAATATATCTGGCTCGGCACGCATCAGAAATTCGACGACGCCTTCACCTTCATTTTCGAGGAAACCGAGCACGGTTGGATCTGGGCGCACGCCTATCAGTTCGACGCCGACACCGCGACATTCATCGTCGAATGCTCGGAGGCGACATGGCGGCGCGCCGGCTTCGACAAAATGAACGCCGAGCAGAGCATCGCCGCCTGCGAGAAGATCTTCGGGCGTAATCTCGGCGGCAACGCCTTGATGTCGAACGCGCGGCATCTGCGCGGCTCCGCCTGGCTCAACTTTAACCGTGTGCTGTGCGAGCGCTGGAGCTGCGGCAATATCGTGCTGCTCGGCGATTCCGCCGCGACCGCGCATTTCTCCATCGGCTCTGGCTCGAAACTGGCGCTGGAAAGTGCAATCGCGCTGGCGAACTATCTCGATGTCGAACCGAGCATGGACGCGGCGTTTAAGCGCTACGAGGACGAACGCCGGCTGGAAGTGCTGAGATTGCAGAGCTCGGCGCGCAATTCGACCGAATGGTTCGAGGAAGTGGAGCGCTATCTGCATCTCGATCCGGTGCAATTGAACTATTCGCTGCTCACCCGGTCGCAGCGCATCAGCCACGAGAACCTGCGCCAGCGCGACGGTGCCTGGCTTTCGGACGCCGAGAAATGGTTCGAGACGCGCGCCACCGGGCGCACGCCGCAGGTCTCGCACGCGCCGATGTTCGTGCCTTATCGCGTGCGCGGCGTCGAATTGAAGAACCGCGTCGTCGTTTCGCCGATGGCGCAATACCGGGCGGTCGACGGCAATCCTACCGACTGGCACTTCGTGCATTACGCCGAGCGCGCCAAGGGCGGCGCCGGCCTGGTGTTCACCGAAATGACCTGCGTGTCGCCGGAGGGGCGCATCACACCCGGCTGCACCGGCCTCTACACCGAAGCGCACGAAAAGGCCTGGACCCGTATCGTCGATTTCATCCACAGGGAGACCGACGCCAAGGTCGCCATGCAGCTCGGCCATGCCGGACTCAAGGGCTCGACCCAGCTCGGTTGGGAAACCATGGACGCCCCGCTCGCTTCCAGCAATTGGCAGGTGCTGGGTCCCTCGCCGGTGCGATGGAGCCCGGACAACCAGGTGGCGCGCGAAATGACGCGCGCCGACATGGACAAAGTGAACGACGATTACATCCGAGCCACGCAAATGGCCGCGCGCGCCGGCTTCGATTGGCTGGAGCTGCACTATGCGCACGGCTATCTGATGTCCTCCTTCATCACGCCGCTGACCAATATGCGGACCGACCAATACGGCGGCAGCCTGGAAAACCGCATGCGGTTTCCGCTGGAGGTGCTGCGTGCGGTGCGCGCGATCTGGCCGGCGGAGCGGCCGATGTCGGTGCGCATTTCCGCCAACGACTGGGTCGGCGCGCAGGGCGTAACGCCGCAGGATGCGGTGCTGATTTCGCGCATGTTGGCGCAGGCCGGCGTCGATCTCATCGACGTCTCCGCCGGCCAGACCTCGACTGCCGCCAAGCCGGTCTATGGGCGCATGTTCCAGACGCCGTTCGCCGACCGCATCCGCAATGAAACCGGGATCGCGACGCTCGCGGTCGGCAATATCTACGAGCCCGATCACGTCAATTCGATTCTGATGGCGGGCCGCGCCGATCTGGTCTGTCTGGCGCGCCCGCATCTGGCCGATCCGTACTGGACGCTGCACGCGGCCGCTGATTGCGCATACGAGGACGTGACATGGCCGAAACCCTATCTCGCCGGCCGGGACCAGTTGTACCGGAACAAGGCGCGCGCCGCGGCGATGAAAGTGTGATGCGCCCGCTCGCCGGCCGCCACGCTTTGATCACCGGCGGTGGCACCGGCATTGGCGCGGCGATCGCCCGCGCGCTGGCCGGTGCCGGCGCCGCGATATCAATCGCCGGCAGGCGACAGGCGCCGCTCGAAGCGATGGCCGCGACACTTCCCGGCACGGCCGCCATCGTCGCCGACGTGACGCGGGAGGCGGATTCTGCCGCCATGGTCGAGGCCGCGCGCAAGTCGCACGGCCCGATCGACATCGTCATCGCCAATGCGGGTATGGCCGACAGCGCACCGCTTTCGAAAATGGACATGGCGCATTGGCAGCGCATGATCGATATCAATCTGACCGGTTCGTTCCTGACCGTGCGCGCGGCGCTGCCCGACATCGTGCGCAAGGACGCGGCCGGCAATGGCCGCATCGTGTTCGTTGCCTCGACCGCCGCGCTCAAGGGCTACGCCTATGTCGCCGCCTATTGTGCGGCCAAGCACGGCGTTCTCGGCCTCGCCCGCGCGTTGGCTGTGGAGCTTGCGCCGAAAGGCGTCACTGTCAATGCGGTCTGCCCGGGCTATACCGACACGCCGATGCTCGCCGCCTCGATCGCCAAGATCACCACCAAGACCGGCATGAGCGCCGAGGCGGCGCGCGCCGAGCTTGCCAGCGACAATGCCGGCGGCGATTTGATCACGCCGGACGAGGTGGCGGAAAAAGTGCTGTGGCTGTGTCTGCAGCAAGCCGGCGCAGTCACCGGCCAGGCCATTACATTTTCGGGAGGTGCAACGTGACCGTGCCAGCAAAGGCGCGCCGCAAGAGGCTTCCGCACACGGCGAGCAAGCAGCGGCTGCGGCTGTGGGTGAGGCTGTTGCGATCCGCGCGCGCGATCGAGGCGGAGTTGCGCGAGCGCCTGCGCGTCGAGTTTGCCATCACGCTGCCGCAGTTCGACGTCGTCGCGGCGCTGGCGCGCAAGGAGGAGGGCATGACCATGACCGAACTCTCACGCTTCCTGATGGTTTCGAACGGCAACGTCACCGGCATTATCGACCGCCTGGTCGCCGAAAGGCTGGTGCTGCGGCAGGCCCCGGCCGAAGACCGCCGCGCCTTTATCGTGCGCCTGACGCCGAAGGGCACCACGCAATTCGCCGCCATCGCCAAGGTGCATCAAGCCTGGGTTGACGACCTGCTATCGGATTTCGATAGTGCGGAGGCCGAGACGATGATCCAGCACCTCGATGGGCTCGCCTCGCGCATTCGCAGTGGAGGAGCGCGCGCATAATGTCGCGGCACGGCAATCCGGATCGGCGCGGCCGCCGGCGCCGCGCATGAGCAAAGGCACCAACGCAACGAAGGCGCTCGGTCCTTCTGCGCATGTCGACACGTTCGCGCGCGATCACCTGCCGCCGTTCGAACAATGGCCCGATTTGCTGCTCGACCGGCCGGAATTCCAATATCCCGAGCGGCTCAACGCCGCCGTCGAGTTGACCGACCGCATGGTCGAGCGCGGGCACGGCGACCGAATCGCGCTGATCGGCAATGGACGCCGGCGCACCTACAAGGAGCTGACCGACTGGTCGAACCGGCTGGCGCACGCGCTGATCGAAAACTACGGCGTCAAACCCGGCAATCGCGTGCTGATCCGCTCCGGCAACAATCCGGCCTTGGTGGCGGCCTGGCTTGCCGCCACCAAGGCCGGCGCCGTCGTCGTCAACACCATGCCGATGCTGCGCGCCGGCGAGCTCGCCAAGATCGTCGACAAAGCCGAAATCGCGTTCGCGCTGACCGACAGCCGCATCGCCGACGAACTTGTCGCCTGCGCCAAGACCAGCCGCTTTCTCAAGCAGGTGGTGAGTTTCGACGGTACCTCCAATCACGACGCCGAACTCGACCGCATCGCGCTGGACAAGCCAGTGACCTTCGACGCGGTCAAGACCGGCCGCGACGACGTGGCGTTGCTTGGCTTCACCTCTGGCACCACCGGCGAGCCGAAGGCGACCATGCACTTCCACCGCGACATACTGATCATCGCCGATGGCTATGCCAAGGAAGTGCTCAACGTGTTCCCGGACGATATTTTTGTCGGCTCGCCGCCGCTCGCCTTTACCTTCGGGCTGGGCTGCATGGCTATTTTCCCGTTGCGTTTTGGCGCCGCCGCGACACTGCTGGAAAATGCCTCGCCGGCAAACATGATCGAGATCATCGAGACCTACAAAGCCACGATCTGCGTCACCGCACCGACCGGCTACCGCGCCATGATGGCGGCGATGGACCAGGGCGCCGACCTGTCGTCGCTGCGGCTCGCCGTGTCGGCCGGAGAGACGCTGCCGGCGCCGGTATTCGAGGATTGGACGCGCAAGACCGGGAAGCCGATCCTCGACGGCATCGGCACTACGGAAATGCTGCACATCTTCATCAGCAATCGCATCGGCGACGCCACGCCCGGTGCGACCGGCCGGCCCGTGCGCGGCTACCAGGCAAAGATCGTCGACGCGCAAATGAGCGAAGTCCCCGCCGGGACCGTCGGGCGGCTGGCGGTGCGAGGGCCGACCGGCTGCCGCTATCTCGCCGAGGCCCGGCAGACCTCCTATGCGCGCGACGGCTGGAACCTGACCGGCGATGCCTTTCATTGCGACAGCTATGGGCGCTTTCATTTTGCCGCGCGTGTCGACGACATGATCGTCTCGGCCGGCTACAACATTGCCGGGCCTGAGGTGGAGGCGGCGCTGCTGGTGCATCCCGACGTCGCGGAATGCGCGGTGGTGGGGGTGCCCGACGTCGAGCGCGGCCAGATCGTCTCGGCCTATGTGGTGCTTGCCGCCGGCGTCGCCGCCGACGCGCAATGCGTTAAGCGGCTGCAGGATCACGTCAAGGCGGTCATCGCGCCGTACAAATATCCGCGCGCGGTGACATTCGTAGAGGCCTTGCCGAAAACGGAGACCGGGAAGATTCAACGGTACAAGTTGCGCTACCCGGATTGAGCGGTGCCGCGAACACGCGGCGTTGCGCTTAATCGGGGATGACTGCGGTCGCCTCGAGTTCGATCTTGCCCGGCTCGTCGAGAAGCGCGGCAACGAAGATCATGCTCATTGCCGGATAATGCTGGCCTATGTACCGGCGCCAGATGGCGCCGAGGGTGCGGCGCGCGGCAAGGTAGGCCGGCTTGTCGATGCAGAAGGCAGTGATGCGGCAGATGTGCTCCGGCTTGCCGCCGGCTTCTGCCAGTACAGCTAGGATGTTCTTGAGGGCCTGCTCGAATTGCGGCGCGATCTCCTCGCTCTCGAAGATTTGCTGGGCGTTCCAGCCGACCTGCCCGGCGATGAATATTAGGCGGCCGCGGGCCTCGATCCCGTTGGCATAGCCAATCGGGGCCGCCCATCCGGTCGGTAGGAGCGTACGTGCGTTCATTTCTCATCACCTTGAAAACGGACGGCGGCGTGGCGCCGGGGGAGCATCTGGCGCGCTCGAGACGATTCGAACGTCCGACTTTTGCATCCGTTGGGTAGCGCTCAATCCAGCTGAGCTACGGACGTCTGACCGCTTGCATAAACCAAAGCGCCCGCAGCAGCAATGGACTTTGACCGGCCTGCATTGGGTGGTCCAGGCGGAATGTTAGTTTAGAGCTGGCGGAGCCGGTCGGCGCGTAGCCGGCCACGCGGATAGTGCCGGCACGAAGACCTCTGGTGCATGTGGTTTGTAGCCGAGCGAGGCATGTGGGCTGGTTTGTAGCCGAGCGAGGCATGTGGGCGGACGGCGGTGTAGTGACTGCGCCAGCTTTCGACGACGATCTGAGCTTCCCGCAACGTGTAAAAGATCTCGCCGTTGAGCAGTTCGTCACGCAGGCAACCTCGCTCACGCCAATCTGGCGCACGCATCAAAATTTCGACCATCCCCCGACAAGCGGCTATCCGAAACGAACAGAAGCTCCTCGCAATCTCGGATCGTCCGTATCCACGCAATCGCTATAGTCATTACGGCCCTCTTGTCACAATAGTCCGACGCCGGCGTGATCACGAAACATCTCGGCATCGCGGACGTAGCCGCGCAGAGTATCGATACTTTTGTGGCGGCTGACATCCATCATTTTGAATATCGACGCACCCCGTGCGGCGGTCGTAGCGGCGGCACTCGCTTTTTGCTGATTTTTTTATTTTTTGAGCACTCGTCATGGGCAGCCAAATCAAATTGAAGGTGGGGGTAGCCGCGATGCGTGGGGCTAAGCTTCCGTGCACCAGCTCGAGCGAAGAGGTGCCCAAAAAAGTTAGGGGCGGAGACGGTCAATAACCGGTCCGACCTGGTGGCTGAACGGCTTTAGGACTGTATGGGGTGGCCGGGCGGGCAGTGACGAGCAACCTGAAACCGGGGCACGGCCCTATACATACAATGTTAAGCCAATGTCGACATAGCCCTTGTCGGCGGCCGAAATTGGGCTCAGGTTATTTGTATGCCTGAAATCACCGGACCGAAACGCGCCTCGAGCGCACGCAAGCCTGTTTGGCACACGTACAGGGACAAGACAGGCAGGATTTTAGGCCCCGAAGAATTCGACGGTGACTGGCCGTTCGTTGCAAATCCCGACATGCGAGGCCACGAAAAACTCACGGCGCTAATAAAAATGCGGGCGGCACGGGCGCGCGCTGAAAAACGTAAGCGGCAGACGTAAGCTCGCATTCAACGTTATTCAAATCGACGCGCGCACCTCTAGGCAGGCCTTTCCCAATCTGGCGCTGCCGCAAATGGCGCGTTCGGCGGGCGGTACAGACCTTCCGAGGACACACGTGGCCCCCGTCCACCACAATTTAGAAACCCCTGGCGGAGGGCGGCGGATGCCTGGCGGCGCGAACGATCGCCTGCTTCGAGTGCTCAACTACCTGGCGCATCCATGAAAGCTCACGCTCGGCAAACTCGGCACTTATCTCGCCTGCAGTTAGTTGCCGCTCAACGCGGCCCATATCCTTGCGCAGGATCGCGATAATAGTGACGGGTTTCATGGATCCGAGCACGAGCCCAGCTGCGGGCCCGGGGTTGGCCGGCTTCAGTTCAGGGACGAGTTGCTTCCGGGTTCCGTTCCGAAGCCGGTACACATACGAGCGCTGCACGCCGTAGCGGGCAGCCCACGGTTGCTCGACTAACACCGTGACTCACACTTTGCCCCTCAAGCAATGGTGTTATGGAATTACCGTGAATCAGGGCTTAGTCGAGCGTTAACCGTTTACACGCCAGCAAAATCAACCACATCGTTTACACGGCGTCATTAGATGTCATTACGTCGCAGCCACTAAATAAATCGGCAAATGGATAGAGCGTCTCCACGGTCTCTTCGGTCAGGCAGACGATGCGCTCGGGCGGGAACATGCGGGCAGCATACACCAGCCTCGTGTCCCGGGCGCAGCGCACCGCTTCGCTTCGCGCTGCACCGCATCCGGGAAAAGAACTAGCACAACAACTCCACCCCGCCCGCCGCAGTCACTGTGCCGCCGTCGAGCCGCACCACGCGGCTGGCGATCTGGCGCACCTCGCCGGCGTCGTGGCTGACATAGATCATCGGAACTTTGGCCTCGTCGCGCAGCCGCACCAAGTACGGCAGGATGTCCTGCTTGCGCGCCGCATCGAGCGAGGCAAGCGGCTCGTCCAACAGCAGCAGGCGCGGGCGCATCAGCAGCGCGCGGCCGACCGCGACGCGCTGGCGCTCGCCGCCCGACAGTCTGCCGGGCCGCCGGTCGAGCAGGTGGCCGATGTCGAGCAGTTCGGCCGCATGCGCGAAGGCCGCCGCATCGGCCGGCTGGCCGCTCATCCAGCGGCCGTAATCGAGATTGTGCCGGACGCTGAGATGCGGGAACAGTCGGCCTTCCTGGAACACAGTGCCAATGCGCCGCCGCCATGCTGGTATATTGAGATCAGCCGCGCCGTCAAAGACCACTTCTCCGTCGATCGCGATTTTGCCGCGATCGGGCTTGAGCAAGCCGGCGATCATGTTGACGATGGTGGTCTTGCCGGCGCCGGACGGCCCGAACAACGCGGTGACGCCGCTTTCGCTGACGAACGATGCGTTTACCGCAAACTCGCCGAGTACCTTTTCAACGTCGACGGTCAACATCTTCAAATTCCGTGCAGCCGCGCGGTGGCGCGGCGGGCGAACCATTCCGAGGCGACCAGCGCGGCGACCGAGATGATGATCGCAACGACGACCAGCGTGAGCGCGGCGGCGTCGCCGCCCGGCACCTGGGTCAGCGTGTAGATCGCCGCCGAAATGGTCTGCGTCTCGCCCGGAATGTTGGACACGAAAGTGATGGTGGCGCCGAATTCGCCCAGCGCGCGTGCAAAGGCGAGCATGGCGCCGGCGATGACGCCGGGCAGCGCCAGCGGCAGCGTGATCGTCACATAGTTCCAGAACGGGCCGGCGCCGAGCGTCGCCGCGGCGTCCTCGAGCTTGCGGTCGATCGCCTCGATCGACAGACGAATGGCGCGCACCATCAGCGGGAACGCCATGACGCCACAGGAGATCACCGCGCCGGTCCAGCGGAAGGCGAAGACGATGCCGAAATGGTCGGCGAGGAACGCGCCGACCGGCGCATGCCGGCCGAGCGTGATCAGCAGCAGATAGCCGGTGACAACCGGCGGCAGCACCAGCGGCAGGTAGATCAGCGCCTCGACCAGCGTCTTGCCCCAGAAATCCTTGCGCGCCAGCAGCGTGGCGATGGCGATGCCGAACGGCAGCGACACGATCGTCGCCACCACCGCGATGCGCAGCGACAGCGCAATCGCCGTCCAGTCCTCGGGGCTGAGCTCAAGCATGGGGTTACGACACCGGCTTGATCAGGAAACTGAAGCCGTATTTCTCGAAGATCGTCTTGGCCGCGCTGCCGCGCAGGAATTGCACGTATTGCGCCGCCGCCGGCTTGCCCGTCGCGGTTGCCGCCACCGGATAGGTGACCGGCGGATAGCGAATCATCCGGAAAGACGCCGACGATCTTCACCTTCGGCTCGATCTTGGCGTCGGTCTCGTAGACGATGCCGAGCGGCGTCTCGCCGCGCGCGACAAAGGCAGAGCGTTGCGCGCACGTTGACGCGCTTGCGCCAGTTTCGGCTCCGCCGCCGGCCCAGGCGCCGAGCTTTTCCAGCGCCGCCTTGGCATAAAGCCCGGCCGGCACCGCTTTGACGTCGGCGACCGCGATGCGGCCGTCGCCGGCGAGCTTGGCGATGTCGAAGCCCTGGCCGATGGCGATGCGATCGAGCTTGGAATCTTTCGGCGCGATCAGCACCAGTCTGTTGCCGAGCAGATTGACGCGGGTATCCGTCTTGATCAGCTTTTTGCCGGCGACGTAGTCCATCCAGCGCAGATCGGCCGAGATGAACACATCGGCGGGCGCGCCCGGCCTCGATCTGCTTGGCCAGCGATGAACTCGCCTCGTAGCTCGCGACAACCTTCACGCCGGTCGCTTTGGTGAACGCGGCGTGGGCATCGTCGAGCGCGTTTTTCAACGACGCCGCGGCGAACACGGTGATGGTTTCCTGCGCGGCGGCCGGCAGCGGCGCGCCGGCAAGGGCGGCGAAAAGGCCGAGAATGGCAACAAGACGGACGACCATGGCGGTTCTCCGCGGGCGCGCCGAAGAGGCGCCGGGCTGATGTCGGATCGGGACAGAAAGCGACCAGGTGCCGGAACCGCCGTTCCGTCTTTCGCAGCGCACGCACGGTGCACAGCAGGTCGGGGCGACCTTAGCAAGTCTCGCTGGGCAAGGTAAAGTCGACCGGGGTCGAGGACATGGCAATGGCAGGCGCGACCGCGCTCGAAGGCGAATTCGACTACATCGTGGTCGGCGCGGGCTCGCGCCGGCTGCGTGCTGGCGAACCGCCTGTCGGCCGATCCGAGCAATCGCGTGCTGCTGCTCGAAGCCGGCGGCCGCGACAACTGGATCTGGTATCACATCCCGGTCGGCTATCTGTTCGCCATCGGCAATCCGCGCTCGGACTGGATGTTCAAGACCGAAGCCGAGCCGGGCCTCAACGGCCGCAGCCTGAATTATCCGCGCGGCAAGGTGATCGGCGGCTCGTCGGCGATCAACGCCATGGTCTATATGCGCGGGCAGGCCGGCGACTACGACCACTGGCGCCAGCTGGGTCTGCCCGGCTGGTCGTGGAACGACGTGCTGCCTTTTTTCAAGAAGCACGAGGACAGCTTCCTCGGCGCCGGCGAGCACCACGGCGTCGGCGGCGAATGGCGCGTCGAATTCCCGCGCTTGCGCTGGGACATCATCGACGTCTGGCGCGAGGCGGCGGCGCAATACGGCATCTCGCCGGTCGACGACTTCAACACCGGCGACAACGAAGGCTCCTGCTATTTCCACGTCAACCAGAAGCGCGGCCGGCGCTGGTCGGCGGCGCGCGGATTCCTCAAGCCGGTGCTGCACCGGCAGAACTTGCGGCTGGAAACCGGCTGTCTGGTCGAAGGGCTGATGTTCGACGGCAGGCGCTGCGTGCGGCGTGCGCTGGCGGCAGGACGGCGTCGAACGTTCGGCGCGCTGCCGCGGCGAGGTGATCATGGCGGCGGGCTCGATCGGCTCGCCGCAGATCATGATGCTGTCGGGCGTCGGGCCCGCGGCGCAGCTTGCGCAATTCGGCATTCCGCTCGTGCTCGACAAGCCGGGCGTCGGCGACAACCTGCACGACCATCTGCAACTGCGCCTGATCTACAAGGTGACCGGCATCACCACGCTGAACGAAATGTATGCGTTCGCTGCTGCAGCGCGCCTGGATGGGCGTGAACTACGCGCTGTTCCGGCGCGGCCCCTTGACCATGGCGCCGTCGCAGCTCGGCGCCTTCACCAAATCCGACCCGACGCGAGATCGCGCCAATCTGCAGTATCACATCCAGCCGCTGTCGCTCGACAAGTTCGGCGACCCGCTGCACGCGTTTCCGGCTTTCACCATCAGCGTCACCAATGTGCAGCCGACCAGCCGCGGCAAGCTGACGCTGAAGTCGGCGGACCCGGCGGCGGCGCCGGCGATCCATCCGAACTATCTGGCGACGCCGGAGGACAAGCGCGTCGCCGCCGAATTCGATCCGCGTCACCCGCAAGATCGTGGCGCAGCCGGCGCTCAAGCCTTATTCGCCGGTCGAATATCTGCCGGGGCCGCAGGTGCGCGACGACGACGAGGCCGCGCTGGTCAAGGCGGCGGGCGACATCGGCACCACGATTTTCCATCCCGTCGGCACCGCCCGCATGGGCCGCGCCGACGACGCGCGCGCGGTGGTCGACGCGCGGCTGCAAGCGTGATCGGCATCGACGGCCTGCGCGTGGCGGACGCGTCGGTCATGCCGTCGATCACCTCGGGCAACACCAATTCGCCGACCATGATGATCGCCGAAAAGGGCGCGGCGATGATCTTGCAGGACGCGAAGCGTTAATCGTCAATTCACAGGAGGGCGTCATGAACCTGGTCGAACGCGTCAAAGCATTATTCTGCAGCCGAAAGCCGAATGGCCGGCGATTGCCGGCGAGCCGGGCGATGCCGGTTATCTGTTCTCCAACTATGTCTGCATCGTTTCAGCGATCCCGCCGGTGTGCACGTTCATCGGCGGCGTCATCGTCGGCTGCGGCCCGATCCATATCGGCATCGTCGCCGGACTAATCCACGCCGTCATCATGTACGTGCTGGGCCTCGTTGGCGTTTTCGTGATGGCCTATGTCATCGACTACCTGGCCGGAACCTTCGACGGGCAGAGGAACCTCGACAACGCCATGCGGGTCTCGGCCTATGCGCCGACCGCTGCCTGGCTCGCCGGCGTGTTCAGCATCATCCCGTTCTTAGGCATTCTCGGCATCCTCTGCCTCTCCAGCATCTATCTGCTGCACACCGGTATCGTGGCGCTGATGAAACCGCCGGAAAGCAAGACGATCATTTATACGGTCGTCGTGATCGTCTGTCTGTTGGTCGTCTATCTGGTCATCTTCGGCGTTCGGCGCGCTGTTCGGCCTCGGCATGGTCGGCGCGATGGGCCGTATGTAATCTTACGGCAACGCCTTCAAATGCCGGATCGGACGGCCGGGCGCGATAGCCTGCGCGGCGGCGACGATGGCGTTGGCGTCGATGCCGTAGTGGCGGTACAGCTCGGCAAGCGATCCGGTCTGGCCGAAATGCTCGACGCCGAGCGCACGCGTGCGGTGGCCGGCGACCGCGCCGAGCCAGGCCAGCGTCGCCGGATGGCCGTCGAGCACGCTGACGATGCCGCAATGCGGCGGCACGTCGGCGAGCAGCCGCTCGATATGCGAGCGCGCATGCACCAGGCCGCGCTCGCGCGCGCGCTGCGCCGCGGTCCAGCCGGCATTGAGGCGGTCGGCGGACGTCACCGCCAAAAGCCCGACGTCGCGGCGGTCTTCCGCCATCAGGCCGACGGCGTCGATCGCTTCCGGCGCGATGGCGCCGGTGTAGGCGACGATCACCTGCGCATTCGGGCCCGGCTTGCGCAGCCAATAGGCGCCGTCGACGATCTGCTGCGCCAGTTCATCCGTCATCTTGCGCTCGATCTGCTCGACCGGCCGCGTTGAAAGCCGAGATAAACCGAGCCGCCGGTCTCGTCGCGCAGCCAATTGCGTTCCGATACTTCGCCGCCGCTCTTCTGGATGTAAGCGAACGCCCAGCGCATGATGATCGCCAACTCATCGACATAAGCCGGCTCGAAGGCGGCGAGGCCGTCCTGCGCCAGCCCGATCAGCGGCTCGGCGATCGACTGGTGCGCGCCGCCTTCGCCGGCGAGCGTGATGCCGGACGGCGTCGCGACGAGAATAAACCGCGCATCCTGGTAGCAGGCGTAATTGAGCGCATCGAGCCCGCGCGCGATGAAGGGATCGTACAGCGTGCCGACCGGCAGCAGCCGCTCGCCGTTGATCGAGTGCGACAGGCCGAGCGCCGACAGCAGGATGAACAGATTGTTCTCGGCGATGCCGAGCTCGATGTGCTGGCCCTTGGGCGAGAACTCCCAGTTGAACGTCGAGGGGATGCGCTCGCTCTTGAAGGTGTCGGCCATCGCCTCGCGCGCGAACAGGCCGCGCCGGTTCACCCACGGACCGAGATTGGTGGAGACGGTCACGTCCGGCGAGGTGGTGACGATGCGGCGGGCGAAGTCGCTGTCGCCGCGGCCGATCTCGTTGAGCAGCGCGCCGAAGCCGGTCTGCGTCGAGGTCGTCGCCTGGAAGGTGAGCCGGCAATTCGGCCGGCACCTCGAGTTCTTGCGCCCTCGAGCCGCCGCTCGCTGCCCGAAGCGAATGGCACGCGGTCGAGGAATTTCTGCAAGCGCGCGGCCGGCAGCGCGAGGCCCTCGAACTTGTCCCATTCGTGGCCGGGGCGCACCGCCATCGCCTTGCGGAAGGTTTCCATCTGCGCCGGCGTCATCAGGCCGGCGTGGTTGTCCTTGTGGCCGGCAAACGGCAGGCCGAAGCCTTTGACGGTATAGGCGATGAAGCAGGTCGGCCGGTCGCTGTCAGCCTTGTGGAAGGCGTCGAGCAGCGACGGCAGATCGTGGCCGCCGAGATTGTTCATCAGAGCGGCGAGCTCGTCGTCCGAGCGCTTGGCGATCAGCCGCGAGACGTCGCCCTGGTCGCCGATCTCGTCATTGAGCCGCTTGCGCCAGGCGGCGCCGCCGGCGAACACCAGCGCCGAGTAGAGCGGGTTGGGGCAGTTGTCGATCCAATGCCGCAGCTTCTCGCCGCCCGGCTCCTTGAACGCGGCCTGCTGCAGCGAGCCGTATTTCAGGATCACCACGTCCCAGCCGAAATTCTTGAACAGCTGCTCGTAGCGCTCCCACAGGCCCTCGCGCACCACGGCGTCGAGGCTCTGCCGGTTGTAGTCGATGACCCACCAGCAATTGCGTAGGCCTTGTTTCCAGCCTTCGAGCAGCGCCTCGAAAATGTTGCCCTCGTCGAGCTCGGCATCGCCGACCAGCGCCACCATGCGGCCTTCCGGCCGGCTCAGGCCCCAGCCGTGCATGCGCACGTAATCCTGCACCAGCGAGGAGAACAGCGTCTGCGCCACGCCGAGGCCGACCGAGCCGGTGGAGAAATCGACGTCGTCGATAGTCCTTGGTGCGCGAAGGATAGCTCTGCGCGCCCTTGTAGCCGCGGAAGGCCTCCAGCCGCTCGCGCGTCTGCTTGCCGAGCAGATACTGGATGGCGTGGAAGATCGGCGAGGCGTGCGGCTTCACCGCGACGCGGTCGGCGGGCTTGAGCACGTCGAGATAGAGCGCCGTCATGATGGTGGCGAGCGAGGCCGACGAGGCCTGATGGCCGCCGACTTTCAGCCCGTCGGAATTTTCGCGCAGATGATTGGCGTTGTGGATGGTCCAACTGGCGAGCCAGAGGATCTTCTTTTCCAGTTCGCGCAGGGTTTCGATATCGCCGGCCATGTTCGTCAATATACACCAACGAAGCTCGAGCGATCCAAAATCCGTTCGTCCCCGCGCAAGCGGGAGATGCCGTTTAAGAACTGGATTCCCGCTTTCGCGGGAATGAACGGGTGACTACGGCGCCGCGGCCTTGGGATTGGCCGGTGCGTCGAGCACGGTCTTGCAGGCCGGCGGCAGGTCGGCGAGCGTGATCGGCTTCGGCGGCACCTTCGGCGGCGGACCGGGCTTCGGATGGAGCACCGAGTCCTTGAACCAGAAGGCGAGGTCCTTTTCGGCGCAGCCGTCACCCGCGGGCACCGGCTCCTGCTTGCGGCAGTTCGGCGAATTGGCCGGGCATTTCAACCGCACGTGAATGTGGTCGGCATGGCCGTACCAGGGCCGCACCTTCTCCAGCCACGCGTGTCTTTGCTTGTCCTCGACGCGGCAGATTTCCTTCTTGATCGCCGCATTGACGAACACGCGCTCGACCTCGGGCTGTTCGGCCGCGGTCTTGATGAAGGCGACGTCGGCCGGCGTCCAGTTTTTCGGATCGACGCGCAGCCTGTCGGGCGCGACCAGATCGATCGCCGAAATATCCTCGCGCTCCTTCTTGCTCAGCTCGCGGTTCGGCATCGGCATGAACCAGATGTCGACGTCGAGCCCAATCTGATGGCTGGCGTGGCCGAACGGCAGCGGCCCGCCGCGCGGCTGCGCCATGTCGCCGACCAGGATGCCGTGCCAGCCGGTCGCCTTGGCGGCGAGCGGGGCGAAGCGCTCGAGGAATTTGACCAGTTCGGGATGGCCCCAATTGCGGTTGCGCGACAGCCGCATCACCTGCCAGGTCGCCCCGTCGACCGGCAATTCGACGCCGCCTTGCAGGCAGCCGCGCGGGTAATAGCCGATCGCCATGGCGTGACCGAGGCTCGGCAGCGCCGCCTTCGAGAACAGCACCTTGGCCGGCATCTTGTCTTCTGCCATCGCCGGCTTTTTCGGCGGCACCGGTACCGCGACGGCCGGAGCCGCAGCCGCCTTCGTTTGCGCCAAGCCGTCGCCGGCGGATGCGGCGGCAAAGACCAGCGACAGGGCGAGAGCGGCGACGATTTGGTGTGTCATGCTGCTGTCGATTTAGCAATATAGCCGGTTCTTGTCAGGTTAATTGCGCGCAAACAAACGCGCGTCCTAGAGCAGTAACCAAAACCGCGGGAATTTAGGCAAAATTCAAAAATTCTTGCCAAGATGCCGCCGCAACTTGTCTCTGGGGGAGCTCGCGATGCCGCGTCTTGCCGTCGCCTGGTCCGTGATCGCCGCGTTGTGTGCCGGCTTCACGTCCGCGCAGGCCGCCGTCGTCGTCACCGTGGACAAATCGGCGCAGGAACTCTCCGTCACCGTCGACGGCGCCGAGCGCTATCAATGGCCGGTGTCGACCGCGCGCTGGGGCTACCGCACGCCGAACGGCACCTACAGACCGCAGCGGCTCGAGCGCAAATGGTTCTCGCGCAAATACGACTGGTCGCCGATGCCCTATTCGATCTTCTTCAACGAGGGCTACGCCATCCACGGCTCCTACGAGATCTCGCGGCTCGGCCGGCCGGCCTCGCACGGCTGCATCCGCCTGCACCCGGAGAACGCCGCGCTGTTGTTCGCGCTGGTGAAGGAGCACGTCGGCGACACAACCATCGTGGTGACCGGCGAGCGGCCGGAAAAAGTGCAAGAAAAAGTTCAAGTACGCGCGCGCGAACGCGACGAGGGTGCGCACGAAGTGCGCCATCGCCGCGCCGATCGCGAGCGCCAGGAAGCGCGTGAGCTCGAAGCGCGCCGGGCCGCCGTCAGCGAGCGCAATTCCTGGCACAACAGCTGGCACGATGACGACCGCCGCGGCCAGCAGCCGTTCTTCTTGTTCGGCCCGCCGCCGGCCAATCGCTGAGGTTACTTCGAAATTTCTTTTGACGTTGTCATCACCGGCACGAGCCCGGTGATGACAATCACACATCCACCTTCAACGCCGCGATAAACGCCTCCTGCGGAATGTCGACCTTGCCGAACTGCCGCATGCGCTTTTTGCCTTCCTTCTGCTTGTCGAGCAGCTTGCGTTTGCGCGTGGCGTCGCCGCCGTAGCATTTGGCGGTGACGTCCTTGCGGAAGGCGCGCACGGTCTCGCGCGCGATGATCTTGCCGCCGATCGCGGCCTGGATCGGCACCTGGAACATGTGCGGCGGGATCAGCTCTTTCAGCTTCTCCGCCATGGCGCGGCCGCTGGATTCGGCGCGGGTGCGATGCACCAGCATCGACAGCGCGTCGACCGGATCGCCGTTGACCAGCATCTGCAGCTTGACCAGGTCGGCTTCCTTGTAGTCGGTGAGGTGATAGTCGAACGAAGCATAGCCGCGCGACACCGATTTCAGCCGGTCGTAGAAATCGAACACCACCTCATTGAGCGGCAGGTCGTATTTCACCATGGCGCGGTTGCCGACGTAGGTGAGCTCCTTCTGGGCGCCGCGGCGGTCCTGGCAGAGTTTCAACACCGAACCGAGATATTCGTCCGGCGTCAAAATCGTCGCCTCGATCCACGGCTCTTCCATGGTCAAGATCTGCGTCGGGTCCGGCATGTCGACCGGATTGTGGATCTCGAGCTCGCTGCCGTCGCGCAGCTTCATCTTGTAGATGACCGAGGGCGCGGTCGCGATCAGGTCGAGATTGAACTCGCGCGCCAGCCGCTCCTGGATGATCTCCAAGATGCAGCAGGCCGAGGAAGCCGCAGCGGAAGCCGAAACCGAGCGCGGCGGAAGTCTCCATCTCGTACGAGAAGCTGGCGTCGTTGAGCCGCAGCCGGCCCATGGCGGCGCGCAAGTCCTCGAACTGCGCGGCGTCGACTGGGAACAGGCCGCAGAACACCACGGGGATCGCCGGACGGAAGCCGGGCAGCGGCTCGTCCACCGGATTGCGCTCGTCGGTGATGGTGTCGCCGACGCGCGTGTCAGCGACTTCCTTGATCGAGGCGGTGAGCATGCCGATCTCGCCGGGGCCGAGCTCGTCGACCTGCGCGAGTTTGGGCTTGAACACGCCGACGCGGTCGACCTCGTAGTGCGCGTCGATGCCGATCATGCGGATGCGCTGGCCCTTCTTGAGCACGCCGTCGACCACGCGCACCAGCACGACCACGCCGAGATAGACGTCGTACCAACTATCGACCAGCAAGGCCTTCAGCGGCGCGTCGCGGTCGCCCTTCGGCGGCGGCAGGCGGGTGACGATGGCCTCGAGCACCTCGGGCACGTTTTCGCCGGTCTTGGCCGAGATCTGGATCGCGTTCGAGGCGTCGAGGCCGATCACGTCCTCGATCTGCTTCTTGACCGCTTCCGGCTCGGCGGCTGGCAGGTCGACCTTGTTGAGCACCGGCACGATCTCGTGGCCGGCGTCGATGGCGTGGTAGACGTTGGCGAGCGTCTGCGCCTCGACGCCCTGGCTGGCGTCGACCACCAAGAGCGAGCCCTCGCAGGCGGCGAGCGAGCGGTTGACCTCATAGGCGAAGTCGACGTGGCCAGGGGTGTCGATCAGATTGAGGATGTAGTCCTTGCCGTCGCGCGCCCGGTAATTGAGCCGCACGGTCTGCGCCTTGATGGTGATGCCGCGCTCGCGCTCGATATCCATGGAATCGAGCACCTGCTCCTTCATCTCGCGCGCCTCGAGCCCGCCGGTGAGCTGAATCAGCCGGTCGGCAAGCGTCGACTTGCCGTGGTCGATGTGCGCGACGATGGAGAAATTGCGGATGTTTGCGATGGGAACGGCCGTCATGGCGGCGAGATAACACTCAGGGCAGGTAGCTTCAAGCAATCTCGGCGTCATTCCGGGACGCCGCGCAGCGGCGAACCCGGAATCCAGAGCCAAAATAAAGGCGGTGCGATTTAGCCCTGGATTCCGGGTTCGCCGCCTTTCAGGCCGCGCCCGGGAATGACAGTGAGTGGTTGGACGAATACCGCTTTTGCATGCCATAGAGCCAACTTATGCGCTTGCTGAAGCCCATCGACCGCCTGCGCGCGGCGCTGACCGATCCGCCGCGCTGCGAGCGCGCCGTACTGGTGTCGCTCGCGGTCTACACCGCGCTGTGGACGGCCTATGGCACCATCGCCAAATCGAGCCAGGGCCTGCACCCGGACATGACCGAGGTGATCGCCTGGTCGCGCGATCTCGCCTGGGGCTACAAGCATCCGCCGCTCGCGGCCGCCATCGCGTGGCTGTGGTTCAGGGTCTTTCCGCTCGCCGAGTGGTCCTATTACCTCCTGGCGATGCTGATGCCGGCGGTCGCGCTGTGGATCGCCTGGCGGCTGTCGGCCGACTATCTCACGCTCGAGAAGCGCGTCGCAGGCCTGGCGCTGTTGATGTTCGTGCCGTTCTTCAATTTCCATGCGCTCAAGTTCAACGTCAACACAGTGCTGCTGCCGGCCTGGGCGGCGACGACATTCTGGTTCCTGCGTTCGTACAAGACGCGCGGCGCGGGCTGGGCCGCGCTCGCCGGTCTCGGCGCCGCCGCCTGCATGCTGGGCAAATACTGGTCGGTGTTTCTGCTCGCGGGCCTTGTCATCGCCGCGCTGATCGACCGCCGCCGCGCGCGCTATTTTCGCTCCGCCGCGCCGTGGATCACGGTGGCCGTCGGTCTTGCGGCAATCGCGCCGCATCTGCTCTGGCTCTATCGAAATCATTTCGAGCCGTTCACCTATGCGATGGTCGTGCACGGCGAGAAGCCGTTCGGCGCCGCCGCGTTCAGCGCGCTGGGCTATGTCGCCGGCTCGTTCGGCTATGTGGCGATCCCGGTGCTCGCGGTGCTGGTCGCGGTGCGGGCGAACCGCGCGACCGTGACCGACATGCTCTGGCCCGCCGACTCCGACCGCCGTCTTGTGGCGGCCGCGTTCTGGGCGCCTTTGCTGCTACCCGCAGTTGCCGCGCTCGTCAGCGGCATCGAGATCACCTCGCTGTGGTCGATGTCGGCCTGGACGCTGCTGCCGGTGCTGCTGCTGTCGCCGCCCGCAGTGGCCATCCGTGACATCGACACGCGCCGTATCCTCGCCGCCGCTGTCGTCATCCCGCTCGCCATGCTGATCGCCGCGCCGGTCGTCGCCATCGTCGCGCAACGCAACAGCCCGCCGCCGAATTCGGCGCAAGCCGCGCTGCTCGCCGGCGAGGTCGAGCAGCTTTGGCACCAGACCATCCCGCAGCCGCTGCGCTTCGTCGGCGGCGCCGGCGATCTCGCTGACGGCGTTGCCACTTACGCGGTGGAGCGCCCGCGCGTCTTGACCGACATGCCG
This sequence comes from uncultured Alphaproteobacteria bacterium, assembly GCA_963720985.1. GTDB lineage: Bacteria > Pseudomonadota > Alphaproteobacteria > Rhizobiales > Xanthobacteraceae > Pseudolabrys. Next base: position 959,991 of record CAVRHL010000009.1, read on the forward strand.
CCGCCGGACGCGGCCGAGCTCAAGCGCGACGGCATGGCGATCGTCTGCTTTGCCGAGGACGCCGGCTGCCGCGACAGTGCGGCCACACAAGCTGCGTCTGGCCGTCGCATCGAAACCGAGATCGTGCGCAACTTCCTCCGGTTTCCCGGCAAGCCGCAGCGCTATACGATCTTTATCGTGCCGCCGCGGCCATGACTGGTGTTCCGATGGAATTTGCGCGTCGCGTTATCCGACCCATTCTCGATCCGGTCGAGCGGCTGACCGATGCGCTCGCCGATGCGGCGCGGCGCGAGCGCACGGCTCTTTTAGTGCTCGCCGCCTATGCTGCCGTCTGGACGCTTTATGGCGTCATCGCCAAGGCCTGCCAGGACATGCAGATCGACGCCGCCGAGATCATGGTCTGGTCGAGCGCCACCTCGTTGACAATGACGTTCCAATTGATCGCCAGTGCGGCAATGCCGGCCGGCAGCAGCAATGCCACCGCCACGACGATGGCGCGATTTTGCCGCCGCCGTCGCTTGAGCGATGGGCTCCAGATTTGCTGCCAGATGCGTTTTAGCTGCATGCCCAGGGCCATAGTCCTTGCCGACGGCAAAGACTAGCGGTCGCCTGAGGCGCCTACAACCGTTACGGGTGGCCGGAGGATCAGTACCGGTAATGATCGCCCTTGAACGGGCCGTCCTGCGGCACGCCGATGTAGGTCGCCTGCTTGTCGGTGAGCTTGGTCAGCTTGACGCCGATCTTGTCGAGATGCAGCCGCGCCACCTTCTCGTCGAGGTGCTTGGGCAGCGTGTAGACCTTGTTCTCGTACTTGCCGGGATTGGTCCACAATTCGATCTGCGCCAGCGTCTGGTTGGTGAAGGACGACGACATCACGAAGCTCGGATGCCCCATGGCGTTGCCGAGGTTCACCAGGCGGCCTTCCGACAGCAGAATAATGCGGTGGCCGTCGGCGAAGGCGATCTCGTCGACCTGCGGCTTGATGTTGTTCCATTTCAGATTGCGCAAGGACGCGACCTGGATCTCCGAGTCGAAGTGGCCGATGTTGCAGACGATGGCGCGGTCTTTCATCTTGCGCATGTGCTCGATCGTGATCACGTCGACATTGCCGGTGCAGGTGACGAAGATGTCGGCGCGCGGCGCGGCATCTTCCATGGTCGTGACTTCGTAGCCCTCCATCGCCGCCTGCAGCGCGCAGATCGGATCGACCTCCGACACCATCACGCGGCAGCCGGCCTGGCGCAGCGAGGCGGCCGAGCCTTTGCCGACGTCGCCGAAGCCGGCGACCATCGCCACCTTGCCCGACATCATCACGTCGGTGCCGCGGCGGATGCCGTCGACCAGCGACTCGCGGCAGCCGTAGAGGTTGTCGAATTTCGACTTGGTGACGCTGTCGTTGACGTTGATCGCCGGGAACAGCAGACGGCCTTCCTTGGCCATCTGATAGAGCCGGTGCACGCCGGTGGTGGTCTCCTCGGTGACGCCGCGCACTTGCTTGGCGAGCTTGGTGTACCAGCCGGGCTGCTCCTTGATCCGCTTCTTGATGGCGGCGAACAGCACTTCCTCTTCCTCGTTGCCGGGATGCGCCAGCACGCCGGGGTTGGTCTCGGCCTGCAGGCCGAGATGCAGCAACAGCGTGGCGTCGCCGCCGTCGTCGAGGATCATGTTGGGGAAGCCGCCGTCCGGCCATTCGAAGATGCGGTGGGTGTAGTCCCAGTAGTCGGTCAGGCTCTCGCCCTTGACCGCGAACACCGGAATGCCGGCCTCGGCGATCGCCGCGGCGGCATGGTCCTGCGTCGAATAGATGTTGCACGAGGCCCAGCGCACGTCGGCGCCAAGGTGCGCGAGCGTCTCGATCAGCACCGCGGTCTGGATGGTCATGTGCAGCGAGCCGGCGATGCGGGCGCCGCGCAGCGGCTGCTCGGGCCCATATTCCTCGCGCGTCGCCATCAGGCCGGGCATTTCGGTCTCGGCGAGGCTGATCTCGTTGCGGCCCCAGGCGGCGAGCGAGATGTCCTTGACGACGTAGTCGGCGGCTTTGGCGTGCGGCTTGGCGGAAGCGGTCATGACGATCCTATGCGCGCGTGAAAAGGGCGGGTTGTCGGGCCGAGCCTATAACAGGCCGCCGCCGCCCCCGCAATGCATATATAAAGATTTCTTTATATTTACCGTCGGCCGGCGCGGCCGCTCGGCTCATTTTTCGCGCGGCTGGCGGATTGGCTTTGACGATACCCGCTTTGGTCAGGGCGGCGCCGACCTGCTGCATGCGGTTGATCAGGTCGACCGCGGTCGACCGGCGCCGGCACCAGACCGGATAGCGCCGGCCGGCAGGCCGGTGTGATCGGTTTCATGTCGTCCATGCGCGTGACGGCAGAATTCCAGGCGCAAGGTCTGCCCGTCGAAGGTCACGCCGGTGATGGAGTCGGCAAAGGTCTCCAGGCAATCGGGCCGGTCCGACGTAGCGGACCGTTGGCAGCGGGCCGCTGCGCGGCGGCGGACTGTTTGTCGTCTTCCTTTTTGTCGGCCATGCTTGATCTCCCTCGCCCGGTTGCGCCCCGCAAGGGCGGCTGCGCCGAAGACGCCGGCAATGCTAGCACAGGAATGGCGCGAGGCCGGCTCGTTATTCTTCTTCGCCGAAGCGCGCGGCGACCAGATCGCACAGCGCGTCGACCGCGGCTTCCGCTTCCTTGCCGGTCGCCTGGATGGTGATGGTGATGCCGGGTCCGGCGGCCAGCATCATCAGGCCCATGATCGAGGTGCCGCCGACGCTTTCATGACCGCGGGTCACGGTGATGGCGGCGTCGAATTGTTCGGCGCATTGCACGAATTTCGCCGAGGCGCGGGCGTGCAGGCCCTTCTTGTTGACGATTTCGATATCGCGCACGACCGGCGGTGTTGGCCTGGGGACTATTGCCGTCGGCTTGAGCGGGGCCGCTCATTTACCGGTGAGGACCCGGCTGGCGATGGTACAATATTTGCGGCCGGCTTCCTGGGCGGCGGCCACCGCCTGTTCGAGCGGGCAGGTTTCGCGCACCTTGGCGAGCTTGATCAGCATCGGCAGATTGATGCCGGCCAGCACCTCGACCTTGGGCTGGCTCATCACCGAAATGGCGAGGTTGGACGGCGTGCCGCCGAACATGTCGGTGAGGATGGCGACGCCGTCGCCGCTGTCGACCCGCTTGACCGCGTCGACAATGTTTTTGCGGCACTGCTCGACGTCGTCGTCGGGGCCGATGGTGACCGCCTCGATCTGGCGCTGGGGGCCGACCACATGCTCCAGCGCTGAGCGGAACTCGATGGCGAGCCGCCCGTGGGTCACAAGTACGAGGCCGATCATCCCGAACTCCTCGCGGGCGCTTCGCTGCGCCGCACGAATGGGCGCGCATTGAGGCCCATTCGAAGGCCCGTTGCAAGGGCTTGCCTCGCTATATAAGCGCTCTGCTGCACTGCGAAAAGGTGGGGCCAAAGGGGTGCTCTGACGTGTCCGTTCTCGGCGAGGGGCGATCCTAGGCCCGTTATGGTTAATTTTCTCAACCGGCGGCAGCGAGCGCGGGGGTTAGCCCAGGTGGCCGCGTGAGGTCAATTAGCCGAGGGGAGGAGTGCCTTAAGGTAGGCCAGCACCGCGGCAAGGGCCGGCTGGCCGGGTGCGACCGCAAGCCGCGGCAGAAAAACCCCGTCAATGACTGGTTTTCCGGCCTCCGAAGCCGGATGCCGCTCGGCGTCCGCGGCCGCCAAATCGACCACCAGGCCGACCGACGGCCACCGCCTCATAGGGCAGACGCCGGATGCCGAGGCCGCGGATTTCCAGCATGCCGGCGAGCGCTGCGGCCGGGCGCACCAGCAGCCGTCCGCCGCAGGCTTCGATGTGCGCGCGGTCGTCGGCGACCAGCCGCGCGAAGGGCAGGCGCGCCAAATTCGGCGGATTGCGCCGCTGCCTGCAGCAGGTGCCAGACCAGTTGCGACTTGCCGGCGCCGGCGGGCCCGCGGATCAGCGCGGCCTTCGGCGCCGACCAGAACGGCGGAGGCGTGGATGGTTGCCGCGTCGGCCGCCATCACGTCGCCGGCAGCCGCACCACGAAGCGCGCGCCGAGCACGCGCAGCTGCATGGCCGGTAGCGCATGGTGCGGTTCTCCGCCCGGATGCTGCCGCCATGCGCTTCGACGATCTGCTTGGAGATCGACAGGCCGAGCCCGGAATTCTGCCCGAAGCCCTGGTTCGGGCCGGTCGGTGTAGAAGCGCTCGAAGATTTTATCCAAGGCATCCGGGCGAATGCCGGGGCCGTCATCGTCGACCATGATCTCGACCTCGATCTTGAGCCGCCGGCAGGTGACGCGCACCGTGCCGCCCGGCGGCGAGAACGAGCGCGCATTGTCGATCAGATTGCTGACCACCTGGCCGAGGCGCAAGTCGTGACCCGGCACTTTGAATGCCGCCGGGTTGCCGCCCTCGAAGGTGAGCGTGACCTTGACGTCGTCGGTGTGCACTTCGTTGGCGGCGGTGACCAGCGCGCTCGAGCAGCTTGGCGAGATCGACCGGGGCTGGCTTCCTGGCGCTGCAATTCGGCATCGAGGCGGCTGGCGTCGGAAATGTCCGAGATCAGGCGGTCGAGCCGCTTCACGTCGTGCTCGATGACGTCGAGCAGGCGCGCGCGGCTGTCGTCGGTCTTCGCCATCGGCAGCGTTTCGACCGCCGAGCGCAGCGAGGTGAGCGGATTGCGCAATTCGTGCGCGACGTCGGCGGCGAAGCTTTCGATCGCCTCGATGCGGGTATAGAGCGCGTTGGTCATTTCGCGCAGCGCGCCCGACAGATCGCCGATTTCGTCGCGCCGGCGGGTGAAATCGGGAATTTCGACGCGGCTGCGGATGCGCCGGCGCACGCGCTCGGCGCCGTCGGCCAATCGGCGCACCGGTCCGGCGATGGTGCCGGCGAGCAGCATCGAGAGCACCACCATCACGGCGGCGGCGACCAGGAACACCTTGACGATGGCGAGCCGCTCGGCCTCCACCATGTCGTCGATGTCGGCGCCTTGCGTCGACAGCATCAGCGCGCCGCGCACGGCGCGGAAGCGCTGCACCGGCACCGCGACCGAGACGATCACCTCGCCGCGGTCGTTGACCCGCACCATGCTGGCGTGCAGGCCGTCGAGCGCCTGCTCGACCTCCGGATAGCCCTTGCCGTTCTCCGGGCCGAGCTCCTTGTAGAGCGGCAGGTCGCCGCGGCCGAACCAGCGGCGCACGGCGATGAAGGCGCGCTCCATGAGGCCGGGCTTCTCGGTGTCCGGCGGCGGCAGGTCGAAACGCAGCACGTCGCCGCGGCCGTAGAGGTTGCGGCTGTCGAGGATCAGCACGCCGTCGCGGTCGTAGATGCGCGCGCGCGTCTTGGTCGGCGACACCAGGCGGCGCAGCACCGGCGCGACCCGTTCCGGGATTGATCGGGAATTCGATGCCGGATTGCGCCTCGTCGGCGGGCCCGTAGCTTTCGCCGGCCTGCAATTCGAGCAGCCGCTCGGGGTCGATGGTGACGGCGTCGCTTTCCACCGTCGCCGAGGCGGCAATCGCGCCGGCGATGATCTCGCTCTGCACCAGCAAGCTCTGCACGCGCGCGTCGATCAGGCCGGCGCGGAACTGCGAGAGATAGAGCACGCCGGCGACCAGCGCGACCAGGCCGGTGAGATTGAGGAAGACGATGCGGCGGGTGAGGCTGGAGAAACTTTGCGAAACGAAAAACGCCCAGGCCGAGCGCAGCGGCCGCCGGATGGCGTCGAAGCGCTTGCGCTCGGGGCGCGCGGACGTCCTCGCCGGGCTTTTCGGCTTCGGCGTTCTGCGCCAGAATTTCCGCGGTTCGATCGAGCACGTCGTTTCAATCCGGCCGGGTCGATGTGGCGATTTTACCGCAAGCCGGGACGCTATGTCAGGCCACTCGGACCCCCGCATCATTAACATTGCGCAAGGTCTTTTCCGGAGACCCATCCCGGATCACGTCGAGGACAAGCTTTTCGGGACCTTGCGCGAACGATCCGTCATGTTTCCTTGAAGCGATAGCCGACGCCGTAGAGCGTCTCGATCATCTCGAAGTCGTCGTCGACGACCTTGAACTTCTTGCGCAGGCGCTTGATGTGGCTGTCGATGGTGCGGTCGTCGACATAGACCTGGTCGTCATAGGCCGCGTCCATCAGCGCGTTGCGGCTTTTCACCACGCCGGGCCGGGTGGCGAGCGCCTGCAGGATGAGGAATTCGGTGACGGTGAGGGTGACCGGATCGTTCTTCCAGGTGCAGGTATGGCGCTCGGGGTCCATGCGCAGTTGGCCGCGCTCGAGCGCCTTGGCGTCGGTTTCCTTCGGCGCGGCGGCGTCCTTCGGCGTGGCGCGGCGCAGCACCGCTTTGACGCGCTCGACCAGAAGCCGCTGCGAAAACGGTTTGCGGATGAAGTCGTCGGCGCCCATCTTGAGGCCGAACATCTCGTCGATCTCCTCGTCCTTGGAGGTGAGGAAGATCACAGGAATGTCGCTCTTCTGGCGCAGCCGGCGCAGCGTCTCCATGCCGTCCATGCGCGGCATCTTGATGTCGAGGATGGCGAGATCGGGCGGCGAGGTCTTGAAGCCGTCGAGCGCGGAGGCGCCGTCGGTATAGGTCATGATCCGATAGCCCTCGGCTTCGAGCGCCATCGAAACGGAGGTCAGGATATTGCGGTCGTCGTCGACGAGAGCGATGGTCGGCATGGAGCCCCTCTATGTGCGTCGCTTGGCGTGACGGTCCCGCGTGGTTTTGAAGCCCATAAACAGGGTCTGAAATGTGGCCTCTTTGCAACAACTATGTGATTCGGTAGCGAATTCAAGCCCTACGGAGTGCAGATAAAGCCGGCGTCTAACAGCGGATTAGTCCGCGATGAAGGCCACTGCAAACCCCCTTGCCTGGCGTCATGCCGGGCCGCACCCCGGACAATGCCTCGCCGCCGGCGGACTTCGATGCCGCGCGCGGTCGCCAAGACGCTGCTGCGCGCGACGCGCGCCGGCACGCTGGCGACGCTCGACCGCAATCGCGGCTACCCATTCGCCTCGCTGGTCAATGTGGCGACCGACGCGGAGGGCGCGCCGCTGATCCTGGTGTCGAAGCTGGCCACCCACACCGCCAACCTGGAAGTCGACGGCCGTGCCTCGCTGCTGCTGGCGGAAACCGGCAAGGGCGACGCGCTGGCGCATCCGCGCCTCACGGTGCTCGGCACGTTCGCGCCGGTTGCCCGCGACGGCGCTGACGATGCCCGCATCCGCCGCCGCTTTCTGGCGCGCCATCCGAAGTCGGAGCTCTATGCCGGCTTCGGCGACTTCTCGTTCTGGCGCATGGCGGTGGTCTCGGCGCATCTCAATGGTGGCTTTGCCCGCGCCGCCGATCTGACGGCTAAAGACGTGCTCACCGACATCGCGGGGCGCCGGCGAACTGATCGAGGCGGAGGAAGATGCGATCGCGCACATGAATGCCGATCATGCCGAGGCCTGCCGGCTCTACGCCACAAAGTTGCTCGGCGCGCCGAACGGCGACTGGGCTTGCGTCGGCCTCGATCCCGAAGGGCTCGAACTGCAGCAGGGCGGCGCGGCGCTGCGGCTGTTATTCCCGCAACGCGTCACCGGGCCGGGCCCGTTGCGCGCCATGCTCAAGCAACTCGCCGACAAGGCGCGGGCGCTGTAAGGCAGGGCTTGATAACGGTGTCACGAGGGTTTTGATGGGTTGATGTAGCGCAATGCGATGTGCGGGGCCGCATGGGAGGGAAACGTGGTTTTTCCCGGAACCAGAGCGACCCCATTCAAAGTTAAAGCGGTGACAAGCGTTCTTCGCCACCCGAACATGAAGGGGAATTTACCGTGCAAATCAGTTTCCACCGCTCATTACCGTATTCGATGCTTCTCGTCGGCTGCTTCGGCGTCGCGCTGTTCGCCTATTCCATCGCCCCGCCCGCTCTGGCGGAGTTGAGCCCGTTTGCCGGTTTTTCCGGCAGTTGGACCGGCACGGGAACCCTGCGCCCGCAAGGCGGCGCCGCCGAGCGCATCCGCTGCAAGGCTGAATATCGCCCACGGGGCAGCAGCGAGCATGAAGTGGAACTGCAATTGCGCTGCGCCAGCGACAGCTACAATTTCGACCTCACCGGCGAGTTCACCGCCGACGAGAAGGACCAGATCACCGGCCGCTGGACCGAGCGCAGCCGCAATGTCGGCGGCATCGCCATCGGCAACGCACAAGGCGAGCGCCTGCAAATTCACACCGAAAGCTCGGCCTTCTCGGCCGATCTCGTAATGGTGACGCGCGGCCGGCGGCAAAGCGTGACCATCGATTCACAAGGCGGCGGACAGATTGTGAAGGCGTCCATCGCGCTGAGCCGGATGTGAGTTCGCCGCGAGGATCGGAATCATGGAGACCCGCGCCCGCTACGTCCTGATCGGCGTCTTTACGCTCGCCTGCCTGTTCGGTGGTTTCGGCTTCGTCTACTGGCTCAAGACGCTCGGCGGTTTCGGCGAAAAGGCGTTCTACGAGATTCGTTTCGCGCAGCCGGTTTCCGGATTGGTGCCGGGCGCGAGCGTCCTGTTCAACGGCATTCGCGCCGGCACTGTGACACGCATCGATCTCGATGCCAGCGAGCCGAGCCGGGTCACCGTCGCGATCTCGCTCGATCCGGGCACGCCGGTGCGCGCCGACACGCAGATCGACATCGCCTACCAGGGCTTCACCGGGGCGGCGGCCGTTGCGCTCAAGGGCGGCTCGGCGCAGGCGCCGCGCCTGACGCCGAAAGACGGCAAGCCGCCGCTGCTGGTCGCCGGCCCCGAGGTCGGCCGCACCTTGACCGAATCCGCGCAGCAAACGTTGCGCCGCGTCGACGTCATCCTCGATGACAACGCCAAACCGCTGCACACGGCGGTCACCGGCATCGCCGCCTTTGCCGATATGCTCGGGCGCAATTCCGAGCGCGTCGAAGGGCTGATCGGCGGGCTGGAAAAATTGGCCGGCACCGGCGCCGCCAAGCAAGGGCCGACGATCTTCGATCTTGCCGCCGCGACCGGCTTTCCGCCGAGCGAGAAGATCATCAAGGCGCAACTGGTTGTGCCCGATCCGAATGCGCTGATCCTGTTCGACTCGCAAAAGATCCTGATTCGCAGCGACGCCGGCACCTATACGAATATCGACAATGCGCAGTGGGCCGACAACCTGCCGAAGCTGATCCAGGCGCGGATCGTGCAGAGCTTCGAGAATGCGCACCAACTTGGCGCCGTCAGCCGGCCGCTCGAGCAGCTCGCCGCGGAATATCGGTTGGAGCTTGCCATCCAAAGCTTTCAGGTCACGGCCGGACCTTCGCCCAAGGCGGTGGTCGGCCTGACCGCGCGTCTCGTCAGCGACAAGGGTGCGGTCGCCGGCTCGCGCATGTTCTCGGCCAGCGTCCCGGCCAAGAGCGCGGCGGCGGCGGATGCGGTCGCCGCGCTCAATGAGGCTTTCGCCCAGGTCGCCGGGGAGCTTGTCACCTGGACTATCGGCGCGATTTGACCGTGCTGTGCGGCCGGGACCCGTGCCAGTGGTTAACACGGCCGCCGGATCTGCGAATTCCGCAAGATCCTGATTGCTCAGACATCAGTGGCGCTTGCGTTGCCCTGGCCGAATTGATGCAGCGCAACGACGGCCGCTTACGATGCCGAGGATTTGTTCTTGGCATCCACACGGTCGATGACTATGGTCGCGCGCCTTGGAACGAGGGGCTATACTAAGGTCTTATGAGTGCAGGACCGCCGATGGGCTCGCGCGGGCGCGGCGGCCGGTTTGGGAGGATTTCGCGTGCAAGAAACGGGTGTGCGGAACGGCGCCTACGGCGCCGATAAGTTCGGCTTCAAAGATTTGGCCGCGATCCATTGGAATCTGACTGAAGCGCCGCTCTACGAGTACTCCATCCGCGCCGGCGAGGCTTCGATTGTCGCGGGTGGCGCGCTTTGCGCCTAGACCGGCCATCACACCGGCCGCTCGCCGAAGGACAAGCACACCGTCGTCGACGATCTCACCCGCGAATTCCGTATGGTGGGACGGCAACCGCAAGATGGCGAAGGAGAATTTCGACACGCTGCTCGCCGACTTCCAGGCGCACGTGAAGGGCAAGACGCTGTTCGCGCAGGATCTCTTTGGCGGCGCCGATCCGAAATACCGGATCAAGACCCGCGTGTTCACCGAATACGCCTGGCATTCACTGTTCATCCGCCAGCTGCTGATCCGCCCGGAGCGCGCGGACCTCGCCAAGTTCGTGCCCGAGCTCACCATCGTCGATCTGCCGTCGTTCAAGCCCGACGCCAAGCGTCACGGCGGCCGCGAGGGCTCCGACACCATGGTGGCGATCGATTTCACCCGCAAGATCGTGTTGATCTGCGGCTCGTCTTACGCCGGCGAGATGAAGAAATCGGTGTTCACCACGCTCAACTTCTATCTGCCGGCGCAGAACGTCGTGCCGATGCACTGCTCCGCCAACGTCAGTCACGAGGGCGAGAGCGCGCTGTTCTTCGGCCTGTCCGGCACCGGCAAGACCACGCTGTCGGCCGATCCGAAGCGCATCCTGATCGGCGACGACGAGCACGGCTGGGGTCCGGACGGCATCTTCAATTTCGAGGGTGGCTGCTACGCCAAGACCATCAAGCTCTCGAAAGAAGCCGAGCCGATGATCTGGGACGCCACCAATCGTTTCGGCGCCGTGCTGGAAAACGTGGTGTTCGATCCTGATACGCGCGTGCCCGACTACGACGACGGCTCCAAGACCGAGAACACGCGGTCGGCATATCCGCTCGATTTCATTCCGAACGCCTCGCGTTCGGGCCGCGCCGGGCATCCGAAGAACATCATCTTCCTCACCGCCGACGCTTACGGGGTGATGCCGCCGATCGCCAAGCTGACCGACCATCAGGCGATGTACCACTTCCTCTCCGGCTATACGGCCAAGGTTGCCGGCACCGAAAAGGGGCTGGTCGGCGTCGAGCCGGAATTCTCCACCTGCTTCGGCGCGCCGTTCCTGCCGCGGCATCCGTCGGTCTATGCCGACCTGCTGCGCGACTACATCAACAAATACAAAGCCGACGTCTGGCTGGTCAATTCCGGCTGGACCGGCGGCAAATACGGCGTCGGCCGGCGCATGCCGATCAAGGCGACGCGCACGCTCTTGACCGCAGCGCTCGACGGCTCGCTGAAGAATGCCGACTTCCGCACCGATCCCTATTTCGGCTTCTCGGTGCCGACCTCGGTGCCCGGCGTCGAGCCGCATCTCTTGAATCCGTTCAAGACCTGGAAGGACAAGGCCGAGTTCGACAAGACCGCGCGCGACCTCGTCGCCATGTTCCAGAAGAACTTCGCCAAGTTCGAGAACCACGTCACGCCCGACATCAAGGCGGCGGCGCCGTCGGTGAAGCTCGCGGCGGAGTGATCCGCATGATCCGGCTCTGGTCCGTGCTGGCGCTGTTTTGTGCGCTCGGCACAGGGCCAAGCCTCGCCGATTGCTCGAAGCTTTACGCGCTCGCACAACGGCACGCCAATGACATGGCCCGCCGCAACAGCCTCGATCATGCCGGGTTCATGAAGCATCGTGGTCCGGCCGGCGCCGCCGCCGAGAATGTCGCGGTCGGATGCGAGACGGAGACCTGCGCGCGGCACGCGTGGCTGAAATCTCCGCGCCATCGCGCAAACATGATGCTGGGCGGCTGCGAGGCGGTTGCCTCGGCGGTGTCGAAAAGCGGCCGGCGCTACTGGGTCATGGAAATCGGCGCGGGCGGTAGCGGCGGCGCGGGACGCGACTTTTCCATCGAAGGCCGCAACGCGCCCTAGGCAGGCCGCGTCAGCGGAAAAGCGTCAGCCCTTCTGACCCTTCGTCCGATGGCGCGCTCACGAAGTGTTTTGCCTCGAGCGGACGATTTTGACGTATCGTACCGCCAGCCAATCCAAACAGGCGAGGTGGTCCTTACGAAGCCGGCATCGTGGCGGCGAAAGCCTCAAGCCGGCGCAACAGGTTCAAGACGTGATGTTCTTGAATGCGCCGGCGCGGCTTGCCAAGACTTTGCCGCAACTTGTCGATAATCGCGAGCGCAGGGCCAAAATTACCCAGCGCGACATCAGTCAGATCATCGGACTGTCGCGCGAAATGACGAAAGAGCAGCTTCGCGGTTGGGAACGGGGGAACTGGGTCAGGCTCGAGCGCGGCGGCGTGGTCTTGCTGCAGCCGAAGCTGTTGGCAAATTTCACTGAAAAACCGGCGAAGCCGTTTGGGCACGGCTTCGCCCCGGAATGCCCCCGCTAAGGTACGGCTAGTAAGCGCGGCGCGGGTTCAATACCGGCCGGTTTTGCGTCTGCTTGCGTCCCACCAGCCAAATCGCCAAGCCCGCATAGGCGAGGGCGAAAATGGCGGAAATAACCAGGAAAGTGCTCGATGAGGCGACTTCGGTGAAGATCTGGAGTTCGGTCATCATGGTGTTTTCCCGTCTGTTGGGTGCGCGATGGTCGAACGCTACAGGCGGCAGCGGGAAATGAATGTGAGGCGCCTCACACTGGTTGCGAATATTCGACGTCACAGCCGGTTAAGCTTGGCGATGCGCCGATCACCTCGGCCGGCGTTTCATTGTCGGCCTTGGTCTTGAGCGCCAGCGCGGCGCGCGCGGCCGGCCGGTCGAGGCAGCGCGTCAGCCAGGCCTTGAGGGTTGGCACGGCGGACAGGTCCATGTCGATGGCACGGCTGATGACGGCGGCGACGTTGAGATCGGCCACCGTGAATTCACCTCCGAGCAGATAAGCCTGTTGCGACACGGCCGCGTCGAGCACCTTGAACGGCGCGACCAGAACCTTCAGCGCCTCGTCGCGCTTTGCGGCATCGCGCTCCGCCGCGGGCAGGCGGATGGCATGCAGCGACCAAATGTTGACGCCGCGATCGACTTCGGCGATCGCCCAGAAGCTCCATTGCCAGGCCTTGGCTTCGCCTTCGAGCGTCGCGGGATAGAGCTTGCCGTCGGAGTGCTTTTTGGCGAGATAGAGCGTGATCGCCAGCGACTCGAACAGCACGAATTCGGAGTCGTCGATGAACGGCAGGCGTCCGTTCGGGTTGAGACGGCGAAATTCCGGCGCGCTCGCGCCGGCGTCGCCGATCTCGATCGGCAGATGTTCGTACTCGAGCCCAAGCTCCTTCGCCACCCAGAGCGCGCGGAAGGCGCGGGTGCGGGCGATGCCGTAGATGCGCAGTTTGGACACATCGTCCCCCGATGTTGCGGCCGCTCAGCCAAATCCATACAGGCGCGCCGGGTTGTCGACCAGAATTCGGCGGCGTTGTGTGGCATCGGGCGCCCATTCGGCGAGCGCGTCCAGCAGGTCGCCGTCGTTCGGCATCGGCTTCACCTGCATGACGTGCGGCCAATCCGAGCCCCAGACGACGCGATTCGGCGCGGCGGCGATGGCGGCCTGTGCCATCGCCGCGATATCCGAATAAGGAGGCCGATCCAGCGCGCTGATGCGCGATGGGCCGGTCAGCTTGACCCAGAAATGGCCGTCGCGCAGCAAGGCCAGGAATTCTTGATAGCCCGGATGCGCCAGGCCGCCGTTCGCGGCCTTGGTGTAGCCGATATGGCCCACCGACATCGGCACGCAGACGCTTTTCGCCAGCGCGCGCAGTTCGGGAAAGCTTTCGACGTGCACCAGCAACTCGATGTGAAAGTCGAGATCGGCAATCCGCGTGGCGATTTCGCTCAGTGCGTCGAGCGAGCCGAACGGATTGCCACCTTTGTCGACCAGGTTGACTCTAATGCCGCGGATGCCGCCGTCTTTGAGCCGCGCCAACTGCCTGTCGCCGATGTCGGCGCCGACGGTGGCGATGCCGCGCAAGTTCGGGGGATCGGTGGCGATGGCATCGAGCACGGCATCGTTGTTGGTGCCGTGCACGCTCGCCGCCACCACCACCAGTCGCTCGATGCCGATCGCCTTGTGCATGACGCGCAGCTGGCCGATCGAGGCGTCCGGCGGCGTGTAGGAGCGGGTGGCCTGGTAGGGATAGCGCGACGCCGGGCCGAACACGTGGGCATGGCAGTCGGTAGCGCCGGCCGGCGTCGCGAAACTTGGCGGATGCGGGTTGGGATCGGGCGGCGCACAAAGCGGCGCGTCGATGCTGGTCATGGGCTTGAGGCTGGTTTGGATAGGGCTTGCGTCCGCATGGACTTGTATGGGCCGAGGCGCTCAAGGATAAACGAAGCGAGGTCTGAAGCAATTTCTGCTTCTGGCGGGCCGGCGCGTCAGGCGCTGAGCCTGACCTCCGCCGTATCCTGGATGAAGTCCCTGAGCGCGTCGGTGTCGAAAGGCTTACGCAGGATCGGCAAGTTCGGTGGTGCCGTCTGCGCGGCGTCGCTGTACCCCGTGGTCAGGATGACCGGCAAATCCGGATAACGCGAACGGATTTCGCTCGCCAACCCGACGCCGTCGATGGTGCCCGGCATGACGATGTCGCTGAACACCAGCTCGAATTTCTTGCCTTCATCCAGCAATTTCAGGGCGGCCTCGGCGGAGTCGCGGTACACGGTGTTATAGCCGAGATGCTCGAACAGCGAGGAAGTCACCTGCGCCACCTCGGCGCTGTCGTCGACGACGAGGACCGTCGGGCGCTGCGGTTGCGCGCTGTCCCGGACGACCGGGTCCTTGACGGCGATTTCGCCGGCAGCAGACGCCGGCAGGTAGATCGTGATCGTCGTTCCCTGGCCGATCTTGCTTTCCGCCCTGACCGTGCCGCCGGCTTGATGGGCAAAGCCGTAGACCTGCGACAGACCGAGCCCGGTGCCTTTGCCGACCTCTTTGGTGGTGAAAAACGGATCGAAGATCTTGGTGAGGAGATTGGGCGGAATGCCCATGCCGGAATCGCTGAAACTCAGCGCGACGAAGGAACCCACGAGCTGATCGAGGCTGGGCTCCTTCGCCTCCGTCACATTGCCGAGGGACAAGGTGAACGTGCCGCCGGTCGGCATGGCGTCGCGTGCATTGACGGCGATGTTGACGATCGCCAGTTCCAACTCGGCCTGATCGACTTTGACCGGCGCGACGCCGGCGCCGATCTTTTCGTTATAGACAATGTTGCCGCGCAGCGAGCTTTCGATCATCGGCCGCATGGTGCGGATGCAGGCGCCGAGATCGACGACCGTCGGGCTGAGTTGCTGGCGGCGGGAGAACGTCAGCAATTGCCGGGTGAGACTTTCGCCGCGTTTGGCCGCGGTCTGGATGGCCTCGATGGCGCGCGGCAATTTCGGATCGAGCAGGCGTTTGAATATCTGGGCGTTGCCGCCGATGATCATCAACAGGTTGTTGAAGTCGTGGGCGATGCCGCCGGTCAGCTTGCCGATCGCCTCCATCTTCTGCGCCATGGCGAGCTGCTCGCGCGCCTCGACTAGCTTCTCCTGCGCGTCGCGCCGTTCTGTCGCGTCGCGGATGATATTCGCAAAGCCGATCAGGGTGCCGCTGTCGTCGCGGATCACCGAAACCGAGCCGGTCACGAAGACGAGCGTTCCGTTCTTGCGGATGCGCCAGCCTTCCACTTCGTGCTTGTCTTTTTGCACCGCCAATTCCAGCGCACGGTTCGGCTCGCCGGCGCGGCGTTCGTCCGGCCGGTAGAAGATGCCGAAGTGTTTGCCGATGATTTCCTCGGCGGTGTAGCCGATGATCTGCTGCGCGGCGCTGTTCCAGCTCGCCACGCGTCCGGCGGTGTCGAGCACGAAGATGGCGTAGTCGACCACGCCCTCGATCAGAATCTGGAAGTGCCGCTTGGCGCTGTCGAGCGCCTTGTTGGTGTCGGTAATCTTGCGGTTCAATTGGTCCTGCACCGCGAGCAGGCGCGCTTCGGTGTCGCGGCGCACGGCGGCCGCCGCGGCGACGACCAGGGGCGGTGCCAAGGCGCCGACCACGATGACGAACAGCAACAGCCGCGCCGCAGCCACATCCGTTCCCGCAAAGGGGCTCGTCCCCGCCGCGAAGCCCCATACCGCCATGCCGCAAAAGATGAGCGCCGCCGTTGCGACATCGCGCTGGTTGCCGCGCAACGCGGTCCACAGCAGCGGCAGCAGGACGAGGACGCCGAGCAGGCTCCGATACGGCAGCAGGGCGGCGACGTCGCCGCCGATGACCGGGCTAAAGGCGGCAAGACCGATGACGGCCGTCAGCGCGAAGATCGCCGCCGCTTCCAAAACGCTACAGGCGGCGAACGGACGAAACGCGGTCGCCGCCCACAGCACGATCACGGGGACGACGATCAGGCTGCCGGCGGCGTCGGCGAGGCACCAGGTCAGCCAGGTGGCGGGCGCCTGCGCCGCATTCAGGCTGCCGCTCAGGAAAAAACCCGCGGCGGCGATCGTCGCGCTCACCTGCGCGATCGGCACAAAGCACAGCAGCGCAAACTTGGCGACGTCCAGGGGCGTTGCAAACGTACGACGTCCGTTCGCCAAGCGGTTGATCAGCCACGCGCCGGCCAAGGCTGCGAGCGGTGCGGCGATCGCAATGGAGCCGGAATCCACAAGCGGACGGGTTGTCATCGCGCCGGACAAAATCGACCCAACCAAGATCGCCGGCCAAATCCGATAGCTGCGCAACAGAATCAGCGCGAGCGCAAGGCCGGTCGGCGGCCAGAGCGGCGTATCGCCCGGATTGATCGCCGGCAGCAACTGGCTGGAGTAGGCGAGGCCGAAATAAGCAGCCGCAATGGCCGCGAGTTCGAGCGCGTAGAGCGCAATGCCGAGGACGCCGCGAAAAGCGGGATGTCTCGTCTCGCCGCCGTCTGAGCTTTTCAAACCGGGCCCCCGAGATGCGCGTTTAAAATGAACTGAAATGATTTGGCCGACGACTGCGATGTGCCGTCTTGCTGAACAAGATGCAAACGCGCAGGAGAAAAGTCCTACCAACGCGCGGCCATACCGCATTGCGGGAATGGAAGACGGCAAAAGAAAGGCGGCCCGCGAGGGCCGCCTGGTTTGTTCGGCAGCGGCGTTCAGTCGTTCGCTTGCGCCAGTGTCTGGCCGATGCGGTCGAAACGCGCCTTCTGCTCGTTCGACAGCGACGCATAGAAGCTCGTCAAGCGCGGGCTTGACGGTTTGCGCCGCGTCGACCATCGCCTGCAGGCGCGTCTCCATCGCGGCCAGCCGGCCGGGCGGGGTGAGCGGCATGTCGTCCGGGCAGGCCGCTTGCAGGGTCGCGACCGCTTTGTCGGTCGCGTCCTGCAGTTGCTTGAAGTCGGCCTGCTGCGCGTCGGTCGGCTTGACGACGTCGTCGAATCTTTTCGATCGGCAGCGTGGCGAGGCCGGGTTTCGCCTCCGAGCAGCTCTTGTTGTCCTGCGGCAGCGCGGCGGTGCTCTCGGGATTATTGGCCTGCTGCTTGGGGCCGAGCTGGTTGAAGCGCTCCTTCTGCTCGTCGCTCAGCGAGTTGTAGAACTTGTCGAGCGCGGGCTGCACGATCTTGACCGCGTCGAGCGTCGCCTGCAGGCGGCCGGTCATGGCGGTCAGCCGGCCCGGCAGGCGTCAGCGGGAACAGCGTTCTCCGCCGGGCACGAGGCCTTGAAGGTCGCGGCGGCGTCGGCGCGCCGCCTTGCGCACGTCGCCGAGCAATGCTTCTGCTCGTCGTTGAGGCCGACCTTGCGCTCGATGTCGGCGAAGGGCCAAGCGGTGATGCCGGTGCCGGGCTCTTTGCACAGTTCCTGCACGGCGGCATAGCTCACGCGCGGAGCGCGCGAACCGGATGGCCGGGGCGTAAGCATAGGCGTAATCCTGCCGGCGGGCCGTATTCGCCCCAGAACAGGCCGTCGACGAAATTGTCATAGGCATAGTCCCAGTAGCCGTCGTCATAGCCGCCGGGCCAGAACGCGTAGTCGAAAATGTCGGAATAGGCGTAGGGCCAGAACACCGGCCCGTACCAGGCGACGAAGCCGGCGCGGTGGTGGTTATGCCAGGCGCGGTGCGCGGCCATGTTCGCCGAGCGCCAATTCGGATCCGTTTGCGCGCGCGAGGCAAAGCGCGAGGCGAAGCGGCCTTGCCGCGCCGCCTGCGTCGTAATGCCGGTGCTGTCGTGATGTCCGCGGCGGTCATGCGCGTTGGGCACCGACGCCAAGCTCGGCTGCGGCTGCAGTGAATTCGGGTTGCCATGCGCGAGATTGCGTTGCTCGCGCAGGTGCCGCGTCGAAGCGTTGCGGGTGGTCGAGCCGGTGATGCGGCTCGGCTGCGTGACATGCAGGCTGCGGTTCACTGTCGCGGTCCGATGCGTCACATGCGGCGTGCCGAAGCTGCGGTTGAAATGCGGCGTGCCGCCGCTCCGCCCGACGAAGTGCGGTGCGCTGCCGCCGCTGATGTGCGGAGCAAAATGCGGCGCGCCGCCACCGCCACCACCGCCGCCGCCACGCGGTGCGGATTGCGCGTGCGGCGCACCGCCCGCCACCGCCGCCCGGTACTTGTGCGGCGCTGGGCAACGGTCGGCATCGCCAGCGCGCTCGCCAGCAATGCGGCCGTCAGGCATCCGGAAATTCTCAGCATGGAATGTCCTCCACCGTCCTCGCCCCGTCCCGGGGGCGCATCGTTAAACTGTTCAAAGTGTCGTTCGTTCGGCGTCGATACGCAGGAATTGTGCGCGCGTCCTTGATCCTGCGCATGTCGCGCCCGGCGGCATCGAATTGCTGCATTGCGCCATCCGCAGAGACGGCGCACGGCGCCATCGAAGCCCTCGTATAGATCAACGCGCCGCCACCGCCTAACCTGCGGCGGTTCGCGAATCTCGTGAACGGCGGAAATACCGCTTTGGCGGCTAGGGCTTGACGTCGCCAATGCGGCCGCCGCCCAGGCGCTCGATCAGCTCGACGGTCGGATAGGAATCCGCCGGCAGCCCGAGTCTTGATCTGCGCCTTCTTGACCGCGGCGCGGGTGCCGGCGCCGAACTTGCCGTCGACCTCGCCGACGCCTTGTAGCCCTGCTTGAGCAGCAGGCGCTGCAATTCCATCATCTGCGGCGTCGACAGCGGCACGACGGTCTTGGCGCCCGCGTGGTCGAAGGCGGGCGCGCCGGCAAGGCGGGTGGCGAAATAGGCGACCGTGGTCGAATAGACGTAAGCCGAATTCCAGCCGAGGAAGGCCTGGAAATTCGGATAGGCGAGGAAGGCCGGCCCGTGCCGGCCCATCGGCAGGATCATCGACGCCGGCAGGTCGTCGGCCGGCAGCGCGGCCGTGCGCCGCCTTCACGCCCCAGGCCACCCACTGCGAGCGCGGATGCGTGATGGTGAGATCGGCCTCCTGCCACGGCATGTTGGCGGGCACGCGCACCTCCTGCAGCCAGGGCTCGCCGCGCTGCCAGCCGAGGCTGACCAGGAAGTTGGCGCCGGAGGCGAGCGTATCGGGGATGCTGTGGATCAGGTCGCGGCGGCCGTCGCCGTCGAAGTCGACCGCGTTCTTGAGATAGTCGGAGGCGGTGAACTGCAGGCCGCCGAATTCGCCGGCCCAGTCGCCGATCATGCTCGTCGACGCGTCTGGTCGCCGCGCTCGATGATGCGCAGCGCGTCGAACAATTGCTGGCGGAAGAAATCCGGGCGCCGGCAGTCATAGGCGAGCGTCGCCAGCGCGCTGAGGATCTTGTAGTTGCCGAAATTGGCGCCGAAGTCGCTTTCCAGGCCCCAGAAGGCGGTGAGCACCGGCGCCGGCACGCCGTATTTCTTTTCCACCTCGGCGAACAGCGCGGCGTGCTGCTTGATCTTGGCGAGGCCGTTCGGGATGCGGGCGCCGCCCACCATGCGGTCGGCGAATTGCAGGAAGGTCTGCTGGAACACCGCCTGGCCGTGGTCGCGGCGGATGATGGCCGGATCGAAGGTCATGACGGCGAGGCTTCGGCGATGACGCGCGCCGAGATGCCTTGCGCAGCGGCCTCCTTCTTGAAGGCCGCGAGCCAGGCCTCGTAGCTGCCGGTATTGTGGCAGGAGGCGGCGAGCGCCGGCCCCGCCAGCGACGGCGCCGAACGCGATGACCGCCCATTTCAATGCCGTTTTGCGCATCGTTGATATCCGCCTAATCGGTGGAATCGCGCGCCAATCTGCCTGAGCCTTGCGCGCGGTCAAGGCCAATGGCGGCCAAGCGATAAGGGCGATTCTTGTGCAAATGATGGATTAGTGGCAGTTCCGTGAAACAGACCCGCCCACGCCGTCGAGACAAAACGCCCGCATGCAAGTCCTGGTGATTGGAGCCGGCGTGGTCGGCCTGGCGGTGGCGCGCGCAGTGGCGCGCAAGGGCCACGAGGTGGTGGTGGCGGAAGCGGCCGATGCCATCGGCACCGGCATCTCCTCGCGCAACAGCGAGGTCATCCATGGCGGCATGTACTACCCGACCGGCACGCTGCGCGCGCGCCACTGCGTGCGCGGCCGGCGCATGCTGTACGAATTTTGCGCCTCGCACGGCGTGCCGCATCACAAATGCGGCAAGCTGATCGTCGCCACCAACCAGGCCGAGCTCGACAAGATCCAGGCGATCGAAGCGCAGGGCCGCATCAACGGCGTCGAAGGCCTGGAGACTGATCGGCGGCAACGCGGCGCGCGCGCTGGAGCCGGAATTGTCCTGCATCGGCGCGCTGCATTCGCCGGAAACCGGCATCATCGACGGCCATGCGCTATATGCTGGCGCTGCGCGGCGATCTCGAGGATGCGGGCGGGGCCATCGCCTTCAACACGAAGGTGGCGCGCGCGGCGCGCAAAGACGGACAATGGCAGGTCGCGGTTCGGCGAGGGTGAGCGCATTCGCCTTCGACGCCGTGGTCAATTGCGCCGGGCTCGGCGCGCAGGCGTGGCGCGCGCTGATGGAGGATTACCCGGCGGCGCGTGTGCCGCGCTGGTGCATGGCCAAGGGCAATTATTTCACCTTCACCGGGCGGCCGGTGTTCAAGCGGCTGATCTATCCGACGCCGATGGTCGGCGGGCTCGGCGTGCATGTCACGCTCGATCTCGCCGGCCGCATGCGCTTCGGGCCGGACGTGGAATGGATCGAGCGCGAGAACTACGACGTCGATCCCGGCCGCGCCGCTTCGTTCTACGAGCGCATCCGCACCTATTGGCCCGGCCTGCCGGACGGCTCGCTGGCGCCGGATTATTGCGGCATCCGGCCCAAGCTCACCGGGCCGCGGCGAGCCGGCAGGCCGATTTCCTGATCGACGCGCCGGCGCAGCACGGCCTGCCTGGATTGGTGCAGATGTTCGGGATCGAATCGCCCGGGCTGACCGAGTTCGCTGTCGCTGGCGGAGGAAGTGGCCGGCTATCTCGAAAGCTGAGCGCTGCGGTTTTCGTCGCGCGCGCGGCGCGGCGCGCCATGGACACCGGCGCAGTCCGCGGCGCAGCCGTCGGCATGATCTTCACCCCCGCCAGTTTCTCGCGCGTGCTTTTCGGCACGGCGCGGTCGTTGTCGATCGGCGTGAAATCCGCCACCGTGTTCTTCATGCCGGTGAACGCGACCAGGCCGCTCTCGGTCGCCACGATGTCGCCGGGCCGCAGCGTCGGGTCGGTCGTTGACGTCGATCCGCGCCAGGCCGAAGCGGTCGCGGCCGTTGCAGGTCGCGCCGTCGACAAGCTCCTTGCGGTAGAGGAACGCGGTGTCGAGATCGGCGTAGCGGCTGCCGTCCGAGGCGACGGCGTGATCGATGCCGCCGCCGGAATAAAGCCGGGTCTGGCTTGCCGGGCAGAACGCCTGGCAGGCCGTCGGCCGCGCTCACGCCGGCGTGCGCCTGCACCGGGAAATAAAAGCCGTCGCTCATGCGCACGCAGTAAGCGCTCGCCGGGCCGCTTCGTCGCGCGACGCCGGCCGTTCGGGAGCACGGAAAAATCCATTGGAAGGTTCCGCATAGGGCTGCGCGTCCGGCGGCGGCGAATGCCGGTGCAAGCCGCCGAACAGCATCTCGAACAGGCCCGCCGCCGACGCCGGCGTCAACGTCGCCAGTGTCAGAAGGCCGGCGGCAAATGCCAGTCGACGCGCGCAACAGCGCGCTCGCGCGGGCGGCCATGGCAAGCCCCTGTGGTTGATCGCGCTTCGCGAATCGGGCGAAGCGCGCTGTCTCAACGTTCGGGTTCGCGGAAGGTTGCAGGCGGGGGCTGACCGCCTTGTCAATGGATTGGGCGTCGGGCAGCATTCGGCGCGCCGGACGAGGACATTAAGATCGCAGTCGCGGCTCAATGGGGGAAGCCGTGGAAGCGTCGCCGGCCATCGAAATTGCCAAACATACGTTGCTGTCCGGCGGCATCATTCTCGCCATCGGCACCGTCACCGGCTTCGTGGCGCAGAAGATCAGGGTTCCCGACATCGCACTGTTCCTGATTGTCGGCATGGCGATCGGCCCGGCAAGTGCTCGGGGCTGATCAACATCAAGTCCGATTCGGCGCTCTATCAGATCATTCTTCTGTTCGGCGCGAGCTACATTCTGTTCGACGGCGGCGCGTCGCTGCGCTTCGACGTCTTGAAACAGGTCTGGATCACAATTGTCGTGCTCGCGACGGTCGGCGTGCTGATTACCGCGGCGATCACCGCGTTTGCCGCGCATGTCGCGCTCGGCGTTCCCTGGATCGTGGCGCTGTTGCTGGGCGCGGCGACTGGCCTCGACCGACCCGGCGACGCTGGTGCCGATCTTCCGGCAGGTCAAAATCCGCGACCGCGTCGCGCAGACGGTGATGAGCGAGTTGGCGTTCAACGACGCCACCGGCGCGATCGTCACCGTCGGCGTGCTGGCGGTCGCCATGGGCACCGGCGAATTCTCGATTGCCGCATCTTTGTTCGATCTGCTCAAGCAAGCCGTCGTCGGCATCGTCGCCGGCGCGCTGTTCGGCTATTTCGCCGCGCTGCTGATCGCGCATGAGCGCTGGGCGTTCCTCGCTCAATACGCGCCGGTGGTGACGCTGGTCGCGGTGATCGGCGCCTATTTCGCGGCCGACGGCCTGCAGGCGTCAGGCTTCATGGCCGTGTTCGTGTTCGGCATCATGATCGGCAACAAGGATTCGTTCGGTTTCAAAATGGAGCCGGGCGAGGCGCAAAAGCTCGACGAGTTCGTGATGACGACCGCTTTCATCATGCGGCTGTTCATCTTCATTGCTGCTCGGCTCGCAGGTCGATTTTCACCTGATGGGTCAGTACTGGTTCGGCGGCGTCGTTGTCGTCGCCGATCTTCATGCTGGTGGCGCGGCCGGTGACGGTATTTCTCTGTGCGCTGCCCGACCGGCGGGCGAAATGGAGTTTCAACGAGATGCTGTTCATGTGCTGGACGCGCGAGACCGGCGTCATTCCCGCCGCGCTCGCCGGCCTGCTGCTCGGCATGAAGGCGCCGGGCGCGCCGGTGATCGCGTCCGTCACCTTCATCGCGATCCTGATGACGATCCTCATTCAGGCGCCGACCACCAAATGGCTGGGGCAGCGCCTGGGGCTGATGCAATAGAAAACAGGGAGACGAACGATGGCCGGCAATCTTCGCTTCAGCAATCCGAACACCTTGGCCAAGCCGCCCGGCTACAGCTACGTGGTCGAGGCGACCGGGCCGAACCGGCTGATCTTCCTCGCCGGGCAGCTCGGCTTGGATATGGAGAACAAGTTCGTCGGCGCACCCGGCGACTTCCGCGCGCAGTGCATGCAGGCGTTCGAGAACATGACGTTGGCGCTCAAAGCCGCCGGCGCGCGCTGGAGCGACGTGGTCAAGATCAACAACTTCCTCGTCGATATCGAGGCCAACATGGCGGTGTTCCGCGACGTGCGCGACCGCTATCTCAATGCGGCCGCGCCGCCGGCCTCGACCACCATCGGCGTGCCGGCGCTGGCGCGCCCGGGCGGCCTGTTCGAGATCGAGGCGATCGCGGTGCTGCCGGCGAAGGCGGCCGGCAAGCCGAGCAAGACGAAGGCTCCGGCGAAAAAGTCGAAAGGCAAGAAGAAGAAACGCTGAGCATGCGGATCACCGGCATCTCCGACATCGTCGTTCCGATCTCGTCGGCCATCCGCAACGCCTATATCGACTTCTCGCAGATGACGGCGAGCGTGGTCGCCATCCACACCGACGTCGTGCGCGACGGCAAGCCGGTCGTCGGCTTCGGCTTCAATTCCAACGGCCGCTATGCGCCGCAAGGGCTGTTGCGCGAGCGCTTCATTCCGCGGCTGAAGGCGGCCAAGCCGGAGGAGATCGTCGACGCGCAGCGGCATGATCGATCCGGCGAAATGCTGGGACGTCGATGATGAAGAACGAGAAGCCGGGCGGCCACGGCGAGCGCTCGGTCGCGGTCGGCGTGCTCGACATGGCGCTGTGGGACGCGCTGGCGAAGGCCGAAGGCGTGCCGCTGTGGCGGCTGCTTGCCGACCGCTACAACAGCGGCAAGGCCGACGACACCGCCTGGGTCTATGCCGCCGGCGGCTATTACTATCCCGACAAGGACATCGCCGGCGCTGACCGACGAGATGAAGCGCTATCTCGACCTCGGCTATTCATGCGTGAAGATGAAGATCGGCGGCGTGCCGCTCAAGGACGACATCAAGCGCATCGAGGCGGTGCTCAAGCTGGTCGGCAGCGGGCGAGAACCTCTGCGTCGACGTCAACGGCCGCTACGATCTCGACGAGGCGCTGGCCTGCGGCGACGCCATCGCGCCGCTATAATCTGCGCTGGTACGAGGAGCCGCTCGATCCGCTCGATTATCTGCTGCACGCGGCGCTGGCGACGCGTTATGCGCCGCCGCTCGCCACCGGCGAGAACCTGTTCTCCATGCAGGATGCGCGCAATCTGATCCGCCACGGCGGCCTGCGCGCCGACCGCGACTGGCTGCAATTCGATCCGGCGCTGTCCTACGGCCTCGTCGAATATCTGCGCACGCTCGAGATGCTGGCCGCGCACGGCTGGTCGCGCCGGCGCTGCGTGCCGCATGGCGGGCATCAGTTCGCGCTGAACATCGCGGTGGGCCTCGGCCTCGGCGGCAACGAATCCTATCCGCAAGTGTTCGCGCCGTTCGGCGGCTTTGCCGACAGCACGCCGGTGCGCGACAGCCGCGTCACCATGCCGGACATCCCCGGCGTCGGCTTCGAGGCGAAGAATGAACTGTATGCGGTGATGAAGCAGATGCTCGAACTAAGAGCCGCTGGTCCCCGCGAAAGCGGGGACCCAGGCCAAATTCCGCGGTCCGAGATCATGGCCCTGGGTTCCCGTTTGCGCGGGAATGAAGGAGGTGGGGAGGCGAGGACGCTAGTGCGCCTCGTCCCAATTGTCGGCGGCGCGGGCGTCGACCTGCAGCGGCACGTGCAGCGCGACCGCCGGGTGCGGCGCGGATCTCCATCACCTCTTTGACGATGGCGATGGTGTCCTTCACTTCGTCCTCCGGCACCTCGAAGATCAGTTCGTCGTGCACCTGGAGCAGCATCTGCGCGCTTGAGCTTGGCCTCCGCGAGCGCGCCATCCATGCGCATCATGGCGCGGCGGATGATGTCGGCGGCGCGAGCCCTGCAGGCGCGCATTGATCGCGGCGCGCTCGTTGAACGAGCGGATCGACGGGTTCGACGCCTTGATGTCCGGGTAGTGGCACTTGCGGCCGAACAGCGTCAGCACATAGCCGTTGGCGCGGCAGAATTCGCGCGTCTCGTCCATGTAGTCGCGGATGCCGGGGAAGCGCTCGAAATATTTCTTGATGTAGGCGCCGGCTTCGTTCTTGTCGATGCCGAGCTGGGCGGCGAGGCCGAAGGCGGAGATGCCGTAGATGATGCCGAAATTGATCGCCTTGGCGCGGCGGCGCACCTCGCTCGGCATGTCCTTGACCGGCACGCCGAACATTTCCGACGCGGTCATGGCATGGATGTCGACGCCGTCCTTGAAGGCCTGGCGCAGCGTCGGCACCTCGGCGACTTCGGACAGCAGCCGCAACTCGATCTGCGAATAGTCGGCGGAGACCAGCTTCATGCCCGGATCGGCGACGAAGGCGCGGCGGATTTTGCGGCCTTCCTCGGTGCGGATCGGGATGTTCTGCAGGTTCGGATCGGACGAGGACAGGCGGCCGGTCGAGGTAGACGGCCAGCGCGTAGGACGTGTGCACGCGGTGCGTGGTCGGGTTGACGTAATTGGGCAGCGCCTCGGTATAGGTCGAGCGCAGCTTCGACACCTGCCGCCAGTCGAGAATCTTGCGCGGCAGCTCGTGGCCGTGCTCGGCCAGGTCTTCGAGTTCGCGCGCGCCGGTCGACCATTGCCCGGTCTTGGTCTTGGTGCCGCCGGGCAGCTCCATCTTGCCGAACAGAATGTCGCCGAGCTGCTTGGGCGAGCCGGGATTGAGCGGCTCGCCGGCGAGCTGCCTTGATCTCGTCCTCCAGCGCGCCCTGCTTCTGCGCGAATTCGCCGGACAGCCGCGAGAGCACCTGGCGGTCGATGGAAATGCCGCGCCGCTCCATGCGCGCCAAGACCTGCGGCATCGCCCGCTCCAGCGTCTCGTACACGGACGTGACGCGCTCGGCGGCGAGCCGGGCTTTCAGCGCGTGCCACAGCCGCAGCGTCACGTCGGCGTCCTCGGCGGCGTAGTCGGTCGCCTTGTCGATGGCGACGCAGTCGAAACTGACCTGCGATTTGCCGGAGCCGGCGACGTGATGGAAATGGATGGTGTCGTGGTCGAGCCAGCGCTTGGCGAGATCGTCCATGCCGTGGCCGCCTTTGCCGGCGTCGAGCACGTAGGAGATCAGCATGGTGTCGTCGTAGCCTTCGATCTCGATGCCGCGCTGGGCGAACACCAGCCAGTCGTATTTCATGTTCTGCGCGACCTTGAGGATGCTCTTGTCCTCGAGCAGCGGCTTGAGCGCGGCGAGCGCGTCGGCTTCCGCAATCTGGTCGGCTTCGAGGCCGGCATCGAACAGGCCTTCGCCGCCGCCGTTCTTCTTGTGACCGAGCGGCACGTAGCAGGCTTCGTTCGGCGCGACGGCGAGCGAAAAGCCGCACAGGCCGGCCTGCATCGGATCGAGGCTGGTGGTTTCGGTGTCGACCGCGACCACGCCGAGATCGTAGGCGCGCGCGACCCAGGCCTTCAGCCGCGTCGAGCGTGCGCACGCATTCGTATTTGCTGCGGTCGATTTTCTGCTTGCGCGCGGCTTCGGCGCGCGCGGCGGCGAGCGAGATCGGGCGTGAGGGCGCCGTTTGTTTCGCTCTTGGCGCTCGGCTTGGCTTGCGGAGCGGGCGCAAACAAATCGCCGGTCTTTCCGGCCGGCGCGGCGGGCGCGGCGGCAGGGCGCGCCCGATACCAGTTTCGCGTCCGCCTCGACCTGCGACGCGTCGATGCCGCTCTTTTCCGCGACGCGGCGGGTGATGGTGTTGAACTCCATCGCCTTCAGAAACGCGATCAGATTTTTGTAGTCCGGCTCGTGCACCGCAAGCTGATCGACCGGCACATCGAGCGGCACGTTCTGGTCGAGCGTGACCAGCCGCTTGGAAATACGCGCGATCTCGGCATTGTCGATCAGCGATTGCCGGCGCTTGTCCTGTTTGATTTCGCCGGCGCGCTTGAGCAGCGTTTCCAGATCGCCATATTCGCCGATCAATTGCGCCGCGGTCTTGACGCCGATGCCGGGCACGCCCGGCACGTTGTCCGATGAATCGCCGATCAGCGCCTGCACCTCGATCACCTTGTCGGGTCCGACGCCGAATTTCTCCATCACCTCGGCGGCGCCGATGCGCTTGTCCTTCATGGTGTCGTACATGGTGACGCCATTGCCGACGAGCTGCATCAGGTCCTTGTCGGACGAGACGATGGTGGTGGTCGCCTTGGCTTCGCTGGCGAGCCGCGCATAGGTCGCGATCAGGTCGTCGGCCTCGAAGCCGGCCTGCTCCAGGCAGGGAATTTCGAAAGCGTGCACCGCCTCGCGGATCAGCGGGAACTGCGGGATGAGGTCTTCCGGCGCGTCCGGCCGGTGCGCCTTGTATTCGGGATAGAAATCGGTGCGGAAGGTTTTCTCCGATTTGTCGAACACCACGGCGAGATGGGTCGGCTTGTCGTCCTTCATTTCGGCCAACAGCTTCCACAGCATGTTGCAGAAGCCGAGCACGGCATTGACCTGCAGGCCGTCCGATTTGCGGGTGAGCGGCGGCAGCGCGTGGTAGGCGCGGAAGATGTAGCCGGAGCCGTCGACCAGGAAGAGGTGGTCGCCCTTTTTCAGCGGCCGCGCCGCCGGGTTTGACGGAACCGGGGCGGCGGCTTTGGACTTAGGAGCGGGCTTGGATTTTGCGGTGGCTGGCATGGCGGCGAATGTGGGGCCGGCCGCGGCGTTAATCAATCTGTCGCACGAACTCGGCCACAGAAAATGCCGCGCCTCTCGCCACCCGGACGGCCTCTGCTATGAGACCGCCGGCTCTCAGCGGCTTGAACAAGCGATTTAACGAGAGAATTCCATGCGCGTTGCCATGATCGGCACCGGCTATGTCGGCCTCGTTTCCGGGGCCTGCTTTGCCGATTTCGGCCACGACGTGACCTGCGTCGACAAGGATACGGCCAAGATCGCCGCGCTGAGGCGCGGCGAAGTACCGATCTACGAGCCGGGGCTGACCGATCTGGTCGCCGCCAATACGCGCGCCGGCCGGCTGAAATTCACCAACGATCTGCCGGCGCGGTGAAAGGCGGCCGACGCGGTGTTCATCGCGGTCGGCACGCCGTCGCGCCGCGGCGACGGCCATGCCGATTTGAGCTTCGTCTATGACGCGGCGCGCGAGATCGCGCGCGCGCTTGCCGGCTTCACCGTCGTCATCACCAAATCGACCGTGCCGGTCGGCACCGGCGACGAGGTCGAGCGCATCATCCGCGAGACGCGGCCCGACGCCGAGTTCGCCGTGGTGTCGAACCCGGAATTCCTGCGCGAAGGCGCGGCCATCCAGGACTTCAAGCATCCCGACCGCATCGTCGTCGGCAGCGAGGACGCGCGCGCGCGCGAGGTGATGGGCGAGCTCTACCGGCCGCTCTATCTCAACCGCTCGCCGATCCTGTTCACCGACCGGCGCACCGCCGAGCTGATCAAATACGCCGCCAACGCCTTCCTCGCCACCAAGATCACCTTCATCAACGAGATCGCCGATCTCGCCGAAAAAGTCGGCGCCGACGTGCAGGAGATCGCGCGCGGCATCGGGCTCGACAACCGCATCGGCGCGAAATTCCTGCACGCCGGGCCGGGCTTCGGCGGCTCCTGCTTTCCCAAGGACACCGTGGCGCTGCTCAAGACCGGGCACGACCACGAGGCGCCGCTGCGCATCGTCGAGGCGGTGGTCGCGGTCAACGACGCGCGCAAGCGGGCGATGGCGCGCAAGGTGGCGGCGGCGCTCGGCGGCGAACTGCGCGGCAAGACGATCGCCGTGCTCGGCCTGACCTTCAAGCCGAACACCGACGACATGCGCGAGGCGCCGTCGATCCCGCTGATCACCGCGCTGCAGGACATGGGCGCCAAGGTGCGCGCCTACGATCCGACCGGCATGGAGCAGGCCAAGCCGCTGATGTCGAACGTCGCGTTCTGCAAGGACGCCTATGACTGCGCCGAGGGCGCGTCCGCGCTGGTGATCGTCACCGAATGGGAGCAGTTCCGCGCGCTCGATTTCGCGCGGCTGAAGAAGATCATGGAGCGGCCGGTGCTGGTCGACCTGCGCAACATTTACCGGCCGGAGGAGGTCGCGCGCCACGGCTTCGCCTATGAGGGCGTCGGGCGGGCGAAGAAATGATCGACGTCGCCGCCAAGAGACGTTGATCGGCCCCGCGCCAGCGCGCGGGGCAGGCAGACTATTTCCAAATCGCTATCCGAGTTTCTCCATCCGCTTCGCCGGGTGACGACGTTACACATGCAAAAGTTCGACACACCGCTTCCGATCGACGACGCGCTGCCGCGGCTGACCGCCGCGCTGGCGGCGAACAATGCGCCGTGCTGGTGGCGCCGCCCGGCGCCGGCAAGACCACGCGCGTGCCGCTGGTGCTGCTCGACGAGCCGTGGGCGAAGGATAAGAAAATCCTGGTGCTGGAGCCGCGCCGGCTGGCCGCGCGCGCCGCCGCCGCCCGCATGGCGTCGACGCTGGGCGAGCAAGTCGGCGACACCGTCGGCCTGCGCGTGCGCTTCGGCTCCAAGATGTCGAAACGCACGCGCATCGAGGTGATCACCGAGGGCGTGTTCACGCGGCTGGTCCTCGACGATCCCTCGCTCGACGGCGTCGCCGCCGTGCTGTTCGACGAATTTCATGAGCGCTCGCTCGATGCCGATCTCGGGCTTGGCGCTGGCGCGCGACGTGCAGCAGGGCCTGCGCGAGGACCTGAAGATCCTGGTGATGTCGGCGACGCTCGACGGCGCCCGCGTGGCGGCGCTGCTCGGCGGCGCGCCGGTGGTCGAAAGCGAAGGCCGCGCCTTCGCGGTCGAGACGCGCTATCTCGGCCGCGATGCGCGCGCGCGCGATCGAGAGCCAGGTGGCCGACGCCGTCGAGCGCGCGTTGCGCGCCGAGCAAGGCTCGGCTGCTGGTGTTCCTGCCGGGCGCCGGCGAAATCCGCCGCACCGAGACGCTGCTCAAGGAGCGCGTCGCCGACCCGGCCGTCGATATCGTCGCGCTTTACGGCGCGCTCGACGCGCGCGAGCAGGACCGCGCCATCTCGCCGGCGCCGCCGGGCGGCGCAAGGTGGTGCTGGCGACCTCGATCGCGGAGACCTCGCTCACCATCGAGGGCGTGCGCGTCGTCATCGACAGCGGCCTGTCGCGCGTGCCGCGCTACGAGCCGGACGTCGGCCTCACGCGGCTGGAAACCGTGCGCGTGTCGCGCGCCGCCGCCGACCAGCGCCGCGGCCGCGCCGGCCGCACCGAGCCGGGCGTCTGCTACCGGCTGTGGGACGAGCCGCAGACCGGCTCGCTCGAGCCCTATACGCGGCCGGAAATTCTGTCGGCCGATCTGTCGTCCTTCGTGCTCGATCTGGCGCAATGGGGCGCCAGCGATCCGGGCAAGCTGGCGTTTCTCGATCCGCCGCCGCAGGCGGCGCTCGAGCGAAGCGAAAGCGCTGCTCACCGAGCTCGGCGCGCATCGACGCGCAAGGCCGCATCACCGACGAAGGCCGCAAGCTGCGCGCGCTGCCGCTGCCGCCGCGGCTGGCGCGCATGGTGGTCGATGCGGCGGCGGAAGGCGCCGGCGAACTGGCGGCGCAGATCGCCGCGGTGCTCACCGAACGCGGGCTCGGCGGCGACGATCCCGATCTGCGCCATCGGCTCGATCAGTTCCGCCGCGACCGCTCGCGCCGCGCCGAGGACGCGCGCGCGATGGTCAAGCGGTGGGGCGATGCGGTCGGCGGCAAAGACGCGACGGCGGCGATCATTCGCCCGGCGCTTTGCTCGCGCTTGCCTATCCCGACCGCATCGCCAAGAGCCGCGGCGGCGGCAGCGGGCGCTTCCTGCTCGCCAATGGCCGCGGCGGCAATGTCGATCCGGCCTCGGCGCTGGCGCGCGAGCCGTTTCTGGCGGTGGCGGAATTGACCGGCAGCGCGGCGGCGAGCCGCATCATCCTGGCGGCGCCGATCGCGCTCGCCGAGATCGAGGCGCGCTTTGCCGACAAGATCGAGGAGCGCGAGGCGGTCGACCTTCGATGCCGCCTCCGCGTCGCTGCGCGCGCGGCGCAGCCGCCGGCTCGGCGCGCTGGTGCTGGCCGAACAGATCAAGGCCGGTCAACTCCCGATGACGACAACGCGCACAACTGCTGGCCGAAGGCATCGCCGACGCTCGGCATCGGCAAACTGCCGTGGAGCAAGGCGCAACTGCAATTGCGCAACCGCGTGCTGTTCCTGCGCCGGGCGGAAGGCGAGGAATGGCCCGATCTGTCGGACGACTGCGCTGGCGCGCAGCGCGGCCGAATGGCTGGCGCCGTTTCTCGCCGGCAAGACCGCGCTCGGCGCAGATCGGCGCCGACGATCTGTCGCGCCGCGCTCGACGCGCTGCTGCCGTGGACTCTGCGCAAGCGGCTCGACGCCGAGGCGCCGACCCATTTCACCGCGCCGTCCGGCTCCTCCGTGCCGATCGACTACGAGGCCGAGCAGGGGCCGACGGTCTCGATCCGCGTGCAGGAATTGTTCGGGCTCGCGCAGCATCCGGCGATCGCCGGCGGCCGCGTGCCGCTGGTGATCGAGCTGCTGTCGCCGGCGCATCGG
Organism: uncultured Alphaproteobacteria bacterium; assembly: GCA_963720985.1. GTDB lineage: Bacteria > Pseudomonadota > Alphaproteobacteria > Rhizobiales > Xanthobacteraceae > Pseudolabrys. The sequence continues at coordinate 992,138 of CAVRHL010000009.1, forward strand.
CCGGTGCAGGTGACGCGCGATCTGCCCGGCTTCTGGCGCGGCAGCTATGCCGACGTGAAAACCGAAATGCGCGGCCGCTATCCGCGCCATCCCTGGCCGGACGATCCGCTGTCGGCGCCCGCCACCCGGCGCGCCAAGCGGCGCGGCGAATAGATTCAATTGTCCGGCATCCGCTTAACCGCGCCGCTCACCATCGCGCAAAACGCGGCGTACCACGGCGTTAAGGCCGCATTGGCCAGCCGCATGCGACGGTCGCCGCAACCAGCGGGTTTTGCATCATGCGTCAGGTCCTCATTTTCGCCGCGTTGGCGCTGGTCGGCGGCAGCTATCTCGCGCGCTTCGCCGACAAGACGGTGGTGGAAGCGCCGGCGTCGCAGGCGGCGGCCGTGCAGGCGGCCGACCAGCCGAGCCAGGTCTCGGCCGGCCAGCACAGGATGGAGCTGACGAGCGGCCGCGACGGCCATTTCCGCGTCGATGCCCGCGTCAACGGCCGCCATATCGATTTCATGGTCGACACCGGCGCCTCGCTGGTGATCCTGCGCGAGACCGACGCCGCCAATATCGGCGTGCATCCGATGCCGCGCGACTACACCGCCATCGTCTCCACCGCCAACGGCCGCATCAAGGCGGCGCCGGCCAAGCTCGAGCGCATCGAAATCGGCGACATCACCGTGTTCGACGTGCCGGCGCTGGTGCTGCCGGACGAGGCGCTGTCGACCGAACCTGCTCGGCGTCACGTTCCTGTCGCGGCTGCGGCGCTACGAAGTAGGCCGACGGCCGCATGTTGCTGGAGCAGTAATCTACCCCGCAATCGACTGGAATTTTGCCGGACCGCTTTGCCGGTTCGCGGCGTTGGGGTATGCACATGAATCTGTCACGCCGCATATTTGAGGCTTTGATGTTTCCGACGCCGAAATCCGCGCTCACGCCCAATACCTACGCCTACGAGTCCTCGCCGCTGGTGAAGCCGACCGGCTTCCGCGAATACGACGCGCGCTGGCTGTTGGAAAAAGAAATCAACCTGATGGGCGTGCAGGCGCTCGGCATGGGGCTCGGCACGCTGATCCGCGAGATGGGCGTCAAGCCGGAGATCGTCACCGGCCACGACTTCCGCAGCTATTCGGCTTCGGTGAAGACTCGCGCTGGTCACCGGCCTGATGGCGGCGGGCTGCAAGGTGCACGACATCGGGCTCGCGATCACGCCGATGGCCTATTTCGCGCAGTTCGAGCTCGACGTGCCCTGCGTCGCCATGGTCACCGCCTCGCACAACGACAACGGCTGGACCGGCGTGAAGATGGGCGCCAACCGGCCGCTCACCTTCGGGCCGGACGAGATGACGCGGCTGAAGGAGATCGTGCTCGGCGCGCAAGTTCGACCTCAAGGGCGGCGGCTCATACGTGTTCGTGGAGAATTTCCCCGAGCGCTACATCGCCGACCTCACCAAGCGGCCGAAGCTCAAGCGCAAGCTGAAGGTGGTCGCCGCCTGCGGCAACGGCACCGCCGGCGCTTTCGCGCCAGCGCATCCTCGAAGCGATCGGCTGCGAGGTGGTGCCGCTCGATTGCGAGCTCGACTACACCTTCCCGAAATACAATCCCAATACCGGAAGACCTCGAGATGCTGCACGCCATGCGCGATGCGGTGCTCGAGCACAAGCGCCGACGTCGCGCTCGGCTTCGACGGCGACGGCGATCGTTGCGGCGTGGTCGACGACACCGGCGAGGAGATCTTCGCCGACAAAGTCGGCGTGATGCTGGCGCGCGACATGTCGGCGCTGCATCCGGGACGCGACCTTCGTGGTCGACGTGAAGTCGACCGGCCTCTATCGCCACCGATCCGGTGCTGCTGAAGAACGGCGTCAAGGCCGACTATTGGAAGACCGGCCACTCCTACATGAAGCGCCGCACGCACGAACTGGTCGCGCTCGCCGGCTTCGAGAAGTCCGGCCACTACTTCTTCAACAAGCCGTTCGGCCGCGGCTATGACGACGGCTTCGATCTTCGGCGCTCGCGATCTGCGACATGCTCGACCGCAATCCGGACAAGAGAATGTCGCGAGCTGCCAAGACGCGCTGCCGAAGACCTGGGGCTCGCCCACCATGTCGCCGCATTGCGACGACGAGAAGAAATACGGCGTGGTCGACGCGGTGGTGAAGCATTTCGAGGACGCGCAAGAAGAAGGGCGACAAGGTCGCCGGGCCAGCCGATCCGCGATCTGGTCACCGTCAACGGCGTGCGCGTCACCGTCGAGGACGGCACCTGGGGCCTGGTGCGCGCCTCCTCCAACAAGCCGGAGCTGGTGGTGGTGGTGGAGAGCCCGGTCTCGGAAGCGCGCATGCGCGAGATGTTCAAGGCGGTCGACGGCGTGCTGCGCACGCATCCGGAAGTCGGCGAATACAATCAGACGATCTAATCGATCCACTCAGGATGAGACGGATCTAAAACCCCCAAAACCGTCCGCTGCCGCCGATCACGACCACGATCAGGCCGAGCGGCAGGTTGATCATGATGATCTGCCGGATGCGGTTGAGGTGGGCGGCGGCGGCCGGCCAATCCTTGGCGTCGACCGCGCGCTTGAACTTGAGCCAGGGGCCGTGGAACAGCCAGGCGAACAGCGCGACCATCAGCAGCCGATGCCCATCATCACGATGGATATAAAGCGCCGCGCCGGAAAAGCCGCCGAATGTCGTCAGCATCATCCAAAAGCCGCTGGCGAGCAGCAGCAGCACCGAGACCCAGACCCAGGGGAAGAATTTGGCGAAGAAACTCCGCCAGAGCTGCAGCCGCTGCGGGGCCTCCAGCGCGCCCGCCGCCGGGCGCAGGCAGACATAGGCGGCGAACATGCCGCCGACCCAGACCACGGCGCCGAGGATGTGGAGGGTGAGGGCGAGGGCGGTTGCGAGCATGGGTTCCGCCCGTATCAGGTAACGGACGACTGTACGCAATATAGCTCGGCTTGTCCCGGGCATGACGGTAGAAGTGCCGTGCGCTACAAGAGTCCATGCGCATTGCCATTCTCGGCGCCGGGCCGGCCGGGCTTTATCTCGCCTATCTGATCAAGCGGCGGCGGCCGGACGCCGACATCAGCGATCGTCGAGCAGAACCCGGCCGACGCCACTTTCGGCTTCGGCGTGGTGTTCTCCGACCGCGCGCTCGAATTCCTGCGCGAGGACGACGCGGAGACCTACGCGGCGATCACGCCGCAGATGGAATCCTGGGACGACATGACGCTCGTTCACCGCAACGAGCGCGTCGTCATCGACGGCATCGGCTTTGCGGCCATCGGCCGGCTCAAGCTGCTGCAATTGCTGCAGCAGCGCCTGCGCTCGGTCGGCATCGCGCCGGAATTCTCCCGCGCGGTGACCTCGCTCGACGAGTTCGATGGCGCCGATCTGGTGGTCGGCGCCGATGGCGTCAATTCGCTGGTGCGGCGCACCTTCGCGGACGAATTCGGCGCCAGCGTCACTTATCTCGCCAATCATTTCGCCTGGTTCGGCACCAGCCAGCGCTACGACACGCTGACGCAGACTTTCCGCCACACGCCGGTCGGCGATTTCAACGCGCATCACTACCGCTACGCGCCGGGGCGCAGCACGTTCATCGTCGAAACCGACGAGGCGAGTTTCGCCCGCGCCGGCTTTGAGCGCATGGACGAGGCGGAATCGCGCAGCCTGTGCCAGAAGATTTTCGCCGACGCGCTCGGCGGCCATCCGCTGATCTCCAACAATTCGATCTGGCGGCGGTTTCCGCATGGTGCGCAATGCGCGCTGGCACCACGGCAAATACGTGCTGATCGGCGACGCGCTGCACACCGCGCATTTTTCCATCGGCTCCGGCACGCGGCTCGCGATGGAGGACGCCATCGCGCTCGACAAGGCGCTGGCCGCGCATGGCGACGATGTTGCCGGCGGCGCTGCCGGCTTACGAGGCGGCGCGGCGGCCGATCGTGGACAAGCTGGTCGCCGGCGCCAACGGCAGCGCGTCATGGTACGAGAATTTCGCCGAGCACATGGAACTCGCGCCGGCCGAATTCGCCATGAGCTACATCACGCGCTCCGGCCGCGTCGATATCGAGCGGCTGCGCAAGCTGTCGCCGCAGTTTCGTCGAGCGCTACGAGCGCGAGCGGAAGCTGAGCTGATTGCGCTATGTCCTCGGCGCAGCGTCGGCAGGCCGATGCCGGTCGCAATCGAAGCCGCCGTCGACGCGCAGCGTCTGTCCGGTGATGTAGCTCGCGCGCTCGCTGCACAGGAAAAAGATCGCTTCCGCCAATTCTTCTTCCAGGCCGTAGCGGTTGAGCGGCATGTGCGTCGTGATAGTGCTGCGCGGATTTCCGGCGTGTGCACCGCTTTCGCCATGGCGGTGTCGACCGGCCCGGGCGCGACCGCGTTGACGCGGATGCCGAGCGGGGCGAGTTCGGCCGCCTGCTGCTTGGTCAGATGCGCGAGGCCGGCCTTGCTGGTGCCGTAGGCGGTGCGCAGCGTCGAGGCGCGCAGGCCCGAAATCGACGTGATGTTGACGATCGCGCCGCCGCCCGAGTCGCGCATCAGAGGCGCGGCGGCTTGCGTGCACAAAAACGGTCCGGTGAGATTGACCGCCAGCACGCGCGACCAGTCCTCGTAAGTCACGTCGAGGATCGGCTTGAAGATGGCGATGCCGGCATTGTTGACCAGCGCGTCGAGCCGGCCGAATTGCTTGGCGACGATGTCGAGCGCGCGCGCGACGCCTGCGGCATCGGCCACGTCGCAATGAATCGCGAGCGTCACGTCGGGCTTGTCGATCGCGGCAAAAGTGCGCTGCAAATTCTCGCCGTCGATATCGAGCAGCGCCACGCGCCAGCCGTCGGCGAGAAATCGCTTGGCGGTGGCAAGCCCGATGCCGCGCGCGGCGCCGGTCACCAGGGCGACCTTGTTCGTGGCTATCGCTCATCGTTTCCCCCGAAGCCGGCCGGTTACGGCTCGTACCGGCTTTTCGGTGTTTTGCAAGGATTGCCGGCGCCGCACAAGGTGCCGTGCGCTTGCTTGCCAGCGCGGCCGGTTTTGCGGGAGAGTTAAGAAAACAAATAAAACCGGGGAGAACGCGCCATGGAAGTCGTCCCGCTGGGTCCAGGCTTTGCCGCCGAATTGCGCGGCGTGACGCTCGCCGACGTCGCCGCTGACGATGCCGCCTATGCGGCGGCGCGCGCGGCGTTCGAGCAGCATTCGGTGCTGGTTTTCCGCGGTCAGGAAGTGACCGACGAGGGCCAGCTCGCCTTCTCGCGCCGCTTCGGTCCGCCGGAAATCACCAAGGTCGGCTCGCTCGGCACCGGCAGCCATTTCGTGATCCTCACCACCATCGGCCCGGACGGCAAAGTGGTGCCGCCCGATCACCGCTACGCCATGCGCAACAAGGCGAACCAGCTCTGGCACACCGACTCGTCGTTCAAGCGCATGCCGGCGCTGACCTCGGTCCTGTCGGCGCGCATCATCCCGGCGCGCGGCGGCGAAACCGAATTCGTCTCGACGCGGCTCGCCTTCGAGCGGCTCGATCCCGGCATGCAGCAACGAAGCTGGCCAATTCCTTCGCCTGGCACGACTACGCACCATTCGCGCGGCCAGATCGCGGAAGGCCTCGCCAGTCCGGAGGAGCGCGCGGCGCTGCCGCCGCAATGCTGGCGCATGGTGTGGAAGAATCCGGTGAACGGCCGCAGCGCGCTCTATCTCGCCTCGCACGCTTATGCCGTGGAAGGCATGGACGGCGGCGGAAGGCAAAAAGTTGATCGAGGAACTGATGGCGGCGGCGACCGCGCCGGGCACGAGCTACGTGCACACATGGAAGAGCGGCGACGTGGTGATGTGGGACAACCGCGCCACCATGCACCGCGGCCGGCCATGGCCGGCGCACGAGGCCCGGCTGATGGTGCGCACGACGATTTCCGCGACCGCGGCGGACGGCCTGGAATCGATGCGCCCGCCGGCGCAGCAGGCGGCGAGTAGCGTCGAGGCGTCATTCGATGCGCAGATGCGCGTCGTGCACCACCTTGCCCCACTTCGCGATCTCGCTCTTGATGCGCGCGCCGAATTCCTCCGGCTTGTTCGCCACCGGCACGAAGCCGAGCTTGCAGCAGATGCGCCGTGACGTCCGGCTCGGCCACCGCCTTGGCGATCTCGCGGTGCAGCAGGTCGATGATCGCCTTCGGCGTGCCGGCCGGCGCCAGAATGCCGGTCAGCGTGTCGGCCTCCTGGCCGGGATAGCCGGCTTCCTGCATGGTCGGCACGTCGGGCAGTTCCGCGCTGCGCTTGACCGCGAGCACGGCGAGCGCCGCGCAATTTTCCGCTCTTGATATTGGCCAGCGCCGGCGGCAGCGCGGTGAAGGCGATCTGCGTATGGCCGCCGATGGTCGAGTTGATCGCCGTGCGCGGCGCCGGGAGAACGGCACGTGCACCATGTCGAGGCCGAATTTCTGCTTGAACAATTCGCCCGACAGATGCGGCGTCGAGCCGATGCCGGGCCGGCGAAGCTGTATTTGCCCGGATTGGCCTTGATCAGCTCGATCAGTTCCTTGACGATCTTCGCCGGCACCGACGGATTGACCACGATCACGTTGGGCGAATAGGCCACCATGGTGATCGGCGCGAAGTCCTTGACCGCGTCGTAGGGCACGTGGGCGTAGAGGCTCATATTGACCATGAAGCCGGTGCTCACCACGGTGAGCGTGTAGCCGTCGGGCGCCGCCTTCGCGACTTCGGCGTTGGCGATGTTGCCGCCGGCGCCGGGTTTGTCGTCGACGTAGAACTGCTGGCCGAGGGAGGCCGACAATTTCTGCGCGACGATGCGGGCGATCACGTCGGTCGGGCCGCCGGCGGCGAAGCCGACCAGCATGCGCACCGGATGATCGGGATATGGCCCGCGCAACGGCGCTCCCGGCGACGAGCAGCCCGCGCAGATAGCAAGCAAGCGGATGATGATTTCATGACGTCCCCCGGGAGTTTGAGACGACGCCATCATAGGCCCACGAAACGATCTGAGGAAACCCAGGGGTCGCTCGCCGCCCCACGCGGGCGCGACTTGTGTAGGCTGCTAGCCCATGAAGCCCCGCCTTTTGGCCCTGCTAGACTGGTCTCGCGATTGCTGCGCCCGCGCTGGCGCAGGATATCCGCGGCCTTGAAATATGCACCGCCGAAAAGGCGATGGACCGGCGCACCGAGCTGCCTGCAAAGCAACGTCGAGTTTCTGCAACAGGAGCTGGCGAAGCAGACGCGCGCGATGCAGGCCAAGTTTGCCGACGCGAACCGCGAGATCGCCGTCGCAAAAGGCCGAGCTCGCTGCGCTCAAGGCGGCGCTGGCGAAACTTCAGCTGGAACTGGCGGATTTGAAGAAGCCGAAGACGGACAAGAAATGACGGCGCCCGCGCTCAGTCCTTCTCTTCCTTGAACGTGTCGCGGTAGGGGTGCGCCGGATAGACGCCGAGGATCGGTCAGCTCCTTGGAGAAGAAGGCGAGCTCCTCGAGCGCGAACACCAGCGCGCGGTCGTCGGGGTGGCCCTCGACGTCGGCATAGAACTGCGTGGCGAAGAAATTGCCGCCGACCATGTAGCTCTCGAGCTTGGTCATGTTGACGCCGTTGGTGGCGAAGCCGCCCATCGCCTTGTAGAGCGCGGCCGGCACGTTGCGCACGCGGAACACGAAGGTGGTGACGACCTTGCCCTGGCCGGGCGCCGCCCATTTCTTCTCGCGCGACAGCACGATGAAGCGCGTGGTCGAATTGGCTTCGTCCTCGACGTTCTCGCTTGCAGGATGTCGAGGCCGTAGATTTCCGCCGCCAGCCGCGAGGCGATGGCCGCGCGCGTGACGTCCTTGCTCTCGGCGACTTCGCGCGCGGAGCCGGCGGTGTCGGCGGCGACGATCGGCTTGAGCTTCAGTTCGCGGATGATCTTGCGGCACTGGCCGAGCGCCATCACGTGGCTTTCCACCGACTTGATGGTTTTCAGGGTCGCGCCCTTCGGCGCCATCAATTGATTGCGGATCGGCAGGAACCATTCGGCGATGATGTGCAGCTTCGAGGTCGGCATCAGATGATGGATGTCGGCGACGCGGCCGGCGACCGAATTCTCGATCGGGATCATGCCGAGATCGACGTCGCCGGCGCTGAGCGCGGAGAAGCAATCCTCGAAGGTCGGGCAGGGCACCGGCTCGTGATCCGGATAGGCTTCGCGGCAGGCGAGATGCGAATTCGCCCCCGGTTCGCCCTGGAAAATGATCTTTTTCTTGGCCATGGTCGCTGCCTTCGGGCGATCCGTACGCAGACCTTCGCGCCTTAAGTCAACCGGCCGAGCATTTGCCGCGCTTTCGCCAGTTCTTCCGGCGTATCGACGCCGAGCGGCACGCTTTTCACCACCGCGACATCGATGCGCATGCCGGCATCGAGCGCGCGCAATTGCTCGAGCTTCTCGCGCTGCTCGTTGGCCGACGGCGGCAGCTTGACGAAACGCTCCAGCGCCGCGCGGCGGTAGGCGTAAAGCCCGATGTGGTGATAGTGCGGGCCCGGCGCCGGTCGCGTTGGCGCGGGTGAAAGCGGTGGCGCGGAAGCGGCCGGACGGCCGCGGGCGGCCCGATGGCCTTGACCACGTTCGGATTGGTGCGGTCGGCCTTGTCGGTGATGACCGCGGCGAGCGTCGCGATATCGACGGCGGGGTCGGCGAGCGGCCCGAGCGCGGCGCGGATGTCGGCGGGCTCGATGGTCGGCAGGTCGCCCTGCACATTGACCACGACGCCGACGCGGCGCTCGGGATCGAGCGCCTCCAGCGCCTCGTAGATGCGGTCGGAGCCGGAGACGTGGTCGGCCCGCGTCATGATGGCGCGGCCGCCCGCCTTTTCCACCGCCGCCGGCGACCGCTTCGGAATCGGTCGCCACCACCGCCTCGCCGATTTTGGCGGCCTGCGCGCGGCGCAGCACGTGCACGATCATCGGCAGTCCGGCGATATCCGCCAAGCGGCTTGCCGGGCAGCCGGGTCGAGGCCATGCGGGCCGGGATGAGGATGATGGTGTCGGGCATCTGCTCGGATGCCGGACTGAACGAATGTCGCGTGGGCCGCGGCGCTTATACGGGTTGCCAGACGCGGAGGCAAAACGGTATCTGTCCGCCGCCGCCGAGCCTCTTGGCGGCCATCCGTCCTGCCGGCTTCGCGCCCCTCTCGGGAGCCTCTTTTCGATGAATTCCTTCGAACTCAACAAGGTCCTGGGCGCCATCCTCGGCACCTGCCTGATCACTGCTCGCGCTCAATATCGGCGCCGGCGCCATTTTCGCGCCCGAGAAGCCGGCCAAGCCCGGCTACGCCATCGCGGTCAAAGACGCCGAAGGCGGGGGCAGAGAAGGCCGCGCCGCAAGCAGCGCCGAAGAGCCGATGGAGGCGCTGCTGGCCACGGCCTCGGTGGAAAAGGGCCAGGCGACCGCCAAGCAATGCCAGGCCTGCCACACCTTCGAAAAGGGCGGGCCGAACCGGGTCGGTCCCAATCTCTGGGGCATCGTCGGCCGACCGCGCGCAAGGTCCGCAGCCGGCTTCAACTATTCCGCCGCCATGAAGGCCAAGGGCGGCAAATGGACCTTCGACGAGCTCGACAAGTTCCTCGACCAATCCGCGCGGCTATATCCCCGGCACGGCCATGACCTTCGCCGGCTGTCGCGAACGAGCCAGCAGCGCGCCGACGTGATCGATTTCCTGCACACGCTGTCCGACAACCCCGTGCCGCTGCCGAAGGCGGCGGAAGCTGCGCCGCCTGCGGGCGGCGCTCCGGCGAAACCTGGCCGAGGCGCCCAAGCCGGCGGCGCCGGCGCCGCGCGGCCCCGCCGCCGGCGAAGTGACGTCGGGCATCGCGCGATTGTCGATGCGGCCGGGCAAAGCCCGGCCGTTTTGTTATGCGTAGCGCGGCGTCGAGGCCGCTGGTACGCGGACCGAAAAACCGACATAATCGCCCGCGATTGCATGACACAGCGCCTGAGCCGCGCCGGAGCCTTGCCATGAGACTGACCCGCCGTTCCGTTCTGCGCAGCACCGCCGCCGCGCTCGCCGCGCCGGCTCTGGGCGCGCTTGGGCGCGGATCGGACCCGGCCTGCGGCGGCGCAGACGCGGCAATGGAAGCACGGGCTGTCGCTGTTCGGCGAGTGAAATATCCGGCAGGCTTCAAGCATTTCGACTACGTCAATCCGGCCGCGCCGCAGGGCGGCACGGTGCGGCAGATCGCGTTCGGCACTTTCGACAATTTCAATCACGGTGGTGTCGGGCGTGAAGGGCAGCCTCGCCGATGGGCACCGAGCTGTTCACCGAAACGCTGATCACGCCGGCGCTCGACGAGGTCTCGACCGAATACGGCCTGCTGGCGGAAGCGGTCAGCTACCCGGACGATCGTTCGTCGGTCACCTATCGCCTGCGCGCCAACGCGCGCTGGCACGACGGCAAGCCGGTGACGCCGGAGGACGTCATCTTCTCGTTCGACACGTTCAAGACGAACAGTCCGTTCTACGGCGCCTACTACCGCCACGTGATCAAGGCGGAGAAGACCGGCGAGCGCGAAGTCACCTTCACCTTCGACGGGCCCGGCAACCGCGAACTGCCGCAGATCGTCGGCCAGCTGCCGGTGCTGCCGAAGCACTGGTGGGAAGGCACCGACAAGTCCGGCAAGAAGCGCGACGTCGACGCAGACCACGCTGGAGCCGCCGCTCGGCTCGGGCCCCTATCGGCTCAAGGATTTCGCGCCCGGCCGCACGATCGTCTACGAGAAGGTCGCCGACTATTGGGGCAAGGACCTCAACGTCAACATCGGCACGCAATAATTTCCAGACAAATCCGCTTACGAATATTTCCGCGACTCCACCGTCGCGCTGGAGGCATTCAAGGGCGATCAGGTCGATTGGCGCACCGAGAACAGCGCCAAGAACTGGGCGACCTCCTACGATTTTCCCGCCGTGCGCGACAAGAAGGTGGTGCTGGAGGAATTCCCGATCCGCAATTTCGGCGTGATGCAGGCTTTCGCCTTCAATATCCGGCGCGACAAGTTCAAGGACCCGCGCGTGCGCCGCGCCTTCAATTTCGCCTTCGATTTCGAGGAGATGAACAAGCAGATTTTCTTCGGCCAGTACAAGCGCATCGCCAGCTATTTCGAAGGCACCGAACTGGCGTCGTCCGGAATTCCGGCAAGGCAAGGAACTCGAAATCCTGCAAACCGTGAGCGACAAGGTGCCGGCCGGATCTGTTCACCAAGCCCTACACCAATCCGGTCGGCGGCAATCCGCAGGCGATGCGCAACAATTTGCGCGAGGCGCTCGCGCTGTTTCGCGAGGCCGGCTACGAAATCAAGCGACACCAAGCTGGTCAACGCCAAGACCGGCGAGCCGCTTCAGCGTCGAGTTCCTGGTCGAGGACCCGGCCACCGAGCGTTTCGTGCTGTTCTACAAGCCCTCGCTGCGAGCGGCTCGGCATGACGGTGAACGTGCGCGTGGTCGACAGCGCGCAATACGAGAACCGGCTGCGGCAATGGGATTTCGACATCATCGTCGCGTCCTGGGGCGAGTCGCTGTCGCCCGGCAACGAGCAGCGCGGCTTCTGGAGCTCGCAGGCCGCCGATCAGCCCGGCTCGCGCAACCTGATCGGCATCAAGAATCCGGCGATCGATGCGCTGATCGAGCGCGTGATCTTCGCCAAGGACCGCGACGAACTGGTCGCCGCCACCAAGGCGCTCGACCGCGTGCTGCTGTGGAATTTCTACGTCGTGCCGCAATGGACCTACGGCAAGCAGCGCACCGCGCGCTGGGACCGCTTCGGCCGTCCGCAGAACATGCCGAAATACGGGCCGTCGGCGTTCCCGACCATCTGGTGGTGGGACGCGGACAAGGCGGCCAAGGTGCCGCAGCGGTCTTGATCACCCGCCGCCAAGCGCTCGTCGTTGTCGGCCGGCGCGCTCGCCGCCGCGAAGCTGGCGCCGGCCGCCGTCGCGCAAGAGACGCCGAGCGGCACGGCATGTCGGCCTTCGGCGATCTCGCAATATCCGGCGGATTTTCCGCATTTCGAATACGTCAATCCGGACGCGCCCAAAGGCGGCGTGTTCTCGCAGATCGGTCGCGAACCGCGGCTACAACGGGTCGTTCCTCACCTTCAATTCGCTCAACAGCTACATTCTCAAGGGCGACGGCGCGCAGGGCATGGAGCTGACCTTCGCGACGCTGATGGCGCGCTCGGGCGACGAGCCCGACGCCATGTATGGGCTCGCCGCGCGAGCGTGCGCATTTCCGACGACGGGCTGACCTATCGCTTCACGCTGCGGCCGGAAGCGAAATTCCACGACGGCACGCCGCTCACCGCGCATGACGTGGCCTGGTCGCTGGCGACGCTGAAGGAAAAGGGCCATCCGATCATCACGCAGTTGCTGCGCGACTTCAAAGGCGCCGAGGCGACCGACGATCGCACGCGTGGTGGTGCGCTTTGCCGACAAGCGCGGCCGCGACGTGCCGCTGTTCGTCGCCGGCCTGCCGATCTTCTCGCGCGCCTATTATGCCAAGCAGCCGTTCGATCAGTCGACGCTGGAAATCCCGCTCGGCAGCGGCGCCTACAAGGTCGGCCGCTTCGAGGCCGGGCATTTCATCGAATTCGAGCGGGTGAAGGACTGGTGGGGCGCCGATCTGCCGGTGGCGCGCGGGCAGAACAATTTCGACATCGTGCGCTTCGAATATTACCGCGACCGCGACGTCGGCTTCGAAGGCTTCACCGCCAAGAATTATCTGTTCCGCGAGGAGTTCACCTCGCGCACCTGGGCGACGCGCTACGATTTTCCCGCCTTCAAGGACGGCCGCGTCAAGCGCGCCGTGATTGCCCGACGACACGCCGTCCGGCGCGCAGGGCTGGTTCATCAACACGCGGCGCGAGAAATTCAAGGACCGCCGCCTGCGCGAGGCGTTGATCGACGCCTTCGATTTCGAATGGACCAACAAGAACATCATGTACGGCTCCTACGACCGCACGCTGTCGGTGTTCCAGAATTCGCCGATGATGGCGGAGGGCAAGCCGGACGCCGCCGAGCTCGCGCTGCTCGAGCCGTTCCGCGGCAAGGTGCCGGACGAAGTGTTCGGCGAGCCCTACGTGCCGCCGGTGACCGACGGCTCGGGCCAGGACCGCCGCTGGCTGCGGCGCGGCGCGCAACTGCTCGAGCGAGCCGGCTTCGCGCTCAAGAACGGCAAGCGCGTGCTGCCGGACGGCAAGCCGATCACCATCGAGTTCCTGCTCGACGAGCCGACCTTCACGCCGCATCATCTGCCCTACATCAAGAACCTCGCGACGCTCGGCATCGACGCCACCTTGCGCGTCGTCGATCCGGTGCAATACCGCGCGCGCGTCGACGACTTCGATTTCGACATCACGGTGGAGCGCTTGAGCTTTTCGTCGACGCCGGGCGATTCGCTGCGCACTTATTTTTCCTCGCAGGCGGCAGCGACCAAAGGCTCGCAAAATCTCGCCGGCATCGCCGATCCGGCGGTCGACGCGCTGGTCGACAGCATCATCGCCGCCAAGACGCGGGCCGAACTGACCACCGCCTGCCGGGCGCTCGACCGCGTCATCCGCGCCGGCCGCTATTGGATTCCGCACTGGTACAAGGCGTCGCACTGGATCGCCTATTGGGACGTGTTCGGCCATCCCGCCGCCAAGCCGCGCTATTTCCGCGGCATTCCGGAAACCTGGTGGTACGACCGCGACAAGGCGGCAAAGCTGGAGCAAAAGGGTTGAAGAGGCGGGCACAGACGATCTGCGTCACCCTGAGGCGCGCGCTCGCACCTCAGGAATGACGGATCAAAGATAATGCGCTAACAGGTCACCATGACCGCCTACATCATCCGCCGCCTGCTGTTCATGGTGCCGACCATGTTCGGCATCATGCTGGTGGCCTTCGTCGTGGTGCAGTTCGCGCCCGGCGGTCCGGTCGAGCAGGTGATCGCCAAGCTCACCGGCGCCGACACCGGCGCGACCTCGCGCATTTCCGGCTCGCCCGGCGGCGACTTCGGCAGCCGCGGCATGGCGCAGGGCGGCTCGGGCGTCGACGCGGTGACCTCGAAATATCGCGGCGCGCAGGGGCTCGATCCGGAATTCATCAAGAAGCTGGAGAAGCAGTTCGGCTTCGACAAGCCGGCCTACGAGCGCTTCGGCCTGATGCTGTGGAACTACATCCGCTTCGATTTCGGCAAGAGCTATTTCCGCGACGTCAGCGTGCTGCAGCTGATCAAGGAGAAGCTGCCGGTGTCGATCTCGCTCGGCATCTGGATGACGCTGCTCACCTATCTGATCTCGATTCCGCTCGGCATTCGCAAGGCGGTCGACGACGGCTCGCGCTTCGACGTGTGGACCTCGAGCGTGATCATCGTCGGCTACGCCATTCCCGGCTTCCTGTTCGCGATCCTGCTGATCATCCTGTTTGCCGGCGGCTCGTTCTTCGACTGGTTCCCGCTGCGCGGGCTGGTCTCGGAGAATTTCTGGCAACTGCCGTGGTACGCCAAGATCGGCGACTATTTCTGGCACCTGACGCTGCCGATCATCTCGATGGCGCTGTCGGCCTTCGCCACCATGACGCTGCTGACCAAGAACTCGTTCCTCGAGGAGATCCGCAAGCAATACGTGCTCACCGCCCGCGCCAAAGGCTGCACGCAGCAACCAGGTGCTGTACGGCCACGTCTTCCGCAACGCCATGCTGATCGTGATCGCCGGCTTCCCCGGCGCTTTCGTGCACGCCTTCTTCACCGGCTCGCTGCTGATCGAAACCATCTTCTCGCTCGACGGCCTCGGCCTGCTCGGCTTCGAGAGCGTGCTCAACCGCGATTATCCGGTGGTGTTCGCCACGCTCTATATTTTCTCGCTCATCGGCGTGGTGGTGAACCTGATCTCCGATCTGACCTACACCTGGATCGATCCGCGCATCGATTTCGAGACGCGGGAGGTCTGAGGTGGACGCCAAGGCGCGCCGAGGATCTCTCGGAAGACCGCGGTCGACACGCCGGCCGGCAGCCTGCAGCCGTGGATCTGCCGTTTCACGCTGTCGCCGCTCAACCGGCGGCGCTGGGAGAATTTCAAGGTCAACCGGCGCGGCTATTGGTCGTTGTGGCTGTTCCTGGCGATGTTCCTGATTTCGCTGTTCGCCGAATTCATCGCCAACGACAAGCCGATCTACATCCACGTCAACGGCCAATCGTTTTTCCCGGCGGTGGTGACCTATCCCGACACGGCCTTCGCCAAGGACGCACGACCCCAATCTGTTCGGCACCGCCGCCGATTATCGCGACGACTATCTGATGGGCCTGATCCAGCAAGGAAGGCGGCACCGTGCTCTGGCCGCCGGTCCGCTTTTCCTACAACACGCAGGTGAGCAAGCCGCCGTCGCCGTTCCCGTCCAAGCCGACCTGGCTGCTCACGCAGAAGGATTGCGAATTCGCCGCCACCCACGGTTTCGCCAAATGCGGCGACCTCGAATACCAACTGGCTCGGCACCGACGACGGCGGCCGCGACGTGGTGGCGCGGCTGATCTACGGCTTCCGCATTTCGGTGCTGTTCGGCTTGGCGCTGACCATCGTCTCGTCGATCATCGGCGTCGCCGCCGGCGCGGTGCAGGGTTATTTCGGCGGCTGGATCGATCTTCTGTTCCAGCGCTTCATCGAAATCTGGACCTCGATCCCCTCGCTCTATCTGCTGCTGATCATTTCATCGGTGCTGGTGCCGGGCTTCTTCGTGCTGCTCGGCATCCTGCTGTTGTTCTCCTGGGTGTCGCTGGTCGGGCTGGTGCGCGCGGAATTCCTGCGCGGGCGCAATTTCGAATACATCATGGCCGCGCGCGCGCTCGGCGTGTCGAACGCGGTGATCATCTTCCGCCATCTGCTGCCGAACGCCATGGTGGCGACCATGACGTTCCTGCCGTTCATTCTGTCGTCGTCGGTGATGACGCTCACCGCGCTCGATTTCCTCGGCTTCGGCCTGCCGCCCGGCTCGCCCTCGCTCGGCGAGTTGCTCAGCCAAGGCAAAGCCAACGTGCAGGCGCCGTGGCTCGGCCTCACCGGCTTCTTCTCGATCGCGATCATGCTGTCGCTGCTTGATCTTCATCGGCGAAGCGGTGCGCGACGCCTTCGATCCGCGAAAGACATTCCGATGAGCGGCGCCGGCGAAAACCTTCTGTCGATCCGCGATCTTTCGGTCGCCTTCGGCAACGGCGCGCGCGAAGTGCTGGCGGTCGACCGCGTGTCGTTCGACATCGCCAAGGGCGAGACGCTGGCGCTGGTCGGCGAATCCGGCTCCGGCAAATCGGTCACCGCGCTGTCGGTGATGAAGCTGCTGCCTTATCCGGCCGCGCACCATCCGTCCGGCTCGATCGTGTTCAAGGGCCGCGAACTGCTGACCATGCCGGAGAACGAGATCCGCCACGTGCGCGGCAACGACATCACCATCATCTTCCAGGAGCCGATGACGTCGCTCAATCCGCTGCACACGATCGAAAAGCAGATACGCGAAATACTGTCTGCTCCATCAAGGCCTTACGGGCGAGAAGGCGCGCGCCCGCATCGTCGAATTGCTCGGCCAAGTCGGCATCCCCGACCCGGAAGGCGCGGCTCGGCGAGCTATCCGCATCAGCTCTCCGGCGGCCAGCGCCAGCGCGTGATGATCGCCATGGCGCTGGCGAACGAGCCCGACCTGCTGATCGCCGACGAGCCGACCACCGCGCTCGACGTCACGGTGCAGGCGCAGATCCTGAAGCTGCTGAAGGACACGCAGACGCGGCTCGGCATGTCGATGCTGTTCATCACCCACGATCTCGGCATCGTGCGCAAGCTCGCCGACCGGGTCTGCGTGATGAATGCCGGCAAGATCGTCGAGCAAGGCCCGGTCGAGCGCGTGTTCACCGCGCCCGAGCATCCTTATACGCGCGCGCTGCTCGCCGCCGAGCCGAAGCCCGATCCGGCGCCGCCGCGGCCGCAGGCGCCGGTCGTGGTCTCGACCGACGATCTGAAAGTCTGGTTCCCGATCAAGCGCGGCGTGCTGCGCAAGGTCGTCGGCCACATCAAGGCGGTGGACGGCATCAGCATCGAGATGCGCAAGGGCGAGACGCTCGGCGTGGTCGGCGAGTCGGGCTCGGGCAAGACCACGCTCGGCCTCGCCATCCTGCGGCTGATCTCGTCGGACGGGCCGGTGGTGTTCATGGGCCACACCATCCAGGGCCTCAAGTTCAAGCAGATGCGGCCCTATCGCCGCGACATGCAGATCGTGTTCCAGGATCCCTACGGCTCGCTCAGCCCGCGCATGTCGGTGTCCGACATCATCGAGGAGGGCCTGTGGGTGCATCATCCGCAACTGTCGGCCGCCGAGCGCGAGCGCCGCGTGGTGGCTGCGCTCAAGGATGTCGGGCTCGATCCGGAGACGCGCTTCCGCTATCCGCACGAATTTTCCGGCGGCCAGCGCCAGCGCATCGCGCTGGCGCGCGCGCTGGTGCTGGAGCCGACCTTCATCGTGCTCGACGAGCCGACCAGCGCGCTCGACATGCTGATCCAGTCGCAGATGGTCGATCTGCTGCGCGATCTGCAGAAGAGGCGCGACCTCACCTACATGTTCATCTCGCACGATCTGCGCGTGGTGGCGGCGCTGGCGAGCCGGCTGCTGGTGTTGCGCAACGGCAAGATGGTGGAGGAGGGCGCGGCGGCGGATTTGTTCAAGGAGCCGAAGAGCGACTACACGCGCGCGCTGTTTGCCGCCGCCTTCAATCTGGAGACCGCGCCGGAAGGCGTGGTGGCGCAATGAAAAAGTCGATCCTCGGTCTCGCATTCTTATTCTGCACGTTCGGCGCCGTCGCGGCGACGGCGCAGATGCCGCCCGCCCGCAATACCCGATCAAGGCCGACGACGGCGATGCTATCGCCAATTTCGACCTCAAGCCCGGATTTGCCGCGCGGCTCGACAAGCTGGCCGGGCAAGGTCGCGGTGGGCAATCTCGCACGGCGACGTGACGCTGATCCAATTCTACGATCTCAATTGTCCCTATTGCCGCGAGGCGGCGGCCGATATCGACGCGCTGGTTCGCTCCGACGCCAAGCTCGAGCTGGTCTTCGTGCCCTACGCCGTCTTGTCGGTTGCCTCGGTGCGCGGCGCGATGATCGAGATCGCCGCCGCGAAGCAACTGACCCCCGCGCAATATCTCGATTTCCACCGGCGCATCTATGCCAACCGTGGCACCATCGACGGCGCCAAGGTGCTCTCAGCTGCCAAGGAGATGGGCCTCGACGCCGAGAAGCTGGCGGGTGTCGCCAATACGGAGGCGACGCTCAATGTCTTGCGCGACAACGCGACCTTCGGCGGCGAGGCGGGCCTCGCGGCGACGCCGGCCTATGTCATCGACGGCGTCGCCATCGTCGGCCATCCCGGGCTGAAGGCGCTGCAGGGCGTGGTCCGCTCGGTGCGTGCCTGCGGCAAGATCGTGTGCTGAGCGATGGCCGCGTCCGACCTCGCCGATCGCACCGCACTGGCCGAACTGTCGGCGCCCGAGCGGCCGGCCAAGGGCTTTTTCGACTACCAGCGTTTCCGCGTCACGCTGCCGGCCGGCACGCAGACGCGCGACGTCGTGCGCGCCGGCAAGGTTGTCGCCTTGCTGCCGCTCGATCTCGAGCGCGGCGAGATCGTGATGATCCGCCAGTTCCGCCCGGCAGCGCATCTCGCCAACGGCAAGGGCGAGATGGTCGAGATTGTGGCCGGGCGCGTCGAGCCCGGCGAGCAACTCAAGGAGACCGCGCGGCGCGAGTGCGAGGAGGAAATCGGGGTAACGCCGTCGGCGCTGGTCGAATTGTTCAGCTATCTGCCGACGCCGGGATTGACCGACGAGGAGGTGACGCTATTCGTCGCCGCCATCGATGCTTCGCGCGTGCCGGAACGGACGCATCCAACCGAGGGCGAATATATCGAGGTGCTACGCGTGCCGATCGATACGCCGCTTGCGGCGCTCGCCGCAGGCACGATGCGCAACGGCCCGCTGGTCGTCGGGCTGCAATGGCTGGCGCTTAACCGCGGGCGGTTACGCGAATTGCTCGGTCGCTAAATCCGCTTGACGCTGGTGATGTCGCTGCCCGCCGCCTTGATGCGGGCAATGGCCTCGGCGGCCGGCTCGATCGCCACCGCCATGGATGCGCATTGGCGTGCAGCAAGGTTTCGCTGTCGCGCGCGATGGCGACGTGGCCCTTCCAGAACACCAGATCGCCGCGGCGCAATTCGCCGAGCGAAGACAATTTGCCGAGCGCCATTTCCTGCATGTCGCTGTCGCGCGGGCAGGCGATGCCGGCGGCCTGCAGCGAAACCTGCACCAGGCCCGAGCAATCGATGCCGAGCGAGGTCTTGCCGCCCCACAGATAGGGCGTGTGCAGGAATTCTTCGGCCACGGCGACGAAATCCGTCTGCCGCGCCTTGAGCGGCGACAGATGCGCCAGCGGCAGGTGCCAGCCGTTGGCGGTGACGGCGAAACGCTCGTCCTGCCGCGCGATCGCAAGCCGCGCGCCCATCGGCAGCGCCGCCGCGGGCGTGAGTTTGATGTCCGGCCCCGGAAACGCCGAGCGTGCGCGGCACCGACACCTTGTGGGTCGGCGCTTGTCCCGGCGCGCCCAGCGCATTGGCCGACAGCCAGCCGACATAGCCGTCGGTCTCGAGCTGGCCCCAGGCCCAGCCTTCGTCGGTCGTCTCGTAGACGATGACGCGTTCGCCGAGCAGCGCTTGGGTGTCGAGCCGCGCCTCGTGCGACGGCGTGCGGCGCACGGCCGCGATCGGCTCGACCACCTCGTGGCGCACGCCTTCGACAAAACGCGCGGCCTCGACCTGGCCCTTGAGATATTTCGCCGCGATCTCGGGGCGGAACGGATTGATGCGGGGATCGAGCGCGACCATGGATCAGGAATAGCGCGCGCAGAGCATCGCATAGAGCGCGCGCGCCGACTGCAATTCGGCGCCTTCCGGGCGGCCGGGCTTGGCCGACGGCGTCCAGGCGAAGATGTCGAAATGCAGCCAGGATTTCGCGGCGACGAACTTGCGCAGGAACAGCGCCGCGGTGATGGCGCCGCCCTGGCCGCCGGTGCTCACGTTGTTGGTATCGGCCACCTTGGAATCGAGCATCGCCTCGTAAGGCCGCCACAGCGGCATGCGCCAGAGCGGATCGTTCTCCGCCGCCGCAAAGCGCGCGAGCTCGTCGGCGAGCGCGTCGTCGTCGGTGAAAGCGGCCGGCACGTCGGGCCCGAGCGCGACGCGCGCGGCGCCGGTGAGCGTGGCGAAATCGACGACCAGCGCCGGCTTGTCCTCGTCGGCGAGCGTCAGCGCATCGGCCAGGATCAGCCGGCCTTCCGCGTCGGTGTTGCCGATCTCGACGCTGATGCCCTTGCGCGAGGTGTAGATGTCGCGCGGCCGGAAACTGGTGCCGGAGATCGAATTCTCCACCGCCGGGATGATCACGCGCAGCCGCACTTTCAGCTTGCGCGCCATGATCATGTGCGCGAGCCCCAGCGCGGTGGCGCCGCCGGCCATGTCCTTCTTCATGTTGAGCATGCCGGTGTCGTTCTTGATGTCGAGCCCGCCGGTGTCGAAACACACGCCCTTGCCGACCAGCGTGATCTTCGGCGTCGTTTTCGTTGCCCCAGGTGATGTCGATCAGCCGCGGCGCGCGCGGCGAGCCGGCGCCGACCGCGGCGACCAGCGGGAAATTGCTTGGCCAAGCGCGTCGCCGCGTCGTGACGCTCGATCTTGGCGCCGTGCTGCTTGGCAAGCGCGCGGGCGGCCTCTTCCAGTTCGGCCGGGCCCATGTCGTTCGACGGCGTGTTGATGAGATCGCGCGCCAGCGTCACGCCCTCGACGATGCGGGTGAGATCGTCGCCGTCGACGCCGTCGGGCACGCACCAGCCGCACCTTGCGCGGCTCCGCCTTGCGGTAGCGGGTGAATTGATAGGCGCCGAGCGCGAAGGCGAGCGCCGCCAGCCGCGCGTCATGCGGCGCATTGGCGAAGCGGTAGGTGCCCGGCGGCAGCAGTCCGACCAGCGCGCCCGGCCGGAACAGGTCCTTCACCGGCTCGTCCGGCGTCTTCGAGGCCGAACAGCACGCCGGCCAATTTGCCGTCCGCCGCCGGCACGACGAGATGGCGCCCGGGCTTCGGCTCATAGCCGGCGGCGCGCACATAGACCTGCTCGCGGTCGTCGATGATCTGCGATCGTCGCTGTCGAACGTCGCGGCGGTGACGAACAGGATCGGGATGGCCGGTTCGCCGGCGTTGGCGAAAATCGGATGCATGGTCACTCCGCGGCGTCGCGCATCGAGGGTTTCGGCAGCATAGCCGTCGCGCGTCTGCGGCAGCTTCCAGCCCAGCATTTTGGAGGCGACCAGCGTGCGCAGCACCTGCGCGGTGCCGCCGCCGATGGTGAACATGCGCACGTCGCGCGCCATGCGCTCCAACGGCAGTTCGCGCGAATAGCCGCGCGCGCCGAAAAATTGCAGCGCGTCGTTGACGATTTTGATGGCGCTCTCGGAGGCGAAGATTTTCGCCTGCGCCGCCAGCATCGGGTCGGGAAAGGCGCTGCCGTCCGGCCCGCGCGAGCGCGCCGCGGCATAGAGCATCAGCCGCGAAGCGGTGAGTTGCGTCTGCATGTCGGCCAGCATCCATTGCAGGCCCTGGAATTCGCCGATCGGGCGGCCGAACTGCTCGCGCGTTTTCGCCCAGTCGAGCGCGAGATCGAGCGCGCCGGCGGCGATGCCCATCGCCACCGTGCCGGCGCCGACGCGCTGGCTGTTATAGGCGTTCATCAGATCGGCAAAGCCGCGGCGGAATCCGGACGGCGGCAGCACCGCCATGTCGGCCGGCACTTCCAGGTTCTCGAAGGTCAGTTCGCCTTCCGGCATGCCGCGCAGGCCCATGGTCTGCTCGCGCCGGGTCACGCGCAGGCCTTTCGCTCTCGTCGCGCACGGCGAGGAAGCCGCCGATGCCGAGGTCCTCGCCGCGCTCGTCGAACACGCGCGCGAAGATCAGATGCAGCTTCGATACGCCGGCGCCGGTGATCCAGTGCTTCTTGCCGTTGATGACATAGACGTCGCCGCGCTTGTCGGCGCGCGTGGTCATGGCGATCGCGTCGGAGCCGGCGTCCGGCTCGGTGATGCAGATCGCCGGCTTGTCGCCGTCGAGCACCAGCCGCGCCGCCAGCTTTTTCTGCGCCTCGCTGCCATAGGCCATCACGGTCGAGATCGCGCCCATGTTGGTTTCGACCACGATGCGGGCGGTAACGGTGCAGATTCTTCGCCATCTCCTCGATCACCAGCACCGCGTCGAGGAACGAGCGGCCCTGGCCGCCGAGCTCTTTGGGGACGGTCATGCCGCAAAAGCCGGCCTCGGCCAGCGCCTTGACGATGTCCCAGGGGTATTGCTCGTCGCGGTCGATGGCTGCGGCCCTCGGCCGCGCCACGCTTTTGCGCGAAGTCGCGGGCGCGTGCCTGCAAGGCGATTTCTTCGGCGGTCAAAGCAGGGTCCATGCCGCAATCCTATCCCCGTAAAGTGGGGCGAGAATACAAGTTAACCACTCGTTAGGGTTAACGTTTTATTGCTCGGGCATGCCGTCGAAGGCCCGGACTCCCATGCCCGCAAAATCGGCTTTGGCCGCCCGCCTGTTCGCCTCCGCCGCTCTGGCGACGGTGCTGGCTTTGTCGCTCGGCGGCTGCAAGACCACCGGCGACGACCTCGTCACCGGTTCGGTCACCGCTCCGGAGACGCCGCGGACCGACGCCGAATGGCGGCGCTCGCTCGAGGTCTGGGGCGCCCATTATCGCGAAAATCCCAACGACGCCAATGCCGCCATCGAGTATGCCCGGGCGCTACGCGCGACCGATCAGCGCGCCCAGGCGGTCGCCGTGCTGCAGCAAGCGACCATCCGCAACCCGCACAGCATGCCGCTGCTTGGCCAATACGGCCGGGCTCTAGCCGACGTCGGCGACTACAACCAAGCGCTAGACGTGCTCACCCGCGCGCACACGCCGGACAATCCCGATTGGCGCATCCTCAATGCACAGGGCGCCGTGCTCGATCAGCTCGGCCGCCACGCCGAGGCGCAGCAGCACTATTCCGCCGCGCTGCGCATCGTGCCGGGCGAATCGTCGATCTTGTCCAATCTCGGCCTGTCCTACGCGCTGACAAAGGAACTGCCGCGCGCTGAGGCGACGTTACGCCAGGCCATGGTGCGGCCGGGCGCGACGCCCAAGGTGCGGGAGAATCTCGCGCTGGTAGTTGGACTGCAGGGCCGCTTCGCCGAAGCCGAACAGATCGCTCGCGCCGATCTGCCGCCGGACGAAGCCGCCGCTAACGTCGCCTACCTGAAGCAGGTCCTGGCCCAGCGTAGCCAATGGGCGAAAAAGGGCGGCCGGCTGCCCGCGCCCGACGCCGGGACTTAACGCTCACACGAAACGCGTTTCGGTCATGTGGAGCCCGGAGTTCCCGTTAAGCACCCGCTAACCACAGCGGCCGAATGGCCCCGATGGAGCAGCCGCCTGCGATCAGTGCGCGGCGCTCTGGGCCTGCCCGGTGCGAGCGCCGCTCTGGCCGAGCGTCGTCGTGAAATAGCCCTGCGAGTCGCCGAGCGTGATGCGGTGCTCGCAATCCGGCGCGCAGCTATAGGTTTCGCGCTCGACGCCCTTGTAGACCACGACCAGGTTGCTGCCGGAGGCGCCGAGCACCTCGCACGGTCTTGTCCATGACGACGTTGCCGGCGCGGTCGAGCGCCAGCATGTTGGTGGAGCCGTAGCCCTTGCCGGTGACGACCAGCATGCCGCCGCTTTGCAGCGCGGCATCGGCGATCAGCGGATTGCCGATGACGATGGTGGCGACCTTGTCGGGCAGCTTCATGATCTGCGCTTGGTCGACGCTGACGGTGATGGTATCGGCTTGCGCGGCCGGAATGCCGAGCGCGACCGCGGCAACCATCGTCCAGGCGCAAAAGCCGATCAAGCCGCCTGCGAGTCCCGAACACGGCCGACATCGCACTCTCCAGCACGCTACACAACGACAAGCCCGCCGCATCTGGCGGCCGAACCACAGCAAGAGTTGACTGCAAATTGGTGAATGAAGTGCAAAGACGCTGGCGTTTCACTGCCGGAACGGATAGAGCAGCTGGCGCGCCGAAGCTCTCCGGGAAGCTCTTGTCGTCGATGCCATAGGCGTCCGGCAGTTCGTTCTCCGGCATGTAGAAGGTGCCGAACAGAAGGTCCCAGATCGGGAACGTGCCGGCGAAATTGCTCGAGCCGCCGCGATCGGCCGCGGTGTGATGCCAGCGGTGGAAAACCGGGCCGGCGATCACGTATTTGAACGGCCCCAGCGTCCAGTTCAGATTGGCATGCACGAAGGCGGACGAGGCGGTGGTGAACGGCCCGACCCACAGCATCACATTCGGCGAAATGCCGGCAAGCAGCAGCGCGACGTCGACCAGCACGGTGCCGAGCAGGATATTGACCGGATGAAACCGCGCCGCCGAGATCCAGTCGAGCTCTTCGGATGAATGGTGGACCGCGTGGTATTTCCACAAGTCGCCGCGCCATGATAGAGCGCGATGGAACCAATAGAGCAGGAAATCCGAGACGACCAGGAAGGTGAGCGCCTGCGCCCACAGCGGCATATCGGCGAGCGGGCCGAAGCCGTCGTCGTAGAATTTGATCAGCGCCTCGGCGCCGTGAATGTTGTAGAAATAGGCGGCGCCCATCACCATCAGGCCGATGCGCACGAAGCGCGCGCCGAGCGGGATCAGGAACCAGTAGCAGACATCGGTGACGATCTCGCGCTTGCGCCACCACGGCCGGCCGGGATTGCAGGCCGACCAATGCGTCAGCACGGCGAAGACGACGCCGAGCGCGATGGAGATCGGGACGATCTTGAGCATGGTCTGGCCGGCGACCTGCAGCACGGACATAGAATTCGACGAACATGGCCTAAAGCCTGGCTGCGCGCTGGAAACCGGTCGAATCCGGTATCGGCGCGCGCGGTTAAGATCGCGTGATATGGCGGCGCCTGACGGGCCGGCTGGCATGCGGCGCGCAGCGGCCAAGATGATCGGCCGACGGCGACGGGTTCGCGGCCAGTATTGCCGGCGACTGCAAGCAATAGTGACGCTGTAATAGCAGCGTATTCTGTACGCAAGTCTAAATGTAATATCATTATGTACTTGAAGACTGTATATATCTATGTATAAACTAAGATAAACATTTATTAACCGTGATTTTCTTCAAGAAACAACTTGTTAACTACAGCGTATATCGCACATGAATACCTTATGTTTCTTCGATTGGATTAACCGCCATGCAAGACCTCATTGGTAGGTGCGGCATGGTTCGGGAGAGCCGGAGGTAATCCGGTCTCCTGGATCAGCTCAGACAGCCACGTGTGGATCTTAGGAGCTACCAAATGAAGAACCTCTTCGTGCGTTTCGTGAAGAACAAGTCCGGCGCCACCGCCATCGAGTACGGCCTCATCGCGGCGGGCATTTCGGTCGCGATCATCGCGGTCGTGAACGGCCTCGGCACCAAGCTGAACACCAAGTTCACCAGCATTTCGACCCAGCTCAAGTAATCGAGCGCGTCGTCGACTGCTAATAAGGGCTCCGGCCGCTTGCCGGAGCCTTTTCGTTTTCGGCGGCCGGCTTACCGACGTTAAAGACTTCGCGCGCTAACCGAACCGCAAGCTTGCGCGGCCTAATCTGTCGTACAGCGCAGGCGATTCTGCGCGCAAGGACGACGATCATGCTGACCGACGTGATCAGGCTGCTGCTGTTCCCTGCCCTGATGGCGTTCGCCGCCTCGAGCGATCTCCTGACCATGACGATCTCGAACCGGCTGTCGCTGGCGCTGGCCGGCGGCTTCTTCCTGCTCGCCCTCGTCACCGGCATGAGCTTTGCCGCGATCGGCATGCATCTGGCTGCCGCCGCGCTGGTGCTGACGGTCTGCCTTCGGCTTCTTTCGCCATGGGCTGGATCGGCGGCGGCGACGCCAAGCTGGCGGCCGCCACCGCGCTTTGGTTCGGCTTCGACTATCTGCTGGATTATCTGGTCTATGCCTCGCTGTTCGGCGGCGTGCTGACATTGCTGCTGATCCAGTTCCGCCGTCTGCCGCTGCCGGCGCTGCTCGCCCGCCAGAAATGGATCCTGCGCCTGCACGACAACGGCGGCGGCGTGCCCTATGGCATCGCGCTCGCCGCCGCGGCGCTCATCGTTTATCCGCAAGACCGGCTGGATGCCCGCGTTCGGCATCTGATCTGAAGCCCGCAAGCGCGACGGCGCGCAAGACAATATTAACTCGATTTAGATACCGCTCCTTAACCATACCTTGACCTTTAGCTGGTGAAATCCGGTGCAAGCGGTCGCACAGGCCGCCATGTCGATTTACGCGGCCGCGCCGGCCGTCATGTCACGGTGAGAGTGAAGAGTATGAAAGCCGCGCGTCTCGTTGTGCTGACCGTCGCCATCGCCGCCGGCGGCGTTGCCGCCATGCTGGCCGGCCGTTCGGAAAAGCCGCCGGAGGTCAAAGCCGCGCCGGCGCCCCAGATGGCCACGGTCGACGTCCTGGTCGCCAAATCCGACATCCCCATGGGCCAGGCGATGTCGCCCGGCGACATGCAATGGCAGGCATGGCCGGCCACCGCCGCGACCGGAAATTTCATCCGCAAGACCGACCGGCCCAACGCCATCGAAAAGCTCTGCCGGCTCCATCGCGCGCGCGCCATTCGTCACCGGCGAGCCGATCCGCGAAGCCAAGCTGGTCAACGCCAAGGGCTCCGGCTTCATGGCGGCGATCCTGCCGTCCGGCATGCGCGCCATCTCCACGCAGATTTCGCCGGAGACCGGCGCCGGCGGCTTCATCCTGCCGAACGATCACGTCGACGTCATCCTGACGCGCCGCGACCGCGACGCCGAAAAGGCGGCCGGCGGCGAAGTCCACACCAGCGAAACGATTCTCACCAACGTCCGCGTGCTGGCGATCGACCAGAACGTCGAGGAAAAGGACGGCCAGAAGGTCGTGGTCGGCAAGACCGCGACGCTCGAACTGACGCCGCGCCAGGCCGAAACGCTGGCGCTGTCGCAGCAGCTCGGCACGCTGTCGCTGGCGCTGCGCAGCATCACCGACGCGTACGCAATGACGCGCCGCAAGCCGAAGACACGACCGGGCAAGCGCCGCACCGGCGTGAACGTCGTCCGCTTCGGCGTCGGCACGATGACGACACCGAAATGATCGAGCGAGGGGAAACGGGGACATGGCGATAAGGACTTCGATCCGCGCCGCCGCGCTGGCGGCACTCGTTGCAGGCGCGGGCCTGGCGCCGACGGCGCCGGTCGACGGCCGCCGACGCGCGCGTGCCGGTGATCCAGGTGGCGGCGAGCGAGGCGACCTCGCGCTTCATTCCGCTCGGCATCGGCAAATCGGTCGCCATCGACCTGCCGGCCGACATCAAGGACGTGCTGGTCGCCGATCCCAAGATCGCCAACGCGGTGATCCGCTCCTCGCGCCGCGTCTACATGATCGGCGTCGCCGTCGGGCAGACCAACATCTTTTTCTTCGACGCCGACGGCAAGCAGATCGCCGGCTTCGACATCGCGGTGACGCGCGATCTCAACGGCGTGCGCGCCGCGCTCAAGCAGACGCATGCCGGACGCCGACATCCGCATCGAAGGCGTCGGCGACGGCGTCATGCTGTCGGGCACCGCCGCCAGCGCCGCCGAATCGCAGCAGGCCTACGATCTCGCCTCGCGGCTGGTCGGCGACGGCACCAAGGTGGTCAACGGCATCACCGTGCGCGGGCGCGACCAGGTCATGCTCAAGGTGACGGTCGCCGAAGTGCGCCGCGACGTCATCAAGCAGCTCGGCATCGATCTCACCGGCAGCTTCAACTACGGCACCGCCGTGGTGAATTTCAACACGCAACAATCCGTTCTCCGCCACCGGCCAGACGCTCAGCAACACCGCATTCGCCGGCACTTCAACAACATCACCGCGACGCTTGCGGGCGATGGACCGCGCCGGCGTGATCCGCACGCTGGCCGAGCCGAACCTGACCGCGATCTCCGGCGAGACCGCGAGTTTCGTCGCCGGCGGCGAATTTCCGATCCCCAACGGGCTGTCGTGCGACACCACCAAGTCGCCGCCGGTCTGCCAGGCGCAGGTCGATTTCAAGAAGTTCGGCGTCAGCCTGGTGTTCACGCCGGTGGTGCTGTCGGAAGGCCGCATCAGCCTCAAGGTGATGACCGAAGTGTCCGACCTGTCGACCGACAATGCCTTGACCCTGGCGGTGCCCGGCTCGACGCAGACGCTGACCATTCCCTCGATCAGCACCCGCCGCGCCGAGACCACGGTCGAAATTCCGTCCGGCGGATCGCTGGCCTTGGCCGGCATGATCCAGGAGCAGACCAAGCAGCAGATCAACGGCGTCCCCGGCCTGATGCAGCTGCCGATCCTCGGCAGCGCTGTTCAGGAGCCGCGACTACATCAACAACCAGACCGAGCTGATGGTGCTGGTCACGCCCTACATCGTGCACGCGGTGGCGCAGAAGCAGTTGTCGCGGCCCGACGACGGCTTCGCCGATCCCAACGATCAATCGACCGTGCTGCTGGGCCGGCTCAACCGCATCTACGGCGGCGCCGGCAAGAGCCGAGCCGCCGCCGAGCGAATACCACGGCAAATACGGATTCATTCTCGATTGAGCGGCATGGAGAGACCATCGATGACTAGACTTTCTCACAGCGATCGCCAAACGCCGCAGCGCCACGGCGCTGCGCGCGTTGGCGGTCGTCGGTCTCGCCGCCTCGCTGGCCGGCTGCTACGACGCAGCGCGTCGCGCGAACGAGCCCTATCCCGAACGATTACCGCGAGCGCCATCCGATCACGCTGAAGGAAGGCGAGCAGCACCGTCGAAATCTTCGTCGGCCGCAATCGCGGCGGCCTGACGCCGAGCCAGCGCGCCGACGTGCTCGCCTTCGCGCAACAGTGGCGGCACGAAGCCACCAGCGGCATCATCATCGACGTTCCGCACGGCGGGCCGACCGACCGCGCCGCCGCCGATTCGATGCGCGAGGTGCATTCGATTCTCGCCGCCGCCGGCGTGCCGCGCAACGCCGTCTACGTGCGCCCCTACCAGGCCGTCGAGCGCCGCGCTCGCCAGCATCAAGATCAACTACTCCGAAGCTCGTCGCCGACGGCCGGCCCTTGCGGGCTGTGGCCGCACGATCTCGGCACCAGCTTCGATCCAGGCCTACACCGAAAACCGTCCCTACTGGAATCTCGGCTGCGCCAGCCAGCGCAATCTCGCCGCCATGGTCGACAATCCCGCCGATCTGGTGCAGCCGCGCGGCGAAGCGCCGGCCTATGCCGCCGCGCCGCTCGGTGGCGATCGACAAATACCGCAAGGGCGAAAACCCCTCCGGCACTTACCGCCGGCTACGACAACGGCAAAATCAGCGATCTCGGCAAATGATAAAACACGCATCATCAAGTCGCAGTCGCCGAACAGCGAGCCGACGCCGGCGAGCCGGCCGACAACGCCGCCGACGAACACATCGCGCCCGCGCCGCGCGTCTCGATCCAGGCGTTCTGCGAGACGGTTGAAACCGCCGCCGCCGTGCAGGCCGCCGGCGAAGACCGCCGCCTCGGCAAGGCGCATGTGAAAATCCAGATGGGCGGCGTCGCCGCCGCGGTCGAGGCCTATCGCAGTTCGCCGACGCCGAACGTCATCATGCTCGAGTCGGAAAACCATTCCGACGAAATCCTGCACGGGCTCGACCAGCTCGCCGAAGTCTGCGACGCCGGCACGCGCGTGATCGTCGTCGGCCGCGTCAACGACGTGACGCTCTATCGCGAGCTGACGCGGCGCGGCGTCAGCGACTATCTGATCGCGCCGGTCGGCACCATCGACATCGTGCGCGCGATCTGCGGGCTGTTCTCGCAGCCCGACGCCAAGCCGGTCGGCCGCATCATCGCCGTGGTCGGCGCCAAAGGCGGCGTCGGCGCCTCCACCGTCGCGCACAACATCGGCTGGGCGATCGCGCGCGATCTCTCGCTCGATTCGGTCGTCACCGATCTCGATCTCGCCTTCGGCACCGCCGGTCTCGACTACAATCAGGATCCGCCGCAAGGCATCGCCGACGCGGTGTTCTCGCCCGACCGCGTCGACACGCGCCTTCGTCGACCGCCTGCTGTCGAAATGCACCGACCACCTGAGCCTGCTGGCGGCGCCGGCGACGCTCGACCGGGTCTACGATTTCGGCGCCGACGCCTTCGATTCGATCCTCGATTCGCTGCGCGGCACGATCCCCTGCGTCGTGCTCGACGTTCCGCACATGTGGTCCGGCTGGACCAAGCGGCTGCTGGTCGGCGCCGACGAAATCCTGGTGGTCGCCGGCCCCGATCTCGCCAACCTGCGCAACGCCAAGAACATGGTCGATCTGCTGCGCGCCGCGCGGCCGAACGACCACCGCCCGTTCTATTGCCTCAACCAGGTCGGCGTGCCGAAGCGGCCGGAGATCACGCCGGCGGATTTCGCCAAGGCGCTGGAAGACCAGCCGCTCGCGGTGATCCCGTTCGAGCCGCAGATGTTCGGCACCGCCGCCAATAACGGCCAGATGATCGCCGAGGTGTCGGCGAACCACAAGACCGCGGAAATGTTCCGCCAATTGGCGCAGGTGCTGACCGGCCGCGCCGAGGCGAAGCGCTCGCGCGGCGGCCTGCTCATCGCCGCTGCTCGCCAAGCTGATGAAGCGGTCGAGCTGACAATCTGTCCGGAGACATGTACTCGTGTTCGGTAGGCGTAGTGGAACTTCCGAAGCGCGCGTTGCGGCCCCGGCTCCGGCGGCGCGCGGTCGCGGCGCCGGCGTGCAACCCGGCGCGGTGCCGAAGCCGCGGCGCCAGCGCGCGATGGAAACCGGCCGCGCGCCGTTTCCCTCCGACGGGCTCGGCGCGCCGCTGGTCTCGGCGCCGCCCGCGACCCGCGCGCCCTGCGGCCGATCAACATGCCGGCCTCGGTCGATTCCCGCCGCTCGGAAACCTATTACGAGGTCAAGGGCATCATCTTCGGCGCGCTGATCGAGGCGATCGATCTGGCGCAGCTGGCGCGGCTCGACGCCGATTCAGCGCGCGCGAGGAAATCCGCGACATCGTCAACGAGATCATCGCGATCAAGAATATCGTGATGTCGATCTCCGAGCAGGAAGAACTGCTCGACGATATCTGCAACGACGTGCTCGGCTTCGGCCCGCTCGAGCCGCTGCTGTCGCGCGACGACATCGCCGACATCATGGTGAACGGCTCCGGCACGGTCTACATCGAAGTCAAAGGCAAGATCCAAAAGACCGGCATCCGCTTCCGCGACAACCAGCAGCTGCTCAATATCTGCCAGCGCATCGTCAGCCAGATCGGCCGCCGCGTCGACGAATCCTCGCCGATCTGCGACGCGCGCTTGCCCGACGGCTCGCCGCGTCAACGCCATCGTGCCGCCGCTGGCGATCGACGGGCCGGCGCTCACCATCCGCAAATTCAAGAAGGACAAGCTGACGCTCGATCAGCTGGTCAAGTTCGGCACCATCACCGCAGCAGGGCGCCGAAATCCTGCGCATCATCGGCCGCAGCCGCGTCAACTACGCTGGTGTCCGGCGGCACCGGTTCCGGCAAGACCACGCTGCTCAACTGTCTCACCCAGTTCATCGACGACGACGAGCGCATCATCACCTGCGAAGACGCCGCCGAATTGCAGCTGCAGCAGCCGCACGTGGTGCGCCTGGAAACGCGGCCGCCCAACCTCGAAGGCGAAGGCCAGGTCACCATGCGCGACCTGGTGCGCAACTGCCTGCGTATGCGGCCGGAACGCATCATCGTCGGCGAAGTGCGCGGACCCGAAGCCTTCGACCTGCTGCAGGCCATGAACACCGGCCATGACGGCTCGATGGGCACGCTGCACGCCAACAATCCGCGCGAGGCGCTGTCGCGCCTCGAATCGATGATCACCATGGGCGGCTTCTCGCTGCCCTCGCGCACCATCCGCGAGATGATCACGCGCCTCGGTCGACGTGGTGATCCAGGCCGCCCGCCTGCGCGACGGCTCGCGCAAGATCACCCACATCACCGAGGTGATGGGGATGGAAGGCGACGTCATCATCACCCAGGACCTGTTCGTCTACGACATGACCGGCGAGGACGCGCAACGGCAACATCCTCGGCCGCCATCGCTCGACCGGCATCGGCCGGCCGCGGTTCTGGGATCGCGCCCGCTACTACGGCGAGGAAAAGCGTCTGGCCGCCGCGCTCGACGCCGCGGAAGCCGCCACCACCGCAATGCGGGCCTGAGGCCGGGGATCAGCATGCAGACAATCGCCCTGTTCTTCCTGGCCTCCGTCGCGGTCGGCGGCGTCGCCTGGGTTTTCGTCTATCCGATCCTATCCGGCGAGCGCAAAGCCGAGCAGCGCATGGCCAGCGTCGCCAAGGCGGAGCCGGCGGCGCGCGCCACGCGCGGGCAGCAGAAATCCCGCCGCGACGTCATCGAAAACACGCTCAAGGAGTTCGAAGAGCGCCACAAGAAGAGCAAGAGCGTCCCGCTCTCGGTCGCGCATCGCGCAGGCCGGCCTGACTTGGTCGAAGCGGCAATTCTTCATGGTTTCCGCCGCGCATCGGCGCGGGCATGTTCGTTGCTCGGGCTGTTGACCGGCGGCGGCCTGCTGGTCGCCGGCTCGCTCGGCTTTGCCGGCGCGTTCGGCCTGCCGCGCTGGCTGCTGTCCTTTTTGAAGAAGCGGCGCGAGAGCGAAATTTCTCGATGCCTTTCCGGACGCGGTCGACATCATCGTGCGCGGCGTCAAGGCCGGCCTGCCGCTGCTCGACTGCCTGAAGATGATCACGATCGAGGCGCCGGAGCCGGTGAAATCCGAATTCCGCGCCATCGTCGAAACCCAGGCCATCGGCATGCCGTTGGGCGAGGCCTGCGGCAAGCTCTACGAGCAGCATGCCGGTGCCGGAAGCCAATTTCTTCGGCATCGTCATCTCGATCCAGCAGAGGGCCGGCGGCAATCTCGCCGAAGCGCTCGGCAATCTGTCGCGCGTGCTGCGCGACCGCAAGAAAATGAAGGCCAAGATCCAGGCCATGTCGCAGGAAGCCAAGGCCTCGGCCGGCATCATCGGCGCGCTGCCGATCGCGGTGATGACGCTCGTCTACATCACCAGCCCGCAACTACATCTCGCTGCTTGTGGACCGAACCGCTCGGCCGCCTGATGCTGGCGGCCTCCGTCGTTTGGATGTCGCTCGGGCGTGATGGTGATGAAGAAGATGATCAATTTCGATTTCTAGCCGGCAGCGCCGCGTGAAGATAGGATACCGATGCTCGAATTCCTGATCGACTCGCTCAATGCCAAGACGCTGACGATGGTGTTCGCCGCCATCGCCGCGGTCGCCACCGTCTTGACGCTGGCGATGCCGCTGGTGTTCGCCGATCCGCTCGGCAAGCGCATGAAGGCGGTCGCGCTCGAGCGCGAAAAGATCCGCGCGCGCGAACGCGAGCGCATGGCGCAGGCGCAGCAGAAGGTCAATCTGCGTCCCTCGGCCAAGCAATCGATCCAGGCGATCGTCGACCGCTTCAACCTGAAGAAATGGGTCGGCCAGGAAGAGGCGCGGCTCAAGCTGGTGCAGGCCGGCTATCGCGGCCAGGCGCCCTACATCACCTATCTGTTCTTCCGCATGGTGACGCCGGCGGCGAGCGCGCTGTTCGCCGCGGTCTATCTGTTCGTCGTGCTCGACTTCAACCAGCCGGCGATGGTCAAGTTCGGCATGTGCATCGCCGCCGCCTATGTCGGCATGCATCTGCCGCTGATGTTCCTCAAGAACCGCATCGCGCGCCGCCAGCTGTC
Source organism: uncultured Alphaproteobacteria bacterium (assembly GCA_963720985.1). Classification (GTDB taxonomy): domain Bacteria; phylum Pseudomonadota; class Alphaproteobacteria; order Rhizobiales; family Xanthobacteraceae; genus Pseudolabrys. The sequence continues at coordinate 1,026,043 of CAVRHL010000009.1, forward strand.
GATCAAGCGCGCCTTTCCCGACACGCTCGACCTGCTGCTGATCTGCGTCGAATCCGGCATGTCGATCGAGGCGGCGTTCAAGAAAGTGAGCGACGAGGTCGGCTCGCAGTCGGTGGCGCTGGCCGAAGAACTCACGCTCACCACCGCCGAATTGTCCTATCTGCCGGACCGCCGCCAGGCCTACGAGAATCTCGCCAAGCGCACCGATCTGGAAGGCGTGAAATCGGTCTGCATGGCCTTGCAGCAGGCGGAGCGCTACGGCACGCCGCTCGGCAACATGCTGCGCGTGATGGCGCAGGAAAACCGCGACATGCGCATGTCGGAAGCCGAGAAGAAGGCCGCCGGCCTGCCGCCGAAGCTGACGGTGCCGATGATCCTGTTCTTCCTGCCGGTGCTGTTCATCGTCATTCTCGGCCCGGCCGCGATCAAGGTAATGGCGATAAAGTGACGCCAGTAGTGCCGGGCATCCTCGGCTTTAGGATCCGTCAAGCAGACAATGCGCGAACGGCCGGGGCATAGGCAAGGAAGCGACGCCGTTTGCCCAGTCCCGCAATAATTCGACAAGGCGAAGGCGCCGCTACGATCGAATTCGCGCCGGTTGCGGTGCCGTTTCTGGCGCTGACCTTCGCCATCATAGAAACGGCGCTGGTGTTCTTCGCCGGGCAGACGCTGGAACCCGCGGTGAGCAACGCCGGCCGGCTGATTATGACAGGTAAGGCGTAGAACGGCGCGCCAACGGCGTCTACGTCAACGAGACGACCTACGCCACTTTCAGCGCGGTGAATAACACTCCGCCGGTCACCAACGGCCAGCTCGACACCACGAACCTCGCTTACATGTCGTCGTCGATGCGCTCGCGAATCTGTCGTCGCAGGTGATGACCATCAGCAACCGCGCAAATGACATATCCTTAACGCCTCGAGCACGATCATCCAGCCCTATTCGGCGAGCAATCTGAGGGCGACGGTGTCGTGCCTGAAAATCGACGCCAACACGAACGTGACGGTGGCCTGGAGCGCGACGCTGAACGGCACCGCCCGCGCCGCCGGATCGTCTGTGACAATTCCCTCGGCGCTAGCCGTGGCCGGGACCCAATTGTTGTTCGCCGAGGCAAGCTACGCCTACACGCCGATCGTCGGCTATACGATCTCCGGCACGCTGACGCTGTCGGACAAGATGTATATCGCACTGCGCATCACGGCCCCAAGCTTTGGCGATGCGACCCCGGTCAGTTGCACTTGATCGCTACGCGGTCTGCCGCACTTCCGCGATCGGCAGCGCGGTGGTCGACTTGATCCGTTCCATGGCGAAGCGCGACGTGACGTTCTTCAGCGGCACCGTGGCGATCAGTTTCTTGTAGAAGCCGTCGTAGCTCTGCATGTCGTGCACCACGACGCGCAGCATGTAATCGACGTCGCCGGCCATGCGGTAGAATTCCATCACCTCCGGCATGCCGCTCACCACCTCGGCGAAACGCTTGAGCCAGTCCTGCGAGTGGTCGCCGGTCTCGATCGACACGAACACGGTGATGCCGAGGCCGATCTTTTCCGGATCGATCAGCGCGACGCGGCGGGTGATGACACCGTCGGCCTCCAGCCGCTGCAGTCGCTTCCAGCACGGCGTCGACGACAGGCCGACGCGTTGCCCGATTTCGGCGACCGAAAGCGAGGCGTCCTCTTGCACCACGGCGAGGATCTTGCGGTCGATGGCATCCATTCTCTGTTTCCTTCAAAACTTAGAACCGACGTCCTAAGCCATCGGTCCAGTTCAGAATAATATTCTTATTTTCAACTCGTATCTGTATTTACATAGAAAAATATTCTATTTCAAGCGCAATCTCCTGCTGCTTCCTAGACACCATTTCGACCGGACAGATCGCCATGACAAGAATCTTCCCCGTCACCCTCTCCGCCGCGCTACGTCGCCTCGGTGCCGCGATGGTGTTCAGTGCCGCGCTCGCGGCTTCCGCCGCAGGCGCGCACGCCGAGGCGCTGGTGAGCCCGGCCTGGCTCGACAGCCATCTGCGCGACCAGAATCTGGTGGTGCTCGACATCCGCTCGGCGATCGACGGCAGCAAGCCGGAGACTTTCGCGCAGGGCCATATCCCGGGCTCGGTGTACAGCGACTACGACAAGGCCGGCTGGCGGGTGACGCGCAACAACGTGCCGTTCATGGTGCCGACCACGCCGGAATTGGAAAAGCTGATCGGCGATCTCGGCATCGACGAAACCAGCCACGTCGTCGTGGTGCCGGCCGGCGTCAACGTGCTTGATTTCGGCTCGGCGGCGCGCACCTACTGGACGCTGAAATACGCCGGCGTGCGCGACGTCTCGATCCTCGACGGCGGCCTCGCCGCTTGGACGGCGGCGGGCTATGCGCTCGACAAGGGCCCGCACGCGCCGTCGCCGGCAATCTTCACCGCGACCGTCGACACCGGCATCCTGGCGCTCGCCTCCGACGTCGAGACCATCGAGCACAATGGCGGCGCCACCTTGGTTGACGCGCGGCCGGTGTCGTTCTTCCTCGGCAAGGAGAAGGCGCCCGCCGCGCAGGCCTACGGCCACATTCCCGGTGCGGTCGATGTCGACAGCGCTAAGTTCTATGATCCCGCCACCAACCGGCTGAAGCCGAAAGCGGAGCTCGCCTCAATCGCTGGCGAGCTGCCGGCGGGCGCAACCGTCACCTACTGCAACACCGGCCACTGGGCGGCGACCGACTGGTTCGTGCTGCACGAAGTGCTCGGCCACACGAATGCGAAGCTTTACGCCGGCTCGATGGTGGAATGGACCAGCAATCCGAGCCGCCCCATTGCCTCCGCGCGCACCAAATGGGATGACCTGAAGAAGAAGCTCGGGCTCGGCTCGTAAGGGTCCTATCAGGGCATTTGGCGATGACGACGGCTACACTGGCGGCGCCCAAATCGGGCGCCGCGCCTGCAATCGACCGCCTGTTTCTCGGTCTCTCGCTCGTCGCCACTGCGATCCTGGTTGCGCTGGTGCTGCTCGACGGCCAGCCGGCGTCGGCCGCGCTGATCGTCGGCGGCTTCGGCCTCGGCATCGCCTTCCTAAAAGCCGAGTTCAGCTACACCGCCTCGTGGCGGCGCTTTTTGACGCGCGGGGAGGCGGGCGGCCTCATCGGCGGGCTGATCGTGATCGCCGTTTGCGCGCTGGCGGTGGTGCCGGTCGCCGCGCTGTCGAAGAATTTCGGCGGCGCCATCGCGCCGCTCGGGCCGTCGCTGTTGATCGGCGCCTTCACCTTCGGCATCGGCATGCAGCTCGCCAATGGCTGCGGTTCCGGTACGCTCTACACCGTGGGCGGCGGCTCGGGCCGTATGCTGATCGCGCTATTGTTCTTTGTGGTCGGCAGTGTGCTCGGCAGCCTGTCGCTGCCGGCGTTTTTGGCGCTCGGCGGCTTAGACCCGGTGCTGGCGTCGGATTATCTCGGCCCCTGGCGCGGCTTGGCGGCGACGCTCGCCAGCATCGCACTAGCAGCCGCGCTGATCGTCGCCTTCGCCAAGCGGTGCGGCGCCAATTACCGGCCCTCGCGCAATTACGTCATCGGCGGCATCGCCATCGGCCTGCTGTGCGTCGCCGTGTTCGCCGCCGGCGGCCATCCCTGGAGCGTGACCTATGGCTACACGCTGTGGGGCGCCAAGATCTTCAGTGCGCTGGGCTACGACTTCTCGCATGCTGGTTTCTGGCAATGGCCGGGCAACAAACAGGCTCTGGCCAGTTCAGTGCTGTCTGACACATCGAGCCTCACCGATTTCGGCATGCTGTTCGGCGCCATGGCGGCGGCGGCCGCCAGCAAGCCGTTCGCCGCGGGGGCCTGGCCGCCGGTAAAATCGCTGCTTGCCGCCGCGGTCGGCGGCCTGCTGATGGGCTGGGGCGCGCGGCTCGGTTTTGGCTGCAACATCGGCGCCTTTGTCGGCGGCGTCGCCTCCGGCTCGCTGCACGGCTGGGTCTGGTTCGCCGCGGCTTTGCCCGGCTGCCTGATCGGCATCCGCCTGCGGCCGCTGTTCGGCCTGTCGCGGGAGTAGCCCGAATGCGCAAGGTCTATATTGCAGTCATGCTGTTGGGGCTCGCGGCGATCGTCGGCAATCATCTAGTCAGCCCGTCGAGCGGCCGCGCGGTGTCGCCGGAGGATTTCGCCGGCGCCTGCGCGCCCTGCGGCGCGCCCTGTCCGTCGAAGAAATAGCCGCGCTTCAATTCCGTTTGAGGAAATCGTCGACTTCGGCGCGCGTCGCCGCGCCCATCAGCCCGCCGAAGCGCGTGCATTTGATGGCTGCGGCCGCGGCGCCGAAACGCATGCTGTCGTTCAGATCGCCGGTCTCGACCAGCTGGAAGGTGAAGGCGCCGTGGAACACGTCGCCGGCGCCGAGCGTGTCGACGGCATTCACTTTGAACGCGTCCATGTGGCGGACCTCGCCGCCCTCGAGCCAGTAGATGCCGTCGGCGCCGTCGGTGTAGGCGAGGAAGCCTTGATAGCTGCGTCCGAGTTTCTGCAGCGCGGTGGGCAAATCGGCAACGCCGGTGCTGCCGCGCAAAGCTTCGGCTGAGGCGACGACATGGCTGCACGCGTTCAATAGCGGATCATCGGGCGGCGCTGCGCTATCGAGATCGAGCACGCGTGGAATGCCGCGCGCCTGCGCAGCCCGGCAGATCGGCGTGACGAAATTCGGGTAGCGATTGTCGAGCAGGACCGCATCCATCGCCGCCACAGTGCCCGCCGGGTCCGGCGGCGCGATCTCGCCCAGGCCCTGGTCGCGGCGCGTGGCGATCATTTTTTCGCCGGCCGCATCGACCAGGATCAGCGACACCGAGGACGTCGCCCCCGATACGCGCAGCACGTTGCTGCAATCCACGTGCTCGCGGGTGAGACTGTCGCAGATGCGGCCGGCGAACTCGTCGTCATGGTCGCCGAGCGGGCCTGAGAAACTCACCCGCCCGCCCAGCCGCGCCACCGCGACCGCGGCGTTGCCGGCCTGACCGCCGATGGTGACGATAAAATCCGATGCCTGCGCCTTGGTGCCGGCGTCGGGAAATTTGTCGACCCGCATCACGATATCCTGCACGGCGCCGCCGGCGCAGAGGATGCGGGGAGGGTTTGCAGCGTCAGTCAAAACGGATCTCGTCCTCCACCCAGGCGCGGATGAGATGATGCGCGATGGCGACCGGCGGCGGCGTAGTCAGCCCCTGAGGGTGCCGGCGCAGCAGCATGCTCTCCACCTCCGCCTTGCTAAACCACCGGGCGTCTTCGAGTTCCGCGCGATCGACCACAATATCGCTGGTCAGCGCCTCGGCGTGGCAGCCGATCATCAGCGAGGAGGGGAACGGCCAGGGCTGCGAGTGGAAATAGACCACCCGGCCGCAGGTAATGCCGGCTTCTTCCCGCGTTTCTCGCCGCACCGCGTCCTCGATCGCCTCGCCCGGCTCGATGAAGCCGGCGAGGCACGACCACATCGTCGGCAGGAACCGCGGGCTGCGGCCGAGCAGGCATTGCTCGCCGTTAACCGCCAGCATGATCGCCACCGGATCGGTGCGCGGGAAATGCTCGGCCTTGCAGGACGCGCAATCGCGCTTCCAGCCGGCCTGCGTGACTTGCGTCGGCGCGCCGCAGTTCGAGCAGAAGCGGTGGCGTAGGTGCCAATGCAGCACCGCCTTGGCCTCGGCGATCAGCGGCAGGTGCGCCGGCTCGACCAGTCCCTGCACCGCGATCGAGCGCAGGTCGGTGACCAGGTATCGCGCGTCGCTCTTGAGCGCTTCGGCTGCCGCCGGTGCGAGACCGTGGCCGAAGCGGGCGACGCCGTCGAGCAGGCCGAGAAACACCGTTTCGCCCGCGGCGCCGAGCGCACGCGCGTCAGCTAGCGTAAACAGCGGCGCGTTGAGCGGCGCTGCTTTTTTCATCACGATCCAATCGCCGCCGATGACGTAGGCGCCGGCGGCCGGCTGCGCGGTGAGGTGCGTCAGCGCGGCATCGTCGGCGCGCAACTCGGCGGCGCGCTCGATCGGGCTCTGCGTGTAGCCGAGGCGCGGTTTGGGGCCGAGTTCGGGGCGAGGGGGCATGGGCGCGGAAAATCGCACGGCGAGTCGATTAGTGCAATGCGTGGGCCTTACCGAGCTGCCGGCCCAAGATGCAGCGCACGTTGCAACGCGCCGATCAGGCCGTCGCGTACCTTCGGCGCATAGGCGGCGGGCGGCGCCGCGCCCCACACCGGCTTGGGCCAGGCCTTGTCGCTGTGTCGGCGCGCGATCACATGCACGTGCAATTGCAGCACTTGGTTGCCAAGCGCGGCGATATTGAGCTTGTCGCATTCGGTGATCGTTTTGAGCGCGCGCGCCGCGGCGGCGATTTCGCCCAAGAGCTGGACCTGCGCGTCTTCTTCCAGGTCGATGAGCTCGACCAATCCCGGCCGCCGCGGCACCAGGATCAGCCAGGGGTAATTGGCATCGCTCGTCAACAGCACGCGAGCTAGCGCCAGGTCGCCGACCGGCACGGTGTCGGCGGCGAGTTGCGGGTGAAGGGACCAAGTCTCATTCATCTCGAAAGACTAGGACGAAAACTTATCCACGTCATTCCGCCGGGGCGCGGCCGAAGGCCGCGAACCTGGAATCCATAACCCCGGTCGGCGACTATCGATTCCGGGTTCGCTGCGCTCGCGCCCCGGAATGACGGTGGAGGGCTGCTTGCTTTCCGCCCCCTTTGGCCCGATATAGGTCGTCGGGAGGTTGGCGGTGGACGAGCCACTCGCCAACCGGGTCAGGTCCGGAAGGAAGCAGCCCTAACGAGCACGGATCGGGTCGCTCGTCAGCCTCCCACCCCATTTTCCGCGATCCCCAGTGCAGCCGATACGGCCGCCAGCCGGATGGCACGATGAGCGAAACCGCGAAACCCACCGGCCTCGATCTCGGCGACGCGCCGGCGGAACTCGGCTATCGCGTGCTGGCGCGCAAGTACCGGCCGGCGAGCTTCGACGACCTGATCGGCCAGGACGCGATGGTGCGCACCATCTCGAACGCGTTCGAGAGCAATCGCATTCCGCAAGCCTGGATCCTCACCGGCGTGCGCGGCGTCGGCAAGACCACGACCGCGCGCATCCTTGCCCGCGCGCTCAATTACGAATTGCCGGACGGCTCGGTCACCGCACCGACGTTGACCATGCCGGCGATGGGCCTGCATTGCCAGGCGATCATCGAGAGCCGCCATCCCGATGTGCTGGAGATGGATGCAGCCTCGCACAACTCCGTCGAGGACGTGCGGCAAATCAACGACGCCATTCGCTACGCGCCGATGAGCGCGCGCTACAAGGTCTACATCCTCGACGAAGTTCACATGCTGTCGCCCGCCGCATTCAACGCGCTGCTGAAGACGCTGGAAGAGCCGCCGCCGCACGCCAAGTTCATCTTCGCCACCACCGAAATCCGCAAAGTTCCGGTGACGGTGCTGTCGCGCTGCCAGCGCTTCGACCTGCGCCGCGTCGATGCCGCGCTGCTGGTCAAGCATCTCGAAGGCATCGCCGCCAAGGAGAGGATCGACGCCGAGCCGGCGGCGTTGGCCATGATCGCCCGCGCGGCCGAAGGTTCGGTGCGCGACAGTCTCTCGCTGTTCGATCAGGCGATCGCGCATGCGGCGGGCAAGGTCGCGGCCGAAGACGTGCGGCAAATGCTGGGCTTGGCCGACCGCGTGCGCATCGTCGATCTGTTCGAGGCGTTGATGCAGGGCGACATCGCCGCCGCGCTCAAGGAGTTGCGCGAGCAATACGACATCGGCGCCGATCCCGGCGTGGTGTTAAGCGATCTCGCCGAGTTCACCCATTTCGTCACCCGCGTGAAAGTAGTGCCAACGGTTGCCGACGACGTATCGCTGTCGGAAGCCGAGCGCGTGCGCGGCCGCGATTTCGCGACGAAATTGTCGCACCGGGTGCTGTCGCGCACCTGGCAGATGCTGCTCAAAGGCGTCGGCGAGGTGCAGGCCTCCGGCCGGCCGGTCGCCGCCGCCGAGATGGTGCTGGTGCGCATCGCTTACGCCGCCGATCTGCCGACGCCGGACGAAGTCGTGCGTTCGCTAAGCGAAGAGGGCGGCGCGCCGGCGCGGCCGCAGGGCAATGGTGGCGTGGCTGCGGCGCCGGCGCAGACCTTCGCGCCGCGCTATGAGGCGCCGCATGGGTCACCCCGCTCCTCGGCCGCGGTGTCGCCGCGGCTCAGCGAAGACCCGGGGCCTGAGGCAAGCGGTGCGGCGCCGACGCTCGCCGTCGCCTCGTTCCCCGAGATGATCGCGCTTGCCGCCAAGAAGCGCGACATCACCATGAAGATGGCGTTGGAGCGCGACGTGCGGCTGGTGCATTGCGAGGACGGCCGGCTGGAGATCGGCCTCGAGCCGAGCGCGCCCAAGACGCTGGTGCACGATCTGTCGCGCAAATTGTCGGCCTGGACCGGCAAGCGCTGGATGGTGGTGGTGTCGCAGGAGCAGGGCACGCCGACAATGCGGGCGCAGGCCGAAGCCAAGCAGGTGGAACTGGAGCGCGGTGTGCAGAGCGATCCGCTGGTGCAGGCCGTGCTCAACCGCTTCCCCGGCGCCAAGGTGGTCGGCGTGACGCAGAATGCGCCGGAGGCGGGTGAGGCTGACGAACCACCGCGGCCAGATGAAGAGGAATAGTCGATGGCCGATTTCATGGGCCTGATGAAACAGGCCGCGCAGTTGCAATCGAAGATGCAGGCGCTGCAGGGCGAGCTCGACACCATCGAGGTCGAGGGCACCGCGGGCGGCGGCATGGTGACGGTGAAGCTCACCGCCAAAGGCGATCTCAAGGGCGCTAAGATCGACAATTCGCTGCTCAAGCCGTCGGAAAAGGACATCGTCGAGGACCTGTTGGTGGCGGCGCACGCCGACGCGCGGCGCAAAGCCGAAGCCGTCATGCAGGACAAGATGAAGGCCTTGACCGGCGGCCTGCCGCTGCCGCCGGGGATGAACCTGACGTAATGCCCGCCGCCGTCGCCGGACCCGAAATCGAGCGCCTGATCCAGCTCTTAGCGCGGTTGCCCGGCCTCGGGCCGCGCTCGGCGCGGCGCGCGGCGCTGCATCTGATTAAGAAGCGCGAATTGTTGATGGCGCCGCTGACCAACGCGCTCGAGACGGCGATGGAAAAGATCGGAATCTGCAAGACCTGCGGCAATATCGATACGCAGAACCCGTGCACGGTGTGCACCGATGCCAAACGCGATCAATCGATCATTGTGGTGGTCGCCGACGTCGCCGACCTGTGGGCGCTCGAGCGCGCGCACGCAGTCAACGGCCGCTATCATGTGCTCGGCGGCACGCTGTCGCCCCTCGACGGCGTCGGCCCGCAGGATTTGTCGATCGAGGCGCTGATTTCGCGCGCGCATGAGCCGCAGGTGAAGGAACTGATCCTGGCGCTCAACGCCACCGTCGACGGCCAGACCACCGCGCATTACATCACCGAGCTGCTGCAGGACGCCGGCGTCAAGGTGACGCGGTTGGCGCACGGCGTGCCGGTCGGCGGCGAGCTCGATTACCTCGACGAAGGAACGTTGTCGGCCGCGATCAAGCAGCGGACGCTGTTCTGATGCGTAAACAGGCCCTCACGTTGTTCGTTTTTCTCTTGGCGGCGCCTGCGCCGGCGCAGGATACGCTCAAGCCGGGCGACACGCTCAGCGGCAAGCTGCGTGTTGTGAAGACGCGTCACCCCAACCGCACGCCAATCACTGCCTATCAGATCGTCGTCGACCACCCGAAGAATTTCGCTAAGGAGGACAACTTCTGCGATCCGAAAAATCCGCCGGTGACCTTCCATCTCATGGTGTTGGACGACAAGGCCAAGCTGGTGCTGTTGAAACGAAAGCTTGGCAAGTCGGTCAAGGTCGTCGCGGAAGATCTCATGTGTTCCGAAACGGCTTGGCATATCGGCGACGCGGTGGTCTTCCAATGGCATTTCACCAACGCCCCCTGATGCGCAAAACCAGGGCTTTGATCGCCGCCGTCGTTTCTATCGGCCTGCCGCTTGCGGCATTGGCGCAATCAGCCGACGGCAACCTGCCACGCGCGGCGATCGAGGACGCGTTTACCAAGAGCGAATGTTCGCTGCCGATCGACGATGCGGTGCGCGACCAGCAGGCTTTCGATCTCGGCGGAGGTAAAAAGCTCATTTTGTTGAATTGCTTTCTTGCCGCCTATCAGGGCGGCGGCATCGCCTTTGTCATCTAAGGAACGAACGGCCCCCGTCAGTTGACGTTTTTCGATTGGGACGGCAAGCGGTTCGTGCCGGCCAGGATCCTGACTGAGATTGATTTTGACCCGGACAAGAAGACGATCAGCAGCTTCTACAAAGGCCGCGGCGACGGCCGGTCCTTCGGCGGCGAGCGCCGCTGGCGGATTTTCCCGCGCGTAACCGGTTTGCCGATCAGTACGGGGCAATCGCGACCGGCGCCGCCATCAGAGGCACCGCTTCGCCGTTCGGGCCGATGGCAATCTGCGAGCAATCGCCGTAGCGGTTGACGTGGGTCTCGTTGTCGTAGGCGTTATGCGAATAATAGAAGTGGCAACTGCCGTCGTTGTATTCGGCATTGGTCCAGCTGCCGTCGGAGTAGCGGTGGTAATAGGGATCGGAGTAGCGGTGGTAATAGGGATCGGCGTTTGCCGCCGAAACCCCGCCGGTAAGCGCGCAAAGACCGATGGCAACATTAAGAGACAGGCGCATGAGAGCCTCGTTCCGAACTTGGAGGCCAACGCCGCGCCTTTTCGATCGTTCCGCGGAACGCGGCGCGGAACTGGGGCACTGTTATGGCGTCTTCGGTTCCAGCCTTTTGAAATGACCGCGGCGCTGCAGAAAGGCGAGCAGCAGGAGGCTGGGCAGGCCGGCCAACGCGCAGATGACGAAGAACCACATCCAGCCGGTCGAACTCGGCGATGAAGCCCGCGCCCGAGGAGAGATAAGTCCGCCCGACCGCCGCCAGTGCGGTGAGCAACGCGTATTGCGTCGCCGTGTGCAGCGGGTTCTGGCACAGCGCCGACAGGTAGGCGACGAACATCACCGTGCCGATGGCGCTGGTGAAGTTCTCGGCGACGATGGCGACCGCCAGCGCGGTCGGATTGTGGCCGACCACCGCCAGCCAGCTGAACGAGAGATTGGCGGCTGCCTGCACGATGGCGCCGATCCACAGGCTGGTTGCCAGCGGCAGTGCGCGCGCGACGAAGCCGCCGGCAAACCCGCCGGCGAGCAGCGCCGCGAGTCCGACGCCCTTGACGATCGCGGCATATTCGTTGCGCGTGAAGCCGAGATCGATGACAAAGGGTGCGGTCATCGCGCCCGACAGCGCGTCGGTGAACTTGAACAGCACGACGAAGGCGAGCATCACGAACGCCATCTCGTAGCTGAGAAAATCCTTGAAAGCGCCCACCGCCGCCTCGGCGATGCGCGCGAACGGCTTTTGCTGCGCGTGCTCGGCCTCGGTCGCGCGCGAGCGTTCCGGCTCGGTGGCGAGAAGAGCCGTCGCAGTGCCGATCAGCACCAGAACCGCCATCGCCACATAGCCCCAATGCCAGGAGGCCTGCTTGTCGAAGCCGTAAGCCTGGATGGCGCTGACCAGGAACAGCGCGCCGGCGGTCGAGACCAGCATGCCGATGCGATAGGCCGCGACGTAGGAGGCCATGCCCGCGGCCTGCTCGTTCTCCGGCAGGCTTTCGACGCGGAAGGCGTCGACCACGATGTCCTGCGTGGCGGAAGCGGTCGCGACCAGCAGCGCGCCGAATGCGACCAGCACCGGCGCGCGCGCCGGATCGGTCGAGCCGAGGAACACCATCGCGGCGATCAGCAGGATTTGCGTGAACACCAGCCAGCCGCGGCGGCGGCCGAGCCAGCGTCCGAGCACCGGTACGTCGAGCGCGTCGGTCAGCGGCGCCCAGAGGAATTTCACCGTGTAGGGCGTGCCGACCAGCGCGAACAAGCCAATGGTGCCGAGATCGACGCCGGATTCGCGCATCCACACCAAGAGCGTCGCGCCCGATAGCGCCAGCGGCAGCCCGGACGAGAAGCCGAGGAACATGACTATCAGCACCCGCGGCTTGAGATACACCGCGATGGCGTCGAGGGCGGAAGGGCGGGGCTGCGCGGCGCCCGGCGAGGCAGTCATGCGTTATTCGCCGGCTTCCAGCTTGCGGATGGGTGCGGGGATGATTTGGGCGCTTTGCGGATCGTCTCCGAACTCGACACCCTGGATTTTCTCACCGCGGTTGAGGATTTTCTCGGCCGATGTGACGATCTGCTCGATGTCCTTGTTGACGTTACCGAAGTGCCGATCGAGATTCTCGACGCGATCTTTGAGCCGCGCCACGTCTTCGATCATCAGCCCGACTTCTTTCAGGATTTTGTCGGCGGCCTCGCGCATGCGGGCGTCTTTCTGGATCTGCTGCACGACCTGGATCGCCAGCATCAGCAACGACGGCGACACGATGATGACGCCGGCGCGGTAGCCCTTCTGCAAGACGTCGTCGAACGCGTCATAGAGCTCGGCGAACATGGACTCGGACGGAATGAACATGAAGGCGACGTCCTGCGTCTCGCCCTTGATGAGATATTTCCCCGAAATATCGTCGATATGCTTGCCGAGATTCTGGCGCAGCTGGCGTGTGGCCTGCAGCCGCTCGTCATCGGTCTTGGCGGTTTCCAGCGCGGTCGTCGCCTCCAGCGGGAATTTGGCGTCGATGATGAGATGCCGGTTGTCCGGCATGTGAATGCAGCAGTCTGGCCGCGAGTTGTTGGACAGCGTGAACTGAAATTCGTAGGCGCCTTGCGGCAGCCCGTCGGCGACGATGGCTTCCATGCGGCCCTGACCGAAGGCGCCGCGGCGCTGCTTGTTGTCGAAAACCTTCTGCAGCGACGTCACGGTCGAGGCGAGGTCGGTGATGTTCTTCTGCGCCGAGTCGATCACCGCCAGCCGCGCATGCAGCTGCTGCAGATGCTCGGTGGTGTTCTTGGTCGTCGTTTTCATCGACTCGCCGAGGTTCTGCGACACCGCGTCGAGCCGGGCGTTCACGGTCTGCTGCAACTGGACGTGAGAGTTCTGCAGCCAACTGCCCATGGCATCGAGCCGCGCGTTGAGCTCGCGCAGCCGCTGCTCGGCCGCGGGGTCGATGGCCGGAGCGCGCGGGCGCGCCAGCAGCAACAGGATGGCGGCGACGCCGACGGCGATCACCACGACGAGAACGATGAGGGCGGTTTCCAGCATGGGCGGCTTCTACCGTGATTCGTCCGCCGGCGCGAACGAAGAGCGAACGGTAGGGCGATTAGGCCCATGGCTCAAGCGGAAATGCGCACATTGACCGCGCTGGAACTACCCCTTACATCGCGCGCATGGCGCTACGCGACATCCTCATCCTCCCCGACAAGCGGCTGCGGCTCAAATCCGAGCCGGTGAAGGCGGTCGACAAGTCGATCCGCGCGCTGGTCGACGACATGTTCGAGACCATGTACGCCGCGCCCGGCATCGGCCTTGCCGCCATCCAGATCGGCGTGCCGCAGCGCGTCGTCACCATGGACCTCGCCAAGAAGGACGAGCCGAAGGCGCCGCAGGTTTTCATCAATCCGGAAGTCACCTGGAAGGCTGACGAAAAATCGACCTACGAAGAAGGCTGTTTGTCGATCCCGGAGTATTACGAGGAGGTCGAACGGCCGTCGGCGGTGCGCGTGAAATTTCTCGACCTCGACGGCAAGCCGCACGAGATCGAGGCGGAGGGCCTGCTCGCCACCTGCCTGCAGCACGAGATCGACCACACCAACGGCGTGCTGTTCATCGATTACATCTCCAAGCTCAAGCGCGACATGGTGGTGAAGCGGTTCAAGAAGGCGGCCAAGCTTGGCACTGGCAAGCCGCTGTCCGAGGACAAAGAGCCTTCGCATCACATCGGTTAATCTTGGCGGAGCCTGCATGCGCCTGATTTTCATGGGCACGCCCGATTTCGCGGTGCCGACGCTCATCGAGCTCGCCGCGCGCGGGCATGACATCGCCGCGGTCTATACGCGCGCGCCTAAACCCGCCGGCCGTGGCATGGCGCTGCAGCCGAGCCCGGTCGAGCGCGAGGCGCAGCGGCTTGGATTGCCCGTGCTGACGCCGAAGACACTGAAGGACGCAGCGGCGCAGGCCGAATTCCGAGCGCACAATGCCGATGCCACAGTGGTCGTAGCTTATGGCTTGATCCTGCCGAAGCCAATTCTGGAAGCGCCGCGGCTCGGCTGTTTCAACGTGCACGCTTCGTTGTTGCCGCGCTGGCGCGGCGCCGCGCCGATCAACCGCGCCGTCATGGCCGGCGATGCCGAAAGCGGCGTCACCATCATGCAAATGGACGAAGGCCTCGACACCGGCGCCATGGCCATGGCGGAGCGCGTCGCCATCGGCCCCTACATGACGGCCGGCGATCTGCACGATGCGCTGGCGCGGCTCGGCGCCGACCTGATGGCACGCGCGCTGGCGGCTTTGGAGCGCGGCTCGCTGACGCTGACGCCGCAGCCCGAGCAAGGCATCACTTACGCGGATAAAATCTCGAAAGAGGAAACCCGCATCGATTGGGCCAAGCCATCGCGCGAAGTGCAAAATCACATCCGCGGTCTGTCGCCGTTTCCCGGCGCCTGGTTCGAACTTGGCGGCGTGCGCATCAAGGCGCTGCGCGCGACGCGGGGCGAGGGGACCGGCGCGCCAAGCACCGTGCTCGACGAGCATTTCACGATTGCCTGCGGCGACGGCGCAGTGCGGCTGACGCAAGTGCAACGCGCCGGCAAGCAGCCAATGAGTGCCGAGGAATTTCTGCGCGGCACGGCCGTGAAAGTGGGTAGCGTTTTCTAGGCGTCTTGCTTTGCGGTTGCGCCGGCAAGAACGGACGCCGATGGTGTGACTACGCGGCGTGCAAGTCCGAGCGCCGCCAGCAGCCGGATGGTCAGCCAGGTCAGGTCGATCTCCCACCACATATGGCCGTGCCGCGCGGAGCGCGGGTCGGCGTGGTGATTGTTGTGCCAGCCTTCGCCGGCGCTGAGATACCCGACCAAGAGATTGTTGCGGCTCAATTCGTCGGTTTCGTAGTTTCGGTAACCCCACATATGCGTCACCGAATTGACCGACCAGGTGTTGTGCCAGACCAGCACCGTGCGGAGGAACACGCCCCAGACCAGCATGCTCAGGCCGAATTGCAGCGCCTCAAGCGTGCTGCCGCCGAGCAGCAATTCGGCGATAAACCCGGCGGCGAAGAACAGGATCCACGACGTCAAGACGATGCAGAGCCAGGGAGTTTTTCGCTCAACATAGACATAGAAGCGGTCGCGTAGGACGTCCCTGGCGTAGCGGTTGGTCAAGCCGAGGCGCGTCAGCTCCCTGTTCTTGAAAATAAGCCAACCCATGTGCGCCCACAGGAAATTGACCAGTGGACTATGCGGGTCAGGCTGATCGTCGGCGTGCGCGTGGTGTCGCCGGTGGGTAGCGACCCAGCGCGCCGGCGTGTCCTGCATGCAGCAAATTCCGAGAACGGCAAAGGCGTGCTCCAGCGGCTTCGGACAGACCATGCCGCGATGGGTCAGCAGCCGGTGAAAGCAAAGACTAATTCCGAGCGTGCCGAAGACGTAAAGCCCGACGAACGCGAGAATGACGCCGGTCCAGCTGACCAGCCACGGCACAAACGCCAGGAGGGCGAGCAGATGCATGGCGAGAATCCCGCCGGCGTCGATCCAGGCCAGGCGCCGCGGCTGCGTGCCGGCTGGAAACGATAGTCTTTCCGCCGTGAGCGAGATGATATCCGCCGGTTCATCCGGCGGTGTATGGGCCGAATTGATTGATCGTTAGCACTATTCGTGGGGCGGTGGGAATAAGGACCAGCCTGCGATGAAAATCACCCGATTCAGGGCGGTTTGCCGCAGGCTTTCGCTGGATTCGTCCTAGCCCGCGAAGCCAGACGCGCGCCGCGCTTGACGCCCGCTTCAGGCCAGATGAAACCCCGCCCAATGATGCCGGCGCGCCTCGATGAATTCGGCAAGGTCGTTGTCGCTGACGCGGACCAGATCGGTATGGGCGAAGCCCTTGGAATAATCGAGCACGGACACAATCTCCGGCGTCAGCCGAATGGTCGGCACCGCGGCGGGGTCGGGCCGCGGCATCACCCGGTATTCGGGGTAGCGATGCAGCAGGATCTGCGCGGCGTGCTCGGTCTCGCCCCGGTCGGTGACCACGGCGGCCGTCGCCGCGATCGACAGGCCCTTGATCTGCAGCGGCTGCGGGTAGTCCTTGGCGATGGCGAGCGAGACGCGCGGGTCGCGCATGATATTGGCGTATTTCTGGCTGTCGCGCGAAATCAGGCAATAAATAACCATGCCGTCATTGCAGTAACCGACCACTGTGGCCTGCGGCCAGCCGTCGGGCCGGTTGGTGGCGATGGTCATGATCCGGTGTTCGTTGAGCAAATCGATGATTTGCTTCTTGAATTCGCGCTTCATAGAAAGAGCCCTCATATTCAAGCAAAATTATACGAGACCCGCCCGGTGGCGGATTTGAGGTGAATCAATCGTGCCGCGTTACAAGCTAACCATCGAATATGACGGCGCGCCCTTTGCCGGCTGGCAGATTCAGGCCGACCGGCCGACCGTGCAGGGCGTGCTGACGGCGGCGATCGAGGCGCTTTCCGGCGAGAAGAGCCGCGTGCAGGGCGCCGGGCGCACCGATGCCGGCGTGCACGCGCGCGGCCAGGTGGCGCATGTCGACCTCGCCAAGGACTGGGACACCGACACCATCCGCGACGCGCTCAACGCGCATCTGCGCCCGCATCCGGTGGCGGTGCTGGCCGCCGAGCGAGCGGCGGACGAATTCAACGCCCGCACCTCGGCGATCAAGCGGCACTATCTCTATCGCATCATCAACCGCCGCGCCGATCTCACGCTCGACGCCGGCCACGCCTGGCGCGTGCCGCGCCCGCTCGATGCTGCGGCGATGCACGCCGCGGCGCAGCGCCTGGTCGGCAAGCATGACTTCACAACTTTCCGCTCCACCGAATGCCAGGCCAAGTCGCCGGTGAAGACGCTCGATCGTGCTGACGTCGCGCGCGACGGCGACGAGATCAACGTGACGGCCGTCGGCGCGCTCGTTCCTGCATAGCCAGGTGCGCTCCATGGTCGGCTCGCTGGTCGCGGTGGGCGAAGGCAAATGGAGCGCCGATGATCTTGCGCGCGCGCTTGCCGCGCGCGACCGCGCCGCCTGCGGCCAGGTGGCGCCGCCGGACGGGCTTTATTTGATGCGGAGTGGATCTACTGACCGCGAGCGAGCTCAGCCGAAATAGCGGTCGATGATCGTGCGGTAAATCGTCGTCAGCGCGCGCAGGTCGGCGATCGGCACGCGCTCGTCGACCGCATGCATGGTCTGCCCGACCAGGCCGAATTCCACCACCGGGCAATACTGCGTAATGAAGCGCGCATCCGAGGTGCCGCCGCTGGTGGAGAGTTCCGGCTTGCGGCCGGTGGCCTTCGCGATCGCGCTCGGTCACCATGTCGGTGAACGGCCCCGGCTTGGTCGACGAACACGCCGGCGTTTGACGGCTCCCACTGGAATGCAAATTTGATCTTGCCGCCGGCTGCCTTGGCCGCGCGTTGCTCGATCAGCTTTTTCAGCGAGTCGAGCGTGTGCTTGTCGTTGAAGCGGATATTGAAGCGCGCCCGCGCCTCGCCGGGGATGAGGTTGACCGTCTTGTTGCCGACGTCGACCGAGGTGAATTCGAGATGCGAGGGCGGAAACTGCGCGCTGCCATTGTCGAGCGGCTCGGCCTGCAGCGCCGCGACCAGTGTCACCAGGCCGCGGATCGGATTTTCGGCGCGGTCGGGATAGGCGACATGGCCTTGTTTTCCGGTCACGATCAGATGGCCGTTGAGCGAGCCGCGGCGGCCGATCTTGATGGTGTCGCCGAGCGCATGCACGTTGCTCGGCTCGCCGAGAATACAGTGGTCGAATTTTTCGCCGCGCTCGGCCGCCCATTGCAGCAGCTTCGGCGTGCCGTTGACCGCGATGCCTTCCTCGTCGCCGGTGATCAGGAACGAGATCGAGCCTTTGGGCTTGCCGCCGTTGGCCGCGAGATGGTCGAGCACGGCGGCGAGCGCGCAGGCGATGCCGCCTTTCATGTCGACCGCGCCGCGGCCGTAAAGCTCGCCGCCGGCGACTTCGCCGAAAACGGCGGATGCGCCCAGGCCTTCTCGTCGCCCGGCGGCACCACGTCGGTGTGGCCGGCGAACATCAGATGCGGCGCCGCCGTGCCGATGCGGGCGTAGAGATTCTCGACGTCCTCGGCGCCGGGTTCGCTGAACGTCATGCGATGCACGGTGAAGCCGGCGGTCTTCAAGCGTGCTTTCGAGAAACGTCAGCGCGCCGCCTTCCGCCGGCGTGACCGAACGGCAGCGCAGCAGATCGCGGGCGAGGGCGACGGGATCGGCGGTCATCGCTGGCGTCCGCCTTTCAATCCCGCAGCAGTTCGTTGATCGCAGGTCTTCGATCGCGTGCGCTCGTCGACGCGCTTGACGATGACCGCGCAATAGAGTTCGGCCCGGGCTCGCCGTTCGGCAAGCGGCTTGCCCGGCATCGTGCCCGAGACCACGACCGAATAGGGCGGCACCTCGCCCTGATAGATTTTGCCGCTGTCGCGGTCGACGATCTTGGTGGAGAGGCCGATATAGACGCCCATGCCGAGCACCGCGCCCTCGCGCACGATGACGCCTTCGACGACTTCCGAGCGCGCGCCGATGAAGCAATTGTCCTCGATGATCACCGGGCCGGCCTGCAGCGGCTCGAGCACGCCGCCGATGCCGACGCCGCCGGACAGATGCAGTTCTTGCCGATCTGCGCGCAGGAGCCGACCGTCGCCCAGGTGTCGACCATGGTGCCGCTGTCGACATAAGCGCCGAGATTGACGAAGGACGGCATCAGCACGACGCCGGGCGCGATAAAGGCCGAGCGGCGCACCACGCAGCCGGGCACGGCGCGGAAGCCGGCTTTCCTGAAGCGCGCGGCGTTCCAGCCCTTGAACTTGGAATCGACCTTGTCCCACCACACCGCCTTGCCCGGGCCGCCGGGAATCACGCTCATGTCGTTGAGGCGGAACGACAGCAGCACGGCTTTCTTCAGCCACTGATTGACCTGCCAGGACGCCGTCCGGCCTGGCTTCTCGGCGACGCGCGCCTCGCCGTGGTCGAGCAGTTCGAGCGCGGCATCGACCGCCTTGCGCACGGCGCCCTTGGTCTTCGGGCCGATCTTGTCGCGGCCCTCGAAGGCGTCGTCGATGGTTTTGGCAAGCTTGTCGGTGGACATTGGCAGCCTCCGGCGTTTTCGGCTGCGGTTTGTCGGGGGCCGGGCAGGGGATGTCAAGCAGCGGACGGTATGCGCTAACTGGCGGCCGCCGGAGGAGGACGCCATGAAACGCCGCCTTGATCCTGATGCTGATCCCGAGCTGCCATGGCCGCGCTGGCTGCAGACCCGCATTCGCGCATCACCTGATGGGCGGCCGCACGCCGGTCGACCTTCGCCGAAGGCATCCTGTCCGGGCTCGGCCATCCGGTGATCGGCCTCGACCATTTCGCCGCCGTGGTGGCGGTCGGCTGTCTTGCCGCCGCGCATCGGCCGGCGCGCGCGCTCGCGGTCGGCTTTCGTCGCTGGCGATGATGTGCGGCGTTGCCGTGCATCTGCAGGCGCGACGGTGCCCGGCGCGATGAAATTCTGGTCGGCGCTGTCGGTCATTGCCCTCGGCGCATCCTGATGCTGCGCGCCGCGATTTGCCGCTCGGCGGTCGCGCTGGTGCTGTTCGTCATCGTCGGCCTGATCCACGGCTATGCGCTCGGTGAATCGATCTACGGCGCCGAGCCGACGCCGCTCTATGCCTATCTGGTCGGGTCTTGCCGTCATCCAGAGCGCGGTCGCGCTGGCCGCCATGAGCGCTCGCGCGCATGACTGGCGCGCGCAGCGGTCGATGTCAGGCTGCGCCTGATCGGCGCCGGCATTGCCGGCGTCGGGCTTGCGGTGCTGATGCAGCAGATCGTGCCGGCGCGCCCGCTTAAGCGGCGCGTACGATCCGCTCGAGAAAGCCGGCGAGATCGTCGGTGACGTGATCGACGTGGGCGGCGTCGCGGCCTTCGAGTTCCCAGGCCTCGCGGAACACCTCGCGCTGGCCGTCCGGCACCACCAGCACGGTGGTCATGCCGAGCGCGTGCGGCGCCTCCAGATTGCGCGCGAGATCCTCGAACATCGCGGCCTTGCGCCGGATCGACGTCGTGGCGGGCGAGAAACCGCTCGTAGGCTTGCGGCGACGGCTTGGGCTCGAGATCGGCGGCGACGATGTCGAACACGTCCTCGAAATGCTGGTGGATCTCGAGCCGCTTCATCACCGCGTCGGCGTGCTTGCGCGTGCCGTTGGTGAGGATGAGCTTGCGGCCCGGCAGCTTCTCCAGCGCCGCGCCGAGCGCCGGATTGGGCGTCGAGCGGCGAATGGTCGATCTGGTGCACGTAGTCGAGATAGTCGTCGGGCATCGATGCCCGTGCTCGGTCATCATGCCGCGCATGGTGGTGCCGTAGCGCTTGTAATAGTCCTTCTGCACGCGGAAGGCCTCGTCCTTCGACACTTTCAGAAAGTCGGCGACGTAGGCGCGGATGCGGTCGTCGACCTGCTGCCAGAGATCGAGATGATGCGGATAGAGCGTGTTGTCGAGATCGAACACCCAGGTTTCGACGTTGCCGAAACCGCGCGGCGGGGAACGAGATGAATTGCGGCACGTGCTACGGTTCCTTGAAGCGCACGGTGGTCGACGGCTGGCCGCCGAGATCGATGACGGCAAAGCCCGGCGGAATTCAGGCCGCGCGCCGCGCAATCCTTGTGGTCGCTCAGCTCGAACTTGCCGTCGCGGGTGCACAGCGCGACATTGCCGCCCCAGGCAGCGGCGCATCGCCGCGCTTGACCGTGCGGCCGTTGCCGTCGACCGCTTCGGCATAGCTGTAGAGCCTGTGCGGATCGCCGCGCAGATCGGGCCGCAGGCATTGGCCGGCGGCGACGCGGTACCAGCCGCGGGTGACGATCGCGCCCATCTCGACGATGCCGAGCGCCGCCATCACCGGCGTATTTGGTGTCGTTGCACCAGGAAAAGCCGGCGCCTTCCGGATTGTTGCGCGGCGGCGAGCAACGCGTCGAAAAATTCCGGCTCGGCGACAGGCTCCGCCGGCAGCTTGCGGTCGCTCGAGGAATTTCGCGAGCGCGGCCTGCGTCTTGGCGCCCTGCACGCCGTCGATCGGATAGGCGTCATAGCCGGCGATCGTCAGCAGCCGCTGGATGCCGGCGAGCCGCGCCTGCGCGTCGTCATAGTCGGCCTCTTCCGCCAGATTGACCGTCGGTCCCTTCGGCGAATCCGACGGCCGCGCCGCGGAAAAGCGCGCCTGCTGGCTCACCGGGCAGCCGCGCGCGTCGGCGATGCTGAAATCGCCGTCGCGGATGCAGAACTCGGCCTCGCTCTGCCTGCGGCATCGGCGCGCTGCCATAGACCGGCGGCGTGCGCGCGTGCACATAGACCATGTCGGCATCGAGCGCGCCGTCGAGCACTTGCCGGCATTGCGCCGGGATCGATGCGGAACCAGCCGCGCGTTCGACATTGGCGCGCTTTTCCAGCCCGATCGCCGCCTCCATGCGGTAGCTGGTGCGGTTGCACAGCGTCAGTTCGGCGTGCGCCGGCGCCGCCGCCAGCACGGCGCACGAGCCGGCAAGGCCGCAGATCGGAAGCGCGAATCATGCCGCCATGCTAAAGCGCCATCGGCCGGGGCGGAATCGCGTCTCAGCGGTGCATCAGCGTGCCGACGCCGTGGTCGGTGAGCAATTCGAGCAGCACGGCGTGCGGGACCTTGCCGTCCATGATGACGACGCCTTCGACGCCCTGATCGAGCGCGTAGATGCAGGTCTCGACCTTGGGGATCATGCCGCCGGAAATGGTGCCGTCGGCGATCAGCTTGCGCGCGTCGGCGACCGACAGTTCGGTGATCAGGTTCTTCGTTTGTCGAGCACGCCGGGCACGTCGGTCAGCAGCAGCAGGCGCTTGGCCTTGAGCGCGCCGGCGATGGCGCCGGCAAAGGTGTCGGCATTGACGTTGAAGGTGCCGCCGTCGGCCGAGGTCGCGACCGGCGCCAGCACCGGGATCATCTCCTTGCCGAGCACGTGGTTGAGCACGGTGAGGTCGACTTTTTCCGGCTCGCCGACGAAGCCGAGGTCGACGACCTTCTCGATATTGGAATCCGGATCGACCACGGTGCGCGTCACCTTGCGCGCCTGCACCATGTTGCCGTCCTTGCCGCACAGGCCGATCGCCTTGCCGCCGGCGGCGTTGATGTAGCCGACGATCTGCTTGTTGATCGAGCCGGCCAGCACCATCTCGACGATCTCGACGGTCTGCTGCGTCGGTGATGCGCAGGCCGGCGACGAATTCCGACTTGATGCCGAGCTTCTTCAGCATGGCCGCGATCTGCGGCCCGCCGCCGTGCACCACCACCGGGTTGATCGCGGTCTGCTCCAGCAGCACGATGTCGCGGGCGAAATCGCGCGCCGTCTGCTCCTGGCCCATGGCGTGGCCGCCGTATTTCACGACGACGATTTCCTCGTCGTAGCGCTGCATGTGCGGCAGCGCCTCGACCAGGATGCGCGCCTGCTCGACCGGATCGATTTTGGGGGCTTTGGCCATCGCGCCGACTTTCCGTGACAAGGCTGCAGGGTTCTAGCCGAAGTCGACCGCATCCGACAATGCACCGGCGCCGGCTTTCGGCGCAAGCATCGCCGGGCACAGCGGCGGACCGCCGGCGCCGTCACGATCCGCGCTTGGCGCGCACGCGCGCGACCAGCTCCTCGGCCTGCGGCAGCATGCGCTCCACGATCACGTTGACCCCGTCGGCATTCGGATGTTCGCCGTCGATTTGAATCAGCCTGGGATCGTCCGCCACGCCGTC
Source organism: uncultured Alphaproteobacteria bacterium (assembly GCA_963720985.1). Taxonomy (GTDB): domain Bacteria; phylum Pseudomonadota; class Alphaproteobacteria; order Rhizobiales; family Xanthobacteraceae; genus Pseudolabrys. The sequence continues at coordinate 1,049,037 of CAVRHL010000009.1, forward strand.
CAGCAAATACGGATACCAGACGTACGAATGGGTCGCGGCGAGCGCCGGATAGATGGCGTCGAAGGCGCGCGCGTAATCGGCGCTCTTGCCGGCCGGCGCCCGCATGCCGATCAGTAGGACCTCGATATGCCGCGTCTGTAGTCGGCGCAGGATGCCGTCGAGTGCGGCCTTGGTCACGGCCGGGTCGATCCCGTGTTCGGCGTCATTGGCGCCGAGCTCCAGAACAACCGCCTCGGTGCCGTCAGGGACCGACCGGTCCAAACGGCGCAGACCGTCGGATGCCGTGTCGCCGGACACCCCGGCGTTCGCCACCATCACGGCGATGCCTTTGTCTTGCAGCGCCCGCTCTAGCCTGGCGGGGAAAGCCGCGTCCCAAGGCACCCCGAACCCCGCGGTGAAGGAATCGCCAAGCACGACAATTTTCACCGGGCGGTCCGCCGCAGTCGATAGACCGGCGGACGAACAACCGCTCAGCGATATGGCAAAGAGGGCAAGCGCTGCGAGCGATCGAAATGCGACGGCGATCTGCCCAGTCGCGTGAGAGCTTAAACGTAGCGGCCGCTCGATGACTGCCGGCATCCTGCCCTTCGTCTCTTGGCCAAGTTACCCTATTAACTCTTTGATACAAAACAGAAAAATTAGGCTTCTTATTTGTGTTATTTACGTTTAATTTACCTCAACTGCCGCGGCAAAAAGAAACGTAAAAAACGAAGAGGATTCAGTCGGGTGAACTATGTTGCGCGCGTAACCGCCGCGTCGGGTGGCGGTGTGGAGGTCGCTTCGCGTCTCGATGTGGCCGCCTCTACTTATTGGTCTCATGCCTTCGGCTCCGAAGCCAAGGACCGTCGCTACTACGAAATCATCGAAGATACGATCCACAAGGAATTCAACTACCGCTATTTCATCGTCCGCGATTGGCAGGGCGAGATTTGCGCCATCCAGCCGTTTTTTCTGCTCGATCTCGATCTGCTGGTCGGCGCCAAACCGCGCATCGGCCGGTTGACGGATTTCATCCGCCGCTTTTGGCCGGGCTTCATGCGCGCGCGCACGCTGATGGTCGGCTGCGCCGCCGGCGAAGGCCACCTCGACGGCCGCGATGAATTCGCGCAGCGCTCCGCCGCCCACGTGCTGGCGCCGGCGCTGGTGGCCAAAGCGCGCGAGCTGAAGGCCCGCCTCATCGTGCTCAAGGAATTCCACGCCAAATACCGATCGGCGCTGGAGTGCTTCGTCGACAACGACTTCGTGCGTATCCCGAGCCTGCCCAATGTCATGCTCGACATCGACTATGCGAGCTTCGAAGAATACATGACGCGCGCGCTCAGCGGTGGTGCGCGCCGGAAGCTGCGATTGAAGTTGCGGGCCGGGGACCAGGCGGCGCAGCCGATCGAAATGAGCGTCGTCGACGACATCGCGCCGATGGTCGACGAGGTCTATCCGCTCTATCTGCAAACCTTTAACCGCTCGAGCCTGCATTTCGAGAAGCTGACCAAGGAATACTTCTGCGCTCTCGGCCAGCGGATGGGCGACAAGAACCGCTTCTTCGTCTGGCGCCAGAACGGCAAAGTCGTCGCCTTCGGATCGTGCCTGCTGCAAGGCGACATGATCCATGCCGAGTATATCGGCCTCGACTATACGGTCGCGCTCGAGCTGCACCTTTACCACTATACGTTCCGCGACCTGATCAGCTGGGGCATCGCCAACGGCTACAAGCGGTTCCACAGCAGCGCGCTGAACTACGATCCCAAGCTGCACCTGCAATATCGCTTGGATCCGATCGACCTCTACGTCCGGCATACGTCGACGGTTTTCAACGCGGTTTTCAGACGGATCCTTCCCTGGCTCGAACCGACCCGCTACGAAAAGACGCTGAAGCAATTCGCCAACTACGACGAGCTGTGGGCGCCGGCCGCGCGCCCGCGGCGGTCTTGGGCCGCCACCGCGGCGGCGGCGATATCGCGGGCGAAGCAGGCCGCCGTCTCCGCATTTGCCGGATTGCGCGACAAAATGTCGGCCGCCGCCGCGCGTGCGTTTGGATCGATCGACCGGCAACGGGGCGACTTGGCAACGCCGCTCAAAGTCACGGCCCTGGTCAGCGCGGCGTTATTGGCGGTCGATATCGTCACCGACATCCCGCATTATATCTTCGCGTATCTCGTGCCGATTTCCTATGTCGCCATCAAGTTCGGCAGAATGCCGGCGCTGATCGCAACGGCCGTCACCGGCCTTTGCGCGGCCTATTTTCTCTATGAGCCGCTGCTGAGCCTCGAGATCGAGGAAAATCTGAACATGGTGGAGCTGGCCTCGTTCTGCGTCGGCGCTTTGATGGTCATCCAATTGCTGGGCAAGCGCTCCGATTACGGTCTGATGCGCCAACCATGAGGCCTTCGCCGCAAGGCGCAAGAGTCAGCGAATTCGGCGCCTGACGATCATCGGCAGGCCGTCCTTCGGCCGCAACGTCACCTTCAGCACCGGCCACACCGCGTGGCCCGGCGCGAGCTCGAGATCGAAATTCCGCATGATCGCCGCCACGACGATCGTCGCTTCCTGGATCGCGAAGGTCGCGCCGATGCAGATGCGCGGCCCGGCGCCGAACGGCAGATAGGCGTAACGGTCGATCTTGTCGCGCGCGCCGTCGAGAAAGCGGTTCGGATCGAACACGTCAGGCTTTGTCCACAACGCGCGGTGACGGTGCAGCACGTAGGGCGCGATGACCACCATCGTGCCGCGGCCGATGTGCTGGCCGGCGAGCTCGTCGGGTCCGAGCGCGGCGCGGCTTATGGCGGCAAGCGGCGGATAGAGCCGGTTGGTCTCCTCGATCACGGCGCGCGTTTCGACGAGGCGGTCGGCGAGGTCGTCTGCGCCGTCGCCGAATTCGCGATCGGCTTCGGCTTGCACCCGCAGCCGCCATTCCGGCGACTGCGACAGCAGATACAGCGACCAGGTGATGCAATTGGCCGTCGTTTCCTGTCCGGCGGCGATGAAGGTGAGGACGTTGGCGCGAATTTCGGTCTCGCTGAGCGCCGTGCCGGTTTCCGGATCGCGCGCTTCGAGCAGCAACGTCAGAATATCGCGCGGCACGTCGGGCTTGTGGTCGGCGATCTGCCGGCGGCGTGTGGCGATGACCGTGTCGATCGCGTCCTCGAACAGCCGCAGCGTCGGACCCAGGCGCCACCGGCTCGGCCGCGGCACCGCCGCCGGCACGCCGATGAGGTCGAACAGGTCGATCCGCCCGATCGTGTCGAAGTAGCTTTGCATGGCGAGGCGGATTTCCTCCGCGTCGCGGCCGAAGCCGTCGGAAAAAATGGTTCGCTCCAAGACGTCGAGGGTAGTCCGCGTCGCCTCGACCGCGACGTCGACGGTGCGGTCTTGATGGCGGGCGAGCCGTTCGACCAGCGCCTGCGCCGAATCGACCATGGCGCCGGAGAAGGCCAGCACCGTCTTGCGCGAAAACAGCGGCGCCAGAGCGCGGCGCTGGACCTTCCATTGGTTGCCCTCGGCGCTGAGCAGGCCGTTGGCGAGGCCCGCCGACAGGATGCGCCGTTGCATCCAGTCTTTTCGATAGTTGGCGTTGTTGTCGAGCAGCACGCGGCGGATCGCGTCCGGGTCGCTGACCACCGCGACGCGGCCGATGGACAAGCCGCCCATGACGACCGGCTGCTCGAAATGCGCCTGCGTCCAGGCCTCGAGCGGATTGGTCTTGAGCGTGCGCAGCAGCGCGATCAGGCCGAGCGGCTCCGCACGCGGCGCCGGGACCGGCGAAACAAATTTTGCCGTTGAATCGAGCACGCCCACCTCCGTTCGCCGCAACGGCGAACCTCCTCATGGAACTATAGGTATTGCAATAATTGATGTCATGGTCGGGTTCCATGAATCTGGCTTGATGGTTGCGCAAAAATTAGCCGTTCGGGCCGGCAGCCGGGCGGCTAGCCGGCGCGCAGGGCGGCGAGCGCCGCTACGGCCAGGCCGAGCCAGCTCACGATCATGATCATGCCGCCGGCCGGCGCGGCGAAGGGAAACAGCCGGTGGCTGCGATAGGCCCGCGCGGCGACGTCGGCCGCGAATAGCGCGGCGCCGAGGATGAAACCGCCGACGACCATCAGGCAGAGCGGGCGCAGCACCAGGTCTTGCCGCGCCGCGACGACGCAGGCCAGCACGGCGACAGCGTGGATCAAGAGCAGATAGCCGGCGCTGTCGAGGCCAGTGCCGGCCTTGCCGTGCGCGCCGGCCGCGGTGAGCACAATGCCGGCGGCGCCCATCAGGCCGGCAAGGGCGATCAGGATCTGGGTCAGGGTTCGGCCTCCGGCGCGGTTTTAAGCCGGCGCGGCCGCTTCTTGCAAACCGGTGCGCTTCGAGTGGTCCTCGGCGATCATTATGTAAACCGCAGGCACCACGAACAAGGTAAACAGGGTTCCGATCGAAAGGCCGCTGGCGATCACCAGGCCCATATTGAAGCGCGACACGGCGCCGGCGCCGCCGGCGATGATCAATGGAATGACGCCGAGCACCATGGCCGCGGTGGTCATCAGGATCGGCCGCAAGCGGATCGCGCAAGCCTCCTCGATCGCCTCGCGCTTCGACTTGCCTTGCCGTTGCAGGTCGTTGGCGAATTCGACGATCAGGATGCCGTGCTTGCTGATCAAGCCCATCAAGGTCACCAGACCGACCTCGGTGTAGATATTTAGGCTCGCGCCGCCGATGCCGACGCTGATGAACAACAGCGCGCCGGCAATCGACATCGGCACCGACACCAGAATGATCGCCGGATCGCGGAAGCTCTCGAACAGAGCGGCCAGCGCCAGGTAGATGATGATGAGGGCAAATCCGAACGTGGCGATAAAGGCGCTCGATTCCTGGATGTATTGCCGCGACAGCCCGCCGTAATCGACCGCATAGCCCTGCGGCAGCGAGCGCTTCGCGAGGTCCTGCAGGAATTTCAAGACGTCGGCCTGCGCCACGCCAGGCGCCGCGACGCCCTGGATGGTGGCGCTGTTGAGTTGTTGGAAATGGCTGATCGATTGCGGGATCGTCCTCGTCGTGATGGTTGCCACCGACGACAGCGGGATCGGCACGCCGTTGACGCTGCCGACGTAGTAATTGAGCAGCTGGTCTGTATTCAAACGGTGGGCCTGCTGCACCTGCGAGATCACTTTGTAGGAGCGCTGCGCGAGGCTGAAATAATTGACGTAGCCGCCGCCTAGCATGCCGCCGAGCGCCGCCCCGACGTCGCTCATGTTCAGGCCGAGCTGCGCGGTCTTGTTGCGGTCGATCTGCACGGTCGCCTGCGGCGTGTTGACCTTGAGATCGCTGTCGAGAAAGATGAACATGCCGCTCTTGACCGCCTCTTGCAGGAAATTCTGCGCCACGGTGTTGAGGCGCTCGAACGAATCGGTGGTTCCCAGGACGAACTGCACGGGGAGCCCCTGGCTGCCCGGCAGCGGCGGCAGCTGGAAGGCGGCGACGCGCGCGCCGGCGATCGCATTGAGCTCGTTCTGGATGATCGGCTGCAGCTCGTTCGTGGTCTCCTTGCGCTCGTCCCAGGGCTTGAACACCATGCCGGCGATCGACGTGCCAGGGGCGTCGATCTGGAACACGTGCGCCGTTTCCGGATGCTTGGCAAAGATCTCGTAGACCTGCCGCGAATAGAGCAGCTTCTGGATCAGCGTTGCGTTCGGCGCTGGGGTCGACGACGCGATGACGACGCCGGCGTCCTCCTGCGGCGCCAGTTCGCTCTTGGCGCCGGCATAGAGGAAGTAGATGCTGCCAAGCACGATCAGCGCGAAAACCCCCGTCACCGGCAGATAGCCCAGGCTACCGTGCAGCCAGCGCTGGTAGCGGTCGCGCACGCGATCGAACGTGCGGTCGATGAAATCGGCCAATCTGTCCTGCCAGCCCCGCCGGTCGGGGTCGCGCGGCTTGAGAGTGCGCGAGCACATCATCGGCGACAGAGTCAGCGCGACGATCGCCGAGACGGTCACCGTGCCGACCAGGGTGAAGGCAAATTCCGTGAACAGCGCGCCGGTCAAGCCGCCCTGGAATCCGATCGGGACGTAGACGGCGACCAGCACCACGGTCATGGCGATGATCGGGCTGCCGAGTTCGCGCGCTGCGGCGATCGCGGCCTGCATCGGCGCCATGCCCTCGTCGAGATGGCGATTGACGTTTTCGACGACGATGATGGCGTCGTCGACCACGAGGCCGATCGCCAGCACCAGCGCCAGCAGCGTCAGCAGGTTGATGGAAAAGCCGAGCGCCAGCATTATCGTGAAGGTGCCGACGAGGGAGAGCGGGATGGCGACGGTCGGGATGAACACCGAGCGCAGCGAGCCGAGGAAAGCGAAGATCACCAGCGTCACGATCACCAGCGCCTCGCCGAGCGTCCAGATCACCTCGCGGATCGAGCTGTTCACGAAATCGGTGGAATCGTAAATGATAGCGCCGCGCAGGCCCTGAGGCAGCGCCGCATGAACCTCGGGAAAGACCTTGCGCACCCCGGCAATGACGTCGAGCAGGTTGGCTCCGGGCGCGACCTGGATGCCGATATAGACCGCCTGCTTGCCGTCGAAGGCGACCTGCGTTTCGTAGTCGTCGGCGCCGAGCGTGACGTTGGCGACGTCTTTGAGCCGCACGATGGCGCCGTTGGTCTGCTTGATCACCAGGTTAGCGAAGTCCTTGGCGCTGTGCAGGCTGGTCGAGGCCGTCAGGCTGACCTGGACCATCTGCCCCTTGGTGGTGCCGAGGCCCGAGATGTAGTCGTTCTTCTGCAAGGCGGTCGACACGTCGGTGGCGGTGAGGCCGTAGGATGCGAGCTTGGCTGGGTCGAGCCAGGCCCGCAGCGCGAAATTCTGCCCGCCGAGGATTTCCGCGGTCTGCACGCCGGGCACAGCCTGCAGTTTCGGCTGCACCACGCGGATCAGGTAGTCAGTGATCTTGTTGCGCGGCAGCACGTCGCTGTCGAAGCCCATGTACATGGCGTCGATGGTCTGCCCGACCTTCACGGTCAGCACCGGCTGCTGCGTGCCGGACGGCAACTGGTTGAGCACCGAAGCGATTTTGGTGTTGATCTCGGTCAGCGCTTTGTCGGCGTCGTAGTTGAGCCGCAGGTAAACGGTGATCGTGCTGACGCCGCTCTGGCTGGTCGAGCTCGTATAGTCGATGCCGTTCGCCTGCGCGATGGCGTTTTCCAAGGGCGTCGTGATAAAGCCGGCGATGACGTCGGGGTCGGCGCCGTAATAGGTCGTCATCACCGTGACGACGGTATTCTCGGTGCGCGGATATTGCAGGATCGGCAGCGAGCCGACCGCGCGCAGGCCGAGCACGAGGATTGTCAGGCTGACGACGGTCGCCAGCACCGGGCGGCGGACGAAGATGTCGGTGAAGCTCATGCGGTTCACCTCGGGCGGCTGGCAATCGCGATCATCGCGGGCCCATGATCAATCGACAGGTTTCGGATTGGGGTCATTGGCCGGCTGCACGGTATTGTTGATCAGCACCGGCGTGCCGTTGCGCAGCTTGACTTGGCCCGCGGTGACGACGGTATCGCCGTCCTTGACGCCTTTGACGATCGCCACTTGATCGCCGCGGGTTGCGCCGGTGGTGACGAAGGTCTGCCGCGCGACCAATTGCGGCTTGCCGTTGGCGTCCTTGCCCTTGTCTTCGACCAGATAAACGATGTCGCCGTATGAATTGTAGGCCACCGCCGTCTGCGGCAGCGTCACGTATTTCTGCGGCGCGCCGGTGTCGATATCGACGGTCGCGAACATGCCCGGCAGCAGAAAACCGTCTTTATTGGCGAACTCCGCCCGCACCAGCACGTTGCGGGTGGCGGCGTCGACCAGCGAATTGATCGCCAGAATCTTTCCTTCGAAATGGCGGTTGGGATAGGTGTCGACCTTCGCCGTGGCCGCTTGCCCGACCTTGAGCTGCGCGATCGACTGTTGTGGCGCGTAGAAATCGACGTAGATCGGGTCGAGTTGCTGCAGGGTGACGATGGCCGTGCCGGCGGCAAGATACTGGCCGAGGTCGACCTGACGGATGCCGAGCCGGCCGGCAAACGGCGCCCTGACGAACTTGTAATCGACGAGCGCCTGCTGCTGCGCCACCAGCGCCTTGGCGTTCTTCAGATTGCTTTCGTCGGTGTCGGCAGTCTGCTGACTCACCGCGTTGGTTTTGACCAGAGTACGGTCGCGGTCGTAGGTGAGCTGCGCCATCGCTGCCGTCGCCTTCAGCGCCTCGAGATGGGCGACGTCGTCGGCCGATTCCAATTCCAGCAGCAGGTCGCCTTTCTTGACGTCCGCGCCGGATTGAAAATGAACCGCCGACACGGTGCCGGCGACCTGCGCGCTCAAGTTCGCGCCGTTGACCGCGCGCACGCTGCCGACGGCTTCAATTTGTGAACGCCATTCGGTCGAGGCGGCGACCATGGTTGATACGGTCTGCGGCGGGTTGGACAAGGTCGCCATGAATTTACGGATCATCACGCCCTTGAACGCCTCGAACCCGAACACGGCCGCGAGCACCAGCCCGGTGAGCACCAGCATGATGATCATGCGTTTGGGCGTCGCACCTTGCTTCCGAGGCTGCTCGCGCGAGGTCTGCGTGGGGCTCAATTGTTCCGGATTCAGCATGGGCTCTGCGGGGGATGGTGGACCGGGGGGCGTCGGTATAGCTAGGCACGGCCGCCGCCGGCCGCTACCCCGCAAAATGTCGCGATTTACCGCCTCTGTTCCTGCAAAAGCCGCGCAATCGCCGCGCGCAATTCGGCAATGCCGGTGCCCTCGCGCGCCGAGGTCGCGAGTACGGCCGGGTAGGCGGCCGGGCGTTTTGACAACGCGGCTTCGACCTCGGCGATGCGCGCGGCGAGCTCGGCCGGTTTCACCTCGTCGCATTTGGTCAGCACGACCTGATGGCTTACGGCGGCGCGGCCGAGGGCCTCGAACACCTGATCGTCCGTCTCTTTAAGGCCGTGGCGGGCGTCGACCAGCACGTAGATGCGGGCGAGGTTGGCGCGGCCGCGCAAGTAAGCCTGGATCAGCTCGGTCCAGGCCGCGATCTTGCTCTTGGCGGCGGCGGCATAGCCGTACCCCGGCATGTCGACCAGATGAAGCCGGCCGCCGGTGGAGAAGAAGATCAGCTCTTGCGTGCGGCCGGGCGTGCGCGAGATGCGGGCGAGGTTCTTGCGGTCGGTGAGCGCGTTGATCAGGCTCGACTTGCCGACATTGGAGCGGCCGGCGAGCGCGATCTCGGCGCCGCGCATGGCGGGAAGCGACACCGCCGAGCCGGCGGCGGCGTCAAACTGCCAGTCGCCCGCGAACAGGCGCCGGCCGGCATCGATCTCGTCGCGGGTGAAAATTGCGCTTGTCATCGCCCCTGTCATGCCCGGGCTTATTCCGGGCGTCCACGTCTTTCGGAGCGACGTTGAGATGGTCGGAAAGTCCGTGCTTTTTCGCTTCCCCTTGTGGGGAAGGGTCAGCGAGCGCCAATAGGGAACCCGGCTGCGGTGGCAATCAGCCGGCGCGCCGCGGCGCTGCGGGAGCAGGGTGCCGCTCGCGGTACTTCGGGCCAGGGCCGCGCATGTAATGCCGCTCGGGCCGGTACGAGACCGATGCCGGCATCAGTTTTCCGAGCAGCCACCGCCATTTGGAGAGGAGGGGGAAATGCGGTTTTCCGCTGGACAATGCCATGGCCTTGGTCCTCGCTCTAGTGGCCGAGCAATTGGGGGATGAGGAGGACGGCGCACGTCGCCACGATCAGCAAAGGCAGCGCCTCCAAGACGAATCTCGATGTTCGCTCCAGCATGGCAGCGATTCCCATAATCCCTTGTTCGCGACCGCTTAAACGCCTATTTCATACGGTCAATTGAAATTCAAACAGATGTTTGAGGCAGAACGATGACAAATGCTGCCGGCCGGCCGATCAAAGACGTTTGCATTTTGTTGCACGAGGGTTTATCTAGCCAATTCAAACATTTGTTTGAATTGGGAACCCGATGACGCGTCCGGCTGAATACACCCGCAATTCGATCATGAAGGCGGCCGTCCACCTCTTGGCGGACAAGGGCTACCAGGGCACGACTGTACGCGACATCGTGGCCAAGGCGCGCGTCAACCAGGCCGCCATCAACTACCATTTCAAGGGTAAGGACGGCCTGTACCTCGAGGTCCTGAAAATGGCCTTCGAGCGGCTGACGGAGAACGCCGTCGTCGACGCCGAGGAGATCAAGTCGCTGTCACGTGAACAGGCACTGCGACGCTTCGTGCGCCACCAGCTGCGGCCGCTGCTTTATCAGGATGAACTGAGCCGTTACATCCGCATGTTCGCCTGGGAAAGCGCGCATCCGTCAAAGGTCTTTCGCAAGTTCATCGCCACCAATTCAAACTCATACCTTTCGGCCGCGGTCGCAATCGTGCGGCGATTCCTGCCGCCGGACACGCAAGAGCGGGCGGCGCTCTGCGCGGCCATCTGCTTGATGGGGCAATGCAGCGTTTTCGTGCGAAACCGCGATCTATTTGCACAAGATCCATTCCGCTTGACGATCGACGAGCCGTTTGTCGACGAACTGGCCGATCTCATTGCGCGGCTCGCCATCGGCGGCCTGCCGCACGCTGACGATGCCGCATTGAAGACGGCCCAGGCCTGCTAGCTCTGAAAAGCCCAATTATTGCATCCGGTTGTCTGAAAGTTCCGATTGCCGAGCGCGCCGCAGCACGCGCGCGGCGCTGGGCAATGGCGGCCGCGGCCGCAACAAGACCCTCGCTTAGACGCGGTCACTCCTACTAGCATGACCGCCGAATCAAGGGAGCTTCCCCAGACGGTGTCGGCAGCGTTCCGAACTTTCCCCGCGATCCTCGCGGTGCGGCCACTGCTCAAGCACGCCGCCTTGGCGCTCGCTTATGTGTTGACCGGCTGGTTCGGCCTCTATCTCGCGGTGCCGCCAGGCTATGCGACGGCCGTATTCCTGCCCGCGGGCATCGCGGTTGCCGCGGTCCTGGTTGCCGGCACCGACTGCGTGGCCGCGGTCTTTGTCGGCTCCTTGGTGCTCAATATCTGGACCGGGTACGCGTCGTTCCACACGCTCGATGCATTGCACGTCGGCGCCGCACTCATCATCGCATTTGGCTCGACAGCGCAGGCCGCGGCCGGCGGCGCGCTCTTGCGTTGGGGCATCGGCTATCCGGCGCCGCTGGATAATCCGCGCGATGTCTCGCGTTTCCTACTGCTGACGCCGCTGTTTTGTCTCACCAGCGTCGGCATTTCTCTCAGCGGCATGTGGCTGATCGGGGTCGTGCCGTCGTCGGCTTTGCCGATCAATGCGATGACCTGGTGGGTCGGCGACACCCTCGGCGTCATCGTCTCGCTGCCGATTGTTCTTGTGCTGTTTGGCGAGCCGCGCGCGCTATGGCGCTTGCGATTGCGTTACGTCGCTTTGCCGATGCTGGTATGTTTTGCACTGTTCGTGGCGATTTTCATGCAAGTCAACCGTTGGGAGCACGCGCACCTCATCCAGGCGTTACCCACGGCCGGTTCTTCTTCGCAGATTGATGGCTGGCAAGCCTGGACGGTTCTTGTCAGCGGCGTCTTCTGTACCGGTCTCCTCGGCGCCCTGTTGTTGCTCGGCAGCGGCCACGCTTACCGTTTCGAAAAACTGGCGCAACTGCTGCGCGCGCGCGAGGCCGAGCTCGAAAACATCATCAACCGCACGCCCTTCATGCTCATCAGGTGCAGTCCCGATCTGCATTATCGGTTTGTCAGTCCCGCCTACGCGGAAATGCTCGGCCGCCAGCCTCAAGACATTGTCGGCAAGGCGCTGATCGAAATCGTCGGCCAAGAGGGTTTCGCCAAGGTCCGCCCGCACATCGCGAAGGTCTTGCGCGGCGAACGGGCGGAGTACGAGCACGAAGTCGAATATGAAGGCGTCGGCAGGCGTTTCCTGCGCGGCATCTACACACCGGATATGGACGAGAACGGCAGGGTGGTCGGCTGGATCGCCTCGATCGTCGATCTCACGGACCGCAAACGCGCGGAAGAGCAGCGCGATCTGCTGATGGCGGAGATCAACCACCGCGTCAAGAATACGCTGGCCACCGTCATCTCGATCGCGCGCCAATCCTTCGCCAAGGACCGCACGTTCGAGGTTTCGCAACGCTCGTTCACCGACCGCATCCAGGCGCTGGCGCAGACCCATACGCGTCTCGCGGAAGTCAATTGGTCGGGCATGTCGCTGGAGAGCATCATTCGCGACGAGGTCGCGCCCTATCGCGGTTCCGACAACGTGCGGATCGCGGGTCCGAATCTCACATTGAGTCCGAAGCAGGCCGTGAGTCTTGGCTTGGCTTTCCATGAATTGACGACGAATGCCGCCAAATATGGCGCGCTATCGGTGAAGGGCGGGCTGGTTCAGGTCGAATGGGAGATCGCGGCCCCGGGTGAGGTGCGGTTGACCTGGATTGAAATCGGCGGCCCGGCGGTCAAGCCTCCGGGCCGGAGCGGATTCGGGCGCCTGCTTCTGGAGCGCGCCCTGGCTGCCGATTTGGGCGGCAGCGTCGCGCTGAGCTTTCGCAAGGAAGGCTTGCATTGCCTGATCGTACTTCCGCTCAATCCCTTCCCCGTCAAACCGAAGCCGGACAGCCAGCTCGCCGGCGCGCCGCAGCCTCCGGGCGAACGTGCGCGGCCGGCGGATCCTCCAGCCGGCTTCTCGGATTTGACGGCCGTGCGCGTTCTCGTTGTCGAAGACGAAGCGCTCGTCGCCCTGGAGCTCCACGATCTGCTCAACAAGGTCGGCGCGACCGTGATTGGCCCGTTCGGCGACCTGACCCAGGCCAGGGAGATCGCCGGCGCCGAGGCGATCGATCTCGCCGTGCTCGATACCAACCTCAATGGCGAGGCCGTTTACCCGCTGGCGCGAGATCTGTTACGCCGTGGCATCCCGTTCGTCTTCGTGACCGGATACAATTCCGGCGACGTGCCGGCCGAGTTTCGGACGCTGCCGCGGATTGCCAAACCGTTCGATCCGTTATTGCTGCTCAAAGAACTGCAGCGGGCGAAATCGCAAGGCGCGGTCGCGATCTAGTCCGCAGTTCTGCTGCGGAGAAGAAAAGAAGAAGCAGAACTTCGCCGCTACTACTGCGGCTTCTTCTTCCCGAACACCGCCTTGATATTGTCGAACAACTCGATCTTGGCGCCGTGCTTGCGCATGATCACGCTCTGCTGCAGCACCGACAGCGTGTTGTTCCAGGCCCAGTAGATCACCAGCCCCGCCGGGAAGCTCGCCAGCATGAAGGTGAAGATCAGCGGCATCCAGTTGAAGATCATCTGCCTGCGTCGGGTCCGGCGGCGCCGGGTTGAGCTTCATCTGCACCCACATGGTGATGCCCATGATCACGCCCCAGGCGCCGACATGCAGGAAGCTGCCGATCACCGGCACTATGGTCGGGTCGAACGGGATGAGGCCGAACAGATTGAAGATGTTGGTCGGATCGGGCGCCGACAGGTCGTGAATCCAGCCGAAGAACGGCGCGTGCCGCATTTCGATGGTGACGAACAGCACCTTGTAGAGCGAGAAGAACACCGGAATTTGGATCGCGATCGGCAGACATCCGGCCAGAGGATTGATCTTCTCCTTCTTGTACAGCGCCATCAATTCTTGCTGCTGCTTGGCCTTGTCGTCGGGATAGCGCGCGCGCAGCGCGGCCATCTGCGGCTGCACCGCCTTCATCTTCGCCATCGAGGCATAGGACTTGTTGGCGAGCGGGAAGAACGCCGCCTTGATCAGCACGGTGACGATGAGGATCGCGAGGCCGAAATTGCCGACCAGGTGGTAGAAATAGTCGATCACCACGAACAGCGGCTTGGTGATGAAGTAGAACCAGCCCCAGTCGATCATCAGGTCGAAGCGGTTGAGATTGAGCTGCTGCTCGTAGGCGTTGATGACGGCGACTTCCTTGGCGCCGGCAAACAGCCGCGCGTCGGCCGAACCGGTCGCGCCCGGCGCGACGGTGACGCGCGTCGAGCAGATAGTCGGTCTGGTAGGTCTTCTGCGTGCCGATGCTCGCCGGAAACGAAATGCGCCTTCAGATGCGCCTTGGTGTCCGGCAACAGCGCCGCGGCCCAATACTTGTCGGTGATGCCGAGCCAGCCGTTGGTGACGTCGAAGTCGACGTTCTTCTTCTCTTCGATCTTCTTGTAGGTGTATTCCTGCAGGCTCTCGTCGCCGAGCACGCCGATCGAGGCCTTCATGCAGGATGTAGTAGCCGAGCGTCTGCGGCGTGCCGTGGCGCGAGATCAGCGCGTAAGGATAAAGCGAAACCGGGTTCGCGCTCTTGTTCACCACCTCGTCCTTGATGGTGAACAGGTACTTGCCGTCGACCGTGATGGTGCGGCGGAATTCGAGGCCCTGGCCGTTGTCGTAGGTCGAGCGTCACCGGATGGCCGTCGGCGAGCGCGCCGGAGCCGACTTGCTTCCATACCGTGTCCGAGGCGGGCACCTTGACATTGCCGCCGGCGGCATTGGTCCAGCCGAATTCGGCGTAGAACGGAGCCGGGCTGCCGGACGGCGATAACAGCACGATCGGCGGCGACTTCGGATCGACCGTCTCGCGGAACTTGACCAGCGCCAGATCGTCGATGCGGCCGCCTTTGAGCGCGATCGAGCCTTGCAGGCTGTCGGTGGCGATGGCGACGCGCGGCGAGGCCTTGCAGCGCCGCGTCGCGGTTGGCGGCGACGGCGCGCCGGGCTTTGCGGCGCCTGGCCGGGCGGCTGCGCCGGACCCGGCTGGCGCGGGGGCGGCCGCCGGCTTGCCCGGCTGCTGCTGCGCCTGCTGCTGTTTCTGCTGCTCGGCCTGCAGCTTCTCCTGCCGCGCCTTCTCCTGCGGCATGGCGAAAAAAAATTGCCAGCCGATCAGCACCACGGCCGAGAGCACGATGGCGAGAATGGTGTTTTTATTATCGGTCATCCCAGATGCCGTTTTGTCGTTGCGCCCCGCATGCACTCGCCGCAACGCCCCCTCGAAGTCCTCGGCGATCCGCGCAAACGGAGCCTTGAGCGCCGCGCGCCGGCCAATTAGCACATAATCATGTCCGGTTCGTATCCGATTTGACCCGGCGACCCGCACAATTTCCCGCAGGCGGCGGCGCACCCGGTTTCGCTCGACCGCATTGCCGACCTTTTTCGACACGGTAAAGCCGACCCGCGCCGGCCCGTCGTCGCTCCGCTTGCGCGCCTGTAGCACGAACGCGGTGGCCGTGGATCTTGGTGCCGGACGCCGCGGCCAGAAAATCCGCCCGTTGCCTCAGTCGTTCCATGGAAGCAATGCGCGCGGCTCTTGTCGCCCGCCGTCAGGCGGAAAGCCGCTTGCGCCCGCGCGAGCGCCGCGCCGAAAGCACCTTGCGCCCGCCTTTGGTGGCCATGCGCGTGCGGAAACCGTGACGGCGCTTGCGTACAAGCTTGCTCGGTTGATAGGTCCGCTTCACGTTTGAGTTCTCCGGTGGTCGCGCCGTGGCGATGGGGGCGTCGAGAATGCCCCCACGATCGGCCATGAAAACCCGCAACAGGCACGGATCGGCACGCGATTTGCGCGGCTTATAAGGGAGGGGCTTGGGCGCGTCAATGCGACCGCGGCAGGCCGCTATTAAGGCCATTCCGCGCATGTCACAAAGCCTCACAAGGCGGTGAGATCGGCCCGCTTGGGCCGCAGGCCCGGCGATCTCGTGTATATAGAGCGGATGCCCGCGACCCCGCCGTCCGCCGACTCGACCGCGCAGCCTGACCCGCCGGCTACTGCCCTGAGTCGTCGTCGTGCTGCTCGCCGTGCGCCGCCTATCTCATCCTCGGGCGTGGCGACATCTCGCTCGAGGCGCTGGTCCGCCACCGCATGGCGATCGACGCCTTCGTGAGCGAGCATCGGGTGCTGGCCGTGCTCGCCTATATCGCGCTTTATATCGCCGCCGTCGCGCTTGTCGCTGCCGGGGGCGGTATTTCTCACGGTGGCCGGCGGCTTTCTGTTCGGCCTCGCGGTCGGCGCATCGGCGGCCGTGATCGGCGCCGACGATCGGGCGCGACCGTCATCTTCCTGGTGGCGCGCACCGCACTCGGCGAGCCGCTTGTTGCGGCGGGCGGGCCCGCGCGCCGCGCAGCTTGCGCAAGGCTTCCGCGACGACGCCTTCAGCTATCTGTTGTTCCTGCGGCTGGTGCCGGCGTTTCCGTTCTTCCTGGTCAATCTGGTGCCGGCCTTCGCCGGCGTGCGGCTTGGCGCCGTTCGTCGCCGCGACCGCGCTCGGCGTCATTCCGGGCGCGATCGTCTATGCCTTCGCCGGCACCGGCCTCGACAGCGTCATCGCCGCGCAGCAGGCCGCCAATCGCGATTGCCTTGCCGCGGGCCGACGGCGATTGTCACATGATTTTCGACGCCAAGGACGTGCTGACGCCGCAACTGATCGGCGCGCTGATCGCGCTCGGCCTGCTTGCCTTGGTGCCGGTGGTGGTGAAAAGACTGCGCGCGCGCTCGCGCGCGACCAATGTGAGATTTTGCAGATAAGATTGCGCTGCAAGAGATTTCAGAGCATGGCGGAAACACTCAAACCCGACATTTGCGTGATCGGCGGCGGCTCCGGCGGTCTGTCGGTCGCCGCGGCCGCGGCGGCGTTCGGCGTGCCGGTGGTGCTGATCGAGCGCGCACAAGATGGGCGGCGACTGCCTCAACACCGGCTGCGTGCCGTCGAAGGCGCTTGCTGGCGGCGGCCAAGCGCGCCGCGGTCATGCGCAACGGCGCGCCGTTCGGCGTGACCGCGCAAGCCGTCGATGTCGATTTCGCCAAGGTGCACGACCACGTGCAGCGCGTGATCGCAGCGATCGCGCCGATCGACTCGGCCGAGCGATTCGCCGGCCTCGGCGTGCGCGTGATCAAGGGCCACGCCAAATTCAAGGACCGCAGGACCGTCGTCGTCGGCGATATTCGAAATCCGCGCGCGCCGTTTCGTCATCGCCACCGGCTCGACGCCGGCGCTGCCGCCGATCCCCGGGCTCGACAAGGGTCGCTTATCTCACCAACGAAACGTCTTTTCGCTCACCGAGCGGCCCGACAGTCTCATCGTCATCGGCGCCGGTCCGATCGGCCTGGAAATGGCGCAAGCCTTCCGCCGGCTCGGCAGCGAAGTGACCGTGCTGGAAGCGGCGGCGCCGCTCGCCAAGGACGATCCGGAATGCGCGGCCATCGTGCTCGACCAGCTCGATCGCGAGGGCGTCGTCATCCGCAGCGGCGTCAAGGTCACGCGCGTCGAGCACGCGCAGCGGCAGCGTCGCGGTGACGTTCGAAGGCGCGGGCGGCGAGGAGACCGTCGAAGGCACGTCATCTGCTGGTCGCCACCGGCCGCAAGCCGACGATCGACGGGCTCGATCTCGATGCCGCCGGCATCCGTTACGATCGCGCCGGCATCGTCGGTGAACAAGCGGCTCAAGACCGCCAACCGGCGCGTCTATGCGATCGGCGACTGTCGCGGCCGGGCAATTGCAGTTCACCCACGCCGCCAATTATCACGCCGGCCTGGTGATCCGGAACGCGCTGTTCCGCCTGCCGGTCAAGGTGAACAACGACGCGGTCCCGTGGGTGACCTATACCGAGCCGGAACTGGCGCAGACCGGCTTGACCGAAGCGCAGGCGCGCGCGCGCAAGCTCAAGATCCGCATTCTGCGCTGGCCCTATCATGACAATGACCGCGCCGCAGGCCGAGCGCGAAACGCATGGTCATATAAAAGTCATCACCACGCGCAAAGGTAAGATCCTGGGCGCGACCATCGTCGGCGCGCAGGCCGGAGAATTGATCGCGATGTGGACGCTTGGCGATCGCGCAGGGGCTCAACGTCCGCAGCCTCACCGGCATCGTGCTGCCTTATCCGACGCTGTCGGAAATCGGCAAACGCGCGGCCATCGACTATTTCACGCCAAGTTTGACGAGCCCTTGGGTGCGGCGCATCATAGCCTGGCTGCGAATCTTCGGTTGAGGCTCATTTGGAACCGGAAACCGAGCCAACGAGCGAGCCTGTCACGCCAGCGGCGCCGCGCCCCACGTTGCGCGGCCGCGCATCGGCCTTTCCGGCAAGCTGTTGTTCCTCACCGTCCTGTTCGTGATGGTGGCGGAAATTCTCATCTACGTGCCCTCGATCGCCAATTTCCGGCTCAACTGGCTCAACGACCGCCTGGCCGCCGCGCACACCGCCGCGCTGGTGCTCGATGCCGCGCCGAGCGGCATGGTGCCGGAAAGTCCTCGCCAAGCAGATCCTGAACAGCATCGGCGCCCGCGCGGTGGCGATGAAGATGGGCGACGCAGCGCCGGCTGCTGGCGGCCACCGATGTGCCGTCGCAGATCGAGCAGGACATCGACATGCGCGACGTGTCGTGGTGGCGCGCCATCATGGATGCATTCGATACGCTGCTGTTTTGTCCGAGCCGGGCGACGTGATGCGCGTGGTCGGTCCGGCGCCGATGGCGGAAGGCCAATTCATCGAAATCATTCTCGACGAAGCGCCGCTGCGCAAGGCGATGCTGACCTTCTCGGTGAACATCCTGCTGCTGTCGCTGGTGATCTCCGGCATCACCGCGATGCTGGTGTTCTTCGCGCTGCATTATCTGCTGGTGCGGCCGATGGGGCGGATCACCGCAGAACATGATCACGTTCCGCGCCGATCCGGAAAATCCGGCGCGCATCATCGCCGAATCCGGCCGCGGCGACGAGATCGGCACGGCGGAAGTCGAGCTCGCCGCCATGCAGCGCGAGCTCGCCTCGATGCTGCATCAGAAGAACCGGCTGGCCGCGCTCGGTCTTGCGGTGTCGAAGATCAATCACGACCTGCGCAATCTGCTGGCCTCGGCGCAATTGTTTTCCGACCAATTGTCGACGCTGCCGGACCCGAAGGTGCAGCGCTTCGCGCCCAAGCTGATGCGCGCGCTCGAGCGCGCCATCGCGTTCTGCCAGTCGACGCTTTCCTACGGCGCCGCGCAGGAGCCGCCGCCCGAACGCAAGACCATCGAAGTCGAGCCGCTGATCGAGGAGGTGCACGAGGCGCTCGGCCTCGGCCTCGACGTGCCGATCCGCTGGATCGTCGCGGTGGAACGCGGGCTCACCGTGGAGGCCGATCACGATCAATTGTTCCGCGTTCTGGTCAACGTCGCGCGCAACGCGGTGCAGGCGCTGGAGACGCGCGGCGCGCGCGATCCGGCGCGCGATCAGATCCGCATCACCGGCCGGCGCGAGGGCAGCGTGGTGGTGATCGAGGTGTCCGACACCGGGCCGGGCGTTCCCGAGAAGGCGCGCGCCCATATGTTCCAGGCGTTTCAGGGCTCGACGCGCGCCGGCGGCACCGGGCTGGGCCTGGCCATCGCCGCCGAATTGGTGCGCGCGCATGGCGGCGAAATCCGCCTGGTGCCGGGAACCATCGGCGCGACCTTCAGCATCACCATCCCCGACCGCGCGGTCGATCTCAATTCGCGGCGCGGCGAACGCGCGAGGGCGTGAAGCGAGCGGAGGCGCGGGGCTTCCAGTCATTTGCGTTGTTTCGCGTCTATTCACGGCGCAGTCACGGCCATTTGAACCCGTTGCGCGTGGTAGCTGGGATGACCGCGCCTCATTTGGTGTTCTTACCTAAAATAACGACGTTAAGAACGCCGTTTCCACCATAAGGAAGAGAGCATGGCAGCGCCGCCGGTCACGGTGCTTGGACTTGCGACTGCGGTGCCACCGCACTTACTCGAACAGTCGGCGGTCGCCGATCTCGCGCGCGCAGATCTATGCACGAAGCTTCGCGCGCTATCCGAAGCTTGCCGAAGTCTTCATCAATGCCGGCATCGAGCGGCGCTATTCCGTGCGTCCGCTCGAATGGTTCGAAGCCCCGCATGACTTGGACCGAGCGCACGCAAGGCCTATCTCGACGGCGCCGAGCGAATTGTTCGTGCAGGCGGCGCGCGCTGCGCTTGATCGCGCCGGAGTTTCGCGCACGCGACGTCGACGTCATCGTCACGGTTTCATCTACCGGCATCGCGACGCCGAGCCTGGAAGCGCGCGTCGGCGTGCGAAATGGGATTTCGGCCGTGGGTCTTGCGCGTGCCGGTGTTCGGCCTCGGTTGCGCCGGCGGCGTCTCGGGATTGTCGATCGGCGCCCGGCTTGCGCGCGCCGAGCCGGGCGAGGTCGTCCTCGTCGTCGTCGTCGAGCTGTGCACGCTGGCCTTTCGCAACGATCGCAGCACCAAAGCCGACGTAATTTCGTCGGCGCTGTTCGGCGACGGCGCCGCGGCCGCTGTGCTGCGCGCCGAGCGTGGCGACGACGCCAAGCTGCCGCATCGGCGCCACCGCCGAGCACACCTGGCCCGGCACGCTCGACATCATGGGCTGGACGATCGATCCGGTCGGCTTCGGCGTAGTGCTGTCGCGCTCGCTGCCGCGCTTTCTCGAAAAGCGGCTGGCGGCGCCGGCACGCCGCTTTGTGCAGGCGACGCGGGCATCGACGCGCCGCAATTCGTCTGTCATCCCGGCGGCGCCAAGGTGCTCGACGCAATCGAGACCGCGCTCGAATTGCAAAAGGGCACGCTGCGCGACGAACGCGAGGTGTTGCGCGGCCACGGCAACATGTCGGCGCCGAGCGTGCTGTTCGTGCTCGAGCGCGCGCTCAAACGCGGCTTGCGCGGATCGGCGGTGCTCTCCGCGCTCGGGCCCGGTTTCACCGCGAGCTTCCTTGCGCTGGAGGCCCGCGCATGATCGCGAAAAGTGAGAACCGGTTTTCGCAAAAGATCGTGCGTAAGGAAAATCTTATGGGTGAGGGCGCCTGGCTGGTCGGCTTTCTTGATCGTGCAGCGGCTCGCCGAGCTCGGCCTTGCGCAATGGAACACCGTACGGCTGCGCGCGCGGGGCGGCGTCGAATTCGGCGCGATGCATTATCCGCTGATGGTTGCGCTGCACGCATTCTGGCTGCTCGGCTTGTGGGTGCTCGGACACGAGCGCAGCGTCGATCCGTTTTGGTTCGCGGTCTTTATCCTGCTGCAGGCGGGCCGGATTTGGGTGATCGCGAGCCTCGGCCGGCGCTGGACGACGCGGGTCATCGTGCTGCCCGGCGCCGCGCCGGTTGTGCGCGGGCCCTATCGCTGGCTGCGCCATCCGAATTATCTGGTCGTCATTCTGGAGATCGCCGTGGTTCCGCTGGCGCTCGGAATGCCGTGTTTCGCGCTCGTTTTCTCGCTCGCCAATGCGGCGCTGCTGGCCTACCGCATCCGGGTCGAGAACCAGGCGCTGGCCTGGGCTCAAGCCGGACAGAGGCTATCAGCGTTAGCGCCCCTAACCCTTGCCAATGGGGACCGTAAGGCGATAGCTATCCCCCGGTTCCGCGGCCCGATTTTCCGGCGGCGGTATCAGCGCCCGTAGCTCAGCTGGATAGAGCACCAGACTACGAATCTGGGGGTCAGGAGTTCGAATCTCTTCGGGCGCGCCATTAAGCTGTTGTTCAGATAGAAATTTCCGCGACGCAGTTTTTCGCAAATTTGTTTGTAAGACCGGTCTGACGCCACCGCTGGCACGCGAATGTGAAAAGCATATTTGCCGTTTCATCTCGTATCGCGCCTCGATTATCTTAGGATTGGCCGAGATAGGGGCAACAGCCGATGCCACAGGAGACGACGAATGAAAATTTTGGCAGCTATTGGTTTACTTGCAGTCGTTATCGCCATCGCCGCCGCGGTCTATTTCTTCGGCGGTTTTTATAACGTTGCCGGCAGCCAAGAAGATCCTGCGATCGTACATTGGGCGCTGGTCCAGGTCCGCACCAATTCGATCGTTCGCCATGCGCACGATCAGCCGCCGGCCGGTTTGGACGATGCCGCCAAAGTGCAAGCCGGCGCTCGCGAATTTGCCGAGCACGGCTGCGTCAATTGCCACGGCGCCCCCGGCGTGAAATGGGCCAAGTTCTCGGAAGGTCTGCACCCGGATCCGCCGGATCTTAAGGACATCGTTGGAGAGGTCACGCCGTCGCAGCTGTTCTGGGTCATCAAGAACGGCATCAACATGACGGGGATGCCGGGCTTCGGGGCTGCCGGTGCGAGCGACGACGACATCTGGTTCATCGTCGCCTTCCTGAAGAAGCTGCCGGGCGTTTCCGAGGCTGACTACAAGGCCTGGACCGCGCCGCAACCTGCACCGCCGCAGGCGCCGGCAGTGAAGCCGTAGCGGCCGCTGCGCGGCTAGCGATGCAGGCAGGCATGCACCCGAATGAGGTGCCGAGCGGCCGCCGGGATAGCGACGCTGGTCTGTTCGCTGTCGGCGGCGGTTTTGCAGGAGAGCCAAAAATAATGTGCGTCCGGATCGATGACGAGGCGCGTCGGCTTGAGGCCCGGCGCCACGAGCACCGAAAGGAAGGGTGTCGTGGAATCCCATGCGAGCCGGTTGAGGTCGGCGCCAATTCGTTGCGACGAAACGAAAAGCGGGTCGCCAAGGACCGGGTCAGAGGTTGTACCGGTCGCGAGCGCGCGTAGCGCCGCTTCGTAGTCAACCCATGCTCCAACGAATTTCGTCGTCTCGACGGCATAGACGAGCACCATCAAGAGAAGCGCGCCCGTGATGATCCTCGGGTTCACGCTCTTCTCTATTGTATCCGCCAACGGTGACAAGAATGAAAACGGAGACTTTCGCCGGCCCTTATCGTCCATTGCGTGTACCGTAGCCAGGACGCCGAGCGCGGGCGTTGCGGTCAGCAGAGCCGTCCGCAAGTCGTACCTCGCCTCCGCAAGGATCGATTTGTCGAACCAGGCCCAGTACAGAGCAAGAGCGGCGGCACAGATAGCGGCTGCGTAAACAGGCGCTCTTGCCGGGTTCACCCGTCGAAGCGGCACGAGCATGATTGCGTAGCCGGTCAACGCCGCGAGCAGCGACAGAACTGCGGGCTGCCAAAGGTTCTCTATGTCGATGAACTTATATGCGGCCGCGGCAAGCACGCCGGCAATATAGTCGTCGGGCCGTACCGTCATCTTGACGATGAGCCAGATGATCATGACGACTAAAAACGCGCCGGCAGCTCTGATGAAGACAATGTCGCGCCACCCACGTAGAAAAAGGGCGAACGAGGATCGCGGTCGAAAGGACGATCGCCCCTTCATGCGTGAACATGAGCGCCAGCAGGCCGGCGAATACGGCGGTCGCGCCGCGCAAATCGGTTGGCGCGCCGAGAGCGATGGCGAGCGTTGGCCAGAACACGGCATGCGCCATCCACATTTCCGTCGGAAAACCGTAGACCAAAGGACAAAGGCATGCGGTCGACAGACAGGCGTAGCCGAAGATCATCCGGCCGTTCGTGCGGTCGGCCGCCAGCGTCATTAGCAGTCCCAGCAGCGGGGCCGAGAAAAACAACAATCCGTAGATGAAGATGCCGCCTCCCGCGCTCTTTGTCAGCGCGACATACGCCTCGGCTGGAACGTAGGCAAAGACGTAGGTGAACAAACGGACCGATATGTTGTGCCAATGGAATGACCAGGCGCTCTGCGCAGCCACTGCGTATGAGAAGATCGAGCCGTCGCCGAACATCTGCAGCCTGGAGGAAACCCCGGCGACGACGAAAATGATCGAGCTACCGATGCCGGCGGTGACCACGAGCGCTCGTAGGAATCGCCGCGCCGATTGAGTTTCCGTTGTGGCCGTCATGGCGCTATCGGTCGTCGCCACCATCGCGTCGAGATCTCAGAGTTGATCGCTTGCCTCTGCGCAATAGCCGTCGCGCCGACGAGGCCGGCGAGTATCGCCCAATAGGCGTACCGCAAATCGGTGGATACGCCGACCGCGAAAAATGTCACCAAATACAGGACAGCGGATCCGCAGGTGCCCAGAGCGAAGGCTCCCGCCGGCGAATTGCGCCGCCGCCAGGCAAACAGACAAGCCGCCACATTGAGCAGTAGCCACGTCCCGGTTCGGAACAGGGGTGTCGGCTAGCAGCGCGTCATTGAGCGCCTTCACCGCCATCAGGCGCGGCTTGTCGGCAAAAATGATTTTGTCGGGATCGTCGAGGTCGCGCGACCACATGACAAGGTTCTCGCCGGCGAGGAACGTCCAATAAGAATGTGGCGCGGTGCTCCAGATAGGCGACGGGATGGGCCATGACCGCGCGCCGCCAAGCATCGGTGAGAGCAGGCGTGCCGAACAGTGCTTCGCCTTCGAGACGCTCCATCACAAATAAACAGGGCTCCTGCGTCCAATAAATGTCCCATGCGATCGGCTGGTAGCAGCCGTCGGTGATGAGCTCGGACTCCTTCGTAGTCCAGGCGCCGGGAAAAACGTTTTCTTTGGCAAAATGGGAAATGCCGCCAAGATCGAACACGATGATCGAATGCAGCGGATGCTGGCGTTTCGCATCGAAGACGCCGTAATAAATCATTTGGACCAGCCCAAACAGGGCGAGAGCGGCGGGCACATAGAGGAGCGCCGTGCGCTTCCAGGAAAATTGCTTGGGCCAGATCATGTAGGCGGCGAGGATGGGTGCTGCGGCGAGCGCATTCGGGCGCAGCAGGATGCCGAACAAGAACAACCCGAACGCGATGATCTGGACCGGAACGAGCAATTTCCGCTCGTGGTCGGCTGCGGCGAAAACCGCGGCGGCGCCAAGCATCCAGACGATTGCGAACAAGATATCCCGCCAAATGACGCCGACCAGGACGAATGCGGGTGGTGAAAGCGCGAGAATCGGCAGCAAAACCGCAAGCTGAGGCGAGTGCCGCGCGATCGTCAGCGCCGCGACCGCAAAGGTCAGCCAATAAAGCGCCACCGTCAGGAGCAGCATGCTTCCCATGCCTGGCGCGATCGGATCGATGAGCGACCATAGGGCAAGCATTGCTGGAGATTGCCAGTCGCCGAAGTTGCCGTTGGGCATGTCTTTGTAAACGTAGAACGCGTCAAAGGTCATGACCCCGGGGTAGAAGACGTACAAAGTCAAAGCGAACCCGGCTGCCGTCATGCGCGGCGATCAGTAAGGTCGTCTGGTTAGCTTTAGCCCAGACGCGCATAGACGTCTCCGGAATTGGCTTCGGGCGGCAGCGCGTCGAGCCAGCGAGACATGGCGGATCGCATCGATCCAATCGTCGTGCTCGAAGCTCTGGCTTTCGCCCAGTGCCGCATTGAAGCGAGCGTAGCCGAGCGCGCCGCACCGCTCGATGCACGCGAGCGCGATCGTCGCGCTGGATCGAGGTGAACTCGAAACGACAGCGCTTGAACCGGTTGCGCGAGGCCGGCCAAGGCCTCGGCCTCGAAGCCTTCGACGTCGATCTTGATGAAGACGGGCATTCCGTGCCGCGCGATCAACGCATCGATGGTCGTCAGCGGAACCGCAGAGCGCTTGGACCAGGTTTGGCCTTCCCAGCCGGGCGCGCCGGCGGCGGCCGCGATGAAATCGGTCGACACGGTCGAGACGGTCGGGTTGTCGAGATTGACGTTCAATTCGATCGAGCCGGGCTGACGTCCGACCGCGGACGGCTTCGATCGCGATCATCGGGTCGCGGCCATAGAGCAGACGCAACGTCTTGACCAGCGCCGGCTGCGGTTCGACCGCGACGACCCGTGCGCCCAGCCGGCGAAAGGCGGCAACGCGGTCGCCCACATGCGCGCCGATGTCGAATACAAGATCGCCCGGCCGCACGAAATGGCGATACAGCCGATCCATGGCCGGGCCGTGTTGGCGGTCGCCATAATAGATCCGCAGCGACCGCAGAATTCCTCGCACGGTTCTAGACCATCAAGCATGGTGCTTCGTTCGGTTTATTCCGCGCCGCCGGCGATTGAGCTTCGATAGCCGGCAGGCGCAGCGGCATCAATGCGGCCGGCGGCTCGTTTTCCTCGGGGATGCGGCCGATGCCGATCCGCGCGAACAGCGCGCCCATGAGAGGCGAGGCGGTCGCAACGGCGAATGGCGCCGCCAAAATGAGCCCGCTCGTGCCCATCAAGCGCAAAACCGAAATCGTTCGGCGATTTCATGGCGACAACGCCGAGGACGGTGCAGCCGGCCAGGGTCTGCGGCCACAGCTGTCGTCAACGCCAGGCGCCACGGCACCGCATGGCTCTCGCGCGTCTGGCTGCTCCAGGTGCCGCCGCGCCGAAACACAAAGAGACGGGTCATGAAAATCGTATGCGTGAGCGCGATGATCGGCGCCAGCAGAATCATGAACAGTGTCTCGACCGCGATGTTCGCGGCGAACGCCAGGGCGCCGCCGAAGGAGCGCCGCGCCGCGGGCGTCAGCATCACATCGATGATGGTCGCGATCTTCGGCGCAAAGGTCATCAGCATCATGATGGTGAACAGCACGCGTGCCCGCGCCGGCCTTGACTGGGACGTATTGCGCCGCCGGCGTATTGGACAGGGCGAGCAGAACGGTGCCGATGGCCGTCATCGCCATCCAGGCCGGCGAACCGAGATACATCTGGATCGCGAACACCAATTGGAAACGGCTGACAGGCTTCAGGCCCGGCAAGCCCAGCAGCTGCCAATATTGCATGTTGCCCTGGCACCAGCGCAAATCGCGGCGGCTGAATTCCATCAGCGTCGGCGGGTTTTCCTCCCAGCTCATGCCCTCGACCGGCAATACCCTGACCTCGTAGCCGGCGCGGCGCATCAGCGCGGCTTCGACCTGATCGTGGCTGAGGATGTGGCCGCTGAGCGGCCCGTTACCCGGCAGCACCGGCATGCGGCAATGCGCGATGAAAGGCGCAAGGCGGATAATGGCGTTATGGCCCCAATAGGGTCCGCAATCGCCCTGCCACCATGTGGCTCCCAGAGTGT
Source organism: uncultured Alphaproteobacteria bacterium (assembly GCA_963720985.1). GTDB lineage: Bacteria > Pseudomonadota > Alphaproteobacteria > Rhizobiales > Xanthobacteraceae > Pseudolabrys. Next base: position 1,075,819 of record CAVRHL010000009.1, read on the forward strand.
AGGAGCGCATGCCGAGCCGCATGCCGAATTGGAACACGCGCGCGAAGACGCTCACCGACGGCAGCCCGACAATCAGCGTCTGAAGGATGCCGAGCGTCGGGTTTGCCTGCACGATCCGCACGAGACGCAGCACGGCTTCCGCCGGCATGAAGCTGTCGGCGTCGAGCGTGACGGCGAATTCGTGGTTGTCGCCCCAGCGATCGCAGAAGTCGCGGATATTGCCGGACTTGAAGGCCGTGTTCACCGCGCGGCGCCGATAGGTGACCGGGATCGTGCCTGCCACTTCGCGATGAATGCGTCGAAGCAGGTCGTCTCGGCGGCGACGATTGCCGGGATCGCTGGTGTCGCTCAGCACATAGACATGAAACAGATGCGCGACACGCGCCTGCACGAGGCCGTCCATCAGCGGCTGGAGATTGCGGGTCACCTGGTCCGGGCTCTCGTTGCGGATGCACATCAGGATCGCCGTCGACGCGGTCACCGGCTCGTCGCCGCGGATGCTTGCCGCCAGCGGGTTCACGGCCGCGGCGCGGATCGCGGCAGAAGCGCATGATCAAAAATCCGATCGTGGCATTCCAGAATCCGATCACCGACCACGGCAGGGTCATCGTGAAAAGCGCGAGAAAGGCGATGGCGCCGGCGCTGTACGGCGGCACCGCCACGAGCCGCGAGCCACAGAACCGCGGCCATGGTGGTCGCCACCAGGACGGCAAAAAGCGCCCGGCGGCGCGGTAAGACAGTCGTTACCGGGCTTTCCGCCGTAGCGGAAAGTGCGGTCACACGATCGAGCATGGCCGTGGCTGTTCCCCCTGCTTTCTTGCCCCGATCAGGATATACCCGTTGGGCGCCTCCAAAGTCCAAGGCGGGATCGAAAAGTGCCCGATCGAACAAGCGCCGAAGCGCTTTGGTATGTCGGCCCCGGCCGCGCTGAAATCCGCGACGAGCCGCTCGCCGAGCCCGGGCCGGGCGAGGTTCGCAAGTCCGCGCGCTCTGCATGGCGCCATCAGCCGCGGCACCGAAAGGCTGGTGCTGGCCGGCCGCGTTCCCGAGAGCGAGTTTGAGCGCATGCGCGCGCCGTTCATGGGCGGCAGTTTCCCGTTTCCGGTCAAATATGGCTACGCCACGGTCGGCCGGGTCGAGGGCGGGCCGGCGGAACTGCGGGGCCGCATCGTCTTTGCGCTGCATCCGCACCAGAGCATTTTCAACGTTCCCGCCGAGGCGGTCGTGCCGATTCCCGATGGCGTGCCGCCTGCCCGCGCGGTGCTCGCCGCCAACATGGAGACCGCGCTCAATGCGCGTGTGGGATGCACGGCCCGCGGCTGCCGACCGTATTGCGGTCGTGGGAGCGGGCGTCGTCGGCGCGCTGGTCGCCTGGCTGTGCGGCCGGCTTCCCGGCGCACAGGTGACGCTGATCGACATCGAGCCATCGCGCGCCGAACTTGCCCGCACGCTCGGCGTCGGCTTTGCCGCGCCCGACGCGGCGCCCGCCGATTGCGATCTCGTCGTGCATGCCAGCGGTACCGCCGCCGGTCTTGCGACCGCGCTCGATCTCGCCGGCGACGAGGCGACGGTGCTGGAGCTGAGCTGGTATGGCGACGCGACAAGATCGCGGTCCCGCTCGGCGGCGCGTTTCACAGCCGCCGGCTCAAGCTTGTCTCCAGTCAAGTCGGCCGGGTCGCGCCGTCGCACCGCGCCGCGCTGGACGTTATCGCCGCCGGCTCGCCGCCGCGCTCGAGCTGCTGGCGGATGCGCGTCTCGATGCACTGCTCGCGCCGGCGATCGAATTTCACGACCTGCCGGCTCGATTACCCGATATCCTCAGCGCGCAGAGCGGCGTACTTTGCCAGCTCGTCACTTATCCCGCTGGCGAAACCGCCGCTTGACCCCGGAGGCTTACCTTTGTTCGCCGTCGAAGTCCGCGACCACATCATGATCGCTCATTCGTTCCGCGGCGCCGTGTTTGGCCCGGCGCAGGCGTTGCACGGAGCGACCTTCGTCGTCGACGCGGCGTTCATGGCCGAGACGCTCGACGCCAACGGCATCGTCGTCGATATCGGGCGGGCGCATGAAGTGCTGAAGGCGGCTCTCGCAGCCGCTCAACTATCGCAATCTCGACGATGTACCGGAATTCAAAGGCGTCAACACCACGACCGAATTCCTGACCAAGCATATCTACGATCGGCTGGCGGACGCCGCGCGCGAAGGCAAGCTCGGCCGCGACGGCCGCGAACTCAAGGCGATCCGCGTCACGCTTTCGGAGTCGCATGTCGCGCGCGCTTGGTACGAGGCGGCATTGTGGTAGGAGGCGTTGCGTTCGCGGTGCCGGGCGATCTTGCGACCCCGACCGGCGGTTATGCCTACGACCGGCGCATGATCGCGGAGCTCGAGTGCCTCGGTTGGACTATTGATGTCATCAATCTCGGCGACGGCTTTCCGCAGCCAAGTCCGGAGCAGCGCAAGATCGCGCAGGACCGGCTGATGGCCATCGCGGCGGGGCGTCCGATCGTCATCGACGGGCTCGCTTATGGCGTTCTTCCCGAGGTCGCCTTACAGCTTAGCTCGCGCCATCCATTGATCGCGCTTGTGCATCATCCGCTCGCGTTGGAGTCGGGGCTGTCGGCGGCGCAAGCCGATGAGTTGCGCGCCAGCGAGCGGGCGGCGCTGGCGGTGGCAAAGCGCGTCGTGGCCACGAGCGCGGCGACCGCGCGGCTTCTTGCCGCCGAATACGGCGTGCCGGCCGCCTCGCATCGTTGTCGCCTATCCAGGAACCGATCGCGCTCCACCGGCGCGCGGGAACGATGACGGCATCGTGCGGCTGCTTGCGGTCGGCGCGGTGGTGCGGCGCAAGGGGTTTGACGTGCTGATCGCTGCGCTTGCCACGCTCGCCGATCTGCCTTGGCATCTTACCGTCGCCGGCGACCGTAGCCGCGATCCGGAAGCGGCCGCGCGGCTGGACGCCGATATTGCGCGCTTTAAGCTCGGCGACCGTATCGCGGTGCTCGGCGCCGTGTCGCCGGAGCGCATCGCCGAACTCTATGCCGGCGCCGATCTGTTCACGCTCGCGTCGCGGTTCGAGGGCTACGGCATGGCGTTTTCCGAGGCCATTGCCCACGGCTTGCCGGTGATCGGCACGACCGCGGGCGCGATTCCGGAGACGGTGGCGCCGGGAGCGGGGATTCTCGTTGCGCCCGACGACGTGGCCGCGCTCGCGGTTGCGTTGCGTCGGGCAATCGAAAATCCGGACGAAAGACGCCGCATGGCGGCATCGGCGCGCGCGGCGGCGCAAGCGCTTCCGAGCTGGCAGGACTCGGCGAAACTATTCGCGCACGCGCTCGAGGCAGCCGCATGAACGGCTTTTCGGCCGACTGGCTCGCGTTGCGCGAGCCGCACGACCTCCGCGCGCGCAATCAAACGGTGCTCGATGCCGTCTTGGCGTCGGTGGCCGGCACGCCCTCGCTTCGCATCGTCGATCTCGCCTGCGGGACCGGCTCGACATTGCGCGCGCTAGCGCCGCGATTTCCCGCCGGCCAGAATTGGCGGCTCGTCGACAACGATCTCAGCCTGCTGGCGCGCGCGTCCGGCATGGCGCGGCCCGCCGGCGTCACGTTGACGACGGTCCCGATCGATCTCAACCGCGACCTCGAAGCCGCGCTCGACGGGCCAATCGATCTCGTCACCACGTCGGCGCTGCTCGATCTCGTATCGGAGACTTGGCTCGATCGACTGGCGGTCGAGGCCCTTGCGCGATCGATCCCGGTCTATGCGGCGCTGAGCTATGACGGCCGGATTGAGATCAACCCGTCGAATCCATTCGATGCGGCGATCATTGCCGCCGTCAACACGCATCAGCGCCGCGATAAAGGATTTGGTCCGGCGCTCGGGCCGGCGGCGGCGGACACCGCCATCGCGCGTTTTGAATCCTTGGGCTGCTCGGTCATTCACGGCGAGGCCGATTGGGTCGTCGGCCCGCACGACCGAGAATTTCAGATGGAAATTTTGTCCGGCTGGGCGAGTGCGGCGCGCGAGCTCGGCGATCTGTCGCTCGGCGATATCGTCGAATGGTTGACCTGGCGACGCGACGCTGTCGCCGCCGGTCGCTCGTCAATTCGCGTCGGTCATGTCGATATTTTTGCGCGGCCGACCGGCAAACGCTGAGCCGAAAGGTCGCAATCGAACAAAACCTCGTCGTCGAGCTGATGGGCGCTGCATCGGCACGCGTAATGCCTGATCGGCTCGCTCGACTGACGGCAAGATGAAGCTTGCGCGTCCGGCGCCAAGGATGATCGGCGCGACCATCACATGCAGGCGATCGAGGCAACCGGCAGCAAGGAAGCGTGATACAGTGTCGGCCCCGCCTTCGACGAGAATGCGGCGCAAGCCGCGCTCGGCCAGCGCGGCGAGGATGGCGCGCGGGCCGATGCGGCCGCCGGCAACAGGCAGGGCCACGACTTCCACCTCGGGTGCCAGCGAGCATGTCGTCCCTTCAGCCGTGACCAGCAGGCGGCGGACGCCGTCATTGGCAAACACCTTGGCGCTGGCGGGCAGCCGCCCGTTTGGGTCGACCACGACGCGCGCCGGATGCGGACCGCCGACCCGCCGCACCGTCAATTGCGGATCGTCGGCGATCGCTGTGCCGACGCCGATGACGACGGCATCGACCAAGGAACGTAGCCTGTGCAGATGGTCGAGACCGGCCGGCCCATTGATGTATTTCGAATGTCCGGTGGGGGTCGCGATGCGGCCATCGAGCGATTGGCCGATCTGGCCGACGACCACCATGTCGTCGACCGTGCCCACTCGAAGCGGCTCGAAAACGTCGCCCCACGGCGCCGCCACGGGTTGGCCCAGCGTGCGAAAAGAGCGTACGAATTCGGCCCACGGTATGGGCGTGCCGCCTTTGCTAGGCCAATGCATTCCCGTCTTGGTCGAAGGTTTCTGCGCGCTGTTCAAAGGCACACAATTCCCTTGTTGGAACAACATCTTCAGCAAAAGGTTGGCACAAAACGAATGACATTGCGAACGGAATGGGCATGGCCAACAAGGTGTTCTATATTCATACTCCCGGCTTGAAAGCTGCGGTAATTGTTGGGGAAAGTCGTCTCTGATGAGTGTCGTTAAGAAGCATGCGGCTACTAATTTGTTTGGCGCGAAGCCGCAGATCAATGTTGGTCGTGGGGTCGCCGAATTCCACGCCAGGAGGCCGGTACTGATTGCCGACGGCGTGGATACGCTCCTCGCTTTGCCGGTCGAAGGACTCGACGAAAGGCGGCTGGCTGAATTTGCGGCGCTTTGTGCGCCGGCCGTGCCTCGGCTGGTCGTCACGGCGCGTCGTGCGCTTGCACTCGGTCTCGACGCGACGACGCCGATGGTCGTGCAACTCGGCGCAGATCTCGATGCGGCTAAAGTTCTCGCGCTTGTCGCCGACGTCAAAATCGATTGCGCGGTCGACGCAAAGCCAGCCGGCCCAGCGGCCGTGGCCGCGATCCAGCTCGTGAAGTTATCGCAAGGCCTGCCTGCGGTGCTCGTTGCCGACGCCGTCGTGGCCGACGCGCGTCTGTCCGAACAGCAAGTGATCCGCGTCGACGCTGACGCGGTCGTCCAATTCGGTGAAGGTGTCATCCGATCTCTTGCGCTCGCCAGCCGGGCCGCTGTGCCGCTCGATTCCGGGTCGCGCGCGGAATTCGTCGTTTTTCGTGACGCCATGGGCGGCAGTTCGACCGCCATTCATTGTGGGCAAGCCCGACTTCTCGAAACCCGTATCTGGTCCGCCTGCACTCGGCCTGTCTCACCGGCGATGTGTTCGGCTCACGACGATGCGATTGCGGCGATCAGCTCAAACTCGCGATCAGGCGTCTTGAAGGGATCGGCGGGGGCGTCGTCCTTTATTTGGCACAGGAGGGCCGCGGGCTTGGCCTCGCCAACAAAATGCGGACCTATCAGATGCAGGACGATGGGCTCGATACGGTCGATGCCAACCTGATGCTTGGTTTTGACGACGACGAGCGCGACTATGGCATCGCCGCGCGTATGCTGCAGATGCTCGGCTGCCATCGCGTCGTGCTGCTGACAAATAACCCTGCCAAGCTCGAAGGCCTTGCCAAGTTCGGCATCGAGATCACCGGGCGGATGCCGCTTGAAGCGCCGATCAATTCCGACAATCGCCGCTATCTGACGGCGAAGGCCGCTCGCGCCGGACACCAACTCAATCATGTCCTCGCGGCATTAGCCGAATCGTCGGACGTTGCCGACGAAGCGGCTCCGCTGGCGCCTTGATGATCGGTCATGCCACACGCCGGCCCGGGTCGATTGATCGGCGAGCTTACTTTTCCGGAAATTTCAAAAGTCCTCAGCGAGAGCTCGATCCTCTGTCTGCCGATTGGTTCGATCGAGCAGCACGGTCCGCATCTGCCGCTCAACACCGATGTTGTTTTAGCCGAGGGTTTTACGCGCCTCATCGTTTCCCGGTGGGGCGAAACCCTCGATCTTTGGCAACTTCCGACCGATGTCAATTAGCCTCGCGCGCGAGCATGAATGGGCGCCCGGCACCATGTCGCTGTCGATACAAGGAATGACGGCCTTCATGCGCGACCTCGGACGAGAGATTGCGCGCGCGCTGCCGGCGCGCAATCTCGCGATCGTCAACGGCCACGGCGGCAACAGGGGAATTCTGACGGCTCTGGCGCAGGATTTGCGCGCCGATTTTGGTCTCAACGTGTGCGTTCTGCAGCCGGCTGCATTGGCGGAGGTTAGAGCGAACTCGGCGATTCCCGACATCCATGGCGGCAAGATTGAGACGTCGATGATGTTGGCAATCGCTCCCCAACTGGTTCGGCGCGATCTCATCGCTCAGCTAAACAATCCGCCCGACAATGATGCGGTGCGCCGGACGATCCTGCCCATCGGGGTAACGTGGCCCTGGACGACCGACGATCGGCGGCTCGCCGATACGGGCGTGATCGGTGATGCCCAGTCGGCGTCGGCGGAATTCGGGCAACAAATGATCGATCATGTCGTCGAGACGGCTGGCGGCATTCTCAAGCAGCTCTTGGACAAGCGGCGCGATGCGGCCCGCTAGATGGGTAGCGTGCGCACGATTGACATTGTGAAGCTCTGCCGCCGCTCGGGCGGTAGTGGCGGTGTCGGCGAAGCTGCGCGCTGCCGGGAGCCGATACCGCTTCGAGGCGCTTATGCAAAACAAACGTTTGACGGCCTTCGCGCGATTATTTCGCCTCCTCGTCGCTGACCGGCGAGGTGACGACGAGGAAGACGAGATCGGTGAGGCCGGTGTTGGAGATGGAATGGTCGACTCCGGGAGGCAGGAAGATAAAGTCGTGCTTGCGCACGACGTGGTCCTCGCCGGCGATGTGCATCAAGCCCTCGCCCTCGATCACGTGATAGACCTGTTCCTGCACTTTGTGGCTGTGCACTTTCACGTAAGCCATCGGCTGATACATCGAGATGCGGTAGTCGATGTGGTGCGAGCCCGCGGTCTCCGGCATGACCAGCGGCTTCGACAGCGCGCCGCCGAAGTGGTCGGGAAATTGCCGCCATGGTACCTCGGCGATGTTGCGGATGAACCAATTGCGGGGCGTGGTCACAGGCGTCTCCCATGTCGGATGCGCGCGATTTCGCAATACCACATTATCAATTGACGTACAGCATTATGAGACATAGCTTCCGCGCGCGGCTCGAAACGGCGATGCACGAGCGGGAGAAAGATCGATGGCGACAAGCAACAAGCTCAACGGCGCGCAGGTCATCGTCGACTATTTGATCCAGGAGAAAGTGCCGCAGGTGTTCGGCCTGTGCGGCCACGGCAATATTCAGTTTATCGACGCACTGTACGAGCGCTCGGCGGACATCAAGACGGTCTCGGTGCATCACGAGAGCGTCGCCGGCTTCATGGCCGACGTCTATTACCGCGTGTCGGGCAAGGCGACCGCGACCTTTACCTCGTGCGGTCCCGGTTCGGCGCAGCTGCCGGTTTCGCTGGCCACCGCCTATCTCGAACTCGGTGCCGTTCCTGGCGGTGACCGGCAACGTACCGACCAGCCAATTCAACCGCGGCGCCTTCCAGGAAATGTACCGGCAGAACCAAGCCGACTTCCCCTCGACCGTGCGCAGCCTGTGCAAACGGGTGTTCCAGCCGACACGCGGCGAGATGGTGCCGCTCGCGGTACGGCAGGCCTGGAAGACGATGATGACGGGGCGGCCCGGTCCGGTGGTGCTGGACGTGCCCTACGACGTGTTCATGGAATTGGCCGCCGAAGAAGCGCCGAACGCGAAGGACTGGAACGGCAACATCTTGAGCCGTTGCGGCGCCGATCCCGAAGGCGTCGTGAAAGCCGTCGATATGCTGCTCGGCGCCGAGCGCCCTGTCATTTTTGTCGGGCAGGCCATCCGCCACGGCGGCGCGGCCGCGGAATTGCTCAAGCTTGCCGAACGCTTGCAGATTCCAGTGGCGGCTTCGATGAGCGGGCTCGGCGCGATCGACACCCACCATCCGCTTGCGCTCGGGATGGTCGCGCGTGGCGGCCACTATCAGGCTAACCACGCCACGCGTCAGGCCGACGTGTTGTTGTGCCTCGGCACGCGATTCGATGATCGCACATCGAGCTCATGGATTCCCGGTTACTCCTTCACCATCCCGCCGACCAAACTCATTCATGTCGACATCGATCCGGACGAGATCGGCCGCAATTATCCGGTCGCGCTCGGCCTGATGGCCGACATCCGTACTTTCTTGCGCCAGGTGCTGGCCGAACTCGACCGCCGCAAGGACTTCGACAAGAAGCTCGACGCCCGCAAAAAGTGGCTCGGCGAGATCGACGGCTATCGCAAGGAGTGGGACAAGCTCGTCGCGCCCGGCTTCACCGACGACACGCAGCCGATCAATCCGCAGCGCGCGGCGTTCGAGATCGACCGCGGTCTGCCGGAAGACGCCATTATGGTCAGCGACATCGGCGTGCACCACAACTGGTTGCTCGGCTACTGCAAGCCGCGGCGTCCGGATTTGCTCATCAGCTGCATGGGCTTTGGCGCCATGGGCTTCGGCGTCGCCGGTGTGCTCGGCGCGAAGTACGCGGCGCCCGATCGCCCATGCGTTTCGGTGTGCGGCGACGGCGCCTTCTTCATGCAGGCGAGCGTGCTCGGCACCGCGGTCGAATACAATCTGCCCGTCGTCTGGGTGGTGTGGAACAACTACGCCTATGCCTCGATCCGCGGCCTGCAACGCGGCTATCTGAATAAACGCGAGCTGGCGACCGATTTTCACGACCCTAAGACCGGCCAACGCTACAATCCGGATTTTGCCGCCATGGCGCGTTCGGCCGGAGTCGAGGGCGTGCGCGTCGACCGCGCCGGCGATCTCGCCGAAGCCGTGCGCAAAGGCATTGCCGCCAACAAGCCCTATCTGATCGACGTCGACATCGCCGCCGACGTCAACCCGGCCGGCGCCGGCATCTGGGAACTGCCGGGCCTCGGCCAGAGCAAGCCGTCGATCGGCACGCGCTATCAGCCGGCATGAACGGTGACGGGCGGGGAGATGCCGGAACGTTTTTTGCGCCGTCGTGTGGCGCACGCCTCCGATATCATGCGCAGCGCCATGTCATACCGGTGAGTTGACCGGCACACCGTTCTCCGCCGACAATCTGCTCTTAAGCGCCGACCAAGCGCGCAATAAGACGCCGCGGCTTGCTCGCGCGGCCATATGGGGAGGACAACCAATGCACAGCTTGTTTTGGCGCATGTTGAAAGCCGGCGCGGTGCTGCTGGCACTAAGCGCCGCGGCTTTCGCCGACGATTACCCGAACAAGCCGATCAGGCTGATCATTCCGTTCCCGCCGGGCGGCAGCAACGACGTGGTCGGCCGGCTGGTCGCCAAGCATTTGGGCGATGCGCTCGGCCAGCAGGTCTTTGTCGATAATCGCGGCGGCGCGGGCGGAACGATCGGCACGGATATTGCGGCGAAAGTGGCGCCGGACGGCTACACGCTACTGGTGATCTCCTTGGCGCACGCGGTCAATCCGTGGCTCTACAAACTGCCCTACGATCACGACAAGGCTTTCGTTCCGGTCGCAATGTTTGGCAGCGGCACGAACGTGCTTGCGGTCAATCCGGACCTGCCAGTTCATTCGGTCAAGGAACTGATCGATCTCGCCAAGGCGAAGCCGGGCGAATTGAACTACGCGTCGGCCGGCGTCGGCAGTTTCCAGCATCTGGGCGGCGAGCTGTTCAAGCTCTTGGCCGGTGTCGACATCGTGCACGTGCCGTTCCGTGGCGGCGGTCCGGCGATGATCGACGTGATGGGCGGCCACACCAAGATCGTCTTCAGCTCGCTGATCCAGACAACGCCGCACGTCAAGGACGGCAAGCTCAGGGCGCTCGGCACCGGCGGCGCCAAGCGCAATCCGGTGCTGCCCGACGTGCCGACCATCGGCGAAACCGTGCCCGGTTACGAGGCCAATAACTGGTGGGGCATGCTGGCGCCCGCCGGCACGCCGCCGGCGATCGTCGAGAAACTCAACAAGGCCGTCTCGACCGCGCTTGATGCGCCGGAACTGGAGAAACAATTCGCGGCAGCAAGGTGCAACGGCGGTGAAAATGTCGCCCGACGAATTCGGCAAGTACGTCATTGCGGAAACGGCCAAGTGGGGCCGCGTCGTCGAGAAAGGGCACATTACGGCCCACTAGGTCCGGCATTATCGCCGCGCCGGTGTCGGCGCGGCCATTTTTATAAACCTCAGCTGCCCTTGAGATCGTGCGCCTCGGCGAAGAACGTGTCCTGCCAGCTGTTCGGCATGTGTTTGAGACGGCCGACTTTGTGCATGAACTCGAAATGTTGCATCAGCGCAGCGGGCGCCGTGGTGTAGTCGATGTCCGGATCGGTGATCATTTGCACCAGGTCGTCGGCCGAATTCTTCTTGTCATGGGTGAGCTTCAAGTAGATTTCCGCCGCGTCGTGTGGGTGCGCCTTGATGAAGGCATTGGCTTCGTCGTGCGAGGCGCGCACTGCCGCACAGATCTTTGGATTGGCGTCGTGGAACGCCTTGGTGGTGACCTGGATGCCGTTGGTGTGCTTCCCGCCGACCGTGTCGTAGCTCTTGAGCACGGCGTGGATTTCGGGATGCCGCAGCTCGTAGTAATTGAACGGCGCCACGGTGAAATGGCTGTTGACGGCCTGTCCCGTGAGGATGGACTGCATGGCATCCGGATGGCCCATGGTCACAGTGAAGGCATCGAGTTTATCGTAGTGCTCCTGGCCCCACAGTTTGGCGGCCGCCATCTGCAACGCCATCGCCTGGCCGGAAATCTTCACCGTCGGGACGGCGATGCGGTCGGCGTCGGTGAAGTCGGCGATGGTCTTCACCTTCGGATCGCGCGTAGTCAATATATAAGGCATCGACTGCACGGTGCAGATCGCGCGCACCTCGATTGGCGAGCCGAGCGTCTTGTCCCACAGCGTGGCGAGCGACGGCGCGGCGACGTTGACGAATTGAATTTGTCCGCTCAGCAAGGCGTCGTTGAGCGCACCCGGCCCGCCCATGGTCTGCCAGCCGACCTGCAGACCGTTGACGCCGAGCTTGGCCGCGTGCTGTTCGATCAGCTTATGGTCTTCCATCACCATTTGCGGCAGGAAGGGCAGGCCGTATTGCTTGCCGAGCTTGATGCTCGACACTTCGGCCGAAGCTGGCCGCGCTAGTGCCGGCAGCGCAACGAGTCCGGCGACGAATTCGCGCCTGTTCATGTAATCCTCCCAGTTCTGTTTTTGGATGGCCCCACTTACTTGAAGCCGAACAACCGCGCCGGGTTGTCGGTGAGAATGCGGTTGCGCATGGCGGCGTCCGGCGCCCATTCGCCGAGCAGATTGTAGAGCTGGATGGTGCCGACGCGGTCGTGGAACGACAGATGCGGAAAGTCGCTGCCCCAGATCAATTGGTCTGGCACCGCCGCCATCAGCGCCTGCGCGATCGGCTTGACGTCGGTGAAATCCGGCGCGGTGGAGAAGCGGTAGATGCCGGTCAGCTTGACCCAGCAGCGCTTGGAACCGTCGCCGGCGAGCCTGAGGAAATCCTGGAAGCCGGCCTGCTGCGGCCCGTCTTTAGCGGGGAACAGGCCCATATGCGCGACCGTGAACTCGATCGGCAATTCACGCAGCACCGGCATCAATTCGCTGACCAGCCAGCCGGGCGTGAGGAAATCAAGGTGCCAGCCGATCTCCCCGCACAGCGTGGCAAGGCGGGCGATGCGCGGCTTCATCGAGTTCGGCCAAGCCCGCCTCCGGCTTGCGGATCGGCGAGATATTGACGCGGATGCCGCGCACGCCGAGCGCGTTGAAATCGGCCAGTTCCTTGTCGCCGGTATTTTTTTCGTCGAGATCGATGATACCGCGGCGGATCGCCGGATCGAGCTCGCGCATGGCGTCGAGCATGCAGGAATTGTCGAAACCATAGGCGCTCGGCTGCACGAAGACGTAGCGCACAAAGCCAAGGCGCCGCGCGAACTTCAGATAAGCCTCCAGCGGCTCGTAAGGCGGCTTGTAGCGGATATCGGTGCCGTACGCGTACTTCTCCGCCGGTCCGAACACATGGAAATGGGCATCGCAGGCGTTGGCGGGAGCGGCGAAAGCCGGCTCGTAACCGGCGTCGGGGTCGTGTTTGGTAATGTCGTCCATGGGATTTTTTTGCTTCCGTTAGGTGGCGGGAGCGCCGGTCTTCAATTCGACCAGCATGCCTTGCGTCGTCAGCGCGTTGGCGGCGGCCCAGGCGGTCGCCTGGATCGAGGACCAGACGGGAATGTCGAGTTTGGTGCGCAAAGCGGCGACCGTGTTCAGCGTCGGCAACTGCGAGCAGGCGATGAGCAGGCTCTTGCTCTGCGGCGTCACCGTGCGCAGCGCCAAATCGAGCACTTGATCCTCGGTGATCGCGCCGAGTTCGGCTGTGGTTTTACAGAAGAAGCTGTTCAAGGTATCGACGGCGATGCCGGAGGATTCGAGGTAGGCGCGCAGGCTGTCGTTCACCGGCTGCAAATACGGCGTCACTACCGCGGTTTCGCCGACGCCTTCGTGGCGCAGCGCGTCGACCATCGCGCCAGCAGTGCTCACCACGCTGGCGCCGGTGCGCGCACACAGTTCATATACCATCCTGGCGTTGCCGGCTGGGCCGCCGAGGAAGCCGGCGGCAGTGCAGCCGTAGATCACCAGATCGAGTTGCGCGTCGGCATATGGCTCGACGGCGTCGAGCGTTGCGTCGGCGTAGGCAGGCAGGTCTTCCAAAAGTCAGCGTGCGCCGCGGCCGCTTCACCCGTGCCACTGGCATCGGCGCCAGCGCTGGGCAGAGTGCGGAAATTTCCGCCTCCATGGTCGTGTTGTTCTCCGGCACCACGATCAGCGCTTTGGGGCATGATCCCTCCGCTTTACAGCGTGAGTTTGAACAGCGTCGTCTTTTCCATGTCGTCGTCGTACCAGGCGGCGATGGCGGCTTGGCGCTTATCGATATATTTGGTCTGGCCGCTCTCTTGAACCATTGGCACGTCGTGGCCCGGCACCATGATGCTGCCCGGGCGTTTGCGCCATAGCTCCCAGATTTTCGCGATAGAAGCTTTGCTGATTGCTGCGTCGTAGGTCATGTCGGTAGTGCCCGACACCAGCTCCGCACGGTTCTTGGCGGCGTCGCCGGCAAAGATCACGTCTTTGTCCGGCCCATGCAAAACGTAGACGAGACATCCGGGCGTATGGCCGGGCGCAAGATGAGCGGTGATTCCGGGGAAGACCTCTTCGCCTTCCTTGGCCGTGTATAGCTCCGAATAGCTCTTGAGCTCGCGCATATAAAACTCAGGGACGGGGGTTTCACCCCTGGGCACGGTCAACGACCAATCCAGTTCATCCGCGCCGATCACGATGCGTGCATTGGGAAACATCGGATAGTTCACCGAATGATCGTGATGCGAATGCGTCAACAGCAGATCGGTAACCTCGGCCGGCTTCACTCCGCGCTCGGCAAAACGCTTCAGCAACATGGTGCGCATGCTGAAACCGCCGGTATCGACCACCAGAATACGGCCATGCGCGCGGATCAGCACCACCGTGCTCCAGCCCAGCCCGCCGTGGCAGACCGACTTGCCGGGAAAGCCTTGCACCACGATGTCGATGTCGTAGTCGCCAACTTTCATGACGCGTCAGCCAGTGGGGTTTCCGAAACTGGCAGCGGCGGCAGGCCGGCCTTGGCCGCCTCCTTCTGCAACTCAGCCAATTCCTTGATGCCGTACGGCACGCCGATGCGCCGATATTTCGCCTCGAAGCGGCGCTCGCGCTCGCCCGGCATGATCACCTCGCTGAAGCCTTCGGCCAGAGCGCAGCCGTGCACGCGCTGCGCCAGTCTGTCCATGCGCGCGAGATACTCATCCTTGGAGATGAACAGATCGGGCTTCATCGCCAGCAGGAAATGGCCGACGTTCTGCGGGCGCTCGAAGTCGAGAAACTGGCTGCCGACATCGCCCGTGCAGCCGGCGCCGGTGATGACGCCGCAGAGCACGTCCATCAGCATCGATAAGCCTGAGCCTTTCGGTCCGCCGATCGGCTGCATGACGCCGCCGTCGAGTGCGGCGTTGGGGTCGGTGGTCGGCCGGCCCTTGGCGTCCAGCGCATAGCCGAGCGGAATGCTTTCGCCGCGCCGCGCCGCGCGACGCACTTTCCCGCGCGCCGCCGCCGCCGGCGACATGTCGAGGTCGAAGGGAATCTCTTTTCCCGCCGGCGCGCACACCGCAATCGGGCTGGTGCCGATGATCGGCGCCATGCCGCCCCAAGGCGGCATTCCTGGCGAGGCGTTGGTCAGCGCGATGCCGATATAGCCGGCGTCGAGCGCCTGCAGCGTGTAATTCGCCGCCATGCCGAAATGCGTGCTGCGTCGCGCCGTGACGATGCCGACGCCGAATTCGCGCGCCAGCTCGATCGCCACCGCCATCGCCTTCTTGGCGACGACAAAGCCAAAGCCGTTCTGTCCATCGAGCGCGCCGACCATCGGCGTGACGCGCTCGACCTTCAGCTCAGGCTTCGGGTTGATCAGGCCGCGCCGCACGCGTTCGAGATAGTGCGGCAGGTATTGCAGCCCATGGGTGTCGACGCCGCGCAGGTCGGCGCGCACCAGGCAACTGGCGACCGTGTTGGCGTCCTGCTCCGGCAGCCCAAGCGCCAGCAACAGGCGGCGGCCGAAGGCCTCGGCCGCCTCGACCGTCGCGTAGAAAGGACCTTTCGCCGCGGCCTGCGGCCTATCGTTGGTTATCGTCATGGTCAGCTACCGTTCAAGCCATAGGCTTCGGGAAAGAACATGTCCTTCCAAGAGTTCGGCTTCTTCTTCAAGCGGCCGACTTTGTACATGAAGTCAACGATCTTCATGACGCTGACCGGCGTCGTGGTGTAATCGACATCCGGGTCGGCGACCATCTTCTCCAGTGCGTCGAGCGAGTTCTTGTCGCGCGTTGCGGTCAGGTAAATCTGCGCCGCATCGCGCGGGTGCGCTTTGATGAAAGCGTTGGCTTCCTCGAAGGCCTTGATGACGACTGCGCACATTTTCGGATTGGCGTCATGGAACTTCTTGCTGGTCACCAGCACGCCGTTGGTGTGCCGCGCGCCAAGCGCATCATAGGATTTCAGCACTTGGTGGATGCCCGGTGTCGCCAGCTCGTAATAGTAGAACGGCGAGGAAGCGAAATGCGAGTCGATTTCTGATCTGCCCGACATCAAAGCCGCGGCCGCGTCCGCATGCGAGCGGGTGATGGTGATCGAGTCGAGCTTATCGTAGTGCTCGGGCCCCCAGATCTTGGCCGCCTCGATTTCCAGCGCGATGGCATGGCCGGTTAGCTTCACGGCCGGCAGGGCGATCTTGTCCTTGTCGGTGAAGTCGGCGATCGTCTTGACGTTCGGATTTCGCGTCACCAGCACGTAAGGCATCGACTGCATGGCGATCAGCGCGCGTGCTTCCGACGGCGTGCCGGTCGTCTTGTCCCAGATGGTGGCGAGCGTCGGCACGCCGGGGCCGATGAAATCGGCTTGGCCGGCGAGCAGCGCGTCGAGTTCGGCCGCCGGGCCCGCGCGTTGCGTCCACGTCGTTTTGACGTCGCCGAGCCCCGCCGCCTTGGCGTTCTTCTCGATCAGTTGCTGCGCCTCGATGACGATCATCGGCAGATAGGGCAGGCCGAACTGCTTCGACATGCGCACTTCGGTGACTTCGGCCTGCGCGGCGGCGGCGAAGGTAACGCTGCATAAGCCAGCCGCGGCGAGCTTTTTCCACATGGCGTCCTCCATACGTTTTTATGCTTCTAGAAATGATAGAGCCTTGGCGGAATGTGCGTGGCGCCGAGCATGCTCATACCGGGATCTCGTGCACTTGCTTGGCCTTCTCGGTCATAGCGGCGAGCAGGAATTGGATATCGGTTCCGGTCGAGACCAGCCGCGCGCCCATGGCGATGAACTCGGCGGCGAGCTTCGG
Organism: uncultured Alphaproteobacteria bacterium; assembly: GCA_963720985.1. Lineage (GTDB taxonomy): Bacteria > Pseudomonadota > Alphaproteobacteria > Rhizobiales > Xanthobacteraceae > Pseudolabrys. The sequence continues at coordinate 1,092,303 of CAVRHL010000009.1, forward strand.
CCGCGTTGACAGCCCGCCGACGCCGACGTGCTTGCCGTGCTTGCGGCAGGCGGCGATGGTGCGCGCATAAGCCTCGCGCACCTTGGGATGCTCGTATTGGCCAGCCAGCCCCATGCTCGCGAGCATGTCGTTGACGCCGATCAGCACCATGTCGACGCCTTCGACCGCGGCGATCTCATCGGCCTGCTCGATCGCCGCGGCGGATTCGAATTGCACGATCACCATGGTGGCGTCGTTGACCGCGGCATTGGCCTCCGCGGTCGGGAACGAACGATATTGCAGATGCGGCAGGGCGCCGCCGGCGCCGCGCTCGCCGAGCGGCGGGAATTTCACCGCCTTGACCACTTCGCGCGCCTCCGCCGCCGAGCCGATGCCCGGCGCGACGATGCCGAGCGCGCCGCCGTCGAGCACGCGCTGGATGTAGTCCGGCGTGTTGGCGGGCACGCGCACCATCGGCGCGACGCCGGCATTGAGCGCGGCGAGGCAAATCTGCCCGGTCATGTCGAGCGTGATGGTCGAATGCTCCATGTCGACATAGATCATGTCGAAGCCGGCGGTCTTGGCAAGCTGCGCGATCTCGACGCCTCGGCTCAGCCGGATGGTCATCGAGGCGACCACTTCGTTGCGGGCCAGTTTTTCCTTGACGACATTGCGGACGACTTCACTCGCCTTCACGTCTTTGTCTCCTTACTTCGGATCGGGCAATTCGATCGCCAACATCACGTTGCTCAGGCTCTTGCCGTGGATGTCCTGCGCTAGCGAGATGGTGACGCCGCCGCCGAGCGCGTTCTCGATGACGAAATTGAACGCCTTGAGATTGCGCAAGGGATAACGTTTCACCGGTCCTTTGGCGATGTGCTTGAAGGCGTCCAATACGCGCTCTGGCGTCAGTTCGCGTTCGAAAAAATCCCAATGCTTGGCGTCGTAGCAGATCACCGAAATATTCGATGTGTTGCCTTTATCGCCGGCACGGGCGTGGGCGAGGTCGTAAACGCGGATACTCATAGTGAGCCCTCCACGACGACCTGCGCGTTGACCAAGTTCTTCGGCAGCAGCACCGATTTGACCGCCAGCACGTCGCGCACCCGCGGCTCGCAGGCGCCGCCGGCGCCGCCCGGCCCGTGCATGTGCATGGCACGCACCTCGAAGCCGATGGCGTGCGCCGCCTTGCGCTCATGCGTGCGCCCGGCCATGCGCAGGCGCACTTCGTAAGGCTCCGGCCTGATCTCCACCTGGTCGTGCAGGCTGGACATGCCGATCAGGTCGACGCGGAAATCGTCATAGACGAAGCCTTGCAGCTTTAGCCGCTCCTTGACGATTTTCGCCGCCCATTTGGCGCGCGCGACGGCGTCGATACCGCCGTAGGAGACTTCGCCTTCGCCGATATAGCCGTCGGCATAGCCAACATTGACCTTGTAAGTCTCGGTCGCCGGCCGCGCCTTGGCGCCGAAAACGCGCACGCGGTCGGACGCCTCTTGCGTCAGCGAAATGCCGGAGATGTCGAGTACGCAATCAGGCGTGATGTAGGCGGTCGGGTCGTGGATTTCGTAGATCAGTTGTTCGGTGCAGGTCATCACGTCGAGCCGGCCGCCCGAGCCTGGCGTCTTGCCGATGACGATCGAACCGTCGGCTTTGACATCGGCGAAGGGATAACCGTTGCGCGCGAGATCGGGCACGTCTTTCTTGCCCGGCCAGCCGAAGCAGCCGCCGGTCACAGACGCGGTGCATTCGAGCAGATGGCCGGCGGCGGTGCCTTGCGCGATTTTCGGCAGATCGTCATAGGCCCAGCCAAATTCATGCAGCATCGGCGCGAGAAACAGTGACGGATCGGCCACGCGCCCGGACAAAACAATCGGCGCGCCGGTGTTGAGCGCCTCACAGACGACGTCGGCGCCGAGATAAGCGTTGGCGGAGATCATCTTCGGCAGGATCGATTCCAGCGGCTCGCCGTTTTCGATGAGTTTGAGACCGCTTTGATGTTTGATGATGCTCGAGACATCGTCGCCGAGCACGACCGCGACCGGCACGTCGCCGAGGCCGAGATCGGCGGCCTCCTTGCGCGCCGCGCGCGCGCCGCCGAGCGGATTGGCGGCGCCCATGTTGCTGACGATGCGGATGCCCTTTTGAATGCAGGTCGGCAGCACCATGCGCAGCCGCGCGTGCAGCGACGGCGAATAGCCGAGGTTAGGGTCTTTGCTGCGCGCCAGATTCTCGCGCGACACTGTGCGTTCGGCAAGACACTCGAACACCAGGTAATCGATGTCGCCGCGCGCGGCGAGCTCAAGCGCCGGCAGCATGCGATCGTCCGACGTGCCGGCGCCGGCGCCGACGCGAATGGTCTCCCGCGATGCCATTAGACGTTCCTCGCGCAGGCGTTTCTGGCGTCTGGCCGAGACTTTCGTCTCGTCCCTGCATGCGCAGGCTATAGCCTTGGCAAGCATCTGAAAACCGTTCAAATTGTGAGGCATACGGGGTGCGCGGGCCACGCAGCTCTCGCACAATAAGAAAAAGAACGTTGTGGGAGGAGACGACCGATGCCGGGCGGCGCGACACTCGCATCAAAATCGCCCTCGAACGCGGGCGAGGGCAAGGCGTCGCCGAGCGCCTTGGGCCGTTCCCGCCTCACCGCGCAGGCTGATCCGTCGCGGCCCCTGCTCGACGTGCGCGGCGTGACCATCCAATACAAGACGCAGGCGCATCTGGTCACCGCGACCTACCGCGTTGGCTTCAACGTGCTGCAGGCCGACCGTTTCGTCCTGCTCGGGCCCTCGGGCTGCGGCAAATCGACCCTGCTCAAGGCGGTCGGCGGCTATCTGCAGCCGACCGAAGGCGAAATTCGCCTGAAGGGAGAGCTGATCAAGAAACCCGGCCCCGACCGCATCATGGTGTTCCAGGAATTCGACCAGTTGCTGCCGTGGAAGACTGTTTTCGAGAACGTCGTATTTCCGCTCAAGACGACGGGAACGCTCGACACCAAGGCCGCTTACGAGCGCGCCATGCACTACATCGAGAAGGTCAATCTCACCAAGTTCGCGCATAGCTATCCGCATACGCTTTCGGGCGGCATGAAGCAGCGCGTTGCGATCGCCCGCGGCATGGCGATGGAACCCGATATTCTCCTGATGGACGAGCCGTTCGCCGCGCTCGACGCGCTCACCCGCACGCGCATGCAAGACGAATTGCTGGCGCTGTGGGACGACACGCATTTCACCGTGCTGTTCGTCACCCATTCGATCCCCGAGGCGATCAAGATCGGCAGCCGCATCCTGCTGATGTCGCCGCATCCGGGTCAGGTGAAGGCCGAGATCAACAGCGTGCCGCGCGGGCAGGAGAGCTCCAACGAAGCCGCCGCACTCGGCCGCGAGATTCACGACATGCTGTTTGCCGATCAAATTGAGGAGGCGCCCAATGCTTGAGGCGGTTCAACGGGCGAATATCGTCTACAGCGAGACGCTCGGACCGGAGCAGTTCGGCATCATCCAGAAGCCGCTGACGCTGGCCGAGAAGATTTACAATCAAACCTGGCTGCGCAAAGTCTTCATCATCGTCGTGCTGGCGGCGGCCTGGCAGCTCTACGGAGTTTGGCTCGACAATCCGCTGCTGGTGCCGACGTTCGCGGATACTGTGCGTGCGCTGGTGGAGGACGTGGCCAATGGCACGATCCCGAACCGGGCGCTGAGTTCGATCCAGGTGCTGCTTATTGGCTTCGCCAGCGGCACGTTGCTCGCCGGCTTGCTCACCGTATTTGCCATCTCGACGCGTGTCGGAACCGACTTCCTCGAGACGATGACCGCCATGTTCAATCCGCTACCGGCGATAGCCCTGCTGCCGCTGGCGCTGATCTGGTTCGGGCTGGGCGCCGGCAGCCTTATTTTTGTTCTGATCCATTCGGTGATGTGGGCGGTTGCGCTCAACACGCTCGCCGGCTTCCGCAGCGTATCGATGACGGTGCGCATGGTGGGGCGCAATTACAATCTCAACGGCCTGCGCTTTGTCGCCAAGATTCTGATACCCGCCGCATTCCCGAGCATCCTCGCCGGCCTCAAGATCGGTTGGGCCTTCGCCTGGCGCACACTGATCGCGGCCGAACTGGTGTTCGGCGTGTCGTCGGGGCAGGGCGGGCTCGGCTGGTACATCTTTGAAAGCAAAAATCAGCTCAATATTCCAGAGGTGTTTGCCGGCCTGCTCACCATCATCATGATCGGGCTCGCGGTTGAGAACGTCATCTTCCGCTTTGTCGAGACCCGAACGGTGCAACGCTGGGGCATGCAGACCTGATTGAATGCGAAACCCCGCTCAAGATCAACGGAGGCATTCATGATGCACAGGCGCACATTCTGCAAAGCGCTGGCGGCCGCGCCTGCGGCGCTGGCGACCCCGGCGCTGCTGCGTTCGGCATTTGCCGACGATGTCGGCAGCATCGTGCTGGTGAGCCAGCACGGGCTGCCATACTTGCCGTTGATGGTGATGGATTTCTTCAAGCTCATCGAAAAACATGCGGCCAAGATGGGCGTCGCCTCGCTCAAGCCCAACTTCAAGACGCTGGGCGGTACGCAGTCGCTGATCGACGCGCTGCTCAGTGGCCAGATGAATTTCGGCGTCACCGGCGTGCCCGGTCTCGCCACGCTGTGGGACAAGACCGCGGGCACCGCCAATGAGGTGCGCGCGCTCTCCGCCGTGCAGTCGATGCCCTTCATGCTGGTGACCAACCGCGAATCGATCAAGACGATCCGCGACTTCAACGAACACGACAAGATCGCGCTGCCGGCGGTGAAGGTGTCCTCGCAGGCGATCTGTTTGCAGATGGCGGCCGCGAAGGAATGGGGCCAGGATCAATACGCCAAGCTCGATCCGTTCACCATCACGCGGCCGCATCCGGACGCCGCCGCATCGGTGATGTCGAAAGCGACCGAAGTCAACTGCCATTATTCTGTCGCGCCCTATTATTACCTGGAGTTGGCGGCGCCGGGCGTGCACCGTGTGCTCAAATCCTACGATACGCTGGGTGGCCCGGCGACCAACGGCGTGATGATCATGTCGAAGAAGTTCCGCGACGCCAATCCGAAGGTAACGGGCGCGGTGTTTGCCGCGCTGTCCGAGGCGGAAGATTACATCAACAAGAATGCCAGCGACGCCGCGCAGATCTACATCAAGGCCACCAACGAAAAGCGCAGCACGCAGGCCGATCTTGCCAAGTATATTTCGGATCCTGACAATGTATGGACGACCGCGCCGCAGCAGTCGATGGAATTCGCCACCTTCATGCACAAGGTCGGCACCATGAAGCGGCTGCCGGCATCGTGGAAGGACATGTACATGCCCGAGTTGCACGAGCTCAAGGGCAGCTGAGTTTGGCGCCGCCAACTGACAGGCTGATCAATCCCGTCAAGGCGCGCATGCAGGCGGGCGAGGTGGCGCTCGGCATGCCGGTGCGGCTGGCGCGCTCCGGCGATGTCGCCCGCATCGCCAAGACCACCGGGCACGATTTCATTTTCATCGACTGCCAGCACTCGCTGTTCAATCTGGAGACCATCGGCCACATCGCCTCGACGGCGCTGTCGATTGGCGTCGCCCCGCTGGTACGTGTGCGCGGCATCGACGATCCCGACGTGTCGCTGCTGTTCGACACCGGCGCGCTCGGCATCGTCTACCCGGACGTTGCCAATGCCGCGCAGGCGAAGAAGGCGGTCGATATCTGCAAGTTCGCGCCGCTCGGCAAACGCTCGGTCACTGCCGGCTATCCGCAATCCGACTACCGCTCGGTGCCGCTCAGCGAAAGCGTGCCGCAGCTTGACGACGCGTGCCTTCTGGTCTGCATGGTAGAGACGATGGACGGGCTGGAAAACGTCGAAGACATCGCCGCAGTCGACGGCGTCGACGTGCTGCATCTCGGCAGCAATGATCTGCTCGCCAACATGGGCAAGCCCGGCAAGTTCGACGACCCGGTGCTGGTCGCGGCCCAGGAAAAGCTCATCGCCGCCTGCCGCAAGCACGGCAAGTTCGCCGGCTGCGGCGGCAATCGTGATGTGGCGCGTCAGGTCGATCTGGTGCGCAAGGGTTGCCTGTTCCTCACCACCCAGTCGGACATTGGTTTCCTTTCCGCGGCGGCTTAGGCCTGGACCAAAGGCATCCGCGAAGGCCTGAAAGCCTAGAGTTCGCGCAGCGCGTTGAACTGGGCCACGTAGCCCGAGGCGTCGATGCGCACGCCGATCACGGTGGTGCGCTTGGACTGCACCGCCGCGCTGAGCGCCGCGCTCAACGCTTGTTCGGTTTCCACAACCACGCCGTCGGCGCCGAAGGATTGCGCCAGTTTCTCCCAATCGACGCCGCCGAGCGCCACGCCGTGCAGCGGAATGCCCTTGATCTCCTGCTTGACGCGGATCAGGCCGATTTCCCTGTCGTCGAACACCAGCACGATGATCGGCAGGTTTTCGCGCTGCGCGGTCTGCAATTCGGCGACCGTCATCAGGAAGCCGCCGTCGCCGGTGAACGCGACCACCGGCCGGTCCGGAAACGCCATGCGCGCGGCCAGCGCGCCAGGCACCGCGTAGCCCATGGAGGCGAGCCCGTTCGAGGTAAGGAATTCGCGCGGGCCGTAGGATTCCCACTTCTGCACGATCAGCAGCCGGCTGGCGCCGGCGTCGCAGGTCGCAATCGTATTGCGTGGCAGCATGGCGCGCGCAACTTCCATGGCGCGCTGCGGCGACAGGCCCTTGCTCGGCGTGTTGAGGGCGTCGCGTACCTCCTGGCGGAAGTTCTTGGCGGCCTTCTCGCCCCAATTGGTGCCCTCCGGCGCCCATTTGGCGAGGCCGGCCAGCAGCGGCTTGAGGTCGCCGATGATCTCCGGATCGGCCGGCACCAGCGCATCGATGCTCGGCACCGAGGACAGCGCCAGCACCGGCAGCGTGTAGGGCCAGGGCTTCGGCTGCAGCTCCACCGCGTCGAGGCCGACGGTGACGATCAGATCGGACTCCATCACCAGCTTGCGCTCGATCAGCCCGCCGATGATGCAGCCGGCGCGCAACGGGTGATCCTCCGGGATCATGCCCTTGCATTTGGTGGTGGTGAGCACCGGCGCGCCGAGCCGCTCGGCGAACTGTACGAATTCGGCCGAGGCGCCGCACCAGTAGACGCCTAAGCCCGCGATCAGGATCGGCCGCCGCGCCTTGCCGAGCATGTCGAGCGCCGGCTTGAGATCGGCGCGGTCCGGGCCTGGCGTGACCCAGTTCGGCATCAGCGGCGGCTCGGACACGTAGTCGCCGGCCTCGCGCGTGGTCTCGCTCTGCGGAAATTCGAAATGCACCGGGCCGGGCGGCGTCGCCGTCGCCGTGCGCATGGCGCGGCGCACTTGCTGGCGTACCGTCTTGGCGTCGATCGTCGTGCTCCATTTCACGATCGGCTCGTAGATCGCATTCTGGTTGATGCCGCTGACGCAAGCCGGTCTCGTAGGTCGGCCGCGAATAGGCGTCGGTGATGGCGATCAGCGGCGAGCGGTCGAGAAAGGCGTGGGCCACGCCGTTGACCATGTTGGTGGCGCCCGGTCCGCGCGTCGACAGACAAATGCCCGGGCTGCCGGTGAGGTCGCCCCAGGTCGCGGCCAGCATGGCGCCGGCGACTTCCTGTTTCATCAGCAGAAAGCGCATCTGGCGCTGGCGCGCGGCTTCCATCAGTTCGACGGATTCGCCGCCCGGGTGACCGACAATGAACGGCGTGCCGGCATCCTTGAACGCGGCAGCCAGCACTTCAACGGTCGTCGCCATTCCCAAGTCTCCCGGTCGGTCCGGCGGGCAAGATAGCAGCAATTCGCCGCATGCATTACTATCGCTACCGGAATTGTGGTTGGATAGTATGTCCGAAATCGCGGTCGCCATCCTCGACAAGTTTCATCCGCACATCAAGACTCAAGCCGGCCGGCGTCCGCGCCGGCTGCAATTGTGAGCGTTCCATGCCCGCCAATCCAAAGGTCGTCGTTCGATTTGATTTTCCCTACCATCCGGCAATGGCCGAGCGGTTTGCGCGCGAAGACGACATCGATCTGCGCACCTGCGCGCGGGCGGGCGCCGAGAGTCTCGGGTGGTCGGCGCTCAACGAGGCGCATGTCTATATGGTTTCGTCGGCGAAAGACGAGCTGCCGCGCCGTTGGTTCGTGACGGGCGATCTGCTGCAACGCTGCCCGAAGCTGCTCTGCGTTTCGACCAGCGGCGCCGGCTACGACACCGTCGATGTCGAGGCCTGCAGCAAAGCCGGCGTTATCGTCGTCAACCAGACCGGCATCAACGCGCCGGCGGTTGCCGAACACACGCTCGGCCTGATGCTCGCGCTGTCCAAGCGGATCGGCGAAACCGACCGGCGGCTGCGGCGCGAGCGCGGCTTCGCGCGGGAAGACCTGATGGGACGGGAGATTTCCGGAAAAACGCTCGGCATCGTCGGCATCGGCCATGTCGGCACGCGTGTCGCGCGCCTGGCACAGGCCTTTGGCATGACCGTGCTGGCCTACGATCCCTACGTCGAGGCGGAGGAGATCGCCCGCCGCGGTGCACGTTCCGTGACTTTCGAGGAATTGCTTGCGCGATCGGACATCGTGTCGATCCATTGCCCGCGCACCGGCGAGACGATGGGGATGATCGATGCGCGCGCCTTGGCCCGAATGAAGAAAGGCGCGCTGTTCGTGACCACCGCGCGCGGCGGCATCCATGACGAGGCCGCGCTGTTCGACGCGCTCAAGTCGGGGCATCTCGCCGGCGCCGGGGTCGACGTCTGGGAGAAGGAGCCGCCGCCGCTGCAACATCCGTTGCTGACGCTCGATAAAGTGATCGCGACCTATCACACGGCCGGCGTGACGGTTGAAGCGCGCCGGGCGGTTGCCGCGGAGGGCGCCGAGCAGGTCGTCGGCCTACTCAAAGGCGGCCGGCCGCCGCGCCTGGTCAATTCGGAAGTCTGGCCGGCCTATCGCGCGCGGTTCGAAGCGATCCTGGGTGTGCCGGTGGCTTGAGCGCGCCGGGCTGCTATATAAGAATAAACGCGCGCGTGATCCCGAAAAGCGGGGACCGGTTTTCGGATAAGATCATGCGCAATAAAATGCGCCCGTAGCTCAGCTGGATAGAGCATCAGACTTCGAATCTGAGGGTCGGGAGTTCGAATCTCTCCGGGCGCGCCAATGGAATCAAGGTGATGTATGCGTAGCCCATAAATCCATTGACCTATTAGCTACCAATTAGCTACCACACGGCGGGTTTATGTTCGGGGGCCTCTGAGGCAGAGCGAGGCGCGCCGTCTCGGGCGAACACGGATCGTCCACCTCAATGCACGTTCCGCTGATTATCCAATTTGGCGCATGAAGACGAGGCTAGTTGGTTTGCAGGAGCTATCCTTTTGCCGCGAGATGCTCTGCTGGAAATGTCGCGGCGTGGTGTGCACCACCACGATGCTACCAAGCATTTCGGAGCGGTTGGCCAGAGGCAGCGAATTGGGTGTGCCAGAGCGCGTTGTGCTGAAAGGACAATCGCTGACAGTTCATCTATGGACAGGACGGTAATCTCGACCGCCTCCGGGGCCTGAATCCTGCCTTTCGTATCAGGTTTCGTTAGGGACAACCGATATTGCCATCCTTCTGCCATCTTAGCCCGCGCCTACGTATACTGGGGCATCGAAGCGAGACGGCTTCCGATGGTCAGCACGGTGCTTTGCAGATTAACCGAGGGGACAATCACAATGAAGTACATAGGCATCGGAATTTTATTTAGCTTGTTGACGTTCACGTCAGCAAACGCTGCGGGATGGGGCTCAATTCATAAGTATGTAAAACCGTCTGGCAATTGCGCGGGCCAAGAGATTCTCGCGAGCTCATATTCCTCATCAGGGAAACGTACTGCAAGCGGTGAGCGATTTAATTCAAATGGCAATACTGCAGCAGCGCGAACATGGCCCCTTGGAACAGCCTTAACTGTGACAAACCCTAAAAATGGTCGTTCGGTTATTGTTAGGATAAATGATACGGGACCTTGGGGGGTTGCCTATCGCATGGGGGCTCGACTTGACCTTGCGAGAGGTGCTGCCCAGCGTATTGGAATGCATGGTTCACAGTACGTTTGTGTTGCTTGAGAGGCGAGTGTGCCATCGGTCTTGTTGGTGTAGGCTTCAGTGCCTAGAAAAATGTGTAGCGTGTCCCTGACCTAAAACCGCCTTTGACGCATTTTTCGCAACGGTCGAGGTGTCGGGCAGCCATCAGTGAAGGAGGTTCCCGTGTATGCCGCTATTCGTCAGGGCAAGGCAAAGGCTGGCATGGCCGAAGAACTTACCCGCAGGATCAAAGAAGGCGCCATTCCGATCATCAGTGATGTCCCGGGTTTCATGGGCTACTATGTAGTCTATGCGCCAGACGACACCGTGACGGCGATCAGTATATTCAACGATTACGCGGGAGCTGAAGAGTTAAACAGACGTGCGCTCACGTGGATCGAGCAAAATCTTGCGCCCCTGCTCACCGGGCCAGCTACAGCGTTGGCCGGGCCGGTAATCGTACACACATTGGCGTAGCGAGAAATGCTGAGGGACGACAGCAATGACGGAAGCGGTCGGCGGCCTGGACCCCGGAACGTCCTCGGTGAGCCGCTTGATATATGCTCAATCACCCCCATGACGGGGTTTTATCGGGATGGGTGCTGCAATACCGGGCGAGAAGACGTTGGTAGCCACACGGTCTGCGTTGTGATGACTTCTGCATTTCTCGATTTTTCCAAATCACGCGGTAACGATCTTTCGACCCCGATGCCGGAACTCGGCTTCCCTGGCCTGAAATCCGGTGATCGTTGGTGCTTATGTGCACCCCGGTGGCAGGAAGCATTTGAGGCAAGCCAGGCGCCCCGCGTGGTCTTGCGTGCCACCCACGAGGCTGCTCTGACTTATTGCTCCCTCGCCGATCTCAAACGCTTCGCCGTAGACTTGGCGTAACGGCGCGCAATCCGGGCCGGACCACGCATTTTTAGCAGCGTAATATAAAGGCCCGGTCTTTAAATGACGCCAATTTACGCGAAATAATACGGATTTTGATCGGACATATGAAATTGGGTTCCGCGAATTATTTTTCACCTGCCAAAGCCTAGACCTCTCAAGCCATTATTGAATCCGTGTCAGCGGGCACAACCTATTTGTCGAAAAGGCATTGGAGGGGTTGATAATCGTCTCGGGCGAACTCAGAATTTTACCTGAATTCGTCAAATTCCGATTATTAAATTCGTAAACGCGCTTCCGCGGCCATTAATCGCAATTATGGGCTGGGCCGCTGCGATCACGCAACTCATGGCATTTGCGTAATTTTGCCATGAGTTGGAATGCCGGGTGGTCGTCTCAGCCGAACTCGGATTTTCTACCTAAATGCGCCAAATTCCCGGTTTCTAAATGAAGCCAATTTTATGCGGCGAATACGTGCTCAAATGTCCGATCAAATTACCGCATTATTCGCCAATAGCAATTTCAAGAAATGCCCGATGCTTTAAACACGGTCAACGGATTCGGCGTTTCTTGCTCCGCTTCTTCTTCCGCGCCATAGGATCGTCAGCCAATGCTGTCGCGGAAAGGAGCGACGTTACTGGAAAGGCCGCATTCGGCCCATAGTACCGCCCAAAGTCGATATGGTTCGAGAGCGTTCGAGGTCGATATGGATCCCGCGCGTCGTACTCGAAAGCTTCTTTTAAATCAAACCGCTGATATACGGACTTATGCATAGGCGCTTTCGAAATATTGGTTTTCTTATCGACTGGTAAATCGCGAAATTGTTCTGTCCACGTCCATCCCGTTAAATTCGTCACGAGTCCGAAGCCGGACTTGACCTCATTGTGCAATCTACCATCGGCCATAGGATAGGCCTTTAGCACATCGGCATCGAACTTAATCGGATATGGAATTGCCGTTGCCGCGATTACCATCCAGTGCAGGGTAGCATCCGATAAACGAGATTCATTCTCCTCATGACCGCCGCCAATATCGGCATGATTTCCTGCAAACCACACTTGCTCAAAGAAAATATTGTCGTTCTCATCCCGCTCAGGACGGTTGCTGTCCACAGCGTCCCAACCGACGCGTTTGAAATCCTTTCTGTTCTCGTCAATTGAAATAGCGTGCTTAGCGTATGGGATATTTGGATTAAGCGTGTAATCGTAAAATTTTTGATACAGCTCGGTGAAATGCATCGTGCAAAGACGTTGTCTCCAATTATATCCAGGCACATGAAAATCAAATTTGAAATGAGTGAAAACGTAGCCAGCCAATATCAGTACGAACGTTAGTCGGACAACCGTCAGGAAGTTTGGCCAAAATGATCCCAGGAATGGAAAAAAGTTGCCAAGCAGCGGTACGTCAGGAATGAACAACAACATCCAACTGACTACCGCATCTAACGCTAAAAACATGCAGATTAACAGAAAAGACATTCTTGGGTTTAGGAGTGCTGCTACTGTGTCGAAAACACCAACGAAATAGGGATAGACATTCGTATTAATCCTATTCGTTGCTACTGATTGGTGCTCTTCCCGAAAGCGCTGCGCAATGAGATCGCGTGTTTGCAACAAAAAGTGTTGCCGTGGTGTGGCTGTATGTTTCGGACGCGACGAAGTGAATTGGTAAATGTGTTTTACTGCGTATGAAGCCAACTTCTTGCTTGATGGAACATCGAGCTTTACGGCCTCGCCATCAGGCAATTTGGTCGGAATGCCACAGTTTGCTATTACTGCAGCTAAGCAGCGAACCGTGTAAGCGCCACGGCTGAAACCAAACAAGTAAACTCGGTCGCCAGGTCTCCAAAGACGGATAAGTGCTGCATAGCAATCGATGATGTTGGCAGTAATGCCAAAGCCTGTGCCCTCGCTAATCAGATTGTAGAGCTTGCGCCCAATCCAACCGAAGGCAAAATGATTATCTCTAGGGGATCCGAGACCCGGATCGTAGAAAGCTACTTGTTCTGATGGATCGATTGTTGAATCTGGGCCGCAGCGGGTTGCGCGAAAGAGTTTGTAGATATTAGTGCGATTTTCATCAAAGGTCACACCGCCTGCCTGCCCGGTGCCATCAGAAAAAATCAGGATATTCTTTCCCATCACTGCGCTCATTTTATGGGCGTCAAACAGTAGGGTCAATTCGGAACTTGATTCTACTAACTCTTAGGCCCAAAAAAAGGATGCATGTGGCGGTGTCTACGATGAAGCCGGATATGCCGGAGAACGGGGCCAGGCGATTTTTTGGCAAAATCGCGCGCGTGGTGCGTTAAATGAATAATTCGAAGTATTCTCGCACCAAGGGTCCGTTGAAGTGTCACATGAGGCCCCATCATCATAGGAAGATGGTATCCCGCCAATCAAAGTGACGGTGACCAAATTTCGCGGCTCAGCGAAATGGCGCTATGTGCCAAAAGCGGATATCGACCACGCTGCTTTATCGAAACAATTCAGGCGCCAGCGGTGCGGAGACTCCTCCGGCGCGACCATTCGAAATGGCACAGGATCGCAACACTCGCTGCCGCCGCGAAGAAGCACCAAACCGAAATGAAGGCTTCCCAATAGAAAGCATAGGCTAGAGCCCGCGAAAACGATTGCACCAAGGACGACCACGGTGCGCTGCGACGACAGCATGAGCGGGAGGCCGGTTGCGACCAGATATCCGAACCCAACAATTCCCGGTTGCCGATATCCCGACCCATAGGCGATGTGGTAGTCCAAAATTGTCGCGGGATGTGGGTGGCCAAGAATCCACCAGAGCAAATAAGCGCCGACCCCCGCGCCGACACCCAAGCAGACGAGCATTAAATGCCGACGAGGCTCTGGCTCAATCAGCCATACGGCAATTGGCGCGTACAAGGGCCAAAATGCCTCAGCGAAAAACAGATAAAGCAACGTCAACGCCATTGACATGGATCCATCGGGCGCAAGCGGAAGGTTGAGCCATAGCATTCCCTCTATGCCCTGCTGGAGGGCTAAGAGAAGAGGCGTGGCCGCCAATGGCAATTCTCGTGGTTCATTGACCCTGGTTAGAGCAATGACCCCGATGGCGCCTGTCATGCCGGCGGTGACGAAGCTCGCTTGCGCCGAAAAGCACATCGCTTTCTATTCACTTTCTGTCTGAGCCGATGCGATTGAGGCTGCGCCTTTAACGACCGGAAGTCCAAACATTCCAAGTCCGCTGTGGGTCATTAGCGCCCGAGCAATTCAGGCCCCGGACGGCCGTTTGTCCGCTATGCCCCCAATAGCGACCGCCGTCGCGGCAATGCAGCGAAGGCCGCGAAGTGCCAACAAGTGACATCACGCCTGTTGTTCATAAAAGCAAAGAGGCCGCCAAGTGAGGCGGCCTCTATTGATGATCTGGTACCGTGAAACGCCTTTAAGCCACACAGACTAAATCTGACACTACTCGCGCTTCACGACTAAAGAGCATCACTTTTTTCCGTCGCCCTTGCCGCCACCACCGCCGCCGCCACCGCCGCCCTTGCCGCCGCCACCACCGCCGCCCTTGCCGCCGCCACCACCGCCGCCGCCGCTGCTATGAGTAACCGCTCTACTGCCCTGACTGCTACGAGTGACCGCTTTAGTGCCGCCGCTGCTACGAGTGACAGCTTTAGTGCCGCCACTGCTACGAGTGACCGCTCCGCCGGCATGACCGCCGCGACTACCCTGGTAATACGAACGGGGGTGTCCCCCGCGCCAAGAATGCCAGCCATAGCCGCCGCCCCAACCAATCCCGGACTGTAGGTACATATCGCACCAGTACCAGCCCGGGCCGTTCCAACCGTCGTCGTACCAGTTATGACCGCTCCAAAAAAACTGGACGTTCTCCGTCATCTTCAAGCTGTCCGCCGCCGTACGTATTGCTGCCGGCGCACTCATCGAGGCCGCTCCGGCGTTTCCGCCGACCATCACTGCGGCTGTCGCGGCGAGCGCGACTACCAAATTACGCAACATGGGCTATCTCCTTAGTGTCCTGAGTTCTGATACACCGCCAATTGGGCGCGCGCCCCCGAGTGAGGAAGAGAGCCGGATCGGGGTCAGCCGGGCTCTCTAAGATCACGCCGGGTGCGTGACCGAAACGTAGGCTGCAAGGGGGAGGCTTGGGGGCCTACGTTAACAACCAGCATCGACAGATCTTCGATGCCAAAGGGTATTAATGCTTGCTCATAGAGGAGACCGGGATCGCGCTCACCATTTTTGGCAGCTTCAATAATCCGCTCCGCGATGATCGCACGCACTGTCACGGCAGACCCGAAACTTCGAAGTGATTTACAGGCACGGTCGAAGGCCTCGCCCATAGCCGACGTCGCGGCGTCGTCGAACGAAACATCTTGGATCGAAATGTTATTCAAAACGGCTTCCCGTAAAGAACGAGTGGGAGCGCGCAACGCGATGATGCAGGCTGTTCCTTTGGTCGGGAACCCGATATAGATCAACTATGTCTGATACCGGACATTGACCTGTTTGCTCAATTCGACGTTGAACTCGATAAGATCGTCCGATAGGCACTTTTCCTCCACACACGTAGCGAAAGAAATGTCATGTCGCTTGGAACCATTCTGCTCATCCTTATCGTCATCGCCCTGCTCGGCGGCTTTAGCGGATTAGGTGGCGGTCCCTTTTACGGGACTGGCTATTACGGCGGCGGTGGCCTTGGGCTCGTACTCGCTATAGTGTTGATACTGATATTGCTCGGCAAACTTTGAACTGCCGGGCAAGTCTTTTTCTTGATGCAGCCCCGTATCGACGATGAAGCCAACCGATCAGAAGACCGAGGTCGTATCACCGGCAGAAGTGCCGGAGGACCTGCCTCTGCCCTCAGATCCGAAAGTCATATTCCTTGGTGGTCTATTCGGCCTTGCGGTGCTGACGACAGCTTACGTCGCGAGCGAGATCGTGTTGCCATTTGTCTTTGCGATCGTACTCAAGCTCCTGCTGCAGCCGGCCTTCCGCATGTTGGAGCGCTTGCACATACCGCGGGTACTCGCATCGCTCCTGCTGATCTTTACCCTATTCGCAACGATCGTCGGCTTGGGCGCTGCCATTTCTAGCCCCGCCCGCACTTGGGCAGCCAAGCTCCCAGAGGCCATCCCTCGTCTTCAGGAGCGGCTGAGTTTTATGCGAGAACCCATCGATACACTGCAAAGATTTTTGCATCAGGTGGAAGATTTTGGAGAAATCGGAACGCCACCAAATGCCGCCGCGTCGGTGCAAGGCCCGACGCTTCTGTCGAAGCTATTCACAGGGACCCGAGACTTTGCCGGCGGCTTCTTCACGACGGTGCTGTTTCTTTTCTTTCTTCTTGTGTCTGGCGATATCTTCCTGCACCGCCTCGTCGAGATACTGCCGCGCTTTAAGGGCAAGCGCCAAGTAGTCGAAATCTCGCAGCAGATCGAAAGCGACATCTCCGCTTATCTGGTCACGATCACGATCATGAACGCAGCAGTGGGTATCGCTACGGCATTGGCGATGTGGCTTACAGGAGTGGGTGACCCGATCCTCTGGGGGACGGTGGCCTTTCTGCTGAATTATGTGCCGATACTCGGCACTGCATTGGGAGTGTTGACCTTTCTTCTCGCTGGCCTATTGACCCACGATATACTTTGGCAAGCGCTGCTTCCTGCGGGGCTTTACTTTGGATTTCATTTGATTGAGGGCGAGACTGTAACGCCGATGCTTCTAGCCAGACGGTTCACGCTAAATCCTGTGCTCGTCATCATCTCGCTCGTTTTCTGGTTCTGGATGTGGGGTATTCCAGGCGTAATCCTCTCTATGCCCATGTTGGCAATCACTAAAATAATTTGCGATCGGCTTCAGCCGCTGGCTGCATTTGGCCACTTCCTTGAGGGTTGATCTCCGCCCCTTCAATGGCAGGGGCTTATTGGAAAGCCCCTTTTGACGATAACGTATTGCACACAGAACGATCGGCGGAGCACTGGTTCCTCGGCCCTAAAATCGGCACCCGAGAATCCAGCCGATGAGTGCGGCGACAGCGACGGTGCCAGCGATCTGCTGGCGCGAGCCGTTCCGAACGATGTCGGCTGCACCATTCATTGCCTCATTGGCCGCCTGCGCGATGGCCGCGGTCGATGCTTGCACCGGATCGGCCGCCGCCCGCAACGCGTCTTCGCCACGGGCACGCGGCTTGCGCGATGCAGGCAAAAAGGCGACGGCGAAGAGGACACAGGCCAGCAAGGCCGATGTCCCACCGAGAATGCCGAGCGCCGCGACAGTACCGAGCTTAAGCTCTAGCCAGAGATAAAGTGCGGCGAAGCTGAAGGTAAGAGCCAGCATCGCCGCGAACGCACCTAGCATGGCGAGCACGATCGTGATCGTAGTTTCTCGCGCCAAGCGCTTAACATCAATACCGATGAGCTGCAGCAGCGTCGCGACCATCAACGGCGACCTTTTATCAAGCCGATGAGCATGCCGATTCCCAACGCGCCGATGACGACCCCCAAGGGATTACGTCGCGCGGCGGCCTCAAATTCAGACAGCAAAGTGTTTGCTTTGTCCTTCGCAGCCGATGCCATGTCTTCGCCGACGCCAGTTGCTGCTCCGCCCACTTCCGTCGTAACG
Organism: uncultured Alphaproteobacteria bacterium; assembly: GCA_963720985.1. GTDB lineage: Bacteria > Pseudomonadota > Alphaproteobacteria > Rhizobiales > Xanthobacteraceae > Pseudolabrys. The sequence continues at coordinate 1,109,873 of CAVRHL010000009.1, forward strand.
GCCTTGGCCAGTTCAGCAACGGTATCCTTCAGGCTGACAACGTCGGCGCTTAGCCGGCGCAGATCAGCGGCTATCTCGTCGCGCGCGGAGGTGGCGGCTTCGGAGATGTTCTCCTTTGCTCGCCGCACATCGTCGCCGATGCGACCGGTCGCGGATTCCGTGTGTTGCTTGCCCGACCCCGCAGCGCTTTTATCGTTTGCAACCGTCATCGTCACGCCTCCTTTTTGGCCGACACGCAGATAGCTCCCAAACTGACGTCTGAACCTGAAAGCTCCTAGTCCACTGGCGATAGTTTAGCTCACAGCGGTTAAATTCAAGACGGCATCGCACGAAGTCTGCTGTTGGACCAGAACTCTGCTCAGCCTCAGCCAGACTTCTTATTCACTGCCTTCTCTTTCTTGGCTTTCAAATGTGATGGTTGGAGGCGAATCCGCGCTGTGGGGCAAATGCTTACGGCCATATCGTCAGCCCCCTACAGTGTTCGAAAATTTGCTGCCTCGACGACCGCAATGTTTTAGATCGCTACGAAAGTTATGGCCGAATTGCATTGACCCAAGTCAATTATATCCGGTACCTGTTGTACTTAGGTGCATATAACGAATGTTGCCTGCTTTCCTGCACCGAACTCTACCGGATAATCAGAACGCTGCGGTCGCTGAACACAACTGGTTCGCCGGCCTTTATGGCGATCGCTCCTATTTGGTCGTCACTGACGAAGCGCACGCCAAACAGAAATATCAAGATGCGCAGTTCATGTGGGTGATCGACGCGCGCAAGGAAGACAAGCTGATCCCCATCGCGACTTTCATGCCGGATCGCAAAAAATACTTTGACAGGCCAGGTCGTTTCGGCGCGCACAATATCCCGGGCGATGGACGTAAGCGATCCATTCCATCCCACGGAGGTCGGCCATTTCGACTGATGGTCGGCAAGCAGTAGTCAAATGACATCGGCGCCGACGAGCATAGTCGGCTCTACCTCATCGACCGCGCAGGCGGCGCCATGCATATTTTGGAATACGTGGGATGAAGGCCGCTCTTCCGATAAGTGAGCGAGCCCATTGGACTGATGACCGCTCCGGGTCATTCGCGACCGAGCCATCAGCGGCGAAAATCGACCGATGTCTGCTATTACTCCAAGAGTGACCAAAATGGTGCGTCGCGGCGAATGACGCGTTGTGCCATAAGCCGACATTCATGTTTCGAGCTTTTTGTCCCAGGGTGGTTCGGGGGCAAAACGATTGGCGATAAAATCGATGAACGCGCGGACTTTTGCGGCTGGATGGCGATCCGGCAGGAACACGGCATAGATGCCGCCAAATTCGACTGTCGGCTCGTCCAGCGGCAACGCGACCAGCGTTCCCGCGCGCAGGTCGTCGGCAACGATAAACGTCGGCAGGTAGGCGAGCCCCTGACCGGCGATGGCCGCGGTTCGCAAAGCTTCGCCATTGTTGGTCCGCAGGTTGCCTGAAACGATGGCGACGGTGTCTCCCTTTGCGCCGAATGCCCATCGATCGACGCCGGTCAAGTTTGAAAGCGTGTAGCCAAGGCAATTGTGCTCCGCCAAGCTGTAAATCGTACGCGGTGTGCCACGCGCCGCAAGATAGGATGCTGCCGCACAGACGGTGGTGCGGCAGGACGCTATCCGCCGCGAGATCAGACTTGAATTGATCAGGCTGCCGATGCGGATGGCAAGATCCCAGCCCTCGTCGGCGAGATCAACCAGCCTGTCGTTAAGCCCGAGTTCGACCGTCACGAGTGGATGGCGTCGGGTAAATTCGCAGAGCAGGGGCGCAATCTGCCGCGTGCCGAATGCAACCGGGACATTCACACGGAGCAATCCTCTTGCCTCGACTCGGTCGGCGGCAACGGCAGCATCGGCCGCCTCGACGTCGGCCAGAATACGCTCGGTCGTTTCCAGGTAATTGCGCCCGGCCTCGGTGATCGACAGCCGGCGCGTGGTGCGGTGAAAGAGCTTCACGCCCAGCCGGGCTTCGAGCGCGGCGCGGCAAACACAGGAGATACCCATGATCGATACCCGCACCGCCCCCTACGCCGCGCTACTGCTTCGCGTCAGCCTCGGCACTCTCTTCCTGGCCCACGGCCTCTTGCTCAAAGTGTTCACCTTCACGATCCCCGGTACCGTCGGTTACTTCCAAAGCGTCGGCTATCCGGGCTTCTTCGCATATCTGGTGATTGCTGGCGAGATCGGCGGCGGCCTTGCGCTTCTTCTTGGCATCAGGACGCGGGCGATATCGCTTTTGCTGCTGCCCATTATGATCGGCGCTACGCTGCAGCATGTCGGCAACGGCTGGCTGTTCACCGGCCAAAATGGCGGCTGGGAATTTCCGGTGTTCTGGACGGTCGCGCTTCTGGTTCAGGCCTTACTCGGCGACGGCGCTTTCGCCCTACGTCGGTCGCACAAGAACGACCGTGTCGGCCAATTCGCCAACGCTTACTCACGCTGAATAAAGCGGCGGGGCCGGCAATTCCGGCCCTCCGCCGGAGGATGTCATGACATTGCCCAGCCTTTTCTTATCGCACGGCGCGCCGACTCTGCCGATCACCGACACGCCCGCGCGCGCGTTCCTGCAGCAGCTTGGACACACGCTGGTGCGTCCCAAGGCCATTCTCGTGATCTCGGCGCATTGGGAGACCGCGCTGCCGACGGTCAGCGCCGTCGATAGCAATGAGACAATTCACGACTTCGGCGGATTCCCCCGCGCGCTCTATGATCTGCGCTATCCGGCGCCAGGCTCGCCGGCATTGGCAGAGCGCGTCGCGGAGCAACTCCGCGCCGGTGGGTTCGACTGCAACATCGATAAACGACGCGGCCTGGATCACGGCGCCTGGGTGCCGCTGTTGCTGATGTATCCACAAGCCGACATTCCTGTCCTGCAACTATCGGTGCAGCCGCATCTTGGGCCCGAGCACCATCTTTGGGTTGGGCGCACTTTGGCGCCGCTGCGGGACGAGGGCGTGTTGATCGTCGGCAGCGGCAGCTTCACGCATGACCTGTCGGAATTTCGCGGCCACAATCCGAACGATGCGGCCCCCGAATGGGTCAACAGCTTCGCCGACTGGTTCGATGCCGCGTTGACCAAGGGCCACACCGGCGAGCTCCTCGACTATCGGCGGCGTGCGCCCTTCGCCGCCAAGAACCACCCGACCGAAGAGCACCTGTTGCCCTTGTATGCGGCCTTGGGCGTGGCGGGCGAGAACGCGCGCGCCACACGGCTGCACGCCAGCGCCACCTACAGCGTGCTGCGGATGGACGTCTATGCGTTCCAGCCTGCGAACGGGCTCGGACAGAGCAACATCACGAATACGGAGGAACTTGCCCAACCGACCTGATCAATTGCCGATTATTGAGCGTGCAAATCAGGAGATCACGACAGCCGACCAAGCTGAACCCAGTGAAACAATGAGGTCTAACATGCAATCTCGTAACATCGCTCTCGCACTCTCTGCTGTGGTTCTTGCCGCGACTTTAGGCTTGCCCGCACACGCTCAATCTCCGTGGGAAAAGCCAGCGACGCCGCCGCCGGCACACGAAAAGCAGGCCGCGCCCGTGGAACGTCATCTCAAGGTATTCGACAATCTCGACTTCGACGTGTTCAGCAATCAGAAATGGGATCGCCTGAAAGAAAGCCATGCCGAAGATATCGTTGTCACCTGGCCCGACGGTCATGAAACGAAAGGCATTGCTAAACACATCGAGGACTTAAAGGCGCTGTTCGTTTTTGCGCCCGATATCAAAATCAAGGAACATCCTATTCGCTTTGGTTCAGGGACGTGGACAACGGCGACAGGCGTTATGACCGGCACCTTTACAAAGCCAATGCCAACTCCTGATGGAAAGACAATTGCACCAACCGGCAAACGCTTTGCATTAGGAATGGTAACGGTTGGTCACTGGCGCGGTACGACAATGGATCACGAGTGGTTGTTTTGGGACAACCAGGACTTCATGAAACAAATTGGGCTTCAATAACTCCCGGTAACGAATGCCCTCGCGCCTTCGCGCACCCCGCTCCAGTTCTGCAGCCGAACAAAAAACAAGCCACCAACTTGGTGGACTTTGTCGCTGTCGCCCACTGACGCTAGTAACGCCGTGTCCGCACTGTGTCCGCAATTGCAATGGGGGACGCTCCCGAATTCTGTCCGTAAAGCAGCCGCGGTTTCCTAAACCGTTGCCACCCGTGTTGTTCTGTATCGTGCAGTTCTGTTTCACCATGAAATTCAGGCATTTTTGACTAATCGCCATCCGTCTAATCCCGCCATTTTCCACCCTGTAGTGAGGAGTTCGGTGGGAAATCAAGTGGGAAAATCGGAGCTATAAAAAACGGCGATCTAACTCAACTGCCCAAAGATCGGAGGATAGCGCGGCCCCAGCACCCTCCCACGAGCTTCACGGTACCTTGCGACCGATGCGGGGGGCACGCCGGTCGAGCAGCGCCCGATCTGCTCGACTACTTCGGCCAACGCTTCTCGTGCCCGACGCTGCAGCTAAATCCCCATAGCATCCGCGGCACCATCAGTGCCCCACACCCCGCGATTTCGTGCCTTGGCGCTTTTCGGACGCCGGCCGCCCCCATGCGTCGATGGCCCCGGTGTTCCGGCATCCGAAAACCTGCACATGTGTGGACGGGTGCGCCGGGAGAACGGCGCACCCGTCCACAGCATCAAAAGCAGACTTCAACCGGTAAATGTGCCTGAGACTAGGCGGCGGATATCCGGTCGCGAACGTCCTCCTGACGACTTGGGGCACGATTATAGTTCTTGTCGTCGCCGGCTGAGCTGGGACAGGCGCCGCTCGACGTGCAAAAATTCTGCGCCTGCCGCCTGGTTGACCCTGCGGTTTCAAGGACGAGCTTTTTTCGCAATTGCAGCAGTTGCCAAGGCTGGACGTGGTGTTTGGCGTGAGTTGGGGAATCAATAGATACCGGTCAGGTAGAACAGACCGATCACGAATATCACCGCGGCGGTTTTGATTAGCGTGATCACGAAGATTTCCTTGTACAATTCTTTGTGGGTGAGACCGCAGACGGCGAGCAGTGTGATAACCGCACCGTTGTGCGGCAGCGTGTCCATGCCGCCGCTCGCCATCGAAGCGACACGGTGCAGGACCTCGAGCGGAATCTTGGCTGCCTCGGCGGAGGCAATGAATGTGTCCGACATGGCCGCCAGCGCAATGCTCATGCCGCCGGATGCGGATCCTGTGATGCCGGCGAGCACCGTGACACTGAGCGCTTCGTTGATGAGAGTATTGGGAATGGCCTTGAGCGCGTCGGCGATCAGCGCGAACCCCGGCAGCATGGCGATGACGCCGCCGAAACCGTATTCCGAAGCTGTATTAAGCGATGCCAGCAGCGACCCGGCGACCGCCGCCTTGCTGCCGTCGGCGAATTTCGTCAGCACAGGGCGCCAGGCGAACGCAAACACCGTCAAAATTCCGAGGAGCAGCGCACCTTCGACCGCCCAAATCGCGGCCACGCTGCCGATCTGGGTCACGACCGGCTTGGCATGCGCGCCGAGCGTAAATTCGTGCACCGTGCCGTAAGCGCGCGGAACTAACTTGGTCAGGAAAAAGTTCGCGATACCGACAACCACGAGCGGAGATATCGCGATCCAGGGGTTCGGCAATGTCTCCGCCTCGAACGGTTCCGGCTCATTGCGAAGGTCCGTGCCGTAGCCTTCGTTGCGCGCCTGCGCAGCACGGCGCCGGCTTTCGATATAGGCCAGTCCGCACACGAGGATGAACAGACTGCCGAACAGGCCCAGCCAGGGGGCAGCCCAAGTGGTCGTGTTGAAGAAGGTCGTCGGGATGATGTTTTGAATCTGGGGCGTCCCGGGCAGCGCATCCATCGTGAAGGTGAATGCGCCAAGCGCAATGGTGCAAGGGATGAGCCGTTTTGGAATGTCGCTCTGCCGGAACATTTCGGCCGCGAACGGATAGACCGCGAACACCACGACGAACAGCGACACGCCGCCGTAAGTGAGGATGGCGCAGACCAACACGATCGATAGCATTGCCCGTCCACTGCCGATCAGGCGTATCACAGCGGAGACGATCGATTTGGAGAATCCCGACAGTTCGATGACCTTGCCAAAGACCGCGCCAAGCATGAACACGGGAAAATAGTTTTTGACAAAGCCGACCATCTTTTCCATGAACACGCCCGAGAACATCGGCGCGACCAGGGTCGGATCGGTGAGCAGCACGGCTCCGAGTGCAGCGACCGGCGCGAAGAGGATGACACTGTAGCCGCGATAGGCGACGAACATTAAGAAAACCAGTGCGCCCAGCACGATCAGGAGATTCATGGCGATCGTTCCCGCATTCTGTGCCCGAACTAGGCTCGGCAGAGTCGAGCCGCGTCTCACACCATTGAGGTAAAGATACTCAGCCGTTCTCGCTCGAGCTCGACAATGACCTTGGCATTGTGCGCAACCGCTTCCCTCAGCAGATCACGGATCGAGACCACGGCGACCACCTGGCCCCCGTCCATCACAAGCAAGTGACGAATACCGTGTTGGTGCATCAGCCTCAGACAATCGGCGAAGGTCTGAGCGAGACCAACCGTGACCACATCTGTGATCATGATGTCGGAGACCGGAGTCGTATCCAGCGGCTTTCCGGCGAGCACCGCGCGGCGGGCGCAATCGCGCTCCGATACGATCCCGACCAAGCGCTCTTGCTCCAGGACGACCAGCAGGCCGACATTCTTCTCGGCCATCGTCTGCAACGCCGCCATGACGCTGTCGCCGGGTGCGACGCTCCATAGTCCCTTGGGCTTCGATACGAGAATTTCCCGCAACGAACGATAAGCCAGGATTTCTTCCGGGCTTCTGAGGGCTTGAACCATGAGCGTCGACCTCGGTCGTGTCGTGGAGTTGGTTCCGTTTTGGAGAGGCCGTCCTGTTGCCCCATCACGGTTCGGGGCAGGGGCCGGCTCTCCGGCTACACATTCATCGTCGCCACCTGACCCGAAATAATCACGGCCGCTTCCGTACTCGCCTTGACTTGCTCGACGGTCACACCCGGCGCTGTTTCGAGCAGCCGGGCCTGACCATCCGGAAAATCGATGACGGCGAGTTCTGTCACGAGCAAACTGACCGGACGCGCGGAGGTGAGCGGCAGCGAACATGTCTTGACGATCTTCGGTTTTCCCTTTGCGGTATGCTGCATGGCCACTATGACCCGCTTTGCACCCGAGACCAGGTCCATAGCGCCGCCCATGCCGGGCACCATCTTTCCGGGAATCATCCAATTGGCGAGATGGCCCTGCTCATCGACCTGAAGCCCACCGAGAACGGTTACATCAACGTGGCCGCCGCGGATCAGACCGAAGGACATGGCGCTGTCGAAGGTGCTGGCGCCCGGCAAGGCACTGACCGGCCCTCCGCCCGCATCAGTTAAAAGTGGATGCGCCATCCCGTCCTCGGGAATGGGCCCGGTGCCGATCAAGCCGTTCTCAGACTGGAACAGCACTTTGGTGCCGGGGGCGAGATAGTTGGCAACGAGTGTGGGAATACCAATGCCGAGATTGACCAGCATCCCGGAGTGAAGCTCGCGCGCAATGCGCTTGGCGATGATCGTTTGCGCATCCATTGGATCATCCATTCGAAATGACGAAATCCACGACCGGGCTGGGCGTCGCGACGTGGTCCGGCGGAATCACTCCGACCGGCACGATGTGCTCCGATGCAACGATGACGGTATCCGCGGCCATCGCAATCACTGGATTGAAATTGCGGGCGGTCAGCGCATAAGTGAGATTGCCGCTGTAGTCGGCCAGAAATGCCTGCACGAGTGCGAAACTGGCGCGGATCGCGGTCTCGACCAGGTATTCTTTGCCGTCGACATCGACCTTGCGCTTGCCCTCTTCCGCGAGCGTGCCGACGCCGGTGGGCGTTAGGATGCCGCCGAGCCCGAAGCCACCGGCGCGAATGCGTTCGATCAGCGTGCCTTGCGGCACCAGGTCGACTTTCAGTTTTCCGGCGATCATCTGCTGCTGCGTTTCGGGATTGAGGCCGATGTGACTCGCCACGACCCGATCGAGCAATCCGGCCGTAACCAGCTTGCCGATGCCTCGCCCGGGTAAAGCCGTATCGTTGGCGATCACGGTGAGATTGCGCTTCTCCTGCCGCACGATTTCATCGATCAGGCGCTCGGGCGTGCCGACGCCCATGAATCCGCCGACCATGAGCGTCGCCCCATCCGGGATCTTGGCGACAGCATCTTGAACCGAGATGACCTTCATGGTGCAAAACCTAATCCGTTACTGAGCGGTCCAGCCGCCGTCGACCGGCAAGCCGATGCCGCGGATCTGCGCCGCTGCATCCGAACACAGAAAGACGGCGGCGGCGCCGATCTGCTCGGGGGTGGCGAATTCGAGCGACGGCTGCTTGTCGCCCAAGAGCTTCATTTTTGCCGCACCGGGCTGAAGCAACTCGCGCTGCGCCATGTCGTCGATCTGCTTCTGTACCAACGGCGTGAGCACCCAACCGGGACAGATGGCATTGCAAGTGACGCCGCTGGTCGCCGTCTCCAGCGCCACCACCTTGGTGAGACCGAGAATACCGTGCTTGGCGGCCACGTAAGCCGCTTTGTTGACCGATGCGACGAGCCCGTGCGTCGAAGCGATGTTGATGATGCGGCCCCAGTTGCGGCCCAGCATCTGCGGCAGGGCGGCACGAATGGCGTGGAACGCCGCCGACAAGTTGATCGCGATAATGGCGTCCCAGCGATCGATGGGAAACTCGTGCACCGGCGCGGTGAACTGAATGCCGGCATTGTTCACCAGGACGTCCAGCCGTCCGAACTCGCGTATCGCCTGTGTAATCATCCCGGCGATATTATCCGGCTTGCTCATGTCAGCGGCGCTGTAGCCGACTGTCACCCCGAATTCCAAGGCGAGTGAGGTCCGCTGTTTCTCGATCTCGTTGGCGTCGCCAATTCCATTGAGCAGAAGATTGGCGCCTTGCGCGGCCAGTGCCTGTGCGATTCCGAGACCGATTCCGCTTGTCGAGCCGGTGATGACCGCTGTCTTGCCTTTCAACATCTGGTCCACGTCCCCGATAATGCCGCCGCTGCGCGGCGATACATTAACGCGATCTATCAAACACTCGCCCCTCGGGCTCTTCAAAGTATTACATAATTTTCTTTCTTCGTGAAAAAGTTGCGGGGGAAGCTATTGTACCAAGGGGCAGTTGACCCATGCGGCACGGCAGGATCAATTCGACACGTCGCGATCCTTGAACATTCGGGGGCAATCATGGCGCGTGTCATTGCGTCGCTGCTGGCTCTTGGCTTCGTTACGGTGGCGTCCGCGCAGACGCAGGTTCCGCCCGACAGCCGGCTGAAAGCCATAGCGGCCACGAAAGTAATCAAGATCGCATCTCGACCGGACGCCTCGCCGTTTTCGTTCTTCAACAGCGCGAAAGAGCAGGTCGGTTTTTCGATCGATGTCTGCAAGCTGGTCGTCGGCTCCATTCAAAAGCAGCTTGGACTCGATCGTCTCGATATCGAGTGGGTTCCGGTGACGGTTCGATCGCGATTTTCGACCGTCGCGGCCGGCAAGGCGGACATGGAATGCGGCTCGAGCACCGTGACGCTTGGGCGCATGAAGGAAGTCGATTTCTCGAACTTCATTTTCCTGGAAACGACCGGCCTCGTGGTGAGCAGGGCGTCTAACATTCGCGCCTTTACCGACATGCCCGGAAAGAAAATCGCGGCGATTGCCGGCGCGACGAACGAGAATGCGATCACCGAGCAGATGAAGCGGCAAAAGATCGAGGCGACGCTCGTCCCGGTCAGAGATGCAAGCGAAGGCGTCGCCATGCTGGAGGCGGGCAAGGTCGACGGTTATGCCAGCGACAAGCTGCTCCTGATCGGCGCGCACCTGAAGGATCCGGCGAAATTCACGATGCTTCCGGATGATTTGTCCGTCGAGCCCTATGCGATTGCATTGCCGCGTGGAGACTGGGCTCTTCGTCTTGCAGTTAACACCGGCCTCGCGCAGCTCTACCGACACGGAGAGATCGTCGGGGTGTTCAAAAAATGGTTCGACCAGATCGGCCTGCAGATGAGCCCCGCCCTGAGAATGACATACGGCCTCGGCGCGCTGGCCGACTGACCGCGAGAAAAGGACTTACGATGACGAGGCTGTTGGCGGCTGCCACGCTTGCGCTGTTCGCGCTCACGTCAGGCGCCCTGGCGGCAATGGATTCAAAACGGATCGTCACCGCGGTCGATGAAATCGCCAAAACGTTCAGCTGCGGCGCCGGCGCGCGCGAGCCAAGCTGGACTTACAAAACGACGGTCAAGACGGCGATCCGGACGAGCGGACAGCGAGTCCGGCTATCGCATATTTGGCATCGCGGCTATTTCTCGGACATTAAGATTGGCGGTAGAGTCACCGTCCAATATCATCTTGTCGGGCACGATCGCGTCGCGGACCGGGTCGTCGTTTACCCGCTGCGGCAATAATGATCAGATGGCGGAGTTGCCGGTGGCGGGAGCGGCCTCGTGTGCCGCGCTTAAAGGCCGAACACATGGCTGCACCGACCAATGCTGAAGGCCGCCCCAAAGATTGTTCCGCCTCGTCTTCGAATCTCATGATGGAAGGGCCTTGGTGCCGATTCCGAAGAGAAGCACGAGCCCGCGAGTGACATCGAGACTGCAGTGGTGGAAAGTTTGAAAGTGCTTGACCCGGAACGGCCGATTAGAGAAGCGGAAGGGGTTGCAAGGTGCTAGTCTTTAAGCCTGACGTAAGTCCGCAGGAGGCACATGCAGCGGCGTGAGTTCGTCACGCGCTTCTTCTCGGCGGCACGTTGGCGATGTGGCCGCTTGCGGCGAATGCGCAGCAATCGGAGCGGATGCGGCGCATCGGAGCGCTTGATGGCGGCATCGCTGCAGACGATCCGGAAGCGAAGGCGAGCCTCGCGCCTTCCTGTTCACTACTCCCGGGCCCGCCAAACCCTTAATTTGCTGATGGATTTCGTCACATTGGTCAAAACGGACTAAAGGTCGTCATACATGAACGCAAGAGAGGGGTTGCGATGAGTATTTTGGTCGAACTTCCCGAGGATCAATACGCCTCTAAAGTCTTCGCGAATTTTGGCCCGCTAGCCGAATTTAAACTCAATACCGCGTGTCGAGCACGCACGGCGTGCTGGCCACAATGTAGGACGCAATGATCATTGCGTTCGATCGCTTTGGTGATCGCGGACCGCGCGCTCCAAAAGAAAAAGCTTCAGCACGCGGAAATTTATATCTTCGGATCGCTACGCGTCGGTCGGGACGACTTCGTCAGCCGCTATAACGCTACTTTCGGACCTACGACGTACCGCTTCGTACACGGCAGAGACATTGTGCCGACGTAACGCCCTCGGAACTCGGCTTTCATCACGTGGGTCGTTTCCTCCAATGCGAGAGCGGTCAGAAATTCGATCAAACGCGTTTGCGTAACGATGTAGATTCGGACGAACCGCAGGCCGGCAAGGGCTTCTTCAGCGGTATCGCCGAACAACTGCGCAATCTGTTTGCTGGACCACTTTCACCGACCTCGCGAATCGATGCGTTGGGGCGTGTCTCACAACTGCTATCCCCGTCAATAAGCGATCACCTGCCGGATCGCTATTACACTTCATTGACGCTGTAAATCGACTTGTCGTGGCGTTCACGTCGGGGTTTTATTCGGCTTGGCAATCACACCGAGCGTCTGGAGGCTTACGACGTTTTGGTATGTGAAGCGCGTCCATCAAACACTTCGTCGCCCGTCGGCTCATGCCGCGGTGCGGCGTTGAGTTCGTGCCGCAGCTCGCTGATCTCGCGATAGGCAATTTTGCGTACCCAATTCACCAGCCCCAAAGGTCTATGTTCGGGCAGCGTGTGCCATGGGCTGAATGACAGGTTTTCGCAAAATAATGCCTGCTCCGGCGACATGCAGTCCTGAATCGGAATGGTGATCCTGCCGACGCGCTCCGGCTTCGAAATGTCTTCGGTCCACTCGATCTTCGAATCTTCAATCGGAGTGTGCTTTTCGTTGACGTAACGCTGGACATAGAAATCAAACCATACCTCGTTTCCGGCAAGCGTCTTGTTCATTTCCTCCTTCAGTGAAAAATTTCGGCGGAAACGGGTGAGACAGCGCGTGAGGAAGTCGGGCATGTTGTGTGGCTGCGGTTTAGCCGTGTACTTTACCGCAAATGTTTTGCCCGGCTCGACACCAAGCCGATAAGGAGTCATCGACCAGTATTGCTGGAATAGCGGATTCACCATGAAGTTAAGGTTGGCCTTGAGGGCCAACAAAAATTCGGAAGGAAAACGGAGCTTTAGCAACGACCATAAGTATTGGTCGATGTAGCCACCCTTCAGGAATTCCACCAGGAGCGCCTTGTAGCGCCTTAGATCGTCGACAAAAAATTGCGGGTGGCTGATCAGGATAAAATCCTGCGTATACTTTTCATCGTCTAGTATTTTCCCGCCAGGAATACTCGTCAGCTTTATCGCCATACCACGCGCGTCGAAAAACCACGCCGGCCTCGGCTCAGAGTTGCCATTGGAGAAACGAATCCAGGCGTTGTATTGCGCGCCAGGGACGAAAACACCTTGGCGCAAGTGGTCCGGAAGATCGGCGTCTACCTTGAAAGTCGCGTGGACACACCCGTTGTCGTAGGCGTGTGCGTCCCGGCGCGCGGGATGCCGTCCTTGACCTTGTTTGAAGTGCGAGTTGATTGCCTCGGCAATGGTCTCGACGATCTCGTTTATGTATTTTTCCTCCGACGCCTGACTGCCCTCGTAATAGCGTTCACCCAGCGCCGTATCGAGATCGGGATCAACATCTTGCGACGGCTTATATGGCATGACTTAAATCTTCAAGGTCGGTTTGTGCCGGCGAGACTGACGGCGCTGTCTTCATGCAGCGCGGCCAGCGATTGCATCGCCTTCAGTTCCCACATCTTTGCACCTTGCCGGCGTGCAACAGCAACGGCGCCGTCGTAACAGGCCGCCACTTCCGAAAGCGGTTTACGTTCAAGGCGCAGGATATCCCCGCGAAGCCGGCGCACTTCTGCCTCGTACCACCGGCCGCCGGACGCTTCAAACTCGCCCAGGAGCCGCTCGATGATGTCCGAAGCTTCCTGCAGCTGACCATTCGCTGCTAGCGCACGCGCCAGCAGATAGTGGGAAAATTGCATCCAGATCAGCGTTCCGGTTTTCTGCAACTCGCTGATGCTGTTCCGAACATCCGCCAGTCCCGATTCGAGTTGGCCGAGATCGAGGTGGGCCCAGCCCCGCAACATTAGCGCGCCCGCGACCCACTGCGGGAAACCATGCTCACTGGATTGCGCTATAGCCCGGTCGGTTATCGGAATGGCATCCTGCGGATTGCCGGCAACTAGATAGGTGCCGGCGAGAAACGGAAGCACGTAACAGATGCTGTGCAGATGGCGCAGTTCCTCTGCGTAACTGAGTGCAGCCCGGGAGTGCGCAATGCCCGCTCCAGCTTCGCCGGAAAGAGCGGTCGCAACTCCGAGATAGACTTGCGCCGTCGCCTTGAAGTCGTGTGCGAAGACCAGAGCCAGCGGGGCATGCTGCTTGGGATCATAAAGAGCCATTGCGTCCTGCAACTCGCGTTTCGCCTGGGTCAATTCCCCGAGCATGAAAAGGGACATGCCAAGAACACGGTGCCCCATCAGCAGCCCCGTCGTATCGTTGCTTTCACTCGCGCGCGCCAAAAGATCTTGCGCCGCGGCCCGCGCTTCTTGAATTTCGCCGTTCATCAAGTGAGCACCAACAAGGCCATTCAAAACCGCGAAAATCTGCGGCGTATTGCCGAGCTCTTTGCACAGGACCAACGCGCGGTTGAATGCCACGATGGTTTCGGCAGCGCCGAAGCCCTTGGCTGCGATCGACGCATTTGCCAAGGACTGCTGCAACTGCAGTTCGAGCTCGAGTCGCGTCCTGTCCTGTGGCAATTCCTCAAGGAGTTTGAGGGCGGTCTCAATATGCGTCGTCGCTTCCATGAACGCCGACCGCCTGCTCGCTTGTCGGCCGGCTTTCAGCCAATAATTGATCGCCAGGGTAATTTCGCGTGCCTGCGTATAGTGATAAGCAACGACTTCAGGCGCTCCTTCCGCGACGTCGACAAATTTGCTGGCGAGCGTCTCCGCAATGCGCCGGTGCAATGGCGGACGCTCGGTGCGCAGCATGCTGGCATATGCGGTCTCCTGAACGAGCGCGTGCTTGAACGCATATGTCTCGATTGCACTAAACTCCCGCCGCAAAAGTAATCCCGCTTTCTGGAGGCTATCTACCGCCATATGGATCTCCTGACGGGGTAACGGGGCGGCTGCCTCGAGCAGGTCGAAAGCGAACTCCCGTCCAATTGCAGCGGCTATCTGCGCAACAGTTTTCGCCGACGCCAGTTGATCGAGCGTGGCCATCAGCGAATCGTGCAGCGTGTCCGGAACCTCTGGACTCCACGGCATCCCGCGTGCCGGGACACCTTTTTTTTCGGCTTGGCCACCCCCAAGCACCGTCCTGGTGACTTCCTCAATGAATAACGGGACACCGTCAGTTTTTGTAATGATTTGCTCGATAACCGGCGCTGGCAATTTTCGTTCGGAGTCAATCGCCTCGACCATGGAGGCGACCTGTGATGGTGAAAGCCGGGTGATGTTGATCAACGCGTCGACTTTGCTCAGCCAGCGGAACTCCGGCCGGAAGGTTGCGATCAGCAACATGCGCCAGTTCGGAATGTTCTCTCGAAGCAACTCCAGCAGCTGCGACGAAGTGTGATCGATCCAGTGAATGTCCTCGCAGATCAAAATGACCGGTTGCTGCTCGCAATTCGAGCGCAGCAGCTCGACAATCGTCGAAAACGTCCGCTGCTTCTGTTGTTGTGGCGTTAGCTCCAGCGGTGGGTAATGACCCTCAGTCGAAATTCCGAGAAGGGGTGCCAATAGCGGCACGATCGATGCGCGTTCTTTGCTCGATATGTCGTCGATCAATGCCTCGAATCTTTGCAGCTTAATCGCTCCGCGCGCTTCATATCCGCTGCCCAATACGTCATCGACGTGACGAATGACCGGATACCACGGGCTGCTGCGGTGATACGATGAACACTGAAACGAAAACACTCGGCAGCTGCGGCGGTCCAATTGATGCAGAAAGCTGTTGACGAGCCGTGACTTTCCGATACCCGGGTCGCCGGAAACAACAACAAGTTGCCCGCGTCCTGCTTTGGCTTTCTCGAACGCTCCGTGCAACGTCGCCAGTTCGGCCTCGCGCCCGATCAACGGCGCTATGTGAGACGACCGGCGCGCCTCGAAGCGGCTCGCTTTGCCGGGGCCCCGGATCCTCCAGACCTTGATTAGTGCGGAAAACCCTTTGACTTCTCGATCGCCGAGATCCTCGAATTCGAAAAGATCGCCGAGCAGAAGTCGTGTACTCGGTGCCACCAGAATCTGGTTGGGCTTTGCCAGTTGCTGCAAACGAGCCGCCAGATTCGGCGCATCACCAATCAGCGCGAACTCGCGGCTGGAGCCTTCTCCGATCAGATCGCCGACCACAACCAAACCGGTGGCGATACCAATCCGCACTTCAATCCGTGCTACCACCTCGAACGATAAATCGGAAACGAGCCTGATGGTTTCCAGTGCGGCATAGACCGCGCGTTCGGCGCTGTCCTCATGAGCCGCAGGAAATCCGAAGTAAGCCAGAATGCCGTCCCCCATGTAGCGGCCGATACGGCCATCAAGCCCGAGGATTGCGCTTTCGCAGCACCGCTGAAACGCGCGCATGATGTCGCGCATATCCTCGGGATCGAGCCGGTTCGACAGCTCGGTCGAGCCCACCATGTCACAGAAGACGACAGTCATATTCCGCCGCTCGGCTTTGACACCGCGTGACCCGGAAAATGACTGCTCTTAACTCGACAACTGCGACACCATTCGCCCCTTACGCGGATTGCCGAAACGCTTTTAGTCGTCCCCTTATATCACCGTTTCTTTCGGCGATCATCTCGCGGTTTCTGCCGAGTGCTCCAAAAATCAGTCGCTTTTGGGGTAAAGCAGACATTGGCAAGGCGCCAGCGCGCACATGCCGTGAGCCGTTCTGTTGAGCCTTTTACCCGTGTGGCACGGAGCCGCACGAGCCGACCGAAACAACCTTCGCAGATTTTCAGTTTCTTAAGGTCACTAAACCCGTTCGCCATGTCTGCTTTACCCCCAATAGCGACCAGATATATTGCAGCGCCGCGAATGACGCGAAGTGCCAGAAGCGGACCTCAGTTTACGGGTTGAGCATCTGGGAATTTCCACGTGCCATTCAGGGTTTCCGCGCGTGGGCGGTAAAGGCGGATCATGTAATTCCAGCCTTTGTTTATCGGCAGACAGTTCGGAATTTTTCCGTCGCAGCCGCCGAACTGGATCGTCACTGATCCATCCTGATTTTTCCTGGCGGTAAAAACACAAACGATGCCGCCTGCCAGAAATTGGATCAGCATAGCCATCACGACCTTGTAAAGTTGACACGGTGCCTACCGCAAGGCTCAAATTAGCATAGGTCAATTTGAAAACGCGAGAGAGTTACTTTAGCGCGGAGATGTCCGCCTCGGGTCATTCGCCGCTGAGCCGTTCAGCCCCAGCACCGGCGATTGTACGCTCCTAGTCCGATAGCGACCATAAATATTGCGACGCGGCGAAGGGCGCGATGTGCCAATCGCGGCTGTGATCGGGTTGAAATGAAAGAGGCCGCCAACAGAGGCGACCTCAAGGTTTTCTCTAACTCACGTGTTGTTATTTCATCAGTAGCGGCAACGCATTCGCCGCAGCAGCAGCGATGATGGCGCCTGCCAAGATGGCAAGGCCAAGCTTGTAGACGAATTGCATTGAAAGCCCCCGGCCAGATTTGCCGCGCAAACGGCATCTTTGGAAGATTTAAAACTTCCATCGAAGGCGTCAACTGTCTTTTGGTTGAATCAAACTGTGGATGTCGCGGTGTGACCGAAGGGATATTAGTTATTTATGGCACTAACCTGGCCCGGATCTACCGTTGATGGCCAAGGCCAATACCAAGCATGAACGCCTGCTGGCGCAGGGCACCGACGGTGCGTTTCATCTGCTTGGAGATTTTAACAACCGGGGTTCTTGCCTTTGAGTGCGCCTTCAGGGTGCGATGGTCCGCTTTGGTCCACCGTGCGCGCTTTATTGTCTTCTTTGACATTCAGCAACTCCGTTTATGGATTTAAACTTGCGTCGTTACTTACATGAAGTGGCGGCTGCTCTGATCGAGCGTGGCCGGAGAATGTCCGCATTTCCACCGCTACGACCCACAATTCAATTTGAGACAAACCGTTATTTAAGCAGTATCGGCAAAACCTGAGCCGCAACGGCTGCGCCCGCCAGAATTGCCAGCGCGATTTTGACGACAAGTTGCATAGGAGGTCCCGCTACTCTGCGAGATACGAAGCCGTACGCAAATAGAGGCGACTGCTGCGTTTGTCTTGTTAATCCAGGCCAATAATTTGTCTGCCGCTGCCAACGCCTGCTGCACGGAGTGGCCGACCTTGGGGGAATCAGAGACACCGCCGTTTAGGGATTCGCATGGGCGGACAAAACTATGGCAGATAATAACAATACGCAGACAGAAAGTTGGCCCAAACCTTCACATCGTCTCTGCCGTATGGCGCACGGGGGGTAAAACTTGCGCCACGGCGTGGGCAGGTCTTACTCGGACCGCTTTTCTCGTAAGACCTTCTACTTGAGGCCGCCACGTTTAGCGGCCTTTTTCTTTTTGCGGCTGATGGCGCTGCATACGGCAGTATTGACCAATCTGATGTGACGCACTCGAAATGTCGCTGATGGGTCATTCGCTACCGAACAATTCAAGCCCCGGACGGTCCTTTGTCCGCTTTACCCCGATAGCGACCGCCGTCGCGGCTATGCAGCGAAGGCCGCGACGTGCCAATCGCGACCGATGCACCACAGCAAACTGTATCTCTATTCGATCACCTCGTCGCGCGGGCGTGTAGCGATTGTGGCACCGTGAGGCCGAGCGCCTTGGCGGTCTTGAGGTTGATGACTAACTCGAACTCGACCGACTGAACGACCGGCAGATCAGCAGGTTTCTCGCTCTTGAGGATTCTCCCGACGTAAATCCCCATCTGCCGATAGGCGTCCGAGACGTGACGCCGAAGCCGAGCAACGTCAAGCCCGCATCTCGACTGCATCAATCAATGTCTGGGGCGAAAACGGTTTGTGCAGGTATGTGTTGCAGCCCGCTTCAATCGCTTCTTTCTTGTTCTTTTGACCATCAACCCCGGTCATTACAATAACATTGAGAGAACGGCCTGATGCCTTCAAGCGTTTGCAAAGTTCGATGCCTGATAGACCGCTGCCGAGGTTGATATCTACAAGCACACAGTTTGCCTGACTTGTCGTAAACCCATCCAAATACTCCTCCGCCGAGTTCCAAGTTTCACAAGCATATCCCTGCGCCCGCAAAAGACGCGAAAGTGAAGTCCGCAAGCTGGGATCGTCATCAATTACTGCCACGATCGGTTTAGACATCGCGTCGCCGCATAATGTTCGCTGATCGTGCGGCTGTTGGCATGAAACGGATGACCTATTTCGGGGGCAGACACTTCCTGGCAGTCGTCCAAAGATGGGGAAATATCCCCTAAGGGCAAACGGCGAATTGTCTATTAGTATTTACGCAGATTTTAGGTGCCTCGGCGCAAACGATCAACCCTGCAGTTCGGCTCGACGTACTCATGAGAGGTCTCCCGACGTTGCATTTTTTTAAATCCACATGTTTTGCTTGGTTCCAAATGCCAATTCAATTGCCCTAAGGGACAATAGCCTCCATCGAGGATACCTGCGTGAGATTTACCAATCACGATCTCCATTTTTTTAACCGACGCTGGGAGGCACGAATGCGCAATCTGAGCTTTCGCGATCGAAATACGAACTGAGCCGGTCTCAGCACGGGGAGGCGTAGACGAAGCCATCAAAATTGTCGCCGCCGCCGCTACTGTCAAAACACTTTTCACCGTCCCAAGCACTTGGTCTCGAGCTATCCACCGCGCTCAGCGGGATCGATATTTCTCTCCGTTGACCGAGGAATGTCACGATCGGTCCAAACAGCACGACGCCGATATCGTGAAGGGTACAGCGTTTGAAATTGAAAGCCGAAGCCATGAAATCACTTGCGACCTACGCGAAAATAAAGATAAAAAATAGTCGGCGACCGGCGGCCTATTTGCTCCCGCCAGCGGTCACTGCGTGGATGCCGCACTGCGGCGTTTGTCAGTGCATGGCCATGGGTCGACGAATTTTCGTTGCGATATTATTTACTGTGGGTTTGGCAACACCAACCTCCGCAGAAGGTGGCGCAGGGCGCCGACTGAGAAATTCCAATCTCGCTGATGCCGGGGGCACAATTTGATAGAACGCAACCCAAGCGATATTTGTACTTCTGCACAGGCCGGCACGGTCATCTACATCGTCGATGACGATTTGTCCGTCCGCACAGCCGTGGCCCGCCTCTTGCGTACCGCCGGCTATCAAGTCAGCCAATACAAATCGGCCAACCAGCTACTGGAGAATAAACCTCCGGCTACCAGGGGCTGCATATTATTGGACGTACAAATGCCGGGCTTGAACGGACCGCAATTGCAGGAGGCGCTGAGTAAGATGGGATTCGAATTGCCCATCATATTCCTGACCGGCCACGGCGATTTCCCGACGAGCGTACGCGCCATCAAAGCCGGCGCCGAAGATTTTATACCCAAGCCGGCGTCAAAAAAAGTGTTGACCGAGGCGATTGAACGGGCCTTAGAGCGGTACGACAGGGCGCACGAGCGTCATGTTCGGCTGAGTGCGCTTCGCCAATGCTTTTCCGCACTGACACCGCGAGAGCGCCAGGTTTTTGCCCTGGTAATCCGCGGAAAGCTCAACAAGCAAATTGGGTATGAGCTCGGAACGTCGGAGCGAACCATCAAGGCGCATCGTCACAGTATCATGAAGAAGTTTAACGCAAAATCACTTGCAGAGCTTGTGTCGATCGCGAATATGCTGGACTCGTCCGGCAGGTCCACCAACAGTTAGATTATCGAGCGCTCAGGCGAGGTCTGGCCCGAGGCCACCAAGCCTCTCTCATGTTGTCCAAAGGGCGATATTTGAGTACTAAAGTTGCCTCTTTTAAACACCTTCTCTAGCAGCATCGCCGCCGCCGAATGTCGGTTAGCGTAACGCGGGTATCGCGCGAACTATCAGCACGTCCATCTTAACTCTTAGCGGCCATCACTCTCCACGCCTGCGGTTGAATGATTGTAGAACTTTCGCGTCGCGCACTTGACGCGGAGTTTTGCCGGTCCACCGTTTGACCGCGTGGGTCAATGAGCTAACTTCCTGATAGCCGAGTAGCCAAGCGACTTGTGAAATTGATAGGCCGCCATCGGACAAATAGTGCTCGGCCAAATTAAGACGCAAATTTTCCAACACCGCAGAAAAAGTCAGACCCTCACTGGCAAGTCGCCGCGCGAGCGTGCGTTCACTGACACCAAGACGGCCCGCGACTTCATCGAGCTTGGCCTTGCCGTGTGGCAGAATTGGCGCAATGACATTCTCTACGCTTGCACGGAACGCGCCTCGCTTTGTTGACCGATGACCAAGTGCATCTTCACAATATGAAATAAGAAGTTTGTTCAGGAAAGGATCGGCGCTGACAACCGCTATATCCCTGGCACTTGGCGCGAAGGAGATCTCGTCAACGGGCGTTCCAAACTCGACGCCGTCGCCGAAGAATTCCATCAATTCGGAGAGCCGATCCCCGCGGCGATGCGCGAGACGCACGCGAGCTGGAACTATACGCGTATCTGTTAACTGCCGGCATATACGCACCAGAACCGTCATAAAACATTCGATCTGATGTCGGTCAAAATGCCGGCTGACCCCGATATATCGGAACGATATTCCAATATTTTTGCCATCACGATACGTCAACGAAACACCTTCATTGGCAATCGCGCTGTAGCGCGCAAGTTTTCGCAACGCGTCGGTGAAGGTCTCCGCCGAGGCCGTGACATAATAGAGAAAACCAAACTCTCGAAGCTCGGCTAGCTGGCCTAGATGAAATCCGAGCAAGTCATCCTGCAGCGCATCAGCAACAAGGTTCAAAAAACCGATCTGATCGCGAACCCTCAACCTGACTTGAACATTCTTGATTTGTTGCAGTGTTAAATTTGCTTTGGCCAAAAGCGGGGTGAGGTCAATTGCGCGCGCCTTCGCGTGGGCATAGGCAAGCCGTGTTAGCGTCCCAATAGCATCCGGGAGGGTTCCGAAACGCGGGGCACCGGGATTTTCGGCATCAAGCCGGCCCATGACATTTGATCTCCTATATTCAAGTGCGGCGCGCCGGTTGATTCTCTCCTCCGCCAGGTGGCATCGGCGGGCGACGCTTTGGCGGATTATAACAAGACTTTGGCCAAAAGTCGGGACTATCAAACCGCGCACAGTGGGCGCGTCTGCCGGGCGGCTATTGAGCACACCACCTTAACCACGGCGATTACGCCTACCTGCAATCTCAACCAATTTGGGAACTTCTTCGTGTCAGCGACTTCTGCCGTGAGCCGGTCGTGAAGTCTGGTCACACCAGAGCGGGTGATATCCTGGAGGGAGACCTTACCGAATGTGGGCTTGTGCTGTGAATATTTGCTGGTAGTCGGCAATAGTCAGCTCGCTGCGCTTTTTTTCGCGAGCCGTGCCTTGTACGAGTTCCCACGCTTGCCTAAAGGTAGTGCCGGCCTTCGCATCGGGGTCGGTAAGCCGCGTGAGCCTTGCCAACTCTTCAAGCGCACGCGCACGCGCCCGCGCTTCGCCGACACTCACGTACTTGGGATCACCCAAGCGTCTATACACGGTGTGTCGCTTGCCACCCTCGCGTAGCTCGCCCTGGACACGAGCCGCCGGCTGTTCCGATTTACGATGCAGCGAAAACCGGTAATTCCAGTATCACGTACGACATAGACGCCGCGCTCCCCACGGGCGTAGGGTAGAGCTGCAACAGCCTCATCGGTTAGATAGATGGACTTGTGAGTATCAGCGTTCAAGCGTGCCATTGTATGGCTCGGAGGTCGCTAATATTCGCACGGCATTCGCACGGGACCAAGGCCATTCCGGCAGCGGAAAAAATCTTAGGGTCTAGGTTAAGATCAGCCTTAGGCAGTTCTGATTTGACCAATAAATAAACGACAAAATGAACGTCGTTGCCAAGGTGTGGCCGTAAACTTGAACCGGAGAAAACCGTGCGAAACCAGTGCTCTAAAACTTCGAATCTGAGAGTCGGGAGTTCGAATCTCTCCGGGCGCGCCATCTTTCCAGAATGCCGCTTTAAAACTCGCGACCATCGCTTGGAAGGCTTCGAGCCGCGCTGGTCAATCTGAAAGTCTGGTCGGCCTGTCGCGCGCGCTTCGAAGCGATTATGGATGTAACGGTCTGATTGAGGACAATCGCCATGCATTGGCCGCCGAAAATCGCCGCACTATTGATCGCCGCGCTTCTAGCGCCGACCGTTTTCGGCTTCGCCCACGCGCAGGAGCGCCGTGGCCGCGCGCTGTTGCGGGAATATTGCGCAAGCTGCCACGCGATCGGAAAAACCGGCCGCAGTCCGATGCAAAGCGCCGTACCGTTTCGTGTGCTCGGCCGCAGCTTCGACTTCGATGAATTCCCGCGGCTGCTGCGGCGCGGCATTTCATCGACCCACCCGGCGATGCCTGAGTTCAAGTTCGGTGACGATGACGCCCGCGCGGTGACGGCCTATTTGCGGTCGATCCAGCGGTGAGTCCTAGCGATCGATCGTGATCTCGTCGGTGAGCGCGCGCGAGACGCAGATCATGATGCTGTCGGCGCGGTCGTGATCGGGAAGATAAAGGTCGCGATGGTCGGCTTTGCCGGCGAGCAGCTTGGTGCGGCAAGTGCCGCAGGTGCCGGTCTCGCAGGAGCTCGGCACTTCGAGGCCGTGTGCGCGCAAAACCTCCAGGATGGTCTTGTCGGTCGGCACCTCGAGCACGTCGCCGGAGCGCGCCAGCCGAACTTTGAACGGCTTGTCGGTCGCCTTGTGCGTTTCGGCGTCGCTGAACGCCTCGAAATGCACCGCGGCCGATGACCAATGGTCGGTGAAATGGCGCACCGCCTCCATCAGCGGGCGCGGGCCGCAGCAATACAAATGCTCGCGGTTCTTCCGCTCGGCGAGGATCGGCTTGAGATCGAGCGAGCTGGCCGGATCGCCCTCATCGTAGTGGATGACGACGTGATCCTTGAGTTCGGGCGCGTTCAGTTCGTCGATGAACGCCGTCGTTTCCGGCGAGCGCGAGCAATAGAACAGACGGAAGCGTTTCCCTGCCGCCTGTGTCTCGCGGATCATCGCCATGATCGGCGTGATGCCGATGCCGCCGGCGATGAACAGGAAATCCTGCGCTCGCTGCGGCAGAGCCGAAGTCGTTGACCGGCGGCGCCACCATCAGCTCGTCGCCGGCTTTGGTGTTGTCGATGAGGTTGGCGGAGCCGCCGCGGCCGTTGGCTTCGCGCTTGATCGCGACCAGATAGCGGTCGCGCTCGGCCGGATCGTTGCACAGCGAATATTTGCGCAGCAGTCCGTTCTGCGTCCGGATCGCGATATGCGCGCCGGCGGAAAATTCCGGCAGCGGCTTGCCTCCGCCATCGCGAAATTCGAACAAATGGATGCCGTCGGCAATTCTGTCGTTGCGCGTCACGCGCAGCGGCAGCATCGGCTGCTGGTCAGATGTGCTCATTCATACCAAGGAAGTATAATTCATACTCGAGCAAGTGAAGGAGTGATGCGTTGCTCCACAAGTGGCGAATTTATGCCGCCACGGCAAGAGGGGAGCAGCCATCTAAATCTGCCGGATCGAAGCAAAATCGAAGCCCGCACCCTGCCTGACGCTTTTAGCGCGCGCCGGTGCTGACGCGTTCGATCGGCCGCGGGAGGGCCGCGGTCGCCGGCGCGGCTTCCGCCATCAGCGCGCCATAGGCATCGGCAAGTCCGGCGCCGAACATCACGTCGCGCCCTTTGGGTCCGAGATCTTTCGCCGTCGCCAGCAGAATGTCGCGCACCTTGTCGGGCGAAAGATCGCGCTTGACGCTCGAGCATCAGCGCGACAATGCCGCTGACTTCCGCCGCGGAATAGGAGGTGCCGGACGACACCTCGTAGCTGCCGTCGGGAATGGCGACCAGGATTTGCGCGCCCGGCGCCGCCACCGCGATGTGGCGGCCGCGGTTGGATTGCGCGAACAATTTGTCCTCGGCGTCGGTCGCGGTCACCGCGATCACGTCCGGATCGGCGGCGGGATAAAGCGGCGGCGATTTCGGCCCGGCATTGCCGGCGGCCGCCACCAGCACGATGCCTTTCTTGTGCGCGGCAATCGAGACTGCGGTGAAGCGCCGGATCAGGCGGGCCGGCAAAACTCATATTGATGACGCGCGCGCCGTGCGCCGCCGCCCAGTCGAGCCTTTGAGAATATTGAAGGTGGTGCCTTCGGCGCTTGCGCCTGAACCGTCGAAGGCGCGGCATCGCGAGAATGTGTGCCGCAGGTGCGGCACCCATCAGTTTGCCGTGCGCCGCGATCAGGCCGGCAATGGCGGTGCCGTGCTTGTGCGGCGTCATCGGCGAGGCCAGCGTGTCGTAAGCTTTGCGCGACCGCTCCGGTGAGTTCGGGATGCGTGACGTCGATGCCGGAATCGATCACCGCCACCAGCACATCGTCGCCTTTGGCAAGCGCGTGTGCTTGCGGCAGATGCAGCTTGGCGAGCTCGTATTGCGCGGCGTCGCCTTCGGCTTTCGGCGCGTCCTGCCTGCAGCGCGAACAGATAATTCGGCTGCGCCGAGCGACTGCGGTCAGCTTCCAGCGCGCGCACCACCGTGGCCACCGAGCGGCGGTCGGGAATGCGCCAGCGGTACAACGTCGTGCCGGACAGTTGAAAGGTCTGCGATTCGATGCGGGTGAGACGGTGCCGGCGCTGCAGCGCGTCGATCTGCCGCGGCGCTGACGGAATTGGCGATCTCGATCACCACTTCGTCGGGCACCATGCGGCGCTCATTGGCCGGCGGCGCGCCGCTCGATTGCGCCGCGCCTGGCGCGGCCGCCGCGGCCCGGGACTGTCGATCGTCGATATCGCCGCCCTCGAAGGTCTGCACGACGCCGGGCGCGATGCCCGGCAGGTTGTTGCCGAAACATCCGCCCACCCAGCCATTTCGGTAGCCGCCGCCGCGGTAACCGCCGCCACGATAGCCGCTGTCGCCGCCGCGCATCACGCCGATATTCGCCGATCCGCCGCGGCTGAACATCTTCTGCGCGTCGGCGCCGCCGCCTGCTGCCAGCAGCCAGCGCCGCGACGGCCGCGAACGCAGAGCAGGGCGTTCCGATGCACGCGCATGGCGCAATCTCCGATGCGGCTCGCTCAATCTACTCGGTCGTGGCGATGAAGCCGACGACCTTGTCTTCCTGCAGCTTCTTGACGATGCCGCGAGCTCGGCCTTCGGCAGTCCGGTCATCGCCACGCGCACTTTGTACAGCCCGCCGGACATCGGGCCGGCCGCGATCTGCAGCTTGTTGGCTTCGAGGAACTTGGTGATGTCGTCGGAGGAAGCCTGCGGCGCGAAGCGGATGATCGTGAAGGCGCCGACGCCGGGTCGGTGCTCGGCGCCGATGCGGTCTCGTAGCCGCCGCGCTCTGTCTCCTTGATCACGATGCTGGCGATCAACCCGGCCTGCAGCAGGATGGCGATCGCGGCGGCGCTCGCCGACCAGGCCAGCGTGCGCGGCGTGAGGCTCGCGAAAGAATTCCGCAATGCGCGCGCCGAGATTGAGCGACACGGCCGGCTTGCGCGCCGGCTCGGCGTCGATCTTGGCGAACAGCTTTTCCATGGCGTGCGCCGAGGGCGCGCCCAGCGTCTCGTTGAGCAGGATGGTCTCGCCCAGTTCCTCGCGCACCAGCGCGTAGCGGCGGGCAAGTTCGGGATCGTGCGCCAGCGCCTCTTCGACGCGCTGGGCGTCGCGACGGCTCAGCGTGCCGGCCGCATGCCACGGCAGCAGCTCCTCGATGTCGCTGTGCGCTTCTTTGTTCGTTCGTATTCATGGCCAACCTCGATCAATTCCTTGCTCCTTCAGGAGCTCTGATAGTTTCTTCCGCGCGTAGAACATGCGCGTCTTCACGGTCGCTTCCGGGATGCCGACAATTCCCGCAACTTCCTCCACCGACTTCTCGTGGTAGTAGACGAGGTCCACGATCTCCCGGTGCTCGGCCGACAGCTTGCTCAAGGCATTGCCGCAAGACCGCCGCCTTGTCTTTCTTCGCCAGCGCGACTTCCGGATCGTCGGCGTGATCCTCGATCCGCTCCGCCGTCTCGTCGTCCAGTTCCTCCTCCGGCCTGCGCCGCAACGCCGACAGGGCCTTGAAGCGCGCGATGCTCAGCATCCAGGTCGAGACCGCCGAGCGGCCCTCGAATTTTCCGGCTTGCCGCCAGACGTCGAGGAACACCTCGCTGATCAAGTCCTCCGCCGTCGCTTCGTTGCGCACCAGACGCAGCACGAACCGGTACACACGCACATGATGCCGCGCGAACAGCACCTGCATGGCGAGCCGGTCGCCGCCTGCGATCCTTGCGATCAGAACTTCGTCCGAAGTCGTTTGCATCGCAGGCTTATCGGCTCGATGAATGGGTCGCGGGCGGCGGCGGCTAGGTTCAAGCAAAATCGAAGAAAATTGACACTGCGCCAGCTGGAACTGAGGCGGGAAGGAGGCGGCAGTTTCCCCTTTTCCGCCCTGTCTCGGCAAGCTAAAGCCGGCTTTGCCCCGGTAATACGGGCCGTTTTTGCCTAAAAATGCGTGCTGGGTGGGCCTAGACAGGTCCGGGACGAGCTTGTCTATGATGCCGGCCACGCATGATCTCGATCCCCGGCTTCACCCGCAGCGAAATCAAGACCACCGGCGCCCGCATCGTCACCGTCACCGGCGGCAGCGGGCCGCCGCTGCTGTTGATGCACGGCAATCCGTTCAACCATCTGTCTTGGCTGAAGGTGGCGCCGACGCTGGCCGAAGAATTCACCGTGGTCGCCACCGATTTGCGCGGCTACGGCGACAGCGAGAAGCCGCCCGGCGGCGCCGATCATTCCGGCTATTCGTTCCGCGCCATGGCGCAGGACCAGATCGAGGTCATGGCGGCACTCGGTTTCGACACGATTCTATGGCCGCCGGTCATGACCGAGGGGCACGTGTTCTGCACCGCATGTGTCTCGACCATCCGAAGAAGGTGAAACGCGCGGCGATCCTCGACATCATTCCGCAGCATTATCTGCTACAACAACATGAACAAGCAATGGGGACGTTTCTCCTGGCATTGGTTGTTCAACATCCAGCCCGAGTCGACATGCCCGAGAAGCATGATGGGCGCCGATCCGGACTGGTTCATCGAGAAGAAGCTGGCGAAAACCAAACAGGGCCTGAGCTTCTTCGACAAGGACGCGCTCGCCGAATACAAGCGCTGCTTCCGCAATCCGGAAACCATCCACGCCATCTGCGAGGATTATCGCGCCGCCTTCGGCGTCGACCTCGACATGGATGCCAAGGATTTCGACGCCGGCCGCAAGATCGAGTGCCCGGTGCTGCTGTTGTGGGGCGCGACCGGCGGCGTCGGCCGCAATCACAATCCCGGCCCGGCCGAGATCTGGAAGAGCTACGCGTCGAATATCGTCGGCGCCAAGGCGATGCCGAGCGGCCACTATTTGTCGGAGGAGGCGCCGGCGGAGACGACCGCGGCGCTGCGCGAATTTTTCGCGGCTGAGCTCTCGTAAGCTAGGCTGCCGTCGGCGCCGGCTCGGCCAGGAAATTGCGCATCGCGTAGAACAAGAGATGCCGGTTCTTGCTGTAGCCGGAGCTGTGCGCGGTCTGCGGCAGGATGACGAATTGCCGGTCGCCGTTCGGCAGTTGATCGAAAAAGTCGAGCAGGTCGGCGTTGGTCGAGTTGCCGTCGAACTCGCCGCGCAGCATCAGCACCGGCGACACGATCTTCTTCGGATCGACGATCGGCAAATTCGCCGCCATGTCGAGATAGGTGCCGCTCGGCACCTCGTTGCCGAATTTCATCTCGTCGGCGATCAGCGCCTCGACCATCGCCGGATCGTAAAGCGTCGGGATGCCCGTCGCGGGTGAAGATCGAACCGATCATCGCGGCGTCGCGCTTGCGGCGCGGGCTTGCGCGCAATGCGTCGATTTTCTTGCGCCGCCGTTCGATCTCGGCCGCGCCATTGCCCTTGTAGGTGAAGGCGCAGAGCATCAGCCGAGCGACGCGCTCGGGCTGCGCTTGCGCAAAGGCCGCGGCGCGGATGCCGCCGGACGAGGTGCCGTAGAAATGCGCCTTCTGCTGGCCGGTCTCCTTCATCGACGACCGGCATCGCGGCCTTGAGGTCCGTCGACGCCGCTGGCGATGTCGGAATTGTTGCCGGACGAGCCGGAATGGCCGTAGCCGTCATGGTCCATGGTCCAGACGTCGTAGCCGTCGCGCGCCAAAACGTTCATCAGCGAATATTCGCCCTTGCCCGGCACCGTGAGGTCGTAGGAGGAGCGCGCCGAGTTCGACGAGCCGTGCACCAGGAACACGACCGGCCGCGCCGGTTCGCCCGGTCGCGGCGCGCCGACGCGCTTGCGCCACAGATTGAGCTTCACGTCGCCTTTCTTGGCCCAATAGTCCTTGCTCCAGATGTCGCCCTCGGCCGCGCCCGCTTGTGCCGAACGGTCGAACCGGTCAAGCCGGCCAACAGGCCGGCGCCGAGGCCGATGCCGGCGCCCTGCAGCAGCGTGCGACGCGGCATGAGCCATGGAACGTCGCTCATGGGTAACCTCCAATCGGCCTCGGTTGAACGATGCGGCCGTTTACCGAGCAATCTAGCAAATCTGGCGGGCCGGCGGCAGTCCACTCGCGCCGGCGAGGGAGTTCTGCTAGTGGGGGCACTGCGCGCCGTCGCGTGCGGCGTTACAGGGTTCCTTGGCCGGGGAACTTGTGCGCGTTGTCAGGAGCCGATCTCGGGTAAATCCTGCGATCGGGCGCCGGAGGAAAGATGCTCAATGTGTCTGCGCGCGGGGGCGCGATTTTTCCAGAAATATATCGGCTGGAACAGGATCGGCGTGCTTCTCAGTCTGGCCATCATCGCGCGTGGCGGCGGTGGTGCTGGTCCATATGCTGCGCGACATCGACGTCGACGAGGTCGATCGCCGCGCTCAAGGCGACCGAGCGCGCAGCACATCATCGCCGCCGCGGTATTCGTCGCCGGCGGCTATTTCACGCTCACCTTCTACGACTGGTTCGCGCTGCGCACGATCGGGCATCACGGAAATCCCCTATCGCATCGCGGCGCTTTCCGGCTTCACCAGCTATTCGATCGGCCACAATATCGGCGCCACCGTGTTCACCGGCGGCGCGGTGCGCTACCGCATCTATTCGGCCTACGGCCTCGACGCCATCGAGGTGGCGAAGATCTGTTTCATCGCCGGCCTGACCTTCTGGCTCGGCAACGCCACGGTGCTGGGTCTCGGCGTCGTCCATTCGCCGCAGGCCGCGGGCTGGCTCGACCAGCTGCCGGTCTGGCTCAACCGCAGCATCGCGGTCGCGATCCTGCTGGTGCTCGTGTCCTATCTCGGCTGGGTGTGGAGCGCGCCGCGCGAAATCGGCCGCGGCGAATGGAAAGTGCATCTGCCGAGCGGGCCGTCGACGCTTGCTGCAGATCGGCATCGGCATTCTCGATCTCGGCTGCTGCGCGCTCGCCATGTACATGCTGCTGCCGGACGAGCCGAATATCGGCTTCGTGACGCTGGCGGTGGTGTTCGTGTCGGCGACGCTGCTCGGCTTTGCCAGCCACGCGCCCGGCGGGCTCGGCGTGTTCGACGCCGCCATGCTGGTGGCGTTGTGGCAATTCGACAAGGAAGATGTGCTGGCGGGGTTGCTGCTGTTCCGGCTGCTTTATTATCTCGTGCCGTTCGTCGTTGCGCTGGCGATTTTGGGCACGCGCGAAATATGGCTGAATATGCGCGGGCGTACGGCCGCAACCGGCTTGGACCGGCGGTCAGCGCGACCGCGCCGATCCGCAGCGAAATCGAGAGCCGAGAAAATCAACGCCGATTGACCATGGCGAGCGAAGACAACAGCGCAAATTTGCCGCGCGGCGCGGATTGGCCGAGCCGGCTGCGCGGCGCCTGGCTTGCGCTGCTCGGCCGGCTGCGGCGCGGATGGCGATGCCGGGCACGGGCTGCTGCCGATCTACGACCGCACCGCCGCGCATCCGCAGGCGCTGCTGATCGAGTCGCTGATCGGCGGATTGCCCGGCCCGGCGATCGTGCTCGACCGCGACGGCCGCGTCATCGCCTTCAACGCGGCGGCCTCGGTCGATCGCGCCGGCGCTGCGCCGCGGCGAGCCGGCGCTTGATCACCTTGCGCATGCCGGAACTGGTCGACGCGATCCGGCGCGCCACCGCCAGCCGGACGCCGCAACGCGTGGAATTCTTCGAGCGCGTGCCGCTCGACCGCTGGTTCGAGGCCTTCGTCACGCCGGTGACGCTGGCCGATACCGGCGACGCGCGCGCCGACATTCTGCTGATGACGTTCAACGATCTCACGCCGCTGCGCCGGGTCGAGGAAATGCGCGCCGACTTCATCGCCAATGCCAGCCACGAATTGCGCACGCCGCTCGCCGCGCTGCTCGGCTTCATCGAGACCTTGCAGGGCACCGCCAAGGACGATCCGGCGCGCGCGCGAGAAGTTCCTCGCCATCATGCAGGGGCAGGCGACGCGCATGGCGCGGCTGATCGACGACCTGCTGTCGCTGTCGCGCATCGAGCTCAACGCGCATCTGCAGCCGAACACGCCGCTCGATCTCGCGCCGATCGTGCGCCAGGTGGCCGACGGCCTGCAGACGCTGGCGCGCGACCGCGACGTCGACGATCAAGGTCGCGGCGCCGCCGGATGCCACTGATCGTGCTCGGCGACCGCGACGAATTGATCCGCGCGCTCGAAAATCTGGTCGAGAACGCGCTCAAATACGGCGCCGCCGGCAAGCGCGTCGACATCACGCTCGCGCGCGGCCAGACCCGCGCCGGCACGCCGGAAGCGCGCCTGGCGGTGCGCGACTACGGTCCGGGCATCGCGCCCGAACATCTGCCGCGGCTGACCGAGCGCTTCTACCGGGTCGACGTCGCCGACAGCCGCGCCCAAGGCGGCACCGGATTGGGTCTGGCGCTGGTCAAACACGTGCTCAACCGCCACGGCGGCCGGCTCACCATCGAGAGCACGCCGGGCGCCGGCGCGACCTTCACCATGCATCTGCCTTTGCACACCGGCGAATTCCGCTCGCCAGAGCGAATTATCATAAAAATCAATTACGTTACATTGTCATGTGACTGTCACCAAACGCTTTATAGAACGGTGACATGCGACGCCTATGGCTGGCCATCGACTTCGGAAAGCTTCTCGACCCAAAGCGATCAAAAACCTGTCCGAAGTCGATCTTGGAGAGCGTCTTAAAGCAACAGCGGCCGCCCGCAGCACGGGCGCAAAGGTGGAGATCAGGGGCGTCGAGCCTCGCGCACGCTTTTGGCCGCCAACATGGAGAGACCCCGTGAAACACTGGACCGACATTGGCAGCCGCCGGCTTCCTCGCCGCCGCTGCTTTCGTTCCGGCTCAGGCCGCCGACATTTCCGGCGCCGGCGCCACCTTCCCCTATCCGATCTACGCCAAATGGGCCGACGCCTATAAAAAGGAAACCGGCAACGGACTGAACTATCAGTCGATCGGTTCCGGCGGCGGCATCAAGCAGATCAAGGCCAAGACCGTGACCTTCGGCGCCTCCGACGCGCCGCTGCCAGGCAAGGAGCTCGACAAGATCGGTCTCGCTCAGTTCCCGATGGTCATGGGCGGCATCGTGCCGGTCGTGAACCTCGAAGGCATCAAGCCCGGCGAACTGACCATCGACGGCCCGACGCTCGCCAAGATTTACCTCGGCGAGATCAAGAAATGGAACGACGCCGGCGATCAAGAAGCTCAATCCGAACGCCAAGCTGCCGGACCAGGCGATCGCGCTCGTGCATCGTTCGGACGGCTCGGGCACCACCTTCAACTTCACCAACTATCTGTCGAAGGTCAGCGCCGACTGGAAGTCGAAGGTCGGCAGTCAACACCTCGGTTGCAGTGGCCGGTCGGCATCGGCGCCAAGGGTAACGAAGGCGTCGCCAACAACGTCGGCAACACCAAGGGCTCGATCGGCTACGTCGAATACGCCTACGCCCAGCAGAACAAGCTGACCTACACCAAGATGGTCAACAAGGCCGGCAAGACGGTTGCGCCGACCTCCGAGGCGTTCCAGGCGGCGGCGGCCAATGCCGACTGGAAGTCGCAGCCCGGCTACGGCGTGATCCTCGCCAACTCAGCCCGGCGACCAAGTCCTGGCCGATGACCGGCGCGACCTGGATCCTCGTCTACAAGCAGCCGTCCGATCCGGCCGCCACCGGCGAAGCGCTCAAGTTCTTCGCCTGGGCCTACAAGAACGGCGCCAAGATGGCCGAGAGCCTCGACTACGTCCCGATGCCGGCCAAGTCGTCGTCGAAGCAGATATCACGCGCATTGGAAGCGACGTCAAGGACGCCGAGCGGCAAGCCGATCTTCTGAGTTCGATGACAACAACGGGAAAGGGCGCCCTCCCGGCGCCTTTTCCTTGTCCACCGCCGGTCACAAGGCGGCTTGTCTTGCGGCCGTCGGGCCGCTTGAGTGGCGCTCCCGGACGCGCGCGAGCCAAGGGAGAGCCGGATGCAACCCGCCGGGAGGCGAGCCTGTGGTTGATGTCGCGTTGCAAGGCGGAGTCATCTCGGTCGCCGAGCAGGTCGATCGGAGCCAAGGTTCTCCGGCGTCTGCAGCTCGGCGATATGGTATTCCGCCAGCTCACCCGCGC
Organism: uncultured Alphaproteobacteria bacterium; assembly: GCA_963720985.1. Classification (GTDB taxonomy): domain Bacteria; phylum Pseudomonadota; class Alphaproteobacteria; order Rhizobiales; family Xanthobacteraceae; genus Pseudolabrys. The sequence continues at coordinate 1,142,896 of CAVRHL010000009.1, forward strand.
CGCGGCCATCGCCGTTCTCGTCATTCTCGGCGGTATTATCGTTTCGCTGGTCCACGGCTCCTGGCCGGCGCTGCGCACCTTCGGCTTCAGTTTCCTGATCGACGAGAGCTGGAACCCGGTCACCGAGAAATTCGGCGCCATCGCGCCGATCTACGGCACCATCGTCACCTCGTTCATCGCCATGCTGATCGCGGTGCCGGTCGGCCTGTTCATCGCGCTGTTCCTCACCGAATTGTGCCCGATGTGGCTGCGCCGCCCGATCGGCATCGCCATCGAACTGCTCGCCGGCATTCCCAGCATCATCTACGGCATCTGGGGCCTGTTCGTGTTCGCGCCGTTCCTGCAGCAATACGTGCAGCCGTTCCTGATCACCGTGTTCGGCCACGATCCCGGTGCTGTCGACATCTTGTTCGCCGGCCCGCCTTACGGCATCGGCATCCTCACCGCCGGTCTGATCCTCGCCATCATGGTGCTGCCCTTCATCACGTCGATCTCGCGCGACGTGTTCGAGGCGGTGCCGCCGGTGCTCAAGGAGGCCGCCTACGGCCTCGGCTGCACCACCTGGGAAGTGGCGCGCTACGTCGTGCTGCCGTTCACCCGCGTCGGCGTGATCGGCGGCGTCATGCTGGGGCTGGGCCGCGCGCTCGGCGAAACCATGGCGGTGACCTTCGTGATCGGCAATGCGCACCGCATTTCCGGCTCGATCCTGGCGCCGGGCACGACGATTTCGGCGACCATCGCCAATGAATTCACCGAAGCGGTCGGCGACCTCTACACCTCGTCGCTGATCGCGCTCGGCCTCATCCTGTTCGTCATCACCTTCATCGTGCTCGCCTTCGCGCGGCTGATGCTGATGCGGCTCAACGCGCGGGTGGGAGCTTGACCATGGCACGATCCGCCGACTCCCCGCTCTACGCCAGGCGCCGCCGCCGCAACGTCATCACCATGGGGCTGTCCTATGGCGCGACGGCATTCGGCCTGAGCTGGCTGGTGCTGATCCTGGCCGTGCTGCTGTGGAAAGGCTTCAGCGGCCTGTCGCTCGCGGTGTTCACCGAAATGACGCCGCCGCCCGGCTCGGCCGGCGGCCTGCTCAATCCGATCGTCGGCAGCCTGGTGATGACCGTGCTCGCGGTGGCGATCGGCACGCCGCTCGGCATGCTGGCCGGCACCTACATGGCCGAATACGGCCGCTACGACAAATTGACCATGGTGGTGCGCTTCATCAACGACATCCTGCTCAGCGCGCCGTCGATCGTCGTCGGCCTGTTCATCTACGAGATCATGGTCGCGCACGATGGGCCATTTCTCCGGCTGGGCCGGCGCCGTCTCGCTGGCGGTGATCGTGGTGCCGGTGGTGGTGCGCACCACCGAGGACATGCTCACGCTGGTGCCCGACACGCTGCGCGAGGCCGGCCGCCTCGATCGGCCTGCCGCGCTCGCTGATGATCACCAAGGTCGCCTACCGCGCCGCGCGCGCCGGCATGATCACCGGCGTGCTGCTGGCGGTCGCGCGCATTACCGGCGAAACCGCGCCGCTGCTGTTCACCGCGCTCAACAATCAGTTCTGGAGCACCAACCTGAACGCTCCGGTCGCCAGCCTGCCGGTCGTCATCTTCCAATTCGCGCTCAGTCCCTACAAGGATTGGCAGAAACTGGCCTGGACCGGCGCGCTGATCATCACCTTGGCGGTGCTCGCGCTCAGCATCATCGCCCGGCTCCTCGCGGCACAGAGAAAATCATCATGAGTGTTAGCAACATTCACGGTCCCGACCGTCACCCACGCGGCGGTCAGCGCCGACGGCCTGCTGGAAAAGGTCTCGATCCGCAATCTGGATTTCTTTTACGGCGATCACCGCGCGCTGAAGAACATCAACGTGCTCGCTGTACCAGGGCAAGGTGACCGCCTTCATCGGCCCGTCCGGCTGCGGCAAGTCCACGCTGCTGCGCGTCCTCAACCGCATGTACGACCTTTATCCGAACCAGCGCGCCACCGGCGATGTGCGGCTCGACAACGAGAATATTCTGTCGCCGTCGCAGGACCTCAATCTGCTGCGCGCCAAGGTCGGCATGGTGTTCCAGAAGCCGACGCCGTTCCCGATGACGATCTTCGAGAATATCGCCTTCGGCATCAGGCTCTACGAGCGGCTGCCGAAATCCGACCTGGAAGGCCGCGTGCAGCACGCGCTGCAGCGCGCCGCGCTGTGGGAAGAGGTCAAGGACAAGCTCGGCGCCAACGGGCTGTCGCTCTCCGGCGGCCAGCAGCAGCGGCTGTGCATCGCCCGCACCGTCGCGGTGCGGCCGGAGGTGATCCTGTTCGACGAGCCGTGCTCGGCGCTCGACCCGATCTCCACCGCCAAGATCGAGGAGCTGATCGACGAGCTCAAGGACGACTACACGATCGCCATCGTCACCCACAACATGCAGCAGGCCGCGCGCGTGTCCGACTTCACCGCGTTCATGTATCTCGGCGAACTGGTCGAATACGGCGAGACCACGCAGATGTTCACCACGCCTAACGATCGCCGCACCCAGGACTATATAACCGGTCGCTTCGGCTGAGCGCGATCATCGCAGTCTGAAGGACAGACAACAATGAACGATCTGCACACGACCAAGGCCTTCGACACCGATCTGCAGGACCTCGCGCGCATGGTGGCCGAGATGGGCGGGCTTGCCGAAAAGCAGGTCGCCGATTCCGTCGATGCGCTGGCCAAGCGCGACAGCGCGCTGGCGCAACGCATCACCGCAGGCGGACGCCAATATCGACGCGCTGCAACGCGAGATCGAGGAAAAGGCGGTCGCTCACCATCGCCCGCCGCCAGCCGATGGCGGTCGATCTGCGCGAGATCGTCGGCGCCTTGCGGCTTGCCAACGATCTGGAGCGCATCGGCGACCTCGCCAAGAACATCGCCAAGCGCGTGATCGCGCTCAACGGCGAATTCCCGCCGCCCAAGCTGATCCGCGGCGTCGAACACATGGCCGACCTGGTGCTCGGGCCAGATGAAGGCGGTGCTCGATGCCTATGCGCGGCGCGATGACAGCAAGGCGATGGCGGTGTGGCGCGGCGACGAGGAAATCGACGCGGTCTGCACCTCGGTGTTCCGCGAACTGCTCACCTATATGATGGAAGATCCGCGCAACATCACCTTCTGCATCCACCTGATGTTCTGCGCCAAGAACATCGAGCGCATGGGCGACCACGCCACCAACATCGCCGAGACGGTGCATTACGTCATCGAAGGCCGGCCGATCACGGACCAGCGGCCGAAGGGCGACACCACCACGATCGCCGCGCTGACGCACGGCGGCCGACAAATAGCGAGCGCCCGGAAAGAAACACATGAACGCGCGCATCCTGATCGTGGAGGACGAAGAGCCGCTCACCATGCTGCTCCGCTACAACCTCGAAGCCGAAGGCTACGAGGTGGAGACCGCCGCGCGCGGCGACGAGGCCGACACCCGCCTCAAGGAGAGCAGCCCCGATCTGATCGTGCTCGACTGGATGCTGCCGGGCCTGTCCGGCATCGAACTGTGCCGGCGTCTGCGCGCGCGGCCGGAAACCCGCCAGTTGCCGATCATCATGCTGACCGCCCGCGGCGAGGAGAGCGAGAAGGTGCGCGGGCTTGCCACCGGCGCCGACGACTACATCGTCAAGCCGTTTTCGGTGCCGGAACTGCTGGCGCGCGTGCGCGCGCTGTTGCGCCGCGCCAATCCCGAGCGGGTCGCCACTCGTGCTCAACATCGGCGACATCGAGCTCGACCGCGAAAAGAAGCGTGTGTCGCGCAACGGCCGCGCCGATCGATCTCGGGCCGACCGAATACCGCCTGCTGGAATTTCTGATGGAGCGCCCGGGCCGCGTGTTCTCGCGCGAGCAATTGCTCGACGGCGTCTGGGGCTCGCGACATCTATATCGACGAGCGCACCGTCGACGTGCATGTCGGCCGCCTGCGCAAGGCGATCAACCGCGGCCACGCGGCCGACCCGATCCGCACCGTGCGCGGCGCTGGCTACGCGCTCGACGACCGCTTCGGGCGGGCGACCTGACGCGGCTGCCATCTCATGACAATGGCCGGGACTTGGCCCGGCCATGACTGATGAGCTGTTCGATCGCCTTACGATCCGCGGAACGCGGCCGCTTGTCGCGCCGGCGGTCGGTCATGCGGCTGGTAGGCGACGCGCGAGTGAAAGGAGCAATAGGGCAGCTCGTTCGCGTTCTCGCCGCCGCAGAAGAAGAACTCCGCGCTGCCCGGATCGCCGATCGGCCAGCGGCAGGTCTTTTCGGTCAGTTGCAGCAGAGTCTTGCGCTGCTCGATCGGTATTTCGATCAGCTCGGGCTCGGGCTCGACCTCGTAGTCGTAAGCAAGCGCGGTATTGCCGCGCATCGACGGGCCGCGACACCCGCATCATGCCGGAGGAGCGCGCCTTGCGCGGCCGCGGGCTGGACGAGGACGGGCTCTTGGCGCGCCCGGACAGGCCGAGGCGGTGCACCTTGCCGATGACGGCATTGCGGGTGATGCCGCCGAGCTCGGCCGCGATCTGGCTGGCGGACAGCCCGTCCGCCCACAGTTTCTTCAGCAGTTCGACCCGCTCGTCGGTCCAGCCCATCGGGTTTTTCTCCTAGCCTTCAAGGCCTTGGATAGAATCCGACCCCGTCGCCGGACGCGCGTTTCGCGCGCCTGACGCGTACGCTTCAGGGATGAACTAGAAATCGCTCGCTAGCACGAGATGTCGTACTAGCTGATCAAAACGCTACAATATGGAGTGACTCTCGTGCAAGCGTTTGCAAGCCCCAGATCCCAGCTACCAACAGTTTTTCCTTTAGAATCGGCGCTTGCGGCGAATTTGAGTCCGCGAATCGGTACTCCGTGCCGCGTGTTGACAGCGCAAGGCCCTGGAATAGAATGAAAAAAGTGCCGCCCGGCGAGGCGGCACATTTCTTTTCGGCCGCGCATGATGCCGAAAAGACGTTGCCGATTTTCGTATAAGATCGTGCGCAAAGAAAATGTTCGATGGACGAACAGGCCGTGAGCTCGCATCTATTGCCGACTTATGCGCGCGTCGACCTCGCTTTCGAGCGGGGCGAGGGCGCTTGGCTGTTCACGGCTGACGGCGAGCGCTATCTCGATTTCACCTCCGGCGTCGCCGTTAATGCTCTTGGACATGCCCATCCTCGGCTGGTGAGCGCGCTCGAGGATCAGGCGAAGAAGGTCTGGCACGTCTCGAATTTGTACCGCATCCCGGAAGGCGAGCGGCTGGCCGACCGGCTGTGCGAGGCTGAGCTTCGCCGACACCGTATTCTTCCAGAATTCCGGCGCCGAGGCGATCGAATGCGCGATCAAGATGGCGCGCAAATATCAATTCGGCCAGCGGCAAGCCCGAGCGCTTCCGCATCGTCACCTTCGAAGGCGCCTTCCACGGCCGCACGCTGGCGGCGATTCGCCGCGACCGGAAACAAGAAATATCTCGAAGGCTTCGGCCCGCCGGTCGAGGGCTTCGACCAGGTGCCGTTCGGCGATCTCGAGGCGGTCAAGAAGGCGATCGGTCCGCAGACCGCCGCCATCCTGATCGAGCCGATCATGGGCGAGGGCGGCGTGCGGGTCGTGCCGCCATCGGCTTCCTGCGCGCGCTTGCGCAAGCTGTGCGACGACAACGGCCTGCTGCTGATCTTCGACGAGATCCAGACCGGCATCGGCCGCACCGGCGATTTGTTCGCCTATCAGCACACCGGCGTCACGCCCGACATCATGACGCTGGCCAAGGCGCTCGGCGGCGGCTTTCCGGTCGGCGCCTGTCTGGCGACCGCGGAAGCCGCCAAGGGCATGACCGCCGGCACCCACGGCTCGACCTTCGGCGGCAATCCGCTGGCCATGGCGGTCGGCAATGCGGTGCTCGACGTGATGCCGGCCGACGGCTTCCTCGAGCAGGTGCGCGAAGAACGCGCTGCTGCTCAAGCAGCGGCTGGCCGAGATCAAGGACCGCCATGCGTCGGTGATCGCCGAAGTGCGCGGCGAGGGCCTGCTGATCGGCCTGCGCATGGTGCCGCCGTCGTCCGAAATGGTCGACGAATTGCGCAACGAGAAGATGATCACGGTCGCCGCCGGCGACAATGTCGTGCGGCTGCTGCCGCCGCTGATCATCGGCGAAAACGAGATCGCCGAGGCGGTCGCGCGCATCGATCGCGCCTGCGCGCGGCTGGCGAAGGCGCATCCGCGGCCGGCCAAGGCGGCGGCGTCATGACCGGAAACGGCGTGCGGCACTTCCTCGATCTGATCGACATTCCCGAAGCCGGTGCTGGCCGGAATGATCGACAACAGCCGCGCCATGAAGGCCGAGCGCGCGCGCGGCGTGCGTCAACGCGCCGCTCGCCGGCAAGACGCTGGCGATGATCTTCGACAAGCCGTCGACGCGCACGCGCGTGTCGTTCGACGTCGCCATGCGCCAGCTCGGCGGCGAGGCGATCCTGCTGACCGCGCAGGAAATGCAGCTCGGCCGCGGCGAGACGCTGGCCGACACCGCGCGCGTGCTCTCGCGCTATGTCGACGCCATCATGATCCGCATCCTCGACCACGAGGCGGTGGCCGAGCTCGCGCGCCACGCCACCGTGCCGGTGATCAACGGGCTCACCCGGCGCTCGCATCCCTGCCAGGTGCTGGCCGACGTCATGACCTTCGAGGAAAAGCGCGGGCCGATCCGCGGCCGCACCGTGGCCTGGACCGGCGATGCCAACAACGTGCTGGCGTCCTGGATGCACGCCGCCGAGCGCTTCGATTTCAATCTGCGGGTGGCGACGCCGGCCGAACTCAGCCCCAAGAAATGGCTGATGGACTGGGTGAAATCGTCCGGCGCCGCGATCAAGATCGGCGACGACCCGGAAGCCGCGGTCAAGGACGCCGATTGCGTGGTCACCGACACCTGGGTGTCGATGGGCGACCGCGACGGCAAGCGCCGGCACAACGTGCTCAAGCGCTACCAGGTCAATGCCCGGCTGATGGCGCAAGGCCAAGCCCGACGCGCTGTTCATGCACTGCCTGCCGGCGCATCGCGGCGAGGAGGTCACCGACGAGGTGATGGACGGGCCGCAATCGGTGGTGTTCGACGAGGCGGAAAACCGGCTGCACGCCCAAAAGGGCCTGCTGGCCTGGTGCCTGCACGCGGGCGCTAGACGAAGCGTCGCAGCGTCGCCATGCCCGGCCTTGTGCCGGGCATCCGCGGCTTGGCCACCAAAGTGGGCCTTGGAAGACCGGGACAAGTCCGGCCATGACCATTGAGAGTTTGGGGCTCGAAATCAATAAGATGAGCGCTACATAACGCCCATGACCGATCCCGCAGCATCGCCCCATATCGAAATCCCCTCCCGCGCGCCGTCGGCCACGCCGGCCGACGACACCGTCATGCCGTTCGAAGTCGCGCGCTCGACCTGCGCGGCCGCGTGGTGCGGCTTGGGCCCGGTGGTCGACCAGATTCTCGACGCGCACGCCTATCCGCAGCCGGTGGCCAAGCTGCTGGGCGAGGCGGTGGTGCTCACCGTCATGCTCGGCTCGGCCTTGAAGATCGACGGCCGCTTCATTTTGCAGACGCAGACCGACGGCCCGGTGCGCATGCTGGTGGTGGACTTCACCGCGCCCGGCAAGGTGCGCGCCTGCGCGCGCTTCGACAAAGATCGCGTCGCGGCGGCGATCGCCGCCGGCAAGGCCGACGCCGGCGCGCTGCTCGGCAAGGGCCATCTCGCCATGACCATCGACCAGGGCCCGGACATGAGCCGCTACCAGGGCCTGGTCGCGCTCGAAGGCGGCTCGCTGGAAGACGCCGCGCACGAATATTTCCATCGCTCCGAGCAAATCCCGACGCGGGTGCGGCTCGCGGTCGCCGAGGAATTGCGCGCCGGGCAGGGCGGCGCCAAGCATCGCTGGCGCGCCGGCGGCATCTTGCTGCAATTCTTGCCCAAGGCGCCGGAGCGCGCGCGCGTCGCCGATCTCGATCCCGGCGATGCGCCGGAAGGCACCGACGCCGCATACCGTGGCGGAGGACGAAGCCTGGGTGCGAAGGCCGCGCGCTGGTCGCCACCGTCGAGGACGTCGAACTGATCGATCCGGCGCTGTCCAGCGAGCGGCTGGTCTATCGGCTGTTCCACGAGCCGGGCGTGCGCGTGTTCCGCGGCAGCGACGTGCGCGCGCGAATGCTCGTGCTCGCGCGACAACGTCGAGGCCATGCTGAAGAGCTTCTCGCAGGACGACCGCGACCACATGGTCGAGAACGGCAAGATTTCCGTCACCTGCGAATTCTGCAGCGCGAATTATGTGTTCGCGCCGGGAGAGGTCGGGCGCGGAAGCCGATTAGTTGATCGTCCGCTCGGCGTAGCACGAATCGAGCGAGAACGCCGGGATTTCGATATCGAAATGCTCGCCGGCCGCGGTCACCATGCCGTAGCTGCCGGCCATGAAGCCGGACGGCGTCGGCAGCGGCACGCCGCTGGTATATTCGAACGACTCGCCGGGCTTGAGCGTCGGTTCCTCGCCGACCACGCCCGGACCCTTGACCTCCTGCAGCCGCCCGAGCGCGTCGGTGATGCGCCAATGGCGCGTCTTGAGCTGCACCGTCTCGCTCCCCAGATTGGCGATGTCGATGGTATAGGCCCAGAAATAATAGCCGTTGCCCGGCGACGACCGCTCCGAAACGAAGCGCGGCGTCACCGTGACCTCGATCTTGCGGGTTACGGCGCGGTACATCTATCAAATGCCGTACAATTTACGTCGCCTGGGCTTGCCATTCGTTCCTGCTCCGGGATTATGGCCGAAAGACCGCAGGAAAGAAAAGCCGTTCATGGCCCCGGTCTCGACCGAACGCGATCTGCGGCTTGATCTGTTCCGCGGCATCGCGCTCTGGCTGATCTTCCTCGACCACATTCCGTCCAATGCGGTGAGCTGGATCACCATCCGCAATTACGGTTTTCAGCGACGCCACCGAAATCTTCGTCTTCATCTCCGGCTACACCGCGGCCTTCGTCTATGGCCGCGCCATGCGCGAGCACGGCTTCATCGTCGCCAGCGCCCGCGTGCTCAAGCGCGCCTGGCAGATCTATGTCGCGCACGTGTTCCTGTTCGCGATCTATCTCGCCGAGATCGCCTATGTCGCGCACAGCTTTCGACAATCCGCTCTACACCGAGGAAATGGGCGTGCTCGATTTCCTCAAGAACCCGGACGTCACCATCCTTCAGGCGCTGCTGTTGAAGTTCAAGCCGGTGAACATGGACGTGCTGCCGCTCTACATCGTGCTGCTGCTGTGGTTCCCGCCGATGCTGTGGCTGCTGCTGCGCACGCCGTCGCTCGCGCTCGTCGGCATCGGCGGTGCTCTACGCGCTGACCTGGTGGTTCGACTGGAGCATCCCGGCCTATCCGAACGGCGACTGGGTGTTCAATCCGTTCGCCTGGCAATTGTTGTTCGTGTTCGGCGCCTGGTGCGCGCTCGGCGGCGCGCAACGGCTCTCGCGCTGGGTCAATTCGCGGGTCGTGATCGGGCTGGCGTTCGCCTACTTGCTGTTTGCGTTCGTGCATCGCGATGACCTGGTATTTCCCGCGGCTTGCGCGTGTTCGTGCCGAAATTCGTCGGCGAGGCGATCTATCCGATCGACAAGACCAATCTCGACGTGCTGCGCATCGTGCATTTCCTGTCGCTGGCGGTGATCACGGTGTGGTTCGTGCCGCGCGACTGGCCGGCGTTGAAATCGCCGGATGTTCTGGCCGGCGATCGTGTGCGGGCAGCATTCGCTGGAGATTTTCTGCCTGGGCGTGTTCCTGGCCTTCGCCGGCCACTTCGTGTTCACCGAAGTGTCCAATCGCCTGTTGACGCAGATCATCGTCAGCGTCGTCGGCATCGCCATCATGGTTGGCGCGGCGGCGTTGGTTTCGTGGTATAGAGCGGGTGGAGCGACAAGGACCGGGACCGCGTCCGCCATCGATCAAGCCGGGCTACGCGGGGGGCGACGCATGACGGGGCGCGTTCTACTTTCGCTGGCATTGCTGGCGCTGGCCGGCCCGGCTTGGGCCGAGCATGCCGGCGCAATTGCCGCGTGGCCGAGCAATCTGATCGAGCGCGATTTTGCGCTGCCGCATGTCGACGCGCGCGATCGCCGCCAAGCAGCTCGATATCCTGGTGGTCGGCGCCGGCTCCTCGCTGCTGCCGGGACCGGACGGCGTCAAGAATGCCTATCCGGCGCGGTTGCAGGACGCGCTCGCCGAAGTCGCTGCCGGGCGTCACCGTAAAGGTGACGACCGACGTGAGGCGCGCCGCACCGCCGCCGAGATGGTGAAGACGTTTGCGACCCGCGTTGGCGGCGACCAAGCCCGCGCTGATGGTCTGGCAGACCGGAACCGTGGACGCCATGCAGTCGATTGACACAGATCAATTCAGGGCTGCCCTCGATCATGGTATAAATATTGCCCGTTCCGCAGGCGCTGACGTCGTTTTAATCAACGCTCAGTACAGTCCGCGCACGGAATCGATGATTGCTCTTGGTACTTATGCCGAAAACATGCGTTGGGTTGCACTGCAGCAAGAGGTGCCGCTGTTCGACCGATTCAGCATCATGAAGCTTTGGGCCGATCTCGGGACGTTCGATCTGTATTCGGCCACAAAAAAACTTGACATCGCCGAGCATGTTCATGATTGCATAGGGCGATTGCTGGCCGATCTTGTGATCGAGTCGGCCAAGCCAGACGAGCCGCACGCCGAGAGCGGCCGTTAGCAGTGAGTCGGGGGAAACGTTCGTGCCGGAAATTCAACGTCGCCCGTCGGGCGATGAAGCGTGTCGCTGTCGCCGCGCTGCTCGCAGTATTGGCGCTGCCGCTGTCCGCGCGCGCCGAAACGCCGGCGCTGACCTGCGATACGCCGCTCGATCTGATCCGGCTCAGCCAATCCGCTGTCGCATGTCGCGCAGAAACTGACTGCCGGCACGCCGATCACCATCGTCGCCATCGGCTCGTCGTCGACCGCCGGCGCCGGGCGCTCGTCGCCGGCCGCGAATTATCCGAGCCGGCTCGCCGTCGAGCTCAGGCAGCGCTTCCCCGGCCGCGTCGATCACCGTGATCAACCGCGGCGTCAACGGCGAGGAAGTCGCCGACATGCTCAAGCGTTTCGATCAGGCGGTGCATCGCCGCCAAGCCCGACCTGGTGCTCTGGCAGCTCGGCACCAATTCGGTGATCCGCGATCACACGGCTCGTCGACCACGGCGCCTCGATCCGCCGCGGCCTCGAGAAGATCCGCGCGATCGGCGCCGACGTCGTGCTGATCGATCCGCAATTCGCGCCGAAGGTGATCGCGAAGCCGGAAGCCGAGCACATGGTCGAATTGATCGCCACGACCGCGAAGACTGAAGACGTCGACCTGTTCCGCCGCTTCGATGTGATGAAGCGTTGGCGCAATGATGATCACATGGCATTCGAATCGTTCGTGTCGCCCGACGGGCTGCACATGAACGACTGGAGCTATGCCTGCATGGCCAAGGGCCTCGCGCATCGCCATCGCCGATGCGGTCGAGCGGCCGGTGCTGTCGGCGGCGGTCATGTCCGCTTTCGTGCCGTAGTTCTACGGCCGGATTCCAACCAACGGCTTTCCCCGAGAGTGCGGGGACAATGGTTTTGAGCGCTCACACCGCGTCCAGCGCCGCCAGCAGATCCTCGATCAGATCGTCGGGGTGCTCGAGCCCGGCCGAGAAGCGGATCAGGCCGTCGCCAATGCCGAGCTCGGCGCGCTGCTCGGGCGTGAGCCGCTGATGCGTGGTCGTGGTCGGGTGCGTGACCAGGCTCTTGGCGTCGCCGAGATTGTTGGTGATGCCGATCAGCTGCAAGGCATTGAGGAAGCGGAAGGCGCCTTCCTTGCCGCCCTTGACCTCGAACGAGCACAGCGTCGAGCCGGCTTTCATCTGCTTGGCGATGACGTCGGCCTGCGGATGGTCGGCGCGGCCGGGGTAGATCAGCCGGCTGATCTTGTTGTGGCCGTCGAGCGCGTTGGACACGGCAGTGGCGTTTTGCGGTCTGCCGCTGCACCCGAAGCGACAGCGTCTCCAGCCCTTTCAGCAGCACCCAGGCATTGAACGGCGACAGCGACGGGTCCGGTCTGGCGGATCACCTGGTGCACGTGATCCATGATGAATTTTTCCGACGCCAGGATGACGCCGCCGAGCACGCGGCCCTGGCCGTCGATGTGCTTGGTCGCCGAATAGACCACGCAGTCGGCGCCGAGCGCGAGCGGGCTCTGGTAGAGCGGCGTGGCGAACACATTGTCCACTACCAGCTTGGCGCCGGCGTCGTGCGCGATCTCGGCGACCGCGGCGATGTCGTAGACTTCCAGCGTCGGATTGGTCGGCGTTTCCATGAAGAACACCTTGGTGTTCTTGCGTCACGGCCTTCTTCCAGTTGATCGAGATCGACGCCGTCGACCAGTGTCGAGGTAACGCCGAAGCGTCCGAGCCATTCCTCGATCACCCAGCGGCAGGAGCCGAACAGCGCCTTGGCGGCGACGACGTGGTCGCCGGCTTTCACCAGCCCCATCAGCGCGGTGGTGACGGCGGCCATGCCGGTTGCGGTCGAGCGCGCGGCCTCGGCGCCTTCGAGCGCGGCCATGCGCTGCTCGAACATGCTCAAGGTCGGGTTGGAATAGCGCGAATAGACGTAGCCGGGTGTCTTGCCGGAGAAGCGCGCCTCGCATTCCTCGGCGCTCGGATAGACGTAGCCTTGCGTCAGGAACAGCGCCTCCGAGGTCTCGCCGAACTGCGAGCGCAGGGTTCCGGCGTGGACCAGGCGGGTTTCCGGGCGGTAGGTCTTCTGGGTCGACGACATGTGTGCCTCCTCGGCCAAAGAACCGGCCAACAAAAAACCGGCCGGAGAAAAATTCTCGGCCGGGCACACGCGTCCCCGGCCTTTTAGCGATTTATTTTACGTGGCTGCAAGCCGGCCGGCTCAAATGACCACGGGATAAGATGCTTGTAGCGGGGCTGCCCGCTTCCCGTCAAGCCACTGGTTGGGTTAGATCGTCGCACCTAGCGTGACGAGGCGCCGTGGCACTCACATTTTCCATCGAGGACAAGGGCATCCTGCCCGACCGCATGATCGAGCGGCTGGCCGCCGACGGTGCGATTTTGCCGTCCACCGACTTTGTGCCCGACCAGGTCCAGCCGGCGAGCCTCGACCTGCGGCTCGGTGAAGTGGCCTATCGCGTCCGCGCGAGCTTCCTGCCCGGCCGCACCACGGTTGCCGAGCGGATCGACGGGCTGAAGCTGCACGAAATTTCGCTCAGCGACGGCGCCGTGCTGGAGACTGGCTGCGTCTATATCGTGCCGTTGTTGGAAAGCCTGGCGCTGCCCGACGATATTTCCGCCGCCGCCAATCCGAAAAGCTCGACCGGGCGGCTCGACGTGTTCACCCGCGTCATCGCCGACGAGACCCGCGGCTTCGACCGCATCGAGGCCGGCTATCACGGGCCGCTCTATGCCGAGATTAGCCCACGCACCTTCCCGGTGCTGGTGCGCGAGGGTTCGCGGCTATCCCAAATTCGCTTTCGCCGCGGCCACGCGCTGCTCGACGCCGAAGGCTTGCGCGCGTTGCATGCGCGCGAGCGCCTGGTCGATGCCGATGACGCCGATGTCAGCGACGGCGTTGCGGTCGGCGTTGATCTTTCCGGGCATCTCGGCGGCAGCGAGCGGCCCGGCATCGTCGGCTACCGCGCCAAGCGTCACACCGGATTGATCGACGTCGAGCGGCGCGCCGGTTACAGCGTGCTCGATTTCTGGGAGCCGATTCAGGCGCGGCCCGACAAGAGCCTGATCCTCGACCCGAACGAATTCTATATCCTGGCGTCGAAAGAAGCCGTGCAGGTGCCGCCCGATTACGCCGCCGAGATGGTGCCGTTCGATCCCTTGGTCGGCGAATTCCGCGTCCATTATGCCGGCTTCTTCGATCCCGGCTTCGGCTATGCCGGCGCCGGCGGCAAGGGCGCGCGCGCCGTGCTCGAAGTACGCTCGCGCGAGGTGCCGTTCATCCTCGAGCACGGGCAGATCGTCGGCCGGTTGGTCTACGAGAAGATGATCGCGCGGCCAGACAAGCTCTACGGCTCTGGGATAGGCTCGAACTACCAGGCGCAGAGCCTGAAGCTGTCGAAGCATTTCAAGACGTGAGCTTCACTCCGCGGCGAGGTTCGTGTCATGCAGCACGGCCGGCGCCCGCATAACCCGGTTGCGGCCGGCGCGATTGGCTTCATAGAGGGCTTCGTCGGCGCGTTTGAGCATGGCGTCGTAACTCGCCATGCTCAGCGCGCGCCGGCAAGAATGGTCGCGCGCACTCGTTCGGCGGCGATCTCCGCGGCGGTCGGTTTCCGGCAGCAGCATGACGAATTCCTCGCAACCGATGCGCGCGAGCACATCGGGCTGCCGTTTGCTCGCCTGGCAAAGATAGGCAATCACCCGAAGCACAACGTCGTCGCCGTCGTGACCGAAGCGGTCGTTGATCGATTTGAAGTGGTCGACGTCGATCGCCATGATGGAGCCAACGCATGAGCAGCAGCACGAGCACGAGACAGCCCGCTACGATGTTGAATAACTTTGGCTCGACCAGCAAATACGGGTTGCGAAAACTCCCGGCCAGCGCGGAGCTGAAGAGCCCAGATTGACTGCCGAACAGCAGTCCGAAATAGACGTTCTCCACGAGATTGCGGATGGTATCGATCGCCACCACCAGCAAAGCAGTCGCGTCGCACCGAAGATGCGCGGGTTGCGGATGTAGTGGACCGCGACGGCCGTCAACACCGCGAGCCAGACGACGACCACAACCCAATAGATGAGCGCCGTGATGACCTGCATGCTCATGTCGTGTTCCTAGATTTCGGTTTGCCAATAGGCTCAACGCTTTAGGCTGGCTGCCGGGCAGTCTTGGCCGTGCGCTTCCGTGTGCGTTGTTGATGAAAGATAAATCCTTGCCGGGCGCGCTTGTCCTTCGCTATTGTCGGGGCGCGCGGGCGTAGTTCAATGGCAGAACGGCAGCTTCCCAAGCTGCATACGAGGGTTCGATTCCCTTCGCCCGCTCCAAATGGCCCGCCCGCGAAAACATGTCGGCGAATTTGGCGCGCGCGAATGCGCGCAACTGGCCAGATCCGATTTGATGACTTGAAGGTATCGATCTACTAGCGACGGTATTCCTCTGTAGGTTCGCAGAATTATTTTGTTTGCCAATTATTGTTCGTTATCGCGCGCGTTGCATTTCCATTGGGTTCCAATGCGGGATTTGACATCTTTAATCTGTGATTCGAAAGTTGAATTCTTCGCACAAAGTTCCTGGCGTCGACATTGTCTTCGATTGACCTGACGATTTTGATGCTGGCGCGCGTCGATTTTTTTCTTCTTTGATGGTTCGCATATTCGCGCCGTCGTCTGAGCGGCGACGACGTCCGGGACCGATTTTAGAATTAGGACATTCGAGGAAATCGCCCCGCGTGTTGCAGTTCTTGGGCGTTGGTGAGGTGAGTCGGCGCCACAGCGGGGGAACGTCATATGCACAGGTTGACGATCGCCCGCGTGCGCATGTTGGAGGAAACGACCAGCGACGACGAGGAGGCGCAGCGCCTGCTGGCGCAGTGCCGGCACACGCGCGACGCGGTGCTCGATATCATCGCAACGACAACCCGGCCGCAACTGGGCCCGTCGGCCTACCGCAAGTCGGCATAGTGTTACCAAAGTTCCGTGCGGAACTTGGATTATGCTTTACAAATCGTAACGTCCGTATTCCGCGGTTTGTCGTAGCGTGCGTTGAAATCCCGCCGCATGGCCTCTGATACGGTCGCGGTTCCTCGACGAAACATGGTTAACGGCACGGCGAGCAAATCCCTACGCCGAACGCAGATCGAAAATCCAGTAAAAATAAACGAAATTCCGCTTAGGTGCCCGTCGCACTGAGGCGGGTATTGATGTTTTTTCGCGTTGCGTTGTTTGCGTTGTTGTTGCTGCCGGGCGTGAGCCATGCCGCCGCGTTGCCGCGCATCATCGCCGATGCCGACAATCCGGTCCCGCAATGCGTGCGGCCCGCCGCGCTGATGGACTTTGTCGCCGCGCGCAACGCGCAGCACAATCCGCCGCGCACCATCGATCCGCGCTTCGCCAATCTCGCCTCGCTTTATCAGCGCATCGGCCGCTGCGTCACACGCGCGCCCGAGCCGTGCGTGGCCGTGCGCTGGGACTACGCCTTTTTCCAGATGCTGATCGAAACCAATTACCTCACTTTCCTGCGACCCAACGGCGTGCCGGCATCATTGGTGCCGACCGACAATAATTTCGCCGGCGTCGGCGCCGCCATTTCCGGCCGGCCGGGCGAGCGCTTCAAGGACGTCGCCACCGGCGTGCTCGCGCACCTGCAGCACATCCTGATGTATTCGACCACGCGCGTTCCCGATCCGGTCGCCAAGCGCACGCGTCAGGTGCAGGGCGACGTGCAGCAGGCCATGCGCCGGCTGCACCGGCCGGTCACTTTCGGCGATCTCGCGCGCGAATGGACCGGCACCGACCGCAACACCTATGGCACGGAGATGTACAGACTGGCGGAGACCTATGCCGGCCGTTATTGCGCGCAAGCGTCGCTCGACACGCGCGCTACTGGGACCGTCAAATCACGTTGACGCACGCTGGCGTGATCGCCGGAACTCGGCGCAATGGCTTGGCGTTTTCTCGGCGAACCGAACGCAGGGTGAAGAACAATAACTACGAGGCGGAGAACTACGATGTTGCTGATGTATTGGCCGATGATCGTCTGGCTGGGCACGCTCGAGGCCGCGCAAGACGCTATGCTCAGGGTCACGCAAGGCGATAAGCGCGTCCGCGCCAGAGCGCGGAAGTGAGGCGCGCGAATAAGCGCGCCGGTTGCCGCGGCGACGCGTGCGTCACGCCAGCGCGGGCGCGATCTCCTTGATCTGCACGTCCGGCAATAGCCGGTTCACGTCTCCCGGTTGGCACAAGCCGGTCCCCGGCATGCGCACCGCCGCCGACGCGGCGGCAACCGCAACCCGGAACGCATCCTCCAGCGGCTTGCCCGCGGCGAGCGCCGCGACGAGGCCGCCAAGAAAACTGTCGCCGGCTCCGACCGTGCTCACTGCCTCGATTTTCAGCGGCAGGGCGCGCCAGGCGCGCTCCGCCGTGACCAGCAGCGAGCCCTGGTCGCCGAGCGTGAGCGCGACGATTTCGGCGCGCCCGTCGGCTGCCAACTGGCGGCAGGCGGCAATGCGGTCATGATCGCGCTCGAGCGGGCCGGTCACGTACTGCGTAAGTTCGACGAGGTTCGGCTTGATGATGGTGACGCCTTCGGCGAGCGCCGCGGCGAGCGCAGGGCCGGACGTATCGACCACGGTCTTGGCGCCGAGCGCCTTGGCGTGGCGCGCTACGCGCGCGAAAAAATCGTCCGGCGCGCCTGGCGGCATGCTGCCGCTCGCGACCACGAATTTCGGCGCTTCGGTCAACGACGCCAGCCGGTCGAGCACGGCTTCCCACTCGGCCCGATGCAGCCGCGAGCCCGGCAGCACGAAACGGTATTGCGCGCCGGTTTCTTCCTCGTAGGCGGTGAAATTCTCGCGCGTCTCGACGTGCGACGGCGTCACCAGGCTGGCGATGTCTTCACGCTCGACCAATCGGTGCAGCAGTTTGCCGATCTGCCCGCCGATCGGATAGATCGCCATCACGTCGGCGCCGAGGCGATGCGCGACGCGCGCCACGTTGATGCCGCCCCCGCCGGGATCGCGCTTGGGCGGCGAGCAGCGCAGTTTGTGCGTCGACTCGACGCGGTCGACATTGACGAAGATGTCAATCGCCGGGTTGATGGTGAGTGTCACGATCTCCGGCACGTTACGGCTCCGCCTGTAGGTATCCCCACCGAAATAAAAATAATATTTTTTGAGATGGGCATTTTTGCTGTAGGCATTATGCCTCGTTATCGCGCTATTCGTGCCCAAAAAATTGCGCGAATTGCCGCCGCGGTGAAATGCGCTTGTGGAACCCTCAGACTGGCGTTGCCTTGCGCAGATGACCGCCGGCCGGGAATGTGTTTAGACTCGCAGTCTCGCGGCTATAACGCCGGTCGCGCCGAGGCTGTTCCATATGATCGATCCGCTTTACTCGTTGTCGGGCTTTGCCGTCGGCCTATTGGTCGGCATGACCGGCGTCGGCGGCGGGTCGCTGATGACGCCGATTCTGATTCTGCTGTTCGGCATCCATCCGGCGACCGCGGTCGGCACCGATCTATTGTATGCCGCGGTCACCAAGACCGGCGGCAGCCTCGTGCATGGCTGGGCGCGCAGCATCGACTGGCGCGTCGTGCGGCGGCTGGCGGCCGGCAGCGTTCCGGCGACGGTCATCACGCTCGCGCTATTGTCGCACTTCAACCTCAACGGCGAGGCCGCGCGCGGACTGATCACGCTGGTGCTCAGCGTGGCGCTGTTCGCAACGGCGCTTGTGCTGGTGTTCGGCGGGCCGCTCGTCGCGCTCTATCGCGCGCGCGTCAGCCAGCTCGATCCGAATCGGACGGCCACCGTCACCATCCTGGTGGGCGCGCTGCTCGGCGTGCTGGTGTCGATCTCTTCCGTCGGCGCCGGCGCCATCGGTGTGGTGTTGTTGGTGCTGCTCTATCCGCAGTTGCCGATTGCCAAGATCGTCGGCTCCGACATCGCGCATGCGGTGCCGCTGACGCTCATCGCCGGCGTCGGCCACTGGATGATGGGCTCGGTCAATTGGCACATCATCGCGTCGCTGCTGGTCGGCTCGCTGCCGGGAATTTTCATCGGCAGCTATTTCGCGATCCGCGTGCCGGAACGCGCGCTTGCAAATGGTTTTGGCCGCCACTTTGTTCGTGGTGGCGGGCCGCATCGCCTACGACCACGCCACCGAGGCGTCGTCGATTTTCACCGCTTTCACGCGGCGCGCGGTCCCCTAAGCGCCTGGCTGTGGTAGGGTCGGCTTGAACCCGCGGCGGTTCAATCTCGACCCAACGGAGCGCCCGTTTTCCGGGCCCTGGGAATGTGGACGGATGCCGAATCCTGTAAAAGCCGCTCCCGCCGCCATCGGCATCAGCATCGGGCTTAAGCGTCCTGGCCCTGATGTTCTGGGATATTGACACTGGCGACGCTATCGAACCTCGCCGGCAGCGACGCGGCCGGCAACGGCTACGCGCAAGCCTATGCCGCGATCGAAATCGTCATTCTCTGGGGTCTGCTGGCGCTGATCGCCCTGATCGCCGTCGTCAAAGGCGCCATGGCCTGGCCGTCGGCGATTGCGGCGGCCCTTCTGATCCCGGCCTCGGCCGTCGTCGCCTTCGAGGTCCTGGAGTTGCTGTCCCGGCCGAGCTTGCCGCCCTTTCTGTGGCCGCTCGTCATTCCAGCAGTGGTGCCGCCGCTCGTCCTGGCGTTCTGCTTATGGGCGCTCATCCCGCCGCTGCACACCGTCATCGGGCCGCGTCTGGCCGGCGGATTTGTCTGGGGTGCGGTGCTTTTGCTGTGCCTTGCCATCGTGCCGCTGCAGCGAGTGCGCAACGAGGCCGACAACCGTCGTCGCCGCGGCGCGAAAAATACGATGCCGATCTGGCCAAATTGCCGCCGGATGCGCCGCTCTGGGACTGGGCGCCGTTTCTCGACACGGCCAACAGCACCAAACAAGAAGAACTGCTCGCGCATATCCGCACCCTCGACCGGCGCCAGGGCGACGCCGAACTGATGCTCGAGCGCGGCGATTTTCTGCTCGGCTTTCTCGGCCGTCTCGATCTGACGCCGACGCCGGCGATCTGCGACAAGGCGCGCGCGCTGTTGCGCCGGCAGGTCGCGCCGCTGGTGCTGCAGACGCCGAATTCCAAGCCCTATAACGAAATCTTCTGGCCGGTCGCGAACGCGCTCGCGGCGATGCGGTGGCTGGTCGGCCATGATTGCTCCTGCGATGCCGAATCGCAGGCCTGGGAGACCATGGCAAAAGCCTATCGAGACACGAATTTCGACGTCGTCGAGTTGCGCGAGTTGCGCGACAAGAAAAACCTCGGCCGGCAGGTGCGTGAATATCCAGAGCGGTTTTCGATGCTGACGCCCCAAGCGCATCTCAAGGCATGGCTTTCCTTCGCCGACAAAGACGAATTTCGCGAACAGGCGCTGGCCGGCGCGCGCAAGCTCGACCACCGCACCAGCGACGCGGTCGAGATGCTCGATGACAAATACGACATCGCCGCGCCGTGGATGGTGTTGAAATATATGCCGGTGCTCGATCTCGAGATGACCGCGCCGCTATGCCGGGCGGCGCTCAATCAGGTCGATGGCGACATCGCCAAAGTCTATCGGCCGAAAGCCGACGACCCGCGGGCCTATAGCGAACTGCTGGAACGTCTCGGCGCCTACGAACCTTTGACCGCGGTGGTCTGGGCGGCCGGCCATGGCTGCGAAGCCGAGCCCGAGCTGAGCGAAGCCGAGGAGCTTATTCGCACCTATCAGGATTCGCCGGCGAGGGCGGCGATGCTGGCGACGCTCGACAAATTGCACCGCAAGTAAGCGGCGGCAGCGCGTTACCGTTTTGTTAACGATACTTTTTATTAATCTATTAATGAAAACTTGCCGGCGGGATGGCAACAGAACCTTTCTCCGTCGGTACTCTCGATCCCGTGGACTGGCCGAGCGCCCGCGCGCAAGGCCATCGCATGCTCGACGACATTCTCGATTACATCGAGACCATCCGCGAGCGGCCGGTCTGGCAGCCCATTCCCGACGCCGACGCGCGCGCGTTTCCGCGCCGACGTGCCGACCGGACCGAGCGATCTTGCCGCCGTGCATGACGAGTTCATGCGCCACATTCTTCCTTACGCCACCGGCAATGTGCATCCCGGCTTCATGGGCTGGGTGCATGGCGGCGGCAACGTCGCCGGCATGCTGGCGGAGATGCTGGCCGCCGGACTGAATGCCAATCTCGGCGGCCGCGACCACATGCCGATCGAGGTCGAGCGGCAGATCATCGCATTGGCTGCGCCAGCTTTTCGGCTTTCCCGACACCGCGAGCGGGCTGTTCGTCACCGGCACGTCGATGGCCAATCTCATCGGCGTGCTGGTCGCGCGCACGCGCGCCTTGGGCGTCGCCGTGCGCCGTGACGGCGTCGCCGCTGCGGCAAGCGTCTCGTCGCCTATGCGTCGGCCGGCGCGCATGGCTGCATTCGCGCAGGCGATGGATTTGTCAGGCCTCGGCACCGCTGCGTTGCATGTCATTCCCTGCAACGAACTGCATCAGATCGATATCGACGCGCTCAACGGCCGCGATCGCGCAGGATCGCGCCGCGGGGCTGACGCCCTTTCTCGTGGTCGGCACTGCCGGCACGGTCGATACCGGCGCCATCGACGATCTCGCCGCGCTCGCCGTCATCGCGCGCGCAGAGAAGCTCTGGTTCCACGTCGACGGCGCCATTGGCGCGCTCGCCATCATGGCGCCCGATATCGCGCCGCGGCTTGCCGGCATCGAGCAGGCCGATTCGATCGCGCTCGATTTCCACAAATGGGGCCAGGTGCCCTACGACGCCGGCTTCATCCTGGTGCGCGACGGCGCGCTGCACCGCGACACTTTTGCTTCGCCCGCCGCCTATCTGCGGCGCGAGACGCGCGGGCTTGCCGCCGGCACGGCTTGGCCCTGCGATTTCGGCCCCGATCTGTCGCGCGGCTTCCGTGCGCTGAAGACCTGGTTCACGCTGAAGGTCTACGGCACCGAGGCGCTCGGCGCGATGATGTCGCGCAGCTGCGAGCTCGCCCGCTATCTCGAGATCAAGATCGCCGCCACGCGCGAGCTGGAGTTGCTGGCGCCGGTCTCACTCAACATCGTTTGCTTCCGCTATCGCGGCGACGATGCCGACCGGCTGAACGCCGAGATCGTCGCCGACCTGCACGAATCCGGCATCGCCGCGCCGTCGTCGACGACCATCGATGCGGCCGAGCTCGCCATCCGCGCGGCGATCGTCAACCACCGCACCGAGCCGCGCGACATCGACGCCATGGTCAAGGCGATTCTGCGCTTCGGCGCGAGCCGTGACCGCAAGCTGCGCCGCGTAAGGCGAGGGGACTGCCATGAATTCCGCCATGACGATGACCGTCGACCGGCAACCGGCAACGCCGATCGGCTTGCCGGCGCTGTGCAAGATGGCTTTCGACGGGCTCGATCTCGCGCCGCTGTGGAACGATCTCGTGCATCGCGTACGCGCCAAGCCGGACGATGCCGCCGCGCTGCTCGATTTGTCGACCATCGCCCAGCTGCAGGGGCGGCCGCAGGATCGCCGCGAATTGCAACTGGCCGCCTTGAATCTGCAGTGCATCTACCGCCGTCCGGCCGAGGCGTTAAGCGAACGGCCGTTGAAGCTGCTGGCCTTCATGGCGCCCGGCGACTTCATGGCCAATACGCCGCTCGAGTTCATGCTGGAAGGCTCGAGCATCGCGCTCGACATGATGTATGTCGTGCCCGGCATGACCCCGCCGCAGCCGCCGGAGCACGACGTCGCTCTGGTCGCGGTCGACAGCTCGGGCGAGTCCGCGCTGGTGCTCGACGAAATCGCGGCGCTGGTGAAGTCATGGCCGCGCCCGGTGCTCAACGCGCCTGGACGCATCGCGCGGCTGACCCGCGCCGGCACCTGGGAGCTATTGCACTCGGCGCCCGAGATCGTGATGCCGATGAATGTGCGCATCGATCGCGCCGCGCTGGTGCAGCTCGGCGCCGGCGAGGTTGCGATCGAAGTCCATTCTCGGCGGCAGCGGCTTCCCGATCATCGCGCGGCCGTCCTGGTCGCAGGCCGGCATCGGGCTGGTCGAAGCTCGACGAGCTTGCGACGATCGACGCCTATCTGCGCGAATGGGCCGAACGCGGAATTCTACATCGCGCCCTTCGTCGACTACTCCGGCCGCGACGGGATGTTCCGCAAATGCCGCATCGTGCTGATCGACGGCCGGCCCTACGTGGCGCACATGGCGGTCTCAGAGCACTGGATGATCCATTACCTCAACGCCAACATGCGCTACGACGCGGCGCGAGCGTGCCGAGGAGGCCCGTTTCATGGCGGAGTTTCGATCGACGACTTCGCTATCCGCCACGCGGCGGCCTTCCAGGCGATCGTCGAGCGCACCGGTCTCGATTATCTGCCGATCGATTGCGCCGAGACGCGCGACGGCAGGCTGCTGGTGTTCGAGGTGGGCACGGCGATGATCGTGCACTCGATGGATCCGCCCGATCTGTTTCCCTACAAGCGGCCGCAGATGGACAAGGTGTTCAAGGCCTTCCAGGCGATATTCTACAAAGCCGCGGACGCCGCGGCACAAAAAACCGGCCGCGCCGAGCGCAGCCGGTCTTATTCCGACTTAGAACCTTAGTTGCCCTGGATGGTCTGGATCACGCTCGACATCGGGCGCGCCTCGTCCAGTCCGCCGCCCATCTCCTTGAGCACCGCTTCCTTGTATTCCGGCAGCGGCTCGATCGGCGTCTTCCCGACCACCTGCACCACTTTGTAGCCGCCGGCCTTAAGCTGCTTGAACAGCTCGGGCACGGCTTCCGAGGTGCCGTGCTGGAAGTCGTGCATCAGGATGATGCCTTTGCCGTGCTTGGCAAGCTTGGTCATGACCGATTTGACGACCTGCTCGGGCTTGTGAATCTTGAAGTCGAACGAGTCCATGTCGGTGGAGAAGATGCCGACATTGCGCTCGCCGAGATATTTGACCATCTCGGGTGGGTGGCGCAGCGCCGGGAATCGGAAGAACGGGCCGACCGGCTTGTTGCCGAGCGCGATGCTCACCGCCGCGATGCCCTTTTCGATCTCGGCCTTGGCTTCGTCCGGCGTCAGCTTGGTGAGATCCTTATGCGACCAGGTGTGCGAGCCGATGGTGTGCCCGGCCTTGGCCACTTCCTTGAGGATTTCCGGATGGTACCCGGCATGCTTGCCGATCGGGAAGAACAAGGCCTTGGTGCAGTTGTCGGCCAGCGCTTTGAGCACGCGCTCGGTGTTGCCCGGCCACGGGCCGTCGTCGAACGTGAGCACGACCTCGTGGTCGCGCAGGAAATCGTAGGCCTTGAAGTGCTCGAAGCCGAAGCCGGGACCGCCGGTGGTGTCGATCTGCACGATGCGCTCGACGCCGAGCGCGTTCGGGTTTTCGCATTTCGCGATTGCCGGCTTGGGTGCGGGAGCTGGGGCCGGCGCGGCGGCAGGCGCCGGTGCGGCGGCGGGAGCGGGAGCCGGCGCTGCGGCCGGTGCCGGCGCATTTTGCGCCCAGACGGCAGCGCCTGCCGTCGTCATCGTTATCACCAGATGCTGTCGCCAATGCGCTACGCATCTCATTCTCCAGTCAGTGGCTGAATTGATACCTAGCCTATTCATCGCGGCTTTAACTAGGCAAGTCAACGTGGGCCCCGAAAGGGTCAAAATTGCAGGGGTTTAATGGTTAATTCTAAGTGGCAGGCAGCCGCTGCCGCACTCGGTTGCCGTCGCCCGGAATTGGTCCTATCTGGACCAGGAATCGCCTGAAAGGCTTGCTATGCCCGCGCTTGTCTCATCCGCCCGACTGTCGCGGCCGCTGCTCTTGGTAGCGGTCGGTGGTGGGCTTGCCGTGGCGGGCACGCTTGCACTCTGGGCCTATTACGGCACCGCCGTGTTCTTCGAGGTCGTGCGCGCCGGCTGGGTCGCGTGTTTCTGATGCAGCCCGCGTGAGGCGCGATGACGGCCCGGACCTCGCATCTGCTTTTGGTGTTCTCCGCATTTTTGGCGGGCTTGGTGATTTTCCTCGGCGTGATCCTGTTCATGACCGAGAGTTATGTTCCGGGCGGCAGCGCCTCGGCGATCGGTGGCCCGTTCAAGCTCATCGACCAGAACGGCAAGACCATTACGGAAACGGATTTCAAGGGCCGGCCGCTGCTGGTGTTCTTCGGCTACACGCACTGCCCCGACATCTGCCCGACCACCCTATTCGAGATGTCGGAAGTGCTGCACGCGCTCGGCAAGGACGCCGACCGCGTTAGCGCGCTGTTCATTACCGTCGATCCGGAGCGCGACACCGCGCCGGTGATGAAGGACTATCTGTCAAGCTTCGATCCGCACTTACGCGGCGCGACCGGCGACCAGAAAGCGATCGACGCGGTCGAGAAAGACTATCGCGTCTACGCCAAGAAGGTCCCGACCAAGAACGGCGACTACAGCATGGACCACACCGCGCTGGTCTATCTGATGGACAAACAGGGCCGCTTCGTCGCGCCGTTCAAGCTCGACCGCAAGCCTGAAGCTGCCGCGGCCGATCTGCGGCGCTATCTGTAGGGCCTTTGAACCAGGGCTCTAGTACCCGCGACTAATTCTTGCGCTGTGCCGGCCCAACGTGGGCCGGACATGGCGGGCTTTTGTTTTCAGATATAACCATCCTGACGGAGGACTTTACGATGGGCGGCGACACAGGGTTCGGCGTCACGGCGCAGCGAAAATCGCGCGGTTTCATCTTCGCATTCGCTTGTCTGGCGATGCTCGCCGCCGGTTGCTCCAAATCCGAACCAGAAAAAGCCGACGACGGGACGCTCGACACCAGCCGCTTGCCGCGGGTCGCGAGCGCCAAGCAGGTTTTTGCCAGCCCGGCGACGACGATTTTCACCTCGCAAGATTCGGTCGCGCAGACCGCGGACGCTCTCGACAAGGCGCTCGCCGCCGGCGGCTGGCAGAAATACGTCGCGCCCAACACCGCCTATAACCAAGACCCGAAAATGCGCACCATGACGCTGAAGCGGGGCGCGCAGGCGATCAACGTGTTCATCACGATCGCGCCGGCGCAGGGCAACGCCACCAGCGTGCAGTACAGCGTGATCCCGCTCAAAACCGATTTGCCCTTCGCCCAGGACGCCGCCAATATCGAGTATTCGCCGGACCGGCCTTTGTTGACCCTCGTGACCGGCGAGCCGGTCGACAAAACACTGGACTTCTACCGCAAGGAGCTCGGCACCCGCGGCTGGGCGCTGTGGTCGGAGAAACTCAACGGCAAGCAGCCGGCCGGCGGGCCTTCGGGCGTCGTGCATGAGCGCGGCGGCTACGCACATTACGTCAACGACAAGGAGCCAAATGTCGCGCTCGTCGTGACGCTGCAAAAAGCCGAGGCCGGCAAATACAAAGTCGAACTCAAGGAATGGCCGGTCGGCATTCTGGCGGCCCTGCACAAGGCCTATCTCAACGGCGGTCCGAATTCCGCCAGCGCGCTGGTCAAGGTCGGCAGGTTGCCGCGCCTTGAGGGCGCCAAAGAATTGGCCGACCGCACCTCAGCGGACCGGGTGGTTTATTCGGTATCCGGCACGGTCGCCGATACGACCGCGGCGATCAAGAAGCTGTTGGGCGACCAAGGCTGGAAGCCGTACGTCGCGCCGCTGGAGCCCTACAACTGGACGCGGCTGACCCTGATGAAGGGCGGCCAGGGCTTGTCGGTGTCGTTCACCATCCAAGTCGGAAAAGACGAAAGGACCAGCGAAGTCACCACGGTCTATTACTCGCCCGATCGGCTGCCATTCGCTCTGCCAACTCCTGACGATGCGGCCAATATCGTGTTCGACGAGAACCGGCCATACCTCAGCGTGACCACCGCGCAATCGGTCGACGCCGCCGGCGATTTCTTCCGTAAGCAGCTGACCGCGACCGGCTATTCGCCGCTGTCGGCGGCGGACGCCGCCGCGAAATGGCCGAATGCGAAGCTCGACGACAAGGTCGCCAACGGCGCGCTCGCTTACTACATCAGCGAGAACCAACGGCCGCTCGTGCTGTCGTTGCAGCGCCGCGACGACGGCAAGACCGATGTCGAGATAAAGGTGCCGCCGTTTGCGCTGGCGCAGACACTCGAGCTCGGAGAGGACATCTTCGGCTTGCCGCGGCCCAAGCAGGCGACGTCCGCCGGCGGCACGGGCGGTTCGGCCGTGCGCGAGCTACACGCCACCGTGCCGGCCGACGTCGGCGCCGTGCTGGCCTTCTATCGCCGCGAGCTTGCGGCGCGCCATTGGGCGGAAGAGACGCGCGACGCGCTCGTCAATGCCGACCAAGTTACGCTTAGTTTCTCTTCGGCCGACGCAACGGCCGTGCTGAAGCTCGCCAGTAAATACGGCATGACGACTGTGAGCCTGGTCGAGCACATTACGAAACAGGTCGCCAAAGCCGAAACGCCCCGCTCCGCCATGGACGACGCCGATCGGCTGATTCGACAGGCCATCACCGAGGCGAATGCGGGCATGAAATCGGCACAGGCGATGCTGGCGCCGAAAGTTCCAGAGCCCGCCTTGCGCGTGGCCGCCGACAACAAGGCGCCGGTGCCCGTGCCCGACCGCGCCGAGGACGTCGAATTCGACGGCGCCGACGGCAAGCTCGAATTCACCAGCGGAGGCAGCATCAAGGCGGTGGCCGATTTCTATCGCGCGGCCATGAAGCAGCAGGGCTGGGAATCGCGATCGTCGGTGATCAATAACGCCAACATGGTCGTGCTCGATTTCGCCAAGGCCGGCAAATCCGTGTCGTTCACCATCATGCGCATGGGCCCCAAGACCAGGGTCTCTGCCGACGGTTCAGGCCTGAAGGTCGCCTCCGCCAAGTCCGCCGACGCACCGGCGCCGGCAAGCGCGGAGGACTTGGAAGCGGAAGAGAGCGGCAACCTGCCGATCCCCAAACGCCACACCATGAGCGCGGGCACCACGACGCCGTTCCGCCACGAGCTCACGGCTAGCGTGCCGCTCGCGCTTGCCGACGTGCTCGGCTTTTACCGGCGCGAGCTCGGCAAGCGCAATTGGAAGGACCAATCGCAAGGCGCGGTGGTGACGGCGGACAAAGTGGTTCTCGCCTATACCGCGCCAGACGGCCCTGCCGTGCTTAAGCTCGGCCGCAAGGACGACGCGACCAGCATCAGCCTTGTTGTGAAAAATCCCGGCGCCGTCGCCAAGGCCGGCATCATGCCGAAGCCGGGCCAGTCCAAGGTTTTGTTCGGCAACATCAACCCCGCGGAAGCGGCGATCACGTTCAACGGCAAGACGCTCAAGATTGCTTCCGGCGCCGGCACCAAGGCGCCGGACGGGCCGTCGCTCGATCTACCGCCGGGCAAATACAAGTACTGGGTCAAGCTGCCTGGCCGGGCGGCGCAAAGCGACGAGGTCGAGATCGCCGCCGACGAGACGTGGGGTCTGATGATCGGCCCCGGCGGCGTGCTGGCCTTGCAGGCTTACTAGCGCGCCAGCGCGCGGCGCCGCGCCCTGCTATCTTGGACGGCGACACTGAGACGCGGCTGTCGCTGCAAGGAGAGTCAAGGTTGTGGCCTGTTTCGACGCGTTTTTATTGATCGGACGAAAGCCCTGATGGATGGCCGGGCACGGCCGCCGGTGCTAGAAGGCGCGCGTCATGTCGGATTTCATGTCGCATTATCTGGTGCCGGCCGCGATCGTCGCGGTCGCCATCGTCCTCATGCTCGGCCTCGTCAACATGATGCGCGGCGGCTCGCCCAACCGCTCGCAGCAGCTCATGCGGCTGCGCGTGCTGCTGCAGTTCGTCGCCATCATCGTGATCATGGCGACGATCTGGGCAATGGGGCGGTAGAAAAGCCGAAGTCTTGGTTGCCGATTACATCGGCGCGGCGCGCATGTATTCGACCTTCTCTTTTTTCATTTTCTTCTTCGAATTCATATTCGCCGTCTTTTTCATGGGCTTCTTGTCGTCTATCTTCTTTTCTTCGGCGGAGAGTTCCTGGGTCACAAGCGCCGCGGCGCCAGGCACCGGAGCCAGCTCGGCGGCATAGGCGTCCAGCTCGCAGGCTTTGGCCTGGCGAGCCGCGGGCAGGATCAGCAGCGCCGCGGCAGCGGCAATCAGCAGAATTCGCATGGCATTCACCCCCCCATTATTTGTGACGAAAACCCGGCTAATATAGCCAGCCTACTCCGAATCCTCAGCCCGAGGCGAGGTCCCTTATGGTCGTGCTCAACCGCATTTATACCCGTACCGGTGACGACGGCACCACGTCGCTCGGCTCGGGGGCGCGGCGCAAGAAATACGACCTGCGGGTGGAAGCCTACGGCACGGTCGATGAGGCCAATGCAGCGATCGGCCTGGTGCGGCTGCATACCGCCGGCGATGCCGCGCTCGACGCCGCGCTTGGGCGTATCCAGAACGACCTGTTCGACGTCGAGGCCGATCTTTGCCTTGCCGAAAAGGGCCCGGGCGGCGCGCGGCTGACCGTGACCGATGCCCAGGTGGCCTGGCTCGAGGGCGAGATCGACCGGCTCAACGGCGAGCTGGAGCCGCTGAAATCGTTCATTTTGCCTGGCGGCAGCCCTGCGTCGGCCTACTTGCATCTCGCGCGCACGATCTGCCGGCGCGCCGAACGCATCATGGTCGAGCTAAAGGACAGACCGGGGGAGGGCGTGTCGGAGCCGTCGCTCAAATACGTCAACCGGCTGTCGGACTACCTGTTCGTCGCCGGCCGGTACGCCAACGACAAGGGGGCGCAGGACGTCCTGTGGGCGCCGGGGCAAATCGGTGACATAATTTTCGCAGCGGCTGGATTGTGCTGCAATTATGGGCGATCTCGGTGCAGACCCAGGACAATGTCGCCTACATGGCCCATGTCGGCGGGACGGTCGCGGGCTTCGCTCTGTTCCCGTTGCTGCACTATCGGACCGTGCGCCTATTCGAATGCTTCCGTTCGGCCTAGGGCCGCTGCCGCGAAGCCAGATCGGCTCATCGCGCATAGCGTGCGGCGCAGCATAAACGTTGACATGCCAATGGCGCGGCCATTAGCTTCCGCCCGCTCCTTGATGCTCGCTCGTTTTGGGATGGGGATTTATGAAAATTCTGGTGCCCGTGAAGCGGGTGGTCGATTTCAACGTCAAGATCCGCGTCAAACCGGACGGCTCCGGCGTCGAACTCGCCAATATCAAGATGTCGATGAATCCGTTCGACGAGATCGCCGTCGAAGAGGCGATCCGCCTGAAGGAAGCCGGCAAGGCGACCGAGATCGTGGCGGTGTCGATCGGCCCGGCGCAGGCCTCGGAAACCATCCGCACCGCGCTCGCCATGGGCGCCGACCGCGGCATCCTGGTGAAGGCCGAAGGCGCGGTCGAGCCGCTGGCGGTGGCGAAAATCCTCAAGGCCATCGTCGACGCGGAAAAGCCCGGCCTCGTCATCCTCGGCAAGCAGGCGATCGACGACGACTGCAATCAGACCGGCCAGATGCTGGCGGCGCTGCTCGGCTGGGCGCAAGGCACCTTCGCCTCCAAGATCGACGATCGACGGCGACAGCGTGACGGTGACGCGCGAGGTCGACGGCGGCTTGCAGACCGTGAAGCTGAAAGCGCCGGCGATCGTCACCACCGATCTGCGCCTGAACGAGCCGCGCTACGCCTCGCTGCCCAACATCATGAAGGCGAAGAAAAAGCCGATCGACGAGAAGACGCCGGCGGATTACGGCGTCGACATCGCGCCGCGCCTGCAGGTGCTCAAGACCACGCGAGCCGCCGGGCCGCAAGTCCGGCGTCAAGGTCGGCTCGGTCGCCGAGCTGGTCGGCAAGCTCAAGGACGAAGCGGGGGTGCTCTGATGACCACGCTTCTCATCGCCGAGCACGACAACAAGACGCTCAAGGACGCGACCGACAAGGCGCTCACCGCCGCCAAGGCGCTCGGCGGCGACGTGCATGTGCTGGTCGCCGGCAAGGATTGCAAGGCGGTCGCGGACGCCGCCGCCAAGCTCGACGGCGTGAAGAAGGTGCTGCTGGCGGACGCGCGCGCTCTACGAGCACGCCGCTCGCCGAGCCGCTGGCCGCGCTGATCGTCTCGCTCGCCGGCAATTACGACGCCATCGTCGCGCCGGCGACCACCAACGGCAAGAATGTCATGCCGCGCGTGGCGGCGCTGCTCGACGTCATGCAGATTTCCGAGATCACCAAGGTGATCGCGCCCGACACCTTCGAGCGGCCGATCTATGCCGGCAACGCGATCCAGACGGTGAAATCGACCGACGCCAAGAAAGTCATCACCGTGCGCACCTCGACCTTCCAGGCGGCGGGCGAGGGCGGCTCGGCGCAGCGTCGAGAACGTCGACGGCCGCGGCCGATCCGGGCCTGTCCAGTCTTCGTCGGCGAGGAACTGTCGAAGTCGGATCGGCCCGAACTGACCTCGGCCAAGATCATCATCTCCGGCGGCCGCGCCATGCAGAGCCGCGAGAACTTCACCAAATACATCGAGCCGGTGGCCGACAAGCTCGGCGCCGCGATGGGCGCCTCGCGCGCGGCGGTCGATGCCGGCTACGCGCCGAACGACTGGCAGGTCGGCCAGACCGGCAAGGTGGTGGCGCCCGAGCTCTACATCGCGGTCGGGATTTCCGGCGCGATCCAGCATCTCGCCGGCATGAAGGATTCCAAGGTGATCGTCGCCATCAACAAGGACGAGGAGGCGCCGATCTTCCAGGTCGCCGACTACGGCCTGGTCGCCGATCTTTACCAGGCGCTGCCCGAACTGGCGGCGGAACTCGACAAGGTCAAGCGTTGACCACGCCTGCAAATTAGCTGTTCGCGCCGGTGGTGTCGTCGGGCGGTTCGTCGTAAAACTGCAGGCAATGAACATACCGAAACCGAAGCCAAGAGCCGGGTCTTCGCATCGATCGGACAAAAATCATGGCGTTGAATATTCAGACTGTCGGGGTGATCGGCGCCGGGCAGATGGGCAATGGCATCGCCCATGTCTGCGCGCTGGCGGGCTATTCCGTGATGCTCAACGATGTGTCGAGCGACCGCATCAAGGCCGGCATGGCGACCATCAACGGCAACATGGCGCGCCAGGTCGGCAAGAAGCTGATCAGCGAGGACGACCGCAAGGCGGCGCTCGCGCGCATCAAGCCGGCGGAAAAATTCGACGCCATGGCGGCCTGCGACATCGTGATCGAGACCGCGGCCGAGAAGGAAGACGTCAAGCGCAAGATCTTCGCCGATCTGTGCCCGTCGCTGAAGCCGGAAGCGATCATCGCCACCAACACCTCGTCGATCTCGATCACGCGGCTGGCGTCGTCGACCGACCGGCCCGAGCGCTTCATCGGCATTCATTTCATGAATCCGGTGCCGCTGATGGAGCTGGTCGAGGTGATCCGCGGCATCGCCACCGACGACGCGACCTTCGAGACCAGCAAGGCCTTCGTCGCCAAGCTCGGCAAGACCATCGCGGTGTCGGAGGATTTCCCGGCCTTCATCGTCAACCGCATCCTGCTGCCGATGATCAACGAGGCGATCTACACGCTCTACGAAGGCGTCGGCAACGTCGAGGCGATCGACACCGCGATGCGGCTCGGCGCGCACCATCCGATGGGGCCGCTCGAGCTCGCCGATTTCATCGGCCTCGACACCTGTCTGTCGGTCATGCAGGTGCTGCACGAGGGGCTGGCCGATTCGAAATACCGGCCGTGCCCGCTGCTGGTGAAATACGTCGAGGCCGGCTGGCTCGGCCGCAAGACGCAGCGCGGCTTCTACGACTACCGCGGCGAAAAGCCGGTGCCGACGCGCTAGGCGTCAGGTCAGCTTCCACAGATTGAGCACGCGCCAGCGCCGACGATCGATGAGCCAGGTCAGAGCTCTGGCCGGTGATGCGGCCGAAGCCTGCGCATCGTCCGTGATCCACATATTCCAGCGTCTGCAGCATGCGCGCCGACGATCAGCGCGATGCCGACGACGTGCAGCAGCGTGTGCCAGCCGCCATTGATTTCGTAGATCGCCATCAGCACCAGCGCGAGCGGCAAGTATTCGACGGCATTGGCGTGCAGGCGGATCATGCGCAGCATCTGCCGGATTGCCGCCGTCGCCGAGCGGCACGCGCAATTTGGCGCGGTGAACCGTCACGTTGATCGCCAGCGCGACCACGATCAGCGCCAGGATGCCGGCGTAGAGCGCGGTAATCGATAGCGTCATGTCGTCCCCCTTTGATTGCAGCAGATTTGCCTTTGTCGCAGTCTCGTATTCGTCGTGCCGCCTGACCCAGATACGGTCCGCGCGTCGCCTTCGTCGCGGCCTTTCGGCGTCAGATCGAGATAATTGTAATCGGTGCACATCAGGTCGATGCCGCGGGCATAGGCCGAGTAGGTGTGGAAAATCGCGCCGCTCGCATCTTTGATGAACACGCTGATGCCCTCGCGCTCGGCGACGTGCGGATCCTGCTCGGCGAAATTGTAGACGGCCTTGTTGGCCGCCATTTCCTCCGGCGTGAAGGAGACGCGGAAATCGAGGTTGAAGTCGGTGCCGAACGGACGACAGCCATTTGAACGTCCAGCCCATGCGCTTGCGGTAGGCCTCGAGATTTGCCAAGGGCGCGCGCGAGATCGCGACCATGCGTCACGTCGCGCTGGTTCAGATGCACGATGATGCCGATTGAAATTGTCGGCCCAATGACGAACAGTGCGGACAGCCGGCTTCCCAATCCGGTCCGAACATGAAGTGATAGACGATGAGCTGGCTGCGGCCGTCGAACAGGTCGGCGAGCGATTGCTTGCCGTCTGGGCCGTCGAACACGTAGTTCTTGTCGACTTTGACCCAGGGCAGCGAGCGTCGCGCGGCGCTGAGCGCGTCGCGCGCCTTGGTGAATTCCTTTTCCTTGGCGAGCAGTGCCTTGCGCGCCGAAAGCCATTCGGATCTGCGAAACGACCGCGTGCTGCATGGCGATCTCCAGATCAGGACTTCACCGGCGTCATCCAGCCGATGCCGGCGCCGCCCGGCTCCATGAGAATGCGATGCGACCGACGCCCGGCACCTCGAAAACCGGCTTCATCAGCTTGGCCCCGGCCTTCGCGGCTTTGGCCACGCGCGCGTCGACGTCATCGACCGCGATGTAGGACATCCAGCTTTCCGGCACGGGGCCGAACTCCGAACCGCTGATGTCGAAGATGCCGCCGACTGGCTCCTCGCCGGCCTTGGCGATCCAATAGGAGCCGCCGCCGGGCATGGGCATGGCATCGAAGCTCCAGCCCAAGGTGTCGGCGTAGAATTTTTTGGCGCGCTTGACGTCGCGCGTCATCAGTTCGTTCCAATAGAAAGTACCGTGCGAGCCGCGTGCCATGCAGGCCTCCTCTGGTTACCTTGTCAGATACTTCTCCAGCTTCTCCATCGCGCCGTTCCATCCCATTTGGTGACGGTCGCGCGCGTCTTCGTCGAAGAACTGTTCGTGCGTCAGCGTCATGATTGTGCCGTCGCCGTCTTGCTTGAATGTGACAGTTACCAGCGATTCACGCTCCGGCGTCGATTTCCAGGCCCAGGTGAACACCAGCTTTTCGTTCGGGACGACCTCGCGATAGACGCCGCTGACGTCATGCTCCTCGCCATTGGGCGCGCGCATCACCCAGCGGTAGCGGCCGCCGCTGCGCGCATCGTTTTCGGCGCTGAGCACCACGACCTCGCCCGGGCCCATCCAGCGCTTTACTTTTTCGGCGTCGGTCCAGGCTTGGAAGACTTTGGCGGGCGGCGCGTTGAAGCGGCGCTTGACGGTGAGACTTGGTTTGACGGCGGCGGTGGGCATGATATCTTCCTCCAAAAACGCGGCGAGTTGATCGAGACGGTCGCCCCAGAAGCGCTGGTAGCGGTCGAGCCATTCGTTGGCTTCGTGCATGGGCTCGGCGCGCAGCCGGCAGGACACCGTGCGCCCGTTTTTGGCGCGGGCGACGAGCCCGGCCTCCGACAGCACGTCGAGATGCTTCATCACCGCCGGCAGCGACATGGCAAAGGGCTCGGCCAAGGCGCTGACCGACAGGCCGTCGGTCTGGCTCAGCCGCGCCAAGAGCGCCCGCCGGGTGGGGTCGGCGAGCGCGGCAAAGGTGCGGTCGAGCGCTTCGGTTCGATAGTAAACCATATGGTTAAGTATATCGCCCGCGGTGCCCGCGTCAAGTGGCCGCTGATGAAAAGGGCCGGAACCGGCCGCCGCCTAAGCTTTGCTTAACCACGCGGCTCTAACCTCGCCGCATTGCGAGGTGTCTCCGTGCTGTATCGCATCGGTGCCGTTCGAGTTGGCCAGTATTCCGCGTGGCAGAGCCTGCAAAACGGCCGTGCCAGAGCCTCCGCGTTTGCGGCGAAGCAGTCCCTGATGTCGGCCTTCAGTGACAACATGTTTGGCGCCCAGCTGAACAAAGTCAGCGGGAATGCCAACCTCGTCATCCAGACCGCGCTGGCCCGTCTTCAATCGGCGCAATCGTCTCAAAACACCTCCACGCTCCAGCAAGCCGCACGCTCAGCCAGTCGACGTCGTCGAACTCGTCGGCGGGTTCGATTCTCAATACCGTCGCGTAAGCGCTGAGGGCCGCCGAGTGGGTCTTCATGGTTCATTGAGGCGCGCATCATCTTTTCCGCGATGGCCATTTGCACTTGGCTCATCTGCGCGTCGACCATGGCTGTGGCGAGGGAGGCTCGGTCCATGCAGACCGATTTCTACCGCGACCGCCGGCGTCGGGCAGAACGTCAATATCACCGCTTAATATCGGCGAGTGGGTCGCCGTCCTGCGGACGGGCAACGCGACGCTCAGCTTTGCCCAGCGCCGCCTGGATCAGCTTAAACGCATCGTCGCTCGCCCATTCGGCAGGTCCGGCAATGGTGCCAAGCTCGCAACCGTGCGGGTCGATCAGCAAGGTGGTCGGCATGCCAAAGGCGCGGCCGACGTCCTTCAAATCCTGGAACGTCCTTGCGCTGGCATCGGCGTAATAAGCGAGCTTGCTGACGCCGACGTCCTTCAAGAACGCCTTCGGCTTCTCCGGATCGCGGGTGTCGATATTGACCGCCACCACCTCGAATGCGGGTCCGCCGAGCTTCGCCTGCAGCGCGTCGAGCGTCGGCATTTCCTTGCGGCAGGGCACGCACCAGGTCGCCCACAGGTTGAGCAGCACCGTGCGCCCGCGCCACGCCGCCAACGTCATGGGCTTGCCGCTGGCATCCTGAAATGACAGGTCGGGCACTTTCAGGGGCATTCTGGCAACGTTAACGGCGGCCACCTCGCCATGCGCCAAAGGGGCCAGTTTCCTGGCCAATTCGACCGCCGGCCGGCAGACCGCATCAACGCCTGCATTGCCTGTCAGGGTGGCAATCCCGTATACCCCCGCGAGCCCAATGGCGACGCCCATGATGCCCCCGGTCAGGACCTTGGCCAGGTATCTCTTGGTGACGCTGGGCGGCGGATTTTCGGGCATAGACGGCGGGACCTTGGCGGTTAGTCGAAGAGCACTACCATGAGCAACAAAATGTGGGGCGGACGATTTGCGTCGGGCCCCGGCGCCATCATGGAGGGGATCAACGCCTCCATCGATTTCGACAAGGCTCTTTACCGCCAGGACATCGCCGCGTCCAAGGCCCACGCCGACATGCTGGCCAAGCAAGGCATCATTACGGCCGACGATGCGAAAAGCATCGCTCACGGTCTAGACACGATCCTGTCAGAAATCGCGGGCGGCACGTTCTCGTTCAAGCGGGCGCTGGAAGACATCCACATGAACGTCGAGGGCCGGCTCGGCGAGCTGATCGGCGAGGCGGCCGGCCGGCTGCACACCGCGCGCTCGCGCAACGACCAGGTGGCGACCGATTTCCGGCTGTGGGTGCGCGACACCATCGATGCGCTCGATGTTTCGCTCACCGAATTTCAGCGCGCACTGGCCGAGAAGGCGCTTGCGCACGCCGGCACGGTGATGCCGGGCTTGACGCACATGCAGACCGCGCAGCCGGTGACGTTCGGCCACCATCTGCTCGCATACGTCGAGATGGCGGCGCGCGATCGCGGCCGCTTTGCCGACGCGCGCAAGAGATTGAACGAGTCGCCGCTCGGCTCCGGCGCGCTCGCCGGCACCTCGTTTGCGCTCGACCGCGACATGACGGCGACGGCGCTCGGCTTCGACCGGCCGGCGGCCAATTCGCTCGACGCCGTGTCCGACCGCGACTTCGTCATGGAGACGCTCGCCGCCGCATCGATCGCGGCGGTGCACCTGTCGCGGCTCGCCGAGGAGATCGTGATCTGGACCTCGCCGCTGACCGGCCTGATGAAGCTCAGCGACAAGTTCACCACCGGCTCCTCGATGATGCCGCAGAAGCGCAATCCGGACGCCGCCGAACTGGTGCGCGCCAAGACCGGACGTATCATCGGTGCGCTGAGTGCGCTGCTGATTGTGATGAAGGGCCTGCCGCTCGCCTATGCCAAGGATATGCAGGAGGACAAGGAGGGCGCCATGGACGCGCTCGCCGCGCTGTCGCTGTCGCTTGCAGCGATGACCGGCATGGTGGCCGACCTCGAGCCCGATGCCGCGCGCATGAAGAAAGCGGCCGGCGAAGGCTATGCGACCGCCACCGACCTCGCCGACTGGCTGGTGCGGGCGCTGAAGATGCCGTTCCGCGACGCCCATCACCTCACCGGTCGCATCGTCGTCAAGGCGGCGGAGGCGGGCGTGCCCCTGCACCGGTTGCCGCTCGCTGCCATGCGCGAGATCGAGCCGCGGGTGACGGACGACGTGTTCGGCGTCCTGTCCGTCGACAAATCGGTGAAGAGCCGCACGACTTTCGGCGGCACGGCGCCGAAAAACGTGCGGACCCAGGCGAAGAAATGGCTGCGCAAGCTGGAAAAAGAGAAATCTTGATAGTATCGAGCCAGGTTTGGCCTTGATCGCCTGGTTTGCTATGGTGTCGCCGGCGCATGATCCCGAAAAGTGGGCACCGGTTTTCGGATAAGATCATGCGCGAAATTGAGATCCAAGGAGTGCGTTGTTTGAGCCGTTTTCACGATCGCCGCTATGCCCGCCTCACCCTGATCGGCGCGCTCGCCGCCGCATTGGGCTTGGCTGCCTGCGGCCGCAAGGGTCCGCTCGATCCGCCGCCCAGCGCCTCGCTGGCGGGCGAGCAGCAGGCCAAGGCGAACCCGATGAGCAATCCCATTGCCGCGCCGATCGGCGGACAGACCAAAGGTAGCGATACGCCGCTCGGACCCAATGGTATGCCGCTTTCGCCGCAGGGGCCGAAAAAACACATTTTCCTCGACGATCTGCTGAACTGAGCGTGCCTGATGCACCACTTCGCTTATCGCGGCGGTGTCCTGCACGCCGAGGCGGTTAACCTCGACACGCTCGCCGAAGCGGTCGGGACGCCGTTCTATTGCTATTCGACCGCCACGATCACCCGCCACTACAAGGTTTTTGCCGGCGCCTTCGCCGGCATCGACGCGCTCGTCTGCTACGCCATGAAGGCGAATTCCAACCAGGCGGTGGTGGCAACGCTGGCCAAGCTCGGCGCCGGCGCCGACGTGGTGTCGGAAGGCGAACTGATGCGCGCGCGCCTCGCCGGCGCGCCGGCCGACAAGATCATGTTCTCCGGCATCGGCAAGACCGCGCGCGAGCTTGCGCTTGCGGTCGACGAGAACATCCTTTGTATCAATGTGGAATCCGAGCCGGAGCTCGAGCTGCTGTCGTCGATCGCGTCGAGCAAGGACCGCTCGGCCAAGATCTCGGTACGCGTCAATCCCGACGTCGATCCCAAGACGCATCACAAGATCGCCACCGGCAAGGCTGAGAACAAGTTCGGAATCCCGATCAGCCGCGCCCGCGAGGTCTATGCCAGGGCGGCGAAGTTGCCGGGCATCAAGGTCACCGGCGTCGACATGCATATCGGCAGCCAGATCACCGACCTCGATCCGTTCGACAATGCGTTCTCGCTGCTCGCCGACTTCGTGCGCACGCTGCGTGGCGATGGACATACCATCGCGCATGTCGATCTCGGCGGCGGTCTGGGTATTCCCTATCTCGACGACAACGAGCCGCCGCCGCATCCCGACGCCTATGCCAAGATGGTCAATCGCGCGACGCGCGACCTTGATTGCCGGCTGATCTTCGAGCCGGGCCGGCTGATCGTCGGCAATGCCGGCATCCTGGTGACGCGCGTTTTGTTCGTCAAGCACGGCGAGGCGAAGAATTTCGTGGTGGTCGATGCCGCGATGAACGACCTGATTCGCCCGACGCTCTACGACGCGCATCACGAGATCAAGCCGGTGGCGGAGCCGGGCGTGTCGGCGCGCCGCATCCGCGCCGACGTGGTCGGGCCGGTCTGTGAAAGCGGCGATTTCCTCGCCCTCAACCGCGATCTGGCGGAACCGGCGCCGGGCGCCTTGCTCGCCGTGATGTCGGCGGGAGCCTATGGCGCGGTACAGGCGAGCACCTACAACACCCGCCCGCTGGTGCCGGAAGTGTTGGTAAACGGCGGGCAATGGGCGCTGGTCCGTCCTCGCCTTGAAGTTGACCAATTGATTGCGCTCGATCGCATGCCGGATTGGCTCTAGGCATATGAAACCCGCGCATGGCCCGGGACTTGCCTGCGTGGTAGCTTAGGAACAGTGAATTGCCCGAGCCCCGGCGACGGAGCGGCTTTTGAACGATTTGGACGAGCAGCCGAAGCAGCAGGACAAGCCGACGCGGCGCCTGCTCGCGCAAGCGCTCAAACGCGCGCGCGGCAGCCTGTTTTGGGAACGGCTGTGGCCGGCCCTTGCGGTCTTGGCCACCGCGCTCGGACTGTTCCTGGCTTTTTCCTGGGCTGGGCTATGGCTGGTGCTGCCGCCGCTCGCGCGCGCCATCGGCTTGATCATCTTCGTGGTGATGACCGCCGTTGCGGCGACGCCGCTGGCGATCCTGCGACTGCCGAGCGTCGCCGACGGCTTGCGCCGGCTCGACCGTAACAGCGGCCAAGCGCATCGACCCGCCACCTCGGTCATCGACGAGATCGCGGCCAACCAGCACGATCCGGTCACGCAGGCGCTTTGGCGCGCTCATGTCGAACGTGTGCTGTTGTCGGCGCGCAAGCTCAAGGCCGGCTGGCCGAAGCCGCGGCTCGCCCGACGCGATCCGATGGCGTTGCGCGCACTGGTGCTGATCCTCGGGGTCGTGACGTTCTTTGCCGCCGGCGGCGAGCGCTGGAAACGCATCACCGCCGCCTTCGACTGGCACGGCGTCGTGGCGCCGGCCAATTTCCGCATCGACGCTTGGGTGACGCCGCCGAATTATACCGGCAAGCCGCCGGTGATGCTGGCCGGCTTGCGCCCGGGTGAAACCGTGCAGGCCGCCGCACCGGTCGCCGTGCCGGCGGGCAGCGAGCTCGTTATTCGCTCGAGCGGCAATGTGCACTTCGACGTCGCGCGCAAGGGCGGCCTCGAACCCGTTCCGGCGGACGCGCGCGTGGCGCTGCCGGCGGATAGCGAGGAGCGCCGCTTCACGATCAAGGGCGACGGTTCGGCGACGCTGCAGGGCATAAGCGGCGGGAGTCTCGCCTGGACCTTCACCGCCATCCCCGACCGCGCACCGACCATCGATCTGCTGCACGATCCGGAGCGCCAAGCTCGCGGTTCGCTGCGGCTCGACTACCGGATGGAAGACGATTACGGCGTGATCGAAGCGCATGCTGAATTCGCGCTCAAGGATGACGACGCGCCGGCCGGCGCGCACCCGCTGTACAAGGCGCCGGAATTCCAGCTGACGCTGCCGCAGGCGCGCACGCGCGCGGGCGCGGCGCAGACCACGCGCGATTTGACCGAACATCCCTGGGCCGGCGCCAAGGTCGAGATCACGCTGGTGGCGCGCGACGAGGCCGGCAATCTGGGTCATAGCGAGCCGGTCGAGTACCAGCTTCCCGAACGTATCTTCGTCAAACCGGTGGCGCGCGCCCTGATCGAGCAGCGCCGCATGCTGGCGCTCGACGCCAATGCGAAGCCGACCGTGCTCGCCGCGCTCGACGCGCTCACCATCGCGCCGGAGAAATTCACGCCCGAGACGCCGGTCTATCTCGGCTTGCGCGCGATCTATTTCGATCTCGCCCACGCCAACACCGACGACCAACTGCGCGAAGTGGTGACGCGCATGTGGGACATGGCGACCCATCTCGAGGACGGCAATGTCAGCCAGGCCGAGCAGGCGCTGCGCCAGGCGCAGGACGCCTTGCGCCAGGCGCTCGAACGCGGCGCCAGCGACGAAGAGCTCAAGAAGCTGATGGAGCAGCTGCGCGCGGCCATGGACAAATACCTGCAGGCGCTGGCGGAAGAGATGCGCAAGAATCCGCAGCAGCTGGCGCGGCCGCTCGACCGCAACACCCGCATGCTGAGCGAGCGCGATTTCAAGAGCATGCTGGATCGCCTGGAGAACCTCGCGCGTTCCGGCAACAAGGACGCCGCACGCCGGCTGCTCGACGAAATGCAGTCGATGCTGGAGAACCTGCAAATGGCGCGTCCGGGCGCGCAAGGCGACGAGGGCGACGACGACATGATGTCCGCGCTCGACGAACTCGGCGATATGATCCGCAAGCAGCAGCAATTGCGCGATAAGACGTACAAGCAGGGTCAGGATCAGCGTCGCGACCGCCAGCAACAAGGCCAGGGCCAACAGAAATTCGGCGATCTGCGCCAGGA
This sequence comes from uncultured Alphaproteobacteria bacterium, assembly GCA_963720985.1. Classification (GTDB taxonomy): domain Bacteria; phylum Pseudomonadota; class Alphaproteobacteria; order Rhizobiales; family Xanthobacteraceae; genus Pseudolabrys. Next base: position 1,184,326 of record CAVRHL010000009.1, read on the forward strand.
CCAGCAGGCCTTGCGCGACCGGCTCAACAAGCTACTCGAGCAATTGCGCCAGCGCGGCCTCGGTAATCCCAATCAGCAGCAGCAGGGCCAGGGCGAAAAAGGCCAGGGCGGGAGCGACATGGAGCAGCTCGGCAGCGCCGGCGAAGCCATGGGCGAGGCGGAAGGCGAACTCGGTCAGGGCGACGCCGAAAGCGCGGTCGACAGCCAAGGCCGCGCGCTCGATGCGATGCGCAAGGGCGCGCAAGGGCTGGCGCAATCGATGCAGCAGAATGGCCAGATGGGACAGGGTCCCGGCCAGCCCGGCCGCAACGGACGCGCGCGCGCGCAACAGAATACCGACCCGCTCGGGCGGCCGATGCGCGGGCGTGAATATGGCGACGACGCCAACGTGAAAGTACCGGGCGAGATTGACGCCCAGCGCGCCCGCCGCATCCTGGAAGAACTGCGCAAGCGCTTCGGCGAGAGCGGCCGGCCGCAGCTCGAGCTCGACTATATCGAGCGCCTGCTGAAGGATTTCTAATCGCTGCGGTTCTTGGCGGTGGCCGCTAGTGCCGTTGCACCAGCGCCTCGGGCAGGGCGCCCTTGATCTGATCGACGGTAAACGGCTTGGCGATCACGTCGTGCACCAGCGCGTCCAGCCCGTGCGCGCGTTCGCGCTGGTCGGAATAGCCAGTCATCAGCATGATGGCGAGCTCGGATGGTCGCGCCCGGCGGCGAGCGCCAGGGCGATGCCGTCCATGACCGGCATCTTGACGTCGCTCAGCAGCAGGTGCCGGCCGAGTGCCTCGAGCGCCGCCGCGCCGTCGTCGGCTGCGGTCAACTCGTGACCGTCCTCGTGGAGCGCGCGAACCACCAGCTCGCGGATCATGTTATCGTCTTCGCGACCAGGATTTTCGCCATGCGCTATTTCGCTCCGGCGTCCTGCGCTGTGAGGAAGCGGACCAGTACGTCGGTGGCGTCGCCGTTTGGCACCGGAATCTGGCTGCGGAATTCAAGGCGTGCGCCCGGCTCCAGGATGCTGCGCGGCGGCGCCATGGTCCAGGTGTAGACCTCCTGGCCGGACGCATTGCGCACGGCAAAGCGCAGGCGCGGCACGGCGATCGCTTTGCCGGCTTCGCTGACGACGGCGCCCTGCACGGTGAGCATGGTGATGCCGTCGGCTGCTTCGGTCGACAACTTCACGTTCTCGAATTTGAGATTGCGCAAGTTGACCGGCAGGCCGATGGCCGCGAACAGCGACGCGGTCTGCGGCAGATAACGTACGATTTCGTTGCGCGCGCCGATCATCGCCACGTTGAACGAGACCAGCACCAGCACGACCGCGCTCCAGCGCGAGGAGCGGCGCGACTTCTTGCGGCGCGCCTGCAGCGAGCGGCGGCGGGTGTCGAAGGCAACGGCGGCATCGGCTTCGGGTTCGGCGTCGGCCGCTTCCGGCCGGACCTCATGGTCTTCCGGCGGCGCCAGCGGCGGCGCATCGGTGATCGTGACCGGCTCAGGCTCGGCGTCTTGCGTTGCCTCGGGCGCGGCCGGCGGCTCGGCCAGGGTGGCCGGCGCGGCGGGCGGGGCCGGCGGTTCGACCGGCGGCGCCTCGGCCGCCGGGGCGGGGCTAGGGGCCGGTTCGGCTTCGCTCGCGGTACGATCGCCCGCTGCCGCAGGCGGGGGCGGCGGTTCGGCGCGGGCGGCGTGCTCCGGCTGGATCTCGGCTTCGGCCGTGACGGCTTCGGCGACGGCGGCCAACGTGGGCTTCGGGGCCGCCGGCAAACCAGGACGTCTTGCAACGCGTGCAACGCACCGTCCGCCCCGCCGCGCCGAGCGAGGCCGGGTCGATCATGTAGGAGGTGGCACAGCTTGGACAGACGATCAGCATGGCATCAAGGTCGCATTGGCCTCGAAACCTAGCAGCCGCCCGTTAATGGACTGGAAACCATGCCCGCCTTTTGGGGATCAGGGGATAGGGCGGCTTTGGCGGTCCTTTGCGCTGGCGACGCGGCGATAATGCTGTAAAAGCGCAGGTCTTGACCGCAAATCGAGCCGCTGGCGGTATCGGCATCCCGCTCCGCGGCCTGGCCGGCCCGAGCCGTTCCACGGGTCAAAAACGGAATTTTTCGGAGAAGGGCGTGGTCCGATTCGAGAATGTGGGATTGCGCTACGGGCTGGGGCCGGAGGTCCTGCGCGACCTCAGTTTCCGCATTGAGCCGCATTCCTTCCAGTTTCTCACCGGCCCCTCCGGCGCCGGCAAGACCTCGCTGCTGCGCCTGCTATTCCTGTCGCTCAAGCCGACGCGCGGGCTGATCACCCAGTTCGGCCACGACGTCGCCACGCTGTCGAAGGACGCTGTCGCGACGCTGCGCCGCCGGATCGGCATCGTGTTTCAGGATTTCCGTCTGCTCGACCACATGACGACCTATGAGAACGTCGCGCTGCCTTTGCGGGTGATGGGCCGGCGCGAGGACAGCTACCGCGACGAGGTGATCGAACTGCTCAACTGGGTCGGGCTCGGCGAGCGGATGTGGGCGCTGCCGCCGGTGCTGTCGGGCGGCGAGAAGCAGCGCGCGGCGATCGCCCGCGCGGTGATCGCGCGGCCGCAACTGCTGCTCGCCGACGAACCCACCGGCAACGTTGACCCGACCCTGGCGCAACGGCTGCTGCGGCTGTTCATCGAGCTCAACAAATCGGGAACCTCGGTGGTGATCGCCACACACGACATCGCCTTGATGGACCAGTACGATGCGCGCCGGCTGGTGCTGCACGAGGGCCGGCTGCACATTTACGACTAGCGCATGATCGGGATCTTGCGCGAAGGATAGCGATGGCGGATTCGACCAGGGACGAAATGATGGCGCCGCCGCGCGTGCCGGCGGGTCCTTTGCCGCGATTCGACACGCCGCTGGTGCCGCGCAACTCGATTTCCGGCCGCGCGCTGATCGCGGTCGTCGCCATCATGACCTTCCTCGCCTCGCTCACCACCGGCGCGGTGATCCTCATCGCCAGCGCCGCCAGCGAATGGCAGTCGGACGTGGCGCGCGAGGTGACAATCCAGATCATTCCGGCGCCCGGCCGCGATCTCGATGCCACCGCCGGCAAGGCGGCGACCGCCGCGCGCGCCTTTCCCGGCATCGGCGACGTGCGCATCTATTCCAAGGCGGAATCCTCCAAGCTGCTCGAGCCGTGGCTCGGCAGCGGACTGACGCTCGATGAACTGCCGGTGCCGCGGCTGATCGTGGTCAAGATCGCGCGCGGCGCGGCGCCCGATATTCCGCAGCTGCGACGGCTGCTTGCCGAGCAGGTGCCGGGCGCAACCCTCGACGATCATCGCGGCTGGATCGACCGCATGCGCGCCATGGCGGGCACCGCGGTCGCCGCCGGCGTCGCGATTTTGTTGCTGGTGATCGCCGCCACCGTTCTTTCGGTCACCTTCGCCACGCGCGGCGCCATCGCCACCAACAAGCCGGTGATCGAGGTGCTGCATTTCGTCGGCGCCAAGAACGGCTTCATCGCCGGCCGGTTCCAGCGGCATTTCCTGCTGCTCGGCCTGCAAGGCGGCGCCATCGGCGGCGGCGTCGCGATCGTGCTGTTCGCGCTTGCCGGCCTCATCAGCGGCTGGTTCGCCGCGACGCCCGGGGCCGAGCAGACTTCGGCATTGTTCGGGTCGTTTTCCATCGGCGTGATCGGCTATGCCGCCGTCCTTGGCCAGGTCGTGCTGATCGCCTTGGTGACGGCGGCGACCTCCCGGCATACCGTGAACCGGACCCTCGGTACGATCGACTGACATGCTTGCCAGTTTTGCGCGTATCATTGGCTTTCTCACCATGGCCGCGGGTGCCGGCGCCGCCGTGGTGCTGGGCCTCGGCTTCTGCTGGTTCGTGCTGAAGATCCCGACCGAAGAAGTGGCTTTGGATCGCAACGCCGACGGAATCGTCGCCTTGACCGGGGCCGCCGCGCGTATTCCCGACGCAATCGAGTTGTTGGCGACCGATCACGGCAAGCGGCTCTTGATCAGCGGCGTGCACCGCGACACGCGCGCGCGCGAAATCGCGCGGCTTACGCCGGTCTATTCCAAATATTTTGCCTGCTGCATCGATCTCGACCGCTCCGCGCTCAACACCTTCGGCAACGCGCTGGAGACCAAGCGCTGGGCGCGCCAGCACAATTTCAATTCGTTGATCGTGGTGACCTCAAATTGGCACATGCCGCGCGCCATGGCCGAGCTTGAGCATCAATTGCCCGATGTGACGCTGATTTCCTTCCCGGTCATCTCGCCGAAGATGAAGGATAAGCCTTGGTGGTCGGATTTCGAGACCGTGCGCTTGCTGTTCGCGGAATATCTGAAGTACCTATTTGCGCACGTGCGCATGCAATTCGACAGCGACACAGCGTGAGGGGACACCGCGCCGTGATCCTGCTCCGCTCCCTTTTGTTCAACGCGCTGTTCTATCTGAACACCGCGGTATGGCTGGTCATCGCGCTGCCGACGTTCTTTTTGCCCTATCGCGCCATCATCTGCGATCGCGAAAACCTGGGGCCGCTGCAATCTCGTGCTGCTGCGCGTGGTCGCCGGCATCGACTATGAGATCAGGGGCCACGAAAAAATTCCGCAAGGCCCGCTCATCGTCGCCGCCAAGCACCAGTCGGCGTGGGAAACCTTCTCGCTGTTGCACCTGTTCGATAATCCGTTCTTCATCGTCAAACGCGAGTTGCAGTGGATCCCGATCTTCGGCTGGCTGATGATCAAGGGCCGCATGGTGCCGGTCGATCGCGGCGCCCGCTCGAAGGCGCTCAATGCGATGACCGAGCGCGCCGGCATCGAACTCGCCAAGGGTCGCCAGCTCATAATTTTTCCCGAGGGCACGCGGCGGCCGGCCGGCGCCGAGCCGCGCTACAAATACGGCGTCGCGCAGCTCTATGCGGCCGAGAGCGTGCCCTGTGTTCCGATCGCGCTCAACTCCGGACTGTTCTGGCCGCGCCGCTCGATCCTGCTCCATCCCGGCACCGTTTTGGTCGAGGTGCTCGATCCGATCGCCCCGGGGCTCGACAAGGACGCGTTCCTCGAACGCCTGCAGCACGAGATCGAGACGGCGACGGCGCGGCTGATCGACGAGGCAAAGCCCGGTTAACTGCTACTCCGCCGCCTCGTGCACACCCTTGAGCCGCTCGGCCAGAAGATGCAGTTCGCGGTCGCGATAGCCCTGCGCCTCGATCTCCTTGACCGTCGCCAGCACATAGTCGCGGTTGTTGCCGGAGCGGCCGTGGCCCTGCCGCACCAGATGCATTCTCTGTTCGAGCGTCAGGCGGCCGGCATATTGCTCGTGGCCGCGGTCGACGACGTAACAGAGCGCGCGCACCGTCTGTTGCGGGTCGTCGTCGAGCCAGACCGAGCGCCAGGCCTCGCGATAGACGTGCGTGACCTGCTCGCGCCCGCGCAAATACTCGATTGTCGCGGCGCGCTTGGCCGCAGCCACCCGGTAGGCGATACCGCGGCAATTGCCGCCGCGGTCGAGGCCGAGCACCAGGCCGGGCTTCTCCGGCGTGCCGCGGTGCACGAAGGAATAGACGCAAAGCGAACGGTGGGCGCCGACCAGGCGGGCGGTGCGCCGCTCGAGGAAGTCGAATCCCGGCCGCCACATCAGCGATCCGTAGGCGAAAACCCACAGGTCCTCGCCGCTATGCTCGGGTTTCTTTTGCATCGGGGTTGGATAAGCAACACGCCATGGATAGCCCGGCGGCCCGCGTTCGGGTAACAGGCCGGTCGTCCTGGCGCAACCCAAAGACCGGGCTCGCGCGTTAGGATATGGGCGCAGAAACGCCTTATTCGGCAGGTGTGACAGCCGCGATGGCAAGGCGATCCAGACCCTCGCGTTCCGCGCGCCGGCGCAACCGGCGCTATATCGGCATGCTCGTTCTGCTCGTCGCGCTGGTCGGCGGCTGGAGCTGGTTCTGGCATTACGCCACCGGCCGAGGCGGAAACCGCCATCGCCGGCTGGCGCGCGCGAGAGGCCAAAGCCGGCCGCGTCTACACCTGCGGCTCGCAGACGATCGGCGGCTATCCGTTCCGCATCGAGGTGACCTGCGAGCAAAGCCGCCGCGCTGTTTCGCAGCAACCAGCCGCCGGTCGAGGTGAAGACCGGCGAGATGCTGATCGCCGCGCAGATCTACGATCCGACCTTGCTGATCACCGAATTCCACGGCCCGCTTGGCGTCGCCGAACCGGGAAAGCCGCGGTTCCTCGAGGCGAACTGGACGCTCGGCCAGTCGAGCGTGCGCGGCACGCCGGCGGCGCCGCAGCGCGTCTCGCTGGTGTTCGACGATCCGAAGGTCGATCGCCTCGGCAACGGCAATCGGATCAATGTGCTGCATGCCAAGCGCATCGAGGTGCACGGGCGCATCGTCGAAGGAACGGTGACCAACCACCCGGTGATCGAGATCGTGACGCGGCTGCGGCAGGCCGCGGCGCCGACCCTGCATCCCGCCGCCGCGCGTCCGCTCGATGCCGACATTACCGCGGTGCTGCGCGGTCTGAACGATTTCTCGCCCAAGCCCTGGCCGGCGCGTTTCCGCGAAATTCAGGCGGCGGGCGGGCGCATCGACATCGCGGATGCGCGCGTGCAGCAAGGCGAAACCATCGCGGTCGGCAGCGGCAGCTCGGCGCTCAACGCCAACGGACGGCTGGACGGCCAGCTGCGCGTCACCGTCGCCGGGCTTGAGCCGTTCCTCGCTTCGATCAATGCGCAGCAGACGGTGCAGACTTCGCCGGACATGGACAAGGTTGCCGGCGCCCTCGACCGTATTCTGCCCGGCCTCGGCGGCATGGCGCGGCAGCAGGCGAACAATCCAATTTCTCGCTCGGCATCATGCTGCTCGGCCAGCAGACCGTGCTGGAAGGCAAGCAAGCGGTGACGCTGCCGTTGCGCATCGACGACGGCACGGTGTTCCTCGGGCCGATCCGGATCGGCGACACGCCGGCGCTGTTTTAGTCTTCCGCGCAAGCAAAGCTGAAAGATTCGCCGCGCTATATTGGTCGGCGACCGAGCAAACCGAATCTGCCAGGAGGAAGGCCGTGGCCAATCCTACCTGTCCGCACTGCAATAACAGCTCTTTCGAACTTCACGAGGCCGACGTCGGCGGCTCGAAGCGCCGCGTCTTGATGCTGCAATGCGCGAAATGCGTACCCCGTTCGGGACGAGGAATGTTTTCGATTACGGCGCTCTGCTGCTGGAGCAGGACACCCGCATCAAGACCATCGAGCATCAGCTCGCGTCAACCACGACCCAGCTCTCGCATATCGGGCGGATCGTCACCGGGCTTGCCAACCAGCACACGCTGTAAACGGCGCGACCGGTATCCTAATCCCCCTCGGCCGCATAAGGCTTCGGCAGCGGTTCGATGCCCGGATGCGGGCGTCCGAAGTCGGGCGCGGGCGAATCCTGGCCGATGTCGACGATGCCCTTGCGGATCGCGCGCGTGCGCGTGAAATGCTCGAACAGGGCGTTGCCGTCGCCGTTGCGGATCGCCTTGGTCAACAGCGAGATGTCTTCGTTGAAGCGGCCGAGCATCTCCAGCACCGCGTCCTTGTTGGCGAGGAACACGTCGCGCCACATGGTCGGATCGGAGGCGGCGATGCGGGTGAAGTCGCGGAAGCCGCCGGCGGAAAATTTCAACACTTCCGAGCGCGTCACCGTTCTGCAATTCGTCGGCGGTGCCGACGATGGTGTAGGCGATCAGATGCGGCAAATGGCTGGTGATGGCGAGCACCAGGTCGTGGTGATCGGCCGACATGGTCTCGACATTGGCGCCGAGCAGCGCGCCAGAACGCGGCGAGCTTCTCCGCCGCCTTCGGATCGGCGCCTTCCGGCGGCGTCAGGATGCACCAGCGATTGACGAACAGTTCGGCAAAGCCGGCATCGGGGCCGGAATATTCGGTGCCGGCGACCGGATGCGCCGGCACGAAGTGCACGTTCTTCGGCAGATGCGGCGCCATGTCGCGGATGATCGAGCCCTTGACCGAGCCGACGTCGGAGACGATGGCGCCGGGCGCAAGATGCGGGCCGATCTCCTTGGCCACCGCGCCGCAGGCGCCGACCGGAATGCAGACGATGACCAGGTCGGCGCCTTCGACCGCGGCGGCATTGCTTTCCACCACCTGATCGGCTAGGCCGAGTTCGGCCACGCGCTTGCGCGTCGCGGCCGAGCGCGCCGTGGCGACGATCGAGCCGACGGCATTCTGCGCGCGCGCCGCGCGCGCGATCGAGGAGCCGATCAGCCCGACGCCGATCAGCGCCAGGCGGTTGAACAGCGGCGCCGGTTTGCTCACGCCGCTTTTCCCAAGAACTCCGCCAGCGCCTTGACCACCAGCCGGTTGGCTTCCTCGGTGCCGACGCGTCATGCGCAGCGCGTTGGGCAGCTTGTAGGCGCCGACCTGGCGCAGGATCAGCCCGCGCTTGGTCAGGAAGGCGTCGGCGTCCTTGGCGGTGCTGGCCCTTGGTCTCGGGAAAGTGGATGAGCACGAAATTGGCGACGCTCGGCGTCACCGTCAGGCCGAGCTTGCCGATCTCCTCGGTGAGCCAGGCGAGCCAGCGCGCATTGTGCGCGCGCGAGCGCTCGACATGCGCGGTGTCGCGGATCGCCGCGATGCCGGCGGCGATCGCCGGCGCGTTGACGTTGAACGGCCCGCGGATGCGGTTGATCGCGTCGACCACAGGCGCCGGCCCATACATCCAGCCGAGGCGCAGCGCGGCGAGCCCGTAGATCTTCGAGAAGGTGCGCGTCATCACGACGTTTTCGGAGGTGGCGACCAGCTCGATGCCGGACTCGTAGTCGTTGCGGCGGACATATTCGGCGTAGGCCGCGTCGAGCACCAACAGCACATCTGCCGGCAGCGCGCGGTGCAGGCGCTTGACCTCGTCGAACGGCATATAGGTCCCGGTCGGATTGTTCGGGTTGGCCAGGAACACGATCTTGGTGCGCGGCGTCACGCGCTCGAGGATCGCGTCGACGTCGGCGGTGAAATTCTTCTCCGGCGCGACGACCGGCTTCGCCCCGGTGCCGAGCGTGGCGATCGGATAGACGAGAAAGCCATGCGTGGTGTGGATCGCCTCGTCGCCGTCGGCGAGATAGGCGCGCGCGAGCAGGTTGAGCAGATCGTCGGAGCCGGCGCCGCAGACGATGCGCGCGGGATCGAGCCCGAAAGCCTCGCCGATCGCCTCGCGCAACGCCGAGGCCGAGCCGTCCGGATAATCCTCCAGGTGCTCGCCGACCGCGCGATAGGCGGCAATGGCGTTCTCGCTCGCGCCCCAACGGCGTTTCGTTGGAGGAGAGCTTGAACACCTTGGCGACGCCGGGGGCGCTGCTCTTGCCCGGAATGTAGGGGGCGATGTCGAGCACGCCGGGGCGCGGTTGCGGTCGGTTCGCGGTCATCGCTCATCCGACATCGGTCTTACTCGCTGCGCATGATCTTGGCCGAAGACCGCTACCCGATCGCTTCGGGATCATGCGCTAGCGGCGGCAACCGTATAGCGGGTCGCGTGGCTGCCGACGAGGGCCGCCGAACGAACCGTGGCCCCGGCCTTAACCAAGGCACGCGCTGATCGCTGTCCAGCGTGACATCCTTCGGCAGCGTGATCAGCAAGGCGGCGCCGTCGAAGGCGCGGTCGGGCACGGCGATGAAATCGGCGAGCGCCGACAGCGCCTGCGCGGGCTCCGGCGCCCCAGCCGGCGACGCGCACGCTCCACACCGCCGGCTTCGGTCGCCATGGCGTCGGCGGCGACTCGCGAGAGCACGAACACCGGCAGCGCGGCCGGGATGGTCGGCGCGCTCGACGAAGGGCAGCCGCGCGATGATCTTCGGCGCGGCGTCGAATTCGAGCGCGCTCCACCAGGCGCCCGCCGCCGGCACGGCGAAGGCCGGCACCAGGCCGAGATCGCCCTTCGACGACGACACGGCCGCCACCACGCGCGGCGGCGCCCATATGCGCGCACGAACGGCACCGTGAAGCCGAAATGGAAACGCGCGCGGAATCGCGCATCAGCGCGTCGCCGGCCGAGAGGTCGGCGTGCACCGAAAACGGCGCCTGCACAAAAGTGAAGGTCGAAATGATGACGCGCCAGATGCTCTCGGCGGTGTCGAGCGGCAGGATGCCTTTGTGCCGCTTGACCAGCCGGCGCATCATCTCGGCCTCGCGCGCCGGGCGGAACGCCGAGCCGGTCTCCTGGCTGCGCTTGGCCGCGATCAGCCGGTCGATGATCTCGCCGCGCTCCATCAGCAGCTGGTGCATCGCCTCGTCGATGCGGTCGATCTCCTTGCGCAGATCGGCGAGCGAGGGTGCGTTGCGGTGGCTTTGCTCATGGCGGCATTGATAAGGGGGCCGGGCGCTTGAAATCAAACGAACGCCTTGAAATCGAAGAAAACATTGACAGCTGTTGTCACGCCATCTACCATAAACGGCCGCGCGATCCGGCGTAATGCTCCGGGGAATATGCGAGCGCGCCGGGAGCGCTAGCGCGACATGGTCGAGGCCGATCTGACGCAGCCCGCGCGAAGCGGCGGACGCTCCGCGCGAGGCGGACCAGCCGCACGACTCGCTTGTCGTGCGCTTCGGGCCCGACAAGCCGCTCAAGCTCGATGCCGGCGTCGACCTTTCGCCGTTCCAGATCGCCTACAAGACCTACGGCACGCTCAACGCCGCGCGCTCCAATGCGGTGCTGGTGTGCCACGCGCTCACCGGCGACCAGCACGTGGCGAGCGAGCATCCGGTCACCGGCAAAGCGGGCTGGTGGGAGACCATGGTCGGCCCCGGCAAGCCGATCGACACCGAGCGCTATTTCGTGATCTGCCCGAACGTGGTCGGCGCCTGCATGGGCACGACCGGCCCGTCCTCGATCAATCCGGCGACCGGCAAGCCCTGGGGCCTGGAATTTCCCGTCATCACCATCCGCGACATGGTGCGCGCGCAGGCCATGCTGCTCGACCATCTCGGCATCGAGACGCTGTTTTCGGTGGCCGGCGGCTCGATGGGCGGCATGCAGGTGCTGCAATGGGCGGCGAGCTATCCGGAGCGCGTGTTTTCGGCGCTGCCGATCGCCTGCGCCACGCGCCATTCGGCGCAGAACATCGCCTTCCACGAGGTCGGCCGCCAGGCGATCATGGCCGATCCGGAATGGCGCGGCGGCCGCTATCTGCTGGAAGGCACCAATCCGCGCCGCGGCCTCGCGGTCGCGCGCATGGGCGCGCACATCACCTATCTGTCCGACGCGGCGCTGCACCGGAAATTCGGCCGCAAATTCCAGGACCGCGAGAATCCGACGTTTTCCTTCGACGCCGATTTCGAGGTCGAATCCTATCTGCGCCACCAGGGCATCTCCTTCGTCGAGCGCTTCGACGCCAATTCCTATCTCTATCTCACGCGCGCGATGGACTATTTCGATCTCGCCGCCGATTACGACGGGGTGCTGGCCAACGCCTTCAAGGACACGCCGACGCGCTTCTGCGTCATCTCGTTCACCTCGCGACTGGCTGTTCCCGACCGTCGGAATCGCGCGCCATCGTGCATGCGCTCAATGCCGCCGGCGCGCGCGTCTCCTTCGCCGAGATCGTCACCGACAAGGGCCACGACGCCTTCCTGCTCGAGGAGCCGGAACTGTTCGCCATCGTGCGCGGCTTCCTCGACGGCGCCGGCAAGGCGCGCGGCCTTGCGGCAAAGAGACTGAGCGATGAGCACGCGCGCCAATCCCAGTCTCACCGTTGCCAACATCGCGCGCAACGCCGGGCGGCGCCCGCGTCGACCTGGTGCTGGTCGCCGAAATGGTCGAGCGCGGCGCGAAGGTGCTCGACGTCGGCTGCGGCGACGGCGAACTGCTGCGGCTGCTCGGCGAGAGCCGCGGCGTCGACGGCCGCGGCATCGAAATCTCGCGCGAGGGCGTCAACGAGTGCGTGGCCAAGGGGCTCGCGGTGATCCAGGGCGACGCCGACACCGACCTTGCCGATTATCCGGACGACGCCTTCGACTACGTGATCCTGTCGCAGACATTGCAGGCGACGCGGCATCCGCGCGTGGTGCTCGAGCACATGCTGCGCATCGGCCGGCGCGCCGTCGTGTCGTTTCCGAATTTCGGCCACTGGCAGGTGCGGCTGCAACTGCTGTTCGCCGGCCACATGCCGCAGACCGATATCCTGCCCTATAGCTGGTACGACACGCCCAACATCCACCACTGCACCATCAAGGATTTCCGCCAGCTCTGCACGGCGATCGGGGTGAAGATGGAGAAGGCGGTGGCGCTCAATGCCTGGGGCTCGCCGCTGCGGCTCAATGCGCCGTGGTGGTTCTGGAACCTGTTCGGCGAGCAGGCGGTGTTTCTGCTCAGCCGCAAGGGCTGACGGCCGGCGCAGCTCGCGCAAATTGCTGCACTGCAACTTTAACTTTGCTGCGACTGCGCGATAACTTTGGCGGCAAGTATATTCGGATGTTTTTCTGTATTCATTTGTAGTACTAAAGTAACACTAAACAAATTGCGTATAAATTCTTTATCATAGGTCTTAATGAGTAATACCTGCTATGCAGACCACCAAATGACCTTCTGATGATCACGATCTTGCCACATCTGGACGGCGTTTAGGCCCCTGCACTCGAGTACTGATTTGTCGGTCTCGGGTGCATTGCTTTGATGACAAGGGGACTAATCTGATGAGACTTAATCAGAAACGGGCGACTATTCTGTTGTGTTCGGTGGCGCTGGCGGCGCTGGCGGCTCGGCCCTCGCAAGACCTGTCCATCACTATCGGCACGCCGCCGCGGCCGTCGCACAGCGCCGTGACGCAAGCGCAAAGAGCCGCGCCGATCGCGACATGCGTTATCCGGTCACATGGACCCAGGCCGCTGCCGACACCACCGACGCCCAGCCGCGGTCACGGCCGGCGGTTGCCGGCCGACGCGCGCGCGCAAGCGCAGTCGCATGCCAACTCCGCCTTTGGCGGCTTCAGCCAACGACGCTGGTGGCCGAGGCGCGCAAATATATCGGCACCAACCCGACCGGGCGCGGCAGCCTGTGGTGCGGCGCCTTCATGGACCTGGTGCTCAAGCACACCGGCCATGCCGGCGGCGGCAATCTCGCCAGCGGCTATGCGCATTACGGCACCCGCGTTTCCGGCCCGCAGGTCGGCGCCATCGCGGTGATGGGCCGCCACGGCGGCGGCCATGTCGGCGTGGTCATCGGCATCGACGCCAACGGCAATCCGATCATCGTGTCCGGCAACCACAACCACACGGTCGCCGAGTCGGTTTATCCGCGCGGGCGCATCGCCGCCTACGTGCTGCCCGGCGGCTGATCGTCCGACGGCAAGGCAATAGGCGGAACGGCCGGCCTATGCGCCGGCCGTTTCTTTTATGTCATCGCCGATCGCGATCTCGCCGCCGGCGATCACCTCGGCATAGACGCCGCAGTCGGCATGGCCGAAATTGTCCATCAGCGTGCGCGGCACGGCCACATCGCGGATGCCGGTGTCGGGATCGACCTCGGTCGCCGCGCAGCGCACGATGCGCTTGACGCCTTTGAGCCGGGCTTGGCCGATCGTGAGCTCGCGGTCGAGCAGGTCGAACTCGTGCCAGGCCGGCCAGCCGGCGACATAGAGATTGCCGCGAAAGCGCAGCGGATTGACCGGCGCGCCCGCCGCGTTCTCGACCTCTGCCACCGAGGCGAGGTTGATGATGGACACGACTTTCTTCGCCACATCCGAAAAGCTGTGCCCGTCGCCGAACAGCACCTTGGGCGGGCCGCGCAATTCCTGCGGCATGAAGCGGCGGAAGAAGGCTTCGATCGCCAGCCGGCCTTCTTTGGTCGCAGATCGCCGCGCGCGGCCTCGCGGCCTTCCCAGTGGATCGTCAGCGTATGGCTCGCCTCGTCGTAGTCGGTACGTAAGTTCGCCAGCCGTTCGTTGCGCATCAGCATCAGGAAGCGCTGCTTGGGGAAATAAGCAGGCGCGGCAGGGTCGAAACCGGAGGGGCCGTTCTCGATGGCATAAACCCGGTCGGCGGGCAGGGTGGCGCCGGGCGCGAGCGCGACGCGGTCGAGCCGCTGCGGCGAAAGCCCTTTCACCGGGTAGCGATAGATGGCCTCGATGCGGGCTTGGTTTGGCATTGATTTTTGGGCACTTTCTCTACCGGCCTAGGGCGTTAACCCGTCACCTATATCAGCCAAAAAGGCTCTTCAAACTGCAAGAATGACACCCACATAATGTCGGAACGGGCCGCCTTCGGGGACCCGCGATTTAGCGGCGCCTTCTAGGGCCGAGGGGAGACGAACATGAATTTCGAGAAGTACACCGACCGCGCCCGCGGTTTCGTGCAATCCGCCCAATCCATGGCCCTGCGCGAGGGCCACCAGCAATTCGCCCCGGAGCATCTGCTCAAGGTTCTGCTCGACGACCCGGAAGGGCTGGCGGCCGGGCTGATCGACCGTTCCGGCGGCAATTCCCGCCAGGCGTTGCAGGCGGTGGAAGCGGCGCTCAACAAGCTGCCGAAAGTGACCGGCGCCGGCGCCGGCCAAGTTTATCTGGCGCAATCGCTCGCCCGCGTGTTCGATGCCGCCGAAAAAGCTGGCGAGAAAGCCGGCGACTCCTTCGTCACGGTCGAGCGGCTGCTGCTCGCGCTCGCGCTGGAGAAAGACAGCGAGGCCGGCAAGATCCTCAAAGCCGCCGGCGTCACGCCGCAAAATCTCAACGCCGCGATCAACGCGCTGCGCAAGGGCCGCACGGCGGACAGTGCTTCTGCCGAGAACGCCTATGACGCGCTGAAGAAATACGCGCGCGATCTGACGCAGGCCGCCCGCGACGGCAAGCTCGATCCGGTGATCGGCCGCGACGAGGAAATCCGCCGCACCATTCAAGTGCTGTCGCGCCGGACCAAGAACAATCCGGTGCTGATCGGCGAGCCGGGCGTCGGCAAGACCGCGATCGTCGAGGGTCTGGCGCTGCGTATCGTCAACGGCGACGTGCCGGAAAGCCTGCAGGATAAGAAGCTCCTGGCGCTCGATCTCGGCGCCATGATCGCCGGCGCCAAATACCGCGGCGAATTCGAGGAGCGGCTCAAAGCCGTGCTGCAGGAAGTGACGTCGTCCGATGGCGGCATCATTCTGTTCATCGACGAAATGCACACGCTGATCGGCGCCGGCAAGGCCGACGGCGCGATGGACGCGTCCAATCTGCTGAAACCGGCGCTGGCGCGCGGCGAACTGCACTGCATCGGCGCCACCACGCTCGACGAATACAAGAAGCACGTCGAGAAGGATGCGGCTCTAGCGCGCCGCTTCCAGCCGGTGTTCGTCGCCGAACCGACGGTCGAGGACACGATCTCGATCCTGCGCGGCCTCAAGGACAAATACGAGCAGCACCACGGCGTGCGCATTAGCGACAGGGCGATCGTCGCGGCGGCGACGCTGTCGAACCGCTACATCACCGACCGCTTTCTGCCCGACAAGGCGATCGATCTGATCGACGAGGCGGCGGCGCGCCTGAAGATGCAGGTCGATTCCAAGCCGGAAGAGCTCGATTCCATCGACCGCGAAATCGTGCGGCTGAAGATCGAGCAGGAGGCGCTGAAGAAGGAAAGCGATCCCGGCTCCAAGGACCGGCTGAAGACTCTCGAAGCCGAATTGAAGTCGCTGGAAAAGCAGTCGGCCGACATCACCAGCCGCTGGAAGGCGGAAAAGGAAAAGCTGTCGGATGCGCAAAAGCTCAAGACCGAGCTCGATGGATTGCGCGCCGAACTCGCCAACGCGCAGCGCAAGGGCGAATACCAGCGCGCCGGCGAATTGGCCTATGGCCGCATTCCTGAGCTGGAAAAGAAGCTCGCCGCAATCGAAGCCCAGGAAGGCAAGGGCAAGGGCGCCATGGTCGAGGAGACCGTCACCGCCGATCATGTGGCCGGCGTGGTCTCGCGCTGGACCGGCGTGCCGGTCGACCGCATGCTCGAGGGCGAGAAGGACAAGCTTTTGCGCATGGAGGGTGAACTCGCCAAGCGCGTGGTCGGCCAGAAGGAGGCGGTGCAGGCGGTGTCGACCGCGGTGCGCCGCGCCCGCGCGGGCCTGCAGGATCCGAACCGGCCGATCGGATCGTTCATGTTCTTGGGGCCCACCGGGGTCGGCAAGACCGAGCTAACCAAGGCACTGGCGGCCTATCTGTTCGACGACGAAAACGCGCTGATCCGCATCGATATGTCGGAATACATGGAGAAGCACTCGGTCGCGCGGCTGATCGGCGCGCCGCCGGGCTATGTCGGTTACGACGAGGGCGGCGCGCTGACCGAAGCGGTGCGGCGGCGGCCTTATCAGGTCATCCTGTTCGACGAGATCGAGAAGGCGCATCCGGACGTTTTCAACATCCTTTTGCAGGTGCTTGACGACGGACGCTTGACCGACGGGCAGGGCCACACAGTCGACTTCCGCAACACCTTGATCGTGATGACCTCGAACCTCGGCGCCGATTTCCTGGTCAACCAGCCGGAAGGCCAGGACACTGACGCGGTGCGCGATCAGGTCATGAGCGTGGTGCGCGCGGCGTTCCGCCCGGAATTCCTGAACCGCGTTGACGAGATCATCCTGTTCCACCGCCTGAAGAAGACGGAGATGGCCCGTATCGTCGATATCCAGATGACGCGGCTGCAGAAGCTGCTCGACGAGCGCAAAATCACGATCACGCTCGAGCCGAACGCGCGCGAGTGGCTGGCCGACAAAGGCTGGGATCCGGCCTATGGCGCGCGGCCGCTGAAGCGCGTGATCCAGAAGGCGGTGCAGGACCCGCTCGCCGAGATGATCCTGGCCGGCACCATCAAGGACGGCGAGAAGGTCGCCGTCTCGGCCGGCAAGCAGGGCCTCACCTTCAACGGCAAGCTGGCGCAGGCGGCGTAAGCACCACAACAATCGCTCGTCCCCGCGCGAGCGGGGACCCAGAGGTGCGACTTCCTGACTCTGGGATGGTGGCTCTGGATTCCCGCTTGCGCGGGAATGAGCGGGAAATTGTTACCTGGCCGCCGGAGCGCTCGAGGCCACGCGCGCCGGCTTGCGCGCCATGATGCTGTCGAGCCGTTCGCGCTCCTGCTCGAAGGCGTTCAGGATCGGACCCTGCAACTCGCGGCCGCGCGGCAGTTTGATGCGCATCGGATCGACGAAGCGGCCGTTGACGCGAATCTCATAGTGCACATGCGAGCCGGTCGATAGGCCGGTCGAGCCGACGAAGCCGATCACCTGGCCTTGCCGCACGCGCGTGCCTTCGTCCATGCTGCGCGCGTAGGCGCTCATATGGCCGTAGGCGGTCTCGTAGCCGTTGTTGTGGCGGATCAGCACGAACTTGCCGTAGCCGCTTTCCCAACCGGCCTTCTCGACCACGCCGTTGCCGGCGGCGTAGATCGGCGTGCCGGTCGGCGCCGCCCAATCGATGCCGGTGTGCATCTTGGTGTAGCCGAGGATCGGATGCCGGCGGATGCCGAATGGCGAACGCATGATGCCTTCGGCCACTGGCTTGCGCACCAGGAATTTCTTCGCGCTCTTGCCGCTCTCGTCGTAGTAGTCGACGATGCCGTCGTCGGGCGACTGGAAGCGGTAGAATTTCTTGGCGTCGCCGCCGACGGTGAGCGAGGCGAACAGCACGTCGTTGCGGCTGTCGGCGGCGGGCGCCTCGTCCTCGCCGGCGTAGAGCACCTCGAAGGAATCACCGGGCTGCACCTTGCGCTGGAAGTCGACATCGAAGGAATAGATGCGGACCAGGTCTTCGATGATCGGCCGCGGGATTTGATTGCGCAGCGCGGTTTCGTAGACGCTCTGATAGAGGGTCACGCCGGTCTTGTCGCTTTGGTCCGCGTTGTCGTCCGCATTGTCGGCCACATCGCCGAAGTTCTTGGTGTCGACCGCGACGTATTTTCCGGTATCGGCCAGTGCCACCACCGCTTCGACCGCGGCCTCGTTGGCGACGATGACACGGATCGGCTGCGGCGGCTGGCCCGCCGCAAGCGGCGCCATCAGCACGCGCAGCTTCTCGCCTTCCTTGATGCCGCCGTCGTGGCCGCGCGGGCCGAGCACCTTGACGATGGCGGCGATCGCGTCCGGCGTCGCGCCCTGATCGCGTAATATCGACGTAGCGGTGTCGCCTTTCTTGACCAGCAGCACGCGCTCGTTGAACGGATTGCCGCCGGTCGTT
>CAVRHL010000009.1:1210000-1299408 GCA_963720985.1 uncultured Alphaproteobacteria bacterium
GCCGCGCGCGCCGGTAGGTCGAGATCAAGCCGTCCGCGACGGTGTCGAAATTGATCGCTGTCAGCGGCCAGCGCTCGAGCGACAGCGTGGCGTAGTCGAGATAGCGCGACAGGCGCTCGCGCATCTCCTTGGTGAAGCCGGTCTGCTCGGCCGCGTCTCTGATGGCGGTCAACCGCTGGCCGATCGTCTCCAGCGAGGTCGGCGAGAACGGCACGTCGCTCTTGCGCAGATCGGCCAGCGCGTCGAGCGAGGATTGCGCGTCGCGCGCCCCCGACAGCGCCCGCATCAGTTCGCGCGCCTCGACGCGCATCTGGTCGGCCTGTTCGCCGAGCGGGCGGGCCAGCAGCCGCAGCAAAGCGCGCCAGCGCTTGAGCGCCTTGCGCACCTCATGAACCGCTTCGGCATCGGACAGTTCCGGGTCGGCGAGCGCCCGACGGGCATCGGCAATGACCGAACGCGCCGCGGCCGCTAAAGTATCGCCAAAACTGTCTTTTTCGACGGCGGGCCCCCGCATGGAGGCTTTGTCCCGCGGTTTCGTGACAGTTTCATGAAATGCCACGTTTTCTGCCCTTCCCATAAGCTATTGCCGTTGCTACATAGCCCTCGAACGCGCGGGTTTTGCCCCGCGCTTCGCATTTTGGCGCGGGGTGGAGCAGCCCGGTAGCTCGTCAGGCTCATAACCTGAAGGTCGTAGGTTCAAATCCTACCCCCGCAACCAAAACTTCCCAGCAAAATCAAGAATTTATTTCGATTCTGCTTTTCGAGTTTTGCCGACCAAAAAAGTAATAAAGACGTATAAACTTTTTCGGCGAGCATTCTGTTTCACCATAAGTGCCTTTGAGGCTAGACAATAGCGGCTGATTGCCACCCGAGCAGACAGCCGCATTGGTCATGCGGTCGCATGGCATTCAGTATGTCAGGCATGACATATCTTCGTGCCGCCCCAGATTGACGCTGCACCTCCCAGCTGTTTCGATACTCGGGGCGTTCGTTCGATAGGGGTGATTTTCATGGGTGGGGGTTCTGTTGCGAAAAATGGCTTGTCATCGAAGGTCACTCGCAAATCGCCTAATTCTTTGTCCAAAAAGATAAACGGCATCGAGCGAAAGACCATAAAACGACCGAATAATTTCAAAACAGACGGTTGGTACAAGGAGGCGACGCTATCAATGGCGATCAGCGCCAAACCGTAACCAAATGTACTCTTGTCGGGACTCTGCGGTCCCTTGCGGTGCAGTAGATCAACGCCATTTAGCAAGGGAGTCAGCGCTTGCCGATGTGCTGGGCGCTAGCCGCATTTCAATCCAGTAAGCTGCCCCCAGCGTTGTTGTAAGTCCCGCTTCATTTAAGGCTATCGCCTAGCAGCAGATTAAAAGATTTAAACGATGTGTTAATCACCAGTGTCCAAGGATTTCTTATCAAATCAAATGAGGCGATATGTATGATTGATAGGCACAAGACCAATTTAGTGCCGAGTTCTGAGTCTCAAAATGCTGCGGAACAATTTGATGCGGATTTCGACGCTAAGCTAAGAGAGCTTGGTGTTAAAAACGACCTCAAGGACATTCCAGGCGTAACAACGCTGATGCTATTCGCCTTAGGCGAACACGGCATAAGGTCCATTGACGATCTTGCTGATTGCGCCACTGATGATCTTGATGGCTGGAATGAATTTAAGGACGGAAAGACGCTAAGACACGCAGGCATTCTTGATCGTTATCGGGTGTCTCGGCAGGATTGCGAGGCAATAATCATAAACGCTCGCACCAAAGCTGGATGGTTCAAGTAAAATTTGCTTTGGACTGCCTGCATCAACTGATTCGAGTTAAATGAAGGACGATCTGCATGAGCGTTAAGAAGGCTTCTTTAGCATTGAAAGAATCGGCAGATGAAAAGCCTACGAACAACGGCACAACGAGACCCAAAAATCCGTCAGCCAATGTGATGCCGACCGAGGGCTTTGTTCTCCAAATTGATGGGAAGTTCAAATCACAATATGAGAGCCCAGAGCAGGCGATGAAAGCTGGGTTAGAGCTCAAAAAAAAGTATCCGTTCCTTCAGGTGATCGTATATGACGCAAAGGAGCGAACACGCACTACGGTAGTTGTATGATGTGTGTAGCGCATTCTACCCACGCAGCTCGCTACATCGATCATATGGCTGAACGGAATCGAGATCGTCCGGCGTGACATATTAATTGCGCTTTCCGATTGACGCTGCAACTTATAATTGTTTCAATACTCGAAAGTCGACAAAGCGCCGTCGGTTAACGGGGGTGTTTTATGCGTGGTGGAAAATATTATTTTTCTGTTGCGAAGGCTGATCCTTCACCAAAATCCGATCGCAAATCGCTGGATTCTCAGTCAAAGAAAACAAATGGCGTCGAACGCAAGGAAATAAGACGCCCGCAAAATTTCAAAACAGACGGTTGGTACGAGAAGACGGTGGAACAATATCGTCATGACTGATGAGATTAAGAACCCAAGTAACAGAGTAGACCCTTCACACGACGGCAAGTTTCACGCCTATTGGCACGAGCGAGTGGTGTACGAGAACGGTCGAGTAAAGCGGTTCGAAACCGAGACCGAAGCTTGGGAATTTCTCGCCCGCTGCGATTTGGCGGGCAAAATCATACATTGAACTGCTGACTGACTTTACGGATATCGGCGCCGCTACTCCGATTGACGATGTGGCTACCCAGTGTTTTGATAGCTACAAAGCACCGAACGTTAAAATCGTTGTTAGCCGGGGCAACATAACATGACGACCATTAGGCAATTGCTCCTTGATAAGGGAAACAAGATCCATTCAGTAGAACCAGAAGACACCGTATATGATGCTTTACGTAAGATGGCGGATGAGAACATTGGCGCACTTGTCGTTATGGAGGGCAACAAAATACACGGCATGATCACAGAACGAGACTATGCACGAAATGTGATTTTGAAGGGTCGTGCATCGCCGACAACCCGTGTCCGAGATATTATGGAGTCCAACGTACTATATGCACAGCCTGATCAATCAGTTGAAGAATGTATGGCGATTATGACCGACAAGAAGGTCCGCCATCTCCCAGTCATTGAGCAAGAAAAACTGATTGGATTGGTCTCGATTGGTGATTTGGTGAAAAATATTATCAGAGATCAAAAATTTATGATTGATCAACTTGAGCACTTTGTCCGAGGTTAAATACCATTCCCGCAACCGATTGTCTCTGCGGCGAAGACGATGAGCACTGACGAACAAGAACTCACGTGGAAAATTAATAACGTTCGAGAAGAGATCGATCTCGATTTGAAAAAATTAGCTTCGAAAGATTTGCCCGCCCATCAGCGTAGGCTGATTATAGAACATCTGCAGATGTGTAACAGCAGCTTAAAGGACTTGGTGGAGCGAAATCGGGCTTCCCAAAAAGCGAAATTAGATCGTTAGTGCAGGCGTCTATCCGCAATCGCCATATTACAGAACCGTTCCAGCTCTTCCTTGAGATGTAGCAAACGGCTCTTGAGATCGCCGACCATTGGATCATCGGCTCAGCAATGCGCTAAAGCTCGATTAATCTCCTCTTCGAGCGCCTGCTGTCTTCGTTCAAGATCGAAAATGTGATCCGGTTTTGCCACGACGATCCACAAAAATTCGTTCAAAAGACTATTCAAAGAAAAAGAGCGGGCACTCTACGGAACAGCGAAGGATTGCAGGAGAACGTCCTCACGCTACCCGAAAGCGCCCGCTCATCTTAAGCATCGAAGAGGCCGCCGCCCCCAATACGTTTCTCCAATGCTTGCAAAAATTAGGACTTAGCAAGGCTGAAATGTCTTTGACCTTGATCAGACAGTATTGCTGACCAATTGGTCAAATTTGAGTGAGGTGATTAGGTAAAGACGGTTCTGCCGCCTGTCTGTACCAACAAGATCTTGCCTGTACTGACGGGGCATTGATCCGTACAATTAAAAGCGGAAAAATGGCGGAGGACATTATTTAAAGAACGATTTGTAAAAAACGAGGAGAGCGTCATGCTCGGAAACGCCGCTGTAAACGCAAAGCTTAGTCGATTACTGGGGCTGACAATAAAAGAGATTGCACCAATCTTAGCGGTCGGTGGTGATCCAGCCGAAAAACTGTTTATGGAATGCTGCTGGTGCCTTTGGAAGGCTGACGGAATAGAATTGGTAGAGCCTTTTATTGAAGTGACTTTCAATATTATGCCTGAAAAGTCTCGTTCTGTCCTTTTTGAGAGGATGCTAACGATTGTGTATGTGGCGCAGGACAACGAGCTACAAGTTAAGTTGAGTAGTGCAAACGAGAAGACGCTAGCTGGAATTTCCGAGCAATCATCTACTTCAGTTTAGCCTCGCATCATGTCCGTCATTCAACAAACAACGGAGGATGAAACCAGATGCCAAATCAAGCTCGCATTGCTGAACTGGAACAACAGCACCATGCACTTGAAAATAAAATTGCCGAGGCATTGAAGCATAAATCCACCGATGAATTAGAAATTATGGAGTTAAAGCGTCAAAAAATGCGGTTAAAGGACGAGATCGAACGACTGCGCCACGGCGTTGTGCATGACGATTTGCATTGATCCTCGACTTTTCTATCCCAAATTATGTACCGTTCATGGCGTCACAGTGTGACATAGGTTAGCCGAAGAAGCAGCCATGCTCATCTTTCTGAACAATAGCGAGAAAATCTTCGATTGATGCGACTTCGGGATTGGGTATGTAACTATGCCACTTTAAATCTGCCCTTCGCCAGAAAACCTTCCAATTACGCTTGCTGTTGTTGTACGTCGCCATGGCGGTCGAGTGTTCCTGCAGCTTGGTCTTGTCTCGCCAGTTGGGGCGGACTTCGAATATCTCGACGCTCTGCCGATCGATACGGAATGAAAGATCAACGTCGGCGCGGACATGCGGCGGTGGTCGTCGCTTTTCTATGAACTGGGCGACCAACTTCTCGCATCGCTTCGTATCGAATTCACTGAGCGTCATGATTGACCGGTACCTAGCGGTGGACCGATAAAATCCTAGAAAGGCAGCATCGTAGCGTCTCGAGCAATCTCCTCTTCGAGCAAATGCTGCCGCCGTTCGAGATCGAAAATGAAATCTGGTTTTGGTACGAGGATCTCAATGCTCGTAAACGAGATTACTCAAGGAAAGAGCGGGCGTTACGGGAACGGGGGACCATGCCCTCACCGTGCCGAAAACGTCCGCTCACCTTGCGCATCGAAGAAGCCGAAGCTCCTCAAGCTAACTCCTTCGACGCTGAAATCATAAAATACTGCATCGCACAAAAAGTCATTGACGTGGATCAGACAGGATTGCTGACCAATTTTTCATGAGCAGTGAGGTAGCGCTGTGAAGCCGCTTGAAAAGCGGCAGATCCATCCTAGATAAAATGTAAAACTGGACGTCTATGTTGCCCCCCAGCCCAACGTCCAGCGAAGATTGACCCCAGCGGCGCCCCCCGTCTGGGGTCATTTCTTTAACTTTCGCCTTTATTTTATCGAAGAGACTAGGCGGACTCGGCTGTTTAGCTACCCTTTCACATCTGACTTCAGACGTTGCATTTGGTCCAAACGAACGAGAATCTCCATGCAAAATTCATCTCATCAAACGCTTGAGGGGTTTGTCGTCGAAATAGATGGAAAATTCGATTCGGAATATGGGACCTTCATGGGGGCTTTGAGAGCAGGCTTGGAACTCAGGCAGAAGTATCCGCAGAGCCAAGTCAATGTGCACGACGCAAATGAGCAAACGGACGTTCAATCTTGATCAATCTGAAGCTGCATTGAACTAAAGCTGCATACATTTTCAAATAGTATCGTATCGATAAAACAATTGGCTTTGTTGCTTAGTCTTCGACCCGAGTTCACGCACATGCTTGGTGAATTACGGCTTAGGAGCAATTTCTAACAGCTCGATATTACGCTTCACCTTTTTCCATTCCGACCCGTTCGCCTCAAATAAGGAAATAACCGTGATAAGCAGCGGCATGATTTACAACATTTCTATCTGGCTACTCCCGGTCCTTATCGCTGTTACATTACATGAAGCCGCTCATGGATACGTCGCCCGTTCGCTTGGCGATGAAACGGCGTCTCGGCTTGGCCGTGTCAGCCTCAATCCGCTCCGACACATTGACCCATTTGGCACAATACTATTGCCGGGACTCTTGCTGCTTGCACAATCACCATTCTTGTTTGGATATGCAAAACCAGTGCCCGTGAACTTTCGGGCGCTTCGTAACCCCCGTAGCGGAATGGTTTTGGTTGCTGCTGCTGGACCCGCAATGAACATAGGCTTGGCAATTATCTCTGCCTTGAGTTTTCACCTTGTCGTCTATCTGCCAGTCATCGCCGCTCAATGGGTTGCGCTGAACCTAAAGAACGCCCTCATTATCAATGTCGTTCTAGCAGTCTTTAACCTGTTCCCCCTACCGCCACTTGATGGTGGACGTATTGCGGTGGGGTTACTTCCTAGTGTTGTCGCCAATCCGCTTGCCCGCCTTGAACCTTATGGGATGATGATTCTAATTGGACTTCTAATTATCCTGCCCCTGTTGGGTTCGCAATTTGGAGTGGACCTCAGCTTCGTGTCACATCTTCTCTCAATCTCAACTGGCTCTGTTATCAGAGTTATCCTTAAATTGACCGGCAATATGTAGGCTCTTTTGAAATCGTGTGCCATAGATCAAGGTGACGCTTCGTTTCAGAATCTACATCAGTCACAACGATCACCCAGCAATCACCCCATGTAACTGCTGCTTCGTATTTTCATGTGCCTTTATGTAATCAGCTAAATTATGCTCACTTGCCCTGTACTCGCCCTCACCTAGCCTTCCTCGAAACAGCTCGTATCGTAGCCACACACGATACGTATTGACGATATCAGTTTCGCAATCGGGTGAATAGTTCACGCGCACCGGGTGATGATCCGACGCTGATTGATCGTATTGCCGCGTAATCCTAATATCGGCTGTGCACGCGAGGCACACATGAAAACTAAAACTTGTCCAGACTGCAACGGTGATGGTGTAGTTGATAAAGGCATGGACGATGAACATCAGTGTTCAACCTGCGGCGGTTGTGGTTTTGTACCTGATGACGACGATGATGAAGACGTATTGAATGCGTCACCGATTATTTATCCATGATCGACACCCATGACCCTCGGCAACATGCGCGAGAACGGCGTGCGGTCGCTGCTCGTGACGTGCTCAAACGTCACCTGCCGCCACGAAAAGATCGTGAACGTGGATGCCTACGGCAATGACCTGTTCGTACCCTCATTCGGCCCAAGGATGCGGTGTGAGAAGTGCGGCCAGCGCGGGGCAGACGTTCGGCCCAATTGGAATGAGCAAGCGCCGCCGAGCCTGTTCCGAGTGCGTTAAGGCGTAGCACCGATGTCCTCTGTCGCGGTCTCTATTGGTGCAAACCAGACTTCGATGTGAAAGGGATTTAGTTCCGCTTTTGACCCAGAGCCGACAAAAGCGCATTTTAGTCGGGATCGTTGTTCGCAACGGACACAAACGGACATCATTAGTGTATCTGCGGGGGCAATAGGTTACTGTCGTACCGGTTGAGAGGTGAAAACTAGTCTTATGAGCCTTGCGAGAATGGAAGCTGATCTTCGAGAAAGTGAGGAGCGGTTTAACCTCATGTCGGAACACGCTCCCGTCATGATCTGGATGAGCGACCCGAACGGACGGTGCCTGCACCTTAATAAACAGCTGCGAGATTTCTGGGGCGTTAGCAATGACGGCCTCGATCAATTCGACTGGTCCGCGACAATGCATCCTGACGACGCAGCTGAAATTGGGCGATCAATGCAGGAGGCGATGGCAAAACGCGAAAGCGTTAGCATCAAGGGTCGCTACCGCCGTGCCGACGGAAGCTACCGCGTCCTCCAAACAGACGCGCGACCACGCATGGCGAACGGCGAATTTCTCGGCATGATTGGGGTCAACGTTGACATTACCGAACGTGAAAGCGCAGAAGCGGCGCGCCTGCGAGCTGAAAGCGAAAGAGAGCTTCTGGTCGCGGAGTTGAAGCACCGCGTCAATAATACTCTGGGAGTTGTACAGGCGATCGCCCGTCAGACTTTTTGCGGTGCCGACGAAGGCGCTCGCGCAGCATTTGATGGGCGTATCTCGGCGCTGGCGCGATCACACGATCTGCTCACGCAAACGAAATGGGAACGCGTGTCGTTGCTGGAGTTGGCGAGGACCGCACTACAATTACAGAATGGCGAAGCGCGCGTTTCATTGGGCGGGCCGGCGATCTCTTTGGAGCCGCGTCATGCTTTGGCCATTGGTCTGGTTTTGCACGAGCTGTTCACCAATGCCCTTAAGTACGGCGCGCTATCAAAAAATGAAGGAAGGATCGCACTGGATTGGGCGCTTATTGATAGGTCGGGGCCACAGTTGAAATTGTTGTGGCGCGAATCCGGCGGACCCACTGTTTCCTTACCGAGCCGCAAGGGCTTCGGTTCAGTCTTGCTGGAACGCACATTGAAGGGCGATCTAGACGGTGACGTAAACATGGATTTCCTTCCGTCCGGCCTTGTTTGCTCGATCAGCGCCCGTCTAACGAATTGAAACCGATTTTTATCTTACTTAATTTTCGTTATTTTACTGACCCACACAGAGTGTGGCCCGAAGCTCGCCGCCATCATGGCCGAGGAAGGTTTGCTGCGCGCGATGTGGGAGGTCGGCTATTTCCCGCCCAATACGCCGCCGCCGGTTACTAGGCCGCCAAAGCGTCCGATCTAAACAGATCGTTAACTATCCTGGAAATATCGTTCGGAATTAGAAATCGGATAGACCAACTCCACGCCGGGAGAAGCAAATGGATACTCCAACGTCTACTGGTGCGTTCGCTGCTATGGAGGCGGTTTTGGAGACAGAAATCAATAATTTCGTAAAGCAAGCGAGTAGTCCGAACCAGCCCCCTCAGATACAAGAAAGTAGTCCAACTCTTGCCCCGCAGAGCGAGAGTAATGCCGAACGAATAACGTCTTCCGTCGCGCGATTAACTTCAAATTCAATCCACGAACTCGAAGGCTTAAAATCCGAACTCCACAAACTGCAAGAATTCCTAAGTTCCGAAGTTGGCAGGGTGCAGCTGGAAATCGAGAACGCATTGGGCGGAATCGCTATCATAGTGGATGCCATCGCTCCGTGGAAAAACATGGCCCCGGTAACAACCCCTACAAATATTGCGCGCTCTGTTCGTGCCCGTCCGCCGACGAATGTTGAAGCGACGCAATCGCGTGTCGGCGAACGCGGTTCTTTGGCTAGCCCAAATCGAACTTAAAGTCACCGTAAGGGCTGTCGCCACAACCGTTTGAAGATCGCCGCCGGCACTTGCTCGAGTTCGGCTCTGCATGATCATCGTTTTTGTGATCAGCGGAATTATTTTTCTAGCCGCTTATTTTGATCAGACGGGTACTGGCCTGTTTTGACCCCCTAGTGGCCTAGTAGAAACCGAGGCAGCTCGCGCGTGTCGCGAAACTCGCGGATCCAAGAGGGGATTGGGGGAGTGTCTCGTGTGCTCAAAGTTCCATCCCTGCCCCGCCGACTAGGACGTGTACAAGGAGATGATGTGTGTCGGAGTTGTTGTCAGAAGTTGGACATTGGGCGCTCATCAGCTTCCTGCTGTTCGTCTTCATCGCGACTGCTGGTCACCTGATGGGTCTGATCGTGCTTTCGCGCGCGTGGAAGATCTCCGGCGTGGCGCTGGCGGCGGTTCTGGTGGCGCTCACAATTCTTGACTGGGTTTTGTCCTAATTCAAGGTTTTCCCGCCGCGCTCGGCCATGGCGCGCATGTTCTCAATCGCCTGTTCGCACATCTGCACACATCGAGAACTATTTGGGCGATGGCATCCTCGTCGAGGTGACCGCCGCAAACACCTAGCTAGGTGGTCCCGACTTCGTCGCCTAGCAGAGCAACCGTAGAGAGCACGTCTTCCACTTTTTCCGTGAGCGCTCGCGGCTCAAAGGGCTGTTCGAGGAAACCGTCAGCCCCGCTCAGCCATGCCTCATTCTCTTGGCCCTGTCCGGTGATGATGATTATTCGAATTTTCGATAGATCACTATCCGCTCTCATAAGTTTTGTGAGCTCTATCCCGCTGATTGGCTGCATTTGCCAGTTGGTGATGACGAGATCGTATTTCTTTTGACGCAGTGCGGCGAGCGCACCGCCGCTGTTATGAACGCAGTCGATGTAACCGTAGCCCGCATCCTTCAACGTCCGCGAGACAATTGCTGTCATCGCCGTCAAGTCATCGACGATCAAGATCCGTTTTCCTACGGGCATGACAGCCCTCCATGTACCAGAGCAATGCATATTATTTGTAAAAAGTGGCCGGCAAACAGCGGGGCAAAATATTAACAAAATCAAAACTAATGAAGACCTACCATTGGCATGCACAATTGAGCTTAACCTGCTGAGGCAATGTGAATGGGGTCTCCAAACAAACGGCAGGAGCGGAGACGGGCAAGGCATCATGAGGCCTGGGTTCTTACCGAGGCCGGTTCCCGCCATTGCATGGCTGTCAATATCTCGACAAATGGCGCAACACTTTCTATGCAGGACCACATGCCGCTCCCGATGGAGTGGCGATTGCTGCATTTTGGATTCTTAATTTTTAAGTTGCGCCACGCGGCGAGTCGAAACCAGGCGATGGCGGATTTCAAGTCGAGGTGGGCGATTAGTCATCCAGGTCTTGCCTGAAGATACCCGAACGCCAAGCTAACCAGACGACCGCAAGCAGCCACACAATTAATAAAACGGCGATTCCATTTAGAAAAGACATTTAACCAATACCGAACCAGAAATGATCTATCCGATTGCCAATTTGATTGCATCCATCAGCATTTTTGCCGGAAATGGCTTATGTAAAAACGCAATGCCGCCTGCATCAGCAGCTTGACTGCGGATCACTTCATCGTTGAGCCCAGTCATAAAAATAATTGGGAATTTGAACCCGTTCGTCGCCAATTGACGCGCCAACTCTATACCAGAGATATCGCCCAGTTGGATATCGACCAAAAGACAAGTCGCCTTGCTTGTTGAAGCACAAAGAAGAAATGTCTCTGCAGAATCGAAGGTTTCCGCGCCATATCCTAATGCTGACAAGAGTCGCGCTATCGCGATAAGCGTTTCAGGGTCATCATCAACGATTCCCACAATCATCTTCTCGTTCGACATCAGGGCCTTCCCAATCTACTTGCGGGCTCACAGGTTTTTCGTTCCGACGCTGAACTCGGAGCGATTTACCGTCCGGCTGTGAGGTTTTCTGCGCGCATATTTGCCAGCAGAACCGGCTTTATAGGCGCGACTTCCGTCGGCCTCTTGTTATTATCTGCCAAAGTTTTGTCTGCGCGTGCCAGATGTGCAATTTAGTTCGGTATCAAATCATCGGCCTCGCGCGGCGGTCTGTCCGAAATTCGATCAGGTGTTTTGATTAGGCTGCGAGGGCTGCAGCCTTCCGCTTCCCACCGTCGAATGAAAAATTAATTGTAAGTCAGCGTTCAACTTCAAACACGGCCATTTATGGCGCACGCGAGACTGACAAGCGCAGAACGTACCTTGCCGTCTTTGATCTTGCCGTACTCGGCGAGCAATTCCTGAGCGCCGTGGATTGTGAGTTCAGCAAACGGCGGCGGGCCGCCATCGCCTTTATTCGCGTCCAGACTCGGCATAAAAACCGAGACGGGGACCCCACATGCGCGAGCAATGACCTCAAGGCGGCTTGGCGCAACGCGGTTGAGGCCCTTCTCGTATTTCTGCACCTGTTGAAAGGTAAGATTTAAAGCGTCGGCGAGTTGCATTTGAGAGAGCTTCGCCCGTTGCCGATAAACCCGAATGCGTTTTCCCACTTCGATATCGATTGGGTTTGGCTTCTTGTGGCCATGTAGCCGATCCATTGGCATTATCTCGCCCCCTAGCGCTGATGGCCGAGGCGAATACCGAGCTTAAATGCCTGCTGGCGCAGTGCACCGACAGTGCGCTTCATCTGTTTGGAAATTTTAACAACCGGTGTTCTTGCCTTTGAGTGCGCCTTCAGGGTGCGATGGTCCGCTTTGGTCCACCGTGCGCGCTTTATTATCTTCTTTGACATTCAGCAATTCCCACGATTTTGACGACAAGTTGCACAGGAAGTCCCACTGCTCTGCAAGTTGCGCAACCGCACGCTGATAGAAGCGACTGCTGCGTTCGTCTTGTTAATCCAAGCCAATAACTTGTCCGCCGGTGCCAACCCCGGCTGCAAGGAGTGGCCGATTTTTGGGGACTCAAAGACACCGGCACTGAGGGATTGGTTGGCAGTTGCCGCACAAACAGAAAGACCGCCCTCGCGGCGGTCTCTCCGAAATCGTCGCCGCTAAATCCAAAGTGCACGAATTAGAACATAGCTCAGCGCGACGCCGACCATGATAACAGCAGCCAAATGCGCATCCATGAGGTCGTCTCCCGAGTGGGGATTCCTCCAGCGAGCCGCGCATTGTTATTCTTAGCAGGATGAATGGAAGCTGAACCCGCAACTGTCCCAAAGGACAATATCTTTGACCGGAAATTCGGGTGAGTGCCGACGCATTCAATAAGAGACCGCAGTCAGTATCAGTATGCCAACAAATACGACCGCTAGGCTCACACCGAATACATTTGTGGTTGCACGCTCAGACATAGTAGAAGCCTTGGATTGTTCTGTTAAGCGCCAACCAGTTAGACCCGTAATGCAATAAATTCGATTGTACCTAGGTGCATTGAACCAAAGGGCCTACCGGCAGCATTGACCTGACCGCGCCATCAGATCGACCTCGACAAGGTCGCGGGCCTTGCCGAGATCGCCGTGTTCCCAGAGAAGGATGGCCCTCGGTTCGCGGTGCCGACAGTTGTTTCACGGACCGCGCGACCTGTTGCCTGCGCTCGCGGTGACGGAGCATGGCAACACACCGCCCACACCCCGATGACCCTCGGCAACATACGCGAGAACGGCGTGCGCTCTCTGCTCGTGACGTGCTCAAACCTCACCTGTCGCCACGAAAAGATCGTGGACGTGGATGCCTACGGCGATGACCTGTTCGTGCCCTCATTCGGCCCAAGGATGCGGTGTCCAACTGTTGTGGCGGCCTCTAACCTCCGCAGAGGGGGTTGGGGCTCCCCCTGGGGCGGCTTGGAACCGGCGCTAACCTAGATAAATTTGCTGACCCCTGACACGGGTAGTGGGTCAGTTTAATTAGGGCGTGTACTCAACGGTTAGCCAATGTCCGCTCTTAGTCTATTAGCGACCAAATTGGTGCGGTGCCGCTCCGTCATTTTATTATGAAACTGCTTATTTGCCGGATTTTAAACGCCTTATGCCATTAACTCTCATCACAAGAGTACGACCGGTACCCACGCGCTCCACTTCCCGAATATAGCCAAGTGCAATTAGACGATCTCGGTGTTCATCCGGGATGTTGTGCTGCATCCGTCCAATCCCCACCTCTTTCAACGAGGCAAATTCCTCGCTCGTAAGTAGCACTTTGGGTTGGGACCGTTTTACCATGCCAACGAATATGCCTCAGTTAGGCCGCGAGGATGCAATGTTGGATTTCAAGGCGGGGTGCGGCGATTAGTCAATTGTCGCTCTTATTCCAAGAGCGCACAAATGCGGGCGGGTCGCCCGTTTATAAAGACCGCCAACGTGGCGTGATCCTCAAAGAAGGCATGAGAGCTTTATCGCGATTTTTTTGGTTTAGCCGCCCGTAACCGCCGGGGCTTGTCGTCGAGCTCCAACAGATAATCCGCCGATACGTTCAACGCCTTTGCTAGCCTTCTTATGATATCAGCTCTGGGCTAAATCGCAGTTAGTTCAATACGCGCAATTCGTGACCCATCCATAGAACATCGTTTTGCCAACTCAATGGCACTCACGCCTAGCGCTTTTCTGCGGGTGCGCACACGGTCCCCAAAACTCATGGCAGCTACGGCCAGATTGTTAATATCCCTTACGCTCCGCCATTGGACGCACGGGGCGCTATTGTCCCAAAGGACAATATCTTGACCGGAAATTTTCGGTTCAAACTTAAACAAGTAAGACGATAAGGGATCCCCCGTCCCCCAACCCAGTGGCCCTTATCAGAGCGCGAGACCGCCAGCACCCCCCGCATGGCGGTCTCGTTTTTTATGTTCATGCCTTCCCGCCAAAACAGAAAGACCGTGTGGCAAGGCCCAAAGGAGTCAGAAACACCAATACGCAGCCGCTCGTTCCCGGATATTGGCTTGAGCAATACGATGGTCTACGTTTGGATCACTCCGGTAAATTTCGTATGGCCTCAGTGTTTTGGTATGCCATTAACTCACGAAGAGAGCAAAGAGGTTCCCGCGCTAATCGCGAGTATGCCGCCGAGCGCTCGACAGCGCATGATCGCGCTCGGCATTATTATTTTCTTGTCGGTCGTGTTCGCTGTAGTCATGCCGTTCGCGCATATCCAGGCAGCGCGTGTTGACGTTTTTATTCCGGTTGTTCAATCCATTATATGCTTTGCCGACCTCATTACGGCGGTTTTTCTGTTCGCTCAATATTCAATCCAACCTCAAGGTGCCCTTCTGGCTCTCGCAAGCGCCTATATATTCAGCGGCCTCTTCGCATTTTTACAAACGCTTGACTTTCCGGGCGCGTATAGCCCAACCGGTCTTCTTAGCGGCGGACCGAGTGGTGCAGCGTGGCTGTTTTCTTTCTGGCACATAATGTTTCCGCTTGCTGTTATCGCTTATGTGCTTTTGAAGGACGCGAATAAAACCGGCAGCCTGCTTTTAAGGGTCGAACCGGGCCGAGCCATCGCTCTTACCGTCGCTTGCGTACTCGCGGTGACCGCCGGACTGAGTTGGCTCGGCACCGCAAGCCCAGAATATTTGCCAAGTCTGTTCGTCAATCAAACACAACAGACTCCTTTTACTCACCGTTTGGTTGGCGCGATATGGATACTCAACGCTATAGCACTCGTGCTGCTGTTCGTCCGCAGGCGGACCATCCTCGATATATGGCTGATCGTGACGGTCTTTGTGTCACTACCTGACCTTGGATTGTCCATCGTCTATACCGTCGTCCGTTATTCTGTCGGCTGGTACACGGCCCGCAGCTATGCACTGATCGCCAGTTGCACCGTGCTGTCTGTATTGCTCGTAGAAACGACGATGCTCTATGCTCGGCTTGCCAGCGCGACCCTCTTGCAGCGGCGCGAGCGAGCCCATCGGCTTATGAGCGTGGACGCGGCGACAGCCGCAATCGCACATGAAATCAATCAGCCACTGGCCGCAATATCGTTCAACTGCTCGGCAGGCCTGGAGTTGCTCAAAAGTACGCCGCTTGACCTCGAAGAAGTACGCGCCTGCCTAAAGGCCTCGATAGATGACACTGATCGCGCAAACGAGATAGTTGCAGGAATTCGCGGGCTGTTTAAGCCGACCGCTCAGCGCAAGACGATGATTGAAATGAATAGTATTGTTCAGCAGGTGTTGAGGATGGTTGAAAACGACCTGCAAGTTCACGGTGTATCTGTTTCAACTGAATTTCAAGAAGACCTTCCGCAAATAATGGCTGACCGCATCCAGCTACAGCAAGTAATCTTGAACTTGGTCAAGAACGCGATCGAGGCAATGGCCGCTGGTCGCACAGCCATAAAGACTCTTCGGCTGGTAACTACCCAAGACGGAAATTCGGTCGTCTCGCTTTCTGTCCAAGACTCCGGACCCGGAATAGATCCTGAAATCGGAACCAAAATATTTGATCCATTTTTTACGACGAAATCTTCCGGGATGGGATTGGGACTTTCCATCTCGCGGAGGATCATTGAGGATCACGGCGGTGATTTGCGGCTCGTCAAGACCGATTCAAATGGCTGTACTTTTGAAATCACTTTGCCAAGTGTAGCAACGAGCAACAGTGCTCTCAGGCGGGCACATGAAGCGTCTGTCTAGTAGCACCTAGACGTGACGCCGAAGCCGAGCAACGTCAAGGCCGCTTCTCGATTGCATCAATCAAGGTGTGGGGCGAAAACGGTTTGTGCAGGTATGCGTTGCAGCCTGCTTCAATCGCTTTTTTCTTATTCTGTAGAATATCAACCCCTGTCATCATAACAATATTGAGGGAACGTCCTAATTGTCTCAGGCGCTTGCACAGGTCTATTCCTGACAGCCCGCTGCCTAAGTCAATATCAATAAGCAGGCAATTTGCTTTACTAGTCGCGAAACCATTCAAGAACTCCTCCGCCGAGGCGCAGGTTTCACAGGCATATCCCTTTGCACGCAAAAGACGCGCAAGCGATGTCCGCATGCTGTGATCGTCATCAATGACTGCCACGATCCGTTTAAACATCAGGTCGCCAAATAATTTGCGCTGTCATCGCGACTTGCCTGTCACCGTTGCCATGTTGAAATTGTCTTGTGCACGCAGGTGCGTAAACGTTTCTTCTAAGCACCAATAGACGCGATAGCCTATTGCACGTTAAGGCAGCCTGAGTTGACATTAGTCAGGTCCCACCCTGAAAGAGGCCGCCAACTGGGGCGGCCTACTCGGGCGATTTATCTATAGTGTCAGCTATTCCCACAATCGCCTGAGTTTCCTCAAGATCAGCAGCAAGCCAATTCCACGTATGTGCTAGATCGAGAAACTTGGCCTTCACCTGCGGCGAGCTTGCGGCCTTTGCGAGTTCAAGACAGCGCAAAGCGTGTTCGCGGCATTCCTTGGGGTCGCCGGGCATAGTGCGGTTAATCCTGGCCAGTGATCCTTACAAAGTTGGATGACGGACTTAAGAAGTCCAGTGTCAAAAGACATAGGCCAGACAAAAAGGGACCATTGGTTGGTACGTTAGTTCCAAACAAGGCTTTAATCGCTAGTCTAATTTTTCGAGGAACGAATTCGTTCGGTACTGCCTTAGTGGTGATGGCAATCATAGTCGTCGAAGACAACCCTTTGCTAAGCTTGGACATTAGCGCCGCACTGGAAGATGAGGGCTATGACGTTATTGCTGTGGCAAGCGCGGATGAGGCGATCACAATCCTTGAAAATCAGAACGACATTCGCACCATCTTCACGGATATAGATCTGCCGGGTTCAATGGACGGATTGAAACTGGCTGCAGCCGTGAGAGATCGTTGGCCGCCGGTCCACATCGTCGTCACGACTGGCATGAAAACGCCTCACCGCGACGAAATGCCGGCGAACAGCGTGTTTATAGCCAAGCCGTATCGTAGCGCCGAAGTCTTAGAGGCTGTGCGCTCGTTCGAGTGAACACGTTGCCTGGAAACCGTCACGCGGGCATCGTCGGGCCGCCTTAGAGGTCCCTTGGAGCCAAATATACCGGCGTCAAAAGGTTCCATCGACAACGCGCACGGGGCCGACTGAGAGCAGAATAACCGACAAAAAAACCCGCCGGGACTTGCGCCCCGGCGGAGCCGCTTCGGTGGGCTATTTCAGGCGTGCCTTTTGGCCGTTGATAATCTGCACATTAAGTAAACATCCGTATTGAACGAAACGGGGGAGAGGCTCCGAATATGCTGCATGGTGAACCCGCAAACTCATTTAGCACCACCATGCCCGATGTGCCGGACACCCATGACACTTGTGTTTGTTGAGCCAAGAGACGCTTCCTTTGGTGAGCTACATCTATTCCGATGCTTCGCTTGCGGCTACATGCGCTCAATTGAGCAAAAGACCAATGATGGCGACAGAGAGCGCCCAACTTTTTTTGACTGAGATTGGCGATAGCCGCCATCAGCAAGTTTTTGTTTGAAAGCAGGCGCGCCTCAAATAAATCAATAGTCGCTGGCGTGTTTTAGTGGTCCCCACTACTCAGCTACTGTTTGGCGCAGACGATCCACGTTTTTTTCACATAGCTGACAAGCCATCGACGCTTGTTTGGCGCTGCTATTTTTATTGAATTGACTGCTGTCTGGGCCCATTAGTTTGTTGACTTGCCCTCGACCAAATGTACGCCGGAGGACAGCCCAAGACGGCCCGGAGAAAAGCAATGGACATGACCAAGACAACGGAGCCAAAACAAGTCCCAGCGCGAATACGCCAACCTCGATAAACGCTACGGCAAGATTGGGATTTCCGCGGTCGTCGCCGCACTGCGCCATTCGGACCAACCGCGCAACGAGAACGAGACTCACACCATCCCCTACGAGCGCGACTGATCGCGCCCGCCAGGCTGTGGCAACGTCGCCCGCCCAGCCCAACGTCCTGCCATGACCCACGCAACTAGCTACGGGCAACGTGATCCGCACGAAAGCATGCGCGAAGAGGGAGGCTCCTGTGGAATCCTCATGATCAAATGTCCGGCCACAGGACGCAATATTTCGACTGACATCGAAACGATCAGCCAAGTTTCAGCAGCGCACCGGTGTTCTTCTCGCGCACCTTCTGCCCGATCTGCCGCACAAATTACGAATGGTTTGCCAAAGACGCTTGGGTTCGCGAGGCAAGCCTAGTGTCTGAAAGAAAAGTTCTAATTGATCAGAAGCAGTAATCCGCCGTGGACGGATGATGGCAGAGGATTTTGATCGCCGACGGATGTATTGACGCGCATCGGGGGAATTCGCATGACGGACGACGTAACGACTTAAAGACACAGAGTAGACCGCTCAGCTAACGGTACGTTTCTCGCATTCTGGTGCGGGCATGTCGTTTACGAGAACGGTCACGTCAAGCGGTTTGGAACAGAATACGAAGCTTGGGACTACCTTGGCCGCTGCGACGCTGCTGACAAAATTATACATGAGATGTGAGTGACAAAATAAGTATTAGAGGGGCCATTAAAACCATGGCGGATTGTCCTGCCTTCCTGCGCAGAAAGACGTTGGAAAAACTAAAAGCCGACGCGCTCGCTGAACTTGAGCGCCGCGGTTATGAAGTTCGCGGGAAAACACCTGCCAAAATTAGGCAAATACTTAAGCGGCGTCCCACCAAGCCAAACTCTTCCGAGACCCAAATCGCTGGTGCGAAGAATAAATAACTGACTACAGGCGTGCTCAGAAAAATGTCACCGTGCGCGGGCCGCAAAGTCCCGCTGATTGCGGTTACGCGGCGAACCCTAAGGAAGCGATGGCGGCATTTAAGGAAGCGTAGCTACGACAGGACATGCATGCATGAAAAGCCTGAGCCGGGTGCGAAAACGGAAAGGCCGTTGTTACGAGCTAGCGTTCAAGGTCATGCTCAAGGAGCCCGGCGCGGAGCAGTTCACGCTGATCCATGGTCGCCTTACGCGAGCTTTGGACGGTGCATATTTCACATGCATGGATCGAGACCAATGATGGCAAGGTCTATGATCCGGTTCTCGACAAGTCGATGACGGTTGACGCGTACATGCGTTTATTTGGGGCTGTAGTCGAGCGCCGGTACACAAAACGCGAAGCTGCCGATGCGATGATAAAGGCCGAGCATTTTGGGCCTTGGCACTTTTCGGCTTAGGGTCCTATGCCGTGCGGTGATCCGCATCAACCAGGCGTAAAGTGGTCGGATGACGATTACGACGTGTTCGACGGCGAGTGGCGGGATCGGGCGCATCTTGTGGACGTTTGTGGCACCGGCAGACCGCCGCTGGTTTTGGACGATCACCGCGCGGGTGCTGCAATACCCCGCAGAATTGGGGAGAGGCTCCAATAATGTCATGGACCCGACATTGGTTTAGCTGCTTACCAGCCTGCTCGAGGCAGTTTGCTAGGTCCGCTGGGTCGGCACGGATTGTCTCTACTTCTTACATGGCCAAGCCGCGTGCAAAGCCTCAGCGGCTAAAACTGGCCTCTTCACAAATCGGCCTGTGTACCCGGAACAGTTAATGGCCTCATGTTCATGGCGGGCGCTTTTCACGGCCTTTGAACCTCGGCAATATGCGCGAGAATGGCGTGCGGTCGCTGCTCGTGACGTGCTCAAACGTCACCTGCCGCCACGAAAAGATCGTGAACGTGGATGCCTACGCCGACGATCTGTTCGTGCCCTCATTCGGCCCAAGGATGCGGTGTGAGCGGTGCGGTCAGCGCGGGGCTGATGTCCGGCCAAATTGGAATGAGACACATGCGCAACCTCCGGTCACCCGGTCGAGCGGTTAGCGGGCGGAGGGCTGAATGACCGACATGCAGGCCAGTGCGTGGGCGATATGCGCCGGGTTCGGCCAGCAGTGAAAAGAAGAACCCCGGTCGACCGGGGAGCCAACCGGGGGTTCATGGGCGGGGTCGTCCCAAGTCCGGGAAGAAATCTACCCGGATAGTGGCCTATCCTAAGAATGCTTTTGCGAAACTGGTGTGACGGTTTTTGTCGCGCGATAATTTTAATATGCGCGGCCATTTCACAAAGCACTGGCGCAACCTGGTGGTGGCGCTCTACCAGCCCACGTTTGCTTTAGTTGCAGCGCATTGCGTCCACTGTTCGCCGCGTTTCGCGCTTTAGCAAATAGCTGCGCGGCAACCCGCACTCTTCGCACTCAAATGAGTGTCGTGCTTTGCGGGGGTCTTTCAAATCCGGCTCGATCAGCCTGATGTTCATCTGCGAACCACACTGCGGGCAGCGTGCGTGGGTCGCAGTGGGCGACGGAGGCGGTGCGATCAACATGTCCATGTGATCCTCCCGAAAAAAGGATCTCTGCTTTCCAACACAGAATTGCATCATGAAAATTAACGACCGACGGGAAACTACGTGACAGTTAAAGTCCAATTGTCCCCGAAATCCACAGGCAGGACCTCGACGGTCAATCTCACCCCCTCCGTGAGACTGTTTTCCTCGAATGCAGAGCATTTTTATGCAGGATTTATTCGGCCGTTGAGCATTAGGAAATGAACGCTGCATATCCTGGCACTCTGGCAAATCCGCTAGAGTCACGCCCAAATGACCGCCGGAGGAAAACGACAACACCAAAGACAACGGACCCTTAAAGCGGGGAAGATTGTCCTCAAAGCGGGTGGCGTAATTGATTGCACGGTTCGCAATATGTCGGCCGCTGGGGCCTGTCTTGTGGTCAGTAGCCCAGTTGGAATTCCCGACGAATTTGTATTGCAAAACAATGATACTCAACGCCTCTGTCGCACCGTATGGCGTAGCGAAAAGAAAATTGGGGTGGCGTTCATTTAGGCCACCGCCCGTTACGATTAGCGCGTCCCTCCCGGATGGCCTTCCGATCAGGCAGCCCGCTTCTCAATTGCATCAATCAATGTGTGGGACGAAAACGGTTTGTGCAGATATGCATTGCAGCGCGCGTTTTGTGAGTACACGTCCTAGTTTGGAGTTGGTAGGGCGTCAAAATGCCAAGTATTGTAACATTGCGGCTATGTGCGGACGTTTCACCAACAGGCTGACCTGGCGCGAGATTGTCGCGCTGTACCGGCTGACTGTGCCGGCAACTCCCGAGCGGAATTTGCCGGCGCGCTATAACATCTGCCCCACGCAGACCATTGACGCGGTGATTGAGCGCGAAGGCAACCGCGAGCTGGTGCCGATGCGGTGGGGCCTCGTGCCGTCCTGGTGGAAAAAGAAGGCCAAGGAAACTCCGTCCACGTTCAATGCGAGAGCCGAGACGGTGGCCGAGAAGCCAATGTTTCGCTCTGCCTTCAGGCGCGCCCGATGTCTGATCCCAACGTCAGGTTATTACGAGTGGCAAGGCACACCGACCGGCAAGCAGCCTTACTACTACACGGCGCGTGATGGCTCACCGCTGACAATTGCGGGCCTGTGGGATGAATGGAAAGATATCGAAACTGGCGAACCGCTGAAGTCTTGCACGATGATAGTCACCAGCGCCAATGAACTGGCGAGTAAGATACACGACCGGATGCCGGTGCTGTTGCAGCCGAAGGATTTCGACCGCTGGCTGGCTGGGAATGCAGGAACCGAATTGTTTAAGCCAGCGGCCAATGACTATTTGCAAACATGGCCGGTGTCGCGGCGAGTGAATAGTTCACGTGCGCCGGGTGATGATCCGACGCTGATTGATCGGATTGCTCCGTAATTCTACTATCGGCTGTGCACATGAGGCACACATGAAAACTAAAACGT
This sequence comes from uncultured Alphaproteobacteria bacterium, assembly GCA_963720985.1. Lineage (GTDB taxonomy): Bacteria > Pseudomonadota > Alphaproteobacteria > Rhizobiales > Xanthobacteraceae > Pseudolabrys. The sequence goes on from CAVRHL010000009.1 coordinate 1,232,035, forward strand.
GTCCAGACTGCAACGGTGATGGTGTAGTTGATAAAGGCATGGACGATGAACATCAATGTCCAACCTGCGGCGGCTGTGGTTTTGTACCTGATGACGACGACGATGAAGACGTATTAAATGCATCACCGATTAATCATGCTTGCGGTCCGTGATGTTCGGTGTCCGCGCTGCAATGGCCATGGTCGCCCGCGCATCGTAGCGTTGGCGTCTCATCCGTCGATTTGAGGATCTCATTCGGACTAGTCGCGATGGCCGGGCACATGTCCGCTATGGTCCATTAGCGAACAAATTGTTGCAGTGCCGCGAATGTCCGAGTGCCAATACCCGACATTGCACGCTCGGTCTGAAATGAAAGAGGCCGCCAACTGAGGCGGCCTCGGATTGACTGTCCCACATTAAGCGGCGAGCGGATTTTTAGGATGATATGGTCGCCAACTGAGGCGATCCCCATCGTTGCTGCACTCGTAGTCGTAAATCGTGCCGTCGCAAGTTGGATTGATGCCTGTTAGCCTCATTTCCTTGCCGCAGGTCGGGCAACCAGGAGAAATGGGCGGCACGGTTTCTGAGGAAATGGGCGGCACGGTTTTGGAAGAGAGGTCTGATATGGGCATAACGCGCTCCCTTCAACTCTATCGTTAATCGCTCACGGCTTCCTTGACCGCATCCTTAAAGCCGCCGACCGCATTCTGAAGCTTGCCGGTGGACTGCTGCACCTTGCCTTCGGTTTCGAGTTTGGCATCGCCGGTCACCTTTCCGACGACTTCCGTCGCGGCAAAGGACGCGAAGTGCCAAGAGGAGACTGCGCCATGGATGCGAAACGAAGAATGAGCATCAGCTCTTTCCGCCGTCACCCGTGTTTATCGGGCGCATGTTTTGGCTGCACTGACCACGCTGCTGGCTCGTCGTCTTTGTCTGCTTCGGCCGCCGCCGCCGTCGCCTGCACCTTGCCGGGCTTGTGATGGACGGGCGCATAGATCGCATAGACCTGCATCGGAGCCGCGCCGATATTGGTGATGTTGTGCCAAGTCCCCGCCGGAACGAGGACACACCAGCCGTCCGAAACTTCCTTTTCAAACGTCAGTTTGTCTTTCGCGGCTCCCATTTGCACCCGGCCACGGCCAGCGTCGAGGCGCAGGAACTGATCTGTCTCTGGATGTGCTTCAAGGCCAATGTCCTCGCCGACGGGGATCGACATCAGCGTCACTTGCAGATAGCGCCCGCTCCAGGCGACGGAACGATAATCGGTGTTTTCCTTCGTCGCGTGTTCAATGTTGAACGATTGCGGCTTTGGGCCAATGTCATTGATCGTCATTTTAGCATCCATTCCGAACGCCGCACGATAATGCGCAAATTGAGCGCTCAACTGACCCCAGGATAAGGTAGAGAGCCCGGCTCGGGGTCAGCCGGGCTCTCTAAGATCACGCCGGGTGCGTGACCGAAGCGTAGGCTGGGACGGGGGGCTTGGGGCCTACGCTAACAACCAGCATCGACAGATCTTCGATGCCAAAAGGTACTAATGCTTGCTCAAAGAGGCGACCGGGATCGCGCTCGCCGTTTTTGGCGGCTTCAATAATCCGCTCCGCGATGATCGTACGCACTGTAATGGCAGACCCGAAACTTCGAAGCGATTTACAGGCCCGGTCGAAGGCCTCGCCCATAGCCAAGGTCGCGACGTCGTCGAACCAAACGTTTCGGATCGGAATGATATTCATAGGAACCTCCCTCAAAGAACGACTTTGGAGCCTTTACGAAAACGGGAGTTTCGGTGAAAAAAGCATATTGGCTTTGGTGGCTACCCGACGGGTGGCCTTTTTCTTGACCTTCTTCGACTTTCTGGTTGGTTTCTTTGCGACTTTAGATTTCCTAGTTTTCTTAGCCATTGTGATTACCTTTCGTCGTGCGGGCACCGGGGACTGACTACCTAAGGCCGCGACTTGCTGTCCGTTCAGAGCTTGCCGAGCAAAACTAAGATCAGCACGATAACGAGTATGAGGCCGAGACCGCCGCCGCCGTAGTAGCCGGTCCCGTAAAACGGGCCGCCACCGACCCCGCTAAATCCACCGAGTAAGATGATGACGATAATTATGAGCAGTATGGTTCCGAGCGACATGACATTCCTTTCGCTAGGGTTATGGAGGAGGAGTGCCTACCGGGTCTTTCGCGTTAGACCGCTCTCATCACCACTTTAATGTAGTAAACCAGGCATCTACATCCTTCTTCGCCTGATCTTTAGCGATGCCATAGCGTTCCTGGATTTAGCCCTCAAGCTGGTCACGACGACCATTCATCTTATCGAGTTCATCGTCGGTAAGTTTGCCCCACTTCTCTTTTACCTGTCCCTTAATCTGCTTCCAGTTTCCTTCAATGCGGTTCCAGTTCATCTTGGCCTCCTATCTTCGAGTTCAGTGCTTCTACATCCCGTAAAAAGTTGCTACCGGCACCTTGGACAATCAGTCCTTAGAGTATTGGAACGCAGGCAGCATCTTAAGCCCGTCCTTTGTTCCGCCCGGCAGCACAACCTTGTTGTCGGCGAATTTGAGGCTGTCGTAACGGATAACCACCAACCGGGTGCCCATGCCGAGGAAGCCACCGACCGACAGAACGACGTAGGGTTCCTTGCCGTCGCGTGTCACCAGCAGGTCGTCAATCTTGCCGATCGTTTGGTTTGCATCGTTGACGACGCTGTTACCGATGACCTTGGACGCTCGATAGCCGGCCGCCACCTTCTGCACATCGACTTTGGTGATCTCTACCGTCTGTGGAACGCCCTGCGCGTTTGCGTGTGTGGCGAGAACGAAAATGCCAATCATGGCGGCACTGGCAAGTAGCGTTGTTTTCTTCATGAGTATTCTCCATAGCCGCGTACTACCCATAGTCGGGTAGTCATCATCAAACATGTCAGTTAGGGGTATCTGAACTACATATCCTCTCGTATGAACATTGCCCCTTGGGGCAACGTGGATAGGACCGACAGGCGGCAAGAGCGACGTTACAAACGGCATTGTGCGCGGCGAGTGACGCGAAGTGCCATTAGCGTCCGGGAGTTGGAGCGGATTGAGGTGGTCAGAGCGGAGACGACCTATTCGTTGTGCCCTAAACAGACTAAACGGCTTCACGTGAGTGGGGTTCAGTAGCGAACACGTTCCAGCGACGCGCAACGCAAAACTAGCGAAGACTATCGCGATTGCGGCCACGCTAAAGGATTAAGCGCCGAGAACTTGAACGCTGGCAGGGCCAATAGATCGGCCATTCGCTCAATCTGCGTTCCGTTCCTGATCAAACTGGGTATGCCACGCGCCACTAGTTCTGCAAACCGAAGACGTTCCGCGCTCGCTGGCAGATGAGTGTTGACGTAACTGACCTCTCTATCGTTCGTTTCCATGCGCGAGAAGAGGTCGACAAGCTGCCGCTCAATGCTCGGATAGATGCTGGCTAATTCGGAAGCCAGTTTGTCGCGCTTAACTTTGGCACCCTCGTAGGCAATCCGCCGCCGCTGGTCCTCCTCCTGCGCCCTGAGTTCGCCCAGCCGCACGCCCAACCTTGTCACCGCTGCCTGAAGCCGATCACGTCTGAAACCGGCATCCTCCATCTCGCGACGAGCAGTCGCAACGTCTGCTGCTAACATCGTGGGATCAAGTGCTCGGGCGCGCGCCCTCTCAGCGGCCTCACCGGTAGCAACTGCTGCCGCTTCGGCTTCTTGGATCAATCTTGCGACGTCGTCCGATTTTGCACCGTCGTCAAATGCGGCCGCGATCCGACCTTCGAGGTCGGTGGATGTAACCATAGCGACGTTCATCGCGACCTCCACTGTTCCGATAAATCTTTGACGCGATTGAAATACGCCGCATCGCGCGGGTCAGCGCCGTCTTGTTCCGTGACGCGGTAAAACGGGCGGCCTTCGACAGCCTCGCCACTGGCGTTAGGTTCGTACTTGCCGGTGCTCGCGTTGATGTAGCCCGGCGGCATTGGGACTAACTTCCAGGCATCTTGTAGGCGCTGCGTCATTGCGTCGTATGCCTCGTCCTTGGTGAGATTCACGGGCGGTGCACCGGACGGACCGCGCCATGCATCACTCAACCTGTCCTTTCCGAAAACTCTATCCAGCTTGGATTCGCATCGTGAGGCAAAATCATCACATCATTGAATGCGATGTTTGCGATCCTGCACGCACTCGGAATGTTCGTCGCTGATGTGTTCAAGTCGCGGTGTCGGCTTGAAGCCGAGAATCTGTTTCTCCGTCATCAGCTCAATATTGCTTTGAGGCGGGCGCCGCCTCGTCTTCGACTGCACGGCAGTGACCGCGCTCTGCTGGTATGGATGACGAGGCTCTGGCCGAGCCTGCTCGGTGCAACTCAGGTGGTTCAGCCGGAGACGATCCTTCGGTGGCATCGCTCAGGGTTTAAAGCGTTCTGGCGCTGGAAATCGCGAAATAGAGCAGGGCGGCCGAAGATCGATCGAGGCCTACGTGATCTGATCCAGCGGATGAACAGGGAAAACCCGCTGTGGGGCGCGTCTCGGATCCATGGCGAGCTTCTGATGCTTGGCTTTGCGGTGGCCCAATCGACGGTCTCGAAATATATGGCGCGCGCTTCGAAGCCGCCGTCGCAAACCTGGAAGACTTTTCTGCAAAATCACGCTGAGGCGATTGCTGCCATCGATATGTGCGTTGTGCCGACGCTGACTTTTGATCGCTTATTTGCGTTCCTGGTACTGGGCCATGGCCGGCGACAGCTGTTGTGGTTCGAGGTGACACGGCATCCGACCGCCGAGTGGCTGGCCCGACAGATCACCGAGGCTTTCCCTTGGGCATCAGCGCCGGCTTATCTGGTGCGCGACAATGACCGTGCCTACGGACATGTCTTCACGTCCCGGGTGAGGGCGATGGGTATCCGCGATCGGCCGATCTCTCCTCGATCGCCGTGGCAAAATGGCATATGTGGAACGTCTGATCGGCACATTGCGCCGCGAGTGCCTGGATCAAATGGTCATTGTCGGCGAGACGCACCTGCGGCGAATTCTTTCCGCCTATGCGGCGTATTACAATCAAGCGCGCACGCACTTGGCATTACAGAAAGATGCGCCCTTACATCGTGCAGTCCAACGGTCTGGCGCCATTGTCGCCATTCCGATCTTGGCAGGGCTACATCATCAATACGTCCGGATATGATTTTCGGAAAGGACAGGTACTTACTCGATCTACCTGGTTTTTTTTAGTTCGGGGTGCCAGAAATTCTACCAATTACTTTTGACCCGATGGCTATTTTGAACTAGCGGGGTATTGATTTATGCAATGGCAAGTGGCGGGGCAAATCCTCGGCATGCGCGCTGCATAATAGACATGACTTTCGGAGCGAATTTTCTTACCACCACCGCGGCCGAACTGCGCGACTCTCACAACACAATTGTCGCCTGGAGGATGGAAGGCTGCAATAGTCCCTTAACTCGCAGCCATTGCACATGAAACTCGACACTCTTCGCTGCGCTGCCATTGCAACCGCGAGCTTGGTGATCAATTCACGGAGGGTACGCATTCTTCATTCTCCCCATTTGGTATCCGCTTTTCCGCGTGCACGATCGTTAAAGTCAAGAATACTACTTAAATAATCGGCGTAGAAAATTACTTATTCTCGTTGATTAGAGTCTTGTAAAACAATGCCCGTCTCGAGGTTTTGACTTATGTCAAAGCAACGCTTTGCCATAGCGGATTTCCCGGCGGGGGGCGAAACCGTCATGTTTCACCGAGCAATTCGCGACGTTGGCGCTCGGAGGCGTCGGAATAGCGGCGCAGCGCATGCGCCTCGCTCAGCAGCCCAATGACCTGCCGGCGCTCCGCCGAGTCGACCACCGCCAGTGCCTCCGCCTCGAAGCGGTCGAAAGCGGCGATCGCCTCCTGCGCCGTCATTTGCGGCAGCAACATGTGATCGGCGTGGTGCAGGATGTCGCGCACCGAGGCGGTGGCGGCGAGGTCCGCCGCATGCGCTTCCGGCACGATCACCATGCCGGCGTAGCGGCCGTCCTCGTCGACCGCGACCACCTGGTTGGTCGAGCCGAGCGGGAAGGCCTCGCGGAACGTCGAAATCGGCGTCTCCACCGGCGTAGTGCGCACATCCGAGCGCATCATCTGCTCGACCGTCAGATCGCGAATCCAGCCGACGTCGGCCGCGCTGCGGATGGTCTCGCCGCGCAGGTGGAAGCGCCAGGTGATGAACGAATAGCCGAAGAATTCGCGCGTCACCTGCATCGAAACGATCACCGCGATCAGCACCGCGGTGGTCAGCCACAGGTCGCCGGTCGTCTCCAGCGCGATGAAGGTCATGGTCAGCGGCCCGCCGATCACCGCCACCGACAGCGCGCCGATGCCGATGATGGCATAGGCGTCGGGGTTGGCGTTCAGGCTAGGCCACACGGTGTCGAGCTCGACCGCGAACAATTGCCCGCCCAGCGCGCCGAGCAGCAGCGAAGCGAAGAACAAGCCGCCGCGGAAACCGGTGCCGAGCGAGACAATCGAGGCCAGCGCCTTGAGGAAGAAGATCAGCGCGATGGTGGCCAGCGGCAGCTTGAAAATGCCGGTCAGATGCAGCGCACCGTGGCCCGACGACATCACCTGCGGCGAGATCATCGCCAAAAGGCCGACCACCGCCCCGCCCGCCATCGGCCGCAATGCCGGGCGCACGCGCAGCCGCGTGAACAGCACCTCGCAGGCCGCGACCCCACGCATCAGCGCGATGCCGAAGATCGCCGCCACAAGGCCGAAGCCGCCGGCGATCACCACATCGTTCACGGCCAGGCTCGACACCGCGCCCGTCTCGATGCCGAGCCCGTCGGGGGCGAAAATCTGCGCGGTCAGGTAGCCGACCAGCGCCGCCATGCCGACCGGGGCGAGCGAGGCGATCGAATAGCTGCCGATAATCAGCTCGAAGCCGTAGAAGGCGCCGCCCAGGGGCGCGCCAAAGGCGCCGGCAATCGCCGCGGCGGCGCCGCACCCGACAAGTATGCGCATGTCGCTGCGGCGCAGGCGGAAGGCCTGGCCGATCTTGGAGGCGATGCCGCTGGCGAGCTGGGTGTAGCCGGCTTCCAGGCCGACCGAGGCGCCGACGCCGCTCGACCACACCGTCTGCGCCGCCACAATCAGGCTGCCGCGCAGCGACATGCGGCCGCCGTGCAGGGCGTTGGCCTCGACCGGATCGACTTCGGTGCCGCGGCGCCGGGTGATGTAGGCGCTGGCAAGGCCGAACAGCAGCCCGCCGATACAGGGGGTGAAAAACGCGTAATAGGGGTTGAGCGTGCCGCGACCCGACAGCCGTTCGCCCGGGTCGAGTCCGAAGAGGGTCAGGTGCATGAGGCCGACCGCTTCGCCCATGGCGGAGACCGCGAGGCCGGCCAGGACGCCGACGGCCAACGCCAGCACAATGATGCTCGACTTACGCGCGCGGACGATGGCCCGTAAGCGATGCGGAACTTCAAGTTTTAGACTATGGCGGATTTTGAGTATGGGGTTGAACAAACGCATCGGTAAGTGGGATCTCAAATCAAGCGCGAGCAGCAGCCCTGCTTAGCCGACAATGAACGGTCCGGCAAAATAGACAGCGGCATTTACAGTATTAAGAGGGCCTTCGATTTCGGACCTGCCAAATGGCATCGCTTTATGCGGACATTGCTGCCGAAGAGATGGGAGTTAATCGTGAGGCCGCTTCAGCCCTGACGATCCGCGCTTGGTGAATAATAAAAATGCCGCTATGAAATCGAATTACGCCAACCATAGTTGATCTAAATAAGTATTCCGGAAATCAAATATGTGGCATTCGAGACGGTTCATATAATGAGACAAATCTTGCTTGAGTTCTGTGAAACGAGCTCCAATAATTACTTGTCAGCTGTAAGGTTCGAGAATGGAGTTTTTCGAGTCAGTTCTGATCACAGGGGCGCGCGTCTCGCTCGAGCCGCTGATGCACCGACATCTTGACGATCTAGCGATCGCGGGTGCCGATGAAAGTATTTGGCGCTGGCTACCCAGCTCCCATCATCGCCCTGGTACAATGCTAACGTTTATCGAATTGGCCTTGGCCGCACGAGAGCGACGGTCCGCGCTGCCATTTGCTGTAATCGATCGGCCAACGGAGAAAGCCGTCGGCTCGACACGCTACCACCACATCGAAACCGAACATCGGCGCTTGGAAATTGGCGTGACTTGGATCGGAACGGAGTTTCAACGGTCTTACATCAATACCGAAGCTAAGCTGTTACAGCTCTGGTACGCCTTTGAACTTTTGAAGTGTCGACGAGTTGAATTTAAGGCTGACGTCGACAATTCGAAGTCTCGCGTCGCAATCTTACGCCTCGGCGCCGTACAAGAGGGCATCTTCCGCAAGCACATGCTTTATTCGGATGGCCGAAACCGCGACAACGTATATTTCTCGATCGTCGATGTCGAGTGGCCCCAGGTTCGCGCGGGCCTTGAAGCCAAACTTGGCTATCCTGTCGTTCCCACATTCGAAAGAGTGCCGACCACGTGAGCGGGGCGAGTTATTTTGCGGCAACTTGAGGAAGCGCGCGCCAATGGCCCCTGCACGCGCTGCCAACGTTCGCAAGATTCCATCGTGTTGACCAGAAGCATTGACACGGTCATGGGTCCGACACCCCCCGGTACGGGCGTGATAAAGGAGGCTTTCTCCGCCACTCCTTCGAAGTCGACGTCGCCAACCAGCTTCCCATTGTTGAGGCGGTTGATTCCGACGTCGATGACGACTGCACCTGTCCGCACCATTTGCGGAATTATGAGGTTCGGTCGCCCAGCAGCGACGATTAGAATATCGGCGAGAAGCGTAAACTGCGCTAAATCCTTGGTTTTCGCATGGCAGATGCAAACAGTGGCCTCGTGCTGCATCAGCATCAGTGCCATCGGCTTACCGACAATATTGCTGGCACCGACTACGACGACATTCTTACCCTCGATCGAGATGCGTTCGTGTTCCAGCAGCTTGACCACACCATAGGGCGTGCAGGGCGGGAATACGGTTCCGCCGACGACGAGCCCACCTACGTTATAAAGATGGAACCCATCGACATCCTTGTCGGCAGAAATCGTATGCAGGATGCGCGAGATATTGAACGACGGGGGCAGTGGAAGCTGAACTAGAATACCGTGAACGTTCGGATCCCTGTTGAGCTCCTCAATCTTATCGATCACGACCTGCGGGCCGGCGTCTAGTCCGAAATCGAACCGAAATGACCGGATGTCGACATCGGCGCAAGCGCAGATCTTGTTGCGCACATAAATATGCGAGGCCGGATCCGATCCGACAAGGATAACGGCGAGACCAGGTGGCCTACCGGTTTGCGCAACAATGTGTTTCACGCGCTCGCGGCACTCCGCGCGAATTTTCGCAGAAATCGCAAGGCCGTCGATGATTACTGCCGTCACGGAAAGCTCAATAAGTTTGTTCGAGAGACGGCAAAGGTCGGGACGCGGCCTTGATGTGGATGGTGTAGATCATTCTTTGTTGACGCGCTTTGAGTAGGCTTCGATAAAGTCCGCAGCGGCTTTGCTACCGCGGGCAAATGACTTCATAGCCTCTTCGTGAAGAAGTCCCAGAGCTTCCATTTTGATCGCATTGGCTTCGTCGCTCTCGGTAACGTTTTCAGCGTTGCGCGGGCGAGGCAGGTTGACGTTGATGGATGCCCGGACCTGGGTCGGAATGTTGGTCATTATCAAAATATTATCGGCGAGGTAAATCGCCTCGTCGATATCTGTGGTGACGAAAAACGTCGTCCGGCGAAAATCATCGTAGAGATTTGCAAAGTATTTTTGCATGAGCCGCTTGGTCATGGCGTCGAGCCCGCGAAACGGCTCGTCCAGGATCATTACATTTGGGCGGTTTATCATCGCGCGCGCGAGTTCTGCACGCCGCTGCATGCCGCCTGAAAGTTGCGACGGATATTTTTTTCGGAACGCGCCGAGGCCTACCTTCTGCAGCAACGTCTCCGCGAACTCACGCATTTCTCGAGTGTCTTCGCCGCGCGCGCGGGGGCCATACATAATGTTGTCGTAGGTCGACATCCAGGGGAATAGCGCGGTCTCCTGGAAAACCACCAACCGGTCGACGCCGGGGCGGGTCACTGGCTTATCGTCGATGGTGATTGTGCCGGTGTTCGGGCGTTCAAAGCCGGCCAAGAGCCTGATCAATGTACTCTTGCCGCAGCCGGACGGTCCGATCATCACTGTTAGTTTGCCGCGGTCGATAGTGAAGCTGCAGTTAAGAACGACCTGCTTGGCAAAGCCTTCGATCCCGTAGGACTTACTGACGTTATTGACCTTAATCTGGCTTCCGAGCGAGATCGAGGTGCTCGCGAGCAGCGAATTGCCCTGAGGCTTTTCTTGCATTGCTAGATTCCGATTGAATGTCAGCTCTCGGTGAGCCATGGGGTCATCAATTCGCCGACCTTTCGCAGCACCGCGCTCGAAATATATCCAGCAATACCGATGCTTATCATACCGGCGACAATCTGGGTATAAGACCCGCCGACGTAAGAATTCCAGATAAAAAACCCCAATCCACCGCCAGCTGCGCCGCCCATCGAGCCCGCACTACCGCCGCCGGAAATCATTTCAGCGGCAACGACCACTGCCCAAGTAATGCCAACGCCGACGGTCGCGCCGACGACGATTGACGGCAGCACGCCAGGCAAAATGATGCGCCGAAAAATATCCCAGGTCGAAGAACCCATCGAGCGTGCCGCTTGGAAGTACCGAATATCGATCGACTGGGCGCCTCCGATCACGTTTATGACGATTGTAAAGAACGCGCCCAGAAAGGTTACAAAGGCAATCGACATTTCCTGGGTGGGCCAGAAGATAATGGACGCCGGCACCCAAGCGAGCGGCGGGATCGGCCGCAGCACTTCAAACACCGGGAAAGTAATTCCATAGAAAGTTCTGCTAACCGCCATCGCGAGGCCAAGTGGAATGCCGATTAGCATTGCGGCAAAAAAACCTTCGAACACCCGCAGCGTGCTGAGATAGGCACTAATCCAAAAGCTCGGCTCCTGAATCAGCCTGAGCATCTCATGCAAGACCGCTGTCGGTGGCGGAACTTGCGACACCCAAGGAAATGCGAAACCGAACCAGCTTTCCGAGCGAGATCCCACTTCCCAAAAGGCCATAAATGCGATGATTGAAACGATCCCGCGCCAGAAATCCTCGCCTGTGATGAGCGCAGCTGCCTTTATGGCAGATTCACCGATCCATTTCATGATCAGCGTTCCTTCTCACCGGCGTCAAATGCCTTGATTGCCTCTTCGTGCACCGCCGCGGCGGTTTCGTCCATGAATTCACGGAATCGCTTTGTTGTAAGTACGCTATAGTCTCTGGGATGCGGAATATCGATGTCGATAATTTTCTTCGGCTTGCAAGGTCTCGTTGTCATGATAACGACGCGATGCCCGAGAAAGATCGCCTCCTCGAGGTCATGCGTAATGAAGAAAATCGTCACTCGATTTTTGTAGAATACTTCCAGCAGGGCTTCGTGCATGACCGACTTGGTCAGTGAATCGAGCGCGCGATAAGGCTCGTCTAGCAATAGGATCTTTGGATCATTCATCAGCGCCCGAACGATCTCGACACGCCGCCGAACGCCCGATGAAATCTCGCCTGGATAATTTGCTTCGATCCCGCGCAATCCGGCGTCCGCCATCATACCGCGGGCCTTTTCGTAAGCCTCTGCTCGGCCCAAGCGGCCTTGCATCACGGGTCCGAATGCGATGTTTTCGATATTCGTTTTCCATGGAAACAGCGCACCATTTTGGAAAACCACGATCCGGTCGGGCCCAGGCTCTGCTTTGAGCTTGCCGGGACCACACAACATTTCATCGTCGAGAAAGATGCTACCGGACGATAAACTATGGAAGCCGGCGATCGCGTTAAGCAATGTGGTTTTGCCGCAGCCGGAGGGGCCGACCACGACGGTAATTTCGCCGGGCGGCACATCGAAGGTGCAGTGATCAACCGCGAGGACACCAGCACCGAGCACGCCGTACATCTTGACTGCGTCAATGATTCGGATACCGCCCGTGCGGATTGATTGCGTCGCTGTGGCGGGTCGCCGGTTCTGCGAAGGCGAATTGCCGCGTATTTCCGCCGATTGAATGCTCACCTGTCCGCCCCCAGCGCAAGTTCACGCGTACGCCATCGCATCAAATAGCTCCCAAGGAGACGAATGGCAGCGCTGGTGACGTATCCGACGATGCCTAACGTCACCATGCCAATGACGATTGTCGGATAGCGAACCATTGTATAGGACGTGTTGATAACATAGCCGAGCCCGTACTGTCCGGAAACCATCTCTCCGGCGACCAGAGAGAACCAGGCAACGCCAACCGAAATTTGCAGCCCCGTGAAGATGAACGGCAGGGCTCCAGGAACGATAACATGGCGAAATACCTGCCAGCGTCTCGCGCCAAGACAGCTTGCAGCGCGAACAAAAGACACGTCGATTGATTCGACACCGAGCATCGTATTTAGCGCTGTGGCATAGAACGATGCCAGGAAAGTCAGAAAAATAATTGGAGTTTCAGACCCGCGAAACATTACGATCGCGAGCGGTACCCAGGCCAGCGGCGGTATAGGCCGCAGCAATTCAAAGACAGGAAAGACGTATTGCTTGAAACGTCTCGACCATCCGAGGAATAATCCAAGGGGAACGCCGATAGCAGTTGCAAGTAAGAATGCGATCGCAATTCGGCGCGTACTCACCCAAATGTGGAGATAGTACTCACGTACAAATATCGACAAGCCGTAGGTCGGGTCTCTACTGAACCACTCGGTAAATACTTGCGTCGGTCCTGGCATTTCAGAAAACCGCGGCAGCTTCCAAACTTCGACCGCAAGATACCAGAACCCAAAAGCTCCAGCGAAACCGATTAGCATTAAGTATGGTCGAGGGCTTTTCAGCCATAGCGACAAGCGATGCATCGTCCGCGTCCAAGGTGACGCGTTGCGCATAGCTATGGTCTGCGGAGCGTTGATGCCCCGAAAGTCGGATAGCTTGGTTTCACTCATGGCGAGGCGTTCCGCCGCGGCTCCGCGCGTTGGAGGCGCGGAGCCCGTTGAAGTCAGATAAGGCGATTGTCATTTGCCGGTATAAGCGGAGTCCGGCATCCCTATGACCTGGCCGACCGGCGCTGTTAGGTTTCGTGCCTTAAGAATGTCCGCAGTAAACTGCGGCATGACAGCCTCAGGCCGGATTTCCGACTTGATACTCTTAATCTCGACAAGAAATTTCGAGGCTTTCTGAATGAGGTCATTTGCTTCCGGCGTAAATCCGTACGCCAATGTGATTCGCGTATTGGTCCCACCCTCGGATTTAGGGTACTGGCCGAATGCCGAAGCCCACAGTGCCTTCTCGGGGAAGCCGGTTGTTTGGCTTGCCGCCATCTGCGCGACAGCCATGGCATTTTTGGAATCGCCAAAATAAAGCGCCGCATCCAGTTCAGCCTCGAGCCATGCTTTGACGATATCGGGCCGCTGTTCGATCAGCGCTTGCGGCATCACCATGAAGCCGCCGTCGCGTTCGTTGACCGAGGCGCCGCTCGCGACTCTGCGAGCGAGATTTTCCTGGATAAGCCGCGACGCCGTTGGCTCCCAAATAACTGCCGCGTCGAGTTTTTTCGCGCGGAAGCCGCTCGTGATAACCTCGATGCTTTGATTTAGGTACTCGGACGGCGTGATATTTTTTTCTTTGAAAACGGCCTGTGCGAACCGGTCGGTACAGCTTCCTTTCGGTACCGCAACTGTTTTGCCGTCCAGCCACTTTAGCGCTTCGTTGGGTTCCTTAAAGGTCGGTGCATCGGTTCTTGTTAGGAAGATGTTACACTGGTCAAAACCGAGGCCGAGCACGGAGACGATACGGATATCGCGTACTTCGGGATGGCTCGTGGAAACGATACCCGGCATGTCGCCGACATAGCCGACATCAACTTTGCCGGCCAGCATGCCATTCACAATGATCGCGCCCTGCAAGCCGACCTGGAACGTCACCTTTGATCCTTTCGGCAGGTACTTTTCATAGAATTGCTTGTCTCGCATGACCACACCGGTCCATGATTCGGTGTAATAAGGCTGATAGCCCACCACCAACTCGATAGGCTCACCTGGTTTGCCGTAATCTTTTGTTGCAGCCGCGCCCGCTAAGTCTGTGGTGACAAGGAGCGTTGCGAGCGAAGAAAGGGTGGCCACCAGAACGCCAATGACCCTCGTTGCCACGGCAGCGCGCACGCGCGCGGTGCCACCTCCCAAGAATTTATGAAGCATTGAAACCTCCCTCAGATGTTTTTTTAAAGACCCTAACTCGTCATCGTCACCATTTGTCGTTGCTTTGTCTCACGATTCCTGGCCGGCACGTTGTTATTTCCGGCGGTTCCATAGGCCTTTTGTTTGCGGAAATGCCCATCTTTTCCGCCCCGTTAGCCGGTTCTCAACATCGATCGACAGCATGCCAGCAGGCATTAATTGGTAGTAAATCGTTCTTATTAATCAGACAATAGAGCCACACTATAATAGAAGGAGGTCTAGTGCTGGCGGAGCGATGTATTTTCACTTCCGGATAGTGCGCTCGTGGGTGAAAACGCGACCTTTTCAAGGCCCACTACCCCCTCGCTCAATCTATTGGTAGATAAGGAGCTTCGATTTAGATGGTCTGGCGATCATGGCATCCCGACTGATATTATCGAATACATAACCTCGACATTATAGGATAGGTTGATCTTAGCCTGAGGCTATTCTGCAGGAGCAATCGCAGTGGCAGCAAAAACTCACAATCAATGGCTTGCTGAGCCAAAATTGAAACTGAACGAATGGGTCGATAGCCGGATTTATTCCGACCCGCAGATCTTCGAAGAAGAGCAGGAAAAGATCTTTAAGAAGACTTGGGTTCCGGTGTGTCACGAATCCGAGTTGCCCAATGCCTACGATTTCCGCACCACGTCGATCGCGCGTGAGCCGATTATCGTGTGTCGCGGCCCGGACAACCAAGTTCGCGGTTTTCTTAACGTCTGCCCGCATCGCGGCATGATCATCGAGCGCCGTCCGTCTGGGAGTTTCCTCGAGGGTCAGCCTTCGGGAAATCCGAAGCGTATGACCTGCATGTTTCATGCTTGGCAGTACGACATGCGCGGGAATTGCGTCTATATCAGCCGCGAAAAGGAGGGCTTCCAAGAACGCTTGTGCAAGGAAGACGTTGGGCTACGTCGACTGCGCTGCGAAGTGAAATTCGGTGGGTTTGTCTGGGTTAATCTTGATGACAATCCGAAGGTGTCGCTTGAGGAATGGGCCGCGCCCGCGTTCGAATGTCTGCGCAAGTCACTCGACGCCGAGCCGCTCGAAGTGTTCCACTATCACAAGGCAGTAATTAACGCGAACTACAAATTGTGGCATGACACCAATTGTGAGTTTTACCACGACTTCATGCACTACCATAACCGGGTCACCGGCTTCAACGACGCATACTTTGCCCGCAAGAACGAAGCCTTTGATCACGGCCACGTCGTCGTCGGCACATTTGAGGTCAATTACGAAAAGTATGAAGGGTTCGACAGCCGCGCCGCGCTTTCGTTCCCGCATCTGCCGCCGAACCAGTGGTATATGATCGATATGTTTCCCGGGATGAACTTCAATCTGCGCGGCTCGGCACTGCGATGCGATATCGTAACGCCACTTGGTCCCGACAAAGTGATGATCGAATTTCGCGGGCTCGGGCTCAAGCGCGACACGCCGGAAGAACGGCAGATCCGCGTAAATCATCATAATTCGATCTGGGGTCCGTTCGGCCGAAACCTGCATGAAGATTTAATCGGTGTTCAGGGCCAGGGCACAACCATGCTGACCGGTTCGGAACCCCGTCGAATTCTCCATGGCCGTCATGAGAACCAGACGATTCACGACGAGAATGGCATGCGGCACTATTACGAAGAGTGGGGCCGCTGGATGAATCGAATGCCGAGCAAGCCCGAGCGGCCGTTCTCCGAAGGCATCTCGGTTGCCGCGGAGTAGCCGATAAGGCTTTCGATCGGTGTGGCGACCCGCCGGTCGATGTTCGTAAGTCGCTGGGGTACGCTCAGGTCTTGGATGATGTCTATGGCTAAGCGGTTAATTTCGTGAGGATCAGCAGTGGACGCGTCTGCGCTCGTTCGTGAGACCATATATCGGTCGACAATTTTGCTCGATCAACAGGACTGGAATGGCTGGCTCGCTCACTGCGACGATCAGTTTCAATATGCAATCCGGTCGTGGAGCCCAGAGATTAACAAGGATATGACCTACCTTGCGCTCGATCGGAGCAGCCTCGCCAGCATGGTCAAGCTTTTGCCCAAACACAACACGGATCATTCTCCGCTGACGCGGCACACGTCCGTCTACACGGTCGATGTTGATGATGAGGCGCGCTCGGCCAAGGCGATTAGCTCGGTCATCGTTTATCAAAATCTTCTTGATGGGATCAATTCACACATCGATGCCGGAGAGAGCCGCCTTTTCCTAGTGGGCAAGTACATAGATACCTTCAAGATTGAAAATAATAAGGCGACTTTCCTCAGCCGTGAGGTACGAATTGAAAACCGCCGGTTGGACAAAGGTTCGCACTGGCCGATTTGATCGCGTGTTCGGGACACGGCGCGACGCTCGCAACAGACGCTAAAAGAAGCCGGAAATGACGTGGAAACGCATATGCGGGGCGAACGAGGTTGCTGAGAATTCAGTCAAGAAATTCGATGTCGACGGTATTCCGATTCTGCTGGTGAATTATGGCGCCGGCTATCGAGCGGTCCCCCCGATCTGCCCGCATATGGAAGAGCCGCTTGAGGAATCGGCCGTTGTCGTGCGTTGTATCATGACCTGCACGAAACACCTTTGGGCTTGGAAACTCGATACTCTCGAGATGCAGGGCGAAACGGAAAAGCCGCTCAAGACCTATGAGGTCAAGCAGGAGGACGGCGCGATCCTCGTGAACGTCGAAAATGAATTGACCTATGAATTCGACGGGGAAGAAGAGGACGACGACTTCTTCAAATGAGGCTGTTGCCAGAGCCGATGAAAATCACAGTCCAAAGCAAGAGCGGAGAAACCGCGTTCGACTCCGGCGACCTGGAAACAATCTTGCACGCCGGGCTGCGGCAGGGCTTAGCGCTCCCCTACGAGTGTGCGACCGGTACCTGCGGCACATGTCGCGCGCGCGTCATGAGCGGTGAGGTCTATATGCGCTGGAGCGAAGCACCCGGCGCTGCAAAGCTCAAGCGCGATAAGGGCGACATCCTGATGTGCCAGACGTATGCGCGCTCGGATTGCGTGCTGCGCGTCCCGTCGGAGATCGGCGTGATGGAGAAGTCGCCGGCACCGCGCCATGGCATCATTCGCAATATCCGCAAGTTGGCCAAGGATGTGGCCAAATTCGACCTGCACCTGTCGGCGCCGATGAGTTTCGAGGCCGGCCAATTTGTTGTAGTCGAGTCCGCGGATCTGACTGGCGGGCGCGCTTATTCGATGGTCAACTTCGATATCGAGTCGGCCCGGGTTGAACTGGTTATCAAGCGCAAACCCGGGGGCCAGTTCAGCGATTGGTTGTTCGACGAGCGACCGGACGATCCAGAAGTAGCAGTATTTGGCCCGCTCGGCCGTGCTGTGTTTCGTCCGCAGGAAAACAGGAACTTCATCTGCGTCGCCGGCGGATCGGGAATTGCCGGCATGATGTCGATTCTCGATTGCGCAGTTCAGGTGGATTACTTCCGCGACCACAAGGCCGCGGTCTTCTTTGGCGTGCGCACATTGCAGGACGCGTTCTATTTGGAGCCGCTGTCGCGCAATATCGCAGCGTCGCACGGCAACCTCGAGGTCACGATCGCCCTGTCCGACGAACCGGCAATGACGCCATCGCATGTCGAATATTCGGCGCTCGGGCTCGCGAGCGGCATGGTTCACGATGTTGCTGCCAAAACAATGGCAAGCCGCGACGCCGATGTGCTCGCCTATGTTGCAGGGCCGCCGATCATGGTCGACGCTGCGATCCGCGCGCTGATCGTCAGCGGTGTATCCAGTCGAGACATTCGATATGACAAGTTCGGCTAATATGGGCGCGATGCCCGTGACCGATCCCGCGCGATGGCACTCCGTGGGAACTGGCGATCAGGAAACTTTGGCAAAGGCGCTGGCGGAGACGATCAACATCGTGCAATGGCTGGCACGGGTCGCGAACAGCTATGTCGTTGGTCGCGCGCCGGAAGACCGCGCCGTGCTTGAATTTTGTGTCGCCAACGCGGCCTTTGTCACCAAAACATTCGACAACGGCCTTTCGCTTGAAATGCGGCTACCGACTCTCGAAATGCAGTTTCTCGAAAACGGCCGGGCTGCCCCGCATATCCTCAACCCGGAGGAGCATTCGCCTGCGGAAATCGAGGCCTGGCTGCTGGTTGAACTCCTCCATCGCGGGGTCGATCGCACGAAATTCACGAAGAAGCTTCCCTACGAAATTCCCAATCTGATGACTGGCGACGCGGAAGATTATTCGCCGCAATCGTGCCATGAGGCCCTGACACGATTGATGGCCTGGTTTCAGAATGCCGCTACAATTCTTGATTCCACGGCCCAGGCCTCCAGCGCTGGCAAGGTTGGTATAATTTGCTGGCCGCAGACGCTCAATCTCTCATGCGTCATGGACGCCGGATCGAAGCTGGCCGGTTTCGGTTTTTCGCCGGGTGACGGGCAAAATCCCGAGCCATTTTTCTACCGAGATGTGCGCGCGCCAAACGAATTGGCTGCCAGCAGTAAACGTTCTGTTCTGACGGCATCCAAGCTGCTCGCGGAAAACGATCCGGCTGCGGCGGCGAGGAGTTTCCTGGCCGCGACTGATTGACCTCAGGGGCGCGGCGCGTGCCTCACGCGTAGGTCATTCGCACGTTTGCGGTTTTCCGCTTCCTGGTTGGGCCATCATAGACGGCAGGATGGTTGCCTTCGAGCCGTTTGCGTAGTTCGCCCGACTTGTTCAACTCCCGTACAATAGAAACGAAGGCATTGGCCATGGGCAGCACAATCTCGCCTTCGGTCCAGAAAAGGCCGACCTCTTGGCTGACCGTCGGCTCAACGAGTGGCAGCGCACGCGTTCCCCGATGTAATCCCGGTGCGTGAACAAAATGCGACGGAATGATTGTGCAAAGTTCGGTAAATTGGACTTGGAACATCAAGTGCAGAATCGATTCCGATTCCACCCGAGCTTCTGGATTGGATCCAACGCTCGCGAATACCCGGTCGACGAATCGTCGTTCATGCATCGATGGCCGAAGCATCGCCAGCGGCAACTGCGCCGCTTCCTTCCATGTGATCGTTTTTTTGTTTTGGAACACAGGAGTGTCGGGGATCAGTAAGCTCAGTTGCTCGGTATAGATTGGCAATGTGTTTTTACGACCGAGATCCGCTTTATCGAGATAGGTCAGCGCGACATCGAGCGCGAAGTTATTAAGCCCGAGCTTCATCCCCTCGTTGCCAATGAATTGAACATCAACTCGTAATCCAGGATATTTGTCGCGCACGACCTGCAGCATGAACGGAAGCACGGGAGACATCGAAGGCATCGCTCCCAGGCGTAAATGACCTGTCAGGTCATTCTTCATCATCGCGACTTCTTTCCGCATGGCATCGCAATGCGCCAACACAGCGCGAGACCAGATCGCAACGCGTTCGCCTTCCGCCGTTAGCCCTTGAAACCGCTGGCCGCGGCCGCGAAGAAAAATCGGCACGCCGAGTTCGAGTTCAAGTTGTTTTATGCCACTGGAGAGGCTTGGTTGAGTGACGTTGCAACGTTGTGCGGCACGACCGAAGTGATGCTCTTCCGCGACAGCAACTAAATAGCGAAACTGTCTGATGAACATGTCGACAACTCGATGAAACGGTGAAGGCGCCACGCTACAATAGCGCAATTCTGGAATAGACGATACTTAACGACATCAGCGTTACGATAAACACCGCGTTTGGTGCAACGCAGCACAAATTCGTTGTGCAGGGCACAAAGATAGATGGGGCATTCAACCAAGGACTGAGGGACGTCTGTGGCGATATTGGAACTGATTTTGATCCTACTTCTGGGGATAATTTCTGGCTTGATGATCGGGTGCGTCGGCATAGGCGGTGTAATTCTGGTGCCAGCTCTGGTGTTCCTAGCCGACGTACCGATCCAGATCAGCATTCCCGCAGCCATGATGGCCTACATCTTGTCGGGCTTCGTGGCCACGGCAGTGTTTGCGCGCAACAAATCGATTCGCTGGGAGACGGCGGCTTGGTTGTCCGCGGGCGCGACACCGACCGCATTCGCCGGCGCGTGG
The DNA here is from genome assembly GCA_963720985.1 of uncultured Alphaproteobacteria bacterium. GTDB lineage: Bacteria > Pseudomonadota > Alphaproteobacteria > Rhizobiales > Xanthobacteraceae > Pseudolabrys. The sequence continues at coordinate 1,252,390 of CAVRHL010000009.1, forward strand.
GCTGTGAGTGTCGTCAACCCTCAGTTGCTAGAAGCCTGTCTTGGGCTTCTGACATTTTTTTCCGGACTGAATGCGCTGAAAACTCAATCCGCGCCCGACACGCCTGAACGGGTCGTATCCAACACAGGGCATTTTGTTGTTGGAGCGGTGACTGGGTTTCTATCATCAATTAGTGGAACGGGTGGACCGTTAGTACTGGTGCCGATCATCATTTCGATGGGCATGCCGGTACTCGTTGCCGTAGGGTTGAGCCAAGTCATTCAGGTTCCCGTCGCCCTTGCCGCGACATTCGGAAATATTCTCTACGGTAAGGTCGACTGGGTCTTGGGCGGCGTCCTTGCCGCGGCTCTAACCATCGGATCGTGGTATGGGGCAAAGCTTGCCCATGTGGTGCCGCGCGTGACATTACGCCGGATCGTTTCGGTTGTGCTTGTGGTTGTGGGTGGCTTTATTCTTGGAAATGTCATTTGGCGTTTTGCGAGGTGACAATTTTCGATGGCGTTCAGGGGCTTCACATTGACGCACGATTTCGGCGATGCCGCAGCCGAGGCGCGGATCTGCCGCACGGATTGCGCACTGTTCGACTTCTCGTTCCTGGAATGTGCGCTGCTGGAAGGCGATTGTGCCCGAAGTGTCATCGAGACCTTCACTGGAAGGTCAATGGTTGCATTGGGCCAGAACGAGATTCTCTACGCGCTGCGCGCCGGGGTCAGCGGCGGCATTGCAGCCGACTGGACCGTTTGGAGGACAGGCTCCGAATTCGTTCGAGGTGATGAGCGGGCGCCACGAGGATGTCGTGGATTTGCTGGCGTGTGCGGGTCCGGGCGTTAAAGTCATCGATACCACGGCGGCCAGGACCGTTTTTGCTGTGCAGGGCCCTGGCGCACTCGATGCATTGCGTAAACTTGGCGATGTGCGTCAGATAAAGCCGCTCAGATATTTTACTTTCTGCCGCGCGCACCTAGCTGGAATTGCCTGTACGGTTGGCCGGCTCGGCTATACCGGCGAGGCAGGGTTCGAGATCATCGTCGAGCGTCGGCGCGCCTCTGATCTTTGGCAAGCGCTGTCCGCTTGTGTGTCGCCAGCGGGATTTATAGCAGCTGACATGCTTCGCATTGAGGCCGGCTTCGTATTGTTTACCAATGAATTCGGTTTGCCGGTTTCGTCCCGCGAAGCGGGACTCGGAAAATTCGGCCAGTCCACCGATTTGCGTAAGCCTGAAATCACGCTTGTCTCGTTTCGCGCCGAAGCAGATCGCCTGTCATGGCCGTGGCGGCCGCCCCGCGCATTGCAGCGGCCGACTCAGCCGGGAACGATCGCGGTGACGTCGGCTTGCGAGAGCGTCATAGCCGGCGGAATACTCGGCCTTGGCTATGTGCTCACTGGCACCCCGCCCAAGACCTTCCTGGAAGACCCTATAGGCACGTTCCGCAATATTTGCGTCACGCCAAAACCCTTCTATGACCACGCTAAACGCCTGCCACGCGCGCCCTGGCGCTAGTCCTGCGGCTAATCCAGCATCTAAAGTAACGCGGTCATAGCCAAGGACGAATATACAATAGTCTCTGCATATTTGACTGATGGCAGGCCAAAGCGCCCCATGCGCTCGCAATTGAAAGCGGCTGAGCGGCACGAACCACTCTTGGTTTCTCAAACGTTACCAAATCATCTTTGTCAGTGAGGGGATTTGTTATGGCTGACGCGCCGGCGCGGAAAAAGGTAACCATCAATACATTGATGGCCAAGATGAAAAAGGGCGAGCCAATCACGCAGCTTGCTGCCTATGATTATCGCACTGCGGTCATTGCTGACCGCCTCGGCATGGACATCCTCTGCGTCTCCGATACCGGCGGCATGATCCTGTTTGGCCACAAGAGCACAGTCTCGGTGAGCTTCGACGAAGTCATGATGATGTCGAAAGCGATCGACCGTGGTTCCAAGTTTGGTCTGCGCATGGTCGATATGCCGTACTGGAGCTTCCACGTATCGCCGGAGCAGGCGGTGGAGAACGCGGGCCGCTTTGTGCACGGGGCTAATGCTGAAGTGATGAAGTGCGAAGGCAACAAGTATCACGCCAAGAACATCGAAGCGATCGTGCGTGCCGGTATTCCAGTTCAAGGCCACATCGGCATCACGCCGATGCGCATGCCGCAACTCGGCGGCTTCGTCGCACAAGGCAAGACCGCCAAGCGCGCCAAGGAAATGGTCGAAGATGCCAAGGCGTTTGTCGACGCCGGCTGCTTCTCGATCCTGTGCGAAGTGACGACGTCGGAAGTTGCCGAATATCTGGCGCAGACGCTGCCCGTACCGGTGATCAGCCTCGGTGCCGGTAACTGCGCGCACGGCGTCCACATTATCTCTTCGGATCTTTTCCATCTTTGGGAAGAGCACGTGCCGCGCCACTCGCGCATCTACACCGACCTTATACCGATCATGGAAGACGTGATCTCGCGCTACATGAAGGACGTTGTTAATCGCGCCTATCCAGCTGAAAAGGAAACGGTCTTCATGAGCCCAGAAGAATGCCTTGCTTTCGCACAAGACATGAAATGGGAACGTAAGATCGACGAATTGCGGTCCGCCCAGAAGAAGACCGCTTAATCGATGCTGCGGCTATCAAGCGCTGCCGTAGGACTCGACGAAAGCCGATAACGGCGCCACCGCCACCGTGAGGCGGCCGCAAATGTTATTGCATAGGTTTCTGTTGGGCGGCGCTGGATTCGATGTTCCGTCTTGCAGTGAATCACGGCGGATTTGATTGAGCTGCGAGGCCGAACAAATCGAGTGGCTATCTGAAAGCGAGCCAGGCGATTGCAGATCTACCTACCTATTGCCGACCTGCCTTTGAACATCTTCGTCCTGTTGGCAACAGGACTGGCCGTCGGTTTTGTATCCGGCATGTTCGGCGTCGGTGGCGGCTTCTTGATGACGCCGTTGCTAATCTTTCTTGGAATTGGCCCCGGTGTCGCGGTCGCGAGCGTCACGAGTTCATATCACGGCGTCGTCGTTCTCGGGCGCCCTGAGCTACTGGCGAAGACGCGCTATCGATTTTCCGATGGCGATGTTACTGATGGCGGGAGGTTTGCTTGGTACCAGTTGCGGTGTCTGGATTTTCACGACACTACAGTCACTGGGACAACTCGATCTACTGATTGCCTTTTCCTATCTCATCATGCTCTCCGCCGTCGGCACTCTAGTGGTCGCGGAAAGCGTGCGCAGCATTGCGCGCCGGCGCCAAAACAAACCGAGCCTCCTGCGGCGTTCCGGCGCACACACATGGATTCACGGCCTCCCGTTCAAAATTCGATTCAAGCGATCAAAAATCTACGTTTCTCTTGTCCCGATTTGGGCCATCGGCTTCGTCGTCGGCGTTGTTGGCGCCGTGATGGGCGTTGGTGGCGGATTTTTGCTGGTGCCGATGCTCATCTATTTCCTGCGCGTTCCAACCTCCACAGTCATCGGAATCTCCGCTGTGCTGACCAGCGCAACCATGGCGCTGGCTACTGTCATGCACGCGCTGACAAACCACCTGGTTGATGCGGTTCTCGCGCTTGTATTGATGGTTGGCGGCGTCATCGGCGCGCAATTCGGCGCCCGCACAGCACAAAACATGCCCGCCGAGCGGCTTCGGTTGCTATTTGGCTTTCTCATCTTAGCGGTCGGTTTACGATTCGGATACGAGTTGATTGTGCGGCCGGGAAATTTGTACTCGATCCAGGCAATGGGAATGAAACTGTGATCGCGCCATTGCACCTTACCGCGGTCAGCATGATCGCACTCATTCTGCAATGCTCCTTCGCTGCCGCGGAGGAGTTGATTTCGAGCATAGCGCCCAACACAATTTCGATTAATTCAAATTTCAACGGTAGCGCCATCGTCGTCTTCGGTGCGATCAAGACTGGCGGCGCGCTACCGCGCGCCTACGATGTAGTCGTGACGGTGACCGGACCGCGCCAAACCGTCATGGCGCGCCGCAAGGAACGCGTTGCCGGAATCTGGATCAACAAGGGCAGCCGCGCCTTTGCCGATATTCCCTCATTTCTCGGTGTATTCGCCAATCGGCCGTTCGATGCGATTGCAAACGCGGATACGCTGCATCAGCAAGGAATCGGATTCAAGAATGCGTTGTTCGTCGAGCAAAATGTTAAAGAAAGCGATCCTTATCTGACCAATCTCGCCAAAATCCGGATCGATGAAAAGCTCTATATGGAGCAAGCGCGGGCGGTGACATTCCTCAGTTCCACAGTATTCCGGGTTGATATCCCGCTGCCGCAGATTGCGCTGATTGGTGACTACAATGTCGATCTGAAGCTCTTTTCGAATGGTGTCGTAGTCGCACAAACATCGTCGACATTTGACGTCATGAAAGTTGGCGTTGAGGCCTTTGTGGTCAAAGCCTCGCTCGATTACAGCTTCTTGTACGGATTGGCGACGACGGCCATGGCCCTGTTGACGGGCTGGCTCGCATCAATCGCATTCCGCAGAGATTAATCGAGGAGCAATTCGAAATAAAAATAGGCATAATTTTTTCCGATGAATGAATATATTGGGGATCTATCGGGACTCAAACGTTTTCGCTTTTAGATTGGAATAAAAAAATACAGTCGCGGCGGCGGGGTTGGCGATGAGGCCTGCGCATGCGAGGCCCAGGTATGCTGCAGGCGATGGAATGAAATCGTCTTGATCCTAGCGCGCTCAGCCGCCTCAAGTCGGCCCAGAAAAGTCAGTGATAATCTTTAGGAATGCCTGCGCTGCTTTGGATTGATACCGGTCGCGATGATGTAGGACGAGGAAAGGGCGAGCCGGTAATTCGAATGCCATCGCGACAAGCGTGCCGGCACGGAGCGCAGCCTCCACCACGAGTTCAGAGATTGCGGTTACGCCGGCGCCTGCCTCAACGGCGGCACGCACCGCCTCGTTCGTCGGCAGTTCGAGGGTCGTCTTCAGGGCGCTTGGCGACACGCCGCTTCTGCCAAGTGCCGCCTCGAACTCCGAGCGCGTACCCGAGCCCGGTTCGCGCAGCACCCAATCGCCCTCGACAAGGTCTCGCTCTGTCAAGCGCCTTTTACGCGCCCAGGGATGGTCGGCGCCAACGACGATGGTCAGCCGGTCCTGACCGATCATGCTTTGCTGGAGTGCGGGATCCTCGACGCGGCCTTCAACGAAGCCGAGTTCGGCGGTGCCGTAGATCACGGCTTTGGCGGTTTGCGCAGTATTACCGACCGCGAGCTTGACCTCGATCTGCGGATAGGCACTGCGGAAGGCAACTAGCCGCGGCGACAGCCAATAGCTGGCGATAGTCTGGCTGGCATGGACGCTAAGCGTGCCGCGTGTGAGCCCGCTCAGTTCGGAAAGCGCGAGCTCGGCGGCCGCTGTGCGGGCAAGAACTGCGCGGGCTTCGCCCAGAAACAGCCGGCCAGTCTCGTTCAACTCGATGCGGCGGCCAACCCGGTCAAATAGCGCAACGCCATAGCGTGCTTCGAGCGCAGCAATGGCGGCGCTGACGGCCGATTGGGTCAGCCGCAGCGCCTCGGCCGCGCGAGTGACATGTTCGCATTCGGCGACTGCGACAAAGATACGAAGCTGTTCGAGCGTCATGTCTCAAGAATAGGCGGTATGCTCCACCAACACGAGTGCGAAAATGGAGATGAAGACCCAGACTGCGGCGGCCGGTAGCAGCGGCTTCAGGCCCTCGGCCCTGAGCTTGCGGAAATCCGTCGCGATGCTCATGGCGGCCAGCGCCATGGAGAGCAGGAAAGTCGTGCCAAGGACGATCCAGGCCTTTGGGGCGACCGAAATGGCGACGCCGCCGTTAAAGATCATGGTGGCAATGAAGCCGAGCACGAACCATGGGATCGGCTGTGCAGATCGACGGGTGGCGTGAGCGGCGTGCCGCACGGCGACGATGCCCAGTATGATGACGACAGGCGCCAGCATCATGACGCGGATGAGCTTGGCCACAGTACCGATGTCGCCGGAACGAGCCCCTGGAAGGCGGCGGCAACCACCTGCGCTCATGGATCGAAGCGCCGCTCCACAAGCCAATGGCGGCGGGCTCAGATGCATCTGTCCCGGCAGCAGCGGATAGAGCAACATCGAGAGCGAGCGAAACACCGAGACGAAGGCCACCGGATAGGCGATGTCCTCGTCGCTGCCGCGCGTCACCGTATCGGTCGTGATCACGCCCGAGGCGCCGCAGATCGAGGTGCCGGCGCCGATTGCTACGCCGATTACAAGCCGGGCTCCGCCTTTTTCAGCGGTGCCGCGCAGCAACTACGACGTCGCGAAGAACGTTGATCTCGAATTCCGATTCCTGCAGGCGTAGCGCCAACGTGTCGCGGATCGACAAGATGCCGAGCACACGGCCGGCTTCCACCACGGGCAGATGGCGAAACCCGTTCAATCGCATCAGTTCTTGGGCAGCCCGCATGCTGTCCTCCGGTCCACAGGTGATAACCCGCGTCGTCATTATATCGCGCACTCGATTATTGCGCAGGTTACCTGGTTGCGTTGCAAAGCTACGCACGAGATCGCGCTCGGAGATAATGCCGACCATGCCAATCGCCATCTCGCAGACCGGCATCGCGCCAATTCTATTCGCGTGTAATAGTTTTGCGGCAGCCTCCAAAGTATCGTCTGGCGTGCACGTCACCAACCGCTGCTGTGCGCTCTTAAGAAACTCACCGATCTTCATTTTTGTCTTCTCCTGTTGTTATTTTTTTTGTCTTTTGCCAGCCGCCGGCGATCGCCATCGCTTGGGCGTCCGCACAATTCAGTTTATTACGCGCCGTCTTTATTCGCTAGCTCGACAAACTTGAGCGATGGGTTGCAGCGATTGCGCTCCGCGACGATTAAGAAGATTCATCGAACGAAACGTTCGCTTCCGTAGATGGACACAGTCTTACGCCGCGGACCAATTCGTTTTTCTGATGATTGCTAGTCTTCGTTCTGTCGACTATCGTGACACATTAAACGAAGGCAATGGAGGGAACGTCGGGCAATGTTCACCAGCAATCCGTTCGCTGAACTTTCGTCGTCCGTACCACCCGCCGTCATGCAGACATTCGTCGTCGTCATGGCCCTCTTGGTTGCGGGTGGCACGCTCTTCGACATTATCCATAAAGGGAGCGCCAGGTACTTCTTCGACAACTGGCGCAGCGTTAAGAAGAAGGCCAAGCAACCCACCGGTGGCGGAGAGATGATTTCGATTGCAGTGCAGACCGCCGTGGTTGATGTTATGATCTCTGGGGAGTTCTGCAACGCGCGGCGCAGGCTCGCTCATCTCTTGGGCATGTACGGCTTCGTTATTTACGTCGTCGCCACCGTCATCATGGTTTTCGTCTACCCGACGCCCGCGAGACCGACACCCAATGCTGTCGCGACGTTGTGGTACATTGGCGCCCTGATGGTCTGTCTCGGGGGCTACTGGTTCTGGTTCTTTATTCGTGTCGACGTTGCAGCGGAGGGCAATTCGCCATTTCGTTTTGTGCGCGCCGACTTGTTCATCGTCACGCTCGTTCTCGGCACGACCTTCGGTCTGATTTGGGCTTGGCTGCAGGCCGCGGGAAACAGCGTGTGGTCAACGCTATTTTTGGCGCTCTATCTCATCGACACGACGGTGCTGTTCGCATCGATTCCGTGGTCGAAGTTCTCGCATATGTTCTTCAAACCCGCGGCGGCGTTCGAAAAACGAGTATCGAAGGCTAATGGTACAGCCCAGAATTTGCCGACGCTGACCCGTGACGATCCCGAACAACAGAAAAGACACTCCATGGAACTGTTACGAAACGCGCCGATGCAAATGGGACTTGGCATAAAGCGCGAAGCACCCCGCCACTATTAGAAGACAACCTGCAAGTTCTATGGGAACAGCTAAGGAGCCGACTAATGCCTACCTTCGTCTATATGACAAGGTGCGACGGATGCGGACACTGCGTCGACATCTGTCCCTCGGACATCATGCACATCGATCCGACCTATCGCCGTGCCTACAACATCGAGCCGAGCATGTGCTGGGAGTGCTACTCCTGCGTCAAGGCTTGCCCGCAGAATGCGATCGACGTGCGCGGATATGCCGACTTCGCCCCGCTCGGTCACAGCGTTCGCGTCATCCGTGACGAAGAGAAAGGCACGATCGCCTGGAAGATCAAATACCGGAACGGCACGGAAAAGAATTTCCTGTCGCCGATCACTACTAAACCTTGGGGGACGGCGATCCCGAAGCTCGCCAACGTTCCCGCGCCGAGCCAGGAAATGCGCGACAGCCAGCTGCTTTACAATGAGCCAAAGTGGATCCGCATGGATGACGGCGGTTTGCATACACTTCATTCAGCCGGTCTCAAGCTGAAGAAAGGCGTGTATTACTGATGGCTTACAAAACGATCGTCGAAGAAAACATCGACATCCTGGTCGTCGGTGCAGGCCTCGGCGGCAGCGGTGCCGCGTGGGAGGCCAGGTTTTGGGGTCAGAACAAGAAGATCGTTATTGCTGAGAAAGCGAATATCGATCGCTCCGGCGCGGTCGCCCAGGGTCTGTACGCCATCAACTGCTATATGGGCACACGGTGGGGTGAAAATAAGCCGGAGGACCATGTCCGCTACGCTCGTATCGATCTGATGGGACTGGTGCGCGAAGACCTGCTGTTCGATATGGCCCGTCACGTCGACTCCACGGTGCACCAGTTCGAAGAGTGGGGCCTGCCCATCATGAAGGACCCGAAAACTGGGCGCTATCTGCGTGAGGGGCGATGGCAGATCATGATTCATGGCGAGTCCTACAAGCCCATCGTGGCCGAGGCCGCCAAGAAATCCGCGGACAAGGTGTTCAATCGGATCTGCGTCACCCACTTGCTGATGGATGACAGCAAGGAGAACCGGGTCGCCGGTGCCGTCGGCTTCAACGTGCGCACAGGCAACTATCACGTCTTCAAGTCCAAGACCGTGATTTGCGGTGCGGGCGGGGCTTCCAATATCTTCAAGCCGCGTTCGGTGGGCGAAGGGTCCGGCCGTACCTGGTATGCGCCCTGGTCGTCTGCGTCTGCCTATGGGCTCATGATCGAAGCCGGAGCCAAGATGACGCAGATGGAAAACCGCATCGTGCTGGCGCGTTTCAAGGACGGTTACGGCCCGGTCGGCGCTTATTTCCTGCACCTGAAGACCTATACGCAGAATTGCTTGGGCGAGGAGTACGAATCCAAATGGTTCCCTGAACTTCAGAAAATGGTCGGAAAGGAATATCTTGATCCGGAAGCTTCGCACTTAACCCATAGGCCGATCCCGACTTGTCTACGCAACCATTGCATAATCAGTGAAGTGAATGCAGGCCGCGGACCCATTCACATGGTGACCATGAAGGCCTTCCAGGATCCTCATCTGGAAGAGGTCGGCTGGGAGAATTTCCTTGGCATGACCATCGGCCAGGCGGTCCTCTGGGCTTCGACCGACGTGGACCCCAAGAACGAGAACCCCGAACTGACCACATCCGAGCCCTACGTCATGGGCTCGCATGCGACCTGCTCGGGCGCCTGGTGCTCGGGTCCCGAGGACGTTTCTCCGCCCGAGTATTTCTGGGGCTACAATCGCATGACGACGATAGGAGGTCTGTTTGGCGCCGGTGACGCGGTCGGCGGCACGCCGCACGCCTTCTCATCCGGCTCGTTCACCGAGGGCCGTCTCGCCGCGAAGGCTGCCTGCAAATATATCGACGACGGCAAGGCCGAAGGCATTGTCGTATCCGACGAGCAGATCAACCGCCGCAAGAAGGAGATCTACAGGCCGCTGGAACACTACAAGATCTACCGCAACGAAATCGTCGCCGGCGATGTCAACCCGCACTACATCAATCCCAAGCAGGGCCTGGATCGTCTGCAGAAACTCATGGACGAGTATTGCGGCGGAGTGACGGTTAGTTACATGACCAACGACAAGCTCCTGAACATCGCGCTCAAGAAGCTCAAGGTCATGGAGGAAGATCTGGAGAGCTTGGCCGCGAAGGATATTCACGAGTTGCTGCGCGCGTGGGAGCTGAAGCATCGGCATCGCGCCGCTGAGTGCGTTACGCAGCACACGCTGTTCCGCAAAGAGACCCGCTGGCCGGGCTACTACTACCGCGGCGACGCCATGAAGGTGGACGACGCAAACTGGCACGTGTTGACGGTTTCGCGCCGCGACCCAAAGACCGGTGAATACACTATGGAAAAGGCGCCTTGTTATCACCTAGTCAGCGACAGCGAGTAACTCTTAAAGTCACAGAAAGCTGCGCGTGAATATTGTTGAAAAAACCGATGAGGAAATACAGGCCATAGCCGATCCCTTGTGGCGCGACCTTGTGAAAAATTCCAACGAAGGCAAATACGGTGAATTCGTCAAGAATTTTTCCAGCGACTTGGCGCGTGCCATGAATCAAGTTGAGGCTGGCCACCAGTTCGCAAACAGCGAACTGGCCAGAAACCTGTCTAAACACGTCGACTATCTCGGCATTATCCGCAGGGGCGAACACGTAACGGTTCTTTACCGGCAACGGAGCACCAAGAAAGCGGGCGAATGGCTTGGCAGACTTGTTCTCGGCTATGAAAACGAAAAGGTCAGGATTTTCGGTGCGTCCATCTTCTGACCAGTTGGCTTGGGTTCGACATGAGTGAAACCATTCAGGACGGCAAGTTTGTCGGGCTGACCTACAAGGTGACCGACAAGAAATCGGGCCATGTCCTCACCATGGTCGAATTCCCGTTGGGCTATGTTCACGGGCACAATGAAATTCTGGCGCCTTCCGTCCATAGGGGGCTAGAGGGCAGGTCCGTCGGCGACGTCATCGAGGTGCCGATCGATGGCAATCAGATCTTCGGCCGCAGAGACGAGTCGCTAGTTTTTACCGACCACATTGACAACGTCCCCGAGGAGTATCGGCAACTCGGCACCTCCATCCTCATGGAAAACGACAGGGGCCACGCCCTCAGCTTTCTCGTTACGCGGATCGATGACCAGACACTGACTGTCGACGGCAACAATCCGCTTTGCGGCAGAGAGGTCATCTTTTCGCTTAAAATTGTGACTGTGCGCGACGCAACCGAAGAAGAAATCAGGGCGGGCGGGGCGATCGTCGCCGAGGCGGATATCGACCCGTCACTCATGCGACCTGTTTGAATGGCATCTGACAAATTTCCACAGCAATCCCGGCTTCACGGCAAAAGGTGACTTATGAGTGAGACAAAGCCCACCACCGCCACCAAAGTCCCCGACGGACATGCGCGCTTTTTGACAACCCGTCAGAAAGAGCCAAACGAAAAGGGCTTTGTCGGTTACGAGACCGTCTGGGAACCGTTCCAGAAGGAAGTCGAATACAAGACCCCAAAACGGCCATAGGCGTCGCGCCGTCGCATAGATTGTGCCGGATCGCTCGGGCATCTTGCGGATTCTGCATGCCTGGGGCTTTTCTTGCATGAGTGCCAGACCCGGCAGGCGCTGCAGTCTGCAAAGGTCATCCTGTCGCAGACCGACTGACTTTACGAAGGAAATGCAATGCCGCAACTCGTAGCGCCGCACGGCTCGGAGACCGTCAAGCCACTGCTGCTGCCCGAGACGGAGCGGGCCGAGGAACGCAAGCGCGCAGTGAGACTTAGGAAGGTTCCTCTCGACTCACGTGCGGTGTCCGACATCTTCATGCTGGCTATGGGCGCCTATACGCCGCTCGATGGGTTCATGGGGCATGACGACTGGCGCGGTTCGTGCCTGGACATGAAGCTGACCGGCGGCCTCTTCTGGCCGATCCCCATCACGCTTCCCGTAAGCAAAGACCTTGCCGACAGCATCCAGGCCGAAGAGGAGGTTGCGCTCGTCGACGCGGAGACCGGCGACATACTTTCCGTCATGGAGATTCGCGAGAAGTACTCGATCGACAAGAAATTCGAGGCCGAGCACGTCTATCGCACCATCGATCCGAAACATCCGGGGGTCGCTAAAGTGCTGGCACAAGGCGAGGTCAACCTGGCCGGGCCGGTCAGGGCGCTGAGCGAGGGCGAATATCCGGCCAAATACCCGGACCTCTATATCCGTCCCGCCGAGTCGCGGGCCATGTTTCTCGAGAGAGGCTGGTCGAATGTTGCCGCCTTCCAGACCCGAAATCCCATGCACCGCAGCCACGAATATCTGGTGAAAATCGCGGTCGAGGTGATGGACGGCGTTTTCATCCATCAGGTGCTTGGAAAATTGAAAGCAGGCGACATACCTGCGGATATTCGCACCCGGGCAATCCAAGCGATGATCGACAACTATTTCCGCCCGGGAACGGTCATTCAGGCGGGCTATCCGATCGAGATGCGCTATGCGGGCCCACGTGAGGCGCTGTTGCATGCTCTTATTCGCCAGAACTTCGGTTGTTCGCACCTCATCGTCGGGCGCGACCATGCCGGCGTCGACAACTACTATGGTCCCTTTGATGCGCATCATATTTTCGATCAGCTGTGGCCGGGCGCGCTTTTGAATAGGCCGTTGAAGATCGACGTCACGTTTTACTGCCGGAAGTGTTACGGGATGGCGACGGCGAAGACCTGTCCGCACGATCCGAAAGAACGCATTTCGATCTCCGGCACGCAGCAGCGTGAAATGCTTTCCACCGATGCCGACATACCCCCAGAGTTCAGCCGGCCGGAGGTAGTGGCGATCCTCAAGGAATATTATGCAGGCCTGAAATCAGCAAGCTAGTGACCGGCATCATGATCATTGCGCAAATCTCCGATACCCATATCGCTTTAGACACAGCCGGATGCCGATCAGAGAATTCTGGACTTCGAACGCACGATTGCGGACATCAACGCGCTCGATCCCGCCCCCGATGTGATCGTTCACACCGGCGATATCGTTCATAACGGACGGCAAGACGAATACGCGCAGGCGGTAGCTATCCTCGCGAATGCGCGTGCACCGGTCTATGTTCTGGCCGGCAACAAGGACGACAGAGCAAATTTGCGTGCGACGTTTGCGGCATGCGGGTATCTCGCGCCCCGTTCTAGCTCCAGCTTCATCGATTATGCGATTGAAGATTATCCCGTGCGGCTGATTGCGGTGGATACACTGAGCTCAAGCAGCAATAAGGGTGACTTTTGCCCCGAGCGGGCGAAACGCCTAGTCGAACTTATCGATGTCGAAACCACCAAGCCCATTGCGATTTTCACGCACCATCCGCCGTTTGAGGTTGCGGTAGGGCCGGACCCGCTTCACTTCGAAACACCGGAGATCATGTTGAGGCTGCGCCGGGCCTTGCAACACTCCGAGCGCGTCATCGCCGTTTTCAGCGGCCATGTTCATCGCGCTGCTGCGGGTCATGTCGCGCGCATCCCGGCGACAGTGATGCCGTGCATCGCGACAACACTACGCAAAGGTGAGTATCCGGCTCAAATGAAGACACGTCCCATCTATCAGATCCACCGGTTTGATCCGGTTTGGGGTTTTGCGACCGAAACACGAATTGTCGGGGCAAGGCCATCATCGGCCTTCACGCGCTGATACCCGGCACTGGCCTTCGACAGCGTCACGGAATTTGGAGTTTCAGCCGGCCGACGAATTCACATTCGCCATTGGTGCCACGATAGCAATCATTGGGTCGCGCCATTAACCAGCACGCCGTTGCTAGTGACGGTGCTGCAATGCAGCACGCGGTACACCACCCACGAACAGGTTTCACCGAATAGATGCGACTTTAGGCGGCGTCGATTACATCATAGACCTGACGAGAGAGATTTATTCCCGTCTTCCGGTAAGGTTGGAACATAAAAATCCTGCAGACGCGATCGGCTGGATCGCGCTCGTGCGGTTGCCAGGGAGGCGATAGTGGAAAAAACGAACTCCGTTACATATGACGTAAAAGCCCAGCGCCTAGTCGATGAGATGATCGTCGCCGAGGCGCGGCATATTGTTGGCCGCAAGTTGGATGAGCAAGAATGTGATTGTAAAGATGGGATGTTTCCGCGCGCGGGCATAACTGACCGTCGCAATTTCCTGCTCGCCGCCAGCTCTCTCGTCGGTGTTGTAGGTTCTTCTGTGCTGGCGCAGGCGGCCGACGACAAGGCCCCGCCCGGCGCCATCCATTACAGCGTCCCCGAAGATCCGACCAAGGAGCAGGGCCGCGCGGTGGCTGCCGATGGCGGTTACGGCTCGCGCTCGCAGTTCGAAACGGAAGTGCGTTGGCGCTTTCCGACCGCGAATGAGAATACGTCCTGGAGCATGACGCCGCTCGACAAGTTGCTCGGCAATCTCACCGCGTCCGGACTTCACTTCGAACGTCATCACGGTGGCATTCCAACTATCGACCCCGCCAAACACGCGCTTGTCGTTCACGGCATGGTGGATACGGCCAAAAAGTTCTCGATGGCTGACATCAAACGCTTCCCGTCCGTTACCCGCAAGCATTTCATCGAATGCTCGGGCAATGGATTGACTGAGTGGAACAAACCGACTTTGAAAACGGTGCAGGGCACGCACGGTCTGCTGAGCACGACAGAATGGACGGGTGTCCAGTTCGCCACAATTGCGCGTGAGGTCGGACTCAAAGACGGCGCCTCATGGGTGCTGGCGGAAGGCGCCGATGCGGCGGTGATGACGCGTAGCATTCCGCTAGAAAAGTTACTGAAGGATGCGCTGCTCGTTTACGGACAGAACGGCGAGGCGCTGCGGCCCGAGCAGGGCTATCCCTTGCGTCTTCTGCTGCCGGGCTTCGAAGGCAATACGCATATCAAATGGCTGCGCCGTTTGGATGTAAGCGACAAGCCGTCCATGACGCGTGAGGAGACTTCGAAATACACGGACTTGTTGGCCAACGGTAAGGCCCGCCAGTTCAGCATGGAGATGGAGGCGAAGTCAGTCATTACGTTTCCCTCCGGCGATATGAAGCTGCCGGGCGCCGGCTTTTACAACGTCACCGGTCTGGCTTGGAGCGGCCGCGGGCGCGTGCAGTCGGTCGATGTGTCCGTCGATGGTGGCAAGACCTGGTACCCTGCGCAGCTTAACTCGCTGCCGGAGCAGATTTGCACGGTTCGTTTCAGCTTCCCGTGGATCTGGGACGGCAAGCCGGCCATCCTTCAAAGCCGCTGCACCGACGAAACAGGTTACGTGCAGCCGACCCTGAAGCAATTGATTGCAATTCGTGGGTCAAACGGTCCGTTCGGATCGATTTATCACCTTAACGCCATCCAGAGCTGGGCCATCAACGAAGCTGGGGATGTTTCCAATGTTCACGCCTAACAACATTCTGTGCGGGGTTCTGATCGCGGCTTCGCTGTCGTCCGCCGCCTTTGCGCAAACCGTGCTGGGTCACTACGGCTTCGGCACAAATGTGGGTCCGCAGGATTTGGCGAAGTACGTCACAATCCAGCCAGACGGCCGCGGATTGCCGCCGGGCAGCGGTAACGCGATAGCGGGAGCGAAAGTCTACGCCGATGCTTGCGCCGCCTGCCATGGAGACAAGCTGCAAGGCAACCCCGCCAAGGGCATCGGCGGCGACCGCCTGATCGGCGGCCGCGGCTCACTTGCGACCCCGACGCCGATCAAGACTGTCGAGAGCTATTGGCCCTACGCCACCACGTTGTTCGACTATGTGAAGCGGGCGATGCCGTTTAGCGCGCCAGGCTCACTCAATGACAATGACACCTACGCGGTGGTGGCCTACATCTTGTCGGAAGCGAAAATCATCAAGGCAACCGAATCGATGAATGCAACGACTTTGCCAAAGGTGGTAATGCCGAATCGCGAGGGCTTCATTCCCGACTCTACGTCCTGAGTTGGAACTCTATCACTAGTCTAACTGGTGCCGTAGTGCCTGTGGTTGGCCCCGCAGCGGTGCGTTGGATGTTTTTCGTCGCTGAGGACGAAGCGCGCGAGTTTCTAACCTAGCTTTTTTGAACCAAGTCTTGTGAGAGGACAGTTTGGAGAGGGGCTTTGGTTATGCCGAAGGAGCTCGCAATGATCGACCCCCGCTATGACCCCGAAAGCTCGCCCGCCCAATTGTCACTCAAAAGCTGGGCTGTAGCAATTGCGACCGCCCTGGTGGCTTTCATCCTGCTCGGCGTGCTGCCACATGTCCAATGGTGAGACGGTTCGCGGATACATTTTGCTGCAGTGCATGAGCTTTTGGCACTTAGCGACGTTTCGCTGCATCGCAACGCCAGTGACGCTATTGGAGCAACAACGGACATCGGACGGCCGCGGCGCTGAATTGCTCGGGCGCTAATGACCCAAAGCGGACAATCGGCGGACCCCTTCCAACTGCCCTTTGAGCCGTTACGATCCCCCGAAGTAGGGGGCGAGTATGGACAGATCACTTCTGGCGAACGTCGCGGCCTTCTGCGCCGCGCTGTGCGCCGGCGCCAGCATCGTGGTGACGCGTTTTGCCGTCGGCGAAATCGACCCAATCACGCTCGCGTTCTATCGCTACGCGATCGCGATGATCTGCCTTTTGCCTGTGTTGCCTTTCGTCTGGCCGAAGGCGCGCGTTCCGGCCGCCGACGTCATTACCATCGCGCTGCTGGGCGCGGCGTTCTTCGGATTCTTTCCTTGGGCTTTCAGCGCGGCGCTGCAATACACGACGGCAGCGCGCGGCGCGATCGGCACTGCCACTATCCCGATCCAGACCCTGATCGTCGCGACGATTTTTGGCCGCGAGAAGTTGACGCGCCGCAATCTGCTCAGCGTCGCCCTCGGATTTGCCGGCATCGCGATCGTGTTCGGCCCTGAGGCATATCGCGGCGAAGTATCGCGCTACTGGCTTGGCGATGGGCTGATGCTTCTCGGCGGACTGAATGCAGCGATCTATTCCGTCTTCGGCCGGCCGATGTTCGGCAAGCATGGCGCCATGCTTGTCATGGTGCTGGCAGTCGTCTTCGGCCTGTTGACGCTCACATTGCTCGCCGCCGCCAACGGCGTCCTGACGAGCTGGCCGACGTTCAGTCGAAGCGGCTGGATTGCCGCGATATTTCTCGGCACGCTCGGCGCCGCCATTCAATTCTCGCTTTTCACCTGGGCGCTGCGCTGGCTGCCGCCGTCTCGCGTCGTCATTTATCTGACACTCAATCCGATCGTTGCGATCCTGCTCGCCAGCCTGTTCCTCGGTGAAACGGTGACACCGGTGTTGATTGCCGGGCTTGTGTTTGTAATAGGCGGCATTTTTGCTGCCAACCGACGCGCGGCCGCTGCAGGCGCCGGTGATCCGCAAACGCCAAAGGCGTGAAGAATTTCGCCCGCCATGGCGGTTCGTCTCACACGCCATGCCTGGACGGCGTGCGGGCTGCTCGTGCCTGGACGTCTAGTATTCGTTGGCTTTTGATGTCGGCGTTTGGCACTTAGCGACGTTTCGCTGCATCGCAACGCCAGTGACGCTATTGGAGCAACAACGGACATCGGACGGCCGCGGCGCTGAATTGCTCGGGCGCTAATGACCCGAAGCAGACAGAACCATCGTCGTTGGCTAGACGCCCTGCGGTGAAAACTGTCCAACTTCAAGTCTGCTGGATGGCCGAAAGCAGCCAATTGCCGCCACGCGCGCGCATGAAGGTCCACAATTCGGTCACCTCGCTTTGCTCGCCGCCTTCGACGGTACGTCCGCTCGCGCGCTCGACCATGCTGTCCTTGAACGCGAAGTGCATCGCCACGGTCGCATAATCGGTGGTGTCTTCGCGCCAGGCTTCCGCAAGGTCTCCTTGCAGCAGCTTCACATCAGTGACGCGATTGATTAGACCGCGACTTGCGTTGCCTGCCAACTGCTCGGAGAAATAGGACAGCATTTCGGGCGTGACCTTTGCGCGCAGGGCCGAAAGGTCTTCCGTCGAATAACCGGTTTGGATGTCGCCGAGCAGTTGTTCGAACGCATCATAGTCCGACTTAGCGATGGTAAGAGGTTCGCCGGCCAGTAATGCATTAGTGCCGCCCAACATTCCACCGAAACCGCCAAAACTGTGTCCGGTTGCCCGATGCGCCGCTACATAGGCAGGCATCGGCATATTGCGCCGCTGCCACCAGGCGAAAATTAGCCGGGCGACGATCACCACCAGCAAGACTTGCAACAGCAAACCGATGATCGAGGCGAAGCCCGCCATGCCACCGAAAAGTCCGTGCCCGAAAAGTAGGCCAAATAGACCTGCACCGAGGAAGCCGGCAGCAAGCCCGCCGAACAAGCCGCCGCCAAACAAGCTAGGACGGATTCCAGTCTGGCCGACGGGCGCGGCGCTGCCGGGTTGGGTAATCGAACGCTGAATCGGCGCGGCGGTAGGCGCGGTGGGCGTGGCGGGCGGCGCCGAGAATGTGCGCATGCCTCGGCTGCCTCCTGAGAAGCCGCCACCGACGCGCGCATGCGCATCGGCAGCGACCAGCACAAACCCAACCGCGATCGCGGCAAGCGCGATCAGCCAACGATGACGAAACATAACAATTTACTCCCGGCCAATTTGGCAACTAAAACAATAGGTATGCGCTGCACAACTTGTAAGGGGGTCGGCCGTGCCCCACTGTCCTGTCACGGGGCCTCCTGGAACTTGGAGTCTCTCAGGCGGTGGGAACTGCGCAGTCCTACGACCAGCATGATGTCGGCTTTTGGCACATCGCGGACAAACCAACCGCGCCCGAGTTTGTCGGCTATTGGACTAACAACGGACAAAGGTCGGTCCGGAGGCTCAAAAGCTACGCTGCGAATGACCCTGAACGAACATCGAGGCGGCCCCGACGCGCGCGTGATCGCGCTGGCTGAGAACTACCGCTTGTGATTTGCTGACGTTGACAACGGCTGCCTTGCTATATTGCGCCAGAGAGCGAGGAGACCGCCGTGGCCGAGAAGGACGTTAGCCTTTGCTTATGCGGACGGGACTGGGTCCTTTCTTGTCCTGCTTGCAATGGCCGAGCAGCAAGGACTTTTCGGAAAGTACGGCGTTGACATTCGATCTGTCGCCGTCAAGGGCGCCACGGTCCCGCGCCTGACAGCTGACATGCCGTTAGGGATGATTGGCGAGCCAGCCGCTTTGTTGCAAGCGGCGGAAGGAGCAGATTTGCGCCTTGTTGCTTCTTTC
The DNA here is from genome assembly GCA_963720985.1 of uncultured Alphaproteobacteria bacterium. Taxonomy (GTDB): domain Bacteria; phylum Pseudomonadota; class Alphaproteobacteria; order Rhizobiales; family Xanthobacteraceae; genus Pseudolabrys. The sequence continues at coordinate 1,271,432 of CAVRHL010000009.1, forward strand.
AGTGACATCAAGCTTTCGGGCCACCTCGTTGCACGACCCGGTATCAAGACTCCGGGAGATTTGCGCGGCAAGCGCCTGGGAGCGCGCGTGATCGGCGCCGGACTGTGGATATCAACGATCCTTGCTCTCGAACAGTTGGTGCTCGATCCACGGCGAGACGAAATCACCATTCTGCCCGTAGGCAATCCGGTCCAAATCTTCCGCGCTTTGGAACAGGGAGAAATCGATGCTGCGCTAGTATCAGCCGCACAAAGTCGCGAACTACAGGCCAAGGGGTTCACTGCCCTTTTGAAGGACTACCCGCCAGACATAAGCAGCTTTGGAGGTGGGCTGGTTGTCTCCAATGGCTTTCTGTTGAACAATCGCGATGTGGTTTCGAAGGTCGTGCACGCACTTTTAGAAGCTCTGGCGATGTGCCTTGGCGGACGGGACAAGGCCAAGGTCATGCAGGCGTTCAACGCAGCACTCAGCATCACCGACGAAGAAAGCGCTGCAAGCAGTTTAGTCGAGCTGCGGCGCAAGCCGTATCCTTCATTGGCTCCGTTGCCAAAGATGCAGAGAGTGATCTCGCTCCATGATCCTCACGTGCTGAACGTATCGGTGGCGGACCTCATTGATGACCAGCTTGTTCGGAAGTTCGACGAAAATGGCGAACTGGATGCCCTCTATGCAGCCCATAGCGCGGTCTGAGGAGATGACGCAGTACTTGCGTCGTCACCGATGTCGGCTTTTGGCACAAAGCGGACAATCGCTGCGTCGCAATAGTTTGTCTGCTTTTGGACAAGAGCGGACATTGGTCGAGTTTTAGCGCGCGACCATTTGTCGGCTTATGACCCAAAACGGACATCGCATAGCTGCTGCGGTGGAAGTGAATGCGCTAGTGAAGGCGTTCCGGATAGAGCAGCCTTAATCGTGCCCATCCACGACTGACTTCTCCGGATCGATCAGGAAGATCCAAATCAACGCACCGGTGACCAGGACAGCCGCCGTGACGAAAAACGGAGCGATCCAGGATCCGTGCTGAACTAGCGTGCCAAACACCAGCGGGGAGATAGAGGCACCAACGGCGCCAGTCATGTTCATGACGCCCGTCACCGTTCCGCTCGATGGTCCGGCAACATCCATGGGCACCGCCCAGGCTGGCCCCAGCACCATCTCGAGGAAGAAATTCGAGGCAGCGAGACAAATAATCGCGGTGATCGCATCGCCAGTCGTCGCCGCCGGAATCAGAAACACGGCCGCGCCCAACAAGGCCGGCGCTGCCACGATGCGACGGGAAAAGTTAAGCCGCTTGGTCCGGCGGTATAACGCATCGGTCAAAGCGCCGCCAACGATGTCGCCGATCATGGCCGTGACGAGCGGCACGCTCGCCAAGATGCCGACCGCCTTTAACGACAGATGGCGATATTCCAGAAGGTAGGTCGGGAACCAGGTCAGATAGAAATATGAGCCATAGAAAAAGCAGAAGTAGCCTGCCGCAATATACCACATGTTCTTCGACGTGAAGATACGCCTCCACGGCACCGTCTGCTTTTCGGTGGAATGGACGGCTGCGTCTGCCGATCCCCCGCGGATATAGGCCAACTCAGCCTCGTTCACGTGCGGATGTTCCTGCGGACGATTACGGTACAGGATGGCAAATGCGACGGCCCACACCACGCCCAACAAGGCAAACGAGTAGAACACCCAGCGCCAGCCGTAAGCCGCCATGATGGCAACGGCGATAAAGGGCGTCACGGCGACAGCGAGCCGGCTGAAGCAATGCGTGACCCCCTGAATGAAGCCGCGCTCCTCCTTGGGAAACCAAAGCTGCATGGCGCGCGTCGCGGTCGGAAACGCGCCGGCTTCACCGAGGCCGAATATGAAGCGGACGCTGAAGAGCGAGAGCAGACCAGTGGTCCAGGCGGTCATCGCCGTCATCAGCGACCAGAACGACACGATCGAGAGCAACACCCTTTTCGGTCCGAAGCGATCGGCGAGCCACCCGCCCGGAATCTGTCCAATCGCATAGGCCCAGGCGAATGCGGAGAACACGAGACCCATTTCTACCTTGCTCAAGCCAAATTCGCTCGCCATAGCCGAGGCCGTCACCGAGATGTTGGCTCGGTCCATGTACGTGATCAGGTACATGAGGCTGATCAGTAACAGAACGAACCAGCGAATGCGTGATCTGCCTGCGCCGACAGACGGGATGGCTTGATGGGTTTCGGTTGTGCTGATCGTCGTCAAAATCGTCTCCTGTGCATTCGGGCGGCGGCTTGTTAGTGTAGATATCAGGCGAGATACTGGCCGCCATTGGCCGAGAGCGTCGAGCCGGTGATCAGGCCGGCCTCGTCGGAGGCCAGGAACACCACGCAACGCGCGATCTCCTCCGGCTCGCCCAGCCGGCCGATCGGGATCAGCGGCAGGATGTTCTTCTCCAATACGTCCTTCGGCACCGCCTGCACCATTTCGGTATTGATATAGCCGGGGCAGATCGCATTCACCGTAATACCGGCACGCGCGCCTTCGAGCGCCAGCGCCTTGCTGAAGCCGATCTCGCCGGCCTTGGCGGCGGAATAATTGGCTTGTCCGAATTGACCCTTCTGGCCGTTGATCGAGGAGATGTTGATGACGCGGCCGAACTTGCGCTCGCGCATGCCTTCCCAGACCTGCCGGGTCATGTTGAACAGCGAGCCGAGATTGGTGTTGATCACCGCGCTCCACTGTTCCGGCTTCATGCGATGAAACGGTCCATCGCGGGTGATGCCGGCATTGTTGATCAGCACCTCGATTGGGCCGAGCTCGGCCTGCACTTTTTTTACGCCATCGACGCAGGCGTCGAAGGACGACACGTCCCACTTGAACACCGCGATGCCGGTTTCGGCTTTGAATTTAGCCGCCGCTTCGTCGTTGCCGCCGTAGGTCGCCGCCACCTTATAGCCCGCAGCTTTCATTGCTTTCGAGATGGCAGCCCCGATACCGCGGGTACCGCCGGTAACTAACGCAACGCGTGACATGCTTCCGTCCTCTCAAAACTATTTGCGATCGCGATAAATATGCCTGCAATTTCCACGGATTACGGCGAAAGATATTGATTGAGATCAAAAGTGAAGATGTTTAGTCGCTCGAAGCGACGCGTTTAGCGAACTCAACCCTGACGTCATGTCGCATCCACGTGCTTGCAAATTCTACGTTGGAATATCCTAGTGATCTCTTTTGATTTGGCGCAATATGCAAAGAAGTCATGTGTGCGAGTTGCACATCATCAGTTTGGAAGTTTATTTTGAGCTCTAAAATGTCACAACATACAGTTGCGTCGCGACTACGGCGGCCATGGTACACAATCCTCTATATCCAAGTGCTGATCGCCATCGCCATCGGAATTCTAATAGGACATTTTTTCCCCAATACCGGCAAAGCCCTCAAGCCGCTCGGCGACGGATTCATTTCCCTGATCAAGATGATGATCGCCCCGATCATCTTCTGCACCGTAGTGCACGGCATTTCTTCAATGGGAGACCTCAAGAAGGTCGGCCGAGTCGGCATCAAGACCTTATTCTATTTTGAGTGCGTTTCGACCTTGGCACTCGTGATCGGACTGATCGTTGGCGACCTGCTGCAACCCGGTCATGGCTTCAATATCGACCCTGCCACGATCGACCCGAAGTCGGTGGCGACTTACGTCGCGCGCGCCAAAGAAGAGGGCATCGTCAACCACTTGTTGGCGATCATTCCAGACACCTTCATTGGCGCAGTCGCCAAAGGCGATTTACTTCAGGTTCTGTTGGTATCGATTTTAAGCGGATTTGCCATCGCCCAAATGGGTGAGATCGGTGTGCGGGTCGCCCATGCCATCGACATGGCGGCCAAGGTATTCTTCCGTATCATTGCGATTATTGTGCGCGTCGCTCCGATTGGTGCATTTGGGGCCATGGCGTTTACGGTTGGATCGTATGGCTTGGCTTCGCTGTGGAACCTACTGGAACTGATCGCAACCTTCTATTTAACCAGCTTGATTTTCGTTCTGGTCGTTCTCGGGACGATTGCCAAACTCGCCGGCTTTTCAATTCTGCGCTTTATTGGCTACATTAAGGACGAGCTTCTCATCGTTCTCGGCACCAGTTCCTCCGAGACCGTGCTGCCGCAAATGATGATGAAAATGGAACGGCTCGGGGCCTCGCGTTCAGTAGTGGGACTTGTGATTCCGACCGGCTACAGCTTCAATCTCGACGGCACGAATATTTACATGACGCTCGCGACCTTGTTCCTCGCACAGGCAACCAATACGCATCTCGGCCTCAGTCAGGAGCTTGGTATTCTTGTCATCGCTATGATCACGTCGAAGGGGGCGTCCGGTGTCACCGGCGCCGGTTTCGTGACGCTTGCCGCGACGCTAACCATTGTTCCTGATATTCCGATCCAGTCACTGGCTTTGCTGCTCGGCATCGACAAATTCATGAGCGAGTGCCGGGCTTTGACCAACCTTGTCGGCAACGGCGTTGCGACGGTTGTAATTAGTCGATGGGAAGGCGAATTAGACACTACCAAACTTCATGAAATTATGGCGCATCCTATGCTTGAAGCGGTTGAGGCCAAGCCTGCCTGAAATCGACTGGGTGCTTCCGCCGGGAGATTGTAATGGACACACGCGACCAGACCGCCGTTCGCTCGCTCGACGAGGATTTACCTCGCGGCATCGCGCTCTTGCGCGATCCACTTCTCAACAAGGGCACGGGCTTCACCGAACAAGAGCGCGATGCGCTCGGATTGCGCGGACTCCTGCCGGCCCATATCCTTTCGATGAAGGAGCAGGCCGAACGCGTGCTGACAAATCTGCGCCAGCTACCGAACGACCTCGACAAATACGTGGCGCTGAACGCGCTGCACGACCGCAACGAGGCGTTGTTCTTCCGTATCGTGGCCGACAATATCGACGAGATCCAGCCGCTCATCTACACGCCGACCGTCGGCCTCGCCTGCCAGAAGTTCGGCGACATCTTCCAGCGCCCGCGCGGGTTGTTCGTGAGCGCGAACGACCGCGGACGCATCCGTTCGGTACTGCGCAATTGGCCGTATTCACCCAAGCTGATCGTCGTCTCCGACGGCGAACGCATCCTCGGCCTCGGCGATCTCGGCGCCAACGGCATGGGCATTCCGGTCGGCAAGCTTTCGCTTTACTCGGCCTGCGCCGGCATTCACCCGAAGCTCTGCCTGCCGGTGATGCTGGACGTCGGCACCAACAACGAAGCGTTTCTGACCGATTCCTATTACGTGGGCTTGCGCCAGAAACGGCTCACCGGCGCGGCCTATGACGAATTCGTGGACGAGTTCATCACCGCCGCGCGCGAAGTCTTCCCGGGCGTGCTGATCCAGTTCGAGGATTTCGCCAATCACGCGGCGTTCCACCTGCTGCATAAATACCGCGACACGATTCCGACGTTCAACGACGACATCCAGGGCACGGCGGCAGTCGCGCTCGCCGGCCTGTTCTCGGCCTTGCGGGTGACTGGCGGCAAGCTCCGGGAGCAAACGATTTTGTTCCTCGGCGCCGGCGAAGCCGCAACCGGCATCGCCGATCTCGTGGTGTCGGCCATGGTGGCGGACGGCGTCAGCAAATCCGACGCGCGCGGGCACATCTGGCTGGTGGATTCGCGCGGTCTGGTCGTCAAGGATCGCGCCGGCCTCAACGCGCAAAAACTTCGTTACGCCCACCCGCATGCGCCGGTCGGCGAATTCCTGTCGGCAATAAAAGATATCAAGCCGGCGGCAATCATTGGCGTTGCGGCGGTCGGAGGAACCTTCACACCCGAGGTGCTGCGCACGATGGCGCAGATCAACAAGCAGCCGATTATTTTCGCGCTCTCCAACCCGACCTCGAAGGCGGAATGCTCGGCTGAAGAGGCCTACCGTCACACCGGCGGGCGCGCGTTGTTTGCCTGCGGCAGTCCCTACGATCCGGTCACGATCGACGGCAAGATTTTCGTGCCCCGCCAGGGCAACAATTCCTACATCTTCCCGGGCGTCGGGCTGGGCGCGATCGCCAGCGCGGCGCGACTGATAACCGACGAGATGTTCATGGCGGCGGCCCAAACGCTGGCGCAGATGGTCACCGAAGCCGACCTCAAGCAGGGCAGTCTCTATCCGGCGCTGCCACGCGTCCGCGAGGTTTCGGCGCGGATCGGAGCGGCGGTTGCCGCAGTCGCCTACCAACGCGGCCTGGCCGACGGGGCGGCGCCGAACGATTTGCTCGCGCTCGTCCAGTCGCAAATGTACGACCCGCGCTATTGATTGGCCGAAGTTTTGTATCCATCATCACGCAGGCTAGGGAACTTGCCGAATGCGTGCAGAAAGTGACGATCAAAACGGCCGATCGGATCAAGGAAGGTTTCGCGAGCGCGTTCCGCAAGGCCGTCTAAATCCACAACGAAACACGGCTGCCGCCAATAGGCCGCAATAGAAACCCTGGGTCCATTTGCCCAGGGTTTCATTTGGTCGAGGCCACGCTCCGATCTTTTGTTGATATTTTGACTTACCGCAATGCGGCCATCTGGGTTCATGCAAAAGCTTAGCCTCCCCGGGGGGAGTGTGCTTTGGTCAACCGCGTAACCGAACTTCCGTTTAATCCTTTGGTCGACGTGGCCCTCAGTGCTATCGCTGAGTGGGTGAGCATATATCGCTATACGATTGGCTGCTTGCATAATGAATTTGGCCTATGCGAGCCGGACGAAGTGATGCGTATGGCAAAAGAGATGGGACTGACCCCAAGTCAGCTCAGCAAGCTGGCGAGTGAGGAACCCGGCACCGCAAATCTGTTGAAGAATATGCTAGTCGCGCTGCACGTAGATCCAAAGGTGCTTGCTGGCACGGATCCGTTCATCAGACAGGAATTGCAGTGGTTGTGTCTCACCTGTAGTAACAAGAAGCGATGCGAGCATGAGCTTGCCAAGGGAACAGCCACCGACAATTTCGGAGAATTTTGCCCCAATGCAGTGTCGATCGACGAACTATTCGACCAGAATGGTCAGTCGTCCCGAAATTAACCAGCGTAACAATGTGCGCGCATCTCCCATAATGGGTCTCGATTGCACGCTCCTTAATAATTCCCCCGCTTATAGGCGCGCTAGAGTTGACGGCCGAATTGCCGATTATTGGGCTTGACTAAATAGGTTGGATTAGTGCGGTCGTATTTCCAAAAAAGAGGCGAATACCGGCCCAGGCAATCAATACAAACAGGCAAGTAACGGACCACAAGCTTGATCACCATAAATTGGCAGATTAAATATCCCCCAATCGGACGGTCTCGCATCCGACTACACAGAGGGCTGTTAGGAAAAACGTCTGAGTGAATCTTCCGCTAGCGAGCTTACTCGAAACGCGGGCTTTCGTTTCATCCCTCAATCCGTGTTTCTTCAGCTACAATCCGGCGTAAGTAATTCCGGCTCTTTTCAGTTCCCTGTCTCAGCCTTTGGAAAATCCACAACGCCCCCATATGTGATTGTTTTTCAGCGGTGCCAAATGGCTTAAGACACTCAAAATAACTCGGAAAATTGGCGTCAGAACAAGCCTGCGGCCGGGTTTTGGGAGCTCCCTGGACCCGCTCGCGCACTTCACCCGAGCCTTCCCATACGCGGGACAGCCAGCGCCAGTTTCAGAAGCCCTGGCGGCCACTTCGGCAATGCAGCATCCAATTCCCTAGCACGTCCGGAGTCACCGCCATAAACTGGCGCAAGTTCATGCAGACGGATCGCTTGCTGCCAGTTTTGGAGGCTGCGGATGACAGGTCCAACGACCAGCGCCGTGTTCGATCCGTTGCGCTTGTCGGAAAGCATGGCGCACGTCGCTGAGCGTAGCCAAAAGCTCGTACTTGAGTTCTTGACCCGTACGCCGGATTTCTCACCGCCCGGTATGGCCGATGCGAACGTAATCGGAGCGGCCTTCCTAGAATTGACTACCAAAATGATGGCCGACCCAACGGCGTTCGCCACGGCCACCGGCGATCTATGGGTCAGGTATGCGAAGTTGTGGCAGCAGGCCGGTTCATCGAATGAAGCCGGTTCAACCACGACCGACCGACGGTTCAGGGATCAGGCTTGGGCCGACAATGCAATCTTCGAATTTATCAAACAGACTTACCTGATCTCCGCTGATTCAATTCTTTCTTCAGTTCGTTCCGTCAAAGGTCTGGATAAAGGGACTGCGCACAAGGTCGATTTTTACACACGACAATTCGTCGACGCGATAGCCCCATCCAACTTCATCGCTACGAATCCCCAAGTGTTGCGGGCGACGGTCGAAACCGGTGGTGAGAACTTGCTGCGCGGGCTTTCCAATCTGCTCAATGACCTAACACGCGGCAAAGGCCGACTTGCGATTACCATGACCGATATGAATGCATTTCGGTTAGGCGACAATCTTGCCTCGACACCAGGCAAGGTTGTCGCCCGTAACGATTTGATGGAATTGATCCAATACAATCCGACAACGCCTGAAGTTCGGAAGCGACCTCTGCTGATCGTTCCACCGTGGATCAACAAATTCTACATCCTCGATCTTGGCCCGAAAAAGTCGTTCATCAAATGGGCGGTGGCGCAAGGGCATACGGTATTCGTGATCTCCTGGGCCAACCCCGACGCACAACTGGCCGACAAGACATTCGAAGATTACATGATGCGACGGACCACTATCGGCGCTTTCCCTGATCGAGCAGGCAACGGGCGAGCGCGAAGTCAATGCCATCGGATATTGCCTCGGCGGAACGCTGCTCGCGTCGACGCTAGCCTACCTCTCGGCCAAAGCGGATGATCGGATCAAGAGCGCGACATATTTGGTCACGCTTGTCGATTTTACCAATGTCGGGGACATGGCGGTCTTCATCGATGACCAGCAGCTCTCATCGCTCGAAAGGCGCATGGAGGAGCGCGGATATCTCGATGCGCACGACATGGCCGAGTCATTCAACATGCTGCGCGCCAATGACCTGATCTGGTCTTTCGTCGTAAATAACTACCTGTTGGGCAAGGAGCCGATGCCCCTCGACCTTTTGTATTGGAACGCCGACGCGACGCGGATGCCGGCGGCGATGCATAGCTTCTACCTTCGCAATATGTACCAGGAAAACCGACTGGTCGTGCCGGGCGGCATTACGCTGGCGGGCGTGCCGATCGACCTGCGCCTGGTGGAAACGCCGACTTTCATCCTGGCAACGCTCGAAGATCACATCGCGCCATGGCGATCGACCTACGCGGCGACGCAAATCTATTCCGGTCCCGTTCAGTTTTTCCTGGCCGCGTCAGGCCACATTGCCGGAGTCGTTAGCCCGCCGGGCAGCAAGTACGGGCATTGGCGGAACGAACACCTGCCTGAAAAGGCGCAAGTCTGGTTCGACGAGGCGACGGCGCACAAGAGCTCTTGGTGGCCAGGTTGGAACCGGTGGATATCTGATTTTTCCGGTGGAAGTGTTTCCCCGCGAGTACCCGGTTCCGGAGCCCTGGAAGCGCTTGAAAACGCGCCTGGAGCGTACGTCCGAGTTCGCGCCTCTTAATAGAATATCGATCGGATGCGGGCTAATTGACGTCCCACGGCTTGGAATAGCGGTGTAGCAGTAAAATGTCGCAAACGTCTTACGCCGCAGGTCGACGCCGAAGGCTGGTTGCCGGCATTAACAGCGGCCTTGCAGGCTTTTGTATAAACCGCAAGGTGTCCCGCACGGCGCCGCGATCGTCGTTAGCAAGCTGACGCAGCTTAGCAACGTCTTTGACCTCAACGTGCGAAGTGTCGACCATGACACCGATGGTTCTCAATTTCGCAAAGGCACGAGATAACAACTCAGGCGTCAAACCAAGTTGGCCAGCGATCAGAAGCTTGTCATAAGGCAGCGCGAGCGCACAACGACCCTGCTCAGCCAATGATAGTGAGGCGAGGAACTCGGCGACCCGCTGCACCCCGCTTTGCGCCTTGAGCTGTTCAATCTGTTGAACGAGCTGATGCATGCGTTGGGAAACAGACGCTATCATCGCCAATGCAATATCGGGACTTGCACGGATGCAACGGACCAAGTGATCAGCAGGGATCCGTGCGACACGTGCTTTGCTCACTGCTTCGGCGGAAGCTAAATATCGGTTTCCGGTGAACGCGATCAATTCCGCAAAGCTATCGCCCTTCGTCATAATTTCGATCACTGTTTCATCACCCGCCAAATTATTGCGAAAGAGCTTCAGGCATCCGTCAATTACGATAAAAAATGCCGTCGCTGGATCGTCCTGTCGCATTATCAATTCGTGTCGCCGAAGCGCGACAACTGTCGCAGGCGCGATTATGTGCTGGACAGTTTCTGGCCTCAGTCCCCGAAATACGGCGACACGGGTAATGATCTGAAGATCGCCGGCTGTCAGCCTTGAAGACATGGGTAAAGCCTCAAACCTAACTTCAAACTAAATCTATCAAGTGGTCGTAATTCATACGATCGCCTAGCGTGCCCCCACAATTGCGCATCGAAGAAAGTTCCGAAACTACTCAGGAAACATTTGCTTTTTCGGTTAGAGCGAGAAATCTCAGCACAGTCTTTGACGTGGATCAGACAGCGCTACTGCCCTAATTGTTTTTCGCGAGGAGGTAAGTGAAATTCTGCACTAGCTTCGTGCGTCTGGCTCTTTTGAAATCATAGAATCCCGCCTTTTAATTGAGCGACCGAGCTCGTTCATGAGTTGCACTACGTGTTTATCCCTAGCTTAGGGAAAAATCCTTATGGGAATTACCCGAATTTCTCGCTCTCGGATCCTGCGGTATCGAATGGCATCGAAATTGCCAAAGATTGGCCGCCATGCTCGCTCAGACAAAGATCAACACCTCTTTGCGACCGTCTCCAGTTCACATTGCGCGACCTACTTCGCCAGAGAATTCTTGCACGCTCCGCCTCTCGGTTGATGATCGTGCTCCAGCGTCATGCCGAGTTTGTGAGATTCCGATGACGCTTGTGCGCATCAAACCGAAGGTTGTGGCATTTTCTGAAGTGAATACTTTTCGGTGCTTCGCCTGTGGCGACGTTTGCATCTTGGAATTGAAAAAAGCTGCTTAGGCGGGTAAACCGTGTCCCGTGGAACTTTCCTATTAGTTGGGCGGCCCACAAGCGAGCGTTCTAGTTTACGGCTGATACCTGTCCTTTCCAATAATTCTATCCGGTGAGGATTAGCGCGAGGCAGAATCATCGCATCATTCGGGTCGATGTTTGCAATCCTGCGCCCGACGTCGCAGGTATTTGCATTGACGGTTGGAGCGGCGGCGAGCGACGGCAAGATGAACAAGGCAACTGCACGTCAAGCGACGTTGAGTAGCTGGACGCAAAGTTGGCTGTCCAGGCTGGGCGCGACCCTCCCCCCAGCATGGACAGGGGGGGGCCTAGGGCGCGTGTTAGAGGGAGCCAGAAATATCTAGGACCAAAAAACCCTTCTTAAGACTTTCTTTACTGTCACGGTCCGGCCGCACGTTCCATGGCTTCCGATTAGGTGCCGCGTCACGTCACGTCGCAACGTTAGGCCGTTAGCAACATAACAAGCGACGGCGGTGCTGTCGGTGACAATCAAGCGCTAAGGCATTAGCCGACCTGGAACACATCGTTATGGCTGACGAGATTAAGAACCAAAAAAAACAGAGTAGACCCATCACAGGATGGTAAGTTGGCACGAGCGAGCGGTGTACGAGAACGGTTGAGTAAAGCGGTTTGAAACCTAAAGCGAGGCTTGGCAATTTCTCGCCCGCTGCGATTTGGCAGGCAAAATCATGCATCGGACAGCTGACTGATTTTACAGATTTTGACGGCGCTACTCCGATTGACGATGCAGCTACCCAGTGTTTTGATAGCTACAAGGCGCCGAACGTTAAAATCGTTGTTAGCTGGGGCAACATAACATGACAACCATTAGGCAATTGCTCCTTGATAAGGGAAACAAGATCCATTCAGTAGGACCAGAAGACACCGTATATGATGCCTTACGTAAGATGGCGGATGAGAACATTGGCTCACTAGTCGTTATGGAGGGCGACAAAATACACGGCATGATCACAGAACGAGACTATGCACGAAATGTGATTTTGAAGGGTCGTGCATCGCCCACAACTCGTGTCCGAGATATAATGGAGTCCAGCGTATTGTATGCACAGCCTGATCAGTCAGTGGAAGAATGTATGGCGATTATGACCGACAAGAAGGTCCGCCACCTTCCAGTAATTGAGCAGGAAAAATTAATTGGATTGGTTTCGATTGGTGATCTGGTGAAAAATATTATCAGAGATCAAAAATTTATGATCGATCAACTTGAGCACTTTGTCCGAGGTTAAATTAAATATCACGTGCAAAAGAAGACTCCTGATTTGATTCTAGAATCCGTCATCACTTGCCAGAAATGCGGTTCGCCTGTCAGTTTTTTTATAATTGCAAGAAATGCGAAGAGCGCCTTAAACCACTTCCCGGAGATTGCTGCGTATTTTGCTCGCACGGGTCGGTCCCGTGCCCGCCTATCCGGCAATCAGGAGATCAATCCTGCTGCTGATATGAAAATCGGACCATTATGCGTCAACGAATTCAACATCGATATAGGGAGCCCATATGAACGTGAAGAAGCCAACAACTCTTGCAATGAAAGAGCCAGCAGTTGAGCAACCTGTGAAAAACGGGACAGCTAGACCCAAAAATCCGCCAGCCAATATTTCGCCGACTGATGGCTACGTCCTAGAGATCGATGACAAGTTCAAATCTGAATTCGAAAGCTCAGAAGATGCTATGAGAGCAGGCTTGGAACTCAAAAAGAAATATCCGCATATTCAGGTCAAAGTGTATGACGCAAAGAAACGAACTCGCACACTGGTGAATTTACCTGGGTGACTTGGTCAAATTTGATTTATTGGCCTGCCTTTAATTCTCGTTCACGGACACGCTTAGCGAAGGCGGGATCATAGACGCAAAGTTTATGGCGAATTCCATCGTCTAAACGAGAGAACTCTTGTCCTTCTTTAACGGGCTGCCCGCAATCGAGGCATTGCCCAAGCACCGCGACGATTTTCTTTCTACGTATTTTTTCTGCCGTAATAGGCTCATTTTCGATTGACATGGTGGTGCCCGTTTTGCGCTTGTTGAGGGTGTGCGTTAGTGCAGGCGTCTATCCGCAATCGCCCTATTGCAGAACCGTTCCAGTTCTTCCTTGAGATGCAGCAAACGGCTCTTGAGATCGCTGACCATTGGATCATCGGTTGAGCAATGCGCTAAGACTTCGAGCAATCTCCTCCTCGAGCACCTGCTGCCTTCGTTCAGGATCGAAAATGTGATCCGGTTTTGCCACGACGATCCACAAAAATTCGTCCATAAGACTATTCAGAGAAAGAGCGGGCGCTCTACGGGACAATGAGGAATTCACCTCGCAGGAGAACGTCCTCACGCCACCCGAAAGCGCCCGCTCATCTTAAGCATCGAAGAAGCTGAAGCCCCCGAATACGTTCCTCCAATGCTTACAAAAATTAAGACTTAGCGATGCTGAAATGTCTTTGACATTGATCAGACAGTGCTGCTGACCCGTTTTCTGCATGACTGGTGCGAGGAATAGCCGATATTGCGCATTGTGATGCCGCAGATCGAACCTTATCCAAAGTATGCTGGACGCAGTTGCCCCCAGCGCCCGTCCAGCGAAGATTGACCTCAGCGGTTGTCCCACCGTCGGGGTCATTTCTTTTTATCTGCGCTGCGGCAGCGGCTGGACGGCTATCGGATTATTTATTGAGGCGGTCGATCAGACCATTCAGTAGCACATTGACAAACTAAGACCGCCGAACGCATTGGGCTACAAAGCGGAGTCAATGGAATTTTGTCACCTTGAAATCTTTGGGTCCCGGTCCGTCCGCTGAACGTCCGTTATTGGCCGGGTAAAGCGGACGTGGCGGGATTTTGACAGGCGTTAGTTTGTCCGCTTACGATCCCCGAAGATGGGGTAATCGGCCGGCAGCTTGTGGATAGCTGAAGATTTTGGGTGCTGCGCTTCAGGCTGATGGTGAAACGAGGTCCGTGGTCACGGCCTCAAGCATCAGAAGGAGAAGCGCAGCATGGACCATTTTGCTGGATTGGACGTGTCAGTCAAGGATACGAGCGTCTGCATTGTGGACGACACAGGCAGGATCGTGCGGGAAGTGAAGGTGGCGAGCGAGCCGGAAGCTTTGCTGCAGGTGCTGATGAACCCCGCCTACCACTTCAAGCGGATTGGACTGGAAGCCGGGCCGCTGTCGCAATGGCTTTTCAATGCTCTCGCCGAAGCGGGCTTGCCGGTGATCTGTGTCGAGACGCGGCACATGCGGGCGGTGCTGAAAGCGCAGATCAACAAAACGGACCGCAACGATGCGCGCGGCATCGGGCAGATGATGCGGGCGGGGCTTTATCGCCCGGTGCATGTGAAGACGTTACGCAGTCAGAAGCTGCGGATGTTGCTGACCCATCGCAAGCTGCTGCAGTCGAAGGCCATCGCCATCGACAATGACCTGCGCGGGACCCTGCGCAACTTCGGCCTCAAGGTTGGGATGGTCGGGACGGTGAAGTTCGAGGCCCGCATCAAGGAACTTGTCGAGAACTTCCCTGACTTGGCGGTGCTGGTCGAACCGATGCTTATTGTCCGGCGAGTGCTGCGCGAACAGATTGTCATTCTGCATCGTCGCCTGCTGGCCATCGTTCGGGATGATGAGGTGTGTCGGCGTCTGATGACGGTCCCTGGCGTTGGCCCCGTGGTGTCGCTGACCTATCGCGCCACTGTCGACGTGCCGGCGCGCTTTCGTAGGTCCAAGTCAGTCGGGGCGGTGTTTGGTCTGACGTGTGCCAAGTATCAATCGGGCGAGGTGGATTGGAGTGGCAGAATATCACGCTGCGGAGACGAGATGATGCGGGTCATGCTCTACGAAGCAGCTCAAGCCATGATGCGTTCGAAGAAATGGTCCTGGCTCAAGGCATGGGCGATGCAGATCGCCAGGCGCCGCGGCATGAAGAAGGCGATCGTGGCGCTGGCGCGCCGGTTGGCCGTGATCATGCATCGCATATGGGTTGACGGCACCGAGTTCCGCTGGACCCGGGAACAAGCCGCGGCAGCAGCATGACAACCGTGCAAGATGAGATCCGATAGGCGAAAACCCGAGCTCCACCGAGCGGTGGAATGATGTCCCTCGCGGGACGATGGATGAGGTGAGTTCGCATGTCCGCTTGGACCTACCGTCATTCAGACGGCAAGGCCGCCCCAAAGATTGTTCCGCCTCGTCTTCGAATCCCATGATGGAAGGGCCTTGGTGCCGATTCCGAAGAGAAGCACGAGCCCGCGAGTGACATCGACACTGCAGTGGTGGAAAGTCTGAAAGTGCTTGACCCAGAACGGCCGATTAGAGAAGCGGACATCGGGCCTGCTCAGTCTCCTAGACCGGATGCCTATATTTTCTCATTCGCCATTTAGTTCAGGGGTGCTATAATTAAATAATTGCACAATGCGTGGTCCTCATTGAGGACACATGCGGCGGCGCGATTTCATGAAATTGCAAAGCGGGTGCGGCCGTCTGACTAATTGCCGAGCGTGCCCAGCGGGCGGCTATGGCTTCAGAAGTAGGTGGTTCGTTTTGGGAGGCGACGATGAGCATGAAGACGATTTTAGTGCCGACGAAAAACCATGACGCCATGCAATCAGCGCTGGAAACTGCGCTGCTATTGGCTGGACGGTTTGACAGTTACATAGAAGGTTTCGCGCTGCGCTGGCAGATCAACGAGTTTATTGGAGGCGACATGATGGGCGGTTTTTCGCCGAAAGACTATACGCAGGAAATCGCAGAAGAAGCGAGGAAAGCACGGCAGATTTTTGAGTCCTTCATGGAGAAACACAACGTGCCGCGCCCAGCCGGAAAAAAGGCGTCGCTTTCATTCGGTTGGTTGGATGAGGCGCCAGAAGGCGAAAGCTTCGTTGGCAGCTATGGCCGCGTTTTCGACGTGATCGTGATGAACCGGCCCGACGCAAACTCGACCGGCTTATATAGCGGAGCAATCGAGTCCGGCCTGTTCGAGAGTGGTCGCCCGATACTTCTATCTCCTCCGTCGCCACCACGTCAGATTGCGACGAACGTGTTGATTGCCTGGAACTGTAGCACCGAGCAGGCACGAGCCATCGCTCTTGCAATGCCGCTTCTTCAGAAGGCGGACCGAGTTACGGTCTTGACAGTCAATGGTGGAACTGGAGTGCCAGGGCCGTCCGCTAAACAATTGATCCGATACCTGCAATGCAACGGCATTTCGGCAGAACCCTTGACTGCCGAACTTGATGGCAAAAATACCGGCGAGGCGATTCTAGCGACAGCAAAGTCATTGGGCTGCGACCTTCTAATCAAGGGTGCCTATACGCAAAGCCGATTGAGACAGATGATATTCGGTGGGGCAACCCAACACGTCCTCGCGAATGCGCCTTTGCCCGTCTTGCTGGCGAATTGACCCAGCGCCTGACGTCCGAAACCCTTGTTCGGCGCGACCTTCAAAACGCGCAACCACTCGGCATCTGCAATGCCACAAACAGTTCTATTGGCACATTGCGGTGCAATATAGGTTCATACACGTCACGACCATAATTGTGCTAAACTGACATTTGCGTGGGAGTGCTCACATGCCGGGCCGCAAATTTCACATCGGCGAAATTGTACAGTTCTCACCCTCGATCCGCTGGGCTCCCGGCGGTTTTTATGAGGTCACCAAGCGACTCCCGGAATGCGACAGCGCCGGCGAGTACGAGTACAGGGTCAAGAGTAACAGCGAACCGCACGAACGCGTCGTACGGGAGAGCGAATTATCCAAAGCCTAAAACTCGCTCGACGGATTTCCAAAACTCGGGAGCCTTTCCGCATTCGTGGATGTTCAACCTTCCCCAAACTGGCGGAAGAATAATATGGCAAAAACAATCATAGCTCCTCACGGACTCTTCTACATGGAAAACGCTGGCGGATTGTAAGCCAGCTCAATTTGAAATTCCTCCATCAATGGGTATCAGCATTGACTGAGACGCCAGCTCAAAGCGTCCAGGCTTTCAATCCAACTTGTCGTGTCCTTTCCAAAAATTCCATCCGGCCCGGATTCGCATCCTAAGGCAGAATCATCGCATCATTGAGAGCGATGTTTGCGATCTTGCACGCGCTCGGAATGTTCGTCGTCGACTTGTTCAAGTCGCGGAGTCGGCTTGAAGCCGAGAATTTGTATCTCCGGCATCAGCTCAACATCGCATTGCGGCGGGCACCACCTCGTCTACGCCTGCTTGGCAGTGATCGCGTGCTGCTCGTATGGATGACGCGGCTTTGGCCGAGCCTGCTTGGTGCGGCCCAGGTGGTTCAGCCAGAGACCATCCTGCGATGGC
Organism: uncultured Alphaproteobacteria bacterium; assembly: GCA_963720985.1. GTDB lineage: Bacteria > Pseudomonadota > Alphaproteobacteria > Rhizobiales > Xanthobacteraceae > Pseudolabrys. The sequence continues at coordinate 1,288,810 of CAVRHL010000009.1, forward strand.
ATCGCGCCGGCTTCAAAATCTTTTGGCGTTGGAAATCGCGAAATAGGGCAGGGCGGCCGAGGATTAATCGCGGCCTACGCGATCTGATCCAGCGGATGAGCAGGGAAAACCCGCTGTGGGGCGCAGCCCGGATCCATGGCGAGCTTCTGATGCTTGGCTTTGAGGTGGCCCAATCGACGGTCTCGAAATATATGGCGCGATCTTCAAAGCCGCCGTCGCAATCCTGGAAGACGTTTCTGCAAAATCACGCTGAAGGGATTGCCGCCATCGATATGTGCGTTGTGCCGACGCTGACCTTTGATCTCTTGTTTGCGTTCCTGGTTCTGGGTCATGGGCGGCGACAGCTATTGTGGTTCGATGCGACGCGGCATCCGACAGCCGAGTGGCTGGCCCGGCAGATCACAGAGGCGTTTCCCTGGGCCTCAGCGCCGGACTACCTGCTGCGCGACAACGACTGTGCCTACGGACATGTCTTCACGTCTCGGGTGAGGGCGATGGGTATTCGCGACCGGCCGACCTCTCTTGGATCGCCGTGGCAAAACGGAATTGCGGAACGCCTGATTGGCTCACTGCGTCGCGAGTGCCTGGACCAAATGGTCATCTTTGGCGAGGCGCACCTGCGGCGAATCCTTTCCGCCTATGCAGCGTATTACAATCAAGCGCGTACGCATTTGGCATTAGAGAAAGATGCGCCCCTGCACCGAACAGTTCAACGATCTGGTGCCATTGTCGTCATTCCGATCTTGGCTGGGCTGCATCACCAATACGTCCGGATATGATTTTCGGAAAGGACAGGTGTTAGGAGAATAAATCAGGGTGTCGGCGGGATGCGCGAAGTCAGCGTCGTTCCGGCGATCGCCAGTAGCTATTTTTAGACGTGATTTAGACGATGTTCCTCGAAAGGCGTCTGTTGTTCACGACTTCATCAGCCCAGCGGCCTTTAGTGCCTGGGTGATGACAGCCTGCACGTCGATGAGGCGAGTGCGTGGGCTCGTCGGCTCGTGCGCGTCGCCTACAGGGTCGCCCGCAGCGCTCGACGCTTCCGCGGTCGCACGGTGCTGGCGCGGCGGGGCGGGGACGATCGAGGCGGACGCGCTCCGTCTGATCGGAACGGCTCGCGGATGTCCAGTCAGGCCCCAGAATTTCGCGATGTGGTAGGAGGACGAGATGCCCACGTCGAGCAGAAAGGCGCCCGGCACGCCGACGTGCTCGTCGGAATGCCCGGTCGCGAGGGGCGTGCCGTGCGCCATGGCGGGGATGGCGTAGGACTCGATTACGGTCTGGCCTGCTGGATTGAGCCAGATCTGGCGTGGATATCCGTCGACCCGATCGGTAGATGTCGGCGGGAGGTCGAGGCCGTGCACGTCGGTCCACTGCTTGATGATCTCGCCGGCGTTCTTCGACTTCACCACCGGATCGGCGCCACCGTGCCACACCGATACGCGCGGCCATGGACCCTTGTGCGGCGACGCGGCGCGCACGAGATCGCCCCATTCGCGTGCCGAGCGGGCCCGCACCTGACCCATGCTCTCGAACGCCTCGTTGACATTGCTGGCGGTGCCGTAAGGTAGACCGGCGATGATGGCGCCGGCGGCAAACACGTCGGGATAGGTCGCGAGCATGACGGAGGTCATTGCTCCGCCGGCGGAGAGGCCGGTGACGAACACATGGCGACGGTCGATTCCATAATCGACGATCATTTTCTCGACCATTTGGCGGATCGACATCGCCTCGCCTTGCCCGCGATGGAAGTCGCCGGCAAGAAACCAGTTGAAGCAGTTATTCGCATTGTTCGTGCGCTGTTGCTCCGGCAGCAGGAGCACGAAGCCGTGGCGATCGGCGAGCGTCGACCAGCCGGCGCCGAAATCGTAGCTCGCGGCCGTCTGCGTACAACCGTGCAGGACGACCACCAGCGCCGGCTGCGGGTCCACCGGCACGTATTTCAACATGCGCAGCGCGCCGGGATTGGAGCCGAACCCCGTGACCTCGGTCAGACGGTCGAACGCCGGGTGGAAGCCGCGCGCTCGCGACTGCGTGCGAGGCATCGAGCGCAACAGGGTCTCCCACTGGCGACGCTGCCGGGCGAAGTTGGCTATCTTGGTTCCGAGATTGTGCAAGTTGATTGTCCTTTTTCGACGTCCACTTTAGTGGTCAACGGGCGAGCTTACCATTGGTTCTGTTGCAATGCAGCATGATTTGCTGCTATGCAGCATGCGGGGCTAAAAGGGCGATTTGCTATCCAACGGGCGCGCCTGTTAAATCGCGCCAATATTTATTTTTCGTATAATACATAATTATTCCATAAGCTTAGTTGGCATTGAGGCAATGATAGAGTTCCGCGTCCGTAGCCTCACTAGCCACTGTTGCGATCACAAATTGTAACCATTTGGCTCAACTGTATTGCATTGCAGCATTTGCTAACTATGTGTGTTTTTCAATTGATCGCATTGGTGACACTCCAAAAGCGGCTCCGCCGGCTGCGATCGAAGAGACATCCGACAAGCGCCGAGGGCGTCGCGTCCGGAAGTCCGCAGCAGGAAACGCCCTAAGGAGTAACATCATGGCTACGACCACCAATACCGCAGCTCAGAAGTCCGCCAACTACCCAATGACGGCGGCCCCGCAGGCATTCCGCGAAATGGCCGAAAAGGGCACCACGCAAGCCAAAGAAACTTACGAGAAGATGAACGCCGCCACGGCTGAAGCCACTGATCTGATCAAGAACAGCTATTCGACGGCTGTTAAAGGTGCGCAGGACTACAACACCAAGGTCATCGAGTTTGCGCAAACCAATACCAAAGCAGCTCTCGACTTCGTCCAAAAACTGTCGGGCGTGAAGTCGCCTTCAGATTTCATCGAATTGTCGACCGACCATTCACGCGAGCAGTTTGAGACACTAACCGAGCAGACCAAGGAACTTGCAGCGCTGGCTCAGAAGGTCACGCTCGCGGCCGTAGAGCCTCTCAAGACGGGCGTCAGCAAAGCATTCAGCCAGGCCACTTGAGCTGACCCTCTCGAAACTTCAGCATTCTACGAGAAGCCCGGGTTGTCCCCCGGGCTTCAGCTTTCCGGCTGTGTGAGAGATCGTAGCCAAGGATCGCATGTTAGCCGCTTGCGGCTCTCGGGAGATCTTTAGACCAACGCAAGGGAAAGAAGACATGAAAGCCCGCACCCTCCTATTGACTATCGTGTTAGTCGCGTTGTCATCTCAAGCCTATGCCCGCGGCGTATTGTGCGGAGAATTCGCCCGGCACAACCTTGTTAGCTCAGACCCCGGTAGCAAATACAATCTCGCCTGCAATTGGCGGGATTGGGGTCGAGCTACATCGGCGCAAGTCGGCGCGATGGTGGTCTGGTGTTCCGGCCATCATCACCACGTTGGCAAGATCGTCGGACCCTGCAATGGCAATATGTGCCTGGTCAGGTCCGGCAATGACGACGGCGCTATTCGGACGCGGGTGCGTTCCGTGTCCGGGGCTGTATTCAGGATATGAGCAAATGACGTTTTCTAATCCGGCCAGCGTATCACGCGGTTCGCCGCCGCAGTGGCTCCGCGCAGCGTTGATGCAAAGTTGACCAGTCGGGCTGGACGGACCCCCCGGGGTACGTGGACAGGCCGGGTGGTGCGGGTGCCCCGAAGACATGGACCGGAAATATCTAGGACCCCCAAAACGCTTCTTAAGATTTTATTTACTGTTACGCTCACGATGAGCAATGCCGCAGGCTTCTGGACGCGCGTTAGCTCACGTTCACCTCGCGTCACAAGGTGACGAACGGCGTCGAGTGCAATTGGAAAAAGTTAAAGGCAAAACCCGTCTCGTCACGCGCGTTAAATTCGTTTCTTTTTAGCAGCCTTGCGGGACACGTTCTTTGTGTTGGCCCTGCTCTTCTTTGGGGCAGCCCGTTTTTTTGTAGCCACCTTTTTCGCGACGTTTTTCTTCGCGCGGGAACTAGACTTCCTTGCTTCTTTTGCCGTCGCAACCTTATCCAAGACCACGCCGGGTGTAGCCCTTGTGGCGGCTTTGCCAGTAAACGCTTGGGCTCCTTTGACGGCCCTTGCTTCGATCGCCCTCGCAACGTTGTCCAAGACCGCGCCTGCCGCAGCCGTCGTGGCGGTTCTAGCTGCAGCCGCAGCATCGGCAACTTCACCGGCCAACGCCTTGGCTCCTTTAGCAACGCTTTTCCCTGCGGCTGCGACAGTTTCCCGCACATTCGTAATAGTGGGCTTGCTTGCTTCTATGGTCGTCGAAACCTTATGCAAGACTGCACCGGCCGCAGCCGTGGTGGCGGCCTTAGCCGTAGCGGTGGCCGCGCCCGCAGCATCGGCGACTTCGCCAGCAAACGATTTGGCTTCTTCAGCGACGCTTTTCCCTGCGCCTACAACCGTTTTCTGCACACTCGCTATGATGCCTTTATTCGTCATGTCCATTCCTCCACGGCCATCCCGGCCGACCTCGGCGAGAACGCTATTCCAATTTTTGCTTCCTGACATTTAGGTTCTTAACGTACGGAACGTGCACTGTTCATGTGCAAACCCAGTGTACGGGTACCCTTATAGGGGATGGCCCGTAGCACGGTGACAAACTAAGACCGCCGAACGCTATGCGCTCCAAAGCGGTGGCGTGGGCTGAAGTTTTTTACCTTGAAACCTTTGGATCCCAAGTTCGCTGTTCAGGATCAGACCAGTTAGGCCACCCACTGATAGGTCGCTATTGGAGGCATAGCGGACATTGGCTGGCACTAGCGCTGAATGGGTCGGTCGCAAATGACCCTAAGATGGGGTAATCGGCCGGCAGCTTGTGGATAGCTGAAGATTTTGGGTGCTGCGCTTCAGGCTGATGGTGAAACGAGGTCCGTGGTCACGGCCTCAAGCATCAGAAGGAGAAGCGCAGCATGGACCATTTTGCTGGATTGGACGTGTCAGTCAAGGATACGAGCGTCTGCATTGTGGACGACACAGGCAGGATCGTGCGGGAAGTGAAGGTGGCGAGCGAGCCGGAAGCTTTGCTGCAGGTGCTGATGAACCCGCCTACCACTTCAAGCGGATTGGACTGGAAGCCGGGCCGCTGTCGCAATGGCTTTTCAATGCTCTCGCCGAAGCGGGCTTGCCGGTGATCTGTGTCGAGACGCGGCACATGCGGGCGGTGCTGAAAGCGCAGATGAACAAAACGGACCGCAACGATGCGCGCGGCATCGGGCAGATGATGCGGGCGGGGCTTTATCGCCCGGTGCATGTGAAGACGTTACGCAGTCAGAAGCTGCGGATGTTGCTGACCATCGCAAGCTGCTGCAGTCGAAGGCCATCGCCATCGACAATGACCTGCGCGGGACCCTGCGCAACTTCGGCCTCAAGGTTGGGATGGTCGGGACGGTGAAGTTCGAGGCCCGCATCAAGGAACTTGTCGAGAACTTCCCTGACTTGGCGGTGCTGGTCGAACCGATGCTTATTGTCCGGCGAGTGCTGCGCGAACAGATTGTCATTCTGCATCGTCGCCTGCTGGCCATCGTTCGGGATGATGAGGTGTGTCGGCGTCTGATGACGGTCCCTGGCGTTGGCCCCGTGGTGTCGCTGACCTATCGCGCCACTGTTGATGTGCCGGCGCGCTTTCGTAGGTCCAAGTCAGTCGGGGCGGTGTTTGGTTGACGTGTGCCAAGTATCAATCGGGCGAGGTGGATTGGAGTGGCAGAATATCACGCTGCGGAGACGAGATGATGCGGGTCATGCTCTACGAAGCAGCTCAAGCCATGATGCGTTCGAAGAAATGGTCCTGGCTCAAGGCATGGGCGATGCAGATCGCCAGGCGCCGCGGCATGAAGAAGGCGATCGTGGCGCTGGCGCGCCGGTTGGCCGTGATCATGCATCGCATATGGGTTGACGGCACCGAGTTCCGCTGGACCGGGAACAAGCCGCGGCAGCAGCATGAGAACCCGCGCAAGTGAGTATGCGATAGGAGAAAACTCGAGCTCCACCGAGCGGTGGAATGATGTCCCTTGCGGGACGATGGATGAGGTGAGTTCGCATGTCCGCTTGGACCTACCGTCATTCAGACGGCAAGGCCGCGCCAAAGATTGTTCCGCCTCGTCTTCGAATCCGATGATGGAAGGGCCTTGGTGCCAATTCCGAAGAGAAGCATGAGCCTGCGAGTGACATCGACACTGCAGTGGTGGAAAGTCTGAAAGGCTTGACCAGAACGGCCGATTAGAGAAGCGGACATTGGTGCCGATAATGGCGATCTTGTTCCTAATCAGCGGGGTGGCCGGGTCGGCGTTCGGCGAAATGCCATAGTACGCCCGCTGGATCATAGATGTAGGCTACCCGGAGTCCCCAAGACTGCATTGTTGGTGGCTTTGGTGGGGTGACATCAAATGTCTTTGCAAGGTCCAGAGACATGACGCGCTCCCACCAGACGTCAAGGTCATCGACCAAGACCTGCATCATCGTGTTCTTGGCCCAAGTCTCTTCGTAGTAGCGCTGAAGGATGAAAGAGGTTGCACCGACGGCGAATATCGCTACGTCACCCTCAAAGACCTTTTTAAAGCCCAGCGCCTCATAAAACGCGCAGCTATGTGCGAGGTCTTTAGTCGGCAGGAACGGGCGGCAAACTTCATTTCCCGATGGCGTGGTCACGCATAGCCTCCCACGCTTCAAGTATATCAATCACCCCAAGACCGGCAAAGTCCCCAACACCGACGATAGGCACAGCAATAAACAGTTGCATGGAGCGATGTCGGCTATTGATGCTGTGGACGGCTCCTCCACCGGCACGTGAGTGCCATGAAAGTGGGCGCTGTTAAGGCTCCCACGATTTGGAGGAGCTAAACATGCAAGCGATTACGATAATCGGTCTCGACATCGCCAAGTCGGTGTTCCAGGTCCACGGCGTTGATGCCGCGGGCCAGGTAGTCATCCGCCGACAGTTGAAGCGGCGGTACGTTTTGGCGTTCTTCGAGAAACTGCCACCGTGCCTCATCGGAATAGAAGCCTGTGCCTCATCGCACCATTGGTCGCGTGAGCTCAAGGCGCTCGGCCACACGGTGCGTCTGATGCCGCCGGCCTATGTTAAGCCTTACGTCAAACGGCAGAAGAACGATGCGGCGGACGCAGAGGCAATCTGCGAAGCGGTTACCAGAGCGAACATGCGGTTCGTTGCGACCAAGACCCCCGAGCAGCAGAGCTGTCTGACGCTCCATCGCACGCGCCATCTGTTTATCCGCCAACAGACTGCGGTGATCAATGTGATCCGGGCCCATCTTGCCGAATTCGGGATCGTCGCGCCGGTCGGACGCAAGGGTGTCGAGGAACTGCTCGATGTCGTCGCCAATTTAAATGACGACCGGCTGCCCGAGGTTGCGCGGATGTGTCTCGCAGCTCTCGGAACTCAACTGCACCGGCTCAAGCAACAGATCCTGGAGTTCGACCGGACGATCATGGCCTGGCACCGGTCCGATGAGGCGAGCAGGCGGCTCGATGCTATCCCCGGCGTCGGTCCGATGCTGGCGACCGCTCTGGTTGCCAGTGTTGCCGATCCGAAGGTCTTCCGATCAGGCCGCAACTTCTCGGCCTGGATCGGGCTGGTGCCGAAGCAGCATTCAAGTGGGGGCAAGGACAGGCTTGGTAGCATCAGCAAGCAAGGTGATCGCTACCTGCGCAGCTTGTTCATGGCCGGCGCGCTCGCCGTCATCCGCTATGCCAAGATCCATAGCACCAAGCATCGGCCCTGGCTTACGGCATTGCTGGTACGGCGCCCGACCAAGGTGGCCGCCATCGCGCTTGCCAACAAGATCGCCCGCATGGCCTGGGCGATGATGGCCAGGGGCGAGCGTTACAAGGAACCCGTCGCGCTTGCAGCGTAAACGAGATCGCGCCGGACCTCCGGCGTGATGTGAAGGTTGGAAAGGGCAAACAGCACGTAATGCAGAGCCGGTCGATCCGGCGATCAGGACAACCCACTTGTGCCAGCGCATTGTCGAATGCGTGCTGTTGACCGGGACCTGATCCGCGGAGGGCATTATGGCCAGCGGCCTCGTGTGCCGCACTCAAAGGCCGAACACATGGCTGCACCGACCAATGCTGCAAACGTGAAGAAAGCTCTTGCCAACCCGGAGCCGCCACACATGGCACTTAACGGACAAACGCGGCATCGCAACATTTTGTGCGCTATTGGACTAACAGCGGACAAACTCGGATTTTCGCTGGAAACGGATTGTCCGTTAATGGCGACGTGTCTTTCGCCGTGCCCTCAGGGGCGCGAGCAGGTAACGCGATAAAACCGCGTTTCAACTTAATGAACTGACGTCGCCTCATGAAGCCCCTTCGTGTACGGACGCTACACCGATTTTGGTTTGATGTCCCTGGGTCGAATGTCCGCTTCAGGCACTAAGCGACGTTTCATTGCGCGCAAAAATGGGGCGCTATTGGGGGCATAGCGGACATCGGTCTGGCGTCGGGGGTGGATGGCTCGGTAGCGATTGGCCCAAAGCGGACACTTGCCAGCATTTGCAGTTGCGAAGCGGCTTTTTGACCCCTTCCGGCACGATCAATCGTGCTAGTCCATTGCCGCGAAGGTCTTGGACGTTACACCGCAAGATAATAAACTGATGTCGAAGCGCTGATCCCTTTGGAACATGTCGGCACGCGCAATCGTCAACTTATCTTAAAGTTCCTATTGTAGTTAGCATCTGGCCTCCCCACATATGTTCTAGAGTGCCAATAAAAATTGGGGACGTACCGAAGTCTCCATTCGCTAAAAATAGCGGCACCGGTGCCATCGGCAGGCACAACAAACTCCAAATTGGTTGCGTTCGGCGTGGGTGCCAAAAAGAACCCGCGTCTATGTGATTCCGCGCCGTGATTTTGGCGCGGGCACCTCCTTTCGAAAAGAAAGGGTCATGGAGTTTTGTTCAATCCCGCTAGGCACATTCGCTCAATCTTCGTTTGGAAGGCATACCACAATGACCATTCCCCGCTACGTTAATGAAGTTGTATCCGACGTTCGCGGCATTAAGCCTGGCTGGTACGCGATGGACGATGTCGGGAACCTCTTCACTGGGCCTTTTTCAAGCAAAGCCGAATGCCTCGGGAGCATCACTCAACCAACTTTTGAACCGCTAGGTTCACCGCCAAAGTGAATCCGCTGTCACCGACATCCGACAAGCGCTCAGGGCGTCGCGTCCGGAAGTCTTCAACAGGAAACGCCCTAAGGATGATTATCTCATGGATATGAACATGAACACCAAGACCACAGCTTCTAAACCCGCCGGATTCCCGAAGACCGACACCCCGAAAGAATTCCGCGAAATGGCGGAAAAGGGCACCGCGCAAGCCAAAGCCGCTTACGAGAAAATGAGCGCTGCCACGACTGAGGCTACCGATCTCATCAAGGACAGCTATGCGATGGGGGTTAAGGGTATGCAGGACTTCAACAGTAAGTTCATCGAATTTGCTCACGCGAACACCAACGCTGCCTTCGATTTTTTCCAGAAGTTGTCCAACGTGCAGTCGCCTTCGGCATACGTAGAACTTTCGACCGAACATGCACGCAAGCAGATCGAGGCGCTGACCGAGCAGACCAAGCAACTTGCGGCGCTTGCCCAGAAGGGGACGCTCGCGACTGCGGAGCCACTCAAGACGGGCGTCGCAAAGGCGTTCAACCGCGCCACCTGAACTGAGTTATCCTAAACGTTTTAGTGTCGTTCGAAGCCCGGGTTAATGCCCGGGCTCCGAAAGGCGGAAATGAAGTGGCGTTCATCCGCATCACGGATCGAACTGCGTCGCCAACTTTGTGGGCGTCGCATGTTTTCCGTAATAACACTGAATTGCCTCCACTGATTAGCTACAAATAAGGAGGGCGTAATGAGCATAGAAACAATCTCAGACAAAACCCATCGGACCGTTGGCTACATAGAGACCATGTCAGGCGGAAAGAAAAAGGCTTGGGATAACGTTTTTCACACTTTGGGTTATTACGATCCAAAGCAGAACCTAACGCAGGATATGAACTTCCGGACAGTCGCAACCGGCGACGGCCTTTCATCGCTAATCCTCAAAAAGGCCGCGACGCAATTAAACGGTGGCACCGATTGCCTCGGATAAACTCACCCTTTCGGCTTTGGGCTAGATCAATGCGAAGATGCGTAATCTAGAGAAAGTATTTTTAATGGAAAAAGTTGTCTCCAATTCCAATTGGAACTCGATTGCTACAGCGCCAGACGGCGTTGAACTGGAGCTATGCGTTTCCGATAGCGGAGAATATCATGCACTGGCATTTCCCTGTCGGCGCAATGGCGTGGGTTGGTCTGATGTGCGCCTCAATAAGATGGTGCCAATTCGGCCTACCCACTGGCGACCGTGGGAGCGCGAGCACTGACGGCGTTTAGCGCTTTTAAGCGCTTAACAGAACCCAAGATAACCAAAAGTGTCGGCAGCCTTCCCTTTGGGTCGCTCCGATAGGGCGTCCCTTTTTGGGGGCGGGCCTTTTTATCCCCTAAGTGGCCGCTTCTGGGAACAATTACTCCAATTGCTTCTTGTCATCTCGACGAGGTGGTCGAGTGATCCGCTTCATGAGTTACGCTGAGTTTAAGGATTGATTTGAGGCTTTA
>CAVRHL010000010.1:0-153208 GCA_963720985.1 uncultured Alphaproteobacteria bacterium
GCATCGTGGCAAGGTCGGTATATTCGAAGCGTTTCGGATCGTGCTGTAAGTCATTCGTCGTCCGAATCGTCCACCGCGCACGCCGCGCGTGACAAAACCCGCATGCTGAGGCTCATGCACAGGCCATGCGCCCGGCTCTCACCGCTATCGCCTGTTTCGTAATCGGCGCCCCCGCGTTCGCCATCACCGGTCCGGCGACGCCGGCGCTGGGCTATGCGGCGCGCGCCATCGTCATGATTGTCGATTCGCGCGGCGACCTATGCACCGGCACTGCGCTCGCGCCCGACCTGGTGCTCACCGCCGGCCATTGCGTGGCGACGCGGCGCGACTACCGGGTCAAGGTCTTTCAAAGCGGCGCGATCATCGCGGTGCGCGGTATCGCGGTGCATCCGCGCTTCGATGCCGCCGACCTACGCGGCGAGCCGCGCCACCGCCGACGTCGCGCTGATCAAGCTCGCCAAGCCGCTCGCCGAGCTGGTACAGCCGGCAACCCTCGCGGCCCCGCGCCGCGTCGCCGTCGGCGAGACGCTTATCGTCGCTGGCTTTGGCGTCACCGCCGCTGGCACCGACCGCGGGCTCGGCGTGCCGCGCATGGCGACCCTCACCGTCACCGGCAAACCCGGCGCGTTGCAGATCCGGCTCTACGATCTGGCGACACGCAATCTGCGCGCCGGCCTCGGCGCCTGCGTCGGCGATTCAGGCGCGCCCGTGTTCGAAACCGCGGGCGCCGCGGCCGGCCAGGTGATCGGCGTAGTGAGCTGGTCGACCGCGCCTGGCAACGAAGAAGGCTGCGGCGGCCTGACAGGCGTGACGCCGCTCTTGCTCTACCGCGCAATGGATCGTCGGCACGGCGAAGAAGTTCAATTCGCCGGTCGCCCCATAACGCTCACTTTCCACAGCGCGTCCGCTTGTCCTCCGCGCGCGCGACCCGGCGCGCAATTGCCGGTGCGAGGCCGGCGAACAAATAGCGAAAGCGCCGGAAACGCCATCACAACGTCCGACACCCCTCCCCACCCGACCCGCGAAATGGCAGTCTTGCCGTCATAAGAAGAGACCCAGGGAGGGATCATGAAAAACCAATGGGTTGCGGCGGCGCTTGCCCTGTTCGCCGGAATGAGCGGCGCGCAGGCGCAGGACTATCCGACACGCACGGTGACGATCATCGTGCCGTTCGCGGCCGGCGGGCCGGCCGACATCATGGGCCGCATCGCGGCTGACATCTTGTCTCGCCATCTCGGCCAGAGCTTCGTGGTCGAGAACGTCGGCGGCGCCGGCGGCACGGTCGGCGCGACTCCGCGCCGCGCGCGCCAACCCCGACGGTTACACGCTGACTGGCCGGACACATGGGCACGAACGCGCTGGCGCCGGTGTTCTATCCCAACCTCGGCTATGACCCGGAGAAGGATTTCGAGCCGATCGGTCTGATCGCCGAGCAGCCGGAGTTGCTGGCGGTCCGCAAGGAAATTCCCGCCAATAACCTCAAAGAATTCGCCGCCTGGGCGAAGGCGAACGAGAGCAAGCTTAACATGGGGCACGCCGGCATCGGCTCGGTGTCCTACATCGGCTGTCTGCTGCTCAACAACGCCATCGGCATCAAGCCGACATTGGTGCCGTTCACCGGCACGGCGCCGGTCATGAACGCGATTCTCGCCGGCAATGTCGACTACGACTGCGACCCGGTGCTCGGGCCCCTGCAGCATGTGCGCGCGGGAACCGTCAAGGCGCTTGCCATCGCCGCCAAAAAACGCAGCCCCCTATTGCCGGACGTGCCGACTTCCTATGAGCAAGGTTTCCCGCAGTTCGACTGCGCGCCGTTCTATGCGATCTTCGCGCCGAAAGGCACACCGAAAGCGGTCATCGACAAGCTCGCCGCCGCGCTCAGCAAAGGCCTCGACGAGCCCGCCGTGCAGAAGCGCCTGGGCGACCTCGGCGCCCAAATCGCCGAGCCGGACCAACGCGGACCGAAGGCTCTCGCCGAGCTGGTGCACAACGAAATCGCGCGGCTGACGCCGATCTTGCAGGCGGCGGCCAAATAGTCGGCCTGACCGCGGCGTGCGCAGCCGGATCTGAACCGGCCGTGTGCGCCGGTTCCATTCAAGATCACGGTGCGCCGGCGGCATGAGCGAAGTCAAAGCTACCACTCATTTTTCGACCACTCCTAAATTCAGAAGGGACCACTGAGACTTAGAGGGTTCGATAGGAGCCAGTCCCCGCTTAATGGTCTCAATGCCGCCCGACAAAGGTGCGCACGGTGTCGAAGAAGCGCTGCTCCTGCTCGATATAAACGAAGTGGCCGGCGCCGGGCAGCACCGTGAGTTCGGCCCCGGGAATGGCATGAGCGATTTCTTCCGACATATGCAGCGGCGTGCAAAAGTCGTCGCTGCCGCAGACGACGAGAACCGGCTGCCGGATGTCGCCGAGCCGCGCCTCGTCGTGGGCCATGATCATGTCGATACGCTTGAGCGCGATCTCCGGTTCGCCCGGCAACGCGGCGGCGCGCTCGATCCAGGCGGCGACACGTTGCGGATTTTCGCTGGCGTAGCGAGGCGAAAACAGAAACAGCGCGGCGCAGCTAAATGCCGTCTGCATGTCGCCAGCGGCGGCGAGCTTGCGGCGCAACGCGAATTGGCGCCGCATGACGCTATCGGGGCGCGCAAACGAGGACGCCATGGTGACGCTGCGCACGCAGGCCGCGTGGTCGAGCGCCATCAGTTGCGCGATTGCGCCGCCGGTCGAGGAGCCGACGATATGGGTCGGCCCGATGTCGAGAGACGCGATCAGCGAAGCCATGTCGGCGGCGTGCTGCGCGGTCGAATAGCCGTCGGCCGCCCGCGTCGTCTGTCCGGTGCCGCGGTGATCCGGCAGCACGACGAAATGCTCGGCCGCGAAACGCTCGATCTGCGGCCCCCAGCCGGCGCCGACGCCGCCGAGACCGGCGATCAGCATCAGCGGCGGCTTGCGGCGGTCGCCGAAGGTTTCGTAATGCAGGGCAATGCCCTGCGTCTCGAGCTTTGGCATGAATTCCCCCTGGACCTTCGCCGCACCGCGCCGCAGCGGACGCCTGCAATACTCCACTTATAAGATTCGCCGGATGTTATTGCAGGATGCGTTGAACGTTGCGCGCCCGCCTGAGGTCAGCCGTATCGCCCTTGTCGTCAAACCAACGGCAAATCGGTTCCAGCAGCGCACGCGCTTCATCAGACCTTCCCTGCATTCGCCAGAGTTCCGCCAGGCTTGTGACGGCGCGCAGCTCTAAACACTTGGCGCTCTGACCGCGCGCTACTTCAATCGACTTTCTATAATGAGCCTCGGCTTCGCTCACCTGCGACGGATCGAGTGCCAATAGAATCTGCGCCCGTTGCCGATGCAATTCCGATTCCCACGATCTGCCGAGACCGATATCGGCCAAAGCCTTCTCGACAATCGAAAGCGCGTATTCATTGTCCCCCGCCTTAGCGTGCAAGTCCGCCAGCCAACTCTCCATCATCGGCAGCATGAAGCCGACGCCGTTGCGCCGCGCCTCCTCCAATCCCTGCGCCAACTCGACCCGCGCCTCCGCAAGACGGCCGAGGTCGCCGATTGCCCGGCCTCGCGAAATTCGCGCCAAAATCGCGTACAAAGAAAATCGCTGTTCGCGCGATATCTCTAGGCTCATTCCAGCGGCCTCGAAGGCGCGCGCCGCGTCACCCCGCAGCAGGTCCACGACAGACATCATGTAGTAGGCGAACGCGATGGTATAGGGGTGACCAAGATTCAGAGCCAAAGCGAGCGCTTCCGAAACGCGCGAAAGAGATTGTTCGGGATAGCCCAGGAACCACAGGTCCCAAGACAACAGCAGCAATGAAGCCGCCTGCGGCTCCACCACGTAAAGGTTGTTGAGCGGCTGCTTTCCCTTGCTGATCGAAAGCCTGATGGTCTCCTCGAAATGGTTCGCCGAGGATTGAAAGTCGCCCACGGTCAGTAAAGTGCTGCCCATCATTCTATGGGCGACCATGAGCGGCACGATGTCGGACAACAGGCGCGCACGCGACAGACACTCGTCGGCGATGCGGAGCGCGTCATCGTTTTTTCCGCTCATCCACGAGTGGCCCCATAGGCCAAACAGCGCCTGGAGATATTCCGGCATATCGCCGAGTTGCAGGCACAACATTTGAGCGCGCGAAAACGCTTCGCGTATTTCCGCGGACGCATAGCCCTGGACCGCGATCAGCGGAATTCCCAACGCCAGTTGAATGGCGATCTCTTGTCTGTTCCGATCGGGTGTTTCCGGCATCAAGCTCAGAATCTGCAGCGCCATCCGGAAACTGGCAATCGCTTCGATATTGGCGGAACGCGTGAGCGCGCGCTGCCCGGATGCGAGCCAGCAACGAATGGCCCGCGGGTGGTTGCCCGCTTCTTGATAGTGATGGGCCAGGACTTCCGGCTGACTTTCAGCGAGCTCCGGATAATCTTTTTCCAGGATCGTCGCGATATCCAAATGGGTCTGCTGCTTCTTGCTTCTGAGCAAAGAATCGTAGATCGCGTCGCGCAGCAACGCATGTTTGAAAGCGAACCGGACGACCGGTGAAATGCTCACGCGATAGATGATGTCGGCCTCTTCGAGCAGGGCAAGGGCCGATTGCATGTCGTCTTTATTGATTTGCGACGCGGCCGACAGAAGATCGTAGGAGAACTCGCGCCCGATCACGGCCGCGATCTGGGCAAGTCTACGACTCGGCGCGACGCGGTCGAGCCGCTCCATTAGTGCGTCGCTCAGCGTCTCGGGAACCCTGAGCAATGCGGGCTGCGCCTTGCGCTCGGAAGGGTCTTCGGTTCGCGGCGGCGTGCTCAATATACTGCTCGTCAGCTCCTCGATGAAGAGCGGGACGCCATCAGTTTTCTGGATGATCTGATCGACCAGTTGTTCCGGGATGCTGCCGCCCCGCAACAGGTCTCGGACCATGTTCTTCACTTCGGTCTGTGACAATCGCGTGAGCGAGTGGATGGTGATATTCGGGTGACCGACCCACGCCGGGCGGAACTCGGGCCGGCACGACACAACGAGCAGCACGCGAGCGTGATCGATTCGGCTTATCATCAATTCGAGCAGCTCGAGCGTCGACGGATCCAGCCAGTGCGCATCTTCGAAGACGCAGACCGTCGGGCGTTGCGAAGAAAACGCCAAGAGCATGTCGACGAGTGTATTGATCGTTCTGTTCTTGATTTGCTGCGGGGTAAGCTCCGACATCTCGCCGTGACCGTCGATGGAGATCGATAACAGTCTGGCAATCAACAGCAGCGGCTCTATGGAGCCGGCGCTCAGGTGAGGAAGGTACGCCTTGAGCTTTGCGATCTTGCCCGCATCGGCCTCACGCGCGGTAAAATGGGCCGCCTGTTCGATTTGCTCAATCACCGGAAAGAACGCGCTCTGACTGTGATACGGCGAACACTGATGGAGCAAGAAGTGGTGCGGTTCCTCCTGAACATGCGATTTCAATTCGTGCAGCAGCCTTGACTTGCCGACTCCCGGAATACCCGAAAGCAGCATCACTTGACCGTCACCCTCTTTGGCTTTGTTCCACCGATCAAGCAGCAAGCTGAGTTCGCTCGAACGTCCAGTGAGCGGCGTGAGAGTTTCGGCATGTGCGGCCTCGAACCGGCTTGTCGCAATTCTTGCCGCGCGCACGCGGTGCACATGAACGGGTTCGGCTATGCCTTTGAGTTCCTTTGGCCCGAGGTCCTCCAGATCGAAAGCTGTCGAGACGAGTCGTTTCGTCGAATCCGAAACGAGCACCGTATTGACTGCGGCAAGGGTCTGCAGACGTGCGGCAATATTGGGCGTTTCTCCCACCGCATCCATGGACCAGGAGGCGGTGCTGTTCGCGATTTCACCGACAACGACCGGCCCGGAGCAAATGCCAACTCGGCACGCCAGCGCGACCGACCTTGAAATCGCCGAAACCCTAGCAACTATTTCCAGGGCCGCGTGAACGGCACGATGGGCGTCGTCCTCATGCGCGCGCGGCCAACCGAAAAATGCCATAACGCCATCGCCGAAATAGCGCGCAACCTCGCCGCCATAGCGGCCAATCGCCGTGCTGCACTCGCCCCGATACGCGTCGATGAGTTTTTGCAGATCCTCGGGGTGCAAGCTCCGCGAAAGCTGCGTGGAGTCCACCAGGTCGCAGAACATCACCGTGATCTGACGAAACTCGGCTTCGCGTTGTGGCAAGGGAGCGGGAGGCAATTCCGCGGCATTTGCAATCGCGGTTGTCGAGCCGACCAGCGGCTGCTCGGCCGTCAATGCTTCAATGGCCCGCAGCAACTTTTTGCGGTGCCCTAAAGTAACGCCAAGTTTTTCCAGATCGTCTTCCGTCAAATCCGGAAGGATGGAAAATTCGATATTGTTTTCCAGAAAAACTTGGGCGTACTGGCCCAGGCCGTGCCGGTCCAGCCACTCGGCCAAATCGGTGGATGTGTCCTTCATTGCGGGGGCCCTTACCTACCGCCGTAAACTGCAAGCGCGCCTGGCTTGAGACCCACTCTGTAGCCGCCTTCGTCGTTTCAGACCAAGTAACCTTCTCCGCAAACCGTGCGCTACGACGCTATGGAAGCGCCGGCACCCCGCGCCGTTTGTTCCGCCGAACGATGCAAACCGTGACGATACGTCAGCGTTTCTCCGATCGCCTGCTCGATCTCGTCGAGCATTTCCGCTTCGGATTTGAGGAGCTCGTGATTATAACCCTCCGCCATGATCAACGCCGATTTATACGTCTCCTGAACGACTCTAATACGATCGTTTGCGGCAAGCGATGCGACGAACGTGATCGTCTCATCGACGTGCGAGGCTTCGCTGCCGAGGCTGCTGTGACTTCGCAGGAAGCGCGTCGCATCGACGCCTTCCGGGCACATCGCCCGCACGGTCTCGATGTCGTCCTCCTGCTTAAGCGCGGCGATGCGCTCCAAGCAGTACGAATAGCCGATGGAGCCGATCGGATAGTCTTCGGCGCAGAGGTCGTCGAACCGCTTGCATAGCGGCTTGATGCCTTCCGGGATGAAGTTGGCGACAAGCCGCTCGCCGAGCACGCCCAGCGCGCGGAGATCCTTGAGCGCGAGCCGATCGTGACCGGTTTCCTCGCGCGCACGTTCTTCGAGATAGGCCGCGACTTCGGGTCTGCCCAGTTGGCTGAAACGCTCGGCAGCGCGCCGAAGATTTCGCGGCGTGTCGACAGATGTGTGATAGGCGCCCACCAAGGCGACAATATAGCCGGCGATTGTCGGCTGCGGCCGCGCCAGCCGCTTTTCAATTCCGGAAAATCCGAGATTAATGGCGCCGTCGAGCAGACCAATCGTGCTGCCCGCGGAGCCCGCGCTCGTCATTGGCGCCGCGAATGGATCGAGCGCCCCTTGCGCTGCGTTCGGAGAATGAAACCAAACCTCTCCCAATTCGCGGGCGATGATCGAAACGTCGTCCGTGACGGTGACCCACTCTGTGACTGGCCGCGCCATGAAAGTCTCCCAATTCAAGTGACCGCGGCCACTTGCTTAATATGAAGAATGCGATTCGGTCCGCGGACCGAATGTTAAGACACATTACCGTCTTGCGTCGGACCGGCTCGCGGCCACGCTAGATTCCATTTGGCGTCGCCGCCATGAGCAATCTGGCAGTTTCGAGAAGCGACTTGCCCGCCGGGCACGTTCCGTCATGGTCCGGCAGCACGAAGACCAGCTCATCGTTGTGGTTGTGGCTATAGCCGTTTTCGTAATCCTTTTGCGTGATGACGACGGGCGTCTTGGTCGTCCCGTTCCAGAAGTAGCCGCGTTGCGCGAACAACGCCTTGGCGTTGGCGGGATCAAGCAGGAGCTTTTTAAAATCCTTATCGACCCAGGCATCGACGATCATTTGCGCGAGTGAATCGGTTGGCGCCATGTTGAAATCGGCCACCTGGTCCTTTTTCTCTTTGTCCCTAAAAATGCCTCTTGGCATGGTCAGCCCCTCCCTGATGAAGCGGGTCCGGCGTTTTGCCGGTATCTGCGATAGTTTGGACTTTAATTCTAGAGTTGTGCGGCTGCAAGGCAAACGGGTGACCGGCCGGCAGGGGTCATAAATCTGTCAAGGGCACGCAAAGACCCGCATTTCAGCGCGCTTGCCAACTTTTATTCAAAAGTGAACCAAATTGGCGCGATAATAAATGCGCCGGGAGACGCCTTACCGCCGCCCCGCCCGCCACTCACTTCGCATGCCCCGTGTCGAAGCGCACGCCTGTGATCCTCACCTGAAATTCGCCGCGCGCCAGTCCGCTGTCTGCCTCAAGGAACCGGCATCAATTGAGCCGGCTTGCCGTGTCCACCGCCAATTCCAGAAATTCATCGCCAGACCGAGTTCCAGGAACGGCCCAAGCATCCGTAGAAATACGGGGCGTCGCGATTGATGTTGATCAAAGAATTACCGGCGGACCAAAACGATCCTATCCGCGCATCGACCTGGGAGGCGTTCGTGAAGCACGCGCACGAGACTTACCTTGAGCGGCGTTTGGCGCTGATCGATGAAGAGATCGAAGAGGCGCACCGACAGACCCTCGTGAGCATGACCCAAGTGGGTGAGCTTACGCGTCGGCGGCTACACCTCATTGGCGAGCTCGGCGTTCTTCGGGACAGGCGCGAGCGGTCAGGAACGGCCTGAAGCTTTCGGCTCAGAATTTCTTCCCGAGCGACCGCTTCGGGTCGAAAGCGGAAATTTCCGCCCCTTTGAACCGGGTCCGCTATGCACCCGAAAGCCCACGTTCCGCGCGTCCGTCAATCGACGCCTTACCACCACTCGCCCGCCTCTTACTTCGCCTGCCCTGCGTCGAACCGCTCACGGGCCTGGGCGATCGCCGGGCGGTTCTTGCGTGCCCATGAGCCCAGTTCGCTCACCGGCTCGAGCAGCGAGCGGCCGAGCCTGGTGAGCGCATAGTCGACCCGCGGCGGGTTGGTCGGCTGCACGGTGCGCGTGACCAGCCCGTCGCGCTCGAGCGCGCGCAGCGTCAGGGTCAGCATGCGCTGCGAGATTGAGCCCAGCGCCTTGCGCAACTCGTTGAAGCGCTTGGGCCCCTCGCCGAGCGTCGACACCACCAGCACGGTCCATTTGTCGCCGACGCGGGAGAGCACCTCGCTCACCGCCCGGCAATCCTCGGGCACATGTAGGTTACCTGGTAGCGGCCTTGTGCCTTCTTGCGTTTTCGCCATGGTCACTTATGTAGCCGTGGTAATCATTTGTAACCAAGAACATAGAGGCTCCCATGGCAAAGTACAAGCTCGGCGTCGTTGTTGGCAGCAACCGCAAGGAATCGATCAATCGCAAGCTGGCCCAGGCGCTTGTCGGGCTCGGTTCCGGCGCCTTCGACGCCAAATTCATCCGCATCGACGATCTGCCGATCTATAACCAGGACAACGAGCAGCCGCTGTCGGCCCCGGTCGCCCGGATGAAAGCCGAAATCGAGGCCGCCGACGCAATTCTGTTCGTCACCGCCGAGCACAGCCGCTCGATCCCGGCGGTGCTGAAGAACGCCATCGACTGGGGCGCGCGCCCCTACGGCAAAAATTCCTGGGCCGGCAAGCCCGCCGCCGTCACCGGAACGACGGGCGGCGCCATCTCCACCGCCGTCGCCCAGACGCATCTGCGCGCCG
Source organism: uncultured Alphaproteobacteria bacterium (assembly GCA_963720985.1). Lineage (GTDB taxonomy): Bacteria > Pseudomonadota > Alphaproteobacteria > Rhizobiales > Xanthobacteraceae > Pseudolabrys. The sequence goes on from CAVRHL010000010.1 coordinate 9,649, forward strand.
TGCTCAACAGCGGCGTCGGTATGCACGTTCTCGGCGGCGAAGCCTATATCCAGTTTAAGCCCGAGCTGATTGACGTCGCGGGCAATGTCGCCGACGAGGGCGTGCGCAAGTTCCTCAACGGCTTCATCGACCAGTTCGCCGCCTTCGGCGCCCGCTTTGCGCCGCAGCGGACCGCCGCCGCGGCCTGAGCCAGCCCATCGCGTTCGTGATAAGATATCGAGAAAGGCAAAACTGATGTCCATCCGACCCGTCAAACGCATCGTGCAGTCCAAGCCCACCATCGAGGGCGCTGGCGTCAAGCTGCGCCGCGCTTTCGGTTTCGGCGAGACCGCCGAGACCGATCCGTTCCTTTTGCTCGACGATTTCCGCAACGACAGCCCGCAGGATTACCTCGCCGGCTTCCCCTGGCATCCGCACCGTGGCATCGAGACCGTCACCTACATCTTGGAAGGCACGGTCGAACATCGCGACAGCCTCGGCAGTCACGGCACGCTCGGCAGAGGCGACGTGCAGTGGATGACCGCCGGGCGCGGCATCATGCATCAGGAGATGCCGCAGGGCGACGCGCAGGGCCGTATGCACGGCTTCCAGCTCTGGGCCAACCTGCCCTCCGCGCTGAAGATGACGGCGCCGCGCTACCAGGACGTCAAAGGCACCGAAATCCCCGAGATCACCGACGACGACGGCACGCATGTGCGCGTGGTGTGCGGCGAGTTCTGGGGCAAGAATGGCCCGGTCGAAGGCGTCGCCGCCGATCCGCGCTATCTCGACGTTTACGTTCCGCCGGGGAAGCGCAAGACGCTGAAAGTGGAGACCGAGCGCCACGCCTTCGCTTACGTGTTCGAGGGCGACGGCAAGTTCGCTTCTTCGTCGCAGCCGTTCGGCGTGCTCAGCGAAAAGCAGGTCGGCGGCGAGGAGATCCTGTTCCGCGAGCCGGCCGGCGACCGTTCGCTTGTGGTCTTCGACCGCGGCGACGAGGTCACCGTGCAGGCCGGCGAGCACGGCATCCGTTTTCTGCTGGTGTCGGGCAAACCGATCGAGGAGCCGGTCGCCTGGTACGGGCCCATTGTGATGAATACCCAAGCGGAGCTGCAGCAGGCAGTGAGCGAACTGCGGGCCGGCACGTTCATCAAGAACTGAACGTGTCAGGTACGGGGTGAGGCGCTTGGCCTCACCCTGGGCGGCATTGCGCTCTAAAGCGTCGGACGAACAGCTTTTGGCCGCGTCCTGCATCAGGGTGACGGCTTCGTCGCGCCGACGATGCAGCAGGTCGTGTTCGGCGAGGAAGAACGCGGCCTCGCATTTGCGCCGCACGGGGTCCTTGTTGATTGCCTGCATCGTAGCCGTCGACGCACCTCGTCCGCCGTCACGTCGCCGAGAAATAGCCCAAGCAGTGGGCCACGGCCAGGCATTGCGCGCGAGCGCCTCGGCGGTATCGAAGCGGCGGTACGCTTGAGCCGACGGCTGCGCCGGTTCGGGCGGCGCCTGTTGCACGGGTAGCGGCGGCCGGTAAACGTCCCGCATCCGGCGTTATCTGCTTGCCTATGACATGATGTCACCTTAAGTGCTGACGCGAGGCGCATGATCGGGCGACAGGCTCGTTCACCGTGAGCCACCCCCGCTCGCAACTGCGGCCGGGTTCGGAACGTACCATCAGCCCGGACTGCGAGGCGCATGCGCGGCAGCATCCCAATCTCCGTCGAGAAATCCGAACGCATCGGCACGCGCTGGGATGTGCTCGCGATACTGCTGACGTTCGGCCTGCTCATTTTCTTCGCCGAGGCCAGCCGGCACCTGTCTGCAGCCGCTGTCCGAATTGCAGCATGACGCCGGTGTCGCTCGATCCGTCCAATCTGCCGGAATACGCCGCGCGCACGACCTTGCGCATGCTGCTGGCGCTGGCGCTCTCGCTCGTCTTTACCTTCACCTACGCCACGCTCGCCGCCAAGAGCCGGCGCGCCGAGGCCCTGCTGGTGCCGCTGCTCGACATCCTGCAATCGGTGCCGATCCTCGGCTTCATCTCGGTGACCGTCGTGTTCTTCATGTCGCTCGCGCCCGGCCGCGTGCTGGGCGCGGAATTTGCCGCCATCTTCGCGATCTTCACCAGCCAGGCCTGGAACATGGCCTTCAGCTTCTATCAGTCGCTGCGCACGGTGCCGGTGGAGCTGGTGGAAGCCTCGCGCACCTTCCGGCTGTCGCCCTGGATGCATTTCTGGCGCGTCGAAGTGCCGTTCGCGATGCCGCAGCTGATCTGGAACATGATGGTGTCGATGTCGGGGAGCTGGTTCTTCGTGGTCGCCTCGGAAGCGATCAGCGTCGGCAATACCACGGTGACGCTGCCCGGCATCGGCTCCTACATCGCGCTGGCGATCGAGCAGAAAAATCTTCGCCGCCGTCGGTTGGGCGATCGGGGCGATGCTGGTGGTCATCCTGCTCTACGATCAGCTGCTGTTCCGTCCGCTGGTGGCCTGGGCGGACCGTTTCCGCTTCGAGCAGCAGGCCGGGGTCGTTTCCGCCGCAGTCGTGGGTGCTCGACGTGATGCGCCGCTCGCGCGTCACGGCACTATTGACCGACCGGCTGTCGAGGCTGTGGCGACTGTACATATCAGTGGCGTTTCTTGCACGTTGCGCGCGCCAGGCGGCGGCCAAATTGTCCGGCCCGGTGCAGCGGTTGGGGCGACCGCTTGTGGATCGGCTTTGTCGTTGTCTTGACGGCGTCTCGCCTTGTGGCGCGTCGGGGTTTTCGTCTTTTCCAGCATTTCGCTGCCCGACGCTGCCGAGGCTTTCTTGGCCGGTTTGGCCACGCTGAGCCGCGTGATCGTTCTCATCGCGATCGCCAGCGTGATCTGGGTGCCGATCGGCGTGCTCGTGGGAACGAGGCCGCGGCTCACGCAATTCGTTCAGCCGGTCGCGCAATTCCTGGCGGCGTTTCCGGCCAACGTGCTATTTCCGGTCGCGGTATCGGCCATCGTCGCGTTCAAACTCAATCCCGATATCTGGCTCAGCCCGCTGATGATCCTGGGCACGCAGTGGTACATCCTGTTCAACGTCATTGCCGGGGCGTCTGTCGATCCCATCGGAGATGCGCGACATCGGCACCAATCTTCAGGTCCGCGGCTGGCTGTGGTGGAAGAAGATCGCGCTGCCGGCGGTGTTTCCGTATTACGTCACCGGCGCCATCACCGCCTCCGGCGGCTCCTGGAACGCCAGCATCGTCGCCGAGGTCGCGTCCTGGGGCGACACGCAAGCTGCAGGCAACCGGCCTCGGCGCCTATATCGCGCAAGCCACCGAGGCGGGCGACATGCCCCGCATCGTGCTCGGCATCGCGGTGATGAGCCTATATGTGGTCATCATCAATCGGGCGTTCTGGCGGCCGCTCTATTGGTACGCCGAACGGAAATTCCGGCTCGGATGACGGGAGTAAGGATCATGAGCGACGCATTGCTGCAAATCCAATCCTGCTGCCAGGCTTTTCCGAAGCCGGATGGCGAAGAGCTGCTCGTCCTCAACGACATCAATTTGACGCTGAAGGAAGGCGAAATCGTCGGCCTGCTCGGCCGCTCCGGTTCGGGCAAGTCGACCTTGTTGCGGCTGATCTCCGGATTGGCGCGGCCGACCTCGGGCAGCGTCGTCTATCAGCGGCCAGCCGATCACCGGGCCGGCGCCCGGCATCGCCATGGTGTTCCAGACCTTCGCGCTGTTTCCCTGGCTGACCGTGCTGGAAAACGTGCAGCTTGGCTTGGAAGCGCTCGGCCTGCCCGAGGCGGAGATCCGCCAGCGCGCGCTCGCCGGCATCGATCTGATCGGCCTCGATGGCTACGAGTCGGCCTATCCGCGCGAATTGTCGGGCGGCATGCGCCAGCGCGTCGGCTTTGCCCGCGCGCTCGTCGTGCATCCCAATATTCTGCTGATGGACGAGCCGTTCTCCGCGCTCGACGTGCTGACCGCGGAAACACTGCGCACCGACTTCCTCGATCTTTGGATCGAAGGCAAGTTGCCGATCAAGGGCGTGATCCTGGTGACGCACAACATCGAGGAAGCGGTGCTGATGTGCGACCGCATTCTGGTGTTCTCGCGCAATCCCGGCCACATCATCGAGGAGATCAAGGTCGACCTGCCGCAGCCGCGCAGCCGCCTCGAGCCCGCGTTCCGCGATCTGGTCGAGCGCATCTACGTCGCCCTGACCGCGCGTCCCGCCGCGCCGCCACCGCGCGTCGCGCCGGATCGCATCCCGGGCATGGGCATCGACATGGCTTTACCGCGGGTATCGGCCAATGCGATGGCCGGCCTGATCGAAGCGGTCGCCGGCGCGCCCTACAACGGCAAAGCCGACCTGCCGGTGATCGCGAGCTCGCTGCAAATGGAGGTGGACGATCTGTTTCCGGTCGCCGAAGCGCTGCAGCTGTTGCGCTTCGCCGAGATCGAAGGCGGCGACATCCGGCTCACCGATATCGGCAAGCAATTCGCGGACGCGGGCGTCGACGATCGCAAGAAGCTGTTCCAGCGCCAGCTGCTGGACCATGTGCCGCTGGCCGCGCACATCCGGCGCGTGCTGCAGGAGCGCGCCAATCATACGGCGCCGAGGAGCCGGTTCCGCGACGAGCTCGAGGACCATATGACCGCGGAGACCGGCCGGCAGACCTTGCAGTCGGTGATCGCATGGGCGCGTTTCTCGGAAGCCTTCGCTTACGACGCCCGCTCCGAGACCTTCAGTCTCGAAGATCCGACCTAGTCGCCGATCGCCTCGTCCGGCAGTTGGTGCTCATGCCAGACGGCGTTGAGAATGCCGCAGCCGCAGGCAAAGCCAAGGCCGAGGATCCAGGAGAAATACCACATCGGTTGCGCTCCTCAGTCGATCAATAGAGATGGGCGGAATTGCCTTCGATCTGTTTGGCGGTGACCGGCCCCTTCAGCACGCGGAACACGAAGCCGGTATAGGCGATCACGATCGGCAGGAACACCAGCGTCGCCAGCAACATCACGAACAGCGTCATCTGGCTCGAGGTCGCATCCCACACCGTGAGCGACGCCTGCGGCATGATGTCGGACGGCATCAGGAACGGGAACATGCTCACGCCCGCCGTCGCAATCACGCCGAAGATGCCGAGCGCGCTGGCGATGAAGGCCAGCCCCGCCCGCTTGCTTGCGGTGAAGAACACGGTCGCAAGCGGGCCGAGAATGGCGAGCGCCGGCGCCAGCATCATCCACTTGTAGACGTAGAAATTGGCGAACCACTGCCCGCGTATCTGGCTGACCGTCTTCAACAGCGGGTTCGATGGCCCGCCCGGCGATAGCCCGCCGGTGACCGCATAGCCCTTGAGCACGAAGGCGGTCCACAAGCCGGCGAGAATGAACAGCACCACCGTGACCAGCGCGCCGATGCGCACGTAAGATCCGGCGCGCTCCTTCACCGGGCCGTCGGCTTTCAACGTCAGATAGACGGCGCCGTGCGTCGTCAGCATGCCGAGCGAAATCAGCCCGCAGACCAGGCCGAACGGATTGAGCAGTTCGAACAGCCCGCTACCTTCGTACAAGATGCGCATGTCGCTATCGATGCGGAACGGCACGCCCTGCAAGAGATTGCCGAAGGCGACGCCGAACACCAGCGACGGCACGACGCCGGCGGCGACCAATGCGTAATCCCAGAAGGAGCGCCAGCGCGGGTCCTCGAACTTGTTCCGGAAATCGAAGCCGACCGGGCGCAGGATCAAGGTCGCGAGCACCAGGAACATGGCGATGTAGAAGCCGGAAAACGAGGCGGCGTAGACCGGCGGGAACGCCGCGAACACCGCGCCGCCGCCGAGTGATCAGCCACACCTGGTTGCCCTCCCAGACCGGGCCGATGGTGTTGATGGCGATGCGCCGCTCGCCGTCGGTGCGCGCCACGAACGGCAACAGCGCGGCGACGCCGAGATCGAAGCCGTCCATGATGGCGAAGCCGATCAGCAGCACGCCGAGGAACAGCCACCAGATGACGCGAAGGATTTCATAGTCGACGGGAATGGATGACATGACGATGCTCCTTCACGCTGCCTTTGCGTTTAAGCGCGGGCGACGGCTCCTTGCCGAGCGCCTCGACCGGCCCCATGCGCACGTATTTGCGCATCAGGATGACGTCGACGACCAGAAGCGACGAGTAGAACAGGACGAAGCCGCAGAGCGTAAACAGAACCTGCGCGCTCGACACCGAGGACGAGGCGAGGAACGTCGGCAGCACACCGTCGATCGCCCAAGGCTGGCGGCCGTATTCGGCGACGATCCAGCCCAACTCGGCGGCGAGCCAGGGCAGCGGCAGCGACCACAGGAACAATTTCAATAGCCATCGGCGTGAGAAGTCGAGCTTGGAGGTGTAGTAGAACGCCGCGACGAACAGCGCGATGAAGTAGAAGCCCAAGCCCGCCATGACGCGGAAGCTCCAGAACAGCGGCACCACGCCGGGCACCGTGTCGGCCGCGGCTTTGTCGATTATCCCATCGTCGGCCTTGCGCGGATCGGCGACGTAGCGCTTGAGCAGGAGCGCATAGCCGAGATCGCTGACATGCACGGCGAGATCGGCGCGCGCCTGGGGGTCCTGCCGGTTCGTCTTCAACTTCTCTACTGCGTCATAGGCGACAAGTCCGCTCTTGATGCGCTCCTTGGCGCGCGCCACCAGATCGTCGATGCCCGGCATCGGCTTGTCGAACGAGCGCGTGGCGATGATGCCGAGCACCCAGGGCACCTTGATCTCGAAACTGTTCTGCTGCGCCTTGGCATCGGGCACGGCGAAGAGCGTGAACGGCGCCGGCGGGGGTTCGGTCTTCCACATCGCCTCCATGGCGGCGATTTTCATCTTCTGGTTTTCCGTCGCCGTGTAGCCGCTTTCGTCGCCGAGCACGACCACCGACAGCGCCGACGCCAGGCCGAAGGCGGAGGCTACGATAATCGAACGCTTGGCGAATGCGTGGTGGCGGTTGTTGAGCAAGTAAAAGGCGCTGATCGCCAGCATGAAAATCGAGCCGGTGACGTAGCCGGCCGACACCGTATGCACGAATTTCGACTGCGCCGTCGGGTTGAACATCAGGTCGTAGAACGAGGAGAGCTCCATGCGCATGGTGTCTGGGTTGAACACCGCGCCGACCGGGTTCTGCATCCAGCCGTTGGCGATTAGGATCCACAGCGCCGACAGGCTGGAGCCGATCGCCACCAGCCAGGTCACCGTGAGGTGACCGAGTTTGCTCATGCGGTCCCAGCCGAAGAAGAACAGGCCGACGAAAGTCGACTCCAAAAAGAACGCCATCAGCCCTTCGATGGCGAGCGGCGCGCCGAAAATGTCGCCGACGTAATGCGAGTAATAGGCCCAGTTGGTGCCGAATTGGAATTCCATGGTGATGCCGGTGGCGACCCCCATGGCGAAGTTGATGCCGAACAGCTTGCCCCAGAAGCGCGTCATGTCGCGCCAGATCTCGCGGCCGGTCATGACGTAGGCGCTCTCCATGATGGCGAGTAGGAACGACAGCCCGAGCGTCAGCGGCACGAACAGGAAGTGATAGAGCGCGGTCATGGCGAATTGCAGCCGCGCCAGGCTTACCGGATCGATGTGCTCCATGATCTCTTCCTTTCGTTCAACGCCGCGCCGGGGGGCCGATCAGCCGATCCACCGCCGCAGCGTCGATTGACGCGCTTTGGTCGGTGAAATGCGCGACCACAGCCATGCCGGCGACGGCGATGAGCTTGATCGCCAGCACAATCACGATCGCCCGCGCCAGCATGGTGCGCGGCCGCAGCGCCGCGCCGACGAAAGCGGCGAGCGAAGACAACAGTGGTGAAGCCAGCCGATCGCGTTCAACGCTCATGTCGACGATCTCCCTCGCCGGCCGTTTTTTATGGGTCGTCCGTGACAATCATGGTTTGGCGGCTCAATCAGCATGAATAGACCCGACTCGACGGCAATAACAGAGGTCAATGCTTATGCCGGCCAGGCGGTTCGTCGGCGGTAAGCGATTGTTCCGCACCGTTTCTTTGTGCGGCCGCAAAAATCGCATGGCCGCCCTGCGCGGAAAGTCCCTTCGGCCGGCTGCTTATGCGCTGCCGGCCGTCTGGTCCAGCGCGGCTTTGACCGCGGCCGCAATCGCCGGCGCCGCCGGCGTGTCGGAATGCACGCAAATCGTTTGCGCTTTGACCGGGATATCGCGCCCGGCGGTGGTCGCCACCACGCCCTCGCCGATCGCGCGCAAGACGCGCGCCGCGGCCTTTGCCGGATCGATCGCGTCGTGCACGCGGCTCAAAATGAGATTGCCGTCCGGATCGTAGTCGAGATCGGCGTAGAATTCGCCAACCATCGCGACGCCCTTGTTTTTATATGCGGGCTCTTGCGCGGTGAAAGCCATGCCGAGCAGCGGCACGCCGAACGGGCGCACCGCCTCGGCAATCGCCGCGGCGATCAGCTCATCCCGCGCCGCCATGCCGTAGAGCGCGCCGTGCGGCTTGACGTGGTTGAGGATCATGCCTTCGGCGTCGAGAAAGGCCTTCAGTGCGCCGGTCTGATAGGTTACAAAATCGGTCACCTCCTCAGGCGACACCACCATGGCGCGGCGGCCGAAGCCCTGCATGTCGGGCAACGAAGGATGCGCGCCGACCCTGACGCCGTGCTGCTTTGCGAGCCGCACCGTGGCGCGCATGATCGAGGGATCGGAAGCGTGGAACCCACAGGCGACATTGGCGAGATCGATGTGCGGCATCAGCGCCGCGTCGTCGCCCATGCGGTAGAGGCCGAAGCCCTCGCCCATGTCGCAGTTGATGGTGAGCCGCATCGCGTTCCCCTCGCCAGGAGCCTAGTGTAGTCTCGTCGCGACCGCAGCGGGAGTGGCGCATGCTCGATGCTCCAAAGAAAGAAAAGCCGGATCGCAGCGCGGCCGACGGCCCGCCGCGCGATTTCCAGGAGCATCTGCGCCGGCTCGAAGCGCGCGGCCTTCTCACGCGCATCGAAAAGCCGATCGACAAGGACCGCGAGCTGCACCCGCTGGTGCGCTGGCAGTTCCAGGGCGGCTTGGCCGAAGAGGCAGCGCCGCGCCTTTCTCTTTACCAACGTCAGTCGATGGCGCCGGCCGCCGTTACGACATTCCGGTCGCGGTCGGCGCGCTGGCCGCCTCGCCGGAGATTTATGCCGTCGGCATGGGCCGGCCGGTCGACGAAATCGGCGAGGCCTGGAACGACGCCGTCGCGCACCCGATCCCGCCGCAGGTCGTCGCCTCCGCCGCCTGCCAGGAGGTCGTGATCAAAGGCGCCGATCTGCACCAAGCCCGGCGGCGGCCTTGCCGCGCTGCCGGTGCCGATCTCGACGCCCGGCTTCGACTCCGCGCCTTATCTGACCGCCACGCTCTGCATCACCCGCGATCCGGAAACCGGCGTGCAGAACATGGGCACCTATCGCGGCGCCTTGAAAGCGCAGGACCGGCTCGGCGTGCGCATGTCGTCGCGCCCGGGCGGCGCCGGCGGCTATCTGCACTGGCGCAAATACCAGAAGCGCAAGCAGCCGATGCCCTGCGCCATCGTCATCGGCTGCGCGCCGGTGGTGCTGTTCACCGGGCCGCAGAAGCTGCCGATCGATCAGGACGAGATGGCGGTCGCCGGCGGTTTGGCCGGCGCGCCCATCCGCATCGTCAAGGCGGCGAGCGTCGACCTGTACGTGCCCGCCGACGCCGAGATCGTCATCGAGGGCCTGATCGACACCGGAACTGCTCGAGCCGGAAGGCCCGTTCGGCGAAAGCCACGGCCATGTCGCGCTGGAAGACTTCAACATGTCGATGCAGGTGACCGCGATCACCCATCGCAAGAAGCCGGTGTTCGTCTCCATCATCAGCCAGGTGACGCCGAGCGAATCGAGCGTGATGAAGAAGGTCGCCTTCGAGCCGATGTTCCTGACGCATCTGCGCGACCACCTCGGCATCCGCGGCATCAAGCGGGCTGGCGATGCACGAGCCCTTCACGAATCTGCGCAAGGTGATCTTCCTGCAATTCGCGCGCGGCACCGCGCGCACCGAAATCTGGCGCGGCCTGCAGGCCGCTTCCACGCTGCGCGCCGACTGCGGCAAAATCTGCATCGCGGTGAGCGAAGACATCGACCCCGCCAATACCGACGCCATCTTCTGGTCGCTCGCCTACCGCTCCGATCCCGGGCAGCGACGTGCGCATCGAGCCTTACCGTTCCGCCGGGCACGGGCCGAAATCCGGCGCAAGCGCGAGGAGTTCGACCATCCTGATCGACGCCACGCTCAAGCGCGACATGCCGCCGCTCGCTTTGCCCACGCGCGAATTCATGGAGCACGCGCGCGCGCTCTGGAAGCGAACTCGGCCTGCCCGCCGATCACGCCGCAGGCGCCGTGGCACGGCTATTCGCTCGGCGACTGGGACGAGCGTTTCGATGTCTATGCCCGCCGCGCCATCGACGGGCAATGGGCGCGAGAGCGGCGAAGAAACGATCAAGCGCCGGCGCGGCGGCATCATACCGGAAACGCCGACCCGCAATGTCGAAAGCCCGAAGAAGAACGTGAGCGCGCATGATCCGTACGCTCGCCCTGCTCGCTCGCCGCTCTTGCCATCGTCGCCCAGCCCGCGCGCGCCGACGACTATCCGACGCGCCCGATCCGCCTGATCGTCGGCTTTGCCGCCGGATCGAGCGGCGACGTCATCGCCCGCATCGTCGCGCACAAGACTGGGCGAGACGCTCAAGCAGAACGTCGTCGTCGAGGACAAGCCGGGCGCCAGCGAGCATGGTGGCGACCGATTACGTCGCGCGCAGCGCCAAGGACGGCTACACGCTGATGTTCGCCACCATCGCCACCGCCATCAACATGACGATGATGGCCGGACAAGGCGCCGAACGTCGAAAAGGACATGACGCCGATCGCGCTGGTCGGCTCGATCCCCAACATCCTGGTGGTCAATCCCAAGCTCGGCGTTGCCGACGTCAAAGGCCTGATCGCGCTCGCCAAGCAGAAGCCGGACGAATTGCTCTACGGCGCCTCCGGCATCGGCAGCGGACCGCATCTGGCGACCGAACTGTTCAAGCAGATGGCGAACGTGAAAATGACCGGCGTGCTCTATCCGGGCAGCGGCCAGACCGCGGTCGATCTTATTGCGGGCCGCATCCAGGTGATGTTCGCGCCGGCGCCGACCGTGCTCGGGCTGATCAAGGACGACCGGGTCAAGCCGCTGGCGACCACCGAAGCCAAGCGCGCCAGCGTCGCGCCCGATCTGCCGACCATCGCCGAAGCCGGCCTGCCCGGTTACGCCGCCGGCCTCTGGTTCGGCATCCTCGGTCCCGCCGGGCTGCCGCAGCCGGTCGTCGACACCTTATCCAAGGCGACGAACGACGCCTTGCAGGACCCGGTGGTGCTGAAGGAATTGCAGAGCCAGGGCCTCAACCCCGCCGGCGGCAGCCCGGCCAACTTCGCGCGCTTCATCCACAGCGAAACCGAGCGCTGGGCGAAAGTCATCGGCTCGATGGATGCGGCGAAACAGCCGGCAGGCGCGGCAAAGCCCTGACGCCGCGCTCAGTCGGGCCGGAACATTTTGTCCAGCACCGAGCGCAGCGAATTGTCGACCGGTTTGACCGGCGCTTCCGTCTTCTCCTCCGGCGTATCGGCCGGCTGCGGCGGCGGCCGCGCCGCATGCGCGACGCGAGGATGCCGGCGGACGTGTGCGGGCGGGCGCGCCGGCGCGTCATGATGCTCGGCTGCATTGGCCTGAGCCGCCGCTTCACGATGCTCCACTGCGTTGGCCTGCGCCGCCGGCGCGTCGTGATGCTCCACCGCGTCGGCCTGCGCCATAGGCGCGGCGGCCTCGACCGGCATTGGCGCGTCAGGGCTCCAACCCGCCGGCAGCCGCGCCGGCGGCAGCGCGGTCCAGGAGGCGAGCGCCGGCGGCAGGGGCGCGGCAGCGGCCTGCGCCTCGTCGTAAACTTCATGCGCCGCCCCGCGCAGCGGCGCGCCGGTCGTTGCCGGCGCGGTATCGCCGCCGAATTTGTCCTGCGATTTGAACGTCACCGTCTGCACGGGCTTGGCCAGCGGCGCCGCGGCGAGCGGCGCGCGGTCCTCGCGCCGCGGCTCCTGGAGCGAGAACGCGACTATGACGGCGATCCCGATGCCGGCGCCCGCCACCGCGAAAAAGCGCGCGGCGATCTCCAGCGCGCTCATCCGCACGGCGCCGGGGCCCGGCGCGCCGATCGGCTCCTCCTTCGGCGCCGGCGGTACCGGCTCCGTCAGCGGGCGGGTGCGGCGCTCGCCGCGACTCAAGCGTTCCAGCACCGGTTTGATCGAGGAGCCCGCAGCCGCGGCGCCGCGGCGCGGCGCGTAATACAAGACGGCCGACGGATTTGTGCGTTCGTCGAATTCTGCAGCACGCATGACAACCTCCTAGCGTCGATTGCGAAGCGGCGTCCGCTAAGCGCGCACTCGCCGCCGGGCTGAGTCCGCGCAACACAAAATCAATTGCAGCGGGCAGGCATTAGTTGGACCTAAGCTCGTCGGAAATGTGAAAACGAAACCGCCACAATTGGCGGCTGGCGCGATGCCACAATTGGCGGCTGGTCGCTTGCCACATTGTGCGGCTGCGGCGGGGCCGATACGCTTCGCCACAATCTAAAATGCCGGCGGTGCAACGCCGGTCTGACAGGGAGAGACACCGTGATCGACAAACCGCTCGGGCTTTCGCGCCGTCATATGCTTGCCGGCCTCGCCGCCGCGCCTGCTCTCGCCGCCGCGGTTCCCGCCGCCGCGCAGGGCGCCGGCCCGCGCTGGACGCCGCAGCAGGCGAAAGACGCACTCAAAGACGCCAAGGGCACCAAGCTGGTGCTGCTCGGCACCGCCGCCGGCCCGGTGCCCGGCCGCTCGCGGCGATGACCTCGCATGTGATGCTGAGTAACGGCGCAACCTACGTGGTCGATTGCGGCATGGGCGTCACGACAATTACGCGCGCACCGGCATTCCATTCAACGCGCTCAAATCGATTTTCATCACGCACCACCACGCCGACCACAACATCGAATACGGGCCGCTGCTGATCGTCGCCTGGATCCAAGGCCTGCAGAACGGCGTGCACGCTTTCGGCCCGCCGCCGCTGAAGCAGATGACCGACGATCTCATGCGCGCCTACAAGCAGACGGTCGATTTCTGGGCCGAGGACTTCCACATGAAGCCGCTCACCCAGGTCGAGGTGAAGGAAATCTCCGCCGCCGGAGCGGTGATGCAGGACGACAACGTCAAGGTCACGGCAATCGTAGTCGAACATCCGCCGGTCAAGCCGGCGCTTGCCTACCGCTTCGACTTCAAGGACCGCTCGATGCGTTTTCCGGCGACACCGCGCCGCTCGAGGCGGCGGCGCAGATGGCCAAGGGCGCCGACGTGCTGGTGCACGAGACCATGTACGTGCCGGCGGTCGAAAAATACATCAAGGGTCAGATCGCGCTCGGCCGACCGGTGAAGTTCGAGATTTCATGGCGCACATGAGGGCCGACCACACGCCGTCGGAAGACGTCGGCCGCATCGCGCAGGAGGCCGGTGTCAAGACACTCGTTCTTTCACATCTGACGCCGGCGTTCGACAGCATCACCGACGACGTCTGGCGCGCGCCGGTGGCCAAGTTCTTCAAGGGCGAGATCATCGTCAGCAAGGATTTGATGGTGGTGTGAGGGAACGAAGTCACCGCCGTGCTGCTCTTGACGACACGCGCGTCATAGCTCTGTCCGGCCATGTCCCTATCGCCGTAGGGCGGCGTATTTTGTCACCAAATCGCGGTGGCGCCGACAAATTTGAGAAACATTTCGGGCAGTTAATGTTCCACGGACGGGGCGCAGGAGCGCTTGCCGGGCTGATATGCGTCAATGATTCCGGCACAACCGATGGTAAACGAACCGCGCGACCCGGGAAGGCTGGAGACAATGTTCCGATGCGACCAGCGAACTCCTGTTCCGTAGCGGCCGGTCGCTGGTCACCGCGATCAGCATCGCCATGGCGGTGCTCGCGGCCATTGTCCTGACGTCGCTCGCGGCATCTTACGCGCGCGCGCTGCGCGTGCCGATCGAGACGGTCGGCGCCGACGTCATCGTGCAGCAGCAGGGCGATATCCCGCCCAAGCTCGAAGGCCTGGTCTTCCCTCACCCCAACGCCCTGGTCCCGGCGGATATCGTGCGGCAGATCAAGGCGATCCCCGGCGTCATCGCGCTGACGCGCGCCGTCTACATGTGGGACCTCGAGCCGGACCGCTACGAGTCGCGCTCGGCATCGACGACAGCGACGTCGGCCTCGCCGGCCTCGCCCAGCGGCTGATCGACGGCAAGCCGATTTCAGCTACCAGCCAAGCGGTGCTGCTCGACAGCGACTTCGCCGGCAAGAATAAAGTAAAGGTCGGCGAAGCATCAAGGTCGGCAGCAACGCGTTCCCCGTCGCCGGCATCGTCGATGCCGGCGGCAGCGGCAAGCTGGTGTGCGCCGACGTCTATATGCCGCTGACGCTGGCGCAAGCTTTGGCGACAAAGGCGCCGCAGGTGCGCGCGCTCTACCCGTTCGGCGTCGACGACGCCAATCTGGTGCTGGTCAAGGTCAACCGCGAGCAATTGCAGGGCGTGGTCGAGACCGTCACCACCCTGATCGGCAAAAAGGGCGTGGTGTCGAGCGAACTATCGATGCGCAACGCGCTGTCCGGTGTGCTGTACTTGTCGCAGAGCATAGGGCTGATCATCGCCGCCATCATCGGCCTGTTCGCCGCGGCCTTCGTGTGGCGGGCGACCGCAACCTCGGTCGCCGAGCGCCGCCGCGAAATGGCGATCCTGCAGGCGATCGGCTGGTCGTGGCGGCACATCGGCGAACAGGTGATGATCGAGAATCTGGCGTTGGCGGTGATCGGCACCGCGGCCGGCCTTGCCGTCGCGCTTCTCGTCGTGCTGTCGCTCGGCCATATCTCGGTGACGGTCGATCTGCCCTGGGACTTAAGCTCAACGCCGCATTTCATCCCGACCGCGACGCTCGACCGCACCCAAGTCATCACCGCGCCGATCTCGATTTCGTGGCTGACCGCCGGCATCGCCGTTGCCGGCAGCCTGGCGATCAGCCTGTTCGCGGTTCTCGCCGTTCTTGTCCTGCCGCGGCCGCCGCCCTGGTCGCTGCTGCGCGCCGAATGATGGAGCCTCGCCATGAGCGATACGGCAATCCTCGCAAAGTCCACGCCGGCGCCGGTGGCCTCCGGGCAAACCATCATCCGCGTTGAGCGGGTCAAGAAGCGTTACGGCGCGGTCGAAATCCTCAAAGGCGTCGATCTCGCGGTCGACGCCGGGCAATTCACCGCCATCATGGGCAAGTCCGGCTCCGGCAAGAGCACACTGCTCGGCATCATCGCCGGCCTGGAAAAGCCGGACGAGGGCGACGTTTCCATTCTCGGCCACAGCCTCGGCGGCATAGCGACCGCGATCTCGCGACGCTGCGCCGCCGCTCGATCGGCATCGTGTTTCAAGGCTTCAGCCTGATCCCCTCGCTCACCGCGCTCGACAACGTGCTGCTGCCGACGTTCTTTTCGACCGAAACGAGCGTCGCCGAGCGCCGCCAGCGCGGCGTCGATCTGCTCAACCAAGTGGGCCTGGGCGAACGGCTGCACTATCGCCCGGCGACGCTGTCCGGCGGCGAGCAGCAGCGCGTGGCGATCGCCCGCGCGCTGATGAACAAGCGCCATTCTGCTCGCCGACGAGCCGACCGGCAATCTCGATCAGGAAACCGGCGCCTCCGTGCTCGAGCTGCTGCTCGATCTCGGCCGCACCCACGGCACCGGGCTCCTGATGGTCACCCACGATCCCGACGTGGCGGCCAAGGCCGGCCATGTCGTGGAGATGAAAGACGGGAGAATTACCAATGGCCACACGTAGAGACATCCTCGCGCTCGGCACGACCGCGGCGCTGGCGCTCATCGCCAAAGCGGCCGAAGCCTTCGGCGCCCAGCCGACCGTCGAGATCGTCGCCATGACGCATTCGCCGGTGCAGAACGCCTTGAAGCCGGTGCGCGATTTCCTCGGCAAGCTCGGCGGCCAGGTCAAAGTGATCGACCTCGATTCGGAAAGCCCGGCCGGCGAGAAGCGTATCAAGGCCGCCGGCGAAAAAGGCCATGTGCCGATCCTGCTGTTGGTCAACGGAAATGCGCTCTTCAAGCGGCCGGACGGCACGCTGGTCGTGTTCAAGGATTTCCCAGCCGGCGCCGGCAATCCGCTCGGGCTCAACGGCTCCTGGTCGGTCGCCGATTTCGAGGCGGCGGTCAAAGCGGCGCTGGGGCAATAACATGGCCGTTCACTGGCGCTACGTCGGGAACGAGCTGGCGTTTCGCTGGAAGCGCACCGTGCTGCTGGTCGCCGGCGTCGCGCTCGCGGTGGCGCTGGTGACGACGCTCGACGTCTTGAGCCGTGCCTTCTCGGATCTGGCCACGGTGCCGTTTCGCAATCTCGGCGCCGACCTGATCGTGCAGCGCAGCGCCGTGCAGTCCGCCGTCCCCAAGGACATGGGCATCATCCTGCCCTACTCGGCCGAGCCGATCACCACCGACGAGTTGAAGCGCCTCGCCGCCGAACCCGGCGTCAGCCAAGCCGCCGGCTTCGTGCTGCTGTGGAATCTCGGCAAAGGCCGTTTCATCTCCATGACCGGCGTCCCGCTTGGCGCGGACGCGCCCGCGCTCGGGCCCGGCAAAGTCAAGCAATGGCTGATCGCCGGCCGGCTGCCCGAGGCCGGCGCGCGCGAGGTGCTGGTCGAGCGGCACTACGGCGCCTTCTTCCAATTGAAGCCGGGCTCGACGGTCGAGATTGGCGGCGAGCAATACACCGTCACAGGCACGGTCGACATCCTCGAAGGCAGCCAGATCGTCGCCAGCAATTTCTACATGGACATCGACGAGGCGCGGCGGCTCGCCAAGCTGCCGGCGAACCTGGTCAATCAGGTGTTCCTCAAGCTCTCCGACATGGCCGAGACCGAGAACGTCAAGACCCGCATCGCCGCCTGGCTGCCGCAGGCCTCGGTGACCTCGCCCGGCACCATGCTGCAATTGTTCGGTGGCGTGTCGCAGACCATCGGCCGCTTCCGCCTGGTCGCGGTCATCGCCGGAGCGATCGCCGCGCTCGCGCTCGCAGCGACGTTTGTGTTCGGCAATCTGGTCGAGCGCAGCCGCGAGCTGGCGATCCTGCGCGTGATCGGCTGGGACGAGGCGCAAGTGCGCCGCGAGCTCGCCGCCGAAATGGCGCTGCAAGGGCTCGCCGCCGGCCTGATCGCGCTGGCGCTGCTCGCGCTCGGCAGCGGCCTCTTGGCGCAGATCAGCGTCAGCCTGCCGGCGAGTTTGGCGGGCGAAAACCCGGCGCACTTCGCCGCCGGTGGCTTTGCGCTCGGCGCCAGCAAGATCGCGCTGCCGGTGACGCTGACGGTGTGGGATTGGCTGTCGAGCCCGGTGTTGGCGACGCTGGTGCTCGGCATCTGCGGCTGGTGGACGGCGGCCGACCGCAAGTCGCGCAGCCTGTGGGCGGCGATCAGGACGTAGCGCGCTGGGATGCCGACGCACAGCGTAGCTCGCGCTCACATTTTCACTTAATGAACATTCGCGGGCCACATCCGCTAGACCACCGCACCCCTTTAGGCTTTGCCCACCCGGGCCCCGATGTTAGCCTTGCCCTGCCGGCTCAAGGCTTTCAGGCGTTGCGCATTCCCGCCGAACGGGAAGCGGCAAACGCACTCAGGAGGGAGAACAATGACCAGAGGATTCCGCCACGCATCGACCATTCTGCTCGGCACCGCGCTCGCGGCCGGGCTTAGCCTCGCGCCTGCGCGCGCCGAGGAGCTGCGCCTCGGCTTCATCGCGCCGATGACCGGCATCTTCGCCCAGGTCGGCAAGGACATGGTCAACGGCTTCCAGATGTATCTCGACGAGCACGGCGACAAGCTCGGCGGCATGGACGTGAAGTTCATCGTCGAGGACGACCAGGCCAAGCCAGATCTCGGCGTCACCAAGGCCAAGAAGCTGGTGTCTGCAGGACAAGGTGCACATGTTCATCGGCGGCGTGCTGGCCTCGACCGGCTACGCGCTGGCGCCCGTGTCGCACCGCTGAAGACCATCTACATCGCCGTCGATTCCCGGCGGCCGACGATCTCACGCAGCGCCAGGCGTCGAAATATCCGTACTTCTATCCGCACCGGCTGGTCGTCGTCGCAGCCGCATCAGCCGCTCGGCGCAATGGGCCTGCGATCAGGGCTACAAGAAGATCGTCACGATCGGCGCCGACTACGCGTTCGGCTACGAGTCGGTCGGCGGCTTCCAGAAGGCGTTCGAGGATTGCGGCGGCAAGGTGATCCAGAAGATCTGGCCGCCGCTCGGCACCAAGGACTTCGGACCCTATATCCCGACGATCAAGGCGGACGCCGACGCCATCTTCTCGCTGATGGTCGGGCCGATGGCGCGCAATTCCCCAAGCAGCTGCGCGCGGCCGGCTACAAGAAGCCGATCGTCGGCGGCGGCACCAGCTATGACGAGTTCGCGCTGCCCTTCATGGGCGACGAAGTCATCGGCGACGTCTCGGCGCTGCAATACTAGCGCCGCGCTCGACACGCCGAAGAACGAGGCCTTCGTGAAAGCGTACCGCGCCAAGTACGGCAAGGTGCCGTCCTACTTCTCGGAGAGCAACTACACGACGGCGCTGCTGATCGACGAGGTGATCAAGAAGGCGGGCGGCAAGTGGCCAGGCCCGGAGAAATTCATCGAGATGGCCTCGGCGGAGAAGCTCGACACGCCGCGCGGGCCGGTGATCCTTCGACGAATGCGCAACCCGGTGCAGAACATCTACATCAAGAAAGTCGAGAAGAAGAAGATGTTCGGCTACGACAAAGACGAGCTGTGGAACACGGTGATCAAGACCTATCCGAACGTCAGCCAGTTCTGGACCTACGGCAAAGACAAGTTCCTGGCGCAGCCGGTCTATCGCCGCGACTTCCCGCCCTGCAAATTCTGCGAATAGTTCGCCCAGCGGATTGATATCAAACGCAAAACCCCGGCCTTACCGCCGGGGTTTTCGCGTGTGTGGGCTTTAGCCCACGGCTTTCGCCGGCAAACGCCTCAGGCTAGCGTTGCGTATCCGGCCGCCACGATCCGCATCGAGAACGGACGCCGGCCAAACGGGGAGAACGCCATGACGCATGCATTCACGCGAACCTTCGCGCCGCTTGGTGCCGTTGCCTGCTGCTCGCCGCTGCGCCGACGCCGGCGCGCGCGCAAGAGCTGCGCATCGGCTTTCTCGCGCCGCGCACGGGCATCATCACCCAGCTCGGCACCGACATGGTCAACGGCTTCCAGATGTACCTGGACGAGCACGACGGCAAGCTTGGCGGCGCCAAAGTGACCTTCATCGTCGAGGACGACAAGGGCACAGTCGACGGCGACGTGTCCATGGCCAAGAAGCTCATCCTGCAGGACAAGGTGGACATGATCGTCGGCGCGGTGCTTGGCACGGCAGCCTACGCACTGGCGCCGGTTTCGAACCAGGAAAAGACGCTCTTCATCGGCACCATCACCACCGGAGACGACATCGCCCAGCGTCAATCCGACAAATTTCCCTTACACCGTATTCTCCACGTGGGTCTCGTCGCAGCCGACCCATGCGCTCGGGCAATGGGCTTGCGAGCAAGGCTATAAGCGCGTTTCCGCGATCGGCACCGACTACGCCTTCGGGTATGAACAGGTTGGCGGATTCCAGAAGACCTTCGAGGAATGCGGCGGCAAGGTCGTGCAGAAAATCTGGGTGCCTTTTGGCAATAAGGACTTCGGGCCGTACATTCCGGGCATCAAATCCAACATCGATGCGATCTTCTCGTTGATGGTCGGACCGATGGCGTTGCAATTCCCCAAGCAGTTGCGCGCATCCGGCAACAAGACGCTCATTCTCGGCGGCAGCACCAATTATGACGAGTTCGCCCTCCCCTTCATGGGCGACGAAGTGATCAACGATATATCGGCGCACATCTACAGCGCGGCACTGCAGACGCCGGCGAACGAGGCCTTCGTCAAGAAGTACCGCGCCAAGTACGGCAAGGTGCCGTCGTATTATTCGGAAGCCAACTACACCACCGCCATGTGGATCGACCAGACATTGGCCAAGTTCAATGGCAAATATCCTGGCCCGTCGGAATTCATCAAGGCGATGGCGACCATCAAGCTCGATGCGCCGCGCGGTCCCGTGCGGCTCGACCTCGCCACCAAGAGCCCAATCCAGAACATCTACGTCAAGAAAGTCGAGAAGAAGAAGATGTTCGGCTACGACAAGGACGAGCTCTGGAACACGGTGATCAAGACCTATACCGACGTCGGGACGTACTGGAAATACGACCCGGCCAAGTTCAGGGCCCAGCCGGTCTATTCGCGCGACTTCCCGCCGTGCAAATTCTGCGACTAGGTCCACGTAATTGCCCGAACAGAGATGCAGAGCCCGGCTGTGCACCTTCTGTCGGTGCAACGTCCGGTAGCCGCTCACCTATTAAAACATCGGCCCCACACGCGCACTTGCAATGGCGCTATGCAACCGGCCGCGCCGCAGATATTCGAATAACATGATAAAGCCTCGGCCAAACGGGCCTCTGCGCTGGGCCTCATGTCCAGGGCGATTTACGTTGATACTCGCGGCGGCTGGTTGCGGCCTTCATGACAACTCGGTAATAGCTCCGTCATGAAACTGTAAGGAACCAGATCGATATGCCAGCACAAGCATCAAGGGCCCGTGGCGGGCGCAGCACCTCTTTCCCCAGAGGCCGTAAGAAGGGGCCCGATCCCCGCGATATCGAAGTCGGACGGCGCGTTCGCGCGCTCCGCCTCGAGCGCAGTATGTCGCAAACCGCCCTCGCTGACCGGCTCGGCCTGACTTTTCAGCAGGTGCAAAAATACGAAAAGGGCGTCAACCGCATCGGCGCCGGACGCCTGCAGACCATCGCCGAAATCTTCAAGGTCTCCATCACCGATCTGTTCGCGGACAACCAGCCGGCCGCGCAAGGCCAGCAGAGCGTGTACGAACTGGTCGATTCGGCCGCCGCCCTGCGGCTGCTGCGCGCCTATACGCGCCTGCCAAATTCCAAGTTGAAGCAGGCGCTGGTGCAGATGGCCGTGGCCATGGCCGGCACCGAGTAAGCCGCCTGGAGCTTGCGTCCGGCGACTACGCCGAGGACGGCCCTGCAGCTCCGCCTGCGCCAGCAGCCGCCGCACCCGCTCGGGTTTGATCACCTTGCGGTTGGGCGTCATCGGCATGTCGGCCACGATCTCGAGCTGCTCGCCAAGCAGGCAGCGTTTCGTCGTCACCACCCTTGAGCGCGGAAATAATCGGAGCCATGCGCGTCAGCGCACCCCTCGGACATCGCGGACTCCTTCGAGGAGGTTCGATGGATGAGCGGATGATTTGCGAAAATGCCGCCCAGCTCTTCGTCATTGATGTCGTGAAATCTTTGTTTGCAGGTCGAGGTAAGCCATGTTCAGCAAATGTACGGAATCCGGCAGATCGAGCCGCTCGGCCGTCGCGATCAGTTCGGCGATTTGCTGCAGCAGCAGACGACACTCGTCGTCCGGCACGTCGGCCAAGAGGCTAAGTTTTGTCATCTGGGAGCTTAAGCGGCCTCGACCACCCTCTCAAGTTGCGGTGGCGATTGACATTTTTTGGCCGAAGGTACGCCGTTACTCCGCCGGGATCGGGGTGGCCGGTCCGCTCGGCGCTTCGGCGGCCGGCGAGACCGGACCTTTCAACGCGCGCTCTTCCATGGCGATGACGAAGGCCATGCCGAAGGCGAGCACCAGTGCGCAGGCGAGAAACACGAAGCGGAAGGCGAAGGCGAGTTCGTGCGCGGAAGCCGCGCGCGCCAGCATCTCGACCGACATGCCGGTGACGCCGCCGAGACCGCCGAGCACGATGGCGCCGAGCACCGCCACCACCAGCGCCGAGAACAGCGAGCGGAAGAAATTGGCGGCGCCCGTGGCGACGCCCATCTGCTGCTGCGTCACCGCATTCTGCATGCAGACGGTCGAGATCGGGAAAAGCGTGCCGAGGCCGGAGCCGATCAACAACAACAGCAGCAACACCAGCAGCACCGGCATCGAGGCCGGCCAGATCGCAAGCGCGGCGAGCGACAGGATCGCCACCAAAAGCCCGGCGAGCGGCAGGCGCTTGTAATGCGTCATATGCATCAACAACCGGCCGGTGACCGTCGACAGCACCACCGTCGCGCCCATCAGCGGGATCAGCGCGAGGCCCGATTGGCCGGCGGACAGATGCAGCACCACCTCGAAATAGAGCGGCACGAAGATGGTCATGCCGACCAGCACGCCCATGTTGCAGGCGCCGGCGAGCGCGGCGCAGCGCACCACCGGATTGCCGAGCACCGCGAGCGGCAGAAACGGCTCTTGCGTCGCCACCAGCCGCCAGGCGAACAGGCCCCACAGGACCGCCGAGGCGAGCAGCAGTGCGCCGAATTCGGCCGAGATCCAGTCGAACTTGCGCCCGCCCCAGGACAGCGCCAGCAGCAGCGCCACCGCCGCCGCCATCATCAGCAACGCGCCGATAACGTCGAGCCGGTGCTTGCGCGGATGATAGGGCACGCGCTTCAAGACGCTCGACGTCATGCCGAGCGCCGCCAATCCGAGCGGCAGGTTGATCCAGAAGATCAGCGACCAGTCGAGATGCTCGGTCAAGAAGCCGCCGAGCACCGGCCCGCCGATCGACGACGTCGCGAACACCGCGCCGATATAGCCCTGGTAGCGGCCGCGCTCGCGCGGTGAAACGATGTCGGCGATGATGGTCTGCGCCAGCGCCATCAGCCCGCCGCCGCCCGAGCCCTGCACTGCGCGGCCGGCGATCAGCACGCTCATCGACGGCGCCAGCGCGCAGATCAGCGAACCGGCGACGAAGATGCCGATGGCGATCAGCATCATGGCGCGGCGGCCGTGGATGTCGGACAGCTTGCCGAACAGCGGCGTCACCGCGGTGGCGGTCAAGAGATACGCGGTGACCACCCAGGACAGGTCGGCGAGATTAGCGAAGCGCCGGCCGATGGTCGGCAAAGCGGTGGCGACGATGGTCTGGTCGAGCGCGCCGAGAAACATCGCCAGCATGATGCCGAGCACGATGCTGCGCACCTCGGGGTGGGTGAGCGCGCGCGTGTTGTGGGCGTGGACGTTCATGGCGCGTAGATGCTGCGCGGGCGGCCAAAGCGCAATGGCGTCCGGCGCGGAGGTGCTATGTTCTCCATAATGTCACATCCCGCGAAATCGGTCGTCGGACGCATCGGAACCCTGGCCGCGCTCGCCGCGCTGCTCACGCCCGCGGCGGCGCTGGCCGGCGGATTGCCGCCGGGCCTGGTCTACTTGCGCGACATCGATGCCAGCATCGCGCAGGACATGCGCTATGCGGGATCCAACAATTTCACCGGCCGGCCGCTGCCCGGCTATGACGCCGCCGAATGCGTGCTGCGGCGCGAAGCGGCGGAAGCGCTCGCTCGCGTGCAGGCGGACCTTGCCGCGCAGAACCTGGGCTTAAAAATCTACGACTGCTATCGCCCGACCCGCGCGGTCGCGGCATTCGCGCGCTGGACGAAGAGCGCCGACGACGGCGCGACCAAGCGCTTCTACCCCGCGCTCGACAAGAGCCGGCTGTTCGCCGACGGCTATATCGCCGCGCATTCGGCGCACTCATCCGGCATCGCCGTCGATCTCACATTTATTGCGCGCGACGCATCGCCCACTCCGCCTTACGACCCGCACGCCACTTACGGCGCCTGCACCGCGCCGGTTGGGCAACGCGCGCCGGACAATTCGCTCGACATGGGCACCGGCTTCGACTGCTTCGACGACAACAGCCGCACGGCGAGTTCGGCGATCGTGCCCGAGCAGGCGCTGCTGCGCGGCGTCCTCGTCGCCGCCATGCGCAAGCGCGGCTTTCACAATTATTTTCGCGAGTGGTGGCACTTCTCGTTCGGCGCGCGCCCGGCGCAGGCGTTTGATTTTGTGATCGAGGCGAGGTAGCCGCGGCGAACGACCAACTGGGTCATGCGCGTCTTTTTCTCGCCCACTTATTTCCGTTTCGACGGCGCCGCGCTGCCGCGCGCGCCTTTGGGCCACTTCCCCGGCCAGCTCACGATATACTCCTCGAGCTTCTCGTCCGGCACATCCTTCTCGCTCGCCGTGACGCGCCCGCGCACCGAGACGCCGGCCTGGTGCACCGTCTCCGCGCTGCCGGACTTGAGCGGGTGCCACCAGTAAAGGTCGCGCCCCTCGGCCACCAGCCGGTAGCCGCAGGTCGGCGGCAGCCAGGTGAGCCGCCGCACGTTGCGCGGGGTGAGCCGGACGCAGTCCTTCACCTTGGCCTGGCGGTGGGCGTAATCGGTGCAGCGGCAGGTCTCGCCGTCCAACAGCTTGCAGCCGACGTCGGTGAACACCGTGCGGTTGGTGTCCTCGTCGATCAGCTTATTGAGGCAGCAGCGGCCGCAGCCGTCGCATAGGCTCTCCCACTCAGGCTGAGTCATCTCGCCGAGGCGCTTGGTGCGCCAGAACTGGGCCGAGTCGGGGCCTTTGTCGTCGGGCATTGCGGTCCTTTCGCGAGTCGCGCGGCAGTTATAGCGTTTTCCCTGGCGCCGAAAGCGGCGCTCGGCCCCCCTCCTCTCCCCGCGTGCGGGGAGAGGAACCGGGCCCTTTTTCACCGCAATTTGCCCCCATTCTGCGCCCGCATCACCCCGCGGCCTTGGCCGCAGGCGCGCCGATCGGCTAAATTGAGCCTCCGCGGCAGCCTGAAAGCGAGCGAGCCCCCTTGCGCGACCTGTTTCCGGCCGATTGGAAGCCGAAAATCAAGAACTTCTTCCTCGGCGCCGACGCCCGCGTCGATTCCAGCCTGTTCCGCGCCTACACCTCGCTGCGCGATGCCTACGAGCGCTTCTCCGGCTTCATGGACCGCTTTTACGTGGCCGGCTGGCGGCGCGTGCTCAACGAATTCGCCTCGGAGGCGGCCACCCTTGGCACCGTCGGCGCCATCCTGATGCTGGCGCTCGCCATCCCCGCCTTCCGCGAGACCTCGGACGACGACTGGCTGAAGAAGTCGGAGCTCGCCGTCACCTTCCTCGACCGCTACGGCAACGAGGTCGGCACCCGCGGCATCCGCCACAACGATTCGGTCCCGCTCGACCAGTTCCCCGACCATCTGATCAAGGCGGTGCTGGCGACCGAGGACCGCCGCTTCTACGAGCATTTCGGCATCGACATCGCCGGCACGATGCGCGCCTTGGTCACCAACGTGCAGGCCGGCGGCGTGCGCCAGGGCGGGTCCTCGCTGACGCAGCAGTTGGCGAAAAACCTGTTCCTCAACAACGAGCGCACGCTGGAGCGCAAGATCAAGGAAGCGTTTCTGGCGATGTGGCTGGAAGCGCGGCTGACCAAGAACGAGATCCTGAAATTGTACCTCGACCGCGCCTATATGGGCGGCGGCGCCTTCGGCGTCGACGCCGCGGCGCAGTATTACTTCAACAAGTCGGCGCGCGACGTGAATCTGTCGGAAGCGGCCATGCTCGCCGGGCTGTTCAAGGCGCCGTCGAAGTTCTCGCCCAACGTCAACCTGCCGGCGGCGCGCGCCCGCGCCAACGTCGTGCTCGACAACCTGGTCGACGCCGGATTCATGACCGAGGGTCAGGTGTTCGGCGCCCGCCGCAACCCCGCCACCCCCGTCGACCGCCGCGACGACCGCGCGCCGAACTATTATCTCGATTGGGCCTTCGACCAGGTGAAGCAATTGGTCGACACCTTCCCGAAATCGATGACCGAGCGCGTTTTCGTCGTGCGCACCGCGTTCGACGTCAATTTGCAGCGCGAAGCGGAGAGCGCGGTGGAAAATTCGCTGCGCCAGTACGGCCAGGAATATCACGCCAATCAGGCCGCGGCGGTGCTGATGGATGTTGACGGCTCGGTGCGCGCCATGGTCGGCGGGCGCGACTACGGCGCCAGCCAGTTCAACCGCGCCACCGATTCGATGCGCCAGCCGGGCTCCTCGTTCAAGCCGTACGTCTATTCGACCGCGCTGATGCACGGCATGAAGCCGAGTTCGATCGTGGTCGATGCGCCGATCTGTATCGGCAACTGGTGCCCGCACAATTACGGCCATGGCTACGGCGGCTCGATGACGCTGATCACCGCGCTCACCCATTCGATCAACACCATCGCCGTGCGCCTGTCGGTGGTGGTCGGCGACGGCAACGCCAAGCTCGGCCGCGCGCGCATCATCAAGACGGCGCACGACATGGGCATCACCACGCCGCTGCCCGACACGCCGTCGCTGCCGATCGGCGCCGACGCCGTGAAGCTGATCGACCACGTCGGCGCCTACGGCACGTTTCCCAACCTCGGCATGAAGGTTGTGCCGCACGCCATTCTCGAGCTGCGCACCGGCGACGGCAAACCGGTTTGGCGCTACGACCGCGACGGGCCGAAGCCGAAGCGCGCGCTGCCTGACCACGTCGCCGCCGACATGATCAAAATGATGAACAGCGTGGTCGAAAACGGTACCGGCCGGCGCGCGCGTCTCGAAGGCATCGCCGCGGCCGGCAAGACCGGCACCACCAACGCTTACCGCGATGCCTGGTTCATGGGCTACACCGGCAATTTCGTCTGCGGCGTCTGGTTCGGCAACGACGACTACACCTCGACCAACCGCATGACGGGCGGCTCGCTGCCGGCGATGACCTGGCACAACATCATGGATTACGCGCACCAGGGTATCGAGATCAAACAATTGCCCGGCGTGCCGGTGCCGCCGGCGCAACTCGAGCCGGCCGTCGCCGAAGTCAAATCGAAAACCGGGGCGCCGCCGCCGCGGCCGACCGTGCTCACCAGGCGCGGCGCCGATATCCTGGCGCGCGTCGAGCGCATGATGGACGATGCCAATCGCGCCATGGGTCCGTTGCCCTCGGCGACATCCGCCAGCAAGAAGAAACAGGCCGCGGTCCCCGAGAAAGGCGATGCCCTCGCCACCGCTTTGGAGGGGCATGCGTTCGGCAGCCGGAATTAGCCGCTTGCCGGCGGCCGGCGTAGTCTCCCTTTCGCGAATCAAGGTCCCCTCACCGCCAGCGTAACGAAACGTGCGGCTACTTCTCGGATCGCTGTTTGCCCTTATCGTCGCGGCCGTCGTCGGCCTCGGCGCGACTTACCTTGCGCTCAGCCGCGGCGCCGCGTTCGGGCCTTTGACGATCGGCAGTTGGACCGCCTGGCCGAAAACCGGCACGGTCGAGGCCGATCCTTATGCGCACGCGTCGATCGCGCGCGTCGGCCGCCTGCCGACGGCGCTCGGCGATGGCGTCGCCTTCACCGCGTCGGCCGACGACAATGGCCGCCCGCTCGATGGACGATGCGACGTGGTGCTCGCCGGCGTCACCCCGGCCGCCCGTTTCTGGACGCTGACCCTCTATAGCCCCGGCGGCGAACTGGTGGCCAACTCGATCAATCGTTTCGGATTCACCAGCCAGGAAATCGTCCGTCGTGCCGACGGCAGTTTCGAGATCGTCGTCGCGCCGCGTGCCAACCCCGGTAATTGGTTGCCGACCGGCGGCATCGAACGCTATGTCCTCATCCTGCGTCTTTATGACACCGCCGTCGGCGTCTCGACCAAGGCCGGGCGCGAAGTGCCGATGCCGATCGTGACGGTCAGGAGTTGCCCATGATCCGCTGGCTGCTTTTAGCCCTCGGTGGCGCCGTACTGGGCGGCATCGTGCACCTGGCGACGATCATTATCCTGCCGCGCACCGCCACCCAGGACGCCTATTCGCGGCTGGCGCGCAGCGCCGCGATCAATAGCGTCACCGAGTTGCCGGCGCCGGCCCCGGATGCCGCGCCGATGCCGTTCATGGATCCGGCCTTCGCCAGCGCCGTCTGCCGCTACGACCTCACGCAAGGACCGTTGAAGCTCAGCGTCCCGGTGAGCCTCGCTTATACGTCGGTGTCGTTCTACACGCGCTACGACGTCGCCTATTACGCCATTAACGACCGCGCCGCGGGTCGGCGCGTGATCGAGCTCGAGCTGATGACGGTCGATCAGCACAATCAGATGCCGGAAGACGAGGACATTACCGCCGCCGACCGCCTGATCGTTGAATCGCCGACGGTTACCGGCCTGATCGCGATCCGGGCGCTGGCGCCGGAGGCCGGGCTCATGCCGCTGGCGCAGCGCGCGGTCGCCGCCGCGAAATGCGTGCGTGCCGAGTAGCGGACCGTCTTATTGAGCGGCGAGGCTTGGCCCGCGTGTCCACGACGGCGCGGGTGCACGGTAACGCTCGATATCCGCTTTCAATCGACCGATCGTGCGTTCGACATCGACGGCCTGTGCATACGGCGATGCAATGACCAAGCGTCCAAGCGCATAACGATAGCACGCCGTGCGTTGCATCAACGTATCGCGTACTATGGCGACGATTGCCGCGTTTTCGCGCATGCGCAGCTCGGCATTGTTGCGCTCAGCAGGCGAGACGCCCGAGACGTAAGCGAGGCTCTTTTTTCGTTTCTGGTCGATATCAAGCACGCGCGTACCGGTCTCGAAGAATTGCGGCACCTGAGTAATGTCGTTGCGCACGTCGTCCGTCAGCCGCGCGTAGCGCGATGCCGGCGAGCGATCGTGCTCCGACAGGAATAAAGTTGCTTCGTGGCGCGCCTTCTCCAGCTTTGGGTCATAGTGCGCGAGCGGCGAAGGACCGTCGCCCGTGACCAGCCAATTGGCATAAGCGGCGCAGTCGACCCGGCGCTCGGGGCGGTAAAGACCGTACTCGCCCGCGACTGAATACCATTGTTGCCGATCGTAGGGAGGATCGATCAACGGATAAGCGAGATCGCGCAGCTGGCGCTCGTCGTCGGTCAGATCGAATTTAGAGGTCTTCTTAGCGCCGCCAGCATAGGGCCCGAGCCAATCGTGGATGCCGTCGCTGACCAGCGTGGGACGGACTTCGCCGAAATCCCCGTTGGGGGTGCCGCATCCGCAGAGCAGCGACAGGACCGCGGCGGCAAGAACGTGTCGGCGCCAAATGAGCGCCCGCGTCTGCGGCGGCGGCGAATTTTGCATCGATCGAGACTGACCGAGCTCAGCGTACGACGCGGCGGCGGCGGCGGCGGCCCGGTGTATTGCCGGAATCCGGTTCGAGACCGTTGGAGCCATCCGTGTTCCGTTCGACGCGGATCACCGGAAGAATGATGACGGTCGCGGGTTCCGAATGCGCATCGACATATCTGCCGATGCGCCCGTAACCCGTATCATCGGGAAATCGAATGACTTCGCCCATTGCAAACCCCCTTGCCGCCGCGGCGCGATGCCGGTTGGGATTTGCCGGGGCGGAGCCTTGCACCGATTAAAACGTCTGCAAGGTTAACGGTCCGCTAACGCGGCGCGACTAATGTGAACCGTCGTAGCCTGGTAAAGTACGTAATGTCATGACGAAGTCTTCCGCGTACCCCCCTCTCGACAGTCTGGTCGATCTGGCATGCCGTGACGGCGTCGATATCCGCCCGACCTTGCTGCGCGTCCTCACCGACCTTTACGTGCAGAAACCGGTCCACAGCAGCGAGGAAGAGACCCAATATGTCGAGCTTGCGCGCGGCCTGATCGACGTCGTCGACGCGACGACGCTAGCGGTCGTCGGCGACAAACTGGCGGTCTATCCGGCCGCCCCGGCGGCTATCGTCGGCCGGCTCGGAATACCCTCTACGCGGCCGGCGGCGCAACCGTCGAAAAAAACCGACACTAGGCGAGCCGTCCGGACCGACCTGCTGGAGGTATTCTTTGCCGCCACCAGCGACGAGCGCCGGTTGATTTTGACCAATCTTGACGTCGCGACGGAAATTGCGCCGCGCCGGCCGTCAGCGTCCGGCGAGCTGATCCAGCGCCTGGAAAACGCCGCCCTGCAACGGAATCCCGGCGAATTCGCCCGCATGCTCGAGCGCGCGCTCGGCATTGGGCACGCACTTGCCGAACGCATCGCGCGCGACCCTACCGGCGAACCGATCGTCGTTACCGCGCGCGCGCTTGGCATGAGCGCCGCAGTGTTGCATCGCGTCCTCTTGTTCCTCAATCCGGCGATCGGCCAATCGGTCGAACGCGTTTACGATCTCGCGCGCCTTTACGACGATCTCACCTCGGCCGCGGCTGAGCACATGCTGACGATCTGGCGGCAAGCAAGCGGCCGGTCGCGGCCGCCGCACGAGCCGGTGCATTGGGACGATGAGCGCCGCGACGCCCGCTCGCTGTCGACGCCGGCGCGTTACCGCTCGGATCGCGGTCGCGTCGTGCAGCCCTCGCACGTCAAGACCGGCGCCAAATAGCCGGCGCTACGCCACCACGTTACCGTCGAGAAAATTGCGCCCGAGGCGGTCCTCGATCTCGACGATCCAGACGTCGGGATCGAAGCGGATTTCCCGCGTCAAGCGCGCTTCGACATCGGCTTCGGGCGCCGGCTTGTCGCCGCCGAGCACGGCCGTGAACACGCGATCGGCCGGGCGCGCTTCGTCGAAGGTGGATTGCGCCGCCGGCCCATACAACGTGGCGGTGCCGTCGAGGCGGTTGACCTTGATGAAAACCGTGCCGGCTTCGTCGGCGCCGCGCCGGCGCACCGCCGCGAACACACCTTCGACGTTGCAGCGGCGCAGATAGGCCGCGACCCAGATGCCGGATTTCAAGCGCATGGCCTTCACTAACAGACGCCCGCGCCAATCGCCATTTATTCCAGCGGCCGCCGGGTCACCGCCGATAATTCGCGGACTAGCGGCTCGGAAATCACGCCCGTCACCGGCAAGCGGCGGTCGCGCTCGAATTTCTCGATCGCCGCTTTGGTCGCTAAATCGTAGACGCCGCTCGGCTTGATCTGGCCATAACCGAAATCGGCCAGCGCGCGCTGGACCGCGAGCACTTGTTGCGTCGGCGCGATCAAGGCGGCGATCGGATCGTTGCGGGCGGGTGCCGGCGCACCGGCGCCATGCGCCTTGGTGGCGCCCGACGTGACGATCGCGTGAAGCAAGGCTTCGCCGGCCTCGACATTGATCTTCAATCCGGCCGCTTGCGCGAAATCGCGCGCGGCCGCGTCGGTCTTGGCGCCCCAGATGCCGTCATTGGCGCCGTCATAGAAGCCCTTGCGGCCTAGTTCGCGCTGAATATCGCCGACGATTTGCACCTGGCTACGCGCTGGCGCGGCGGGCGCAGCGGCGGGTTCGACCGCGCGCGGTCGCGGCAACGCGACCGGGGCCGGCTGCAGCGGTTGCGGACGCGCCGCGAAAATCGGCGCCGGGTGCGGTCCGTGCTGCAGGAACAGCGCGTTGACGAAGATCGAGACAATCGCCGCGGCCGCCATCAGACCGCCGACGAATTCGCGCGGGTGCTGCCCGATCGCGGCAGCCAGGCGGCCGGCGCCGCCGACGTCGGTCATCTGTCCGCGGCGACGGCTACGCACTTTTCTTCACCTGGATCGGCGCGACCACGATGGAATCGCGGCTGCGTTCGGTGTTGAGTTTGATCGGTTCCACCGGCGGGCGGCGGCTCTCGCAATCGAGCGGCAGACGGACGGTGACCTGCGTGCCGGCGCCCAGCCGGCTGCGGATATCCATGGTGCCGCCGTGCAGACGCACCAGGCCTTTGACGACCGACAGACCGAGGCCGGTGCCGTCGTGCCGCCGGTCGTACGATGTGCGTGCCTGGAAGAACGCTTCGCCGAGCCGTGGCAGATCGGCCTCGCCGATACCGACGCCGGTATCGTCGACCGTCACGGCAAGCCGCGCCCCATCGTAGAACGCGCTGACGCTGACGCGGCCGCCGCGCGGCGTAAACTTGATGGCGTTGGAAATGAGGTTGATCAGAATCTGGCTGACCGCACGCCGGTCGGCGACGATTTCCGGCAGGTCGGCGGCGATGCGGGTGATGAGTTCGATGCCGGCTTCCTGCGCCTTGAGCACCAGGAGATCGCAGCAGCTTCGGATCACCGGCGCCGGCGCGAACGGTTCCGGGGTGATTTCGAAATTGCCGTTTTCCATCTTCGACATATCGAGAATGCCGTTGACCACAGACAGCAGATGACGGCCGGATTCGTTGATCAGCAGGGCGTATTCGCGCTCGCGCGCGACATCGAGCTCGATCGAATCATTGCCGAGCATGTCGGAGAAGCCGATGATCGCGTTGAGTGGCGTGCGCAGCTCGTGGCTCATGGTGGCGAGGAAGCGGCTCTTCGCATTGTTAATGCGCTCGGATTCCTTGCGTGCGATTTCCAGCGCGCGCTCGTGAATCTTGCGCTCGCTGACGTCGCGCAGCACCGCGACCACGTCCCGCTCGCCCGACGCCGCCGCGCCGGGCTCGAGCGGCCGGCAGCGCATTTCGATCCAGGTGAAATGTCCGCCGTAGGGCTCGCCGCCGCCATTGCGGCGAACGCGGAACTCTACCGAACGGTCCTCGCACAGCGCCGCCGCGTCGGCGAGCGCGGTCAGATAGGCCGGCCGGTCGGCGACGTGCACGCGGTCGAACAGGCCGTGGCCGAGCAGCTCGTTGCCCGGCACGCCGAGCAGCGGTTCGGCCGCCGGCGACACGAACAGCACGGCGCCGTTGCGGTCGTGCCGGGTGATGACGTCGGTCATATTGCGCGCGAGCAGACGGTAACGCTCCTCCTCGGCGTTGAGCAGGCCTTCCCCGGTGCGCGTGAGCTGCTCGGCGCCGAGCGCAAGCCCGGTGGCATAGAGCGCCGCCGAGACGATGCCGAGCGCAGCCAGTACACCATGCGCGCCGGGCGCCAGCACGGCCGGCGGCTGCAGGCCGAATGCACTCAGCGTCAGCAGCACGGCGACTGCGGAGAGTGTGAGGACGGAGGCGAGTGTCACCACGCGGCGCGAAGCGGAGAGCGCGGCTTCCAGCGGTACCACCACCAACCAGATCGCCGCGAAAGAGGTAATGCCGCCGGTGCACCAGGCCACCGCCGTCACCAGGGCGGTGAGCGAGACCGACGACATGACGTACGCCTTCTCATAGCGGCCGGTGCGCGACAGGAAATAGGCGATCATAATCGGCGCCACCAGCCAGCCGAAGACGCCGAGCTCAAGCGCATTGGGCACGCCGCGGACGGCGATATAGGCCGGGAAGCTCGCCAATGCGGCAAAGCTGCCGAGTAGCCGCGGCGCCATGAAGGCGCGGTGGCGCGCCGCCGTCAGCGCATCCTGTCGCGCCGACGGATGCACCAAGGCGTCCACGTAGTTCCACACTGGCGTGAGGAAACTCACGGTTCCTGTCTCACGTCTTTTACCAATAGACGCGCCCCTTAATTCGTGGCCGGAATCGTAGCCAGCGCGGCTTAAGCGAACGCTAAAGGGACCCGGGCGCCGGTCCCGAAGCCGGCGCCAGCGGCCACTTCCGGCTCGGCGTCGGACCGCATTCACCGGGCATGGTGAAATTTCTATTGCCGCGCCGGACCGAGACGCGCGCCGGCGCAAAATATTACCGCCGCGGTAACCATGCGCGATCGGCGAAAGGCGCGCGTCGTCCGCGTCGCGCGCCGACATTTAAAATTTTAGTCGAATTCAACTCTGTCGAATTTGACGAAAATTCGCGTCGTATTCGCGTCGATTTTGCCCAAAAACCGCGCGGCAATCCCAACAACAGCTTCAAGCCTATCTGCTATGGTTTAGTTTAAAGGCGGTGGAACGGCCGCCAGGGGAAATGGGTAGGGTCATGTTTTTCCTGTTGCGGATGGCCTTCTGGCTGGGCGTCGTCTGCGTGCTGCTGCCGAGCGGCAGCAAATCGCCGTCGCAAGGCGCCAATATCGACGCGACGCAGGCAGTAACGCTGGCGAGCGCGGCGGTGTCGGATGTGCGCGGCTTTTGCGAGCGCCAACCCGACGCCTGCGTGGTCGGCGGCAAGGTCGCCGTCGCGATCGGCTACAAGGCGGAAGCCGGCGCGCGCACGATCTACGAATTCATCACCAGCAAGCTCAACGAGAATTCGGCGTCCGGCGACAAGCCCGCGGCCGAGACTGTCCCGGTGTCGGCGCCCGGCCAAGGCACGCTCACCGCGAATGACCTGCAGCCGGCCTGGCACGCGCCGGTGCCGCTGCCGCCGCGCCGCGAGGCGCGCGCCGGCCGCCCGGCGGTTTAAGCCTGAAATGATCGGCGCTCCGGCGGCCCGATCGGGCCGGCTTAACCCTTTGGCGATCGCCGCGGGCCGGCCTATATAGTGGCCGTATGGCCAATATCGACGACATTATCGAGAATTTCACGCTGCTCGATCAGTGGGACGACCGATACCGCTACGTCATCGAGCTCGGCCGCACGCTGCCGCGGATGCCGGAGAGCGCCCATAGCGAGGCCAACAAAGTGCGCGGCTGCGCCAGCCAAGTCTGGCTGTTGACGCACGTGAAACCGGACGGCGCCGGCGGGCCGGTGCTCACCTTCGACGGCGACAGCGACGCCCATATCGTGCGCGGGCTGATCGCCATTTTGCTGGCGCTCTTTTCCGGCAAGCACGCGAAGGAAATCCTCGACACCGACGCGCTGGCTTTGTTCGAACGCATCGGGTTGCGCGACGGCCTGACGCCGCAACGCTCGAACGGCTTGCGCGCGATGGTCGAGCGCATCAACGCCGAGGCCAAAGCAGCGCTGGCGCCGGCTTGACTAGCCTCCTTCCACACGAAAACTCTCCCCCTCTGCGAGCCAGGTGCGGATCGCCGCCTGCGCCGGTCCCCTCACCTGCGCCGCGTAGACGTAATGACGCGCCAGCCGGTCGAGCGCGAGTTGCAGCACGACCTTGGCCGAGCGCGGCGGCCAGGCGCGCTCGCGTTCGATCGTATCGGTGAAAGCGGCGGCCTCCGCGCTGCTGGCGCCGTGGCGTCCCTGCGCGATCGGGCTTGCCCAGTTCGACTTGGTGCGCTGCATCAGGTGGGCGCAGGTGAAATCGGCGCGCAGCTTCTCGCCGGCCTGAAACTGGTGCGGCTCGATCAAAGCGCGACCGTTGCGGCCGCGCCGGCGCGCCAGCCAGGCGAGCGGGCTTTCCGCCTCGTCGACCGTGACTTTGGCGCGCCCGAATTCGGTCGCGATCTGCCGATCGGCCAGGTCCAGATGCTGACCGCGGAAGGCGTCGATGGCGGGCACCTGCGGTTCGCCGGCCTTCATCGGTTTTGCGCTCATGGACGAACCGCATCGCCGCGCCGTCGCGGCGGTTGTAGGTGAAGGACGGCGCGATGCCGAAGGCTTGATCCAAGGTCATTGCAATTTTCGCTCCGCAACGGTTGTAGGATTATATTCCAATACATCGCCACGAAAAATTTGACAACCCTCTTTCCACAGGTTTTAGGAATTTTATCCGACACCCAATCGACCAGAAACCGCCGCGATCGCGGCGCGGCGGAACCCCGATCGAAGCTGCGGATGCTTACTTGGCGCCGCGGCGGCGGCGCTGCTGGCCCAGCCCCATCTGCTTGGCGAGCTGCGAGCGCGCGGCAGCGTAGCTCGGCGCGACCATCGGATAGTCGGCGCCGAGCGCCCATTTTTCCCGGTATTGCTCCGGCGTCATGTTGTATTGCGTGCGCAAATGCCGCTTGAGCGACTTGAACTTCTTGCCGTCTTCCAAGCAGACAATGTATTCCGGCGTGATCGACTTCTTCACCGAAATCGCCGGACGCAGCGGCTCGGCGGGAACATCGCCGGATTTTCCCGACACCCGCGCCAGCGCGGCGTGCACCTGATTGATCAGGCCCGGGATATCGGCAGCGGCGACCGTGTTGTTGCTCACATAGGCGGAGACGATTTTTGCGGTCATTTCAATGTAGTTTCCGACGGCCGGGATGTCGCTCATCGAAGCTGCCTCACTCTGACGCGGCCGCGAGGCCAGTGGGCCTGCGCACCTGATAAAGCGGAAGACGATGCGGTCGAACCGAGGTTTTGATAACAACGAATAACGGACGTCAGCTTTATGTTTTGAAGACTACTAGCGGAATCAAGTCTCGGCAAGAAAAAGATCGGGACAAACCTCGATTAGACCTGGTATTGAACGGTTTTCGCAGGGTCAAACCGTCGGCTCAACACGAACGCTACCCGGCGCGGGCGACGTTGCCGATTTGTCGGGCGGCTTAAGCGCTCTTCGCCAGATGGTCGCGGAGCTCGTTGATCGAGGCAAAGCGCAACGTGCCGTGCGGCAGCTCGGCTTCGATCGAGCCGTCGACGTAAAGCGTATAGGCCATGCCGTCGACGACGCCGGATTTCAGGATCGCCACCGGCTCGCCCGGCGGCTCCGGCGCGGGCGCAGGCTCCGGCTTCGCTTCGGGCTCCGGTTCCTCGGCCAGCGGCCGTTTCGGCGTATGCGTGTCCGCCGGCCACACCGTATCGAAATAGCTCGATTGCGTTGGCCGCTCCACGCGTGGCTGCTGCGGCGGCGGTGGCGGCGAATTCCACGGCTCGTCGGCGAAAGCCGGCGGCGGCGCCGAGCGATGCTCGTACGGTGGTGGTGGCGGTGGAGGCGGTGGCGCGAAGATCTTGTCCGGCCGCGGCGGAGACGGCGGTGGCTCGGCGGCGGGCAGTGGCATCCGCTGCGGCGACAGCGAAACATCGTCGTGTTCCGGCACTTCGAATTGCTCGACCAAAGGAATCGGCGCTTCGGGATTACGCAGCGTCGGCGCGGCGGCGACGGGGGAGCGATCGACCGGACCATGGGCCGCAGGCGGCGGCGGGGGAATATCCACAGTGGGCGGCTTCGGCCGCTCGGCGAACGGAATTGGCGGCGGAGGCGGAGGCGGCATGGCATGTGCCGCGGCCGGCGGCTCGAACTGTTCGGTCGGATGACCGGCCTGCAGCGGCTCGTGCGCCGCCAGCATTGCGGCGACGCGCTGCAGTTGGCCGATCAATGCACCAATCGCGAGGATGATGAGGCCGCCGACCGCCGCCGTGGTCCCGGCGATGATCAACGTATTGCCGAAGCTGAACTCTTTTACCGGGATGCCGTATCCGACGCTCCCGAGGCCCAAAAGAGCAATAATGGCGCCGACAACAATCAATAAAACTGACATACCGGTGACGACCCCATGTGCAATACTTACTCGGACTATAGAAATACCCGGTAAGGGTTTCCAGCAGCAAAGAATTTTGGCCGCTTGCCGCATCCCCTGCAACTACTAATGTTGCTAGGTCCTCATCTTCCCTCGGCGCAATCGCTTTTGGCCGACCATTCGATCGGCGCAGGCGGCCATTCCCGCGCGTTTCCAAGACCTTAGCCAGCCGGCACGGGTCGGCCCGCCGCGGCACAGCGGCGCCGAGGCGTTGCTCCCAGACGCGCTTGCGCCTAATTAACGTGACCGAGGAACTCGCCCCGGCACATCCCGGTTTCATCAAGGAGACCGGATTATTTCCCATTCATCGTTTGTGGATCGAGGAGGACTTCAAAATGTCGTTCACGCTGCCCGACCTGCCCTACGCCTATGACGCGCTGGCGCCCTATATGTCGCGGGAAACGTTGGAATATCACCACGACAAGCACCACAAGGCCTATGTCGACAACGGCAACAAGCTGCTCGCCGGCAGCGGCCTCGAAGACAAATCGCTCGAGGACATCGTCAAAGGCTCGTTCGGCAAGAATGCCGGCCTCTTCAACAATGCCGGCCAGCACTACAACCACATCCATTTCTGGCAATGGATGAAACCGAACGGCGGCGGCGACAAAATCCCCAGCAAACTCAAGGCGAAGATCGACTCCGACCTCGGCGGCGTCGCCAAGATGAAGGAAGACTTCGCCACCGCCGGCGCGACCCAGTTCGGCTCCGGCTGGTGCTGGATCGCGGTTAAGGACGGCAAGCTCACCATCACCAAGACGCCGAACGGCGAAAACCCCTTGGTCCATGGGGCTATTCCGATCCTCGGCTGCGACGTGTGGGAGCACTCCTACTACATCGACTACCGCAACCGGCGGCCGGACTACCTCAAAGCCTTCCTCGATCACCTGGTGAACTGGGACCACGTCGAGGCGATGCTGACGACGGCAACCAAGTGAACGCGGCCGCCAAGAACACGCCGAACATCTATTTCCTCTTCATTTGTACGATGTAGATGTTCTGCACAGGCTTGGTTTTCTGACGGATGATTTTGGCCATGCGATCGGATTCCACTTCGGCCGATCGCATGGCCGTCGCCGTGCTGGTGATCCTCGCGCTCGTCGCCGGGATCACCTTCCGCGACTACGGCCTCGGCTGGGACGACTACACCCACTCGCAATACGGCGAGCTCTTGCTCAAGCTCTACGGCTCGGGCTTTGCCGACACGCGCGCGCTCTCCTTCGTCAACCTCTACAAATACGGCGGCGGCTTCGACATGGCGGCGGCGCTCGCCGCCAAGGCGCTGCCGTTCGGCCTGTTCGAGACGCGGCGGCTGGTCGGCGCCGCGGTCGGCATCCTCGGGCTGTTCGTCACCTGGCGCATCGGCCGCCGTGTCGGCGGGCCGCTCGCCGGTCTCGTCGCATTGGTGCTGCTCGCGACCTGCCCGCTCTATTACGGCCACATGTTCATCAACGCCAAGGACGCGCCCTTTGCGACCGCGATGGCGGTGCTGCTGCTCGGTGTCATCCGCGCCTTCGACGAGTATCCGAGCCCGAGCGCGCGCACCATGGTGCTGGCCGGCGTGGGCTTAGGCCTTGCCTTCGGCTCGCGCGTGCTCGCCGCGCTCGCCGCGCCTGCCGGGATTGCCGCACTCGCCTTCATGATCGTCGTCGACAGCCGCGCGCGCGGCTGGAGGGACGCCCCACAGCGCGCCGGTCAATTCCTGTGGACGCTGCTGCCGGCGCTCGGCCTCGGCTATCTGATCATGGGTCTGCTGTGGCCGTGGTCGGTGCAGTCGCCGCTCAATCCGCTCAACGCCGCCGAATATTTCGACACGTTCTTCGAAAAGCCGTGGGACGAGTTGTACGAGGGCCGGCTGATCCCAGTCCCCGACATGCCGGCGAGCTACGTGCCGCATCTGTTCCTGCTCAATTTGCCGCTGCTGATGCTGGCGCTCGGGCTGATCGGCACCGTAGGCGCGATCGCCGTCGCGACGCGCAAGCACATCGCGCCCAACCGCCGCGCGGGCCTGATCATCCTTTTGTTCGCCGCGATCTTTCCCGTGGTGCTGGCGATGGCGCTGCGGCCGGCGCTCTATAACGGGCTGCGCCATTTCGTCTTCGTGGCGCCGCCGTTTGCCGTGCTGGGCGGGCTCGCCGCGCAATGGATCGTCAGCTGCGCGCGCGCCTATGGGCCGATCGCGTGCGGCGCGCTTGCCGCCGTCACCGCTCTCTTCATGGCCGGCCTCGCCGCCCCGGTGACCGGGATGATACGGCTGCATCCTTACGAGTACACCTATTTCAATACGCTCGCCGGCGGCGTTAAGGCGGCGCAGCACGAGTACATGCTCGACTATTGGGGGCTCGCCTTCAAACAGGCGGCCGACGAATTGCGCGCGCGGCTTGCCGCCGGCGCCGAGCGTCCGCCGAACGCGCGGCGCTGGCTGGTGGCGATCTGCGGCCCGCAGTCCTCGGCGCAAGAACAGCTCGGCCCGCAATTCGAGACGACGTTCGACAGCAAGACCGCCGACTTCGTCATGTCGCTCGGCACCTTCTATTGCCGGCATCTGCAGGGGCCGATCCTCGTCTCGATCGAGCGCGACGGCGTCGTCTATGCGCGCGTCTATGACGCCCGCGGCGCGCGGCCGGAGCAGTTGCTCACCCAGCCGCCGCCGTGAGGCGGCGGGTTGATTGCAAGCCTCAGATCGCGCGCATGATGCCCTGGAAGCAGACGTCGAGCGCGAAGCACGCCGTCAACGC
Source organism: uncultured Alphaproteobacteria bacterium (assembly GCA_963720985.1). Taxonomy (GTDB): domain Bacteria; phylum Pseudomonadota; class Alphaproteobacteria; order Rhizobiales; family Xanthobacteraceae; genus Pseudolabrys. The sequence continues at coordinate 49,478 of CAVRHL010000010.1, forward strand.
CTGACGCAGCTGCGGCGAATTGTGGCCGTCGAGCGGCACGTCGGCAAAGCCATTCCGGCGCAGCAGGACTTGTGCGCGCAGAATCGCCGGCACGCCGCCCAATCCAATTGCAGTCACCATGTCGTGCGCCGCATCGTCGAAGCATTTGAGTTGGATGTAGACGTTGGCGCGCTTCGCCAAGAGCTTGGCGCGATCGTTGTCGAACATGACGTACAACGGCACGCCGCGATCCATCGTCAGAACGGAATCGTAGTCGCGCAGCGCCAGCTCGCCGAGGCCGGCGGCGGCATCGGCATCGGCGCGAGCGATCGTCAGCATGAACTGGTTGGGCTCAATTTTCAGCGCAGCCGACAAATCGGCAGCGGCCGATTGCGGCTTGCCGAGCGCAAGGAATGTCTCGGACCGCTGCACCAGCACACATTGACTGTCGGACGGCGCTCGACGACAACGTTGAGGTTTTCATCGCCAAGATACAGCCTACTCCGCCATGACCTCGCCGGAGCCGCCGAACTCCTTGGGAAAATCCCGCAGCTTGGGCAGCCCGTCGCGCAGCGGCAGCACCGTTTCGGCATAGTTGACGTGCAAGCCCGGGCTGAACTCCAGCGCCGGCAGCGTCGCGGCAAAAACGTCCACCAGACCGACCGGCGGGTGATTGACCATCAGGTGGCCGCCGCATCGCCGGCAATATTGCCGCTGGCTGAAGTCCGTCTTCTGGAAGACGGCGACGTGTTCCACACCGTGGGTGACACGCACCGCGTCCGGCTTCCACAGCGTGAAGGCGTTGACCGGTCCGCCCGACCAGGAGCGGCAGGAGGTGCAATGGCAATAGCCCATCGCTTCCGGCTTGCCGGAGGCCTCGACGTGAACCGCGCCGCAAAAACAGGCGCCTCGATAGGTCGATGTCATTGTCGTCTCCTTATTCGCGAAGTCAGCGCGGATTTTTCGTCTTCGTCTCGCGACGCGGGGTGGCGTCGGCGATGAGATGCCGGTGGCGCGCGATGACCAGCGCCGCCTGCTGCCGTCGCGATTCGTGCAGCGCCGCGAGCAAACGCCGGAGCATCCGGCCAGCAATAACCTCGACGGCGCGCGCCGGACCGGGCGGCCGCTCGGTTTCGGGAAGAATCGTGTAGTAACGGACGGACCCGCCCGTGATGAATTGATTCACGTGCTTTTTCTCCAAATTTTTGACGTCTGCAGGACGCTGCGCGGAAAAGAATCAGGCGAAGCGGAAATTCCAAGCTCGGCGCAAGGTGATGCGCGCGCGGACAAAGCGGTTTGGCCAAATGACGCGTTGCGTTTGTGCATTCATAATATTGATCACAATCATCACTGAGAACCTCGCTGTCTTATTCGCTCGCTAACATTCATGACGGCGCCGCGCGATAACGCGGTTTTGATTGCCGGCACTCTTGATGGCGGCGCCGATATATATTCTGGTCCCGCCGCAATCTTGGCGTGCCGTGCAGACGACTTGGCCGAGAGCGCAAGGCGTGGCGTTTCGTGCTCTGCGATTCGCCGTTTGTCCGGGAGGCGACATGATCGACTGGTCGACGGACTCGATTCGCGAGAGCGAACGGTTTTCGTTCTGGCGCGAAGTGATTTGCAAATCGGTGCTTCACGTGTCGACCGAGTCGGCGCCTGAGCACTTTTCCGCGCGCATGACCGGACGCAGCTTCGGCAAACTACGTTTTGCCTCGTTCGATTGCACCGGCCACGAACTCGTGCGCACGCGCCAGCAGGTCGCGCGCATGCCCGAGGACTATTACGTCGTCACCTTGCATTTGCACGGCCGCAGTCAGTTCAGCCAGGGCGACGAGGCCGTCGCGCTTGAGCCGAACGAGATCGCGATCGTCGACGGCATGCGTCCGTTCCGCATTGCCTTCATGGAGCCGGTACGGCGGGCGAGCGCGGTCATTCCGCATGCCATGATCGACCGGCGCGCGCCGTGGCTGCGTTCGGGACCGCGCCGCAAAATCGCGGCAAACTCGCCCTTCGCCGACCTCATCCGCCGCCATCTCCTGCAGCTTGCCGGCAGTGGCCTCGCCTTGAGCGAAGCCGAGGCGACGGTGCTGACGGACAATCTGTGCAATCTGCTGGCGCTGGCGACGGCGCGCGACGTGACGCCCGGCCGCCTGCGGCCCGAACTCATGCTGGATGCGGTGCTGGCCTATTGCCGGCAGGAGCTGAACAATCCGCAACTCACGCCGGCGCGCGTGGCCGCGCATTTCGGCATCTCGGTGCGCACGCTGCATTCGCGGTTCCAGCGGCGCGGGCAGAGCTTCGGCCGCTGGCTCTTGGAGAACCGGCTGGATGCCTGCGGCAAGGCGCTGCGGAATCCGCATTTCCGCAACGACAGCGTTTCGGAGATCGCCTACCGGTGGGGCTTCAACGATCTATCGCACTTCAACCGCGCGTTCCGCAGCCGCTTCGGCATACCGCCGCGGCAGTGGCGCACGCTGCGGCAGCAACCGTCCGGCGCGACTTTAATCTAAACGCATGGTCCGGCTATCCAATTGATAACGCTGCCGCGCGACGGCCGGCGCGATTGCTGAGCAAAAAATTATTTCTCAACAATCTTCGCCCGAAAATGCCGGCTTGTGAAAGCCATGTCGGTTCTGTCGGCGAGGCGAACAATCGCAGGCCAGCGGCGCCACTCACGGCAGGCGCGCCATCTCGATCCAGTTCGGGTTCTTGCCGACCGGATAGCGCGCCAGCGCGCGCAAGGCGCCGCTGTCGGGATCGATGGCGTGGGCCGTGAGGCTATTCGACAATTGCCCGACCGCGAGCAGCGTGCGCCCCGACGGATCGATGGCAAAACCGCGCGGCTGCGTCTCGGTCGGATAGGAGGCGATGGGGACGAGCGCGCCGCTGTTGGCATCGACGCGGAAGGCGGCGAGCGTGCTCGACGTGCGCTCGGAGGCGTAGAGGAATTTGCCATCGGGCGTGAGGTGGATATCGGCGGCCCAGGGCTTGCCGGCAAAGCCTGGCGGCACGGCGCTGGCGACCTGCGTTTCCTTCGACAGCCGTCCACTCGCCGCGTCATAAGGAAAGACGTAGATCGAGGCGTCGAGCTCGCACAGCAGATAGACGAAGCGCTCGTCCGGCGAGAAACGAAAATGGCGCGGGCCGGCCTTCACCTTGACGCCCACGGCCGGCGGATCGTTCGGCGTGAGCTTACCGGTCGCAGCGTCGAATTGCAGTTGGCCGACAGTGTCGTTGCCGAGGCTCGAATAGAGCACGTGACGGTTGGCGCGGTCGGCGATGACCGCATGCGCGTTCGGCTGGCCGGCGATCACCTGCTGCGCGAGCTTGACGACGCCGTCTTCGCCGATCGGATTGACCGCGATCTTGCCGCCGCCATAGGACGCGCCGAGCAAAAATTTTTCACCGCGGTCGGTGGCGATATAGGCCATGGCATCTGGCAACGGACCGCTGCCGATGTAGGCGAGCTTGCCGGTCCTGCCGTCGATGGCGAAGGTCGCCGCGCTGTAAGGTTCGTTGCGCAAGCCGACGATGAGGAATTTCTTGTCCCGGCTGACCGCCATCGGCGTGGTTGAACCGGGCTTAGCCGGCCCCGGCACCGCCTTGGTGTCGACCGCGGTGAGCGCGCCGTCAGGGCTAAGCGCAAAGATGGTCACGCTCTGGCTTTCGGCATTGCCGACATAGACGAAGGTGGCTGACATTACTAATCCCTGTCGCGCGGCAGCACGGTGATCGGATTGCAGTTGCGCCGGCCGGATTCAAAGCACTCTTCCTTCTTGCGCGCGTCGACCAGCGCGTTGACCAGCCAGATGCCGCCGACCACGACCACGATGGCGCCGCCCAACAGCAACAGGTTGGCCATGCGGCGCTCGCGCTCGGTCTCCTCGGGTTCAGGATCGCCGGCCATGGTCACGAATGCGCGTAGGCCCAGTACAGCTCGCGCGCCTTGCGGTACAGCGGGCCGGGCTGCAGCGCGCGCTCGCCGATGCGGGTGATCGGCAGCACCTTGGAGGCATTGCCGGTGGCGAAGATCTCGTCGGCGTTTTCGAAGTCGGCGTAGCGCAGCACCTTCTCGATCACCGTGATGCCGGCGTCGCGCAGCAGCGCGATGGTGCGCATGCGGGTAATGCCGGCAAGGAAAGTCCCGTTGGGGATCGGCGTCAATACGACGCCGTCCTTGCCCATGAACACATTGGAATTGGCGAGCTCGGCGACATTACCGGCGACGTCGCAGACGACGGCGTTGTCGAAGCCGCGCGCTTTGGCCTCGAACAGCGCGCGCGCATTGTTGGGATAAAGGCAGCCGGCTTTGGCGTCGACCGGCGCGGTCTCGAAGGTCGGGCGGCGGAACGGCGACAGCGTGATGGAGAAGCCGACCGGCTTGCGCATCGGCGCGTCGTAGAGCGTGAGCGCAAAGCGCGTCGAGTCGGGGTCCGGCGGCAGCGCCTGCGGGCCGGCGTGCTCGGCCCAATACATAGGCCGCACATAGAGTGTCGTGTCCTTGGGGAATTTCGTCATGCCGGCGCGCGCGAGGCCTGCAATCTCTTCGGCCGACATCGTCGGCTTGAGGTACATCGTCTTCGCCGAGGCGTTGACGCGCGCGCAATGCAGATCGAGGTCGGGAGCGACGCCCTCGAATACGCGGGCGCCGTCGAACACCGAGGAGCCGAGCCAGATTGCGTGGGTGCGCGCGCCCCACATCAGCACGTTGCCCTCGTGCCAATCGCCGTCGATATAGGTCCAGGTCGCGGACAGCGCCGGGCTCGCGGCCATGTGAAGTCTCCTGACGTGGCGGTTTTGGCCCGCGCCACGCTACGCCAGCCGCCATCCGAAATCTTATGCGATTTGCTGATGGGAACAATCAATGTCGATTTTCGTATTCGACGCCTATGGCACGCTGTTCGACGTGCACGCGGCAATCGCCCGGTTCCGCGGCGAGGCCGGGCCGGAGGCCGACCGCATGTCGGAGATTTGGCGCACCAAACAGCTCGAATACAGCTGGACGCTGACGCTTGCCGGCCATTACGCGGATTTCTGGACGCTGACCGAGCGGGCGCTGGATTATTCGCTCGCGCGCGTGCCCTCGGTGCCGAAAACGCTCAAGCCGAAGCTGATCGAGGCCTATTTCCAGCTCGACGCCTTTCCCGACGCGCGCGTGGCCCTGCGCGCCTTGAAAACGAAGGGCCACAAGACCGGCATCTTGTCGAACGGCTCGCCGGATATGCTCCAAGGTGCGGTCGACTGCGCCGGCCTCGGCGGCGATCTCGACGCGGTGTTGTCGGTCGACGTATTGAAGATGTTCAAGCCGCGGCCGGAGGTCTATGCGCTGGTCACCGATCGCTTCCACTGCAAACCGGCGGATGTGACGTTCGTGTCGTCCAACCGCTGGGACGTCATGGCGAGCGTCTCGGTCGGCTTCAACGGCCTGTGGGTCAACCGCAGCAAGATGCCGGACGAATATTTCGATTTTCCGCCGGGGCAGCAACTTGCGGATTTGAACGAATTGATCGCGTCTAGCAGCGCGTGATCGTGATCTTCCGCTCGCCGCCGTCTTCCGATGGAACCGTTTTCGTTTCCACACTGTGCTTGCAGCTTATCCGAGCTGACAGGGGCATGGCATCGTCAAACAGTCGGAGCATGGAGAAGAGCGCGATGGGGTTGGCGAAATAGCCGTAAGAGTCCGGCGGCGGACCTATCTGCTTCGTCGAAGCCGCCGTAGAGAAAATAGCCGTAATCGGCATATGACGCGTGAGCCCGGTGATTGAACCCGGGAGAATGCCCATTGAAAAAGGGCCGACTCAATCCTTGCGGTTGGCCGCCACCATGCGGTGCGGCGGACACAGTGGCCGAAATGAACGAAACTGCGAAGGCGGCAACGGTGCAGATCGTCGCAGCATGACGGGCCCTTGATCGCACGTGACTGCCTTGCGAGGTATCTGTAGCTCCTCGCGCTCGCTGCGACAATTCGATCCGCCGAGTAACCTGACCAAATAAAGTTAATCGCCGGCGTAGCTACGCGATGTGACCGCGCCGCAACAAAGGTGGTGCCGCGGCCAATCTGATGAAACCATGGCCTAATCCTAGTTGCGGGACTGGCGCGGTCCACTGCCCTCAACTATATGCGCCTGACCGCCACGCGCCGACCATCCATCAATGTCCTCCATCATCTCCATCGCCAATCTGTCGAAGACCTACGCGACGGGGTTCCGGGCACTGAAGGAGATCAATCTCGACATCCAACAGGGCGAGATTTTCGCCCTGCTTGGCCCCAACGGCGCCGGCAAGACCACGCTGATCGGCATCGTCTGCGGCATTGTCAATCCGAGCGCAGGCGCGGTCACGGTCGACGGTCATGACATCATCCGCGACTACCGCGCGGCGCGCGCGCAGATCGGCCTGGTGCCGCAGGAAATTATGATGGCGCCGTTCGAGACCGTCTGGGCAGGGGTCACGATGTCGCGCGGGCTGTTCAACAAGCCAAAGAACCCGGGCTATCTCGAGAAGGTGCTCAAGGATCTGTCGCTGTGGGACAAGCGCCACGCCAAGATCGTGGAATTGTCCGGGGGCATGAAGCGGCGCGTTCTGATCGCCAAGGCGCTCAGCCACGAGCCAACGATCCTGTTCCTCGACGAACCGACGGCGGGCGTCGACGTCGAATTGCGCAAGGACATGTGGGACGTGGTGCGGAGCTTGCGCGCCGCCGGCGTCACCATCATCCTGACCACGCACTACATCGAAGAGGCCGAGGAAATGGCCGACCGCGTCGGCGTCATCAACAAAGGCGAGATGATCCTGGTCGAGAACAAGACCGAGCTGATGCGCAAGCTCGGCAAGAAGCGCCTGGTCTTGCATGTCACCGATCGGCTCAACGCGGTTCCCCCCGCCCTGTTCGCCTTCAATCTGACGATCGGCAGTGGCGGTCACGAGTTGATCTACGACTACGACACGAGGGCCGAGCACACCGGGGTTGCCACGCTGCTCGACGAATTGAGCAAGGCCGGCGTGCGCTTCCGCGACCTGCACACCGACCAGTCCTCGCTCGAGGAGATTTTCGTCGGCCTGGTCAACGAGCCGCGGAGTACGCCATGAACCTTCGCGCCGTTCTCGCGATTTACAAGACCGAGATGATGCGCACCGGCCGCACGCTGGCGCAAAGCATCGTGTCCCCGGTCATTTCGACCGCGCTTTATTTCGTCGTGTTCGGCGCGGCGATCGGCTCGCGCATCTCGCAGATCGAGGGCGTGAACTACGGCTCGTTCATCGTGCCGGGGCTGATCATGCTGACGCTGCTGACGCAGAGCGTGATGAACGCCTCGTTCGGCATCTATTTCCCGCGTTTCATCGGCACCATCTACGAGCTGCTGTCGGCACCGATTTCCTTCTTCGAAATCACGCTCGGCTTCGTCGGCGCGGCGGCGACCAAATCCATCATCCTCGGGCTCATCATCCTGGCGACCTCGGTCCTGTTCGTGCCGCTGCACATCGCGCACCCCGTCTGGATGATGACGTTCATGGTGCTGACCTCGCTCACCTTCAGCCTGCTCGGCTTCATCATCGGCATCTGGGCCGACGGCTTCGAGAAGCTGCAGATCGTGCCGCTCTTGATCATCACGCCGCTGACCTTCCTCGGCGGCACGTTTTATTCGGTGAGCGTATTGCCGCCGCTGTGGCAGACGGTCGCGCTGTTCAATCCGGTCGTTTACCTTGTCAGCGGCTTCCGCTGGAGCTTCTTCGAGATCTCCGACGTCAGCCCCGGCATCAGCATCATCATGACGCTTGTGTTCCTCGCCATCTGCCTCGGCGTCGTGGGGTGGATCTTCAAGACCGGCTACCGCCTCAAGACCTAGATCGCGTCGGCACTAATCGGGCCCGGCCGTGAAACTCTTGCGCTGTCGAAATACGCTATCGACAACGCCCTGCCAATCGCCGTCGTGAGTTTGCCGAAACAACCTCGCCGTCGGATACCATGGACTGTCTTCCCGATCTCGCAGCCATCTAAAATCGGGGTGAAATGGCAAAAGGATCCATACCGGTTTGCCCAAAGCTCCGGCCAAATGGGCAACCGCGGTGTCCACTGAGATCACAAGATCGAGTTGCGCAATCAACGCGGCGGTGTCGGAAAAGTCGTTGAGCGACTGGCTGAAATCCACGATCGGCGGATTCGGCCCTAATTGACGACGATCCTCGTCGCGAACCTCTTTCTGAAGAGAGTACCAGGCCGCATCCGGACTTATGAAAGGCAGAACCAACTCCAAGGGCACGCTTCGTCTGACGTCGGTCGAATATTTGGGGTTTCCAGACCACACCAAGCCAATTCTTGGTTTGCCTTTCGCGCCAAGTATGGCCAGCCAATAATCAAGCTTCACGGGATCCGGAAATAAATATGGAACCTCGCCTGGAATTGTTGCCAGAGTCGTCTTGAAATAATGCGGAAGGCTGAGCAGCGGGCAATGAATGTCAAACTTCGGCAGCGCCTCCCCCGTTGTGACAGTTTTAAAATTGTGCCGTTGCGTCTTGAAGAGCGGCACCAGCGGCGGCGGCGCCTCGAAAATGATTTCGCAATCCCACTCCTCGAGTCTTGCGATGTATCGATAAAACTGAATTGTATCGCCGAAACCCTGCTCCGCATGAAATCAAGATTGTCTTGCCGGCAATGTCGTCGGCTTCGAGCAAATGCTGTTGTGAAAAATTGCGAACCCGCGACGTGAATAATCTGGATTTCCATCGCCATTCGTACAGCGCCCAACCTTCTTCAAAGTCGCCAAGCGACAATTTCACTTGAGATATGTTGAGCAGAGCTTCGGCATTCTCATGCCTCAAACCGATAGCTTTTTCATAATTCAAAAGCGCATCAGCGTCGCGGTTCATGGCGAAAAACACATTGCCGCGAGCAAGCCAGGCGTTTTCTAGATCGGGCTTGATGGCGAGCGCCTTGTCATAGGCGGCAAGAGCTTCATCGTAACGGGAGAGATCGGTGAAAACATTGCCACGACCGAGCCACGCAGATGCTGAATTTGGATTGAGCGACAACGTCCTATCAAAAGCGGCAAGGGCATCGTCGTTTCGTTTCAGGATGCAGAGAGCATTGCCGCGGCCAAGCCAGCCGAAGTCCGAAATCGGGCTTGAGGGCGAGGACCCTGTCGTAGGCAGCGAGAGCCTGCTCGAAGCGCCCGAGATGGTAGAGAGCGTCGCCGCGGCCGAGCCAGGCGTTCTCCAAATCTGGCTTGTAGGCCAGCGCCTTGTCATAAGCGGCAAGCGCTTCGTCGGTGCGGCCAAGACCGCGGAACGTATTGCCGCGGCCAAGCCAGGCATTTTCTAATTTCGGATTATAAGCCAGCGCGCGGTCGTAGGCGGCAAGGGCCTCGTCGAAACGCATGAGGGCGAAGAAAACATTGCCTCGGCCGCACCAGGCGTCGGCGAAGTTAGGCACCAAACCGATAGCTCTGTCATATGAAGCAAGGGCTTGGTCGAAGCGCTTGAGCTCATAAAGCGCATTGCCGCGATCGCAGTAAATGGGAGCGTGGCCGGGAGCGAGGCTGATGGCGCTATCGTAGCTATCAATGGCCTCCTCGAAGCGCCCAAGCTTGCACAAAACGGTTCCGTGGTTATGCAAACAGGGTGCGACCTTTGCGTCGACGGCAATCGCCTTGCGCAAGAGCCTTTCAGCGTCCTCAAATGAACCGCGTTGCGCATTGACGATGCCGAGCATGTGCAAGGCGTCGAAATCGTTTTGATCGAGATCCAAAGCTTTCTTATAGATGGCTTCGGCGCCGGCAAGATTTCCTTGTTGATGCAAAGAAATTGCTTGCTTGACGAGTATTTCGGTTGAACTCATTTGGTCGTGCCACGCCAATTCTGGAAGAATTTACAGCTGCCGAACGCAATACGCTATTGCGATACTCGGCTCAAGAAGCGACCGCCGAGCTTAAATTTGCGTGAGCGCGAATAAAGCGTGCCGCGTTGGGGTATGTTCAGGGCACGGGGGCCTATCGAGCCCCGCCATGCCAGGGAGGTTGCCTCATGTCGCCGTTGTCGAAGGGTCTTGCCGTTTTCGCCGCTGCCGCTGCGCTGTCGTCGCCGGCCGGGGCTCAGGTCCTCACACAAAAGAACGTATCGTCCGCGATGGCGCAGACCGTCGCGAACGCAGCGCTCGCGCAGTGCCAGAGCATGGGCTATAAAGTGTCGGTGGTCGTGATCGATCGCGACGGTCTGCAGGTCGTGATGCTGCGCGGCGACGGCGCCGGCCTGCACACGCCGGAGGGCGCCGACCGCAAGGCCTACACGGCGCGCACTTATGGCTCACCCTCGGCTAATTTTGCCAAGCGCGTACAAACCGACGCGGCCTACGGGCCGGCGATGCAATACGCGCGCGTGCTGGCGCTGGCGGGCGGCCTGCCGATCAAGGTCGGCACCGAGGTGATCGGCGCGGTCGGCGTCTCCGGTTCGCCCGGCAAGGACGACGTCTGCTCGCAAGCCGGCATCGACAGGGTGGCCGACCAGCTCAAATAGCGAAGCCGCGGCGAGGGGCGCCGCCGGCGCCCCTACTTGTGATGGTTCATGTCCGCAGAAATCGACATGCCCATCGCGACCAGTGGGAAGATGGCTGCCGCGGATATAATCCCGCCGATTTCCAAGATCCTGGTCGGCAAGCCGCCAACCAGCCCGGCGTACTGCAGCAATCCGGCGAGGTCGACGAGGACTGCGACGGCGAGCGTCGCGAAGAAAACGGCGGCCAGCACCATCGACTGAACGCCAAACTCGCGATGCTTGAGTGTCAATTGTGTCATAGCAATCTCCTTTGACGCGGACGTTCAAAGGCGGAGCCGCCGCCAGACGCCATTGCGCACCAGGCGATCTGCTGCCGCGCCACCCGTCGCTCCCAGACTTATCGAAATAATAATTGGAAGCTCATCGTGAGAGCTCCGCCCACGCCGTAAGTTGAGATCGAAAGACGTACCGGCGTCAATGGCGTCAATCGGACAGTGATACTGACCTGCTTTTGGCCGGCACAGGCGATGCGACGGCTTGGCCCGTTGCCGACCGCGCGCTAGCGCTTCTGGATCCCGGCCGCCGCGATCAGCGTCGTCCATTTGACGACGTCGGCGTGGACCCGCTTGGCGAGTTCGGGCGGCAACATGCCGCGCGCCTCCATGCCGGCTGCGGCCGAGTATTTCTGCACCTCACGCGAGGCCAACGCGTCGTCGACGGCATGGTTGAGCTCGAGCACGATTTCTTGCGGCGTGCCGGCCGGCGCGGCTATGCCGTTCCAGCTCGTCACCTCGTAACCGGGCAGCCCGCTCTCGATCACGGTCGGCACGTTCGGCAGATTGGCGGCGCGTTCGGCGCCGGTGGTGGCAACCGCCGTAATGCGGCCTTCGGCAATTGCCGATTGCAGGCCGGGATAGTACTCGAAGGCAACGTCGATATCGCCGCGCAGCACGGCGAGCGCCAGATCGGGCGTGGTCTTGTAGGGGATGGTCGCGACGTTGATGCCGGCCATGATGCGGAACAATTCGGCCGACAGATGCTGAGTGCTGCCGGCATTGATGGTGCCGAAGTTGAGCTTGCCCGGATTGGCCTTGGCGGCGGCGATGATATCCTTCACCGTCTTGAGCGGCGAGCCGGCCTTGGTGGCGATCACCAGGCCGTAGGAGGCCGTGGTCGAGATCGGGATGAAATCGGTTTCGATATTGTAGGGCAGCGCCTTGAACAGCGCCTTGGCGATGGTGAGCCCGCCGCCGATCATGAACAGCGTGTAGCCGTCCGGCTGCGTTTCCTGCACCGCCTTCATCGCCAGGATGCCGCCGGCGCCGGGCCGGTTGTCGATGAAGAACTGCTGGCCGAAATGCTCGCTCAATTTCTTGGCCGTCATGCGCATGGTGACGTCGGCGATGCCGCCGGCGCCGTAGGGCACGATGATGCGCACCGGCTTCGTCGGATAGGCTTCGGTGTCGCCGGCGCGCGCGGCAGTTGCCGCGAAAAGCGCGCAGCCGGCGGCAACCAACAGCCGCGCAACTTGAATGGCCGAATTCCGCCTTGGCATTGTTCCCGGGCCTTTTGTCGGCGCGGAGATTAGGGAGGTCAGGCGGTGCTGACAATGCGCCGGGCGCATGGCGTGCCTCCGGCCAGCTCGGTTGACGCGGAGGCGAAAATCGGCAGAGCTTCGCCGCCAAGGCCTGCCCGATGACCGTCATCGACATCCATCCGCACATCATTGCCGACGACGCGGCGCGCTATCCGCTCGCCCCGCTCGGCGGCCACCAGTCGGACTGGTCGCGCACGCGGCCGGTGACGGTCGAAAAGCTGATCGCGGCCATGGACGAAGCCGCCGCGCAGAAGGCCGCGCTGGTGCAAGCCTCGACCTGCTACGGCCACGACAATTCCTACGTCGCCGACGCGGTTGCCGCGCACCCTCACCGTTTTACCGGCGTGTTCTCGGTCGACGTGCTGGCCGCCGACGCGCCGCAGCGCATACGTTACTGGCACGACAGGAAGCTCACGGGCCTGCGGCTGTTCACCTTCGGCAGCACCATGGCGGAACAGGCCAATTGGCTGGACGACCCGAGGTCCTATCCGGCTTGGACGTGCGCCGGGGAGTTGGGCTTATCGATCTGCCTGCAGATGTCGGCCAAGGCGATCCCGCAGGCGCGCGCCATGGCGGAGCGCTTTCCCAACGTCCACATCGTGCTCGACCATTGCGCGCGGCCGGTGCTGGAGGACGGGCCGCCCTATGCGGCCGCCGCCACCCTGTTCGCACTGGCGCGCCTGCCCAACATTTACCTCAAGCTGACGCCGCGCATTTTCGCCGAAGCGCGCCACGGCAAGGCGACGCCGGAGACATTCTTTGCCAAGCTTGTCGCCGAATTCGGCGCCTCGCGGCTCGCCTGGGGCTCGAACTATCCGTCAAGCGAAGGCACCCTGCCCGCGCTGCTCAAGGCCGCGCGCAACTCGCTGACTTCGCTGCCGCAAGCCGACCGCGACTGGATTTTCGCCAAGACGGCGCAGGCGCTTTACCCGGCGCTCAAGGACTGAAGGAACGCGATGACCAAGCTCAAGCTGTCCACGCTGCTCGGCAATTATCCGAATGCCCAGGCGCTCAAGAGCGGCGCGGTCAAATCCGATCTGGTCGAGTTCGACTTCGCCGACGTGAAAGTGCCCAACACCGCGTTCAAGGCGCTGGTGCGCGAGGCCAAGTTCGACGTCGCCGAATTAGCTATCGTCACTTTTCTGCAGGCCAAGACCTACGGCAAGCCCTACGTGCTGATCCCGACGACGGTGCTCGGCCGCGGCCAGCACCACACCATCGCCTACAATCCCGAGCGCGGGCCGCTCAAGGCCTCCGAGCTCGCCGGCAAGCGCGTCGGCGTGCGCGCCTATACGGTGACGACCGGCGCCTGGGTGCGCGGCTTCCTTGCCGACGACTACGGCGTCGACCCCACCGCGATCCGCTGGGTCAGCTTCGAGGACCCGCATCTCGCCGAATACCAGGACCCCGATTTCGTCACCCGCGCGCCGACGGGAAAAACGCTGGCGCAGATGCTGCTCGACGGCGAGCTCGATGCGGCGATCGTTGGCGACACGCGGCCCGATCCGCGCCTTAAGCCGCTCATTCCCGACGCCGAGGCGGTGGCGCGAGAATGGGCCGAGACGCATGGCGGCGTGCCGATCAATCACATGGTGGTGGTGCGTACGTCAATCGCCAAAGAGCGACCGGACGTGGTGCAGGGCATCTTCCGCGCGCTGCAGGAGAGCCGAAATGCTGCCTCGCCGCCGCCGGGCGGCCCGCTCGATCCGTGGCGCCTCGGCGTCGAGGCCAACCGGCGTTCGCTGGAGATCATCATCGACTACAGCGTGCGGCAGAAGCTGATCCCGCGCGTGTTTACGGTCGACGAATTGTTCGAGGCCTGAAACATTTTTGCTTGCGCATGATCTTTTCCGAAAACCGGTTTCCACTTTTCGGGATCATGCACCGCCGGCGAATTCCTCGCGCTGGATTTCCAGCGCCAGCCATTGCTCTTCCGCCGCGGCCAGCTTGCGTTGTGTTTCACCAAGATCGGTAGTGACTTTTTCAAACCCGGCGCGCTCACGCATATAGAATTGCGGGTCGGCGAGCTTGGCTTGCAACGCTTCAGCTTTGGCGATCAACCCGGCGATAGTTTTCGGCAGCGATTCCAGCGCGTGCTTGTCCTTGAAGCTCATGCGACGCTTCGCCGCAGGCGCGGCGGCCGGCGCGGCCCGCTTCGCCGGCTTCGGCAGCTCGGGCTCACGCCGCTCGCGGGCAAGATCTTGGCCGCGCTGCGCCAGCATGTCGGAATAGCCGCCGGCGTATTCGGTCCAGCGGCCATCGCCTTCCGGCGCGACCACGCCGCTCACCAGGCGGTCGAGGAAATCGCGGTCGTGGCTGATCAGCAGCACAGTGCCGGGATAGTCACCGAGCATGTCCTCGAGCACGTCGAGCGTTTCCATGTCAAGGTCGTTGGTCGGCTCGTCGAGCACCAAGAGGTTCGATGGCTTGGCTAGCGCCTGCGCCAGCATCAGCCGGCCGCGCTCGCCGCCGGACAATTTGCCGAGCGGCGTGCGCGCCTGCTCGGCGGAAAACAAAAAGTCGCGCATGTAGCCGATGACGTGTTTCGGCGTGCCATTGACCATCACGGTGTCGCCGTGGCCGCCGGTCAGCGCCTCGGCGACCGTCACGTCGGGATCGAGGCTGTCGCGGTGCTGGTCGAGCGTGGCGACCGCGAGGTTCGAGCCAAGCTTTACCGCGCCGCTGTCAGGCGTCAGCGCACCGGTGAGCAAGCCGATCAACGTGGTCTTGCCGCTGCCGTTCGGCCCGACAATGCCGATGCGGTCGCCGCGCTGGATACGGATCGAGAAGTCACGCACGATTACGCGCTCGCCATAGCTCTTGCCGATGCCTTTGGCTTCGATCACCAGCACGCCGGATGGCGCCGCCGCGCCCGCGGTGATGGTGGCGTTGCCGGCGGCGGCGCGGTGGGTGCGGCGCGCTTCGCGCAGCGCCTGCAGCTGGCCGACGCGGCGCATGTTGCGCTTGCGCCGGCCGGTGACGCCGTAGCGCATCCAGTGCTCCTCGGCGACGATTTTGCGGTCGAGCTTGTGCTGCTCGCGCTCTTCTTCGGCCAACAGCATGTCGCGCCATTCCTCGAAATGGGCAAAGCCGCGCTCGATCCGCCGCGTCGCGCCGCGGTCGAGCCAGACCGTCGAGCGCGACAGCGTCGACAGGAAGCGCCGGTCGTGGCTGATGATCACCAGTGCGGTAGGCCGCCCGTCGAGCTCGCGCTCCAGCCATTCGATGGTGGTGAGATCGAGATGATTGGTCGGCTCGTCGAGCAGCAGGATGTCGGGCGACGGCGCCAGCACGCGGGCAAGAGAAGCGCGGCGCGCTTCGCCGCCGGAGAGATGACGCCGGGTCTTCCGCGCCGGACAGCCCAAGCTGCTCCAACATGAAGCGGGCGGCGTGGCTGTCGTCGGTCGGCCGCAAGCCGGCCTCGACATAGGCCAAGGTGGTGGCAAAACCGGAAAAATCCGGCTCCTGCGGCAAATAGCGCACGACCGCGCCGGGCTGCACGAACACGGTGCCGCGGTCGGGCTCGACCAGCCCGGCGGCGATCTTCAGCAGCGTCGATTTACCCGAGCCGTTGCGCCCGACCAGCGACACGCGCTCAGCCGGTCGACACCGACAGCTCCGCGCCGGTGAGCAGCGGCGTGCCGCCGAAGGTCAGCGCGATGTCTTTGAGTTGCAGAAGCGGAGGAGCCACGCCCTTATGCGTCCGCCAGCGCCGCCAGGATCCGCGCCCAGCTGCGGATACCCTTGTGGAAGCACTGAAGGTCGAACTTCTCGTTCGGCGAATGCACGCGGTCGTCGTCGAGCGCGAAGCCGACTAGCAATGAGTCCATCCCCAGCACGCTCTTGAAGTCGGCAACGATGGGGATCGAGCCGCCGGCGCCGACGGTCACCGCCTTGTGCCCCCACTCCTCGGCGAGCACGGCGCGCGCCTTGTTGAGCGCCGGGTTATCGAACGAAAGCTGCAACGGCGGCGCCAGGCCGAAATTGCCGAACTCGACCTGGCAGTCGGCCGGCAGGCGGGCGCGCACGAAGGCGCGGAAATTGTCGCGGATTTTCGCCGGGTCCTGTTCGCCGACCAGGCGGAACGAGACTTTGGCGTTCGCCTGACCCGGGATCACGGTCTTGGCGCCCTCCCCGGTGTAGCCGCCGATGATGCCATTGATCTCGGCGGTCGGCCGCGTGGTGACCTGCTCGATCAGCAGATACGCTTTCTCGCCGGCCGGCGTCTTCAGCCCGATCGGTCCGAGGAATTTCTCCGGCGTCAGGTCGAGGGCCTTGAGGTCGGCCTTGATGTCGGCCGGCAGCTCCTTCACCCCGTCATAGAAGCCGGGGATAGTGACGCGGCCATTGTCATCCCACATCGCGCCCAGAATCTTGGCGAGCAGCCGGATCGGGTTCTGCGCCGCACCGCCGAACACGCCGGAATGCAGATCCCGGTCGGCGCAGGTGATCTTAACGTCTTCGTAGACCAGCCCGCGCAGCGAGGTGGTCACCGCCGGGGTCTGCGCGTCCCACATGGCGGTATCGCAGACCAGCGCTAGGTCGAGCTTGAACTCGGCGGCGTTGTCGTTGACGAATTTGAACAGGTTTCGCGAGCCGCACTCCTCCTCGCCCTCGATCATGGTGGTGATCGGCAGCGGCAGCTTGCCGGTGACCGCCTTGAAGGCGCGGCAGGCCTCGATGAAGGTCATGGCCTGGCCTTTGTCGTCGCAGGCGCCGCGCGCGACGATGATCTTGCGGCCGCCGGGCAGCGTCTCGATGCGTGGTTCGAACGGCGGGGTCTTCCACTGGTTCAGCGGATCGACCGGCTGCACGTCGTAATGGCCGTAAAACAGCACGCGCGGGCCGGAAACGCCGTTGGTTTTGCCGACCACCACCGGATGACCCTCGGTCGGGCGCACGTCGGCACTAAATCCGATGCTGCGCAGGTCGGCGGCGACGTGTTCCGCGGCGGCACGGCATTGGTCCGCGTAGGCCGGATCGGTGGAAACGGAGGCAATGCGCAACAGCGCAAACAAACGCTCGACGCTTTGGTCGATATCCTGGTCAATGCGGCTCAATACCGCGTCGAGTGTGCTCATGCTCGGCTCCCGTCAACGCAAACGTCAAACTAGCAACGCCCCAGGGGGCTGGAAAGCGCCGCCTGCCCGTCATAGACGCCAATTGCGCGAAGTTTCCAATGAATTGCAAGACGAAGTGGCGGGGTTTGCGCCGTTCGGGAAGATTTTTGCCATCTCCCCTTCAGATTTTTGAAAGCATAACCGCAGCGCCGACTTTGCACGTCCGCCAAATATAACCAGAGTCCGCTCCCTGGATACTACAGAGAGTATTGCGAGATGGAATTTCGATTGATCAAGCGCGCGTGGCAAAGGCGAGACTCACGCAGCAAAAAATTCGTCGCGCAGCGAATGCAGTGACATTTTACTTGACAGTCGCGCGCGAGTGGGTGTGAGCAAGCTGACCGCAGCGCACGCGTGACAACGCAACATGCTTGTCATCTCCATCAACGACGTTCAATATGGCGACAACCCGCCGCCAGTGCGGGAGGGGCTGAGAGGATCATGGAAGAATTGATTGGGCGGCTCGTCGCCAATGTCGGCGTCGATCGAGAGGCGGCGCAAAAAGCCGTCGGCATCATCCTTGACTTCCTGGTCAAGGAGGGACCGCCCGACAAGGTCCAATCGCTCATCGACAAACTACCCGGCGGACAAGCGGTGCTCGATGCCCAAAAGGCGAGCGATGCGGGCGGCGGCGTGTTCGCCATGGGCGGGTTGATGGGCGCCGGCACCAAGTTGATGGCGGCCGGGCTGAGCATGGGCCAGGTGCAGGGCGTCACCAAGGAAATCATCGCCTATGCCCGCGAAAAGGCGGGCGAAGACGCCGTCGGCGAGATCGTCGGCGCGATTCCGGGACTGAGCCAATTCGTTTGAACTTTGAGCGCGCTAGAGAAGACGAAAGACAGTAGGCAGGGGCGCCCGGGATGACCTATCCGATCACCGAAATCGACGGCATCGACGTCGAAGCCGCCGCGACGCTCAAGTCGGCCGGGATCCGATCGACGGAGCGGTTGCTCGAGGAGGCGCGCACGCTGCGCGGCCGCAAGCGACTCGCGTTAAAGACCGGGCTTAACGAAAAGCAATTGCTCTGCTGGGCCAACATGGCCGACCGCATGCGGGTCAAGGGCATCCGCAAGGAATATGCCGGGCTACTGCAGGCCGCCGGCGTCGATACCGTGCGCGACCTCAAATACCGCAATCCGCAAAACCTCGCCAAGGCGATGGCCGAGGCCAACCGGAAGCGCAAGCTGGTCGAGTTTCTACCCTCCGCCAAGGTGGTGGGGAACTGGATCGAGCACGCCAAGAAGCTGCAGCTGAAGATTACGTATAAGTGAGCTTTCCCGTTCCCCGGTTTCGCCGGGAGAGGTGCAACGGCGCTGCTTGACAGCCCCTCGCCTCCCGCGCCAAGCCTCAAAGCCATGGGCCCGCAGCGCGAACCCGATACCGCCGGCGCGGCGATCGCCGACACGCCGTCCTCCTGGCTCGCCGGCCTCCTGGCCGAGCGGCGGCCGCTGGTGATGGGCGTGCTCAACGTCACGCCGGAACTCGTTTTCCGACGGCGGCCGTTTTGTCGACCCGACGAGCGCCCTCGCGCAGGCCGAGCGCATGATCGCGGCCGGCGCCGACATCGTCGACATCGGCGCGGAATCCACGCGGCCCTATGGAGGCGCCCAGCCAGTCAGCTACGAGGACGAGTTGGCGCGGCTTGAACCGATCCTGCCGGCGGTGGTCAAGCTGAAGGTGCCGGTGTCGATCGACACCATAAAGGCCAAGATCGCCACTTGGGCGCTCGACCAGGGCGCCGCCATGGTCAACGACGTCTGGGGCCTCCAGCGCGATCCCGCCATAGCCGAGGTCGTCTCAGAATACGACATGCCGGTCGTCATCATGCATAACCGCGAGGCGGCCGACCCGGCCATCGACATTATCGCCGACGTCGAGGCGTTCTTTGCTCGCTCGCTGGCGACCGCCGAGCGCGCCGGCATCGCCCGCGACTGCATGGTGCTCGACCCCGGCATCGGCTTCGGCAAGACGCCGGAGCAGAGTCTCGGCCTGCATCGCGCGGCTTGCCGAATTCAAGCGCTTCGGGCTGCCGCTTTTGGTCGGCGCCTCGCGCAAGCGCTTCATCAGTTCGGTGACACCGTCGGCACCCGACGAGCGGCTGGGCGGCTCCATCGCCAGCCATCTGGTCGCGGTGAAGAACGGCGCGGCGCTCGTGCGCACGCACGACGTAGCCGAGACGGTGCAGGCGCTGCGCGTCGCCGCGGCGATCGAGGCTGCGCGATGAGCGACCGCATCTTCATCACCGGACTGGCGCTGCACGCCTATCACGGCGTGATACCCCATGAGGCCAGGGTCGGGCAGACCTTCACCATCGATCTTGTGCTCGACATCGACCTCGCCGATGCCGCGCGCTCGGACAAGGTGGTCGACACCGTCTCCTATGACAAGGTGGTCGAATGCGCGAGCGCGGCCTTCACCGCGCAGAAATACAAATTGATCGAGGCGGCCGCCGGCAGCGTCGCCGACGCGGTGCTCGCCGCTTTCCCGCGCGTGCGTAAGATCGCGGTGACCATCCACAAGCCGCACGCGCCGATCGCCGCCACTTTCAGTGACGTCGGCGTCACGCTGGAGCGCGCCCGAGGACCTGCCAAGCCATGACCGCGGCCTGGCTCGCGCTCGGCGGGAATGTCGGCGACAGCCGCACCATTCTCGACCGCGCCGTGACGCTGCTGTGCGACGGCGTCACCGTCAAGCTGACCGCGCGCTCCTCCGACTACCGCACGCCGCCCTGGGGCTTCAAATACCAGCCGCCCTTCATCAACCTGTGCATCGCCGTCGAGACCACGCTCGGCCCGCGCGAGCTCTTGGCGCACGCGCAGCAAGTCGAATTGACCCTCGGCCGCGACCGCGCGCATGAAAAACGCTGGGGGCCGCGCACCGCCGACATCGACATCATCGCCTACGACAACCTCACGGTGGACGAGTTGGGCCTCACGGTGCCGCACCCGCGACTGTTCGTGCGCGCCTTCGTGCTGCTGCCGCTTGGCGAGATCGCGCCCGACTTGGCGATCGGCGGGCGTAGCGTGCGCGAGGCGGCGGCCGCGACGGACACGGCCGGCATCGAGCGGCTGCCGCCAAAGTAGTCCGGGGCACGGTATTTGCTTAACCCTGGACGACGACAGTTCGATAGCGAGCCCGCGTCAACTGTGGCATTTTGCACAGATGAGTAACGAGCTTCCCCTCGCCGCCGAATTCCCGCCGACCAGCGATGCAGAATGGCGCAAGCTGGTCGAGGCGGCGCTCAAGGGCGCCGCGTTCGACAAGCGGCTGGTCAGCCAGACCTATGACGGCCTGCGCGTCGAGCCGCTCTATCCGCGGGCGGCGGGCGTGAAGCCGGTCGCGGGCCGGGCACCGGGCACGCCCTGGACCATCATGCAACGGATCGACCATCCGGATCCGGCGATGGCCAATGCGCAGGCGCTTGAGGATCTGGAAAACGGCGCGACTGGACTGACTTTGGTGTTCGCCGGGTCGCTCAATGCCAACGGCTACGGTCTCGATGCGTCGCCTGAAACCGTGGCACGCGTGCTCGATGGGGTTGCGCTCGATGCCGGCATCACCATCGATCTCAATCTGAGCCCGGCGACGCGGCAGGCGGTACAGGTCTTCGCTGAGTTGGTGAAGCGCCGCAAGCTCGCGCCGGCGTCCGTCGATCTGCGCGCCAGCATCAATCCGATCGGCGGCTTTGCCGCTTCGGGCGCGAGCCCGGCGCCGTGGAACGAATTGTCAAAGCGCATGGCGGCGATGATCCGCGACCTCGCCGCGCAGGGCTATCGCGGCCCCTTCGCGGTGGCCGATGGGCGCATTATCCACAACGCCGGCGGTTCGGAGGCGCAGGAGTTGGCGTTCGCGCTCGCCGCCGCGGTCGATTGCCTGCGCGCGCTTGAAGCCTCCGGCGTGCCGCTCGTAGAAGCGCGCGGCATGATCTATTTCCGGCTTGCCGCGGACGCCGACGAATTCTTCACCATCGCCAAATTCCGCGCCATCCGGAAATTGTGGGCGCGCGTCGAGGCGGTGTGCGGCTTGACCCCGAAACCGGCGGTCGTCGCCGCCGAGACGGCATGGCGCATGATGACGCAGCGCGATCCTTACGTGAACATGCTGCGCACGGCGATTGCCGTCACGGCCGCAGGCCTCGGCGGGGCCCACAATATCTCCGCCCTCCCCCACACTGCCGCCATCGGGCTGCCGGATGCCTTCGCGCGGCGCGTCGCGCGCAACACGCAGCTCGTGCTGCTAGAAGAATCCAATCTCGCCAAGGTGTCCGATCCGGCCGCCGGCTCTGGCGCCGTCGAGGATTTGACCGCCAAGCTGTGTGCGGCGGCCTGGGCGCTTTTTCAATACTACGACAAGGCGGGTGGCGCCTGGGCCGCGCTCGAGCAAGGCCTCATCCAGCGCGACGTCGCTTCGGTGCGGGAGAAACGCCAGGCCGCCGCGGCGCGGCGCAAGGACGCGATCACGGGCACCAGCGATTATCCGAACCTGCACGAAGACGCCGCGCGCGTGGTTGATGTGCCGCGCGTTGCGCAGCCGCGGGAGCAAGGCGTCAAGCCGTCGATTGCGCCATTGCCGAGCATCCGCCTTGCCGAACCGTTCGAGGCGCTGCGCGACAAATCCGACGCGATGCTGAAGGCGACCGGCGCGCGGCCGAAGGTTTTCCTCGCCAATCTCGGCAAGCTGTCGGAATTTACCGCGCGCGCGACGTTTGCCAAGAACTTCTACGAAGCCGGCGGCATCGAGGCGCTGGGCAATGACGGCTTCAAGGACCAGGCCGAGATGATCGCGGCGTTCAAGGCCTCCGGCGTCAGGCTCGCCTGCCTGTGCTCGTCGGACAAAGTCTACGAGGCGCAGGCCGCCACGGCCGCGCAGACGCTGACCGCCGCTGGCGCAACCGTTGCCCTCGCCGGCCGACCGGGCGAGCTGGAGGCCCGATTGCTCGCAGCCGGCGTGAAAACGTTCATATATATGGGCTGCGACGTGGTTTCGACCCTGCAGGCCGCGCATGCTATATTGGCTGTGGGGTTTTGATTTGCGGCAGCGACGATGGACCGCGACGCTGAGATCGCCGAAATCAAGCGCGAGCTTGAGATCCTGCGGGCGCGGCATGCGCTTTACGCCAAATGGGGCCGTGTTTTGAAAGCCTTCTTCATGGTCTGGGCGCCGCTCTTTGTGCTTTGCTATCTCGCCGTGGCGGTCACGGTTTTCCAATTTGACGCCGTCTATGGTGCGTTCTTTGCCACGATGACGCTCGTCATAACCGGCAGCATGTACTGGCTCCTGCGCACGCCCCCGGGATATCGCGACCGTCGCTTCGGCTGGATCGACTTGGCCTCGCCGCCCATCCGCTTCGCAAACCGTTATACCGACATTCGCTCGTATCTCTTGCGGTGGGGTCCGAGCGAGGAGCAGATCGCCGCGCGTGAGCAGCGATTGATGGAGCTAGGAGTGCCGTCGTGACCGTGCCCGATTTCAGCAAGATCGACTGGCGGGAGACGCCGGTTCCGGCAAACGGCGGCGGCGCCACACCTTGGATCACGCCGGAAGCCATTCCGGTGAAACCGTCCTACGGCGAGGCCGATCTCGCCGGGCTCGATTTCCTCGACACCTATCCCGGCAAGCCGCCGTTCCTGCGCGGCCCCTACCCGGCGATGTACGCGGCGCAGCCTTGGACCATCCGGCAATATGCCGGCTTCTCCACGGCGGAGGACTCCAACGCCTTCTACCGGCGCAATCTCGCTGCCGGGCAGAAGGGCCTGTCCATCGCCTTCGATCTCGCCACCCATCGCGGCTACGACAGCGATCATCCGCGCGTTGCCGGCGACGTCGGCATGGCGGGTGTGGCCATCGACTCGATCTACGACATGCGCACGTTGTTCTCCGGCATCCCGCTCGACCAGATGAGCGTGTCGATGACCATGAACGGCGCCGTGCTGCCGGTGCTCGCGCTCTATATCGTCGCCGCCGAAGAGCAAGGCGTGCCGCACGCCAAATTGTCCGGCACCATCCAGAACGACATCCTCAAAGAATTCATGGTGCGCAACACCTATATCTATCCGCCCTCGCCCAGCTTGCGCATCATCTCTGACATTTTCGCCTATACCTCCGCCGAGATGCCGAAGTTCAATTCAATTTCCGTGTCCGGCTATCACATGCAGGAAGCCGGGGCGACGCAGGACCTCGAGCTCGCCTATACGCTGGCCGACGGCGTCGAGTATGTGCGCGCCGGCATCAAGGCAGGGCTCACGGTCGATCAATTTGCTCCAAGGGTTTCTTTTTTCTGGGCGATCGGCATGAACTATTTCATGGAGATCGCCAAGCTGCGCGCCGCGCGCATGATCTGGGCCAAGTTAATGAAGCCGTTCAAACCGGAGGATGCGCGCTCGCTGTCGCTGCGCACGCATTGCCAGACCTCGGGCTGGTCGCTGGCCGCACAGGATGTGTTCAACAATGTGTCGCGCACCATGATCGAGGCGATGGCGGCGACGCAAGGCCAGACCCAGTCGCTGCACACCAACGCGCTCGACGAGGCGCTCGCTCTGCCGACCGATTTCTCTGCCCGCATCGCGCGCAACACGCAAATCGTGCTGCAGCAGGAAGCCGGCGCGACCCGCATCGTCGATCCCTGGGGTGGCTCTTATTATGTCGAGCGGCTGACCTACGAACTCGCCAAGAAAGCTTGCGGCCATATCGAGGAGGTCGAGGGCCTCGGCGGCATGACCAAGGCGATCGAGGCCGGCATTCCCAAGCTGCGTATCGAGGAGGCCGCCGCCAAGACGCAGGCGCGCATCGACTTCTGGGCATCAGTCGGTGATCGGCCTCAACAAATACCAGCCGACCGACGAGGCGCCGATCGACGTGCTCAAGGTCGACAATTCTGCCGTCATGCAGATGCAGCTCGATAAACTCCGGCGGCTGAAGGCGGAGCGCGATTCCGTTGCGCTGAAGGAAGCGCTCGACGCGCTGACCCGCGCCGCCGACCGCGGCAATGGCAATCTCTTGGCGCTGGCCATCGACGCCGCGCGCGCCAAGGCCACCGTCGGCGAAATTTCCATGGCGCTTGAAAAGGTTTATGGACGTCACCGCGCCGAGATCAAAGCGATTGCCGGCGTTTACAAGCGGGAGGTCGGCATGACCGGCGCGGTCGAACGGGTGCGCATTGCGGTCGAGGCGTTCGAGGCGGCGGAGGGCCGCCGGCCGCGCCTCCTGGTCGCCAAGATCGGCCAGGACGGCCACGACCGCGGGCAGAAGGTGATCGCGTCGGCGTTCGCCGATTTGGGGTTCGACGTCGATATCGGCCCGCTGTTCGCAACGCCGGCGGAAGCCGCGCGTCAGGCGGTGGAAAACGACGTGCATATTCTCGGCGTGTCGTCGCTTGCCGCCGCGCATCTGACGCTGGTGCCGGAGTTGAAGAAGGAATTGGCGGCGCAGGGCCGCGACGACATTATGATCGTGGTCGGCGGCGTGGTGCCGCCGCAGGACTACGACGCGCTGACGAAAGCCGGCTGCGAGGCGATCTTCCCGCCCGGCACGGTGATCGCGGAAGCGGCGGAAAAATTGCTCAAGACTCTCAACAAACGTCTAGGCCACGGCAAAGAGGCGGCCGAGTGAAATCGTTCCTGGTCCGGGCTTTTGCCGCGCTTGGTGCGCTGGCTTTGGTCGGCTGCATCGATTCCTCCGCGCCGATCCTCACCGACGCGAAGCCGGAATTGGGGCAAACGCTCAATCTGCAGCTCTACACGTTGCGTGACGGCCATGCGCTCGATCCGGAGCGCACCCGCTTTCGCTGGGACGACAAACGCTACGTGCACGCCGGCGGTAACTTGAAGGACATCGCCAGCGTCACGCTGCATCCGTTCGAGAATGGCTCCTCCATCGTACAGTCGGTGTCGGCAGTGCATCCAGAGCACGTCGAATATGCGCTGATGCGCACGCTCGCCGACGGCGTCTACATCGTGGCGCCGATCGACGAGGACGACGCCGACCTGGCCACCCGCGACGCGCAGTGCAAACATCCGGGCGGCGTTGCCTGCCGAATCGAGACGCGCGAGCAGCTCTTTACTTTTGCGCGCGCCACCGCGGCGAAAAAGAAACCCGGCGGCGGCCTCGCCATCCGGCTCGAAGACGCCAAGCGGCGCTAACGACATGGCCGCACGCGCCATCAGACCATCCGCGCTTGCCGCCGGCATCAAGGCCGGCGAACGCGCCACGCTGGCGCGCGCCATCACGCTGATCGAGAGCAAGCGCGCTGATCACCGAAAAGCTGCGCACCTACTGGTCCAAGAAGTGCTGCCGCTGACCGGCAAGGCGGTGCGGCTCGGCATCACCGGCGCGCCCGGCGCCGGCAAATCGACCACCATCGACGCGCTCGGCACCTTCCTCACCGCGCAGGGCCACAAAGTCGCGGTGCTGGCGGTCGATCCGTCGTCGACCCGCACCGGCGGCTCGATCCTCGGCGACAAGACGCGCATGGCGCGGCTCGCCGTCGATCCGCACGCCTTCGTGCGGCCGTCGCCCTCCTCCGGCACGCTCGGCGGCGTCGCCGCCAAGACGCGCGAGACCATGCTGCTGTGCGAGGCCGCCGGCTACGACGTGGTGCTGGTGGAGACGGTCGGCATCGGACAGTCGGAGACCACCGTCGCCGACATGACGGATTTTTTCCTGGTGTTGATGATCCCGGGCGCCGGCGACGAATTGCAGGGCCTTAAGAAAGGCATCGTCGAACTGGCCGACATGATCGCCGTCAACAAAGCCGACGGCGACAATGTCGCGCGCGCGCGATTGGCGGCGGCGGACTATCGCGCCGCGCTCAATATCCTGGCGCCGCATTCGGAAAATTGGTCGCCGCCGGTGCTGACCTATTCGGCGCTCACCGGCGACGGCATTGCACTGTTGTGGGAGCAGATCGTCGCGCACAAGGAGAAGATGACGGCCTCCGGCGAACTTAGCCAGCGTAGGCGCGAGCAGCAGGTCAAGTGGATGTGGTCGATGCTGGAGGAGCGCCTCACCGCGCGGCTGCGCAGCGATCCGGCCGTGCGCGGCAAGCTCAAGACGGCCGAGGCCGCGGTCGCTGCCGGCAGACTGGCGCCGACGCTGGCGGTGGAGGAGATCGCGGAGTTGCTGGGGGTGTGATGCCCACCATCCTCGTCACCAGCTTCGGGCCGTTTCCCGGCGCGCCGTTCAATCCGACCGGACCGCTGGTCGAGCGGCTGGCGCGGACGCGGCGGCCGGCGCTGGCCGACTTTAAAATCGTCGCGCACGTGTTCCCGACCAGCTACGCGGCGGTCGACCGCGAGCTGCCCAGGCTGATCGCCAAATACAGGCCGAACGCGATTTTGATGTTCGGGCTCGCCCCAAGAGCAAAAACTCTGCGCATCGAAACGCACGCGCACAACACAGTGGCGCTGCTGCCCGACGCCGGCGGCGCCGCGCGCGCCGTGAAAATCGCGCCGGGCGGTCCGTCGGCAATGGCGTTGGCGGCGCCGACGGCGCGGCTTTTGGCCGCGGCGCGCGCCACCCGTATGCCGGTCGTGCGGTCACACGACGCAGGACGCTATCTGTGTAATTACCTGTGCTGGCGCGCGACCGAGGCGACGCGCCGCAAAGGCGGCCCAAGCCTCGCCGCTTTTGTACATGTGCCGAAGGTGGCGCGTTGCGCGCGGCGGCCGGGCAAGCGGCGGGCGACGACGCTGGCCGATCTCGGCCGCGCTGGCGCCGCATTGCTGGTGACGGCCGCCCGCCACGTTTAGGCCGGAAAGCGTACCTATCTAACCCGCATGCCGGCCGCCCGCCTCTCCCGCCGAAAGTCGATCATGCTCGCGATCTTTGCCCTCTTCTTTGTGCCCCTCGTCGCCCGCGCTGCGCTGTACGCCGCCGGCAGCGAACCGCGCTCCTGGCGCGACGCCGACTGGTCGAGCACCGGACTGTTGCCGCCTGCGCAAGATTACAAGCCGGCGCGCGTGCTGGTGTTCACCGGCAAGGCCGGCGCCTGGAAGGGCATTTTCGCGGTGCATAGCTGGATCGTGATCAAGCCGGCAGGCGCTCAGCGATGGACCCGCTACGACGTGGTCGGCTGGGGCAGCCCCGTGCGCACCAATGGCTGGCCGCCGGACGGGCTCTGGTACGGCAACAGGCCGGTGGCGATCGCCGACATCTCCGGGCCGCAGGCGGAAAAGCTGATCCCGCGCATCGAGGCCGCCGTCGAGGCCTACCGTTTCCGCCAAGCCGGCGACTACCGCATCTGGCCGGGGCCGAACAGCAACAGCTTCACCGCCGCCATCCTGCGCGCGGTGCCGGAACTGGGCGTGGCGCTGCCACCGAACGCGGTCGGCCGCGATTTCCGCCATCGGCCCTATGCCGGCCTCACCGACAGCGGCACCGGCATCGAGCTCAATTTGTTCGGCATCGCCGCGCTCAAGCTCGGCTGGGTCGAGGGCATCGAGCTCGACCTGCTCGGGCTGGTGGCCGGGCTCGACCTGCGCCATCCCGGCGTCAAGCTGCCCGGCTTCGGCCGTATCGGCGTCGAAGCGCCGGTCGCCACCGCACAGGCGCGGTGAAATTGT
The DNA here is from genome assembly GCA_963720985.1 of uncultured Alphaproteobacteria bacterium. Taxonomy (GTDB): domain Bacteria; phylum Pseudomonadota; class Alphaproteobacteria; order Rhizobiales; family Xanthobacteraceae; genus Pseudolabrys. The sequence goes on from CAVRHL010000010.1 coordinate 77,224, forward strand.
CGACCTCACATCCATTTGTTCCAATGTGAACTAAGGCAGGGTGACGCGGGCGCGCGGCGCGTGGCAAGTTGGCGGCGAATTGAGGATTGCCATGCGCGATACGCTGCCGCTGCTCGATAAAGTGCCGTTCCCCGCGATCCGCCGCGGCAAGCTCGACACGCTGCAGGTCAATGTTGGCTATCGCTGCAACCAGTCGTGCTTCCACTGCCATGTCAACGCCGGGCCGAACCGCACCGAGGAGATGTCGGCGCAAGTCGCCGACGTGGTGATAAAATTTCTTGCGCGGCGGCGCATCGGCACGCTCGACATCACCGGCGGCGCGCCGGAACTCAACGCCAATTTCCGCCGCCTGGTGCGCGAGGCGCGCGCGCTCGGCATCAAGGTGATGGACCGTTGCAATCTCACGATCCTCGAGCAGCCGGGCCAGGAAGACCTCGCGGAATTCCTCGCCGCCAACGGCGTCGAGGTCGTCGCCTCGATGCCCTGTTATCTGCAGGACAACGTAGAGCGCCAGCGCGGCAAGGGCGTGTTCGACGGCTCGATCCGCGGCTTGAAGCGGCTCAACGCCGTCGGCTACGGCCGCGATCCGGTGCTGACGCTCAACCTTGTCTACAATCCGCAGGGGCCGTCGCTGCCGCCGCCGCAGGCCGCGCTCGAAGCCGACTACAAGCGCGTGCTGGGCGAGGACTACGGCATCGTCTTCAACAAATTGTTCGTGCTGGCCAACATGCCGATCCAGCGCTTCGGCACGACGCTGATCAACAAAGGCGAGTTCGAAGGCTATCTGCAATTGCTGCAGGACGCGCATCTCGACGCCAATCTCGGCGGCGTGATGTGCCGCAACCTGATCTCGACCGACTGGCGCGGCCTCGTCTACGACTGCGACTTCAACCAGATGCTCGATCTGCCGCTAAGGCGCGGCGGCCGCGCGCGCGCATACCTCTCCGAATTGCTCGACGACGATCTTGCGAGCAATCCGATCCGCGTCGCCGGCCATTGCTACGGCTGCACCGCGGGGCAAGGCTCGAGCTGCGGCGGCGCGCTGAAAGAGGCGGCGGAATGAGCCTCTCCATCGTCATGCCGGTGCTCGATGAGGCCGCAAACATCGAAGGGGCCTTACAGGCGCTGGCGCCTCTCCGCGCGCGCGGCGTCGAGGTCATCGTCGTCGACGGCGGCAGCCGCGACGGCACGGCCGGCCTCGCGCGCCCGTTCGCCGATTGCGTGATCGAAGCGCCGCGCGGGCGCGCATTTCAGATGAATGCCGGCGCCGCCGCGGCGCACGGCGACGTGCTGCTGTTCCTGCATGCCGATACGCGATTGCCGGACGAGGCCGACAGCCTGCTGCTCGACGGCCTTGCGCGGTCCGGCCGCGTCTGGGGCCGTTTCGACGTGCGCTTCGACGACGACGGCCTGGCTCTCATTGCAGTCATGATGAACGCGCGCTCGCGCCTCACCGGCATCGCCACCGGCGACCAGGCGATGTTCATGACCCGCGCCGCGTTTCACGCGGCAGGCCGCTTTCCGCCGATCGCGCTGATGGAGGACGTGGCGCTGTCGGCGCGGCTCAAGCGCAGCGGCCGGCGTTTGTGCTTGCGCGCGCGCGTCACCACCTCAGGCCGCCGCTGGCGCGAACACGGCGCGCTGCGTACCATCCTGCTGATGTGGAAACTGCGCCTCGCCTATTATTTTGGCGCTGACCCGGCGCGTCTCGCGCAAGCCTACGGCTATGCCGAGCGGTAATCCTGTGGCCATCGCCGTTCTGGCCAAGGCGCCGATCCCCGGTCTTGCCAAGACGCGGCTGATTCCTTGGATCGGCGCGCATGCGGCGGCGGTGCTGCAGGAGCGCCTGACCGAGCGCGCCGTCGCCACCGCTTGTGCCGCCGACGTCGGTCCAGTGACGCTGTGGTGCACCCCGAGCCTCTACCAGACCTCGTTCCAGGATCTGGCGTGGCGCTTTCCGATCGTGCTCAAGCAGCAGCCCGACGGCGATCTCGGCGACCGCATGCTCGGCGCCATCGCCGCGCAAAACGGCCCGACGCTGGTCATCGGCACCGATTGCCCGGCGCTGACGCCTGAGCATCTGCGGGCGGCGGCGCAAGCGCTGGACGAGGCCGACGTCGTGCTCATCCCGGCCGAGGACGGCGGCTACGTGCTGATCGGCGCGCGCGCCGTCTATCTCGATTTGTTTTCGGACATCTCTTGGGGCTCGTCCAAGGTACTCGACGAAACGCGTGCGCGTATTAGCACGCTCAATCTCAAAGCCGTCGAGTTACCCGTCCTATGGGACGTCGATACTGAAGCCGATCTCGCGCGCTGCGAAACAACGTTTCCCGAACTGGCGCTTTAGTTATTGCAGGCGGAGCAACACCAGCCCGCACAGGATCAGCAGCGCGGCGCCGATGCGCGCTGCGCGCAGCGGCTCTTTCAGGACAACCACCGCAATGACCGCGCCGAACAGCACGCTGGTCTCGCGCAGCGTGGCAACGATGGCGATCGGCGCCAGCGTCATCGCCCATAGCGCGATCCCGTAGGACAACGTCTGCAGCGCGCCGCCGGCCAGCCCGCGCAACCAGAACCGGCGCATCGCCGCCACAACACCGGGCCGGTCGCGCCACAGCGCATAAGGCACGAGCAGCAGCGCATTGCCGATCAGCAGCCAGAGCACGTAGGACTGCGGATTGTGCGAGGCGCGCGCACCGACGCCGTCGATCACCGAATAGGCGCAGATGGTGAGCGCGGTCGCCAACGCAAAACCGACAGCGCGGCGGTCGATGTGCGTCAGTTCGCGGCCGCCGCGCGCCGACAACAGCAAGACGCCGGCGGCGAGCGCGGCGATACCGATCCAGGCGCCGACATGCAGGCTCTCGCCGACAAAGACGAAGCTCGCCGCCGCCGTCATCAATGGCGCGGCGCCGCGCGCGATCGGATAGACGTGGCCGAGATCGCCGGTGCGATAGCTTTCAATCAGCGCGGCGAAATAGCCGAGATGGATGATGGCCGAGGCGACGAGCCACGGCCAGGCGGCGGCATCTGGCATGCCGGCGAACGGCAGCACGACGATGCCGACGACCGCCGAGCCGATGGCGATCAGCGTCGTCGTGGTGAGCGGCTCGAGCCCGACCTTGATCAGCGCGTTCCAGCCGGCGTGGCACAGCGCGGCAAACAGGACGGCCAGGAAGACGAGATTGGTCACTTACGCTTTGGCCGCCGCCGGCGCCCACAGCTTTGGGCCGGCGCGGGCGTATTGCACGGGCCGCGCCACCTCGGCGCCGAGCGCCTTGGCCGCGTGCCAGCCCCAGTGCGGATCGTCGAGGAAACAGCGCGCCATCGACACCATGTCGGCCTCGCCCTTGACGACGATCTCCTCAGCATGCTCGGGCTTGACGATCAGCCCAACGCAGCGCGTTGGGATGCCGGCTTCCTTGCGCACGCGCGCGGCGATCGGCACGTTGTAGCCGGGCATGGTCGGGTTGCGGATGTCGGCGGTGACGCCGCTCGAGGAGATGCAAATGAAATCGATCCCCTCGCCCTTGAGCGCCTTGGCGATCGCCACCGCGTCGTCCGGCGTCAGCCCGCCCTCGCGCCAGTCGCTGCCGGTGATGCGGGCGCCGAGCGGCACGCCCTTGGGCACAACGCTGCGCACCGCGCGGGCGATCGACAGCGGAAAGCGCAGGCGGTTCTCGAACGTGCCGCCGTACTGGTCGGTGCGCTTGTTGGAAATCGGCGACATAAAGCCGTGCGCCAGATAGCCGTGCGCCATATGCAGCTCGATCTCGTCAAAACCGATGCGCAAGCTCCGCTTGGCGGCGGAGACGAAGGCGTCGCGCACGCGCTCCATGTCGGCTTCGGTGACTTCGCGCGGCGTGTGCCAGCCCTCGCCCCAGGGCAAAGGCGACGCCGCGATGGTCGGCCACGGGTCCTGATCGGACCCGAGCGGGCCGGCGCCTTCCCACGGCCGCTGCGCCGAGGCCTTGCGGCCGGCGTGCGCGATCTGGATGCCGAACTTGGCGCTGCCGGCGCGGCGCGCCGAATGCATGACGCGGGCGAGCGCCGCCTCGTTGTCGTCATTGTAGAGGCCGAGGCAGCCATGCGTGATGCGGCCGTGGCGCTCGACATGCGTCGCCTCGACGATCACCAGCGCGGCGCCGGAATTCGCCAGCATGCCGAGATGCATCAGATGCCAGTCGTTGGCGCAGCCGTCGTCGGCCGAATACTGGCACATCGGCGAGACAACGATGCGGTTGGCAAGCGTCAGGCCGGCCAAGTCGTAAGGCGAAAAAAGCGCACTGCTCATGGGATTGGGAACTCTAAGGTGGGTTCAGCGCTGCTGAATGGACTTCAGATAAGCGATGATGGCACCGACATCGTCGGCGTCAAACTGGAATTCCGGCATGGCCGGGTGGCCGGTCAAGAAGCCTTCGGCCAGCGCCTCTTCCAGAGATTCGATCGGATAGCGGCGTCCGAGTGTGCGGAAGGCCGGCGCGTTCTTGTCGGCGCTGTCGCCGCGGCCGAGCGCGTGGCAGGAGCCGCAGGCGTCGGCCAGCAGTTTTTCGCCGCGCTTGAGGTCCTGTGCCGCGGCCGGCGGCGGCAGCACGAGCCCGAACAGCAAAACCGCGAGCGACCACTTCATGCGGCGGGACGCTGGCCGTTGTTCTCGTCCGAGGGCTTCTCGGGCGGCAAGCCGGAAAGTCCGCGCCAGGCCTTCACCGCCCTCATCACATCCTCCACGCGCGCGGCAAACTGCTCCGCCGTGTAATAGCGCCGCCAGCGGCCGCAGCGGTAGAGCTCGGTAAAATAGGCGAGACGGCGCTCGGCCAGATCAAGCCATTTGCGCGATAGTTCGTCGAGACGCGGTACGCCAGGCGGGTCTGGCATTAGACGTCCGTGGCGAAGGCCGACCGGTCGCGGTCCCCCCGACCGGGGCGGATCGGCGCAAGCGAAGACATTCCAGACGCACGAACTGTGGATAACTCATGTTGTCTAGGCTGATTCGGGAGCCTGCGGAATGGGCTTCCCGGGCTTTATCCTCGACACCCACACCCATACACGACGCGTCGCATGCCTCCTCGCCGGAGCCTGCGCCCCACCGCCCTTGATAAAATCAATCAGGCGAGCCTACTGAACGCCGCCGCACGGCGTCGCGGCGAACCTGGGACGGGGAGATAACGATGCGATGGCGGGCCCACCGCGAGCGATTTCGCGCGATACTGAGCGGCAACACGTGCCTTCACCCGGCCTCGGTGTTCGACCCGCTGTCGGCGCGCATCGCCGAGCACCTCGGCTTCGAGTTCGCCATGATGGCTGGATCGACCGCGTCGCTGAGCGTGCTCGGCGCGCCCGACCTGGTACTGCTGACGGCGAGCGAACTCGTCCAGCAAGCCCAGCGCGTGTGCCGGGCGATGAGCCTGCCGCTCCTGGTCGACGCCGATCATGGCTACGGCAACGCCCTGAATGTCGCCCGCACGATCGAGGAACTGGCGACCGTCGGCGTCGCGGCGGCGACGATCGAGGATACGAACCTGCCGCCGACCTTCGCCAGCAACGGAAAAGCCATACTGATCTCGATCGAGGAAGGCGTCGGCAAGATGCGCGCGGCGCTGGCGGCGCGTCCCGATCCGGGCTTCGCCGTCATCGGACGCACCAGCGCGCCGAGCATTTCCAACATCGACGATACCGTGGCGCGGCTCGCCGCTTACGAAAAAGCCGGCATCGACGCGCTGTTCATCGTCGGCCTGAAAAGCCGGGCCGACCTTGCAGCGGTCAGCGCTGCGACCACATTGCCGCTGATCCTCGGCAATGTCGGCGGCGATCTCGCCAGCACCGATCTCGCCGCCCACCGCGTGCGCATTTCGTTGCAAGGCCACGCGCCGATCATGGCTGCGGTGCAGGCCGTCTACGACACCATGAAGGCGCTGCGCGAGGGAACCAAACCGGGCGAACTCAAGAACGTTGCACCAAACGCGCTGATGAACACGCTCACGCGCGCTGCGGCCTACGACGAGGCGACTAAAAGTTATCTGTGACGATGAGCGCCGCTCAACCGCCCTTGAATTTTTTGGCCAGCGCGTCGGCGTTCTTGGCGAGCAGGCCGACGTCGGCGCCGACCGCCACGAACAGATAGCCCCACTCGATATAGCGGCGGGCTTCTTCCTCGTTGCCGGTGAGGATGCCGGCCGGCTTGCCGAGCTTCTTGAGGCGCTTGACCGCTTCCTGCATCGCCGCCTGCACCTCGGCGTGCTGCGGATTGCCGAGGTGGCCGAGCGAGGCGGCCAAATCGGATGGGCCGATGAAGACGCCGTCGATGCCTTCGACGCTCGCGATCGCTTCGAGCTGGTCGAGCGCAATGCGCGTCTCGACCTGCACCAGCACGCAAATCTCGGCGTTGGCTTTGGTCAGATAACCCGGCGTGCGGCCGTAGCGCGACGCACGCGAGGCCACCGAGACGCCGCGGATGCCCTGCGGTGGGTAGCGCGTCGAGGCGACCGCGCGTTTGGCCTCCTCGGGCTCTGCAGGTAAGGGAACAGCAGCGTCTGCGCGCCGATATCGAGGCAGCGCTTGGCGAGCACGGCATCGTTCCAGGCCGGGCGGATGATCGGCGTCGCCGTGCCAGCCTGCACCGCCTGCAACTGCGAGACCAGATCGGGGATTTCGTTGGGCGAATGCTCGGTGTCGAGCAGGATCCAGTCGAAGCCTGAATCGGAAATGATCTCGGCGGCGATGTTGCTGCACAGGCTCGACCACAAGCCGACCTGCAATTTGCCGGCGGCGATGGCGTGCTTGAAGGCGTTGGTTTTGAAGTCGGTCGACATGAACGTTGCTTTCTTTTGCGCGCTACACGAATTGGATCGCAAGACCGCCGAGCGGGCCGAAATCGGCGTGCAGCGTGTCGCCCTTCTGCGCGAACACGACGCGGGTGAACGAGCCGGCGAGCACGATATGGCCGGGCTCAAGCGCATGGCCGTGCGGGCCGATCTTGTTGGCGAGCCAGGCGACGCCGAGCGCCGGATGGCCGAGCACGCCGGCGGCGAGCCCTGTCTCCTCGATCTCGGCATTGCGGTACATGATGCCGCCGACCCAGCGCAGGTCGACGTCCAACGGCCCGACCGGACGTCCTCCCATAGCGATGCCGGCGGCGGCGCCGTTGTCGGCGACGGTGTCGACGATCTTGCGCTGATCCTGGATGCGGGCGTCGACGATCTCGATTGCCGGCACCACGTATTCGGCGGCGCGCAGCACGTCGGTCAGACCGACGCCCGGGCCTTGCAGGCGCTTGCCCATGATGAAGGCTAGTTCGACCTCGACGCGCGGCTTGCAATAGTCGGCGTGCTTAACTTTGGCGCCGTCGGCGATGATCTGGTCGTCGAGGATGTAGCCGTAATCCGGCTCGTCGATCATCGACGAGCGTTGCATCGCCTTCGACGTGAGGCCGACCTTGTGGCCGATCAGCTTGGCGCCGGCCTTAATCTTGCGCTCGGCGACGATGGTCGAGATCGCGTAGCTATCGTCGATGGTGATCGCCGGAAAGGTGACGTGCAATTGCACCGCCTGTTTGCGCTGTTTCTGCGCCTCCATCAGGATATCGGCGGCCTTGTTGCGCTCGGCGTCGGAGAGCATCGGTTTCCTCGGGGATTACTTTTTTATTGTCATGCACGGCCTTGGGCCGGGCATCCACGCTTTCACGGCATCCCAAAATAGGCGTGGATGGCCGGGACAATGGGCGCAAAAACGGCACTTCGTGCCTTTCGCCCGGCCATGACGGAGTTAGTGCTTCAGCTTCGCATCGACGCTGAACTTGGCCTGAGTCTTCTGCGTGATCTCGTCCACCGTCACGCCCGGCGCGAGCTCGATCAGCGTCATGCCGCCCGCCTTGCGGTCGATGTTGAACACGCCCAAGTCAGTGATCACCATGTCCACCACGCCGGCGCCGGTGAGCGGCAGATTGCACGCGTGCAACAGCTTCGGATCGACGCTGCCGTCCTTGGCCTTGGCGGTGTGCTCCATCACCACGACGACCTTCTTGACGCCGGCGACCAGGTCCATCGCCCCGCCCATGCCCTTGACCATCTTGCCGGGGATCATCCAGTTGGCGAGGTCGCCGTTCTCGGCCACCTGCATGGCGCCGAGGATGGCGATGTCGATGTGCCCGCCGCGGATCATGGCGAATGAATCGGCCGAAGAGAAAAAGCTGGTGGTCGGCAATTCGGTAACGGTCTGTTTGCCGGCGTTGATCAGGTCGGCATCTTCGTCACCCTCATAGGGGAACGGCCCGAAGCCGAGCATGCCGTTCTCGCTTTGCAGCTGCACGGTCATGCCGTCGGGAATGTAGTTCGACACCAGCGTCGGGATGCCGATACCGAGATTGACGTAGAAGCCATCGCGCAATTCTTGTGCGGCGCGTTCGGCCATCTGGTCGCGGGTCCAGGGCATGGTTACACCTCTTCTCCGGTTCCGGCCGGCGCGACGCGCTTGCGCACGGTGCGTTGCTCGATGTGTTTGGTCGCGTTCGGCACGTGGACGATGCGTTTGACGTAGACGCCCGGCGTGATGATGTGATCGGGATTGAGATCGCCCGGCTGCACCAGGTGCTCGACCTCGGCGACGGTGACCTTACCGGCTGTCGCCATCATCGGATTGAAGTTGCGCGCGGTCTTGCGGTACACGAGATTGCCCTCGGTATCGGCCATCCAGGCGTGCACGATGGCGAGATCGGCGACGATGCCGCGCTCCATGATGTAGCGCTCGCCGTCGAAGACGCGCTCCTCCTTGCCCTTGGCGATGTCGGTGCCGGCGCCGGTGCGGGTGAAGAAGGCAGGGATGCCGGCGCCGCCGGCGCGGATGCGCTCGGCGAGCGTGCCTTGCGGGTTGAACTCGATCTCCAATTCGCCGGCGAGGTATTGCTGGGCGAATAATTTGTTCTCGCCGACATAAGACGAGATCATCTTTTTGACCTGCTTGGTCTCGAGCAGCAGGCCGAGCCCTGCCCCGTCGACGCCGGCATTGTTCGACACCACCGTGAGATTCTTCACCCCCGAATCGCGGATCGCCAGGATGAGCGTCTCAGGGATACCACACAGGCCGAAGCCGCCGGCATGGATCAGCATGCCGTCCTTCAGCAGACCGGCCAGCGCAGCTTTAGCGTCGGGATAAACCTTCTTCATGCAACCCCACCACTCTCCCGGACAGTTTTGACCCTAGCGAAACGTGAGAGAACATCAATAAGACGCTTCGACGCAAGCCTAGCGCGCCGGCGGTGCGGCCGGAGGCGCTGCTGGCGCTGCGGGTGGCGTCGCCGGCGCTTCGGGCGGCGTGATGTCGGTGACCGGGTTGCGCGGCCTGACCGGCGCGGCGGGAGCGGCCGGCACGGGCGCCGCCGTTACCGCGGGCTTCTGCGGAGCGAGTGCGGTCGGCAGCGGTAAATGGTGCGGGTAATAGGTCCAGAACACGAAGGCGGCGGCGAACAGGATCGCCGACAGCAGCGCGCCCATGAAGCGGCGGCCGAAGCTCAGGACGCTGGCAATCAGCGTGGCGAGGAAGACGAAAAACGAGAGGACGATGACATAGAGCCAGTCCACAGTCGCCAGATCGATCGGCATGGAATTCATAGCACTCACTCTCCTACCGGCATTGAAGCCGAATGTTAGACCAGACCCACGATACGGGTCACCTGCGCGCCCGGTTATTTCCCTCACCCCTGTTTCCCATTATACCAGCGCGCCATGCCAAATCTCCTGATCCTCACCGAAGTCCAGGAATCGATGCGGGCCCGTTACAAGGCCATGCTGCTGGACGAGTTCCCGCAGCTGACCATCAACGTGGTCGGCCACCACACCCTGGTAGAGCACTATATCGCCGATACCGACGTCCTGCTCTGCTTCTCGCCGCCGATGGCCGACCATGTGGTGCGCGACGCCAAGAAATTGAAATGGATCCAGGCGCTTGGCACCGGCGTCGACAACATCGTCGACCTGCCCTCGCTCGGCAAAGAGGTGCTGGTCACCAATATCCGCGGCATTCATGGTGCGCCGGTGTCGGAGGCGACGGTTGCGTTCATGCTGTCGCTGGCGCGCGACCTGCCCCGTTCGGTGCGCGCGCAGGAGAACGCCAAATGGGAGCGCTGGCCCTCGCAGCTCCTCGCCGGCAAGACCGTCGGTATTCTCGGCGTCGGGCTGATCGCCGAATATCTCGCACCGATCTGCAAGACGCTGCACATGACGGTGGTCGGCATCAGCGGCAGCCCGCGGCCGACGCCGGGCTTCGACCGCATGGTGCACCGTGACGAATTGCTGAACGTCGCGCCCGATCTCGATTTCCTCATTGCGCTCACGCCACTGTCGCCGGAGACGCGCGGCATCGTCGGCGAGAAGCTGTTCGCCGCCATGAAGTCGAGCGCGTTCCTGATCAATGTCGCGCGCGGCGGCGTGGTCGACGAGCCGGCACTGATCAAGGCGCTGGAAGCGGGCCAGATCGCCGGCGCCGGGCTCGACGTCTTCTCGCAGGAGCCGCTGCCGTCCGACAATCCGCTGTGGAAGACCAAGAAGGTGACGATCTTCTCGCATCTCGGCGGCTATTCGGAAGGCTACGAGACGCGCGCCATGCCGACAATCGCCGGCAACATGCGTAAGTTCCTCAGCAACGACCTCAAGAATATGACCAACATTGTGCGCAAGCCCGCATCCTGGGGAGATTGAAGCATGCCTCTGTCCGAACGTTTGAACACGCCGATCTCCACCGCCGAGCTTGAGCGCCGCTGGGCCGCGGTGCGCACCGCCATGGCGCGTGAGGCGATCGACGTGCTGCTGATGCAGAACAACAACGATCACATGGGCGGCTATGTGCGCTATTTCACCGACATGCCGGCGACCAACGGCTATCCCAACACGGTGGTCTTCCCGCGCGACGGCGAGATGACGGTGGTGTGTCAGGGTCCGTTCGGTGGCGGCGAAGCCACCGCCCAAGGCGACCAGACCTGGCGCGGCGTTGCCCGCATCCTCACCACGCCGAGCTACGCATCGGCGCACTACACCAAGGATTACGACCCCGAGCTCGCCGCCAAGGCGCTGGCGCCGTTCCGCAACGCCACCATCGGTTACGTCGGCACCTACCAAATGTCCTATGCGCTGCTCGATTTCATCAAGCAGACATTTCCGAAAGCGCGCTACGTCGACGCCTCCGAACTGGTCGACCGAATTAAAGTCATCAAGAGCGCGGAGGAAATGGAGCTGATCAAGCGCGCGGCGCTGATGCAGGACGGCGCCATGCGCGCCGCCTTTGCCGCGGTCAAACCGGGCATGCGCGACACCGATGTCGCGGCGATCGCGCAGCAGTACAGCGTCTCGCACGGTAGCGAGAACGGTATTTATCTCTGCGCCTCGATGCCGCTGGGCAGCCCGTCGAAATTCGCCAACAAGCACCTGCAGAACCGCGTCATCCAGAAAGGCGACCAGATCGCGCTCCTGGTCGAGGACAACGGGCCGGGCGGCATGTACACCGAGCTCGGCCGCTCGTGCGTCGTCGGTGCCAAGGTACCGCAGGTCATGAAGGACGAACTCGAGTTCTGCAAAGCCTCGCGCAAGATGACGCTCGACCTGCTCAAGCCAGGCGCCTCCTGTAAGGACATCTGGGACGCCTTCAACGCCTTCATGCGCAAGAACGGCCGGCCGATGGAGGCGCGGCTCTACTGCCACGGCCAGGGCTACGATCTGGTCGAGCGGCCGCTGATCCGCAACGACGAGCCGATGGCGATCGAAAAAGACATGAACATCGTGGTGCACCCCACCTACATCCACGCCGGCTACCTCAACTGGCTGTGCGACAACTACCTGATCGGCGGCAACGGGCCGGGCGACCGGCTGCACCAGTTTCCCGAAGAGATCGTCGAAGTCGGATAACAGCCATTCGGGCGGCGCCCTTGACCGCCAATAAAGGGAGCGCAACAAGGCTCTCAACACAAGGTGGAGGAAGCGATGAAAAAGGCGATCTATGGAGCCGCGCTGGCGGTATTGCTGGCGCTGACCGGAACGGCGAGCGCGGCTGGTTTTCCGGACCGCACATTGACGATGATCATTCCCTTCGCCGCCGGCGGCCCGACCGACGTGCTCGGCCGCGTTATGGCGCAGCGCATGGGCGAAATCCTCGGCCAGACTGTGATCGTCGAAAATATCGGCGGCGCCGGCGGCATGAACGGCGGCAAGAAAGTGGCCGACGCCAAGTCCGACGGCTACACCATGCTGCTCGGCACCGTCGGCACGCAGGCGCAGGGCCAGACGCTCTACAAGAAACCGCTCTACAACGCAGTTACCGATTTCACGCCGGTGGCGCTGATCGCCGACGTTCCGATCGTGCTGATCGTGCGCAACGACCTGCCGGTCAATAATCTCAAGGAATTTGTCGCCTACGCCAAGGCCAACGCGGCCAAGATGCAATTCGGCTCCGCCGGCGCCGGCTCGGCGACGCATCTCGGCTGCGTCGTGCTCAACACCGCGATGGGCACCGACATCGTGCACGTGCCCTACAAGGGCACCGGTCCGGCGATGCAGGACCTGATCGGCGGCCGCATCGATTTCCTGTGCGAGATCATCAGCACGGCCAAGCCGCAGATCGACGGCGGCCGCGTCAAGGCGGTGGCGATCATGACCAAGGAGCGCTCGCCGGTCGAGCCGAACCTGGCGACCACCCTCGAGCAGGGCCTCGACGTGCAGGCCTACACCTGGAACGCCCTGTATCTGCCGAAGGGCGCCCCCGCCGACGTCGTCAAGAAGCTCAACGAGGCGACGATTGCGGCGATGACCACGCCTGCGGTGCACGACCGCCTGCAGACGCTCGGCGCCATGATCGTCGCGCCCGATCGCCGCAGCCCTGAGTATCTCGGCAAGTTCACCGCCGAGGAAATCAAGAAGTGGGAAGCGCCGATCAAGGCGAGCGGCGTCTCGCAGTAAGCGCCGCGGCGCGGGGGAAAAGGAGTTGACGATGGCCGACATCAAGATTCTCAATCCCGACGCGCTCGGCAAGCCGCTCGGCCAATACTCGCATCTGACCCGCGTGAAGGCGTCGGAGTTCGTCTTCATCGCGGGCCAGGTCGGCGTCCTCAAGGACGGCAAGCTCGCCGGCGATGGCGGCTTCGACGCGCAATGCGGGCAGACCTTCGCCAATATCGAGGCGGCGCTGAAATCATGCGGCGCCGGCTGGGGCAATATCGTCGAGTTCACCACGTACATGGTGCACTCGCAGGACATCCCCAAGTTCATGGGCTGGCGCTTACGCGAATTTCCGAAGATGTTCAGTAACGGCGCCTACCCGCCTAACACGCTGCTGATGATCGACCGCCTGGTGCAGGAGCAATTCGTGATCGAGGTCGCGGCGGTCGCGGCGCTTTAGCTTTTTTGTTTGCGCGTGATCTTGTCCGAAATCCGGTTCCCACTTTTCGGGATCACGCGTTCGCCTTATCGATCAAACTCACGTGCGCGGCGGCCACGCGCCAGCCTTCGGGAAACCGCACCCAGGTCTGCATCTGCCGGCCGATCTTCCCGGGCGCCGAGGGCCGCTCGTAGAGCGTTGAGGCGACGGCGAAGTCGCGGCCGAAGGTGGTGATCACCGTGCGCGAGATCGTCCTCCCGAGCGCGACCGGCGAGCGCGCGGCGCGGAACGCCTTGATTTCGTCGGAACCGTAGAGGATTTCGCCGGCGCCATAGCGGATGGTGCGCGCATCGTCGCGGAAGAAGGCGTTGAGCGCCGCCACGTCGTTTTGCACCAGCGCCTGTTCATAGCGGCCGAAGGCTTCGCGCACTTCCGCCACGACCTCCGGCAGGTCGATGTCCATTGTCGTCTCCCTGTGGGTTATTGCAGCGTGGCGGCGACCCGCGCGCCGAAGGCGTCGGTGCCGAGTGGGCCGCCCAAATCAGGCGTGCGCCATTCATTTTTGGCGATGACGCGGTCGAGCGCGGTCTCGATCGCCTGCGCCGCGTCGATGAGCTTGTTCTCTCGGCGCCGCTCGCCGAGCCAGGCCAGCAGCATCGCCGCCGAGCCGATCAGCGACGCCGGGTTGGCGACGTTCTTGCCAGCGATGTCGGGCGCCGAGCCGTGCTGCGCTTGCGCCACGCCATGCGCGTCGCCGGCGTTGAGCGAGGCGGCCAGGCCCAGACTGCCGGAAATCTCGCTCGCCTCGTCGGACAGAATGTCGCCGTACATGTTGGTGGTGACGACGACGTCGAACTGGCCGGCGTCGCGGATCAACAACGCCGCCATGGAATCGATCAATTGCTCTTCGTATTTGACCTGCGGGTAACACGCGGCGACCGCGCGCACGCATTCGAGGAAGAGCCCGTCGGAGACGCGCAGTACGTTCGACTTGTGCACGGCGGTGACTTTCTTGCGCCGCTGCATCGCCAGCTTGAACGCGGCCTCGGCGATGCGCGTCGAGCCGAGCCGCGTGATCTTGCGCACGGCGAGGGCCAGATCGGGCGTCGGCATGAACTCACCGGAGCCCTCAAACATCGAGCGGTCGGCGTAGAAGCCTTCGGTGTTCTCGCGCACGATGACGAGATCGATCGGCTTGCCGCAACGCGGCGGAAAGCCATCGCGCGAGCGCGCCGGGCGGATGTTGGCGTAGAGCTCGAGCAGCTTGCGCAATTCGCCGGACGGATTGCGGCCGCCTTGCGCGAGCGGCGGGTATTCGTTGTGCGAGACCGGCCCGAGCAGGACGCCATGCGCGGCCTTGGCCTTCTCGACGACGGCGTCCGCAAACGTGGTGCCGCTCGCGCGCAGAGACGCGACACCGATTTGCGCTACCTCGAACGCAAGGCCGAAACCGAATTTGGCGTCGGCCGCGCGCAGCACCGCGAGCGTCGCCGCCATGATCTCCGGGCCGATGCCGTCGCCTTCCAGCACCAGAAGTTGCACGCCGTTCGAGCTATTTGTCATGCGTTATTCCATCTCCGGGTGGCCTTTGACCGCAGTCTAGAGGGAAGTTAGCTTGGCAGCCAAGGCGACGACAAACGGCGCACCGAGGCGCCGAATAAAATCACTGGGAGGATTGTCTTGAAATCATTGCGCGCACTGTTGACCTGTTTCGCCCTGCTGTGCCCCGTCCTCGCCCACGCGCAGGATTTTCCGACGCGACCGATCCACCTGATCGTGCCGTTCCCGCCCGGCGGGCCGAACGACATCATCGCCCGCGTCGTCGGCAAGCGCATGTCGGAAATTCTCAAGCAGACCATCGTCGTCGACAACCGCGCTGGCCAAGGCGGCGTGCTCGGCACCGACGTCGTCGCCAAATCGGCGCCGGACGGCTACACCATCGGCATCGTCAGCGCCGGCGCGCTGGCGATCAGCCCCAGCATGGAAAAGGTGGCTTACGACACGCTCAACGACCTGCAGCCGGTGACGCTGGTCGCCAAAGTGCCGGAGATGCTGGTGGTGGCGACCAGCGTTCCCGCCCACAACATGGCCGAGCTGATCGCGCTCGCCAAAAAAGAACCGGGCAAGTTGAATTTCGCCTCCTCCGGCCCCGGCAGCATGCCGCATCTTGCCGGCGAGCTGCTCAAGCTCACGGCCAAGATCGACATTACGCACGTGCCCTATCGCGGCGCCGCGCCAGCGGTGAACGATCTGCTCGGCCAGCAGGTGCAGATGGTGTTCCTCGATCTGCCGATCTTGCTGCCGCAGATCAAGGCCGGCAAGCTGCGGCCGATCGCCGTCGGCTCGCCGCAGCGCGTCGCCAGCGCGCCCGACGTGCCGACCACCGCGGAAGCCGGCATGCCCAATCTGCTCACCGAAAACTGGTACGGCATGGTCGCGCCGGAAAAGACCCCGCCGCAGATCGTCGCCGTGCTGAACAAGGCCGCGATCGAGGCCATGAAGGACCCCGAGGTGGTGTCGAAGCTTGCGAGCCAGGGCGCGATCCTGGTCGGCGATACGCCGGACCAATTCCGCGCCTACATCGCCGGCGAAACCAAGAAGTGGGCCGCGGTGATCAAGGACGCCGGCGTGCCGGTGGCCAAGTAGGAGGGCCTCGCCGCGGCTGCCCTGCCCCGGTAAAGTGTCTCGATGGCGTCCTTGCCGGAACCTTTCGTGTTGCGCACCTCGCTCACCTCGCCGTTCGGCCGCAAGGTGCGCATGGCGGTCGACGTGCTCGGTTTGAGCGAGCGCGTGACGCTGCTGTCCGCCGATCCGCTCGACGAAAACGACACGCTGCGCTGGCAGAATCCGCTCGGCAAAATGCCGTGCCTGCTGCGCGGCGACGGCAGCGCAATCTACGACAGCGGCATCATCATCGAATTCCTGCAGGACGTGGCCGGCACCGACCGGTTGCTGCCAAAAGGCGGCGATGCCCGCTTCAAGGCGCTGACCCGCTCGCGGCTCGCCGACGGCATCATCGATGCCTCGATCCTGGTCGTCTACGACAGCCGCTTCCGTCCCGGCGAGCCGCCGGCGGAACGCTGGCTGGCGCACCAGCGCGGCAAGATCGTGCGCGGCCTTGCCGCTTTCGAGATGGCGCCGCCCGACCCGCAAAAGACCGATATCGTGTCGATTGGATTATCCTGCGCGCTCGGCTATCTCGACTGGCGCAAGCAGGTCGACTGGCGCGCCGCCGCGCCGGGCCTCATCGATTGGCTGCAACGTTTCAGCGCGCACGAACTGGCTTTCGAGCGCACACGCGCGCCCAATTCGTAAAGGATCGTCATGGCCGCCGCCGATAGACCCGCCGCCGCACAGTCCTGGACCAATTCGCCCAGCAAGCCGCGGCTGAAGCTGCCGCCTGGCGCCTGCGACGCCCACGTGCACGTCTTCGGCCCCGGCGCGAAATTCCCTTATGGCGGCACCTACACACCGTCCGACGCGCCGAAGGAGACGCTGTTCGCGCGCCACAGATTTCTCGGCATCGAGCGCTGTGTCATCGTGCATAGCGCAGCGCACGGCTTCGACCTCGCCGCCACCGCCAACGCCATCGCCGTCAAGGGCGGCGCCTACCTCGGCGTGGCGCTGATGCCGGTCGACGTCCCCGACGCCGAGCTCAAGCGACGCGACGCGCAAGGCTTCCGCGGCGTGCGCTTCCACTACATGGATCATCTCGGCAAGGGCGCCTCGATCGACGACGTGATCAAGTTCGCCGGCCGTCTCGCCAATATCGGCTGGCATCTGCAAATTCACATGGCGGCCGACCGCATCGGCGAACTGACGCCGGCGCTCAAGCGCTCGCCGGTGCCGGTCGTCATCGACCACATGGGCCGCGTCGACGCCTCGCGCGGGCTCGACCAGGAGCCGTTCCGCAACCTGCTCGCGCTGATGCAGGACATGAAATTCTGGGTGAAGGTGAGCGGCGCCGAACGCGCCAGCCGGCAAGGCCCGCCTTATGCCGACGCCGTGCCTTTCGCGCGCAAGCTGGTCGCGGAATTCGGCGACCGCTGCGTCTGGGGCACCGATTTCCCGCATCCCAATCTCGATGGGCCCATTCCCGACGACGGCGCGCTGGTCGATCTGCTGATGCAGATCGCGCCGACGCCGGGCGAGCTCAAGGCGCTCCTGGTCGACAATCCGCAGCGATTCTACCGTTTCGGCAAGATCGGCCCGGCCAAGCAGGCCAGGCCATGAGCGGGCGTCTGCAGGGCAAGATCGTCATCGTCACCGGCGCCGGCAGCGTCGGGCCCGGCTGGGGCAACGGCCGCGCCACCTGCGTGCGCTTCGCCGAGGAAGGCGCCAAGATTTTCGCCGTCGACCGCAATCTCGACAGCACGGCTGAAACTGTGGAGCGGGTGAAGGCGGCAGGCGGCGACATCGTGGTGCGGCAATGCGACGTCACCGACAGCGCCTCGGTCGCCGCCATGGTGCAGGCCTGCCTCGACCGCTACGGCCGTATCGACATTCTCGTCAACAATGTCGGCGGTTCGGCGCATGGCGGGCCGGTGGAAATGAGCGAAGAGGTCTGGGACGCGCAAGTCGACTTCAACCTCAAGAGCGTGTTCCTCACCTGCAAATACGTGCTGCCGGTGATGGAGAAACAAAAGTCCGGCGCCATCGTCAATCTAGCCTCGACCTCCGGTATCCGCTTCACCGGCGCGTTCCAGGTCGGCTACGCCGCGACCAAGGCCGGCGTGATCCAGCTGTCGCGCGTGGTCGCCGTGCAATACGCCGCCAAGGGCATCCGCGTGAACACCGTCATTCCAGGCCAGCTGCACACGCCGATGGTGGAGGCCCGCCTCGCCAAGCAGCGCGCCGGCGGCGACGTCGAGGCGCTGCTCAAGTCGCGGGTCAAGCGCATTCCGGCGGGCTTCATGGGCGACGGCCGCGACACCGCCAACGCTGCGCTGTTTCTCGCCTCCGACGAGGCGCGCTTCATCACCGGCACGGAGATCGTGGTCGACGGGGGCATGTCGGTGAGGTGCGACTAATTTTTCCGCCGATTTGAGCAAATGCCGGCTCTATGAACGTCGGTTCATGGAACGTCTCGCCGCCCTGTGAATTGATTCCTTGGGGAATTACCCAATCTATGAAAAACACCCCAGGAGGATTCAATGCGCAATATTACTTTGGCGATTGCCGCGCTTGCAGCGATCGCGTTCACTCTACCGGTCATCCCGGCAAGTGCCGAAGATGCGATCGTCATCAGGACCGACCGCGATCACGACCGTGATTGGCAACGCCATCACCACCATAAGAAAATCGTGGTGCTGACGACACATCGTGACCACGACCGCAACCACTACCGCGACCGCGACAACGACTAGTTCGGTACACAACGGCCCCTCATCGGGGCCGTTGTTTTATCCGGAAATGACGCGGATTACTTATTCAGCCACCGCCGCGCGAATCCCAAGAGCCCCTGCGGCAGGAAGATGATCATCACAATGAAGATGAAGCCGAGCGGAATCAGATAGGGGAACTGGTCGCCGAAGATGCGCGACATCAGTTCGCGCAAC
Organism: uncultured Alphaproteobacteria bacterium; assembly: GCA_963720985.1. GTDB lineage: Bacteria > Pseudomonadota > Alphaproteobacteria > Rhizobiales > Xanthobacteraceae > Pseudolabrys. The sequence continues at coordinate 96,135 of CAVRHL010000010.1, forward strand.
AGCTGGAAGAAACCGGCGCCGACCAGCGGCCCGGCCAGCGTGCCGATGCCGCCCATGACGTTGAAGATGACGGTGTCGCCCGAGGTGACAAAGAACACGAAATCGGGCGCGGCGAATTCGTTCTGGATGGCGTAGAGCACGCCGGCGAGCCCGGCGAACAATCCTGACAGCATCACGGCGACGATCTTGTAGCGCTCGACCGAATAGCCGATGGCGCGGGTGCGGCCCTCGTTCTCGCGGATCGATTGCAGCACCATGCCAAACGGCGAGCGGGTGACGCGGCGCAGGATCAGATAGGAGCCGGCGACCAGCGTCAGCACGAACCAATGCATTGTCGGGGTCGTGAAGCGGAAATCGACGAGGAACGGAATGGAGAAATGCGGCCGGGTGAAGATCAGCCCGTTCTCGCCGCCGGTCACCGTCGTCCAGGTAAAGATGATGACATAGAAGATCTGCGAGAATATCAGCGTGGTGATGGCGAAATAGATGTCGCGCAGCCGCGTCGAGAAATAGGCGACGAACAAGGCGACGCAGGCCGCGCCGATGAGCCCCATGAAGATCGCGGCCCACAAATTGGGCGGGCTGGTGTGCAACAGCGCGCCGGCCGCGCCATACATGCCGAGCCCGAAGAAGGCCGAATGGCCGAACGAGATCATGCCGGTGTAGCCGATCAATAGATCGGACGACATCGCCAGCAGGCCCCAGATCAGGATCTCGGTCAGGAACTTCGCCCAGAATACCGGCAACAGCAGCGGCGCGACGATCAGCACCGCCATGACCGCGCAAAAACCGATCCAATAGACCGCGGTGTGGCTCAATTTGCCTTTGGCGAGCGGCATGGTTTTGTCGAGCGGCGCGGTTGTCATTTTGGTGTCGGAACGAAAAGGCCGGTGGGACGGAACAGCAGCGTGAGGATCAACACGACGAAGGAGACGATCACCGCCCGCGACGGATCGACCCAGATCGAGGAGTAAGACTCGAGCAGGCTGACGAAGATCGCCGCCGCGATCGAGCCGCCGAGATTGCCCATGCCGCCGACCACGACGACGATGAAGGCCTTGAGCACCCAGTCGAGGCCCATGGTGTGGTTGATCGAGCCGAGCGGGCCGAACAGCACGCCGCTCGCCGCCGCCATGGCGGCGCCGATGGCGAACACGCCGGTGTAGACCAACGGCACCGGGATGCCCATGGCCTGCGCCATCACGCGGTCCTGTGTGGTGGCGCGGATCCAGACGCCAAATTTGCTGTATTTCAGAAACAGCCAGAAGCCGCCGATGATACTGGCCGACAACGCGGCGATGACGATGCGGTACCAAGGATATTGCAGGTAGAACAGATCGAAATGCGAGGTGATCGGCTCCGGCAGCTTGCGCGACACCGGGCCGAACTCCCACAACGCGAAGTTCTGCAGGATCAGCGAAATGCCGAAGGTGACGAGGATCGTGTTGAGCGGGTCGCGCCCGATCAGCGGCCGCAAGGTGACGACTTGCAGGGCCCCGCCCAAGATGGCGACAACCAGCGTCGCGACGACCAGCGCCAGCCAGAAGTTTCCCGTCGTCGCCATCACCACCACGCCGAGATAGGCGCCGAGCATGAACAATTCGCCGTGCGCGAAATTCACCACGTCCATGATGCCGAAGATCAGCGTCAGGCCGGAGGCGACCAGCGCCAGGATCAACCCGGTAACGATGCCGTTGACGGTCTGGATCAGCAGCAGGTCGAGGGGAAAGCTCCGGAAGAATTCGATCACCGGCTCCATCGTCACACCCCCAGATACTGCTTGATGACCGGGTCGTCGACCTTGAGGTCGGAGGCCGCGCAATGATGGCGCACGGCGCCCTTCTCCATGATGTAGATGCGCTGGCTCGCCTGCAACGTCAGCGGCACGTTCTGCTCGACCAGGAGGATGGCGACGCCCTCCTGGTGCAGCACTTCGATGATCTCGCGGATCTGCGACACCATGCGCGGCATCAGCCCCTCGGTCGGCTCGTCGAGCAGGATGATCTTCGGTTCCAGCATCATGGCTCGCGCAATCGCCAGCATCTGCTGCTCGCCGCCGGACAGCGTGCCGCCCGGCTGGTTGCGCCGCTCGGCGAGCCGCGGAAAGTATTCGAACGCCTTGTCGAGCAATTGCGTGCGGCGCGCGTCGTCGACGCCGGCACGGTCGAAGCCGGTGCGCAGGTTCTCCATCACCGTGAGCAGGCGGAAGATGCGGCGGTCCTCCGGCACGTAGCCGATGCCGAGCCGCGCCAGGCGATGCGGCGCGAGGCCGGTGATGGCAGCGCCGTTGAAGAGAATCCGGCCATGGCTCGGCCGCACCAGTCCCATGATCGACTTCAAGGTGGTGCTCTTGCCGACGCCGTTGCGGCCGAGCAGCCCGACCACCTCGCCCGGCGCCACGTCCAGCGAGACGCCGTGCAGGATGTGGCTCTTGCCGTAATAGGTGTGCAGGCCCTCGACGCGGACCAGCGGTTCGCTGCTGATGTCGGCTGCGGCGCTCATGTCTTGAGATAGACCTCCTGCACCTTGGGATTGCGCTGGATGTCCTCCGGCGTGCCGTCGGCGAGAATGGCGCCGTAATGCAGCACGGTGATGCGGTGGCACAGCTCCATCACCACCTGCATGTCGTGCTCGACGATCAGGATGGTCAGATTATTTTTCGCGATGCGGCGCACCAGCTGCATAGTGTCGTGCGTCTCCGCCGCGCTCATGCCGGCGGTCGGCTCGTCGAGCAGGAGCAATGACGGCTCGGTGGCGAGCGCAATGCCGATTTCGAGGTTGCGCTGTTCGCCGTGCGACAGGTTGGCGGCGAGCTCGTCGGCTTTGCCGAGCAGCCCGACCGAATCGAGCGCGGCCTCCGCCTTTTCGTTGATGTCCGGAAAGCTCTTATGGTCGCGCATCAGATTCCAGCCGTGCCGCCGCGATTGCGCGGCGATGCGCACGTTCTCCAGCGCCGAGGCATTGGGCAGGATATTTGTGATCTGGTACGAGCGGGCGATGCCCTTCTGCGAGATCGCGTTGGACGGCAGGCCGGTGACGTCCTCGCCGTTGAAGACGATACGGCCGGAAGTCGGCCGCAGCACCCCGGTCAGGCAATTGAAGAAGGTGCTCTTGCCGGCGCCGTTCGGCCCGATGATGGCGCGGACCTCGTCGCGACCGACCTCGAAACTGACTTGGTTGAGCGCCGACAGCCCGCCGAAGCGGACCGTCAACAACTCGGTCTTGAGAATGGGAGCCGATGCGGCACCCCGGCCTTGGGCCGGGGAGCCAATGTCGGTCGACTGTTGCACGCGCACTTACGCCGCGGGGAAGTGGCACGCCGGTGGCACGAGGGTCTTGTCCTTCGGCACCGATTCGAGAATCTTGTAGGTCCCGTCCCTCACCTCGAAGATGAACTCGGTGAGGAAGGCCTGGTGGTCGTCCTTGCGCAGCGTCTTGTCACCTTGCGGGAAGTCGTCGCTCAACTTGACCTCGAGACCTTCCAGCGCCTCGATCAGCTTCATGGTGTCCTTACGGCTGTCGAACTTCGACTTCTCCATGGCGATCTTCATCGCGTTCAGGGCTTCGTAGTTCGACTGCACGTATTTGTCCGGCGCCGGCCCCGACGGATCGATCTTGACCAGCCGTTTCTTGGCCTCGTCGAAGAACTTATGGTGCGACGGCGTGTCGAGCGGGCCCTGGAACACCGGGATGTAGCGGTTGATGGCGATGAAGCCATCGACCTTCTTGCCCTGCGCCGGCAGATTGGTCGGCTCGGTGATCGAGCCATCGCCGGCCATCTTGTATTTCTTGGAGAGGCCGAGATCGTAGGCCTGGTTGACCAGCGTCACGCCGTCCTTGCCGAAGAAGATGCCGAACAGCCCGTCGAAATTGCCGGAGATCTTCGACAGGAACGGCGTCATGTCCGGAGTGCCGAGCGGAATGCCGGTGGTGCCGACCACTTCGCCGCCGTTCTTCTTGATCTGCGCGGCATAGGCGTCGCGCGTCGACTGGCCCCACGAATAGTCGGCGTAAACGATGTGCCACTTCTTGCCCATCTTGGTCAGCGTCGGGCCCATGGCGACCGCTTGCGCCGGTGCAAAATCGTGCAGGCGGAAGGTGTAGCGGTTGCAGGCGCTCGTCGTCAGCGTGGTGTCGAGGCAGACGCTGATCATGTTGAGCACCTTCGCCTCCTGCCAGACCGGCATGCAGGCGAGGCAGATGTTGGAGAGAAAGCCGCCGACGTGGACGTCGATCTCGTCCTCTTCCACCAGCTTTTGGCTCTTGCGGCGGCCGACGTCGGGCTTGGACTCGTCATCGACCAGCACCAGTTCGACTGGCCGGCCGTTGATGCCGCCGTCGGCGTTGATGCGGTCGGCCGACATCTGCAGGCCGACGACCGCGGTCTTGCCGCCGATCGCGCCAGGACCCGACAGCGGCTGCTCGGAGCCGACCTTGTAGGCCTTGGCCGCGCCGAAAGCGGCGCGCCACGGCGCCGGCACCAGCATCATCGCGCCGATTGCGCCGCCGCCCCACCCGACGACACGCCGACGAGTCACCTTGCCGCTGTACCAGAAGTCTTGCGCCCAGGCCTCGTCTTTCCACTTTTCAGTCATTGCCATTCCTCCCTTTAGGGTCCGATTGTCAGAATCGAAAAGCCCCGCGGGCGCGCCGGCGTCGAAGCATCGTCAGCATGTCGTTACGCGAATGCGCGGCGGCCCCGCTCGGCGCGCCGGCGGACGTTGCGTGCCCACCAAGCGCAGCCGCAAGCTCGAATACCGCACGCCCCACCGTGCCGGCACAAGGCCGCATTGTCAGTCCCTCCCTGCCGGCCCTTGGCGGGCTCTTGGCTCAAAAGACGTGTCATAAGCAAACGCGATCCTGGGGCAAGTTTCAACCGCTATTTCGACAGTGCCGGAGGCGTGTTCACATGGTCGGATAATCGGCGCAGCCGGTCTCGAACCGCGCCGAGGCCGGTGCTAGATTTTGCGACAGGATCGGGACTTCGGTTTCAACAGGTTGAAACGCCCATGACCGTCACCCCCTTGCGTCGCGACCAAACCCAGCCGCCCGGCAGCGGGCTTGCGACGCGGCTGACGATCCGCGCCGACCGCCACCGCGGACCGACCGCGGGGCTGGCGCCAGGTTACGTGCAAGGCAACCTCGCGATCCTGCCGCAAGCATTGGCCGCCGATTTCCTGCGTTTCTGTGGGCTCAACCCCAAGTCCTGCCCGTTGATCGGCATGTCAGCGCCCGGCGATCCGCGCGTGCCGGAATTGGGCGAGGACCTCGACATACGGACCGACCTGCCGCGCTACCGCGTCTGGCGTAACGGCGAGTTGGTCGCCGAGCCGGCGGACGTGCGCGAATTCTGGCGCGACGATCTGGTGAGCTTCGTCATCGGCTGCTCGTTTTCGTTCGAGGAAGCGCTCGTCAGCGCCGGCATCGAGCTGCGCCACATCACGCGTGGCTGCAACGTGCCGATGTACCGCACCTCGATACCAACCACCGCGGCGGGTCCCTTCCACGGGCCGATGGTGGCGTCGATGCGGCCGATGACACCAGCAAACGCGATCCGCGCCGTGCAGATCACCACGCGCTTTCCTTCCGTGCACGGCGCGCCGGTTCATATTGGCAAGCCGGAGTTGATCGGCATCAAGGACATCATGCAGCCCGACTATGGCGATGCGGTCGAGGTTCGCGACGACGAATTGCCAGTGTTCTGGGCCTGCGGGGTCACGCCGCAATCGGTGATCGCGACGGTGAAGCCAGATTTTTGCATCACGCATTATCCCGGCAGCATGCTGGTGACGGACCGGAAGAACACCGAGTTCGCTCTTATGTAGTTACGCCGCGTCGCGCGCGTTTTTGTCGAGCAGCCCGGCCTCGATCAGCGCCTGTCGGATCGCTGCGATCTCCGCACGCTCGAGCTTGACCAGCGGCGGGCGCACCACCGCGCGCGGAAGCTTGCCGAGCAGCACCAGCGCCTCCTTCATGCGGTTGTGCATGTCGACGAAGGGATCGGCGTAGAACACGCGCGCGGTCGGCTCGATGCGGCCGGCAAGAACTTTCGCTTCGGCCAAATCATTGGCCTGCACGGCGCGGAAGAGCCTCGCCTGAAGATCGGCGATGACGCTGCCGGATCCAGACAACAGGCCGCTGGGGCCCATGACCAGCGACGCAAACAGCCACGAACTATGCGTGGTCAGCACATTCACCGGACGAGAGCGATTCTGTAGGGTATCGATGTGCCACTGATGGTGCGGCACGTTGCCGATCCAGTCCTTGATGGCGCGAATGCTCGGAATTTCCTCGCACATGCGCAGCAAGGTCTCCTTAGGGTAGCCCTGCCCGGTCGCCAGCGGATACTGGAACACGATCAGCGGCAGCTCGGTCGCATCCGCGATGCGCTTGAAATGCGCCAGCGCCATCGCTGCATTCTGGCCGAGCGTGAACGGCGCCGGCGGAAACACCAGAAGCGCCGAAGCGTCGCCCTCTTCCGCCATGCGCGCCAGCCGCGCGGCTTCGACGCTGCCGTCAGCCCAGATGCCGTTGATCAGCGGCAGCCTGGCGCCGATCTCGTCCTGGGCGATGTCGAGCACGCGGCGCTGTTCGTCGAATGTGCAGGAGCCGACCTCGGTCGAATGCGCATTGATGGTGATGGCGGACAAGCCTTCGACCGCGGCGACGTCGCGCAGATGCTTGCGAAAGCTCGCCTCGTCGATGGACAAATCGTTCTCGAACGGCAGCAGCACCGCGGGAATCACGCCGTGGGGAACATAGCTCGCGTGCCTTGGCATGACGTCTCCTCGTTATTCGGCAGCCCGAACGGGCGCATCGCCGCGATAACCGAATTCGGCCGACAGCCGGTCGGCAGCCGCGCGCACGGCGCGCGTGCGTTTCTGCAAAGCCTCGATCGACAGCCGCCAGATCGGCCCGGAGATGCCGATGGCGCCGATCGCCCGCCCGGTGAAATCGTGGACCGGCACGGCAACGCAGCGCACCTCGGCGTCGAACTCGCCGTCATCGATGGCGAGCCCGCTGCGCCGCACCTCGGCGATCCCGCGCGCCAACCGCTCGGCCGATGTGATCGATTTCCCCGTGTGCGGCTTGAGGTCGGCGCGCTGCAGATAGCGTTCGAATTGTTCGGGAGTGAGCCCCCCCAGCATGATCTTGCCGAGCGCGGTGCAATGTGCCGGCCGCACCACACCGACGCGGTCGTTCAATTGGAACGCGCCCGGCCCGCCGGTGCGCGCCAACACCACCACCGCGTCACCCATCGGCACCGAGAAATGCGCGCTCTCGCCGGTCGTGCGCGCCAGTTCGTCGAGCACCGGCGCGGCGAGACTGGTCATTTCGATCTCGTCGAGGGCGCTGGCGGCGAGCGCGAACAGTGGGCGGCCGATGCGGTAGCGCTTGGAATCCTTCATCTGCCGCACATAGCCGAGCGCCACCATCGTCTTGACCAGATGGAAGGTCGTGGAATTGTGCAGGCCGACGCGCTTGCTCAACTCGGCAAGGCCGATGCCGTCGCGGTTCCGGGCGATTTCCTCGATGATGGCAAAGGCGCGGCCGATCGACTGCACGCCGCCGGGCGTGCGCGCGGCGGCGTCTTCGCCGGCCTCATGGACGGCGGCGACGCGGGACGGCGACGGGCGGCCGGCTGCGGGTTTGCGTTTGGATGCTGCGGTCACCGGACCAGTCTCCTGTCGCTGCGGCTCGTTGCCCAAAGCGGTCCGCCGTATTCGGCATTTTTGCGGTTGCGATAATGCGATAGGGACTTTAACCATATCGGCGACGGATCGACAATGTCGCGCCGCGGCGGCCGTGCCGGCGGGGCACAAAACGCGTCAGACAATCGGGGTCGCGCAGCGGTTCATGAAAGCAGCAGCGTTCGAGTATTGCCGCGCTGGCGACATCGACGAGGCCTGCGCGATGCTTGCCGCCGACGACGGCGCGCGGGTGATTGCCGGCGGGCAGACGCTGGTGCCGATGATGGTGATGCGGCTCGCCCGCCCCGCCCGGCTGATCGACATCAACCGTATCGCCGCTTTGGCCTATATCCGCGGCGAGGGCGACGGCGTCGCCATCGGCGCCACCACGCGGCAATGCGTCATCGAGCGCGATGCGTTGATCGCAGCCAAGGTGCCGCTGTTGGCGCGCGCCATTCCCAACATCGGGCACGCCGCCACCCGCGCACGCGGCACCATCGGCGGTTCGCTCGCCAATGCCGATCCGGCGGCGGAGATTTCGCTGGTGGCGCTGACGCTCGACGCCACCTTGAGCTATCGCGCCGGCGGCAAGACCGCCGAGATCGCGGCGCGCGATTTCCATGTCGGGCCGATGACCACCAGCCTGCCGGACGGCGCGTGTCTGACTGCCGTGCGCTTTCCGGTGTGGCCGGGCAAAGTCGGCACCGGTTTCCACGAGGTCAACGCGCGCAGCAGCGATTTCGCTTTCGTCTCGGCGGCGGCGCAAGTCGAGCTTGCCGACGGACGATGCAAACGCATTGCCATCGGCGTCGGCGCGGCGACGGATCACCCGATACGCCTGGACAGCGCCGAGCAACGGTTGAGCGGCGGTACGCTCGATCCGAAGGCCGTGCGCGGTGCGGTCGAGGACGCGCTCGCCGACATCGAAGCGCTCGACGACCTGCACGCGACCGCCGCCTATCGCCGCCGCGTCGCCGCGGTGCTGGCGGCGCGCGCCGTCGCCGACGCGCTGGCCAATGCGCAAGGGAGCAAACCCCATGCACATTGAGCTCACCGTCAACGGCACGCTGCACGAGCTCGACGTCGAGCCGCGCACCACGCTGCTCGATTGTCTGCGCGACTCTCTCGGCCTCAAGGGCGCGCATGCCGGCTGCGAGCACGGCGTCTGCGGCGCCTGCACCGTGCTGTTCGACGGCGCCGCGGTGCGCTCTTGTCTCATGTTCGCCGCGCAGGCGGCGGGCTCGGCCATTACCACCATCGAGGGCGTGACGCCGGGGCCGGGCGAGCTGTCGCCCATTCAAGACGCCTTCTGCGAAACGCACGGCATGCAATGCGGCTACTGCACGCCGGGGATGATCCTCGCCGCGCACGCGCTGCTCGCCGACAATCCGGAGCCGACGCGTGAGGACATTGTCGAGGCGATTTCCGGCAATCTCTGCCGCTGCACCGGCTACGCGCAGATCGTCGAGGCGATCGCGCTCGCCGCCGAGCGCATGCGCGGCGTCAACCGGCCGCGGAGCATCACCAAATGAGCGCCCCCGGCCACCATCGCTACGTCTCCGCCGACCGCCGCGTGCGCGAGGACCGGCGCTTTGTCGCCGGCAAGGGGCAATTCGTCGCCGATATCGAATTGCCCAACATGAAGCACGTCACGGTCATCACCTGCCCGCATGCGGCGGCGCGCATCAAATCGATCGACAAACGCGGCGCACTGAAAATGCCCGGCGTGCATTACGTCCTCGACGGCGCCGAGCTTGCCGCCGCCACGCATCCGTTGATGACCGGCCTCGACACGCCGCACGTGCCGCGCCGGCCGCTCGCCTTCGAGACCGCGCGCTATTCCGGCGAGTGGGTGGCCGCGGTGGTCGCCGACAGCCGCGCGCTCGCCGAAGACGCTGCGGAGGCGGTCGAGATCGACTACGAGCCGCTGCCCTTCGTGCTCGACGCCGAACGGGCGCTAGAAAAAGGCTCGCCGCTGGTGCACGAGGCGCACGGCAGTAATGTGCTGCTCGACAAGACGTTCGTGTGGGGCGACGTCGACAAGGATTTCGCCGCGTCGCCGCGCAAGGTCAAGCTGCGCGTGAAATGGGGGCGCTCCTCGACGGTGCCGATCGAGACTTTCGGCGTGGTCGCGGCCTGGGACCCGTGGCGCGAGCTGCTCGACGTTCACGCCTCGATCCAGATGCCGCGCTATGCCGACCAGATCGGCGCCGCGCTGAAGATCCCGAGCTCCTCGGTGCGCGTGCATTACGACGTCGATGTCGGCGGCAGCTACGGCGTCAAGCGCGGCATCAAGCACACGGTGCTGTGCGGTTATCTGGCCCGGCGGCTCGGTTTCCCGATGCGACTGATCGAGGACCGGCTGGAAAACATGCGCGGCGGCGACGCGCACGGGCCGGAGCGGCTGTTCGACGTCGACGTCGCCTTCGACGACCAGGGCATCGTGCGCTCGATGAAGATGCGCGCGCTGGAGAACCTCGGCGCCTATGCCGGGCGTTCGCCGTTCCAGCTCGGCAAGCCGATCGGCGCCATCGTCGGGCCCTACAAGATCAATAGCGTCAAGTATCAGGCCATCGCGGTCGTCACCAACAAGACCACGCAGGACGCGGTGCGCGGCTTCGGCCAGGGGCCGACCAATCTTGCGCTCGAACGCTGCATGGACGAGGTCGCCGAGGTGCTCAGCCTCGATCCACTGGAAATCCGCCGGCGCAATCTGATCCGGCACGACGAATTCCCCTACCTGATCCCGAGCGGCACCACTTACGACAGCGGCAACTACGAGGCGGTCATCGCCAAGGTGCTGGCCGGCAGCGGCTACGACGAGCTCAAGGCCGAGCGCGACCGGCTGCGGCGCGCGGGCAGGCTCGCCGGCATCGGCATCGCCGCCTGCCTCGAGCCGTCCGGCGGCAACGCCACCTTCGAGGCGCTGCTCAATCCGGCGATCACCACGTCGACCTTCATGGACTCCTGCCGCATCAACGTTGATGGGCTCGGCGCCATCACCGCCACCATGCACACGACCTCGTCCGGCCAGGGCCACGAGACGTTGGTCGGCACGGTGGTCGGCGAGGTGCTGGAGATTGATCCCGACACCGTGCGCGTGGTACGGCCGGATTCGCTCAATTCGCTGCCGAGCGGCACGCCGGTCGGCAGCCGCATGGCGATCATGCTCGGCGGCGCGGCGTTCCATGCGGCGCAAAAGCTGAAGACAAAACTCATTGCTATCGCCGCACACGATCTCGGCATCCCGACTGTACGCGCGGTCTACACGCACGGCGAGGTGCACGATCGCGACGCGCCGGAGAAGCGGCGGACGTGGGCCGAACTCATCGGCATTGCCCACCGCAACTATCACCGCATGCCGGAGGGCTTCGAACCGGGCCTCGCCGTCGAGCACATTTACCAGGTGCCGACCGGCGGCACGCTGCCGGACAAAGACGGCCGCGTGCAGATGTATCCCTGCTTCTCATTCGAATTCCATCTGCTGCTGGTGGCGATCGATCCCGATCTCGGCCGGCCGCAGATCGTGCGCTACCGGCTCGGCCACGACTGCGGCACGCAGATCAATCCGAAGATCGTGCGCGGCATGACCATGGGCGGCATCGCCCACGGCATCGGCGCCGCGCTCTACGAGGAATTTGCCTATAACGACGACGGCCAGCTGATCGCGCAGACCTTCATGGATTACCTGTTGCCCTCCTCACACGAGGTGCCGCCGGTCGAAATCGTCGATCACGAGACGCCGTCACCGCACACCGTGCTCGGGCAGAAGGGCTCGGGCGAAAGCGGTTATCTCGGCGCGCCGGCGGCGATCGCCAACGCCATCAACGACGCCATCCGGCCGCTCGGCATTGCCATCAACACGCTGCCGATCAGAGTCGCCAAGCTCGGCGATATGATCGCCGCGGCGCAGGAGAAGAAATGATCGTCGATTGCCACGCCCATCTAGTGCCGCCCGACTTGCTCACCGCCATCCGCAAGGACGCCGCGAAGTTTCCCAACGTGCGGCAGATCGAGGCCGACGGCAGCCTCGCCTTGGCTTTCGTCGGCGGCAAGCCGACGCGGCCGGTGTCGAAGCCGCTGTCCGACATTCCGGCGCGCCTCGCTTGGATGGCCCAGCAAGGCATCGACAAACAAGTCGCCGGCGGCTGGGTCGACATGTTCGGTTACGAGCTGCCGGGCGCGGAAGCCGAAGCCTGGGCAAGGCTCGCCAACGACTGCCTGCTCGCCGCCGCCAAGGCCGAGCCGCATTTCGTGCCGCTTGCGACCGTGCCGCTCGGCGACGGCGCGCGCGCCGCTGCGGTACTCAAGGACGAGATCAAGGCGGGCTTTGCCGGCGCCATGATCGGCACGCTGCCGCGCGGCGTCGGCTCGACGCTCGATGCCGCCGACCTCGATCCATTTTGGCAGGCGGCGGACGAGACGGGCGCGCTCATTCATATTCATCCGAGCTACGACGCCGGCGACGTGCGGGTGAACGATTTCGGCCTCGCCAACGGCCTCGGCCGCATCACCGACGCAGCGGTCGCGGTGGCGCGGCTGATTTCGGCGGGGCACATCGCCAAATACAAAAACGTAAAGTTTTTTGCGCCGATGGGCGCCGCCGCTTTGCCCTTCGTACTCGGCCGATTGAAGCGCAACGCCGCGATCACGCCTGGCGTCGGCGATCCAGTCGCGGCGCTGGCCGCGATCTACACCGACACCATCCTGCACGACGTGCGCGTCTTGAAATTCGTCATCGAGATAATGGGCAGCGAGCGCATCATGATGGGCTCCGACATGCCTTTCCCGATCGGCGACACCGAGCCGATGAAGATCGTCGCCGAGGCTGGCCCGACGCCGGCGCAGACCGCCTCGATCAATGGCGATCTGGCGGCGCGGCTGTTCAAGATTCGATGACAAAAAAATGGCATGTGGAGGAACGCCACCATGAAGAAATTGCTGATCACGCTCGGTGCGGCGGCGGCGTTCGCCTTCGCCGGGTTCAATCCCGCCGCCGCGCAGGCGCCGGCCAAAGTCACCATCGTGGTGTTCGGCTTCCCCTCGCTCGGCGCTTTCATGCCGCCAGTGATCAAGGCCGAGAGGCTCGATGCCAAGCACGGCCTCGACATCGAATTCGTCGAGCGGCCGCCCGACGCTTACACGACGCAATTCAATTCCGGCGAGTTCAAGGTCGGCGGCAGCGCCGCGGTGTTGACCGTCGGGCTTGCCGACGCGCGCGGCGTCAAGGTGAAGTATCTGTTCAACCTGTTCGACTTCTGGGGCGCCTTCGTCACCTCGCGGCCGGATATCAAGACGGTCAAGGATCTCGAGGGCAAGCAGCTCGCCGCCGCCGCTTCGACCACGAACTTCGTGATGTCGGAGTTCTTCGCCAGGAAACAGGGCGTCGACACCTCCAAGATCCAGGTGGTCAATACCGCCCCGCCCGGCCTTGTCGGTTATGCGCTCGCCGACCGCGCCGACGCCGTGCAGCTGTGGGAGCCGGCTTATACGCTGTTGAAGGCGAAGAAGCCCGACATCCGCATGCTCGACACCGGCATGGCCGAGACCTGGAAATCTTTCGCCGGCGGCGAGCGCATTCCCTATCTCGGCGTCGCCGCGCATGACGACTGGATCGCCGCCAACCAGGCGCTGATCCCCAGGCTCTATGCGACCTACAAGGAGGCCGGCGAATACATTGCCGCGCATCCGGAAGAATCGGCGGCAATGATCGCGCCGAAATCGACGCCGGCCGACCGTGCCGCCCTAGTGTCGCTCATCAAGGCCAACGACCGGCTCGGCATGAGCGTGGTGCCGGCGGGCGACGTCGCCAAGCAGATCGAGGCCGTCTACAAGGCCGGCATCGACGTCGGCTATTTCAAGGCGATGCCGTCGAACGACACGATCTACGCAAAGCCGATGCAATGATGAACACGCGCACCATGCGCGTCCTGCAAGCGGCCGCCAGCATGCTGGCGCTGGCGGCGCTTTGGCAGATTCTGTCGATGGTGTTTCCGCCGTTTCTGTTTCCGCCGGTGCCGGAAATCATCGCGCGCACCATCGAGATCCTCATCACCGGCTCGCTCCTGGTCGACGTTCTGCTCACCGCCGGACGCATCTTCGGCGGGCTGTTCGGCGCCTTCATCCTCGGCGGCATGCTGGCGCTGGTGATCGGGCAATCGAAGACGGCGGAAAATTTCATTGCGCCGGTGCTGACGTTTTTTCAAGGCATTCCAGCGCTGTCCTGGGTGGTATTCGCCATTATCTGGTTCCACGGCACCGAATTCCGCGTGCTGTTCATCATGGTGATGACGACGCTGCCCGCCTTTACCTTCCAGATTCTCGATGCTTTCCGATCGATGTCGAAGGACCTGTTCGAGATGACCATGGCGTTTCGGCCGTCGCGCTGGACGCTGTTCCGCTTCCTGATCGTGCCGACCATCGTGCCGGGCATCCTCACCGCCTGGAAGGTCAACCTCGGCAATGCCGCGCGCGTGGTGGTGGTGGCGGAGCTCGTCGGCGCCACCGGCGGCGTCGGCTACGAATTGCTGCGCCAGCAGCAATTGTTCGACATGGCCGGCGCCATGGCCTGGACGCTGCAGCTCGTGCTGTTCGTGCTGGTCGTGCAGCAGACCATCAACGCCATCGAGGCCTATGCCTTGCGCTATCGCGCGGTGTCCGAGCGGGCGATCTAGCGCATGGTCCCGCTCGAACCGGTCATCCGCTTCACCAACGTGAGCAAGACCTTCCGCCGCCCGGACGGGCGCGGCGATTTCGTCGCCGTCGACAAGCTCTCGTTCGAGGTCGGCAAAGGCGAAATCGTCGCCGTACTGGGCAAGACCGGCTGCGGCAAGTCGACGATGTTCAACATCGTCGCCGGGCTGATCGAGCCGACGTCAGGCGAGGCGCGCGTCATCGGCCACGATCCGTTCCACGAGTTCGATTTCTTCCGCGGCAAGATCGGCATCGTGTTCCAGAACGACCGGCTGATGCCGTGGCGGTCGGCGCTCGACAACGTGCAGCTCGGTTTACAGATCCTCGACCGCGATGCGCGAGACGCCGAAGAGACCGCGCGCGCGTGGCTCAAGCGGCTCGGCCTCGCCGGCCACGAGAACGACTATCCGCACGCGCTGTCCGGCGGCATGCGCCAGCGCGTCTCGATCGCGCGCGCCTTCGCGGTCGATCCGGAGATCCTGTTGTGCGACGAGCCGTTCTCCGCGCTCGATGAAATGACTGCGCGCGACCTGCGCGCCGAGTTCGTGCGGCTGGTGCGGCAGAATAACAAGACCGCGGTGTTCATCACCCATCAGCTCGGCGAGGCGATGGAGATCGGCGACCGGGTGATGGTGTTCCATCGCCCGGCGCGCATCGCCTATGAAGCGCGGCTTGCCGGCACCACAACCGAGGCGGAGCGGCGCAATGTGCAGGACGAGATCATGCGCGTGCTTGGCGGTCGAACAGGCGCCGGCCTAGCGCCTGCTCTTGCGGCCAGGCGGAGCCGATGTCACCCTGCCCGCACCTGACCGGCGGGGGAAACAAGATGAAGTCCGTTCTTCGCGTTGTTGCCGCGTTATCGCTTGTGTTCGCGGCCAATCATGCCGCTGCGCAGACGGACTATCCGAACCGGCAGATCCGCATCATCGTCGGCTTCACCGCCGGCACCGCCCCGGATGTCGCGGCGCGCATTCTCGCCACCAAATTTGCGGAAACCTGGAACGTCCCGGTCACGGTCGAAGACATCACCGGCGCAGGCAGCAACATCGCCACCGACCGGGTCGCGAAAGCCGCGCCGGACGGCTACACTTTGCTGATGGGCGGCAATCCGTCACTGGTCATTAATCCAAGCCTCTACGTCAAACTGCCCTTCGATCCGGTCAAGGACTTCGCGCCGATCTCGCAAGTCTTCGTCGCGGCCAACCTGCTCGTCGTCCATCCCGACGTGCCGGCGAAGACTTTGCCGGAACTGGTCGCGCTCGCCAAAGCGCAGCCCGGAAAGCTGACCTACGGTCATGCCGGGATCGGCACGTCGCAGCATCTGGCCGGCGAATTGTTCAAATACATGGCCCATGTCGACATCACGCCGGTGGCCTATCGCGGCTCGACCGCCGTGCTGCCGGACCTGCTCGCCGGCCGCCTGACGATGTTCTTCGGCAATATCGTCAACGTGCTGCCGCAGGTGCGCGAGGGCAAGCTGCGCGCCTTCGCCATCACCTCGCTCAAGCGCTCGGCGCTGGCGCCCGATTTGCCGACCATGGCCGAGTTCGGCTATCCCGGCTTCGAGGCCGTGCCGTGGTTCGGCTTGCTGGCGCCGGCCGGAACGCCGCAGCCGATCATCGACAAACTGCACGATGAGACAGTCAAGGTCCTGGCGATGCCCGAGGTGCGCAAAACCATGCAGCAGCAAGGGCTCGACATCATCGGCAATTCGCCGGCGGAATTCGCGGCGGCGATCAAGACCGAGACGCCGCATTGGGCCAAGGTGATCAAGGAGGCCGGGATCAAGTTGAGCAACTAGCGGTGCTCGTCGCGCTCGTCTTTCGTCCCTTCCCGGAGATATTTGCAATGCAGCCAGCCAAAGCCTTCACCCTCGCCTCGCACAGCGCGAACATGCCGGCGATCGGCTACGGCACCATGGAATTGCCGGAGCGCGGCGCGGAGCTCGTCGCCTACGCCATCAAGGCTGGGTATCGCCTGATCGACACTGCGCGCAAATACGGCACCGAGGAGAAGGTCGGCGAAGGCATTCGCGCAAGCGGCATCGCGCGCAAGGATTTGTGGGTCACGACCAAGGTGACCGAACTCGGCGCGCGCGAGGTTGATTTCCTGCGCTCGGCGGAAACCAGCTTGAAGACGATGAAGCTCGACTATGTCGATCTGCTGCTGGTCCATTGGCCGCAGCCGAAGGTGCCGTTCACCGAAACGCTCGGCGCGCTGGCCAAGGCCAAGCGCAGCGGATGGCGCGCCATATCGGCGTGTCGAACTTCACCATCGCCATGCTCGACGAGGCCGTGCGCGTCTGCCCCGAGCCGCTGATCACCAACCAGGTCGAGTACCACGCCTATCTGCCGCAGGACCGCATGCTCGCCGCGCTGAAGACGTACGGCATGATCCTGACCGCCTATTGCCCGATGGCGCGCGGCAAGCTGCTCGACGATCCCGTGGTCGGCGCGATCGCCAAGGCGCACGGCAAGACGATCGGCCAGATCTGCCTGCGCTGGCTGATCCAGCAACCGATGGTCGCCGCGGTACCGCGCCCGCTCGAGGAGGCGCACATCGATGAAGACCTCGACGTGTTCGATTGGTCGCTCAGCGACGACGAGATGCGGCAGCTTTTCGCATTGCGCAGCCGGCACGTGCGCATCGCCGATCCGCCCGAGCGCGCGCCCAAGTGGGACGTCGAGACGGTCGCCTAGAGGAACGGCTCCGCTCGCTTGATCAACTCGTCGAGCCCCGGCTCGTTCGGATTGCGCGGCTTGCCGGGATGAATGATCGAGATCTGGCAATTCTCCGCGGCTTCCACGAGTTGACGATAGGTTCCGGCGTTCGCATCCTTGATGAAGGCTTGCTTGTTGGCGTCGTAGCCGAACATCTTGTCGTTGATCTGCGTGCACTCGTTGCAGCTGGTGCAGCGCGAGGTCTCGATGTAGGGATCGTCAGACGCCTTCTCAGGCGCGGCTTCGACGGCCGCAGCCGCGGCGGGCGCCGCGGCAGCCGATGCCGACGGCGCGACAGCCGGCGCGCCGGCTTGAGCCTGGTTCGCCACCGCGGCGAAGGCCGCCGCCTCGGCCTGATCGGCCCAGGCTTTGCGTTCCTGCTCGAGCAGCCTCGCCGCGTGCGAATTATGCACGCCGCCGAGTTCCTGCAGGCTGCGCCAGGCTTCGGCGCAACGGCGCGCTTCCTGCACCAGCGTGTCGTTGACAATCACCTTTTGCAGTTGATTGTCGCGGTCGACCATCAGCAGGCACGGCACTTTGTCCGCCAAGTTCTTCGGCTCGCGCGTCAGGAATTCGGCGACCGGCACCAGGTCGGCGGTCCATTTGGCGCGCGGCACCTTGGCAAAATATTTGCCGCAGCGCGGATCGCAGGCGGCAAAATCGACCAGCGTGAAGGCCGCGGTTTCCGAAACCAGCTGCTGCTCGGCGTCCTCATAGTCGAGCCGCTGCAACGGCCAATCGACATCGACCTGACTGTTGGCGGCGAGCGAGAAGCGCGACGCCCAGTCGGCGCCCGCCGACGGATCGTAGGTGAATGCCGGGAACGCCCGTGATTCGGCGGCGGCCGCGGCCGTGAGGTAAGCCGGCAGGATGCCGCCGTTGGCGCCGGAATAGATGCTGAACACCGCGGGTCCGCGAAAGGCCAGCCCGCGCATGATCGGCTCGCGCAGCTGGAACAGGTTCGCGCCGCTCGCCTGCAAGACGAAGGACGCGCCCAGCCCGATCGCGCTGCTGGCGACTTGCTTGCCGCGCAGCCCGGCGACAAGATAGTCGTCCCGGATCGGCGATTGCTCGAGCAGATCGTCGGTCTGCACCACCAGCTTCACCGGCATGCCGGCGACGAAGGCGCGCAGGATCAAGTCGGTTTCCGCCGCGCGGAAATCGGTGGCGCGCAGGCAAATCAGGTAGTCCGGGAACACGGCGATGTCCTCGGCGTCGAGACCGTTGTCGCCGAAGCCGCCGAAGAAGGCGTCGTGCCGCGCCTCGCTGTATTCGCCCACGGTTTCGAGCTTGGCCATCGCCATCGCCTTGGCGAGCTCGGTCATCTTCGGCAGCCGCTCGCGATAGGCGGCGACCGCCTCCGCGCAGTTGTCGAACATGAACGAATAGGGCTCGGCGACGCCGATCCATTTGTCGCTTTCGGTCGCCGGCGGGAAGAAGCGCTGCGTGCGCAGCGTCGACAGCAGGCCGCGGATGCGCTGGCGGCGGCTTTCCGCCATCGGCACATTCACCGTCGCCGCGGTGAGCAGGCGGGACATCGCGCCGAAGTCGAACGCGCCTTGGTGCGCCGACCCGATCGCCGCCTGCAGCCGCTCCGCGCTCATGCCTTCCTTGGAGTGGCCGAAGTCCGCGCTCAGGATGTCGGACAGCTTCATGATCAGCGCGCTGATCTCGGCGCGGAACTTCTGCGCCTTCTGCTCCTGCAATCCCTTCCAGGCGTGCTGGAACAGCCGGAACGGCATCGCCTTGTCGCAGTCGATCACTTCGCCGTCATGCTTGAGCGCGGCGCGTAAGGCTTTCAGGCTCTTGGCCAGTTGGTCGTCGTTCTTGGCGCCGATGCGCGCGGCGGCGAGGTCGCACAGCTTGAACAGACTGCCGGTCGTGCCTTCCGCGATCAGCTTGCGGATTTCCCGCTCCAGGCGTCCGGCATGCTTGCGCGCGCGTTCGCCATCGTCCTTGCCGGCGATATCCTTCGCCGCGCGATCGAACAGGCCGGAAAGCGATTGCACCGGTTGCTTGGCGTCGGCGATCAGCACCAGCGGAAAATCGTAGCGCAGCGCGGTGAGGTCGCGGTAGCCGGCGAAGAGCGCCGGCTGCAGGTCGCTGCGGGCGAGCGCATCGCCCTCGCCCTGAAGCATCCGGCCGGTGAGATGAAACGCGATGTGCGCTTGGAGTTCTACTTGCATGCTGGCGTCGCCTTAGTCGTTTTGCTCTGGTCCATGTCCATTAGGCGCCCGGTTGAGTCTTGGCGCCTTCGGCCGGCCAGACCGTGAATTTGTCGAGTTCCGCTTCGAACCCCGCTTTGACGAACCGCGGCGAGCGCTGCTGCCCGGCGTTGCGCAGCTCCTCGTAACAAGGCACTTGTCGGGTCGTGGTAAATGATGCCGACCGGGATCGGGTCGAGCACGGAAGCGATCTCGCGCGCGCGATGGATATCCGACGGGTCGTGCTCTTCCTGCGTGCGGTACACCTTGGAAATGCCCGGACTCAGCGTCAGCCCGTTCTTGTGGTGCAGCAGGTTGGTCTTGAGCGGATCGTGCACCCACGGATCGAGCATCTTCGGCAGCCATTCGGGGCAGCGCTGCAGGATGCGAACGAACGAGAAGCCCTTGTGGTGGTAGGCCGCGCGGATGATGTCGTAGAGCACCTCCGGAATCCAATCGACCGCCTGGGCGACGAAGGACACGTTCTGCACGCCGAGCGTCACGGTCAGAGGATTGAGCGCCTCGAGGTAGCTGCCGCGCGGCGTCGTGTTGCTCTTGGTACCGCGCGGCGAGGTCGGCGAAGCCTGCTTCTTGGTCAGACCGTAGATCTGGTTGTCGTGCAGCATCACGGTCATGTTCATGTTGTAGCGGATGGCGTGGATCCAGTGCGCCGCGCCGATGCTGCAGCAGTCGCCGTCGCCGGTGTTGACGAACACGTTGAGGTCCGGCCGCGCCATCTTGACGCCTTCGGCGACCGGCAGCGCGCGGCCATGGATGCCGTGGAAGCCGTAGGTCTTCATGTAGTGCGGGAAGCGGCTGGAGCAGCCGATGCCGGAGACGAACATGGTCTTCTCCGGGCGCAGGTCCTCGTCGCGGCATAGCCGCTGCACCGCGGCCAGGATGGCGTTGTCGCCGCAGCCGGTGCACCAGCGCGGCACGCCGCTCTGGTAGTCCTCGAGCTCGTAGTGCTCGTCGTGCAGCCGCAAGAGGCATTCGGTGGCGTGAATGGTCATGGGATCTGCCTCTTAATTCTGCTTCAGTTTGTCGAGGATGACGCGCTCGATCAGTGCCGGCTTGATCGGCTGGCCGCGGCACTTCGCGTCCAGCAGTCGACGTCGACGAGGTAACGCGAGCGCAGCAGCATCGCCAGCGCCGAGTGGCGGCGATTGTTCTCGTCGATGATCTCGTCGTTCGGGTCGTCGCTCCAGTTGCCCTCGATCGTCATCACCTTCTTGAACCGCTGCATGATCTCTTTGATGCCGGACGCCATCGGCTGCAGGAAGGTCAGGTGCAGCGACGACACCTTGCGCCCTTGCGCGCGCAGGTTCGTCACGGCTTCCTCGATCGCGCCCTTGGTGCTGCCCCAGCCGATGATCAGGAGGTCGCCCTTGGCATCGCCGAACACCGGCGGCGTCTTCAGCGTCTTCTGCAGCGCGGCGAGCTTGTGGCTGCGCGCGCGCAGGCCGATTTCGTTGCTGTCGGGATCGTAGGCGACGTGGCTGAGCCGGTCGTGCGCGAGCCCGGTCAGCGTGTGCATGCCGCCGGGCTGTCCCGGGATGAAGCGGCGCGCAAGGCCGGTGGTCTCGTTCCAGTCGTAGGGCTTGAGCCCCGCCGGGATTTCGCTCTGGTCGATCGGCGGCGCCAGCCAGGCTTCGCTGAACTGCGGCCGCGGGAACGGCTGCTGCGACGGTCGCAAGGCTGGCATCGGAGAGGACGACCACCACCATATTGAAGGTCTCGGCGATCTTGCGCGCGGTGATCACGGAATAGAAGCAATCCTCGATGGTCGCCGGCGCGATCACCACCTTGGGCGCGTCGCCGTGGCTGCCGAAGATCGCGGTCAGCAGGTCGCCCTGCTCCACCTTGGTCGGCTGCCCCGTGCTCGGGCCGCCGCGCTGGACGTTGATGACGACGAGCGGAATTTCGCCCATCACCGCGAGCCCGATCGCCTCCTGCTTGAGCGAGTAGCCGGGGCCCGAGGTGACGGTGACGGCGCATTTGCCGGCGTAAGAAGCGCCGATGGCGAAGGCGCAGGCGGCGATCTCGTCTTCCGCCTGGTGCACGATGCCGCCGACTTTCTCGAACACGCTGCTGAGATAGTGCGACACCGAGGTCGCCGGCGTGATCGGATACATGGCGCAGATTTCCATGCCCGAAGCGAGCACGCCGAGCGCCAGCGCGGTGTTGCCGTTGACGACGATCTGCGGCTCGGTGCTGCGCGTCGGCCGGGATGCGATACTTGAAGTCGAGATTCTCCTCGGCCCAGTCGTGGCCGGCGTTCAGCAACTTGACGTTGGCCTGCGACGACGCTGGCGTCCTTCTTGCCGAAGGTGAGCGCGATCTGTTGCGGCCGCGACCTTCAGGTCGAGGCTGTAGATGCTGCACAGCATGCCGAGCGCGAACATGTTCTTGCCGCGCTTGGCGTCGGCGACGATGGTCTTGCACTCGCGCTCCATCGGCATTTCGACGACGCGGTAGCCCGCCTTCACCAGCTGCTGGTACGTCTCGATATAGGACTGCGACGATTTTCGGGTCCTTGGCCTCGCGCCACATGCTTTCCAGCAGAATGGTGCAGTCCGGCTTGAGTGCGCCGGTGCGCACGCGGCCGAGCAGCACCTGCTCGTTGAAGGCGATCACCAGGTCGGTTTCGTCGCCGCCGTTGGTCACCGGGCCGGAGCCGACGCGGATGCGGTTGCCGCTGCCGCCGGCGACGCTGCGCGCGGGCGGGCGGATTTCCGCCGGAATGATCTCCTCGGTCCAGACGCCATTGCCCATCTGCGAGGCGATCGCGCCGAGGGACTGGCCGCAGCGCTGCGCGCCTTCGCCGGAGTCGCTGACGATCTCGACGATGTGCTCGCGCAACGTGACGGCCGCCTTGCCTTTCGGCTCAGGGCTCGCGGCTTTGCTAGCGCGGGGGCGGGGCTTGACGGCAATATCGGCAGTGTCGGTCATTGTGCTACCTTAAGCGGCGCGAATACGTGCGAAGTTTTGTTCCCGCAGATCGATGCCGAAGAGCGTGCCGGCCGATTTGCCGACAGCGTCGTCGCTGGAATCGCGGATTCCCAAGTAGGCTTTCATGTTGCGCGCGGCCTTGCGGCCGGCGCCCATCGCCTCGATCACGGTGGCGGCGCCGGTGACGATGTCGCCGCCGGCGTAGACGCCGGCCATCGAGGTGGCGAGATTGTCGTCGGTGGCGATGTAGCCGCGCTTGTTGAGCTTGAGGTGCGAGGTCTGGCCGATGATCGGATTGGCGTTGGTGCCGATCGCGAACACGATCTCATCGCATCTCGAATTCGAATTCGCTGCCCTTGACCGGAACCGGCCGGCGGCGGCCGGAATCGTCGGGCTCGCCGAGCTCCATGCGAATGCAGCGCATGCCGCGCGCACCGCCCTTGCCGTCGTCGAGAATCTCGACCGGCGCGGTGAGCCAGTGGAATTCGACGCCTTCCTGCTCGGCGTGGTGCACTTCTTCCACGCGCGCCGGGCATTCCGCCCGCGTCCGGCGATAGATGCAGTAGACCTTCTCGGCGCCGAGCCGCAGGCAGACGCGCATGGCGTCCATGGCGGTATTGCCGGCGCCGATCACGGCGACGCGCTTGCCGAGCGGCATCGGCGTGTCGAAATTGGGGAATTCCTTGGCCCGCATCAGGTTGCAGCGGGTGAGCAGTTCGTTGGCGGACAAGCACGCCGTTGAGCGAGTCGCCGGGAATGCCCGAGCTCGAGGGATAGCCGGCGCCGGTGCCGATGAACACGGCATCGAAGCCGAGCTCGCCGAGCATCTGCTCGATGGTGAACAGGCGGCCGACCAGCGTGTTGCACTCGAACTTGACGCCGAGCTTGCGCAGATTCTCGATCTCCGCGTCGACGATCGAATTGGGCAGCCGGAAGTCGGGGATGCCGTATTTGAGAACGCCGCCGGCCTGGTGGAAGGCCTCGTACACGGTGACGTCGCAACCAGCCTTGGCCATGTCGGCGGCGCAAGCCATGCCGGCAGGTCCCGAGCCGACGATGCCGATCTTGAAGACGGTCGGCTCGATGTAAGGGACGTTCGACCATTTCTCCCGGATGGCGGTGTCGCCGACGAAGCGTTCGAGGCGGCCGATCGCCACCGGCTCGAGGGTCTCGCCGACCATGCAGACGCCTTCGCATTGCGTCTCCTGCGGGCAGACGCGGCCGCACACCGACGCCAGAAGGTTGCTGGCGGTGATGACGTCGTAAGCGCCGCGCAAATCCTTGGCGCTGATCGCCTCGATGAACTTCGGAATATTGATGTTGACCGGGCAGCCCTTGATGCAGGCCGGGTCCGGGCACAACAGGCAGCGCTCGGCTTCGTTCATCGCCTCGCTGAGCGAATAGCCGCAGTTCACCTCTTCGAAATTCTTCACCCGAACCTTCGGCTCGTGCTCCTTCACGGGCGTGCGGGCTTGAGGAATGGTGCGGATGGTTTTCTTCTTCGCCGCTTTAGCCATGGTGCAAATCCCGTGCGTCTATCGAGTTCCGTGCGACCGATTTCGAGACGGCGGCGCTAGCCGCCAAGGGTTTCCTCGTATGGGTCGGGCAGCATGGATGCCGCCTCGTCGTCCTTCGGCAGGACCGGCGCCTGCATCATCATCCGGCAATTGTCCGACCAGCGATCGAGCGCGGCCTTTTCTTCTTCGGCGTAGCGCTTAGTCGCATCATCAGATCGTCGAAGTCGACCTTGTGTCCGTCGAAATCCGGACCGTCGACGCAGGCGAATTTGATGTCGTCGCCGATCTTGACGCGGCAGCCGCCGCACATGCCGGTGCCGTCGACCATAATCGGGTTGAGGCTGACGATGGTCTTGATGCCGTGCGGCCGCGTCGTCTCGGCGGAGGCCTTCATCATGATCGGCGGGCCGATGGCGACGACTTCGTCGATGTCGTTATGACCCTCGATGGCGCGCTTGATGCCGTCGCTGACGAAGCCCTTCATGCCGGCGGAGCCGTCGTCGGTGCACAGGATCAATTCGTCGCAGACCGCCCTGAACTTGTCCTCCCAGAACACCAGGTTCTTGTTGCGGAAGCCGAGCACGCCGATGACGTAGGCGCCGTTTTCCTTGAAGCCGCGCGCCTGCGGATAGATCGGCGCGACGCCGAGGCCGCCGCCGACGCAAACCACCTTTTTCTTTCCGGTGAGCGGGCTCGGCACCCCCATGGGGCCGACGATGCCGTAGAGCGAGGTGCCCGGCTTGCAGGTCTGCTGCATTTCCTTGGTCGACTTGCCGACCGCCTGCACCACCAGCGTCACCGTGCCCTTCTTGCGGTCGAAGTCGGCGATGGTGAGCGGGATGCGCTCGCCGGATTCATGCGACATGACGATGACGAATTGACCCGGTTGGGCGGCCCGCGCCATCAGCGGGTGATGCACGACCAGGGAATAGGTCACGTCGGAAAAGTCTTCACGGGCGAGAATTTTGAAACCGGCCGCCGGACTTGTTTCGATCATCGATTCGGCTCGCGAAGGTAAAATGGAAAATCGCATTAAACATCTAGTGGATGGGCCCAATCGCCGTTTTGACATAGCGCAAAGACCCCCGTGGAATTGGCATTAATCTTTAGTGCAAGCCAAAGCGACGGTGTCTGGACGGGGCCAATTACCTCTCGTTCACGATCTTGTTGGAGCGACCACACGGGGCCGAGATCGAGCGATGTCGAACATCATTCAGGTTCTGCTTGAAGAGCATCGCAACATCGACAGGCTGCTGCTTGTGCTGGAGCATGAGCTCGAGGTTTTCGACCGCGGCGAGGCGCCCGATTATGAAATCCTGCAGGCCGTCATCGATTATTTCCAAGACTATCCAGAAGATTGTCACCATCCGAAAGAAGATTTAGTTTTCGAGAAGCTGAAGCTGCGCGATCCGGCGGCCGCCCAGCGCATTGGCGACGCGGAGGCCGACCACAAGCTCGAGACTGAGCGTTTGCGGATGCTGGTCGTGGCGGTCGAGGACATCCTGGCCGGCCGCGAGCTGTTGCGGAAGTCCTTCCACGACGTGGTCGCCGACTTCATCAAGCACCAGCGCCAGCACATGGACAAGGAAGAGCGGCTGCTGTTTCCGGCCGCGGTGCAGCGGCTGCGTCCCGAGGACTGGGCCGCCATCGACGCGCGCGCGAGCGACCGCCAGGATCCGCTGTTCAACGGCGCCATCGAGACGAAATTCCAGGCGCTGCAACGCACGATCCTGCGCTGGGAGCGCGAGGCCGAGTCGAACCGGGTGAAAACCGCGCGCGCGTAACGGTCGACGGGCTGGCTGAGGATGCAGTCCAGATCGAACCCGTCTCCACGCCCAAATTCCCGTCTATCAGGGAAAATAACCGGGAATTTTGTGATTCGGATGGCTTATAGATTGTTTGGAGGCGTCGAAAGAGCCGATGCCTCAGAGCGTTTCGTCGAAATTCCCTGTGAAATTGAACCGGGAGTTCTTTGTCGCGAACCGGGACTATTAGGCAATCAAACGGGAAAATTAGGCAAGCCAACGGGAAATTCCGGCAGAATGTTGGAAGGGACGCTATCTCGGTTGGCATATACGCAGCGTGAACGCTGGTCTTGGCGATTAAATCCAGAGCCGCCTGCAAGACCTCGCGCCATTCCAGACCCTGAGGGATTTGCTGTACCCTTCATAAGCGAATAGCGGCCACCATCTTTGTATTCAAGTAGGGCATGAACAGACGGCATGCAAAAGGGATTTCCAAAGAAGCAAACGCTGCCGTTGAAGCAGCCCAAATCAGGTCAGGTACATCAGGCTCGGGAAACCACGACCGAGGACTTCCATCTTCCCATGGTTGATCCTGACTTCCTCATAATTGAACGCGATCCCGACAAGCTGCACGCATTCGCGCGCGGGCTTCTCAGCCGCCTGCGTAAGCCTTCGCGGAGTTACCCCTTCGAGACGGTGAAGGCGGCAACGGTATGGCTGGTGGGCGCTTATGTGGACGCCCAAGTTCCGCTAGCGCCGGAGATGTCTGAGCTCATTGCCGGGGTCGTGAAATGGCAGCGACGATCCAGCACTTTCAGAAAGGTCCAGGAGACTAACGAGGAGACATATTGGGCGGCAATTCGATTTGAAGCGAGTAAGCCGGCGGACCCGAAGGGCAAAGCACCGTCAGCGGCATCGCTCTATTCAGTGGCAAAACATGTGCTCGAGCTGGAAGGGGCCGGCTTCCCGCAGCAGGGAACGCGGAGACGCAAATCAAAGACGAAATGCCGGATCCCCGTTGGCCCCAAAAAAGTGCGGAAGCCACTATACGGGGCCGGCGCACGATCGATCATTATCGTCAAAACGTGCGGCTTCAGCGGGATTCCGTTAGTTATTTCAATAACATACCTACTTCGGATTCGACCCGTGGAGTGAAAAAGTAGTCAGACTTTCACTCGATTACGACCGTTTTGCATCGGAGTATTTAGACGGCGTTGTTCTCGAAATGACGACGCCCCTATGTCCAACACGAAACTGCTGGCAGGCTTTGACGAACTGACCGTCGTCCGCGGTCAGTTCAAAAAACACCCCGGAAGACTTCACGATAGGCACGAGCTGGTGGCCTTTCGATTGTTGCGAACAATTCATATCGGGCGAGCACCTGCGTAGGGGCCCGAGTGCATGAACATCCCGTCAAAGAAATACGACGTTGGTTATTGCCGACCGCCCGAACACTCCAAATGGAAGAAAGGGCAATTTGGAAATCCCGCTCGGATTCGCAAGCGCCCCGTCAAACCGGCCGCTGCGATGATTGATGAGTTTTTTGCCCGCGAGATAGACATCGTCGAGAAGGGCATATCGCAGCGGCGCAGTGCTTTCGAAATCATCCTTTTGCAGCTCTACAACAAGGCGACGGCCGGAAACGCTCGCGCTTTGAATGTTTTGACTAAGTACAGTGATTTTGCCGCAAGTCGTGACCCCACGGGTGGTATCAGAATTGAGTTGGTTGAAGACGAAACAAATCCAAAAGAACCGGGAGAAGAAAATGGCTGACTACGAAGTCGGTTACAAAAAGCCACCGCGGCATTCGCAGTTTAAGCCGGGCAACCGCGCCAATCCGCATGGCCGCGGTAAGCGAAAGGTGCGAACAGAGGCCGAGATTGTGAATGAAGTCATGACAGGTCCAGTTGAATTTCGCGAAGGCAGCACGTCGAAGCGAGCGCCGCGCATTGAAGTTCTGATTAAGAGCTATTGCGCAGCAGCACTCAGAGGTGACGTTAGCGCTGCCGAAGCGCTGCTAAAGATACGCGCGAATTTCGAAAGACATCCCGCCATCGAACCACCCGTTCTAAGGCTTACTAGGCGCGATATGGCAGCGGTCTAAACACAAACAATAAGGAAAGAAGTTATGACCAGAAATCCAAGAAACGCGCCTCTGTCAGAGAGGCCATTGCAGAATGTTTTGAGGGCGAAGAGCCGACACCGACGCGAGGAACTGGCGGCGCTTGCCACAGCTTCACCCGCACCACGTCTCATTCGCAACGATCTTGTGCCGAAGCTCGCGCTGATCGAGTGTGCGCCGGCAGATCTCGTCATTCCGGCGCGCAACGTGCGCAAGATCGAGGCAGCTCATCTTCGCGAGGTCGCCACCGCAATCAGCAGTTTGGGCTTTTGCGATCCGGTGCTGATCGATGAGCGAAACACCGTGCTCGACGGCGTGGTACGCGTCGAGGCGGCCAAGCTTCTGGGCCTCGCCCACATACCCTGCATCCGCGCCGATCATCTTTCCGCATCGGAACGCCGATTGGTGCGGATGGCCTTGAATCGCCTGAGCGAGAAGGGCAGCTGGAATATCGACGAGCTTAAACTCGAATTGGAGGAACTCATCCTGGAGGACGCCCCTATCGAGATCACAGGCTTCTCCATGCCCGAAATTGATCAGATCATCATAGGCGAGGAGCCCGCAGCCGCGGAAACGGGTCCGCTGGCGCCAGAGCCCGATGCGAAGCCCATCGTGCAGCTTGGCGATATCTTTGCCATGGGTGGACACCGAAATCATTTGCGGCGATTCTACCGATCCTGCCGTTCTCGAAATCCTTATGTCTGACAATGACAAGGCGCGGCTGATCCTGACCGACGAACCCTACAATGTTCCGATTGCCGGCCACGTGACGAGCGGAGCGCACCGCGAGTTTTTGATGGCCACCGGCGAGATGACCGATGCCGAGTTCCGGGCTTTTAATACTGCTTGGATCGGCGCCTCCCTCGGCCACCTTCGCGATGGCGGTCTTTTTGCCACTTTCATCGATTGGCGGGGTTATCCGGCTGTCATTGCGGCCGCCCTGCAGCTCGGTCTCGCCCCGTTCAATCTCGTCGTCTGGGCCAAGACCAATGCCGGCATGGGCAGCCTCTACCGCTCCCAACACGAGCTCCTGCCGTTATTCAAGAAGGGCAATGCACCCCACATCAATAACGTCCAGCTCGGCAAGCACGGTCGCTGGAGGTCGAATGTCTGGACCTATCCAGGCGCCTCCAGTCTGGGCTCCGAAGCGCGCAAGGGGCTGCAGGAGCACCCCACCGTCAAACCGCTTTCCATGTTGGAAGACGCGCTGCTCGACCTGACCGAACGCGGCGACATCGTCATCGACCCATTCCTCGGTTCGGGATCGACCCTCGTCGCTTGCGAAAAGACCGGCCGACGCTGCTGTGGCCTAGAGCTTGATCCGCTCTACGTCGAGGTCATCCTGCGCCGATACGAAGCGGTGACAAAACGGCCAGCCGTCCTGGAAAGCACAGGCGAGATTTATACCGAGCTGGCCGTGCGCCGTCAGCGGGAGGCCGAACATCGTGCCAATTAGACTCTCAACAGGGACAAATCAATACGGATGAGGTTTTCGGTACACACACCCGCCTTGGCGGTGGCGAATTGCGTGATCACCCATTCCGCATTGTTCGGCGACCAGATACCGACCCGGTCCCCGGATTCGAGGCCCAAGGCCAGCAGCCCGGCGGCGAAATCATCAACCCGCCGCCCGAGCTCGCTATAACTCCAGCGTACCTGCTGATGTCGCACCACCAGCGCGAGCTCGTCGTGCCAGCGCGTCACGGCACGATCGAAATGCGTGCCTAGCGTCTCACCGATGAGCGGCATGTTCGACGTGCCATGAACATAGCTCTGCGTAAGCATTGCCATTGTCCGAGCCTTTCAATCAGCGCCTAGCCCGGCATCCTGCCAATTCATCGAGGCTTTGGCGTGATTTTCTGCCTCAATAGGCGCTGCCGCAACGAAGCTTTACACACCTAAACCGGTCTGGTATTTACTTAATGTCATCCGCGGCAATCTCCTCAAAGCGATCGAGGTCGGTTGGGGACTCTATCAATGTTTCTAACTGCACGTAAAACAACTCTTCTACGAGATGTCACTGATTGCCAGCACGCGAAAACCATCGCAAGCTCCGATAATTATTGTTATCGGAGGTAGTCATCCTAGTGAGCTGCGTGCATCACATACTTCAATTGCTCGTAGTTCGAAGGCTTTATGGGCGGCCTCGATAGCGTGACGGGCGGTGGCGGATTTCAAAGTGCGGTGGTTGAAATGAAGGAGGCCGCCAACTTAGGCGGCCTAAGGTTGTCAACCCGCTAATCCCCCTGCTTTTCAATGGCTCGAGAAACGGCAACTATTCTCGTCTTCCACCATGCCGGGCCGATATTCCGCTTTGTAATAACCAGCTTTCATATCGGAACTTTCCAAAGTTTCGAACATTGCCCGTGGCTCTCCGATATGCGCTGACTGGCTCTCATTGAAGGCAGATGGAATGGACGCGAGAAGCGAGTCAATAGCCAATTTTCTCCAAAGGACCCGGTCGTCGGTGGCAGCAAGCCAAGGCTCCTCGGAGTTCTCGGTCCGGGCCTCATTACCGGAGCCTCGGACGACGACCCGTCCGGTATCGCAACCTACAGCCAGGCTGGCGCTCAACTCGGTTTTACGATTTCGTGGATAATGGTTTTCAGCTATCCGCTAATGAGCGCTGTCCAGGAAATCAGCGCGCGCATCGGCCGCACCACCGGCCACGGTTTAGCTGGCAATTTGCGCCAGCACTATCCGAATTGGTTGTTGCAGTGCATCGTCATCGTCTTGGCCATCGCCAATATCATTAATCTCGGTGCGGATCTTGGAGCTATGGGCGACGTCGCGGAAATGATGACAGGCGGCCCGCATCTTCTTTTCGTCCTATTTTTTGCGGTTCTGTGTTCGTCTTTACAAATCTTTATGCAGTATAGCCGCTATGTCGCGGTCTTAAAGTGGACAACCATCTCTTTGTTCGCGTATTTCGGAACCGCCTTCATGGTCACAGTGCCGTGGGGACAATTGGCGTTCGGTCTGTTCGTGCCGAGCATTGCCTGGAGTTCTGATTATTTCAACATTATCACCGCCGTGCTTGGAACCACGATCAGCCCCTACCTTTTCTTTTGGCAAGCGTCCCAGGAGGCGGAAGACGAACGGATCAAGCCTCATCGGCACCCATTAGTTAAGGCTCCCCAGGAGTCAGACCATGCCTTCAAGCGAATTCGCCTCGATACGTATGTTGGGATGGCATTCGCGAACCTTGTCGCACTCGCAATCATCGTGACGACTGCTGCGACGTTGCACGCTAAAGGCATTACCGACATCGAGACTTCGCAGCAAGCCGCTGAAGCGTTACGGCCAGTCGCCGGTAACTTTGCTTTCGCCATATTTTCGTTGGGCATTATCGGCACGGGGCTACTTGCAGTTCCCGTTCTCGCGGGCTCGACAGCTTATGCCATTGGTGAATCGCGCCATTGGAAGGTTGGGCTCGGCCGTAAACCAGCGGAAGCAAAAGCATTTTACGCTATTGTAGCAATTGCCACACTGATTGGGATGATCATCAACTTTACTCCGATCAATCCCATCAAGGCTCTCTACTGGACCGCAATTCTCAACGGGGTCGCCGCGGTGCCTGTCATGATAACAATGATGTTTATGTCTTTTGACCGCAAAGTGATGGGCCAATTCGTAATCAAAGGGCCGCTGCGAGTTGTTGGATGGATTGCGACTGCGATCATGGCACTAAGTGCAATGGGCACGATCATCGGTGCGTTACAATAAGAACGAACAACAGTTCCGAACGGCTCAATTATAAGAGCCAGTCGTTCAGACATATTGCGAGACCGTGGTGAACAGCCGCGACGAGCAAATCGAGAATCTCGCACCAATCGGTTACGTGCTTTGAAGCCTTCGCTTTCATGCACCAACCGGTCCACACCAGCCTGGCAGATAATTTGCCTTGGAACTTTTTGCCAATTTGTATGCCTTTTTTATTGCTGATTTATACTGATTTTTGAGACTGGATTTTCCGATCGGCTCGCGTAAAAAATCTGCCCACAGGAATTCACTAAATGGCGTTGTGTCTTTCGCGAAGCCGCCAATGCGCCTTAGCTCTCCAGCGAGACTCCGATACGGGTCATCCTTGAGCTCTGCAACAGAGCGCGGGATCTTCTTGTAGTCACGTCGACGGCCCTTTTCATCGTACGGATAAACCCACCCGTGATGATCAAGGAAGGTCCAGAACGATTTCCTGGCTGATCTTGCTTAGATCGCGGAATACCATAACAAGAATGTCGACTACTCCTTCATCATGTAGCGCTCGTGCAAGATGATGGTGGTCGACGATGTAAAGACGCTCTTTAGATCCGCGAATAACGGGGACAGCATGCTTTGTGAGAAATTCGAGTCTCTTTTTAGCCCCATGCGTACGCCAAGATTTACGCTTTTCTCGAACCTCGCGCATCCCAACGGTTATCTGCGTGGGGCGCAAAGTCATTATTGGCACGGACTGGAGAATGGGATCGCGTACGAAGATCATGACGAACTCCTGCGCTTATGGATGGCTCAAATTAACACAGTGGCATAGGTCGCGCTGATCAGACCCAATGTCCGGTAATGGGATGGTTCGGCCGTGCTCCTACCCCGCCAGCAGTAAGCTGTGGCTAGAGGCACCCAGACGAGGAGCCCACCATGCCCAACACAACAGCAAAAAGATTTTGAAGCCGGCGCGATGCCATCGCAGGATGGTCTCTGGCTGAACCACCTGGGCCGCACCAAGCAGGCTCGGCCAAAGCCGCGTCATCCATACGAGCAGCACGCGATCACTGGGCGCGCTATCCACTCAGCCGTCGGGTTTTCTGTGACGTTGACCCACACCAGGTCTCTGCGGCAAAGGCGGACGATGACGAAGGCATAAAGCAGATCAAAGCCGATGGTTGGTACAACGAACAGATCCATGGCAGCAATGTCTGGCGCGTGGTTACGCAGAAATGTGCGCCATCCCTGACTTGGCGGCAGGCGTCGTTTGACCATGTATTTGGCGACGCTCGACTGCGCGACTTCAAACCCGAGCTTGAGGAGTTCGCCGTGGATGCGGGGCGCCCCCCAAAGCGGGTTCTCGATGCTCATCCACCGGATCAATGCCCGGAGGTCCGCATCAATCTGCGGCCGCCCTCCCCGTGAGCGCGATTTCCAACGCCAATAGCAGCGGAAGCCCGCCCGATGCCAACGCACGAGCGTCTCAGGCTGAACAATTGTGACAACCTGCAGAATCGACGGAAACCATTGATACAGCTGGATCAAGAACCAGCGGTCGTCGTTTGTAAGCCGGACCCGGCCCGGCACTTTTCGCCGCAAAACTATCAACTGATGTCGAAGTGCTGCATTCTCAGCCTCAAGCCGGCTCTTCGACTTGAATGGCGAGGCCAAGACGGCGACGACGAAGCAGAACAGTGCGAACATCGTCCACTGAAGTTAGGTGATTTGTCAGCTAATCAATGCGGATGGGGTTCTCGGTACACACAACAGTAGCGGCGGCGTAGGCCACACACCCCGGCCAACTTCCGAGATGCTGGTTCCCGATGCCAATCGCAAACAGAACGGGAAAGAGAAAGAAGACGGCACGACCTAGGATTTGAGCAGCGTTTTTCATGCGCTCAATTTAGGTGTTACCCCGTAGGAATGCTTGTGGCGTCTGCGCCTGACGGCCCGGTCGTGCGCACGTCCGAGTGCCGGTGTGACAGACCCCAACGATAATCCGATTGCCGAACGGTTTTAGTGAAGGTGCAAAGGCGGGACTGCGAGCGGGTGCCAGACGTGTGGAGCTTCGAGTGTCCGGGCTGTAAGGAAACAAAAGAGCTAAATGTAGATCGGTGGAGAAAAACGCCCCGCCCGTGCGATGCCACGCCCTGCCCCTCACGGTGCCTTATCGGGTTGCCGATCACTTGCTGGCGGGGCGAAATCTGGCACGCTGGCAAGAGCACCGGACGTCGAGCTACCCCGGGCTTTTTCAGTCGGCACGTCGCCGAAAATGCGGATGATCCGGCTTTCCCGTTTCCGTTCCGCTTTCAATTTCCGGTTCTAGCTCAACGTCCCTTTGCGCCCCAGTAGACGTGGGCGGGAAGAACTCCACCCATCGAGCTTTGTATTTGCACTTTGAGCAGGTGACGATAGTGTCGTCACTATAGTCCTCGTGCACCATTAGGTTCGGATTTCCGCACTTCGGACAGCCGCCAGCCACGGGGATGGTAATTTTTTCTGGCACGGAGCGGGTATACATTATTTTGTGTACACTCGCATAGACCGGTTTTGACTGGAAAATTCTTCTTCTAAAATGCACTTCGCTCCCAGCGTGCAAGATGCTCCGTACCGATTTTGAGACTCGCTCCACTCTGCGGGTCAACGTAATAAAGCGGCTCAAAAGCAAGCGCCCTTGGCAAAATGGTAATCGATTACGTGTGATCAGATTGTCACAAAAGCCAAGAATCGTAGATGGCTGATAAGCGCGCCTATATGCCTCCAACCGACTTTTCGGTAACGTATAAAAGCCTGGGACCGGGGGCCGTGGTAAACCCAATAGGCGAAGTTAGACACGGAGGTTTTGATGCTACCACCGGGTCAAAGGAGCCGCGACAATCGCTAGCGCTAAACGTTCGGGGCTAACGTAGCGGCAAAATCAGGACGGCACGCCGGGAACGGCCCGCGCGGGTCGCATCAGTCAGG
Organism: uncultured Alphaproteobacteria bacterium; assembly: GCA_963720985.1. Lineage (GTDB taxonomy): Bacteria > Pseudomonadota > Alphaproteobacteria > Rhizobiales > Xanthobacteraceae > Pseudolabrys. The sequence continues at coordinate 130,445 of CAVRHL010000010.1, forward strand.
CAAGACCCCAACTCGGCCGTTCCCGGAACATATCCGTGTTGACGTTTTACCAACCCGCTGACGTGGCGGGAGCTTGTGATTTAATAGAGTCGGAGCCTAACGCTATGCTGCGAGCCGACATATTCGAACTCCAACGACGACAGAAAATCCTTGAGAGCGAAATCTCAGAGGCACTTTGTCGTTTTAGAAATGAGGATTTCATCGTAACTGATCTCAGGTCCAGAGTTTTATTCATTAGCGAAGAGATCGAGCGGCTTCGCGAGCAAGCAGCTCATGTATGGCATCGAGTTCGTTTCGTCTGAGAGCTTGCTCGCGTGAAGCCGGAGAAATAAAAGAGGCCGCTTGTATGTCGTCAGAACATTTCGACACCGGCACCCTCAAAAGACTTTGATTGAGATTTCTTGCGGTATTGCCAAATGGCCAGGGCAATCTCGTTCCAATTCTTTGGGAGTGAACTCGATCAGCCCAAGCCGATCCGCATAAATCTGATTTTTCGCTACTAATTTGATGATGGCTCATGTCGAGCCAAATTCCGTCGCTTTTTTGAAATGCCAATAAATGGAGCGCCAATTTGTGTAGTTGCTGCTGGAGCAGGTGACAGCGCCCCCGACGCTCGCTAAGTTTCCGCTCCTTTAGTTTTGCCCTGTGTGTACCGAAAACCTAAACCCGGACATAGTGGTGATGAAGCCCGCCGAGGATCGTGCGTGAGCTAATGATTCCGGATCGCTGAACCGCGCGAGAGACCGGCGCATCTTTATCCAATGACCGGTGCGTTCTTATGTCGTTGTAATAACCAGCATAGGCTCGCAGGATTCGGCGCAGATGTGCCTCGCCCAAGACGACGAAATGGTCCACGCACTCGCGCCGGATCGACCCGATCAGCCGTTCGGCAAAGCCATTCTGCCAAGGCGAGGCCGGCGCGGTGGGCTTGTCCCGGATGCCCATGGCGCGCAATCGGCGTGTAACGACGGTGCCATAGATCCGATCCCGATCGCGAATGAGGTAGCGCGGCGCATCATTCCAGGGGAATGCCTCGGTTAGCTGGCGCGCGATCCATTCAGCCGTCGGATTTGTTGTGACGTTGACCCAGACCAGGTCTCTGCGGTCAAGGCGAACGATGACGAAGGCATAGAGCAGATCGAAGCCAATGGTCGGGACAACGAACAGATCCATGGCAGCAATGTCTGGCGCGTGGTTACGCAGAAATGTGCGCCATCCCTGACTTGGCGGCCCGCGTCGCTTGACCATGTACTTGGCGACGCTCGACTGCGCGACTTCAAACCCGAGCTTGAGCAGTTCGCCGTGGATGCGCGGCGCCCCCCAAAGCGGGTTCTCGATGCTCATCCGCCGGATCAGTGCCCGGAGGTCCGTCTCGATCTGCGGCCGCCCTCCCCGTGAGCGCGATTTCCAACGCCAATAGCAGCGAAAGCCGGCCCGATGCCAACGCACGAGCGTCTCGGGCTGGATAATCGTGAGAACCTGCAGGATCGACGGAAACCATCGATACAGCTGGATCAAGAACCAGCGATCGTTGTTCGTAAGCCGGACCCGGCCCTGCACCTTACGCCGCAAAACGATCAACTGATGTCGGAGCGCTGCATTCTCAGCCTCAAGCCGGCTCTTCGACTTGAATGGCGAGGCCAAGACGGCGACGACGAAGCAGAGCAGTGCGAACATCGTCCACTGAAGTTAGGTGATTCTGTCAGCTAATCAATGCGGATGGGGTTTTCGGTACACACACCTGTCCTGTCCGAAAATCATATCCGGACGTATTGGTGATGCAGCCCTGCCAAGATCGGAACGGCGATAATGACACCGGACCGTTGGACGGCTCGATGCAAGGGCGCATCTTTCTGTAATGCCAAGTGCGTGCGCGCTTGATTGTAATAAGCTGCATAGGCGAAAAGAATCCGGCGTAGGTGCGCCTCGCCGCAAATGACCATTTGGTCCAAGCACTCGCGACGCAATGTGCCAATCAGGCGTTCCGCAATGCCATTTTGCCACGGCGATGCAGGCGAGATCGGCCGGTCGCGAATACCCATCGCCCTCAGCCGACGCTGGAATGTATGCCCGTAGGCACGATCATTGTCGCGCACCAGGTAGGCCGGTGCTGAGGCCCAGGGAAACGCCTCAGTGATTTGCCGGGCCAGCCACTCGGCGGTCGGATGCCTTGTCACCTCGAACCACAACAGCTGTCGCCGGCCGTGGCCCAAAACCAAGAATGCAAACAAGAGATCGAAGGTCAGCGTCGGCACAACGCACATATCGATGGCGGCAATCGATTCAGCGTGATTTCGCAGAAATGTCTTCCAGGTTTGCGATGGCGGCTTCGAAGGTCTGCGCCATATATTTCGAGACCGTCGATTGGGCCACCTCAAAGCCAAGCATCAGAAGCTCGCCATGGATCCGGGACGCGCCCCACAGCGGGTTTTCCCTGCTCATCCGCTGGATGAGATCACGCAAACCACGATCAATCTTCGGCCGCCCTGCCCTATTTCGGGATTTCCAACGCCAGAATGCTTTAAACCCGGAGCGATGCCACCGAAGGAGCGTCTCCGGCTGAACCACCTGGGTTGCACCGAGCAGGCTCGGCCAGAGCCTCGTCATCCATACCAGCAGAGCGCGATCAATGCCGTGCAGTAGAAGACGAGGCGGCGCCCGCCTCATAGAAATATTGAGCTGATGACGGAGAAACAAATTCTCGGCTTCAAGCCGACACCGCGACTTGAACACATCAGCGACGAACATTCCGAGTGCGTGCAGGATCGCAAACATCGCATTCAATGATGTGATGATTCTGCCTCACAATGCGAATCCAAGCTGGATAGAATTTTCGGAAAGAACAGCACATCGGACGCATAAAAACCGGCACAGTCTTCCACGCTGGCCGATGCGGAAACGTTTGGATCGCGTGTCACACAAGCACGACAACAAGCTCAGAGAAAAACAACCTCAGTGCCATAAATGAATTGTTTTCTCGCGAAGACGTTCAATCTCTTCCCTAACGAATAAAACTCTGGACCTGAGATCAGTTACGATAGGGTCGTCATTTTTAAAACGACAAAGTGCCTCCCAGATTTCGCTCTCAAGGAATTCCTGTCGTCGTTGGAGTTCCAATATGTCCGCCCGCAGCATAGCGTTATCCCCCGACTCAATTGAAATCACCCTGTATCGTCGTGGGCGATACAGACATCATATCGCGCTGGTAAATTGTGCTCCGGCGCTGTGTCCCCACATAGGTGTCCAGAATGAGCGGCGGGAACGGCCGAGTTGGGGTCTTGCCTGACTGATGCGACCCGCGCAGGCCGTTCCCGGCGTGCCGTCCTGATTTTGCCGCTACGTTAGCCCCGAACGTTTGACGCTAGCGATTGTCGCGGTCCCTCTGACCCGGTGGTACCATCAAAACCTCCGTGTCTGACTTCGCCTATTGGGTTTACGCCCCGTCCCAAGCTTTTAAACGTTACCGAAAAGTCGGTTGGAGGCATATAGGCGGGCTTATCAACCATCCACAATTCTTGGTTTTTGTGACAATCTGATCACACGTATTCGATTACCATTTTGCCTTAAGGGACTTGAACATGTCGGCGACGAACATTCCAAGTGCGTGCAGGATCGCAAACATCGCTCTCAATGATGCGATGATTTTGCCTTACAATGCAAATCCAAGCCGGATGGAATTTTCGGAAACGACAGCCAGTCGAGTGCCATCGAGCAAGCCAGCATCCAGAAGAAATGCGGAATACAGTTTCGCCAAGTTTCCCCTGTGAGCTGATCCCAGACCGAAGTCCCTCCAGCCAAAGACGACCGCGCATCGGTGTTCATCGCCGCCGGAACGAGGCATACCAGGCCACCGATGGGCCCGCACCGCCTTGTCACGGCGGGACGGAAACTGGCGCCGGAAAAGCGCAGGAGCTGCTCAGCTTCCTCGTCGCCAAGCATGATGATCAGGTCGATGCGCTCTCCTTGATCGGGATGATGCTGCAGACGTTGCTGTCAGGGCAAAGGCCGGCCAAGGCCATCGATATCTTCGACCCGGATCGCGGGCCCTACCAGCCCTGGCGGTCGGAAACTGGCGACAGCTTCAAGACGTACTGAAACAAAAAGCCACTGCGACCGACCCAGCGGCTAAGACCTTCCGGTTTTCGTAGCATCATCGCTTTGCGTTGCGACGGCGCTCGTCGTCTCGCTCAGGTCAATGCTGCCGGTAGGCCCTATGCAGCGCCAGCACATTGTTCGACGCTGGCGCTGAATGGCTCGGCAGCAGGCTGGGTTCCGCGGCGATATATATTTGGCGTAAAAAATTAGGAACGACCTCATTGTGGCGCGCAAGCCTGAGGGATTTCTATGGAAAGTGTCACATTCTTTTGGCTGCAGAAGTTCACTTGACGGGCGTGGCATCACTGAGGAGACTAAATCGGAAGGGCGGCCTACGCCTTGTGAATTGGGTGCTCTTGGATCGCTCAAGTTCATCCAAGATGATCTTTATCCCCCGCGGCGCATTTCGCGCCGCGTCACCGCGGATGGTTTCTGGACCGATCGTGCGCGGAATCGGCGGTCACTAGGCTGCGTCCCAAATATGCCCGAGACCTTGAACGTTGTGCGATCAACTCAAACGCTGGAGCGACAATATGACATTGCGAACATCCATTCGCTTTGGCTTGGCAGCAACGGTGCTCGGATCCGGCATCGGCGTCCTCGCCGCTTCGCCGTGCTTCGCCCAAGGCAACCCAGAGCGGAACGCCTATTTCGGCCAGACCCACGTGCATACAAGCTGGTCGTTCGACGCCTACGTGTTCGGCAACACGATCACCGGTCCGGAAGAGGCGTACAAATATGCGCTCGGCCAGCCGATCAAGCACCCGGGCGGCTACACGGTGCAGCTCAAGCGCCCGCTCGACTTCCAGGCGGTGACCGATCACGCGGAATATGTGGGCACGGTCAGGCTGGCGAATGACCCGACCTCCGCCATCAGCAAGCTGCCGATTGCCGACAAATTGAAGGTCCGCAACAAGGACGACATCCAGAAAATCTACCTTTTCCTCGGCGAGTCCATGCTCAAGAACGAGCCGATCAAGGAGCTACTCGATCCTGAAGTGCAAGGCAGCATCTGGAAACAGACCGTCGCGATCGCCGACAAGTACTACCAGCCGGGCAAGTTCACGACCTTTGCGGCCTATGAATGGACCTCGACGCCGAACAACATGAATATGCATCGCAACGTGATCTTCAAGGACACCAAGAAGGTGCCGGACGTTCCATTCAGCGCCATCGATTCAACTCATCCCGAGGATCTCTGGGCCTGGATGGATGCGCAGCGCCGCGCCGGCAACGAGGTGCTGGCGATCTCGCACAACGCCAATCTGTCCGACGGCGTCATGTTCCCGCTGGACGTCGACAGCAAAGGGCGACCCATCGACGCCGCCTGGGCGCAGGACCGGATGAACAACGAGCCGCTGTCGGAAATCACCCAGCTCAAGGGCACGTCGGAGACGCATCCGAGCCTTTCGCCCAACGACGAGTTCGCGGATTTCGAGATTCTCAACTATCTGCTGGGCGGCGCCGAGCGCGCCGCCCAGAGTCCACGGCAGCTATATTCGCGAGGCCTACCAGAATGGCCTCGCCATGCAGGACAGCCGCGGTTACAACCCCTACAAGTTCGGGGTCGTGGGCGCGAGCGACTCGCACGACACCGTCGTCGCCTACGAGCAGTCGAACTATTTCGGCGGCCACGGGCTTCTCGACGCCACACCGCAGGCCCGCCTGAGCGGAAAGAAGGACAGCCGGAGCGACTATGGATACAGCTCAGCGTGTCGGGCCTCGGCGGCGTCTGGGCCGAGGAGAACACGCGCGAGTCGATTTTCGCCGCCATGCAGCGCAAGGAGACGTTCGGCACCAGCGGCCCGCGCATCAAGGTGCGGCTGTTCGGCGGCTGGGATTTCAGCCCGGACGTGCTGAAGCAGAAGGACTGGGTCAAGACCGGCTACGCCAACGGCGTGCCGATGGGCGGCGACTTGCCGCCGCCGAAGGGCAAGGCGCCGACCTTCATCGTCTGGGCGGTCAAGGACCCCGACGAGGCCAACCTCGACCGCATCCAGATCGTCAAGGGCTGGACCAAGAGCGGCCAGATCTTCGAGAAGATCTATGACGTCGCGTGGTCGGGCAATCGGAAGCTCACGCGCGCTCCGGTCCAGAATGTTCTCTATGCGGCAACGATATGACGCTGCCGCCGGTCGGCAATACGGTCGACATCAAGAACGCCACCTACACGAACACGATCGGCGCCGTGGAACTGAAGACGGTATGGACCGACCCGGAGTTCGATCCGAGCCTGCACGCCTTCTATTATGCCCGGGTGCTGCAGATTCCGACCCCGCGCTGGACCACCTACGACGCCAAGACCTTGGGCGTGCCGCCGCCGAGCAACGTGCCGGCGACCGTCCAGGATCGCGCCTGGACCTCGCCGATCTGGTACACGCCGACCGCGGAACTGCGCGCCAAGGCGCCGCACGGCCTGACCGTGGCCGATCTCACGCAAAGAGGCGCGACGGCGCTCGACGACGCGCAGTTGCGCGCAACTGATCGTGGGCAAGACCTTAAGGTCCGCAACACGGTGACCGATCAGCGGTTTGAGATCACCTACGGGGTCGATGGCCGGCGCCTGATCTCGAGCATCAACGGCAAGCTGCCCGATCCGGAGCAGATGGGCGACATGCTGCACCCCAGCGGCGCTGGCTCGGGCGCAGTACGAAATCCGCGACGGCCGCATCGTCACCACGATCGAAGGGACACCCTTCGAGGTGACCGTCTACCGGATGGGCGACAAGCTGGTCGCCGCGCGCAGCAACGAGTTCGGCTACGCCAATTACGAGGTCGAAGGGGTAAGCCCGTGAGCGGCGATTGGCGACGCTGCAGAGCGCGACATGAGGCCTCGGATGAGCGCGCGGCGGCCAAGCCGCGCGCCATCGCTGCTGCGGCGATGGCTGCGCGAGCCGCTGCTGCATGTCCTGCTGATCGGCCTGGCGCTGTTCGCCGTCTATGGCGCGCTCAATCCCGGCGCCGGCCAGCGCCAGGATTCCAATCGCATCGTGATCACGGCGGACGACCTGGCGCAGATCCAGATCGCCTGGATGGCGCAATGGCAGCGCCCACCCACGCCGGACGAGATGCGCAGCCTCCTCGATGGCAAGATTCGCGAGGAGGTTCTCTCCCGCGAGGCGATGGCGCTCGGCCTCGACAAGGACGACACCATCGTGAAGCGCCGCCTGGCGCAAAAGATGGAGTTCGTCATGGAGGACGTCTCGGCGTTGCGCGAGCCCGACGGATGACGAGCTCAGACGCTGGTTTGAGCAGAACCCGCAGCGTTTTGCCTTGCCGAGCCTGGTGACGTTTCGGCACCTGTATTTCTCGCCCGACCTGCGCGGCGCGCATGCGCGCGACGATGCCGCCGATGCGCTGCGAAAGCTTGCCGGCAAACCGGAAGATACGCCGGAGCTTCAAGGGCTTCTCCGATCCGTTCATGTTCCAGGATTTCTACGCCGAGCGGTCGCCCGATCAGGTCGCCGGCATATTCGGGACGCAGCTTCGCGCAGGCGCTGCCTGGGCTCAAGCAGGGACATGGCAGGGACCGGTCGAATCCGGATTGGGCTGGCATCTGGTTTGGGTTGAATTCGAAGATTCCCGGCCGGGTGCCGGCCTTCGAGGAGATAGAGGCGACGGTCAAATCCGAATGGATCGATGATCAACGCGCGCAGGCCAAGCGCAAGATGTTCGACAGCATGCTAGCCCGTTATCAGATCGTGATGCCGCAGGCCGCGCCCCGGCGACGCCGGGCGGCGCCGTGGCCCGCGCTGCCGCGGCATCGCCCTGAGCCGCGAGGAGCATTGGTGTTCGCTCGATTTCTGCTTCTCTGCATCTTGCTCGGAGCGCTGGCCTACGGCTCGGTTGCGCAAGCGCACGAGTTCGCGCCCGGCCTACCTGGAGATCAACGAGACGGCTCCCGGCCGTTACGAAGTGCTGTGGCGCACACCGCTCAATGCCGGCATGCAGCTGCCGGTGGTGCTGAAGTTCCCCGACGAGGCGCGCAACATCACCGAGCCATCGGTCAAGGAATTTTCCGGCCTGCTGCTCGAGCGCCGAGTGGATCGACGCCGGCAAGGACGGTCTTGCCGGCAAGCGCATCGAGTTCGTGGGGCTGCAAGCGACCATCACCGACGTTCTGGTGCGGGTGCAGGCGCTCGACGGCACCCACACGACCACGCTCGTGCATCCCTCGCAGCCGTGGGTCGAGATCGCCGCCTCGCAGGGGATCGCGGCTGTTGCCGGCGCCTATCTCGTGCAGGGCATCGAGCACATCCTGTTCGGGACCGACCACCTGTTGTTCGTCCTCGGCCTGCTGCTCATGGTGCGCGACCGCTGGATGCTGCTGAAGACGATCACGGCCTTCACGGTCGCGCACAGCATCACGCTGGCGGCGGCGACGCTTGGTTTTGTCAGCGTGCCTGGTCCGCCCATTGAGGCAGCCATCGCGCTTAGCATCGTGCTTGTCGCAGTCGAAATCGTGAATGCACGCCGCGGGACACCTTCCTTGGCGGCGCGCTGGCCGTGGCTCATCGCTTTCAGCTTTGGTCTTCTGCACGGCTTCGGCTTTGCCGGTGCGCTCGCCGAAATAGGATTACCGCATCATGCTATCCCGATCGCACTGTTACTCTTCAATGTGGGCGTGGAGATTGGGCAACTGGCTTTCGTGGCTGCGGTTTTGACAGCGGGCGCGATTTTAAGCCGCGCTATGATGCTTCGCCCCACGCCACCTCAGTTGCTCCAAACTGTCAATCGGTTTGACGTGATCGCGGGCTACGCCATCGGCGTGATGGCAGCTTTTTGGCTGATCGAGAGGACCTGCGCTTTTTTGGTGTGATTTCTGATGTTCTCGGCATCCGCTAATGACCCAAAGCGGACTTTCGCCGACTTCCCAACGCTGATAGGTTTCTTCGCTCGCATTTCCCCTTCAAGTAGCCCATTTGAGCCGGTACGATACGTTGTTGTAAGGTTATTGGGCAAAAGGACAATTTGCCGTGAGTGCGCTCTCAATCTCCATAATCACGTTTGCGCTTGTCTTTGGTGGGGCGTTGCTTGGCATGTAATTGCACACTGCACCTTTCGGAGTGACCATCTCCGTGAAGACGTACGGGATGTTATAAGGCTCAATACGGGTCTCATCGGAACGATGGCCGCCCTTGTCCTTGGCTTGCTGATCGCATCGGCCAAAAGCTCGTACGATACGAAAAATACTCAGATCAAACAGATCACTGCCAACATCATCCTTCTCGATCTCGCACTCGAGCAATTTGGCCCCGACGCGCAAAACTTACGCATTATACTGCGTAACGCAATTCCTCCGCTGATCAATCGGATTTGGAACGAAGGTGATCGCGCTAAACTGTCACCATTTGCGCCGACCGCCGAAGCAACAGAATTTGTTAAAAAAGTCCAACAACTCCAGCCGAGAACGATTTCAAAGCGCACTCTCCAAGCGCAAGTGCTAAGTACAGCCTCAAATGCAGAACAAGTGCGTTTGTCGCTGTTCACTCAAGCGCACGATGCGATTCCGGCACCATTTCTTCTAATCCTCGTATTTTGGCTTGCAATTATTTTTACAAGCTTCGGACTGTTTGTGCGACCCAATCGGATCGTGATCGTGACGTTTTTCGTTGGTGGACTATCTGTAGCTAGCGCAATTTTCCTGATCTTGGAAATGGGTCAGCCGTTTGCTGCGGGGTTAATGCAGATTTCCAGTGAGGCGCTGCGCAACGCCCTTGCACCGCTTGGTCCCTAACATCGGCTCGTCGTGCCGCTTTTGACCCGCAGCCGCAAAATCGGCGAGCAGCTGTTCGTCGCCAAAGCCAGCAATGGTGCCGAGTTTGGACGCGGCTTTCACGCAGCCCAGACGCTAGTGACAACGCGCAGTAGAGCAGGCCTGTTCCTAGGCCCTCAATTCAACTTGGATGGACCTGCAATGTTGGACTTGGTCGTCGGGACCCGCATTGGGGCACGGCTAAAAGCGGCCAGGGCTTTTTCCTGATCGGGGCTTAAGCGGCGCGTCTCGCTCAAGTTATGCTGCCGGTAGGCCCTGCCGTGGACGGCTTCTCCACCGGCACTGAGTGCCATGAAGGTGGGGCTCAGTACGATCTGACAACCGGCAACGGCGCTCTCGCTCAGGTCAATGCTGCCGGTAGGCCCTATGCAGCGCCGAATCGCCGCTATTCGGAAACGTACTACGATGTCACATCAATGTGATAAATGTGACAATGTGAGTGTGAGAAAGTGAGAATGGGGGTGCGTGCGTATGACTGATGGGCTGCTGGAACACCGCCAACGCCAGCGATCCGCCATCGATGCTCTGTCCCAGCGATGGGTGACTAGCATTGGGATAGCTGCGGCGGTCGGCTTGGCCTATTTCCTAGCGGCAAGGCTAAGCCTTGGGTTGCTTATGAAGCCTGGTGGCGTGGCCGTGTTCTGGCCCGCAGCAGGAGTTTCCTCAGGTGTTTTGATCGCTTTGGGACCTCATGCGCGATGGTCTGTGGCCGCCGGGGTAATGGCTGCGACGGTCGCGGCTAATCTCATGGGGGACCGCGACATTTGGGCCTCTGCCGCCTTCGCCCTATGCAACGCGGCAGAAGCTCTGATCACAGCCGGATTAATCCAGTACTACTTCGGTACGAGTTTCAACCTCGACCGGCTGCGACAAGTCCTTAGCCTGCTCGCGGCTGCGGTTGTCGGCACTGTCATCTCAGGCATCGGGGGAGCGGTTGCTTTCAAGCTGTTCCACAGCCCAACGGTGTCGATGCTTACCACCTGGTGGCAATGGTTCGCTTCCGACGCCGTCGGTATCGTCGCTGTTGCGCCGCTTGTGATTGGCCTTGCCGCCGCCGTGCGGGAGCCGCCGCCGCGGAACGAACTCATCGAAGGCGCCGCGGCACTCGTGATGCTTGTCGCGATGACCGGAATTATTATTTCGCTGCCCCAGGAGCCTTGGAAGACCGTGGTGCCGAGCGCGCTGCTGTTTCCATTGTTGTTGTGGCTTGCCGCCCGTTGTCGGCCGGGCTTCGCCGCGACCGGCGCGTTCCTTGTTTCCCTTACAATCGTTTGGACGACAATCTTCGGCATCGGTCACTTTGGGGACACCGGTCTTCCGATCGACGATCGCATCCTGGAAGCCCAGGCTCTCATTCTAGTTGTGGCTCTGACTGCATTCGTTCTCGCTGCGCTGTTTACCGAGCGGAGAGAGAGCGAGACTCGCCTCGCTCACGCAAACCTGCTGCTGGAGCACGAGCGCGATAATAAGCTAATGAACGTGGAGGCGGTTGCCGCTTCGATTGCTCATGAAATAAAACAGCCCTTGGCAGCAATCGTAATGAACGGCGGTGCAGCGCTACAACTTCTTGGCAACGTTCCACCTGATCACGATGAAGTCCGGGCAGCTCTGAATGACATAATAACTGACAGTCATCGTACCAGCGAAGTGTTCGAAGGCATTCGCGCCTTGTTTCGGAAGGTCGATCAGGAACGACAACTGATCAATATGAATGAGATTATTCTCAGGGTCCTACAGTCATTGCACGGTGAGTTGAAGGATCATTATGTCACAACTCGCACCGAACTGATGTCGGGACTGCCACTTGTCGAGGGCAATAGAAATCAATTGCAACAAGTCGTCTTTAATCTGGTCCACAACGCACTCGAAGCTATGAATACCACGACGGATCGAAGTCGGGTGTTGCGGGCGAGAACTGAGCTTCGTGGTCGCGATGCAATTGCCGTCGCAGTTGAAGACTCGGGGCCGGGAATTGATCCAAAACAGTTAGACGGCATATTTGATGCGTTCTTTACAACAAAGGCGCATGGAATGGGATTGGGACTAGCCATTTGCCGCATGATTATTGGGCGTCATGGCGGTCAACTTACTGTGGCGTCGGACGGCAGACGCGGGGCGTTGTTTCAATTCGTTCTACCAGCTGAGATCACCGAAAACGCACTGCATTCGCGAAGTAAGACACTTGCATTATGAAAACTACAAAAAACTAAAGTCTGCTATATTGCACACGCTTTACCCCTTGGTTCGATGCACCTAAGTACAATCGAACCTATGAGATCGATGGTCTAGGTTTTTTATAACTTATCAATTAATTATGGCGGTTAGTGTCATGCAAGCCGCAAATAAGCTCGCTAACAAAATCTCCGATAGGCGAGATCGGTTTTCATTCAGGGATACAGGACTAAGTGAGCGTACGGTCAAAGCACTGCTTGCCTGCGGAATCGCCGCGCCGAAGCGCCTGCTGTCTATGATGCCTCCCGAGATCGCGATAATCCCCGGCGTCGGAAGGATTTCGCTCGGCGAAATCATGCGATATCGAGCATGGCAACCGAAAATTTCGTCAGCGGCGGCGGAGCATCAGCCAAGCTGTTTCGCTTTAGAGGAGGAAAAGGGCGTCACAGCTTAGACTTCTACGCCGCCTTGAAATCTGCCATCGCTTCCTCTCGCGTGGCGGCATAGCCCCGGCGATTGTCAATAATGGCGTCTTTGAGTTCCATAGTGCAAAATTTGAAGGCGTGAAAAGTTTCGGCAAATCACTTAGGCTATCAACGATCACAAATGGGGATGGGGGCGATCTGGCAAACCTCGAAGGAGGACTGCCACATGGCTAGTATGCATCCGTCGCCGCATCGGCATGAGCACAATGCCGAGGCCTCCCACGTGTCGCCGCCTCAGAGCGATGATGAGCACAACAATATAAGCGCCCTCATCGAAGAAAATGCCCAACTTAGAGAGCTTGTGATTCAGCTTTCAAAACTCGTCCTCAAAAATGTTGTAGATCGCAAGTAAGGTCGCCTCGGTTGGCGGGCTCTTTCATTTCATCCACCGCGTCTGGAAATCCGCCATCGCGTGCTCGCGGCTGGACGAAAGTCACAAAACTGTTAGGTTTGTTTCGGGGCTAAAAAATAGGGGCTATCAAATGGCGAAGACTATAAGGCCCGCGTGGACCAAAGGGGACCATCGCACCCTGAAGGCGCACTCAAAGGCAAGAACACCGGTTGTTAAAATTTCCAAACAAATGAAGCGCACCATTGGTGCTCTGCGCCAGCAGGCGTTGAAGCTTGGGATTGGCCTGGGCCATCAACGCTAGCAAAAACACCTGATCGGATTTCGGAAGGACCGCCGCGCGAGCAGGCTGAAACACCGAAAGCGCGTCGACGATGAGAATGGCATTTCTCACGCCGACCAAAATCGCCCACTCATAAGAATTTTACTTGGGTCAATTGCGATCTGATGAAAACCCATTCTACAGACTTTGCGCAGCACCGAGTTTTCACACAGCCTGCGCGTCTAGGTCAAATTCGACGCGGTGGGCGGCGCGCACACGCTTAATTTCTTTTATGGCCAAGGCATCGATTTCCCGCCCGATATTATCGGCAAGAGCAACGGTCGCCGCGTCGGCACCCGCGCGAATCGCGTCGAGTTTTTTTGCGTAGCCCGCGCGATGTGTTTCGACGTCCACAACAAAACTGCCGACAGCCCCAACGGCTTTGCTGTGCCGATGTTTCAATATTTCTGCTTTCATTTCGTTGCGAAATCCGAAAGCAAGATCTTCGATTTCTGCTTTCTTTACGTTCACGGCAGCCTTCCTCTTCAGCGGACCTTAGTCGCGGGCCGGCAAGTTAATCTCCGACTTGAGGATCACGGTTCGCGCTCCCACGCCGCTAACTTCCTGACAACCACGGTATTCGAAAGTGCCACGTCGGCGGCGATATGCTGTGACCGCTGACACAAAGAGAGAAAATATTTTGCTGACCAGCTCAAAGGGTCAGCCCCGCTGCCTTTTGATCCGATCACCTTCGGCGAAGACCACGGCGAACTGGCGCGAAAGCATGGCGGATTTCATGGCGCGGTGGGAAACGTAGCCGCCGTTATCGAAATAATAGTCGGGGAACTAACGCCGAAAGGTAAGCACTGCTGCTTCATTGTCTCACCGAGCATCCAAAATTGAATGATTTTACAAACCCTCGAAGGATGTGTGCCATGGTAGATGAAACAACCAAGCCCGCGAAATCCGCGCGCGCGGCAGTAGAAGAGAGCTTCGCTGAAGGGAAGAAAACCCTCGATAAGATGAGCAACGTCGCTACTGAAGCCACTTCGCAGATCACCAACAGTTATGCGACGGCCATTAAAGGGGCGCAGGACTACAACGTCAAAGCTATCGAATTCGCTCAGGCGAATATCGCGGCCGCCGTCGACATTACCCAAAAGCTGTCAGCTGTAAAATCGCCGGCGGATTTCATCGAATTGTCAAGCGACGCTCGCAAGCAGTTCGAGAAGCTGGCAGAGCAGACGAAGGAACTCGCCGAGCTGGCCCAGAAGATTGCGCTAGCAACAGCCCAGCCCCTCAAAGACTTCACTAAGGGATTCAGCCGAGCTGCGTGAGGCGGCCCGTTTCATAACTTTTTTCTAAGGCCGGGTTGTCGCTCGGGGTTCGGGGCTATGTGGCGAGCCCGAGCAGGCGATGGCGGTACAACGGTCGCCGTGGGCGACAAGAGCGCGGTGCAAGGTATAGCCCCTCGCGAACCACGCCACCTTGAAATCCCAGACATAGGATTCGAAACTCAGCGGAACCTGTGGCGTGCCTAGACCCCAAGCAGGAATTGTTGCGCCGCACCATCGCAAGACTCTTTAAATTTAAGCTCGCCGTCATTCGATTGACTCATTTTTGTGCGCTTATAGGTTTTGAAGTCGCCAAGTCGAAATCTCAAAAAAATTGAAATTGGGAGGGAACCATGGGCCCGAGACAGCCTGTAAATTTTGATCTCAATACGGTCGCGCTCATGCGCGATACGCTCGATGAGGCGTGGGCCCGACTGCACCCACAGGCGCGGGCCGTAGCGCGTAAGTCGTCGCTCGCAGCACGGATTCTCGAAACCGCAGCCCAGGGTGAGCGTGACCCGCAGCGCCTATTGGATGCCGCCCTCAGTGAGCCTGCCGCCTGATCCGGCTGTGCTGCCACACGCCGCCTTGAACGCCGCCATCGCCTGCTCACGGCTCGCGAAGTCATCGCCCAAGCATCTCACTCAGGTCAATGCTGCCGGTAGGCTGTGTATACCGATAACCTAAACCCGCACGTAGTGGTGATGAAGGCCGCCGAGGATCGGACGTGAACTGATGATGCCAGTCCGCTGAACGGGCCGAGAGACCGGTGCATCTTTGTCTAATGACCGATGCGTTCTGATGTCATTGTAGTAGCTAGCATAGGCTCGCAGTATCCGACGCAGATGCGCCTCGCCGAAGACGATGAAATGGTCCACGCACTCGCGCCGAATTGATCCGATTAGCCGCTCGGCAAAGCCGTTCTGCCAAGGCGAGGCCGGCGCTATAGGTTTGTCCCGGATGCCCATGGCGCGAAGTCGACGTGTGACCACGGTGCCATAAATCTGATCCCGATCGCGGATGAGGTAACACGGCGCTTCATTCCAGGGGAATGCCTCGGTTAGCTGGCGCGCCATCCATTCCGCCGTCGGATTAGTCGTGACGTTGATCCACACTAGCCTCCTGCGATCCAGACGGACGATGACGGAGGCATACAGCAGATCGAAGCTGATGGTCGGAACGACGAACAAATCCATGGCAGCAATGTCCGGCGCGTGGTTCCTCAGAAACGTTCGCCATCCCTGACTTGGCGGGCCACGTCGCTTGACCATGTACTTGTGGACGCTCGACTGCGCGATTTCAAACCCGAGCTTGAGCAACTCGCCATGGATACGGGGCGCTCCCCAAAGCGGGTTTTCGATGCTCATGCGTCCGATCAGGTCGCGCAGATCCGCCTCGATCTGCGGTCGTCCTCCCCGCGGACGTGATTTCCAACGCCAGTAGAAGCGAAAGCCGGCCCGATGCCAGCGAACGATGGTCTCTGGCTGGACGATCGTCACGACCTGCAGGATCGACGGGAACCATCGATAAAGCTGGACCAAGAACCAGCGATCGCTGTTCGTGGGTCTGACCCGTCCCCGCACTTTGCGCCGCAAGATGATCAGCTGATGTCGAAGCGCCGCGTTTTCTGCCTCAAGCCGGCTCTTGGACTTGAACGGCGAGGTCAAAACGGCCAGGAAAAAGGATAAAAGCGCCAACATCATCCATTGACGTTAGGCGATTCCGTCAGCCAATCAATACGGATGAAGTTTTCGGTACTCACAAACTCGTTATTTCAAGCATGATGGCGACGCGCTGTCGCTCATGTCGGATTTTATTGAGCTTCCAAAGTTTCCCGGACGGCGCGTTCGCGGCACTGCGATTTGGCGGCGTGAAGTCTGGCTCGCAGCAGTCCGGTAAGCGGACACTTCGCTCGCCGGGTCGGCCAATGCAATTGATAATGTGAGACAGCACATGCGTGGGATCGACTGAAACACAATTTAAGCAAAGTTACATTGCTGATATCACTCGTAAGGATCGAGCGGCGCTCGGTGGCTGGGCATATTGCGAATTGAGGTATCGTCCATGAAAATGAGCAAAGTCGGCTATTTTTCTGAGTTTTTACTTTTTCCTCCATTGTTCGTCTTCGCGATGCTGCTGGCGTTTCGAAATTTGATCCCGCTGCATCCCATAATCTGGGCGGCCGTCTATGTCGTTGGACTGGTCGGGTGGACATTGATCGAATATCTGCTACATCGTGCGCTCTTTCATCACGCGCCAATTCTTGCGCGGATGCACGAGCTTCATCATAAATCGCCGCAAGACCTTATCGGCACTCCCGCCTGGCTAAGCGCGTTGATTGGCTTGATCTTAGTGGCTGGCCCTTTATGTGTGATGCTCGGATTTAGCTTGGGTATTGCGGCAACGACGGGCATTGCTACCGGCTACCTTTGGTACGTGTTCGTTCATTACGCGACGCACCATTGGCGCCCGCGCAGGAATTCTTACCTTTACCGCGCGCGTCTGCGCCATGCGTGCCACCATCATTTATCCCATAGCGGTAACTTCGGCGTGACCACCAGCGCGTGGGACCATGTCTTCGGCACCGCGCTCGAAGCGCATGCGCCAAATCTTGCCAATGCCGAATGAACGTCTATTGATGTGAAGAAACCACCACGGATGGCAGCTTATGGCGCTTAGCGTCATTTCGCTGCGCCGCAAGAAATCGGTTCGCTATTGGGCAAGAGCGGACACTGACTGGAACTGCCGACGCCTGAATCAAAACACCTGATCGGATTTCGGAGCGACCGCCGCGTAGGCGGTCTTTCGGTTTATGCTCTCCCGTTTGCGGCCGCTGATGTGGTTGGAATCAGCCGAGCGGGTAGGACCGCGGCAATAGCCGTCTCGTCCGACTTCTGATCCGCCTCGGCCGCCGGTTCGACCGGCAGCGTGATGTCAAATCGCGCTCCGGCGCCCGCGCTGGATGAGGCGGAAAGCTTGCCGCCGTGGCGTTCGATGATCATCCGGCAAACCGTCAGACCCATTCCCATTCCGTTTTTCTTGGTGGTGACGAAGGGGTCAAAAATCCGTTCTATTTGTGCGGGCACAATGCCCGGGCCTGAGTCCTGCACGAAAATGCCGATGGCATCGTGGCCGCGTTTTTCGGTTCGCACCTGCAACGTGCGTTCTGCGGCCGAGCCGCTCCTCATCGCGTCGATCGCATTGCGCACGAGATTGAACACGACCTCCTGGAGCTGCCCCTCGTGGCCGAGGACGGCGGGCAGTTCGGTCTCCAGCGCGACGGCTGGTTTAACGCCGTGATCGCCCAGATCACCCTGCATGCCGCGCATGATGCCGGTGACGATTTTGTTCATGTCGACGCGCCGTAAATCCTCGCGGGACGTCCGGAACAGGCCGTGAATGTTCTTGATGATGTCGTTGGCGCGATAGCTCTCACTCATGATGTCGCCGACGATCTCGCGCATCTGCGCGATGTCCGGCGCCGCCTGATCGAGGATCATTTGCGCTGCCTCGGCGTTATTGACGATGCTGCTGAGGGGCTGTTTCACCTCGTGGGTCAGTGCGCCGAGGGCCACGTCCAGAGTCACCAGCTTGCGGCTACGCTCGAGCTGCAGCGCCAGATTGGCGCGCGCGAGACGAACTTCGTGCCGCACCGTTTCCACGAGCAGCGCGATCAATACGATCGTCGATGCGGCCACCGAAAGAAGCCGGCTGGCGTAGAAGCCGAGACTAAAACGGCTGGCGATCACAAAGGTCGTCACGGCAGAGTTCCGCCACCAGCGCCACCACCGCGACCGTCAGCCAAAGATCGAAGACCGATTTCTTCCGGCGCGACAGCAGCGCCAGCAGCGCAACCGCACTGACCGCAAGATCGAATCCGGTGATGATATTCGCCAGCGGGGTGAAGCCGCGCTGGTCCACGAAGAGGGCCGGCAGAATGTCGCCATACGCCGTCGCAATCACCGTCAGCAGGGCCGCGACAGCGACGACAAGTGCCGCATTCCAATAGACCGTCGCGGCGGTCAGAGGGTGCGGCTTACGCGGCATGAAGACATAGCCGATCACCGCAGCGGGTAGTGCGAAATGCCAGATGATGAAAAGCCATGCAGTAGTCTGCAGGCCGGCGCCGAGCAGGCCGGCGGGCGCGAAGGCGCCGGGAAACGTCAGCGCGTGCGGGACAACGATCAACCCGTCGAACAAAAAGCCGCCGGCCAGCAGGAGCAAGCGGCGTGAACCGACGATCATGGCATGGCTGGCCAGCAACGCCGCAATCAAAAGATCGCAGATGACGATGACGGCTTCGGTGGTGGGAATAAAGCCGCCCATCGGCCGCAGTTGGACGGCGCCGAAGGGGGCGATGGCGGCAGTGGCGATGAGCACCATGGCGACGATTACGAGCGTCAAACGGCGCTGCCACGCGGTCGGCGCGACCGTCGTCATCGAGACCTTGGATGCGTCCCATATCGTACGCGTGGGCATGAAGCCCCCCGACACACGCAACCACACACAACCGTAGCGGCCTGTAAGCATACATGATCTCGCGAAAAGTGAGCACGGTGGCCGAAAACATTTCCGTGATCGCCCGCGCGGCAGCCTCTTTCATTTCAAATCCGGCTTGCCCGCCCCGCGCCGCCTTGAAATCTGCCATCGCGCGTATACCGGCCCATGCGCCCGACTCGACCCTTGCGACGGGGCTAGGCAGGGCAATTCAACTACGGTAAATTTTTCTATTGTCGCTAAGGGCAGATTGCTCGGGCATGGGCAATTGTGAGAATATTTTTTAAATTGGACGTGGCTGCGACATGATGCCTAAACGTGTCGTCGCAATAATTGACGACGACCCATCCATGCGGGTCTCCCTTGCGCGTCTTTTGCGCGTGAAAGGGTTTGCCTGTGAAGCTTGTAGCTCGGCTGAAGAGTTTTTGAATTATTTCTCAACGAGTTATGCGAAGTGCGTCATTATCGATATTAACTTGGGCGACGGCTTATCTGGGATTGAACTGTGCAAGCGCCTGAGGGCGGCAGGGCGTCACCTAAATATTATTTTGATGACTGGGGTTTCCACTCAACAGAATGAGAAAAAAGCGGTTGACGCAGGCTGCGACACATTTCTGGCCAAGCCATTTTTTCTGCTGCTTCATGTGCGCGGGCTAATGTTTAAGGGTAGTAATGGGTCGATTTTCAGGTTTGGCACCAGTCCCGGTCCAAAGCCTAGAGCACCCAACTGCCAGCGTCCTTCGTGACCCAGCAAAAGGTTTAGGCGAGCGGCTTACGGCGAAGCGAGTATCGGGCTATAGGCCGCCAAGGACGCTTGGCGGCCTTTGCATTACGCTGAGCGGACCGGTCACTGGCGACGAAACAAATTTGTTGGCAGTTCAACTAATTTTGTGTAGTACGCCGCCTTCAAACGATAACAAAGGACCGTTACATGGCTAAGACTTCTAACAAGGCTACGAAGCGCCCCCGGTGGACCAAGGCGGAATATCGCACGCTGAAAGACACTCGAAGGCGAAGACGCCAGTTGCTAAAATTTCCAAACAGATGAAGCGCACCGATCGGGCGCCCTGCGCCAGCAGGCATTCAAGTTTGGGGTTCGGCCTAGGCCATCAACGCTAGCAAATACACCTCATAGGATTTTGGAGAGACCGCCGTGAGGCGGTCTTTCGTTTTGCGGCGCGTCGGTCATGATTGGCGCAAGTGGGACAACCGCTGCATCGCAATAGCCTGTCAGCTTTCGGACAAGAGTGGAAATGCGTCGGATTTCAAGCCAGGACCTAAGTCCATGTCGACGCCCTGGAGACTGTGCGAGCAACTCCCATGTACGTATGGCCTCCACTTTTCAGTACTGGCCCGTTACCGCCCAATGTTTGAGCTTAGAGACATTGCCAATGGCGCGTAATGTGGAACGATGGAGCTTGGCAACCTCACCTATAAGATTTATCGCGCTTCGAGCGGCAGATCGTCTTTTTGGCGGTGGGATGTCTATAAAAATGGCCTCAAGGCTCCCATAAGATCGGGATTTGTGTATGGCACTATGGCCGACGCAAAGAAGCACGCATCGGACGTAATGGCGGGTCTGGTGCGACAAAAAGCGTCCCTCAAACACAGTAGGCCGCCTTAGTTGGCGGCCTCTTTCATTTCAGGCCGCGCTAGCGACCAGTGTTCAGGCAAAGTTCTCTATTTCCGATCTGTTCCTACACAGGGATACCGGCGGGAACAAATCTTTGTCCCTTCATGTCAGGTGCCCGTCAACAAGTTCATCTAGGTTGATGGCGACTTTCGGTCACCCCCGTTAGAGGGAACCCCAACTCCGTCTGCGGAGGGTAGAGGCCGCCTCAGTCGGCGGCCTCTTTCATTTCACCACTCCGCCTTAAACGCCGCCATCGCTTCCTCGCGTGTTGCCGCATAACCCCGGCTTGTCGGCGGCTGCGCTACGTGTGCAGTGATCGCCTAGAACCACGACCTCCCAGCCGGCGCTTGCGGGTGAAGCATGAAGCTTGAATATCAGGGACAGCACCGCTGTCTCTTTGAGTTAGATCATCTCTGCATGTTCATCGGCTTTCTAATAAAGCCGGTATGATTTGAGATGGCAAAAAGACCATTGCGCCGTCCTGCCCAGGATGCGCGATACCAATGGTCCTAGTGCAGTGGCGTATTGGCCGGTTTAATCCTGTGTGCAGGAAGAGAAATTGCAAACGCACGGGGGGATCCCGTCCCGGTGGAGCGAGCTGTCGCGTTTCGAACTCGCTGAAGGCAAGCCCACGTTTCCAAAGCCTCGGCGTTTCAGGTGGTGTGATTATGCTGGCACTCGCCCTTTTGTCGCGTTGGCGCGTGCACTGTAGGTAATGCGCCCCGCGGCGTCTGCCGGCAGGCGCTCGTGCACCCGTGTCTTGAGCCGTTCGACATCGCCGGACGCCATTGCGGCGACCATCGGTCGAAGGCTCGCGGCCAACAGGCAGGTCGTCCAGAACTCGTCGAAATCGGCGAACGTCCGCTGCACCGTGATCTCCCGCGTCTCGACCGCTTCGAGGCCCGCCCCCGTCCACAAGCTCCGCAGGGCCTCCATCCGTGATGCGCCCGAGCTGGGCGGAAGCACGGGCTTGAGGCCCATTGCGCGCATTTCCGCCTGGATCGGTTCCAGCGGAAATCCGCCGCCCAACATATCCCACGCATAGGTCGTGACTGTGCCGCCGGGGCAAACCACGCGGACCATCTCCGCAACGCCTTGGCCGGGTCGGGAACGAAGAAAATCACCAGCGCCATGACAGCGGTATCGAACCTGTCCTGGGGAAATGGAAGCGCCATGGCGTCGCCCTGGTGAAACGCTGCGCCACCCGCCGCGGGCCGGGCGCGCGCGAAGGCGAGTTGCGCCTCGGACGGATCAATTCCCTGAACTTCAGCCGGCGCGCATCGCTGGACGAGCAGCTCCGTGAAGGCACCGTTGCCGCAACCGATATCGATCCATCGCAAGCCCGGGCGTGGCGCAAGCCAATCGAGAAACACCTCTCCCGCGAGCCGGCTCCATCTTCCCATGTACCTTTCGTATCCGGTCCCGTCGTCATAGCGGATTTGATGTTCGACCACCGGCACCTCCCCGTTTGTGTCAACATCCCCAGATGACTAGGCATCCGGTCGAACATAGCATTCCGTTCGGCGGGCAAGAAACAATAAGAAGCGTCCACAACGCGTCTAGAGTTGAGCACAATGTCCGCTTCTGACCCATCACGGACATCGAGGCGGCCCCGACGCGCGCGTGATCGCGCTGGCTGAGAACTACCGCTTGTGATTTGCTGATGTTGACAACGGCTGCCCCGCAGTATTGCGCCAGAGAGCGAGGAGACCGCCATGGCCGGGATGGACGTTAGCCTTGCTTATGCGGGCGGGACTGGATCCTTGCTTGTCCTGTCTGCAATGGCCGAGCAGCAAAGGGTTTTCGGAAAGTACGGCGTCGACGTTCGATCTGTGGCCATCAAGGGCGCCACGGTCCCCCGGCTGACGGCTGACATGCCGTTAGGGATGATTGGCGAGCCAGCCGCTTTGTTGCAGTTGGCGGAAGGAGCGGATTTGCGCCTTGTCGCTTCTTTCAGTGACATCAAGCTTTCGGGCCATCTCGTTGCGCGGCCCGGCATCAACACTCCGAAAGATTTGCGAGGCAAGCGCTTGGGGAGCGCGCGTGATTGGGGCCGGATTGTGGATATCAACGATCCTTGCCCTCGAACAGTTGGCGCTAGATCCACGGCGAGACGAACTCACTGTTCTGCCGGTAGGCAGTCCGGTCCAAATCTTCCGCG